>NZ_BMTO01000001.1:0-60362 GCF_014649715.1 Streptomyces lateritius
GTCCGCGGTGTACTCGGTGTACGGCGGCGGCGCGCGGAAGGCCTCGGACAAGGTCTTCCAGTTCAACGGCGCGGGCAAGCTGGTCGTGACCAAGTTCCAGGTGTCGGAGTTCGGCAAGCTGGTCCGGTCCTGCGGCAACTGCAAGAAGCAGTACAAGCGCACGATCATCATCAACGACGTGGACATCACCGCACCCGGCACGTCGATCGTCGGTGTCAACGCCAACTACGGCGACACCGCCTCCTTGCGCGAGGTCCGTGTCCACGGCGACACCAAGAAGAAGATCAAGCCGTGCACCCGGTTCACCGGGAACAACACGGGCAAGGAGCCGACCCAGATCGGCACCGGCCCCGACGGCGTGACCTGCCGTTACACGGCCTCCGACCTCTCGTACGACTGACGGGTCCGGGGCCCCGACGGCGGCGGCCGGCGGGGCCCCGGGGGCTGGGGGTGTCTTGTGGTTCCTGCCGGGCGTCGCGGGCCAGGCGGGACTTTCCGGACACGGCCTAGCGGCCCACGTCGGCGAGGGCGAAGCCCGGGTCCGCCGGACCCGCGTCGGCGATCCGCTCGCCGTCCGGCCCCCAGGCGCCGCTGCGCCCCTCGCAGGTGCCGGCCTCGTTGCTCCCGAGGACGTTGGCGAGCACCACGTGCAGCGCGTTGTCCCGGGCGCGTACCGGATAGACCTTCTCGAACGAGTCGTTGGCGACATCGAGCACCGAACTCGCCAGATAGACCGCGCAGCCCTCGGCGGCTGCCCGCTCGGCCGGCTCCGGGAAGCGGTTGTCGTAGCAGGTGGCGAGGGCGAACCGGACCCCGTCCAGCTCGAAGCGGCCGTCCGTCGTGCCGGGCGCGAAGACGTCGTGCTCGATCCCGTACAGGTTCGCCTTGTCGTAGCGGGTGAGGAGCATCCCGTCCGGGCCGATGACCAGCGAGGTGATCCCCGGCCTGCCGGACGTGGTGAGCACCGGCCCGTTGACGACGGCCGCCGCCGAGACCGCGCGGCAGACGTCGCGGAGCGGGCCGAGCCGGGCGTCGTCCTCGGCGAGGTGGAGGCCCGGGTCGGTCCGGACTCGAGTCGGTTCGTACCCGGTGAGGGACAGTTCGGGGAAGACGACCAGCCGTGCGCCCTCGACGCCCGCGGACCGGATCAACTCCGCCATGGTGCGGACGTTGGCGTCGATGTCCCCCGGAGCCGGAGTGAACTGTGCTGCTGCGACGATCATGCGGCCATCATCTCCACCGTCCCGGCCCCGGGGGAACTCCCTCAGGCGGAGGCGGCGGCCACTTCGATGATCGACCGCACCTGCGCGACGATGTCCAGCCGGTTGCGGACGAACTCGGGATCGGTGACCGTGCCCGTCGCCGGATCCGTGTTCCCCACGCCGAACTGCAGCACCGGCGTGTGGACATGGCCGCCGGGCAGGCCGGTCAGACCTAGCCGGTCGCGCAGCAGCGTGGCGCGGTACGCGATCTCGTTGGAGAGGTAGTTCCCGCCGCCGCCCGCCCGGGCCGCGGAGCCGGGCGTCGGCCCGTCCGGCCGGTTCACGGGCGTCGCCGCGCCGGCCGGGATCTCGGTCACCGCCGTGTTGTCGTACACCGGGAAGCGGCCGGTGCCGGCCGCCACGATGGCGCCGTACGGGAGGGTGGTCGCCGTCCACTGGGGCTGCGTCGCCGGGTCCGACACGGGCACCGTCTCCGTACGCGAGACGTTCTCGTTGTCGGGGAAGCCGCCCCGCCAGGCACCGTTGTGGCGCTCGATGTCGAAGCGGCCGACCCGCCCCTGGCTGACCGTCGTGAAGAGGTCCGCCTTCGGCAGCTGGTCGCGCAGGGTCCGCTCGACCGTACCGTCGGCGAAGTCCTGCCAGCGGACGGGGAAGACGGCCGTCTCGACGCGGGCGAGGCCGCCGTCGGCCGTGCGGATCCAGGTGCCGTCGAGAGCCAGCGCGGTGGCGCCGGACGGATTGCTGATCCGTACGTCCCGGTCGAGCGTGAACGGGTCGAAGCCGGTGACGAGGACCCGCTTGACGCCCTTGCCCGCCGGGAGGTGGATGGAGTCCTGGCCGCGCGAGGAGCGCTCCAGGCGGTCGAGCAGCCGGGCCCGGGCGGCGTCGTCGAGCGCGAACACCGGCTGCCAGAAGCGCAGTTCACGGGTCATCGCGAGCCGTGCCCAGTACAGCGGCCGGTCGTCGTCCCGGCTGAGGTCGCCCCGCGCCGGGCCCCGGCCCTGCGCCCGGTCGACCGCCCGCTGCCACAACCGGGCGCCCAGCCGCGCGACCGCGCGCTCAGCCTCCGGGTAGGAGCCGGTGGCGCGCAGCGCGCGAGCGAACTCCGGTGCCGTGCCGTCGAATCCGCCGCGCCGCAGGATCTCCTGGGGTGCGGCCCGGTCGAGTCGCGCCTCCTCCACGGTCGCGAGAGTGGCGGGGCTCGCCCCCGCACCCCGACCCGCGCTCGTGTCCATGGCCGAGGCCGGGGGCGAACCGAGGGTGAGGGCGGTGGTGGCCGCCAAAGCAAGTCCCAGTGAAGCGGGGCGTATCCGTGACACGAGGGTCCTTCCGTCGGGTGCCGGGAGTATCCCGTCCCACCCGCGACTCCCGCTACAGCGCCCTCATTTGTCGCTGTGGTCCTCCGCCGTCACCCTGCCCGTGAGCAACGCGACGAAATCCCGGAACGCCGCCGGCATGTCGACCGCCTCCGGGTCGAGGAGCCACTGGTACTGCAGCCCGTCCATCACCGCGGTCAGCAGCGGCGCCGCCCGCTCCGGGGTCAGTCCGCCCGGCAGGCGCTCGCCGAACTCAAGACGCAGCACCTTCGCCATCTCCGCGCGGACCTGCGCGTACCGCTCGGTGAAGAACTCCCGTGCCGGGTGGCCGTCGGTCACGCTCTCACCGAGGAGCGCCGAGAAGGTCTGCACGATCCCCGGCCGCATCGCGTTGTACTCGACGAGGGAGTCGATCAGGTCCAGTCGCCAGCCCTCCCGGCCGCGCCCCCCGCTGGTGTCCCACCGGTCGCGCTCCTCCAGGACGGCGACGAGCAGCGTCTCCTTCGTCGGGAAGTAGTGCAGCAGGCCCTGCTGTGTCAGGCCGACCCGCTCCGCGACGGCCCCGAGCGACGCGCCGCGGTAGCCGCGCTCGGCGATCACCTCGAGGGCCGCGCGCAGGATGTCCGCACGCCGCTCCTCGCTCCTGGCCCGCCCCATCGCCGTGGCCCCCTTCCCCGCCCTGCCGCGAAGTCCTGTCCGAAAGTCCTGTGCACAGGACCGTACGGCATCGCTGGATAACGAATAAATAACGTAACCTACCGCTCAACAGGTAACCGGGCCACCATGGCCGCTCCAGCACTTCAACGAGGAGGTACGGCCGTGGCAGAGACCAGCGCGGAGACCGCCCGAGAGCAGGCCGCCGAAGCGGCGCTCTCCAAGCTCGACCTGGACAGCAAGGCCCGGCTGCTCGCGGGCCAGGACATGTGGTCGCTCCCGGCCCTGCCCGAGATCGGACTGAAGTCCCTGGTCATGTCCGACGGCCCGATCGGTGTCCGGGGCGTCCGCTGGACCGCCGACGACCCCTCGATCGCCCTGCCCTCACCGACCGCGCTCGCCGCCGCCTGGGACCCCGCCCTCGCCCGCCGCGCAGGCCGACTCCTCGCCCAGGAGGCCCGCCGCAAGGGGGTCCACGTCCTCCTCGCTCCCACCGTCAACCTGCACCGCTCGCCGCTCGGCGGCCGCCACTTCGAGGCCTACAGCGAGGACCCGTACCTCACCGGTGCCATCGGCACCGGCTACGTGCGAGGCGTCCAGGACGGCGGCGTCGGCACCACCGTCAAGCACTTCGTCGCCAACGACGCCGAGACCGACCGCTTCACCGTCGACAACAAGGTCGCCGCGCGCCCCCTGCGCGAGCTCTACCTCGCTCCCTTCGAGGCCATCGTCACCGACGCCCGCCCCTGGGGCGTCATGACCGCCTACAACCAGGTCAACGGCGTGACCATGACCGAGCACCGCCGGCTCGTCCACGACGTCCTGCGCGGCGAGTGGGGCTTCGACGGCTTCAACGTCTCCGACTGGATGGCCGCCCGTTCCACCACCGGTGACATCGAGGGCGGCCTCGACGTCGCCATGCCCGGTCCGCAGACCGTCTACGGCGAGGCGCTCGCCGCCGCCGTCCGCGCCGGCGAGGTCGAGGAGAGCGCCGTCGACGCGGCGGTACGGAACGTGCTGCGGCTCGCCGCCCGCGTCGGCGCCCTCGACGGCGCCCCACCGGTCGTCGCCGAGCCCCCCGCACCGGTCGACGGCGACGCCCTCGCCCGCGAGATCGCCCACCGGGGCTTCGTCCTCGTCCGCAACGAGGTGCGCGGCGAGAGCCCGGTCCTGCCGCTCGCGGCCGGCCGGACCGTCGCCCTGATCGGCGCGGCCGCCCGCGACGCCCGCGTCCTCGGCGGCGGCTCCGCCCAGGTCTTCCCCGCCCACACCGTCTCCCCGCTCGACGGCCTCACCGCCGCCCTCCCCGGCGGAGCCCTGACCTTCTCCGTCGGCGCCGACCCGAGTGACGAACTCGCGCCCGCGGGGCAGGGGTTCACCCTCCGCGCGGTCTGCCGCGACGCCGAGGGCGCCGTGCTCGGCGAGGGCACCCTGCCGGGCGGCCAGATCCAGTGGATCGGCGACGACCTCCCGGCCGGCGCCACCCACGAGACCCTCGCCTCCATCGAGGTCCTCGGCACGTTCACCCCGCGCGAGAGCGGCGAGCACTCCTTCGGCACCCGCGGCCTCGGCGCCTTCACCCTCACCGTCGCAGGGGAGACCGTCTACGACGGTGTGCAGTCGATGGGCCCGGAGACCGACCCCTTCGAAGCGTTCTTCGGCGCCCCCGTCGAGCGGGCCAAGGTCGCGCTCACCGCGGGCGAGACCGTCGAGGTGTCCCTCCTGCACCGGCTGGACGAGGCGTTCGCGGCCCCGTTGCCGGCCGTCATGTTCTCCCTCGTCCACCTCGGTCCGCGCCGTGACCCGGACGAACTGATCGCCGAGGCCGTCGAGGCGGCCCGGGCCGCCGACACCGCCGTCGTGGTCGTCGCCACCACCGAGCGCGTCGAGTCCGAGGGCTTCGACCGCAAGGACCTCGCGCTCCCCGGCCGCCAGGACGAGCTGGTACGGGCCGTGGCCGCCGCCAATCCGAACACCGTCGTCGTCGTCAACGCCGGCTCCCCGGTCGAGATGCCCTGGCGCGAGGACGTCGCCGCGATTCTGCTCAGCTGGTTCCCCGGTCAGGAGGGCGGCGCCGCGCTCGCCGACGTCCTGACCGGCGCCGAGGAGCCGGGCGGGCGACTGCCCACCACCTGGCCCGTCGCCCTCGCCGACGCACCTGTCACCGAGGTCATCCCGACGGACGGCGAACTCCAGTACACCGAAGGCGTGTTCATCGGCTACCGCGCATGGGACAAGGCCGGCGTCGCCCCCGCGTACGCCTTCGGCCACGGCCTCGGCTACACCACCTGGTCGTACGACTCCCTGGAAGCGACGTCCCAGCGTGCCGCGGTCCGGCTCACCAACACCGGTGCTCGCACCGGCCGCGAGGTCGTCCAGATCTACCTGGCGCCGGCTTCGGACCCGGTCGAGCGGCCGGCGCGCTGGCTGGCCGGCTTCGCGAGCGTCGAGGCGGGCCCCGGTGAGAGCGTCGAGGTCGAGATCCCGCTGCCCCGCCGCACCTTCGAGATCTGGGACGAGGAGCGGAACAGCTGGTCCTTCGTCCCCGGAACGTACGAGGTCAGGGCCGCGCACGCGCTCGACGACACCCGGCTGACGGCCGTCCTGGAGCTCTGAAGCCCGCCATGAGCACCCCGGGGCGGAACCTGACAACCGCCTCGGGGCTTCGGGCCTTTCAGGTGGTCTCGGCTCAGCGCGTCCCGAAGCGGTAGACCGTCTCCGAGGCGTACCGCTCGCCCGGACGCAGCACCGTCGAGGGAAACTCCGGCCGGTTCGGCGAGTCCGGGAAGTGCTGGGTCTCCAGCGCGATCCCGGAGAACATCGCGTCCGCGTACACCTGGAGTCCCGGCTCGCTCGTCTCCACCGTCACCACCCGCCCGGTGACGGGCGAGTACAGCTCGGCGGCGTCCGGCGCGCCCGCGTCGAGCACGAAGTTGTCGTCGATCCCCACCCCGGCGGGCCGGAGCGTACGGAAGTCGAGCTGGGTGCCGCCGACCGGGGCGATCTCGCCGGTCGGGATCCCCGTCCCGTCCTTGGGGGTGAAGTACCCGGCCGTGACGCGGAGTTCGTGTTCGCCGCCCAGGTCCCAGTACGCGTGGTTGGTCAGCGCCACCACCGTGGGGGCGTCGGTCAGCGCCCGGTAGGCGATCCGCAGCGCGCCGTCCTCGTCGAGGGTGTACGTGGCCGAGACCTCCAGCCGGCCGGGGAAGCCCTCCTCGCCCTCCGGACTCACCCGGGACAGCCGTACCCCGCCCTCGACCTCCTCCGCGTCCCACACCCGCTTGTCGAAGCCACGCTCCCCGCCGTGCAGGCTGTGCGGGCCGCCGTTGCGGGCGAGCCGGTGCGTACGGCCGTCGAGGGTGAACACGCCGCCGGCGATCCGGTTCGCGTAACGCCCCACCAGGGCACCGAAGTAGGGCTCCGGGCGCTTCAGGTAGCCGCCCAGGTCCGGGAAGCCGAGGACCGTCTCACCGGGCACGCCGTCCCGGTCCGGCGTCGCGACCGACTGCACGATGCCGCCGTACGTCAACAGCCGCACCCGCACCCCGCCCCGCTCGAGCGTCCAGCGCCGTACGTCCGTACCGTCGACCGAACCGAAGGGCTCACCCGTGATCCTCATGATCCGGAACCCTACGCGGGCGGCTCGGGCGCCGTCACCTGCCGGTGCGCGATCTCCGCGAGCCGCGCCTGCCCGTCCCTGCTGGGGTGGAACCAGTCCCACGGACTGAGCTGCCCGCCGTCGAACCGGAAGCCGAACACCGCCCCGCCGTCGTACCGGCAGCGCGGGTCCTTCGCGCAGACCTCCTTCAGGGCCGCGTTGTACGCGACCACCCGGTCCCGCACCAGCGTCCGGCGCCGCTCGGCCGTCACGCTCAGGTCCTGCGCGTCGGCCAGCATGGAGGGGCAGATCCCCAGCTTCCAGACCTCCAGGCCCATGGGACTCACCCGCCCCTGCGACCACAGCCGCTGCAGGTCCGGCACGCTCGACACGTACACCTGCGCCTTGGGCGCCTTCGCCCGCAGCCGGGCCATGGCCGACGCGAAGGTGGCGCGGAACTCCTCGACCGGGGTCATCAGCGCCGCACTGCTCCGGCAGGCGTCGTTCGCGCCCATCATCACCGTGACCAGCTCCGGCTTCACCGCGGCGGCCCGTTCCATCTGACCCGGCAGGTCGGCCATCCGCGCCCCGGTCCGCGCGAGATTCCAGCTCTGCCGCGTGACGCGCTCCGGGCCGAGGAGCCGCAGCGCGAGACTGTTGACGGTGGCGTCCGTGCCGGTCGCCCAGGAGACCTCCGGGCAGTCCGCCAGCACCTCACAGGCGTCGAAGGCACGGGTGATCGAGTCGCCGACGGCGGCCACGGAGGCGGGGGAGCGATCCCAGAGCGGCGCGGGGCGCGGCGTGGCCCGGACGGTCGGCGCGACGGCCTCCGGCGCCGGCGCGGCGCAGCCGGCCGGCGCGCCCACGCAGAGCACCGCCGCCGCCACGGAGGCGACAGTGGTACGGAGACGATGTCGGCCGCGCATTCTCCGATCCCTCCTCCGGTAACCGTTCGGCGTCCTGGCGAGTGAAAGCTTGGTGTCCACCCGCCCCCGGACCGACCGTACGTCACCCCAAGGGCGGTGCGGCACGGTAGCTTTTCCCCCGTCGAACCAGAGGCACCTTTGCCAACCGGCTCCGGTAAATTACATCACGTCACATGCTGTCCCCTTTTCGGGGGTTTGCGAAGTTTTTCTCCCGATGCTGTTTACTGAGGCCGCTGGGAAAGGCGAACCTCGTCCCACACTGGAGGTCCCGGTGACGACACGTGGAGTTCTGTACGTTCATTCCGCACCGCGCGCGCTGTGCCCGCACGTCGAATGGGCGGTCGCGGGTGTCCTCGGTGCGAGAGTCCAGCTCGACTGGATTCGCCAGCCGGCGTCCCCCGGCACCTGGAGAGCCGAGTTCTCCTGGCAGGGCGAGACCGGCACCGCCTCCAAGCTCGCCTCCGCGCTGCGCGGATGGCAGATGCTCCGTTTCGAGGTCACCGCGGAACCCTGCCCGACGGCCGAGGGCGAGCGCTACAGCGCCACCCCCGAGCTGGGCATCTTCCACGCCGTCACCGGTATGCACGGCGACATCCTGATCCCCGAGGACCGGCTGCGGGCCGCGCTGGCCCGCTCCGTGCGCGGCGAGACGGACCTGGAGGGGGAGATCGCCAAGCTGCTCGGGAAGCCCTGGGACGACGAACTGGAGCCCTTCCGGTACGCGGGCGAGGGCGCCCCGGTCCGCTGGCTCCACCAGGTCGTCTGATCAGCCCCGGCACCCGTCCGCCCCCCGCCTCGCACCGCCGCCCCCAGAACACGCCGGAGGCCCACCCCCCATCCGGGGGTGGGCCTCACGGGTGACGTGGGGTCAGATCGTGCGGAAGGCCAGCACCACGTTGTGGCCGCCGAAGCCGAACGAGTTGTTGATCGCGGCGATCGTGCCCTGGGGGAGTTCGCGGGGCTCGTCGCGGACGATGTTCGCGTCGACCTCCGGGTCCAGGTCGTCGACGTTGATCGTCGGCGGGGCCAGCCGGTGGTGCAGCGCCAGGACCGTCGCCACGGTCTCGATGCCACCCGCGCCACCCAGCAGGTGACCCGTCATCGACTTCGTCGCGGAGACCGCGACATGGTCCAGGTCGTCGCCCAGGACCTTGCGCAGCGCCTTGATCTCGGCGACGTCGCCCTGCGGCGTCGACGTGGCGTGCGCGTTCAGGTGGACGACCTCGGACGGCTTGAGGTCCGTCGAGTCGAGCAGGTTCTGCAGCGCCGTCGCGATGCCCCGGCCGGTCGGCTCGGGCTGCGCGATGTGGTGGCTGTCGGCCGACAGGCCCTGGCCGAGCACCTCGCAGTAGACCCGGGCGCCGCGCGCCTTCGCGTGCTCCTCGGACTCGAGGATCACGACACCCGCGCCCTCGCCGAGCACGAAGCCGTCACGAGCCGTGTCGTAGGGACGCGAGGCCTTCGTCGGCTCGTCGTTGTTCTTGGACATCGCCATCATGTTGGCGAAGGCCGCGATCGGCAGCGGGTGGATCGCCGCCTCCGTGCCGCCGGCCACGACCACGTCGGCCCGGCCGGTACGGATCATCTCGACCGCGTAGCCGATCGCCTCGGCGCCCGACGCACACGCGGAGACCGGCGTGTGCACGCCCGCCTGGGCGTTCACCTCCAGACCCACGTTGGCGGAGGGACCGTTCGGCATCAGCATCGGAACGGTGTGCGGGGAGACGCGGCGGACGCCCTTCTCCTTCAGCACGTCGTACTGGTCGAGCAGAGTCGTCACGCCGCCGATGCCGGAGGCGATGACGGCGCCGAGCCGCTCGGGCGCGATCTTCGCGTCCTCGCCGGCCGGGGCCTCGTAGCCCGCGTCCGCCCACGCCTCGCGGGCCGCGATCAGCGCGAACTGCGCCGAGCGGTCCAGCTTGCGGGCGAGCGGCCGGGGCAGTACCTCGCCCGGGTCCACCGCGGCGGGCGCGGCGATCTGGACGGGCAGGTCGGCGAATCGTTCGCCCTCGAGGGGCTTGACGCCGGAGCGTCCCGCGATCAGACCTTCCCAGGTCGATGCGGAGTCGCCACCCAGCGGTGTGGTTGCGCCGATACCGGTGACGACCACGGTGCGATTGGTCGAGCTCACAGGAATTCTTTCTCCACGTGTGTGATGGTCGAATTACGGCGCCACCGCCGGGTGGCAGACCGAACAGCCAAGGACCGGATCAGTCCTGGTGCTTCAGGATGTAGTCGGTCGCGTCGCCGACCGTCTTGAGGTTCTTGACGTCCTCGTCCGGGATCTTGACGTCGAAGCGCTCTTCGGCGGCCACAACGACCTCGACCATGGACAGCGAGTCGACGTCCAGGTCGTCGGTGAAGGACTTGTCCAGCTGGACGTCCTCGGCCGGGATGCCGGCGATCTCGTTGACGATCTCGGCGAGACCTTCGACGATCTCTTCCTGGGTGAAGGCCATGTTGGCGCTCCTTCTGTGATTGCTTCGGTAGGGGGCTTCCGGAAGATCCGGTGTGCCTAGGGGAGAGTAACGACCGTCGCGGCGTAGACGAGACCCGCCCCGAAGCCGATGACGAGCGCGGTGTCGCCGCTCTTCGCCTTCCCGGTCGCCAGGAGCCGCTCCATCGCGAGCGGAATCGAGGCGGCCGAGGTGTTGCCGGTGGTCTCGACGTCACGGGCGACCGTGACGTGCTCCGGCAGCTTCAGAGTCTTCACCATCGAGTCGATGATCCGCATGTTCGCCTGGTGCGGAATGAAGACGTCCAGGTCGTCCGCCGAGATGCCGGCGGCGTCCAGCGCCTGCTGGGCGACCTTCGCCATCTCGAAGACGGCCCAGCGGAAGACCGCCTGACCCTCCTGCGTGATGGCCGGGAACTTGATCTCGCCCTGGTCGTTGAGGGGCAGCTTCGAGACATCGCCCACATGGAACTCGTTCCACGGCACGGTCTGCTTGATCGTCTCGGACTTGTCGCCCTCCGAACCCCAGACCGAGGGGCCGATGTGCGGCTCGTCGGAGGGACCGACGACGACCGCGCCGGCGCCGTCGCCGAACAGGAAGGCCGTCGCCCGGTCCTCAAGGTCCGTCAGGTCGCTCAGCCGCTCGACGCCGATGACAAGTACGTACTCTGCCGAACCCTCGACGATCATGCCCTTGGCGAGCGTCAGGCCGTAGCCGAAGCCCGCGCAGCCGGCGGAGATGTCGAACGCGGCCGGCTTGCCGGAGCCGATCTTGTCGGCGATCTCGGTGGCGACGGCCGGAGTCTGCTTGAAGTGCGAGACCGTGGAGACGATCACGGCGCCGATCTGCTCCGGGGCGATCCCGGCGTCGGCGAGGGCCTTGCCCGAGGCCTCGACCGACATCGCGGTCACGGTTTCCTCGGGGGAGGCCCAGTGGCGGGTGGCGATACCGGAGCGCGAGCGGATCCACTCGTCGGACGAGTCGATCTTCTCGAGGATCACCTCGTTCGGCACGACACGGGTGGGGCGGTAGCCGCCGACACCCATGATCCGCGCGTACGGGGCGCCCTTGCTGGGCTTGATCTTCGACATGCTTCTCTCGGCTCCTATCGGGCTGCTGAAACGTCGGCGATCAGCGTGCGGGCCGCGTCGAGGTCGTCGGGGGTCTTCAGAGCGACGGTGCGGACGCCCGGCAGAGCGCGCTTCGCGAGACCGGTCAGGGTGCCGCCCGGGCACACCTCGATCAGCGCGGTCGCGCCCAGCGCCTCGAAGGTCTCCATGCACAGGTCCCAGCGGACCGGGTTGGCGACCTGGCCGACGAGGCGTGAGACGACCTCGGAGCCGGTGGCGACGGTCCGCCCGTCCTTGTTGGAGACGTAGCTCACGGTCGGGTCGGCGACGGTCAGCTCCTTCGCCGCCGCCTCCAGCTTCGCCACGGCGGGAGCCATGTGGTGCGTATGGAAAGCGCCGGCCACCTTGAGCGGGACGACCCGGCGGACGCCCTCGGGCTTGTCCGCCTCCAGGGCGGCCAGCTGCTCCAGCGTGCCGGCGGCCACGATCTGGCCGGCGCCGTTCACGTTGGCCGGGGTCAGGCCGAGCTTCTCGAGGTGCGGGACGGTCACCTCGGGGTCGCCGCCGAGCAGCGCGGACATGCCGGTCTCGGTGACGGCGGCGGCCTCGGCCATCGCCAGACCACGCGTACGTACGAGACGCAGCGCGGCGGTGTCGTCGAGGACGCCGGCGAACGCGGCGGCGGTGATCTCACCGACGCTGTGACCCGCGACGGCGCCGGGGGCGACCTCACCGAGCGCGGCGGCGGACAGCAGTCCGGCGGCCACGAGGAGCGGCTGCGCCACGGCGGTGTCGCGGATCTCGTCCGCGTCGGCCTTCGTGCCGTAGTGGGCGAGGTCGAGCCCGATGGCCTCGGACCAGGCGGCCACGCGGTCGGCGGCGCCGGGAAGTTCGAGCCAGGGG
This sequence comes from Streptomyces lateritius, assembly GCF_014649715.1. Classification (GTDB taxonomy): domain Bacteria; phylum Actinomycetota; class Actinomycetes; order Streptomycetales; family Streptomycetaceae; genus Streptomyces; species Streptomyces lateritius. The sequence goes on from NZ_BMTO01000001.1 coordinate 12,147, forward strand.
GTCAGGAAGCCGGGCGTCTGAGCGCCTTGGCCGGGAGCGACGAGTACGAGCACCCTCACACTCTCTCTTGGGGACGGCTCCGAGCGCCCGTGGGGACAAGGACGAAGAACCGTCGGGGGAATTGTCGGTGTTCGACAAAAGTCTAGGACTGCTGATCTGCGTCGGCCAAGCGTCCGAGGATGAGCGCGATCCGCAGGGTGAACGCAGAACGGACATCGGAGGGTGACCAGCCGGTGACATCGGTCACACGTCGGAGCCGGTAGCGCACGGTGTTGGGGTGGACGAACAGCATCCGGGCAGCCCCCTCCAGGCTGCTCGCCTGCTCCAGATAGACACTCAGGGTTTCGAGGAGCGCCGACCCCGCTTCCTCCAGCGGTCTGTAGATCTCCTCCACCAGCTGCTCGCGGGCCGAAGGGTCGGACGCGATGGCGCGCTCCGGCAGCAGATCGTCCGCCAGAACCGGCCGCGGCGCGTCCTGCCAGGCCATACACGCCTTGAGGCCGGCCGCCGCGGCCTGGGCGGACCTCGTGGCGGCGAGCAGATCGGGGACGATCGGGCCCGCGACGACCGGCCCCGCGGCGTACGGCCCGATCAGGGCCTTAGCGACCTGCAGCGGGTTGTCGTTGCCGCCGGCGATGACGACGAGCCGGTCGCCGAGGACGCCGGTGAGGACCTGGAGCTTGGCGTGCCGGGCTGCCCGGCGGATCGCCTCGACGGTCAGTTCGCTGTCCCCGTCGGGGGCGGTGCCGAGGACGACGCAGACGTGCTCGGGGGAGTTCCAGCCGAGGGCCGCGGCCCGGGACACGGCACCCTCGTCCGCCTCGCCGGAGAGGACCGCGTTCACGACGAGGGATTCCAGGCGGGCGTCCCAGGCGCCGCGGGCCTCGGCCGCCTGGGCGTAGACCTGGGCGGTCGCGAAGGCGATCTCGCGGGCGTAGACGAGGAGGGCCTCACGCAGGATGGACTCGTCCCCGGGCGCCGCGACCTCCTCGATCGCGGTCTCCATCACCTCGATGGTGGTGCGGACCATCTCCACGGTCTGACGCAGCGTGATGGCGCGGGTCAGCTCGCGGGGTGCGGTGCCGAAGACGTCGGTGGAGATCGCCTGCGGCGTCTCGGGGTGCCGGAACCACTCGGTGAACGCGGCGATGCCCGCCTGGGCGACCAGACCGATCCACGACCGGTTCTCGGGCGGCATCGCCCGGTACCACGGCAGCGTCTCGTCCATGCGGGCAATGGCGTTGGCGGCGAGCCGCCCGGAGGACTGTTCGAGGCGCTTCAGGGTCGCGGAGTGTGGATGAGCTGCGTTCGTGGGTTCTGGCACGGGGACAAGACTGCCTTATCGGGACCGCGGAGTGCTGGGTCGGGGGCGTTTCCCCGGCCGGGGCAAGGGCCGCGGCGGTTACGGTGAGCCGGTGATGAGCATTCAGCGGGCCGGGGAGCGTTACCAGGGGGGCGACCCCGACGCAGGGATCGAGACCCGGCACGCGTTCTCCTTCGGGCGCCACTACGACCCCGACAACCTCCGCTTCGGCGCCGTCCTCGCCTGCAACGAGGAGCGGCTCGCTCCCGGCGCCGGGTTCGCCGAGCACCCGCACAGTCACACCGAGATCGTCACCTGGGTCGTCGAGGGCGAACTGACCCACCGCGACACGGCCGGTCACACCACCGTCGTCCGCCCCGGGGACGTCCAGCGGCTCAGCTCCGCCGCGGGCGTGCGGCACGAGGAGCGCAACGACGGCGACGTGCCGCTGGTCTTCGTCCAGATGTGGCTGGCCCCCCTGGAGGCGGGCGGCGAGCCCTCCTACGAGATCGTCCGCGGCATCGCCGACTCCACTCCGTACGCCCTGCCGGAGGCCGCGGCGATGCTGCACGTGCGGCGCCTGGAGCCCGGCGAGCGCACCGCCGTCCCGGACGCCGGCTTCGTCTACGCGCACGTGGTGCGGGGCACGGTCCGCCTGGACGGCGAGGAGCTCGGCCCCGGCGACGCGGCCCGCGTCACCGACGCCGAGAACCTCGCGCTCCTGGCGACGTCCGACGCCGAGGTCCTCCTCTGGGAGATGCGCGCGCCGGCCTGACGCCGCCAGGCCGAGGCCGGTCCGTCCTCCGTGGTCCCCCCCCGCCGGGCGCGGGCGGACGCCTCCGGCCTCCGGACCGGGGGCGGGCCGTTGCGACGGCCGGCTCTACGACTCGCTAGGGGTGCGCCGCTGTCGCACCGAGGACGAGGTGGCCGCAGGTCTTTGACCGCCGTGCCGCGCCCAGCCGTCCGTGCCGGCCCGCGGCCCGGAGCGTTCTCCGCCCTCCGCCCTCCGCCCTCCGCCCTCCGCCCTCCGCCCTCCGCCCTCCGCCCTCCGCCCGCCGGGCGCGGGCGGACGCGCCCGGCCGTCGGTGCCGGCGCGGGACGGGGGCGTTCCCGCTCCCCGAATCACGCACGCGTCAGCGCGTCCGCGCCAGCGCGCTCTTCGCCCGCCACTGCTCCCAGCTCACGTTCCACGCCCCGTAGCCGTTGCCCGGGGCCACCGCGCCCTTGGTGTCGGCGCCGGTGATCTCGAAGGGGTCGCCGGCGCGGACCGAGGCGTAGAGAGAGGCGGCGTGCGCGTCGCTCATGCCGATGCAGCCGGAGCTCATGTTCACCCTGCCGAAGTACTTCGCGTTCCACGGCGCCGCGTGCGCGTACATCCCCGACCACGTCAGCCGCATGGAGTGGTCGACCATCTTGTCGTAGGCGTCGCCGAGCCCGACCGTCTCCGAGTTCATGTTGATCGTCCCCTCCTTCGACATCAGGACCGCCGTCCCCCGCCACGACCGCTTGTCGCCGCCCGGGGTGCCGCCGGAGACGGGGACGGTGGTGATCAGGCGGCCGTTGCGCACGACGTCGAGCCGCTTGCGGTCCAGGTCGACCTTGACGACCCGAGCCGTGGAGTCGACGGTGAATCCGGTGCGGTAGTCGCGCACGAACCAGCCGCCGCCCGAGTCCGTCCCGTCGAGCGTCGCGTCGAGGGTGACCTTCGTGCCCGGCTTCCAGTACGCGCGCGGCCGCCAGTCCGCCCGGTCCTTGCCCGACCAGTCCTTCAGCCAGCCCCACGAGCCCTCGGTGCCGTTGGAGGTGGTGACCTTCAACCGCCTCTCCACGTCCGCCTTGTGGGTGACGGGCCGGTCGAAGACGATCGACAGGGGCTGGGCGATGCCCACCGTCGTGTTCTTGCCGGGCGCCAGCGTCAGCTTGTTGACCCGGTCCGCCTCGGGGAGCGAGAAGCCCGACCGGGAGGTCGTCTCCCGCCCGCCGGCGGAGCGTGCGGTGACCTCCACCGTGTACGAGGTGCCGGGCGCGGCCTTGCGGTCCGAGACCCACGAGGCCCCGCCGGCGGCGGTACGGCCCCCGAGCACAGCGCCGTCCGCGTCGGCCACCTTCACCACCGACAAGGTGCCGCCCGTCGCCGTCACGGTCACCGGCCGGCCGGCCGTCGGGGGAGCCACGGTCACCCGCGCCGGGCGGTCCTCGGCGGAGGCGGCCGACCGGGCCGGGGCCTCGGCCACCGTTCCGGCCGAGCAGGCGGTGAGGGAGACGGCCGCCAGAAGGAAGAGGGGTATGCGTGTCCGCAGCACGGAACAGACCTCCGCAGCAGGAGAGGGAGAAAGAGTGGGATGTCCCGGACTCTAGGCCGCCGTCGAGGGCCCGTTCCCGGTCCGGCGGCCATGTGACAACGGCTGGAGAGGAACGGTCATCGTCCGGTCACATTCCCCGCGCGGAGCGGTCACGACCGGCTGTGAGCCTGCTGTGCGCCCCACCACCGAACGGGGCGGAACAAGGAGGCTTCCGTTGTGTCAGCGCTGCTCGTGACGGCCGCGCCCGCCCGTGCGCTGCGGCTGGGACCCGTCACCCCCGAGGCGTACCGTGCCTTCCTCGCCGCCCGCTCCACCGGACCGGACGGGCCGAGCTTCCTCCAACTCCCCGCCTGGGCGCGGGTGAAGGACGGATGGAGCCATCAACTCATCGGCTGGGGGCCGGAGGGCGGCGCCCTCACCGGCGCCGCCCTGGTCCTGCTCCGCCCCTTCCCCGGCACCCGCAAGTACTTCGCGTACCTCCCCGAGGGGCCGGTCGCCGACTGGGCCGACCCCGACCTCGACGGCTGGCTCGACCCCCTCCTCAAACACCTGCGGGCCTCCGGCGCGTTCGCCGTACGCATCGGGCCCGGCCCCGCGTTCCGCCGCTGGGACGCCGCCACGCTCAAGGCGAGCACCGGTCCCGGCCGGCGGCTGGCCGACGTCCTGGCCGGCGAGGTCGACCCGCTCGGCACCGCCGTCGCCGAACGGCTGAGGGCCCGCGGCTGGCGCCGGTGCGGCGGTGAGTCGGAGGACGGCGCCGACGCCCAGCCCCGCTTCGTCTACCAGGTCCCGCTCACCGGCCGTGCCCCCGACGACCTGTGGACCGGACTCAACCAGGAGTGGCGCCGCAACGTCCGCAAGGCCCGGAAGTCCGGCGTCGAGATCACCGTCGGCTCGGCAGCCGACCTGCCCGAGTTCTACCGGCTCCTTCGCGTCACCGAGGAGCGCGACGGCTTCCGGCTCGGCCGGTCCCTCGCGTACTACGAGCGCCAGTACGCCGTCCTGAACGCCGAGCACCCCGGCCGGATGAAGCTCTACCTGGCCCGTCACGAGGGCGAGATCCTGGCCGCCCACACCATGGTCACGGTCGGCCGGCGGGTCTGGTACCAGACCGGCGCCTCCGCCGACCACCGCCGCGAGGTCCGCCCCTCCAACGCCCTGCAGTGGCGCATGATGCTCGACGCGCACGCTGCGGGGGCCGACGTCTACGACCTGCGCGGGGTACCCTCCACGCTCGATCCTGACGACCGCGCCCACGGGCTGCTGCGCTGGAAGCTCGGCACCGGCGGGCAGGTCGTCGAAACACTGGGGGAGTGGGAGATTCCGTTGCAGGGCACGACCAACCACACGCTGCACCGCGCCTTCCAGGCGTATCTGGCCCGCCGGTGACGGCGACGCTCACCGAGTCACCCGCCAGGACCGCGTCCGTCCTGCGCAGCGGCGCGCTGATGGCCGCCGGTTCGCTGGTCTCGCGCGCCACCGGCTTCGTACGGTCCGCGATCGTCGCGGCGGCCATCGGCACCGGTTTCGTCGCCGACGGGTACGCGCTCGGCAACTCCGTCCCCACCATCGTCTACATGCTGCTGCTCGGCGGCGCGCTCAACGCCGTCTTCGTGCCCGAGCTGGTGAAGGCGGCCAGGGAACACGAGGACGGCGGCCGGGCCTACACCGACCGCCTCCTCACGGTCTGCCTGCTCGCCCTCACCGTCCTGACCGCCGTCGCCGTCCTCGCGGCGCCCGCGATCGTCGACGCGTACACCGACTACACCGGGTCGCAGCGCACGATGACCGTCGCCTTCGCCCGCTCCTGCCTGCCGCAGATCCTCTTCCTCGGCCTGTTCACCCTGCTCGGTCAAGTGCTCAACGCACGGGGCAGGTTCGGGGCGATGATGTGGACGCCGGTCCTCAACAACGTCGTCGTGGTCGCCGTCTTCGCCCTGTTCCTGGCCGTGTCCGACGGTGGCGAGCTCACCCCCGGCGAGACCGCGCTCCTCGGCTGGGGCACCACGGCGGGCATCGCCCTCCAGGCCCTCGCCCTCCTGCCCTCCCTGCGGGTGGCCGGCTTCCGCTGGCGCCCCCGCTTCGACTGGCGCGGCAGCGGCCTCACCGCCCCCCTGCGCTCGGCCGGCTGGCTGGTCCTCCTCGTCCTCACCAACCAGGCCGCGTACTGGGTCACCACCAAGGTCGCGACGACGGCCGGCCAGCTCGCCGAGGGCGCCGGGCTCAGCGCGTACAACAACGCCTACCAGCTGTGGACCGTCCCGCACGGCATCATCACCGTCGCCCTCGTCACCGCCCTGCTCCCCCGCATGAGCGGCGCGGCGGCCGAGGGCGACCTCGCGGGGGTGCGCCGCGACGTGGCCTACGCCCAGCGCACCAGCGCGGCGGCGATCGTCCCCGCCGCCTGCGCCCTCTTCGCCCTGGCGGTGCCGTTGATCGGCACGGTCTTCCAGTACGGGCGCACCGAAGCCTCCGCCGTCCGCTCCATGGCCTGGATCCTGATGGCCCTCGCACCGGGCCTCGTCGCCCTCTCCGGCCAGTACGTCTGCACCCGTGCCTTCTACGCGCTCCGCGACACGCGCACCCCCTTCTTCCTGAACCTGGTCATCGCGGGCCTCAACGCGCTGCTCGCCGTCGTCGCCCACCGGGTACTGCCGCCAGAGTGGGCGGTCGCGGGAATGGCCGCCGGCTACTCGCTGGCCCTGTGGGCGGGCTGGGGCCTGACGGCGTACGTCCTGGGGCGACGACTGAAGAACGCGGGCGGTACCGGCGGCACCGCCGGCGCACTCGTACGCCTGCTCGCCGTCGCCCTACCCGCCGCCGGCTTCGGACTCCTCGCCGCGGACCTGACCACTCCGGCGGGCCCGGTGCCGTCCGGCCTGGCGGGCGCACTCGCGATCGTCGCCGTCTTCGCCCTGCTGGCCCGCGCGCTGCGCCTCACGGAGGTCCAGGCGCTGATCGGGGCCGGAACGACCCGCGCCCGCCGCCTCGTACGGCGGGGCGGCTGACGGACGGGCCGTGCGGGGTCTCCCCGCGTGGCCCGCCCCTTCCGCCCCTTCCGGCCTTGGGACACTTCACCCGACCTAGGGATACTCCACAGATGCCACGCGTGCTCCTGATCGAAGACGACCCCTCCGTCCGGGAAGGCGTCGAGCTAGGGCTCCGGCGCCGCGGACACGAGGTGCGGACCGCCGCGACCGGGGAGGCGGGCCTCGCCGCGCTCGGCGAGTTCCGCCCCGAGCTGCTCCTCCTCGACCTCATGCTGCCGGGCATGAACGGCGTCCAGGTCTGCCGCCGGGTCCGCGAGACCAGCCAGCTGCCGATCATCATGCTCACCGCCCGCGGCGACGACTTCGACGTCGTCATCGGCCTGGAGGCCGGCGCCGACGACTACATCGTCAAGCCCGCCCGCACCGAGGTCATCGAGGCCCGCATCCGCGCCGTGCTGCGCCGCATCGAGGCGCCGGCGGGCGGGCGCCCGGCGGTGGAGTTCCACGGGGAACTGGCCATCGACCGGGCCGGCCTCGCCGTCGCCAAGAACGGCGAGCGCCTGGCCCTCGCGCCGTCCGAGCTGAAACTCCTCCTGCACCTCACGGCCGCCCCCGAGCAGGTCTTCAGCCGCCAACAGCTCCTCGAACACGTCTGGGAGCACAGTTTCCACGGCGACGCCCGTCTCGTCGACGCCTGCGTCAGCCGCCTGCGGAACAAGATCGAGGACACCCCGGGCGAGCCCCGCTACATACAGACGCTGCGCGGTTTCGGCTACCGCTTCGGACCGCTGTGAGGGCCCGCGCGAGCGGGGAGCCGATACCCGGGGAGGCAGAGAACGAGACCCCCGCCGCAACACCCGGGGCACGCCCCCGCCGCCGCCCCCGCGCCTTCGGCCTCCGCACCCGCCTCGTCCTCGCCTTCCTCCTCGTCGCCGCCGTCGGCTGCGGCACCACCGCCGCGCTCACCTACCGGGCCGCCCGCAACGCCATCCTCGAACAGACCCAGGACATCGCCGTCTCCCACTTCCGGGAGCAGGTCCAGACCGTCCAGGTCGGGCTTCCCGTCGACCGCACGGTGCTCCAGGACGCGGTCCGCCGGATCGCCCGCCAGGGGAAGCCCCGCCCCTGGAGGGTCTTCGCCGAGTACGGCACCCTCCGTGTCTCCTCCACCACCAGCCCCACCTCCACCGTGATCACCCCTGCCCTGCGCCGGTCCGCCCTCGGCGCACCGCACGGCAGCTTCCAGCGGGTCGTCAGCGCCGGCAAGCCGTGGCTCACCGTCGCCCTGCCGATCGTCTTCACGCCGGGCGAGCAGAGCGGCGGGACCCGCCCCACCGGCCTCGTCCTCTACGCCGTGATGGAGCTGGACGTGGAGGAGGTCAGCATCCGGGCCATGGTCACCGCCGCCCGCGACGGCGTCCTGCCCGCCCTCGCCGTGGCGCTGATCCCCGCCCTGCTCGCCGCCCGCAGCGTGCTGCGCCCCGTACGTGACCTGCGGCGGGCCGCGCGCAGGATGGGGGAAGGCAGGCTCGACACCCGGATCCAGGTGAAGGGAGGCGACGAACTCGCCGAACTGGCCCAGACCTTCAACGAGTCCGCCGCCGAGCTCGAACGCTCCGTCGTCGAGCTGCGCCAGGCCGAGGCCCGCGCCCGCCGCTTCGCCTCTGACGTCTCCCACGAACTGCGCACCCCGCTGGCGGGCATGCTCGCCGTCACCGAGGTCCTCGACGAGGACGCGGCCGGACTCGACCCCGACACGGCCGCCGCCGTCCGTCTGATCAGCGCCGAGACCGGCAAACTCGCCGTGCTCGTCGAGGACTTGATGGAGATCTCCCGGTTCGACGCGCGCGCCGCCGTGCTCCACACCGACGAGGTGGACGTGGCCGAGACCATCCGCCGAACGCTGCTGAGCAGGCGGTGGACGGAGCCGGCGCAGATCGTCACCGACCTGCCCGACGGCATCCGCGCCCGGCTCGATCCGCGCCGCTTCGACGTGGTGATCGCCAACCTCGTCGGCAACGCCCTGCGTCACGGCCGCCCGCCGGTCACCGTCCGGCTCTCCACCGAGTTCCGCGCGGACGACGCGAGCACCTGGCTCGTCACCGAGGTCGCCGACCGGGGCCCGGGTATCCAGCCCGAGGCGCTGCCGCACGTTTTCGACCGCTTCTACAAGGCCGATCAGGCCCGTACCCGCTCGGCCGGCAGCGGCCTCGGACTCGCGATCACCCTGGAGAACGTACGACTGCACGGCGGCACGGTCCGCGCCATGAACGATCCCGGAGGCGGCGCCGTGTTCGTCGTCGAGATGCCGGTGACGGCGGGACCGGAGGAGGGAGCATGAGACGGCTGCGCGGCGTCCTCGCCCCGGCCGTGCTGCTGCTGACCGCCACCGGCTGCGGCATCCAGCAGACCGACGTGGTCGAGGCGGGCGGCGGCGCGACCGTCACCGTCATCCCGCCGGGCTCGGAGCGGATGCTGCTCTTCCTCGTCGACAGGGAGGGGAGGGTGCTGCCGGTTGCCCGGTCGACGAGCGACCCCCTGGTGCACTGGGACACCGGGCCCAGCAGCGGGAGTGGCACGGAGACAGCGGGAACAACCGACGAAACGGAGGCCCCGGGCGGCTCGGGCTCCGAGGCGGGCCTGGAAAAGACCCGTACGAAGGCCGGCAAGGCGCTCGTCGTCCTGTCCATCGGGCCGACCGACGCCGAGCGGGACGCCGGCCTCGACTCCCGGCTGCCCGGCACCGGACGGTCCCCGCTCACGATCGTCGAGCAGGGCACCAAGGGCGGCAGGGCCTGGATCAGGACCTCGATGCCCGTCCGAGAACTGGAAGGGACCGCCGTTCAGCAGGTCGTCTGCACGGTCGCGTACGCCGAGAACCCCACCGCTCCACCGGAGGTCGTCCTGGGCGGCCCCGACGGCCAGCTCCCGGCGGCCCGCTGTGAGTAGAGGGCCTCAGCAGGTGTCGGAGCCCGCCGTACGCAGCTCCGCCAGCACCGCGTCCGTGAACAGCGGCCAGGCCTCCACCGCCCAGGCCCCGAAGGGCCGGTCGGTCAGGGCCACGCACGCGGCGCGGGCGTCCGGGTCGATCCACAGGAAGGTGCCGGACTGCCCGAAGTGCCCGAACGTACGCGGTGAGGACGAGGCCCCCGTCCAGTGCGGCGACTTGCCGTCCCGGATCTCGAAGCCGAGCCCCCAGTCATTGGGCCGCTGGTGTCCGTAGCCGGGCAGGATGCCGGTCAGACCGGGGTACGTCACCGTCATCGCGTCGAGCACCGTGCGCGCGTCGAGCAGCCGGGGCGCCTGCACCTCCGCCGCGAACCGCGCCAGGTCGTCGACGGTCGAGACGGCGTCCTTGGCGGGCGAGCCCTCCAGCGTCGTCGACGCCATTCCCAGCGGCTCCAGGACCGCCTGGCGCAGATAGTCGGCGAAGGGGATGTCGGTCGCCTTGGCGACATGGTCGCCCAGCACCTCGAACCCGGTGTTGGAGTAGATCCGGCGGATGCCGGGCGCGGCCGTCACGCGCGGTTCGTCGAAGGCGAGACCCGAGGTGTGGGCCAGCAGGTGGCGGACGGTCGCGCCCTCGGGCCCGGCGGGCTCGTCGAGGTCGATCGCCCCCTCCTCGTACGCCACGAGGACGGCGTACGCCGCCAGCGGCTTGGTGACCGAGGCCAGCGGGAACCGTCGCGCGGTGGGGCCGTGCGACCCGGCCGGGGTGCCGTCCGCGCGCACGACGGCGGCTGCCGCGGTGGGGACGGGCCAGTTCTCGATCATCGCCAGGCTCTGCATGCAGCCGAGCCTACTTGCTTCGAGTGCACTCGAAGGTTCTAGCGTGGGGTCATGAGCGTGATCGAGAGCACGACCCGCCCCGAGGGGAAGGACCGCTACACGATCAGCGAGGTGGCCGCCCTGACCGGCCTCACGGCGCACACCCTGCGCTGGTACGAGCGGATCGGGCTGATGCCGCACGTGGACCGGTCGCACACGGGGCAGCGCCGCTTCACCGAACGGGACCTGCACTGGCTGGCCTTCGTCGGCAAGCTGCGGCTGACCGGGATGCCGGTGGCCGCGATGGTGCGGTACGCGGAGCTGGTGCGGGAGGGCGAGCACACGTCAGCCGAGCGCCGTGAACTTCTGGAGACCACGCGGCGGGACGTCCAGTCCAGGATCGCCGAGCTGCAGGACACCCTCGCGGTGCTCGACATCAAGATCAGCCACTACGAAGAGCAATGCGGAGGTACGACCCGATGAGCAGGATCGCGACGGTACGTCTGGGCACGGACGGGCCGGAGATCGGCGTCCAGGGTTTCGGCGCCATGGGCATCAGCGAGTTCTACGGCGACACGGACGAGGCGGCGGCCCGCGACACCCTCGACGCCGCCCTGGAGGCCGGCGTCACCCTGATCGACACGGCGGACATCTACGGCCAGGGCGCCAACGAGGAGTTCCTCGCCCCGTTCGTCGCCGCCCACCGCGACGAGATCACCCTGGCCACCAAGTTCGCCATCGAGCGGCGGCCCGACGACCCGCACTACCGTGGGATCCGCAACGACCCCGCGTACATCCGGAGCGCGGTCGAGGCCAGCCTGCGCCGGCTCGGCGTCGAGACCATCGACCTCTACTACATGCACCGGCGCGACCCGGCGGTCCCGCTCGCCGAGTCCGTCGGCGCGATGGCCGAGCTCGTACGGGAGGGCAAGGTCAAGCAGCTCGGGCTGAGCGAGGTGACCGGCGCGGAGCTGCGCGAGGCGCACGCCGTGCACCCGATCGCGGCCCTGCAGTCGGAGTGGTCGCTCTTCTCCCGCGACGTGGAGCGCAGCGCGGTCGGCGCGGCGGCCGAGCTCGGCGTGACGTTCGTGCCGTACTCGCCGCTGGGCCGGGGCTTCCTCACCGGCGCGTTCGCGGACGCCTCGAAGGACCTCTCGGGCAGCGACTTCCGCCGGTACCAGCCGCGCTTCACCGGTGAGAACGCGGAGCGGAACGCGGCCCTGCTCGCCCCCGTCCACAAGATCGCGGCGACCCGCGGGGCGACGCCGGCGCAGATCGCTCTGGCCTGGGTGCAGCAGCGGTCCGATGTGCACGGTCTGACGGTCGTCCCGATCCCGGGCACCCGGAAGCGGAGCCGTCTGGAGGAGAACGCGGCGGCCACCCGGATCACGCTGACCGAGGCGGAACTGGCGGAGCTGGAGCCGATCGCCGCGGAGGTGACGGGCGACCGCTATCCGGACATGAGCTCCACCTCGGCGGCTCGGGAGGGCTGAGACCCGGTTGGAGAGGGCTGCTCACGCCAGGCCGAGCGCGAAGACCGCGAAACCCGCCGCGAGCAGCCCCGCCGCCGCGCGGGGAGCCGGGCCGGTGCGCGTCCACGGGGACTCGAACCCGCGCGCGTACCGCCCGGTCAGCACCAGCAGCCCGGCGAAGAGCGGCATCCAGGCGAGGCGGGCGAGGATCCAGCCGACCGTGTCGGGGGCCCCGACGAGACCCGGGACCTCACCCGCGTACGAAGCCGGGATCGCGGCGGCGAGCATCGCCGTCTGGTGCCAGCACAGGATCGTCATCGCGGACAGGTTGACGACCACGACCGGCGCCCAGAGCGCGGGCCGCTTCAGCAGCCTGCCGAGCCGGTCGCGCAGCAGGATCGCCAGGCCGCTCTGGGTGGCGGCGAGGGCGAGCACGAGCAGCGACGGCGGGTGGGAGTTGGTGCGCGCCTCGCCGGGCACGCCGACCATCGACGCGGGATAGCCGAAGGCGAGCAACAGGGCGGCGAAGAGCGCCGCGCCGCCGAGCAGCAGTCCCCAGGCGTGCCGCCTGGTGACCCGGCCCTCGCCCCAGGAGACACCGAGCTGGTAGGCGAAGAGCCAGCCGGGAAGGACGTTGAGGACGCTCAGCCAGGAGGGCATGGCCTCGGCATACGGTCCGTAGCGCAGGAAGTCGACGACGGCGACCGAACCGAGCAGCGGGGCCGCGGCCCACACGCCCGCCCGGCGGGCGGCGTGGACGCAGAGCGGGGTCAGGGCGGTCACGACCGTGTACACGCCGACGAACCAGAGCGGCTGGACGACGAGGGTGGACGCCGTTCGCAGGGTGTCTCCCGGCACCCCGAAGCCGTAGTGGAGCAGGGGCAGCAGCACGGCCCACACGGCGGTGACCCCCAGCACAGGCCGGCCGAGCCTGGCGAGCCTCCCCTTGAGCCACGCGCCGCTGGAACCCTTCCGCTTCCGGTACGACAGGACGGAGGCGTGACCGCCGACCAGAAAGAAGATCCCCAGCATCTGCAGGAGCCAGCTGACCGGGGCGAATCCGGGGAAGGCCGAGAGCGGGCTGGCGTTGTGGAGGGCGCCGTCGGAGGAGAGCGTGAACCCGCCGAGGAGCCAGTGCCCGGTCGGCACGGCGAGCAGGGCGAGGGCGCGCAAGCCGTCGACGGCCCGGTCGCGGTGGGCGGGCGTGCGCGCCTCGATCGTCGCGACGGCCTTCGTCACCGTGCCCGTCGTCATCGTGCTCAACGGCCTCGTGCCCGTCGTCATCGTGCTCAACGGCCTCGTGCTCGTCGTCATCGCGCTCATCGGACGTCACCTCGGGCGATGGCGGCGAAGGTACGCAGGGACCGGGTGCCGGCGCCGAAGTAGCCGTTGTGGCCCCGGGCGTCGTCGGCGGGCACCCGGCGGGCCCCGAAGCCGGCCCCGGTGGGGTCCTCGCCGTGCCCGAGCCCCGCGAACTCGACGTTCGGGACCCGGTCGATCCAGTCGGAGGGGTCCTTGGCGGCCCAGACCCGTGCGGAGGTGTTCAGCTCGGCGACGCTCCCGGCGCGCATGCCGGGGGAGCCGAAGACGACGATGTCCTTCGCCTTGAGGTCGTGCGCGGCGAGGCCGCAGACGACGGAGCCGTAGCTGTGGCAGAAGAGGGAGGGGGCGGGGGCGCCGACGGCCGCGAGTCCGTCGGTCAGCCGGGTCAGCCGCTCGGCCCCGACCTCGGCGAGATCACCGGTGGCGGCGTCGAGACCGACGCCTACGGGGGTGGTGTAGCCGGCCCAGGCGATGACGGCGGTGGTGTCGCCGGCCGCGTGGCGCAGGGCGTCCGCCATGTCGGTGAGCGGCTTGCTGTTGCCGGCGTCTATGTCGGAACCGGGCACGATGACGGCGATGTGCCGGGCGCGCGCCAAGTCCCCACGGACGAGGGCGATCTGGCCCCGGCCGCGCGGGTCGAACGCGAGGACCCGCTGCCCGGCGTACCGCGGCCCCGCGGCCTTGGCGTTGGCCTCGAACCGGAGCTGGAGGGGCGCGCCGTCCAGGTTGCCGACGACGGAGGGGTGCGCGCGGACGAGCTCCCGTTGCCGGGCCGGGCTCACGTTCCCGAAGAACGCGGCCACTTCGTCGGCGGTCATGCCCTCCGGGTCGGGCAGCCCGTCCGCCCGCCACGCCTCGGCCCCGACCGGCGCCCCGCTCACGGCCTGCTGGGCGCTCCCGGACGCCCAGCCCGCCGTCCCCGCGACCACGGTGGTGGTGAGCGCGGCGGCGACCAACGTCCTTGTGTAGCGGCGCATATGGCGGCCCTCCCTCTTCCCTCTGGTGTCTCGTCCTGACGAGAGGAAGGTAGGAAGAAGAGGGGCGGCGGCACGTCACACCGAGGAGCCAACTCCCCGCTCATACCGGAGTAGGGGCGGGAGGAGGGACGGGCCCCCGGGCCGGGGTGGGGCTTTCCCCCGGGGGCTGCCTGGATGCGGCGCGGAGCGCGGCGGTCCCGCCCCTTTCAGCGGCGGGCGTCGCCCGGCGTCACAAGTCCCGACTCGTACGCGAAGATCACCGCCTGTGCCCGGTCCCGCAGATCGAGCTTGGCAAGCACCCGCCCGATGTGCGTCTTCACCGTCTGCTCGGCGAGCACCAGCCGGTCCGCGATCTCCTGGTTCGACAGCCCCCGAGCGATCAGCTCGAGCACTTCCGTCTCGCGTGGCGTCAGACCGTTCAGCCGCAGCGCCGCCCGGTCCGCCCGCGGCGCCGGCCGCGACGCCGCGAAGTCGGCGATCAGCCGACGTGTCACCGACGGCGCCAGCAGCGCCTCGCCGGCCGCGACCACCCGTACCGCCGCGATCAGGTCCGCCGGCGGCGCGTCCTTCAGCAGAAAGCCCGACGCCCCCGCACGCAGCGCCTCGTACACGTAGTCGTCCACGTCGAAGGTGGTCAGCATCAGCACCCTCGGACGGTGGACGACCCCCACCGGCGGCGACAGGATCTCCCGCGCCGCCGCGAGACCGTCCATCTCGGGCATCCGCACGTCCATCAGCACCACGTCCGGATGGGTCGCCCGGGCCACCTCCACGCCCTGCTTCCCGTCCGGCGCCTCGCCCACCACGTCGATGTCGGCCTGTGCCGACAGCAGCGCGGCGAAACCCGCCCGCACCATGGCCTGGTCGTCGACGATGATCACGCGAATGGTCACAAGGTGCCCTTCGAGGTCAGCGGGAGGCGCGCGGCCACCCGGAAGCCGCCGTCCGGCAGCGGACCGGTGTCCAGCGTGCCGCCGGTCAACCGTACGCGTTCCCGCATGCCGACCAGCCCGTGCCCGGTCCCCGTACCGCCTTCCAGGGGCGAAGTGCGAGCCGGTACCGGCCCGTTGACGACGAGGACGGTCAGCCAGTCGTCGTCCGAGGTCACCGACACCCGGGTCTCCGCGCCCGGCGCGTGCCGCACCACGTTCGCCAGCGCCTCCTGCACGATCCGGTACGCCGACAGGTCCACCGCCTGCGGTACGTCACCGAGCCGGGCGGCCAGTTCGGCCGAGAACGACAACCGGGCCGGCACCCCCGCCCGTACCGTCGCCTCGATCAGCTGCTGCACCCGGTCGAGGCCCGGCTGCGGCGCCCGTTCGCCCTCCGCGCCCTCGCTGCGCAGCACCACCAGCAGCCGCCGCATCTCGGCGAGGGACTCTCGCGCGCTCGCGGCGATCGAGGTGAACTCCTCGCGGGCCGCCTCCGGAAGGCCGGGAATCCGGTACGGCGCCGAGTCGGCCTGCACGGTGATCACCGACATGTGGTGCGCGACCACGTCGTGCAGCTCGCGCGCGATCCGGGCCCGCTCCTCGAGGAGGGTCGTACGCGCCCGTTCCTCGGCGGTGCGGCGCTCGGCGTCGCCGCGCTCCCGGAGCGTCGCCGTGATGAGCAGGACGACCCCGCTCAGGACGAAGACCAGGACGTGCACGCCGTCGCTGTGCTGCTGTGAGACCAGCTCGAAAGCGAAGCCGACGGCGCCGGTCACCAGCCACACCCCGAGCAGCGCCCGTCGCGACTCGCGCAGCCCCAGGGCGAGCATCAGGGCGAGGTAGCCGACCACGACCATCGGCGTCCACGGCCAGGAACGCCCGTCGAGGCCGTCGGCGGCGAGCGTGACCAGCGCACCGGCGACATCGGCGGTCCCGATGATCCACCAGGCCTGGAGGGGGCGGGTCACCGCGAGCAGCAGCGGCGCGGTCTGGGCGGTGGCGAGGGCACCCGCGAGGGCGCCGTTGACCTGGTAGTCGTTGACGAGAACCGTGATGGTGACGGGCAGCAGCGAGGCGACGAAGGCGAAGGCGACGCCGTACGGCAGCAGCCGCAGCCACCGCTTCTGGGCCGAGGCGAGCAGGGGGGCGCCCGGCCGCGTCGGCGTCGCGAGGGCAGCCCCGAACGCCTGCGTCATCTCCCGCGCGGGGGCGAGGAAGCGCGCGGCGCGCGAGGGGGCTCGGGGGGCGGGGTCAGGGGCGGTGGCGGAGGTGTCGGTACTCATGGCCCGCTCAGGTTAGGCAGCCTCCCCGGCGCAGGGCGTCATACCGGAGAGCCGGACGCCGACCGATACCGAGGTATGAGACCGGCGCGCCCCCGCGCCCCGGATCACAGCTCCGCCAGCAGCTCCGCCTTCTTCACCGTGAACTCCTCGTCCGTCACCAGACCCGCCCGGTGCAGCTCCCCCAGATACCGGATCCGCTCCGCCACGCCGACCGGATCACGCCGTTCCGTCTCCAGCGCCCCCGCCGTCCGGGCCGCCCCGCGGATCGCGGCGAGGACCGACGCGGCGAACGGCAGCGACTGGTGGACCGGGCCGTAGCCCAGACCGAAGACGACGGCCGCCGGGTCGCGGTCCACCTGGGCCGGGCGCGGCTCGCCGGAACGGGGCAGCAGGCGCAGGTAACCGTCGAAGACGTCCGGCGAGCGCCACTCGACCCCGCTGAGATCGCGTACCGGGAAGGTCTGGTCGCCCGCCTTCCACTTCTCCGATGACGCACCGGACCAGGACCAGTGGAACGTGACCTCCGACCTCCCGTCGAAGCTCGCCTTCCCGTCGTACGCCTTGAAGGACTGCGGTCCTTCCGGCGCGGCCACCAGGAAGGCGTCCGCCGGCTCCGCGCCCGCCGTGAGCAGGGGCCGCAGTTCGTCCCCGTAGTACTCCGCCAGCGTCTCCCGCTCGGCCGGAAGCACCAGTCGGTACGGGTCGCACCCTTCCTTCAGCTGCCCCGCGGCCGCTTCCATCAGGGGATCGGCGCCCGGTCGCGGCACCGCGTGCAGCACGACGGTGCCCCGCTTGCCCGGCGCGAGCGTCACCGACGCCAACGCCTCGTGCGGGACGCGGCGTTCGCGCAGCGTCTGGAACAGCTTCGGTGTGCGGATCCCTCGTTCGAAGCGGATGACGACGGCGTCGCTCTCGAACTCCCAGGTGGCATGAATTCCGGCCAGCACATCACCCATGTGCCTCATCGTATGCGGCGAGCGCCCCCGCGTCGCCCCTGCGCGGGGGTCCGGAATGCCGGGCTCTACGCGCGTCAGAGGCCCTCCGCGCCGGAGATTCCCCTGCGGCAAGCCCTGTCGGCGCTCGCGCACGTGAGGCTGTGGTACGAACCAACGCCTATCGCGGCGAAGTTGTCGAGGCTGTCGGTGCCCGGCTCGAAATAGCCGGTATGGCCGGTGGCCCCGGCGGCGGAGAGGAGCCGCGCGCCGAATTCCGGCGTCACCGGGTCCGCCCCGTGCCCGACCCCGCCGACCGCCAGGTTCGGCACGTCCTGGATCCAGTCGTCGGCGTCCCGCATCGCCCACACCCGGGCCCGGGTCGACAGTTCGGCCGCGCTCTCCACCCGCATGCCGGGGCTCCCGGCCACGGCCACGTCCGTCACCCGGGCGGACAGGCGGGGCGCGGCGACCCCGCACAGCACCGAGCCGTAGCTGTGGCAGAAGAGGCTGACGCGCGAGGTGCCCGGCAGCGCGGTGGTCATGTCGACGAGCCGTACCGCCCCCGCGGAGGCCAGACGCCCCATGGCGGCGTCGATGCCCACCCCGACGGGGGCGGTGTAGTCGGCCCAGGCGATGACGGCGGTGGGGGAGCCGGGTGCGGCCCTGCGCTCGGCGGCGTAGAGCGATTCGGCCATTCCGGCGGGGGCCGAGTACTTCCGGTGGGTCTTCTGGAAGGTGAGCAGGTTGGTGTCGACGCCGGGCACGATCACCGAGACCCGCCGGGCCCGGTCCAGATCGCCGAGCACCTCGGCCGTCCGCCCCGGACCGCTGGGGTCGAAGGCGAGGATCTGCCGGCCGGTCCGCATCAGCGACGTGAAGCGGTGCACCCGGCGCAGTGCCTCGTGCCGGCCGGTGGCGCTCAGTCGGGGGTCCTCGACCCTGCCTCGCTCGGCGGCGAGGGCGCGGGCGAGGGCGAGCCGGTTGGCGCGGTAGCGGAGGGTGACCGGGGCGCCGTCGAGATTGCCGACGACGAGCGGGTGCGCGTCGGCGAGTGAAGCGCCCCGTTTCGGGCCGATGGAGGCGAAGAACGCGGCGATCGTACGGGCGGGGGACGCCGGGTCGGGGAGCGCCCGGTCGCCGATCCTGCCGTGCGCCCAGGAGGCGAGCGCGGTCTGGCGGGGCTCCCCTGGCCCGCGCTGTTGCCGGATCGTCGTCCAGCCGGTGGTGGCGAGGAGGACGAACGCCACGGCCAGCGCGAGCAGTATGCGCCAGGCGGAGAGGGTGGGGGAGGAGTCGAAGGAAGTCACTGCGCGCCACCCTAGGAGACGCGAGCGGGCCTTCGTGCGGCCGGGTGAGGTGGATCACATCGGACGGCGGAGCGTGGTGACGCTCCGTACGCGCGGGCGTACGCCTCACGCGTGCACTTGCGTCGTGACCGGTGGCCTTCGCACGTGCGCGCCTGCGGAACGCACCTGTGTGCTTACGGAGCCGTCAGTTCCGCCAGTCCGGTTCGAGGGCCGGGGCCAGGTGGTCCAGGTAGCGCTCGGTCAGTTCGCGGATCGCCTCCAGCGTCGGGTCGGTGCCCCGGCCCCAGAGCTGACCGGTCACCCGCATCACCCCGCTGAACGCCGCCACCGCGATCCGGGGGCGCGGGTCCTCGTCCACGTCCAGGCCCTCGCGCTCGGCGATCAGCCGGGCGAGGGCCTCCTCCATCTCGGTCGAGCGGCGCAGATGGACGGCGAGCAGCGCCGGCGTCGACTCGATCATCTGGAAGGTCCGCAGATACTGCTCGACGGGCACGACCTCCATGATCGCCTCGCCGATGGTGTCCCAGGAGGCGAGAACGGCGTTGCGCATCGCGTCGAGCGGACCCTCCTCGGCGGGGCGCTCCGCCAGCGCGCGGACGAAGCGCTCCTCCACCATCTGCTGGACGGCGAAAGCGGCCTCCTCCTTGGAGGAGAAGTACCGGAAGAAGGTGCGCTGGGAGACCTCGACCGCGTCGGCGATCTCGTCGACGGTCGTCCGCTCGTACCCCTGTGTCGTGAAGAGTTCGAGGGCCACCCGCAGCAGCGCGTCCCGGGTGCGCTGCTTCTTCCGTTCCCGCAGTCCGGAAACCGTCACCTCATGGCCCTCTTTTCGCCTCTTTCTCACGCTTCGTGGCCTTCAGGGTACCTGTGAGCTACGTGACAGTTACCGGCGTGTGAAACGCTTTGTCAATTGTCAGTCGCTGACACTAGCCTCTTTCGCATGACTAGTCAGACCACCATGGAAAAGGCCCCGCAGGGTGACGGGGGTGCCCAGAATCCCAGCCCGGCCCCGGCGAAGGGACTGCGCGGCCACCCCTGGTTGACTCTGTTCGCCGTGGCTGTCGGCGTGATGATGGTCGCGCTCGACGGCACGATCGTCGCCATCGCCAACCCGGCGATCCAGCACGACCTCGGCGCGACCCTCGATCAGCTGCAGTGGATCACCAACGGTTATCTCCTGGCCCTCGCGGTCGCCCTGATCACGGCCGGCAAGCTCGGTGACCGCTTCGGCCACCGCCAGACCTTCCTGATAGGCATCGCGGGCTTCGCCGCGGCCTCCGGCGCCATCGGCCTGTCCGACTCGATCGCCTTCGTGATCGGCTTCCGCGTGCTGCAGGGCCTCTTCGGCGCCCTGTTGATGCCCGCGGCGCTCGGCCTGCTGCGCGCCACCTTCCCCGCCGAGAAGCTGAACATGGCCATCGGTATCTGGGGCATGGTCATCGGCGCCTCCACGGCCGGCGGCCCGATCCTCGGCGGCTTCCTCGTCGAGCACGTCAGCTGGCAGTCCGTCTTCTTCATCAACGTGCCGGTCGGTGTGATCGCGCTCGTCTTCGGTCTGGTGATCCTCAAGGACCACCGCGCCGAGAACGCCCCGCGCTCCTTCGACGTGCTCGGCATCCTGCTGCTCTCCGGCGCGATGGGATCGCTCATCTGGGGGATCATCCAGGCGGGTGCCGACTGGGGCTGGGCGAGCGGCAACACCTGGGGCTGCCTGCTCGGCGCGATGCTGCTCTTCGGCGTCTTCGCCTACTGGGAGACCAAGGTCAAGGAGCCGCTCATCCCGATGGCCATGTTCCGCTCCGTGCCGCTCTCGGCCGGTGTGGTCCTGATGGTCCTCATGGCCTTCGCCTTCATGGGCGGCCTGTTCTTCGTGACCTTCTACCTCCAGGGCGTCCAGGGTCTCGGCCCGATCGACGCCGGACTGCACCTGCTGCCGCTGACCGCGATGATGATCGTCTCCTCGCCGCTGGCCGGCGCGCTCATCACCAAGTTCGGCCCGCGCATCCCGCTGGTCGGCGGCATGGTGTGCACCGCGGCCGCGATGTTCGGCATGATCAGCCTCTCCGAGGGGACCGGCACCTTCGCCATGTCCCTCTGGTTCGCCCTCCTCGGCCTGGGGCTCGCCCCGGTCATGGTCGGCGCCACCGAGGTCATCGTCGGCAACGCCCCGCTGGAGCTCTCCGGCGTGGCGGGCGGTCTGCAGCAGGCCGCGATGCAGGTCGGCGGCGCGCTCGGCACGGCCGTGCTCGGTGCGGTCATGTCCTCCAAGGTCTCCAGCGACTTCGCGGAGAACTGGACGGCCGCCGGAGTTCCGGGTGAGCCCGCTCCCGGTCTGGAGCAGGCCGCCGAGTTCGGCATGGTCCCGCAGGAGCTGGCCCAGGCGCCCGGTATGACCCCGGACATGCTCGACCGGATCGGCGGGGTCATCCACGACACCTTCCTGGACGGCATGGGGCTCGCCTTCACCGTCGCCGGTGTCGTGGCCGCCGTCGCGGCCGGGGTCGCCGTGTTCACCAAGCGCGGCGAGAACGCGGAGGCCGGTGCGGGCGGAGCCCACATCTGAGGTCGACGCGTCAGCCGCGTCTGACCCGTCAACACAGCGTTGCCGACAGCCCCGCCGGACCCGTCCGGCGGGGCTGTCACCTATCCGGGTGAACCGACTCGGAGCCTCTTCCCAACGAGGTCACCACTCCCTCAGAGTTCTGATTACAGAGAGTGACGAACACGGGGGTTCACCGACATGCGTACGAAGACCGTTCTCCCGGCCGCCCTGGCGGCCACCCTGCTCACCGCCCTTCCGGCGACACTGCTGCACGCACGGCCCGCGACCGCCGGCACCGCGACCGCGGGCGCGGGGGCTCCGGCGCCCACGCTCGGGGCCTGCGCGCCCGGGCAGCTCTGCCTCTGGCCGAAGTCCGACTTCAAGGGCAAGGCGCAGCGGTACGAACTCGCCGACACGGACGTCGACAGCTGCGTCGCGCTTCCCGCCGGCACCACGGCTCAGGCCCTGGCCAACCGGACCGGGCGGCCGGTGACCGCCTACCAGTCGGCCGAGTGCGCGGAGACCGGGGAGTTCGAGACCTACCCGGGCCGGGGGACCTGGACGCCCCAGACGCCGTACCAGGTCAGAGCCTTCAAGATCTGGGAGCGATAGCGGAGCCGCCCTGCTCCGGCGCGGCCGCGGAGGGCGGCGAGAGCCGGGCCACCTCCGCGCGGAGCTCCTTCACCTCGCGCGTCAGCGCCTCGAGGAGCTCCGTCTGCCGGCGTTCCACCGCGTCGTCCCGGTCGAAGCGGGAGATGAACCAGGCGGCGATGTTGGCGGTGACCACACCGAGCAGCGCGATCCCCGAGAGCATCAGTCCCACCGCGAGGACGCGGCCGAGCCCCGTGGTCGGGGCGTGGTCGCCGTACCCCACGGTCGTCATCGTGGTGAACGACCACCACACGGCGTCCCCGAGCGTCCTGATGTTCCCGTCCGGCGCGTTCCGCTCCACGTGCAGCACGGCCAGCGAGCCGAACATCATCAGCCCGACCACCGCGCCCGCCACATAGGTGGTGAGTGTGATCTGTGGGGCCATCCGGGCCCGCCGGCCCACGAGGAGGAGAGTGGACACCACCCGGAGCAGCCGCAGCGGCTGGACCAGCGGCAGCAGCACCGCCAGCAGGTCCAGCGGATGGCTGCGCACGAACAGCCATTTGGCGGGCGCGAGCACCAGCCGGACGGCGTAGTCGAGGGCGAACGCGCCCCACACGAGCCACTCGACGTGGGTGCACAGCCGGTGCACCCAGGCGTCCGCGTCGGGCGCGACGATCGGCACGGCGTAGGCGATGCCGAACACGACGGCGAGCCCCAGCAGCGGTGTCCGGGTGCTCGCTTCCCAGCGCAGCTGCGCGGTGCGTTCCTTCATGACAGGCATCGTAGGCAACGCCGAAGGGCGGTGGAACCGCCGGTCCCACCGCCCCTCACCAGCACGAATGCCGGAGGTCCGAATGCCCGATCGCCGGACGGGCCTCTACGCGTCGCCGCCCGCGGCGCCGGGGTCCGCCGCCGTCACGTCGAGCAGCTGGTAGCGGTCCACGGCCTGCTTGAGGGCCGACCGGTCGACCTTGCCTTCACGAGCCAGCTCCGTCAGGACCGCCAGGACGATCGACTGCGCGTCGATGTGGAAGTAGCGGCGGGCCGCACCGCGCGTGTCCGCGAAGCCGAAGCCGTCCGCGCCCAGCGAGGTGTAGGCGCCCGGCACCCAGCGGGAGATCTGGTCCGGGACCGAACGCATCCAGTCGGACACCGCCACGAACGGCCCCTCCCCGCCGGAGAGCTTCCGCGTCACGTACGGTACGCGCTGCTCCTCGTCCGGGTGGAGCAGGTTGTGCCGGTCGACCTCGACGGCCTCGCGGCGCAGCTCGTTCCAGGAGGTCGCCGACCAGACGTCGGCGCGTACGTTCCACTCCTCGGCGAGGATCCGCTGCGCTTCGACCGCCCACGGCACCGCCACGCCCGACGCCATGATCTGCGCCGGGATCGCGCCCGCCTCGCCGGACTTGAAGCGGTAGATGCCCTTGAGGATGCCCTCGACGTCCACGTCCGCGGGCTCCGCCGGGTGCTGGATCGGCTCGTTGTAGACGGTCAGGTAGTAGAAGACGTCCTCGGCGTCGGGGCCGTACATCCTCCTCAGGCCGTCCTGGACGATGTGCGCGATCTCGAAGCCGAACGCCGGGTCGTAGGAGACACAGGCGGGGTTCGTCGCGGCGAGCAGCTGCGAGTGGCCGTCCGCGTGCTGGAGGCCTTCACCGGTCAGCGTCGTACGGCCGGCGGTGGCGCCGAGCACGAAGCCGCGCGAGAGCTGGTCGGCCATCTGCCAGAACTGGTCACCGGTCCGCTGGAAACCGAACATCGAGTAGAAGACGTAGACCGGGATGAGCGGCTCGCCGTGCGTGGCGTACGCGGAACCCGCGGCGATCAGCGAGGCGGTGCAGCCAGCCTCCGAGATGCCGTCGTGCAGCATCTGACCGGTCGGGGACTCCTTGTACGCGAGCAGCAGCTCGCGGTCCACGGCTTCGTACTGCTGGCCCAGCGGGTTGTAGATCTTGGCGCTCGGGAAGAACGCGTCCATGCCGAAGGTGCGGTACTCGTCGGGGGCGATCAGCACGAAGCGCTTGCCGATCTCCTTGTCCCGCATGAGGTCCTTGAGGATGCGGACGAACGCCATCGTCGTGGCGATCGACTGCTGGCCAGAACCCTTCTTGGCCGCCGCGTAGGTCTTCTCCTCCGGGAGGGCCAGCGGCTTCGCCCGCACGACGCGGGTCGGCACGTACCCGCCGAGCGCCTTGCGGCGGTCGTGCATGTACTGGATCTCCTCCGAGTCGCGACCCGGGTGGTAGTACGGCGGATAGCCCTCGTCCAGCTGCTTGTCCGTGATCGGGATGTGCAGCCGGTCGCGGAAGCGCTTGAGGTCGTCGACCGTCAGCTTCTTCATCTGGTGGGTCGCGTTGCGGCCCTCGAAGTTCGGGCCGAGGGTCCAGCCCTTGACGGTCTGCGCGAGCACCACGGTCGGCTGGCCCTTGTGGGCCTTGGCCGCCGCGAAGGCCGCGTAGACCTTCTTGTGGTCGTGACCGCCGCGGCCCAGGTGGAGGATCTGCTCGTCGGTCATGTTCTCGACCATCGCGCGCAGCCGGTGGTCGTCCCCGAAGAAGTGCTCGCGGATGTAGGCGCCGGTCTCCGTCGCGTACGTCTGGAACTGCCCGTCCGGCGTCGTGTTCAGCTTGTTGACCAGGATGCCGTCGCGGTCCTGCGCGAGCAGCGGGTCCCAGGAGCGGTCCCAGACCAGCTTGATGACGTTCCAGCCGGCGCCCCGGAACTGCGACTCCAGCTCCTGGATGATCTTGCCGTTGCCGCGTACCGGACCGTCGAGCCGCTGCAGGTTGCAGTTGACGACGAAGGTCAGGTTGTCCAGGCCCTCACGGGCGGCGATGGACAGCTGGCCGAGCGACTCCGGCTCGTCCATCTCGCCGTCGCCCAGGAACGCCCAGACGTGCGACTTGGAGGTGTCGGCGATGCCGCGCGCCTCCATGTAGCGGTTCATCCGGGCCTGGTAGATCGCGCCGAGCGGGCCGAGGCCCATCGAGACGGTCGGGAACTCCCAGAAGTCCGGCATCAGCCGCGGATGGGGGTACGAGGACAGCCCGTTCGGGAACTTCGACTTCTCCTGGCGGAAGGCGTCGAGCTGCGTCTCGTTCAGCCGGTCCAGCAGATAGGCGCGGGCGTAGATGCCGGGGGAGGCGTGGCCCTGGAAGAAGATCTGGTCGCCGCCGTCGCCCTCGTCCTTGCCGCGGAAGAAGTGGTTGAAGCCGACGTCGTACAGCGAGGCGGAGGAGGCGAACGTGGCGATGTGACCGCCGACCCCGATACCCGGGCGCTGCGCGCGCGAGACCATCACGGCGGCGTTCCAGCGGGTCGCGTTGAGGACCTTGCGCTCGATCTCCTCGTTGCCGGGGAAGAACGGCTCGTCCTTGGTCGCGATGGTGTTGACGTAGTCCGTGCTGCGCATCTCGGGTACGGCCACACGCTTCTCGCGGGCCCGCTCGATCAGGCGGAGCATGAGGTAGCGGGCCCGCTCACGGCCTCGCTCGTCGACGGCGGCGTCGAGCGAGTCGAGCCATTCCTGGGTCTCCTCCGGATCGAAGTCCGGGACCTGGCTGGGAAGGCCGCCAATGATGATCGGATTGCGATCGGATCCGGAAGCCACGCTGTTCCTTCGCTGTTCGGTGGAGCTTCGATGGAGCCCACAGGAGGCCGGGACGTCCATCGTGTACCCCATCGGTGTCAAACGTCATCTCTACCGAGGGGTAATCCCCACTGGGTGCCTGGTTGGGTCAAATCGCAACCTTACGCCCAACCCGCGCATGCGTTCCGGCCGCACGTTCGGCAGACTGAAACCGCGGAAGACCACAAAGCGGTACGAAGCGTGTGCCTCTCCTCACGGAGCGGAGCGGATGTGGTTCGGAAGTTGCGGCGAGACGGCCCCAAACGTCACCGTTTCGGCGGTCTCGACGGCCCAGTACTTGCGCGATCCGCCCAGCACGTGTGGACTACGGCCAGCGCCGCGCGTACGCGCGTGGCCGAAGCATTTTCCGATACATGATCAGGAGGCAAGCCGTGAGCGCGACCGCGGACCACGCGGAGGAGCGGACCAACCCGGCAGCGAGGCTGGGGTTCGAGCCCGGACAGGTGGTCCAGGAGATCGGTTACGACGACGACGTCGACTTCGATCTCCGCGAAGGCATCGAGTCCATCATCGGGTCGGATCTCGTGGACGAGGAATACGACGACGTCGCCGACGCCGTGGTGGTCTGGTTCCGCGACGAGGACGGAGATCTGACGGACTCCCTGGTCGATGCCATCGGCCTGCTGGACAACGGCGGAAACCTTTGGCTGCTGACGCCCAAGACGGGCCGTGACGGCTACGTCGAGCCGAGCGACATCAGCGATGCCGCGCAGACCGCCGGCTTCTCCCAGACCAAGAGCATCAGCGTGGCAAAGGACTGGTCGGGTACCCGGCTCGTCGCACCCAAGCGCTGATCTCCCAAGCAGCAGGAGCCCCCGTCGACCTCGGTCGGCGGGGGCTCTGTGCGTGGACCCGGTGGGCCGCGTCCTAAGCTGGCCCTTCACCTGTTCGGTCCAACGAGGGCCGGCGAGTGAAGGTCAACGAGGTCCATCAGGTCCACACGGTTCACAGGGTCCAGCGGAAGGGACGCGTACGCATGGCGATCGAGGTCGGCACCAAGGCCCCGGAGTTCGAGCTCAAGGACAACCACGGCCGCACCGTGAGGCTCTCCGACTACCAGGGGGAGAAGAACGTCGTGCTGCTCTTCTACCCCTTCGCGTTCACCGGCGTCTGCACCGGTGAGCTGTGCGAGCTGCGCGACAACCTCCCGAAGTTCGTCAACGACGACACCCAGCTGCTGGCCGTCTCCAACGACTCCATCCACACCCTGCGCGTCTTCGCCGAGCAGGAGGGCCTGGAGTACCCGCTGCTCTCCGACTTCTGGAAGCACGGCGAGGCCTCGCGCGCCTACGGCGTCTTCGACGAGGAGAAGGGCTGCGCCGTCCGTGGCACCTTCATCATCGACAAGGAGGGCGTCGTCCGCTGGAGCGTCGTCAACGCCCTGCCGGACGCCCGCGACCTGAACGACTACCTCAAGGCGCTCGACACCCTCTAGACCCTCTGGAGGCGCCCCCTTCTGGACACCCCCTCCAGGCACGTTCCGGACACGCCCTCCAGACATCGGGGCGAATCGTCTGTCCTGGCCGGGAACCCGTCACTAGGATCCAGTCGTTGATCCGATGCCAACGCACGACGGGGGCGCTGCCCCTGGAAACCACATGGAGGGACTCGTGGGAGTCAGCCTCAGCAAGGGCGGCAACGTCTCGCTGACCAAGGAGGCCCCTGGCCTGACCGCCGTCACCGTCGGTCTGGGCTGGGACGTCCGCACCACCACCGGGACGGACTTCGACCTCGACGCCAGCGCCATTCTGGTCAGCGCGGAGGGCAAGGTCCGCAACGACCAGGACTTCGTGTTCTTCAACAACCTGAAGAGCGCCGACGGCTCGGTCGAGCACACCGGTGACAACCTGACCGGCGAGGGCGAGGGTGACGACGAGCAGGTCAAGGTCAGCCTGGCCACGGTGCCCGCCGATGTCGCCAAGATCGTCTTCCCGGTGTCGATCTACGACGCCGAGAACCGCCAGCAGTCCTTCGGCCAGGTCCGCAACGCGTTCATCCGCGTCGTGAACCAGGCCGGCGGGGCCGAGATCGCCCGTTACGACCTCTCCGAGGACGCCTCGACCGAGACCGCCATGGTCTTCGGCGAGCTGTACCGCAACGGAGACGAGTGGAAGTTCCGCGCTGTCGGCCAGGGGTACGCCTCGGGCCTGCGCGGCATCGCGGCGGACTTCGGCGTCAACGTCTGAGTCGTCCACCGCACCGCACGACACCGATCCGTCCGGCGCCGCACTCTCCGTGCGGCGCCGGACGTGCCTCATCAGCAGCACCAGCCGCATCGGCAGGGCCGGCAGCACCAGCAGGACCGGCAGCATCAGCAGGGTCAGTGGTATCTGCAGGGCAGCATCAGCGGTACTCACCGGGGAGGAACCACATCATGGGCGTCACGCTCGCCAAGGGAGGCAATGTCTCCCTCTCCAAGGCCGCACCCAATCTCACCAAGGTGCTGGTCGGCCTCGGCTGGGACGCGCGCTCCACCACGGGAGCGCCCTTCGACCTCGACGCCAGCGCCCTGCTGTGCCAGTCGGGGCGGGTACTCGGGGACGAGTTCTTCGTCTTCTACAACAACCTCACCAGCCCCGAGGGCTCCGTCGAACACACCGGCGACAACCTCACCGGCGAGGGTGACGGCGACGACGAGTCGCTCATCGTGGACCTCACCCAGGTCCCCGCCCACTGCGACAAGATCGTCTTTCCGGTCTCGATCCACGAGGCCGACAACCGCGGGCAGACTTTCGGCCAGGTCAGCAATGCGTTCATCCGCGTGGTGAACCAGGCGGACGGTCAGGAGCTGGCCCGCTACGACCTCTCCGAGGACGCCTCGACCGAGACCGCGATGATCTTCGGCGAGCTCTACCGGTACAACGGCGAATGGAAGTTCCGCGCGGTCGGTCAGGGGTACGCGTCGGGGCTGCGGGGCATCGCTCTAGACTTCGGGGTCAACGTTTCGTAAAGCCAAGTAGTTTCACGATGGGGTAGACAGTGGTTCTGAAAACCTTCGGCTGGTCGTTCGCCATCACGGCGCTCGGCCTGGCCTTCGCCGCTTGGCAGTGGGGGTGGGAGGCGTTCGGGGTCGTACTGATCCTGTCGATCCTCGAGATCTCGCTGTCCTTCGACAACGCGGTTGTCAACGCCGGAATCCTGAAGAAGATGAACGCCTTCTGGCAGAAGATCTTCCTCACGATCGGCATCCTGATCGCGGTCTTCGGCATGCGGCTGGTCTTCCCCGTCGCGATCGTCGCCATCAGTGCCAAGGTCGGTCCCATCGAGGCCGTCCAGCTGGCCCTGGACAATCCCGAGCGGTACGAGGCCCTGGTCACGGACGCCCACCCGGCGATCGCCGCCTTCGGTGGGATGTTCCTGCTGATGATCTTCCTCGACTTCATCTTCGAGGACCGTGACATCAAGTGGCTCGGCTGGCTCGAGCGCCCGCTGGCCAAGCTCGGCAAGGTCGACATGCTGTCGGTCTGTGTCGCGCTCATCGCCCTGCTCGTCACGGCGATGACCTTCGCGACCCACGCACACACCAGCACCGGCCACCTGGACAAGTCCGCGACCGTTCTGCTCTCCGGTGTCGCCGGCCTGATCACGTACCTGATCGTCGGCGGTCTCTCCGGCTTCTTCGAGGGCAAGCTGGAGGAAGAGGAGGAGCGCGAGCACGAGGAGGAGGAGAAGGCCAAGGCCCAGGGCAAGCCGGTCTCCGCGGTCGGCCTCGCCGGCAAGGCCGCGTTCTTCCTCTTCCTGTACCTGGAAGTCCTCGACGCCTCGTTCTCCTTCGACGGTGTCATCGGCGCCTTCGCCATCACCAACCACATCTTCTGGATGGCGCTCGGCCTCGGCATCGGTGCCATGTACGTCCGTTCGCTCACGGTCTACCTGGTCCGTGAAGGCACCCTGGACGACTACGTCTACCTGGAGCACGGCGCGCACTACGCGATCGGCGCGCTCGCCGTCATCCTGCTCATCACCATCCAGCACGAGATCAGCGAGCTCATCACCGGCTCCATCGGTGTGGTCCTGATCGCGCTCTCCTTCTGGTCCTCCCTCCGCCGCAACAAGGCACTCGCGGCGGCCGAGGGGAAAGCTGACACCTCGGCCAAGAACGACGTGTCGTCCGGGGTGTGACAGTCCCGGCAATGAGGAACGCTTCACTGCGGGGCGGCCGGTGCACCCGGCCGCCCCGCCGCGTATGTCGGTCGCGTATGTCGTGGTGTCGAGTGGGGGGTGGGGACGCATGGCCTTCTGGGACGGCCTCTTTCCTGGCAGGACGGCGCAGTTCGACTCGGGCAGCGCCGCGAGCAATTCGATCGAACTGACCCGGCGGCGCCCGTCGGTCTCGCTCACCAAACAGGGCGCGGCCACCGGCAACCTGAGGGTCAACCTCTCCTGGCGGATGCGGACCTCGGACATCGAGGGCCGCTCCCGGCAGAGCGGGAGCCTGCTGCGCCATCCCTCGAAGCTCTTCAAGCCCGAGGTCGTCCAGGCGCACACCCAGGGCGTGGTCAACGTCGACCTCGACCTCGGCTGCATGTACGAGCTGGCGGACGGCAGCAAGGGCGTGATCCAGCCGCTCGGCGGCTTCTTCGGGTCCCTGAACTCACCGCCGTACGTGAATCTGAGCGGTGACGACCGGTTCGGCGGGTCGTCCGGAGAGACGATCTTCGTCAATCTCGACCACCGGGAAGCGATCAAGCGCCTGCTCTTCTTCGTCTACATCTACGACCAGACGCCGGCCTTCGACCGCACCCACGCCAAGGTGACGCTCTACCCGAGCAACGGGCCCAGGATCGAGATCGAGCTCGACGAGCGCGCCCCGCAGGCCCGCTCCTGCGCGGTGCTCACCGTCGAGAACGTCAAGGACGAGCTCGTCGTCCGCCGCGAGGTGAAGTTCGTGTACGGCTTCCAGGCCGAACTGGACCGGCTGTACGGGTGGGGCCTGCAATGGGGGCGCGGCTACAAGACGAAGGCCTGAGGCGTGGCCACGGAGGCGCCGTTACGGGCGCGGTCGGGGGCCCCGCCAAGGGCGTCGTCAGGGGCGGACGAACTGCGGGCCCATCGGCGGCATCCGGAAGTTCGGGTCGGGTGCGGGCGCGGCGGCCGCGGCCGGCTGCGGGTAGCCGTACGCGGGCTGCGCGGATACGGCCGGCTGCGGGTAACCGTAGGCCGGTACGGGCGCCGGGGGAGCGGTCGGCTGCGGCGGTACGCCCACGGGCGTGGGGTGGACGACCGTCGCGTCCGGATCCAGCTCGGGGGCCCGGCGCGCGTCCGGGCGCGCGCCCACGTCCTGGCCGGCGCCCTCGCCCCCGTTCTGGTCCGTGCCCTCGTCCGTGCCTTCGTCCACCGAGATGCCGAAGTCGGTGGCGAGGCCGACGAGCCCGGTCGGATAGCCCTGGCCCACCGCGCGGAACTTCCAGGCGTCCCCGCGCCGGTACAGCTCGCCGCAGATGATCGCCGTCTCCTCACCGGTCTCCGCGGTGACGTCGAAAAGCGCCAGCGGTTCCCGGTCCGGCGCCGTCGCGTCGTACAGCAGGATCCGCAGGTCGGAGACGGAGCGGAAGGTGTCGCCGTCCGAGGAGGCCGCGATCACCACCTGGTCGACCGACGGGTCGAGCCCGCCCAGATCGGCCTCGACCGTGTCCGTGAGACCCTCCGCCACCCGCTTCTTCGGCAGCCGTCGCACCAGCCCGGAAGGGTGGCGCGGCTGGTTGTAGAAGACGAAGTCCTCGTCGGAGCGCACGCGCCCGTCGACGCCGAGCAGCAGCGCCGAGGCGTCCACGTCGGGGACCCCGGGGCCCGGGGTCCAGCGGAGCACGGCCCGTACGGCCGCGGTGTCGAGAGGGACGTTGGAGCCCTTCAGCATCGCGTGCGTCATGCCCGTCATCCTGCCTTCCCCGTGGACCCCTGGACAACGCGGGGGCCGTACCGATCCGCGTGGCGGCGCGGAAGGCGCCCGGAAGGGCGATGCGCGAGGCATGCGACAGATACGGATGAGTTACCTGGATTTCATGCGCCAAGGGAACTAAGGACACCCGCACCTACGTACTATTACCGGCCACATGTCATCAGGGCCCGCAGAGGCAGTCGGGGGAGTCACATGCGTCATTTCGGGCACATCCCGTCCGCTTCGCGGGCCGGGTTGTTCCACCAGGAGCCGGCCGAGTTCACGTCCGACTCGCCGGCGAGCACGCTCGCCGTGGCCCTGGGGGCCACGCTCTACAGCCCGGCCACCCGGCCGCGGCTCGCCGACGACGTGCGCAAACAGGCCGCACGCGGGGTCGTCTCCATGGTGCTCTGCCTGGAGGACTCCATCGCCGACGCCGACGTGGAGGCCGCCGAGGCCAACCTCGTCCGCCAGTTCGCCGCCCTGGCGGCGGGCGCGGGCGCCGGCGTGGAGGTCCGCCCGGGCGCCGGCCCGCGCGTGGAGGTCGGCGCGGAGACGCCCCTGGATGTGCCCCTCCTCTTCATCCGGGTCCGGGAGCCCCGTCAGATCACCGATCTGGTCGCGCGCCTCGGCGACACCGTCCACCTCCTCTCCGGCTTCGTCCTGCCGAAGTTCACCGAGCGGCGCGGCCACGCCTTCCTGGAGGCGCTTACCGCCGCCGAGAGGGCCTGCGGACGACGGCTCTTCGCCATGCCCGTTCTCGAGTCGCCCGAGCTGCTGCACCTGGAGACCCGCGCCGAGACCCTCGCCGGCATCGCCGCGACCGTGGACAAGTACCGCGACCGGGTCCTCGCCCTGCGACTCGGCGTCACCGACTTCTGCTCCGCCTACGGCCTGCGACGCTCACCCGACATGACGGCCTACGACGTCCAGCTCGTCGCCCATGCCATCGCGGACGTCGTCAACGTCCTCGGCCGCTCCGACGGCACCGGCTTCACCATCACCGGGCCGGTCTGGGAGTACTTCCGGCTCGGCGAGCGCATGTTCAAGCCACAGCTGCGCCGCAGCCCCTTCCTGGAGGGCCGCGCGGAGGACCTGCGTACCGCACTCATCGAGCGCGACCTCGACGGGCTGCTGCGCGAGATCGAACTCGACCGGGCCAACGGCCTGCTCGGCAAGACCTGCATCCACCCCACCCATGTGGTGCCGGTGCACGCCCTCTCCGTGGTCAGCCACGAGGAGTACAGCGACGCCCAGGACATCCTGCGGCCGGAACGGGGCGGCGGCGGAGTGCTGCGCTCCGCGTACACGAACAAGATGAACGAAGTGAAGCCGCACCGCGCGTGGGCCGAGCGGACCCTGCTGCGCGCAGAGGTCTTCGGCGTCGCCAAGGAGGACGTCGGCTTCGTGGATCTGCTCACCGCCGGACTGGCCGGCTGACGGAAGGTGAATCGGAACGTGGTGTGGTCGGGAACGTGGGTCGCTGAGCGGCTCGGCGTCGAACTGAACGGCGACGAGCGGCTTCCGGGCCTGCTGGGCCTCGCACTGCGCCGCAATCCGAGGCGGGCGCATCTGCTGGTCTCCAACGTGCTGGGCAAGCACGTGCCGCAGCGCCCGTCGGTGGTCCGCGGCGCGGGGTACGACCTGGGCGTACGGGTACGGGAGCTGCTCGGCGACGAGGAGGCCGCCCGTGCCGTCGTCCTCGGGTACGCGGAGACGGCGACCGGCCTCGGCCACAGCGTCGCGGACGGAGTGGGCCTCGCGCCCTATCTGCACTCCACGCGCCGGCCCGTGGCGGGCGTCGCCCCCGCCGGGGGCTTCGAGGAGTCCCACTCGCACGCCACCTCGCACCTGCTCCTCCCGGAGGACCCGAGACTGCTGGCCGGCGAGGGGCCGCTGGTCCTGGTCGACGACGAGTTCTCCACCGGGAACACCGTCCTCAACACCATCCGCGACCTGCACGAACGCTACCCGCGGAGCCGGTACGTGATCGTCGCCCTGGTCGATATGCGCACCCCCGAGGACCGCGCCCGGCTCACCGCCTTCGCGGCGGAGATCGGCGCCCGGGTCGACCTCCTGACGATGGCGGCCGGCACGGTCGCCCTGCCGGCCGACGTCCTGCAGAAGGGCCGGGAACTGGTGGCCCGCTACGAATCGGAAGCGACAACCGCCTCGGCGGGCCCCGCGGCGGCCGACCTGACGAGCCCCGGCGTGGCGGCCCTGGCGGGTCCCGCGCTGACGGGCCTGCCGGCCCCCGATGATCCGGCCGCGGGTGCGGGCGTGGCGGCCCTGGCGGGTCCCGCGCTGACGCGGCCGTCGGCCCCCGGCGGTCCGGCCGCAGCCGATCCGGCGGCGGTCCCCCGCGGTCCCGCCGTGACCGGCCCGGCCACGGCCTCCGGCGGCCTCGGCGTGCCCGCGCCCCGGGCGCCTCGCGACAAGCCCGTACGCGTCCCTCTGGACTGGCCCGAGGGCGTTCCGGACGGCGGGCGCCACGGCTTCACGCCCGAGCACCGGGCCCGCCTGGAGGCAGCCTTGCCGGACATGGCGGCGCGGCTCGCCGAGGCGCTGCGCCCCGCGGGACCCCGCGTCCTCGTCCTCGGCTTCGAGGAGCTGATGTACGCGCCCCTGCGGCTCGGCACCGAGCTGGAGCTGGCCGGTCTGGACGTCTCGTACTCCACCACCACCCGCTCGCCCGTCCTCGCCGTCGACGACCCCGGCTACGCCATACGCACCCGGCTCGTCTTCCCGGCGCACGACACGCCCGCCGACGGGCCGGGCGAGCGGTACGCCTACAACGTCGCCGGAGCCGGCTTCGACGCGGTCGTCGCCGTCGTCGACTCGGCCGCCGACACCCCCGAGCTCCATGCCCCCGACGGCTTGCTCGCCCAGCTCGCGGCACACGTCCCGCACGTGGTCCTGGCCGTCGTCCCGAGCTATGTCCCGAGCCCCGCCGTGGACTCCGTCCCGAGCCCCGCCCTGGGAGTCCCGAGCCCCGCCGTGGACTCCGTCCCGAGCGCCGTCCCCCGTAACCACCTCCCCGCTCCCGCCACCGAAGCTCCCGAAAGGAGCTCCATGCTGCCCGAGCCCCTCCGCGGCCCCGCCTTCTCCTCGTACGCTCCCGACGAGGTCGGCTGGTTGCTCCAGGACCTCTCGGACGTCGAGCTGGAGGCCCCGACCGAGGAGCGCGAGGAGGCCATCCAGAGCGGCGGCGCCCACTACGCGGAGTCCCTGCCGGTCGAGTACCAGCCCAGCGCCCAGTACCAGGAGCTCTTCCACGCGGCCCTGGCCACCTCCTCCGCCCGCATCGCCCGCGCCGTCGGCACCGTCACCGAGACCGTCCTCGCCGAGCGGGCCGGACGCCGCCCCGTCCTTGTCTCCCTCGCCCGCGCCGGCACGCCCGTCGGCGTCCTGATGCGCCGCTGGGCGCAGGCCCGCCACGGACTCGACCTGCCCCACTACGCCGTCTCCATCGTGCGTGGCCGCGGCATCGACGCCAACGCGCTGCGCTGGCTCGCCGCCCACCACGACCCGGCCGACGTCGTCTTCGTCGACGGCTGGACCGGCAAGGGCGCCATCACCCGCGAACTCACCGACGCGATCGAGGAGTTCGAGGCGAAGGAGGGCATCACCGGCTTCGTCGCGGAGATCGCCGTCCTCGCCGACCCCGGCTCGTGCGTGCGCACCTACGGCACCCGCGAGGACTTCCTCATCCCGTCCGCGTGCCTCAACTCCACCGTGTCCGGGCTGATATCGCGTACGGTCCTGCGGGCCGACCTCGTCGGCCCCGACGACTTCCACGGTGGCAAGTTCTACCGCGAGCTGGCCGGCTCCGACGTGTCCAACGACTTCCTCGACGCCGTCGCCGCCCGCTTCGACGAGGTGGGCGCGGCCGTCGACACCGAGGTCAAGGAGCTCCTCGCCGCCGACCGCACCCCCACCTGGGAGGGCTGGGCGGCAGTCGAGCGGATCAGCGAGGAGTACGGCATCCACGACGTCAACCTGGTCAAGCCGGGCGTCGGCGAGACCACCAGGGTCCTGCTGCGACGCGTACCCTGGAAGATCCTCGCGCAGCGGGGCGCGGGCGCCGACCTCGCCCACGTACGCCTCCTGGCCGAACAGCGCGGGGTGCCCGTCGAGGAGGTCGACGAACTCCCGTACACCTGCGTCGGACTGATCCACCCTCAGTACACACGGGGCGCCACGGGCGCCGACGGGAAGGCGGTGATCTCCCAGTGAGCACCACCACCGTGATGGTCGCGAGCGACCTCGACCGTACGCTCATCTACTCGTCCGCCGCGCTCGCGCTCGGCATGCCCGACGCGCAGGCGCCGCGGCTGCTCAGCGTCGAGGTGCACGAGAGCAAGCCGCTCTCCTACCTGACCGAGGACGCGGCCGCGCTCCTGGAGGAGCTGACCGCCGAGGCCGTCTTCGTCCCGACCACGACCCGTACGCGCAAGCAGTACCAGCGCATCCAACTCCCCGGCCGGGAACCGAAGTACGCGATCTGCGCCAACGGCGGGCATCTGCTCGTCGACGGCGTCAGCGACCAGGACTGGCACGAGAGCGTGGTCCGCCGGCTCGCCGACGAGTGCGCGCCGCTCGCGGAGATCCGCGCCTACTTCACCGCGACCACCGACCTGTCCTGGGTGCGCAAGCACCGGGTGGCAGAGGATCTCTTCGCGTACCTGGTGGTCGAGCGCGAGCGGCTGCCGGAGGAGTGGCTCAAGCGGTTCGGCGAGTGGGCGGAGGACCGCGGCTGGACGGTCTCGCTCCAGGGCCGCAAGGTGTACGCCGTGCCGAAGCCGCTCACGAAGAGCGCGGCGATGCGGGAGGTGGCCCGCCGCTGCGGCGCCGGCCTGACTCTGGCGGCGGGGGACTCGCTCCTCGATGCGGACCTCCTCCTCGCCGCCGACCGCGCCTGGCGGCCCGGTCACGGCGAGCTGGCCGACACCCAGTGGACGGCTCCGCACCTGGACGTACTCGCCGAGCGGGGTGTGGCGGCGGGTGAGGAGATCCTGCGCCGCTTCCTGGGCTCGGTACGGGATCACCGCGCGTCGGTACCGGCCCAGGCCGGGCCCGGCGTCACGGTCCCGGTTCTGGGCGCGGTCCCGACGCCGGTGTCGACGCCGGAGGCCGCGCTCGGCGGCTCGGCGCCGCTGCCCGGCCCGGCCTGACCTGCCCGGGTCTGAGCCTGAGGCTGAGCGGCGTCAGCCGCAGCAGCCGCCGCCGCAGCAGCCACCTCCACCGCCGCCTGCGCCCCCACCGCGGCTCGCGGCGGTGGGGGCCGCCGTACCGCCGACCGCGACGGCCGAGAGCAGCTTGACGGTGTCGTCGTGGCCCTCGGGGCAGGCGGCCGGGGCGGAGGACTCGGCCATGGGGCGGTTGAGTTCGAACGTGTCGCCGCAGATCCGGCAGCGGTATTCGTAACGAGGCATGCCCACCAGGCTAACGGGCGGCACAAGGCCGGTGGGCGGCGCGAGTCGAGCCCGTGCGGCGCCGACGTACGACGGCGGGCGTGCGGCGGGCGGCTAGCGGCCGGCGCGGGCCTTGCCCCCGCCCCGCTCCTCCCGGATCTCCTCGACGACGTGGGCGGCGGTGGCGCGGATCGCCTCCAGCTCGACGAGGAAGTGCCAGTAGTCGGGGTGGCGCCCGCTGTCGAGCGCGGCGATCGCCCGGTCGAGCCGCCCCACCGCGTCGTCGAGGGGGCGGGCATGACGCGGGTCGGGGGTGGTGCGGCCCGCCATGGCGAGACGCTGGGCGTCGCGGATCGCGAACCGCGCGCGGTCGGTCTCCTGCCGCGGATCCTTGGCGACGGCGTCGAGACGCCGGAGCCGGTCCCCGGCGGCGGAGACGGCCTCGTCGGTGGCGTTGAGCAGGGAGCGTGCGGTGGTGAGGAGGCTGGTGGCGTCGGGCCAGCGCTGCTCGGCGCGGGCCTTGGCGGCCTCGTGGAGCCTTTCCTCGGCCTGGTGGACGCTGTGGGCGGCCTGTTCCGGAACGTGCTGGAGGTCCTGCCAGCAGGCGGCGGAGAAACGGCGCCGGAGTTCGGACAGGACGGGTTCGACCGCCCCGGCCCGGGTGGTGAGCGCCTCGGCGCGGGTGCGGAGGGAGACCAGGCGCTTGTCGATCTCGGCGGCACGCTCGGGCAGCCGCTCGGCCTCGACGCGGACGGCCTCGGCGTCCCGCACGACCTGGTCGGCGCGCTGCAGGGTCTCGGCGACGCCATGACGGCCGGCCCCTTCGTTGAGCCTGGTCAGCTCGGGCCCGAGGGCGGCGAGACGGGCGGCGAGATCATCTGCTCTCAGACCGGACTGGCGCACCGTGTCGAGAGCGGTGCTCGCGCTCCGGAGCGCCTGGCGCGCACGCTCGACGGCGGGGGCGAGCCGGGCGAGCTGTGTCTCGGCCTTGTCGAGCAGCGGCCCGAGCCCCTGTGCGAACCGGTCCAGCTCCCCCTTGACCCGTACGAGCTCGTCCTTGGCGCGCGTCAACTCGGTCCGGGCCCGGTTGGCCGTGGCCCCGTCCAGCTCGTCCCGGTCGAGATCGTGCGCGTCGACGGCGGTGATGTAGGCGTGGCTGACCTCGTCGATCCGCTGCCCCAGGGCCGCGAAGCCGTCGACGGCGCGGCGGGCACCGGGCGAGTCGTCGACGGCCGTGATCGTCTCGATGGAGAGGCGCAGGTCCCGCTGGGCGGTGTCGAGTTCGTAGAAGGCGGCGGCGGCATCGTCCTTCGCGGCCTGCGCTTCGGCCCGCTGACTCTCCCCCCGGCCGCCGAACCAGCGTCGCGTACCGCCGCCGGCGAAGGCGGCTGGGACGAGGGCGAGGCCGAGGAGCGGAAGCGCGAGCGCGAGCCGCAGCATGGACGTGCCCCTTGCGTGAGTCGCCGCCACGTCCCTCTCCCGTGCTGTGATCGCCGCGCTGCCCGGTCGGTTCATTCTCCCACCAGGTAGAGACGAACACACCGGCCCTTTAGTTCGCGTTGCGGACGACGACTTCCCCGTTGTCGCTGCGCGCGGTCACGACATGGGCGCTGCCCTTCCGGGTCGGCACGTCGATCCTGACCTCGCCGTTGTCGCTGCGCCCGTCGACGTCGTACGAGGCCTTGGGCAGGGCGATGTCGATCTCGCCGTTGTCGCTGACGGCCTCCACCCGGCGCGGCACGGCGCTCAGCGAGAGCCGTACGGCCCCGTTGTCGGAACGCGCGACGACCTGCCCGGACGTGGTGCCGCCCTCCACGACGACCTCGCCGTTCCCGCTGGTGAGATCGAGGGCGCCGGAGGCGTTGCGCACGACGACGTCGCCGTTGTCGGACCGTATCTTCAGGGCGGTGTCGAAGCCGTCGGCCGTCACCTTCCCGTTGTCGTCCTCCACGGTGACGGCGACCCCTCGGGGCACCTGGATCCGGTGGACGGAGTCGCAGTCGCTCGCCACGGCGTCGCACTCCACCCGCAGCGTGAGCCGCCCGTCCTCCAGCTTCCAGACGGCATCGGGCCCGTCCCCCATGAACACCCACCCGTCGACCTGCCGGGCGATCCGCACGTCCTTGATGTCGGCGGGCACGATCTCCAGCTCGGAATTGTCGGCATCGATCGTGAGCACACCCCCGGAGAAGGCGAACGCCTTCTTCTCCACGGGCGCCCCCTCGACATCCGCACCCCCGCACCCCCCGACCCCAAGTGCGACGACGGCGACCCCGCCGAAGGCGAGGAGCGTGCGGATCCGACGACGAGTGCCCATGACGATCAATCCCCCAGGTGAACCGCTGACAGTCCCCCCAAGCTACGGCGCCCCCTCACCGACCCACGATCCGGCGGCCCACCGTCCCGGGGTGGGGCTACCCCCCGGGAGCATCGGTTTGCGGGACCCACCCATGGGCCATGTACGCTGTTGCCTCATTCCACGGGTGCGTAGCTCAGGGGTAGAGCGCTGCTCTTACAAAGCAGATGTCGGCGGTTCGAAACCGTCCGCGCCCACCAGTGCAAAGGCCCCCGCAGCTC
The DNA here is from genome assembly GCF_014649715.1 of Streptomyces lateritius. Classification (GTDB taxonomy): domain Bacteria; phylum Actinomycetota; class Actinomycetes; order Streptomycetales; family Streptomycetaceae; genus Streptomyces; species Streptomyces lateritius. Next base: position 51,394 of record NZ_BMTO01000001.1, read on the forward strand.
ACCGCTGCGGGGGCCTTTGACGGTAGTGGCTGACGGCAGCGGCCAACCTGCGTCGCTGCTCGGCGCGCCGGTGCGACCTGCGGCCCCATGCCGCCTGCTGGGGTGCGCTGTTCGGCTAACTCGTAAGGCGATCTGCCGCATCGACTCGTGAGAGCTGTGGTCGCCGCCGGATCCTGCTTCGCAGTCCGACGTGTCTGCAAGGCCTGACAGCTGCCCCGGCCTCGTACCCACGCGACCCCGGCATGCTCGTTCCTTCAAGTCGTTCGGCGCCACACCCTAAGGCGAGGGGGGACACCGTTGTGCGGAGTGGCGCATGGATGTTGGAGATGCCACGCTTGAAAGTAGGTGCGAAGTTGCCCACAGAAATCGGGAGTCGCAGTGGCTTCGAACTCGGAGGAGGACGAGCGAGTTAGCCCGCCCGATGACGGAAAACCGGAACCGCCTCCAACGCGAAGGGCGTTCTGGCATTGGATAGCTCATGTTGTACCACCAATAGTAGCTCTCTCGACAACCCTTGGATCTGCCACCGCACTCATTGGAATTAGTGGCAGCAAGGGGGATTTTTCGACTGTCATTCGATCCGAAGAAACGACGTTCATAGTCGCCTCTTCAGTGTTTCTACTCTTTGGCACCCTGGCATCTTTCAAGAGTGCTCAACGGGGCATCGAATCTGCTGTGACCGGTATGGTTTCCGTTTGCCCGGTTCCGGCGCTGGTGCTGATCCTTGTGCTGCTGGCAACGGTTGCGGTCACGGTGGTTATAGCGACGACCAATCGCTTGCTGGCTGGCGGCGTCATCATGTCTTTCGCCATGCTGCGCCTCTCGTTTCGCCTAGCCAACAGGTCGCCCCAGACGTGGACCTCAATGAAGTTCCACATAAAAGCTGAAATGTTTTTTCAATCAGTTGCGATGGTTTCGCTCGGAGTCGCTGCGGCTCTCATGATTTCAGGAATTCCGAATAAAGGATACGAACTCGCGCCCCGGGTTGCCCTATCTGCCACTCTAGTCCTCGCCTCTGTAATTGCGGCCAATAGGACGGCTAGTCGTGGGAGGAAGGTTTGCACACGAATCTGGTCGGACGTGAAGGACGTGGTGCGAGCTCAAGAGGTGCTGCGCCTCGCTGCTGGTGACGGTGGTGAAAGGTTAAAGAAAATCCAAGAGTTTAAGGAGTGTGTAGATTCCCTGGAGGCCGCTTTGCGGACGTGTTTCGACACCGGGTATAGGATGTTGGGTACCACGGTGCTTCCAGAGAAGGAAATAGAGGCACTCATTGAAAGGCTCGGTAGGTTGCCTGACGTTTATGACGCCGGCTCGCTCGAGTGGATGGACGCAAAAGAGGATCTGACTCGGGTTTCTGCGGCATGCCATCCTTGGATCGACGTCGCGGCGTAAAGGAGGGCAAGTGCAGAGGTGGCACCAAGTGGTGCCACCTCAAGTCGCTCGGGATGTAACTCACTTCGTCCGGCGTCGGCGTTGCAACAGTCGGTCCATGTGACCCATCGCCTCCCTCCGGTGCTCGTCGGAGACGTGGGTGTAGATGTTCATGGTGACAGCGATCTGAGAGTGCCCCAGGATCTCCATCACGACCCGCGCCGGCACGCCTGCGGCGAACAGGAGCGTCGCGCACCCGTGCCGGGCGTCATGCAGCCGGATACGGGGGAGCCCCGCGTTCTCCGAGATGCGCTGGAACGAACGGCTGAGGTTCATCGGCTCGATGGTGCGCCCGGTGCGAGTCGTGAACACGTAGTCACTGGCGTGCCACTCGTGTCCGGCCGCCATGCGCTGCGCGTCTTGCCGCAGACGCTGCCAGCGCAGCGGCGGCACGCACATGAGCGGGAGAGGAACGACACGGGTGCGGCGGTTCTTCGTGGAGTCGGCGTACAGCTCGTTCTGCACCCGCTGGATCTGATTCCGCACGGTGAGCGTGCGACGCTCCAGGTCGATGTCCGACCAGCGCAATCCCAGAACCTCTCCTCGGCGCAGTCCGAGGGCCACGGCCAGGACGAACGCTGCGTACAGCGGATCCGCCCTCGCTGCCTCCAGGAACGTCGTCGTCTGCTCCAAGTCCCACGGCTTCAGCTCCCGCGGCTGCACCCGAGGGGCCGGTACGAGCTTGACCACGTTCCTGCTGATCAGTTCCTCTCGGCAAGCGGCACTGAGCGCACTGCGCAAGACGCGGTGTGACTCCTTGGCCGTGGCCGGCGAGGCCTGCGCCGTCACGGCCGTGAGCATGCGGCGAACATCTGCCGCACCCAGGTTCTCCAGGCGCTTGGAGCCGATGTGCGGGATCAAGTAGAGGCGGACGTGAGTCTCGTACTTGGCGTACGTCGTCTTCTTGCGATCGTCCTTGACGAACTCCTCCAGCCAGTAGGGGAGCCACTCGGAGAGCTTGGCGGAGCGGGTGGGCGTCGGAATGCCCTGGCGGTCGCGCAGGACGAGTTCCTGACGCTTGGCGTCGCACTCCTCCCACGTGGCTCCGTAGACCGTCTTCCTCTTGCGCGTGCCGTCAGGCTGAGGGACGTAGACCCGGGCTTCGTAACGTCCGTCCTTACGCTGCCAGATGCTGCCGGCGCCGTTCGGGTTCCTCTTGCGTGCCATCAGGCAGCTTCCTCCAACTGGGTCTCGATAAAGGTGCGAAGTGATTCGGCGGGTACTCGGCGGCACCGGCCGATCTTGATGCTCCTGAGCTGGCGCGAGCGGATGAGGTCGTAGACCTTGAAACGGCTGAGGCTCAGCGCCTCCATGACCTCGGGAACCGTGAGCGCAGTGTGGGTGGTGGGCAGGGCTGAACTCACTGCGGCCTCCAAGAGAGCGGGCACGTGCGTCGGCTTCCTTCTGAGGGATCCGCCACGTCCGCCACGCCGCCACATCGCAGGTCAGAGCCTCGGATGTGTGGCGGATAGCGGTTCTGTGGCGGATAGGTGCCGCCACACGCGCGGTGTGGCGGCACCTGACGGCGAGGGTGGTCAGCCCGCGACCGGGAAGAGGGGTGTGGCGGTTTCCGCAGACATGTGGCGGATGGCTGTGGCGGTATCCGCCACGGATTCACCCCTGCTGACCTGCGGTGTGGCGGATGTGGCGGACGTGGCGGATTCCTCCAGGGGCGGAGGACAGTAGCGGCTCCACGCGTCCGTGAGGTCTTCGGCGTAGTAGCCCTTCGGGAAGCCGGACGGAGTACGAATGCCCCGCGGCTTGATGGGCTTGTTCCCCGGGGTGACGTACTGGCCGAGCAGCTTCGCGAGGGTGCGTGAGTTGAGCGGCTTGTCGTCCAGGTCGCCCCAGGGGGCGTCGTCCATGCGGAGCAGGATTTCGAGGATGACGGCGGTGGGCATCCGGTCGGAACCGCAGAACACCTTGTCGCGCAGGTCGGTCAGCAGCCGGACACCGAGAGAGGCTTCGTCGTTGTCGTGGGCGGCGTGGACCAGCTCGACACACGCGGCGCGGGCCCGAGTGCGCCAGTCACCGCCAGCCGCGTCGGCGACGGCGAGCAGCGGCTCCCACACGTCGGCCGGCCGGTCCGTGACCCCCTCTGGCATGTCGGGCCAGGCGTTCGCGACGCGGTCGCGGACGGTGTCGGCCCACTTGGCGAGGCGGTCCCGCAGAGCATGGCCCTGCTTCTCGTGGATGCGCTGGCGGTAGGGCTCGACCTTCTCGTTCGGGGCGCGCTTGCGCATCCGGACGATGACCGAGCGGGTCAGGACGGTGTCGGGCAGCGAGCCGAGCCCGGCCATGGCCACGGCGCAGTACGAGCCGAAGACCTGCGCGTTCTGGTTGGAGCCGTCCCCGACGCACCGCAGGGCGCCGCCGATGCGTCGGTACCCGGCGTTCAGGAAGCCGCGCAGAGCCTCGTCCGCGCCGGCCTTCGGGCCGAAGATGGTGTCCACCTCGTCGAACAGGACGGTGGGCAGGCCCTCGGCGGAGTCGACCAGACGGTAGAGGGCGTTCGCGGACGCCGACACGGTGCTGACCGGCCGGGGCGTGAGCAGTTCCACGATCTCCAGAGCTCGCGACTTGCCAGATCCGGGCTCGGGGGAGAGGAATGCGATCCGGGGCGTGGTCTCGAAGCAGTCGATCAGGTGGGCGTGGGCGTCCCACAGAACCACGGCGACGTAGGCGGCCTCGGTGGGGAAGACGTTGAAGCGGCGGTGGAACTGCTCGACCTCGTCGAGCAGGGCGGCTCCGTCGATGGGCTGCGCGCTCATGCGGCATCCCTCCCTTCGATGGGGTTGAGCAGCGGGCACAGGTCCCGGTGGGCGGTGTGTTCGTCGATCAGGGCGAGCACCTGCCGCTGTCCGACGGCGCTGCGGTTACGTCCGCAGTCACACCGGGAGGTCGCTGTGGGAGTCACGCCACGTCCAGGCGCGCTGACGTGGAGCATCCCGACGATCCGGGGCCCGCCTGTCGGGTGCGGGTCAGGGATTGAAGGGACGGCCCAAGGGCCGACGACCTTCGAGGCGCCCACGGCTCGCGAGGGGCGCGGCTGTTCGGCGACGCCGAGACCGTCCGGGGTGCGGGTGATGCTTTTCAGGCGGGGATCCGGGCGGTGGCTCATGCCGTCTCCCGGGGCCGGGCGGTACGGATGGACCAGTCCAAAGCGCTGCGCAGGGTCGAGCGGCACTCGGCCGGCCGCAGCCCTGCAGACTCCCCCGCCGCCTGAAAAGCCTCCTCGACCACGTGCCGGTCGAGGTCGCCCCACGCCACGAGGCGCCCCACGGCGCGGGCGGCCCGGAACAACTCCGCCTCCCGCCCGCCCTCCTTGGCAGACGCGACGGCTGCCGTCTCGCGCTCCAGCACGACGTCCGCGTATCGGCTCGCCCTGGTCGGCATGGCCAACCGGACGGGCCGTACGGGTTTCTCCGGGGGTGTCAGGGCTTCCAAGAGCCAAGCGGGCAGCTCGGCGACCGGAGCGTCGTCGAGAACGTCGTACGAGCCGCTCGGGAGGGTGGAGCCGGGGGCGACGACGTATCCGCCCCACCCCCGGGTGTCGACCTTGGGGGCGAGCCTGCTCGCCGTCGACCTCAGCCGGACACCGTCCTGAGCGGCGAAGTACAGGTGCTCCCCACCGCCCGCAGTCCGCACCCGGTAGGTCGCCGGGACGGCCTGCCCGGCGCGCTCGCAGAGCGCCTCCAAGGAAGTGGCGCCGTCAGGCGTCCCCTTCACGTCCTTCGCCTTGACTGTGTCGAGGTCCACCACGAGCAACCCGGCCGGGCCGGTCGCGATCCCGACGTTGTACGGCCGCATGCTCCAGGCGGCCCGGATCAGGTCCGGATCCGTGGTCGCCCGCTGCTCGGGCACCAGGTGCCCGCCGGCGCACCTGCCGGTGCCGGGGCAGTTCGCTTCAGCGTGTCCGGCCGGCCGCTTGTCGCCGGGACGGAGCGGGAAGACGGGCCAGCCGCGCTCGGCGGCGGCAAGAGCGGCGTGGAGAAGGTGGTTGTTCATGCCGCCACCCCCAGCCGAGCCTGCGTCAGGAACGCTCGGCCGATCCACTGGCTGTAGGCGGGCGGGATGGCCTCGGTCAGTTCCTCGCGGACGTCGGTCCACGTGATGCCCATCGCGGCCTGCAACTCCGCAACGGACGGTTTTCCCCCACCGTTGCCGTAGGCGGCGACGTAGGGGCCGTCGAAGAACTCCCCGTGCCTCCAACCCCGCACCCGGCCCCGGTGAGGGACGTGCTCGGGACGCTCGGCGCTCCAGCGGCCGAGTTCGAAGTTCCGGTGCCGCAACACCCCGAGACCGAACATCTCCCCGCACAGGGTGAGGTCTTTGCGGATCTCGGCCTTCCCGTTGGGCTGCTCGATCACGTACGGAAGGCCCGACGCCTCCAGAAGGACGCGGGTCTCGGCGACCAGGTCGACGTGGACGCCACCCCAGCCCTGGGACCGGTTCGTGCCGACCGTGAGCGAGCACTTGCCCTGGCAGGGCGGGGAGGAGTGGATGAACGCGTACCGCTCGATCTCCCCGGACGCGATCAGGGCAGCAAGGTGTTCGAGGGCGTCGGCCCGGGTGAACGTGAAGGGATAGTTGGGGCGGGGGGCGATGTCGACGCCGTGGACATCGAATCCGGCGCAGCGGTAGCCCATGGCCGCACCGCCGGCGCAGCAGAACAGGTCCAGGAGTAACGGCCGGTGGCCGTCTCGCCGGATAAGGGTCGGATGGGTCATGCTGGAAGACCTCCAGGTCTTGAGTCGATCGGGAGATCGAGGGCGGCCCCAGGCTTTGGCGAGACGGGGGCCGCTCTCGGCGTTTCAGCGGTTGTTGATGGTTCCGTTGGCGCGGCCGAACAGGCCGGTCGCGGTGATGTTCTGGGTGATGTGCGTCGACGACCTGCTTCCGCCGGCGGCCTTGCGGGCGCCTCGGAGCAGCAGCGGTACGGCGATGACGGCGGCGACGAGGAGTGCGGCGGTGGACCAGAGTGCTTGGCTCATGGCGATGAGTCCCGGGGCTGCATAGGAGAGTCCGATTCCGGCGGCGGCCACACCGGCGCCGAGGGTGGGGGCGAGCAGGGCGGTGGTCTTGGCCCACGCAGGCACCGGCTGACTGACCGGTGCGGCGGCCGGGGGCGGCGTGTTGGGTTGGGTGTAGGCGAGAGTGCGCACCCCGTTGGGGAGGATGACCCAGCCGACGCCGGGCGGGATCTCAGCGGAGAGCATCTGCGGGTGCTGGATGTGCCCGACCGGCCCGTGGAAGCGGCGCTGGGGGACGGCGGAGGTGATCTCATACGTGGGTTCATGGGCCACGACTCGGGTCCTTTCAGCGCGGCGGGCGGTGCCTCGCTGTGAGGCACCACCCGCCGGGATGGTGACGCTTGGTGGTCGTAGTGGTCAGTGGCTAGTGGCTACTGGATAGTGGAATACGGGCTGTTCAAAGCCCCTGATGGCCACTAGAGGGCCGTTCTACTGGCTAGTGGCAAGTTGCCGGTATCCACTAGCCAGTAGCTCTCTGTAGAGCGCTCAGGCGTAGTCGGCATGGACGTATACCGAGTGCGGGCCGTTCTCCCGGTAGACCAGCTCGCCCCGCTCGACCGCCGCCTTCAGCGCGGCGCGGACAGCCTGGCGACTGCGGCCCACCATGTCGGCGACAGCGGAGGGCTTCATGCCCTCGGAGCCCGTCGCCGCGATCGCGGCGATCGCTTCGGGAAGCCACTCCGGGCCCTCGGAGTCGTTTCGGAGCGCGGAGAGGTTCAGCCCGGCCGGGGTCGGCTGTTCGGTCTCCGGGTCGGTGCTGGTGGGTTCGGGGGTGGTGGCGAACTGGGCGTCGATCTGCTCGCGGAAGGCCCGTGCGAGCGCGTCCGCTTCGGACTCGACCGCGGGCGGCTGCTCGGTGCGGAGAGCGGACAGGTTCAACCCGCCCGCGGTGTCGGCCGACTCGGCGGGGGTGCCCACGCTGGGCGTGTGGTCGTGGATCCAGGCGACGCGGGCGTGGTCCCAGCGGCGGGCGTAATCGGGCCCGGCCGCCTTCGCGGAAATGGTGTCGAGGGTGGGGTGGCGGTCGGAGGTGGCGGCGACGATGTCGCGGATCTGGTTGGGGAGGATTCGCCAGGACTTGAACAGTGCGGCGGGGGATTCGGGGGTGCTCATGAAGCCAGAGCCCTTGTAGGGGGCTTGGTCGACGCGCAGGCCGCGGGAGCCGGGGAACTGCTTGCTGAGGTCCATGCCCTCGGTCTCACCCCCGGTGAGGGCGACGCGGACTTTGGCTTCGCGGCGGATCATCAGGTCGCCGAGGACGGCGCCGGTGGCGCCGAGGGAGGTCAGGACGGTGCGGATGCCCATGGCGCGGGCGATCCGGATGACTTCGAGGATCTTCTTGGCCAGGACCTTGGTCGGGCGGTCCATGCTCGTGAGGATCTCGGCGCCTTCGTCGATGACGATCTCGATCTGCGGGATCTGTGCGCTGATCGGCAGGAGATCGGTGTTGGCCATGGACATGAGGTCCTGGTAGGCCATCTTGCGGTGCTTGGCGATCCGCACGGCCGCGTCCAGCATGAGCGCGGCTTCCTCGTGGGTGGAGGCGAGCCAGTCGACACCAGGCCGCATCCCCTCGCCGTCTCCGGTGAGGGCGGGGCGGACCCAGGGCAGGCCGGCCGATCCCGCGTTGAGGTCGATCACCCAGGTGAGCACGTCGGTGGCACGGGCGAACCCGGCGAGGATCGTTTGAACCATGTTCGTCTTGCCCGACCCGGTCGGCCCGACCACGAGAGCGCACTGCTCGCGCAGGTAGGCGTGGACCACGTCCGCGTTGGTCCGCAGCCCCCACGGAATGCCCGTGAGCAGGGACAGCGGGCCGTAGTCGGTCGGGTAGGTGACCTCCTCGGCGAGCACGTTCACGGTGATCACGTCGATCAGGACGCGGCCCTGGTCGATGCCCTGCAACGCGGAAGCGGTGCAGCCGTGCGGCAGCCGCGCGTCCGCAGACAGGCGGGCCGACTCCCGCGCGATCCGGTCATAAGTGGTTCCGCCCGCGGGGAGTTCGGCGTCGATCGTGAACCCGGCCCCGGTCGGCCACTGCTCGACCGCGAGGACCCGGACCGTGATGCCGCAGACGCGTTGGATCCGGTCGACCCACTCAGCCGCGATCGCCCGCCGCTCGGCCGACAGCTCGCGAGCGACCTGCCGTTCAGCAACGGCAATCGCCTCCAGCTCGCGGCCTTCCTCGTGGAGGAGGGTGGAGCGGGCGGCGGCGCCGAGGCCGACGCCGAGGGTGGCCAGGGAGCCGAGGGCGGCCCACGTGAGCGGGCCGGTGGTGATGGCCCAGGTGGTCCATCCGGCGCCGACCAGCCAGGACGCGGCGCGCATGGAGACGGTGCGGGCGGACAGGCGGTCTTTCAGGCTGGTGACGGTGTGGCCGATTGCGCCGGCGGCGCCGACGGCGAGGGCCCAGCCGGGGGGCATGCCGGTGGCGGCGCCGGTGGTGGCGACGGCGAGGGCTCCGGTGGTGGCGGACAGGGCGCCGGTCACGGGTCCGTGACCGGC
>NZ_BMTO01000001.1:60426-111837 GCF_014649715.1 Streptomyces lateritius
CCCCGTCGTGGTGGCGGTGTTGTTGGCCATGGTCAGACGTTCCATCCCTTCTCGGCCTGGGTCCCGTTGCGCGGGTCCTCGTGGCGGGCGATGTCCTGCTCGTGGGCGGTGCGGAACAGCGGCCCCATGTCCTCCGCGACCGCGACCGCGCTCATGAGGGCGCCGAAGATGTCGTTGAAGCCGCCCGCGACTTCCTTCTCCAGCGGGAACTCCGAATCCGATCGCTCGGCGAGGATCTTCATCACGTTCGCCACGCTGGTCAGCGCGGCGGGCAGTCCTTCGACCATGGCCAGGATCTCCATGGCGTTCTCGGGGTCGTAGCTGTTGGCCGCGGCTTCCATCTCCGCCGCGTACTCCTCGAACCGGAAACCCGACACGATCTCTCCTTCGGTGTTCTCGCTGGTGGTGGGTGTTGCCGGGACAAGCCCGCCGGGACGCTCGACCTGGTCGCCGATCTGCTCGGATGCCTCGTCGGATGCCTCGGCGTCGATGGCGGCCTCGGCGTCCTCCAGGGCCGCCCGGATCTCCTCGTCCCGGCTCTCGCGCTGCTCGGCGGCGGTGCGCTTGAGGCGGGCGTAGAGGTGGCGGCCGGGGTGGATCAGCCACGGCAGGTTGAGCTTCCGCCCGATCGGCGACGTCACGAAGCCGACGATGCCGAGCGCCCCGGCGAGCAGCGCTGCGAGCAGGCGGCGGCGCTGGAACCGGGCCGCCGACCTGCGCAGAGCCTTTCGGGCCTGCTTGCGGGCGGGTGCCTTGCGGACCCGGTCACGCTGGCCGTCGACCTGCCCGGCAGCCCTCCGGTCCCGCGCCTTACGGGCGCGCTCTATCGCCGCACCACGGGCCTTGCCGATGCGGCCGGCGGCTTTGCCCACGGCGCGGCCGATCGGCCCCTTCTTCGGCAGCGACGCTGCCCGCTGCTCGGCCTTGGCCTGGCGGCGGGCGTCCGCCACCGAACGGCGGGCGCCCTTGGTGTCGTTGCGGCGAGCAGCCCGTGACGGAGACGTCTGCCGGGCCGCGTCCCGCAGGGCCTTGACCTGCCCCACCCGGCCCGCAGACCGGCGCGGAGAGGCGGAAGTACCCGACGAGGACAGATTGTTCGCGGGTGACTTCCGCAAGCGGTTCAGCCGGGCAGACTTCTTCCCGGCCGGGGAGGGGCCGCCAGTGGTCCGGGATCCGGTGCCGGTGCCGCGACCGCGCCCAGCGGCTTTAGTGGTCCCGTCCTTCCCGCTGCGGGCCTGCGTCGGCACCCGGCCCGTACTGCGTCGACTGGCCGATCCCGTCCCGCCCGTGGCGCTGCCGGTACGGGCCCTGGCGCCCGTGGGGGCGGTACGGCCCTGCGCCGCCTTGGCATTGGCCTTGTTCCTGTTGTCGCGACGGTGGCGGGTGGCTGCGGCGGCGGTGCCGAGGACGACCGCGCCGGTCGCTGCGACCGCGAGCGCGGCAGGTCCTCCGACCAGGGCGGCAGCTGCCAGGAGAGATGCGGTGGTGTTGGTGCCGGTCACGGCGAGCGGGACGACTGGCCACCCGCCGGGCGTGTGCTCCACGACGGCGGCCGGTGCCGGGGTGGGTTCGGGTGTCGGGGTAGGGACGCTGTCCGGAGGGGCGTCGGGGCCTGCTACCGGAGCGAGGGTGGTGTCAGTCATGCTGGTGTGCACTCCTTCGCGGAGAACAGCAGAGCCCGCACGCAAGGCTTCCTACGGCGCGGCGTACGGGCTCTGCTAAGCGAGGTGTTGCAGGTCAGAGCCGGTTCGGCTCCAGGGAGAAGAAGACGACGTTGGCCCGGGCGAACTCGGGGTTCTCCGAGCTGATGCGCTCGCGCAGCCACAGGAACATGTCGTTGCGGGTGCTAGTCGGGCCCGGGGTGACGGTGCCGTGCCAGGTGCCGGCGATCCGGCCGGGCATGTCGAGGGTGAGCACGTAGTGGTGCGAGCCGTGCTGCTGGGCGGTCGCCATGGTGTTCTGTTCGGTCTGGCTGCTCACGCGGTGTCTCCTCGCGTCAGGTGGTGGGTGAGTCGGCGCACGGGGTGCACATGCCGAGCGACCGCGGGATGCGATATCCCGCGTCGCGGCGGCAGTTGGGGCAGATCCGCTGGGCCGTGTTCGCCCGCTCCAGGGCCGCACGGCGAGCGGGCGTCATCGGGCGGACGGGCTTGGCCCGGTCGATGCGGTAGAGGTAGGCGACCAGCGGTCCCCGTCGCCTGCGGGGGCGCTGCAGCTCGGCGGCGACGTCCTGACCGCCGGGCCGCAGGCCGAGGGCCCGGAGCTGGCGGTAGGTGGCGTAGCCGTCCGGGGCCAGACGCCACCGGTAGACCGGCAGCGCGCTCACGACGCAGCGCCTTCGAGCATCCGGCCGGCGGTCGTGTCGCGGTGCTCCTGGTAGCGGGTGGAGACCCAGCCGACCGACCAGCCACACAGCTCCGCGGCCGACCGGACCGGCAGCCCCTCCGCGAACGCGGCGGCGACGATCTGGCGGGCGCGGTCCTCGGGCCGCTTCTCCTTCACCGGACCACCAGAGAGCAGCGCGGCCCGTTCACGAGCCGCCCGCTCCTCCCGCTCCGCACGCTCACGACGGGCCGCGGCTTCCCGCTCCAGACGCTCCGCCTCCCGGCGCTGAGCGGCCTCACGCTCCAGGCGTTCACGCTCACGCTGCTGCTGTTCACGCTCGCGTTCACGGCGTTCACGGGCCTCTCGCTCGGCCCGCTCCCGCGCCTCCGTCTGCTCGCGTTCGGCACGGCGCGCGGCTTCCTCCCGCTCGGCCTGTTCACGGGCGAGGCGGGCCTCATGCTCGCGCTGTTCACGCGCCTGGACCTCGGCGTGCTCGCGCTCCTCGCGGGCCCGCCGCTCGTCCGCCTCACGGCGCTCCCGGGCTTCTCGCTCGCGCTCGGCCTGCTCGGCCCTGCGCTGCGCTTCCTGTGCCGTCAGAGCGGCGGTGATGGCCCGCCGGTAGGCGAGTCCGGTCTCGGCTGTGACGATCAGGAGGAGCGGTGCGACCGCGTGCACGGCCACGCCGACCAGGTCTTTCCTCAGCGCGGAGTCCGCGACGTTGAGGGCGAGGGTCATGCAGCCGGTCATCCAGCGCAGCGCGACCGGCCACCCGCCGCCGTGCCCGCCCAGCCGGGCGAGGACCGCGTCCAGGCGGACCACGATCACGACCGCCGCGTCCACGACGAGCGGCAGGATCGGCGCGGTCCAGTCCCACTCGTCCGGGGTGTGAGCCGCCATGAGCGGGGTGACGGTGAGGATGGAGTAGAGCATGGCGCCGGCCACGATCAGCCACGTGCCGACCGACAGGGCGCGCTCGGCTGAACGGATCTGAACACTGTTCATTCCGGCGCCTCCCGCACCTCGATCGAGGCGATCAGGTATGCCCGGGCGGTCGGGTCGTCCGGCCAGAGCGTGGTCTCGGTCCACTGCCACTCGGCGCCGTCCGTGAACGTGTAGCCGAGCGCGTTCAGCGCCCGTGAACGCTCCCGAACAGTCGGCACCTCACCGCTGCCGAGGTCCGCCTCGGGCCACGCCGAGACAGGCCGCGGCAGCACCACATACAGCCGCCAGCGATCGCGCCGGCTGGACAGGTGCGCGATGATCGTCGTGGCCATCACGCCACCTCCGGGGCGCCCGTGGCGGCGGCCTGGTTGGTGAGCGCGGTACGGGCCGCGAGGACGCGCCGGCGAGCCCGGCGGATGCGCCGCTTGTCGAGCATCGACGGGGTGCGGTCAAGGGTCGCGATCTGCGCGTCGAGCAGGTCGACCTCCGCCAGGATCAGCGGCATCTCCTGCTCGATCGCGTCCAGCTCCGCCGCCGACGGCTCACCGTCGAACGGGGTGGCCGTAACAACGGCCTGAAGTGCAGCGATGGACTTCATTGGGTGTGTTCCTCTCTCGCAGGAACGGCCCGAACCGAGGCCCCGGAGTTGCACCTCCGGGGCCTCTCGCCGTTGGAACCAATCCGGCTCCCCTCGACCCCGCCCGTACGAGACGGGCGGAGGAGGCAACCGGCCGCAGCCGTCGAAGCTGCGGAAGGCCTGAGTGCGCGGCCTTGGGCCGCGCTGGCCACCTTTCTGAGGAGGTGGCGACCTCGTCACGCTGTTGAGTTCTCAAAGCACGGTCGCTTCCTTGGAGCCGTTTCACGGGCCCTCCGGGCGCCGGGAGCAGCCCAAAGAAGGCCGTCCCCCGCCCGCTGTCCTAGGACTGCGGGCGTCTGGGATGAGAATGGCGCACAGTCCCAGGACTGTCAACAGTCCTGGGACTGTGTTTGACTGGTCCTGTCGAGAGGAGTTCTGCGTGGCACCCAAGTGGCGAGAACTGGCAGACAAGCTCGCTGAGCGGATCAGGAGCGGCGAATACGCCCCGGGTCAGCAGCTACCGCACATCCGAGACCTGGTGGAGGCCGGTGAAGGATCGAAGTCCACGGTTCACGCGGCGTACAAGGCTCTGGAGGCCGAAGGGCTCGTGACCTCATCACGGGGCCACGGCACTGTCGTACGGCAGCAGGCGCCGTTGAAGCGACTCGGCATCGCCCGATACGACAAGGCAAAGTGGCGAGACGGCGATGAGGTCGCGTTCATCGCGGACCGTGTGGCGTCGGGTCGGGCGTACAAGCGGGGCGAGCAGACGCAGAGCGTCAGTCGCGTGCCTGCGCCAGCCATGGTGGCAGCGGCTCACGGGCTGCCCGAGGGAGCAGAGGTGTACGCGCGTGCCCGCCTCGTGAAGGAGGGTGACCAGCCGACGCACACGCTGACCAGCTACTACCGGCCCGAGCACGTTGAGGGAACACGCATTGTCGACCCGGCGCCAGGGCCCGCTGGCCGGGGCGGCGGCTTCCGCGTGCTCTACGACGCCGGGTACGACATCGACCACATGCGCGAGGAGCTGTTCGCCCGGATCCCGACAACCGAGGAGGCGACGCTGCTCCAGCTGGCACCCGGCGAGTGGGTGGTCGAGCTCCACCGCACCACGTACACGGCGGACGGCACCGTTGTTGAATTCGCCATCGGCATCCACGCGGCCAGCCGCTTCGCGTGGGCATACGACTTCAAGGTCCCCGACTCGGCACAGGAGGCGAAGCAGTGATTTCGCCACAGGCGTGGTCCGACGCACAACTGCTATGGGACTTCCAGCAAATGCACCACGAGCCGCGCCCCTGCTCGGTCGGCATCGGACTGGGCAGCCACGACCTGGGCGTGGCCGAGGTGACGGCCGACCTTTACCAACGCGGAATGTTCCCGCTGATCGTCTTCACTGGCGCCACGAGCCGCACGACGCGCGATCGGATGCCTCGCGGGGAAGCTGAGCACTACCGGGAGCGGGCGATAGAGCTGGGGGTGCCGGCGTCTGCCGTCCTCGTCGAGCCGAAGGCACAGAACACGGGCGAGAACATCCGCTTCTCCCGCGCCCTGCTCGCGGAGCAGGGCGTTGGCGTGTCGTCCATCCTGCTTGTCAGCAAGCCGTACGAGGAGCGCCGGGCCTACGCGACGGCCCGCAAGCTCTGGCCGGACGTCGAGATCGTCAGTGCATCCGCCCCGATGACGCTCGCGGAGTACGTCGACTCAATCGGGGACGCCCGTCTAGTCCTCGACATGCTCGTTGGAGCGCAGCAGCGCCTGCTGATCTATCCGGAGCAGGGATTCATGATCAGCCAGCAGGTTCCTGAGGCCGTCACTGCCGCCTACGACCGCCTCCGCGCCGAAGGGTTCACGAGCCGCCTCGCCGCTACTCCGTAACCGGGCACCCGCTAGGCACGGGGTGAGAGTTTCTCTACGACATCAAGGCACCCACCGCGCACGGCGCGGTGCGCGCGGCCCGTCGCCCGGGCCTGCGCTCCTGTCTACGCCCCGCTCCAGCCCGGCCGCCGTCCGCGCGCCTGACGGCTCGGGTTGATGGTGGGGAACCACGATGCGGCCCGGGCGAGTACGCGACGTGCGGGTCAGGGAGTGCCTCCGGCGGGGGCGCTCAGGCTCCGGGATGGCGGGGGCGCCGTACGCGGGTGCCAGCCGGTGGGGTGCTGAGGCGGGGAACTCCCATCCCGTCTGCCATCGACCCAGGACAAGCCGAGCAGACACGGCACCGGGCGTCCAGGTCGTTCGTACAGTGGCGCGCTCCACCTGGACGCCCGGCACCGTGCCCGCTCCACATACGTGTGGGTCGACGGCAGACGGGATGGGAGTTGGGGTGGCTGATGCTCGGTGGAGATGCACGATGACCGTTCATATTTGGCCAAGTCAGAGTGCACGTTTTGCCGCTTATGCGACCCAATCTGCGGGGATCGTGGAAGAGCTGCGATGACCGCAACCTCTTGCGATGACCACAAACAGGCATAACCCCTGGTCAGACATCTGTAGACAGCACTACAGGCGGACGTGGTGTGCAGTTTCTGGGTGTGGACAGCGCCGAGCCAGAGCGCTTCTCGAAAGCAGCGGGGACGGATACGTCCACTGCTAGCTTCGTGGCCTGAAGAAGACCCCATCCGGGTCTGGGGAGACGTGACGGATGGGGTCGGCCAGCGCTACTCAACAGAGCAGCACCAGGAAGGATGAAATGGATAGCCCACACACCCCTGCTGAGGCAGAGCCTACTCAAGCAACCACTAGCAAGGCCACGAGGACCACAGCGCTCATGCTGGGAGCTGGAACGCTCCTCACCGGATGCGCCGCAATGATCAGCGCTTCGGTGAGCGTGCAGGCGTACGCCCAACACTGCTCTGCACCTACGCAGTACAGCAGTGCGGTACCGCAACCCGCTCCGTCCGATAGTGCCCGTGGGGACCTCCTGGCAGCCGGTAGGACCGTCGCTGGCCCCCCGGCCAGGCCTAAAGCCGCAGTTGCTCGGTGGTTGGCCCAGGTACACAAGTGAGTGTCTAACTGCGTGACAACGCCGACGAACAGCGGCGAACAAGCGCGAACGTCTGCGGACCATCAGTGCAGGTGAGAGACACACCGGTCCAAGGTAGAGCTCGCACATAAGTTGCTTCGGGACGAAGAGGTCGCCGTGCCAGGTGGGACGGGGACCCGGGAATACGACGGGTGCCGAGAAGGGTCGCACGGCTCGACTCGGCACCCGTTTCCGCACTTCACAACACCTGCCAGGTGTCAAAGCTCCGTGATTCATCGAAGCTCATGTCGGTAGCGCAGCACCCGCTGTCAGAAGCGCACTGTACGGTCTGCGTCATGGCTGAGAGACCTACAACGAGTTGGCGCGAGGGCATAGCCCGTGAGGCCGAGCAACTGGCTGCCGGCACCCTGGATCCCGGCTGCGCTTGCATGGCCGACTTGTACCCGGATGCGCTCTTGGTGGCGACCGATGCAGTGCTCGACTCCTTCGACGCGGAGGTGGCCGAGCTGGATGGTGCAGAGGACGCCCAGGTCTTCGCCGTGGTCGAGCGCGCCGTCCTGGCCCTGAACGCTGTGGACGACGTCCACAGCGGCTATGAGACGGACGAACGCGAGGCGTTGTGCGACTACATCGACACGGCCCTGACTGAGCACGGCGTCGACGTGGCCGCGCTGACCGCCCGGCACGGGCTCGGGCGATATGAGCTCACGGACAAGTGGCGCGATTGGTAGACGCTTCCATCGACGGCTTCACCGTCGTGCCACACCCGTGCCAGATAGGGCGGGGAACCACGGTGAATGAGGGGTGCTGTCGATGCCAGCGCAAGGGATCAGTACAGCCCCCAACCGTGCAGCTCAGGCGCAGGGCCATCCTCCCGCTCTTGTAACGCGGTGCCCTTCCAGTGCCTTCAGAGCAAGGGAGAGAAGCCGGCGGACCGGTCGAGCTGGAAGGGTGAGCCATTTCGTGTGGGCACCCAGCCCTGCCGCAGGGCGGACGTGATGGCCTCTGCGGCATCGGAGGGCAGGACAGAGCCGCCCGGAGCTTCGAGCCAGTTACCGGGGTGGACTTGGTCCGTGGTTACGACGAGGGTCGTCCCAGGACGATCCGCATGCTCCACGGCGTACGTGCATGGGGACCAGCCGAGGCCTTGGCTATAGGTCGGTCTGCGTCGCAGTCGCCAGCGGTAGGTCGTGTCGCCGACGACAATGCACCGCGCTCCTTTGCGGCCCAACGCCATGTCTCTCCCTCGACGGTGAAGCGCTGGAAACCCAGCGCTGCGAAGGGTCCGAACGATACCCGGGCCGTCCGAGGGCAGCCGAAGGCGACCAACGTTGACAACCGTCGGCGGCTAAGTCGTAGGTCACAGCGTTGGTCACCCAGGAGGCCCCGGGTCAGCGAGGCCCCGCATCACTCTTGTGGAACTGAGGACTTGCCACCGCCCTCCTCCTTGGCCCCCACTGTCGCTGTCGGGTGCCAGACTCGTTCCCAGGATGGACTGGCCGACGACGTGAGGAGTCGTTCGTGATCCCCTCGATTGAATTGGAAGTTATGCCGGACTTTCCGGCATATGCGACGTTTGGGCTGCCCGATGTGGACGAAATCACCGAGGAGGGCTTCGGATGGTTCCGCGACGTCTGGTACCTCGGCAGTGTCAGTCACGAGGAGGCTTTGAGCGTCATCACGGAGGAGCGACGTCTGGCCAACCTCATCGATGCTTTGTCGCTGACCCATATGGAGTTCGAGGCCATTGCGCGGGCAGTCGAGTACAACGACCCGGGATATTTCCCAGATGGGTTCACTCTCAGGCATCCAGAGAACCGCGAAATCATCGAGATCGTTGGTGACGGCCACAGCGCGGATCCGGTTCTTGATTGCTTGGAGATCGGCGTGGCAGGACTCTCCTATGCGCTCTCCTCAGTGGGCTGCATCACTGCTGCCAGCTGTCGAGGCCATCTGTCGGACCAACGCTGGTCTGATCGACCCGTGGTTTTCTTCGCGGCAGAGCGCCCGACAGTTCATTGGCTGACACCTTTGGTGAGGGACAGCGGCTGTGGGTTCGATGACGGAAGTGATCGGGGCCAGCTCATCGTCATCGAGGCGCCGTCGATCTCGAACTTCATGGAGCTGGCACGGCGGATTGTGGAGGCGAGCGACGCCGCTCAACCCGGAGGTGGTGCCACACAGGAACAGTTGTGGTGAAGCACTGCTGGGTAGTTTTACAGCAGCCCGGTGCGACCACCTCGACTCCTCCAAGGATCGGCAGTAGTTGGCATGGCTGGCGCCGCACTCTTGTCAGTGGCAGCCACTACCGTGTCGAAGATCGCCAGGTCAGTATTGCCGAGGGGGACACATGGGTGGTCAGTTACGCGTTGGCCAGGTCTACCGATACGCCACGGGTAAGGATCCGGGGCCAGCGGAGCTGGAGGGGTACCCCAACTTTCACCACGTCACCCACTCCCCAGAGCTTCCGCGGGCTTTGCTGGAGGCTGGCATCAATGGCATGGCGAAGGTGCGCACTCCAGGTGGAGAGCGGCGGCCGTTGATCCTCGTACGGTCGAGTCCTTGGAAGGCCGGCACCGAGCAGACGCCCTGGCACGACGTGTTCGACATGGACAACGGGCACGTTCGCTACTTCGGCGACCACAAGGCCAGCACGACGGTCGCCCCAGGGAAGACCATCGGAAACGCCGCTCTGCTGGACGCCTTCGCTGGGCACCAGGGGCACACGCCTGATGAACGCGCCGGCGCCGTCCCCTTGTTGCTGTTCCGGGCGGTGTCGCGCAGCGGGAAGGTGAAGGGTCACGTCGAGTTCTGTGGGCTGGGCATCATCGAGCGGGCCGAGCGGCTGGTGCAGTGGGGCGGCAGTGACCACACCACGTTCACCAACTACGTGTACGACATCGCCCTGCTCGACCTCACCGATGAGGACGACAAGGTCTCTTGGGAGTGGATCCACTCACGCAGGAACAAGGACCTGAGCGACGCAGAGACGCTCGAACTGGCTCCGCGGGCGTGGCGGGAGTGGGTCAAGAGCGGTAGTTCGGAGCTTCCGCGGCTCCGCCGGCGCGTTGCGCGAGCCAAGGTGACCAAGGTGCCCGAGCAGCGGCCGAAGCCGGGCACCGCCGAGGCCAAGGACCTGGAGCTGATCTACAAGTACTTCGACGGACGCAAGCACGACTTCGAGGCAGTGGCCTCCGCCGTCGCGGCGCGCGTTTTGCGGGGTGCCGGGAACAGCTACGTAGAGGGGTGGCTGACCCAGCGGTCCGGCGATGGAGGGGCTGACTTCGTCGGCAGGCTCGACATCGGCAGTGGGCTGGCCGGCACCAGCCTCGTCGTCCTCGGACAGGCGAAGTGCGTGCGACTCGACCATGTCGTGTCCGCCGACCAGATCGCTCGTGTGGTGGCTCGTCTCCGCCGCGGCTGGATCGGTGTCTACGTCACGACCGGCGCCTACTCCGTGCCGGCGCAGACCGAGATGGTCGAGGACCAGTACCCGATCGTTCTGGTCAACGGACTGGACCTGACGCGGGAGCTCAGGGGCATGGCCAGGGACGATCACGGCGGAGACCTCGAAGCCTGCATCGAGCACATACTGCGGGTCCGCGAGACCGCGGTCACCAACCGTCGACCGGAGGAGATCCTGCTGGAGTAGGCATCCCGGCAGCGCGCGGCCTATTCGTGGACGGGGCGGCCCCTTCGAGGTCCCCGTAAGTCTCTGAACTGCTGTTATGTCGCGAGCTCACAGGGCCTGCGGAGCCGTGTCCCACGGGCTGCCCGGTGACGGCAACCGTTGACGGCAACGCCAACGCACATCGGAGCGCCTGCCCGGACCGCGACACTATTCCCTTCCTAGCCTGACGGGTTGTTGCCCTGGCGCCGCGCTTGGCTGGTCGAACTTACAAAGCAGATGTCGGCGGTTCGAAACCGTCCGCGCCCACCAGCAGGTAGCACGGCAAAGGCCCAGGTCACCGGTACTGAACGGGGAACCTGGGCCTTGTTCGTTCCTCAGCCGCGAGGGCGGGGGAGAGGCGCCGTGCCACTTACGTGCCAGATGCGTCGCCGGGCTCGGCCGGCCGAACCTTCTTGATCTGCTCGTCGACGTGGGCAGCGATGGCGTGGTCACGCCCGTTCACCAGGTGCTGATAGATCAGTGCGGCCCGCACCGACGAGTGCCCCATCCGCTGCATCAGCTCACGCGTCGTGGCGCCGCCGGTCGCGGCGAGGGTGTTCCCGGTGTGGCGCAGATCGTGGAAGTGGACGTCTCCGAGGCCGGTGGCCTTCAGGGCCCGCAGCCACAGGCGGCGGAAGTTGTTCCGGCGCAGCTGGCCGCCGCGGGCTCCGGTGAAGACCAGCCCGGTCCGACCCGGCTCGGCGTAGATGGCGAGATGAGTGGCCAGGCTCTCCGCCAGCGAGGCCGGGAAGGCGACGGTCCGCACACCGGCCGCGCTCTTGGGTGTCTTGACCAGGATGCCGTCGGTACGGGTCTCGGCCAGAGAACGCCGTACGGCGACGGTTCGCCGGTCGAGGTCGACGTCATGGCGCTGGAGCGCGGCGAGCTCCCCGAAGCGGAGGCCGGTGAAGGCCGCCAGCAGGATGAACACCCGGAAGCGCGCTGGCACGGCGTCGGCGATCTGGAAGACCTCGGCGACGTCGAGGAACGGCCGCTCGGCTGTCTTGGCCGCCCCGGCGCCCTTGATACGGCAGGGGTTGCGCTGGATCAGCTCGTCGTCGACCGCGGTGTTCATGATGGCGCGGAGGATTTGGTACGCCTTGGCGACCGTGGGCTCACCGACACCAGAGTCCAGGAGGCCGGCACGCCAGCGGCGGATCTGGGGCGTGGTGATCTCACTCAGGACCACGTCCGCGAAGGTCGGCAGGATGTGGAGGCGCAGCGCGCTGCCGTTGCGTTCGCGAGTGGTCGCCGCGTAGTCACGTTCCTTGAACCAGGCATCGGCGTACACCCCGAAGAGGACCTTGTCGTCCGGGTTCTTCCATCGGCCGTCGAGGATCTCCGCTTCCTTGCGGACGAGCCACCGGTCAGCATCGGTCTGCGACGAGAACGTCTCGGGCGCCGATCGCAGCAGTCCGTCCGGCCCCTGATAGCGAGCCTGGAACCTCCCCGACGGCAGCTTGCGCACCGCACCGAAGCGGCGCCGTTTGCCCTTGGTGTTCGCCATCAGGCCACCACCCCGAATCGGCGACGAGCGGTGATCGGCTGGACGGTGTGGGCAGTCACGAATTCTTCCAAGGCCCGCTCAGGGATGCGGACATGGCGCCCCACCTTGACGAACACGATCCGGCGCTCGGCGATGAGCCGACGAGGAAACCTCTCTGTCGTGCCAAGGAGTTCGGCGGCCTGGCCCACGGTCAGCAGTCGGTCTGTCATGCAGTCGTCCCTTCCAGGTCGAGTTCGGCGCGGAGTTCGCGGGCTTGTTCGCGGTTGTGTTGGATGTCGCGGCGGGTGTTGGCGGCGAGCCAGGATTCGCCGGGTGTGGAGCCGTGGCCGGCGTAGGTCCAGTGGGCGACGACGAGGACGGTGGCTTCGGGGTTGTCGTCGGGGTCGGGCAGGCCGAGGGATGCGCGTTGCTGGTGGGCGCGGTAGTCGGCGCGGACCTGGCGTAAGGCGCCGAGGGTGGTGGAGTAGCGGCGGGATTTGGTGGAGAAGTGGCCGCGGAAGCCGAGCATGTGGGCCCAGGCACGGAGTCGTCGGTCGGGGTAGGCCGGATCGAGGTCCATGCAGGCTTCCATGAGGCGCCGGGGGTGGTCCGGGACGTCGAGGAGAATTAGGGCTTCCTTGTTGCCCACTCGGTGGTCGACGGACCCCGTGGTCTCGGCGGCTTTGGTGGCGTACTTGGCGACGTAGGCGGCGACGGCCTGTTCGGTGAGGTCTTCGCCCTGGCCGAAGGCGCCGATGGGCTGGACATCGAGCTGGTCGCCCCAGGTGAGCGTGAGGTCCTGGTCGACGCCGTGCTCTGGTGCGGCCGGGACGACGACTTGGACGCGGCCGGCTGCGGCGCGGATGGCGTCGGTCAGGAGGTCGAGGGTGGCCCAGGCCGGGGGCGGGGTGTCGGGGCCGTCTGGTCCGTCGAAGCGGATGACGGCGTGGAAGTGGACGGCGCCGCGCTTTTGGTATTCGGCGACCTTGCCGAAGGAGACGCGGGACTGTTCGCGGGCGGCTTTCTGGGTGAGGCCGGCGCGGGCGGCGATCTCGCGGCGGAGGTAGATGGTGAAGTACCGCCACAGCTCGGAGGCGTGGTTGTTCCACAGCACCGCACTCGCGTAGTCGTACGTGTACGGGTCGAGCGGGGTGCCGAGCTCGGGCGCGTCCTCCTGGTGCTGCTTCCCGCAGCGGCACGGGCGGGTGCCGGGGCGGTTGTGGACGGGGCCGAAGGACGGGGCGGTGAGGGTGGCGAAGACGCGGGGGTGGTCGCGGATGGTCTCCGGGGTGCCCTTGTCGGGGTTGCCGACGAGTCCGGCGCGGATCAGGTGGTAGGTGTCCCCCGCGTAGGTCCAGGCGCAGGCGGGGCAGCGGGAGGCCCGCCGGTTGCCGCAGGCGACCCGCAGGACCCCGCCCGGCTCGTTGTCGGTGGTGTAGGCGTGGAGGACGGTCCGCGTCGACGGGTCCAGGAGCTTGGTCCCTCCGGACAGGCGGACGGGTGCGGCGCATCCCTGGGTGCGGCGGATCTGATCGGTGAGGCGGTCGAAGCCGGGGGACCCGGCGACCCGGAGCAGATCGCTCAGGGTGGCCGGGTCCAGGCCCGCCGCGGTGGCGGTGTCGGTCAAGGCGGTCACTTCCCGGCGCGCACGAGAACGGCGGGGGTGGTGCGGGTGCCGGTGCCCTTGCAGGCCGGGCAGGTGGCCGGGAGGGTGCGGCGCCGGCCGTCCGGGGTGACGCTTCCGGTGGTGATGTGAACAACGGGGAAGCCGTCACAGTGGGAGCAGACGCGCGTGGTCGAGGGCTGGGGCATCATGGGCTTTCCCTTTCGGGTCCGTTGGATCTGGAATGGGGATTCAGGCGCCCGGGGCGGCGGAAGTTTGGCGACGGATGCCGCTCCGGGGGCCGCTCAGTGTGTGTTGCGCCTGCCGTGGCCCTTGGCCGCGTACATCGCCATGTCGGCGGCGGACAGGGCGTCGGTGAGGGCCGGGACCGGCAGGTGTTCGCGGTGGCAGTGACCGACCGACGCAGAGACCCGCAAGGTGTGGCCTTCGTGTGTGACCGGCTGGTCCAGGGCGGCGCGGAGGGCGGGGAGGCCGGCGGTGTGGTCGGGGTGGGTGACGATGGCGGCGAACTCGTCCCCGCCGAGGCGGGCGGCGATGCCGTGGCGCCCGCACCAGGTGGTCAGGCGGTCGGCGGTCGCGGTGAGCACTTGGTCGCCGGCGGCGTGGCCGTGGGTGTCGTTGATGGCCTTGAAGTCGTCCAGGTCGACCAGGACCACGAGCGCGTTCGCGTGGCGGGTGATGAGGTGTTCGGCGCGGGTGGTCCATCCGGCGCGGGTGTGCAGGCCGGTCAGCGGGTCGCGGCGGGCGGTGGCCAGGCGGCGGGCGAGCATGCTGCCGTGCAGGGCCCAGCCGAGGGCCGGTAACCCGGCGGCGGCGATCGTGTAGGTGTCCATGGCGGTCACCGGCCCCGGCGCCGGTTGGGGACGGGCTTGATGGGCGGGATGGAGTCGTAGGCGTTCTGGCCCTGCTGGAAGGAGGCGGCGTCGGCGTCGCTGATGGCGTTGTTGGTGTACTCGCGGCCGATGCGGCGCATGGTCTTGCGGTCGCCGTGGCGCTTGGCGATGGCGAACTCGCGTCCCAGCTCCGCCATCTGCGGGTTGGACGGGGTGTCGTTGGTCTTGCGGCTGAAGAGGCCCATGTCAGTGCTTCCTTTCCTGGTTGAGCAGGGACTTGAGGACGACGGCGCACACGGCGACCGAGGCGGCGGTGATGGCGACGGCCAGGAGCATCGAGACCAGAACGGCGCCGACGACCAGGACCACGGCCCCACCGCCGGCCACGAGGGGAGTGTGCTCGGGCACCGTGTGATGGGTCGGGGTGTAGGTGTCGGGTGTCGGGTATTTCGGTGTGAACACGGGGCTTGCTCCTCTCAGGCTTTGCAGCGGTGTGTGCGGGCGGCGAGTTCGGCGGCGGCGCGGGTGAAGTAGTCGGCGGAGAAGTCGCAGCCGGGGCCGGAGCACACGGCGGTGTGCTTGGTACGGCCGCGGCCGTCGTGATGCGTGCCGACGCGCACCGGGCCGAAGCGGGCGACGTTGTAGAAGCGGTTCGGGCGCACGGGGTCTGTCTCCTTTCGGATCAGGCGAGTTGGAGGGCGATCGAGTCCGCCAGCGCGGGCGGGACACCGAGGCGAGCGCGGAGGGTTTCCGAGTCGATCGGGGCGCCGGTCTGGGCGTGGTGGGCGTCCGCGATCTTCCGGGCGTGGTCGAGCAGCGCGGGCGGCACAGCGACGGCAGGCGCCGAGGGAACAGGCTCGGGCGGGGCTTTCTCGGGATCGGGATTGGCCGGCGGGAGTTCGGGAGCCGGTTCCGGAGCCCGTTCCACGGTCAGATCTGGCACAGGTTCGTGGTCGGCCTGTTCCATGGGCTCCGGTTCCTGCTTCGGTGCCGGTGTGTGGGCGAGGAGTGTGCCGCCGAGGAAGGCGAGTGCGGGCCATCCGGCGACGAGGATGCGCAGCCAGGCCGGGACGTTGTTCATGTCGAGCATTCCGGCGGTGGCGACGTTGGCGCCGAGGGATGCGGTGAGGGCGATGGTGAACCAGAGCCAGGCGTCGCGGTTGCTCGTGTCGGTGCGCATTCGGCGCCAGGCGGCGACCATCAGCAGGTCGACGCTGACCGGGTAGGCCCACGCTTTCCAGCCGTCCTGTCCAGCTGCGGCGGCCAGGTCGTGCAGGTGGGCGAAGGACAGGGCACCGGCGATGACGGCCTGGATGAGTACGGCGTCGAAGCGGAGGGTTCGGAACACGGTTCACCTCCTTTCAGGCGTGGGTCGGGTAGGGACCTGGCGCGAGACGGTCACGCCAACCGGCGGGAAGGGAGGGTCAGTCGGTTGCCGGAAGCGGCTTGAACAGCGGCATCGGCGGGACGGGCTTGCCCGCGATGAGCTGCACCGGCCGGTAGGCGGCCAGGCGCTGAAGGGCCGGGGTCAGATGCGCGTACTCGGCACAGATGGTGGCCGCGTCGGCGGCGGTGAGCTCGGGGGTGCGGATGCGGGACCAGCCGCCGGAGGAGTCGCCGGCCACCGCGACACCGGGCCGGTCGGGCGGGATCGTCGTCACCGCGACCACCGCGTCCGGGGCGATGTCGCCCAGGCCCATGTCGGCGGTCTGCTTGTCGTTGACACGGTGGACCACGCGGCCGGTGAGCTGGGCGCGGAGTGTGGTGGCGCCTTTGCCGAGGTCGGAGCCGAAACGCTGGCCGCAGACCTCCAGGAAGATGCCGGCCGCGCGGGCCATCTGCCCAAGGCGGATCATCTGCATGACCATCCGGTCCCGCCGTTCTTCGTCCTTCTTTCCCGCCACGAGGAACAGCTCGGCGACCTCGTCCACCAGGACCACGACCGGCACCGGCCGCACCTTCTCCGGCAGAGCCCACACATCGGCGGCACCATGCTCGCTGAGCAGGTCGAAGCGGGCTTCCATCTCCTCCACGAGCGCGTCCAGAAGCCCGCAGGCTTCCTCGGGCGTGACCGCGAGAGCCGACAGGCGTGGCGAGTAGCCGCGCTGTTCGACGCCCCGCTTGCAGTCGATCCCCACCAGCGCGACATCGAGCCGGGCGAGCCCGGCGATGAGGTTGCGCTGATACATGGACTTGCCCGACTGGTTCGCGCCGAGCGTCAGCGCGTGCGGGACTTTCAGGTAGTCCCGGACGAACGCGGTGCCGTCCTCCCGCAGTGCCACCGGGACCGTCATCGGCCCGCAGCGCGAGCGGCGCGGCATCTTCACCCGCCGCAGGACGTCGTAGCCGGTCATCCGCAGCTCGACGAAGCCGGGCTTGGTCTCGATCACGTTGACCGAGTGGACGCCCCAGGCGTGCCGGAGCCGTTCGGAGGCGGCCATCACATCAGCGGGCTCCAGACCGGCCGGAAGGCGAAGCGTCACCCGCATCCCGGTCGACGTGCCCCGCACCCGGCGGATCTTCGGCGGCACCGGCTGCACGTCACTGCGACGAGCCACGCTGCGGACCATGAACGCCCGCAGGCGGGAGGGCTGCACCGTCAGCCCGCACACGTCCATCGTCGAGCGGTACGTCATCGCCAACCGCACCTGCGTGACGGGCAGTCCGACCAGCGACCAGAACACGCGAGGCGCCCGCACCTTCGCGTACCCGAGACCGCCGGCCGTTCCGGCGAGCGGGAGGCCGACCTCCCATAAGGGCGACAGGTCCGTCATGATCAGGCCCCCATCGGCGTGACCGCGACGGCCCGGAACGAGATCCCGTGCCGGGTCTGGCCGTTGAACGTGTTCTCCCAGTCCCGGGCCTTCAGGCCGATCACCGACACCGGGGTCCCCGGCATCAGGTTGTCGGGGAGGCCGGTCTCCGGGACGGTCACCTGGTAGAGGTTGCCCTCACCTTCGTCCGAGATCAGCAGACCCACAGTCGAAAGGCCCGCACCGGTCTCCCGGTCCATCGCGCGCTCACCGGTCTGCTTGCTCACGAGCTTGGGCGTCGGAGCGGTCGCGACGAACACCACGGCAGTCGAAAGATCGATCTTGAAGGACGACATGTCCACTCTCCCGGTAAGGGGGGCTTAACAGCCCGAGCGTCGTTCCCCCACTGCGTTAAGGGGGGGTTACCACCCAAGATGCACGCGACTGGTGCGAGGTGTCAAGCCCCCCTTAGCATGTCGGGTATGAAGTCAGATCCCCGTCCGGTTCCGCGAGGTGTTCGCCGTGATTGAAGAAGTGCGGCGCGTCGCCGCCATGCAAGATCACGCGCTCCGCGCGAAGGCCGCCGTGGAACTGATGACGGAGCTGCAAGCGGCCGTCGTCGAGACCTCGCGCATGCGCAAAGAGAGCATTGCGTGGCTCCGCGACCACGGACACTCGATGGCCGACGTAGCAAAGCTCATGGGTGTGAGCAGAGCGCGCGTTGCCCAGCTCCGAGACGCCGGCCCGCCGCCGGAGCGCGCATTTCTCGGGACCCAGCATGCGCAGGTGCTCGTACCGATGCGGCCGGGAGAGCGGGACTACGTGGCCCTCGAGGACAGCTCGACGGGCCAGAAGCTGTTGGCTCTCGCGCATCACCTCCAGCTGGAGGGCGACCTGGGGTACATCCCGACGTCGGGCGAGATCGACCTCGACCGTGACGACCTCATCGTCGTCTGCGGCCCCAAGACCTCCCCCGTGACGGCAGCAGCCCTTCAGGCCGACCCACGCCTCTCGTACGAGATGCTGCTGGACGGCCGGTGGGCCCTCATCGAGCGGGACAGTGGCAAGACGTACACCTCACCGAGCGACGACCCGGACGACCCCGCCCTGTCGGATGTTGCCTACCTCGGCAGGCTCCCGAGGCCCGACGGCCAGGGCACCTTCCTGCTGATCGCCGGTGTCCACGCGGTCGGCTCGCTCGGGGTGGCGCACTTCCTGGCAGAGAATCTCGCCGACCTCTACAGCCGAGCCGGAACGGCCGAGTTCTCGATGGTCATCGAGTGCGACTACGAGCAGGGAACCAAGACGATCACGGCCAGCCGTGCGGCCAGCGAGGTGCTGTCGCACGAGGTGATCTGACGTGCACGTCTCCCTCACCAGCCTTCCCCGCCCCGGCGGCCGCAACGAGGACTTCGCGATCGCCAGCCCCGAGTGCGCAGTGGTGCTGGACGGCGCCGGCACCCCGAACGGACTGCCCACTGGGTGCGTCCACGGCGTGGCCTGGTTCGCCCGTAGGCTCGGAACCATGCTGCACCGCGAAGCCGTCCAGAGCGGACGGGACTTGGCCCGCTGTCTCGCCACCGCCATCGAGGGCACGGCGCAGCTGCACCGGGCGACGTGTGATGTGGGAAGTCCGTTCTCCCCGTCAGCGACGGTCGCCGCGCTCCGAAGCCGCGGGCAGGACGTGGAGTGGCTGGTGCTGGGGGACGCCGTTCTCGTCCTCGATGACGGCCGAGACCCCGAGGTCGTCACGGATCAACGCTTGGCACGCGTGGCGAGCGAGGAGCGGGCCGCCCTTCGTACGGCGGGGCGGGGGTCGAGGGGGGAGCTGGCGGCGCACACAGCGTTGGTGGAAGCCGAGAGGGCGATACGGAACCGGCCGGGCGGGTACTGGGTGGCTGCTGCGGAGCCCGAGGCCGCGAACGAAGCCCTCATGGGTCGGATGCCCATTGCGCAGTTGGAGCGAGCAGCCCTCCTCACCGACGGCGCCGCCCGTTTCGTGGACACCTTCGCCCTTGGCACATGGCCCACGTGTCTCGACGTGTTGGAGCACCACGGCACAGCCAACCTCATCGGCCAGGTCCGCGACGCGGAGCGCAGCGACATCGACCTTGAGCGATGGCCCCGCTCCAAGACGCACGACGATGCAACGGTGATCTTCGCCCGCTTCTAAGGCGAGCTGTTACAGGTTTCTCTACCTCATCAAGCACCCGGCTCCGCGTTCCGCTCCGCCGGGCGGGCTTCCCGGCTCCGCTCCGCGCGACGCTCCTGCCTTCGGCCCGCTCCGCGCGCGCTGCGCCGACGCCCGCCCCTGCGAGTGGGACAGGCCCAAGGGCATGAGCCGAGCCCCCAACCGGCGCCGCGGTCCCTCCCCGTCACCGACATGCCTCCGGCGGGGGCGCTCCGACTCCGGGATGGCGGGGGCGCCGTACGCGGGTGCCGGCCGGTGGGGTGTGGCGGTGGGGAACTCCCATCCCGTCCGCCATCGACCCAGGACAAGCCGAGCAGACACGGCACCGGGCGTCCAGGTCGTTCGTACAGTGGCGCGCTCCACCTGGACGCCCGGCACCGCGCCCGCTCCACGGTGTGTGGGTCGACGGCAGACGGGATGGAAGTTGGGGTGAGTGGTGACGAAGGTGAGCGGGGTGCGTGACGGCCGAATGTGGCAGGCCGCGCCTATTTGGAGCGGGAGGCCAGCCTCAGCCGAGCCACATGGTAAGCCCATGCGTGGGTGGACACCTTCTTTTCGACGGCAAAGTGACGTCCCGTTGCTGAATCTAGGACTCGGTGATATTCGTTCATCAAGTCCCACGACATGGCTGAAAATTCTCTGTCTGACCAGCCGTACAAATGGCGCAGCTCGAACTGGACGGCAGCGAGGAACTCCATTTCGCTATGATCGATGGGTTCAGTCCTGCCACCATGTTCCTTCACCCACAACTTCACTTCTTCTGGCGCTCGCTGCCACTTGCTGCCGGAATCTCGCAATTCTGCATAGTCTACCCAAGCCCAGAAGGCCTCTGCATCGGCGATGTCCGGTGCCTGCTTATGGTGATCTGCACACAAGAGAGCGAAGTTGCGGACGTCCATGGAGCCGCCCAGCGAGGCAGGGACGACATGGGCTCTTTCGACTGGGGAACCCCAACAGATCAAGCACTCTTCTCCAATATCGAGGTACTCCATGATGGCTCGTTTGGTCGGGTAGGTCTTCCTGTTGCTTGCCTCTGTCTCCCTCACGCGGAGGGGTAGGGATTCAATGTCGTACCAGAACGATTTTTCTTCACCCTTTGGGTAACCGACTCGCATTTCGTCAGGTATATCGTTTTTCTGTCTACGGTTATCCTTCACAGAGTAGAGCGGCGTGTGCAGTTCTGTCAGATAGGGAAGTGCTACGTCGGGCAAGAAGTGTCGGATCATCTCCCAGGCGTCATGATCATATCCATTCGCACTGTTTCGATGGCCTTGTACGCGAAAATACAGGATGCGCGGCGAGTTTGGTCTCATTTCCTGGGCCTTGGATATGACCTCGAAAATCCGAGGCGCGCAGCGTTCGAAATTTTCATATACGGCCATGTCATGATAAAGAATTACCGCTTTCCCCTTGGGCGCCTGCGAGCGGGTGGATTTCCGCTTGTTCTTCTTCTTGGGCACTTGCTGACTCCGCGTCTGGGCTACACACACGACGACCCCAGCATCGCATCAGCCTCTGACACTGCCTCAGATAGTCGACCGGTGCTGTCGGCTGGTGGGCTTGGAACCACCTGCGCACCACTTGGTCGCACTCCCTGACGCTTGCCCTACGGCAGCGACGCACAGCCCTGTCGACCTGTCCCTGCCGCCGTCGACCCCCTTGAGGTCGTCAGCAGCCCAGGGGTCTCCAGCAACATGCCCATAGTTCGCCCCGAGAAGGTCAGCCGTGCCAGATCCGTGCCAGATCGAGCGGTCAGCCACGGTCAACCGGGGGGCGTGGCGGTGCAGGTGCTGTATCGACAGGCCTGGCTCCTCGGATGACGGATGACCAGGGAGGACGTGTCCGCCGGGTGCGCCAGGCTTACAAGGCAGTGGTCCGAAGGGTCCTCAGGCTGGGCGTGGTCGAGGAACTTTCCAGCCTTCATCGGCCAACGGAGCTCCCTATCTGCGGGAACGATGAGCTCCATGACGAGCGATGACGACAGGAGTGCGGTGAAGCACTTGGCTGCCCAAGCCCATGAAGTGGGGCGGGTGTCTGGGCGGGAGCCCTTGTGCGAGCTGCTGCGGCGGGTGAGTCGGTCCAAACGAGA
The DNA here is from genome assembly GCF_014649715.1 of Streptomyces lateritius. GTDB lineage: Bacteria > Actinomycetota > Actinomycetes > Streptomycetales > Streptomycetaceae > Streptomyces > Streptomyces lateritius. The sequence continues at coordinate 81,903 of NZ_BMTO01000001.1, forward strand.
GGCCCTAGGCACCTCGGCACAGCCGAAAGGGCGCCCGGCCGGGAACATCAGGCCGGGCGCCTTTCGTCGGGGCGTGTGCGTCAGGACGCGGAGGGGCTGTTCGCCGCGGGTGTGCCGGCCAGGATCGTCTCCTCCACCGCTTCGTACCGCATGCGCTGGTCGGCCGGGTCGCGTTCGTAGAGCACCGTGCCGAGCCAGCCCGCGAGGAAGCCCAGCGGGGCCGAGAGGATGCCCGACGTGGTGAACGGGAACCAGTTGAAGTCCTGGTCCGGGAAGATCGCCTGGGGCGATCCGGACACCAGGTTGCTGCCGGTCATGAGGATGAACGCGGAGGCGCTGCCCACGATGAGGGTGCAGAGCAGTCCCGCACGGGAGTAGCGGCGCCAGAAGAGGCTGTAGATGAGGGCCGGTGCGACCGCGGACGCGCCGATGCAGAACGACAGGGTGAGCAGTGCCTGAAGGTTCAGATGCCGCGCACCGGCGGCGATCGCGATCGCCACGAGCCCGACGCCCGCCGCGGCGGTCCGGGCGATGGCCATCTCTACGGAGTCCTTCAGTTGCGCCTTGCGGCGCAGCCCGTGCGTGATGAGGTCGTGCGCCAGGGTGTTGGCGCAGGCGAGGGTGATCCCGGCGACCGAGGCCAGCAGGGTGAGGAAGATGGCTGTCGCCACGGCCGTGAACAGCAGTGTCTCGACGGTCGTCTGGTCCGTGCCCATGACGGCCTGGCTGACCATGAGGAACGCTGTCTTGCCCTGCGGGTCGCCGGCGACGATCCCCTGGTGGCCGACGATCGCCGCCGCGCCGAAGCCGATGACCGTGATCAGCAGACAGGTCACGACGACGGTCGACACGGCCCAGGACATCGAGCGCCGCACGGCTGCCGCGCTGCGCGCGGTGAACATGCGCATGGTGATCTGCGGCAGCACCGCGGCGCCGAGCACGACTGTCAACTGAGTACTGATCATGTCGAGTTCGTTGCCGCCGAACTGCAGACCGGAGGCGAGATAGGCGTCTCCCGCCCCGCTGCCGCGCTTGGCGGCGTCCAGCAGGGAGGGCAGGCTGAAGTCGAAGCGGTTGAGGATGAGCGCGGCGATCGCGAGGGACGCGCCGAGGAGGACGACGGTCTTGACGATCTGGATGAAGGCGGTGCCCTTCATGCCGCCGATCGCCGCGTACGCGATCATCAGCAGGCCCAGGAACACGATCGCGCCGGTCTTGAAGCCGTCGGCGTCGAAGCCGAGGACGACGGAGAGGAGGTCGCCGGCGCCCGCGAGCTGGAAGATCACCAGCGGCAGCAGTGCGGTCAGGGTGACCGCGGCCGTGGTGATCCGCACGGCGGGGCCGGGGAGACGCCGGGTGAAGACGTCGCCGATCGTGAACCGGCCGGCGTTACGCAGCGGTTCGGCGAGCAGGAACATCATCAGGACCAGCGAGAGCACGGTGCTCAGGGCGAGCGTGACGCCGTCGTAGCCGACGAGCGCGATGATGCCGATGGTGCCGAGCACGGTGCCGGCGGAGACGTAGTCGCCGGCGATCGCGAGGCCGCTCTGCACGGGGGAGAGCGAGCGGTAGCCGGTGTAGAACTCGCCCAGGTCATCACGATCGGGGCCGGTCATCACGCACAGCAGCAGCGTGACAGTGATGACCGCGATGAACGCCATCAGCGACATGGTCTGGGCCCCGGAGCTGAAGCTGGTCATGCGCGCGCACCTCCGGTGGGCTGCTGCCACACGGGACGTCCGGAGCCGCTCTGGCGTTCTGGCCGGGGCGCGGCTGCCGCTGCCGCCTGCTCGGCGCGTTCGCGGATCGCCGCGGCGAGCGGGTCGACGCGGTTGCGTGCGATCCGCTCGTACAGCGCGATCGCAGCCAGCGCCACGGGCAGCTGGAGGAGCCCCAGGACCAGACCGGTGGTGAGACCACCGGTGATGTTGCCGGTCATCATCGAGGGGGCGTAGCCGGACAGGAAAAGGAAGATGACGAAATAGCCGAGCGCGGTGAAGGTGGCGACGCGGCGGAGCCTGCGGTAGGCCGATCCGAGCCGGTGCAGATCATCACGATCGTCGGTGGCGGCGGGCGGTTGCGGCTGCGGGGACGCGTCCCAGGGCTGCTGCGCGGAGTGCCAGCCCTGCTGCGGCGAGGAGTCCCACGCCCGCGGGGACGAGTCCCAGGCTGCCTGTGGATCGGTGTCCCAGGACGGCGATCCACCCTCCCAGGACTGCGACGCCGCCTCTTGGCGGTGCCGCCCGGCATTCCGGTGCTGCGGTATGGGCGGTGGGTCGGGGAAAGGCTGGTGGTACGACATCGATCTTGCTCCTTGCCGCCCCGGGGGACGGGCGGGTGGCGCTGGTGGTCCGCGTACGTTACTCATGGGTATAGCCCCGGCGTAAGAGGGTTGCCGACCGCTCGGTATGTCGGTTCGGTGACGATCCTGTGTGCACGGCGACGGAACCCGCGGTAACCCCCGTCGTGGATCTTTCCGCAGGTCACGGGTGAGCCCTCGGGCCACTCCGCGCACTGGGCCGATCGCCTGAAAAACAGCGGCGCCATTCCAACCAGTACCGCCGGTCTTTGTTCGTATGTGCCGTTGACTGACGCGCAGTGGGCGCGAATCGAGCTTTACTCCCAGGTCGGGGACACCGCAGCGGGGTGGCCGGTGAGCTGTGCGGCAGCAGGCGTTCATCGTGACAGCGACCTGAAGAGATCTTCCTCGTACGCCTCGACGCATGCAGGGGAGGTTTGCGCGCCCACGCTGCTCGATGCCCTGGCTTACGGGCCCCCGGGCCTCTCGCCCCATGGCAGCTCCCGCCCAAAGCCGCTCCGTCGGCCTTCGCTGTACGGTGCCTGCCGAGGGGGCTGCCATGCTTGATCAGAACTGGGACGACGACAGCGACTACAGGTCGGCTGTGCGACGCACACGCATCATGATGGCGCTCGCCTCGGTAGTCATTCTCGTTGTGATCGCGGCCGGAGCGGTGGCGGTCTTCGGCGTATCGCTGTTCTTGGACCTGGCCGAGATTCTCAGCCGGTAGCCATGCGATCCCTGGGGCCATGGGTTGGCGAAGCTCCCCCGGGGCTTGTTTCCCCGACCTGTTCGAGCGCACGTCCGAGACCGATGGGGTGCGCATCATTCGCAGCAGCGAGGCGCCCCATGCCCATTCGACTGGGCCCGGGGCCTGAGGCAACGTGCGACCCGCACGCGCTCGATCGAGCTGGATCAAGCTCGATCAAGCGGGGTCGAGCGGGGACCCGCTTCCTGGGGTCGGTTGGCGGTGCGTGGCTGGGCCCACCGGACACGTTCACCTCCGGTCGCAGTCGCAGTAGGGCTCGTCCGTGCCGATTTTGGCGGTGTGCAGTTCTTCCACTGCGCTCATGGGGATGCGGGCAACGGTGACGCACACACTTTCCGGGGCGGCCGGCGTCGACGACGTGACGGCTACGTGAGCCTGGTAGGCAAGGGGTGCCCTGGCCATGACATCGAAGACGTAGGAGCCGTCGACCTCCGCGTAGCCGTCTGCCCGGATGTGGGCGAGGCCGCCGTTGACCATGCGCAGGTGCCAGAGGGAGGGAACGTCTCGAAGTTGCACGAGCTCCAGGCTAGAGGGGTAACGCCCGAAGCACGTGCGGGTGTTCGCCCCCTTCGCGCGTCGGGCGACTCCGGGCGACCTGCCCGTCGAGCGAAGGCTCACCTCTGAGGCTGATGCGCCGGAGCTACGAAGCTGCGCCTAGGATCAGGCGCCATGGGTGGCGCGGGGTCTGTGCTCGACTGGCTGCAAGGGTGGTATGCCAGGCAGTGCGATGGTGACTGGGAGCACGAGTGGGGGGTCACGATCGAGACGCTCGACAACCCTGGGTGGCACGTCAGGATCGATCTCGAGGGGACTTCGCTCGCTGAGCGCGGGGATCTTGAGTACGTCCTCGAGCGGGACGGTCAGGACTGGGTTTTCGCACGGGTCCGGGACCGGTGTTTCGACGCTTCGTGTGGCCCGGGCAACCTGACCGACGTTCTGGAGATGTTCCGGGGATGGGTCGCGGAGGCGCCGGACTAGGCTTCGGGAATGGACGGTGACGCGTTGAGAATCGCTGTGCTCGGGTCCGCCACGCCCTATCCGCGGCCGGGGAACGCCTGTTCCGGGTATCTGCTCGACGGGGGCGGGGTTCGGGTGTGGGTCGATGCCGGGAGTGGGGTGCTCGGGGAGCTGCAGCGGTATGTCGGGCTGGGGGAGGTCGATGCCGTGTGGATCTCGCATCTGCACGCCGATCACTGCGCCGACCTGCTGACCGCCTACTACGGGCTCCTCTACGCCGACATCCGGCTCGATGCCCCCGTGCCCCTGTACGGGCCGCCCGGGATCGCCGAGCGGCTGGCCGGGTTCCTGACCCATGGGCCCCGGCGCAGTTCCGTCGAGGACGCCTTCGCCGTGACCGAGTTGTACGACGGGCACGAGGCGCGGGTCGGCGGGCTGGTGCTGGGCAGCCGGGCCGTCGAGCATGGGGGGATGCCCGCCTTCGGGCTGCGCGTCGAGGACGGCGAAGGGCGGCGGATCGCGTACTCGGGGGACTCCGAGCCGTGTGCCGCGCTGACCGAGCTGGCCGAGAGCTGCGAGCTGTTCGTCTGTGAGGCCGATGGCGAGGGGGCCGGGCATCACTCCGCCGAGCAGGCCGGGCGGACCGCCGCCGACGCCGGGGTGGGGCGGCTCGTGGTCACCCATGTGGGGCCGGGGGTCGAACCCGAAACCGCTGTCGACCGGGCGGCCCGGTGGTTCGACGGGGACGTGGCGTACGCCTCGCCGGGCAGCGTCTTCGGCGTCAGGCGTCGAAGTCGTATTCCAGGACGTAGGACGACGAGTCCAGCGTCATCTCGTTGAGTTCGACCGGGGTGCCCTTGGCCGTGAAGGCCGTGCGGGCGATCAGGATCACCGGGGTGCCGAGCTCGAGGGACAGGCGGGTCGATTCGGCTGCCGTAGGCATGCGGCAGCGGATTTCTTCGCGGAAGTGGGCCGGTTCGTGGCCCAGGTCGGTCAGGCGGGCGTAGGTGCCGCCCGGGCCCGTGTCCGGGGTGGTGATCGGGGTGCCCTGGGTGAGGGTGGCGGGGAGGTACGAGACGGAGAGCAGGACCGGTTTTCCGTCCAGGACGAAGCGGCGGCTGCGGACGCAGACGGGGGAGTCCGGCGGCAGACCCAGCGCCTCCGCGACACGGGCGGTCGCCGCCGTCTCGCCCACCTCGATCTGGTCCACGACCAGCGCGCGGTCCTCGACGTCCGCCGACCACACGGAGTGGCCCGTGCCCCAGTGGCCCTGGGCCAGCCTCGGGATGCCGCGTCGGCGCAGGGGCCGGAACGTGCGGACGAAGACGCCGGCGCCCTTACGGGCCTCGGCCAGACCCTCGTTGCGCAGGACGGACAGCGCCTGGCGGGCCGTCATCCGGGCCACGTCGTAGGACGTCATGAGGTCGTTCTCGCCGGGGAGCCGGTCGCCGGGGGCGAAGGCGCCTGACTGGATGGCGGTTCTCAACTCGTCGGCGATGCGCTGGTACTTGGGCCGACGACCGCTGTCCTGGTCAGTCATGGGGGGACCACTCCCTTCGTTTGCGGGACACCCTACGGCGCCCTCCTGCGAGGTGATGCACGCGTGTGCGCCGACCTGTGCGGTCGATCCGTCCATCGGGGGACATCTCTAGAGATACGTTGACAGGGAGGGGTCTCCCGGCTTGTCTGGGTGTATCTCTAGAGATCCGGGGCCTGGCCCCGACTCGCCTGTGACTCCGGGGTTCCGGGACGGAGGGGATTCGTGCAGCCACTGCCCGAGGTCGGTGACCTCGTACGCGACACCGCCACCGGGCGGGTCGGCTTCTATGTGGACCGCGTCGCCGGCCGGTGCCTCATCCGGTCGGTCGACGGCGGCCACGCGTGGGAGGCCGACCCCGGGGACGTACAGCCGGCCACGCCCCTGCGGGAGCTGCGGGCGCGAGCCGCCGAGATCAACGCGCGGAGCAGGCGGAGCCTGGGAACCTGACGCTGTCGGTGGGGCGCGTCACACTGGGAGCATGTGCCGCAGTATCAAGACCCTCCGACCGCCCGTCCTGCCCGAAGAGGCCACCGAGGACGACATCCACGCCGCCGCCCTGCAGTACGTCCGCAAGGTCTCCGGCTTCCATCACCCCGCCGCGCACAACCGCGAGGTGTTCGACCGGGCCGTGGACGAGATCGCGGCCGCGACCGCACGGCTCCTGGACGGCCTCGAAGTGCGCGGAGGGGGCCACCGTGCGCGGGTCGCGGACGTCGCCGACGCGGCGCACCAGGTCAGGAGGCCGGAGCCGCAGCCGCAGCGGTAGTCGGGCGTCGTACGACGTAGGCCGCCAGGGCGCCCGCCAGGAAGAGCGCGAGGATCGACACCCCCGCGCCGAACCAGGTCGCCCCGAGCCACAGCCCGCCGAACCAGCCCAGCGCCACGCTGTAGCTCGCCCAGGCCACCCCCGCGAGCGCCGACCACGGCAGGAACTCCACGATCCGGCGGCGGGCGGCGCCCGCGCCCAGCGAGACCACCGAGCGGCCCGCGGGAGCGAAGCGCGCGATCACCACGAGGAGGCCGCCGCCCCGCGCCAGCGCCGTGCCGAGACGTTCCTGCGCCAGGGTGAGGCGGCGCGAGCGGGCGATCGCCCGGTCCAGCCGGGCTCCGCCGCGCCAGGCCAGCCGGTACGCCACGAAGTCGCCGAGGACGGAGGCCGTGGCCGCGCACAGCAGCAGAGGGAGGACGGAGGGCACGTCGGGGGAGGCCGCCGTGGCGGTCGCCGCCGCGGTAGCGGCCGTGATCACCAGGACGCCGCTCGGCAGCACCGGCAGGAAGACGTCGAGAAGCACCGACGTCGCCACCGCCGCGTAGATCCACGGGCCCGCGGTCAGTGACCTCAGTGACCCCATGCTGTCGAGCACGTTCACAGCGCTAGAGCGTACGCGGGGGCGGGGCGGGGGAGAGGGGTGGGGCCGGAAAGCCGCTCCCGCGGTTTTCCGGCCCCTGACCTCCGTCTTACGCCCGATCCCTAGGCCGGGTCCGTAACCCTGCGGGCAGACGGCGCTGCTTTCCGGACACGACCTACGCCGTGACCGGCGCGCGCTGCTCCTCGCGCTTGCCCGTCTCCGCGCCGCGCGCGCCGAACAGGCGGTCGAGCGCCAGCGCACCCGGGCCGGTGAAGACGAGCAGCAGGAACGCCCAGCAGAAGAGCGCCGCGCTTTCTCCGCTGTTCTGCAGCGGGAAGAGCGCCTCCGGCTGGTGCACCTTGAAGTACGCGTAAGCCATCGAGCCCGAGGCTATGAAGGCTGCGGTACGGGTACCCAGGCCGGCCAGCACCAGGACGCCCGCGACGAGCTGGATCACGGCCGCGTACCAGCCCGGCCAGGTGCCGGCGGGCACGGTGCCGCCCATCGCGCCGCCGAGGACGCCGAAGAGCGAGGCCGCGCCGTGGCAGGCGAAGAGCAGGCCGACCACGATGCGGAACAGGCCGAGGGCGTACGGCTGAGCCTGGGTGAGGCGGTTCGCCAGGTTGCTCATGGGGACGGGACTCCTTCGGTCGTGTCCGCTTCCGAGGGAAACGGAACGTGGGGGACGGAACCGATGAGGCCGTCAGATTAGGCACCCCTCAGGAATACTTGCAAGTTCAACATTCGGTCATTGTGAAGTCTGTGGCGAGCGTCACGGGCGGTTGCCGCCGTCGATCGCCCGTTCGTCGACCGTCATCAACCGCCCGTTCGGGCGCGCCTGATCGAGTCTCAGGCGCGCCCGGCGGCCGTCGAGGTGCAGCGTCATCAGCTGGTTCCCGAACCACGGGCCGCCCGTTCGGCGCCAGGAGACCGGCGACCGGCCCAGCCGGCCGTGGCGGGCCAGGACCCTGCCCAGCGCGCGGCCCGCCCGGCTCCAGCCGAAGCGAAAGCCGAGCCGTATCGACGCAGGGACCGCGTTGTGGAGCGGTGAGCACGTCAGTTGGACGACGCGGGCCTGGGGAGTGGCGCCGGTGCGGGGCTCGGGCGTGGCACCGGAGCGGGCCTCGGTGCTGCCGCCGCCCCCACCGGCCTCGGGGGTGCCGTCGCCGGCGTCCGGGGGGCCGGCGACGGGCCATTCCGGTTCCGCCACGTACGCGTGGTGGACGTCCCCGGACAGGACGCACACCGTCGCCGGTGCCTGCGGGCCGCTGCCCGCCTCGGCCAGCAGCCGGGTGAGGGTGTCGAACGACGACGGGAACGCCGCCCAGTGCTCCAGGTCCGCGCGCTGCCGCAGAACCTCCGCGAACCGCGCCCAGCGCCCCTCCGGGCCGCCCCGCTCGCCCCGGCACAGCGCCGCGTTCCAGCGCTCCGCGTCGTGGATCAGCGGCGGCAGCAGCCACGGCAACGAACTGCCGACGAGAAGATGGTCGTACGCGCCCGGACCGCCGGCCAGCGCCTGCTCGCGCACCCAGGCCGCCTCGGTCTCGTCCAGCATCGCCCGCCCGTCCTCCCGCAGCAGGCGCGCCGCCCGGGTGTCGACCATCACCAGCCGCGTCCGGCCGAAGTCCCTGCGGTAACTCCAGCGCACGCACGCCGGATCGGCGTCCGCCTCCGCCGCGAACCGCCGCAGCAGCTCCGTACCGTCGGGCGCGGCGCACACCTTCGCGTACAGCGGGTCGGCCGCCAGCTCCGCGGGGGACAGATTGCCGAGGTGCTGGTACACCCAGTACGACATCAGTCCGCTCAGCACCCGCTCGCCCCACCACGGCGTGGCGCGCATGCCCGCCAGCCAGGCGGCGCTGGTGTTCCAGTCGTCGATGACGTCGTGGTCGTCGAAGATCATGCAGCTGGGCACGGTGGAGAGCAACCAGCGGACCTCCGGGTCCTGCCAGGACTCGTCGTACAGCCGGGTGTACTCCTCGTAGTCCCCTACCTCCGCGCCCGGCGGGTCGCGCGGATCCCGGCGGGCGGAGAGCCAGCGCCGGGTGGCGGTCGAGGTCTCGTCCGCGTACACCTGGTCGCCCAACAGCAGCAGGATGTCCGGCCGTTCGCTTTCCGCGCGGGCGGTCAGGTGCGTCGCCAGGGTGTCGAGCGCGTCGGGGCCGACCGGGTCCCGGCCGGCCGCCGGCTTCGCCGCCCAGCGGCAGGAGCCGAAGGCGACGGTGATGGCGCCGTTCGGCGACACCGGGGTGCGGATCGTGCTCGGCGGGAAGCGCGAGTCCGGCGGCGGCCAGACCGCCCGGCCGTCGAGCCGTATCTCGTACGGGGTCGAGGTGCCGGGGGTCAGGCCCGTCACCGGGATCAGCGCGTAGTGGTGACCGGCGATCTGGAAGGTACGGGTCCGGCCGTTGGCGCCGTTCTCGCACCGGACTTCCGCCGTGCACGGGCGGTCGGCCTCGACCCACACCGTCGCGGAGTCGCCGCTCACCCCGTCGACGTACCGCAGCAGCGGTCCCAGTCTGAGTCCGGCCGCCATCGTGCTCCCCCTCCGTCGTCCCGCCTGCGCGGTGCGAGTTCCGTGCCTTCGGATCCGTGCGTTCGAACGCGTGGGTACGGAGTCCGCGCGCGCGGATTCCGTACGGTACGAGTCCGTGCGCACGACTTCCGTACCGTGCGAGTGTCCGTACGGTACGGAACGCGGAGAGGATCAGGGCGGTTCCGGGCTCGTCCGCCGGTGTCAGCAGGCGTTCAGGACCGACTGGAGCGCGCTCTTCTCGGCGGAGTCGACGCTCAGGCCCCAGTGGTACTTCACGTGCACCCACGCCCGGGCGTACGTGCAGCGGTACGCGGTGCGCGAGGGCAGCCACTCGGCCGGGTCGAGGTCGCCCTTGGCCTGGTTGACGTTGTCGGTGACGGCGATGAGCTGCGGGCGGGTCAGGTCGTTGGCGAACTGCTGGCGCTGGGCGGTGGTCCAGGAGTTCGCGCCCGAGCGCCATGCCTCGGCGAGTGCCACGACGTGGTCGATGTCGAGGTCGGAGGCGACGGTCCAGGTGGCACCGTCGTACTCGGAGTACCAACTGCCGCTGACCGCCGCACAGCTGGAGTCCTGGACGACGTTCACGCCGTCGCGCTTGAGGACGACCTCGCGGGTGTTGCAGGCGCCGGACTGGGTGCTCCAGTGCGGGAAGAGGTCGCGGCTGTAGCCGGTGGAGGAACCTTCCGCCTTCACCGTGAGCGAGGCGAGGTAGGTACGGGCGGTGGCGGCGCTGACCGGGGTCGGCATCGCGGCCTGGGCGGTCGGGGCGGTGGCGAGGAGGCCGGTGACGGTGAGGGCGGCGGAGGCGGCGAGCACGGTCGCGCGACGGGCTATTCGACGCGCGTAGACGCTTGCGGTGAGCATGCGAACTCCCTTGGTGTGGGGGGACCTTGACCGAGCCGTCCTGAGCGGGTGCCGGGCGGCCCGGTCATCGTGGCGGCGCCAGGTTTCGGTGGGGGGTGCGCCAGGTAACAGAGTGGCGACATGGGCACGTCACATCAAGAGGTCGGACCGTGAGAGTGATGTGACGGAGCGGCACTTCCGGTGCCTCGCTAGGCCGTGTCCGTAATGTCCCGCCTGGCCCGCGACGCCTGGCACGCACGCTCGCCGCGTTGCCGGGTCCCCCGGGTACGCCCGGTACGAGGGCGACCCTCCGCCTTCTCGATCGCACGCACCGGACGCCGCGGGCCCTGCCCTGCGGGCAGACGGCGCTGCCTTCCGGACACGACCTAGGGTTGCCGTGTGCTTCTGGAAGTGAATGTCACCTTTGGGGTGGTTCTCGCCGTTCTCCTCGCCGCAGCCGCCGGGGCGGTCGCCCTCGCCCGGCTCGGCCGCGCCCGCGACATCCTGGTGGCCGGTGGGCGTGCGGCGCTTCAGCTCGTCGTCGTGTCGCTGGCCATCGGCGCGGTGATGAGGCAGCTGCCGCTGCTGCTGGGGTTTCTGCTCCTGATGTACGGGGTGGCCGTCCTGACCGCCGGGCGGCGCGTGATCCCCTCGCCGGGGCGCGGCCGGTGGTGGGCCGGGGTGCCGATCGCGGCGGGCGTGACGCCGGTCGTCGGGGCGCTCGTGCTCACCGGGCTCGTACCGGTGCGGGGAGTCGCGTTGATCCCCGTGACGGGCATCCTCATCGGCGGCGCGATGACGGCCACGGTGCTCGGAGGGCGGCGCGCGCTCGATGAACTGGAGACGCGGCGGGGCGAGGTGGAGGCGGGGCTCGCGCTCGGGCTGCCGGTGCGGGAGGCGCGGCTGGAGGTGGCGCGGAGGGCTGCCTCGGACGCGCTGCTGCCGGGGCTCGACCAGACGAGGACGGTGGGCCTCGTCACGCTGCCGGGCGCGTTCGTGGGGATGCTGCTGGGCGGGGCGTCACCGTGGGAGGCGGGCGCGGTGCAGCTGTTCGTGCTGGTGGCGCTGCTGGTGGTGCAGGCGGTGGCGGTGGCGGCGGTGCTGGAACTGGTGGCGCGGGGACGGTTGGCGCGGGGGCGTTGAGCCGACCCGGACCGTGGGGGGTGGCCGGGGCCCCGGCCACCGGTCACGGCGTGTTCCCGCCGTCGCCCGGAGGGTGGGGCGGGGAGAGGGGATGGGCTTTGTCGGGCCGTGGCCCGGGCGCCGCCCGGTGAGTGGTGGCGGCAAGGGCTTCGAGTCAGGGGTGGAAGGTGAGGCGGATCGTGTCGGCGACGGCCTCGGCGCTCACAGAGGTGAGGTCCCGAACGTGGACGTCCGGGGTGAAGGCAGCCGCCCTCGGGCCCACGCCCACCACCCGCATGCCCGCGGCGCGACCCGCCAGGATGCCGGCCTCGCTGTCCTCGAAGACCACGCAGTCGGCCGGGTCGAAGCCCAGCTCGGCCGCGCCCTTGAGGAAGCCCTCGGGGTCCGGCTTGCTCGCGCCGACGCACTCCGCCGTGACCCGGGTCTCCGGCATCCGCAGCCCCGCCGCGCCCATACGGGCCCGGGCGAGGGGCTCGTTCGCGGAGGTCACCAGAGCGTGCGGCAGGTACGCGATGGCGGCCATGAAGGCGGGGGCGCCCGGGACGGGCACGACGCCGTCGAGATCGGCCGTCTCCTCGGCCAGCATCACCCGGTTGTCCGCGTAGTTCTGCTCCATGGGCCGGTCCGGGAGGAGGACGGCCATCGTCGCGTACCCCTGGCGTCCGTGGACGACCTTCAGCGCCTGCTCGGGATCGAGGCCGTGTCGCACCGCCCAGCGGCGCCAGCAGCGCTCCACGACGGCGTCGGAGTTCACGAGCGTGCCGTCCATGTCGAGCAGAAGGGCGCGGGCGGTGAGCGTTGCCGGGGTGGTGGCAGACATCAGCGGTCTCCAGAAGGGGTGGGAGGAGAACGAAGTGGACCCGCTCACCGGTCAGGGAGTGCGAGCGGGGCCACTTTGTTCCATCACGATACAAAACGAGGGCCCGCCGCGCCACCCCGTTCCGGATGGCGGACCTCAGCCGTCCGTCACCTGCTCCAGCGCGCGGCGCGTTTCCGGGCCGTACACGCCCTCGGGGTCCTCCTCGATGTGCATGTACGACTGGTAGCGCGCGACTCCCTCCTGGACGCGCCGGTTGTACTCCCCGTTCATCGGGCCTTCGTACAGTCCGATCTCTCTCAGCCGCCGCTGGAGCTCCGTGACCTCCGGACCCGAGTCGCCGCGCCGCAGGGTGGGTTCTTCCTCGGCGTCCTGGGAGGGCGTCGAGGTCGGTCCGGGACCGTTTGTGCCGGTCGAGGGCGAAGGCGGACCGGCGGGGGCGTCGGCGGTGGCCGCCGTGGTCCGGACGGCCGACGCTGAAGGGGAGGGGGAAGGAGATGTGGAGCGTGACTCGGACGGCGAGGCGGCGGCCGGGGCGGAGCTCGGCGGCGCCGTGGACGACGCGGAGGGTGTCGACGTCGGGGCCTCGGACACCGCGACGTTCTCGGACGCGCTCGTCGTGACCGTGGGTACGGCCGCCCGGTCGTCCGTGTCGCCCTCGCCGTCCAGCAGGCCGGCCGCGAGCGCCGCCGTGCCGACGACGGCGACCGCGACGGCCGCCGCGAGCGCCACCAGCCCGCCCCGTCGCCGCGTGACCGGCCGCTCCCGCCCGAAGTCCTCGACGTATCCGAAGTCCTCGACGTGTCCGAGGTCCTCGACGTGCTGGGGGTGCGCGAAATGTTCGGGACGGCCGGAACGGGCGTCGGTGGCGGCCGGCGATTCGCCGGCAGCCGGGACAGGCGGAGGTGTCGGTATCGGAGCCGTAGGCGTGAGGGGTGCGGGCGGTGCCGGCGGTGGCTCGTGTGCGGCGTTCGATGCCGGCGTTTCCAGCGTCACGTACGGGCGGATCCGCAGCGGATCGAAATCCTGGCCGCAGGTGCAGTCCGGTCTGTGTACACCGCATTCAGGACAGACGTGTCCGACCACAGTGGGTCCCCTCCCAAGTCAACTGACAGTGATTATGCACAGTGGCTCGGCAGGCCATATGCGGACATAACGATCAGGATGGGGGTGTACGGACCGGAGGAGATGCCCATGGCCCAGGAAGTACGTACGCCGGACGTAGGCGGCGGCCCCGCGCCGGGGGAGGGACACAGCCACCGCACCGTCCTCGTGGCGATCGGGGCGCTGCTGCTCGGCATGCTGCTGGCGGCACTCGACCAGACCATCGTCTCCACCGCCCTGCCGACCATCGTCAGCGAGCTCGGCGGCATGGAGCACCTTTCCTGGGTGGTCACCGCCTACATGCTCGCCGCGACGGCCGCGACCCCCTTGTGGGGCAAACTCGGCGACCAGTACGGCCGTAAAAAGCTCTTCCAGACCGCCATCGTTCTCTTCCTCATCGGCTCCGCCCTCTGCGGCATCGCCCAGAACATGCCCCAGCTCATCGCCTTCCGCGCCGTCCAGGGCCTCGGCGGCGGCGGGCTCATGGTCCTGTCCATGGCGATCGTCGGCGACCTCGTCTCGCCCCGGGAGCGCGGCAGGTACCAGGGCCTGTTCGGCGCCGTCTTCGGAGCCACCAGCGTCCTCGGCCCGCTGCTCGGCGGAGTCTTCACCGAGCACCTCTCCTGGCGCTGGGTCTTCTACATCAACCTGCCCATCGGAGTCGTCGCCCTCTTCGTGATCGCCGCCGTGCTGCACATCCCGGTCCGCTCCACCCGGCACACCATCGACTACCTCGGTACCTTCCTCATCGCCTCGGTCGCCACCTGCCTGGTTCTCGTGGCCTCCCTCGGCGGTACGACGTGGGCGTGGGGCTCCCCGCAGATCATCGGACTGGCCGTCCTCGGAGTCGTCCTGCTGGTCTGGTTCGTGTACGTGGAGCGACGCGCGGCCGAACCCGTACTGCCCCTGAAGCTGTTCCGGACCCGGACCTTCACCCTCGTGTCGGTCATCAGCTTCGTCGTGGGCTTCGCGATGTTCGGCGCCATGACCTACCTTCCGACCTTCCTCCAGGTCGTGCAGGGCGTGACACCGACCATGTCCGGCGTCCACATGCTGCCGATGGTCCTCGGCATGCTCATCACCTCGACCGCCTCCGGCCAGATCGTCTCCCGCACCGGCCGCTGGAAGATCTTCCCCCTCGCGGGCACCGCGCTCACCGCCCTCGGGCTGCTGCTTCTCAACGAGCTGACCGAGACCAGTTCCACCTGGCAGATGAGCGTCTACTTCTTCGTCTTCGGAGCCGGCCTCGGCCTGGTCATGCAGGTGCTCGTGCTGGTGGTCCAGAACGCCGTCTCGTACGAGGACCTCGGCGTCGCCACCTCCGGGGCCACGTTCTTCCGCTCCATCGGCGCGTCCTTCGGCGTCGCCGTCTTCGGCACGATCTTCACCAACCGGCTCAACGCCAAGCTGGACGACGCCCTCGCCGGACAGTCACTGCCGCCCGGGACCGGGCCCGACCAGATCGCCGCGGACCCACGGACCGTCAGCGCCCTCCCGCCCGAGCTGCGCCCCCCGGTCCTGCACGCCTACGCGACCTCCATCACCGACGTCTTCCTCTACGCGGCACCGGTGGTCCTCCTCGCCTTCGTCGTCGCCTGGTTCCTCAAGGAGGACAAGCTGCGCGGCTCGGTCACCGCCCCCGACACCAGCCAGACGCTCGCCTCCAACCCGGTGGAACGCTCCTCGTACGACGAGTGCGCGCGGGCCCTGTCGGTGCTGGGCTCGCGCGAGGGGCGCAAGGCGATCTACGAGAAGATCACCGCGAAGGCCGGGCTCGACCTGCTGCCGGCCGCGAGCTGGCTGTTGCTGCGGATCCGCCGCCACGGGACCGTGGAACCCGCCCGGCTCGCCGAGACCGCCCCCGTACCACTGCGGGCGATCACGGAGGCGGCCCGGCAGGTCGAGGAGCGGCACCTCGCCCGCCGCGAGGGGCTGCAACTGATCCTCACCGAGGAGGGCGTGGAGACCGCGACCCGCCTGGCGAAGGCGCGCGAGGAGTCGCTCGCCGAACTGCTCGGCGACTGGTGGGGCCCGGACCGGCCGACGGACCTGGTGAAGCTCGTCGAGGAACTCACGGCCGAACTGAGCGGATCGGACGCGGAGCGACCCCACCTGCCCGAGCCGCCCCGCGACCATCACGCCTAGGCGGCGGCTCCGTTCCCCGGAACGCCCTGACGGGCCCCGAGTTCCTTGCCGTACCAGATCTCCATGTACGGGCCCTCGCAGTACGCCGGGATCTCCGCGTAACCATGGCGGGTGTAGAGCGTGCGGGCCTCGATGAGGTCCAGGCGGGTGTTGAGGACCATGCGGCGCGCGCCCAGTTCGGCCGCCGCCTCCTCCAGCGCGCGGAGGAGGGCGCCCGCGCCGCCGAGGCCGCGGAAGGACGGGCGGAGGAACACGCGCGTCAGCTCGGCCCGCTCCCCGTCCAGGAGCAGGACGCCGCCGCAGCCCGCCGGCCTGCCCTCGAACCGGGCCACGAGGAACTGGCCTGTCGGCGGGGTCAGCAGCTCCACCCCGTCGTTCGTCAGCCCCTCGTCGATCTCCGCCTCCGTCGCGGGCCGCTTCCAGTACCGGCTCGCGACCTCGTCGTAGTACTCACGGCGCAGGGCGGTGGCGTCGGGGCCGTCGTGGCCCTCGGCGTGCATGGTCCAGGCGGTCACTTCGGCGACGCCTGCTGCACGACCTCGAACGACCACAGGGTGGAGCCGGTCGCGGCGGGCTTCGGCCGGCCACCGCTCTCGCCCTCGGCGCCTCCCGAAGTGCCCTGGTGGGCGGCCTTCATGGAACCGCTCATCCAGTTCTGGAAGTCCTCCTCGCTGCGCCAGCGGGTGTAGACCAGGTACTGGTCCGTACCCTCCAGCGGGCGCAGCAGCTCGAACCACTCGAAGCCGTCGGAGCCCTCCACGGCCCCGGCGCGGGACGCGAAGCGCTGCTCGAGAACCTCGCGCTGGTCGGCCGGGACGGTCAGTACGTTGATCTTCACGATGCTCATGAAGGGCAGGATATGGGTGGGACGGAACTGATCACGCGCGCGGGCGCGGTCCGCGCGCTCGCGGAGCGCTGGCTGCGGCTACTGAGCGACGGCGACGGCGACGGCGACGGTGGCGGTGGGGGTGGTGCGGAGGACTTCGTCTGCTCGCCGGCCGGACTGTGGCTGGCGCTCGGCGCGGTCGCCTCCGGAGCCCGGGACGGCGCCGCCGAGGAGTTGCGGGCGGTGCTCGGTGTCGCGGGAGCGGAGGCGGCCGACGCGGTGACGGCCGTGGGGCGCGAGCTGGCCGGGACGGACGCGCTGGACATGGCGACCGGCGTGTGGAGCGGCATTCCGCTGCTCCCCTCCTGGACCCGGGCACTGCCGGACGTGGGATCCGGGCCGCTGGGCCGGGACGCCCAGGCGCGGCTCGACGCCTGGGTACGGGAGGCCACCGCCGGCCGGATCGACCGGCTACCGCTCTCCCTGGACGGGTCCGAGGCGCTCGTCCTCGTCAACGCCCTCGCCCTGAAGGCTTCCTGGCAGGCCCGGTTCGCGCCGGCCCTCACGCGGGACGAGCCCTTCACGGACGCCGCAGGCGCCACCGTCGCCGTACCGACGATGCATCAGCGGCTGCCCGCACGGTGGGTCTGGACGGTGAGCGCGACGGGCGTGGGTGCGGCCGGCGTGGGCGCGGTCACCGTGGTGGAGCTGCCGTGCGAGGGGGAGCGGGGAGCGCTGGTCCGTTTCGTCCTCGGACCGAAGGGCGCCGGTGCGGGTGCGGGGGTGGGCGCCGCCGAGGTGCTGGCCGCCGCCTGGGCGCCCCCCACCCGGCGGGAACACCTCGCCGCCGAGGCCGTCGACCTCGCCCTGCCACGCTTCTCGCTCCGTACGAAGACCGATGTGCACGCCCGGCTCGGCGCACTCGGCGTCGGCCTGGCGACCCGGCCGGAGGCCGACTTCACCGGGCTCTCGGCCGAGCGGCCGCTGTGGATCTCCGCCGCCGCGCAGGAGGCCCTCGTCGAGGTCGCCGAGGAGGGAGTGGAGGCCGCCGCCGTCACCGCCGTCGCGATGACCCGCGGCGCCGCCCCGCCCCGGCACCGGGTCGTCGAGCGGATCGCCTTCGACCGGCCCTTCGGAGTGGTCGTGCTCGACGCCTCCGGCGAGGTGCCGCTCCTCGTCGGCTGGCGGTCGAGCGCCCCCGGCCACTCCACCGGCCCCGCCTACTCCACGACGCGGGCGAGCAGCAGCCCGTCGTAGCCCTTCGTCCCCACCGTCTGGAACGCCGTCGCGTCCAACCGGGGCTCGCGCGAGACGAGTTCGAACATCGCGCGGGTCCCGGTGATCGCCGCGTCGTCCGGATGCGGGGTGGCGACCCCGCCGCCGCGCACGACGTTGTCCACGATGATCACCGTGCCGGGGCGGGAGAGTTTCAGCGCCCACTCCACGTAGCGCGGGTTGTTGACCTTGTCGGCGTCGACGAAGACGAGGTCGAACGGGCCCGCGCCCTCCTCCTCCAGCCGCGGCAGGGTGTCCAGGGCCGCGCCCGTCCGGACCTCGACGATCTTGTCGAGCCCTGCCCGGGCGATGTTGGCGCGGGCCACGTCCGCGTGGACCGGGTTGTACTCCAGCGTGATCAACCGGCCGTCGGCGGGCAGCGCCCTGGCCATCCAGATCGTGCTGTAGCCGCCGAGCGTGCCGATCTCCAGGACGCTGCGGGCGCCCTGCGTCGCGACGAGCAGGTTCAGCAGCTTGCCCTGGTTGGGAGCCACGGCGATCTCGGGGAGTCCGGCGGCCGTGGAGTCGGCGAGGGTGGCGGCGAGCGCGTCGTCGGCGGGGGCGAGCAGATCCGTGATGTAGCGGTCGACGGCGGTCCACTGATCGTTGGTCATGCGGCCGAACGTACCCCAGCACGCGCTCGCCGGAACCGTACCGCCACGACGGTGCCGACCGCCGCCACCAGCGCGCCGGTCACCGCCAGGATCCAGACCGGGATGCCACCGCCGACGGTGAGCAGCCGGTCGGTGTGGACGACCTCTTGGTACGGGGCGTCGGCGACCGTCCTCAGTTCGTGGTCGCCGTCGATGCGTGACGGCTCGGGGAAGTCCTGGTCGAGGGCGGTGAGGAAAGCCGGCCGCCCGCCGGTGAGCTCCGCGACGGGACCCGAACGGCCGGCGATCGCGCCCGCGTACGTGATCTCGGGCTTCGCTCCGCCGATGTCGCCGCGCGGCTCCATGCGGTGGTCGGCGAGGACGTACAGGCCGAGGGACTGCGGGGTCCGCGCCAGCCGCGAGAGCCGCATCGGGTAGACGAGCCGGTCGCTCGCGAAGGTGATCTTCAGCGGGTCGAGTTCGCCTCGCAGCACGGCACCGTCGGTCCCGTTCTCGGCAGCGGGTGCGAGGCGGATCGCGACGTACTCCCACTTCTGCTCGACGTACGGCTCCAGTTCGCCGGCCAGCCGGTCCGGCAGCTCGAAGCCGTTCTTCTCCAGCCAGCCGCTCAGCGCCTCGGGGTCGGTGGCCGTCAGCCGCGCCACGTCGAAGGGACCGAGCCGCTCGCGTCCGACGACCGCGACGTCCGCCGGGCTCCTGCCGGGCGGCGCGGCGCCCGCGCCGTCCGTGTCGTCGTCGGCGAAGGGCCAGTCGCGGCCCCGTGGCCAGAAATAGTGCCGTTCCCGGTAGACGGGCCGGGTCAGGCCTTCGAGCGCGTCGAAGAGCTCCGGGTCGCCGAGCTCGACGTCCGCCCTCCCGGGCACGGGCATGATCCAGGCGGCCCGCTGGGCGTTCCCGCGCACGGTGAAGCGCATGACGATCTGCTCCGTACGGCCGTCCCAGCGCACGGCCGAGGTCTCCCGGTCGACGCCGATCCGCTGCGACCGGTCCGGGATCATGGCCCCGCAGCCGCACGCGTGGGCCGGTGCGACGAGCGAGACCGACTGCAGCGCGAGCAGCGCGACGAGCATGGCCAGGATTCTCTGTGTCCCCCGCATGCGGGGTCAGACGCGGCCGACGAAGATCCGGTTCCGGACGGAGATCCGGCGAGAGCGGCGGGGGCCGGGCGTAGGGGGATGTGCCCCCGCCTCCCACGTCAGCCGGCCACGCGGACCCGGAGTTCCTTGATCCCGTTCAGCCAGGCCGCGCGGAGCCGGCGCGGCTCGCCGACGAGGGTGAGATCGGGCAGTACGTCCGCGAGCGCGTTGAAGATCAGCTCGATCTCGTTGATGGCGAGGGACTTGCCGAGGCAGAAGTGCGGGCCTCCGCCGCCGAAGCCGAGATGCGGGTTCGGATCGCGGGTGATGTCGAAGTCCTCCGGGTTGCCGAAGACCTCGGGGTCGTTGTTGGCCGAGGAGTAGAACAGGCCGATCCGGTCGCCCTTGCGGATCTTCTGGCCGCCGAGCTCGGTGTCCTGGGTCGCCGTCCGCTGGAAGGAGACGACGGGGGTCGCCCAGCGCACGATCTCCTCCGCCGCGGTCGCGGGCCGCTCGCGCTTGAACAGCTCCCACTGGTCGGGGTGCGTCAGGAAGGCGTGCATGCCGTGGCTGATGGCGTTGCGGGTCGTCTCGTTCCCGGCCACCGCGAGCAGCAGCACGAAGAAGCCGAACTCGTCCGAGGAGAGGTTGCCCTGGCCCTCGGCCGCGACCAGCTGGGTCACGATGTCCCCGGCCGGGCACTCCTTGCGGGCGGCGGCCATGTTCATCGAGTAGCCGATGAGCTCCATGGCGGCCTCGGCGCCGATCTCCTCCGTGATGGCGTACTCGGGATCGTCGTACCCGATCATCTTGTTCGACCAGTCGAAGATCCGGGAGCGGTCCTCCTGCGGTACGCCGATGAGTTCGGCGATCGCCTGGAGCGGCAGCTCCACGGCGACCTGCGTGACGAAGTCGAAGGACCCGTCCCCACGGTCCCCGCCCTCCGCGTCGTTCGCGCCGTCCGCGCCCCCGCCCTCCGCGCCGCCCCGGCCGTTCGAGCTCCCCGAGCTCCCCGAGCTCCGCGCGCCGGCGTTCTGCTTCGCCTCCTCGACGATCGCCCGCGCCCGCGCGCGCAGGGCCGTCTCCAGGTTCCGGATCGCGCGCGGGGTGAAGCCGCGCTGGACGATCTGGCGGACCCGGGTGTGCTCCGGCGGGTCCATGTTGAGCATGATCAGTTTCTGGACCTCGATCTGGTCCCGGGTGATGTGCTCGTTGAAGCGGATGACGGCCGTGTTCTCGGTGGAGGAGAACAACTCCGGGTGCGTGGAGACGTACTTGACGTCCGCGTGGCGGGTGACGGCCCAGTAGCCCTCGTCGTCGAAGCCGGTGACACCGCGCGGCTGAGGGCACCACCAGACAGGCGCGGTCTGACGCAGCTGCGCGAACTCCGGGAAGGGGATGCGGCTCTGGAGCAGATCGGGGTCGGTGGCGTCGAACCCTTCGGGGAGGTGAGGGCAGGGCATCGGCAACACACTCCATGTCTGAGACGAGCTTGTCCGGGAGGCGCTTGTCTGACGATCCATCAGAAGGTGCGAGGTGTCCGAAAGGTAGTAACGAGTTCTACAAGCCGCAAGGCCCGGAGCGGGAACTGTTGTCGCGAGACGGTGCACGCGGGTGTGTGCACGACCCTTGCGTACCGGCGGTAGCAGTCATAAGACTGCACGGAGAACTAGAACGCGTACTAGTTCCCTGTGGCGAGGTGCCGGGACACCCCGCCAGGGGCGAGGAGAGGACGAGCTCATGGCCGCGGAACCCGTCATCGTCGAAGCCGTACGCACCCCCATCGGCAAGCGCGGAGGCGCGCTCGCCAATCTCCACCCCGCCTACCTCCTGGGTGAGACCTACCGCGAGCTCCTCGGCCGCACCGGCATCCCCGCCGACTGCGTCGAGCAGATCGTCGGCGGTACGGTCACCCACGCCGGCGAGCAGTCCATGAACCCGGCGCGCAACGCCTGGCTCACCATGGGCCTGCCCTACGAGACCGCCGCCACCACCGTCGACTGCCAGTGCGGCTCCTCGCAGCAGGCGAGCCACATGGTCGCCAACATGATCGCCGCCGGGGTCGTCGACATCGGCATCAGCTGCGGCGTGGAGGCCATGTCGCGCGTCCCGCTCGGCTCAGGTTCCAAGCACGGCCCCGGAAAGCCCTGGCCGGACGAGTGGAACGTCGACCTTCCCAACCAGTTCGAGGCCGCCGAGCGCATCGCCCGGCGCCGGGGACTCACCCGCGAACGGGTCGACTCCCTCGGCCTCCTCTCCCAGGAGCGGGCCGCGATCGCCTGGTCCGAGGAGCGCTTCAAGCGCGAGACCTTCGCCGTCCAGGTCCCGACCACCGAGGAGGAACAGGCCGCCGGGCAGGGCATGTGGCGGCTTGTCGACCGCGACGAGGGGCTGCGGGACACCAGCATGGAGGCGCTCGCCCGGCTCAAGCCCGTCATGCCGACCGCCGTCCACACCGCGGGCAACTCGTCCCAGATCTCCGACGGCGCCTGCGCCCTGATGTGGGCCTCCAAGCGCACGGCGCGCGCCCTCAAGCTGCGCCCGCGCGCCCGGATCGTCGCCCAGGCGCTGGTCGGCTCCGACCCGCACTTCCACCTCGACGGGCCGATCGACGCCACCCGCGCGGTGCTCGGCAAGGCCGGGATGTCGCTGAGGGACATCGACCTCGTCGAGATCAACGAGGCCTTCGCCTCGGTGGTGCTGAGCTGGGCCCAGGAGTTCGAAGGGGACCTGGACGGTCTGACGAAGGTCAACGTCAACGGCGGCGCCATCGCGCTCGGCCACCCGGTCGGCGCGACCGGAGCACGGCTGATCACCACCGCGCTGCACGAACTGGAGCGTGCGGACAAGGAGTTCGCGCTGATCACGATGTGCGCGGGCGGGGCGCTGGCCACCGGCACCATCATCCAGCGGCTGTAGCCGGCGCGGGGTCGGGGGAGTGGTTCCGGACGGCCGACGCGTCCGGAACCGCTCTCTCCGTCGCGCGTCCCCCGTCGCGCGTCAGCGCGTCAGCGCGTCAGCGCGTCAGCGCGTCAGCGCTTCAGCAACCGGTCCGCCTCCTCGACGAGATCGGCGAGGTACGCCCCCGCCGCGGGCGACTCCTGGGCAAGCGCCGCCGCCTGGCCCGCCCACAGGTTCACGTACTCGGGCCGCCCCTGCGCCCCCGCCGCTCGGCGGATCGGCTGCATCAGGGCGTTCTGCACGGGATACGGCGGTACGTGATCCTCGTGGGCCGCCATGTCGCGGACGAACCGGTTCGGGATCCCGCGCGCGGTACGGCCCGAGAAGAGGCGGGTCAGGACCGTCGTGCGGGCCTCCGGCGTGCCGAGTGCCCGCTTGTGGACGGCGCTCGCACCCGACTCGCGGGAGACGAGGAAGCCCGTCCCGATCTGGACCGCGTCCGCGCCGAGGGCGAGCGCGGCCGCGATCCCGCGGCCGTCGGCGATCCCGCCCGCCGCGACCACCGGCACTGTCACGGCGTCCACCACCTGCGGAACCAGCGAGAACGTGCCGACCAGTGACTCCCGTACCGGACGCAGGAAGGCGCCCCGGTGGCCGCCCGCGTCGGTGCCGGACGCGACGATCGCGTCCACGCCCGAACGTTCCAGGGCCACGGCCTCGTCCACCGTCGTCGCCGTACCGATCAGCGCGATACCGAGCCGCCTCGTCTCCTCGACGAGCCGCGGGGCCGGCAACCCCATCACCAGGCTGATCACCGGCGGGGCTGCGGCGATCAGGGCGTCCAGCTGTGCGTCGAAATCCGGCCGGGCCGCCACGCCGGCGGCCGTCGGCGCGGTCACGCCGAGCTCGTCGTAGTACGGCTTCAACCGCGCCACGTGCGCGGCGAGTTCGGCCTCGGACGGCCGGAGCGCCGTGCCGTCCTCCAGCGGCACCCACAGGTTCACCGCGAACGGCCGGTCCGTGTCCGCCTTCAGGCGGGCCACGAGGTCGGTGATCTCCTCCGGGGCGAGGAGGTGTGCCCCGTACGAGCCGAGTCCACCGCCCTCCGACACCGCGACGGCCAGCTCGACCGAGGAGAGCCCACCCCCGAAAGGCCCCTGGACGATGGGGAGCTCGATCCCGAGGGACTCCCCGAGACGCCCCGGCCTCACGCGGTCACCGCCAGGGCGCTCTCGGCCTCGCGACCCAGGGCCTGGCGCAGCGCCGCCCGCGCCACGCGCTCGCCCAGGTGCCGGGCCGTGCGCAGGTCGGACGCGCCGGGTGCCTGCTCCGGGCCGAGATCGGAGGGCGACTGGGCCATGGCGCCAACGAAGCCGCCGAGCCGGTTGAGGTCTTCGGGGCTGCCCCCGGAGGAGTAGATCCAGCCGGGCGCGAGGCCCAGCGGCACCCACGTCATGCCGTGCTGGGCGGCGAAGACGGTCATGGACAGCAGGGCGTTGTCCTTGTTGCCGTTCACCCCGGCCGAGGTGGTGAAGCCGGCCGCGAGCTTGTCCTGCCAGCCGCGCGCGGCCCAGACCGGCGCGCTCGCCTCGGCGAACCGCTGGAAGACGGCCGACGTGGAGCCCATGTAGGTGGGGGAGCCGAAGACGATCGCCTCCGCCGCGGCGAGGGCCGCCCACAGCTCGTCGTCGAGCACCGACACATCACGCTGGTCGGCGCGGACTCCGGGCACGGAGCCGACGCCCTCGGCCACGGCTGCGGCCTGGCGGGCGGTGTGCCCGTACCCGCTGTGATGGACGACGGCGACGGTGATGGGTACGGCGGACATGCGTGGCCTCCTGCGTCGCGGCGGGCCGGACGCCCGTCGATGCCGAGGACACTAGACGACCGGTCAACTAAAAACCACACCGGTCGGGCCGGTAGTAGTTGACCGCCCGTATAGTGACGCCATGGGAAGGACCAGTACGGCCCGCGAACGACTGCTCGACGCCGCCGGCGACCTCATGCGCAGCCGTGGCTACGGCAGCCTCGGCGTCGCGGAGATCTGCGCCCGGGCGGAGGTGAAGAAGGGCAGCTTCTACCACTTCTTCGAGTCCAAGCAGGCCCTGACCGTCGAGGTCGTCGACGCCTACTGGCAGGGTGAACGCACCTGCTGGACCGGCGAGTTCGCCCGCTCCGCGCCCGCCCTCGACCGGCTGCGGCGCCTGTTGGACGCCATGGCGGCCGTGCAGCGGCGCACGAAGGAGACCTCGGGAACGGTCGACGGCTGCCTGCTGGGCAACCTCGCTCTGGAGCTCAGTACCCAGGAGCCCGGCGTCCGGGCCCGCCTGGAGGAGATCTTCGACGAGCAGATCGAACTCGTCGCCGCCGTCCTCGCCGAGGCGGCCGCCGAGGGCGCCGTCCCGGCGGAGCGGGCCACGGTCGCCACCGCCCGGGCGGTGGTCGCCCAGCTCGAGGGCATGGTCCTCTTCGCCAAGCTCAAGAACGACCCCGGGGTCATGGACGACCTGTGGCCCCACACCCTGAGGCTGCTGGGCGCGGCGGCCGGTTAGGCCTGAAACGCGGCAGGCCCCGCCCCTCCGGAAGGAGGGCGGGACCTCGCGTGTGGCTGCCGGCCGCCACGGGCTGACCGCTACGCGCCGGCTACCTGCTGTCGGCTCAGTACCAGCCGTTGGCCTGCCAGAACGCCCAGGCGGCGTTCGGGCTGCCGTAGCGCTCGTTCATGTAGTTCAGGCCCCACTTGATCTGGGTGGCCGGGTTCGTCTTCCAGTCGGAGCCGGCCGAGGACATCTTCGAGGCCGGGAGGGCCTGGACGAGGCCGTAGGCACCGCTGGACGAGTTGGTGGCGGCAGGGTTCCAGCCGGACTCGTGGGAGACGATCTTGCTGAAGGCCTGGTACTGCGAAGCCGGAACGATCTGCTTGGCGATCTCCTGGGGAGTCGCGGCCGAAGCCGTGGACGTCGTGCCGAGCACCGCACCCGAGGCGCCCAGCAGCACGGCTGCGGAGGCGGCGAAGGTCTTCTTGCGGGACGAGACACGAGTGGAGAGCGAGCGGAACACGAAGCGACCTAACGTCGGGGGCAAGGGGCGCACCAGACGTTTTCGGCAAGCCGGAACCAGAGCCCGGGGGGTCCCGGAGATCGTGGGATTCGGCCTGTCCGAGGCGCTGCGACGAGCGGCGGCTGCCTGGCGACGTCCACCAGACAAGCAGGGCGGGAAGCCTGGCGCAACGACCCCCTGTACTAGGCACTTTCGCATCCAGGGCGAACGTCCCGGAGACGGTCGACCGTCGGCCGGATGTTCCCGCAGGTGGCGGTGGGTTATGGGGCGATTTGACCCGACCTGTCCCACTCCTATTCCGGCTCGTACGTGACCTACGTCCTGTGGGGCGCCTCACCGCGAGGGGCCCCTCCAGGCCCCTCGAATGTGACCTGGGCCTCGAAGTTCGCCCGCCGTGTCGCCCGCCGGAGCGCCTTCAGGACAGTGCCGCCGACGGTCAGGGTGAGGACGACGGTGAGCGCGGCGCGGCCGAGGTCCCAGCCGAGGGAGGTGGCGACGACGTACGCGGCGAACCGCGGCAGGTTCTCGTGCAGCGGGTCGCCGGACACGAAGGAGACGCCGGAGGCCAGACCGGGCACGATCGTCCAGCCGTACAGGTTCATGATCGTGCCGTACGCGAAGGCCGCCAGGAAGCCGTACGCGGAGAGCATCAGCAGCTCGGCGCGGCCCCGCAGCCGCTCCGGGCCGGGCAGCAGGCCCGCGCCCATGGTGAACCAGCCCATCGACAGCATCTGGAACGGCATCCAGGGCCCCACACCGCCGGTGAGTAGGGCCGACGCGAACATCGTCACCGCGCCGAGGACGAAGCCGAAGCCCGGCCCGAGGACCCGGCCGCTCAGCACCATCAGGAAGAACATCGGCTCCAGACCGGCCGTCCCGGCCCCGAGCGGCCGCAGGGCGGCCCCCACGGCGGCCAGCACGCCCAGCATCGCGACCGCCTTCGCGTCCATCCCGCTGTCGGCGATCGTCGCGACGACGACCGCGACGAGCAGCGGCAGCAGGGCGGCGAAGAGCCAGGGCGCGTCGGCGGAGTGCGAGGTGAGGGCGGCGGAGGAGTCCGCGAGCAGCGGCCAGCCGAAGGCCATGGCCCCGATCAGGGAGATGAGGACGAGGGCGGCGACCGCACGCGGTCCGAGCCGGATGGGTCGCGCGGAGGCGCGTGAGGAGGTGCTCGGTGAGGAGTTCGGTGAGGTGCTCGGCGAGGGGGTCACAGGGCCTCCCTGACCTGCTCGACCGTGAGCCACGGCTGCGGGGCGAGGATCTTGGCGACCTGCGGCGAGAAAGCGGGGGAGGAGACGACCACCTCGGCCGTCGGGCCGTCCGCGACGACCTCGCCGCTCGCCAGGATCACCACCCGGTGCGCCAGCTCGGCGGCCAGCTCCACGTCGTGCGTGGCCAGCACGATGCCATGCCCCTCGGCGGCCAGGCCGCGCAGATGCGCCACGAGACGCGTCTTGGCCGCGTAGTCGAGCCCTCGGGTCGGCTCGTCGAGGAGGAGCAGCGGCGGTCGACCGGTGAGCACGACGGCCAGGGCAAGCGCGAGGCGCTGCCCTTCCGACAGGTCGCGCGGATGGGTGTCGTCCGCCACGCCCGGCAGCAGCTCGGACACGACGGCCCGGCAGGTCCCGGGCGCGGCGCCCGCGTCGGTGTCGGCGGCGGCGCACTCGGCGGCGACCGTGTCCGCGTACAGCAGATCGCGCGGCTCCTGCGGTACGAGAGCGACCTGCCGGATCAGCTCGCGCGGATCGGTGCGGTGGGGGACCCGGCCGCTCACGAGGACGCTGCCGGAGGTGGGCTCGACCATGCCGACGAGCGAGCCGAGGAGGGTGGACTTTCCGGCGCCGTTACGGCCCATGAGGGCGACGGTCTCGCCGGGCCGCACGGTCAGCTCGACGCGCCGCAGCGCTTCGACGCGGCCGCGGCGGACGCCGAGGGCGCGGACATCGACGAGGGCGTCCGAGAGGAGGGCCTCGCGGGTCGGGCGCCGCCAGAACCGGAAACCGGCGGCTCCGCCCCCGGACCCCCGCGCCTCGAACGCCGGCGAGGCCGCATTCCCAGCCCGCCCGCCGTTCGAGGGCCGGGGCTCGGGGCGGAGCCCCGTAAGACGCTCCCGCAGGGGACCCGCCCCCCGCCTCGCGTCGCGGACCGTCAGAGGGAGCGGGGTCCAGCCCGCCAGGCGGCCCAGAGCCACCACCGGAGGGTGGACCGGGGACATCGCCATGATGTCCGTCGGCGGGCCCATGACGCCCTCCGGCAGGAGCAGCACCTGGTCCGCGTACTGCACCACCCGCTCCAGGCGGTGCTCGGCCATCAGGACCGTCGTGCCGAGGTCGTGGACCAGGCGCTGGAGCACCGCCAGGACGTCCTCCGCCGCCGCCGGGTCCAGTGCCGACGTCGGTTCGTCCAGGACGAGGACCTTGGGGTGCGGTGTCAGGACCGAGCCGATCGCCACCCGCTGCTGCTGGCCGCCGGACAGCGTGGCGATCGGCCGGTCGCGGAGCTCCGCGAGCCCCAGCAGGTCCAGGGTCTCCTCCACCCGGCGCCGCATCACCGCGGGTGCCAGGCCCAGCGACTCCATGCCGTACGCCAGTTCGTCCTCGACCGTGTCCGTGACGAAGTGCGCGCGCGGGTCCTGCCCCACCGTGCCGACCACGTCCGCCAGTTCGCGCGGCTTGTGCGTCCGCGTGTCCCGGCCGGCGACCGTCACCCGGCCCTTCAGCGTCCCGCCCGTGAAGTGCGGGACGAGTCCCGACACCGCGCCCAGGAGCGTCGACTTGCCCACGCCCGACGGGCCGACGAGCAGGACCAGTTCCCCCTCCGGGACGGTCAGGTCCACGTCCCGGAGCGTGGGCGCGCCGCCCGGGTCCCCGTACGTCACCGAGACGTTCTCGAAGCGGATCACGGGACTCGGGACTCCTCGGGGACGGGGGCGACGAACGCGGGCACCAGGCCCACCAGGACGGACAGGGCGGGCCACAACGGCAGTTCCGGCGCCACCAGAGGGACGACCCCGGGGTGCAGCGCCTCGTACGCGTAGGCGTTCGCCCACACCATCAGCGCCGCCACCGCCACGCCCGACCCGGCCACGAGCCACGCCCGCGCGCCCCACCGGTCGGGCCGGTACCGGCTGCGTACCGCGCGGCGGCCGCCGAGCCGGAGCCCGGCCACGGCCGCCGCCAGACCACCGGCGACGAGCGGCAGTCCGTACCCCGCGCCCTCCGCCGCCAGCAGACCGTACGATCCCGCGCACACGCCGAGCAGCCCGCCGAGCGTCAGCACGTCGGTCGTGCGCCGCACGGCCGACGGCACCGACGCCGTACGGCCGTAACCGCGCGCGTCCATCGACGCCGCCACCGCGATCGACCGCTCCAGCGCGCCCTCCAGAACCGGCAGTCCGATCTGGAGCACCGCCCGTACCCCGCCCGTCGGCCGCCCCCGCAGCCGCCGGGCCGTTCGCAGCCGCACCACGTCCGCCACCATGTTCGGCGCGAAGGTCATCGCCACGACGACGGCGACCCCGACCTCGTACAGGGCGCCCGGCAGCGACTTGAGCAGCCGCGCCGGATTGGCGAGCGCGTTCGCCGCGCCCACGCAGATCAGCAGGGTTGCCAGCTTGGCGCCGTCGTACACCGCGAAGACGATCTGCTCGGCGGTGACCCGGCCCCCGATCCGTACCCCTTGCGCCCACTCGGGCAACGGCACCTCGGGCAGGGTGAACAGCTCGTGCGTGCCCGGGACGGACGAGCCGAGGACCACCGAGAAGACCACGCGCAGGAAGACGACGAACAGGCCCAGCTTCACGAACGCCCCGTACGAGCGCGCCCAGGGCGCGTCCGTACGGCGGGCGGCGACGACATAGCCGGCGACGCCCACGATCAGGCCGAGGAGGAGCGGGTCGGTGGTACGGGAGGCGGCGACGGCCAGGCCGAGGGCCCAGAGCCACCAGGCGCCGGCGTGCAGGGCGTTGGAGCGGTTCGCCTCGGGGGCGCGGATCATGCGGGGGGCCGGGCTCATCCGCGGCGGCGGGCCTTCCAGACGGCGGCGCCCCCGAGCGCGAGCACGGCGACACCACCGGCGAGGGCGCCGACGGAGGGCCCGCCGGACTCGCCGTCCGCCCTCGTGGTGACGGTCGCGGTGGGTTGTCCGGTGGAGCGCTCCGATCCCGAGGGCCGGGGCGATGTCCCCGCGACCTGGTCGCCGCAGCCCTTCGCCGGGTAGCCCGCGATGCCGCACAGCAGCGCCGCGCTGTCGTACCGCAGCGGCGCGGCCACCGCCGCGAGCGCCTCCGCGCTGGTCGCGTCCTCCCGCACCCGCGGGCAGCCCGCCTTGAGGAGCTTGTCCGGCGGTGTCTCGCCCGGCGGGGCGTCCAGCGGACCGCCGAAGTCGATGACGACCGCGACCCGCTTGGTGCCGGCCTTCTTCTCCGCCTTCTCCGTACCGGCGCAGATCGCCGCGAAGTCGGGGGCGGCGGAGGGCTGGGCGGCGTCGTTCGCGTCCTCGCTGACGGCGAAGCGGAAGCCGATCACGTCCCCGTCGGCGGGGCGGGCGGTCGCCGGGCCCTGCGTGGCGTACGCCCACTTCCCGGTGCCGTCGCTCTCCCAAAACGACCAGTAGCGGTAGCCGGCGGCGTGCGCGGGGGCGGCGGCGGCCGGCGTCAGCACGACGGCCGCCGCGACCGCGG
>NZ_BMTO01000001.1:111913-129835 GCF_014649715.1 Streptomyces lateritius
GACTCACTTCTTGCGGCCGCTCACCAGGAAGCCGATGCCGACACCGACGACCGTGCCGATGCCGATGATCCACCAGACGTTGAAGGAGCCGGACTTCCCGTCCTCGGCACGGTCGCCCGCCGACGCGGTCGGCGCCGGCGTGGACTGCGGCGCCGGACCGGTGGCGCTGAGCTCCTTGACGAGGTCGACCGAGCCGAAGGCCCGCGGGTCGACGCCCATCGCGTTCGCTGCGAGGATCAACTGGGCGTAGGCGGCGGGGCCGTTCTCCTTCGCCCAGGCGGGGGCGTTCTTCTGCAGCCAGGTCAGCGCCCCGGTCGCCTCCTTCGTGGCGCCGGTCGCGGCGAGCGCGACGACCGCGTCGGCGGTGTTGCCGTAGTCGGGCTGCACGGCCGGGTCGGCGGCGCCGGGCATCGGCGGGGTGTTCAGGTGCCCGGTCTTCGCGAGCGCGCCGGCGAGGTGGGAGGCGCCGTTGCGGGCGGCCCGCTCGGCGGTGGGCTTGGCCAGGTCCGTGCAGGTCGGGGACTGTTCGGGCTTCACGCCGCGGGCGGTGATGCCCTTGCCGAGGCCGGCGAGGGTGGCCGCCGCGGTCGCGTCGGCGTTCGCGAGGAGCTTGCCGTTCTTGTCGGGCTGGTAGGCGAAGGCGCCCGCGCCGTCCTTCGTGGAGCAGGGGACGGCGAAGCCGAGGAGCGCGTCGTACGGCGTCTTGCCTGCGGCGGATTTCACCTCGCCCGGCTTCTGGCCCAGCGCGGCGAGCGTGCCGATCACGAGAGAGGTCGAGTTGGCGTCGCTGGGGCTGCCAGGGTTGTAGCCCCAGCCGCCGTCCTTGTTCTGGACCCCCTTCAGCCAGCCCGCGCCCGCCTTGACGGCCTTGGCCAGTGCCTCGGGGTCGGCGCTCTCCGGCTTGACCGCGGCGAGGGCGTGTACGGCGACGGCGGTGGCGTTCGTGTCCAGCATCGTGGCCGGGTCGCAGGACTTGGCGGGATCCGGCCGGTACGAGCTGAAGGCGCCGCTGTCGCACTGCTGCCGCTGCAGCCAGGTCACGGCCTGCTCGGCGGGCTGCACCCCGGTCGTCCGCTGGGCGATGAACGCGAGCGACTGGCGCCAGACGCCGTCGTAGGCCGGGTCCTTGGTGCCGTAGAGCCCGGCGGGGATCACGGGCGCCGGAGTGGCCGAGGGGGCGGGTGCGGCGGACGCGGCGGGGGCCAGTGCCGCGCAGAGCACTGCGGCGGCTGCGAACGCGGCTGCGCCGCGGCGGACGGTGGTCATGCGTGCTGGCCTCTCCTGCGGCCGGGCACCGGCACGCTCAGGGCACCAGGCTCGGCTCCGTATTCCTCGACGGTGCCGGCGGTCACGTCCCGGACGGGGCATTCCGACTCGCCGCCCGGGGGCGGCACACGGTTGCGGGTCAGTGCCGGATTTCCACCGGCTTCCCCCCGTACGGGTGTGATGACGACTCGCACACTCTACCGGCCCGTACGCCGCCCGGGCGGTGGGTGCGAGGCGCCTCACATAGCGGGCCGGGCGCCCCACCAGGGGCGCCCTCCGCCCCGCACGCGGGCGCCGCACCGCGCCCCGCACCCGGCTACACCGCCACGTACGTCACCGGGTCCGTGCCCGCCATCGCCTCCGCGCGGCCCTGCTTCACCAGGCGGCGCACATGGGCCTCGGCCTCGCTGACCGCGATGTTCCGCGAGCCGTGGGGGATCTGCTCCCACGGCCGGTTCCACTCCATCCGCTCGGCGAGCTGCCAGGGGGTGAGCGGGGTCGCCAGCAGGGCGAGGAGGCCGGTCAGCCGCTCCTCGTGGTGGTCGAGCAGTTCCCGTACCCGGCCGGCCGCGTCCGGGAAGGCGTACTGGTGGGCGGGGAGGACCTCGGCGACGCCGAGCCGGCCGATGCGCTCCAGCGAGTCCAGGTAGTCGCCGAGGGGGTCGGTGACGGTGGCGTCGTCGGGGTCTTCGTACAGGCCGATGTGCGGGGAGATGCCGGGCAGCAGATGGTCGCCGGAGAAGAGGCGGCCGTGGCCGGGGAGCCGGGCGGGGTGCTCCTCCTCCAGGTGGAGGCAGACGTGGCCCGGCGTGTGGCCGGGTGTCCAGACGGCGCGCAGCCGGCGCCCCGCGAGGTCGAGGAGCTCGCCGGGGACGATCTCGCGGTCGGGGAGGGCCGAGCGTAGTCCCGGGAGGGTGCGCACGCGGCCGGAGGAGCGGGCGGCGCGGAGCGGGGCGGTGTGTTCCTCGGGTGCGCCGACGGCGGCGAGCTTGTGGGCGAGGTAGTCGAGCCAGGCGCCGGGTTCGGAGGCACGGGTGCGGCGGACGACGGCGGTGTCGGCGGCGTGCATCGCGATCCAGGCCCCGGACTCCTCCCGCACGCGGCCGGACAGGCCGTGGTGGTCGGGATGGTGGTGGGTGATCACGACACCGTGCACGTCCCGCACGGACAGCCCGAGGGCGTCGAGCCCTCCGGTCAGCTCGCTCCAGGAAGCCGGGTCGTCCCAGCCGGTGTCGATCAGGACGGGCCCGCGGTCGGTGTCGACGACGTGGACCAGGGTGTGCCCGAGCGGGTTGTTCGGGATCGGCACCCGGAGGGACCAGACGCCTCCGCCGTGCCCGGTCACCTGGTTCATGGGACCTCATCTCTGCGCGACGGCGTGGCGCCCGCTCGACCATTGCTCACTATAACGGGAACTGACTGCCCGTCAGAGTGGCCTGCATCGGGTTGCCTTCAGGGTGCTGCTGACATGCGATCGGGCTCTCGTTGTTGGTCGTTGACGGCCGCCTCCGGGCCCCCTTGCACGGCCCGGAGACGGCCCAGCGCGGATGCCGTTGCGGGGCTCGATGAGGCGCCCCACATGGAATGGCCGCTCACCCGAAAGCGGCCCGACGGTCCTTGACCACAGCCGTTGATGCAGCCCGTAGATGGCAAAGACCCCCAACCGAGGCCGGTTGGGGGTCTTTGCCATAGGGTCCCCTGTTGAGTTCGAACCGATGAGCCCCGCTTTACGAGCCTGGCGGTGTAGGACTGAGGGGGCCCGCAGGTCAGTCCACAGATGGACAGTGCCCAGGTCAGTGAGGCATCTCGACTGGGGCAACCCGCCATTGACCGTGGCTGACCGCCTGATCTGCCACGGCTGTGGCATGTGACCTCTTCGCTCCGAGGCGACTCGGGCGGACACTTGACTTTAGGCTGGTGTGGCCTTCATCTGCGGCTATGGTCCGCGCCGGGAGCAGCTTCATGTGTACGCTCCACGGCCTGGCGGTAGCCTCAAGTAGTGGCTGGACTCACTTGGCATCTCGGGAGAGAATATGGCTTTCTCAGGCGGTCAAGATCTCCAGTACCTGGAGTCACTCGACTCTGTGCGGATGCCCTGGCTACGTCCGACTGACGTCTCGGACTCCGAGCGGCAACGACGGGATGACCACGAGCTTCAGGTCTTTGTCGAAGTACTCATGACGCTTGCACTTGGGCGCGACGTCGTCGTTCCTCAGTCCTATGCATTCGATTCCATTGGATTTCTCAGTGTCGCACGCACAGTACTCCAGGTCCGCAATAGGGTAGCCATCGATGAACACCCTTTTCGGATTCATCTCTCCAGGGTGGATTCCTTCGAAGATGCCATAGCAGGCATGCTCAGCCGCACCTTCGATGAGAATCGCCCATTTTTTAGTTCTTTGCTGCCAGAACTCCACAAGCCGGAACAGTACGGTCTTGATCCTGGTGACGTTCGCTGGCAGTCCGAGAACCTCGATCGCCTACTCAATAGCGACTGGATAGGGGTCGATCGGGCGCAGGCGCTAAACGATATTCGTGCGGAATTCCGAGGTCTGCCCCGAATCAGGGCAAACCCCTCAGCGGCACCATTGGGGCTGGGAGAGCTGCTCGCCTCCACCATTGAGGAGGCATCCCCAATGGGCCGAACGGCGCAGTCTCTTCCCGAACCTTTCCGCGAGGTGCATGCAGAGCTCGTGAACGCGATTCGCCGCCTTGATCCTACGCGTTCGCAGGCGTTCGGCGAACGCAGTCGACTCCGACTCCGAGACCCGTGGCCCAACGATCCGGGTCGTCGGACACCCGAGGAAATCGTCGGAAGCAAAAGTACTCTCGATCTAGTAATCGAGTTCGTCGACACTTTGTACAATGCGATCGTGGCTGATTCTATCGGAGTTGCGCCCGCGACCTTCAGTACTGACGTAGCCGTCGGGGACCGGGTCCTCATCTCACGCGCGATCGCGCAAGAGCTCGCGATCGCGCAATATCGTTCGGGAGCGCACCAAGCAGCTTGGTTGCCACGCCAGGACGTATCGGTAGGCGAATCAGAGGAACATCCGTTGTTCGAAGTGCGGCTCAATTCGCAAGCCGCCGTCACGGAGAATCAGACCCGTGACCAGTTGTCGAATCTGAGGGACAGCGCGGTAGACGCCATCGCCGCTCTCCTTGACGCTCGGGCGCAGCGGGGAGGTTCGGGCCGGGCCCGGTCGCCCTTCTGGAAGGGGCTGGACAAGTTGGCTGCGGCAGAGGACGCTGCGGCCGCCCGGAAGGCACTTGATGCTCATCTCGCCTGCGTCGCCTCCATCCTCGGCGGTCAGGGTGATGCTGGCCTGGTAGGAAAATTTGGAGTTCAGGTTTTCCTTACCGGCAGCGGTTCCGCCGGACCTGCAATTGCGGCCGCGCTCTGGCAATTTCCGGGTATCCTCGAATTCCCTGCAATAGCCATCGGGGCAGTTGCCCCTACCGTTGCCCAAAAGGGAGTTCAATCCGTCCGCCGCTGGCAGGGCACGCGGCGTCGGGCCCATGCACTCGGAAGAGTCGTCGACGTGAGGGGATAACAGCTTTGAGAAACCCGGGACGCCCCGAGCCCATCCGCCGAAGGCGCGAAGTTCTCGCCTATGCGAATCGCTTCGCCCAGGTCTTCGATGACGAGGTGGAGTTCCCGGACGGCACCTCTGGTCGGTACTTGAGAATCGCAAATCGCGGTGAAGGTCCAGGCGTCGTGATATTGCCCATCCATGGGATAACCGTCGGGCTCGTCCAGACATACCGATACCCGGTGAAATCATGGCAGTGGGGCTTGCCTCGCGGTTTCTCCCACGATCGCGATCCCCTCGTCACTGCCCGGATGGAACTCCACGAAGAGCTTGGCGTGCAAGACGCCGAATTCGAACTCTTGGGCGTGATGACACCAGATTCAGGACTGTTGGCGACCCGGGTTGCCATAGTCCTCGCCCGAGTCAACGACCCCACGGGGCAAGCAGTTGATGTGCAAGAAGTCGCTGCCGTGCGCTGGCTCCACATCCGAGAGCTATGGCATTGGGTAGCCCAGGGGCGCATTGAGGACGGAATGTCTCTGGCTGCGCTGACTCTTGCCCACGCGCTCGATCACCTGCCCAGCCCTTAAGGCGCGCAAGCGAGTCCACGCGCCGAGGAAGAGGCGCATCAGCCTTGATGGGGCCGGTGACTGTCTTGTGCCCTGCTGTTGATGAATGAAGTCGGCGGAACGACGTTGGCCGGGAGCTGCTTTGGCGCGAGTGGTCATGGCCCCGTAAGCTTCCGGCGCGTCGGGCAGTCTGTGGACCTGCCTGATAAAGCACGACGTTGGGGCCATGATCTTCGAGGCTCTCCGACAGGGAGAGATCTTCGGGCTCCCCGTGGATGAGGCCGGCTTCCTCACTGGGTGGCTGCCCGTCGGCTATCAGGTGAAGTTGAGCGGCGGCCGTGCGGTCTTCGCACCGCCGAAGCGAGGCAAGGTCCGTGACGTTCCCCTGTTCAAGCGGGTGGCGTCGCCGCGCGCATGGAGCGGTTCCCGCCGACCGAGGTCACGCTGCCGTGGCTCACCACGGACGGGCCGATGGTGACCAAGAGGCTGATCTGCACCACGGAGGAGGGCAGGGCTGTCGTCCGGCACTACTTCAACACTGCCGCCTGGAAGCCTGCCCTGGTGGCCGCAGGATTCCTTCCCGAGCCTGAACCGGGGGAGAGGGTGCAGGAGTCGCGGGAGGACGGCATGCGCGCGCTCAGGCACTTCTACACCTCGGTCCTGCTGGACGCGGGGGAGAACATCAAGGCGCTGAGCGGTTACCTCGGGCACGCGGACCCGGGGTTCACGCTGCAGGTGTACACGCACCTCATGCCGAGCGCGAGAGCCGGACCCGGGAGGCCGTCGACAACGTGTATCAGGGGGTTGGCGGGGCGCCTGACGGCCCAGAGGCGGCCCAAGCGGCATGACGAAGGCCCCCACCAGTCGCAAAGTGGCTGGTGGGGGCCCAACCCGTCCGCAGCATTGCCCCCTATAACTAGAACTGGTATCAGTTCTGAAACACAGTCAGTAAACGTCGCGGGTTCCTGGAGGCAGTCGGTCATGACCGAGCTTGTGGAGCACGGAAAGCTGTACATCGGCGGGAAGTTGACCGATCCGCTCGGGACGGACGTCATCGAGGTGGTCTCGCCCCACACCGAAGAGGTCATCGGCCGCGTCCCGCACGCCTCCGAGGCCGATGTCGACCGGGCCGTCGCCGCCGCCCGGGAGGCGTTCGACCACGGGCCCTGGCCGCGGATGAGTGTCGCGGAGCGGATCGAGGTCGTCACGCGGATCAAGGACGCCGTCGCCGTACGCCACGAGGAGATCGCCCGATCCGTCAGCGCCCAGAACGGCTCCCCGTACTCCTGGAGCGTTCTCGCCCAGGCGCTCGGCGCGATGATGGTCTGGGACGCGGCCATCACCGTCGCGCGCGACTTCCCGTACGAGAGGCAGCGCGCCGGGGTGCTCGGGCCGATCCTGGTGCGGAGGGAGCCCGTGGGGGTGGTCGCGGCGGTCGTGCCGTGGAACGTGCCGCAGTTCACGGCCGCCGCCAAGCTCGGGCCCGCCCTGCTCGCCGGCTGCACGGTGGTCCTCAAGCCGTCGCCGGAGGCCCCGCTCGACTCGTACATCCTCGCCGACATCGCGACCGAGGCCGGGCTCCCCGAGGGCGTGCTGTCGATCCTGCCCGCCGACCGCGAGGTCAGCGAGTACCTGGTCGGGCACCCCGGCGTCGACAAGGTGTCCTTCACCGGATCGGTCGCGGCCGGGAAGCGGGTGATGGAGGTCGCCTCCCGCAACCTCACCCGCGTCACCCTCGAACTCGGTGGCAAGTCCGCGGCCGTGATCCTGCCGGACGCCGATCTGGAGTCG
Source organism: Streptomyces lateritius (assembly GCF_014649715.1). GTDB lineage: Bacteria > Actinomycetota > Actinomycetes > Streptomycetales > Streptomycetaceae > Streptomyces > Streptomyces lateritius. The sequence goes on from NZ_BMTO01000001.1 coordinate 119,073, forward strand.
GCCGTCGCCGGGATCGTCCCGGCGGCCTGGCTGAACAACGGTCAGGCGTGCGTCGCCCAGACCCGCGTCCTCGCGCCGCGCGGCAGGTACGAGGAGATCGCCGAGGCGTTGGCCGCGGCCGCCGGGGCGCTGGTCGTCGGCGACCCGCTCGACCCCGCGACCCAGGTCGGCCCGCTCGTCGCCCGGCGGCAGCGGCAGCGGTCGCTCGACTACATCGGGATCGGCCAGGAGGAGGGCGCCAAGGTCCTCGCGGGCGGCGGCCGCCCGGCCGGCCTGGAGCGCGGCTGGTACGTCGAGCCGACCCTCTTCGGAGGCGTCGACAACGCGATGCGGATCGCCCGCGAGGAGATCTTCGGGCCGGTCGTCTGTCTGCTTCCGTACGGGGACGAGAGCGAGGCGCTGCGGATCGCGAACGACTCCGACTACGGGCTCAGCGGCAGCGTCTGGACCGGCGACGTGGAGCACGGCATCGACTTCGCCCGCCAGGTGCGGACGGGCACCTTCAACGTCAACACCTTCAGCCTGGACATGCTCGGTCCTTTCGGCGGCTACAAGAACTCCGGCCTGGGCCGGGAGTTCGGTCCGGAGGGCTTCGGGGAGTACCTGGAGCACAAGATGGTCCACCTCCCGGCGGGGTACGAGGGGCCGGGTGGTGCGTGATGGGCGACCGCTGGCACGTGGAGGTCGACCGGGGGGTGTGCATCGGCTCCGGCATGTGCGTCAACCACGCCCCGGACGGCTTCCGGCTCGACACCGCCCGCCAGTCGCACCCCACCCGGCCGGAGGCCGACGCGAACGAGAGCGTGCTCGCGGCGGCTGAGGGATGCCCGGTCGAGGCGATCCTGATCACCCTGCTCGACGGCGGGGAGCCGGTCTTCCCGCCCGAGGAGTAGGCGGGGAGCCGTTCCCGCGTGCAAAACTTCTGTCTTGATCACGGGGGCGACAGGCCCGCGTGCACCCAGGATCGGGAGAGTTGTGCGCAAGGCGAAGTGGGTGGCCGCGGCCGCCGGTGTGGTGTTGCTGGTCGCGGGCTGCGGCGGCGAGGGCGGTTCGGGCAAGCGCGGTGGCTCGTCCGGCGGTTCCTCGGCGGGGTCCTCGTCCGGCTCCACCGGCGGCGGCGGTTCGGAGGCGGGCGGCAGCCTGGACGCGGACGCGGTGACCAAGGAGATCACGGACGCGGCCACGGCGGCGGGCTTCACGCAGGACTCCTCCGGCGAGGACGTCCCGGCGAAGCTGAAGGACTGCATGGTGTCCTGGACGGCCGACGCGAAGAAGGCGGCGGACCCGAAGAAGTCCTACGACGCCACGGTGAAGACGCTGTCCGGCGGCGGCTGGAAGGAGGGCCAGAAATTCGAGCAGAACGGCTCCACCATCAAGACGCTGGACAAGGAGAACTGGACCCTCAAGGCCAGCAACCACGGCGCCACCGGCTTCGCGATGGTGATGTTCATCGCCTCCGACAACTCCGCCGAGTGCGCGGCGCTGTTCAAGGCCGACCTGGAGCAGAACAAGAAGTCGTAGCGACTGCCGACAAGCGGCCGACTCGACTCCGCCGGCGGTCGGTCAGACCGGCGCCGTGCGGCCGGACCGCGCCGTCGGGCCGGCCGCCGGGGCCGGTCGGGACGGTGACGCCGTCAGGTCGATCAGCCGGCAGACGGTCTCGATGTCGATCTTCACCTGCGCGATCGAGGCCCGCCCCGACAGCCAGGTGATCAGGGCCGAGTGCCAGGTGTGCTCGATCACCCGCACCGCCGACAGCTGCTGCGGCGTCGGGTGCTCGAGCCCCATCGCGTCCAGGATGATCGCCGTCGTCAGCCGCGAGACCGTGTCCACCTCGGGGCTCACGCTCCGGTCCGCGAACGTCAGAGCCCGCACCATCGCGTCCGCGAGCTGTGGCTCCCGCTGGAGCGCCCGGAACGCCCGCATCAGCGTCTCGGCGACCCGATCCGCCGCGTTCTCGCCCGCCGGCGGGCGCTTGCGCAGCGTCGTGTGCATGCGCTGGAGCTGGTCCTGCATCGTCGCGACCAGCAGATGGATCTTGGAGGGGAAATAGCGGTAGAGCGTACCCAGGGCCACCCCGGCCGCCTCGGCGACCTCGCGCATCTGTACGGCGTCGAAACCGCCCCGCCCGGCCAGCTGCGCGCTGGCGTGCAGGATGCGGCGCCGACGCGCCTCCTGGCGCTCTGTCAGGGGCGGCGAGGCCGGTCTGTCTTCCGCGGTCATCAGGTCCCGTTCCGTGCGGTGGAGGAGCGACAGTATGGCGAGGCGGCCGCCGTGGCGCGAATCACCTGGTGCGCCTCTTACGGCACGACTACCTGCCGGTAGATTCAGTGCTCCTTGAACGATCAAGAACGATCAAGTCTGAAACTTGTTCTAGATTAGCGCGAGCGGTTACGCTCCCGCGAAACGCAAGCTCGAAGGGGGCCGCGAGTGACCGCTGAGGCCATAGAAGCAGGCCCCCGCCAGGGCGCCTCCCCGGCTGCCTCCCCGGCCGTCGCTCGGGACGCGGGCGGGGAAGGTGACCGTCCGTTGCGGATCGCTCTCCTCACGTACAAGGGGAACCCGTTCTGCGGCGGCCAGGGCGTCTACGTACGGCACCTCTCCCGCGAACTCGCCCGGCTCGGCCACCACGTCGAGGTCGTCGGCTCGCAGCCGTACCCCACCCTGGACGAAGGCGTTGCGCTCACCGAGCTCGCCAGCCTCGACCTCTACCGCTCGCCGGACCCGTTCCGTACGCCCGGGCGCGACGAGTACCGCGACTGGATCGACGCCCTCGAGGTCGCCACGATGTGGACCGGCGGCTTCCCCGAGCCCCTGACCTTCTCCCTGCGGGCCCGGCGCATGCTCGCCGCCCGCCGCGGCGACTTCGACGTCGTCCACGACAACCAGACACTGGGCTACGGACTCCTGGGAGACCTGGGCGCGCCCCTGGTCACCACGATCCACCACCCCATCACCGTCGACCGGCAGCTCGAACTCGAAGCCGCCGCCGACTGGAAGCGCCGCGCCTCCGTCCGCCGCTGGTACGCCTTCACCCGGATGCAGAAGCGGGTGGCCCGCCGCCTGCCCTCGGTCCTGACCGTCTCCGGCACCTCCCGCCAGGAGATCGTCGACCACCTCGGCGTCCGCGAGGACCGCATCCAAGTCGTCCACATCGGCGCCGACACCGCCCTCTGGTCGCCGGACCCGGCCGTCGCCGAGATCCCCGGCCGGATCGTCACGACCTCCAGCGCCGACGTCCCCCTCAAGGGCCTGATCCACCTCGTCGAGGCTCTCGCCAAGCTCCGCACCGAGAACCCGGCCGCCCACCTCGTCGTCGTCGGCAGGCGCGCCGAGGACGGGCCGGTCGCGCAGGCCATCGAACGGTACGGACTCCAGGACGCGGTCGAGTTCGTCAAGGGCATCTCCGACGCCGAACTGGTGGACCTCGTGCGCTCCGCTCAGGTCGCCTGCGTGCCGTCCCTGTACGAGGGGTTCTCGCTGCCCGCCGCCGAGGCCATGGCCACCGGGACCCCGCTCGTCGCCACCACCGGCGGCGCGATCCCCGAGGTCGCGGGGCCGGACGGCGAAACCTGCCTGGCCGTGCCCCCCGGCGACGCGGGCGCCCTCTCGGCCGCGCTCGCCCGGCTGCTCGGTGACGCGGACCTGCGGGCCCGCCTGGGAGCCGCGGGACGCGCACGGGTTCTGGCCAACTTCACCTGGGCCAGGGCCGCCCAGGGCACCGCGGACCTCTACCGTGAGGCCATCGCGCGCAGCGGAGCCCCCCGAGGGGCCGACAGCGCAGCCCGCCACGGAGCCCGTACGTGACGGCCTCGCCGACGCCCCCGCACCACCACCCACCCCGCCACTCTCGTACCGCCATCCCTCCGGAAGGGCAGACCCCGTGCTGACCGTCGACTTCACCCGCTTCCCGCTCGCCCCCGGCGACCGCGTGCTCGACCTGGGCTGCGGTGCGGGCCGGCACGCCTTCGAGTGCTACCGGCGCGGCGCCCAGGTCGTGGCCCTCGACCAGAACGGCGAGGAGATCCGCGAGGTCGCCAAGTGGTTCGCGGCGATGAAGGAGGCCGGCGAGGCCCCGGCCGGCGCGACCGCCACCGCCATGGAGGGCGACGCGCTCAACCTGCCCTTCCCCGACGAGTCCTTCGACGTCGTCATCATCTCCGAGGTCATGGAGCACATCCCGGACGACAAGGGCGTGCTCGCGGAGATGGTCCGCGTCCTGAAGCCCGGCGGCCGGATCGCCGTCACCGTCCCGCGCTACGGCCCCGAGAAGATCTGCTGGAGCCTCTCCGACGCCTACCACGAGGTCGAGGGCGGACACATCCGCATCTACAAGGCCGACGAGCTCCTCGCCAAGATCCGCCAGGCCGGCCTCAAGCCGTACGGCACCCACCACGCGCACGCGCTGCACTCGCCGTACTGGTGGCTGAAGTGCGCCTTCGGCGTGGACAACGACAAGGCGCTGCCCGTCCGGGCGTACCACAAGCTCCTGGTCTGGGACATCATGAAGAAGCCCGCCCTGACCCGGGTCGCCGAGCAGCTGCTCAACCCGGTCGTCGGCAAGAGCTTCGTGGCGTACGCGACCAAGCCCCACCTGCCCAAGGGTGACGCGTGACGAGTCCCGAGCGGATCGCCGAGCACCTCCTCCTGCCCGGCGTCCTCACCGCCGAGCAGGCCGCGGAGACCGTCACAGGAATACTCGCCGCCCAGCGCGAGGACGGCGCCATCCCGTGGTTCCGCGGCCACCACCTCGACCCCTGGGACCACGTCGAGGCCGCCATGGCCCTGGACACCGCCGGCGAACACGCGGCGGCCACCCGGGCGTACGAGTGGCTGGCACGGCACCAGAACCTCGACGGCTCCTGGTACGCGGCCTACCGCGACGGCGACCCGACGAACGTCACCGACGAGGGCCGGGAGACCAACTTCGTCGCCTACGTCGCCGTCGGCGTCTGGCACCACTACCTCGCCACCGGCGACGACGCCTTCCTCGACCGGATGTGGCCCGTCGTCTTCGCCGCCGTCGAGTTCGTGCTCGCCCTGCAGCAGCCGGGCGGCCAGATCGGCTGGAAGCGCGAGGCGGACGGGACACCGATCACGGACGCGCTGCTGACCGGCAGTTCCTCGATCCACCAGGCGCTGCGCTGCGCGCTCGCCATCGCCGACGAGCGCGAGGAGCCGCAGCCCGACTGGGAGCTGGCGGCCGGTGCGCTCGGCCACGCGATCCGCAACCACCCCGAGCGCTTCCTCGACAAGTCCCGCTACTCCATGGACTGGTACTACCCGGTCCTCGGCGGCGCGCTGACGGGAGCCGCGGCCACCGCCCGGATCGCCGCGCGCTGGGACGAGTTCGTCGTCCCCGGGCTCGGTGTGCGCTGCGTGCTGCCCAACCCGTGGGTGACGGGCGGCGAGAGCTGCGAACTCGCCCTCGCGCTCTGGGTGACGGGGGAGTCCGACCGGGCCCTGGAGATCCTGCAGTCCATCCAGCACCTGCGCGCCGAGGGCGGCATGTACTGGACCGGGTACGTCTTCGAGGGCGACAGGGCCGTGTGGCCCGAGGAACTCACCACCTGGACGGCCGGCTCGCTCCTCCTCGCCGTGGCGGCGCTGGGCGGCGACGAGGCGACCGGGGCGGTCTTCGGAGGCGAGCGGCTGCCGAGGGGCCTGGAACCGGACTGCTGCGGCGCCTGACGCCCCGGGGGGTCCGGGTGTCCCGGCTGTTTCAGGCTTCCCGTGCGTCAGTGGCGGGCGTCAGTGACGGCGCAGCAGGCGGCCCGCCACCATGTGGCCGACGACGAGGTACACCACGGCGGCGAGACCGTAGCCGGCGACCACCCGTGCCCATGCCTCGTCGAAGGTGAACAGGTCGTGCGACCAGCCCGCCAGCCAGCTCGCCACGTCCCGGATGAACTCCACGAACCCGTTGGCCCGGTTGGCACCCAGCACGTACATCAGGATCCAGAGGCCGATGATCGCGGCCATGACATCGGCGACGACGCTGATCACCCTCGCCGCCTGCGTGGTGTTACTCCGTCCGGAAGTCATGCGGCTCGTGTTACCGGGCGTTGCCGTTCGAAACCCGTTCGGAGTCGCCCGGGTGGTGGAACGCCGGCCCCGGGGCGAGGCTGACGCCAAAGCCCCCAGGGAGGTCCCGCCGTGCCCACATCCGCCCCGACACGACTGCGCCGCGCCCTCGTGGCCCTGTTCCTGTCCTGTGCGCTTCTCGCGACCACGGCCGCGTGCGGGGGTGACGGCGAGCCGGGCGCGAACGGGAGCGCGACACCGACGAGCACCGCCTCCTTCGAGCAGCAGCGGCTCGCCAAGACCCGGTTCGTGGCCAACGCCGGCCTCGCGGCCGGCGCCACGTACCAGTGGATCGTGAAGCCGTACCGCGAGGGGAAATTCAAGAAGGGTGCCGACGGCCGGGCCTTCGCCCTGGTGAAGGCGGGCCTGGCGGGCACGTTCGCGTACAACCGGCTCAAGGCGGCGGTGAACAACGCCAAGGGCGACGCGCTGCTCTCGAAGGCGGTGGCGCCGCTGACGGCGGGCATCGACTCGCTGAAGGACCTCGGGACGAAGCTGAGGAAGGGCGAGGCGAGCGAGGCGGACGTCGGTGCCCTCGAGAACGTCATCAACAGCGTGAAGGACGCCGGGAAGAGCGCGGGCGCCGAGGTGACCGACAAGGTGCCGAGCACCTCCCAGCTCGGCGGCTGAGGGCCTCAGCGGCGCCCGCGCCTCCTCTGTCAGGCGGTGGGGTTCCAGCCGCCGAGCCAGTCCGCGACCTTCTGGTCCGCCGCCTGCGCGTCCGTCAGCTGCGGACGGTCGACGCTCGACGCGCCCGAACCCGCGCCCGGACCGGTGTTCCGGTACTCCGCGAACCGGTCGTCCTTCCAGGAGAAGCCGCCCATGTCGGTCCAGGGCGTGGTCTTGATCGCCGCGCTGAGCGTGCTGTTGCGGACCGTCGCCTGCGGGTCGACGGTCGTGTCCCCGCCGGGGTGCCAGTTGCGGCCCAGGAAGAAGCTGCCCGCGGCCACGTCGCCGTTGACGGTGGAGCGGTTGATCAGGATGCCCTTGCGGCCGGCGGGCGTGCTCGGAGCGGTGATGTAGCCGGCGGAGGTGCCGTTCCAGCGCTTCTTGAGGGTGATGACCGACCGGTCGATGACGGCCGTCGCCCGGCCGAAGACGAAGTCGACGTTCCCCGTGATGTACGAGTTGGTGACGTAGACGCGCCCGAGCTTGTCCTTGGCGGCGGTCTCCATCTCCAGGGTGTCCTGGTCGCCGTTGACGATCACGCCGTCGAGGACGATCCGGTCGGCGGACGTCAGCAGCGCCACCGCCTGGTTGGCGATGTCCTGGTGGCTCGCCTCGTCGAAGTCGTTGGTGACGGTGAGGTTGCGCAGCTGCGAGTCGTCGGACTGGACGGAGACGGTGGCGCTGCCCGGAGTGCCGTACGTGCCGGAGCCGTCCGGCTTCCGCATGCCGGCCGCGTTGCCGAAGACGATGACCGTGTCCTTGCGGCTGGCGCCCGTGCCCTGGATCGTGACGTGCGGCTTGTTCGAGGGGACCTTGACCGTCTCACGGTACGTGCCCGGCTTGACCTGGACGACGACCCGGGAGGGGTTGTTCACCGGGACGGCGTTCACGGCCGCCTGCACGGTCCGGTACTGGCCGGAGCCGTCCTGGGCGACGGTGAGGGTGGTGGCGGCGGCCGTAGCGGCTGAAGCCGATGCCGTACCGATGGAAGCGCGCGGCCCCGCGCCGGACTTCAGGAGCGCGGGCACGTCGGCGGCCTTGTCGAGGGTGTAGCCGTAGAACGCCTTCGGGTCGAAGGCACTGCCACCGCTCTCGTTGCGGCCGGCGGTGGCGGAGAAGAGGTTGCCGCGCTGGACGAGGGAGGCGGCGGCGTCCTTGGTGACGGGGTTGTTCACGCCCTGGAAGGAGGAGTTCTCCAGGACCATCTTCGTCCTCCCCCGTGCGTAGTTGCCGTACGACGAGGTGATGCCCGTGCCCGGCACGTCCTCCAGGAAGTTGTTGTAGAGGTGCGCGTGGGCGGCGTTGTCCGTGGAGGGATTGCGCTGCTCGGTCTCGCGGATCCAGTTGTGGTGGATCGTGATGTCGGTGACGACGTTCTCGGTCCAGCCGATGCCGAAGGTCTTGTTGTTCTGGCTGAGCTTGTTCCAGGACACGGTGACGTAGGTGCTGTCCTTGCGGACGTCGATGAGTCCGTCCGCCATGTGCCGCAGATCGTTGTGGTCGATCCAGACGTGATGGGCGCCGTCCATCTGAACGGCGTCGAAGTCGTGCGCCTTGTCGTTCCAGACGCCCTGGTACGCGTCCCGGATCGTCAGGTTCCGGATGATGACGTTGTGCACGCCCTGCCCGAGGAAGAAGCCGCCCCCGACGATGTGGCCGGAGGTCCCCGAGCCGACGATCGTCTTGTCGGAGGCGACCCTGATCTCCTTGCCCACCGGGTTCATGGTGATCGTGCCGGCGACCACGATGACGTACGGCTCCGGCGCCGTCGCGTACTTCTCCAGGTCGGCGAGGGTCTTCACGGTGACGGTCCGGCCGCCCCGGCCTCCGTACGTGCCCTTCTGCCCCAGGGCGTCGACCGACGCGAAGCCGTCGGCGACGGCCGTCGCCCAGGCGGGTGCGCCGGCGGCCGACGCCTCGGGCGCGGCGTCCTCGCCGAAGACGCCGAACGTGGTGCCGTACGCCATGACCCCTGCGGCACCGAGGGCCAGCGGCAGCCCGACGATCAGCCCCGCCCGACGCCTGCGGTGCCGGGCCTTGGGGGTGCGGTTCTTGCTCACGGTCGCTTCCGTTCGTGTGGGGGACGGTTCGTCCCCCTGTCGCCGCCGGACGGAAGAAGGTTGCCGTCGGCCGTGCGGCACGTGCCGAGAAAAGCACTGGCCGTGCCCTTGCGGTGATCGGCATGCTCATGGCCGTGATCACCGCACACGACTCCACCGATGCCACCGTCGTCCTCCCGGTCGGCGTCCGTGACCTGCTGCCCCGAGACCTGCCCGCATGCACCTGGTCGGGATCGGCCACCCACCTGCGCCACGTGGAGCGGGAGTTGGCGCGCGCCGCGGTCGGCGAGGCGGACTACCTGGCCGTATGCACCCCTGTGGATCTGCCGGTGGCGATCGGTGGCATCGACTACCAGGTGTCCGAGGGAGCCGGAACCCTGTGGCAGCTCGCCGTGCTCCCGGCACTCCGGTCCCGCGGCCTGGGCACGCTGCTGGTCCGAGCCGCTGAACAGAGGATCAGGAACCGCGGCCTGCCGAGGGCCGAACTCGCCGTGGAGGAGAACAATCCTCGGGCTCGCGCCCTGTACGAGCGCTTGGGCTACGCCGTGTACGGGCGGAAGCCGGACGCCTGGGACGAGGAAGGGCCTGATGGGTCGATCCGTCGCTACGAGACGATGTGCCTTCTCCTGGGGAGGGACCTGTGAGGTCCTGATCATCGGGACCGGGACGGAGGACCAGGCCTCACCGCGGAATCCGGGTAGGCGTGCTCAGGCATGTCGCCGGGTGCGCCGTCACTCTGGTCACCATGTGCTCCGACGGCGTCAACGCACCGGAGGCGCCGCCTAGGAGTTGAGTTCCGCGAGGAGGCGCAGCGTGGCCGGGTCCGGGGACGTGATCAACAGGTCGGTGACCGGGCCGTCGCGCCACAGGTCCAGCCGTTCGGCGATCCGTTCCCGCGGGCCGACGAGGGAGATCTCGTCCGCGAAGGCGTCCGGCACGGCGAGTACCGCCTCCTCGCGACGGCCGGCCGCGAACAGCTCCTGAATGTGCCGGGCTTCGGAGGCGTACCCCATGCGGCCCATCAGGTCGGCGTGGAAGTTGCGGGCGGCGTGGCCCATGCCGCCGATGTAGAAGCCGAGCATCGCCTTGACCGGCAGTAGTCCCTCGGTGATGTCGTCGCACAGCCGGGCGCGGACCATCGGGGCGACGAGGAAGCGATCGGGGAGGCGTTCCGGCAGGGCGTACACCTCGGCCCAGCGGGTCGGTGACCAGTAGAGCGGCAGCCAGCCGTCGGCGATGGCGAGCGTCTGCGCGATGTTCTTCGGCCCCTCGGCGCCGAGCAGGATCGGCAGGTCCGCCCGGAGCGGGTGGGTGATCGGCTTGAGCGCCTTGCCGAGCCCCGTGCCGTCCTCCCCGGCGTACGGGTGGGAGTGGAAGCGCCCGTCGAGCGCGACGGGCCCCTCGCGGCGCAGGACCTGGCGGATCACGTCCACGTACTCGCGGGTCGCGGTCAGGGGGGAGCGAGGGAAGGGGCGTCCGTACCAGCCCTCCACGACCTGAGGCCCGGAGAGGCCGAGCCCGAGCATCGTCCGGCCCCCGGAGAGATGGTCGAGCGTGAGCGCGTGCATGGCGGTCGCCGTCGGCGTCCGCGCGGCCATCTGCGCGACGGCGGTGCCGAGCCTGATCCGTGTGGTGTGCGCGGCGATCCAGGTCAGCGCGGTGAACGCGTCGGACCCCCACGCCTCGGCCGTCCACACGGAGGCGTACCCGAGCCGCTCGGCCTCGCGGGCCAGCTCGACGTGGGTGGGGGCGGGGCCGCGCCCCCAGTAGCCGAGGGCGAGTCCGAGCCGCATGACCCCACCAACCTTTCTGACGATCCGTCAGTCAACGCCGGTCGGACTGTACGACAACGGCCCCTCGTCCGGAAGGGATTCCGGACGAGGGGCCGTCATGCGGGCCGGAGGGTCAGCCGCGCTGGATGCCGGTGGTGTCCTGCAGGACGCCGCGGCG
>NZ_BMTO01000001.1:129900-137454 GCF_014649715.1 Streptomyces lateritius
GTCTGGGCGACCAGGCCGGGGCCGCGCTGCTCGACCGCCAGGTACCAGGTGCCGGGGGCCAGTTCGGCGATCGGCGTCGGCGAGCCGTCCTCCGCGTACAGCGGACGGGCGACCGGGACGGCGAACCAGAACGGCGTGAAGTCGGCGGCGGGCTGCTGCGCCTGAGCCTGCGGCTGGCCCTGGGCCGGCTGCGGGGCCTGGGCGGCCTGCGGCTCGGGCTGCGGCTGCTGCACCCCGTACGGCTGCTGGTGCTGCTGGCCACCGAAGGACTGCTGGTGCTGGGCGCCCGGGTAGCCGTAGCCACCGCCGACACCCGGCTGGCCGGGCTGACCCGGCTGCATGCCGTACGGCTGCGGGGTCTGCGGGCGCGGCGCGCCGACGAGCGGGGCCTTCAGGGCCGGCACCAGCGGACCGGCGATGACGGCCCCGGCGAGGACGAGGGCGGCGATCAGGCCGAGGATGAGGCCGATGCCGGCGCTCTCCGACTCGAAGATCCACATCAGCAGCGTCCACGCGGACGCGACCGTGAACGCGGCACCGACCTGGCCGAGCTCCAGACCGGCCACCTTCCGCTGCTGCGGCAGGCCGCGCGAGACGACGACCAGCGCGGCACCGGCGATGCCGAGGAAGAAGGCGCCCCAGCCGAGCGGCGACAGCTCCCAGGAGTTCGGGATGTCGACCCGGTCGCAGATTTCGTCACTGGCTTCACAGCTGGAGGTGCCGAGGAACGAGGCGATGAACAGCACCACCGCTGCACCGATCACCACGCCATCGCCTCGAGTGAGGGAGCGGATATTCACGTAAGAGTCCTTCGTCGGGTCGTCTCGTCGGGGTGGCGCGAAGCACGGGGGCGGCCCCATCGTACGGAGCGAATCTATCGCCCGCCGGTTCTACCCCTTGAGGTAGGTCCCGATGCCGTCCGCGATCCCCTGCGCCGCTTTCTGGCGCCATGCCGCATCGGAGAGGAGTGCGGCATCCTTCGGATCACGCATATTGCCGCATTCCACGAAGACCTTGGGAACAGTTGAGAGATTGAGTCCCCCGAGATCGCCGCGTACGTCCAACCCGGTGCCCGCGCCGATGTAGTTGGCGGGTGCGGTGCCGGTCGCGCGGGCGAACTGCCGCGCGATGGACTCACCGAGGCTACGGGAGGGCTTGACGATCTTCGCGGTGTCGGCGGCGCCGGAGCTCACGAGCGCGGGCAGGATCACATGGAAGCCGCGGTTCCCGGGGGCGGAGCCGTCGGCGTGCACGGAGACGACGGCGTCGGCGCGGGCGGTGTTGCCGGCCCGGGCGCGCTCGTCGATGCAGGGGCCGAAGGGGCGCTCGGCGTCGTGGGTGAGGACGACCTTCGCTCCCTGGGCCGTGAGGAGATCCCGCAGCCGGTGTGAAACATCGAGGGTGAATGCGGCTTCCGTGTAACCGGCGTTCGTGGAGGTGCCGGTGGTGTCGCATTCCTTCCGTATCGTACCGATGTCAACCTTCTGGTTTATTTCACCGGAGTGGCGGAAGTTGCCCGGATTGTGCCCGGGATCGATGGCGACGGTGCGCCCGGCGAGGGGCCGGGCGGGGTGGGCCGGGTCCTGCGTCGGCTCGGCCGTGGGAGTGCCGCTCGGCTTGGCGTCGCCGGTGCGCGGGGCCTGCGAGGGGTGCGACGGCGTGCCGCCGTCCGCGGCGGCGCCGCACCCGGCGAGGGCGGTGCAGGCGGCGAGGGAGGTCGCGAGGACCAGGATCGTCCGGCGGTTCTTCGAGTGGTCGTACGGCACCCCGTGACTCTAGTGGGCCGAATAGTCCATTGACGCGAAGCGACTGCCACGGGACCGTGGCGGGTAGGGATGGATGCGCCGTTGAGGCGAGATCGCGCACGGATGTGCGCGCGGACCACGGGGGGCACTGTGGTGGGGGAAGAGCCGAACGACAGACGTCCGGAGCCGAAGGACAGCGTGCCGGATCCGGCCCGGGGCACGGCGCCGGGTGCGGAGCCGGACGCGACGCCGGGGACAGCGCCGGACACGACGCCAAGGACGGCGCCGGGCGCGTCCGGAGTGTCCGAGGCGCCGTGGATGTACGGGGGGCCGGGCTCGCCCGGTCCCTCCGGAGCCGGAGCCGGAGCCGTACCGCCACCGCCCGCGCAGCCGCCCGGCTTCCCCCCGCAGCCGCCCGGTTTCCCCGCGCCCTCGGCGCCCTTCGGGGCGCCGCCCGGACCGCCCGTGCCGGCGGAGTCGAACCCGGCGCAGGCCGTGCTGGCCGGTCTGCTGAACCTGTCCTGTCTGGGGCTCGGGTACGCGCTGCTCAAGCAGTGGCGGTGGGCCGCCGTCTGCTGGGTCGCGACCGCGGCTCTGCTGCTCGTCGCGCTGCCAGCCGACGTGGACGGCGTACCCACCGGCGTCCTGATCGCTTACGGCGTGTTCCTGCTGGCCGCCGCCGTGGACGGCGCCCGGCGCGGTCTGCGCGCCCCGCTCGCGCTCGGCGGCGCCGGAGCGACCCCCGCCTCCACCCCCGCCGCCCGGCGCCTCGCGCTCCCGCTCGCGCTGGCGGTGGTCCTGCTCGCCGTCCCCGTCGGCGGTTCGGTGGCCTACGGCGTGGCGCGCGACGAGGCCAGGGAGCAGTCGCTCCTCGACTTCCTCGCCACAGCGGACGCCCTGGTGAAGTCCGGCGAGGGACAGAGTTTCACCAGCGCCGAGCACAACTACGGCAAGGCCCTGACGGCGTACCAGGACCTCGGCACGAACCACGCGGGTTCGCGCGCCGCGCGACTCGTCCCCGACCGGCTCGCCGCCTACTTCACGACCGTGGCCTCGGCGTACGAGAACAAGCGCTACTGCGACGCCGTTCCCGCCCTCAAGCATCTGCGCGAGCTGCCGGAGAAGGTGGACCGCGCCCTGCTGACGGGACTCGTCGGCAAGGCCGACGACCCGCTCGCCCACTCCTGGTACGAATGCGGGATCGCCGGGCTCGGCGCCGCCGGGTCCGAGACCACGGCCGGCGAGCATCTCAACGCGCTGCTGTCGACCTTCCCCCAGTCCTCCTACGCCCGGCAGGTCGAGCCCACCGTCCGGGCGAGCATCCGGACCAAGTCCGCCGGGGTGACCGGCGACTCCGCCGATCCCTGCACGGCGGTCGAGGAGCTGCGCCGCGTCTCGACCACGGTCGGCCTGCTGCCCGAGGCCACCTTCGCCGCGGCTTCGCGGGACGCCGGCCGGGCGATCGAGAGCGGCGACTTCGGCTGCGGGGTGAAGCAGTTCAAGGCCAAGAGCTACACCGACGCCGTCCAGACGATGAAGGACTTCGCCGAGAAGTACCCGACCAGCTCCCGGGCCGCGCACGCGCGGAGCATCGCCATCGCCGCCGAGATAGCCGACGAGGAGCCGGCGGCCGGGCGGCAGCTGCCCCCGGCCAAGGCCCCCGGCGGCTCGCGGATGGTCATGGTGGTGTCCAACGACGGCCCGGGTGAGGTCGAGCTGCTCTACACGGGTCCGGTCAGCGGCCGCGTCACGCTGAAGGCGTGCGGGAGCTGCACGGCGTACCGGGGCAGCCTCGCCCTGAACGCGCCCAAGATCAAGGCGTGCCAGGGCCCGTCGTCGAAGTACCCGAAGACCACGCTCCTGCTGCCCGCCGGCAATTACCACTTCCTCCAGAAGCGGGACAGCAGCATCGGCTCGTACGCCTCCGACAAGGCGAGCACGCACAAGATCGAAGCCGGCTACAGCTACACGAACTGCCTCTACGTCACATCCGGCTTCGGGTTCTGACGGAGGACGATCAGCGCTCCACGCGCCGCAGGACCCGCAGGGAGCCGGTGACGGAGATCTCCTCGAAGTCACCGGACTCCAGGGCGCGGAGGTAGATGCGGTACGGCGCCTGGCCGCCGTCCTCCGGGTTCGGGAAGACGTCGTGGATCACGAGGACTCCACCCACTGCGACCTTCGGGGCCCAGCCCTCGAAGTCCGCCGTCGCGTGCTCGTCCGTGTGGCCCCCGTCGATGAAGACGAAGCCGAGCTCGCCCGCCCACACCTTCGCGACCTGCGGGGAACGCCCCACGACCGCGATGACGTGCTCCTCCAGGCCGGCAGCGTGCAGGGTCCGGCGGAAGGTCGGGAGGGTGTCCATCAGGCCCACCTCGGGGTCCACGACGCTCGTGTCGTGGTACTCCCAGCCCGGCTGCTGCTCCTCGCTGCCCCGGTGGTGGTCCACGGTCACCGCGACCGTCCCGGCCGCCCGGGCCACGTCCGCCAGCAGGATCGTGGAACGCCCGCAGTACGTGCCGACCTCCAGCAGGGGCAGACCGAGCCTCGCGGCCTCGGTCGCCGCCTCGTACAGCGCGAGCCCCTCCTCGACCGGCATGAAGCCCTTGGCGGCCTCGAACGCGGCAAGGATCTCGGGCTTCGGCGTGACGACGGGCTCGGCGGCCATGGGCGGGTCCTCCTACTACGGGCTACGGCTGCTGCTACCGGCGGGTACGCAGGTGAGAGCGCCCATGGTGCCCTACGCGTCGCACTCGAACCACACCGTCTTGCCCCCGGCCGCCTCCGTCACTCCCCACCGGTCCGTGACGGCCTCCACCAGCACGAGCCCGCGCCCGGCCTCCTCCAGCGGCCCGCCGGCCTTGGCGACGACCGTCCCCGGCACGCCGTCCGCCACCTCGACCCGGAGCCCGTACGGCTCGCGCAGGATCAGCACCGCGCAGCGCCGCCCCGGAACGTGCCGTACGACGTTGGAGACCAGCTCGGTCAGCGCGAGCTGAGCGGGATCGGTCAGCCTGTCCAGCCCCCACCGGACGAGGAACATGCGCAGGATGCGACGCATGTGACCGGCGGAGTGCTCACCGACGGTGAAGCCCATGCGGTAGCTCGCCTGAAGTTCCGCCGGATAAAGGTCAGTTGCGTGATTCATGCCACCAGAATGGAGCGGAGTGGTTACGTTCGGCTACGTACCGAAACGAACGCAGTGATGCGTGAGCTTGGGGGTGACCTCCTCGTGGTCAACATCCGCCGCCTCGATCCCAGCGCCTCGCCGCTGGACTACTACGGCTCCGAACTCCGCCGCCTGAGGGAGGAGGCGGGGCTCAACCAGGGCCAGTTGGGCAAGATCCTGTACGTGACCGCCTCGCTCATCGGCCAGATCGAGACGGCGAAGAAGGTCCCCACGCGCCAGTTCTCGGAGCGGCTGGACGCGGCCCTGATGACGGACGGGTTGTTCACGCGGCTGGTGGGGTTGGTTCTACGGAGCCAGCTGCCGCACTGGTTCCAGATGTACGCGGAGATGGAGGCGAAGGCCACGTACATCTCGACGTACCAGTCGCAGCTCGTCTACGGGCTGCTCCAGACGGAGGAGTACGCGCGGGCGGTGCTGAGCATCGACCACGCGGACAGGCTCGACGAGATGGTCGCGGCCCGGATGGAGCGCCAGCGCATTCTGGAACGCACGCAGCCGCCCGTGCTGTGCGTGGTGATCGACGAGGCCGCGTTGCGCTGGAGATCGGCGGCTCCGACGTCATGCGGGGTCAACTCCGCCATCTGTTGGGGTGTCTGAACCGGCCGTGGGTGCAGATCCAGGTGCTCCCCTTCACGGTCGGTCAGCATGCCGAGATGATGGGGACGTTCACTCTCCTGCGGTTCGAGGACGACCCGGACCTCTTCTACGCGGGAAGCTATGGCGGCGGCCATATGACCGCCAATTCACAAGTGATCAGGGAGCGTTCCGTCGGTCACGCTCGGCTCCAGGCCACCGCCCTCTCCCGGGAGGACTCGGCGGCGCTGATCGCACGCGTGACGGAGGAGCAGTATGGGCACCAGCCAGGTCCTGCGGTGGCGTAAGTCGTCCTACAGCGGATCCGACGGCGGCGAGTGCGTCGAGGTCGCCGGCCTCACCCCCCACATCGCCGTCCGCGACTCCAAGAACCCGGAAGGCCCCTCCTTCCTGGTCACCCCCGCAGCTTTCGGCGCCTTCGTCACCGCTGCCGCCGAGGGGCGCCTCGGCTGAGCGGTGGCGGGTCGGGGCCCCGCCGCTGAACCAGTGAAGCCGACGGGTCATCCGGTGTTCACGGGGGCGTTCGGCCGCGCTCACCCACCGCGCCTAGCGTCTCGCGAGTCCGCTTCCTACTGAGGAGTGTCGTGAGCGCTTCCGCTGTGACGGCTCTGGCCGCCGCGTTCTTGCTCGTGTCCGGAGCCCCTGCCCACCAGGGCCCGGTGTCCGTCACCGCGCGCGTCGAGACGCCCGCCGTCTACGACGACGAGGCGGGCGGCAACGCCGACGCCGACGACCCGGCCGTGTGGATCGACCCCACGAGCCCCGGACGCAGCATCGTGATCGGCACCCTGAAGGAGGCCGGGCTCGACGTGTACGGCCTCGACGGCAGGCGGCTGCAGCACATAGCCGCGCCGGCGGCGCCGGGCGAGGACGCCGCTCCGGGCCGGTTCAACAACGTCGACATCGTCTACGGCTTCGAGCTGAACGGCCGTAAGACGGACCTGGCGCTGGTGAGCGACCGGGGCCGCGACCGGATCCGGGCGTTCGCGATCGACCCCGCCGCCGTCGCGGCCGGGCGGGCACCGCTCAAGGACGTGACGGCGGCCGACGTGCGGCCGGTCTTCGCGGCCGACGAGAGCGAGGTCGACGACCAGCGCACCGCCTACGGACTCGCCGCGTTCAGCGACGAGGACGAGGCCTACGTCGTCGTCTCGCAGCGGGAGGAGACCCGTCTGCGGCTGCTCGAACTGGAGGACCGTGGCGGCCGGGTGGGCTACCGGACCGAGGACACCCTCGACCTGCCCGCCACGTTCATCCTGCCCGATGGAAAGGCCTGGGCGCCGTGCGCCGACCCGGGCGAGCGCCCGCAGGTCGAGGGCATGGCCGTCGACCAGGAGGAGCACGTCCTCTACGCGGCCCAGGAGGCCGTGGGGCTGTGGCGCATCGACCTCGACGACGAGGAGTTCGACACCCCCGAGATGATCGACCGCGTCCGCGAGTACGGTACGCCGTGGACGTACGACACGGCCGAGGAGGAGTGCGTCCTCGACACGGCCGCTGACCCCGGTTTCGGCGGCGAGCACCTGAGCGCCGACGCCGAGGGTGTCACCGTCTACCACGGAGCCGACGGCGCCGGTTACGTGCTCGCGTCCAGCCAGGGGGACAACACGTACTCCGTCTACGGGCGCCTGGGCGACAACGACCACCTCGGCTCCTTCGCCGTCACCGACGGCCCGGCCGTCGACGGCGTGCAGCACTCCGACGGCGCCACCGTCGTCAACGTGCCGCTCGGCCGCGACTTCCCGAAGGGCCTCCTGGTCACCCACGACGGCGAGGCGACCCCGTCGGACGGCGAGCGCGAGGGCACCAACTTCAAGCTGACCCCCTGGGACGCGGTGGCCGGCGCCTTCCCGGAGCCGCTGATGGTCGACACGCGGTCCTTCGACCCGCGCGACACCGACTGACGTCTCCCAGGCCCGCCAGACACGGACCGTGCCGGCGGCGGCGAGTCAGCGGCGGCCGGGGCCGAGCGATGTCTGCTCGGTCCCGGCCGCTGTCAGTACGTTCCGCAGTGCCACGACGCCG
>NZ_BMTO01000001.1:137525-209168 GCF_014649715.1 Streptomyces lateritius
CTCGCCCCACAGCTCCAGGAGCTCGGACGGCTCGGTGAGGACCCGGTCGAGCGCTTCGACCGCGAGCGGGCGCAGCTCCGCCGGCAGCTCCGGCAGGGGCTCGTCCGGCCCATAGGGGGTGGCGACCGGCTCGCCGCCCGAGCACTGGGCCGCGATCAGCGCGGCCGCGGCGACGGCCTCCACCGCGATGTCGCTGTCCAGATACGCGTCACCCGTCCCGGCCACCTCACGGAGTTTGCCGAACAGCAGCCCGGCTCGCTCGCCCTCCGGCAGATCGTCGAGGTCGCCCGAGAAGTCCGCGGCGGTGTCGTTGTCGAAGTGGCCGATGTCCCAGGTGCCCATGGTGCGTTCTCTCTCGACGTCTCTCGATCACGGTTCTCCGTGGTGGACGCATCGTGGCAGGGGGCACTGACAATCACCTCCGCATCTGACCTTTCATCAGATTGAAACGTGTTCTAGTCTGCGGCGCATGGGCATCGCCATCACGCAAGAACAGCGGGAGCTCGCCCGATCCGTCCGCGGCTGGCTCACCCGCGCCGTACCGCCCGAGGAGGTGCGCAAGCACCTCGACGCCCCCGACGCCGCCACCGGCCGCCCCGCCCACTGGGACACCGCCGCCGCGCAGGGGCTTCCCGGCATCCATCTGCCCGAGGAGTACGGAGGAGGGGGCGGCGATCTCGTCGATCTGGCCGTCGTCCTGGAGGAGGCCGGGCGCGCGGTGCTGCCGGGGCCGTACCTCTCCACCGTCCTCGCCGCCGAGCTGCTCCATCAGGCCGGGAAGCGCGAGCTGCTCGCGCCGATCGCGAGCGGGTCCCGAATCGCCGCCGTCGCCCTCCGCCCCGGCGGAGTGACCGCCGCCGAGAGCGACGACGGACTCGTCCTCGACGGCACCGCGCCGCCCGTCCTCGGCGGCGCCCAGGCCGGCCTGCTGATCCTGGCGGCGACCACCGCACGAGGACCCGTCTGGGTCGCCGTGGACGCGGGGGCCCTCTCCGTACGTCCCCACGAGAGCGCCGACCCGACCCGGCCGACCGCCGAGGTCACCGCCACAGGCACCCGGGTCCCCGCGCACCGGATCCTCGGCATCGACTCCGATCAGGTGCGGGACGTGGCGGCTGTGCTGTACGCGGCCGACGCCTGCGGGACCGCCGGGCGGGCCCTGGAGACGGCGGCCGAACACGCCAAGGTGCGCGAGCAGTTCGGGCGGCCGATCGGGCAGTTCCAAGGGGTCAAGCACCTGTGCGCCGAGATGCTCCTACGGGTCGAGCAGGCACGCGCCCTCACCTGGGACGCCGCCCGGGCGGCCCGCGAGGAGGGACCGACGCAGTCCCGGCCGGGGCCCCGCTCCCTGACCGCCGCACTCGCCGCGGCGACCGCCCTCGACGCCGCGTACGACTGCGCCAAGGACTGCGTCCAGATCCTCGGCGGCATCGGCTTCACCTGGGAGCACGACGCCCATCTCCTCCTGCGCCGGGCCCTCGTCGCCCGCCAGCTCCTCGGGCCGGGGGACACCCACCGCGCACGGGCCGCCCGCCTCGCCGCCGACGGCGCCCGGCGCGAACTCCGCCTCGAACTGCCCCCGGAGGCCGCGCCGTACCGCACGGAGGCGCGACAGGCCCTCACCCCCGCCGTCGGTCTCGACCCCGGCGCCGCCCGACGCGCCCTCGCCCCCACCGGCTACGCCGCCCCGCACCTGCCGCCGCCCCACGGGCTCGGGGCCGGCCCGCTCCAGCAGCTCGCCGTGCAGCGGGAGCTCGACGCGGCGGGCATCCGGCTCAACGGCCTGGGGATCGCCACCTGGGTCGTACCGTCCCTCCTCGCGTACGGCACCGAGGAGCAGCGCGACCGCTACCTCGGCCCGACCCTGCGCGGAGATCTGCTGTGGTGCCAGCTCTTCTCCGAGCCCGAGGCCGGGTCCGATCTGGCCTCCCTGCGGACGCGGGCCGAGCGGACCGAGGACGGGCGCTGGCGGATCAACGGGCAGAAGGTGTGGACGAGCGCCGCCCAGTGGGCCGACCACGGCATCCTGCTCGCCCGGACCGACCCGGACGCACCCAAGCACCGGGGGCTGACGTACTTCCTCGTCGACATGAAGAACACACCGGGCATCGACATCCGGCCACTGCGGGAGATCACCGGCGACGCGCTCTTCAACGAGGTCTACTTCGACGACGTCCTGCTGCCGGCGGACTCCGTCGTCGGCGAGGTCAACGACGGCTGGCGCGTCGCCCGCAACACCCTGGGCAACGAACGCGTCCACATGGCCGACCAGGTCGCCTTCGACTCCGGGCTGGAGGCGCTGATCGACCGGGCCGGGGCATCCGACCCGGTCGTACGGGTGCGGGTCGGTGCGCTGGCGGCGGAGGCGCACGCGCTCGCCTGCATCGGGCTGCGGACGACGATGCTCCAGGTCTCGGGCCTCGAACCGGGCGCGGGGGCGAGCGTCCGCAAGCTCGTCCAGACCCTCCACCAGCAGAAGGTCGCCGAGCTCACGCTCGAACTGCTCGGCCCGGAGGGCGCGGTACGGGAGGGGGCCGGTGAACGCGCCGTGCACGGGCTGCTGATGTCCCGCTGCCTGACCATCGCGGGCGGCACCACGCAGATCCAGCTCAATGTCGTCGCCGAGCGCCTGCTCGGCCTGCCGAGAGACTGAGGGGTTGTCGCGGATGAAGGCGTACATCGTCGGCGTCGGGATGACGAAGTTCGAGAAGCCCGAGACGCGTGACTGGCAGTACTGGGACATGGCGAAGGAGGCGGGGGCGGCCGCCCTCGCCGACGCCGGGATCTCCTACGGCCAGGTGCAGCAGGTGCCCGTCGGCTACTGCTTCCAGGCCTCGACAGCCGGGCAGCGCGCCGTGTACGAACTCGGCCTGACCGGTGTCCCCGTCTACAACGTCAACAACAACTGCGCCACGGCGTCGACGGCGCTGATGATGGCCCGGCAGTTCGTGGAGGGCGGGATCTCCGACTGCGTGCTGGCCCTCGGCTTCGAGAAGATGGCGCGGGGCGCGCTGGGCGGTGGTTCGGGGGACGGTGACTTCAAGACCTCGCCGGTCGCCCGGCACTACGGGATCATGGCCGCGGCCCACGGCTTCGAGATGTCGCCTCCCACCGCGCAGATCTTCGGCAACGCGGCCCGTGAGCACATGGAGCGGTACGGCACGACCGAGGCGCAGCTCGCGGCGGTCGGGGCCAAGAACCACCGGCACTCGGCGAACAACCCGCGGGCCCAGTTCCAGGACGTGTACACGGTCGAGGAGATCCTCGCCGCCAAGACGATCCACCGGCCGCTGACGAAGCTGCAGTGCTCGCCCACCTCCGACGGTTCCGCGGCGGCGGTCGTGGTCTCGGAGCGGTTCCTCGTCGAGCACGGGCTGCACGACAAGGCCGTCGAGATCGTGGCGCAGGCGATGACGACGGACACGGGGGAGTCCTTCGACTCGGGTTCCTGCATCGACGCGGTGGGCCGGCCGATGTCCCGGGCGGCGGCCCGCCAGGTGTACGAGAGGTCGGGGCTCGGCATCGAGGACGTGGACGTGGTCGAGCTGCACGACTGCTTCTCCGTCAACGAGCTGCTGACCTACGAGGCCCTGGGGATGTGCGAGGAGGGCGCCTCCGGCAAGCTCGTCGAGTCCGGCGCGACGACCTACGGCGGCCGCTGGGTCGTGAACCCCTCGGGCGGCCTGATCTCCAAGGGCCACCCGCTGGGCGCCACCGGTCTCGCCCAGGCCGCCGAACTGGTCTGGCAGCTCCGGGGCGAGGCGGGCCGACGCCAGGTGGCGGGCGCGCGCGTCGGCCTGGCCCACAACATCGGCCTGGGTGGGGCGGCGGTGGTGACGATGCTCCGGAGGCCGTAGGGCGGTAGGGCCGGAAGTCGTAGGGCCGGAGGCCGCAGGACGGCTTGCCGCGGGGCCTGCGGTCGTAGGGCTGAATGCCGATGTACGGGCCGCAGGTGGTCTGCGACCATGACGCGCATGGTCCATGCCGAGTCGGTAACCGAGAAGTCCGCGTCCTCCATACCCCCCTCCCGCGCCTGGCTCGTGGTCCTCGCCGCGTGCGCGGGGCAATTCCTGGTGGTGCTCGACGTCTCGGTGGTGAACGTCGCCCTGCCGTCGATGCGGACCGACCTCGGGCTCTCGGCGACCGGGCTGCAGTGGGTGCTCAACGCGTACACGATCGCCTTCGCGGGCTTCATGCTGCTCGGCGGACGGGCGGCCGACCTCTTCGGCCGGAAGCGCATGTTCCTGCTCGGCCTGGGGCTCTTCACCGCCGCCTCCGTCGGGGGCGGTCTCGCGCAGGAGGGCTGGCAGCTCGTCGCCGCCCGCGCCGTGCAGGGACTCGGCGCGGCGGTCCTCGCGCCCGCGACGCTCACGATCGTCACCGTCGCCGTCCCGGCCGGGCCCGCACGGACCCGGGCCATCGGCACCTGGACGGCGGTCGGGGCGGCCGGCGGCGCGGCGGGCGGCTTCGTCGGCGGTGCCCTGGTGGACCTGCTGTCCTGGCGCTGGGTGCTCCTGATCAATGTGCCGGTCGGAGCCCTGGTCCTGGTGGGCGCGGCCGTGTGGCTCCGGGAGAGCCGCGCCGACGGCGTCGGGCGTCGCCTGGACCTGCCGGGCGCGGTCCTGGTCACGGCGGGCCTGGCCTCCGTCGCGTACGGCGTCGTGCAGACCGAGGAGGCGGGCTGGGGCGACCCGGTCACCCTGGCCCCGCTCCTCGGCGGCCTCGCGCTCCTCGCGGTCTTCGTCGCGGTCGAGGCGCGCACGGCGGCGCCGCTGGTGCCGCTGAAGGTGTTCCGCTCGCGCGTGGTCGCCGCCGCCAACGTGGCCATGTTCGTGTGCGCTTCGACCTCCTTCAGCATGTGGTTCTTCATGACCGTCTACGCCCAGAACGTCCTCGGCTACACCCCGCTCCTGGCCGGCCTCGCGCTCGTCCCCAGCTCGGTCAGCGTCCTCGTCGCCTCCAAGCTGGCCCCGCGCCTGATGCCGACGACCGGCGCCCGCAACCTGGCCGTCCTCGGCGCGCTCGTCGCGGCGACCGGCTTCGGCTGGCAGTCGACGATGACCGTCGACGGCACCTTCCTGACCATCATCCTCGGCCCCGGCATCCTGATGATGGTCGGCATGGGTCTCCTCATCACCCCCCTCGCCACCCTCGCCACGTCGAGCGCGGCCCCCGCCGAGGCGGGCCTCGTCTCCGGCCTCGTCAACACCTCCCGCACGATGGGTGGCGCCCTGGGCCTCTCCGTCCTCTCCACGGTCGCGGCCTCCCGAACATCCGGCGCCACCACCCCCGAGGCCCTGACGGAGGGTTACGCCCTGGCCTTCCGCACGGCCTCGGGCGTCCTGATGGCGGGCGCGCTGCTGATGCTGCTGTGGCTCCCGAGGCCGGAGCGCACGCGGGAGGGTTAAGGGATCGGGTCCGAGGCGAGGGCCGGGTCGATGACCGTTTCGCCTCGGAGGGCCTTGCGGATCGCCTCGGCCAGTTCCTCGACGGGGCCGTCCTTCACCAGGAAGCCGGCCGCGCCCGCCTCCATCGCACGGCGGAGGTGGCCCGGACGGCCGAAGGTGGTGAGGATGAGGACCCGGCAGCCCGGCGCTTCGTCGCGGAGGTCGGCGGCGACGTCGAGGCCGCCACGGCCCGGCAGCTCGATGTCGAGGAGGGCCACGTCCGGACGGTGGACCAGCGCCGCGTCCACGACCTCGTCGCCTCGGTCGACCTGGGAGACCACCTCGATGTCCGGCTCCATGCCGAGCAGCATCGCGAGCGCGCCCCGCGTCCCGCCCTGGTCCTCGGCGAGGAGCACCCGTACGGACTTCACCGGACGGTGGTCCCGCGGCATCTCGGTCACGAGGACCAGGCTAGGCCGTGTCCGTAAAGTCCGCCTGGCCCGCGGGCCCTGGCACGCACGCTCGCCGCGTTGTCGGGATCACCCGGATACGCGCGGCCGGCCACCGTCGTCCACGTACCCCTGACCGTGGACGGTCTGTCCAGGGTGGCGAAGTTCGCGTCCTGGATGTGTACACCTCCGGACCGCGGCGGGCCGGGCGGGCGGAGAGACATCCTGGACGCGTGATCAGCGCGATAAACGGTGGCGGAGAGGCCCCTGACGTGTGCTGTGGAGCTCGGAACACATCCGCTGGAACCCGGCCGTCCCTCATCGCGGCATGGCGTCGATGCCGAGCAGACGCAGGTGGGACGTCGTGTCCTCTTGCTCAGGTCGCGCAACGGCGCGCGACAGGAGCCGGAGATACGCAGACCGAGCCGCCCGCAGCCCAGAGAGGACCGTGAACGATGACGACGACGCGCCGCGGAGTGGACAGCGATTCGCTACGACCGCAGATCGAACTCCGGTGGGGAGGTCTGCACGTGACCGTGCAGCACGTCCCCGCGTGGTTCGTGGCCCTGATCACCACAGCCGGTGGCGTGGCCGGCACGTGGTGGGCCCAGCGGTAGTCCCGGAGCCATCGCGTCGGCCCCGTCCCGTCACAGCAGTCCGAGAACCGCTGTCAGCGCGTCGGGGCGTCGGTCCACCGGCAAGGGGTCGACGAAGTGGACGGCGCATCCCAGCGCCTCGGCTCCGCCGTCCGCCGCGGGATGGTCGCCGACCATGAGGACCTCCGTGGGGTGCAGGCCGAGGGCGTCGCAGGCCGCCCGGAAGAACCGGCGGTCCGGCTTCTGGACGCCGTACTCGTAGGAGAGGAGGTAGGCGTCGACGAGCGGGTCGAGGCCGTGGTGCCGGAACACCGGGCGCAGGTCCCAGCCGATGTTGCTGACGACGGCGACGGGGATGTCTCTGCCGCGCAGCTCTTTCAGGGTGCTCTCGGCGTCGGGGTAGGGCCACCAGGCGGCCGGGTCGCGATGGCGGTCGTACAGCGCCTCGGCCAGTGCCGGCGAGGGCAGCCCGGCCTCCCGGGCGAGCGCGGTGTAGGCGGCGCGGTGCTGCTCGCCGCTCAGGTCGCGCTCGCGCCAGAGGGTCTCCAGGCGGGCGGGGAGCCGCCGGGGGTTCGCGCCGCCTGGCTGCGCTCCCGCCGCCTCCAGGCGGGCGGCGCACCCGGCCAGCTCGGCCTCCGCCATGGCGTGTCCGCACGCCGCCACCACCGCACGCAACCAGTCCTCGGCCGACTCGATACGGAAAAGAGTCCCGGAGAAGTCGAACAGAACGCCCTTGATCATGGGTGCATCTCCTTGTGCGGAACAGAACTGACGTGCCGTCAGGAGGGTTCACAACTCCCTCGTGCTCGGCTATACATGGGGATCACCGACCTAGAACGCGTTCTAGAACGGCGCGTACGGGACGGTCCCGCACGGCCTCGGTGCGGCCGACGGTGCGGACGGTCGCACCGAGGTCCTTCCCTCCTCCTTACCTTCAAGGAGCAGCATCCCGATGCCCATTGACGCCGCCAAGGCCGTCGCCGCCGAACCCCGAAGCGCCGAGATCGGCTGGGGCCACAAGGACGTCCAGCTCTACCACCTCGGTCTCGGAGCCGGAACACCCGCCACCGACCCCGACGAACTCCGCTACACCCTGGAATCCAGGCTCCACGTCCTGCCCAGCTTCGCCACCGTCGCCGGCGCCGGTATGGGCGTCGTCGGCGGGCTCTCCGCCCCCGGCATCGACATCAACCTCGCCGCCGTACTGCACGGCGGCCAGTCGATCACCCTCCACCGGCCCATCCCCGTCCAGGGCAGGGCCGTCACCACCTCCCGCGTCGCCGCCGTCCACGACAAGGGCAAGGCCGCCGTCCTCGTCCTCCGCTCGGAGGCCGCCGACGACGACGGACCGCTGTGGACGAGCGACGCCCAGATCTTCGTGCGGGGCGAGGGCGGCTGGGGAGGCGACCGCGGGCCCTCCGAGCGGCTCGAACTGCCGGAGCGCGAGCCCGACCGGATCGTCGAGCGCCCGGTCCGCGAGGACCAGGCGCTGCTCTACCGCCTCTCCGGGGACTGGAACCCGCTCCACGCCGACCCGGAGTTCGCCAAGGTCGCCGGCTTCGACCGGCCGATCCTGCACGGGCTCTGCACCTACGGCATGACCCTCAAGGCGGTGGTGGACACGGTGCTCGGCGGGGACGTGGCCCGCGTCCGCTCGTACCGCACGCGCTTCGCGGGAGTCGTCTTCCCCGGCGAGACCCTGCGCGTCCGGATGTGGGCCACAGAGGGTGCGGAGGGCCAGGTCCAGGTGGCGGTCACGGTCGTCGAGCGGGACGACGCTCCCGTACTCGCCGACACCCTCGTCAGCCTCGCCGGGCATTCGTAACCCTGAACTCCCGAAGGGAGCCGCATCATGCGCGCAGCCGTACTGCACGAGATCGGCCAGGACAAGCTCGAAGTCCTCGACGACGTCGAGGCGGTGGGCTTCGGCCCGGGCAAGGTGCGGATCCGGGTCAGGGCGACCGGACTGTGCCACTCCGACGTCTCCGCCATGAGCGGCGTGCTTCCCCAGCCGGCGCCGTTCGTCCCCGGCCACGAGGGCGCGGGCGAGATCGCCGACATCGGCGACGGCGTCACCGGGCTGAGCGAGGGACAGCGCGTCCTGCTGTGCTGGCTGCCCGCCTGCGGGACCTGTCCGGCCTGCAAGCGCGGCCAGACCCAGCTCTGCCTGGCCGGTTTCATGAACGCCGGCACCCCCAACTTCCGCAGGCCGGACGGGGAGGTGTTCGGTTTCGCCGGCACCGGTACGTTCACGGAGGAGGTCGTCGTCGACGCGGGCTGCGCGGTCCCGATCCCCGACGACGTGCCCTTCGACATCGCCGCCCTCATCGGCTGCGGAGTGACCACCGGGCTCGGCGCGGCCATCAACACGGCGAAGGTGGAGGCCGGTTCGTCGGTCGCCGTCATCGGCTGCGGCGGCGTCGGCATCTCCGCCATCCAGGGTGCCAGGCTCCAGGGAGCCGCCCAGATCGTGGCCGTCGACCCGGTCGAGTCCCGGCGCGAGGCCGCCCTGCGCTTCGGCGCGACCGAGGCGGTGCCCCCGGACGGGCTCGCCGACGCCAAGCAGCGGATCACGGCGGGCGAGGGCTTCGACTACGTCTTCGAGGTCGTCGGCAGGTCCGCGACCGCGCGGACGGCGTACGAGGCGACGCGGCGCGGCGGCACGCTGTGCGTGGTGGGCGCGGGCGCGCTCGACGACTTCCTCCAGCTCAACATGTTCGAGCTGTTCTTCGACGAGAAGAAGATCCTGCCGTCGATGTACGGGGGAGGTGACGTGCTGCGTTCATACGAGCGGGCCATCGCGCTCTGGCGGGCCGGCCGGATCGACCTGGAGTCTCTGATCACCCACCGGGTGCCGCTGTCGGGGATCAACGAGGCGCTGGAGCAGATGCGTACGGGTGTGGCACTGCGTACCTGCATCGAGATCTGAGCCCTGAGACCCGACCCCTGAGACCCGAGCCCTGAGACCCGAGACACCTGATCCCCGAGCCCCCCAGCCCTGAGACCTGCTTCCGAAAGGACTGCTGCGAGATGTCACTCCCCCTTGAGGGTCTGTCCGCGATCGTCACGGGCGCCGGGCGAGGCCTCGGCCGGGCCGAGGCGCTCGAACTCGCCCGGCTCGGTGCGGCCATCGTCGTCAACGACTACGGCCGGCCCGGGCGCGACGGCTCCGGCGAGGCGTCGGCCGCCCCCGCCGAGGGGGTCGTCGCGGAGATCCGCGCGGCGGGCGGCAGGGCTGTCGCGCACCTGGGCGACGTGGCCGACTTCGAGACCGCGCGCGGGCTCGTCGACCTGGCGGTGAGCGAGTTCGGGAAGCTGGACGTGCTCGTCAACAACGCGGGGATCCTGCGGGACCGGATGGTCTTCTCCATGAGCGAGGAGGAGTGGGACTCGGTGATACGGGTCCATCTCAAGGGCCACTTCAACACCACCCACTTCGCGGCGGTGCACTGGAGGGGCCGGGCGAAGGCGGGGGAGTCCGGCGTGTACGGCCGGATCGTCAACACCTCGTCGGAGGCGTTCCTGGCGGGTTCGGCGGGGCAGCCGAACTACGCGGCGGCCAAGGGCGGGATCGTGGGCCTGACGACGTCCACGGCGCTGGCGCTCGCCAAGTACGGCGTGACGGCGAACGCGATCTGCCCGCGGGCGCGGACCCGGATGACGCAGGACGTCTTCGCGGGCTTCGCGGAACCGGCGACCGAGGGGGAGCTCGACCCGCTGTCGCCGGAGCATGTGGCGCCCCTGGTGGGGTATCTGGCGTCGCCGGCGGCGGGGGGCGTGAACGGTCAGCTCCTGGTCGTCCACGGGGGGATGGTGGCGATCGTGGACCGCCCGAGAGTGTCGGCGAAGTTCGACACGGCGAAGGAGGCGTTCACGTACGAGGAACTGGACGGGCTGCTTACGCCGCACTACGCGTCGCTGCCGCCGGGGGAGACGTTCGCGGCGGCGGAGGTCCTGGCCCTGAAGCGGGGCTGAGGAGGAGAGCTGAACGGGCATCGGCCCCTGGGGGACATTCCCCAGGGGCCGACGCTTTCCTACTGCGCGTCCGGTTCGCGGCGGTCGCGGCGGTGGCGGCCGTGAGGGGAGGGATACGGCTCCTCCGACGGCGCCGCCTCGCCGCGATGCTTTCCGGAGCCGTGCGGCTCCGCCCCGTTCGTGCTCGCTTCCGGCATGGTGGAACTCACCCCGTGTTGATCGCTGTTGTCGTGCGGCCGCGATTCTAGTCAGCGGCCCTGCGGTCGGCGAGGGGTGCCTGCTGCAGCGGGACCGGCCGGCAGATCCGGGGCTCCGAGGGGCGTCCCGGCGGACGTTCCGGCGGAGCCAGGACTTCCAGGACGACGGGCTGAGGCTCGGGCGGTACCTCCAGGTCCACCAGGCCGCACGCCGTGCTGCCGTCCGCCGCGTACGGGAGCCGCAGCACGCCCTCCGGCGTCCACAGCCCCGCTCCGGCCACCCAACCGGGGGGTGCGGCCAGTTGGCGCATGCGGCGCTCCGAGGGGCACCACATTCCGACCCAGCTGCCGGCCGCCGCGTCGATCCGTAGCGCCACCGAGCAGGTCTCGGGCATCAGCACCTGCCCCGGCTGCACCGCGAACGGCGTCACCGCCGCGTCGTCGAGCCGCAGACACTCGGGGAAGCGGACCGGCAACAGGCTGCCGAGAACACCCCAGCCCAGCCGCTCGTGCCCCGGTGACGGCGCGTCGGACCGGATCAGCAGCAGTCCGCTGTCCGGATCCGCCATCAGCAGCCGGTCGTTGCTCTCCTCGGTGATCTGCAACAGCGGCGTCACCTCACCGCCGCGCTCCAGATCGACCGCCACCGCCTTCACCGGGCCGTCGTCCAGCTGCCGGTCGAGCGCGAGCATCCGGCCCGTACGGTCCAGCCAGACCCCGCCCGCGCAGCGCCCCTCGACCTCGGCGACCTGCTCCGGGCCGAACGCGCCGCCCGCCACCAGCCAGATCGTCGTCGTGTCCGCGCCGACGCACATGGCGTACGCGCAGATGCCGTCGGGCGACGGGGGGAGGAGGGTCAGGTGCACGGCCTCGACCGAGCCCAGCGGCAGTTCCCCCGTCCCCGGGCCCGTCGGGTACAGCAGCGAGAACGTGTGCCGGTGTCCGTCCACCCGGCGCCCGATCAGGACCCGCCCGTCCGCCAGCGGTACCAACTGCGCGTCCGGGTCCTCGGGCTGGTCGAGCGGGAGCGGTACGGCGTAGGGCTCCGGCCCGTCCAGCGTCCAACGCTCCGGGTACAGGGCGTCCCCGACACCGGCGAGCCGCGCCGCGTACGCCCCGTTCGCCGTGATCGTGAACCCGGTCGGCCGCACGGCGCCGTCGTCCTCCGCCGCTGTCTCGATGGCACAGGCTGTCATCGACTCGTCACCTCCGGCCACCGAAGCTAGTTTTCGCACTTCCAGCCGGACAACACGAGCCAGGTCACTTCACACATAAGGATGGCCAAGTATCGATTCTGCTGAGGGGTGGGGGCCGGTTGTGCTGGAGGGAAGGGTGGTGCGTAAGGTAAGGCGTGCCTAAGTGGAGCCTGTGACTCCGGGTCAGGGGCCCGCAGAGGCACGCCGAGTCCGCGGGGAACCGTTCCGGTCGCGGTCTCCCGATGCCGCCGGCTCCGAGCCGTCACGCCCCCGTCCGCCGTTCCCGTACACGTACAGGAGAAACCCGATGTCCCTCCTCCTCCGCCGCGGCACCGCCGCCGCCGTCGCGCTCGCCGCAGCGCTCTCCCTCGCGGCCTGTGGAAACGACGGCTCCTCGGACCCGGCCGCGAAGGAGGACGGCGGCAAGAAGAAGGACGTGGCCACCGGAGGCAAGGACTTCGGCGACGCGGCGGCCAAGACCGCGGCGATGGGCACCGACGCCAAGCCCGGCCAGTTCCCGCGCACCCTCACCCACGCGCTCGGCACGACCGAGCTCAAGGCCGCGCCCAAGCGCGTCGTCGTCCTCGACGTCGGCGAGCTCGACAACGTCGTGTCCCTCGGCGTCAAGCCCGTCGGCTACGCCCCCGCCGAGGGCGACGACGGCATCCCCGCCTACCTGAAGAAGGACGCGGGCGACCCCAAGTCCGTCGGCACCATCAACAACCTCAACCTCGAGGCGATCGCCAACCTGGAGCCCGACCTGATCCTCGGCAGCCAGCTGCGCGCCGCGGACAAGTACGACGAGCTCTCGAAGATCGCCCCCACCGTCTTCTCCATCCGCCCCGGCTTCACCTGGAAGGAGAACTACCTCCTCAACGCCGCGGCCCTGGACAGGACCGCCGACGCGAAGTCGAAGCTCGCCGCCTATGAGACCAAGGCGAAGCAGCTCGGCACCGACATCGGCCCGAACAAGCCGACGATCTCGATGGTCCGCTACCTCCCCGGCAAGATCCGCCTCTACGCCAAGGCGTCCTTCATCGGCACCATCCTCGAGGACGCGGGCCTGCCCCGGCCCAAGAACCAGCAGATCAACGACCTCGCCGCCGAGATCAGCCCCGAGAAGATCGACCAGGCCGACGCCGACTGGATCTTCACCGGCGTCTACGGCGACCCGAAGGCCACCAAGCGCGACACCGCCCAGGCCAACCCGCTGTGGAAGAACCTCAAGGCGGTCAAGGCGGGCCAGGCCAAGGACGTTCCGGACGAGACCTGGTACCTGGGGCTGGGCGTCATGGCCGCGAACAGCGTCCTCGACGACCTGCGCGCCGACCTCGTGAAGAAGTAGCACGCGGTCACGGCCGTTCAGCACAGCGGTCAGGTCATCCGCGCAAGCGGAATCCTCCCTGCCCACAGGCAGGACGGCGGGGCGCGGAGGGCAGGTAGCCTTTCCTTCGTGCCCCGCCTGTCTGAAGTCATCGCCGCCCTCGACGCCCTCTGGCCGCCCGAGCGGGCCGAGCAGTGGGACGCCGTCGGCACGGTCTGCGGAGACCCCGACGCCGACGTCGGCCGTGTGCTGTTCGCCGTCGACCCCGTCCAGGAGATCGCCGACGAGGCGATCGCCCTCGGCGCCGACCTGGTCGTCACCCACCACCCGCTCTATCTGCGCGGTACGACGACGGTCGCCGCCTCGCACTTCAAGGGCCGGGTCGTGCACACCCTGATCAAGCACGACATCGCGCTGCACGTGGCCCACACCAACGCGGACACCGCCGATCCCGGCGTCTCCGACGCCCTCGCCGGCGCCCTCGACCTGCGGGTCACCGGCCCCCTGGTCGCCGAGAACAACCTCGGCCGGATCTGCGAACTGGACCAGCCCGAGACGCTCGGCGACTTCGCCGCCCGCGCGGCCAAGCGGCTGCCCGCCACCGCGCAGGGCATCCGCGTCGCCGGAGACCCGGAGATGACCGTCCGCCGGGTCGCGGTCAGCGGCGGCTCCGGAGACAGCCTCTTCGACGCCGTCCGGGCCGCCGGCGTCGACGCCTTCCTCACCGCCGACCTGCGCCACCACCCGGTGTCGGAGGCCACCCAGCACTCACCGCTCGGCCTGGTCGACGCCGCCCACTGGGCCACCGAATGGCCCTGGTGCGAGCAGGCCGCCGCCCAGCTCGACGAGATTTCCGACCGCCATGGCTGGGACCTGCGGGTCCACGTCTCGAAGACGGTCACCGACCCCTGGTCCGCCCACCACCACTCTCCTGGAGCCCCCAACTGAACGCCGCGCCCGCCGACCAGATCCGACTCCTCGACGTCCAGGCACTGGACGTCCGTCTCCAGCAGCTCGCCCACAAGCGCAGGTCCCTGCCCGAGCACGCCGAGATCGAGTCTCTGAACAAGGACCTCACCCAGCTGCGCGACCTGCTCGTCGCCGCGCAGACCGAGGAGAGCGACTGCGCCCGCGAGCAGACCAAGGCGGAGCAGGACGTCGACCAGGTGCGCCAGCGCGCCGTCCGGGACCAGCAGCGCCTCGACTCCGGCGCCGTCTCCTCCCCGAAGGACCTGGAGAGCCTGCAGCGGGAGATCACCTCGCTCGCCAAGCGCCAGGGCGACCTGGAGGACATCGTCCTGGAGGTCATGGAGCGCCGTGAGTCCGCCCAGGAGCGGGTGGCCGAGCTGACCGAGCGCGCCTCCGCCGTCCAGACCAAGGCCGACGACGCCACCGCGCGCCGCGACGCCGCGGAGGCCGAGATCGACCGGGAGGCCGCCTCGGTCGGCAAGGAGCGCGAGCTGGTCGCCGGCTCCGTCCCGGCGGACCTGCTGAAGCTCTACGAGAAGCTGCGCGAGCAGCAGGGTGGCGTCGGTGCGGCGCGGCTGTACCAGCGCAAGTGCGAGGGCTGCCACATCGAGCTCAACATCACCGAGGTGAACGAGGTCCGCGCGGCCGCGCCGGACACGGTGCTGCGCTGCGAGAACTGCCGCCGGATCCTGGTCCGTACGTCGGAGTCCGGCCTGTAATGACCGCCACGAGGACGGCCAGGACCGAAGTCGTCGTCGAGGCGGACGGGGGCTCCCGGGGCAACCCGGGCCCCGCGGGCTACGGAGCGGTGGTCCTGGACCCGGTGACGGGCGAGACGCTCGCGGAGGCGGCCGAGTACATCGGCGTCGCCACGAACAACGTCGCCGAGTACAAGGGCCTGGTGGCCGGTCTGAAGGCGGCGCGCGAGCTGTTTCCGGACGCCGTGGTCCATGTCCGGATGGACTCCAAGCTGGTCGTCGAGCAGATGTCCGGCCGCTGGAAGATCAAGCACCCGGACATGAAGCCGCTCGCGGCGGAGGCGGCCCGGGTCTTCCCGGCGGGGCAGGTCCGCTACGAATGGATCCCGCGCGAGCAGAACAAGCACGCGGACCGGCTCGCCAACGAGGCGATGGACGCGGGGAAGCGAGGCGTGCGGTGGGAGCCGTCGACGTCCTCGGCGGCCCTGACGGCCGCGGACGCGCGCGCGGCCCGCAACGCCGCGACGCCGCCGCCGTCGGGTTTCCCCGGCGACGCGACGGCGGGCGCCGCCCGGGCCCGGGCGGCCCTCGCGGGTGGCGGTACGGGTACGGGTGCCGGTTCTGGTGAGCGGACCGGCCGCGCGGCCGGGGGCGCCGCCGGGCAGCCCGACGACGGCCTTTTCGCCGCCGACGAGGCACTCGCGTCCCAGGCCCGCGCCTCCTTGGCCTCGGCCGGCAGGGCCGAACGGGAGACGGCGGGCGGAGCCGCTGTGTCGAGCGGCGACTTCGAGGCAGAGGCGGGCATCCTCGCCCACCCGGGCCACACGAGGCCCCGCCCTGCGACCGGGCACGGAGGCCGTACGGGCACGGCATCCGGTGCCGGCACCGGCGCCGAGGCCGGCGCGAGTGTCACGGCTCCTGCACGAGACGAATCCGCTGTCACCGCACCCGCGCAGAACCGCCCCGCTGCCGGTGCGGCCGCGGCCACCCGGGAGCGGGCCGAGGACGGGGTGACGGCTCCTGCCCGAGCCCAAGCCGCTGCTGGTCCGATCGCTCCCGCGGGAGGCCGGGCGGAGGCCGCTGTCACGGCACCCGCCCGTGGCGAGGCCGAAGCCGGTGCCACCGCAGCCCCGCCTGGCGAAGCCGGTGCAACCGCCCCCGCGCCCGCCCGAGGCGGAGCCGGTGCCCCCGCGCAGGGCCTCGGCGCCGCCGGGGCGACCGCCCCCGCGCGGGCCGGGGCGCCCGGGTGGGGGGCGCCCGATCTCGGGGCTCCGGCGACGTTCGTGTTGTTGCGGCACGGGGAGACCGCGCTCACGCCCGAGAAGCGGTTCTCTGGGAGTGGGGGGAGCGATCCGGAGCTGTCGGGCGCCGGGTTGCGGCAGGCCGATGCCGTCGCCGCCGCGCTCGCCGCGCGCGGGACGATCCAGGAGATCGTCAGCTCGCCGCTCAAGCGCTGCCGGCAGACCGCCGAGGCCGTCGCCGTTCGCCTGGGCCTCGACGTGCGCATCGAGGACGGGCTGCGCGAGACCGACTTCGGC
This sequence comes from Streptomyces lateritius, assembly GCF_014649715.1. Classification (GTDB taxonomy): domain Bacteria; phylum Actinomycetota; class Actinomycetes; order Streptomycetales; family Streptomycetaceae; genus Streptomyces; species Streptomyces lateritius. The sequence continues at coordinate 153,855 of NZ_BMTO01000001.1, forward strand.
GCCTGGGAGGGGCTGACGTTCGCGGAGGTACGCGAGCGGTACCCGGAGGACCTCGACGCCTGGCTCGCCTCGCCGAAGGCCGCGCCGACCGGCGGCGGCGAGAGCTTCGCGACCGTCTCGCGGCGCGTCTCGGCGACCCGGGACCGGCTGACCGCCGCCTCGGCGGGCCGCACCGTCCTGCTCGTCACCCACGTCACGCCGATCAAGACCCTCGTGCGGCTGGCGCTCGGCGCCCCGCCGGAGTCGCTGTTCCGGATGGAGCTCTCGGCGGCCTCCCTGTCGGCGGTCGCGTACTACACGGACGGCAACGCCTCCGTACGGCTCCTGAACGACACCTCGCACCTGAGGTGACCCAGAAGGCAGGAGAGGGGGCGGGGGCTACGGAATCGCGTGGCCCCGCCCCCTCCTCCCGTAGCACCATCGTCGCCATGACCTGGCACATCACCGAGGACGCCGCCGCCTTTCGCGCCGCCGCCGGCGGCCACCTCGCCGCCGACCCGGCGCGCAACACCGTGCTCCTCACCCTCAGCGAGGGCGCGCGCCGGCGCCCCGTCGCCTCCGCGCGGTTCGGCTGGTGGACCGAGGCGGACGGGCGGGTCACCGGCGCCTTCGTCGTCACCCTGCCCCACGAGCCGGCGCTCGGACCGATGCCGTCGGAGGCCGCCCGCGCCCTCGTCCACGTGCTGCCGGACGCGCGGGACGCGACCAGCGTGCGCGGCGAGGAGGAGACGGCCGTCGCCTTCGCCCGGGAACTCGGCGCGCGGACGGGCCGGGGGTGGACGACGACCCGCCGGATGCGGCTCTACCGGCTCGGCGAACTCACCCCGCCGGACCCCGCCCCGCACGGCCGGATGCGGACGGCGACCGCCGAGGACATCCCCTTCGCCGTGGCCTGGATGGAGAACTTCGCCCGCGACATCGGCGAGACCGGCGACGTCGACCACACACCCGACGTCGAGGCCCGCGTCACCGACCGCCGCCTCCACTTCTGGGAGACCGACGAGGGGCCCGTGTCGATGGCGAGCGTCTCGCGGACCGTCGCGGGCCAGGCCCGCGTCTCACCCGTCTACACACCGCCCGGGGCGCGGGGCCGGGGGTACGCGGGGGCCGTCACCAGCGCCGTGAGCCGAGCCGCCCTGGACGCGGGCGCCGAGCAGGTGCTGCTCTTCACGGACCTCGCCAACCCCACCAGCAACGCGCTGTACCAGCGGCTCGGCTACCGCCCCGTGACCGATCACGTCGGCCTGACGTTCAGCCGGGCCTGACGTTCAGCCGGGCCTGACGTTCAGCCGGGCGCGGGCGCCCGCACGCAGGCCCGCCGCCTCGTGAGCCAGGGACTCGACCCGCGCCCAGTCGCGCGCCGCGAGCGCGTCGGCCGGAAGCATCCACGTACCGCCGACGCAGCCGACGTTCGGCAGTGCGAGGTAGGAAGGGGCCGAGTCGAGGGAGATGCCGCCGGTCGGGCAGAACCGGGCGTGGGGGAGCGGCCCGGAGAGGGACTTCAGGAAGGGGACGCCGCCGGCCGCCTCGGCGGGGAAGAACTTCATCTCGGCCACCCCGCGTTCGAGCAGGGCGACGACCTCCGAGGTGGTCGAGACCCCCGGCAGGAACGGCACGCCCGAGGCATTCATGGCGTCCAGGAGGCCCTCCGTCCACCCCGGGCTCACCAGGAACCGGGCCCCCGCCGCCACCGCGTCGCCCACGCCGGCCGCCGAGATCACCGTGCCCGCGCCGACGACGGCGTCCGGGACCTCGGCGGCGATCGCCCGGATCGCGTCGAACGCGGCAGGGGTCCGCAGGGTCACCTCGATGGCGGGCAGGCCACCCGAGACCAGGGCCCGGGCGAGCGGAACGGCATCGGCGGCGTCCTCGACCACGACGACGGGGACGACGGGTGCGAGGTCCAGGACGGAGGGCGGCGCGGAGGTCATGGCGTCATCCTGCCCGCCACAGACAGCACACGCAACGAGCGTTGCGCACTGCGCAACGCCCTTGAAGTCACACGGACCGCCCTCGAAGCCACCCCGTGAGCCGCCCTCGAAGCCGCTCGTGAGCCGTTCTCGAAGGCGCTCCTAGGCCGGTCCGTGAAGTCCCGCCCGGCCCGCGACGCCTGGCACGCACACTCGCCGCGTAGTCGGGATCACCCGAGTACCCCCAGTACGAGGGCGGCCCGCCGCCTTGCGATCGCACGCACCAGACGCCTCGGGCCCTGCCCTGCGGGCAGACGGCGCTGCTTTCCGGACACGACCTAGTGGATCTGGTCCACCAGCACGTCCAGCACCCCCGCTTTCCCCTCCTCCACCACGTACCCCAGCTCCCGCAACGCCTCCACCAGCTCCTCGCGCCCCTTCGGCGCCGCCCCCGCCTCCAGCAGACTCCGCACGATCCGCCCCTTCGTCGCCTTGTTGAAGTGGCTGACCACCTTCCGCGTCGGCGCGTGCAGCACCCGTACCGTCGCCGTCCGCGCCGCCACCTCGCCCTTCGGCTTCCACGCCGACGCGTACGCCGAGGACCGCAGGTCCAGGACGAGTCCGTCCCCCGCGACCTCCGGCATGACGGACGCCATCGCGCCCCGCCAGTGCGCGCCGAGAGCGCCGAGCCCCGGGAGCTTCACCCCCATCGAGCAGCGGTACGACGGAATCCGGTCGTCCACCCGCACCGCGCCCCACAGCCCCGAGAACACCAGGAGCGAGGCCCGCGCCCGCTTCCGGGCCGCCGCGTCCAGCGTGGCCAGACCCAGCGCGTCGTACAGCACCCCCGTGTAGATCTCGCCGGCCGGCCGGGCCCCCGCCGTCCGCAGCTCCGCGTTCTTGGCGACCTCCCCGCGCAGCCCCTCGCTCAGGCCCAGCACCTCGCGCGCCTTCTCCTCGTCGGCGGCGCACAGCTCGACCAGCTCGTCCAGGACCGCCGCCCGCGCCTCGGCCAGACCCGGCAGCGACAGGGACCCCGGCTCGAGCGGCGCCCCACGCCCCGACGCGGCCTTACCCTCCGACGGCGGCAACAGCACGAGCACGGTGGTTCTCCTTCGTACGTACGGGACGGGGGTGCGGCCCCGGAAAAGCCAGCGTACGAGGTGCCCCGTCCCGCCCCGCCCCCTAGGCTCGGTCCATGCCCCGCCGCCCCATTCACGTGACCGGTGCAGCCGAGGCTCCGCTGCGGGCCGCCCTGCGCGCACTACGAACCGAGCTCGCCATCCGCGAGACCTTCCCGCCCGCCGTGCTCGCCGAGGCCGAGGCGGCGGCCGAGGCGCCCCGCCTCCCCGGGTACGACGCCACCGACATCCCCTTCTTCACCATCGACCCGCCGACCTCCACCGACCTCGACCAGGCCATGCACCTGGCCCGCCGTGCCGACGGCGGCTACCGCGTCCACTACGCCATCGCCGACGTCGCCGCCTTCGTCACCCCCGGCGGCGCGGTCGACGCCGAGGCCCACCGCCGTGTCCTCACCCTCTACTTCCCCGACGGCAGGGTGCCCCTCCACCCCGCCGTCCTCTCCGAGGGCGCGGCCAGCCTCCTGCCCGGCGAACCCCGCCCCGCCCTGCTGTGGCGGATCGACCTCGACGCCGAGGGCCGACGCGTGGCTACCGACGTGCGCCGCGCCCTCGTCCGCAGCCGCGCCAAACTCGACTACGCGGGCGTGCAGCGGCAGATCGACTCCCAGACCGCCGAGGAGCCCCTCGCCCTCCTCAAGGACATCGGCCGGCTGCGCGAGGCGCTCGAGGTCGAACGCGGCGGGATCTCCCTCAGCGTCCCCGAGCAGGAGATCGTCGAACTCGACGGGTCCTACTCGCTCGCCTACCGTGCCCCGCTCCCCGCCGACGGCTGGAACGCCCAGGTCTCGCTCCTGACCGGGATGGCCGCCGCCGACCTCATGACGGCCGCCGGCACCGGCATCCTGCGTACCCTGCCCACCGCCCCCGACGGCGCCGTCGCCCGGCTGCGCCGCTCCGCGCACGCCCTCGGCGTCGACTGGCCGCACCACGTCTCGTACGCGGACGTCGTCCGCTCCGTCGACCCCGCCAACCCGCGCCACGCCGCCTTCCTGCAGGAGTGCACCACCCTGCTGCGGGGCGCCGGCTACACCGTCTTCACCGACGGCGGCGTCCCCTCGCCCGCCGTCCACGCCGCCGTGGCCGACGAGTACACGCACTGCACCGCACCGCTGCGCCGGCTCGTCGACCGGTACGCGGGGGAGCTGTGCGTCGCCGCGGTGGCGGGCGAGGAACCGCCGGCGTGGGTACGGGAGGCGCTCGACAGCCTCCCCCGGGAGATGGCCGAGGGCTCCCGGCGCGCGAACGGCATCGAGCGCGAGTCGGTCGACATCGTCGAGGCGGCGCTGTTGAGGGGACGGATCGGCGAGACCTTCGACGCGTACGTGATCGATGTGGAGGAGCGCGACGCGGCCGTGGGGACCGTGCACCTGGAGGACCCGGCGGTGGTGGCCCGCATCGAGGGCGGGGACGGCCGGCTGCAGCTTGGTGAGAGGCTGCGGGTCAGGCTGACGCAGGCGGACCCTGGGCGGGCGAAGGCGCTGTTCGCGCCCGCGTGAGCGCGTGCCGCAGCTCGCGCAGCAGCGCGCGGGGGTCGTCCGCGTGGGCGCGCACCGTACGGACGGGCCGGGGCGCGCCGAGGAGCCGGGGCGCGTCGATCGGCTCGGTCAGCTCGATGGTGAGGGAGGTCTGCGAGCCGACGGCCAGGTTCAGTTCCCCTTCCGCCCTCTCGTGGGTGAAGAGCAGTTCGTGCCGGACGGCGGCGATCCTCTCCAGCGGGATGTGGAGGTCGACGTGCGCGGCCTCGCGCAGCCGGAGGACGCCGGGCGCGAGGACGTGCGGCCGGGTGACGGAGGCGGCGTGCAGTCCGAGCACGAACAGCACCGTGTACACGTCCAGGACCAGGACGACCGCGTGGGCCACCGGCGCATCGGCGAGCAGGTACGACATGCCGACGGTCTCGACGAGACAGACGAACGCGAAGCCGTACATGAGGGCGGCCTGGTCGCGGGCGTGGGGGAACGGCCGGTCGCCGGCGCGGACCCCGTGCCGCCGCCGGGCGACCCACAGGCCGAGGCTCGCCATCAGTCGCAGCTCGTGGCCGATCAGGCGGAGCACGGGCCCGGGGACCAGCTCGCCGATGGCCTCGCGCCGGCTCAGGCCGCGCCGGCGGAGCCGGAGGTACGCCGCCGCCTCGGCGGCCATGAGCAGCAGGACGGCGGTCTCGGCGGCGCCGAGGACGGCCGGGGGTATCCGTACGCCGGCGACGAGAGCGACGGCGAGCACGACTTCGGCGGGGAGCACGGCGTACGCGACGGCGCGGAGCAGTCGGGTGCCGGCGTGGCGGGCGCTTTCCGGGCGGATGGCCGTGGACGTCACTGGGCACGCTCCCGGGCCTGGCGCTCCTGCACGAGACGCAGTGCGTGGTGGACGGCGGCGGTCTGGGCGGGGGAGAAGTCTCCGAAGAAGGTGTCGGTGAGACGCCCCTCCGGCAGGCCGGGCCCGTCGAGCCCCGCCACCACCGCGTCCGGCAGGCAGGCGGCGAGCGCCTCCCCGGCCTGGGCCACGCGCGGGTCGTCCGGGTCCGCGTCGGCGAGGGCGTCGAGCCGTGCGTACATCTCGTGCGCGCGGTCCCGCGCGGCGGGCGTCGCGGTCATCTCCCGCATCGCGCCGATCAGCCGCTGCCGCTCCTCCGCCGGCGCCACGGTGTCGAGCAGCACGAGCAGCTCCCGGTCCTGGGCGGCCATGGGGGAGGCCGGGACCTCGCCCATCCCCGCCAACAGCTCGGCCAGCTCCGCCGACACGGGACCCTCGGCGTTCAGCCGCCCGGCGCGCGCCTCGCCGAGCAGCTCCGCGAGGCGCGCGCGCCGCTCCCGGATCAGGGCCTCCTGGCGGCCGAGGTCGGTGTCCAGCTCCTCCAGCACCTCCAGCAGCTCGCGCCCGGCGTCGTCGGCGAGGACGTCGCGCACCTCGTCGAGCCCGAGCCCGAGCTCGGTGAGGCGCCGGACCCGGGCGAGCAGGACGGCGTCCTTGATGCCGTACTCGCGGTAGCCGTTGGCCCGCCGTACGGGCTCGGGCAGCAGTCCGAGATGGTGGTAGTGCCGCACGGCCCGCGGGGTGACCCCGACGAGTGCGGCGATCTCGCCGATTCGCATGACCTCAGTACAAACCCTGACGTCGCGGCAAGGTCAAGGGGAAGCGGACGCGGCGGGTAGCATGGTCGGCACGGCAGACGAGCCGGGCGGGCGGCCGCGTGGGGGTCCTTCGGATCCTCCCGAGGAACGTCCGGGCTCCACAGGGCAGGGTGGTGGCTAACGGCCACCCGGGGTGACCCGCGGGACAGTGCCACAGAAAACAGACCGCCGGGGACCTCGGTCCTCGGTAAGGGTGAAACGGTGGTGTAAGAGACCACCAGCGCCTGAGGCGACTCAGGCGGCTAGGTAAACCCCACCCGGAGCAAGGTCAAGAGGGGCTGTTTGGAGACAGACGGCTCTGCGCGAACGCTCGAGGGCTGCCCGCCCGAGTTCGCGGGTAGACCGCACGAGACCGGTGGCAACGCCGGTCCTAGATGGATGGCCGTCACCCCGACGACCGCGAGGTCCCGGGGTACAGAACCCGGCGTACAGCCCGACTCGTCTGTCGGCCGGCGACGAGGAAGGGCCCCTGACGCAGGGGCCCTTCCCCCGTTCGTCCCCTCAGCGCTCCAGGGACCGGTCGGCCACCCGGCGCAGGTGCCCCGCGAAGACCTCCGCCGCCCCCGGGGTCAGGGTCCGCAGCGCGACCATCGCCGTGATGATCACATCGCACAGCTCTGACTCGACGTCCTGCCAGGTATGACTCGCTCCCTTGCGCGGATTCTGCCCCGTCGCCCCGATGACGGCCTCGGCCACCTCGCCGACCTCCTCCGAAAGCTTCAGCACCCGCAGCAGGACGTCCTGTTGGTGCGGCAGGGTGTGGTGGGCGGCGATCCAGGAGCTCAGCCGGTCGATGGTGTCCCAGGTGTCCGTCATGAGACCCAAGGCTGCCGCAGGCAGCCGCGGCGCTCGACCAGGTGGCCGATTCCGTGCACCGACGTGCGGCACCGTCTCGGCCCGGGTGCGGGGAGCCGGGCGCCGGCGGGTGTACGGGTAGGGCATGACCATTCCCGTGGAGAAGCTCACCGATCCCGCCGTGCGCGCCTTCGTCGCCGCGGTCAACGCCAACGACGAGGAGGCCTTCCGGGCGGCACTGGCGCCCGGCGCCACCATGTCCGACGACGGTTCCGACCGGGACCTCGACGAGTGGACCGAGAAGGAGATCTTCTCCTCGCGCGGCCACATGGAGATCGAGTCCGTGAAGGACGACGGGCACGTTCTCGTCGCCCGGTTCCGCAACGACACCTGGGGCGAGATGCGCACCCGCTGGCGCTTCGTCGTGGAGGGTGGGAAGGTCGTCCGCTTCGAGACCGGCCAGGCCTGACCCGGCGGCCGGGGGGACCCGGCCGCCCCTCCCTCTCGGGCCCTGAGCCCGGAGCCCGGAGTCCGGCCTAGCCCCGGCCGATGTACGGCATCGTCGTCGCCATCACCGTCGCGAACTGGACGTTCGCCTCCAGCGGCAGGCCCGCCATGTGGACCACCGTCGCCGCCACGTGCGCCGCGTCCATCACCGGCTCCACCGCCAGCTCGCCGTTGGCCTGCAGGATGCCCGTCCGCATGCGGGACGTCATCTCCGTCGCCGCGTTCCCGATGTCCAGCTGGCCGCAGGCGATCCGGTACGGCCGCCCGTCCAGGGACAGCGACTTCGTCAGGCCCGTCATCGCGTGCTTCGTCGCCGTGTACGCGATCGAGTGCGGGCGCGGCACATGCGCCGAGATCGAGCCGTTGTTGATGATCCGGCCGCCCTGCGGGAACTGCTCCTTCATCGCCCGGAAGGCCGCCTGGGCGCACAGGAACGAGCCCGTGAGGTTCACGTCGACGACCGAACGCCAGGTCTGGTGGTCCAGGTCCTCGACCGGCACGCCGCCGCCCGCGAACGTCCCCGCGTTGTTGAAGAGCAGGTCGACCCGGCCGAACCGCTCCCGTACCGCGTCGAAGAGCGCCGACACCGCCTCCGGTGACGTCACGTCCGTGGGGACGCACAGCGCCTGCCCGGACGGAACGGACGCGGCCGTCTCCTCCAGCGCCTCCCGTCGGCGGCCCGCCAGCGCCACCGACCAGCCCGCCTCCGCGAGAGCCAGCGCCACGCTCCGGCCGATGCCCGAACCTGCTCCAGTCACTACAGCGATGCTCATGGCCGCGCAGCGTACGGGAGATCGGTGCACGGGGAACTCATCCGTCCGACACGCGGATGTTCTGTACTCGACAACCCAGGGTCGTCCCCTGCCACTCCAATACGGACGGACAGAATCCGTCCGGGGAGGGGCACATGACGACCGCACAGACCCATTCCGCCGAACTCCGAGCCGCGGCGCGCCATTTCGACCGCCGCCGCTTCCTCACCGCCACCGGCGCCGCGGCCGCGCTCGCCTTCGCCGTCCAGGTGCCCGCCGCCGGCGCGGCGAGCGCCGCCGAGCTCGACGGCCGCCGGCTCACCGAGGACCCGTTCACCTTGGGGGTGGCCTCCGGCGACCCCCACCCGGGCTCCGTCCTCCTGTGGACCCGGCTCGCGCCCCGCCCCTTCGAACCCGACTCCGGACTGCCCCGCGAGAGGGTCGCCGTCCGCTGGGAGCTCGCCCGCGACGAGCGCTTCACCCGCGTCGTCCGGCGCGGCAGGGCCACCGCCCACCCGGAGTTCCAGCACAGCGTGCACGTCGAGGTCGACCACCTCGACCCGGCCCGCGTGTACTACTTCCGCTTCCGCGCCGGCGACTGGATCAGCCCCGTCGGCCGCACCCGGACCGCGCCCGCCGCCGACGCCCGTGTATCCGGGCTCACCATCGCCGCCGTCTCGTGCCAGGCGTACCACGACGGCTACTTCACCGCCTACCGGCACCTCGCCCAGGAGGACGTCGACGTCGTCTTCCACCTCGGCGACTATCTCTACGAGTACGCCGTCAACGCCACCGGCGGCGCCCGCGCCTACACCGACCGCCGGCTGCCCGCCGTCTTCAACCGCGAGACGGTCACGCTGGAGGACTACCGGCTGCGGTACGCCCTCTACAAGTCGGACCCCGACCTGATGGCCGCGCACGCCGCGCACCCCTTCGTCGTCACCTGGGACGACCACGAGACCGAGAACAACTACGCGGGCGGCACCCCCGAGAACGACGTGCCGCCGGAGGAGTTCCTGCTTCGCCGCGCCGCCGCCTACCGCGCCTACTGGGAGAACCAGCCCCTGCGGGCGCCCCAGCGGCCCGAGGGCCCCGACATGAGGCTCTACCGCCGCCTCCGGTTCGGCCGGCTCGCCCGGTTCGACATCCTCGACACCCGCCAGTACCGCTCCGACCAGGCCTACGGCGACGGCTGGCGGGTCCCGGGACCCGAGTCCGAGGACCCCTCGCGCACCATGACCGGGGCCGCGCAGGAGCGGTGGCTGCTCGACGGCTGGCGCGACCCCGGCTCCCGCGCGCTGTGGAACGTCGTCCCCCAGCAGGTCGTCTTCTCCGAGCGCCGCAGCAACCCGACCGCCGCCTACACGGTCTCCATGGACTCCTGGGACGGCTATCCGGCCTCCCGGCAGCGCATCCTGGCCGGGGCGGCCGCGGCCGGCATCGAGAACCTGATGGTGCTCACCGGCGACGTCCACGTCGGCTACGGACTCGACATCAAGGCCGACTTCCGCGATCCGTCCTCCCGGACCGTCGGCACGGAGATCGTCGCGACCTCCGTCTCCAGCGGCAAGGACGGCGCCGAGCGGCCCGCCAACTACGACAGCCTCACCGCCGCCAACCCGCACCTGAAGTTCTACAACGGGCGGCGCGGCTATGTGACGGTCGCGTTCGGCGAGCGAAGCGCCCGCGCCGACTTCCGTACGGTCGCCGCCGTGACGACGCCGGGAGCCCCGGTCACCACGGCCGCGTCCTACGTCACCGAGGCGGGCGCCCCCGGACTCACACCGGCGTAGCGGAGAGCTCACCGGGATGCGCCGGGGGAATCGTCCGGGAACCCTCCTGGGGAAACCCGGGACGGTCCCCGTGAGCCTCCTGGGGGTAGCGGACGCCGATGCGGTCCCGCACCGCGTCGAGCGTCCGCATCACCGCGAGTGTCCCGTCCAGCGGGACGAGCGCCGATTCCGTGGCCCCGGCGCGCAGACAGCGCATCACCTCGGCCGCCTCGTGGCGCAGGGAGTGCGGATCGTCCTCGTTCACGAACTCCTCCGGCTCCCGGCCCTCGCGCACCAGCGTGAACCGCTCCGGGAAGAAGAAGCCGCGCGGCAGGTCGATCCGGCCCTTCGACCCCGTCACCGACGCCGTCAGCGGGGTGTCCGCCACGATCGAGCAGGACAGCAGCGCCGAGGCCCCGTTCGCCCACCCCAGCAGCATCCCGGTGTTCAGGTCCGTGCCCTCCGGCGACAGCAGCGCGTGCGCCTGCACGGAGTCGGGCTCGCCCAGCAGCAGCTGCGCGAAGGAGACCGGATACACCCCGAGGTCGAGCAGCGCCCCGCCGCCCACCGCCGGGTCGCGCAGCCGGTGGTCCGCCGCGAACGGTCCCGCGAGCCCGAAGTCCGCCTGTACGGTCCGGATCTCGCCGATCGCCCCGTCCGCCACCAGTGCGGCCAGCCGCCGGATCAGCGGGTTGCAGTACATCCACATGGCCTCCATCAGGAAGAGACCGCGGTCCCGGGCGAGGGCGGCCAGCTCCTCCGCCTCCCGCGCGTTCAGCGTGAACGCCTTCTCGCAGAGGACCGCCTTCCCCGCCTCAAGGGCGAGCCCGGCCGCCGCCCGGTGCGCGTGGTGAGGGGTGGCGACGTACACCACGTCGACCTCGGGGTCGGCGGCGAGCGCGGCCCACGACCCGTACGCCCGAGGGATGTCCAGCCGGTCGGCGAAGGCCTTCGCCGACGCCTCCGAACGGGACGCCACCGCCACGACCTCCGCACCTTCCACCGACCGCAGGTCGGTGGTGAACCGTTCCGCTATCCCGCCCGTCGCCAGCACGCCCCACCGCACGGTCCCTGCCATGTGCCCCACCCCGAATAGGTCTCGACCACTCTCGACGAGCTGAGAGCATAGGGAAGAATTCAACGAAATGGAGCTGTGTCGATGCCGGAGAGCGGCCGGACCACGAAGCAAGGACACGCGAAGCAAGGGCACATACCCGGCACCACCACCGGCACTCCCGACGGCATCGCCGCCGCGCGCCGCGTCGGGCTGCTCGTCACTCTCGTCCTCGGTGGACTGACGGCGCTGCCGCCGCTCTCCATGGACATGTACCTGCCCGCGCTGCCGGAGGTCACCGAGTCGCTGCGCGCGCCCGCCGCGACCGTCCAGCTCACGCTCACCGCATGCCTCGCCGGCATGGCCCTCGGCCAGCTCGTCGTCGGCCCCATGAGCGACCGGTGGGGGCGGCGCCGCCCGCTGCTCGTCGGCATGATCGTGTACGTCGCCGCCACCGCGGTCTGCGCCCTCGCGCCCTCCGCCGAACTGCTCATCGCCTTCCGGCTGCTCCAGGGCCTGGCGGGCGCGGCGGGCATCGTCATCGCACGCGCCGTCGTCCGCGACCTCTACGACGGCGTCGAGATGGCCCGCTTCTTCTCCACCCTGATGCTGATCTCCGGCGTCGCCCCGATCATCGCCCCGCTCATCGGCGGGCAGATCCTGAGGATCACCGACTGGCGAGGTGTCTTCCACGTCCTCACCCTCATCGGCGTCCTGCTGACCGTCGTGGTGTGGAGGTTCCTGCACGAGACGCTGCCGCCCGAGCGGCGGCACGCGGGTGGCGTCGGCGAGGCGCTGCGCACCATGCGCGGACTGCTCGCCGACCGCGTCTTCACCGGTTACATGCTGGCCGGCGGACTCGCCTTCGCCGCCCTCTTCGCGTACATCTCCGCCTCGCCCTTCGTCGTCCAGGAGATCTACGGTGCCTCGCCGCAGACCTTCAGCCTGCTCTTCGGCCTCAACTCGATCGGACTCGTCGCCGTCGGACAGATCAACGGCAAGCTGCTCGTCGGGCGGGTCAGCCTCGACAAGGCGCTGGGCTGGGGGCTGGCCGTCATCCTGCTGGCCTCGGTGGCGCTGCTGCTGATGACGAGCGGGGTCTTCGGGGAGCCGGGGCTCGTTCCGGTCGCCGCCGGTCTGTTCGTGCTGATGTCCGCGATGGGTCTGGCGATGCCCAACACCAACGCGCAGGCCCTGATGCGCACCCCGCACGCGGCGGGCTCCGCCTCCGCGCTGCTCGGCACCTCGTCCTTCCTGATCGGGGCGGTGGCTTCGCCGCTCGTCGGGATCGCGGGAGAGGCGACGGCGGTGCCGATGGCCCTGGTGCAGCTGGTCTGCGCGGTCGGGGCGCTCGCGTGCTTCCTCGCGATGTGCCGGCCGTGGCGCACACCGGAGCCGCAGCAGCCCTCGGCCTGAGGCAGCCCTCGGCCTGAGCGGCCTGTCGGCGGCGGCTCGGCGGCAGGCCGGGGCGCGCCTAAAATATTGAGGTGAACGCCTCCCTCCCGACCGCTCCCACCGCCGACGCCCTGCGCGCCGCACTCGCCGGGCTCCTCGACGGGCTGCCGCCCCGACAGGCCGCCCAGGCCGTCGAGCGGCTGATCGCCAACTACCGGGGCACCACCCCGACCGACGCCCCGGTCCTGCGCGACCGCTCGGATGTCGCCGCCTACGCCGCGTACCGGATGCCGGCGACGTTCGAGGCGGTACGGGCGGCGCTCGACGCCCTGCGGGACGCGGCGCCCGCGTGGGAGCCGGTCACGCACACCGACGTCGGCGGCGGCACCGGAGCGGCGAGCTGGGCCGTCGCCGAGGCCTGGCACGGAGCGCCGCACACGACCGTCCTGGACTGGGCGGAGCCCGCGCTCACGCTGGGGCGCGAGCTGGCGGACGGCGTGTTCGACGCGGAGTGGCGGCGGGCCCGGATCGGCGGGGCGCTGCGCCTCGACGACGGTACGGACCTCGTGACGGTCTCCTACGTCCTGAAGGAGCTGACCGAGGCCGATCGCCGCGCCCTCGTCACCGAGGCCGCGCGGGTGGCGCAGGCGGTCGTGATCGTGGAGCCCGGCACGCCAGACGGCTACGAGCGGATCATCGCGGCGCGCTCGCTCCTCGTCGAGGCGGGGCTGACCGTGGCCGCGCCGTGCCCGCACAGCGGGGCGTGCCCGATCGAGCCGGGCACCGACTGGTGCCACTTCTCGGCGCGCGTCAGCCGCTCCTCCCTGCACCGGCAGGTGAAGGGCGGCTCCCTGCCGTACGAGGACGAGAAGTTCAGCTACGTCGCGGCGACCCGGTTCCCGGTGACCCCGGTGGCGGCGCGGGTCATCCGCAAGCCGCAGATCCGCAAGGGTCTGGTGCTGCTGGACCTCTGCGGGCCCGACGGTCTGGCCAAGGAGACGGTCACCAAGCGCCACGGGCCGCTGTACAAGGCGGCTCGTGACGTGGAGTGGGGCGACCCCTGGCCCACGCCGGAGGCGTAGCGGGTGTCTTGTGGATCAGGGCCGGAGCACTGAGCGCGCGTGCCGGCCGTCGCGGGCCGGGCGGGACTGCACGGACAGGCCTAGCCGCGCCTGACTGGGCCGCCCCCGCAGATCAGGCGCGCAGCTCCTGGGTGCAGCACTTCACGCTGCCACCGCCCTTGAGCAGTTCCGTCAGGTCCATGCCCAGCGGTTCGAAGCCGCGCTCGCGGAGCGGATCGAACAGGCCCACCGCCGCCTGCGGCAGCAGGACGTGCCGCCCGTCGCTGACCGCGTTCAGACCGAGGGCCGCGGCGTCGCGTTCCGTGGCGAGGAGGGCGTCGGGGAAGAGGCGCGAGAGGACGGCCCGGCTGCCGGGGGAGAAGGCGGCCGGGTAGTACATGATCTCGTCGCGAGCGTCGTCCAGGACGGACAGCGCCGTGTCCAAGTGGTAGTAGCGCGGATCCACCAGCTCCAGGCCGACCACGGGGCGGCCGAAGAACTCCTGCGCCTCGTCGTGGGAGAGCGGACTGGAGCGGAAGCCGCAGCCGGCCAGGATCCATGACGAGGTCACGGCGAAGTCGCCCTCGCCCTCGTTCACGTGCTCCGGCTCCCGCACCTGCGTGAAACCGCTCCGGCGGAACCAGTCCAGGTGCGCTGCCGCCTCGCCCGCGCGCTCCGGGTAGGCGAACTTCGCGCCGAGCACCCGGCCGTCCACGACGGTCGCGCCGTTCGCGGCGAAGACCATGTCCGGCAGGTCGGGGTGCGGGTCGAGCAGCTCGACGGTGTGGCCGAGCGAGCGGTAGCGGTCGCGCAGGTCCTCCCACTGGGTGAGGGCGAGCGGCAGGTCGACCGGTTTGGTGGGGTCCATCCAGGGGTTGATGGAGTACGTCACCTTGAAGTGCGCGGGTGGGCACATCAGATAACGGCGGGGCGACGCCTCGCGCGGGGTAGGGCGCAAAGAGGGCTCCTCACGGACGTAAGGACGGAAGTGCGGTGGCCCCCATGGTCCGCTCTGGACGGCGTCCGCGCAGTGGACCGTTCGGGTGGTTCCGGCGAACACCCCATGACGAGACGCGTCGTCTCGCCGCCTGTTAGATTGACCGCATGTCCGACACCCAGACACCCGGCCCCAAGACACCCGCCGGCCAGACACCCGAGACCAAGCGACCCGACACCAAGGCGCCCGACTCCTCGCGCCGCAGTGAGCGCTCCCGCCGCGCGATCTACGACGCCGCCCTCGCCCTCGTCTCCGAGGCCGGCTACGCCAAGACCACCATCGAGGGCATCGCCGCCCGCGCCGGCGTCGGCAAGCAGACCATCTACCGCTGGTGGCCCTCCAAGGCCGCCGTCCTCCTCGACGCCTTCCTCGACCTCGCCGCCCAGGCGAACGAGGCGCTCGGGGGCGACGCCGACAGTGAGATCCCCGACACCGGCGACCTCGCCGCCGACCTCAGGTACGTGCTGCGCGCCACCGTCGACGAGCTGAACAACCCCGTCTACGACGCCCCCTCCCGCGCCCTCGCCGCCGAGGGCATCGTCAACCCCGAACTCGGCGCCCGGTTCGTGGAGCGGCTCCTCGAACCACAGCTCCAGTACTACGTCCGCCGCATCGAGACCGCCCAGGCCGCAGGGGACATCGACCCCGACGTAGACCCGCGTATCGCCCTGGAGCTCCTGGTCGGCCCCCTGAACCACCGCTGGCTCCACCGCACCCTGCCCCTGACCCACGCCTACGCGGACACCCTCGTCGACTACGCCCTGCGCGGCCTCGCACCCCGTACGTGATCTCCCGTGCTCCCCCTTGCGCCACCCCCGCGCCCCCCGGACGCAACCCCGATGTCCACCCCGGTTGAGGACTCCGGTCACCCGGAGCGCAGGATGGTGGGACCATGGGCGGAGCCGAACGGGCGAGTATGGGGTGTGAGGGGATAGATGGGCGACGGTATCGGCCGCTACCGCGGCACGGAGAGCAAACTCGCACAGTGGCTGCGCAGGCGCCCCAAGCGCACGGCGGCCGACGACGAGAACCGCCGCGAGGCGCTGCTCCTGGCCGCCGCCGCCGCGGGCCTGCCCCTGGCTCCCGCCGCGTACCCCGTCGGCTACCGCTGTTCCTGTGAACGCATCGGTTGTCCGACCCCGGCCCGGCACCCCGTCTCCTTCGCCTGGCAGACCCAGTCGACCACCGACCGCGCCCAGATCGAGCGCTGGGCCCTGGGCGAGCCCGAGGCGAACTTCATCACCGCCACGGGCATGGTCCACGACGTCCTCGACGTCCCCCTGGCGGCCGGCCGCGCCGCGCTGGAGCGGTTGCTCGCCCAGGGCGTGGAGGTCGGACCGGTCGCCGAGTCCGCGGAGAGCGCGGGCGACGGCGGACGGATGCTCTTCTTCACCGCCACCCGCGGCACCCCCGAGGACGAGGACGAGTGGTGGCCGTGCGAGCTGGACTGCCACCCCGAGACCATGGACGAGCATCCTGGGCTGCGCTGGCACTGCCGCGGCAGCTACGTGCTCGTACCGCCGGCCCGGCTCATCGGTGACGAGGACGAGCATCCGGCCGTCGCCTGGGTCCGCGGCCCCGAGCACCCCCTGCCCGACCCGCTGAATCTGCTGGAGACCCTCACCGACGCCTGCGCCCGGCACGCGGCCGAGCGGGAGGAGCGGGGCGCGCACGCCGAGCACGAGGTCGCCTGGCCCCTCGGCCGCAGCTGACGCGCGGCCCTGCGGTGACCGCATACCCGCGGAACGCCGCCGCCGACCGACGAACTCCGCCACCGACTGACGAACTCCGTCGCCCTGCGTGACGACGGGCCCTAAGAGCCCTTCGCCGCCGTCACGCCCTGGAGCCGGCCCGTGATCGTGACGCCGTC
The DNA here is from genome assembly GCF_014649715.1 of Streptomyces lateritius. Taxonomy (GTDB): domain Bacteria; phylum Actinomycetota; class Actinomycetes; order Streptomycetales; family Streptomycetaceae; genus Streptomyces; species Streptomyces lateritius. The sequence continues at coordinate 170,244 of NZ_BMTO01000001.1, forward strand.
GCGGTCCGTGCCCGCCGGCTTCACCAGGGCCGCCTGGCTCGACACCCACTCCTTCGTGACCGTGTTCTTCACCTCGCCGGTCATCAGCGGTTTCACATCCGTCGAGACCTTCGGCCGGTAGCCCTGCGCCGCCGTCTGCCGCTCGAAGTACCGGGTCGCGAAGAAGACCAGCGCCCCGCCGTCCCGCGTCGCGAGCGCCAGGGGCGCGAAGTCGCCGGTGTCCGTGGCCTGGTCGATGTACTGCGTCGCGAGACCCGCCCGCTTCGCCGCCTTCTGCCGCTGCTCCCGCCACGCCGTGGTGTGCGCACCGGCCGTGAACGGGCCCTGCTCACCGCCGCCGAGGAACGAGGCGTACCGCCGGCCCAGGTCCTTCGGAGCGACCGCGAGCCGCGCGGAGTCCACGGCGACCGGCTCGGCGAGACCGTCGGCGTCCGTCGCGAACTCGGGGATCTCGTTCGGGGGCAGGATCGCCAGATAGGCGACTTCCCACAGCTGTTCGGCGCCGTTGCGCACGAAGACCAGGAGCCAGCGATTGTCACCGGGGCCCTGGTCGGTGTCCCGGTTGGAGTCCGTGTCGGCGACGAACCAGCGCGGCCAGCCCGCCTTCTTGGGGAGGGCGAAGTTCGCGTCCGTCAGCTCCAGCGGCTGGTGGTTCGGGTTGCCGCCGGGGCTGGTGACCGCACGGGACTTCAGCCCCGCCTGGTTGATCGCCCCGAGCGGACCGGTGACCCGGCCCGCGTCGAGCGCCGGGTCGTACGCCTTGTCGGCCTTGTTGTACGCGTCGGTGAAGTCCTCGAGGGCCTGAGCGGCCTCGGCCTTCGTCGCCGCGGGCAGCAGTTCCCGCTCGCCGTGCACCGTCACGCAGCCGCTCGCCGTCAGCGCCAGCACCGTCGCCGCCGTCGTCGCCAGGAGTCCCCTCGACGGTCGCCTCAGCCTTCTCATCGGTCGCCTTCTGCTCCTCCACCGGCACGGACGGACCTGACCCTACCGGGGTCGGGAACAGCGTGAGTGCCGGGATCACGTACAGCGTCCACACCGTGACCTGAAGGGCCGTCGGACCCGGCGGTGAGTCAGGGACCGGGGGCGCGGGGAGTCGACCACGGCGCCCACCGCCCGGCCCGGCACCGTCGTCGGCGCAAGCCGACGCGGGGCGTCAAGGAGTCCTGGTGGACGCACCCGCGGGCAGGGCCGCACCCCGGAAACGGCGGTGCGGCCCTGCCGCTCGCCCGGCTAGCGTGCCGGGCATGCGCATCCGGCGAGAGAACCATCCTGGGCCCCTTGTCCTGCACGCCGAAGGCCCGCCCGAACCCCCGCCCCTGCGCATGGAGATGACGGACGGCCGCCGGATACTGCTCCGCCAGGGCGACCGGCCGGTTCTGCTCGCCCGGGTCGACGAGGACCGGGGTGGGGTCCGCGTCCACCGCCTGGAGGGCTACCGCTCGCCGCTTCCCCCGATACGGGCCGACGAGGCCCGGCGAGGGCCGGAGTGGCGGTACCGGTACGCGCGTTGGCTGGAGGAGGCGGTGGAGGGCCCCTTGCACGCGGGCCGGTGGGTGATCGGAACGCGGGAGGTGTTCCCGCCCTACGTCTGGGACAGCGACTTCCTCTCGGCGTGGCCGGGCGGCCGTCTGGACTGGAACGACGGCTGGAACGGCGTCGTCCCGCTGCGGCGCCTGTCGGCCCCGGACGCCCCGCGCGTCAAGGCGTACCGCAAGCAGGTCAGGGACGGCAGCCTCCCGCCCGTGCTGCTGTGGTGGGTGACGGCGTTCGACGGCTGGTTGCTCCTGGACGGCCACGACCGCACGGTGGCCGCGCTCGCCGAGGGGCTGACGCCGCGCACGGTCGTGCTGCACCGCGCCGAGGACGCGGAGAGGGCGGCCGAGCTGATCGCGGCGATGACCGCCGACCACGAAGCGCTGACGGCTCGGGGCTTCCGGGGCCCCGACCCCGAGCGTCAGTACGAGGCCGTCGCCCGCGGTTTCGCCTGGGCGGTCTCGGCCACCCCTTACGACGAGGCACGCACCCGAGCCTGGCCGATTCCTGGTGGAACCGCCGAATGGGACGCCTGGATGCTTGAATTCCGCCATGAACACGACCGCACGTAGCCGTCCGAGCGCCGTCACCGACATCGACGTCCTGCGGGTCTTCTGTGCCGGCGACGGCCGGTACGGCAACGCCCTCGGAGTCGTACGCGACGGGCGCACCCGCCCCGACGAGGCGTCCCGGCAGGCGCTCGCCAAGGAACTCGGCTTCAGCGAGACGGTGTTCGTGGACGACCCGGAGCGCGGGGACGTCGACATCTACACGCCCGGCGTCCGACTGCCCTTCGCCGGGCACCCGCTCGTCGGCGCGGCCTGGCTGCTGGACCTGGAGGTCGTCCATCCGCCCGCCGGAGAGGTGTGGGTGCGCGGGGACGGCGAGTTCACCTGGATCGAGGCCCGCGCGGAGTGGGCGCCGCCCCGCACCCTGCGACGCTACGGGTCGGCGGCCGAGGTGGACGCGCTCGACCTGCCGGAGCCGGGAGAGTGGATCTACGCGTGGGCGTGGGAGGAGGAGGCCGCCGGCCGCATCCGGGCGCGGGCGTTCCCGGGCCGTGGCGACGGCATCGACGAGGACGAGGCGACGGGCGCGGCGGCGCTGCTGCTGACGGCCGAGCTCGGCCGGGCACTGAACATCACGCAGGGCCGGGGGTCGCAGATCCTGACGGCCCCCGGCCCCGACGGCGTGATCGAGCTGGGCGGACGGGTCCGCCTGGAGCGGACCCTCACCCTCGCACCCTGAGTGCTGTTCGCTCAGGCACTGAGCGGGAACTCGCTGCCCAGCTCCCGGAAGACGGCGCCGTTGAAGTCGAAGGCACGCTTGCACTCGTCGATGATCCGCTGCTTCTCCAGATCGTCGGCGTTCACCCGGTCGAGCAGCTCGCGGTAGCCCCGCTTGAACGCCGCCGGGTTCGCGATCTCCTCGAAGACGTAGAAGCGGACGCCGTCGCCCTTGCGGGAGAAGCCCCAGGTGCGCTCGGCCTTGTCCCGGATGATCTGGCCGCCGGAGAGGTCGCCGAGGTACCGGGTGTAGTGGTGCGCCACATAGCCGGCCGGCCAGTCGCGCGCGCACTCCGTCACGCGTGCCGCGTAGGCGGCCGTGGCGGGCAGCGGCGAGAGCCCGTCGCGCCACCGCGGTCCCCGGAGGTGGGCGAGGTCCTGCTCCAGCGCCGCCGTACGGAACAGCTCCGGCCTGATGAACGGCCCGGCGACCGGATCGGTCTCCAGGGCCTCGGCACCGTCCTCCAGGGCGCGGTACACGAACCAGAGCTGCTCCGTGTAGCGGGTGTAGGCGTCCACGGCGAGGCGCCCGCCGAGGAGGTCGCTCATGAAGGTCGACGTCTCCGCCTCGGTGTGCTGTTCGTGCGAGGCCGTGCGGATGAGCGTCGAGAAGGGCGTGTCCAAGGCGTGCCTCCGGTACCGATGCGGACGGGAACCTGTTGTGATCCTGCTACTTAGGCATACCTAAGTCAACTCGTTCCCGACGACCTGTCGGTAAAACGCTACCCCGCTGACGGGTCAGGGCAACGTGAGGATTTCGGCCCCGGTGTCCGTGACGACGAGCGTGTGCTCGAACTGCGCGGTCCGCTTCCGGTCCTTGGTCACGACCGTCCAGCCGTCGTCCCACATGTCGTACTCGTGCGTGCCCAGCGTCAGCATCGGCTCGATGGTGAAGGTCATGCCGGGCTGGATGACGGTGGTGTGGTGCGGGGAGTCGTAGTGCGGAACGATCAGTCCGGAGTGGAAGGACGAGTTGATGCCGTGCCCCGTGAAGTCGCGCACCACGCCGTAGCCGAAGCGCTTGGCGTACGACTCGATCACCCGGCCGATGATGTTGATCTGGCGGCCCGGCTTGACGGACTTGATGGCCCGGTCGAGGGACTCCCGGGTCCGCTCGACCAGCAGCCGCGACTCCTCGTCGACATCGCCGCAGAGGTAGGTGGCGTTGTTGTCGCCGTGGACCCCGTTGATGTACGCCGTGACGTCGAGGTTCACGATGTCGCCGTCCTTCAGGACGGTGGAGTCGGGGATGCCGTGACAGATGACCTCGTTGACCGAGGAGCAGAGCGACTTGGGGAAGCCGCGGTAGCCGAGCGTGGACGGGTACGCCCCGTGGTCGCACATGAACTCGTGTGCGACGCGATCCAGCTCGTCCGTGGTGACCCCCGGCGCGATGTGCTTGGCGGCCTCCTCCATCGCCTGCGCGGCGATGCGGCCGGCGATCCGCATCCGCTCGATGGTGTCGGAGTCCTGCACCTCGGGCCCCGCGTACGGGGTGGGTGCGGGCTTCCCGACGTACTCGGGACGGCGGATGGCTCCCGGAACGGAGCGGTGGGGGGAGATCTCCCCGGGTACGAGCAGTGACTGGCCAGACATGTCAGCGAGTCTAACGACCGCGTCTGGGGCAGCATGGCGACAGAGGAAGGAGCCGACGATGGCCCTGTTCAAGAAGCGCACGGTGGGCAAACCGGGCGAGTGGTACTACTGCCTGGAGCACAAGAAGGTCGAGGAGGGCCCCGACTGCCCGGCGAAGAACCGTTTCGGCCCCTACGGCAGCCGTGAGGAGGCGTCGCACGCGATGGAGACGGCCCGGGAGCGCAACCTGGAGTGGGAGACGGACCCGAAGTGGCACGACGCTCCCAAGACGGACCAGCCCCCGGACTAGACCGTGTCCGTGAAGTCCCGTCTGGCCCGCGACGCCTGGGGCGGGCGGGTGGCGCCGCGCGGCGGGCGAGGGCTTCACCAGGCCGGTGCTTCACCTCAGGCCGGGGCTTCGGCCCCGGCCTCCCGCGTGCCCGGGGTGTCGCCTGGGCCGGAGACGCCGCGCGCTCCCAGAGTGTCCGGGGTGCCGCCCGTGCCCGGTGTCTCCCCTGCGTCCGGGGTGCCGCCCGTGCCCGGTGTCTCCCCTGCGTCCGGGGTGCCGCCCGTGCCCGGGTTCTCGTACCGCCGCGCCTTGCGGCGCAGGGCGTCCTCGTCCGTCTCCGCGTCGTACGTGAGCAGCTTCGGCAGGGCCAGACAGAGCAGCCCCACCGACGCCACGCAGGCCACACCGCCTGTCCAGATCGCGGAGCGCGTGCCTGTCCACCCGGCCATCGCGCCCGCCCGGACCTGGCCCAGCTGCGGCCCCACGCTGTACGAGAGCACCTCGATCCCGGCCAGGCGGCCCCGCAGCTCCTCCGGGATCGTCTGGTTCCAGATCGTCGAGCGGCCGAGACCGCTCAGCATGTCGCCCGCGCCCGCGAAGCCCAGGCAGAGCAGGACCAGCCAGATGTTCGCGAACCAGCCCGCCGCCGCGATCGCCAGTCCCCAGACCGCCGCGCCGAGCACCACCAGAAGACCGTGTCTGCGGACTTTCGATGTCCAGCCGCTGGTGAGCCCGAGGACGAGCGAGCCGACGGAGCCCGCCGCGTACATCAGGCCGAGGGACCATGCCGCGTCCAGCTCGTCGGCGAGGAACGGGAAGATCGTGTTCGGGAAGGCGAAGAGCATGGCGGCGAGGTCGACCACGTACGTACCGAGCAGCACCGGCCGCGACCAGGCGTACCGTGCCCCCTCCGCGATCCCGCGCAGCGACGGCTTCTCCGCGTCGCGCGCGGGCGGCGCCGGGGTCAGCCGGCGACACAGCAGTACGGAGACGGCGAAGCCGGCGATGGTCACGCCGTAGGCCGGCGCGTGACCGGCGTACGCCACGACGAGGCCGGCCAGCGCCGGACCCGCGATGGCGCCCATCTGCCAGCGCAGCGAGTTCAGCGCCGCCGCTGCCGTCTGCTGCTCGTGCGGCACGATGCGAGCCATCAGCGAGTCCAGGGCCGGCCGCTGAAGTCCCGCCAGCGCGGAGACCCCGGCCGCGACCACGTACAGCGGCCAGAGCATCGGCGAGGGAAGCAGCGAGTTGAGCAGCAGCATCAGAGCGAGCAGCCCGAGCCCCGCCTCGGTGGCGATGATCACCTTGCGCCGGTCGACGGCGTCGGCGAGCGCCCCGCCGTAGAGCCCGAACACGACCAGCGGGACCAACTCGACGGCGCCCATCGCGCCCACGGCCAGCGGCGAACCCGTCAGATGCTTGATCTGGAGCGGCAGCGCGATCAACGCCATGAAGCTGCTGAAGTAGGTGACCAGCCCCTGGATCCACAGCAGCCGGAAGTCGGCGGACGACCGCCACGGCGCGAGATCGGGCAGGAGAGCGGCGAGCTTCGACGAAGGCTTCGAGGTCACGGGGCGCCATGTTCCGGCGCGCCCCCGGCGGCGGCAACCGAATTACGGGCGGTGCGGGGGCAGGGACGAGGGCCGGTACGAGGGTCCTCACGAGGAGGCTGCGGCAGGGTCCGCCGCCGCCCCCGGCTACCAGCGCTCCGGCGGCGGGGCCGTCAGGTGGTCGGCGAGGCGGGAGAGACGGTCGCGCAGGCGGCGCCGTCCACGCGGGGACGGGAGGCTGTTCTCCCCGGCCGCCGCGCTCACCAGATGCTGGACCGTGTCCAGGTCGACCTCCGCCCCGGCCGTCACCGTCAGCCCCTCATGGGCGAGGCCGTGCACCTCCGGGTCCCCGCCGTCCAACGAGAACACCGTCGCCCCGGCCCTGCGCGCGTCGTGGACCCGCTCCAGCAGCCCCGCCCCCGGCCGATCCGGGGCCACCACCAGCAGCGTCGACCCGCGTCCGGCCGACTCCAGGCGGCCGAGACCCGCCGCCAGATGGGCCGGGTCGCCCGGCCGCACCAGGTGCCGCAGCAGCGTCGGCGCCAGCTCGGGCTGCCCCGACCAGGCCGCCTCGTCCACCAGGTGCGCCGCCAGATGCCAGGGTTCGTACGCCTCCGTGCCCACCAGGAGCAGACCGCCGCCCCTCGGTACGACGGAGGACCGGAGCGCCCCCGCCAGGCGGCGGGCCGCCCTCGGCCACTCGGTCCCGGCGAGCACGTCCCGCAGCAGCGCGACCCGTACGGCATCCATGGGGCCGCATCCTGCCGCAGCCGTGTCCGGCGCGCGGCCGGTTCGCGGCCGTTCCACCCGTACGAGACCCGGACGAGAGCGACCGGCCAGTAATGTCGAGGCCATGACTTCCACCGCTTCGTCTCCCGCCTCCGCCCCCAAGGACCCCTGGGACCTCCCCGACGTGTCCGGACTCGTCGTCGGTGTCCTCGGCGGCACCGGCGACCAGGGCCGCGGCCTCGCCTACCGGCTCGCCAAGGCCGGCCAGAAGGTGATCATCGGCTCCCGCGCCGCCGACCGCGCGCATGCCGCGGCCGCCGAGCTCGGCCTCGGAGTCGAGGGCGCCGACAACGCCGAGTGCGCGCGCCGCAGCGACATCGTGATCGTCGCCGTCCCGTGGGACGGACACGCCAAGACCCTGGAGTCGCTGCGGGCCGAACTCGCCGGCAAGCTCGTCGTCGACTGCGTCAACCCGCTCGGCTTCGACAAGAAGGGCGCCTACGCCCTCAAGCCCGAGGAGGGCTCCGCCGCCGAGCAGGCCGCGGCGCTGCTGCCGGAGTCCCGCGTCGCCGCCGCCTTCCACCACCTCTCCGCGGTCCTGCTCCAGGACCACTCGATCGACGAGATCGACACGGACGTGATGGTCCTCGGCGAGGAGCGCGCCGACGTGGAGATCGTCCAGGCGCTGGCCGGCCGGATCCCCGGCATGCGCGGCGTCTTCGCCGGCCGGCTGCGGGGCGCCCACCAGGTCGAGGCGCTGGTCGCCAACCTGATCTCGGTCAACCGCCGCTACAAGGCGCACGCGGGCCTGCGTGTCACCGACGTGTAGCCACGGAGAGAGTCGCCCCCGGGCATGGGGGACACTGGACGGGCACCATCAGCCGTACCCGGACAGGAGCCGACCCCCATGCCCCGCCTCGCTCTGTACGCCCTCGCCGTCTGCGCCCTCGCGGTCGTCGCGGCCGTCGTCTCCTTCGTCTCGGGCAGCTGGCTCGGCGTGATCTGGGTGCTCCTCGCGGGCCTCTCCTCCAACATGGCGTGGTACTACATCCGCCGCGCGAAGGCCGAGGCGCAGCCGCAGAGCTAGGCAGCCGCACAGCCAGGGGGTGTCTTGTGGGTCAGGCCGGATCAGCGAGCGTGCGTGCGAGGCGTCGGGAGCCCGGCAAGATCCACAGGACACCTGCTAGACCTGGCAGATCTCCGGCGTCTCCTGCCAGAAGCGGTAGAGGTTCGAGCCGCAGTAGCGGGAGATCTCCGGCACGCCGAGCGCCCGCATCAGCGCGTCGATCGTGTCGAAGAACGCGCCGTTGATCGCCGGGACGAAGAGCAGCGCGATGACGACGAAGAAGCCGTAGGGCGCGTACGGCTCGATCTGCCGCTTCAGCCGGTACGAGAGCCACGGCTCGACCACCCCGTACCCGTCGAGGCCCGGAACCGGCAGGAAGTTCAGCAGCGCGGCCGTCACCTGGAGGAACGCCAGGAAGGCGAGGGCGTACCGGAACGCGAGGGGGACACCGTCCAGTGCTCCCAGCCAGAACGGCGCCGTGCACACGATCGCGAACAGGACGTTGGTGAGCGGGCCCGCCGCCGAGATCAGACTGTGCTTCCAGCGGCCCTTCACCCGGCCCTGCTCGATGAAGACCGCGCCGCCCGGCAGGCCGATGCCGCCCAGGATCACGAAGAGCACGGGCAGGATGACGCTGAGCAGGGCGTGGGTGTACGCGAGCGGGTTGAGCGTGAGGTAGCCCTTGGCCCCTACGGTGATGTCGCCGCCGTGGAGGGCGGTGCGGGCGTGCGCGTACTCGTGGAGGCAGAGCGAGACGATCCACGCGGCCGTCACGAAGAGGAAGATCGCGAGACCGGGGGAGGCCGCGAAACCGGCCCACACCGCCCAGCCGGTGACCGCCATGACGGCGAGGATCGCCAGGAACACCGGGCTGATCCTGCGCTCGTGGCTGCGGGTGGTGGCCGTGGACATCGGGGCTCCCTGGGGCGCGGCGGGGTGTGTGCGGGAAACGTGCCGGGGCGGGGGTGAGTTCCTGCGATGATCCCCGGCTCACGGAGAATAGGGCCTGTGCGCTATTCCGTCCTCGGCCCGGCCCGGGCCCACACCGCCGACGGCCGGCCCGTCACAGTCGGCGGGGCCCGGCTGCGAGCCCTGCTGACCGTACTGGCGCTACGGGCCGGGCGGACCGTCCCGGTCGCCGTGCTCGTCGACGAGGTCTGGGACGGCGAACCGCCGGCCGACGGGCCGGCCGCGCTCCAGGCGCTGGTCGGACGGCTGCGGCGGGCGCTGGGGCGGGAGGCCGTGGTCTCCGCCCCGGGCGGCTACCGGCTGGCGGCCGTCCCCGACGACGTGGACGCGCACCGCTTCGAGCGGCTCGTGCAGGAGGGGGTACGGCGGCTCGGCGCGGGCGATCCGGCGCGGGCGGCGGCCCTTCTCGACGGTGCTCTCGGTCTGTGGCGGGGGCCCGCCCTCGCCGACCTGCCGGACCGCGCGGTGGAAGCCGCCCGCTGGGACGCCCGCCGCCTGGACGCCCGCCGCGCCCGCCTGGAAGCCTCCCTCGCCCTCGGCGAGGCGTCCACGGCCCTCCCGGACCTGGCCGCCCTCTGCGAAGCCCACCCCCTGGACGAACCCCTCCACGCCCTCCGCCTCCGCGCCCTCCGAGACACGGGCCGCTCGGCGGAGGCCCTTCTGTCCTACGAATCCCTTCGCCGCGCCCTCGCCACCCGGCTGGGCACGACCCCCTCCCCGGCCCTCCAGTCCCTCCACAGGGAACTCCTCTCCCCGAGGGGCCCGCAGGTCTCCCCGAGGGGCTCGCAGGAGGCACCTCCGGGCGTGGGCCCGGCGGCCCCTGGCGCGAACGGGGCGGTTTTGGGGCTGGGCCCGGCGGCCCCTGGCGCGAACGGGGCGGTTTTTGGGCTGGGCCCGGAGGCCTCCGGCGCGGACGGGGCGGTTTTGGGGCTGGGCCCCGAGACCTCCGGCGCGGACGGGGCGGCCCTCGGCCCGCATGAGGCTCCCGCCGCGGAACGGGCGGGCTCCGGCCCGGCCCCGGCGGGCCCGAGCCCGTATGGGGAGGCGCCAGGCCCGAACAGGGCGGGCCCCAGCCCGCGTACGGAATCCGGCCCGGCCCCGGCCCGCTCCGGCGCAGGCCCGGCCGTCTCCGGCCCGGGCCCGTCGGGCTCCGGCGTGGACGCCGCGGGTCCCGGCCGAGGGTCCGCCCCGGGCGCGGGTCCGGCGGCGCCTTCCGCCGCCCCCGTCCCCCTCCCCGGCAACCTCCGGGTCCGGCTCACCAGTTTTGTCGGGCGGGAGGGGGATATCACCGCGCTGCGCGACGATCTGCGGGGGGCGCGGCTCGTGACGCTGCTCGGACCCGGTGGGGCGGGGAAGACCAGGCTGTCGCAGGAGGCGGCCGAGAGTGCGGCCGAGGGTGGGGGGTGGCCCGACGGGGTCTGGCTGGCCGAGTTGGCGCCGGTCGGGGATCCCGAAGCGGTGGTCGAGGCCGTGCTCGGGGCCGTCGGGGCGCGTCAGACGGTGCTGCGGGGGGCCGGAGCCGAGGAACTGCGCGGCAGCGACGATCCCTTGGGGCGCCTCGTCGAGCACTGTGCCGGCCGGCGGATGCTCCTCCTGCTCGACAACTGCGAGCACGTCGTCGGCGCGGCGGCCCGCCTCGCCGAACATCTGCTGGCCCGCTGCCCCGGCGTGACGGTGCTCGCCACGAGCCGCGAACCCCTGGGCGTACCGGGGGAGTCCGTCCGCCCACTCGGCCCCCTGCCCCGGGACACCGCGCTGCGGCTGCTCGCCGAGCGGGGGGCGGCCGCCAGAGCCGGGTTCCGGATCGAGGACGACCCGGAAGCCGCCGACGAGATCTGCCGCCGCCTGGACGGCCTCCCCCTCGCCATCGAACTGGCCGCCGCCCGGCTGCGGATGCTCTCCCCGCGCCAGATCGCGGACCGCCTCGACGACCGGTTCCGCCTGCTGACCTCCGGAGCTCGTACCGTCCTGCCCCGCCAGCAGACCCTCCGCGCCGTCGTCGACTGGTCGTGGGACCTCCTCGACGAGCCGGAACGGGCCGTCCTGCGCCGACTGTCGGTCTTCACCGGCGGCTGCGACCTGGAGGCGGCCGAGGCCGTCTGCTCCGCCACCGCCACCGCCACCGCCACCGACGTCCTCGACGCGCTCGGCTCCCTCGTCGACAAGTCGCTCGTGGTCGCCGCGCCCTCCGACGACGGCGCCATGCGCTACCGCCTCCTGGAGACCGTCGCCGAATACGCCGCCGAGCGGCTGGACGAGGCCGGCGAACGGGCCGCGTTCGAACGCCGCCACCTCGTCCACTACCGCGAAGTCGCCCGTCTGACCGACCCCGAGCTGCGCGGAGGCCGGCAGGCCGCCGCCATGGCCCGGTTCCGGATCGAGTACGAGAACCTGCGCACCGCCCTGCGCCGGGCCGTCGCCGCCCGCGACGAGCACGAGGGGCTGAGCCTCGTCCACTCCCTCCTCTGGTACTGGCAGATGCACGACCTGCGCGCCGACGCCCTGCACTGGGCCGAGGCCGTGGCCGCCCTCGGCCCCGACCCCTTCGCCTCCCAGGCCCCTCCCGTCGTACCGCTCCACGAGCCCTGCACCGCCGCCCCGCCGCCGCTGACCGAGGACCAGCTGTGGGAGGCGCGGCGCGGGGTACGGCTCCTCGAACTGCTCAACATGGACTACCAGACCGGCCGGTGGACCGCCCCCGAGGGCGTCGCGCGGCTACGCCGGATCACCACCGTGTACCGGCCCGGCCTGCCCCAGGCATGCCGGCTGCCCGGCGCCTTCTCCGTCTTCGCCGTTCTGCTCACGGGAGACGTGGACGGGACGCGCGCGGCACTCGCCGCCACCGTCGAGGCGTGCCGTGCCCACGGCTACGACTGGGAGCTCGGCTATATCCTCCAGCTGCGCGCCAACATGCTTGCCAACCGGGCCGACTCGGCCGGTGCGGCGAGCGCCGACGCCGACGAGAGCCTGCGGATCTTCGTCCGCCTCGGTGACGCCTGGGGCGCCGCCGAGGCGCTCTCCTCGCGCGGCGAGGCCCGAGAGAAACGCTGCGATTTCGAGGGCGCGGCCGAGGACTTCGCCGCCGCCATCGGATACGCGCGGCGGATCGGCGCGCGGTCACAGACCACGCTGCTGCGTACCCGCTACGCCGACATGCTCACGGTCACCGGGCGCGAGGAGGAGGGCGAGGCGATCCTGCGCGAGGTCCTGGAGGCCGGACACCCCGGGTACGAACCGATGCTCGCGGCGCGGATCTTCCTCGCGGTCCTGCTCGGCCGCACCGGCCGCACCGCCGAGGCCCGCGAGCATCTCGACATCCTGCTGAGCGAGTTCGGCTCCGTCACGCTCGCCATCTTCGAGGGCTTCACCCTCGGCTCCCTGGCCTGGCTGGAGAACCTGGACGGGCGGTACGCCGCCGCGCTCCCGCTCGTACGGCAGGCCCTGGAGCGGGCGAAGGGTGCCCTCTCCATGGCCGTCGCCCCGCAGATGCCGGCGATCCATCTGGTGACCGCCGCCTGGGCGTTGGCGGGCCTCGGCGGCCCCCACGCCACCGTCGCGGCCCGGCTCCTCGGCGCACAGGAGAGCCACCTCCCACCCGGGCACCTGCGGGCGCCGCTGGAGCGGGAGAACCTCGCGCGGGCCATCGAGCTGACCCGCACCGCGCTCGGCGACGACGCCGCCTTCGAGGCCGCCTACGCCGAAGGCGGTGGCATCTCCCTGGAGGAGGCCACCGCCCTGCTCGACGGCGCCGACGCGATCAGAAGGCGCGCCGAGTCGTCCTGAACCCGTACCTGTACTCGGACCCGTACGGTCAGGTCTTCCTGCGGAACTTGGCGACCGCGAGCGGCGCCGTGACGGCCGTGATCAGCAGCGCCCAGCCGAGCGTCATCCACACCGAGTCCCCGACCGGCGTGCCGTTGATCATGGCCCGGGCGGCGTCGGCGAGGTTCGACAGCGGGTTGTAGTCGGTGAAGGTCTCCAGCCAGCCGGGCATCGAGGTCGGCGGCGCGAAGATCGAGGAGCCGAACTGCAGCGGCATGAGGACGATCATCGCCATTCCCTGGACGGCTTGGGCGGTCTTCATGGCGAGACCGAGCAGGATGAAGATCCACATCAGCGAGGCGCCGAAGACCATCGACAGACCGACGGCGGCGAGGAGGTCCAGGACCGAGGTCTTGATCTCCATGCCGAGCAGGAAGCCCATGCCGAGCAGGATCGCGGAGGCGATCAGCATCCGGCCCACCTCGACGACGATCTTCGCGATGAGGACGGAGGACCGGGCGATCGGCATCGTCCGGAACCGGTCCATGACCCCCTTCTTGAAGTCGTCGTTGATGCCCGTCCCGACGGCCATGGCGATGTTCATGCCCATCATCGCCATCAGGCCGGGGACCACGTAGTTGACGTAGTCGTCGTTGTTGCCCTTGCCGGCGATCGCGCCGCCGAAGACGTACACGAAGAGCAGGACGAAGATGATCGGCATCAGGACCACGTCGAACATCGACTCCGGGTCCTGCTTGATCTGCAGCGCGTTGCGCCGCACCAGGGCGCCGATGTGGCGGAGGTTGGCCCGCAGGCCGATCCGGCCCTCGCCGGCGGGCACGCCGCCCGCCGGCCGCGACCCCGGGCCCGCGCCCGGGGTTCCGGCGGAGGACTTGGTGAGCTGGGTGGTCGTGGTGGTGGCGCTCATGCGGCGACCTCCTCGGGAAGCGCGTCGGACGCGGAGCCGGACACGGAGGTCTTCTCGCCGGTGATGGCCAGGAACACCTCGTCCAGGCTGGGCAGATGGGTACCGATGTGGGCGATGCCGTAGCCCCGGGCGCCGAGCAGGCCGACGACGGCGGTCAGTTGCTCGTCGCTGAGGATCGGTACGTACAGCACGCCCTCGTCGGGGACCACGGTCGAACCGGCGATGCCGTCCAGACCCGACTCGCGCAGCGCGCCGGACATGGCCGGCAGGTCGGCAGGGTCCACCGGGCGGATCTTCAGGGTGCGGCCGCCGACCCGGGCCTTGAGCTCGTCGACCTTGCCCTGGGCGATGACCTTGCCCCGGTCGATGACGGTCAGCTCGCTCGCCAGCTGCTCCGCCTCCTCCATGTACTGCGTGGTGAGCAGGACGGTCACGCCTTCGGAGACCATCCGCTGGACCTCGTCCCAGACCTCGTTGCGCGTGCGCGGGTCGAGTCCGGTCGTGGGCTCGTCCAGGTAGAGGACGGCGGGCTGCCCGATCATCGAGGCGGCGAGGTCGAGCCGGCGGCGCATACCGCCGGAGTAGTTCATCACCGGCCGTTTGGCGGCCTCGGTGAGCGAGAACCGCTCCAGCATCTCGTCGGCCCGGCGCCGGGCGTCCTTGCGGGAGAGGTCGAGCAGCCGCCCGATCATGTAGAGGTTCTCCCAGCCGGACAGCTTCTCGTCGACCGAGGCGTACTGCCCGGTGAGCCCTATCGTGCGGCGGAGCTGACGGGGCTGGCGCACCACGTCGTGACCGGCGACGGTCGCGGTCCCCGCGTCCGGGACGATCAGGGTGGACAGGCAACGGACGAGCGTGGTCTTCCCGGCGCCGTTGGGTCCGAGCACCCCGAGGACCGTGCCCTCCCGGACATCGAGGTCGACCCCGTCCAGGGCCTTCGTCTCGCCGTAGTGCTTCACGAGGCCTCGTACCTCGACGGCGTTGTGTGCGGATCGCGTCATGGCCCCTACTCCACCAGCCGCCACCGACAACGCCCCGACAAACGACCGACAGCCCGCCGACAGGGGATGTCGGCGGGCTGTCGTCGGAGCCGTGACGGCTACCGGACGGTGCCGTCACGGCTAGTGGAAGGTGTGCTCCTCGGCCGGGAACGCCCCGCCGCTCACGTCCTCGGCGAAGGCGCGCGCGGCGTCGCCGAGCGTCTCGCGGAGGTTGGCGTACTGCTTGGTGAAGCGCGGCACCTTGCCGCCGGTCAGGCCGGCCATGTCGGTCCAGACGAGGACCTGCGCGTCCGTGTCCGGTCCCGCGCCGATGCCGATGGTGGGAATGTGCAGGGAGCGGGTGACCTCGGCGGCCAGCTCGGCCGGTACGAGTTCCAGGACGACCGCGAACGCGCCCGCGTCCTGCGCCGCCTTGGCGTCGCTGAGCAGCCGGTGCGCGGCCTCGTCGCCACGGCCCTGCACCCGGTAGCCCATGGTGTTGACCGACTGCGGGGTCAGCCCCAGGTGGGACATGACCGGGATGCCGGCCTGGACGAGCAGTTCGGTCTGCGGCAGCGAGCGCTCGCCGCCCTCCAGCTTGATCGCGCCGACACCCGCGTCCTTGACGAGCCGGGTGGCGTTGCGCAGGGCCTGGACGGGCCCTTCCTGGTACGAACCGAAGGGGAGGTCGCCGACGACGAGGGCACGCTTGGTGCCCCGGACGACCGCGGCGGAGAGCAGCGTCATCTCGTCCATCGTGACGGGCACGGTGGTGTCGTAGCCGAGGTGACAGTTGCCCATGGAGTCGCCGACGAGGATCACCGGGATGCCGGCCTCGTCGAAGACGGACGCGGTCATCGCGTCGTAGGCGGTGAGCATGGGCCACTTCTCGCCGCGGACCTTGGCGGCGGCGATGTCGTGGACGGTGAGGCGGCGCGTGCCCTTGCCTCCGTACAGCGCCTTGCCGCTGTCGGCGGACGGCTTCTGGGCAGCCTGAAGCGTCATGGTGAACGGCTCCTTAGTCATCTCGAGGCGCCCTGACGGCGTCCCCGGACCACGTCCATGGTGGCACCTCGCGCCACGGCGGGGGAAGTGGGCCGAAGTGGTGCTGTTCACACCGCCGCCGCATCCGTACGAATGTGCGCGTTCTGTCACAGCCCCGCCGCCTTCGCCACCGACAGGAACCCGCCGCGCCGTCCCGTCGTCCCTCGTGGCAGTACGACCGACCCCTCATCACCTAGTGTCGACGTCGGGTCACCGAGCAGGACAGCAGAACACAGCACGACAAGCACGGCAGCAAGGCAGTGAGGACAGAGCGATGGCGCGGGTGGACATGACGGAGACCGAGAACGGCGGCGCCCGGAACGAGCGCTCCGGGTCCCGGTTCCGATCGGCGCTCGACCGCTGGCGCGGCGACCGGGGCATCTGGCGCCGCGGCATCGTCCTGGCCGGCACGGCGGTGCTGCTCACCCTGCTGATGGTCTTCCACGCCGAGATCCCCAACCGGATCGGCAACCTGGGCAGCCTCACCGAGACCTTCCTGCCCTGGCTCGGCGTCTTCGTGCCGCTGCTCCTCGTCCTGGCCCTGCTGCGGCGCTCCGCGACCGCGCTGGTCGCCCTGCTGCTGCCGGCCGTCGTCTGGCTCAACCTCTTCGGCGGCCTGATCACCGACAAGTCGGGCACGGGCGGCGACCTCACCGTGGCCACCCACAACGTCAACGCCGACAACCCGGACCCCGAGGGCACCGCCCGCCAGATCGCCGGCTCAGGCGCGGACGTGGTGGCCCTGGAGGAGCTCAAGGGCGACATGGTCCCGGTGTACGAGCGCGGCCTGGCCGACACGTACAAGTATCACTCCGTGCAGGGCACCGTCGGGCTGTGGAGCAGGTACCCGCTGAACGACACGCGCCCGGTCGACATCGGGATGGGCTGGACCCGCGCCATGCGCTCCACCGTCGCCACGCCCCAGGGGAACGTGGCCGTGTACGTCGCCCACCTCCCGTCCGTACGGGTCAAGCTGAACGCGGGCTTCACCGCCAACCAGCGCGACAACAGCGCGGACGCGCTGGGCGAGGCCATCGCCGCCGACCCGCACGAGCGGATCGTCCTGCTCGGCGACCTCAACGGCACCATGAACGACCGCTCGCTCAACGGGGTCACCTCGCAGCTGCGCTCCACGCAGGGCGCGTCGGGCGACGGCTTCGGCTTCAGCTGGCCGGCCTCGTTCCCGATGGCGCGGATCGACCAGATCATGGTGAAGGGCGTCGAGCCGGTCTCCTCCTGGACGCTGCCCGAGACCAAGAGCGACCATCTGCCGATCGCGGCCCGCGTCCGGCTCTGACGGCTCCCCCCCGGAGACTTCCGCAACCTTCCCTTCATCCCCGGGTGGCCCGTGGGGAACATCCACCTGAGCGTATTTGTTCCGTAGAAGAACTAACTACGGGAAAGGCTCTCTCCATGCCCTTGGCGCTGTTCGCGCTCGCCGTCTCCGCCTTCGGCATCGGCACCACCGAGTTCGTGATGATGGGCCTGCTGCCCAATGTCGCCGACGATCTCGGCACCTCCGTCCCCACGGCCGGCCACCTCGTCTCCGCGTACGCGATCGGCGTCGTCCTCGGCGCCCCGCTGCTCACCGCCCTCGGCTCGCGGGTCCCCCGCAAGAAGATGCTGCTCCTGCTGATGGCACTGTTCGTCGTCGGCAACCTGGCCTCCGCGCTCGCGCCCGGCTTCGGCTGGCTGATCGGCGGCCGGGTCCTCGCCGGGCTCCCGCACGGCGCCTTCTTCGGCGTCGGCGCCGTCGTCGCAGCCCGCCTGGTGCGCGAGGACCGGCAGGCGCGGGCGGTGGCCACGATGTTCCTGGGCCTCACGGTCGCCAACATCCTCGGCGTCCCCGCCGCGACACTCCTCGGCCAGCACCTCGGCTGGCGGGCCACCTTCCTCGTCGTGACCGTCATCGGCCTGCTGGCCATGGCGGCCCTCGCCCGGCTCGTCCCCCACGTCCCCGTGGAGGCGCACCAGAACCTCGGCCGCGAGGTGCGCGCGCTCGGCCGCCCGCAGGTGCTGCTCGGCCTGCTGACCGCCGTCTTCGGCTTCGCGGGCGTCTTCGCCGTCTACTCGTACCTCGCCTCGATGACGACCGAGGTGATGGGCTTCGGCGAGTCCTCCGTCACCCTCGTCCTCGCTCTGTTCGGCATCGGCATGACGGCCGGCGCGCTCGCCGCCGGGCCGCTGACCGACCGGGCGCTGCGGCCGACGCTGTACGGCTCCCTGGGTGCGCTCGCCCTCGTCCTGGTCGCGTTCCGCTTCACGATCCACGTGCCGTGGCTGGCGCTCGTGACGGTCGTCGTCCTCGGCGCGGTCGGCTTCATGACCACCACCCCGCTCCAGATGCTGGTCATGAACAAGGCCAAGGACGCCCCCACCCTCGCCTCCGCCTCCAACCACTCCGCCTTCAACCTCGCCAACGCGGGCGGGGCCTGGGCCGGCGGAGCGGCCGTCGCCGCCGGCTGGGGCTGGACCTCGCCGACCCTCGTCGGCGCCGTCCTCGCCGTGGCCGGGCTCGCCGTCGCCGCGGTGGCGGGTCTGTCGGACCGCACGGGCCGCACTGCGAAGGGGGCCTCCCGCGTCGTCGCGGGAAGCCCCCTCGGCACAGACACGGGTACGGAGCACGACCCGGTTGTCAGTGGTTCGTCGTCTCCCGCCAGCGGTTCGTGACGGGCAGCCGGCGGTCCTTGCCGAAGCCCTTCGCCGAGATCTTGGTGCCCGGCGGGTACTGGCGCCGCTTGTACTCCGCCATGTCCACCATCCGCAGGGTCCGGGTCACCAGCTCCTCGTCGAAACCGGCCGCCACGATCGCGTCCCGGCCCTGGTCGCGGTCGACGTACAGCGCCAGGATCCGGTCCAGGACGTCGTAGTCCGGCAACGAGTCGGTGTCGACCTGCCCGGGGCGCAGCTCGGCGCTCGGCGGCTTGGAGATCGAGCTCTCCGGGATCGGCGGGATCTGCCCGCGCTCCTGGGCCGCCCGGTTGCGCCAGCGGGCGAGGCGGAACACGGTCGACTTGTAGACGTCCTTGACGGGGCCGTACGCGCCGACCGAGTCGCCGTACAGAGTCGAATACCCCACCGCCAGCTCCGACTTGTTGCCCGGCGCGAGGACGATGTGGCCCTCCTCGTTGGAGAGGGCCATCAGCAGCGTGCCGCGCAGCCGGGACTGCAGGTTCTCCTCTGCCAGGCCGGTGAGGGAGAGCGCGCCCATGTACGCGTCGAACATCGGCTCGATCGACACCGTGCGGAAGTTGAGCCCGGTACGACGGGCCAGTTCGGCGGCGTCGGACCGCGAATGGTCCGAGGAGTACTTCGACGGCATCGACACGCCGTACACGTTCTGCGCCCCGACCGCGTCGCAGGCGATCGCCGCCACGAGCGCCGAGTCGATGCCGCCGGACAGGCCGATGAGGACGGACCGGAAGCCGTTCTTGGCTGCGTACGCGCGCAGGCCGACGACCAGGGCCGAGTACACCTCCTCGTCGTCCTCCAGCCGGTCCGCGTAACCGCCCGTCAGCTCCGCCTCGTAGGCCGGCAGCGGGTCCTCGGAGAGGACCACCCGGTCGATGCGCAGCCCGTCGTCGACGACGCCCGTGGGCGCGTCCGCCGCGGCGGACGGCAGATCGAGGTCGAGGACGACGCTGCCCTCGGAGAACTGCGGGGCACGCGCGATCACTTCACCGTTCGCGTCCACGACGATCGAGTCGCCGTCGAAGACCAGCTCGTCCTGGCCGCCGATCATCGCGAGATAGGCGATGGTGCAGCCGGCCTCCTGGGCCCGCTTGCGGACCAGCTCCAGCCGGGTGTCGTCCTTGTTCCGCTCGTACGGCGAGGCGTTGATCGAGACGAGCAGTCCGGCCTTCGCGCTCCGCGCGGCGGGCACCCGGCCGCCCTCCTGCCACAGGTCCTCGCAGATCGCGAGGGCGACGTCCACCCCGTGGACCCGTACGACGGGCATCGTGTCGCCCTGGACGAAGTAGCGGAACTCGTCGAAAACACCGTAGTTGGGCAGGTGGTGCTTGGCGAAGCGCAGCACCACCTCGCCGCGGTGCAGCACGGCGGCCGCGTTCTCGGGAGAGCCGGCGGGCCGGCCGAGCCGGGGCTGGGCCCGCTCGGAACGGTCGAGGTAACCCACGACGACCGGCAGCTCCCCGAACCCCTCGGCGTCGAGGCGCCGCGCGAGCGCCCGCAGGGCCTCCCGGGACGCCTCGACGAAGGACGACCGCAGGGCGAGGTCCTCGACGGGGTAGCCGGTCAGCACCATCTCGGGGAACGCGACCAGATGCGCGCCCTGCTCGGCGGAGTGCCGGGTCCAGTGGACGATCGCCTCGGCGTTCCCGGCGAGGTCGCCGACGGTCGAGTCGATCTGATTCAGAGCGAGGCGTAGTTGAGGCACGGGCCCAGTGTAATCGTCAGACCGACGCTATGTCTTGGCGTACGGGACCACTCGGCCGTGCCGACCACGGGACCACTCGGTCGCGCGGGCCACGTGACTACGTGGTCTTCCCGCTCCAGATGACGTCCTCGTACTCGAGAATCTTCGGCGCCATCTCCAGCTGCATCTCCCCGTCCGCGCCGGGGGAGAGCGAGAAGGCGAAGTCGCTCTTGGCCTGCTTGCCCGGGAGGACAGTGCCCTGGAACATCTCGGTGGCGTCGCTTCCGTCGAAGACCGGGTCGGCCGGTGAGCCCTCCGCGTCGGTCGCGTCCGGCAGGGCGGTGGTGACGTCGAGAGCCTTCTTGCTTCCGTTGACGATGGTGACGGTCACCTGGAACGCGCTGTTCCCCTTGGTGTGCCCGGCGGCGAACTGGTCGGGCTTGTAGGCGCGCGGCCTGGAGACGGTGACCTTGACCCCGTCCGGGTACGTGTGGGTCTGCCCGAAGGCGAGCGCCGCCGGGGCGGTCTCGGTGGGCTCGGCCTCGGTGGGCTCGGACGTGGGGCCGGGCTCGGAGGGAGCGGTGGAGGCCTGCTCCTGCCTGCGGGTCTCCCCGTCGGTGTCGTCCTCGGCGCCGTTCGCCGCGGTGGCGAGGAGGATCACCCACGCGATGGAGACGAGGAGCGTGACGGCGCCCAGGACGATGCCGGCCAGCGCGACGCCCTTGTTGGTCGCCTCGCCCTTGCGGGCCCGGCCGTGGCCGACGATGCCGAAGACGAGGGCCAGGACGCCCAGGATGGCGCCCAGCCAGAAGAGGAACGGGATGATCCCGAAGATCAGGCCCACGATGCCGGTGACCAGAGCGGCGATCCCGAGGCCGTTGCGGGGCTGCTGCGGGAACGGGGGCTGCGGCGCCCCGGGCATTCCGGTCGGCGGCGGCCCCCAGGGGTTCTGTCCGGGAGCGTTCGTGGGCATGGTCATGCGGCATCCTTCGACGTCGGTGATCATGACGTTAAGGCAACCGAATGTGGACATGCCAGGGATTTTGTGATCGAGAGGTGTTCGTGACGCGGGGGCGGCCGACGGCCGCGGATCGCGCCCGTGGCAGTCTGGCGCTCGCGGTGCTCACGCTGCTCGGGGTTCTCGCCGTACTGCCCGTGGTCGCCGTGCCCGTCCCCGCCTCGTCCTCACCCCAGGGAGCGTTCGTGAACGACTCGAGCCGGTTCGTACGGGTCGGGGGCGTCGCCCACCACGTCGTCGTCGAGGGCTCAGGACCCGTCTGCGTCCTGAGCGCCGGGCTCGCCATGAGCTGGTTCGACTGGGACCCGGTCGTCCCGCTGCTCGCCCCCCACCGCACGGTCGTCCGCTTCGACCGGCCGGGGCACGGGCTCTCCGCCCCCGCCGCCGTTCCGCCCAGCGCCACCGGCGAGGCCCACCGCGTCGCCGGGCTCCTCGACGCGCTGCGCCTGCCCGGACCGGCCACCGTCGTCGGCCACTCGATCGCCGGCTTCCACGCCGAGGCGTTCGCCCGCCTCCACCCGGACCGTACCGCCGGGATCGTCCTCGTCGACTCCTCCGTCGAGGAGCACGCCCGTACCCCCGTCGCCCCCGCCTTGCGGACCGCCGCCGCCCGCGGCCTCGGTGCGATCCTCGGTGCCGCCGGAGCGCCGGCCGCCTTCGGGCCGGCCTTCCGCCGCGCCACCGTACGGCTGTCGCGCGCCGCGGGCGGCGACCCGGCCCCCGCCGCGCTGGTACGCCGCTGCTACGCCACTTCGCGCGTGCTGAACGGCGCCCTCCTGGAGAACACCCACTACCGCGCGGTCGCCGCCGAACTCCTCGCCCTGCGCGAGCGCTTCCCGTTGCCGCCCGGCCTGCCCGCCACCGTGCTCGCCGCCCCGAACGGCTCCGCCCGCTGGGCGCGGCGGCAACGTGCGCTGGCCCGACGGCTCGGCGCCCACTACGAGGCGGCGGAGCCGTCGGGCCATCTGATGATGCTGGACCGCCCGGACGCGGTGGCACGGGCGGTGCTCGATCAGGCGCTGTCGCGGCAGGAGTTGTCGCCGCAGGCCCTGTCGGAGCAGGAGCCGTCGACGCGGAGGTCGACCGGGATTCAGGACCGGGCGTAGACCTTCTCGCAGAACGCCTTGATCTGCTCGTCGTCCAGGTGCCGGGCCAGATCGGCCTCGCTGATCATCCCCACCAGGCGCTTGTTCTCGATGACCGGCAGCCGCTTGATCTGGTGACCCGTCATCTCGTCCAGGACCTGGCTCACGTCCGAGTCCGCCTCGATCCAGCGCGGGGTGCCCTGCGCCATCTCGCCGCACGTGACCTTCGCCGGGTCGTGGCCCATGGCCACACAGTCGACCACGATGTCGCGGTCCGTGATGATCCCGCAGAGCCGTTCGTTCTCGTCCGCGATCGGCAGGGCGCCGACGTTGAGGTCGCGCATCAGCTGCGCGGCACGGTCGAGCGTCTCGTGGGCCGGGATCCAGCGGGCCCCGGTGTGCATGATGTCCTTCGCCGTGGTCATGGGGTGCGTACCTCCGTAGAGCGTCGTCGTACGTACGTCCCCGAGCGTCACCCATTGTGCGCGTACAGAGCGGCCCCCGCGACCGCTGAGGTCACGGGGGCCGCAGTGCGGGGCCTCCTCAGAGGCTCTCCGCCGGGGTTCTCAGGCGCGGGGTTTCGCGCCCCGCTGCCTCAGCAGCTCCGCCATCAGACCCATCTCGGACTCCTGCGCCTCGACCATGCCCTGGGCGAGGTTCCGCTCGACGTCCACCGAGCACTTCTCCACACAGCCCTGGGCCATGTGGACGCCGCCCTTGTGGTGGTCGGTCATCAGCTGGAGGTAGAGGATCTCCGCCTCCTTGCCGGACGCCTCCCGCAGCTGCCGCAGCTCGGTCTTCGTCGCCATGCCGGGCATCAGCGCGCCGTCGAGGGGGTCGGTGTCGCCGTGGCCGCCCATCCCCATCCAGGCCATCGGCTCGGTGCCGGACTCGGTCTTCGGCAGCCCCCACAGGTCCAGCCAGCCCAGCATCATGCCGCGCTGGTTCGCCTGGGTGTTGGCGATGTCGTACGCCAGGCGCCGCACGTCCTCGTCGGTCGTACGGTCCCGCACGATGAACGACATCTCGACGGCCTGCTGGTGGTGGACCGCCATGTCACGGGCGAACCCCGCGTCCGCCGAGTCCGACACGGGCGTCCGCGGGGCCTCCTCGCGCTGCGCCGAGGCGACCGTGACGGCCCCCCCGGCGAAGAGCAGCGCGAGCACGACCGCGGCGATCGACGCCCAGTGCGTACGGGTCAGGGACGTACGCGAAGGGCGGGCACTCGTCACTGGCCGATCCCGCCGGTGCAGGCGGCGCCCGGCTCCGGGGTCTGCGGGCCCTGCACGTACTTGGTGAAGAACGCGTCGACCCGCGGGTCGCTCGCGCCGTCCACGGTCACCTGCTTGCCCCAGGCGCTCAGCATGATCGCGCCGGCCTGGTCGTCGACCGGGCTCATCAGCGAGTACGGGGTCTTCTCGACCTTCTCGGCCAGCTTCTTCACCTCGGCCTCGGGGGCCTTCTTGCTGTACGTGACCCAGACCGCGCCGTGCTCCAGTGAGTGGACGGCGTTCCTCTCGGCGATCTTGCTCGTGTAGACGTCGCCGTCGCAGTTCTGCCAGACCTGGTCGTGGTCGCCGCCGACCGGGGGCTTCATCTCGTACGTGACGGGGGTGGTGACGTGGTTGCGGCCGAGCTTCTTGGCGTCCCAGGACTTCTCGTCCTTGATGGGGGCCTTGGCGGCGGCCTCCTGCTGCTCCTTCTCGTTCGACTTCTCGTTGAGCACGTAGCCGCCGAAGCCGACGAGGCTCAGGACGACCACGGCGGAGACTCCGATCGTGATGAAGCGGTTGCGGCGCTCGCGGGCCTGCTCGGCGCGGCGCATCTGCTCTATTCGGGCGCGGCGGTCGGCGTTGGAGGAGCGGTTGGCGGCCATGGTGATGTCGTCCTTCTCGATGTGGGGTGACGTGAGGCGGTGCGGCGTGAGCCCGGGGCGGGCGGAACGCGGGCCCGGCCGCTACGTCCGCAGTACTTGAAGGACGTGCAGGTCCGGCGCGCGGGGCTGGGCGCCGGGGCGGGGCGCCCACCCGGTCTCGTACGACGGTGCGAGGCGCGGGAGCCGGCCCTCCGCGTGCGGCGGGGGGTCGAGCGGCGGCGCGGTGAGCACCGCCGGGCCGAGGGAGGGGAAGAGGGAGCAGCCGCCGCGGTCGTACGGGCAGACGTACTCGTCCGCGACGACGGTGACGGCGGCGGTGGTGTGCGGTGCGTGCGCCGCCCGCCCGGCCATGTCGTGGGTGGCCGCGTCACCTGCGCCCTGGCAGACGAAGAGCGCGGCGAGGAGCGTCGCCACGGCACTCACCAGTGCCATGGGACGCGCGCGCCAGAACGGGCGTACGAGTGGAGTGCCCCCCATGGGCGGAGATCGTAGTGGTCAGGGAGCCGTACGGGACAGGTGGATGGACGGGCGGGTGGTCCGGCGCACGGTGGCCGGCGATCGGGCGGGGGAGCGGGCCACCGGAAACGGCCGGTCCCCCGTTACCTGTGTCACACCGGAGCGGGCACTATGGGTGTGCAACGTGCGCGAAACCATGTGGTGGGATGCTCAGGTGCCCCCCGATGTGCCCGAGGCGGTGGGAACAGGCGGCCTGACCAGCGAAGATGGGTGTGGATATGGACAAGCAGCAGGAATTCGTGCTCCGGACGCTCGAGGAGCGCGACATCCGGTTCGTGCGCCTGTGGTTCACCGACGTGCTCGGCTTCCTGAAGTCGGTGGCCGTGGCGCCCGCCGAGCTGGAGCAGGCCTTCGACGAGGGCATCGGCTTCGACGGCTCCGCCATCGAGGGCTTCGCCCGCGTGTACGAGTCGGACATGATCGCCAAGCCGGATCCGGGCACCTTCCAGATCCTGCCCTGGCGCGCGGAGGCGCCGGGCACGGCCCGCATGTTCTGCGACATCCTCATGCCCGACGGCTCGCCGTCCTTCGCGGACCCGCGCTTCGTCCTCAAGCGCATCCTCGCCAAGACCTCGGACCTGGGCTTCACCTTCTACACCCATCCCGAGATCGAGTTCTTCCTCCTGAAGGACAAGCCGCTGGACGGCACCAAGCCGACCCCGGCCGACAACTCGGGCTACTTCGACCACACCCCGCAGAACGTGGGCATGGACTTCCGCCGTCAGGCGATCACCATGCTGGAGTCGATGGGCATCTCGGTGGAGTTCTCCCACCACGAGGGCGCGCCGGGCCAGCAGGAGATCGACCTGCGGTACGCGGACGCGCTGTCCACGGCCGACAACATCATGACCTTCCGCCTGGTCATGAAGCAGGTCGCGCTGGAGCAGGGCGTGCAGGCGACCTTCATGCCGAAGCCGTTCTCGGAGTACCCGGGCTCGGGCATGCACACCCACCTCTCCCTCTTCGAGGGCGACCGCAACGCGTTCTACGAGTCGGGCGCGGAGTACCAGCTCTCCAAGGTGGGACGTTCCTTCATCGCCGGCCTGCTCAAGCACGCGGCCGAGATCTCGGCCGTCACCAACCAGTGGGTCAACTCCTACAAGCGCATCTGGGGCGGCTCGGCCCGCAGCGCGGGCGCGGGCGGCGAGGCCCCCTCGTACATCTGCTGGGGCCACAACAACCGCTCGGCCCTGATCCGCGTCCCCATGTACAAGCCAGGCAAGACGGGCTCCTCCCGCGTGGAGGTCCGCTCCATCGACTCGGGTGCCAACCCCTACCTCACCTACGCGGTCCTCCTCGCGGCGGGCCTCAAGGGCATCGAGGAGGGCTACGAACTCCCGGCCGGCGCCGACGACGACGTCTGGGCGCTGAGCGACGCGGAGCGCCGCGCGATGGGCATCGAGCCCCTGCCGCAGAACCTGGGCGAGGCGATCGCCCTGATGGAGAAGAGCGAACTGGTCGCGGAGACGCTGGGCGAGCACGTCTTCGACTTCTTCCTCCGCAACAAGAAGCAGGAGTGGGAGGAGTACCGCTCCGAGGTCACCGCCTTCGAGCTCCGCAAGAACCTGCCGGTGCTGTAAGCGGTGCTGTGAGCCCTGGTTTGCGCTGGTTCCCCTGCTGCACGGCTCCGGGCCGACGGTCACCGACCGCCGGCCCGGAGCCGTGCCGGTCTCCCTGGGCCGTCTGGCGGCCATCGGGTGCGGGGTCCCCAACGGACGTCCTCACCGTCTGGTACTGATCCGCGCCGGCGGCGGACAGCGGCCAATTGGCATCAGATCCCGTGGGGCATATGTGCGGAAATTCCGGGAGCGCGTCACGGACGGATGAGGCGGGCCACAGGTTTCCGCAACTTTGAGGAACAGGCCTGTGGCTTCCGTCTCTGACTACAAGCGTGACCTTTCTGGTTTCGGATTCGGTAATTGTGTGTCACCGTTGGCTTCGAATGTAGGCCCTCGCAGGACTGGGTGGACAAGTCGCCTGGCGGGCCCTTGGTCGAGTCGCGAGGGGCCAGGCTGCGCTCGCCCACGGGCAGCGCTGAGGCATGGCCGTGCAAGGTCGAATTGCAGGGCGGCAGCGCCAGTCGCACACTGGGAGTTCAGAACGCAGGGCGGGACTTCGGTGCCAGGTTCTGAGATTTGAGCAGGGGTGATCCCCATGCATGGCCCAGCTTGGGCGCGAGTCCCCGTTTTTCGCGGAAGAGGCCAAAGATGCGTCGTTTTGCGCTGACTCTCTCCTCGATTGCCGTCGTCATATGCACGTCTGCGGGGAGCCCGGTTTTCAGTGCTCCTGCCCATCCTCATCCTCCGAGGCCGGAGTTGGCTCAAGAGACCAGCAGTGCCGTCGAGGTCGTCAATACATTTTGGCAAAAACATTGGTCAGATCACTTCACGGGCTCCTACAAGCCCCCCAAGGTCTTCGACGCATCGGGTTTCTATGATGTAGAAAGCTCCCGCCTTCCCGATTGCGGGGGTGATTTGGTGGGTGACGAGCCGTGGGAGAAGTATAACGCGATCTATTGCCCTGGTGATGACTTCGTCGCATGGAGTATCGACTACATGGACATGGGATACATTCTGGCCGGTGATTCGTGGCCCTATCTCATAGTGGCTCATGAATGGGGGCACGCTGTCCAGAACAGGTTGAATGTTGGTCTTCGCGCTGTAGCTGAGGAGCTGCAGGCCGACTGCTTCGCCGGTGCGACACTTCAGGGAGCGATAAAAGACGGCACCTTGAAATGGGAGGAGGGTGACACCGACGAGATCATAAGCAGTCTTCAAAAAATGGGAGACATAACGCCGTGGACCAACCCCAAGGATCACGGTGACATATCTGAGCGAATCAGTCATTTCGATAAAGGGGTGCAGGGCGGGGTTGATTCTTGCCTCGCATAGCGCTAGTGCCGACCTGGTGTCTCGCACCAAGACCGCCGGTGAGGCGGAGCCCGCGCAGTTCACCCTTCTCGGAGTTGAAGCCGTTTCCGGGCAGCCGTCGGAAACGGCGTCCCGGGGGGTACGAGCAACGCTCGCTGTGCGTCTCCAGCGGGGCCCGCTGGGGTTTCGCGAGCCGGGCAAGCCGTGCCTACCGTGGACGGGGACCAGTAGTCCATCGGGCTCTGCACGCGCGAGGGATGCCCACGCTGATGCCTCTGGTCTGCGGAAGAACTGGCCGGTGCTGTGACGCCCGCCCAGAAACCCCTTTGACGGCCCGTCGGAGCCGACGGAGACTGCGCCGATGGAGACTGTGCGGAACCCCCAGGCCATCGTCCCGTTGACGACCGAGCGGTTGCTGCTGCATCCGCTCGGCGTCGTCGAGGCCGAGCGGATCGTCGCGCAAGACCCCGGCGCGGGGGATCGGTGGGCCGAGGGGTATCCCGGGGACGCGGATGTGGCCGTGGCGGGCCGGGTTCTCGACCGGGTCGCCGCGCACGGGGGTCCCGGGGTGTTCGGGGCGTACGAGATACGGCTGCGGGAGGACGGGGTCGCCGTCGGTGGGATCGGGTTCCACGGGCCGCCGGACGAGGAGCGGTACGTCACCGTCGGGTACGGGCTCGTCCCCGGCGTACGTGGACGGGGGTACGCCACCGAGGCGCTGCGTGCTCTTCTCGCCCACGCGCGGGAGCAGGGGATCGCGGGGGCCAAGGGTGACGCCGACCTGGGGAACGCGGCCTCGCAGCGCGTGATGGAGGCGGCCGGGATGCGGTACACGGGGGAGGACGAGCGGGTCAGGTGCTACCGGGTGGATTTCACCCCCACCGCCTGACCCGGCCGCCCCGGCCCCGCGCTCAGCGCTCGGACAGCTCCGAGGGGGCCTCCTGGACCACCCAGCCGTTGCCGTCGGGGTCCTCGAAGGACATGAACGAGTTCCAGGTCTCGCCCTTGCCGTCCTCCCAGCCCGTCTCGCCCACGTGGCGGATCGGAGTGACGTCCACGCCCCGGTCCAGCAGTTCGCGGCGGGCCGCCTCGATGTCCGTGACGCAGAGCTGGAGGCCCTGGAGGGACCCCGGCGCCATCTCCTTCGCCCCCGGCATCGTCGGCATGCCGCTGAGCATCGCGATCGAACAGCGCGAGCCGGGCGGCGTCGCCTGGATGATGCGCATCCCGGGCGCGACCTCGTCGTCGAGGTCGATCTTGAAGCCGCACTTGTCGCCGTAGAACTTCTTCGCCCGGTCCATGTCGGTGACGGGGACGGGGACGACTTCGAGCGTCCAGTTCATGAAGGTCTCCTCAGAAACGCCAGCGGGTCTGGCCGAAGCGGTCGCCCTTGGCGAACCCGAACGCCGTACGGGGCGCGACCGAGAACACCAGGGCGGTCCCACCGTCACCCAGGAACGCGCCGTCGCGCACCTCGAAACGCCAAACCTCTCCGTACTTCTTCACGTACGCCTCCGCCAGCGCCCGCAGCCGCCCCTCGTCCGTCACCTGAACGGCCTCGCCCTCGACGACCAGGTCGAAGCCCTCGGAGAGGCTGTTCGTGCCGGTGGTGAGCGCCACCCGCGGGTTCGCGGACAGATTGCGGGCCTTGCGCTCGTCCGGGCCGGTGCAGAAGTGCAGCGCGCCCTCCGACCAGACCGCGATCAGGGGTGTGACGTGGGGGCGGCCGTCGGGGCGGACGGTGGTCAGCCAGTAGACCTCGGCCGCGGAGAGCCGGGCGACGGCCTCGGACCAGTCGCCGGCAGCGGCCTCCGGGGCGCTGTAGCGGGGATCCAGCATCGTCTCGGCGGGCATCGTGACTCCTCTCGCAGGGCGTCGACAGAAGGTGTCGATACCAGGACAGACTCCGTCCGGCCCCGGTACTCATCGGTCCCGACTCGCCGGAGCGCCGGCCCGCGGCTCCCCGGGGCGACCCCGTCAGGCGCTGCGGATAGGCTCGATCGCGGAACGTGGACGGTGGAGGGAGCGGCGGAATGACGGTGCCGGGGCGCAGGAGCAGTACCTTCTCGCGGCTGCTGCGGCACGGGTTCACCGATCCGTCCGCCGCCGAGCAGTTGCTCGCCGTCCCCGAGCTGTCCGCGCTGCGCGGCGACTCCGTGCTCCTCGACGCGCTCGGCGCCACCGCCGACCCCGACCTCGCCCTGCGCGGCCTGGTCCGGCTGGTCGAAGCCCAGCCGGAGGCCGAGCGACAGACCCTCACCGGCACCCTCCTCGCCGCCAAGCCCTTCCGCGACCGGCTCCTCGGGGTCCTCGGCGCCTCCGAGGCGCTCGCCGACCACCTCGCCCGGCACCCCAGGGACTGGCAGGCCCTCGTCACGTACGAGGCGGCCGACCTGCACCCCGGGGTCGCCGAGTTCGAACGCTGCCTCGCGGACGCCACCGACCCGGTCTCCCTGCGGGTCGCCTACCGCCGCTGCCTCCTCGCCATAGCCGCCCGGGACGTCTGCGGCACCACCGATGTCGCCCAGGCCGCCGCCGAACTCGCCGACCTCGCCACCGCCACCCTCCGCGCCGCCCTCGCCATCGCCCGCCGGGCGGCCCCCGACGACGCGGCGCAGTGCCGGCTCGCCGTCATCGCGATGGGCAAGTGCGGCGGCCATGAGCTCAACTACGTCTCCGACGTGGACGTCATCTTCGTCGGTGAGCCGGCCGAGGGCGCCGACGAGGGCAAGGCGCTCCAGGCCGCGACCCGCCTCGCCTCCCACCTCATGCGGATCTGCTCGGAGACCACCGTCGAGGGCACCATCTGGCCCGTCGACGCCAACCTCCGCCCGGAGGGCCGCAACGGGCCGCTGGTGCGCACGCTCTCCTCCCATCTCGCCTACTACCAGCGGTGGGCCAAGACCTGGGAGTTCCAGGCCCTGCTCAAGGCGCGGGCCGTGGCCGGAGATCCGGAGCTGGGCGCCGACTACATCGACGCCGTCTCCCCCCTGGTCTGGCAGGCCGCCGAGCGCGAGAACTTCGTCCCCGACGTGCAGAAGATGCGCCGCCGGGTCGTCGACAACATCCCGGTCGCCCAGGTCGAGCGCGAGCTCAAGCTCGGCCCCGGCGGTCTGCGCGACGTCGAATTCGCAGTCCAGCTCCTGCAGTTGGTGCACGGCAGGAGTGATGCCACCCTGCACAGCGGCACCACCCTCGACGCCCTGCGCTCGCTCGCCGCCGGCGGCTACGTCGGCCGCGTCGACGCCGCCCAGCTCGACGAGGCGTACCGCTTCCTGCGCGCCATGGAGCACCGCATCCAGCTCTACCGGCTGCGCCGCACCCACCTCGTCCCCGAGGACGAGAGCGATCTGCGCCGCCTGGGCCGCTCCCTGGGCCTGCGCACCGATCCGGTCGCCGAACTCAACAGGGAGTGGAAGCGGCACGCCTCGGTCGTCCGCCGCCTGCACGAGAAGATCTTCTACCGGCCGCTGCTCGACGCCGTCGCCCAGCTCACCCCCGGCGAGACCAGGCTCAGCCCCAAGGCCGCGGGCCAGCGGCTCGAAGCGCTCGGTTACGCCGACCCCGTCGCCGCCCTGCGCCACCTGGAGGCGCTCGCCTCCGGGGTCAGCCGCAAGGCCGCGATCCAGCGGACGCTGCTGCCGGTGCTGCTCGGCTGGTTCGCGGACTCCGCCGACCCGGACGCCGGGCTGCTCGGCTTCCGCAAGGTGTCCGACGCGCTCGGCAGGACCCCGTGGTACCTGCGGCTGCTGCGTGACGAGGGCGCGGCGGCCGAGAACCTCGCCCGTGTCCTCTCCGCCGGCCGCCTCGCCCCCGACCTGCTGCTGCGCGCCCCCGAGGCGGTCGCGATCCTCGGTGCCCCGGAGGGCCTGGAACCGCGCGGCCGCGACCACCTGGAGCAGGAGATCCTCGCGGCGGTGGGCCGCGCAGACGGCGCCGAGCAGGCGGTCGCGGCGGCCCGCGGCGTACGGCGCCGCGAGCTGTTCCGTACCGCCGCGGCCGACATCATCGGCTCGTACGGTACGGAGGACAGCCCCCGCGAACTCGACCCGGGCGCACTGGTCGACCGGGTCGGCCGGGCCCTCACGGCCCTCAACGCGGCGACGATCGCGGGGGCGCTGCGCGCCGCCGTGCGCGCCGACTGGGGCGACACGCTGCCGACCCGGTTCGCGGTCATCGGCATGGGCCGCTTCGGCGGGCAGGAGCTGGGATACGGCTCCGACGCGGACGTCCTGTTCGTGCACGAGCCGCGCGAGGGCGTCGACGAGCAGGAGGCGGCGCGGGCCGCGAACCGGGTCGTCGCCGAGATGCGCCGACTGCTCCAAGTGCCCACCGCCGACCCGCCGTTGATGATCGACGCCGATCTGCGCCCGGAGGGCAAGAGCGGCCCCCTGGTCCGCACCCTCAAGTCGTACGAGGCCTACTACCGCCGCTGGTCCCTGGTGTGGGAGAGCCAGGCGCTGCTGCGGGCCGAACACATGGCGGGGGACGCCGACCTGGGCCGGCGGTTCATCGAACTGGTCGCCCCGCTGCGCTACCCCGCCGAGGGCCTGGGTGAGGAGGCGGTCCGCGAGATCCGCCGCCTGAAGGCCCGGATGGAGACCGAGCGCCTGCCGCGCGGCGCCGACCCGACCCTCCACACCAAGCTGGGCCGGGGCGGACTGAGCGACGTCGAGTGGACGGTCCAGCTGCTCCAGATGCGCCACGGCTGGGCGGAACCCGGCCTGCGCACCACCCGGACCCGCGAGGCCCTGGCCGCCGCTCATGCGGCAGGGCTGATCGCCACGGACGAGGCCCAGACCCTGGAGGACGCCTGGGTCCTGGCGACCCGCGTCCGCAACGCGGTGATGCTGGTGAGGGGCCGCCCCGGGGACACCTTCCCCTCCGACGGCCGCGAACTGGCGGCCGTGGGGCGCTACCTCGGGTACGGCCCCGGTCGCGTCGGCGAGATGGTCGACGACTACCGCCGGATCACCCGCCGGGCCCGAGCGGTCGTGGACGACCTCTTCTACGGTTCCTGAGGCCGACGGCTTCGCGAGGCGACGGCTTCCGAGCCGACGGCCCCGGCGGTCCACAGCTCCTGAGGGGCCGGGGCTCGGGCGCCCCTCAGTCTCGTCGACCCGCTGACCTCGATGGCCGCCACCCGGCTCTTCGGCGCGCACGTCATGGACCTCGGCGGACGGCCCGGCCTGCTCACGGCCCTGGAGGCCGAGGGCGGCCTGCCGCTGCGGCTGCGCCTGACCCCCTGGTGCGTGCCCGGCGCCGACCGGGGGAAGCTGGGGGAGCTGGTACGGCTCCAGAAGCGGTCCGGACGGGTGGCGGGTCGGCGGCGTGAAGCTCTTCATGGGCGGCACCGTCGAGGGCGGCGCCGCCTGGCTGGAGCACGCCGACTGCCACGACCAGGGCACCGACGCCTTCTGGCCCCCGACCTACACCCGTGCCGACCACACCGACGAGTGGTCGAAGCGGCTCGGCGAGGAGCGGGTGGAGCGCGCCTGGCGCTGCCGGGACCTGCGGGAGGGCGGGGCGTACGCGGCGCTCGGCTCGGACCGGCCCATCGCACACCGCGTCGCCCGTCAGGTCCTCGCACCGCCCAGGCGCCGCGCGGGGCCGCCTGGGCGGTGGCACGGTCCGACCGGCCCGACGGCGCTGGAGGGGATGACCACGCACGCGGCGGCCGCGGCGGGGGAGGATCAGGTCACCGGGCGGATCACCGCCTGCGGGCCGGTCTCACGGCGTTCACGGTCGGCCCGGTGACCGCCCCGGCCGACGAGACCGAGGGGGCGCCGATCCGGCTCACCATGACCGCCGGCCGGATCACGTACCGGAGCCGACCTTCTCGGCCGGGGCCGCCGGATCCCGGTCCGCCTCCGCCGGGGGCGAACCGGTCTGCCCCGCGCCGCCGCCGCCCTGAGCGACGGGCCGGGCGGACTCCACCAGCGCGGGCAGCCCCTGCGGCAGCGAGCCGTACCAGAAGTACGAGACGGCGAAGCCGAAGGCCAGGCAGATCATGCCGCCCACCGCGTCCAGCCAGAAGTGGTTGGCGGTGGCCACGATCACCACCAGGGTGGCGACCGGGTAGAGCAGCCCGAGGATGCGCGCCCAGGGCGCCGTGGCGAGGGCGAAGATGATCAGACCGGACCACAGCGACCAGCCGATGTGCATCGACGGCATCGCCGCGTACTGGTTCGACATGTTCTTGAGGTTGCCCGAGGCCATCGAACCCCAGGTGTGGTGCACCAGGACCGTGTCGACGAAGCTCTGGCCGTTCATCAGCCGGGGCGGTGCGAGCGGATACAGGTAGTAACCGACCAGGGCCACACCGGTGGTGGCGAACAGGACCGTACGGGACGCGGCGTAACGGCCCGGCTGCCACCGGTAGAGCCACACGAGCACACCGATCGTCACGATGAAGTGCAGGGTGGCGTAGTAGTAGTTCATCGACACGATGAGCCAGGTCACCGAGTTGACCGCGTGGTTGACGGACTGCTCGAAGGCGAGGCCGAGGGCTTCCTCGGCCTGCCAGATCCAGTCGGCGTTCCGCAGCGCCTGGGCCTTCTGCTCCGGTACCGCGTTGCGGATGAGCGAGTACGTCCAGTAGCTGACGCCGATGAGGAGGATCTCGAACCAGATCCTGGGACGGCGCGGCGCTCGCAGGCGGGCCCGCACTCCGCCACCGTCCTGCATGGGTGACGGGGTGGCCGCCGTCCGGCCTTCCAAACTCTTCACGGTCGCTTCACCCATAGGAGGAGAGTCTGCCAGATCCACGCCCCTCGTCCGATCATCCCCCGGTCGGGTTCGGCACGCACTCGCTCCGCCTTGAGTACGAGGCCGGAGGGCGGAGGGTTCGGGGTCCCATCAGGGGCTCCACCAGGGTTTTCGTCAGGGGTTCTGTCCGGAGTTTCCCTGGCCCGGGCCGGAAGCGGTTGAACCGCGAACGACCAGCTCGGGCATGAAGACGAACTCGCTGTGAGGGGCCGGCGTCCCTCCGACCTCTTCGAGCAGCGCGCGGACCGCCGCCTGCCCCATCGCCTGCACCGGCTGGCGGATGGTGGTCAGCGGCGGATCGGTGAACGCTATGAGAGGGGAGTCGTCGAATCCGACGACCGAGACGTCCTTCGGCACGAGCAGCCCCTGCTGCCGGGCGGCGCGGATGGCGCCGAGCGCCATCATGTCGCTGGCGCAGACGACGGCGGTGCAGCCGGCGGAGATCAGGGCGCCGGCGGCGGCCTGCCCGCCCTCCAGGGTGTAGAGCGAGTGCTGGATCAGCTTCTCGGACTCCTCCTGGGAGAGCCCGAGCCGCTCCCGCATGCCCCGCTGGAACCCCTCGATCTTGCGGAGCACCGGCACGAACCGCTTCGGTCCCACCGCGAGCCCGATCCGGGTGTGCCCGAGCGCGGCCAGGTGTGTCACGGCCAGCTGCATCGCGGCCCGGTCGTCGGGCGAGACGAAGGGGGCCTGGACCTTGGGGGAGAAGCCGTTGATGAGGACGTACGGGACGCCCTTGCCGCGCAGCCGGTCGTAGCGCGTCATGTCGGCGGTGGTGTCGGCGTGGAGCCCGGAGACGAAGATGATCCCGGCGACCCCTCGGTCGACGAGCATCTCGGTCAGCTCGTCCTCGGTGGACCCGCCGGGGGTCTGGGTGGCGAGGACGGGGGTGTAGCCCTGACGGGTCAGGGCCTGCCCGATGACCTGCGCGAGGGCGGGGAAGATCGGGTTGTCCAGTTCGGGGGTTATCAGCCCGACGAGCCCGGCGCTGCGCTGACGCAGCCGTACCGGCCTCTCGTATCCGAGGACGTCGAGTGCGGCAAGCACGGACTCACGGGTGGCCGCGGCCACACCGGGCTTGCCGTTGAGCACGCGGCTGACTGTGGCTTCACTGACCCCCGCCTGGGCTGCGATGTCGGCAAGCCGCGCGGTCATGGGATTGGACTGTACCGGTCGCACGTCAGATTGCCCACCAAACGCAGGACTCGGCCGGAACGAGGACGCCCGGCGTGGAGCCGGCGCCGGGGGCCTCCGGGTCGAACTCCCCGGCGGGAGAGGGCAGTACGAGCCCCAGGGTCCCGCTTCCCCCGCTGTCCCGCAGACCCTGCGCGGACGGCTCGGCGGCCCCGGGGCCCGGCGGATCCACCGCGACGCCGGTGCCCGTCCCGTGCCCGTCCTCCCGCGCGGCGCGCGGGAGATCGGCCGTCGCGCCCGCGCCGGGCTCGCTGGTCAGCAGAGGCGCACCCGTGGCCGGCAGCTCCACGGTCACGTCCGCGCCCGTCGTGTTCAGGGCGACCAGCACGCCGCCCGCCTCCGCGCGGCGGCGGAAGGCCAGGACACCCTCCGGGGCGTCCAGCCACTCGACCGCCTCGCCCGCGCCCAGAGCGGGGTGGTCGCGGCGGACGCGGAGGGCGGCGCGGTAGAGCTCCAGCGTGGAGGCGGGGTCGCCGGTCTGGGCCGCCACGCTCAGGCCCGCCCACTCCGGGGGCTGCGGCAGCCAGGCGCCGGCCGGGCCGAAGCCGTACGAAGGGCCCTCGGCGGACCACGGCAGCGGGACGCGGCAGCCGTCGCGCAGCCCGTCCTGGCCGTCGCCGCGCAGGAACGCGGGATCCTGGCGCAGCTCGTCCGGCAGGTCGGTCACCTCGGGCAGGCCCAGCTCCTCGCCCTGGTAGACGTAGACGGAACCGGGCAGCGCCAGCATCAGCAGGGCCGCCGCCCGGGCCCGCCGCAGGCCCGTGACCGGGTCGCCGGCCCCGTACCGCGTGGTGTGCCGGACCACGTCGTGGTTGGAGAGCACCCACGTCGTCGGCGCGCCCACCGACGCCGTGGCCCGCAGTGACTCCTCGACCACCGACCGCAGCGCCGCCGCGTCCCAGGCGCAGTTCAGGAACTGGAAGTTGAACGCCTGGTGCAGCTCGTCCGGCCGTACGTAGAGCGCGAGCCGCTCCGGCGTCGGCGCCCAGGCCTCCGCGACCCCGATGCGGTCGGGGCCGTACGACTCCAGGAGGCGCCGCCAGTGGCGGTGGATCTCGTGCACCCCGTCCTGGTCGAAGAACGGCAGCCGCTGGGTCCCGATCAACTTCGCCTGCTGCCCGTGCCCGATGTCGGGCAGTCCCTCCGCCTTGACCATGCCGTGGGCGACGTCGATCCGGAACCCGTCCACGCCCAGATCCAGCCAGAAGCGGAGCACGGAGTCGAACTCGGCCCGGACCTGCGCGTTCTTCCAGTTCAGGTCCGGCTGCTCGGGCGCGAAGAGATGGAGGTACCAGGTGCCGTCCTCGACCCGGGTCCACGCGGGGCCGCCGAAGACGGACTCCCAGTCGTTGGGGGGCTCGGCGCCGCCGGGACCGCGCCCGGGGCGGAAGACGTAGCGGTCCCGGCCGACCCCGGCCAGGGCGGCCTCGAACCAGGGATGCCGGGCCGAGGTGTGGTTGGGGACGATGTCCACGATCACCCGCAGGCCGAGCGCGTGCGCCGCCCGGACGAGGTCGTCGGCGTCCGCCAGGTCCCCGAAGACGGGATCGACGGCCCGGTAGTCCGCCACGTCGTACCCGCCGTCCGCCTGCGGGGAGGCGTAGAACGGCGTCAGCCACACGGCGTCCGCGCCGAGCCCGGCCACGTGGGCGAGCCGTTCCCGGACCCCTCGCAGGTCCCCGATCCCGTCGCCGTCGCTGTCCGCGAAGGAGCGGACGTACACCTGGTAGATGACGGCGTCCCGCCACCACCCCACGGAGCTGTCGCAAGGACTTGCAAGGGCGGCGGTCGGCGGCGTGGAGGTGAGCTCGTGGGCCATGTGCGGTGTCCCTCTCGCATGTTCCGGGTGCTGGTCGTCGTACTGACAACGAGGTCAGGCCAGTCATGAAACGGTCCTGCAAGCGATGACGAAAAGGCTTGCAGCCCCGTGCGGCCCCCGCAAGACCGCCTCCGACCGCACTGTCAAGCGACTCGTCGGCATCCTTCGGGACACGCGACTGTAACGATCGCCGGGCCTTGCAGAAATTTCTCGCAAGCTCTTTCGGCTCGTTTTCATCCCTGTTACGTTCCTGGCAACCCGGCGCGCCGCGAGGGAGCGGTCGCATGAGGAAGGTCTTCGCCCCTCGTTCATCCGGGATCTTTGAAGGAGTTCACATGCGGCGTGGCATAGCGGCCACCGCGCTGGTCGCAGCCCTGGGCGTGACCCTGGCGGCGTGCGGGAGTGACGGCGGCGACAACGGCGGCTCGACGAGCTCGGGCGAGCTCTCCGGCACCGTGACGTGGTGGGACACCTCCAACGTCGGCAGCGAGGACAAGGTCTTCAAGAAGCTTGCCGAGGGCTTCACCAAGAAGCACCCGAAGGTCACCGTCAAGTACGTGAACGTGCCGTTCGGTGAGGCGCAGAACAAGTTCAAGAACGCCGCGCAGTCCGGCTCGGGCGCCCCCGACGTCATCCGCTCCGAGGTGGCCTGGACCCCCGACTTCGCCAACCTCGGATACCTCGCGCCGCTGGACGGCACCGCCGCTCTGAAGGACGACAAGGACTTCCTCAAGCAGGCCGCCGCCTCCACCAAGTACCAGGGCAAGACCTACGGCGTGCCGCAGGTCATCGACTCCATGGGCATCTTCTACAACAAGAAGATCTTCAAGGAGGCCGGTGTCGAGGCGCCCAAGACAGTCGCCGAGCTGAAGTCCGTCGCCACCAAGATCAAGGAGAAGACCGGCAAGACCGGCCTCTACCTGCGCGGTGACGACGCCTACTGGTTCCTCTCCTTCCTCTACGGAGAGGGCGGCGACATGGTCGACGCCGACGGCAAGAAGATCACCATCGACAACGCCGCCGGCGTGAAGGCCATGACCACCGTCAAGGACCTGGTCGACTCGAAGGTCGCGATCACCGACGCCACCAACGGCTGGGACAACATGCAGGCCGCCTTCAAGGACGGCAAGGTCGCGATGATGATCAACGGCCCCTGGGCCGTCACCGACACCTACGCGGGCAAGGAGTTCGCCGACAAGGCGAACCTCGGCATCGCCCCGGTCCCCGCCGGCTCGGCCGGCCAGGGCGCCCCGCAGGGCGGTCACAACCTCGCCGTCTACGCGGGCTCCAAGAACCTGAACGCCTCGTACGCCTTCGTCGAGTACATGACCTCCGTCGAGGCGCAGACCACCGCGGCCAAGGAGCTCAGCCTGCTCCCGACCCGCGAGTCCGTCTACATCAAGCCGGACGTGGCGAGCAACGAGATGATCAACTTCTTCAAGCCGGTCGTCGACAAGGCCGTCGAGCGCCCCTGGATCCCCGAGGGCGGCAGCCTGTTCGCGCCGCTGCAGACCGAGTACACCAAGGTCCTCACCGGCCAGGCCACCCCGGAGCAGGGAGCCAAGGCGACGGGCGACGCCTACCGCAAGCTCCTCAAGGACTGGAAGTAACAGGAAGGCAGGCCGGCTGATGGCTGTGGACACCAGCAGCCAGTCGGTGGCGAAGGCCGCGGGCGACCACGTCGCCCGCGACA
>NZ_BMTO01000001.1:209279-226925 GCF_014649715.1 Streptomyces lateritius
TGATCGGTGTGATCATCGGCTATCCGCTGATCCGAGGCATCTACCTCTCC
Organism: Streptomyces lateritius; assembly: GCF_014649715.1. GTDB lineage: Bacteria > Actinomycetota > Actinomycetes > Streptomycetales > Streptomycetaceae > Streptomyces > Streptomyces lateritius. The sequence goes on from NZ_BMTO01000001.1 coordinate 209,330, forward strand.
CTCACCGACGCGAACGAGCGCAACGTCGCGCGGAGCATCGGCGTCAACAACATTCCCGCGACGTACGAGTTCGTGGGCCTGGACAACTACGCCGACGCGCTCACCGGAGGGCAGTTCCTCTCCACCCTGGGCTGGACGCTGGTGTGGACGGTGTCCTGTGTGTCCGTCACCTTCGCCCTCGGCCTGGCCCTCGCCAACATCCTCAACCGCAGGATCGCCGGCCGCTCCGTCTACCGGATGCTGCTGATCCTGCCCTGGGCCGTGCCCGGCTTCGTCTCTGTCTTCGCCTGGCGCTTCCTCTACGACGAGCGCCGCGGCATGCTCAACCAGATCCTCGCCGGTGGCGGCCTCGACGCCGTGCCGTGGCTGAACGACCCCACCTGGGCCAAGTTCTCGGTCATCGCCGTGAACGTCTGGCTCGGCATCCCGTTCATGATGGTCGCCCTGCTCGGTGGCCTGCAGTCCATCCCCGGTGAGCTGTACGAGGCCGCGGAGATGGACGGTGCCAACGCCTGGCAGCGCTTCCGGCACATCACGCTGCCCGGCCTGCGCTCGGTCTCCACCACCGTGATCCTGCTGAGCACCATCTGGACCTTCAACATGTTCCCGGTGATCTTCCTGCTCACCCGGGGCGGACCCGGTGAGGCCACCCAGATCCTGGTCACCCAGGCGTACAAGTTCTCCTTCGAGATCAGCCCCCGTGACTTCGCCCAGTCGTCCACCTGGGGCGTCCTGATCCTGGTCCTCCTGATGGTCTTCGCCGCGGTCTACCGGCGAGTCCTCCGCAAGCAGGGAGAAGTCTGGTGACCACCGCACAGACCACCGCCACCCACACGCCGATCCGCGGACGCCGTTCGCCGCTCGCCTCGGTCGGGCTGCACCTCACCCTGATCGTGGCCTCCGTGATCGCCGTCTTCCCGGTGCTGTGGGTCCTGCTCACCTCGCTGAAGCCGGCCACGTACGCGACCACGACCGACTTCGTCAAGGAGACGACGCTCGCGAACTACACCGACCTGCTGGAGAACACCCAGTTCCTCGCCTGGTTCGGCAACTCGCTGCTCGTCGCGGGCCTCACCACGATCCTCGGCGTCTTCATCGCCTCCACCACCGGCTACGCCGTCAGCCGCTTCCGTTTCCCCGGCAAGCGGGGACTGATGTGGACGCTGCTGATCACCCAGATGTTCCCGGTCGCGGTCCTGATCGTGCCGATCTACAACATCATGTCGTCGCTGGGGCTGCTGAATAAGTCGGCCGGCCTGGTCATCACGTACCTGACCATCGCCGTCCCCTTCTGCGCCTGGATGATGAAGGGCTTCTTCGACACCATCCCGCGCGAGATCGACGAGTCCGGTTACGTCGACGGCCTCAACCCGTTCGGCACCTTCTGGCGGCTGATCCTTCCGCTCGCCAAGCCCGGCATCGCGGTGACCGCGTTCTACTCCTTCATCACCGCGTGGGGCGAGGTCGCCTACGCCTCCGCCTTCATGGTCGGCGACGAGAACCTGACGCTGGCGGGCGGTCTGCAGAAGTTCGTCAACCAGTACGGCGCCCAGTGGGGCCCGATGTCCGCGGCCTCCGTGCTCATCGCCATCCCGGCCGCCCTGGTGTTCCTCTTCGCCCAGCGGCACCTGGTGACCGGCATGTCCGCCGGCGCCGTCAAGGGCTGAGCACCCACCCGCACCTTCACAAGAGCGGCGCTCGGCTCCGTCCCCGTGTCGGACGGCGGAGCCGCGCCGCCCCCACTCCTTACCTCCCAGGGAAGTCATGACCCAGCATCTCGCTGCCCCCGCCGCCGCCCCGACCACCGGCACGCACACGGGCTGGTGGAGAGACGCGGTGATCTACCAGGTCTACCCGCGCAGCTTCGCCGACGGAAACGGCGACGGCATGGGCGACCTGGAGGGCATCCGCGGCCGGCTGCCGTACCTGAAGGAGCTGGGCGTCGACGCCGTCTGGCTCTCCCCCTTCTACGCCTCCCCGCAGGCCGACGCCGGCTACGACGTGGCCGACTACCGGGCCATCGACCCCATGTTCGGCTCCCTCCTCGACGCCGACGCGCTGATCCGCGAGGCGCACGAGCTGGACCTGCGGATCATCGTCGACCTGGTCCCCAACCACTCCTCCGACCAGCACGAGTGGTTCCAGCGGGCACTGCGCGAGGGCCCCGGCTCGCCGCTGCGCGAGCGTTACCACTTCCGTACCGGCAAGGGCGAGGACGGCTCCGAGCCGCCGAACGACTGGGAGTCCATCTTCGGCGGCCCCGCCTGGACCCGCGTCACGGAGCCGGACGGCACCCCCGGTGAGTGGTACCTCCACCTCTTCGCGCCCGAGCAGCCCGACTTCAACTGGGAACACCCGGCCGTGCGCGACGAGTTCCGCTCCATCCTGCGCTTCTGGCTCGACATGGGCGTCGACGGCTTCCGCGTCGACGTCGCCCACGGTCTGGTCAAGGCCGAGGGCCTGCCCGACATCGGCGCCCACGACCAGCTGAAGCTGCTCGGCAACGACGTCATGCCCTTCTTCGACCAGGACGGCGTCCACGAGATATACCGCTCCTGGCGCCAGGTGCTCGGCGAGTACGACGGTGAGCGCGTCCTCGTCGCCGAGGCGTGGACCCCGACCGTCGAGCGCACCGCGAACTACGTGCGCCCCGACGAGATGCACCAGGCGTTCAACTTCCAGTACCTCGGCACCCACTGGGACGCCGAGGAGCTGCGCCGGGTCATCGACGACTCGCTCGCCGCGATGCGTCCGGTCGGCGCCCCGGCGACGTGGGTGCTCTCGAACCACGACGTCACCCGGCACGCCACCCGCTTCGCCAACCCGGCCGGCCTCGGCACGCAGCTGCGGACGGCCGGCGACCGAGAGCTCGGCCTGCGCCGCGCGCGGGCCGCGACCCTGCTGATGCTGGCGCTGCCCGGCTCGGCCTACGTCTACCAGGGCGAGGAGCTCGGCCTGCCGGACGTCACCGACCTGCCCGACGAGGTCCGTCAGGACCCGTCGTTCTTCCGGGCCACCGGCCAGGACGGCTTCCGCGACGGCTGCCGGGTCCCGATTCCGTGGACCGTCGAGGGCAGCTCGTACGGCTTCGGTGACGGCGGCAGCTGGCTGCCGCAGCCCGCCACCTGGGGCGGGCTCAGCGTCGAGGCCCAGGCCGGGGATCCCGGCTCCACCCTGGAGCTGTACCGCAGCGCGCTCGCCGTGCGCCGCGAACAGCCCGGACTCGGTGCCGGCGAGGACGTCGAGTGGATGGAGGCGCCCGAGGGCGTCCTCGCGTTCCGCCGCGACGGCTTCGTCTGCACCGCCAACACCACCGGCCGGGCCATTCCCGTCCCGCTGCCCGGCCGGTTCCTCCTCTCCAACGAGCCCGTCTCCCACGGGGAGGGCGTCGTGGAGCTGCCCGCCGACACCACCGTCTGGTGGGCGGTGTGACGATCCCCCTGCCGCGGGGCGCCGGGAACGGCGCCCCGCGGCTCGCGGACATCGCGGCCCAGTCGGGGGTGAGCGAGGCCACCGTCAGCCGTGTCCTCAACGGCAAGGCGGGCGTGGCCGGCGGGACCCGGCACAAGGTCCTCGCCGCGCTCGACGTGCTCGGCTACGAACGTCCCGTACGGCTCAGACGCCGCAGCGCGGGCCTGGTCGGCCTGGTCGTGCCGGAGCTGATCAATCCCATCTTCCCGGCGTTCGCCCAGGTCATCGAACAGGTGCTGGCCGGACACGGCTACACCCCGGTGCTCTGCACCCAGATGCCGGGCGGCGCCACCGAGGACGAGCTGGTCGAGCAGCTGGAGGAGCGCGGGGTCACCGGCATCGTCTTCCTCTCGGGTCTGCACGCGGACGCCTCCGCCGACCCGGCCCGCTACGTCCGGCTGGCCGCGCGAGGCGTCCCGTTCGTCCTCATCAACGGCTTCAACGAACGCGTCGACGCCAACTTTGTCTCGCCCGACGACCGGGCGGCGGCGCGGATGGCCGTACGGCACCTGGTCGAGCTGGGCCACGAGCGGATCGGACTCGCCACCGGGCCGACGCGGTACGTCCCCTCACGGCGCAAGGCCGAGGGCTTCGCCGCCGAACTGCACGACCTGCTGGGCGTGGAGCGGGCGGAGGCCGAACGGTACGTCCGCCCCACGCTGTTCGGCGTCGAGGGCGGGCACGCGGCGGCCGACATCCTCCTCGACCAGGGCTGCACGGGCATCGTCTGCGGCTCCGACCTCATGGCGCTCGGCGCGATCCGCGCGGTGCGGGCCCGGGGCCTCGACGTGCCCCACGACGTGTCGGTGGTCGGCTTCGACGACTCGCCGCTGATCGCCTTCACCGACCCGCCGTTGACGACCGTACGCCAGCCGGTTCAGGCCATGGCGACGGCGGCGGTCGGGGCGCTCCTGGAAGAGATCGAGGGGAACCCGGTGCAGCGCACGGAGTTCGTCTTCCAGCCGGAGCTGGTGGTAAGGGGCTCCACGGCTCAGCCGCGCACCCGTTGATTTCCGGCGGGTAGCGGGAGTGTGTCCAAAGGGTTGACCGGGCGCCGGGGGACTCGTACGGTCACGACCGAAAACACTTGCTGCTTTCTTGCAGCAAGAGATTGCGAACCTGCTTCGCCCCCCCGCACCTCCCTTCCCCAGGAGGAAACATGGCCAGAAAGACCGTGGCCGCTGCACTCGCCGTCGTGGCGGGAGCCGCTGTGGCCGTCACGGCACCCGCCCCCGCGCAGGCCGCCCCGCCCGGTGAGAAAGACGTCACCGCGGTGATGTTCGAGTGGAAGTTCGCCTCCGTGGCGAAGGCCTGCACCGAGCAGCTCGGCCCGGCCGGTTACGGCTACGTCCAGGTCTCACCGCCCCAGGAGCGCATCCAGGGCAGCACGTGGTGGACCGCCTACCAGCCCGTCAGCTACAAGATCGCCGGCCCCCTCGGCGACCGCACCGCGTTCAAGGCCATGGTCGACACCTGCCACGCGGCCGGTGTGAAGGTCGTCGCCGACACCGTCATCAACCACATGGCGAACGCCTCCGGCACGGGCACCGGCGGCACCTCCTTCTCGAAGTACGACTACCCGGGCCTCTATTCGGGCGCCGACATGGACGACTGCCGGTCCACGATCTCGAACTACCAGGACCGGGCGGACGTGCAGAACTGCGAGCTCGTCGGCCTCCCGGACCTCGACACCGGCGAGGACTGGACGCGCGGCCGGATCGCCGCGTACATGAACGACCTGCTCACGCTCGGCGTCGACGGCTTCCGCGTCGACGCGGCGAAGCACATGCCGGCCGCCGACCTCGCGAACATCAAGTCGCGGCTGACGAACCCGGGTGTCTACTGGAAGCAGGAGGCGATATTCGGCGCGGGCGAGGCCGTCTCGCCCAGCGAGTACCTCGGCAACGGAGACGTGCAGGAGTTCCGCTACGCACGGGACCTCAAGCGGATCTTCGGCTCGGAGAAGCTCTCCTACCTGAGCAACTTCGGCGAGTCCTGGGGGTACATGGCCTCCGGCAAGTCCGGCGTCTTCGTCGACAACCACGACACCGAGCGCGGTGGCGACACCCTGAACTACAAGTCGGGCGCCACCTACACGCTCGCCTCGGTCTTCATGCTGGCCTGGCCCTACGGCTCACCGGACGTCCACTCCGGCTACGAGTGGTCCGACAAGGACGCGGGCGCGCCGAACGGCGGGCAGGTCAACGCCTGTTACAGCGACGGCTGGAAGTGCCAGCACGCCTGGCGCGAGATCGCCTCGATGGTCGGCTTCCGCAACGCCGCCCGGGGCACGTCCGTCACCAACTGGTGGGACAACGGCAACAACGCGATCGCCTTCGGGCGCGGCGCCAAGGCGTACGTGGCGATCAACCACGAGGGCTCCGCGCTCACCCGCACCTTCCAGACGGGGCTGCCCGCCGGCACCTACTGCGACGTGCAGACGGGCAACGCCGTCACGGTGAACTCCGCCGGCCAGTTCACGGCGACGCTCGCCTCGAACACGGCGGTCGCGCTGCACGTCAACGCCAAGACATGCGGAGGCGGCACGACTCCGACCCCGCCCGCGAGCACCGGCGCGTCCTTCCAGGTGAACGCCACGACCGTCACCGGCCAGAACATCTATGTCACCGGCAACCAGGCGGCCCTCGGCAACTGGAACGCGGCCTCGGCGCGCAAGCTCGACCCGGCGGCCTACCCCGTCTGGAAGCTGGACGTGGCCCTGCCCGCCGGCACGGCCTTCGAGTACAAGTACATCCGCAAGGACGCGGCCGGAAACGTCACCTGGGAGTCGGGCGCCAACCGCACGGCGACGGTCCCCTCGTCCGGCCAGATCGTCCTGAACGACACCTTCCGCACCTGACACCCCTTCTCGCCAGGGCCGCCCCGCCGGGGGCGGCCCTCCTTCCCGTACCTCCAGGGAGAACCCTCGTGATACGCAAGAGAACGGCGGCCGCCGTGGCCACCGCCCTGTGCGCGGCCCTCGTGCCGGCCCTGCCCGCGGCCGCCGCGCCCCCGCCGCCGCCCCCGCCCTCCGACAAGGCGCTCGCCGCGCAGCCCGCACGGCACGACCTCACGCGGGAGCAGTTCTACTTCGTCCTGCCCGACCGGTTCGCCAACGGAGACACCCGCAACGACCGCGGCGGCCTCACCGGCACCCGCCTGGAGACCGGCTTCGACCCCAGCGACAAGGGCTTCTACCAGGGCGGCGACCTCAAGGGACTGACCCGGAAGCTCGACTACATCAAAGGCCTCGGCACCACCGCCATCTGGCTGGCGCCGATCTTCAAGAACCAGCCCGTGCAGGGCGCCGGCAAGGACGCGAGCGCCGGCTACCACGGATACTGGATCACCGACTTCACCCAGGTCGACCCGCACTTCGGCACCAACGCCGACCTGGAGAAGCTGATCGACCAGGCCCACGCCAAGGGCATGAAGGTCTTCTTCGACGTCATCACCAACCACACCGCCGACGTCGTCGACTACCAGGAGAAGTCCTACACGTACCTCTCCAAGGGAGCCTTCCCCTACCTCACCAAGGACGGCGCCCCCTTCGACGACGCCGACTACGCCGACGGGTCGAAGCGCTTCCCGCCCGTCGACAGGGACTCCTTCCCCCGCACGCCCGTGGTGGCCCCCGACAAGAGGAACCTCAAGGTCCCCTCCTGGCTCAACGACCCCACGATGTACCACAACCGGGGCGACTCCACCTTCGCCGGCGAGTCCTCCGCCAACGGCGACTTCGTCGGCCTGGACGACCTGTGGACCGAGCGTCCCGAGGTCGTCGAGGGCATGGAGAAGATCTACCAGCGCTGGGTGCGCGACTTCGACATCGACGGCTTCCGCATCGACACGGTCAAGCACGTCAACACCGAGTTCTGGACCCAGTGGGCCACCGCCCTCGACGAGTACGCGGCCCGGCGCGGCCGTGACGACTTCTTCATGTTCGGCGAGGTCTACTCCGCCGACCCCGCGGTCACCGCGCCGTACGTGACCGAGGGCCGCCTGGACGCCACCCTCGACTTCCCCTTCCAGGACGCGGCCCGCGCCTTCGCCTCGCAGAGCGGCTCCGCCGACAAGCTGGCGAACCTCTTCTCCCAGGACTACCGCTACACCACCGACAAGGCCAACGCCTACGAGTCGGTGCCCTTCCTCGGCAACCACGACATGGGCCGCTTCGGCGCCTTCCTCAAGCAGGACAACCCGAAGGCCGACGACGCCGAACTGCTGCGGCGCTACCGGCTCGCCAACGAGCTGATGTTCCTCAGCCGGGGCAACCCCGTCGTCTACTACGGCGACGAGCAGGGCTTCACCGGGCCCGGCGGCGACAAGGACGCCCGCCAGACGCTGTTCGGCTCGAAGGCCGCCGACTACCTGGACGACGACCAGCTCGGCACCGACCGCACCCACGCGGACGACGCGTACGACACCGCGCACCCCCTCTACCGGCAGATCGCCCGCCTCGCCGAGCTGACCCGGAAGAACCCGGCGCTGCGCGACGGCGTCCAGGAGCAGCGGTACGCCGAGGGCTCGGTCTACGCCTTCTCCCGTACCGACGCCCGCGCGAAGACGGGGCCGGCCGAGTACGTGGTCGCCGTGAACAGCGCCACCGAGGCGAAGACCGTCGAGATCCCGACCGGCTCCGCCCCGCACACGCGGTTCACCGCGATCCACGGCGGCGACACCCGCGTCACCAGCGCCGCCGACACGAAGATCAAGGTCACCGTCCCCGCCCTCGGCTCCCTCGTCCTCAAGGCGGCCACGCCGCTCCCCGCGCCCGCCACGGCGCCGACGATCACACTCGAGGCCCCCGCGGCCGGTGCCACCGGCACCGTCGAGATCTCTGCCGACGTCGACGGCGGCAGCCTCAACCGGGTGGTCTTCGCCGCCCAGACCGGCAGCGGGAAGTGGCAGGTCCTCGGCTCCGCCGACCACGCCCCCTACAAGGTCACCCAGAAGGTCACCGCACCGGCCGGCACCGCCCTGCGCTACAAGGCAGTCGTCGTCGACAGCACCGGCCGCACCGCGAGCGCCACCGCCGCGACGACCAGCGGCGCCCCCGCCGTCGAACAGCCGCCGACCGCAACCCAGCGCGACTACGCGATCGTCCACTACAAGCGTACGGACGGGAACTACGACGACTGGGGCCTCTACACCTGGGGCGACATCGCCGACGGCGAAGGCACCACCTGGCCCGCCGGCAAGCCCTTCACCGGCCGTGACGCCTACGGCGCCTTCGCCTACGTCAAGCTCAAGCCAGGCGCCTCCTCGGTCGGCTTCATCGCCGTGAACAAGGACGGGGTCAAGGACACCGACGCCGACCGCGCCATCGACCTCTCCAAGACCGGCGAGGTCTGGATCGAGCAGGGCAGCCCGACCGTCCTCAACGCCGCGCCCGAAGGCGCGTACCCGCCCCAGGACACGACCAAGGCCGTCCTCCACTACAAGCGGGCCGACGGGAACCACGCGGGCTGGGGCCTGCACACCTGGACCGGCGCCGCGAACCCGACCGACTGGTCCAAGCCGCTGGAGCCGGTGCGTACCGACGCCTACGGAGCGGTCTACGAAGTCCCGCTCGCACCGGGCGCGACCTCCCTCAGCTACATCCTCCACAAGGGCGACGAGAAGGACCTGCCCACCGACCAGTCCCTCGACCTCAAGGCGAACGGCCACGAGGTCTGGATGCTCGGCGGCCAGGAGAAGTACCTGCTGCCGCAGCCCAAGGGCAGCGGCGCGGCCCTCGACCTGACCAAGGCCCAGGCGGTCTGGATCGACGAGACCACCCTCGCCTGGAACGGCGACGACACCGCCGCCTCCCACGCACTCCTCACCTCCCGCGACGGCTCGATCACCGTCCAGGACGGCACCCTCACCGGCGACCGCCAGGTGCTGCGCCTGAACCGCACCGAGCTGACCGACGCCCAGAAGGCCGCCTTCCCCCACCTGAAGTCCTACGGCGCCTTCACCGTCGACCCGCGCGACCGCGACCGCGTCCGCGAAGCCCTCAAGGGCCAGCTCGTCGCCGCCCAGTACGCGGCGAACGGGGCGGTCCTCACCGCCACCGGCGTCCAGCTCGCCGGCGTCCTCGACGACCTCTACGCGCCGAAGGCCACCAGGGCCGCCCTCGGCCCGGTCTTCCGCGACGGCCGCCCCACCCTCTCCCTGTGGGCCCCCACCGCCCAGTCCGTCACCCTCGAACTCGACGGCAAGGCCGTCCCCATGCGCCGCGACGCCGCCTCCGGCGTCTGGTCGGTCACCGGCACGCGCGCGTGGACCGGCAAGCCGTACCGGTACACGGTGAAGGTCTGGGCGCCCAGCGTCCGGCAGGTCGTCACCAACAAGGTCACCGACCCCTACGCCACCGCCCTGACCACCGACTCCACCCACAGCCTCGTCGTCGACCTCGCCGACCCGAAGCTCGCCCCCCAGGGCTGGGCCGGCCTGAAGAAGCCGGCCGCCGTGCCACTGCGGGACGCCCAGATCCAGGAGCTGCACATCCGCGACTTCTCGATCGCCGACCCGACGGCCGAGGCCGACCACAAGGGCACCTACCTCGCCTTCACGGACGCCGGCAGCAAGGGCTCCCGACACCTCAAGGCGCTGGCCGCCTCCGGGACCTCCTACGTCCACCTCCTGCCCGCCTTCGACATCGGCACCATCCCCGAGAAGAAGTCCGAGCAGACCACCCCGGCCTGCGACCTGTCGGTCTACGCCCCCGACTCCGAGGAGCAGCAGGCCTGCGTTGCCGCCGCCGCGGCCAGGGACGCCTACAACTGGGGCTACGACCCGCTGCACTACACCGTCCCCGAGGGCTCCTACGCCACCGACCCCGAAGGCAGCCGCCGCACGGTCGAGTTCCGGCAGATGGTCGCGTCCCTCAACGGCGCCGGCCTGCGCACCGTCATGGACGTCGTCTACAACCACACCGTCGCCGCCGGACAGTCGGAGAAGTCGGTCCTCGACCGGATCGTCCCCGGCTACTACCAGCGGCTCCAGGCCGACGGCTCCGTCGCCACCTCCACCTGCTGCGCCAACACCGCGCCCGAGAACGCCATGATGGGCAAGCTCGTCGTCGACTCGGTCGTCACCTGGGCCAAGCAGTACAAGGTCGACGGCTTCCGCTTCGACCTCATGGGACACCACCCGAAGGACAACATCCTCGCCGTCCGCAAGGCGCTCGACGCGCTGACCGTCGAGAAGGACGGCGTCGACGGTAAGGCGATCGTCCTCTACGGCGAGGGCTGGAACTTCGGCGAGATCGCCGACGACGCCCGCTTCGTCCAGGCCACCCAGAAGAACATGGCCGGGACCGGCATCGCCACCTTCTCCGACCGGGCCCGCGACGCCGTCCGCGGCGGCGGCCCCTTCGACGAGGACCCCGGCGTCCAGGGCTTCGCATCGGGCCTGTTCACCGACCCCAACTCCTCGACCGCCAACGGCACCCCCGAGCAGCAGAAGGCCCGCCTCCTCCACTACCAGGACCTGATCAAGGTGGGACTGAGCGGCAACCTCGCCTCCTACTCCTTCACCGACACCTCGGGCCGAACGGTCAAGGGCTCCCAGGTCGACTACAACGGCGCCCCGGCCGGCTACGCCGCCGTCCCGGGCGACGCCCTCGCCTACGCCGACGCCCACGACAACGAGACCCTCTACGACGCCCTCGCCTTCAAGCTGCCGGCGGCCACCTCGGCCGCCGACCGGGCCAGGATGCAGGTCCTCGCCATGGCGACCGCGACCCTCTCGCAGGGCCCCGCGCTCTCCCAGGCCGGCTCGGACCTGCTGCGCTCCAAGTCCCTGGACCGCAATTCGTACGACAGCGGCGACTGGTTCAACGCCATCCACTGGGACTGCCGGGACGGCAACGGCTTCGGCCGCGGCCTGCCCCCCGCGGCCGACAACAAGGCCAAGTGGGGCTACGGAAAGCCGCTGCTCACCGCCCCGTCCCTGACGGTCGGCTGCGACCAGATCGACGGCGCCTCGGCCGCCTACCGGGACCTGCAGAAGATCCGTACCACCGAGCCGGTCTTCTCCCTCGCCACCGCCGGACAGGTCCAGGACGCCCTGTCCTTCCCGCTCTCCGGCACCGGGGAGACCCCCGGCGTGATCACGATGCGCCTCGGCGACCTGGTCGTGGTCTTCAACGCCACCCCCGACCGGCAGACCCAGCGGGTCACCGGCCTGGCCGGAAAGGACTACACCCTCCACCCGGTCCAGGCCGCCGGCGCCGACACCACCGTCAAGTCCGCCTCCTACGAGACGGGTTCGGGCACCTTCACGGTCCCGGCCCGCACGGTGGCGGTGTTCACCGCACGTTGAGCGCCTTCTCCAGGAGCGTGACCCCGTAACGCGTGCCGTCGGCGGCGAGCTTTCCCGGCTCCTCGCCGACGGCCGTGTACCCCGCGGCCTCGTAGTAGGCACGCAGCCGCGGGTTGCTCGACAGACAGTCCAGCCGTGCCACCGCCCGGCCGCCGGCCGCGATCCGCTCCTCCGCGTGCGCGAGCAGCGCCCGGCCGGCCCCGGCGGGGGCGCTCTCCCGGTCCGTCATCAACCGGTGGACATAGCCCGCGACCGGCGGCTGCGGCCCCCAGGCCTGCTCGTCCTCCCACCACAGCTCGTACGCGCCGACGGGCCGACCCCCCTGGGACGCCAGCCACACCTCGCCCGCCGCCATCCGCGACCGGAAGTGCTCCGTGGTCTTGTCGCCCGGCTTCCACTGGTCGATGCCGCCGCGCACCATCCACCGCGCCGCCCCGTCGAACAGCCCCACCAGCACGTCGAGATCCCGGTCGTCCGCCTGCCGGAAGGCCACTTGTGTCGTCATGGCGATCACCGTAAAGCTGTGGCCAGACATCCTTTCGACCGGGAGCCCCCATGCCGCAGATCACCGTGGACTACTCCGCACCACTCGACCGGCGGGGCTTCGCGCTCGCCCTGCACCCGCTCGTCGTGGAGACCGTCGACACCCGGATCGATGCCTGCAAGACCCGCTTCCGCGAGATCGAGGAGACCGTCTGCGGGGACGGCTCGACCGACGACGTCGTCGTCCACGTCGACATCGCGCTCCTGCCGGGCCGCACCGACGAGACCAAGGCCCGCCTGGCCGAGGCTGTCGTCGCGCTGCTGCCCGCGCACCTCAAGCAGACCGAAGGGGTACGGATCTCCGCCGAGGTACGCGACCTCGACGCCTCCTACCGCAAGGGCTGAGCCGGCAACTGCGGCGCCAGCACGAGCAGCCGGCCGACCAGCTCACCGAACGGCCCGTCGGCCGGCTCGTCACCGAGGATCCGGATCAGGACGTCCGCCATCTCCTCGTCGTACGCGGCGCTCACCGCGGCCAGCGCCGCGAAGTCGTGCACCAGCTGCAACTCCAGCTCCGCGCGCGGCACCCGCCGCCCGTCCAGCCAGAGCAGCGCCGTCGACTCGGCGAGCGACACCCACGAGCGGACGACCAGTTCGAGCCGCGCCGAAGGGTGCGCCACCTCCAGATGGGCCAGGATCTGCTCGTAGGCGGCCTGCCGCACCTCGTCGATCATCGCGTTCGTGGTGGACGAACCCACGGCGGGGCCGCCGCGCATCAGCGCCGAGAAACCCGGCCCGTGCTCCTCCACGAAGTCGAAGAACCGGCCCATCACCCGCAGCAGCCGCGCCCCCAGCGGCCCCTGCGGCGGCTCCAGGAACCGCGCGGCCAGCTCGTCGGCCGCCCGCCGCAGCGCCGCCTCGTACAGGCTCTGCTTGCCGGGGAAGTAGTGGTAGACCAGCGGCCGCGAGATGCCGGCGGCCGCGGCGATCTCGTCGATGGAGACCTCGTCGGGAGAGCGGTGGCTGAACAGCTCGAGGGCCACCCCGATCAGCTGCTGCTTGCGCTCCTCGACGCCCATCCTGCGGCGCACCCCGGTCGTCATGCGAACAGCCTAACGGGCGTCCGTTACGCTCCCACCACATGAGCGCTTCTGATCAGGACACCCCGGCAGCGACCTCCGAGGCCGAGGCGACGGGCATGACGCCCAGGCAGGCACGCCGGCTGCGGATGGCGGCCGCGTCCGTCCTGCTGGTCGCGATGGCGGCCGTCCTGGTGATCAGACTGGCCAGCCGTACGTCCGTGCTGGTCGTCGGGGTGTACGGACTGGCCATGATCCTCTGCGGTGTGGTGATCGAACTCTCCCGCAACGGCCGTACGCGGCTGGGCACCTGGCTGCTGGTGGCCGGCCTCGCCGCCGCGCTCGTCTTCGACTGGCTGATCCTTCCCTGATCAGAGGTCGAGGACCAGCCGTTCACCGGCGCACCGCGAGACACAGATCAGCATCGAGTCGCTCCGCTCCGCGTCGGTGAGCAGCTCGTCCCGGTGGTCGACCTCGCCCGCAAGGACCCGCTGTTGGCAGGTACCGCAGAAGCCCTGCTCGCAGGAGTAAGGGACACCCGGCACAGCCCCTCGCACCGCGGCGAGCACGGACCGGTCCGGTGCCACCGTCAACGTGCGCCCGGTGCGCCGCAGTTCGACCTCGAAGGCGCCGCCGCCCGCGGCGGCGGGGGAGAAGCGCTCCAGGCGGGGGGTGCGGCCGTCGGGCAGGGCGGCGGCCACGGCGTCCATCAGCCCGTCCGGCCCGCAGCAGAAGACGGCTGTCTCGGGCGGGGTGTCGGCGAGGAAACCGAGCTCCGGAACCCCGGACTCGTCCTCGGCGACCACTGTCACCCTCCCCCGGCCTCCGGCCGGCGGGACCCCCGTCTCGCTCCGCCCGCCGCCGAGCTTCTCGATCTCGTCGAGGTACGGCATGGTGGCGCGGCTGCGTCCGCAGTACAGCAGCCGCCAGTCGGCGCCGGCCCGGTCGGCCGCGCGCAGCATGGGCAGGACGGGCGTGATGCCGATGCCGCCGGCGACGAAGACGTAGGAGGGGGCGTCGACGAGCGGGAAGCGGTTGCGGGGGCCGCGGACCTCGATCTCGGTGCCCTCGTGGAGCTGTTCGTGCACCTCGCGGGAGCCGCCCCGGCCGCCCTCCACGAGCCGGGTCGCCACGGTGTACGTGTCGGTGTCGGCCGGGTCACCGCAGAGCGAGTACTGGCGCACCAGGCCGGAGGGGAGCACCAGGTCGACGTGGGCGCCGGGCTGCCAGGCGGGCAGGCCGGTGCCTTCGAGGCGCAGCTGGACGACGCCCTCGGCGGGCGAGCTGCGGCCGGTGACGAGGACCTTCCGGGTGACGGTGGCGAGGCGGCCGCGGCCCGATGTCGGCTCGTCCAGGGCGGGCATGGGCCACAGCGGGGCGGCGTTGATCCGGCGGCGCATGGCCCGCTTGGCGAGGAGCGCGGCTCCGGCGACCAGGGCGAGGGTGACCGGTCGGGACATCAACGGCCTCCGTTGGCGCCGGGGGGAGGAGGCGAGGTAGGCCACCGCCTGGGCGGTGTCGCCCTCCTGGGAGGGGTGGTAGGAGCGGCTGAGGTAGCGGGGGACCGCGCGCAGCAGGTCGGGCGTGGAGGGCAGCAGGCCTTCCCTGCCCTTGCGGACGAGTTGGCCGACCGAGGCCTTGCCGTCGACGAGGGTGGGGTCGTTCTCCATGAAGAAGCGGGTGCCGCGCTGCCAGAGGAAGACCATGGCGGTGAAGGCGGTGGCCCAGGTGCGGGCGCGGCGGCGGTAGCCGCCGTCGAGGTGCATGAAGAGTTCGAAGGCGACGGAGCGGTGCTCGACCTCTTCCGCGCCGTGCCATCGCAGCAGGTCGAGCATGGTGGGATCGGCGCCCCGACGGTCGAGTTCCTCGGCGTTGAGGACCCAGTTGCCGAGGAAGGCGGTGTAGTGCTCGATGGCGGCGATGAGGGCGACCCGCTCCATCAGCCACCAGCGCCGCGGCCTTCCGGGCGGCAGGGTCCGGTCACCGAGCAGCTTCTCGAAGAACCAGTCGACCTGGGCGGTGTAGGGCGTGGGGTCGAGGCCGAGCTTCTTGAGGTGGGGGAGGACGTCGTCGTGGGCCTGGGAGTGCACTGCCTCCTGCCCGATGAAGCCGATGACGTCCGCGCGCAGCCGGTCGTCGGTGATGTACGGGAGCACCTGCTTGTACACGTGCACGAACCAGCGTTCACCGGCCGGAAGCAGCAGGTGCAGCACGTTGATGGTGTGGGTCGTGAACGGGTCGCCGGGAACCCAGTGGAGCGGGGTCTCCTCCCAGTCGAAGGAGACCTTCCGTGCCTTGAGCTCGATGCGCTCCGACGCCACCGGCGCAGGCTGCGTATTAGACATACCGTCAATGTACTGAGGGGTAAGGACCCCGCGACAGGGTCGTGCACGGGGTTTTTCGCCGTGGACGGCCGGCGGTGGACCGCCGGCCGGGGCCTCGGAGTCCCTGGGGCGTGTCCGGAAAGCGGCGCCGCCCGCAGGGCAGGCGGGACTTCACGGACACGGCCTAGCGGAGGGCCGTCAGGGTCGTGCCGTCGGTCAGCGTGCCGGAGAGGTTCGCGCGGGCGCCGGGCTCCGTCTTCAGGGCCAGGAGGTGGCCCTTCGCATGGGCGGTGACGCCGCCCGAGGTGCGGAGTGAGGCCACGTCCTCGCTGCCCGCCGCCAGGACGTACCAGCGGCCGCTCCTCGCCTGCCACAGCACCCCCGCCAGGACCCGCGGCTCCCGCACCCCGCACGCCGGCGACCCGTCCGCCTTCGCCGCGAGCGCCGCCGCCACGTCCGGAGCAGGGACCTGGAACTGCGCCAGGACCCTGCTCCCCGTCCCCCTCCAGGTCTCCGCCCGCGTGCACAGCCAGGCCGCCCGGCCCCCGCCCTCCGGCAGCCGCTGCTCGGCGAACCGCCAGGCGTTCACCGACCGCACCCCGTGCGAACGGACCGCCGCCAGCTGGCACGCCGTCCGCGCCCACCCGGCCCGCGCCTCCGCCCCCGTCGCGTCCACCGGTGCCGCCGGCGGTCCCGAGGTCAGCCGGGCCGGCACCAGCTCGCCCAAGTCCGTCAGCAGGCGCGTCCCCGCCCCGTCCCGCACCTGCAGCGTGTTCCAGGACGCGCACCCCCGCGCCTGCGCCGGGCTGAGCATCGCCCCGGTCACCCCCTCCGCGTCCCGCTCCAGCGGCCACGGCTCCTTCGCCGGCGCCAACAGGTCCCGTACCGCCGTCTCCCGCACCCAAGGAGCCGTCAGATAGCGCACGGCGGCCGAGCTGCGCGAGACGACGAGCGCCGAGGAGCCGACCGCGTCGGCCCCGTCCGTCCGCGCGAAGTCCAGCGCCGCCCCACTCGTCTCCCCGACCGGCTCCGCGTACCGCACCGCCCGCAGCCCGTCGTGGAACAGCACCACCCGCGCCCCGTCGACCTCACCCGCGTACAGCAGCTGCGGCGGCCCCATCGGCGGCCCCACCGGCGTCCCGGGCGTCGCCGACGTCCGCACCGAACCGCCGGGCCGCGCCCACACGGCGAGCGCCCGCCGCAGCAGCGCCCGGTCGCCGACCAGGCCGCCGCGCTCCGGCCACACCGAGAAGTCCGTCCGTGTGGAGAGCTGCCACACCGCCGGGGCGACTCGCTTCACCTTCCCCGGGTCGAGCGCCGCCTCCGCCGCCGGATTCCGGGCGTACGAAGGGGCCGCAGCACCGTTTCTTCCCCAGCCGTCCCCCGGCAGCCCGAGCAGCGTCCCGCACACGACCACGGCCGCCGCCGCGGCCAGCGCCGCCTTGCCGTGCTGGCGGCGCCGCATCAGATCCGTCGGCCGCGCCTGGAGCGAGCAGGGGTCGAACTCGGGCGAGTCGAGCAGCCCGTAGTGCGCCTCCACGCCGTCCGCCTCCGCCAGGGCGGCCGTAGCGTCCTCCACCCCGGCAGCCGCGAGCATCCGCAGCACCTCCGGGTCCCCCTGCCGCTCCAGACCGCGCAGCACGTACGCCGCGCGCGCGGGCCCCGAGAGCGCCGACAGCCGCTGGTCCAGGGCCAGTTCGTCGGCACCGCCCGCGCGGGGGAACAGCCGCAGCCCCCACACGTGCGGCAGCAGCGGAGGAAACTGCGCCCGTCGCGGCAGCGCCCGCCGCCGCAGCGGCAGACCGGCGATCAGCGCCTGCCGGAGGACCTCGCCCCGCACGTACGCGTACCCGGGGTCGACGGCGTCCTCCGGCCCGCCGCCGGAGCCCGCGGCGGCGGCCCCGGACGTCCGGCGGCGCGGCAGCG
>NZ_BMTO01000001.1:227026-244082 GCF_014649715.1 Streptomyces lateritius
CGGCGGTTACGGCCCAGCGACGGCGGCAGCACGAGATACGCGATCCGGACCAGCCGCGGATAGTGCTCGACGAGCGCGGCCTCGGCCTGCTCGACGTCGACGGGACCGGGGCCGTGGCCGGGACCGGCGGGGGAGGGGGCGAGATCCTGGGTGCTCACATTCAGCAGAACGAGCGAATGATCAGATGGTCACCCCGGACCCCGGGCTCCCGGGGACGGCGGACAGCGCGGCTCAGGCCGCGTACACCGTCAGCCGTTCGCGGAGCACGTCCACCACCTCGTCCGGGACCCCCAGCCCCTCCCGTACGTACTTCTCCATCGACCCGTGCCGCACCGCCACCTCGTCCAGCGCCGCCGCCAGGTACGCCGGTACGACCCCGATCAGCGCCAGCGCCAGCGCCAGCTCCGGGTCGCCGCCCTGCGCCGTGAACCCTTCGATCATCGGCGCGAAGGCCTGCCGCACGGCCGTGTTGACCGACAGGTACTCCGCCATCACGGTGTCGTCGTCCGCTCCGAGCAGTGCCAGCAGGATCGTCGCCGCCCAGCCGGTGCGGTCCTTGCCCGCCGTGCAGTGGAAGAGGAGCGGGCCGGTGTGCGGATCGCCCAGCTCAGTGAGGAAGGCCCGGTAGGCGGCGCGGGCGGAGTCCGTGGACACGAAGGCCCGGTACGTCCGGGCGAAGGCCTCGTGCGCCCGGCCGCCGCCGAGCACCTGCTCGGCCAGCACGGGGTTGGTGAGCAGTGTCTTCAGCCGGGCGGCGGGCGGCAGGCCGCTCGTGGCCAGCTGGTCGGCGAGCACGTCGGCGACGATCAGCCGCCCGCCGTCCGGCAGGTGGTCGGGCCGCTCGGCCCGCTCGGACTCGGTCCGGAAGTCGACGACGGTACGGATGCCCAGACCGGCCACCACCGCGTCGGACGGGTCGAACCGGTCGAGCTGCCCCGAGCGGAAGACCCGGCCGGGGCGGACGCTGCGTCCCTCACCCAGGGGCAGGCCGCCCAGGTCCCGGAGGTTGGCGACGGTGACGGCGGGAATGGCGGGCATGGCGTCGACTCCTCCGGATCGGTCCTTTTCGTACCAAACCGTAATCGATCGGATTCCACCACTCCTGGCGTTCGGCCACGGAGCGGGGGCCCGGGAGGGCAGGATGCTCGCATGGTGATGCGTACGCGGCGAGCAGCGACGGCGGCCTTCCTGGCCGCGATGGTGCTGGTGACCGGCTGCGGTGGGGGCGGGGAGCCCGAGGTGCCCGAGGAGGCCACGGGCAACCTGGAACAGCTCGCCGAGAAGGCGGCGTGCGAGCCGGACATCCAGACGGACGCGGAGGAACTGCGCCGGGCGAAGTGCGCGACTCCGGACGGCGCGTACGTCCTCCTGACGTTCGCCACCGACCGGGGCCAGCGTGAGTGGATCAACGAGGCCAAGGACTACGGCGGTGCGTACCTCGTCGGCCGGAAGTGGACCGTGGCGGGCGACCCCCGGACGGTGGCGCGCGTACGCGAACGGCTCGGTGGTCAGATCGAGACCACCGAGCCGCACGCTTCGCACACCGCGGGCCACCACTGAGGATCAGGTGCAGCGGCGCCCCTCGTTGACGCAGCTCACCAGCCGCTGCATCAGCCGCTGGTCGAAGACGTTGATGAAGTCGCCGTGGTCGGTGACCGGCTTGTGCAGCTGCTCGGGGAACGAGTCGACGGCGAACCCCGGGCCGGGAGGCACGTCGTAGACGATCCGCTGCACCAGCTGCGGGATGGCACGGAAACCGTCGCCGCAACGGCCACTGGCCGGGTCCGCGAAGGCCACATGGGTGCGGTGGTTGGCACTGTCGATGTTCCGCCCGTCCCAGCAGCTCTGGAAGCGGAACGTCCGCACCACCTTGCTGCCCTCCGGGCAGATCGGATACTTGTCCTTCAGCTGACGGTCCTCGAAACCGGTGCACGACCAGGACGCGTTGGCGTTGGCGTCGCCGTTCGTGAACGCCTTGGCGTCCCCCGTGATGATCCGCAGGAAGCGCGGCATCGCCGTCACCTTGGAGACCGGGCTGCCGACGAAGTTCAGCGTGACCTGCGCGGGCGTCTGGATCTCGCCCACGTTCTGGTCCTTCCCGCCGCCGTCGGCCTCGGCGTCGTCCTCGTCCTGTCCGTTCTGGAGCCGCAGGACGGGCCAGTAGTAGGTGGACCGGTCGCCCTGGTTGCGGCAGGTGGTACGGCCCCGCGCGAGGTCGTCGTCGCCGGCGAAGGCGTCGTTGGCCTGGTTGCCGACGTAGTCGTGCATGTGGTGGGCGCCGTTGCTCACGCCCGGCGCGACGATCACGTTGTCCGGGTTGAACTTGCCGTTCTCGTTGCGCCCGCAGTCGGTGGAGAAGGTGCCACGGGAGGCGCCCGAGCGCTGCCGGGGTGTCTTCACATTGGGCTGTACGGAGCGGATGTCGACGAAGTCGGAGGCCTCGGGCCCGTTGCCGGCCGCACCCTCGCCGTCCTCCTGATCGTCCCCGCCCTCGCCCTCCTGACCGCCGTCCTGGCCTTCGTCCTGACCGCCGTCCTCGCCGTCGCCGTCCTGGCCGTCCTCCTGGCCGTCGCCGCCCTCGCCCTCGCCGTCACCCTCGGCGGGGGCGTCGTCGTCCGCGCGCAGGGTGCAGGGTGCCAGACCCTCCAAGGACTGCTGGTCCGTCAGGAGCGCGATCCGCTGGAGGATGGTGAGCCGCTCGTTCTCCAGCGGGGTCAGGATCTGCTGCTCGGCGAAGGCGGGATCCTGCTCGATGCGCTCCCTGTTCTCGGCGAACCGCTGGTAGGCGACGGTGATCTGGTTGTCCAGCGTGGCGAGTTCACGGTCCACCGCCCCCCGGGCGCCTTCCGGCACCTCGCGCAGTTCCTCGGCGACATCGGGGCAGTCGATGGTGGAGTAGGAGGTCCGTTCGCCGGACTCCTCGCTGCCGCGCCGGCCCTCGCCGGCGGAGGCGTAGACATTGACGGCGATGAGCCCGCCCCCGCCGAGAACGAGCGCGACGGAGGCGGCCACCACGCGCTTCGCGCGCGTCGAACGTTTTCGTGTGCGTCCCATGGGGCTCTATACGGAAGGGACGCCCGGGACGTTCAGCCGGTGCTCACTCCGAGGACAGCAGTGCGGCCTCCCGCTCGCGGGAGAGGCCGAGCCGCGGCCGGTCGGGACGCTGCGGCGCGGCCCCGCCGACCGATTCCAGCCAGGCCCAGGTGTCCGCGACCGTCTCCTCCACCGGCCGGCAGCGCAGGCCCGCGGCGAGCGCCTTGGAGACGTCCGCGGTGTGCATGGCGTCGTACGACTCGCCCGGCGGAATCCAGATCGGCAGGTCGGACCAGGGCTCGACGCCGGCCGCGAGGATCGTCTCCGCTGCCGTCCAGCGCAGCTCGGCGTCCGCACCGGTCACGCGCACACAGGCGTCGAGCAGCTCGCCCGTGGTCGTGTGCCCGGGCGGCGAGACCAGGTTGTACGGGCCGTGGAGCCCGGCCTCGGTCGCGTCGAGCGTCCACTCGGCGAGGTCACGGACGTCGATGTACTGCAGCGGCAGCGTGCGGGGCCCGGGCGCGAGGACCGGGCCGCCGCGGGCGATCCGGCCCAGCCACCAGGGCAGCCGGCCCACGTTCTCGTACGGGCCGATGATCAGGCCCGCGCGGACGAACAGGGTGCGCTCCGCGCCGAACGCCTCGACGGCGGCCAGCTCGCCGCCCCGCTTGGCTTCGGCGTACGGCACGTCACCGGCGTTCGGGTCCCCCTCGACCAGCGGGCCGTCCTCGTCGAGACCGGGCGCGGGCGGCCAGGCGTACACCGACCGGCTGGACACGTAGACGTACCGCTTCACCCGGTCCGCGAGGAGCCGCGCCGCGTCCCGCACCGCCGAGGGCGCCGCCGACCAGGTGTCGAGGACGGCGTCCCAGGTGTCGTCGGAGGAGGCGAGGGCGGCGAGCCCGTCCGGAGTCGTACGGTCACCCGTCAAGGAGCCCACGCCGGCCGGAGGAGCGTGGCGGCCGCGGTGGAAGACCGTCACCTCCCAGCCCCTGTCCAGCGCCGCCTCGACGACGGCCCGCCCCACGAATTCCGTTCCGCCCAAGATCAGAAGTCTCATGCCATGACTGTGCACCCGCGTCCGGCACGGAGCACAGTGTTTCCGCTGCGGGAGGAACGGCGGAACCAGGACAACGGGAGGCGGTCTCCCACCCCCGGGTGGCGGGATGTCACCATGTCGGCACGATGACGGATGCCCGGTCCCCGATACGCGCCCTCCGCGCCGCTCTTTTCGCGGCGGTGTGCGTGACTCTGGCCGCTGTGGGGCATTCGTCCATGTCTGCGCACGACATTCCCCGGCCGTCGCTGTACCTCGCCTTCGCCGTCACCGGTGGCCTCGCCTGGCTGGCCGGCGGCAGACGGCGGGGCGCCTACGCGATCGGCGGCGGCCTCCTCGCCGTACAGGCGGCCCTGCACCTGATCTTCTCCACGGGCGGGGCGCACCACACCGGCGCGGGCCATGGCACGGCCCACGCCGACGCCCTGCCGCGCGGGAGCATGGCGGGCGCCTCCATGGGCGGCGCGACCATGGAGGCGCCGAACACGGCAGGCTCCACCATGGGGCACGCGGCCACCGAGCCGGCGATGCAGATGGTCACCGGCCACACCTCCGGCGGCATGCTCGCCGCCCACCTCCTCGCCGCCCTGATCTGCGGCCTCTGGCTGGCGCGCGGCGAGGCCGCGATCTTCGGCCTCGCCCGCGTGGTCGGCGGCGCCCTCGCCCTCACCCCGCTGCGCCTGCTGCTCGCCCTCGCCCGCCTCCGTGTCCGCGTGCCCGAACTCCCGCACCCCGTACGCCCGCGCCCGCACACCCGCCGGCTGCTCGGCGTCGTCCTCGCGCACACCCTCTCCCGGCGCGGCCCGCCCCGGCTGTCCGTACCCCGCGCCACGGCCCTCGGAGCACACGTCTGACCCGGGGGTCGATTCCCCCTGTCGACACACCGACTCCGAGGACAGTCATGACCATCGACGATCCCGCGCGCCCGGAAACGGCCGAGCCGCCCACCAGCACCGACGCCGCCGTCCCCGCCCCCACAACGGCCGGCACCGGGACCGGGACCTGGAGCGCCCTGCGCCCCCTCGTCCTGAGACTCCACTTCTACGCGGGCGTGCTCATCGCCCCCTTCCTGCTGATCGCCGCGGTCAGCGGGCTGCTCTACGCACTCTCCTTCCAGGCCGAGAAGGTCCTGTACGCGCACGAGCTGGAGGTCCCCGTCGGAGACCGGGTCCTGCCGCTCTCCCGGCAGATCCAGGCGGCCGCCGAGGCGAACCCCGACGGCACCGTCACCGCCGTCTGGCCCTCCTCCGAACCGGGCGCCACCACCCGTGTCCTGATGGCCGACCCGGACGTCGCGGAGGGCGCCTCGCTCGCCGTCTTCGTCGACCCGTACACCGCCGGGATACGGGGGCAGCTGCCCAGCTACGGCAGTTCGGGCGCACTGCCGCTGCGCACCTGGCTCGACGAACTCCACCGCGATCTCCACCTCGGCGACCTCGGCCGCAACTACAGCGAACTCGCCGCCAGCTGGCTGTGGGTGGTGGCGCTCGGCGGCCTGCTGCTGTGGCTCGGCCGCCGCAGGAAGAACCGCCGCGAGATCTTCGTACCCGAGCGCGGACCGAAGTCCCGCCGCCGCACGCTGTCCTGGCACGGTTCCGTCGGCCTGTGGGCGGTGACCGGACTCGTGCTGCTCTCCGCGACCGGTCTGACCTGGTCGCGGTACGCAGGCGAGAACATCGACCTCGTCCGGAGCCGGCTCGGCGGCGCCACCCCGACCGTCTCCGCCACGCTCGAAGGCGCGGCGGCCGGCGGCTCCACCGGCCACGAGGGCCACGGCAGCGGCCACGGCGGCCACCAGCCCCCGGCCGCAGACGGCCCGGACGTCGGCATCGACCAGGTGGTCGAGGCGGCCCGCGCGGCCGGCGTCGACGGCAGGATCTCCGTCGCCCTGCCCTCCGAGGGCAAGGGCTATGTCGTCAAGGAGACTGACACCCAGTTCCCGGTGCACCTGGACTCGGTGGCGGTGAACCCGGCCGACGGCACCGTCATGGACGAACTCCGGTTCGCCGACTACCCCTTGCTCGCCCAGCTGACCCGCTTCGGCATCGACGCACACATGGGCGTCTTCCTGGGCCTGTTCAACCAGCTGGCGCTCGCCGCCCTCGCGCTCAGCCTCATCCTGCTGATCGTCTGGGGCTACCGGATGTGGTGGCTGCGCCGCCCCGGCCGCCCCGTCGCCCGCGGGGCCTGGCGGAAGATCCCGCCGACGATGCTGCTGCCGCTCCTCGCGGCCACGGCTCTGGTGGCCTGGTTCGTACCCCTGCTGGGCCTGAGCCTGCTGGTCTTCCTGCTGGTCGACCTCGCGGCCGGCCTCGTGACGAGGACGAGGTCCCGGGACCGGGATCAGAACCGGGACCTCACCCGAACGTCCTGATCAAGGCGTGTACTTGTAGCCGACCCGCCGCACGGTCTGGATCGTGTGGCGGTGCTCGACGCCCAGCTTGCGGCGGAGCCGGGCCACGTGGACGTCCACGGTCCGGCCGTCGCCGACATGCCCGTACCCCCACACCGTCGTGACCAACTGGTCCCGGGTGTGCACCCGGTGGGGGTGGGCGACGAGATGGGCGAGCAGCTCGAACTCGAGGTACGTCAGGTCCATCGGCTGCCCGTCCACCACCGCGATCCGCTGCGCGCTGTCGATGGAGACCGGCCCCTCCCCGGACGGAGACGCCGTCGCCGACGCCTGCTCGTCCGCCGGGACGAGGACCAGGTATCCGACCATCGGCGGCCGGCCGGGCAGCGCGGGCAGGGCGTGCGGCGGCGCGGGCAGCAGGGTGGCACCGGGCGGCAGGAACTCCGCGACCCGCGAGAGGTCGGCGACCTCGTTCGGCTCGACGGCACGGAGCCGGTGACGGCCCGGATGGACGGGACGGACGGCTGTGAGGGACGTACTGAGGGGAGCGCTCTGGGTGTGGGCCATGGGAGATCAGCTCTTTCGCGCGGAGAAACGGACGGACAGGTGTCGTACGTCGTGCGCGTCGGCCGAAGGCCACGGGAACCGGACGGTGTCCGGTCGGGCGTTAGAGGGTCGACGCGTTCCTCACGCGCCGACAGCACCGGTCGAAGTCGTGGTGCTGACGGGAAGGCCAGAACGGCTCGAGGTCATGACGACCCGTCGCGCTGTCGTTCTGTGTGATGGCCATAATCCCTATTGAACCAGAAGGGAAACCCTGCGACGACCCCCTCCCCGGCCAAAAGCCCTGCCGGGTACGGCGAAAGGGGCGCCCACCGTGACGGTGGGCGCCCCTCAGGCGTCGTGCGGAGGTGCGGATCAGACCTGACCGGCCTTCTCCAGGGCCTCGCAGCAGGTGTCGACCAGCAGACGCGTCACCACGTACGGGTCCACGTTCGCGTTCGGGCGACGGTCCTCGATGTAGCCCTTCCGGTCCTGCTCGACCTGCCACGGGATACGGACCGAGGCGCCGCGGTCCGAGACGCCGTAGGAGTACTCGTCCCACGGGGCGGTCTCGTGCAGACCGGTCAGGCGGTCGTCGATGCCGGCGCCGTAGTTCTTCACGTGGTCGAGCGGCTTCGAGCCCTCGCCCAGGGACTCGCACGCGGTGATGATCGCGTCGTAGCCCTCGCGCATCGCCTTCGTGGAGAAGTTGGTGTGCGCGCCCGCGCCGTTCCAGTCGCCCTTCACCGGCTTCGGGTCCAGCGTTGCCGAGACCTTGAAGTCCTCCGCCGTGCGGTAGAGCAGCCAGCGCGCCACCCACAGCTGGTCCGCGACCTCCAGCGGCGCCAGCGGGCCGACCTGGAACTCCCACTGGCCCGGCATGACCTCGGCGTTGATGCCGGAGATGCCCAGGCCCGCCTTCAGGCAGTTCTCCAGGTGCGCCTCGACGACGTCACGGCCGAAGATCTCGTCGGCGCCGACACCGCAGTAGTAGCCGCCCTGCGGGGCCGGGAAGCCGCCGACCGGGAAGCCGAGCGGACGCTCGCCGTCGAAGAACGTGTACTCCTGCTCGATGCCGAAGATCGGCTCCTGCGCGGCGTACTTCGCGTAGACCTCGGCCAGTGCGGCGCGCGTGTTCGACTCGTGCGGCGTCATGTCCGTGTTCAGGACCTCGCACATCACCAGGATGTCGTCGCCGCCGCGGATCGGGTCGGGACAGACGAAGACCGGCTTGAGGACACGGTCCGAGGCGTGGCCCTTGGCCTGGTTCGTGCTGGATCCGTCGAAGCCCCAGATCGGCAGCTCGGCGAGGGTGGCGCCCGAACCCGGCAGAATCTTCGTCTTCGAGCGAAGCTTCGCGGTCGGCTCGGTGCCGTCGATCCAGATGTACTCAGCCTTGAAGGTCACGGGCCTCATCCTTTGGCGTGCTGCTGCGGGGTTTGCTGCGGCTCGCGACGCTGCGAGAGCTGCGTTCTGTGTCTGCGCGCAGCTTCGCAACACGGGATTTCCCGTCCGTTGCCCGTTTGTGAACCCCGTGTTACTCAGCTTTCTTGTGTTTCCCGGATCCGCTGTGCGACGACGTGCCAGTTCAGCAGCGAAGAGAAGCCCGCTCCCTCGACACGCCGTACGAGCTCGGCGTACGTCGTCCCCAGCGCCTCGGCCGTGCGGCCCAGGTGCCAGTCGCAGTCCGCGAGCCGGCGCAGCAGATGACCCCGCCGGATCTGGTTCTCGGAGAGGCGGAAGGTCTTCAGATACAGCGTCCGGCCCTTGTGGTCGGTGATCAGCTCGCCGATGTGCTGCTCCTCACCGGTCCGCCGGAAGGGAGGGAGCAAACGGTGCAGATCATACGAATCCATCCGGTACACCCGCTCGAAGGCGTAGGGCGTCTCCAGCAGGTCCCGCGCCATCAGCGTCCCGTGTGACTCCGCCCACGAGCGCTCCTGTGCCCGCGCCGCCGCGCGCAGGTCGGCGAGGGTGCGGATGCGGCCGGTGTCCCGGATGCGGGCCCTGAACTCCGGCACCGGGGCGCCGTAGAACGCGTACTGGTGCACCAGGTCTCCGTACAGGTCCTCGATCAGCGTCGGGTGCAGGACGCGGTAGTCGTCCGGGTGCGGCACGACGAAGGCCGCGGCCAGAGAGTCGGCCACGTACAGCATCAGACCGCACTGGCCCGGGTGGATCTCGAAGATCCGCAGCGCCTCGGCGAGCCCGGGCACCGACCATCCCGCGTACGCCGCCTCGGCGCGCGGCGACAGACCCCGGCGTACCGCCTGCTGGGACCACTCTTCCCAGATGACGGACGGACCGCCGAAGTGGAGGGCCAGGTACCCCTCCAGGGCGATATGGAGAGGGAGGAAACGGAGCCGCTTCTCCGACCGGCCGTCCCCGCGCCGGCGCTTGGCGAGGCGGTGATGGTGGCGGACCGGCACCGTCGGAGGGTCGCCACCGAGGCGGGTGCCGTACGCCGCCGCCTCGGCGCCGCCGCCCGACCAGTCCGCGACGAAGCCGTGCGGGACGTATGAGGTGTAGGTCGTACGGTCCCCCAGGTCGACCGATCCACCGTCCCCGTGACCCCCGTACACCTCACGGTGGAGCCGCAGCCCCTCCACCGGCACGGCCCGGACGAGCGGCACGAGCCGGACGCCGCCCCACACCTGAGCCGGCCGGACCTCCAGACCGGTCAGATCGATCCGGGTCATCGCGGCGCCCCCTTCAGAAACAGCTCCACCCGCCGGTCCAGATACGCCCGCAGCTCCGCGAACCCCGTCCGCCCCTCGGCGAACTGGGCGATCTCCACCAGCGCCGCCAGGTCCTCCGCGTCCCGGATCCCGGCCGTCGGCACACTCGGCGCGAGCCGGCGCACATCGAAACCGGCGGTGTCGTATACGGGGTTCACATGCACCACGCTCGTCCGCCGCTCCGGGTCGAGCCGCGTCCGCCACACCCGCAGCACCTCGCCGGCCAGCCCCGGAGGCGCGTTGTCCCACCCGTCCGAGACGATCACCAGACGGTCCGGCGCCGCCTCCAGGGCGTCGAGGATCCGCGTACCGAGCGGGGTCGGCCCCCACGGCCGTACGAGAAGCGGATCGAACCCGCCGGAGGTGCCCGAGGTCCAGTGCGCCGAGTACGCGCCCGGTGCCGCGAGGGCCTCCAGCAGGAAGTGGCAGCCGAGGGCGACGGCCAGCGGACGGCGCCGCTTCACGGCCGAACCGGAGGAGGAGTGACTGTCGTCGAGGACGGCGGCGACCCGGCCCCACGTCCCGGCGTACGGCCCCGCCACCCGCCCTGCGGCCGCCCGCAGGGCCCCCGTCAGCTCGGCGCGGCGCGCCGCCCGCTCCCCGAAGGGGAGGGAGAGGACGAAGAGCGCGAGCCGGGTCAGGGGCATGGCGGCCAGATCGGTGGCGGGCCCCGACCGCTGCGTGCGGAGCCGCTCCAGGCGGGTCATCCGGGGTGCGATCCGTTCCAGGAAGACCGCCCGCGGTACGCCGTGCTTCGCGGCGAAGCCCTCGGCCACGGTGAACGGCAGCTCGTACAGCGCCCCCTGCTCGTAGTGGGCGCGCCGGTACGCGTCCAGGGCGGCGTGCTCGTAGCGGACCCGGCGGCCGGGCGCGAACAGGAAGTCGCCCGACTCGTCGCCGGGGAAGCGCCGGTGGACATGGCGGGCGGCGGTCTTCAGACCGGACCGGTACTTCACGGCGTCGTGCGCCAGGCCGCCGCTCGCGGCACGGCCGGCCAGCCAGTCGCGCACGATCGCGCGCGTGCGGCGGTTGTTGACCTTGGCGGCCCGCAGGGCGCGGAACAGCCGGTAGACCCGCTGCGGCGGCAGCAGCGCGAGCCGGGCGGCGATCAGCCGTCCCTCGGCCCGCTTCCCGGTCGGACCGTCGGCCTCGTCGGCGGTGCGCAGCAGCTGCTCGACGATCGTCACGGCGTTGTGGTCGTTGATGTCGAGGGCGAGCGCGGCGGCGTACACCGGGCGGTAGTTGACCCGGACGTACTCGTGGAGGAAGGCGAGGGAGAGCCGCTGCTCACCGGCCGAGGAGCGGAACTCGCGCTGACCGGTGGCGGTGACGGCCGCGTTGACGAAGAGGAGGACGTCCTCGGCGGCGATGAGGTCGGCGTACGTCTCCGGCATGGGGTCCCCCCTCGCGGTGGCTCGGGTGCCGGCCGGGGAATGGGGGCGCGAACAGCGAAAACGTTGCTTTACAGGCAGGTCCCGGAAGTCGCACCGGAGTCCCGCGGCCGGCCGGGGAAACGTAACACCCGTGGGAGCGGGGCCCCCACGCATTTACCGGCCCGGGTGTACGGCCCGGGGAGGAGGGGAGGCCGGCGAGGCCGGGGCCGGTGTGTCGGTGGGGACCGGCAGACTGGGGGCATGACGAAGCTCTCGGGCGCGAAGCCCCGTATCGGCCTCCTCGGCACCGGCCCCTGGGCCGCGCGCACCCATGCGCCCGCCCTCGCCGCGCACGACGGCGTCGAGTTCGTCGGGGTGTGGGGCAGGCGCCCGGAGGCGGCGGCCGAACTCGCCGCCGGGTGCGGCACGACCGCGTACGACGACGTGGACGCGCTCTTCGAGGCGTGCGACGCCGTCGCCTTCGCCCTGCCCCCGGACGTCCAGGCCCCGCTCGCGGTCCGGGCGGCGGCCGCGGGCTGTCACCTGCTCCTGGACAAGCCGGTGGCCACGACCGTCGCGGCCGCCCGGGAGGTGGCCGACGCGGCCGAGCTGGCCGGGGTCGCGTCCGTCGTCTTCTGCACGCTGCGCTTCGCGGAGCCGACCGCGGGCTGGATCGAGGAGCAGGCGGCGGCCGGCGGCTGGTTCCTGGGCGAGGCGCACTGGCTGGGCTCGCTGTTCGCTCCCGGCTCGACGAGCGCGTACGCGGCCTCGCCGTGGCGCCGCGACAAGGGCGGCCTGTGGGACGTCGGCCCGCACGTGCTCTCGGTCTACCTTCCGATCCTCGGCGACGTCACGGAGGTGACGTCCGTGGACGGGCCGGGAGACACCCGTCATCTGGTCCTGCGGCACGCCTCGGGGGCGAGCAGCACGGCGACGCTGACGCTCAGCGCCCCACCCGAGGCGGCGGAGGCGGCACTGACCCTGTTCGGAGAGCGGGGGCGGGCGGCGATGCCGGCGTGGGACGGTGCGGTGGGGGCGTTCGGAGGGGCGGTGGACGCGCTCCTGGAGGCGGCGCGGACGGGGGTGCCGCACGGGTGCGACGCCCGGTTCGGGGCGCGGCTGACGGAGATCCTCACGGAGGCGGAGGCGGAGCAGGCGGCGGGTCCAACGGGACCTTCGGAACCCGCCGCCTGACGGCGGACCGCCGGGCTCAGCCGACGCGCTCGATCCGGGCCTTCCGGATCAGGAACTTCCCGGGTTCACGGACCTCCTCGAAAGCCGCGTTGTTGAGCAGCGCGCAGCTGCCGGAGACGGACGTGACCTCTACGGTGGTCGACTTGGCGTTGTCCAGGTTGGTCACCTTCAGGAGAGTGCCGAGCGGGAACTGGTTGCTGGAGGCAGCAGGGGCGCCGGCCTCGCCGGAGAGGGTGACGGTCGAACCGGCGCACACGACGTCGGCGCCCTGTTCGGCGCCCTGTTCGGCGGCGGGAGGCGCGGCCTGCTCGGGCGGCGCGGCCGGCGGTGCCGACGGGGACGGTGTCACCGTCACCCCGCCGGCTTCACCTCCGGCCACGGCCCCGGTTTCTGCATCGGTGTCGGCCCCGTCACCGGCCTCGACGTCCGCACCGGCCTCACCTTCGCACCCCGAGGCCGCCTGTTTGCGCCGGATCTCGGCGATCACCGCCTCCCTGTTGGCGATCCGGGCCTGCGAGAGGGCGTCGGGATCGGCGCGCTGGTCCGCGATGAACCTCTCGTTGTTCGCGAGCGCGGTGGCGAGGCCGTCGCAGGCCACGGACGCCTGACTCGTACCGGCCAGCACCACCGCCGTTCCCCCGGCGAGCACGAGGGCACCGGCCATCAGCGCGATCTTCTTCTTCCGGCTGAGTGTTCTGCTGCGTGACACGTGAGGCTCCGTTCGTTTCCTGTCGGTTCCTGTGACGTCAGATACGAGCGGCGCGCTCGTTCGTCTCAACGCGGGGCGGAACGCAGAACAGAACGCAGGGCGGAGCACAGCGCGTCCAGCGCGCCCTCGTACAGCCGCTCGGAAGGCGTCGCGTACCCGACGACCAGCCCGTCCTGCGGTACGGCCCCGGCAGAGCCGTGGTCCGGATGCCGGTACCCGCTCAGCCCCTCCACGGCGACCCCGTGCCGCGCAGCCGCCGCGACCGCCGCGTCCTCAGTCCCGGCGGGCAGGTCCACGACGGCGTGCAGCCCGGCCGCGATCCCCGTCACCCCGACCTCCGGCACGCGGGCGGCGAGCACCTCCACCAGCCGGTCGCGGCGCCGGCGGTGGCGTTGCCGCATCCGCCGGACGTGCCGGTCGTACGCGCCCGAGGCGAGGAGGTCCGCGAGCGTGAGCTGCTCGGTGGCGGAGGAATACGGTTCGCGCTCGCCCTTCGCCGCCACGACACCGTCCACCAGCGCGGCCGGCAGCACCATCCAGCCGATCCGGAGGGTGGGGGAGAGGCTCTTGCTGACCGAGCCGATCAGGACCGTACGCTCGGGGCCGAGGCCCTGGAGCGCGCCCACCGGTCGGCGGTCGTAGCGGAACTCCCCGTCGTAGTCGTCCTCCAGCACGAAGCCACCCGTCGCCGCCGCCCACGCGGCGACGGCCGCGCGCCGCTCGGGGTGCAGCGGCCCGCCGGTCGGGAACTGGTGCGCGGGCGTCAGCAGGACCGCTCTCGCCTCGCCGGGGAGCCGGTCGACCCGGGCGCCGTCCTCGTCGACGGCCACCGGCAGCGTACCGATCCCGGCCTCGCCGAGGAGCGCGCGGTGGAAGGGGAGTCCGTACGCCTCCATCGCCCAGGGGCCGGGCAGGACGCGGGTGAGGAGCCGCAGGGCATGGGCCGCGCCGGAGCAGATCACGATCCGGTCCGGACGCGTCCGCACCCCCCGCACCCGGGCCAGGTACGCGGCGAGCTCCCGCCGGAGTTCGACCCTTCCCCGGGGGGCACCGATCCCGAACACCTCGTGCGGCGCCGCCGTCAACGCCCGCCGCGCCGAGGCCAGCCAGGCTGTACGGGGGAAGGCGGCGGGGTCCGGCTTCCCCTGGACGAGGTCGTACGGGAGGGACGCGGACCCCGCCGGACCGGCACCCTCCACCCCCGTATCGGTCTCCGTGCCGGTGCCCGCCTCCGTGGCCGTCGGGCGGGAGGCCACGCGCGTCCCCGACCCCTGACGGGAGGTCAGCCATCCCTCCGCGACCAGCTCCCCGTACGCGTCGGCGACGGTGTTGCGGGCGACCCCCAGATCGGCGGCGAGCGACCGGTAGGGCGGCAGCCGCGTCCCGGGGGCCAGCCGCCCGCTCCGTACCGCTTCCCGCAACGCCCCGATGAGCACCGCCCGCCTGCTCCCCGGCCCCGTGAGCTCCAGATGCAGATCGACCCCCGGGCCCTCATCGACCCCGCCTTCTTCTCTCACGCGGGCACCCCGGCCTCATCCATGGCCACGGTCATCCCACCGGGGGGAACGGCCGGATCGGCGCCCGCGCCCGCGCTCGAGACCGGCCCGGGCACGGCGAGGTCCTCCAGGAGCCGGGCCACGAGGTCGGCGGGCAGGGACGGGTTCTCGGCGAGTTCCCGGCGGAGCGCCTGGAAGGGCGGGCCGTCGCCGCGACCCTCGAAGGCGATCAGCCGCAGAAGCAGTGGTGTGCGGAGGGCCGGGTCGGCGGCGGCTCCGTCCAGCACGGAGGAGTGGAAGGCGACCATGTCTCAGCTCCGCGCCCCGTCGGCTTCCATGATGTCTCTTACTCCCGAGAGGAACCGGCTCACGGCGTCGACCTCGTGCTCGTCGAAGTCGGCGAGGAGTGCGACCGTTCCGTCGATCAGCGGTCCGAAGGAGGCCCGGCCCAGCTCCCTGGCCCGGTCCTCGACCCGCAGCAGCACGCGCCGCCGGTCGCGCGCGTCCTGGACGCGAGCGAGCAGACCGAGCCGCTCGAGCCGGTCGATGACGGCCGTCGTACCGGCCGAGTTGAGGCCGAGCGAGGCGCCGAGCCGGCCGGCCGTGGCGTCCACGCCGGCGCGCTCGGCGTCGAGCAGGCAGATCAGGGCGCGGACGTCCGTGGTGTGCATGCCGTTGCGGGTGGCGAACTCGGTCTGCCGCAGGCCGTAGGCGACGGTGACTGCCCGCAGCAGATGAAAGATCTGCATCCGGGCCGCCTCCGCCGAATGCCCTGCCTCCGCGGAGTCCCCAGGATGTGCGGAATCTGTCATGACGCTTCCTCTCCCCGTTATTATCTCGCTCAGCAAGATTATCGCCCAGCGAGAGGTCTGCGCCATGTCCGAGAGCTTCCTCGCCACCTACGACACGGTCCTCGCCAAGTGGCCCGAAGGAAGCACCACTTCGGAGGTCGAGACGGCGCACGGCACGACCCATGTCATCAGCCACGGCCCCCGGACCGCCCCGCCGCTCCTCCTCCTGCCCGGCGGCGGCGCCACCTCCACCGGCTGGTACGGCGCGGCCGCCGCGCTCGGCGGGGCCCATCGCGTCCACGCCGTCGACCTGATCGGCGACCCGGGCCGCAGCGTCCCGGACCCCGCGCGCCCTCTCCGTACGGTCGAGGACCTCGTCGCCTGGCTGGACGAACTCCTCGCCGCCCTGGCCCTGCCCTCCGCCGCCCTGGCCGGCCACTCCTACGGAGCCTGGATCGCCCTCCACTACGCGCTGCGGTCACCGGGTCGCGTGGACCGGCTCGTCCTGCTCGACCCGACCAACTGCTTCACCGGCTTCAGCCCGCGTTACCTGCTCCGCGCCCTGCCGATCCTGCTGCGCCCGACCCCCGCCCGTAACACCTCGTTCCTGGAGTGGGAGACCGGCGGCGCGCCGCTCGACCCCGACTGGCGCGAACTGAACGCCCTCGCCGCCGGCCTCCCGACCGCTCGCCCGGTCACCGGCCCGCGCCCCTCGGCCGCGGAGCTGGGCTCCCTGAAGCCGCCGACGCTCCTCCTCCTCGCCGAGCGGAGCCGGGCCCACGACATCGCCCGGGTGGCGGCCCGGGCACGGGCGGCCGTCTCCCGCCTGGAGACGGCGACGCTGCCGGGGGCCACCCACCACACGCTGCCGGTGGCGTCCCCGCCGGGGACGTACGAGCGCGTCGCGGACTTCCTGGCGCCCGGCCGGTCAGCGTGACAGGGCGTCCCGTACGGCGTCCTCGGTCCGGGCGACCACGGCCGTCCCGTCGTCCGCGGTGATGATCGGCCGCTGGATCAGCCTGGGGTGGGCGGCGAGCGCCTGCACCCACCGGTCCCTGTTCGCCTCGTCCCGAGGCCACTCCTTCAGCCCCAGCTCCTTGGCGTCCGCCTCCTGGGTGCGCGTGATGTCCCAGGGCTCGAGCCCCAGCCGCTCCAGGACGGCCCGGATCTCGTCCGGGCTCGGCACGTCCTCCAGATAGCGGCGCACGGTGTAGTCGGCGCCCTCCTCGTCGAGCAGACGAACGGCGCCGCGGCACTTGGAACAGGCGGGATTGATCCAGATCTCCATACGTCACACGGTACCCCCCGGACTCTTCTCCACCACCCCTCAAACCCCGTCTGGCCAGGGGCGATTGTCAGTGGGAGCACCTAAAATGGGGGGTGAAGGCGAGGGCCCCGGGGAGGGCCCTCGCCCACCGTTCGCCAGGAGGTCGCCCATGGCCGTCACCATGACCCGGACGCTGTCCCTCGAACCCTGGAAGCCCCTCAAGAAGAAGCCGCTCCCGGCGGGCCGCCCCCGCGAGTGGTACGTGAGCCACAACCGCCGCCTGAAGGCCATGCGCCTCGCGATCGCCCTGCTCGACTCGGGCGTCCACGACCCGGCGAAGGCCCGAAACGCGCGGATACGCACCACGGCCGAGCGCATCGGCATCCACCCGCCCTCCGACACCACCTGCCGCATGGTCCGCGCCCTCCTCCGCGACGGCCTCTGACAGTCGCCGATCCACAACGACGAGGGCCGCCGCCCCCGGAGTGATCCGGGGGCGGCG
>NZ_BMTO01000001.1:244182-246288 GCF_014649715.1 Streptomyces lateritius
GGGCGATCTCGTTCGTGCGCTTGTAGTCGATCCAGGTCTCGATCAGGTCGGAGGTGAAGACACCGCCGGCCTGGAGGTACTCGTTGTCCGCCTCGAGGGCGTCGAGCACCGCCGGGAGGGAGGTGGGGACCTGAGCGACGCCCGCGTGCTCCTCCGGGGCCAGCTCGTAGAGGTCCTTGTCGATCGGCTCGGCCGGCTCGATCTTGTTCTTGATGCCGTCGAGGCCCGCGAGGAGCAGCGCCGAGAACGCGAGGTACGGGTTCGAGGACGGGTCCGGCGCGCGGAACTCGACGCGCTTGGCCTTCGGGTTCGAGCCCGTGATCGGGATGCGCATGGCCGCGGAGCGGTTGCGCTGCGAGTAGACCAGGTTGACCGGGGCCTCGAAGCCGGGGACCAGGCGGTGGTACGAGTTCACCGTCGGGTTGGTGAAGGCCAGCAGCGACGGGGCGTGCTTCAGGATGCCGCCGATGTAGTAGCGGGCGGTGTCCGACAGGCCCGCGTAGCCCTGCTCGTCGTAGAACAGCGGGTCGCCGTTCTGCCACAGCGACTGGTGGACGTGCATGCCCGAGCCGTTGTCGCCGAAGATCGGCTTCGGCATGAAGGTCGCGGTCTTGCCGTTGCGCCAGGCGACGTTCTTCACGATGTACTTGAAGAGCATCAGGTCGTCGGCCGCGGCGAGCAGCGTGTTGAACTTGTAGTTGATCTCGGCCTGGCCGGCGGTGCCGACCTCGTGGTGCTGGCGCTCGACCTGGAGGCCGACGTTCTCCAGCTCCAGGGAGATCTCCGCGCGCAGGTCGGCGAAGTGGTCCACCGGCGGGGCCGGGAAGTAGCCGCCCTTGTAGCGGACCTTGTAACCACGGTTGTCCTCGACCTTGCCGGTGTTCCAGGCGCCGGCCTCGGAGTCGATGTGGTAGAAGCCCTGGTTCGCCGAGGTCTCGAAGCGCACCGAGTCGAAGACGTAGAACTCCGCCTCGGGGCCGAAGAACGCGGTGTCCGCGATGCCGGTGGAGGCCAGGTAGGCCTCGGCCTTCTTCGCGATGTTGCGCGGGTCACGGCTGTACTGCTCGCCCGTGATCGGGTCGTGGATGAAGAAGTTGATGTTCAGCGTCTTGTCACGGCGGAACGGGTCCAGGCGGGCCGTCGACAGGTCCGCGCGCAGGGCCATGTCCGACTCGTGGATGGCCTGGAAGCCGCGGATCGACGAACCGTCGAAGGCGAGCTCCTCGGACGGGTCGAACGCCGTCGCCGGGATCGTGAAGTGCTGCATCACTCCCGGAAGGTCACAGAAACGGACGTCGACCATCTTGACGTCGTTGTCCTTGATGAACTTCTTGGCCTCGTCGGCGTTCTGGAACATCCAACTCCTCCTACTCCCGGCCCGGGGAGGGGCGGGGTTGCAGCTCGGTCGTGCGGCCAGTGCGGTGGCACACGCTGGACCCGACCATAGGCAGACGGGATTTCTCAAGCATGACCCATTTGTTTCGACCAAGTTAACCGGGGTGGGTCCGGCCGGCATCGCGGAGCGCCGATGCAGACCCGGGCCGAAGTGATCAAAAACGGGCGCAGTACCGTGGACGCGTGGACAACAGGCAAGCACTCGGATCATGGCTTTCCGGCCCCCGCGCGGCGGCCGAGGACGCAGGCGTCGACTTCGGTTACCGCGGTCAGCAGCTCGGGCTCCCCGAGGAGGGGCCTGGTTCGATCGCCCGCCCGGGCCGCCGGATCGGCGCCCTCGCCGTGGACTGGGCCCTCTGCATGCTGATCGCATACGGCCTGATCACCGACGGCTACAGTCAGGCGACCGGCAACTGGGCCCTGGTCATCCTGCTCGTCCTGAGCGTGCTGACGGTCGGCACCGTCGGTTCCACCCCCGGCAAGCGGCTCTTCGGCCTGCGCGTCGCCTCGGCGGGCGGCGGCCGGCTCGGCATCCTCCGTGTCCTCCTCCGGAGCCTGCTCGTCTGCCTCGCCGTCCCGGCCCTGATCTGGGACCGCGACGGCCGCGGACTGCACGACCGCCTCTCCGGCGCCGTCCAGATCCGGATCTGACGGCCGGACGTCCGGCACCGAGCACAAGGGCGCCCCGGGAACCGAACGGTTCCCGGGGCG
>NZ_BMTO01000001.1:246406-265380 GCF_014649715.1 Streptomyces lateritius
GGCATCGGGCCCTTCGGCAGCGGCATGTTGCTCATGAGGTCGCCCATGGCGCGCAGCCGGTCGTTGGTCGCCGTCACCTGCGGGCCGGAGAGCACCCGCGGCAGCTTCAGCATGGTCGTACGGACCTTCTTCAGCGGCACCTGGCCCTCGTCGTTGCCGACGATGATGTCGTGCACCGGCACGTCCACGACGATCCGGGCCATCTTCCTCTTCTCGGCCGCCAGCAGCGTCCGGACCCGGTTCGGGTTGCCCTCCGCCACCAGCACGATGCCCGCCCGGCCGACCGCGCGGTGCACGACGTCCTGGTTCTTGTTCATCGCCACCGCCGGGGTGGTCGTCCAGCCGCGTCCGACGTTCTGGAGCACCGCCGCCGCCGCGCCCGGCTGTCCCTCCATCTGGCCGAAGGCCGCCCGCTCCGCGCGCCGCCCGAAGATGATCGCCATCGCCAGCAGCGCCAGGATGAAGCCCAGCACACCCAGGTAGACCGGGTGCCCGATCAGGAAGCCGATCGCGAGGAGGACACCGAGTACGACGATGCCCACGCCCGCGACGACAAGCCCGACCTTCGGGTCGGCCTTTCGGGTCATCTTGTACGTGAGGGCGATCTGCTTCAGTCGCCCCTGGTTCGCAGCGTCTCCGCTGCCCGTGTTTGCCTTCCTCGCCATGTCCTGAAGTTTACGTGGCCCGCGAAGCGCGGCCCGCCACGACCTCCATCACATGCTGGGCCTCGACCCGGTCCTTGGCGCGACGGCGGTCCTCCAGGACGGAGGTCCAGGCGTTGCGGCGGGCGGTCCGCTGGCCGCCGGCCAGCAGCAGCGACTCGACGGCCTTCAGGGCATCGGTGACGGACGGGATCGCGGTGGCGCGGACATGGGTCGCGGCCTGCATCTCGGGGTCCTCCCTCAAGCATGGGTGAGATGAGGTGGGGGAACGGCATCGTGTGTGGCGGTGAGTGACACGAGGCTCACTGATTGGTGTTACCAGGGCGTGACCCGGCGGTCAAACACTGATGAAACGTTGATGCACCTGGTCGTACGGCTCCGGAAACGGCGGCGCGGCCCGTGCACCTGCCCCGACCTGCGGGAGCGTACGGACCGCGCGCGTTTCGGCCACTACTGGCCGGTAATATCTTGTGCGCCGATTCACACAGCCTGCGTGGCGTTGGAGACCGCCCCGCGCTTCTCGATCGCCTGCTGGAAGAGCCGTCCCGCCCGGTAGGAGGACCGGACGAGCGGACCCGACATCACGCCGGAGAAGCCGATCTCGTCGGCCTCCTCCTTCAGCTCCACGAACTCCTGCGGCTTCACCCAGCGCTCCACGGGGTGGTGCCGGACCGACGGGCGCAGGTACTGCGTGATCGTGATCAGCTCGCATCCGGCGTCGTGCAGGTGCTGCAGCGCCTCGCTGATCTCCTCGCGGGTCTCACCCATGCCGAGGATCAGGTTCGACTTCGTGACCAGACCGTAGTCACGGGCCTTGGTGATGACGTCGAGGGAACGCTCGTACCGGAAGC
This sequence comes from Streptomyces lateritius, assembly GCF_014649715.1. Lineage (GTDB taxonomy): Bacteria > Actinomycetota > Actinomycetes > Streptomycetales > Streptomycetaceae > Streptomyces > Streptomyces lateritius. The sequence continues at coordinate 247,920 of NZ_BMTO01000001.1, forward strand.
CGGGACGGATCCGCTTGAAGATCCGCGGGACCGTCTCCACGTTGTGCGCGAAGACCTCGGGGCGGGAGGCGAAGACCTCCGCCAGGAGCTCCGGCACCGCGTTGAAGTCGGGGGCGAGCAGCTCCACCTTCGTCCGGCCGTCGGCGCGGTTCGCGGTCTGCTCGTGGATCTGGCGCACCGTCTCCGCGTACAGCCAGGCGCCGCCGTCCTCCAGGTCGTCGCGCGCGACGCCGGTGATGGTGGCGTAGTTCAGGTCCATGGTGACGACCGACTCGCCCACCCGGCGCGGCTCGTCACGGTCCAGCGCCTCCGGCTTGCCCGTGTCGATCTGGCAGAAGTCGCAGCGCCGCGTGCACTGGTCCCCGCCGATGAGGAAGGTGGCCTCGCGGTCCTCCCAGCATTCGAAGATGTTGGGACAGCCCGCCTCCTGGCAGACCGTGTGCAGACCCTCGCTCTTCACGAGACCCTGCATCTTCGTGTACTCGGGACCCATCTTCGCCCGGGTCTTGATCCACTCGGGCTTGCGCTCGATGGGGGTCTGGGCGTTACGGACCTCCAGGCGCAGCATCTTGCGTCCGTCGGGTGCGACTGCGGACACGACCGGCTCCCTGTAGCTTCGATTCTTCGGCGCACACCAGGGTACGCCCGTCGTTCGTACGGTTTTACGTACGGTTTCACGTCTGGGCCAACCTGTGGCCAGAGCCCTGCATTCCCTAGGCGGAGGCCGCCACGGAGTCCCGCTCGACATCGCGCGGCTTCAGGTCCGCGCCCTCGAGGACCGCCCGCAGGTGCTTCTCCACGACCGGCAGAACCTCCTCGACCGTGATGTCCCGGCCCAGCTCGTTCGCGAGCGAGGTGACGCCCGCGTCCCGGATGCCGCACGGGATGATCCGGTCGAACCAGACGTTGTCCGGGTTCACGTTCAGCGCGAAGCCGTGCATCGTGACGCCCTTGGCGACGCGGATGCCGATCGCCGCCAGCTTCCGGTCCTCGCGGCGCTGGCCGGCGTTGGAGGGGGCGTACTCCGGGCCGTTGAGGCGCGGATCGAACTCCTCGTCGTTCAGCCGCGGGTCGAAGTCCAGCGAGAGGCCGCCGAACGACGGCCGCTCCTCCACCGGGTCGCCCAGGACCCACACACCGCTGCGGCCCTCGACCCGGGTGGTCTCCAGGCCGAACTCGGTGGCCGTGCGGATCAGCGCCTCCTCCAGACGGCGGACGTGCGCCACGACGTCGACGGGCCGGGGCAGCTTCATGATCGGGTAGCCGACGAGCTGGCCCGGGCCGTGCCAGGTGATCTTGCCGCCGCGGTCCACGTCCACGACCGGTGTCCCGTCCAGGGGGCGCTCGCTCTCCTCCGTGCGCCGCCCGGCCGTGTACACGGGCGGGTGCTCCAGGAGCAGACAGGTGTCGTCGATCTCGTCGGCGAACCGGGCCGCGTGCACCTCGCGCTGCTTGTCCCAGGCCACCTGGTACTCGACGGCTTCCTCGCCGAACCCCAGACGGACGAATCGCAGCTCACTCACGGCAATGCCTCCTCCTGGGTGCCGGGGCCGGGTTCCGGGGATCGTCCCGGGGCCGGCTCGGCACCATGCGTCATTCGCGCCCATGCCACTGTACGGCGGCGCCACGGACACCTGTCCGGCAGGTTCGGCGGGGGTCGGGGTGAGGGGTCTGCGTCAGCGGTGGCCCCAATCCTCACACGATCGGATGAATGTGGGGCGAAGCGCGCGGTATGGGCGGTGCGGGCCGCTAAATTCGCGCCGTTCCATGAGGGCTGCCACCCGGGCCCGGAAGGCAGGAGACCGCACAGCTGATGACGGAACGACCCCCACAGCGCATCCCGAACCGCCAGCTCGCCGCACTCATCGCCGAGGCCGGGTTCTCCAACGCGGGCCTGGCCAGGAGGGTGGACCAGCTCGGCCTGGAGCACGGACTCGATCTGCGGTACGACAAGACCTCCGTGACCCGCTGGCTGCGCGGGCAGCAGCCGCGGGGCACCACCCCCGCCCTCATCGCCGAGGTCTTCACCCGCCGGCTCGGCCGCCGGCTCTCCGCACAGGACCTCGGTCTGGACGCCTGCGCGCCGGTCTACGCGGGCCTGGAGTTCGCGGCGACGCCCGAGGAGGCCGTCGACATCGTCAGCGGGCTGTGGCGGAAGGACTCCGGCAGCCACGCCGAACTCCGCAAGATCGCGTTCACCCCGGCGGGGCTCGTGGTCCCCAGCCGGGACTGGCTGATCGGCCGGGCCGACGAGCGGGTGGCCCGGGGAGAAGCGCCGGCGCCCGACGGCCGCCTCGGCCCCGACGGCCGGCTCGCGTCGGCCGCCCGCTCCGGCCCCGACGGCCGCCCCGGCCCGGACGGCGGCCGGCCGGGCACCCAGCCGCGCCCCGGCCCGGACGGCGGCCGGCCGGGGCCCGAGACCCGCCGGAGCCCGGACGGCGGCCGGCTCGCCACCGACCCGCGTCACCCCGGCCAGGATCCCCGCGTCCCCCCGCAGGGCCGCCTCTCCGTCCCTCGCCAGCGCGGCACCGACAGGGGGCCGGGGCAGCGCGTCTCCAGCGGCGACATCGCCGCCCTGCGCTCGGTCGGCGAGCTGTTCCGCACCCTGGACCACGCGTACGGCGGCGGCCACGCCCGCCAGGCCCTCGTGCGCTACCTGGAGCACGAGGCCGAGCCGATGCTGCGCGGCACGTACGGCGAGTCCGTCGGGCGTCGCCTGTTCGCCGCGGCCGCCGACCTGACCAGGCTGGCCGGCTGGACCTCGTACGACATCGCCGCCCATGGCCTCGCCCAGCGCTACTTCGTCCAGGCGCTGCGGCTCGCGCAGGCCGCCGGGGACCGCGCCTACGGCTCGTACGTGCTGATCACCATGAGCCGCCAGGCCGTCTACCTCGGCCACGGGCGGGAGGCCGTGCAGCTGGCCCGGGTCGCCCAGCAGGGCGTAGGTTCCGCCGCCCCGCCGGTCGTGCAGGCGCTGCTGCACTCGGTGGAGGCGCGCGGGCACGGTGTGCTCGGCGAGGCGCGGGCATGCAGCGCCTCGCTCGCGCGGGCCGAGCGGGCGCTCGAGGCGGCCCGGCCAGGCGACGAGGTGCCGTACTGGGCGCGGCTGTTCGACGAGGCGCAGCTGGCCGACGAGTTCGGCCACTGTCACCGGGACCTCCAGCAGTACCGGTCGGCGGCGCAGCACGCCGAGCGCTCGCTCCAGCTGCGCGCACCGGGCTTCGCCCGCAGCCGCCTCTTCTGCCGGGTGGTGCTCGCCTCGGCCCGGCTCGGCCTCGGCGAGCTGGACCAGGCGTGCGCGCTGGGTGCGGAGGCCGCCCAGCAGGCCTCCGAGATGCGCTCGGCGCGCGCCCTGGAGTACGTACGGGACTTCGAGCGGCGCCTGGAGCCGTACCGGGACGCGGCGCCCGTACGGACCTACCGCGACCGGGTGGCGGCGATCGGCTGACCGGCGCGAGGGGAGGCTCCGCCAGGCGTCCGGCCTCCCCCGGCCCGGGCGTTCGGGGGGTGCGCCTTGCGCGCACGCCCCTGCCGGCCGCCGGCCCGGCAGGCGGGAGGGGCTCTGCCCACGTCCTCCGCCGGCCCGGGCGTCGGGGCGCGCGTGCGCTCCCGCAGGCCGTCGGGCCGCCTGGTCAGGTGGCCGCCTGGTCGGGTGGGCTCCGCCTACGCCGTCCGCCCTCCGCCCATCGCCGGCCCGGGTGTCGGGGAGCGCGCTGCGGACCCGTCCTCGCCGACGGCACGCACGTGCGCACGCACGTGCCGGGACGACACACCTAGGCCACCGCGCCCACCGCCGCCGTGCTCCTGTCGGCGTCCCCGTCCCCGTCGGCCTCCGCATCCCTGTCCGTGCGGATGCCGAGGTCGGTCAGGAGCGCCTGGGCGGCGCGGCGGCCGGAGAGCAGGGCGCCGTGCACCATGCCGGTGTCGCGGTGGTCGCCGCAGACGTAGAGCCCCGCGAGCAGCCGGACCGGGCGGCGGGGGTCGTGGGGAGGTGGCATCGCTGGGACGGCGTCCGGCGTGTGGTGGAAGGCGAGGAGCTCCCACTCGTCCGTCGAGGCGCCGTACAGCGTCGCCAGGTGCTTGCGGACCCGGCGCTCGGGATCGTCCGGCAGGGTGCCGAGCACCGTCGAGCTGACCAGGACCCGGCCGTCCGGCGCGCGCGTCGGGTCGACGGCGCTCATGACCGCCGTGTGCGCGACCGGCCCGTCGGGATCGGACTCCAGGAGCAGCACGGGGTCGGGCGTGGGCGCGACGGGGGCCGTGTGGTGGAGCACGGTGACGGCGTGGAAGGCGGGCGTCCGCAGCCCGGGCAGGAGGCCGGCGGCGGTACGGGCGCCGGTCGCCAGGATCACCGAGCGACAGCCGAACTCGCCGTGCTCGGCCGTCGCCACCTTGTCGATCGAGACCTCCGTGACCCGTACGCCGGTACGGACCGTGCCGGTCGGCAGCGTCGCCGCCAGCCGCTCCGGAAGAGTGGCCGAGCCTCCCTCCGGCGCGCTGAGCCGCCCCCGGGCGAAGGCGCGCAGCGCGAGGTCGGCGCACCGGCTGGAGGTGGTGAGATCGGGATCGGCGAGCAGCGCCGCGAGCAGCGGACGCAGTTGGCCCTGGACGGTACGGGCGGGCAGCCGGGCGGTCAGCGCCTCACGGGCGGTCCGTTCCGGCCGGGTCAGCAGCCGCTGCGCGGGAGTGGCGGCGAGCCGGGCCAGGGTCGCGGCGAGGCGGGCCTGGTCGAGCGAGGCGGCCGGATTGCGGGGGGCGCTCGCAAGGGCGCGCGCCACCGTGAAAGCGCCCCCCACGCCCCGGGCGGCGGGGGAGGACCCCCATCGTCCGCCCCCGGCCTCTCCCGTCCTGACGTACCGTCCGTCGCTGTGCACCAGCGCCCCCGGGGCGAACGGCCGCAGGACGACTCCGTCCAGGCCCGGCGTGCGGCGCAGTTCCGGGTGGGAGGTGGTGAGCAGCGGCCCCACCCGGTCGAGCCGGAAGCCGTCCACGTCGTCGGTGGCCATCCGGCCGCCGACCCGCGCTGCGGCTTCCAGGACGGTGACCGTGACCCCCGCCCTGGTCAGCCGGTGCGCGGCCGAGAGCCCCGCCGTCCCGGCTCCGACGATGACGACGTCCGTGACGGCGTTCCTATGGCGTGCGGTACTGAGCACGTGCCCCTCCCCAGGTCGGCGCGGCTGGTGGGGGGCCTATGCCCCCAACCGGGCCCCGGAATGCCCCAGTTCGCATTCAGAGCCTGCCAGCCTAGGCACCGCCCCCACGGGTGCCAGCCGCGCGCGTCGGGGGTGCGCGCAGCACGGGGTCGCACACGGGCGAGCCCGCTGCCCTCCCCGGTGGGCGTGGCCCGGTCCACCTGTCCGGCCGCGCGTCAGGCGGCGGCGCGGATCGACTCGTCGATGGTCGGGAACGCGAAGGCGAAACCGGATTCCAACAGGCGCCCCGGCAGCACCCGCTGACTGCCCAGCACATCCTGGGCGAAGTCCCCGAGGGCGAGCCGCAGCGCCGGAGCGGGGACCGTGACGAGCGTCGGACGGCGCAGGACACGCCCCATCGCCGCCGTGACCTCCCGGTTGGTGACCGGCTCGGGCGCGGTCAGGTTCACCGGCCCCGACAGGGACCCGGTGTCGATCAGATGGCGCAGCGCGGCCACCTCGTCGTGCAGCGAGATGAAGCTCCAGTACTGCCTGCCGTCGCCCATCCGGCCGCCGACGCCGGCGCGGAAGACCGGGAAGAGGCGCCCCCACGCGCCGCCCTCGCGGGCCACGACCAGACCGGTGCGGGCGAAGGCGACCCGGATGCCGGCCTCCTCCGCGGGCGCCGCCGCGGCCTCCCACTCCACGCAGACCGAGGGCAGGAAGCCCTCGCCCGCGGGCGCGCTCTCGTCCACCGCGCGCGTGCCGGTGTCCCCGTAGTAGCCCAGGGCGGTACCGCACACCAGGACCTTCGGCGGCTCGGCGAGCGAGGCGATGGCCTGGGCGATCGCCTTCGTCCCGAGCACCCTGCTTTCGCGGATCTCCTTCTTGTACGCCTCGTTCCAGCGGCGCTCGCCGACGCCGGCGCCCGCCAGGTGCACGACCGCGTCCACGCCCACGAGCCCGGCGGAGTCGACGTACAGCCGCGCGGGGTCCCACTCCACCTCGTCCGCCGTCCGGGCGGGCCGCCGCACCAGGCGGGATACGTGGTGGCCGTCGGCGCGCAGCGAGCGCACCAGGGCCGAGCCGATGAGTCCGGAGGCGCCGGTGACCGCGATACGGGAGCGTTGCATGGGGCCATCCTGCCCTCCTCGGCGGCGGCGTGGCACAGTGGCGGACATGATCGTGCCGGAGACACGGATACGCCGGGCCCTGCCCGCCGATGAGCAGGCCCTCGGGGAGCTCGACCGTTCCACCTGGTCGCCGCTGCACGCCGTGCTGCCGGCGCCGGAGCCCCCGTACGCCCCGTTCTTCGACGACCGGCACCGGCCCGAGAACCACCTGGTCGCGGAGGCGGCCGACGGAGCCCTCGTCGGCTACGTGCGGCTCGTACCGTCCACCCCGCTCGCCTGCAACGCGCACGTCCGCCAGATCCGGGGCCTCGCCGTCGCCGAGAGCGCCCGGGGCCGGGGCGTGGCCCGCGCGCTGCTGCGCGCCGCCATGGCGGAGACCCTGCGCCAGGGCGGCAACCGGATCACCCTGCGCGTCCTCGGCCACAACGCGCCGGCCCGCGCGCTCTACGCCTCCGAGGGGTTCGCGGTCGAGGGGGTCCTGCCCGGAGAGTTCCTCCTGCACGGGGCGTACGTCGACGACATCCTCATGGGTCGGTCCCTCAAGCCCTGAGGCGGGGCGGTCGCCGACTCCCTGAGGCGGGGCGGCCTCAAGCCCTGGAGGGGCCGGCCCCTCACTCCCCGGGGGCCGGCCCCAGCAGCCGCATGCCGCCCATCAGTTCCCGCAGGCAGCGCACCGCGAGCTCGGCGGGCGCCCCCTCGCCCCGTACCGGCGCGTCCGTCTCCGCCCACGCCTCCAGGGCGACCCTGATCGCGTCCGTGGCCGCGGCGGCCGTGAGGCGTACGTCCAGGGGGTCGGCTCCGGGGCCGGCGAGGTCGGCGACGACGGCGCGCAGCCGCTCCTCGGACTCCTGGTTGACCCGGTACCAGACCGCGCGCAGCGCGGGGTCCTCGGCGGCGGCACGCAGCAGTCCCCGGGTCCACCGCAGCCCCTCGACGGCCTCCTCGTCGTGGGCCGAGAGCGCCTCCGCGATCGATCGTTCCAGGGCCGTGGGAACGGCCGAGCCCGGCCCGGCCGCCGCGAGCGACTGCCGCCAGCGGTCCGCACCGCCCGCCAGCAGCGGGGCGACGGCGTCCTGCTTGGAGCGGAAGTAGCGGTAGAAGGTGCGCAGAGCGACCCCGGCCCGCAGGGCGATGTCCTCGGCCGTGGTGCCGTCGGGGCCGTGCTCGGTGAAGAGCTCGGCGGCGGCCCGGGCGATGTCGAGTTGCGTGGCCGCCTTGCGGCGCTCGGTCAGGGAAGGGGGCTTGGTGCTCACCGTAGGAAGCGTACGCCTGACCCTGACAGAACTACACGACGTGCAGGTATGGCAAAACGTGCCATGAGGGCGTACGGTGGTAGTGCATCGAGGGTCTCGATCGCGACGCCACACGAGAGGCCGGACGACATGAACCGCTACGAAGGACGCCGCGCGCTGGTCACCGGGGGCGGCTCCGGCATCGGTCAGGCCACCGTGCTGCGCATGCTCGCCGAGGGCGGCAGTGTCGTCGCCGCCGACATCAGCGAGGCCGGCCTCAAGGAGACCCTCGCCAAGGCGGGCGCGGACGCCGGCCGCCTGACGGCCCTCGTCGTGGACGTCGGCGACGAGACCTCGGTGCGCGCGGGTGTGGCCGCCGCCGTCGAGGCACTGGGCGGTCTGGACGTCCTGGTCAACGCGGCCGGGATCCTGCGCTCCTCGCACACCCACGAGACCAGCCTCGACTCCTTCGAGCAGGTCGTCCGGGTCAACCTGACCGGCACCTTCCTGGTGATCCGCGAGGCGATACCCGCCCTCCTGGAGGGCCACGGCTCCGCCGTCGTCAACTTCTCCTCCACCTCGGCGGTTTTCGCCCACCCGTACATGGCGGCCTACGCGGCCAGCAAGGGCGGCATCCAGTCCATGACACACGCGCTCGCGGCCGAGTACGCGAAGCAGGGCATCCGCTTCACCGCCGTCCAGCCCGGCTCCATCTCCTCCGGCATGACCGACGGCACCGGCGCCAGCCGGCAGAGCGTCGGCCCCGGCCTTCCCGAGGACGCCGACATGGCGCTCTTCGTGAAGCTCGCCCCCGCCCTCGGCCAGGGCTTCGCGCGACCGGAGACCGTCGCCGGTGTCGTCGCGATGCTGGCGAGCGAGGACGGGGCCTTCATCACCGGCACCGAGGTCCGGGTCGACGGCGGGACCCACTTCTGACGTCCTCCACCGAGTCGGCCCGTGACTCCGCACTCGCGTCGTCCCTCGCCGCACGCCTCTTCGGCGGCCGGACCGCCGTCGTCACCGGCGCCTCCTCCGGCATCGGCGCCGGCCTGGCCCGCCACGCCGCCGGGCTCGGCATGAAGCTGGTGCTCGCCGACATCGCCGCCGAACGCCTCGCCGCCTTCGCCGAGGACCTGCGCGCGACCGGCGCCGAGGTCGATGCCGTCGTCACCGACGTGGCCGACCCGGCCGCCGTGGAAGCGCTCGCCGACCACGCGTACACCCGCTTCGGCGTCGTCGACCTCCTGGTCAACAACGCGGGGATCATGGCCATGGGCTATTCCTGGGAGATCCCGGCCGAGCGCTGGGACACCATGCTCCGCGTCAACATCGGCGGCTACGCCAACGGCATCCGCGCCTTCGTCCCGCGCATGCTGGAGCGCGGCGAACAGGCCTGGGTGGTGAACGTGTCCTCGATCGGGGGGCTGCTGCCCAGCCCTCTGATGGCCCCGTACGGCGCCACCAAGTTCGCCGCCCTCGCCCTGACCGAGTCGCTCCACCACGAACTGCGGATGAAGGGCGCCCCGATTCAGGTCTCCGTGGTGACCCCCGGCGCCGTCAGGAGCGAGATCTTCCGCGCCGCACGGCCCGGCGAGGGCGCCCCGCCGGAGGTCGTCGGCTTCGCGGACCGGCTGCAGACGCTCAGCGACGAGCACGGACTCACGCCGCAGGAGCACGCGGAGCGCGTCTTCACGATGGTCGCGGAAGGGAAGTACTGGGTGATCCCGCAGCCCGAGACGCTCCGCGAGGCGCTCCCGGCGCGCATGGAGACGATCCTCGCCCAGGCGGACCCGCGGATCCCGCCGGACTGACCGGATCACCACATCACGGGATCACCACATCACGTCATCACGAACGGAATCGCTCCCAGAGCATCGGGAAGCGCGCCGCGAGCGTCTCGTCGTCCTCCAGGTCGAACGCGGTGCCCTCCGGCTCGGACGGCTGCGGCGGGATCCCGAGATCCGGCGTCTCGGCGCCGGTCAGCTGTTCGTACGCCTCGTCCGCCGCGAAGCCGAGCTCCTCGCCGTCCCCGTCGATCTCGTCGTCGAAGTCGTCGAGGAGCTCGGCCAGCGCGTCGGGATCGTGCACCGCGCCCTCGAAGACCTCACGGCCCTGCCCGATCAGCCAGCAGCGGAAGTAGTCGAAGACGTCGTCGCTCGCCCCGTCGAGCAGCACCGCCGCCGCCCCCCACAGATCCCAGCGGTACGCGCGGTTGTAGCGGGCCTCGAAGTGCCGGGCGAAGTCGACCACGGAGTCGGGGTCGAGCCGCAGCAGCCGCTCGACCAGCAGGTCGGCGTGTTCCTCGGGGTCGCCGTCGGCGGCCTCGCGGGTGGAGTCGATGATCTCCCAGAACTCCGTCTCGTCCATCACGGGATCAAGCATCGACCTTGCGGGAGGCCGACGCACCCCGAAACGGCCGAATTCATACCGGACAGAGGATGTCGTACTTTCCTGTCACTGTCGTTTCATGACGACTGAATCGAAGCCGCTCGGCGGCAGGATCGCACTGGTGGCGGGCGCCACGCGGGGCGCGGGCCGCGCCATCGCCGTCCAGCTCGGCACGGCCGGCGCAACCGTCTACGTCACTGGACGCACCACCCGTACGAAGGTCAGCGAGGTCGGCCGGACGACGGAGACCATCGAGGAGACCGCCGAGCTGGTGACGGCGGCCGGCGGCGAGGGCATCGCCGTGCCCACCGACCACCTGGAGGTCGCGCAGGTCCAGGCACTGGTCGAACGGATCGACGAGGAGCGGGGCCGGCTCGACATCCTGGTCAACGACATCTGGGGCGGCGAGCATCTCCTGGTCCCCGCCTTCGGGAAGAAGATCTGGGAGACCGACCTCGACAGCGGTCTGCGGATGCTGGAGCTGGGCGTGAAGACCCATGTCATCACCAGCTCGGTGGCGCTGCCGCTGCTGGTCCGCCACCCGGGCGGCCTCGTCGTGGAGGTGACGGACGGAACGGCCGAGTACAACACCCGTTTCCGGGAGAACTTCTTCTACGACCTCGCCAAGAACGCGCCGATCCGGATGGCGTACGCCCTCGCGCACGACCTGAAGGAGGCGGGCGGCACGGCGGTGGCGGTCACCCCCGGATGGCTGCGCTCCGAACAGATGCTGGACCACTTCGGCGTGACCGAGGCGAACTGGCGCGACGCGACCGAGAAGCTCCCCGACTTCGCCGTCGCCGAGTCCCCGGTCTACATCGGGCGGGCGGTCGCCGCCCTGGCGGCCGACCCCGAACGGGCCCGTTGGAACGGGCAGTCGCTCTCCAGCGGGCAGCTGGCCAAGGAGTACGGCTTCACGGACGCGGACGGCTCACGCCCGGACGCCTGGGGCTTCATCATCGCGAGCGAGACCGGGAAGCCGGACGTGGCGGACTACCGCTGAGAGCTGTCCGGACGCTGCCCGGCCTCTTCCGGATCGGGCCCGGCCTCCGGGTCCTGCCAGGGGCCGGAGACCGGGCCCGGCCGCCCCGTCCGCCGCGTCTGGGTGGCCCGGAAGCGGGCGGGAGAGATGCCGTACCGCCGCGTGAACGCCTGACGCAGCGACTCGGCCGTGCCGAAGCCGCACCGGGCCGCCACGCCCGTCATGGGAAGCGCGGTCGACACGAGGAGATGCGCGGCCGCCTCGGTACGGGCCTGCCGGACGAACCGGCCCGGTGACTGCCCGAGGTGCTCCGTGAACAGCCGGGTGAGGTGACGCGGCGTCACCCCCGCGCGGGCCGCGAGCGTCGCCGTGTCCAGCTCCTGGTCCGGGTGGGCGGCGATGTGGTCGACGAGTTCGCGCACCAGGTCGTTGCGGGGCGGCGGGGCAGCCGTGAACAGACTCATCTGCGCCTGGGTGCCCGGCCGTTGCAGGTACGTGACCAGGTCCCGGGCCACCTGACGGGCCAGTTCGGGGCCGTGGTCCTCCTCGATGAAGGCCAGCGTGAGATCCAGCGCGCTGGTGATGCCCGCGGCCGTGTACACGTTTCCGTCGCGGATGTAGAGGGGCGATGGGTCCACCGTGATCTCAGGGTGGCGTGCGGCGAGCCACGGCGCGAACCGCCAGTGCGTGGTGGCGCGGCGGCCCTCCAGCAGTCCGGCGGCGGCCAGCACACCCGCCCCCGTGCACACCGAGGCCACCCGCCGGCTCTCCCGGGCCAGCCTGCGGACGTGCCCCACCAGCCGGGTGTCCTCGGCCGCCCGCTCGAAGCCGACACCGCCCGACACGATCAGTGTGTCGAGGGGACCCACGAGCCGTTCGAGCGACTCCTGGCTGTGCAGGGCGAGCCCCGAGCCGCAGACGATCGGACCCCCGCCCGGGCCGACCACGCTCACCCGGTACGGCACGTCGGGCTCACCGATCCCGTTCGCCATGGCCAGGCTGGTCGTCACACACGCGATGTCCAGCAACTCGGCCGATTCGTAGCCGACCACCACCATGAGCCGCTCCGCCATGCGGCGACCCTATGCCGGAAGGACCGGTACCCCAAGGTCCCGGACATCGATCAGCCGGCCGTGGGTGGCCGGTGTCGGCCGGGGCGCACAGTGAGGTCGGCCCTGTACGGCACCGACGACCCCCACGGGAGACGCCATGACGATCGGCACCACGCGCGACGGCCGGGACGACGGGACGCGCGACGACGCGACGCCTCCGCGATCGACCGTGGCCCGCCTCCCGCGTGCGCTCGGACACCGGTGGCCGACGCTCCTGGCGCTCGCCCTGGCCCTCGCCACCTTCGTCGACGGCCTCCCGCCCGCGCCCCTGCTCGCCGGCCTCCTCGTCGTCATGCCGGTGTGCTACCTGATCTTCGGGGCCTTCCGCCGCGAACTGGGCCGACCCGGCGTGCTCGTCCTCCAGCTCGCCGGCCTCCTCGGCTTCGCGGCCGTGGCCCTGACCGCCCTCGCCGTCGACGACACCCTCGGCTTCCGCCTCCTGGCCGTCGGCTGGCTGGCGCACGCCGTCTGGGACTTCGTCCACCACCGCACCGGGAAGGTCGTCCCCCGGGCCTGGTCGGAATGGTGCTGCGTCGTCGACGCCTCGGGCGCGCTGGCGATGCTGCTTCTCGCCTGAACGCCCCTCACCGCTCCCCGTACAGCGCCGCCAGCCCCCGGGCCGCCTCGGCGAACCGGGCCCGCAGACTCTCCGGTGCCAGCACCTCCACCTCCGGCCCCAGGGAGAGCAACTGCCCGAAGGCGACCTCCTCGTCCTCCACCCGGAGCGTCACCGTCACCCGGCCCGGCTCGTCGCCCGCCCCCGACGCCAGCGCCTCCTCGGCAGCCGCGCGGTCCGTGGCGTACGGAAGGCGCCGCGCGCCCGCCTCCGACAGGCGCAGCACCACCTCCGCACGGAGCAGGGAACGGGCGAACTCCACCGACCGCTCCGCCCAGAAGGCCGGCAGGTCGAACCCCTCGTCCCGTACGAAACGTTCCTCGCCCACCGAGGCAGCCGCGAAGCGGTCCACCCGGTACGTACGGAGGGACTCGCCGGCCCGTGCGCAGACGTACCAGACGCCCGCCTTCAGCACGAGGCCGTACGGCTCGAGGCGGCGTTCCACCTCCGCGTCCCCGCGCCGGTAGCGCGCCGAGAGGACGCGGTCGTCCCACACGGCCTCCGCGACCGTCGCGAGCCACTCCGGCGTCTCCGGCTCCTGGTACCAGCCGGGCGCGTCCAGATGGAAGCGCTGCGCCGCCGACTCGGGGGCGTCGCGCAGCGAGGGGAGCAGCGCCGCCGACACCTTCAGCCGCGCCGCCGAGGCCGCGTCCGCCAGCCCCATGTCCCGCAGCGCCCCCGGCAGTCCGGACAGAAAGAGTGCCTCCGCCTCCCCCCGGGCGAGCCCCGTCAGCCGGGTCCGGTAGCCCCCGACGAGCCGGTACCCGCCGGCCCGCCCCCGGTCCGCGTACACCGGGACTCCCGCCTCGGAGAGGGCGAGGGCGTCACGGGTGACGGTGCGCTCGGACACTTCCAGCTCCCGGGCCAGTTCGGCCGCCGTCATCGACGGACGGGACTGAAGCAGAAGCACCATCTTGATCAGGCGAGCGGCACGCATGCAGCCCATTCTTGTGGCTCGGTCCACTTCCGGGGCACCCGATGCCGGGGCACAGGCCCGTGCGTGCTCGCCCCTCGTTCCTCGGGGGACCGCGCGCTCGGACCTGTGCCCCGGCGGCGCCCCTTCGGCTCACTCGCCGAGCAGCTCACTCGCCGAGCGAGCCCCCCACGGCCGTGCCGCGACGCGGTCGGGGGCCGCGGCAGTGCCGCGGCCCCCGACCGGTGAACCAGACCCTCTTACAGGCCGTAGCGCTCGCGCGCCTCCTTCACGGACGTCGCGCGGACCTCGCCGCGACGGGCCAGCTGCGCCAGGGCCGCGACCACGATCGACTGCGCGTCGACACCGAAGTGGCGGCGGGCCGCCTCGCGGGTGTCGGAGAGGCCGAAGCCGTCCGCACCCAGCGAGGACCAGTCCTGCTCGACCCACTGGGCGATCTGGTCCGGAACCTGGCGCATGTAGTCCGTCACCGCGAGGACCGGGGAGTCGACACCCTCCAGCGCCTTGCGGACGTACGGGACCCGCTCGTCGCCGCGCAGCAGCGCCGCGTCGGCCTCCAGCGCGTCACGCCGCAGCTCCGTCCAGGAGGTCGCGGACCACACGTCGGCGCCCACGCCCCACTCCTCGGCGAGCAGCTTCTGCGCCTGCAGCGCCCAGTGGATCGCCGTGCCCGAGCTGAGCAGCTGGATACGGGGAGCGTTGGCGGGCAGCTCCAGGCCGGCGGACTCCGCCGTGTTGAAGCGGTAGAGGCCCTTGATGATGCCCTCGTCGGCACCCGACGGCTTGGCCGGCTGCGGCATCGGCTCGTTGTAGACGGTGAGGTAGTAGAAGACGTTCTGGTCCTCGCCTTCGGCGGCCTCGCCGTACATGCGGCGCAGACCCTCCTTGACGATGGCCGCGACCTCGTAGGCGAACGCGGGGTCGTACGTCAGCGCCGCCGGGTTGGTCGCCGCGATCATCGGGGAGTGGCCGTCCGCGTGCTGCAGACCCTCACCGGTCAGCGTCGTACGGCCCGCCGTCGCGCCGACGAGGAAGCCGCGGCCGAGCTGGTCGCCGAGCTGCCACATCTGGTCGGCGGTGCGCTGCCAGCCGAACATCGAGTAGAAGATGTAGAACGGGATCATCGCCTCGCCGTGCGTCGCGTACGACGAGGAGGCGGCGATGAAGTCGGCCATGGACCCGGCCTCGGTGATCCCCTCGTTGAGGATCTGGCCGTTGACGGCCTCCTTGTAGTACATCAGCTGGTCGCGGTCGACCGGCTCGTACGTCTGGCCCTTCGGCGAGTAGATGCCGAGCGACGGGAACAGGGACTCCATACCGAAGGTACGGGCCTCGTCCGGGACGATCGGGACCCAGCGCTTGCCGGTCTCCTTGTCGCGGACCAGGTCCTTCACCAGGCGGACGAACGCCATCGTGGTCGCCACCGACTGCGAGCCGGACCCCTTGTCGAAGGCGGCGAAGGTCTTGTCGGCCGGGGCCGGCAGCGGGGCGAGAGCGTGGGTGCGGCGGGCCGGGGCCGGGCCGCCGAGGGCCGCGCGGCGCTCCTGGAGGTAGCGGACCTCGGGGGAGTCGGCGCCGGGGTGGCCGTAGGGCACCACACCGTCGACGAACTGCGCGTCAGAGATCGGCAGCTCGAGCAGGTCGCGCATGTTCTTGAACTCGTCCACCGAGAGCTTCTTCATCTGGTGGTTCGCGTTCTTCGAGGCGAAGCCCTCGCCCAGGGTGAAGCCCTTCACGGTCTGCGCCAGGATCACCGTCGGGGCGCCCTTGAACTCCAGGGCGGCCTTGTACGCGGCGTACACCTTGCGCGGCTCGTGGCCACCCCGCGAGAGGTGGAAGCACTCCAGGATCTTGTCGTCGCTCAGCAGCTTCGCCATCTCGACGAGCGCCGGGTCCGAGCCGAAGAAGTCCTGGCGGATGTAGGCGGCGTCGCGGGTCTGGTACGTCTGGACCTGCGCGTCCGGGACCTCACGGAGGCGGCGGACGAGGGCGCCGGTGGTGTCGAGCGCGAACAGCTCGTCCCAGGCGCCGCCCCACAGCGACTTCACGACGTTCCAGCCGGCGCCGCGGAACTGGGCCTCCAGCTCCTGCACGATCTTGAAGTTGGCGCGGACCGGGCCGTCGAGGCGCTGCAGGTTGCAGTTGATGACGAAGGTCAGGTTGTCCAGACCCTCGCGGGCGGCGAGCGCCAGGGCCGCGGTCGACTCGGGCTCGTCCATCTCGCCGTCACCGAGGAACGCCCACACGTGGGACGCGGAGACGTCCTTGATGGAGCGGTTGGTGAGGTAGCGGTTGAAGCGCGCCTGATAGATGGCGGAGAGCGGGCCCAGACCCATGGAGACGGTCGGGAACTCCCACAGCCAGGGCAGGCGGCGCGGGTGCGGGTAGGAGGGGAGGCCCTCACCGCCCGACTCCTGCCGGAAGTTGTCCAGGTGGGCCTCGGTGAGGCGGCCGTCGAGGAAGGCGCGGGCGTAGATGCCGGGGGAGGCGTGGCCCTGGATGTACAGCTGGTCGCCGGAGCCGTCCCCCTCCTTGCCCTTGAAGAAGTGGTTGAAGCCCGTCTCGTACAGCCAGGCCGCCGAGGCGAAGGTGGCGATGTGGCCGCCGACGCCGTGCTTGGCGCCGCGGGTCACCATGGCGGCCGCGTTCCAGCGGTTCCAGGCGGTGATCTTCCGCTCCAGCTCCTCGTCGCCGTCGACGACGGGCTCCGCGGAGGTGGGGATGGTGTTGACGTAGTCCGTCTCCAGCAGCTTGGGCAGGGCCAGGCCCGCGCCCTCGGCGTGCTGGAGAGTGCGGCGCATCAGGTAGGCGGCCCGGTGAGGGCCGGCGGCCTTGGTGACGGCGTCCAGGGAGGCCGCCCACTCGGCGGTCTCCTCGGTGTCACGGTCCGGGAGCTGGTCGAGCTCGCTCGGAATCTTGCCTACGGGATCGGTCATGATCGCCGCCTTCCGGACAGGATGGGGGTGGAGAAGGGGTGCCTTGTCTGGCAGGACAGGGCGAGGGCCGGGGTGCGGCCCGCCGAAGACTGTAAGCCGACGATCGATGATCGATCAAAGGGTTGAAGGAGAAAACCTCTTCGAATCGAGAAAGTCGGCACAGGGTGCCGTGAAAGTGGGCACCGGGTGCCTTGTTTTCGCAGGTGGAGCGCGCAAGGCGGAGCCGTATGAGAGGCCGGACGCACGAATGAGCGGACCGCCGAAGCGGTCCGCTCATGGGTCTCACGGAAAGCGGTTCAGGCTCTCGGCGCGCAGCCGAGGACGTGGGCCTTCACCAGGGAGCCGATGTTCGGGTCGGCCCTGCGGAAGGCCTCCACGAGCTCCTGGTGCTCCTCCGCGTACGACTTCTGGACCGTGCCCAGCCAGCGGATGGACAGCGCGGTGAAGACCTCGATGCCCAGCCCCTCCCAGGTGTGCAGCAGCACGCTGTTGCCGGCCGCCTTCACCAACTCCCGGTGGAAGGCCACCGTGTGCCGCACCTGCGCCGTGCCGTCGGCCGTCCGGTCCGCCTCGTACAGGGCCGTCACATGCGGCTCCAGGGTCGAGCAGTCGGCCGCGAGACGGCTCGCCGCCAGCTCGGCCGCGATCTGCTCGAGACCGGCCCGGACGGGGTAACTCTCCTCCAGATCGGCCGCCGTGAGGTTCCGTACCCGTACGCCCTTGTTCGGCGACGACTCGATCAGCCGCAGCGACTCCAGCTCGCGCAGCGCCTCCCGCACCGGCGTCTGGCTGACCTCCAGCTCGGTGGCGATCCGACGCTCGACGATCCGCTCGCCCGGCTTCCAGCGGCCGCTGACGATGCCCTCCACGATGTGCTCGCGGATCTGTTCGCGCAGCGAGTGGACGACGGGCACGCTCATGAAGCCGCTCCTTAGGGACGCTTTGACACTCAAGACAATACGGCGGCGCCCCTGCCTGGAGTACTCCCAGGCAGGG
>NZ_BMTO01000001.1:265509-290548 GCF_014649715.1 Streptomyces lateritius
TAGCGGGCGGCGTCCGCGCCGTCCACCAGACGGTGGTCGTAGGACAGCGCGACGTACGTCATGTCGCGGATCGCGATCGTCTCACCCAGGTCCGGGTGGTTGACGACGACCGGACGGCGGACCGTGGCACCGATGCCCAGGATGGCGACCTGGTTCGGCGGCACGATGATCGTGTCGAACAGCGCACCGCGCGAGCCGGTGTTGGAGATCGTGAAGGTCGCGCCGGCGAGGTCGTCCGGCGTGATCTTGCTGGCACGCACGGCGCCCGCGAGCTCCGCGGTCTTCTTGGCGATACCGGCGATGTTCAGGTCGCCCGCACCCTTGATGACCGGGGTCATCAGACCCTTCTCGGAGTCCACGGCGATGCCGATGTTCTCCGAGTCGAAGTACGTGATGGTGCCCTCGTCCTCGTTGATCCGGGCGTTGATGACCGGGTGGGCCTTCAGCGCCTGGGCCGCCGCCTTCACGAAGAACGGCATCGGGGACAGCTTGACGCCCTCACGGGCCGCGAAGGAGTCCTTCGCGGCGGCGCGCAGCTTCATCAGCTTGGTGATGTCGACCTCGACGACCGACGTCAGCTGCGCCTGCGTGTGCAGCGCCTTCATCATGTTGTCGCCGATGACCTTGCGCATGCGGGTCATCTTGACCGTCTGGCCGCGGAGGGGAGAGGTCTCCAGGGCCGGGGCCTTCGCGGCGGCGGCCGGAGCGGCGGCGGCGGGGGCCGGGGCGGCCTTCTTGGCCTCGGCGGCCGCGAGGACGTCCTGCTTACGGATACGGCCGCCGACACCGGTGCCCTTGACGGACGCCAGGTCGATGCCGTTCTCCGAGGCGAGCTTGCGGACCAGCGGGGTCACGTAGGCGCCGTCGTCCGCCGGCTGTGCGGCGGCGGGCGCGGCCGGAGCCGGAGCCTGAGCGGGGGCCGGGGCCGGAGCCGCCGGGGCGGGAGCCGCCGGGGCGGGAGCCGCCGGGGCGGGAGCCGCCGGGGCGGCGGGCGCCGCCGGAGCCGGAGCCGGGGCCTGAGCGGCCGGAGCCGCCGGGGCGGGAGCCGGAGCCGGAGCGGGAGCCGGAGCGGCCGGGGCCTCGGCGGCGGCCGGAGCCGGAGCGGCCGGGGCGGGCGCGGCGGCCGGGGCGGCACCCGCGGCACCGATGACGGCCAGCTTGGCGCCGACCTCGGCGGTCTCGTCCTCGCCGACGACGATCTCGAGCAGGACACCCGAAGCCGGGGCCGGGATCTCGGTGTCGACCTTGTCCGTGGAGACCTCGAGCAGCGGCTCGTCGGCCTCGACGCTCTCGCCGACCGACTTCAGCCAGCGGGTGACGGTGCCCTCGGTGACGGACTCGCCGAGCGCCGGCAGGACGACGTCGGTGCCCTCGGCGGAACCGCCGCCGGACGTGGCCTCGGCCGTGGGGGCCGGAGCCGGGGCCTCGGCCTCGGTGGAGGGGGCGGCCTGCGGCGCGGGGGCCACGGCCTCCTGCTGCGGGGCCGGAGCCTCGGCGGCGGGGGCCTCGGCCTCGGCGGCGGCCGGAGCCGGGGCGGCCTCGGCGGCGCCGCTGCCGTCGTCGATGACCGCCAGCTCGGCGCCGACCTCGACGGTCTCGTCCTCGGCGACCTTGATGGAGGCGAGGACACCCGAGGCGGGGGCGGGGATCTCGGTGTCGACCTTGTCGGTCGAGACCTCGAGCAGCGGCTCGTCGGCCTCGACACGCTCGCCCTCGGCCTTGAGCCAGCGGGTGACGGTGCCCTCGGTGACGCTCTCGCCGAGCGCCGGCAGGGTTACGGAAACCGGCATGGTTTCAGTTGCTCCTAACGAATTGCGGAAAGTGGTCGTCGCGCCCGTTGATGACGTGAGCGTCAGTCGTGGGAGTGGAGGGGCTTGCCGGCCAGAGCCAGGTGAGCCTCGCCGAGCGCCTCGTTCTGCGTCGGGTGGGCGTGGATGAGCTGCGCGACCTCGGCCGGCAGCGCCTCCCAGTTGTAGATCAGCTGCGCTTCGCCGACCTGCTCGCCCATGCGGTCACCGACCATGTGGACGCCGACCACGGCACCGTCCTTGACCTGGACGAGCTTGATCTCGCCCGCGGTCTTGAGGATCTTGCTCTTGCCGTTGCCCGCGAGGTTGTACTTCAGGGCGACGACCTTGTCCGCGCCGTAGATCTCCTTGGCCTTGGCCTCGGTGATACCGACGGAGGCGACCTCGGGGTGGCAGTACGTCACCCGCGGCACGCCGTCGTAGTCGATCGGAACGGTCTTCAGACCGGCCAGCCGCTCCGCCACCAGGATGCCCTCGGCGAAGCCGACGTGCGCGAGCTGCAGGGTCGGGACGAGGTCGCCGACCGCGGAGATCGTCGGCACGTTGGTGCGCATGTACTCGTCGACGAGCACGTAGCCGCGGTCCATCGCGACGCCCTGTTCCTCGTAGCCGAGACCGGCCGAGACCGGGCCGCGGCCGATGGCGACCAGCAGCACCTCGGCCTCGAAGGTCTTGCCGTCGGCCAGGGTGACCTTGACGCCGTTGTCGGTGTACTCGGCGGACTGGAAGAAGGTGCCGAGGTTGAACTTGATGCCGCGCTTGCGGAAGGCGCGCTCAAGAAGCTTGGAGCTGTTCTCGTCCTCGACCGGGACCAGGTGCTTCAGGCCCTCGATCACGGTGACGTCGGTACCGAAGGACTTCCACGCGGAGGCGAACTCGACGCCGATGACACCGCCGCCGAGGATGATCGCCGACTCCGGGACGCGGTCCAGGGTCAGCGCGTGGTCCGAGGAGATGATCCGGTTGCCGTCGATCTCCAGGCCCGGCAGCGACTTCGGTACGGAACCGGTGGCGAGGAGAACGTGACGACCCTCGACGCGACGGCCGTCCACGTCGACGGAGGTCGGGGAGGAGAGGTGGCCGTGGCCCTCGATGTATGTCACCTTGCGAGAGGCGACCAGACCCTGCAGACCCTTGTAGAGGCCCGAGATCACATCGTCCTTGTACTTGTGGACGGCCTTGATGTCGATGCCCTCGAAAGAGGCCTTGACACCGAACTGCTCCGCCTCGCGGGCCTGGTCGGCGATCTCGCCGGCGTGGAGCAGGGCCTTTGTGGGGATGCAGCCGTTGTGCAGGCAGGTGCCGCCGAGCTTGTTCTTCTCGATCAGTGCGACGTCCAGGCCCAGCTGCGCTCCGCGCAGCGCCGCGGCGTAACCGCCGCTACCGCCGCCGAGGATCACTAGGTCGAAAACGGTGCTGGCGTCGTTCGCCACGTCACGTCCTCCATGCATGTGCGCCGGTCGCCGGTCGATGACCGGGCGGCGGCTGGTGTTCGGCCGCTTTTATGTCGGCCCTGTGGTGGGGGCCCTGTCCTGCCGAGAACCCATCTTCGCACTTGTTGCCGGAAGGCGGGACGCGGGGCCGGTCAGTGAGACCGGCTGATCGCCCGTACGGACAGGTGACCGGCCCGTACGAACGTACGGGTTTCGTTGAGGGCGCAACGGCCCCGGGTCCGAGGACCCGAGGCCGGCGCGCACGAGGGCGAGCGGACCCAAGGGGCGCGACGCTGTCGAAAGGACGAGCACGGCCGACCGTCGACAGCGGCGTCAGCGCCCCGGAGGTGAGCCGAGCCCCAGAAAATCAGACCTCGCCGGCGGCGGTGCGCTCCGCCAGCTTCAGGAGGGTGCGGATCGAGGATCCTGTACCGCCCTTGGGGGTGTAGCCGAACGGGCCGCCCTCGTTGAAGGCCGGGCCCGCGATGTCCAGGTGGGCCCAGGTGATGCCCTCGCCGACGAACTCCTTCAGGAACAGGCCGGCGACGAGGCCGCCGCCCATGCGCTCGCCCATGTTGGCCATGTCGGCGGTCGGGGACTCCATGCCCTTGCGCAGCTCCGCCGGGAGCGGCATCGGCCAGGACTGCTCGCCGACCTCCTCGGCGATCTCGTGGATCGCGGTGCGGTAGTCGTCGTCGTTGGCCATGATCCCGAAGGTCCGGTTGCCGAGCGCCAGGACCATCGCGCCGGTCAGGGTCGCCACGTCGACGATCGCGTCCGGGTGCTCTTCCGATGCCCGGGTCAGCGCGTCGGCGAGCACGAGCCGGCCCTCGGCGTCGGTGTTGAGAACCTCGACGGTCTTGCCGCTGTACATGCGCAGCACGTCGCCCGGGCGGACGGCCGAGCCGGACGGCATGTTCTCGGCGAGCGCCAGCCAGCCGGTCACGTTGACGGCGACCCCGGTCCTGGCGGCGGCGACGACGGCGGCGAACACGGCGGCGGCGCCGCTCATGTCGCACTTCATCGTCTCGTTGTGGCCGGCCGGCTTCAGCGAGATGCCGCCCGAGTCGTAGGTGATGCCCTTGCCGACCAGGGCGAGCGTCTTCTCCGCCTTGGGGTGGGTGTACGCGATACGGACCAGGCGCGGCGGGTTCTCGGAACCGGCGCCGACGCCGAGGATGCCGCCGTAGCCGCCCTTGGCGAGCGCCTTCTCGTCGAGGATCTGCACCTTGAGGCCGTGCGCCTTGGCCGCCGCCTGCGTCTCGGCGGCGAAGGCGGCCGGGGTGAGGTCGTTCGGCGGCATGTTGATCAGGTCGCGGGCGCGGTTGATCTCCTCGGCGAGCGCCTGGGCGCGCTCGGCACCGGCCTTGTACGCCTTGTCGCGGGGCTTGGCGCCGAGCAGGGCCACCTCGGCCAGCGGCTTCTTCGCGTCCTTGCCGTTCTTGCTTTCCTGGTACGCGGTGAAGGCGTACGCGCCGAGCAGCGCGCCCTCCGCGATCGCCTCGGCGTCCTCGACGGCGGCGACCGGCAGGGCGAACCCGGCCTTCTTGGTGCCGTGCAGGGCGCGGGCGGCGGTACCGGCGGCGCGGCGCAGCGCCTCGGTGCCGTACTCCTCGCCGTCCTCGGGGGCGGCGCCCAGGCCGACGGCCAGGACGACGGGGGCCTTCAGGCCGGCGGGGGCGGGCAGCTTCGTCGCCTCACCCTCGGCACCCGAGGCGCCCAGGGTCTCCAGGACGGCGGCGAGTTTCCCGTCGAACGCCGTGTCCACGGCCTCGGCGCCCGGGGCGACGACGATGCCCTTGCCGGACTTCGCGACGCCGACGACGAGGGCGTCGGCGCGCAGCGTCGCGGCGCCGGCGGTGCTGAGAGTGAGAGCAGTCACGGTGGTGAAATCTCGCTTCCGTTGAGTTCTGTGGCGGTCGAGGGATGGGCCGACCATGCCCGCCGCATCGTATTTCGGCCCTGAGTGCGCGGAGAACGAGCCTACGCTCGCTCCTCACGCTCGCTCACGGCGACGGTGATTCACTCATCCGTGGTGTCTCTTTCACGTTCACCGCGCGAGGCGGCGGCGCTCCTCCACACTCGCCTCATTCACGCGAGTGCGGCACTCCACGCCTTCGCATCATCTCCGCGGGTCCCGCCTGTCCGGGACGGGCCTGCCGAGGGGGACACCACTCGATGGACTCTGCTGGATCCCGCGTGCCGGCGGCCGCCCGCACCGCGGCCCTCGCCGCCGCCGTGCTCCTGGCCACGGTCGTCCCGTCGGCCGTGGCGAGCGGCGCCGAACCCGCCCCGCGGAGCGATCTGACCGTCCTCGTCGTCGACGACGGCGGCAGCGCGGTCGAGGCGATCACCTCCGAACTGCGCTCCACGGGCGTGCCGTACCGCAGGATCGACCTGAACGAAACGGGACGCCCGGTCATCGACGCCGCCTTCCTCGCCGGCCCCTCCGACGGCACGACCGGCCGCCCCCGCGCCAGGTACCAGGGCGTGGTCCTGCCCCACGAGAGCGCCTTCGGGCCCGACTCGGCCGAGCAGGCCGCGCTCGTCGCGTACGAGAAGACGTTCGGGATCCCGCAGGTCGACGCCTTCACCTGGGCCCACCCCGGCGTCGGCCTCGACCACACCAGCGAGGGCGGCTACGCGGGCCCTCTCGACGGCGCCACCGCCTTCGTCACCGCCGCCGGCAGGGCGGGCCCCTTCCGCCACCTCGACGGGCCGCTGACCTTCGAGGACGACGACCCGGCGATCTCCGAGAGTTACGGCTACGCGGGACGCCCCCGTGAAGGCTTCACCAGCTACCTCGACGTGGCCGCCGCGGACGGCGGACGGGCCGGCCTGATCGGCGAGTACGCCCACGACGGGCGCCGTGAACTGGTCGTCACCTTCGCCTACAACCAGTACCAGCGTCAGTTCGGGGTGCTCGTCCGCGGCATCGTCGATTGGCTCACCCAGGGCACCCGCCTCGACTTCGCGCTCGACGAACAGTGCGCCCGGTACGACGAGTACGAGCTGCTGACGGCGAACCCGGTGCGGGCGAGAGCGAGTTGAGCCGCCCGAGCGCTCAGAGAACGCCCAGGGTCAGGGCCACCAGCGCCACCGTTCCCGCCACTTCCTCCACCGCCCCGAAGACGTCCCCCGTCACCCCGCCGAACCTCCGCACGCAGCGCCGCAGCAGCAGTGCCGCCACCCCGAGGCCCGCCACCGCGGCCAGGGCGTGACGGATCGCGTCGTACGGGGAGAAGAGCGCGCCCGCGACCGCGCACAGGAGCAGGACGCCCCCGGTGACCAGCGCCGCCGGGCGGGGCGGGACCGTGGAGGCGACCATCGCGCCGAGGCCTTCCGGGCGGGCCGCCGGGACGCCGTGACGGGAGGCGTGGGTCAGGGCGAGGCGGGCGACGGTCGCGGCGAGGGCGGCGGCGACCGCGCCGTGTGCCCAGCTCTCCTCGTACAGCCGGTACAGCGCCGCGACCTGGGCGAGCAGGACGAAGAGCAGCACGATGACGCCGAACGGACCGATGTCCGACTGCTTCATGATCCGCAGCGCGTCCTGTGCCGGCTTCGCGCTGCCGAGCCCGTCCGCCGTGTCCGCGAGCCCGTCCAGGTGCAGGCCGCGGGTCATCAGCGCCGGAACCGCCGCCGTGGCCACCGCCGCGAGCAGCGGCCCCGAGCCGAGGAGCAGGAAGACCCCGCCGAGCGCGGCCGAGAACAGGCCCACGACGAGACCCGCGAGCGGGGCCCAGAGCATGCCGGCGCGCGCCGCGTCCCTGTCCCAGCGGGTGATGCGGGCGGGGAGCACGGTGAGGGTGCCGAAGGCGAAACGCAGGCCGTCCATCAGGGCAGGGTATGGCAGCGCTCGTTCTTGTAAATTGCCCATGTTCGCGCAAACCGCGCATACCGGAAGCAGGTGGCATGGGTCACTGGTTCGCCCGAAACATCGTCGAGCCCGGGAAGCTCCCGCTGCTCGTCGCCCTCACCTCCTTCGTCGTGACCTTCCTGGTCACACGGGTGATCACCCGTCTGATCCGGGCCGGCAAGGGGCCGTTCGGCAACGTGTCCACCGGGGGACTCCACATCCATCACGTGGTCCCCGGCGTCGTCCTGACCGTCCTCGGCGGTTTCGGCGCTGTCGCCGCCGGCCGGTACGGCGCCGCCGCCGTCGTCTTCGCTGTGCTCTTCGGGATCGGGGCGGGTCTCGTCCTCGACGAGTTCGCGCTGATCCTCCATCTCGACGACGTGTACTGGAGTGATCAGGGCCGCAAGAGCGTCGAGGTGGTCGTCCTGACCGCCGCCCTGGTGATGCTCGTCCTCGGCGGCTTCTCGCCTCTCGGCGTCAACGACGTCACCGACCAGGAGCGCCAGAACCGCGCCGCCTTCATCGTCACCCTCGTGGTCAACTTCCTCTTCGTCCTCGTCACGCTGGTCAAGGGGAAGTACCGGCTGGCCGTCATCGGGACGCTCCTGCCCTTCGTCGCGATCGTCGGCGCGCTGCGGCTGGCCCGCCCCGGGTCCTGGTGGTCCCGCCGTGCCTACGCCCGCCGCCCCAGGGCCCGCGCCCGGTCCCGGCTGCGGACCTACCGGCACGACCGGCGCTGGGACCGGGTCCGCCGACGGGCTCAGGACCTGATCGGCGGCTTCCAGGAGCGGGTCCCCGGCCGTGGCTCCGACTCTTCCTGACGGCGCTCCCGCCAGGCGACGACCGCGACGAGCACCAGCACGGCCGCGATCGCCGCCAGGTGCTCCTTGCCGGCCAGGTTGTTCTTGACCAGCACCTCCACGACCATCGCGACGACCACGAGCGACCCGGTCCACCAGGCCCGGTGGCGCCAGCAGACGTAGACCGCGAGACCGACCACCGCCGCCGACGGGCCGGTGTCGACGACCCGCGCGTCCGAGGCCGGGAGCCCCAGCGGACCGTCCGGCCCCAGCGCGATGCCGACACGCGCGTACAGCGTCCCCGCCAGCGTCGCCAGATAGGCGAGCGCGAGCGTCCGCCACCGCCCCAGACAGATCTCGGCGATCCCGAACACCAGCAGGATCTGCGCCAGCGCGCCCCACACCGGCAGATCCAGCGCCGGCACGAAGAGCGAGAGCGGGGTCCGCAGGAGGGCGAGCCACAACGGGTCCTCGGCCCGTACCGAGCCGATGCTCTGCACGGGCTGATAGCCCCAGTCCTGGTTCTGCACGACCTGGAAGAGCGAGGTGAGGCTCACGGCGGCCAGCGTCATGGGGACCGCCCGCCACCCTCTCGCGACGAGCGCCGTCCGTACGGCGGTGTACAGCGACCCCCACTCGCGGTGGGCGAACGCCTGGACGCGGGAGCTCATCGCCTGCCCTCCAGGTGCTTGCGGTGCAACCACTTCGGCAGCCCGGGGGCTTCCAGGAAGCCCTCGGCGCGGCCCGCGGCGAGGCCGATGCGCAACAGGTCGGCGCTCTTCTCGAAGAGCATGAAACGGGGCTCCCAGATCGGTCGGTACTTGGCGTTGGCGCGGTACAGCGACTCGATCTGCCACCAGCGGGAGAAGAAGCTGAGCAGTGAACGCCACAGGCGCAGCACCGGTCCCGCCCCGAGCTTCGAGCCACGTTCGAAGACGGAGCGGAACATCGCGAAGTTCAGTGAGACCTGCGTGACGCCGATCTCGTCGGCGCGCTGGAGGAGTTCGATGACCATGAACTCCATCAGGCCGTTCTCGGAGTCCCGGTCACGGCGCATCAGGTCCAGCGAGAGCCCCTTCGGACCCCAGGGGACGAAGGAGAGCAGCGCCCGCAGCGCCCCGCTGCCGTCGGTGCACTCCAGCATCACGCAGTGGCCGTCGCGGGGGTCGCCGAGCCGCCCGAGCGCCATCGAGAAGCCCCGCTCGGTGGCCCCGTCGCGCCAGTCGTCGGCCTTGCGGAGCAGTTCGTCCATCTCCTCGGCCGGGATGTCCTCGTGGCGCCGGATCCGCACCTCGTACCCGGCCCGCTTGACCCGGTTGTACGCCTGCCGGACCGTGCGCATGGCGCGCCCCTCCAGCGCGAACTCGTCGGTCTCCACGATCGCCTCGTCACCCAGCTCCAGGGCGTCCAGGCCGTGCCGGGCGTAGATCGTGCCGGCCTCCTCGCTCGTGCCCATCACGGCCGGGATCCAGCCGTGCTCGCGGGCCTCGGCCAGCCACGGCTCGATCGCACCGGGCCAGGCCTCCGGGTCACCGATCGGGTCGCCGGAGGCGAGCGAGACCCCGCCCACGACCCGGTAGGCGACGGCGGCCTTCCCGCTGGGGGACCACACCACGCTCTTCTCGCGGCGCAGCGCGAAGTAGCCGAGCGAGTCGCGGTCGCCGTACTTGTCGAGCAGCGCCCGCAGCTTGCCCTCGTCCTCCTCGGTCAGCGGGTCGACGGTCCGGCGGGAGCGGAAGGCGGCGAAGAGCACGGCGATCAGCAGGAGCGTGGACAGGACGTTGATGGTGACGTCGACCCAGCCGGGCGGCGCGATCCCGTCGAGCCGGGAGCCGTCCGAGGCCAGCGTGACCAGCCGCATCACGCCGTACCGCCACCGCTCCAGGAAGGTGGAGGTGCCGGAGGAGGTGTTGGTGACGGTGACCAGGAGCGCGGCGAGCAGCGAGGTGACGAGGAGGCCGCCGACGGCGACCGCGGCGGCGAGCGGCGGGTTGGAGCGGTCACCCTTCGCGTAGAACTCCTTGCGGCCGAGCAGCAGCGCGAGGACGAACGCGGCGGTCAGAGCCAGCGAGACCCAGTTCTGGGCGTGCTGCCGGATCTCCGGGAAGATCATCGCGAGGGCGAAGAGCAGCAGGAAGAGCCCGCTGAGCACGATGTTGAGGATCCACGCGGCCCGCTTGCGGCGGCGCATGGTGATGGCCAGGAAGAGCGTGAACACGCCCGAGGCGAACCCCGCGGTCAGCATGTACGGAGTGAAGTAGTCGTCCGTGTTGTGCCGGCGGAGGTCCTGGCCCAGCGAGACCCAGACGGCGCTCAGGAAATTGACGAACGTGACGGCGCGCAGGTACCAGACGGCGAACGCGGCGCTGCGCCGCGACCGGACGGTACCCCCGGGCGCTCCTTCGGCGGACAAACGGACCTCTCCCATGAAAAGCGATCATATGGGGCATCGCTTCTCACGGCGGGGCGCCGGAGACGACCGTCCGCGCGTGGCGGAGGCCGTGTCCGGCGCCGTGATCCGTCTCAGTTCACCTCGTCCGGGGAGCTGTCCGGAATGGTCGGTTCCGGCGTGAGCGGCTGCTCGGGCAGCTGGGTCGGCTCCGGCCGCTCCGGCAGCTCCGCGGCCAGTGCGGCCGCGGCCTGGACGAGGGGAAGCGCGAGCAACGCCCCGGTTCCCTCCCCCACAGTGACGCCGTGGTCGAGCAGCGGGTTGAGCGCCATCCGGTCCAGCGCCTTCGACTGCGCCGGCTCGCCGCTCACCTGGCCCGCGAGCCACCAGTCCGGCGCCCGGAACGCCGCCCGCTGCGCCACCAGCGCGCAGGCCGCCCCCACCACACCGTCCAGGATCACCGGCATCCGCCGCACCGCGCTCTGCAGCAGGAACCCGGTCATCGCCGCCAGATCCGCCCCGCCGACCGCGGCCAGCAGCTCCACCTGGTCACCCAGGACCGGCCGGGCCCGCCGCAGCGCGTCCCGGATCGCCGCGCACTTGCGCATCCACGCCAGATCGTCGATCCCCGCCCCGCCGCGGCCGGTCACCACGGAGGCGTCCGTCCCGCACAGCGCGGCGATCAGCGCACACGCCGGGGTCGTGCCGCCGACGCTCAGATCACCGAGGACGACCAGATCGGTGCCCGAGTCGGCCTCCTCGTCGGCGATCGCCATACCGAGCCGGATCGCCGCCTCGGTCTCCTCGGTGCTGAGCGCGTTCTCGAGGTCGATCCGGCCGCTGCCGCGCCGCACCCGGTGCCGGACCACCTCGGCGGGCAGCAGCTCCGGGTCGCAGTCCAGGCCCGCGTCCACCACGCGCACCGGCACGCTCGCGGCGCGGGCGAGCACGGCCACCGGGCTCGCCCCGTCGAGCACCGAGCGGACCAGCTCGTACGCGGTTCCCGCGGGGCGGCCGGAGACGCCGAGCGAGGCCACCCCGTGGTCACCGGCGAAGAGCACCACCCGCGGCTGTTCGATCGCGTGGACCTTCACCGAACCCTGCGCGGCGGACAGCCACTCGCCCAGCTCGTCGAGCCGTCCGAGCGCGCCGGGCGGAACGATCAGCCGCTCCCGGCGTTCCTCGGCGTCACGCCGTACCCCGCCGTCGGGGCGCTCGATCAGATCGGAGAAGTCGTCCAGGTTCAAGGGTCCGCCTTGTGACGTCATCGGTGGTCGTCCGTGTGCAGGTACGAGGAGTACGTGAGCCACGTGGTCCACGCGGGCCCACGACGTCCCCGTGGTCTCGAACAGTACCGCCCGCCCGCACGGCTCACCGAAGGACCAGAGCCTGCCCGGCCGCCACCAGCAGCACCTGCTCGCACTCGTCCCCGAACGCCGCGTTCAACCGCCCCAGCTCGTCCCGGAAGCGCCGCCCGGACGCGGTCGCCGGCACGACCCCCGAGCCCACCTCGTTGGTGACGGCGACGATCGTGCGGGAGGTGGTCCGGACCGCCGCCACCAGCTCCGCGGTCCGCTCGCGGAGCGCCTCCCGCCCGCCGTGCGCCCACCGCTCGTCGTCCCAGGCCCCGGCCCGGTCCATCGCGTCCGTCAGCCACAGCGACAGACAGTCGATCAGCAGCGCCGGGCCGTCCTCCTCGAGCAGGGGTACGAGATCGCAGGTCTCGGCCGTACGCCAGGAGCCGGGCCGCCGCTCCCGGTGCAGATGCACCCGCTCCGCCCACTCCGGATCACCCTCCCGGCTCCCGCCCGTCGCCACGTACAGCACCTCCGGGAAGGTCTCCAGGCGCCGCTCGGCCTCCACCGACTTGCCCGAGCGGGCACCGCCCGTCACCAGCGTGCGGCGCGGGACGTCCGGCACCTCGTGGTACTCGCCGACGTACACGGTCGTGCCGTCCGGCACCGCCCGTGCCCCGGCGGCCGCGAGCCGCCGGTCCAGCTCCCGCCCGTTCGGCACGTCGTGGTCCAGATGGACGGCGATGACGTCGGTGGTCGCCCCGACCGCCCCGGTCGCCCGCAGCCGGGCCAGCCCGTCGGGGCGGCCCGTCACGTCCGCGACCACCATGTCGTACGGCCGCAGGTGCTCCTCCGGCAGCCCCGCGACGGCGCCGCCGGGCGGCAGATAGAGGAGCCGTTCACCGTCCAGGGACGTCACCTCGTACCCCGTACCGGGGGAGTCCATCGGCACCGCCCGCACCCGGTGACCGCTGATCAGCGTCAGCTCCCGCCCGTCCGGTACGCGCCCCGCCGCCGGCAGCCCGGCCGGCACCTCGACGGCCGGCCCGTCGTGCGGGTGGGTGAGCAGCACCTGCCGTACGCCCACGAGCGAATGCCCCGACCGGGCGGCGGCCAGCGCGGCGCCCGGGGTCAGGTCGAGCAGCAGCGCCCCGTCCACGAGCAGCGCGGTGGCGGCCCGGGCCCGGGCGCCTCGGGCGGTCGCGCACACGGCGCACGGGCAGTCGGGGCGGGGGAGCCCGAGAGGGGCGCCGGTGCCGAGCAGAGTCAGTTCCACGCACCGATCCTCCCGCGTCACCGCGAGGGGTGCGCGCCCGGCTACGCTGCGGGCAGGAAACCGATCATCCGGTGAGCCCTCAGGAGGCGGTCATGGCATGGACGTGGCGGTTCGAGAAGTCCGACGGCACGGAGGTCCAGCCGGCGGTGGTGCCGGAGGAGTTCCCGACCCAGGGTGACGCCGAATCCTGGATCGGTGAGTACTGGAAGGACCTCCTGGAGGGAGGCGCGGACCAGGTCGTCCTGTCGGAGGACGGCACGAAGATCTACGGCCCGATGCCGCTGAACGCGGAGGCGTAGGGACTGTCCGGGCCGTGGGCACCCGTCCCGCTCGGCGGAACGCCTGTCCACGGCCCACCGGCCCCCGGGGTCACATCTCGCCGAGGGTCACGTCCGCCCTGGCCTCCCGGCCGCCGCGCTCGTACACCACCGTCACCTTGTCCCCGGGCTTCCGCGAGGCCAGCGCCTCCGCCAGGGAGGTGATCGTCGTGATGGGGGTGTCCGCGAGGCGGGTGAGCACGTCCCCCGCCCGGAGCCCCGCCCTCGCCGCCGCCCCGTCCGCCTGGGCCTCGACCACCGCGACCCCGGCCGGTTCGTAGTCGTCGTCGAGGACGGTCCGGCCGACGATGTCCAGGGCCGCCCGGCCCGAGTCGGTGACCCTGCCGTGGCGGATGATCTGATCGGCGACGGTCCGCACCATCGAGGCCGGGATCGCGAAGCCGATCCCGGGTGCCGAGCCGCCCCCCAGCTCCGGGTTGGTGGCCGCCAGCGTGGGGATGCCGATGACCTCGCTGTCCAGGTTGACCAGCGCGCCGCCGCTGTTGCCGGGGTTGATCGGGGCCGACGTCTGGACCATGTTCCCGATGGTCGCGCCCGTACCGCCCCCCGTACGGGGCTCGCTGACCGTGCGGCCGGTCGCCGAGACGATGCCCTGGGTGACGCTGCCGGACAGGCCGAGCGGCGACCCCATCGCGAGGACGATCTGGCCCATGTCGACCTTGGCGGAGTCGCCGAACCGGGCGGGCTTCAGCCCCTCGGGCGGCGAGTCCAGCCTGATCACGGCCAGATCCTGTTCGGGGTAGGCCGCCACCAGCTTCGCCGCGAGGGCCTGCTGGCCCGTGGCGGTCGTGACCCTGAAGGTCTCCTGCCGGCCGACGACGTGAGCGTTGGTGACGACGTGGCCCCGGTCGTCGTAGACGACCCCGGAGCCCAGGCTCTCCCCGGCCTCGATCTGGACGACGGACGGCAGGACGTCCCGGATGACCGCCTGGTAGTCGTCCTGGAGCTCGTTGGCGGCGAGCGGGGCCGCGGCCTGGGTGGAACGCTCCACCCGCCCGGCCGCCCCGGACGTGCAGCCGGCGACCAGTGCCACGGCACAGGCCCCGGCGGCCAAGGGCAGGAGGAGGCGTCGAGATACGTCCATGTCCGGAGTATCGGCCCGCCGGCACACCCCGGCTCGGTGAAGACACCCGATCAGGGCGCGCCCGGCCGGGGCGGGCGACCGCGCCCCGCGGAGATCAGCCCCGGACGCCGCAGAGGTGGAGCAGGGCGGCGATCCTGCGGTACGGATCGGTCCGGCCCGCACGGTCCTCGGCGGCGAGCAGCCGCTCCAGCTCCTCGGCGGCCGGCAGCCCCAGGTCGCCGGGCAGACCGTCGGTGAAGACCCGCACGCCGTACCAGGCGTGCAGCGGCGCAGCGATCCCCGCGAGCGTCGACTCCAGCGCGTCCAGCCGGTCCGCGCGCACCTTGAAACCGGCCGCGTCCATGTACGTGTCCGACTCGAAGGCGGCCAGCGCGCCCGTCCAGTCCCCGGCCAGACCAGGACGCATGGCCAGCGCCTCGGCGTTCCGTACGACCAGGGAGAGCAGACCGCCGGGCGCCAGCATCCGGGCCAGGCCCGCGAGCAGCGCGTCCGGCTCGTCCGCGTACATCAGCACCCCGTGGCAGAGCACGACGTCGAAGCTGCCCGGCAGGAAGTGGACGCCCGTCTCGCGGCCGTCGCCCTCGACCAGCCGGACCCGCTCGCGGATCCCGGCCGGCTCGGTCGCCAGCGACTCACGGGCGGCCTTCAGCAGTTCCGGATCGGCCTCCAGACCGGTCACGGTGTGCCCGGCCCTCGCCAGCCGCAGCGCCTGGGTGCCCTGGCCCATGCCGGCGTCGAGGATCCGCAGCCGCTGCCCCACTGGGTAGCGGCCGGCTATCTGCTCGTCCAGCTGGCGCGCGATCAGCTCCTGGCGGACGGTCTCGCGCACACCGCTGTGCCCGCTCGGCCACGGGGAGACGGCGGGCAGCAGCGGACCGCCGCCGGTGGCGGAGCCGGAGGTGTTCGTGCTCAGGGCCGCTCCCCGCGCTTGACCTGGGGCTTCGGCAGCCGCAGGCGGCGCATCTGGAGCGTACGCATCAGGCCGTAGGCCACGGCGCCCCGCTTCGGCTCGTTCGGGAAGCGCTCGTTCAGCTGCTTCTTCAGACGGAGCCAGATGCCGATCGAGTCGATGACGATCATGACGATCACACCGAGCCAGAGCAGCAGCGAGATGTTCTGCAGCGCGGGAACCCGGATCATCGACAGCACGAGGATCACCACGGCCATCGGCAGGAAGAACTCCGCGATGGCGAAGCGCGAGTCGACGAAGTCGCGCACGAAGCGGCGGACCGGTCCCTTGTCACGGGCCGGGAGGTAACGCTCGTCACCGCTGGCCAGCGCCTCGCGCTGACGCGTGAGGTCCGCACGGCGAGCCTCGCGCTGACGCTTGGCGGCCTCCTTGCGGTCGGTGGGAACCGTGGCGGCACGGCGACGCTGGGTCTGGGCCTCACTCCGCTTCGGGGTCGGGCGGCCCTTGGGGGCCTGGGGGTCGCGGGGCTGCTTGGAGAGGTCCGCCGTCACCATGCCGGTGGGGGCCTTCTCTTCCTTTGAACGGCTACGGAACACAAAACCCAAGGGTACGTGGTGGGGCGCATGGACCCCAGTCCGGCCGGGAACGATCCGCTAACGGACGGCGTCCTGAGGAGAGTACGTAGGGACGACACGCACGGTTTCCCCGAGGTCCATCTACTCCCTGGGCCTGAGAACGGCCGTACGCAGTCGTCCTTGGGGAGGAGCGCATCCCGCCCCGAACAGTGCGGTAATGGAGACAGGGCCCGTACTGTGGATCCTGTTGGAGTGCTTGAGCCGAGTCCGTCAGAAGGGGGCGCGCGAAGCCCATGAGCGGTGTCATGAAGCGTATGGGGATGATCTTCCGCGCGAAGGCAAACAAGGCCCTTGACCGGGCCGAGGATCCGCGCGAGACCCTCGATTACTCCTACCAGAAGCAGCTGGAGCTCCTGCAGAAGGTCCGGCGGGGCGTCGCCGACGTGGCGACCTCGCGCAAGCGGCTCGAACTGCAGCTGAACCAGCTCCAGAGCCAGTCCTCGAAGCTGGAGGACCAGGGCCGCAAGGCGCTGGCGCTCGGCCGCGAGGACCTGGCCCGCGAGGCGCTCTCCCGGCGGGCGGCGCTGCAGCAGCAGGTGAGCGACCTCGAGGTGCAGCACCAGACGCTGCAGGGCGAGGAGGAGAAGCTCACGCTGGCCGCGCAGCGGCTGCAGGCCAAGGTCGACGCCTTCCGTACGAAGAAGGAGACGATCAAGGCGACCTACACGGCGGCGCAGGCGCAGACCCGCATCGCCGAGTCCTTCTCGGGCATCTCGGAGGAGATGAGCGACGTCGGCGTGGCGATCCAGCGCGCCGAGGACAAGACGGCCCAGCTGCAGGCGCGGGCCGGCGCGATCGACGAACTCCTCGCCTCGGGTGCGCTCGACGACCACTCGGGTCTGGCGAAGGACGACATCCAGGCGGAGCTGGACCGGCTGTCCGGCGGTACGGACGTCGAGCTGGAGCTCCAGCGGATGAAGGCGGAGCTGGCCGGGGGCCCCTCGAGCTCGAAGCAGGCGATCGAGGGCGGTACGGGCACCCCGCAGGACCAGCCCCAGCAGTCCTCGCACCCCAGGTTCGACAAGCAGTAAGGACGGCGCGTCATGATCGTACGGATCATGGGGGAGGGCCAGTGGAAGCTGGCGGACAGTCACTTCGCCGAGCTGAACAAACTCGACGACGAGCTGCTGGCCGAGATGGAGTCGGGTGACGGCACGGGCTTCCGCCGCACCCTCTCGGCCCTCCTCGACGCGGTCCGCACCCTCGGCGAACCCCTCCCGGACGACGCCCTGGAGCCCTCCGAGCTGATCCTCCCCGCCCCGGAGGCGACGCTGGAGGAGGTCCGCGCCATGCTCTCCGACGACGGTCTGATCCCGGGCTGACCCAGGTCCTGTCCGCCCCCGGCGTCGCACGACCTCGCGCACACCGACACCGCCGGTGCCCCGCCCCCTTCCCGGGGAGCGGGGCACCGGCGCGTTCCACCCCGTACCGTTGCCGGACGTGACCTCCCTCGACAGCGGGTGTCGCCGCGGCTGGAGCTGGCTGCGGGCCCACCCCCTCGCCTTCGACGCCGGCCTCGCCCTCGCCGTACTGGCCTGCATGGTCACCGGGTCCTTCGCCGACCCGCACGGCAGCCGCACCGGCCCCACCTTCGGCGACCGCACCCCCGACGCCACCAGCGTGGTCCTCATGGTGCTCGGCGCCGCCGCCCTCGTCCTGCGCCGGCGCGAGCCCCTCGTCGTCCTCGGCATCACCGGAGCGGTCACCCTCGTCGAGCTGCTCACCGACGAGACCCCGGCCCCCGTCGCCATGAGCGCCGTCATCGCGCTCTACACCGTCGCCGCCCGCACCGACCGGCCCACCACCTGGCGCGTCGGCCTCGCCACCATGGCCCTCCTGACCGCCGGCGCCATGCTCTTCGGGCCGACACCCTGGTACGCCCAGGAGAATCTGGGGGTCTTCGCCTGGACCGGGATGGCCGCGGCCGCCGGTGACGCCGTCCGCAGCCGCCGCGCCTTCGTCGACGCCATACGGGAGCGGGCCGAGCGGGCCGAGCGGACCCGGGAGGAGGAGGCCCGGCGCCGGGTCGCCGAGGAACGCCTCCGTATCGCCCGCGACCTGCACGACGTCGTCGCCCATCACATCGCGCTGGTCAACGTCCAGGCCGGGGTCGCCGCCCACGTCATGGACAAGCGCCCCGACCAGGCCAAGGAGGCGCTCGCGCACGTCCGGGAGGCCAGCCGCTCCGCCCTCAACGAGCTGCGGGCCACCGTCGGTCTGCTCCGTCAGTCGGGCGACCCCGAGGCGCCCACCGAGCCGGCCCCCGGCCTCGCCGTCCTCGACGAGCTGCTCGCCACCTTCCGCCACGCGGGCCTCCCCGTGGAGCTGGCCCGCGCCGCCGACGACGCCGGGCTGCCCGCGGCCGTCGACCTCGCCGCGTACCGGATCATCCAGGAGGCGCTGACCAACGTGCGGAAGCACGCGGGCCCGGACGCCAAGGCGGAGGTGAGCGTCGTCCGCGTCGGCCGGACGGTCGAGATCACCGTGCTCGACAACGGCACGCCCCCGCCCGCCGCTCCCACCGCGACCGCCGCCGGTGACGACGGCCACGACGGCCACGGCGGTCACGGCCTGATCGGCATGCGGGAGCGCGTCACCGCCCTCGGCGGCACCCTCACCGCGGCACCCCGCTACGGCGGCGGCTTCCGCGTCCAGGCGATACTGCCCGCAACGGCCCGTACGGGGGAGGACACATGACCATCCGGGTGCTGCTCGCCGACGACCAGGCCCTGCTCCGCAGCGCCTTCAAGGTGCTCGTGAACTCCGAACCCGACATGGAGGTCGTCGCGGAGGCCGCCGACGGAGCCGAGGCCGTCTCCCTCGCCCGCTCCGAGCGGGCCGATGTCGTCCTCATGGACATCCGGATGCCCGGTACGGACGGGCTCGCGGCCACCCGCATGATCACCGCGGACCCGGAACTGTCGGCCGTACGGATCGTCATGCTGACCACCTTCGAGGTGGACGAGTACGTCGTGCAGTCGCTGCGTGCCGGCGCCTCGGGCTTCCTCGGAAAAGGGGCGGAACCGGAGGAACTGCTCAACGCCATCCGGATCGCCTCCGCGGGGGAGGCCCTGCTCTCACCCGTGGCGACGAAAGGCCTGATCGCGAAGTTCCTCGCCCAGGGCGGGAGTTCGGACACCGATGGGGACCAGGACGGCCCCGCGTACTCCGAGCGGCTCGGCGCCCTCACCGCCCGCGAACGCGAGGTGCTGGTCCTCGTCGGCGGGGGTCTCTCCAACGACGAGATCGCCGAACGCCTCGAAGTCAGCCCGCTCACCGTCAAGACGCACGTCAACCGGACCATGGCCAAGATCGGCGCCCGCGACCGCGCCCAGCTGGTGGTCACCGCCTACGAGTCGGGACTGGTACGCCCAAGGGTGGAGTGACGAAGGGCTCCGGCGTACTCCAGACGCGGTATGCGCGGCATAAGGATTGGGACCGGGGGGCGAGGATACGGCCCTTCGCATGGCTGATCGTATAAGCGGGCCTTCCTCAACGCCCGCCTGCCGAGCACGCCACAGAAGAGAGACCCCATGTCCTGGCTGTCCAGATTCAGCCTCGCGCAACGGGCCCTGATCGGGCTGATGTCCATCGTCGCCGTCGTCTTCGGGGCGATCGCGATACCGCAGCTGAAGCAGCAGTTGCTGCCCTCGATCGAGCTCCCGATGGTGTCGGTGCTCGCGCAGTACCAGGGCGCGTCCCCCGAGGTGGTCGAGAAGCAGGTCGTCGAACCGCTCGAGAGCACGATCAAGGCCGTCGACGGCATCAAGGGCGTCACCTCCACCGCCTCCGAGGGCAGCGCCGTCATCATGGCCACCTTCGACTACGGCGACGAGGGCACCAAGCAGCTCGTCGCCGACGTGCAGCAGGCCGTGAACCGGGCGCGCGCCACGCTCCCCGACGACGTCGACCCGCAGGTCGTCGCGGGCTCCACCGACGACATCCCGACCGTCGTCCTCGCCGTCACCTCCGACAAGGACCAGCAGGCTCTGGCCGACCAGTTGGAGCGGACCGTCGTCCCGGCCCTCGAGGACATCGACGGAGTCGGCCAGGTCTCCGTCGACGGCGTGCAGGACCTCCAGGTCTCCGTGACCCCCGACGACCGCAAGGTCGCCGCGGCCGGCCTCAGCACCATGAAGCTCGCCGAGGCGATCAGGGCCGGCGGCGGCGCGATGCCGGCCGGTTCCTTCTCCGAGGCCGGCAAGAGCCGTACGGTCCAGGTCGGCGGCGGCTTCACCTCGCTGCGGCAGATCCAGGACCTGCGGATCCCGTCCGCGAAGGGCAAGGCGGTCCGGCTCGGCGACGTGGCGGCCGTGCGGCAGGAGGAGTCCTCGAGGGTCTCCATCACCCGTACCAACGGCAAGCCCAGCCTCGCCGTCATGGCCACCATGGACAACGACGGCAGCGCCGTCGCCATCTCCGACGCCGTCAAGGAGAAGCTGCCCGGCCTGCGCGAGGACCTCGGCGCTGGCGCCGAGCTCACCGTCGTCTCCGACCAGGGCCCGGCCGTCTCCAAGTCGATCTCCGGTCTCACCACCGAGGGCGCGCTCGGCCTCGTCATGGCCGTCCTGGTGATCCTGGTCTTCCTGGCCTCGATCCGCTCGACCCTCGTCACCGCGGTCTCCATCCCGCTCTCGGTCGTCCTGGCCCTGATCGTGCTCTGGACCCGCGACCTCTCGCTCAACATGCTGACGCTCGGCGCCCTGACCATCGCCATCGGCCGCGTCGTCGACGACTCGATCGTGGTCCTGGAGAACATCAAGCGGCACCTCGGCTACGGCGAGGAGCGCCAGTCGGCGATCCTCACGGCCGTACGGGAAGTGTCGGGCGCCGTCACCTCCTCCACCCTGACGACGGTCGCCGTCTTCCTGCCGATCGGTCTGGTCGGCGGCATGGTGGGCGAGCTGTTCGGCTCGTTCAGCCTGACGGTCACCGCCGCCCTGCTCGCCTCCCTCCTCGTCTCGCTCACCGTCGTCCCGGTCCTCTCGTACTGGTTCCTGCGCGCCCCCAAGGGCACCTCGGCGGACCCGGAGGAGGCCCGGCGCGTGGCGGAGGAGAAGGAGAACAAGAGCCGGCTCCAGCGCCTGTACGTCCCCGTCCTGCGCTTCGCGACCCGTCGCCGCCTCACCAGCGTGGCGATCGCGATCGTCGTTCTGGTCGGCACCTTCGGCATGGCCCCGCTCCTGAAGACCAACTTCTTCGACCAGGGCGAGCAGGAGGTCCTCTCCATCAAGCAGGAACTGGCCCCCGGCACCAGCCTCGCCGCCTCCGACGAGGCCGCGAAGAAGGTCGAGCGGGTCCTGGCCGCCACCGACGGCGTGAAGGACTACCAGGTCACGGTCGGCTCCTCGGGCTTCATGGCCGCCTTCGGCGGCGGCACGGGCGCCAACCAGGCGTCGTACCAGGTGACGCTGGAGGACGCGGCGTCCGCCGACAGCACCCGCGACGCCATCGACGAGGCGCTCGGCGAGCTCGACGGCATCGGCGACACGACGATCGCGGCGGGCGACGGCTTCGGCAGCCAGGACCTGAGCGTGGTCGTGAAGGCGTCGGACGCCCACACCCTGAAGAAGGCATCTGAGGCGGTCAAGGCCGAGGTCGCGAAACTCGACGACGTCACGGACGTCCAGAGCGACCTGTCCCAGTCGGTACCGCGGATCTCGGTCAAGGCCACCGCCAGGGCGGCGGACGCCGGCTTCGACGACACCACGCTCGGCATGGCGGTCGCCCAGGCGGTGCGCGGCACCCCGGCGGGCAAGGCGATCCTCGACGACACCGAGCGGAACGTCGTCCTGACCTCGGCGAAGCCGGCCACGACGATGGCCGGGCTGAAGGCGCTGCCGCTCGGCCCGGTCAAGCTCGGCGACATCGCCGAGGTGAAGCTGGTCCCCGGCCCGGTCTCGATGACCCGGATCGACGGCTCGCGCGCGGCGACGATCACGGCCAAGCCGACCGGTGACAACACCGGCGCGGTCAGCGCCGACCTCCAGTCGAAGATCAACGCGCTGGAGCTGCCGGAGGGCGCGACCGCGTCCATCGGCGGTGTCTCCGAGGACCAGTCCGAGGCGTTCGTCAACCTGGGCCTGGCGATGCTCGCGGCGATCGCGATCGTCTTCATGCTGCTCGTGGCGACCTTCAGGTCACTCGTCCAGCCGCTGATCCTGCTGGTCTCGATCCCGTTCGCGGCGACCGGCGCGATCGGCCTGCTGATCGTGACGGGCACGGCGATGGGCGTCCCGGCGATGATCGGCATGCTGATGCTGATCGGCATCGTGGTCACCAACGCCATCGTCCTGATCGACCTGATCAACCAGTACCGTGCCCAGGGCCTGGGCGTCGTCGAAGCGGTCGTCGAGGGCGGCCGGCACCGTCTGCGCCCGATCCTGATGACGGCCCTGGCGACGATCTTCGCGCTGCTGCCGATGGCGCTCGGCATCACCGGCGAGGGCGGCTTCATCGCCCAGCCGCTGGCGGTGGTGGTGATCGGCGGCCTGATCACCTCCACGCTGCTGACGCTGCTGCTCGTCCCGACGCTGTACGCGATGGTCGAACTGCGCAAGGAGCGCCGCGCGAAGAAGAAGGCGGCGAAGAAGGCGAAGCGGGACGGCTCGCCGGGCAACCCCGACCAGCCGGACGTGACCCCCGCGGACGCGACCCTCCTCGACGCCCTGGACATCTGACCCGCACCCCCCGAGCCCGGGGTGGCACCCATGGTGCCGCCCCGGGCCTCCGGCGTCCCGCCGGGCTCTCCGCGTCCCCAGACCCCCGGAGGGGTTCGGGAACGGGCGGGGTGGAGGACGGCTCGCGGTCACGGTCGACGAAGTCACCCCGGCCGTCACCACCGCCGCGACCGCCGCCAGCACCCAGAAGGCCCCCGCCGGCCGAACGCGCCGATGACGGCGCCGCCCGTCGGCGGGGCGACGACCGGCGCGATGCCGCCGAGGGTCATCAGGACCCCGACCAGCCGCGCGGCCGCCGCGTCCTCGGCGACGTCCGCGACGACGGCCCGCCCGATGGCGACCCCGGCCGCCCCGCTGAAGCCGGTCACGAACCGCAGTGCGACCAGCCACCACAGACTGGGCGCCATCGCGCACAGGGCGGTGGCGACCGCGCAGATCACGGCCCCGGCCGGCAGAGGAGCACCCCGGCCGTACCGGTCCGAGAGCGGGCTGAAGACGAGATGGCCCAGGGTCATCCCGACCAGGAAGGGGGTCAGCGCGAGCTGCACCCCCGACGCGTCGGTGCCGGGTACGCCGAAGGGCGCCCCGCAGGACTGCGGGGCGCCCTTCGGTCTCGCGCGAGTTCGCGCGGAGAGGGTTACGGCAGGGCGAGCATCCGCTCCAGTGCCAGCTTCGCGAAGCTCTCGGTCTCCCGGTCGACCTGGATACGGTTGACCAGGTTGCCCTCGGCCAGCGACTCCAGCGCCCACACCAGGTGCGGCAGGTCGATCCGGTTCATCGTCGAGCAGAAGCAGACCGTCTTGTCGAGGAAGACGATCTCCTTGTCCGGGTGCGCGTTGGCCACGCGCCGGACCAGGTTCAGCTCCGTGCCGATCGCCCACTTCGAGCCGGCCGGGGCCGCCTCCAGCGTCTTGATGATGTACTCGGTCGAGCCGACGTAGTCCGCCGCCGCCACGACCTCGTGCTTGCACTCCGGGTGCACGAGCACGTTCACGCCCGGGATCCGCTCCCGGACGTCGTTGACCGAGTCCAGCGAGAACCGGCCGTGCACCGAGCAGTGCCCCCGCCACAGGATCATCTTGGCGGCGCGCAGCTCCTCGACGGTCAGGCCGCCGTTCGGCTTGTGCGGGTTGTAGAGGACGCAGTCCTCCAGCGTCATCCCCATCTCGCGGACGGCGGTGTTGCGGCCCAGGTGCTGGTCGGGCAGGAAGAGCACCTTCTCGCCCTGCTCGAAGGCCCAGTCCAGGGCGCGCTTGGCGTTCGACGAGGTGCAGATCGTGCCGCCGTGCTTGCCGGTGAAGGCCTTGATGTCGGCCGAGGAGTTCATGTACGAGACGGGCACGACCTGCTCGGCGATGCCGGCCTCGGTCAGCACGTCCCAGCACTCGGCGACCTGCTCGGCGGTGGCCATGTCGGCCATCGAGCAGCCCGCCGCCAGGTCGGGCAGGACGACCTTCTGGTCGTCGGTGGTGAGGATGTCGGCCGACTCGGCCATGAAGTGCACGCCGCAGAAGACGATGTACTCGGCCTCCGGACGCGCCGCGGCGTCACGGGCGAGCTTGAAGGAGTCGCCGGTCACGTCGGCGAACTGGATGACCTCGTCGCGCTGGTAGTGGTGGCCGAGGACGAAGACCTTGTCCCCGAGCTTCTCCTTCGCCGCCCGGGCGCGCTCCACCAGGTCCGGGTCGGAGGGCGACGGCAGGTCGCCGGGGCACTCCACGCCGCGCTCGCTCTTCGGGTCGGCCTCGCGGCCGAGCAG
The DNA here is from genome assembly GCF_014649715.1 of Streptomyces lateritius. Taxonomy (GTDB): domain Bacteria; phylum Actinomycetota; class Actinomycetes; order Streptomycetales; family Streptomycetaceae; genus Streptomyces; species Streptomyces lateritius. The sequence goes on from NZ_BMTO01000001.1 coordinate 289,773, forward strand.
CAGCAGGGCGAGCGGCGTCGGCTGAACGTCCAGGGGCTGGGCGGTGGTCACGTCACGCACCCTTTCTTTTCCAATTCAGTGCGGCAGAGCCGCTCCAGCGGAGCCGGTGGTTGCACCGGAGGCTTTCGGTCAGGCTTTTCGTCGAAATGACGCTATCTATCATAACCGCTTCGTGTCAGTTTGACGATGTCCATAGTGTCGATGTGACGAATTCGGGCTCCACGCAGCGGTGCTTGTCCGCGAGCGGGTGTGCGAGCATGAAAGGGACAAGACGTGAAGACGCGGCCTCGCCCGGAATGAATCCCGGGCCCCGCCGGTTGCAACCGTCGGCAAGCAGTCTCCGTACAACCCGGGAGAGAAGCAGATGTCCGTATCGGACGAGAAGACCACTGTCAGCGACGGCATCCTCCTGTCTGACGCCGCCGCGGCCAAGGTCAAGGCCCTGCTCGACCAGGAAGGCCGCGACGACCTGGCGCTGCGCGTCGCCGTTCAGCCCGGCGGCTGCTCCGGCCTGCGTTACCAGCTCTTCTTCGACGAGCGTTCGCTCGACGGCGACGTCGTCAAGGACTTCGACGGCGTCAAGGTCGTCACCGACCGCATGAGCGCCCCGTACCTCGGCGGCGCCTCCATCGACTTCGTCGACACCATCGAGAAGCAGGGCTTCACGATCGACAACCCGAACGCCACGGGCTCCTGCGCCTGCGGCGACTCGTTCAGCTAAGCACTTCGGCCGAACGGCACGACGAAGGCGGCGGCCCGGGAATCCCGGGCCGCCG
>NZ_BMTO01000001.1:290663-354326 GCF_014649715.1 Streptomyces lateritius
CGGCTGCTGGAGATCCACCGTCCGCGTCACCTCCACGGCAATGGCGATGCACGCCCGGCCGGGGTCGCTGGGCCGCTCCGTCACCCGCACGGTGACCTTGCCGGGACTCTCCTGGGCCGTCGCCGTGTACTCGCTGCACACCCCGCCCCAGAAGGTGACCGACAGCTTCGTACCGGTGCCGTCGATCCGGTACGACTCGACGCGCCGCACGGGCTCGGTGCCCTCGTCCGGGGCCGGTGTCGGGGTCGGCGTGGGGGCCGGCTTCGCGGGGGGCGCCAGATGCTCCGGGGCCACCGCCGTCCGGACGACCGTGGACTGCTGCGCGCCCGTCTCGGCCTCCACCGTGAAGAGCCAGGACGGTACGAGCGCCCGCTCGCCGTCCACGAACTGCGCGGCGAGGCCGAACACCGCGCCCGTGACCGCCAGCTCCTTCGGCTGTGCGTCCGGCTTGCACGTCGTCGCCGGGGGCGCGGGGGCGTCCGCCGCCGGCGGGTCGGTGGCGCAGCCCCCGATGCCGATCGTGCCCGGGCCGTCGGCCGCCTTGTTCAGCTCCTCCAGAGCCTTCTCCGCGCCGACCACCGGATATTCGGCGCCCTTCGCCGCCTCCTTCAACTGCCCGCTCCCCGCGACCAGCTCACCGCCCGACCCGACGTGTATCCCGGTCGACCAGCCGTACGTCGGAAGCCCGCCCACGACCGGGTCGGCGTTGACCACCCGTACCGTGCCGCCCATCACCTGGCTCGCGTCGAGCTTCGCGTCGTCCTGGCCGATCGCCTTCAGAACGGGCGCCGCGGCGGCCCGCGCCGCCGCCTCGCTCACCGCCCCGCCGCGCGGGGGCTTCGGCTCACCCGGGGGCGGGCACGCCCTGCCCTTGAGGCAGGTGTCTCCGGCCGGCCCTCCGTCGTACCGCGAGAACGTCCAGCTGCCCGGTGCCTCGGCCGACACGTCGAGCCGCAGACCCGAGGCGTCCTTCTCCGGCGCGATCTTCCAGACGTCGCCCTCCAGCCTCGGCGCGCCCGCGATGCCGAGGGCCTTCGCCAGCCGGCTGACCTCGGCCGCCGTGACCCGGCCCTCGGGCCGGTGGACCGGGGCCGACGCGGGCCCGTCGGGCAAAGGGCCCTCGGCCTTGTAGACGACGTCGCCGCCCGGGTCGGGTTCGCCCGGGGCGATGCCGGGTCCGCCGTCCCCGCCGGCCTTCGCGTCCAGGCGCAGCGGCGGGGGCGCGGCGGCGCCGCCCGTCCCGCCGCCGTCCGCCGTGGCCGCCAGATACACACCGCCGCCACCGGCCAGCAGGACGCCCGCCGCCACCGATGCGACCAGCACCGGACCGCGCCTGTGTCGCCGGCTCTCCGAACCGCTCACCGCATCGCTCCTTCAGACGTGGGGGAGATCCCCCAGCGGGAAGTCACCGATGGGACGGAACAGGTGAGCGGGCGGTTCCCCTTCCGTCCTCAGGCGCCGTACTCGGGGGTGGCGTCGATCAGCCGTGCCGAGGCGGGCGGCACGACGACGCCGTGGATCAGGGCGGGGGAGACCGGAGCGGCCGCGGCGGTCGCGGGGACCACCCAGTGCGGTGCCATCCGCGCGCTGTCGCCGCGCAGCTGGGCCAGGCTGAGCTCGGACTCCTGGTGCTCACGAGGAGCGGGGTACGTGGACATAGGCGCACCGTACGCACGGCACGGCACCGGGGAAAAGACCTACTCTGGGGTAGTTTCCACTGGTCGGCAGGACGCCCCCCACCCGGTAGCGTGAACTGTCAACCCCTTTCCGTACCCGCAGGAGCACCCAGCCGTGCGTATCGCAGTCACCGGCTCCATCGCCACCGACCACCTCATGACCTTCCCCGGCCGGTTCGCGGACCAGCTCGTCGCGGACCAGCTCCACACGGTCTCCCTCTCCTTCCTCGTCGACAACCTCGACATCCGGCGGGGAGGCGTCGGCCCGAACATCTGCTTCGGTATGGGCCAGCTCGGCGGCAACCCGATCCTCGTGGGAGCGGCCGGCTACGACTTCGACGAGTACCGCGCCTGGCTCGACCGCCATGGCGTCGACACCGGTTCGGTCCGGATCTCCGAGGTCCTCCACACCGCCCGCTTCGTCTGCACCACGGACAAGGACCACAACCAGATCGGCTCCTTCTACACGGGCGCGATGAGCGAGGCCCGGCAGATTGAGCTCAAGTCGGTCGCCGACCGCGTGGGCGGTCTCGACCTGGTGCTGATCGGCGCCGACGACCCCGAGGCGATGCTGCGCCACACCGAGGAGTGCAAGACGCGGGGGATCCCCTTCGCCGCGGACTTCTCGCAGCAGATCGCGCGGATGGACGGCAACGAGATCCGCACCCTCCTGGACGGCGCGACCTACCTCTTCTCCAACGAGTACGAGAAGGGTCTCATCGAGTCCAAGACGGGCTGGACCGACGCGGAGATCCTCGCCAGGGTCGGCCACCGGGTCACCACGCTCGGCTCGCGCGGTGTCCGCATCGAGTGCGCGGGCGAGCCGGCGATCGAGGTCGGCTGCCCGGAGGAGGAGGCGAAGGTCGACCCGACCGGCGTGGGTGACGCCTTCCGTGCCGGCTTCCTCACGGGCCTGTCCTGGGGCGTCGGCCTGGAGCGCGCGGCCCAGGTCGGCTGCATGCTCGCGACGCTGGTGATCGAGACCCTCGGTACCCAGGAGTACACCCTGGCCCGCGCCCACTTCATGGAGCGCTTCACCAAGGCCTACGGCGACGACGCCGCGACCGAGGTCCAGGTCCACCTGCCCTGACCCGCGCGGGGGCTCAGCCCCACCCCCGGGGGTCCGCACCGGCGGGCCCCCGGGTCGGCCGGCTTCGGCCCGGCGCGGCCGTCCACCGGCCCGCCACCGCCGCGCGCGAGCCGGCCTCCGCCGGGCCTCCGCCCCGGCGGCTGCGGCCCGTCCACCGGCCCGCCACCGCCGCGCGGGGAGCCCGGCCTCCGGCAGGGGCCCCCGGGGCCGCCGGCCTCCGGCAGGGGCCCGGCCCCCTCCTGCCCCCGCCCGTCGGGCCGGCTCCCTCGCGGCGCCGGGACGGTGTGCTGAACGGGTGCCCGGGCCCGGGGGGGGCTACGCCAGGCGGCGCACCACGTACGCCGTGCCGCCCTTCGGGGAGGGCTCCTCGCCCACGTACTCCTGGCCGCGCATCTCGCACCAGGCCGGGATGTCCAGCCGGGCCGCCTCGTCGTCGGCGAGAACCGTGACCGTGCCGCCCAGCGGGACCTCGCCGATCACCTTGGCCAGTTCGATGACCGGGATCGGGCAGCGCCTGCCCAGGGCGTCCACCACGAGCGAGCCCGAGCCGGCCGCCGCCCCGGTCGCCGGCTCGGGCGCGCCGAGCCGCTCCCGCACTCCCGCCACCACCCCCGGCAGCACGTCGAGGAAGCGCTCGACGTCCCCCTCCGGTGTTCCCGCCGGCAGGGACACCCGGACGTTCCCCTCGCTCAGCACCCCCATCGCCCGCAGCACATGGCTGGGCGTCAGCGTCGAACTCGTACACGAAGAACCGGACGAAACGGAGAAACCCTCCCGGTCCAGCTCGTGCAGCAGCGTCTCCCCGTCGACATAGAGACAGGAGAAGGTGACGAGATGGGGGAGACGGCGCACCGGATCGCCCACCACCTCCACATCCGGCACCAGTTCCGGAACCCGGCCCCTGATCCGGTCCACCAGGGCCCGCAGCCGCGCCCCCTCGGCCTCGGCCCCCGCGCGCACCGCCCGCAGCGACGCCGCCGCGGCCACGATCGCCGGAAGATTCTCGAAACCGGCCGCCCGCCCCGACTCCCGCTCGTCGGCCGGGCCTTGGGGCGCGAACCGCACACCCTTCCGTACGGCCAGCAGCCCGACCCCCGCCGGGCCGCCCCACTTGTGCGCGCTCGCCGCGAGCAGCGACCAGCCGCCCTCGACCGGCCCCCATCCCAGCGACTGCGCCGCGTCCACCAGGAGGGGCACCCCCGCCGCCCGGCACGCCTCCGCGACCTCCGCCACCGGCTGCACCGTCCCCACCTCGTGGTTGGCGGACTGCAGGCACGCCAGTGCGGTCCCCTCGTCCAGCGCCGCGGCGAAGGCCGCCGTCTCCACCGCGCCCGACCGGCCCACCGGCACCTCGGTCAGTGATCCGCCCGCCGCCACGTGCGCCTCGGCCGCGTGCAGGACGGAAGAGTGTTCGACCGCCGACACCACGAGCCGGGCCCCGACACGCCGACGGCCGGCGAGCGCTCCGGAAATTCCCGAGTGAACCGCGCGCGTCCCCGAAGGAGTGAACACCAGCTCGTCGGGACGACAGCCCACCGCCTCCGCCGCGGCCTCCCGCGCCGCGTCCAGGAGCAGCCGGGCGCGCCGACCCTCGCGGTAGAGCCGGGCCGGGTCGGCCCACCCCTCGTCAAGGGAGGCGAGCAGCGCCTGGCGGGCCACGGGGTGCAGCGGGGCGGAGGAAGCGGCGTCGAAGTAGGGCACACCGCCACGGTAGGGCCTCCCGCCCCGCCACCCCGTAAGCCCCCGTCATATGGCCGTCCCGCGCCGTCCGTCGCCCGCGCGCCGGCGCCCCGCCGGCCTTCCGACGACGCCCCCGGACCTGCCGGCGGAATGATCACGTCCACCCCTTCGGGGTGTCGGACGGCGCGTTGGGCACCCTCCCCGCGCGACCCCAAATAGCGTCCAGTAGGGTTTGGTCCGCATAAACATCCAAACCCCTGCCCGCGGCCGGGGCGGCGACCGACCAGCGAGACGGCCGTAGCCGACCAGCGCGGGCCGAGACTCTCGGGAAGGCGCTACGTGAGTCCCAACGGCTCCGACCGCTCGTCGCGGCGCCCGATGCGGCGGAAGCTGCCGCAGGTGCTGACTGCGGGCCTGATCCTGGCGACAGCCACTGGCTGCTCGTACAACTGGGAAGACTTCCCCCGCCTTGGTATGCCCACCCCGGTAACGGAAGAGGCGCCTCGGATCCTCTCCCTCTGGCAGGGCTCGTGGGCGGCTGCGCTCGCCACGGGCGTCCTTGTCTGGGGTCTGATCCTGTGGTCCGTCATCTTCCACCGGCGCAGCCGCACCAAGGTCGAGGTACCTCCGCAGACGCGGTACAACATGCCCATCGAGGCGCTGTACACGGTCACCCCGCTCATCATCGTCTCCGTGCTCTTCTACTTCACGGCACGCGACGAGTCGAAGCTCCTCCAGCTCACCCCGAAGCCGACCCACACCATCAACGTGGTCGGCTACCAGTGGAGCTGGGGCTTCAACTACATCGAGGACGTGCCGGGTGTCACCGGCGACGCCAAGACGGACAAGAACCTGGAGGGCGTGCCCGACAGGTACAAGAACCAGTTCCCGGCCAACGCCGGCGGCGTCTACGACGCCGGCATCCCGGGGGACCGGAACCCGCAGAACGGCAACCCGGGCCCGACCCTGTGGCTGCCCAAGGGCGAGAAGGTCCGGTTCGTCCTGACCTCCCGTGACGTCATCCACTCCTTCTGGGTGGTCCCCTTCCTGATGAAGCAGGACGTCATTCCGGGCCACCCGAACGCCTTCGAGGTGACCCCGACGCGTGAGGGCACCTTCATGGGCAAGTGTGCCGAGCTGTGCGGTGTCGACCACTCTCGGATGCTCTTCAACGTCAAGGTGGTCTCCCCGGAGCGCTACCAGCAGCACCTGAAGGAGCTGGCGGAGAAGGGGCAGACCGGCTACATCCCGTCGGGCATCGAGCAGACGGCCCCGGCCAGGAACGCGGAGAAGAAGCAACTGTGAGCATCCTCAACGAACCCCAGGGTGCGGCCGCGGCTGAGGACTCGTACGAGAACGAGGTCCCGGTACGCCGCAAGCAGCCCGGCAATGTCGTGGTCAAGTGGCTCACCACCACCGACCACAAGACGATCGGCACCCTCTACCTGGTCACGTCGTTCATCTTCTTCTGCGTCGGCGGACTCATGGCGCTCTTCATGCGCGCCGAGCTGGCCCGTCCGGGTACGCAGATCATGTCGAACGAGCAGTTCAACCAGGCGTTCACGATGCACGGCACGATCATGCTGCTGATGTTCGCGACGCCGCTGTTCGCCGGATTCGCGAACTGGATCATGCCGCTGCAGATCGGCGCGCCCGACGTGGCGTTCCCGCGGCTGAACATGTTCGCGTACTGGCTGTACCTCTTCGGCTCGCTCATCGCCGTGGCCGGCTTCCTCACCCCGCAGGGTGCGGCCGACTTCGGCTGGTTCGCCTACGCCCCGCTGTCGGACGCCGTCCGCTCGCCGGGTGTCGGCGCCGACATGTGGATCATGGGTCTGGCCTTCTCCGGCTTCGGCACGATCCTCGGTTCGGTCAACTTCATCACCACGATCATCTGCATGCGCGCTCCGGGCATGACGATGTTCCGGATGCCGATCTTCACCTGGAACGTGCTGCTGACCGGTGTACTGGTCCTGCTCGCCTTCCCGGTGCTGGCGGCGGCGCTGTTCGCCCTGGAGGCGGACCGCAAGTTCGGGGCCCACATCTTCGACGCCGCCAACGGCGGCTCGCTGCTGTGGCAGCACCTCTTCTGGTTCTTCGGACACCCCGAGGTGTACATCATCGCCCTGCCGTTCTTCGGCATCGTCTCCGAAGTGATCCCGGTCTTCAGCCGCAAGCCGATGTTCGGCTACATCGGTCTGGTGGCCGCGACCATCGCGATCGCCGGACTCTCGGTGACCGTGTGGGCCCACCACATGTACGTCACCGGTGGTGTGCTGCTGCCGTTCTTCTCCTTCATGACGTTCCTCATCGCCGTACCGACGGGCGTGAAGTTCTTCAACTGGATCGGAACGATGTGGAAGGGCTCGTTGTCCTTCGAGACACCGATGCTCTGGACGATCGGCTTCCTGGTCACCTTCACCTTCGGTGGTCTGACCGGCGTCATCCTGGCCTCGCCGCCGATGGACTTCCACGTCTCCGACTCGTACTTCGTCGTCGCGCACTTCCACTACGTCGTCTTCGGCACCGTGGTCTTCGCGATGTTCGCCGGCTTCCACTTCTGGTGGCCGAAGTTCACCGGCAAGATGCTGGACGAGCGGCTCGGCAAGATGACGTTCTGGACGCTGTTCATCGGCTTCCACGGCACGTTCCTGGTGCAGCACTGGCTGGGTGCCGAGGGCATGCCGCGTCGGTACGCGGACTACCTCGACGCCGACGGCTTCACCGCGCTGAACACGATCTCGACGATCTCCTCGTTCCTGCTCGGTCTGTCGATCCTGCCGTTCTTCTACAACGTGTGGAAGACCGCCAAGTACGGCAAGAAGATCGAGGTCGACGACCCGTGGGGCTACGGCCGTTCGCTGGAGTGGGCCACCTCCTGCCCGCCCCCGCGGCACAACTTCCTCACCCTGCCGCGGATCCGTTCCGAATCCCCGGCGTTCGACCTGCACCACCCTGAGATCGCGGCGATCGACCAGCTCGAGAACAAGCCGCACGAGGCCGCGGCTCTCACTGGCGGCAAGGAGGCCGGCAAGTGAAGATCCAGGGCAAGATGTTCATCTGGCTGAGCGTCTTCATCCTCGCCATGGCCGTCCTGTACGGCGTGTGGTCGAAGGAGCCGGTCGGCACCACGGCGCTCTTCCTGGCCTTCGGCCTGGCCATCATGATCGGCTACTACCTGGCCTTCACGGCCCGGCGTGTCGACGCGATGGCACAGGACGACAAGGAGGCCGACGTCGCGGACGAGGCCGGTGAAGTGGGCTTCTTCGCCCCGCACAGCTGGCAGCCGCTCTCGCTCGGCATCGGCGGCGCGCTCGCCTTCCTCGCCGTCGCGATGGGCTGGTGGCTGCTGTACTTCTCGGCTCCGCTGATCCTGGTCGGCCTGTTCGGCTGGGTGTTCGAGTTCTACCGCGGCGAGAACCAGAACCAGTAGCGGTACCCGCAGGACCCCGAGGGGCCCGGACACTTCGTCACGGAGTGGCCGGGCCCCTCTTTTGCAGCACTCGGCGCGCTGGCTCGGGGGAATGTTCTTACGGTGATCTCATGAACGACACGCCGCGCATTCGGACTGTTGTGAGCTGCACCTTCCTGGCCGTCACCGTCACCGCCGGCGCCACCGCCTGCGCGGGCTCCGAGGACCACCACCCGCTGTCGACCCGGCCGTACGACGCCGCGCGGCAGGTCACCTTCAGCGCCCCGGCGGACGGCCGGAAGGCCGACCCGGACAAGGCGCTGGAGATCACGGCCAAGGGCAGCGACGGCCGCATCACCGATGTGACGGCCGTCGACGCCGCCGGGCACCACCTGGCGGGCGAACTCGCCGCCGACGGGCAGCGCTGGCGCTCCACGGGCTCGCTGACGGCCGGAGCCCGCTACACCGTCAAGGTCGCCACCGAGGACGCGGACGGCGCTCCAGGCACCCGTACGTTCACCTTCGAGACGGCCCCGGCGAAACGGTCCCTGACGGTGGAGTTCGGCCCGGAGGCGGGCAAATACGGCGTCGGACAGCCGATCACGGCCGACCTCAGCCTCCCCGTCAAGGACAGGAAGTCCAGGGCGGTCGTCGAAAGGGCCCTGAAGGTGCGCTCCACGCCTTCGGTGGAGGGCTCCTGGCACTGGGTGGACGACGAGAAGCTGCACTACCGCCCGAAGGAGTACTGGCCGGCCGGCGCGGTGATCTCCGCCACCGCCAACCTGGCCGGCGTGAAGGTGGGCGACAAGCTCTACGGCGGCGAGTCCGAGCCGCTGAAGCTCACGATCGGCGACCGGATCGAGGCGGTCGCGGACGCCGGCTCGCACTACATGACCGTGCGGCGCAACGGAGAAGTGATCAACACCATTCCGGTGACCACCGGCAAGCCGGGCTTCTCCACCCGTAACGGCATCAAGGTGGTGCTCGGCAAGGAGTACTTCGTACGGATGCGCGGTACCAGCGTCGGCATCGCGGCGGGCAGCTCCGAGTCGTACGACCTGCCCGTCTACTACGCGACCCGGGTCACCTGGAGCGGTGAGTACGTCCATGCCGCGCCCTGGTCCGTCGGCTCGCACGGAGTCGCCAACGTCAGCCACGGCTGTGTCGGCATGTCGACGGGGAACGCGGCCTGGTTCTACGAGACCGTCCGGCCCGGCGACATCGTGAAGACGATCAACAGCTACGGCGACACGATGGACACCTTCGGCAACGGCTTCGGCGACTGGAACCTGCCCTGGGACAAGTGGCGCAAGGGCAGCGCCCTGGTCGAACCGGCCCAGAGCGCCGCCAACCCGCCCGATCCCACCCGTCTGAGGCCGTCGATCTAGACATCAGCCGTTCGGGTGTCGGCCGTTCAGACGTCGATGCAGAGGCGCGTACGCAGCAGGGACGCCAGGGACGCCGCGAAATCCACCGGTTCGACCGGGAGGGTCACCGCGGCGTCCGCGCGGCTCCAGGTGGCCAGCCAGGCGTCCTGCGGACGGCCGATCAGGAGCAGCACCGGCGGGCAGCGGAAGACTTCGTCCTTGATCTGGCGGCAGACGCCCATCCCGCCCGCCGGCACGGCCTCGCCGTCCAGGACGCAGACGTCGACACCGCCCTCCTCCAGGCGCTTCAGCACCGCGGGGAGCGTCGCGCACTCGACGAACTCGACCGGGGGAACGTCGGCCGCGGGCCTGCGTCCCGCAGCCAGCCGCACCTGTTCCCGCGTGTTCGCGTCGTCGCTGTAGACCAGGACCGTGGCGCTCGACTGCATCGTTCCTCCGTGAAGGTCATCAACCGATGCGCCGGATGCTACTCCGTCCCCCACCGCGTCAACACCGGTCGGACACCGCCGGGGAAGCCGTTTCGATGGGCCGTTCGGGCTGGACACAGGCCCCGGACACTCCGAACGGCACCCCCCGGAGTGAGGGCGGGATAAGCGACCGACATAATGTCGGTCGTGGCGACAGTAACGACAGTAGAAACCGGGCACGCGCACCCGTCGGTCAATCGACCGAACCTCACCAGCGTCGGAACCATCATCTGGTTGAGTTCCGAGCTGATGTTCTTCGCGGCCCTCTTCGCGATGTACTTCACCCTGCGATCGGTGACGGGTGCCGAGTTCTGGACGGAAAAGGCCTCGGCCTTGAACTTCCCGTTCTCGGCGACCAACACCACGATCCTGGTGCTCTCCTCCCTCACCTGCCAGCTCGGCGTCTTCGCCGCCGAGCGGGGTGATGTGAAGAAGCTCCGGACGTGGTTCATCATCACGTTCGTGATGGGTGCGATCTTCATCGGCGGCCAGGTCTTCGAGTACACCGAGCTGGTCAAGCACGAGGGCCTCTCGCTCTCGTCGGACCCGTACGGCTCCGTGTTCTACCTGACCACCGGCTTCCACGGCCTGCACGTGACGGGCGGTCTCATCGCCTTCCTGCTGGTCCTGGGCCGGACGTACGCCGCCAAGAGATTCACTCACGAGCAGGCAACCGCCGCCATCGTCGTGTCCTACTACTGGCACTTCGTCGATGTCGTCTGGATCGGCCTCTTCGCCACGATCTACATGATCAAGTAATCGGGGCGCCATCCTGGCGAACTGAGACATCCAGCAAGCATCGACGCAGAAGATCCTGACACCGGGGTAATCCGTGAAAAAGCTCTCCGCACGACGACGCCATCCGCTGGCGGCGGTCGTCGTCCTCCTTCTCGCGCTGGCGGCCACTGGGGGGCTGTACGCCGCCTTCGCGCCCGCGGGCACGGCGAAGGCCGATGAAACCGCCCAGTCCCTCGCCATCGAGGAGGGCCAGAAGCTCTACTCCGTCGGCTGCGCCAGCTGCCACGGAACCGGCGGTCAGGGCACCTCTGACGGCCCCTCCCTGGTCGGCGTCGGCTCTGCCGCCGTGGACTTCCAGGTCGGCACGGGCCGCATGCCGGCCCAGCAGCCGGGCGCCCAGGTGCCGAAGAAGAAGGTCGTCTACTCGCAGGCTGAGATCGATCAGCTCGCGGCGTACGTCGCCTCCCTCGGCGCCGGCCCGATCACGCCGAAGTCCAGCCAGTACAGCGTCGAAGGCGCCAACATCGGCCGCGGCGGTGAACTGTTCCGTAACAACTGCGCCCAGTGCCACAACTTCACCGGTGAGGGCGGCGCGCTGACGCACGGCAAGTACGCCCCGAGCCTCGAAGGCGTGAGCCCGAAGCACCTGTACGAGGCCATGCAGACCGGCCCGCAGAACATGCCCTCCTTCCCGGACTCGACGATGCCGGAGAAGGAGAAGAAGGACATCATCGCGTACGTCCAGGCCGTCAACAGCGACAAGACCGACAACCCCGGCGGCCTCTCGCTCGGTGGCCTCGGCCCCGTCAGCGAGGGTCTGTTCGGCTGGATCTTCGGTCTGGGCTCGCTGATCGCAGTTGCCGTCTGGGTCGCGGCCCACACCGCTAAGGCCAAGAAGTCATGAGTAGCCAAGAGATTCCAGAAGAGAACCTGCCCTCCGCGCAGGACACCGCGCACGGCGCGGTGAAGGTCGCGGTCGCGGACGACCCGTTCGCCGACCCGGGCCTTCCGCCCCACAAGCCGCGCATCCAGGACATCGACGAGCGGGCCGCCCGGCGGTCCGAGCGTGCGGTCGCCTTCATGTTCACGCTGTCGATGCTGGCCACTGTCGGCTTCATCGCCTCGTACGTGATCTTCCCGGTCGACAAGATCGTGTACATCTGGCCGTTCGGCCGGGTGAGCGCGCTCAACTTCGCCCTGGGTCTGACCCTCGGTGCCGCGCTCTTCTTCATCGGCGCGGGCGCGGTCCACTGGGCCCGCACCCTGATGTCCGACGTCGAGATCGCGGACGAGCGTCACCCGATCCAGGCCTCCCCGGAGACCAAGGCGAAGGTCATGTCGGACTTCGCGGCCGGTGCGGCCGAGTCCGGGATGGGCCGGCGCAAGCTGATCCGCAACACGATGTTCGGCGCGCTGTCGCTCGTACCGCTCTCCGGCCTGGTGCTGCTGCGCGACATGGGTCCGCTGCCCGAGAAGAAGCTCCGCACCACGATGTGGGCCAAGGGGCTGCAGCTGATCAACATGAACACGCACGAGCCGCTGCGTCCCGAGGACGTCGCGGTCGGTTCGCTGACCTTCGCGATGCCCGAGGGCCTCTCGGAGCACGACCACAACTTCCAGGTCGAGATCGCCAAGGCTGCCCTGATGATCGTCCGCATCCAGCCGGAGGACATCAAGGACAAGCGCGAGCTCGAGTGGTCGCACGACGGCATCGTCGCCTTCTCGAAGATCTGCACCCACGTGGGCTGCCCGATCTCCCTGTACGAGCAGCAGACGCACCACGTGCTCTGCCCGTGCCACCAGTCCACCTTCGACCTCTCCGACGGCGCCCGCGTCATCTTCGGCCCGGCCGGTCACGCCCTCCCGCAGCTGCGGATCGGCGTGAACGACAAGGGCTTCCTCGAGGCGCTCGGCGACTTCGACGAGCCCGTCGGCCCTGCCTTCTGGGAGCGCGGATGAGCACTGTGACCAACACGCAGAAGAAGGCGCCCGCCGGTGAGCGGGTTGCCGACTGGGCCGACGGCCGCCTGGGGATCTACTCCCTGGCCAAGGCCAACATGCGGAAGATCTTCCCGGACCACTGGTCCTTCATGCTGGGCGAGATCTGCCTCTACAGCTTCATCATCATCATCCTCACGGGTGTGTACCTGACGATGTTCTTCCACCCGTCGATGAACGAGGTGGAGTACCACGGCAGCTACGTCCCGCTGCAGGGCCAGCTGATGTCCGAGGCGTTCAACTCGACCATGCGCATCTCCTTCGATGTGCGCGGTGGCCTGCTGATCCGGCAGATCCACCACTGGGCGGCGCTGATCTTCATCGCCGGCATGTTCGTGCACATGATGCGCGTCTTCTTCACCGGCGCGTTCCGCAAGCCGCGTGAGATCAACTGGCTGTTCGGCTTCCTGCTGTTCTTCCTGGGCATGTTCACCGGCTTCACCGGTTACTCGCTCCCGGACGACCTGCTCTCCGGCACCGGTGTCCGCTTCATGCAGGGCGCGATCCTGTCCGTGCCGGTCATCGGCACGTACCTGTCGATGTTCCTGTTCGGCGGGGAGTTCCCCGGCGGCGACTTCGTGGCCCGGTTCTACTCGGCGCACGTGCTGCTGCTGCCCGGCATCATGCTCGGCCTCGTGGTCGCGCACCTGATCCTGGTCTTCTACCACAAGCACACGCAGTTCGAGGGCCCCGGCCGTACGAACAACAACGTCGTGGGCATGCCGCTGCTGCCGGTCTACATGGCCAAGGCCGGAGGCTTCTTCTTCCTGGTCTTCGGTGTCATCGCGGTCATCTCGGCGATCGCCTCGATCAACCCGATCTGGGCGCTCGGCCCGTACCGCCCGGACCAGGTGTCCACCGGCGCCCAGCCCGACTGGTACATGGGCTTCGCCGAGGGTCTGATCCGTGTGATGCCGGGCTGGGAGATCAACCTCTGGGGCCACACGCTCGTCCTGGGCGTGATGATCCCGCTGGCGATCTTCCCGCTGGTCCTCGCGGCGATCGCGGTCTACCCCTTCATCGAGTCGTGGATCACCGGCGACAAGCGCGAGCACCACATCGCGCAGCGCCCGCGCAACGCTCCGACGCGCACCGCCTTCGGTGTCGCCTGGATCACCGCGTACATGATCATGCTCGTGGGTGGTGGAAACGACATCTTCGCGACCCACTTCCACCTGTCGATCAACTCGATCACGTGGTTCGTCCGGATCGCCTTCTTCGTCGGCCCGGTCATCGCGTTCATCGTCACCAAGCGGATCTGCCTCGGCCTCCAGCGCCGCGACAAGGACAAGGTGCTGCACGGACGCGAGTCCGGCATCATCAAGCGCCTGCCGCACGGTGAGTTCGTCGAGATCCACGAGCCGCTCAGCCAGGGCCAGCTGTACAAGCTCACGGCGCACGAGCAGCACAAGCCGGCCGAGCTCGGTCCGACGGTGGACGAGAACGGCGTCGAGCGGAAGATCGGCCGCATGGAGAAGCTCCGGGTCAAGCTCAGCCGGAGCTACTACGGCGAGGACAGCCAGATCGCCAAGCCCACCGCCGAGGAGTACAAGGAGATCACCAGCGGCCACGGCCACCACTGATCGCCTGTACCACCTGACCTGAAGGTCGCCACAGCAAGAGCCCCGTCCATTCGATGGACGGGGCTCTTTGCCGTCTCCGCGGATCGATAGGGTGGGCGTGTATTCGTCTCGTTACGGCAATGACCAGGAGCTGCCATGAGCGCTGTGACCCCCGCTGGTGGGGGCACCCCCAGCGAAGCGAGGGGGAGAACGACCCCGGCGGGCCGCTCCTGGCCGGCCGTCCTGGACGGGCTCCTCACCGGCCGCGACCAGAGCGCCGAGGACACCGCCTGGGCCATGGACCGGATCCTGCGCGGCGAGGCAACCGACGCTCAGATCGCCGGCTTCGCGGTCGCGCTGCGCGCCAAGGGCGAGACCGTCGAGGAGATCTCCGGCCTCGTCCGGACCATGTACGAGCACGCCAACCTCATCGAGGTCCCCGGCCCGTCCGTGGACATCGTCGGCACGGGCGGCGACGGCGCCAAGACGGTCAACATCTCCACCATGTCGGCGATCGTGGTGGCCGGCACCGGCGCCAAGGTCGTCAAGCACGGCAACCGGGCCGCGTCCAGCGCGAGCGGCGCCTCCGACGTCCTGGAGAAGCTCGGCGTCAACCTGGAGCTGACCCCGCGCCGGGTGGCCGAGGTCGCCGAGGAGGCCGGCATCACCTTCTGCTTCGCGGTGAAGTTCCACCCGGCGCTGCGCCACGTGGCCGCCGCCCGCAAGGAACTGGGCATCCGGACCACCTTCA
Organism: Streptomyces lateritius; assembly: GCF_014649715.1. Taxonomy (GTDB): domain Bacteria; phylum Actinomycetota; class Actinomycetes; order Streptomycetales; family Streptomycetaceae; genus Streptomyces; species Streptomyces lateritius. The sequence continues at coordinate 305,426 of NZ_BMTO01000001.1, forward strand.
ACTTCCTCGGCCCGCTCACCAACCCGGCCCGCGTCATGGCGCAGGCGACCGGTGTCGCCGACGCCCGGATGGCCCCCATCATGGCCGGGGTCCTCGCCGAGCGGGGCTCGTCCGCGCTCGTCTTCCGCGGCGACGACGGCCTGGACGAGCTGACCACCACGGCCACCTCGCGGGTGTGGGTGGTACGGGACGGGGCGGTGCGGGAGGAGAGCTTCGACCCGCGGGACGTGGGCATCGAGATCGTCCCCGTGGAGGCACTGCGCGGCGCCGACGCCTCGTACAACGCCGATGTGGCCCGCAGGCTGCTGGCGGGCGAGACCGGTCCCGTACGGGACGCGGTGCTGCTCAACTCGGCGGCGGCGCTCGCGGCGCTCGAACCGGGGGAGGGCACCCTGGTGGAGCAACTGCGCGCGGGCATCGCGAAGGCGGCGGAGTCGATCGACTCGGGCGCCGCCCGCAAGGCACTTGAGCGCTGGATCGCCGCCAGCAACGCGTAGGCGTGTCCGCGCGGCCCCGTTCCGGAATACGGAACGGGGTTGCGCGGGGACGATCAGCTGACATACGTTCTGTGCCAGGTCATGAGTGACAGCTACGAAGCCCCGGCTTGCTGTCCGGCAACCCTCCGTCCGTGGCGGGGTGCCCCGGGTGAAGACCAGGCCGTAGGCAGCGAGGTCTACGGCAAGCGCGGACCCCTCGAAACCTTGGGGTCCTGGTCCTCAGGGAGCCTCTTGTGAGCAAGCGAATGCGATAGGGCTTTCTCGCCCCTTCTTCGCACACCCCTTTTTCTCCTCCCCAGCGCTGCCGCGTATCCGCCGGCGCGGGAATTCGCCTGCCATGTACGGGAGTTCGCCATGTCTGTCTCCACCGCTGCCGCCGGCCAGTCGGTTTGTTCGCCGCTGCCCGTTCTCGGCCGGGATGTCACTGTTCCGCTCGTCACCGGTGGCGAGGTCACCTACGCCGCGCTCGACTACGCCGCCAGCGCGCCGGCCCTGCAGCGGGTGTGGGACGACGTCGCCGCGTACGCGCCGTACTACGGCAGCGTCCACCGCGGCGCCGGATACCTCTCGCAGCTCTCCACCGACCTCTTCGAGAACAGCCGCGTCACCGTCGCCGAGTTCCTCGACTGCCGCCCCGAGGACCAGGTCGTCTTCACCCGCTCCACCACCGACTCGCTCAACCTGCTCGCCGCCGCGCTCCCCGCCGACTGCCAGGTCTTCGTCTTCGAGACCGAGCACCACGCCTCGCTGCTGCCCTGGAAGGACGCGCGGGTCACCTACCTCAACGCTCCGCGCACCCCCGCCCAGGCGGTCGAGACCCTGGAGCGCGCGCTCGCCGACCGCGATCCCCACGGCCCTGCCCTCGTCTGCGTCACCGGAGCCTCCAATGTCACCGGTGAGCTGTGGCCGGTGAGGGAACTCGCCGCCGCCGCGCACGCCCACGGTGCCCGGATCGTCCTCGACGCCGCCCAGTTCGCCCCCCACCACCCGCTCTCCGTAAGGGAGTTGGAGGTGGACTGGGTCGCCTTCTCCGGGCACAAGCTGTACGCCCCGTTCGGTTCGGGCGTCCTCGCGGGACGCGCCGACTGGCTCCAGGACGCCGAGCCGTACCTGGCCGGCGGCGGCGCCTCCAAGAAGGTCGCCCGCCGCGCCGACGGGGGAGTCGACGTCGAGTGGCACACCACCGCCGCCCGCCACGAGGCCGGCTCCCCGAACGTCATCGGCGTCTACTCCATCGCCTCCGCCTGCAAGGCGCTCACCGAGGCGGGGTTCGACGCCCTCGTGGAGCGCGAGCGGCACCTGATCGCGACCATGCGCGAGGGTCTGGCCGAGGTCCCCGAGGTCAAGGTGCTGTCGCTCTTCGGTGACGACGCCCCCCGCGTCGGCGTCATCTCGTTCGTCGTAGAGGGCTGGAACAGCTCCCACTTCGCCGCCGCGCTCTCGGCCGAGTACGGCATCGGTGTCCGGGACGGTCTCTTCTGCGCCCACCCGCTGGTCCGCACGCTCCTCGGCAGCGACCCGCAGCAGATCGGCGAGTGCGGCGCCCCGGAGGCGGAGCCGGGCGAGAAGTCGCTCAACGCCATCCGGGTGAGCTTCGGCGCCGGTACGCCGGACGAGCACGTGGAGCGTTTCGTACGGGCGGTGAAGGAGCTGGTCCGCGACGGTGCGCAGTGGAAGTACCGCACCGAGGACGGCCGCTGTGTCCCCGACCGCGGCTGAGCGTCCCTCGTACGGGTGAAGGGGGCCTCCGGCGGGAGGCCCCCTTCGTCATGTCGTCATGTCCGCCCGGCGCCGCGGGCTAGGACTCCAGGCCGATCGCGAAGGCGGCTTCCAGGTCGTGCTGGGAGTACGTACGGAACGCGACGTGCGTGTCCGTCGCCTCGACGCCGGGGATCTTGCTGATCCGGCCGGGGATCACGTCGGCCAGGTCGTCGTGCTTGGGCACCCGGACCATCGCGATCAGGTCGTACGTACCGGTGACCGAGAAGACCTCGCTGACGCTGTCGAGCGCGGCGATCGACTCCGCGATCTCGGGGATGCGGTCCACGCTGGTCTTGATGAGCACGATCGCGGTGATCACGGCTGGCTTTCTCCCTCGGTCGCCGCGGCTTGGGCCTTCACCTTATCCCCCTGGTGGTACCGGCCCCAGGCGTAGAGGAAGCCGACGGCGAAGCCCACCACGTGCGCCAGGTAGGCGACCCCCGGCCCGGGCCCCGCCGAGCGGGCCGCCAGCCACTGCAGCACGAACCAGAAGAGGAGCACGATCCAGGCGGGGAAGCGCAAGGGAAGGAAGAAGAGGAACGGGAACAGGCTGGTCACCCGGGAGCGGGGGAAGAGGTACAGGAACGCCCCGAGGACCCCCGAGATCGCGCCCGAGGCCCCTACCAGTGTCTGCTCGCTGCCCGCGTGGACCGCCGCGTAGCCGAGCAGGGCCAGGTAGCCGCAGCCCAGATAGAAGAGGGCGAACCCGACCGCCCCCATGCGCTCCTCGGCCATCGCCCCGAAGACGTAGAGGAACAGCATGTTGCCGAGCAGGTGCAGCCAGCTGCCGTGGACGAACAGCGCGGTCAGCGGGGTGAGCAGGGCGCGCGGGTCGCCGTTCATCAGCTCGGCGGGCACGACCCCCCAGCGATGGAAGTACTCGCTCTGTGACGCGAGGGCCGCGTCCCCCGTCCCGTACCCCGGATGGAGACCGGACACCGGCCCGATCATGAACACGACGCAGCACACGGCGATCAGGCCGTAGGTCACCGTGGGCCCGCTCCGGGCGCCGTGCCACGCCCCCAGGGCCGTCTCCCGCCAGTCGATCATGGACAGATCATGGCGTAACGGTGCCGAACTGGACAGAGTGCCTCGCCGTGACATCGGGTACCCGCGAGGCCGTAGGGTTACGGGCAGTACCTCCGCAGTTCGACGGCGCACCGCGGCACCCGCACCCGCACCACGCACATGAAAGAGGACGGCACCGATGACGACGGTTCCCCTGCCGACCGCCGAGACCCGCTGGCGCTGCACGCTCTGCGGCAATCTGACCCGGTTCGACGTGACCCGCTCCTCCAAGGTCGTCGAGTACGTTCATCTGGACCTCGCGGGCGACCCGAAGGTCGAGGAGCGCGAGGTGGTCAGTGAGACCATCGAGTCGGTCCGCTGCCGCTGGTGCAACGCCGTGGATCAGATCGAGCTGGTGGACAGGCCGGGCACCGCTTCCTGAGGGAGCGGTGCGATTGACGATGGGGTGACGGATCGTGGAGCAGCCCGCGCACGGTGGCGAGCCGGCCGGCGCGGCAGGTGACGCTGCCGAGGCGCTCGACCGCCCGCTGCCAGAAGGTGTACGGCGGCGGGTCGTCGCGCTGGTCTCGGACGCCTTCGGCGGGCTCACCGTTGCCGAGCTTCCGGCACCCCTGCGTCAGTACGCCCGTTTCACCGCGAGCCGGCGGGCCAAGTTCGCGGGCAACGCCATGGCCGCGGCCCTGGAGAACGAACCGCTGTTCCGGCAGCGGATCGGCGAGCGGTTCAAGGAGGCCCAGCCGGAGCTGGCCGGGGCCGTCGAGTCCGGCGCCCCGCCCGCCGCCGCCGACCCCGTCGACGTCGCCGCGGCCGCCTACGTCCTGCGTCCCGCCGGCTGGGTCAAGCTCGTCGCCGCCGCGGGCGAGGAGGCCCTGCGGGCGGACGCCGAGCGGGCCGACGAGGCCGGCCGGCGCGAGCTGGAGCGGCTGCGCGAGGAGGTCGCCACCGCCAAGGAGCGCGCCCGCGCGGAGACCGAGCAGCTGCGCACTGATCTGGAAGCGGCCCGCAAGGATGCGGAATCGCTTCATCGCAAGCTGCGCAGCGCCCTGAGCGACGTGAAGCGCGGCGAGGCGGCCCTGCGTCGCGCCCAGGCGGAGATCGACACCGTCAGGGCGGAGAGCGCCGCCCAGGTCTCGGCCGCCGAGAGCGAGAGCCGGCGGCTCAAGGCCCGGCTCGGGGAGGTCGAGTCCGCCCTGGAGGCCAGCCGCCGGGCCGCCCGTGAGGGACGCTCGGTGGAGGACATGCGGCTGCGACTGCTCCTGGACACCGTCCTCGACGCCGCCCAGGGGCTCCGGCGCGAGCTCGCCCTGCCGCCGGCCTCCGTCCATCCCGCCGACACCGTCGACGCGGTGGAGCCCGGCCGGATGTCGCCGAAGGACATCGCCGCCCGCGCGTTGTCCGAGACCGACCCCGCCCTGCTCGACCAACTCCTCGCGCTGCCGCAGGCCCATCTGGTCGTGGACGGCTACAACGTCACCAAGACCGGCTATCCGACCATGCCGCTGGAGAAGCAGCGGCTGCGGCTGCTCGGTGGCCTCTCCACGCTCGCGGCCCGCTCGGGCGCCGAGGTCACCTGTGTCTTCGACGGGGCGGAGCTGGCGGCCCCGGTGCTGCTGGCGCCGCCGCGCGGGGTGCGGGTGCTGTTCTCCAAGCCGGGCGTGACCGCGGACGAGCTGATCAGACAGCTGGTACGCGCGGAGCCTCCGGGCCGCCCGGTCGTGGTCGTCTCCACCGACCGCGAAGTCGCCGACGGGGTGGCCAAGGCCGGTGCGCGGCCGGTCGCGTCCGCTTTGCTGCTGAAGCGGCTTTCGCGCGCATCGTGACGCCTGTCAACTACCGGGGTTAATGCCCGAATTCTGGAGGGCGCACGGTCAAGTGCCCATCACTGCCTGTGCGGTGTCTGTAAATAATGTGTCGCGTGAGCGAGATTTTGCCCGTGAGGATTTGAACTGATCACAAGATGGTCACTAGGGTCAGGCCTCGAACCTCCGCGCGGTTGATCATCCATCGGGGATGACAGTGGAGGAACCGCCTGCCGCAGCCTGGTTGGGCGGCTCGAGGAAGAAGGAGCTCGCCTTCGTGGCGTCCCACCGTCGTCCCAAGCAGCCGAGCCGCACCCGCGTGACCGTGCTCACCGCGACCGCCGCAGCCGCCGTCGCGCTCTCCGCCCAGACCGGAGCCCAGGCGGCCCCGAAGCCGAAGATCGACGACGTGAAGTCGAAGGTCGACAAGCTGCACCACGAGGCCGAGGAGGCCACGGAGCAGTACAACCTGGCCGAGGAGCGGCGCGGCAAGCTGCAGAAGGAGATCGGCGCCCTTCAGGACAAGGTCGCCCGCGGTCAGCAGGAGCTCAACACCCTGCGGGACAACATCGGTTCGGTCGCCAGCGCGCAGTACCGCTCCGGTGGCATCGATCCGGCGATCCAGCTCTTCCTCTCCTCCGACCCGGACACCTACCTCAACAAGGCGTCCGCGATCGACCAGCTCGGCGCCAAGCAGGCCGACGTGCTCCAGTCGATCCAGTCGAAGCAGCGCACCCTCTCCCAGCAGCGTGCCGAGGCGACGGCGAAGCTCGCCGACCTCGAGGACGTCCGCAAGACCCTCGGCGAGAAGAAGAAGAAGTTCCAGGGCAAGCTCGCCGAGGCGCAGAAGCTGCTCAACACCCTGACCGCCGCCGAGCGCGCCAAGATGCAGCAGGAAGAGGCGCAGCGGGCCAGCCGGGCCGCGGGCGACCGCCTCGACCTCGGCAACGAGGTTCCGGCCTCGCAGCGCGGCGCGGCCGCGCTCAGCGCCGCCGCCACCCAGATCGGCAAGCCGTACGTCTCCGGCGCCGAGGGCCCCAACTCGTACGACTGCTCCGGTCTGACGCAGTGGGCCTACCGCCAGGCGGGCGTCGGCATCTCGCGCACCACCTACACCCAGCAGAACGACGGCGTGAAGATCGGCCGCAGCCAGCTCAAGCCGGGCGACCTGGTCTTCTTCAACGGCCTGTCGCACGTGGGCCTGTACGCGGGCAACGGCACCATCCTGCACGCCCCCAAGCCGGGCGCCTCGGTCCGCTACGAGTCGATGAGCTACATGGGCACCTTCCAGTTCGGTGTCCGCATCTGACGCCTTCGGTGCCTCCCGCGACCTGACGCCCGATCGGGTGGTTCGTCGCCTCCTCCGCTGACGTGACGCCCCGCCGGTGACCTGTGGTCTCCGGCGGGGCGTCACTTTGTGTGCCCGGCGTCTTCGTTGGACGGCGGGTGATCACCGGCTACTGTCTGCCGCTGTCCGCCGAGCCAGTCCGCGGAGCGTCGAACAGAGCTGAACGGAGCGCGATACGTGGCGTCCCACCGTCGACCCGCGAGGGTCACCGTCCTGACCGCCGCCGCGGCCACCGCGGCCACGGCCTTCGGTGCCGTCCCCGCGAGCGCCGACCCGGGCGGCACGCCCGAGGCCACCCGGGCCACGGTCGACCGGCTCTTCGAGGAGGCCGAACGGGCCACCGAGGGCTACAACAAGGCCGACGAGAAGGCGGACACCCTGCGCGTGTCGGTCTCCCAGGCGCGGGACAGGCTGGCGCACGCCCAGGAACGCGTCAACCGCATGCGGGGCGCGCTCGGTTCGGTGGCCGGGGCCCAGTACCGCTCCGGTGGCATCGATCCCGCCCTCGCCCTGCTGCTCTCCTCCGACCCCGACTCCTACCTCGAACGCGCCTCGGTCCTCGACCGGGTCGCCACCCGGCAGGGCGTGGAGCTGAACCGACTCCGGCAGGAGCGGCGGCGGTTGACCCAGGAGCGGACCGAGGCCGCCGGACTCCTCGCCGAACTGGAGCGCAGCCGCGCCCAGGTCGCCCGGCACAAGCGCACCGTCGAGCGGAAGCTCGCCGAGGCGCGGCGGCTGCTGCAGTCCCTGACCGCAGAGGAGCGGGCGGGCTTCGACCGGGACGCCCGGGCCTCCCGCGCGGGCCGTGACGAGGACCTGCCGCCGCTCGGGGACCTCGGCCCGGCCTCCTCACGGGCGGCCGCCGCGGTGATCGCCGCCCGCAGCGCCATCGGCAAGCCCTACGTGTGGGGCGCGACGGGCCCTTCCGGCTTCGACTGCTCGGGCCTGATGGTCTGGTCGTACCGGCAGGCCGGGATCAGCCTGCCGCGTACCTCCTCGGCGCAGCGGTACGCGGGGCGCCGGGTGCCGCTCTCGCAGGCGCAGCCCGGCGACCTGGTGACCTACCGAGGCGACGCCAGCCATGTGGGGATCTACGCGGGGAACGGGCAGGTGATCCACGCCCCGTATCCCGGGGCACGAGTGCGCTACGACCCGGTCGGGATGATGTCCCACGTGACGGTGACACGGGTCTGACCGTACGACCGCCCCGGCCGGCCCCGTACGATCGGGAGCGTGGCAGGTCAGGGGCGGGAAACGGTGCGACGGGCGGCGGTCCGTCCGCTGGTCGGCCTGCTCGCCGGTCTGCTCGCCGGAGTGTCGGTCCTCGCCGGCTGCGCGTCCCCCGAGCCCCCCGATCCGGCTCCCCGGCAGATCCAGACGCTGCTCGACCGGCACGCGCGGGCCGTCCTCGCCCGTGACGAGGCGGCGTACGCGGTGGACCTGGACCCCGCCCTCGCTCCCGCCGCGCTGCGGGAGTTCGAGCACCTGGCCGAGGTGCCGCTCGGCGCGTGGGGCTACCGGCTCAAGGACGTCGACCGGTCCGGCGAGGGCCGGGCGACGGCCCGCGCCGAGCTGAGCTACGAGATCCGCGGCTACGACTCCGGCCCCGTCACGACGGAACGCGTCCTGGACCTGACCGAGCGGGACGGCCGGTGGTACGTGACCGCCGACAGACCCGCCAGTGGCGCCGCCCAGCAGCTGTGGCAGCAGGGGGACGTCGAGGCGGAGCGGGGCCAGCGCAGTCTCGTGCTCGGCGTCGGGCAGTCTCCCGAGCGCCTGCGGGAGATCGCGGCGGCGGCCGACCGGGCGGTGCCCGTCGTCTCGGCCGCCTGGCCGGAGAAGTGGGCGGGCCGGGTGGTCGTCCTCGTACCGGCCTCGCTGGACGCGATGGGCGGACTGCTCGGGGCGCCCGCGCCCTCCTACCGGGGCATCGCCGCCGTCACGACCGGCGAGGTGAGCGGCGGGCCGGACGCGCCGGCGGACCGCGTGATCGTCAACCCCGAGGCGTACGGGGCGCTCGGTGCCTTCGGCCGGCAGATGGTCCTCACCCATGAGACGACCCATGTGGCCACCCGTGCCCACACTTCCCCGGCCACCCCGGTCTGGCTCTCCGAGGGCCTCGCCGACTGGGTCGCCTACCGGGGCAGTGGCCGCACGGCCGCCCAGGCCGCCCCGGAACTCCGTCGCGCGGTGCGCGCGGGCGATCTCCCGGCCGGGCTTCCCGACGACGGCACCTTCGCCTTCGGCGGTGACGCGGACGCCCTGGCGCAGGCGTACGAGGGCGGCTGGCTGGCCTGCGAGCTGATCGCCGAGCACTGGGGCGAGGCGAAGCTGATCGCCTTCTACCGGGCTGTGGGCGCCCACCCGGGCCGCGCGGGCTCGGTGGAGAAGGCCCTCCACGAGGTCCTCGGTACGACCCCGGCGGACTTCACCAGGCGGTGGCGCGCCTACCTGAGCGAGCGACTGGGCTGAACTCGCCGGGGGCGTCGGCGCCGGGGCGGTGCGACCGTCACGCGGGGTCCTCTGACGAGCCGCCCTCCAGCTCGCGCAGGGCCTCCGTCAGCCACTGCTTCTCCGCCGTGCCGGTCGCTCGGGCGATGCGGAGCATGCCACGGCGGAAGAGGTCCGGCTCCTCCTCCGCGCGGACCGGGGCGCCGTTCTCGTAGAAGAAGCTGGCCGGTGTGTTCAGGAAGGTCTGCCGACGGCGCAGGACCGCCGCCTGTTCCGCGCGGTCCGGGAGGAGCCGGAGGAAGGCGAGCAGGGTGAAGAAGCGCTGGCCGTCGGTGATCTCCACGTCCTTGGGTTCGCGGAGGCGGGCCAGCAGCGCCGCGCGGCCTTCGGCGGTGAGGGAGAGCGTCCGCCGCGGGGCCGCGCTCGTCCCCGGTTCGGTTCGGCGTTCCAGCAGGCCCGCCTTCACCATGCGGGTGATCGCCGGGTAGAGCGCCCCGTCGCTGACCGGGCGGACATGTCCGCTCAGCCCCTGGATGCGGTCCTTCAACTCGTAACCGTGCAGCGGCCTCTCGTACAGGAAGCCGAGGATCGTCAGCTCCAGCATCCGGTCCCCTCTCTCTCACTTGTCCCGGACCCGTCCGTCATGCTACCTCTTTTCGAGGTGCCTCTAATCGAGGTATCTCGCTTCGAGGGGGCTTGCGGCATGACACATCGACGACCACTCATCCGGCTCGCGTACCCGGTCTACTGCGAACTGCTCGCCTCGGTCGCCGCCGGCATCATCACCATGGTCTGGGTCGCCCCTCTCGGCGGGGACGCGGTCGCGGCCGTCGCCGTCGCCACCAACGTCGAGAACCTGCTCCTCGGCGTCGTCCTCATGGCCGCCTCCGGCACCACCGTCCTCGTCGCCCGCGCCCGCGGCGCCGACGACCCCGGCGCCGTACAGGCCGCCGTACGCGGCGGCCGGGCGCTCTGCGCCCTGCTCGTCCCGCCCGTGGCCCTCGGCGGCTTCTGCTGCGGGAACCGCTCGCCCGGCTCGTGCTCGGCGCCGCGGACACCCCCGCCGTCGCCCTCGCCACCGCCTACTTCGCGATCTCGCTCCCCGGGACAGCCGTCTTCTTCGCCACCACGGTCGTCGACGGCGTCCTCAAGGGCGCGGGCGACACCCGAACCCCCATGCGCCTCGCCTTCCTCGCCAACGGCCTCATCCTGGTACTCGACCCGCTGCTCATCCACGCGTACGGAGTGCGGGGCGCCGCCCTCGCCACGGTCGTCGGCCGCACCGTCGCCCTCGCCGCCGGACTCCTCGCCCTGCGCCGCAACCCGCTCCTGCGGGCCGCGCGGCCCGCCGGGCCCGCCGGGCCTTCCGAAGGAACGCTCACCGCCCTGCGCCGCACCGCCACCACCGGACTGCCCATGTCCGTCGACTTCGTCGTGCGGATGGCCGGGGCTCTCGCCCTCGTCGCTGTCGTGGCCCGGCTCGGCGTGACCCAGGTCGCGGCCTACGGCATCGCGACCAAGGCCATGTACGTCGCGACCATGGCCTTCTACGCCGTGCGCCAGGCCGCCGCCATCCACACCGCCCACCTGCTCGGCGCGGGCCGCGACGAGCGGCGGCCCGTCGCCCGCCAGGCGCTGCTCCTCGGGATCACCCTCGGCACCGCCGCCGCCGGCCTGCTGCTGCTCACCGCGGACCTCGTCATGCGCGGCTTCGGGGCGGCCCCGGACGTGGCGGCCGCCGGAGCCCTCCAACTTCGCTGCCTCGGGCCCTACCTGGTGCTGATGGCCGGATTCATCGCCCTCGCCGGCGTCTTCGAGGGCAGCGGAGACAGCCCCCGGCTCGCCAGGATCACCGTCGTCGGCGTCCTGGCCCAACTCCCGCTCGCCCACGCCTTCTCCGGCCTCGGGCTGCCCGGGATCTGTCTGGCCATGGGCCTCGCCATGGCGGGGCAGTGCGCGGCCCTCGGCCTGCTGCACCGCCGTACGCCGGGCTCTCAGGCGACCGGCAGGCTCCTCGCCCGCTCCGGCTGAACCGGCACCACCGGTGCGGCGGCGGCCAGGCGCGGCTCGGTCACCGTCTGGCGCCACAGGATCCGGCAGGCGGAGAGCGAGGCGGCCACGAGCAGACCGTTCCTGACGAACAGCAGTGCCATGCCCAGCGGATCGCTCTCCGTCACGTGCGAGAACCACACCGGGAACTCGAACTGCGTCACCGCTGTCGCCCACACCACCAGGTGCGCCGGCCGGCGCATCCGGCCCGCCCGATAGGCGAGACAGACCGCGGCCAGGCCGACCAGCCAGATCATGTACTGAGGGCTGATCACCCGGCTCGTGGTGGTGAACAGCAGCACCGCCACGAAGGCCGCGTCCGCGGGCGTCGTGGTCGAGAAGGCACGGGCCCGGATCCGCCACACCAGCAGCCAGCCGAAGGCGGCCACGGTCAGGGCCATCGCCGCGGTGGAGACGGTGGAGACGTACGGGCCGAGGAACTCGATCGAGCCGTAGTTCATCCGCGCCTCGCCCTCCCAGCCGAAGTGCCGGGCCACGTGGAAGACCAGCGCGCCCAGCGACTCGACCTCCGTGCCCCGGTCGCGCTGGAAGCCGAGGAAGGCCAGCGCCCCCGGCGCCGCGATCGTGCACAGCAGGAGCAGCCCGGCGGACGCGCTGGCCGCCGCCGACCATGAGCGGAAGGTGGCGCGCCCGCGCGGGGTGCCCACGAGCAGCAGCACCGGCCACACCTTCAGCATCGCGCCGAACCCGGCCAGGGCCCCGAGCACCCGCGGCCGGCTCAGCCCGGCCAGCAGGGCGGCCACGGCGACCGCCGTGACCATGAGGTCGTAGCGGGCGTACGCGGTCGGACCGAGCAGCGGCACGCCCGCGATCCAGATCCAGGCACCGCGCGAGGAACGGCCCGGGCGCTTCCCGGCGTACCGCAGCAGCCCGAAGACGAGCGCGTCGCAGAGGAAGGAGAGGACGAAGAAGGCGGCGGAGTAGCCGAGGAACGGCAGCAGGGCCGGGGCGAGGATCGCCAGGGCGGCGAGCGGCGGGTACTGCCAGGTCACGTCGTCCATGGGGTACGTGCCGGTCTTCAGGACCTCGTACCAGCCCTGGTAGATCTGCTCGATGTCACTGGTGACGTCGGGCCCCGGGACCGTGACGATCTTGAAGACGCACAGCAGGAGCACGATCCGGGTGAGACCCCAGAGAAGGAGGGGATTTCGTCTCGCGCGCTCGGCAGCCGTACCCAGTACGCCCGTCATTCCTACCTCGTCCATCTCTGTCGGTCCGTCGGTCCGTCGGCCGCGGAGGGTGGTGTTGCCGGGCGGGGGGTGCGGTCACGTAGATTCGGCGACGATGCACAAGACCCTGATCGTAACCAACGACTTCCCGCCACGTCCCGGTGGAATCCAGGCGTTCCTGCACAACATGGCGCTGCGCCTGGATCCCGAGCGGGTCGTGGTCTACGCCTCCACGTGGAAGCGCGGCCGGGAGGGTATCGAGGCGACTGCCGCGTTCGACGCCGAACAGCCTTTCACGGTCGTGCGGGACCGCACCACCATGTTGCTGCCAACTCCTCGGGTCACCGCGCGGGCGGTCGGGCTGCTGCGGGAACACGGCTGCGAGTCGGTCTGGTTCGGGGCGGCCGCCCCGCTGGGCCTGATGGCGCCCGCCCTGCGCGGGGCCGGGGCGCGCCGCCTGGTGGCGACCACGCACGGGCACGAGGCGGGGTGGGCGCAACTGCCCGGCTCCCGACAGCTGTTGCGGCGGATCGGCGAAGGCACGGACACCCTCACGTACCTGGGCGAGTACACGCGCTCGCGGATCGCGGCGGCGCTCACGCCGGCCGCGGCCGGGCGCATGGAGCAGCTTCCGCCGGGCGTCGACGAGAAGACCTTCCACCCGGGCTCCGGCGGCGAGGCGGTACGGGAACGGCTCGGGCTCACCGACCGGCCGGTGGTGGTGTGCGTCTCGCGGCTCGTCCCCCGCAAGGGCCAGGACACGCTGATCCGGGCGATGCCGGCGATCCTGCGGCGGGTGCCGGACGCGGTGCTCCTGATCGTCGGTGGCGGCCCCTACGAGAAGGACCTGCGGCTCCTCGCGGCGACGACGGGAGTGGCCGAATCTGTACGGTTCACCGGCGCGGTGCCGTGGGCGGAGCTGCCGGCCCACTACGGCGCCGGCGACGTCTTCGCCATGCCCTGCCGCACCCGCCGCGGCGGCCTCGACGTCGAGGGCCTCGGCATCGTCTACCTGGAGGCCTCGGCCACCGGCCTCCCGGTCGTCGCCGGCGACTCGGGCGGCGCCCCGGACGCGGTCCTGGACGGCGAGACGGGCTGGGTCGTCCGCGGCGAAGTCCCCGAGGATTCGGCGGACCGGATCACCACCCTGCTCCTCGACCCGGCCCTCCGGCGCCGCATGGGCGACCGGGGCCGCGCCTGGGTCGAGGAGCGCTGGCGCTGGGACCTCCTCGCGGAGCGCCTGAAGGCCCTGCTGTAGGGCAGTGCCCCCGCCGCCGGGGGCCCACACGGCCCCGCGGCGCGAGGACGGGACGGACTTCCCGGCGGGCGGAGGGTCGGCGGACGTGCGGACAGGGCGCCGGGTCCGCGCGGGCGGGGGTGCGCGGAGGCGTGGACGGGACGGGCTGCACCGCGGGCGAGGGTCCCGCAGACGCGTGGACGGGACGGGCTGCACCGCGGGCGAAGGTGCGCGGACGTGTGGACAGGACGGGGCCACACGCCGCGGAGGTCCCGCGGACGCGAGGGCGGGGCGGGCACTGCGCGTCTCAGGGCGTCTCCGGGCGTCTCCGGGCGTCTCTCGGCGCGGGGCGCCGGGGAAGCCCGGCCTTCCCGGCGGGAGCCGCTGGGAGCCCGCGTCCCGTCCTTTCCTGGGCGCGAGCCGTCGGAGGGGAGCGTCCCCACCATGAACGCGGAGAGGCCGCAGGCGCCCGTGCGCCTGCGGCCTCACCCGCGGTCGGCCGTGGGGGCCGGGCCCCCTCGCGCTACGCGCGGTAGATCGCCTCGATCTCGTCCGCGAAGTCCTTCGCCACCACGTTGCGCTTCAGCTTCAGCGACGGCGTGATGTGGCCGGCCTCCTCCGTGAACTGGGAGTTCAGGATCCGGAACTTCCGTACCGACTCCGCCTTCGACACCGCCGCGTTGCCGTCGTCCACCGCCCGCTGGACCTCCGCGAGCAGCTCCGCGTCATCCCGCAGCGACGCCGCCGTCGAGCCCGCCGGCTTGCCGTGCTCGGAGGCCCAGCGGCCCAGGAACTCCTCGTCCAGGGTGACCAGCGCGCCGACGAACGGCCGGCCGTCGCCCACCACCATGCACTCCGCGACCAGCGCGTGCGCCCGGATCCGGTCCTCGATGACCGCCGGGGCGACGTTCTTGCCGCCGGCCGTCACCAGGATCTCCTTCTTCCGGCCGGTGATCGCGAGGTAGCCGTCCTCGTCCAGCGTGCCGATGTCACCGGTGTGGAACCAGCCGTCGGCCAGCGCCTCCGCCGAAGCGGCCTCGTTCTTCCAGTAGCCGGTGAAGATGTGCTCGCCGTGCAGCAGCACCTCGCCGTCGTCGGCGATCCGCACCACCGAGCCCGGCAGCGGCTGCCCGACCGTGCCGATCTTCTGCCGGTCCCACGGGTTGAACGCCGTCGCGGCGCAGGACTCCGTCAGGCCGTAGCCCTCCAGGACGGTGAAGCCGATGCCGCGGAAGAAGTGGCCCAGCCGCTCGCCCAGCGGCGCACCGCCCGAGATCGCGTACTCGCCCCGCCCGCCGAGGACCGCGCGCAGCTTGGAGAAGACCAGCTTGTCGAAGACCTTGTGCTTGATCTTCAGCCCCAGGGACGGACCCTGCGGCGTGCCGATCGCCCGGCTGTACGCGATCGCCGTGTGCGCCGCCTTGTCGAAGATCTTGCCCTTGCCGTCCGCCTGCGCCTTCGCGCGGGCCGAGTTGTAGACCTTCTCGAAGACGCGCGGCACACCGAGGATCAGCGTCGGCCGGAACGAGGCCAGCTCGTCGGTGAGGTTCTTGATGTCCGGCACGCAGCCCAGCTTGATCGGCGCCATCACGGACGCGACCTCGACCAGCCGCCCGAAGACGTGGGCCGCGGGCAGGAAGAGCAGGACCGAGCACTCGCCCGTGCGGAACAGCGGCTTGAGCCGCTCCACCACGTTGCCGCACTCCGCGAAGAACGCGCGGTGCGTCAGCACACAGCCCTTGGGCCGGCCCGTGGTGCCGGAGGTGTACACGATCGTCGCCGGGTCGTCCGCGTGCGCCGCCGACATCCGCTCGTCGAGCAGCTCGTCGGAGACGTCCGCGCCGGTGGCGGTGAGCTGGGCGACCGCATCGCCCTCGATCTGCCAGACGCCCTTCAGCTCCGGCAGGTTCTCCCGTACCGACTCCACCGACTCCTGGTGGGCCGCGGACTCGACGAGGACGAGCGAGGCGCCCGAGTCCCCGAGGATCCACTGGATCTGCTCCGGCGAGCTGGTCTCGTACACCGGTACGGTGACCGCGCCCGCGCTCCAGATCGCGAAGTCGAGGAGCACCCACTCGTAACGGGTCCGGGACAGCAGCGCCACCCGGTCACCCGGTTCCACACCGGCGGCGATCAGCCCCTTCGCGACCCCGCGGACCTCGGCGAGGAACTGCCGGGCGGTGACGTCCGTCCAGACGCCGGCCACCTTGCGCCCCATCACGGCGACATCTGGGTGCTGAGACGCGTTGCGGCGGATGAGATCCGTCAGATTGCCGTCCGTGGGGACCTCGTACAGGGCCGGAAGGCTGAACTCGCGCAAGACTGCTGCTCCTCATCGGGCGCCGGCGCCACGGCTCTGTGTGATGCACCGGTGCGGTCCAAGATCGGGCAGGTGCTCAGTGGGGGTGAGCACGACTGGACTGCCCGGACGTTACCCACCAGTACTCGGTTCCCGATAGGGGGTCCTGGCCAGATGTTCTGTGCGTCACACGTGCGTGGCGGTGCTTCGCGCACAGTAGTCCACAGCTTCGCGGACCCGGAAGTAACCGCAGGTCCGACGCCCTAGGCTGAGCCGTATGAGGATCAACGTGGTCAGCGACGTGCACGGCAACACCGCCGCTCTCGCCAAGGCGGGGCAAGGTGCGGACGCCCTCATCTGCCTCGGCGACCTGGTGCTCTTCCTGGACTACGCCGACCACAGCCGCGGCATCTTCCCCGACCTCTTCGGGGTCGAGAACGCCGACCTGATCGTGGAACTGCGCACCGCGCGCCGCTTCGACGACGCCCGCGAGCTGGGCCGACGGCTCTGGTCCGAGCTGGAGGTCGACCGGGACACGGCCATCGAGTCCGCCGTGCGACGCCAGTACGCCGAGCTCTTCGCGGCCTTCCCGACGCCCACCTTCGCCACCTACGGGAACGTCGACATCCCCGCTCTCTGGCCGGAGTACGCGGGCCCGGGGACC
The DNA here is from genome assembly GCF_014649715.1 of Streptomyces lateritius. Classification (GTDB taxonomy): domain Bacteria; phylum Actinomycetota; class Actinomycetes; order Streptomycetales; family Streptomycetaceae; genus Streptomyces; species Streptomyces lateritius. Next base: position 321,750 of record NZ_BMTO01000001.1, read on the forward strand.
ACCGTCCTCGACGGCGAGCGGATCGAGATCGGGGGCCGCGTCTTCGGCTTCGTGGGCGGCGGCCTGCGCACGCCCATGCGCACGCCTTACGAGATCTCCGACGAGGAGTACGCGGCGAAGGTCGAGGCCCTCGGCGAGGTCGACGTCCTGTGCAGCCACATCCCGCCGGACGTGCCGGACCTGACCTACGACACGGTGGCGCGGCGCTTCGAACGCGGCAGCCGGGCCCTGCTCGACGCGATCCGGCGCACCCGCCCCCGGTACGCCCTCTTCGGCCACGTCCACCAGCCCCTGGCACGGCGGATGCGCATCGGAGCGACGGAGTGCGTGAACGTGGGGCACTTCGCGGCGACGGGCCGGCCCTGGTCGCTGGAGTGGTGAGGGGTGCGGGGCGGCCTCCGGGGGCGCGATAGCCTTCGGTCGGCACGGTTCGTGCCCTTCGACTTCCGCCGGACCGCACAGTGGAGGAACCACAGCGATGGCCGAACACACCAGCTCGAGCATCACCATCGAGGCGGCACCGGCCGACGTCATGGCTGTGATCGCCGACTTCGCCCGCTACCCCGAGTGGACCGGCGAGGTGAAGGAGGCCGAGGTCCTGGAGAAGGACGCGGCCGGCCGCGCGGAGAAGGTGCGGCTGCTGCTCGATGCGGGCGCCATCAAGGACGACCACACCCTCGCGTACACCTGGACCGGTGACGACGAGGTCAGCTGGACCCTCGTGAAGTCCCAGATGCTGCGTGCCCTGGACGGCTCGTACCGCCTGAGCCCGGCCGCCGGCGGTGCCCGCACCGAGGTGACGTACCAGCTGACCGTCGACGTCAAGATCCCCATGCTGGGCATGATCAAGCGCAAGGCGGAAAAGGTCATCATCGACCGCGCCCTGGCAGGCCTGAAGAAGCGCGTCGAGTCCGGCGCGTAAGGCGCTCGCCCACCGCACTCCCGTTGTGGGCAGTCGTCCCGCAGGGCGACGGGGGTCCCCCGGACGGAGTCCGGGGGAGGGTGGGCACAGGGACGGCGCCCTTGCCGGGCTCGGCTCCCGGTCCGTACGGGCACCACGGGTGCGGCGCGGACGTGCGTGAGCGGGCGGTAGCGTCACCACCATGCGGATCATCCTTGTCACCGGTCCCGGCGGCGCCGGACGCACCACCGTCGCCTCGGCCACCGCGCTCGCCGAGGCGCGGGCCGGGCGCCGGGTCCTGCTGGTCTCGGCGGAGGCCGACCCCCTCCTGAGCGAGGGCCTCCGGATCCTCCGCCCCGACCCCGGCGCCGATTTCCGGCGCGAGTTCCTCGCCCTCCAGGCGCGCTCCGCCACCGCCCTCGACCTCCTCGGCGCCACCCCGCTCGAGGACGCCGAGCTCACCGAACTCCCCGGCAGCGGGCAGTTCGCCCTCCTCCGCGCGGTGCGCGACGCCGCCGGCGGCGACCGCGACCTCGTCGTCGTCGACATGCCGCCGCTCCACGAGGCCCTCGCCGTCCTCGCGCTTCCCGCCCAGCTCCGCCGCTACCTGCGCCGCCTCCTGCCCCCCGAGCGGCAGGCCGCCCGCGCCCTGCGCCCGATGCTCGCCCAGCTGGCCGGGGTCCCCATGCCCGCGCAGTGGCTGTACGAGACCACCGCCCGCTGGGAGGCCGAGCTGGCCGCCGTCCAGGCCGTGATCGACGCCCCGGCCACCAGCGTCCGCCTCGTCGTCGAACCGGGCCGGACGGCCGTCGACACCCTGCGCACCGTCCGGCTCGGCCTCGCGCTCCAAGGCCTCGCCCTCGACCTGGTCGTCGCCAACCGGGTGCTCCCCGCCGGCTCCCCGGACCCCTGGTTCGCCGCGCTGACCGCCGAGCAGCACACGTACCTGGAGCAGCTCCGCACCGAGCACGCCGGCACCGTCCACGCGCTGCCGCACCTCGGTCGCGCCCCCCGTGGCGTGGACGACCTCGACCTGCTCGCCGTCGAGGTGGGCCCGCCGGCCGCCGCGCCCGACCGGACCGTCGAGGACCGCCGCGCCGAGGACGGCATCCTCGTCTGGCACCTGCCCCTGCCCGGCGCGGTCAAGGAGGAACTCTCCCTCGTACGGCGGGGGGAAGAACTCCTCCTCGAGGTCGGCCCGTTCCGCCGCGCCGTCGCGCTGCCGCCCGCCCTGCGCCGCTGCACCGTCTCCGGCGCCGGTCTCGTCGACGGCGACCTACGGGTCCGCTTCACCCCGGATCCCGGACTCTGGCCGAAGACGACGCAACGGACTCCCTGACGGCGTGTACCGTCGACGGTATAAGCCCGTAAGGAGTACGCCATGAGCGATTCGGATGCCTGGGCCAAGGCGTGCGCCGAGGACCTGGAAGCGGAGAGGGCCCGTCACCGCGCCCGCGCCGGGGCGGAGCCCGGGTCGGCCGCCGAGGAGTTCCGCAAGCTCTTCGACGCCGTCGCCGACAAGGTCTCCTCGCTGCGGAGCCCGCTGACGGGCCTGGCCGCCCAGGGCGCCGTGCAGCAGACCGTCCAGCAGCTCGTCAGCCAGGCGAAGGCCGCCGTCGAGCCGGTCGTCGAGCGCAACCCGCAGGTCTTCGACCACCTGGCGGCGGCGGGCAACGAGCTGCTCGCCGCGTACCGCTCGGCGGTCGAGGCCCACGAGACGCGCTGGACCCGCGAGGACGACCGCCAGAAGGAGCACCTCCGCAAGGAAGACCTCCGCAAGGGCGACCTCGGCGAGGAGGACCTCGGCAGGGAAGACCCGCGTGAGGACGGTCCGCGCGGGGGCGACGAAGGCACCGGAACCGGGCAGCACATCGACCTGGACTGACCGGGCGGGTCGTCCCCCTCGGGTACGGTGGGCCGTAGCGGGGCTCGACCGAAAACTGAGGGACACATGGGACTCACCATCGGCGTCGACATCGGCGGCACGAAGATCGCGGCCGGCGTGGTCGACGAGGAGGGCAACATCCTCGACACGCACAAGGTGCCCACCCCGCCGACGCCCGAAGGCATCGTCGACGCGATCTGCGCCGCGGTCTCGGAGGCCGGCAAGGGTCATCAGATCGAGGCTGTCGGCATCGGTGCCGCGGGCTATGTCGACGACAAGCGCGCCACCGTCCTCTTCGCGCCGAACATCGACTGGCGGCACGAGCCGCTGAAGGACAAGGTCGAGCAGCGGGTCGGCCTGCCCGTCGTCGTCGAGAACGACGCGAACGCGGCGGCCTGGGGCGAGTACCGGTTCGGCGCGGGGCAGGGACACGAGGACGTCATCTGCATCACGCTCGGCACCGGGCTCGGCGGCGGCATCATCATCGGCAACAAGCTCCGTCGCGGACGCTTCGGCGTGGCGGCGGAGTTCGGCCACATCCGGGTCGTCCCGGACGGCCTGCTCTGCGGCTGCGGCAGCCAGGGCTGCTGGGAGCAATACGCCTCCGGGCGCGCGCTCGTCCGGTACGCGAAGCAGCGCGCCAACGCGACCCCGGAGAACGCCAAGATCCTCCTCGGCCTCGGCGACGGCACGCCGGACGGCATCGAGGGCAAGCACGTCAGTGCCGCGGCCCGCCAGGGCGACCCGGTGGCCGTGGACTCCTTCCGGGAGCTGGCCCGCTGGGCGGGCGCCGGTCTCGCCGACCTGGCGTCGCTCTTCGACCCCTCCGCCTTCATCGTCGGCGGCGGCGTCTCCGACGAGGGCGAGCTGGTGCTCGACCCGATTCGGAAGTCCTTCCGCCGCTGGCTGATCGGCGGCACGTACCGGCCGCACGCCCAGGTGCTCGCGGCCCAGCTCGGCGGAAAGGCCGGACTGGTGGGCGCGGCGGACCTGGCCCGCCAGGGCTGAGACCGCGCCAGGACCGAGTCACCGTAAGACCTCACCGCCCGCCGCGCCCCTCGGGGAGCGGCGGGCGGTTGTCGTATGTTGCTTGCCATGGCGATCACTGACCTGCCCAACTCCCGCACCGAGGAGGACGGTTCGGCCGTCGTCCGGGTGCTCAGCTACAACGTCCGCTCCCTGCGGGACGACGAGGACGCCCTCGCCCGGGTCATCCGGGCCTGCGCGCCCGACCTCGTGTTCGTCCAGGAGGCGCCACGCTTCTTCCGCTGGCGCAAGCACGCCGCCCGGCTGGCCGCCAAGAGCGAACTCCTCGTCCTGAGCGGCGGGGCCACGGCCGCCGGGCCCCTGCTGATGTGCTCGCTGCGGGCCACCGTCGAGCGAGCCGAGGACGTCCTGCTGCCGCTCACCCCGGGACTGCACCGCCGCGGCTTCGCGACCGCCGTCGTACGGTTCGCCGGCGCCCGGGTCGGGCTGATCAGCTGTCATCTCAGCCTGCGGGCGGACGAGCGGTACGCCCAGGCCGGGATGCTCCTCGACCGGGTCGCCGCGATGGACGCCCCGCACACGATCGTGGCCGGCGATCTCAACGAGCGCCCGGACGGCCGGAGCTTCAGCCGGCTGACGAAGGAGCTCCAGGACGGCTGGGCGGTCAGCCCGTGGGGCGGTGAGTACACCTCGACCCCCACGGACCCGCACCAGCGCATCGACGCGATCCTGGCCACGCCGGGCGTGGAGTTCCTCGGCTGCGGCGTCCCGACGGACCTCCCCGAGGCGGACCTCAAGGCGGCGACGGACCACCTGCCGGTCCTCGCGGCGGTCAGGATCCCCGCGGCCGGGACCTCCGCGAGCTGAAGGACAGCTCCCTACACCACCGCGCCGCGTCCCGGGTCGTCGTAGCCGTCATCGTCGTCGTCGTGCTTCATCCGGGCCACCAGCGTCGCGAAGCCGCCCAGGAAGCCGCCCACGCACAGCGTCGTCAGCCACCAGGTCATGTCCCACCGGAGCAGCACCGCGAGCAGCATCAGCACCGGGCCGCCCACGACGCCCAGCCACGCGAACTTCGTCGTCGCGTCCGCCTCCGGCAACGGGGGCGGCTCCGGCGGCACGAAGTGGCCCTCGTCGCCGTCGTCCTTGTCGCTCCTGGCGCCCTTGCGGTCCTCCGCCGGCTCCTCGTCGGGATCGGCCAGCTGGTAGTCGCGCGGGCCGCCGCCGCCCACGCCCACCCCGGGGGCGAAGACGACCGAGCTCCCGGGGGCCGGTCTCAGAGGGCCGCCGCCCTCGTCCTCGTCCTCGTCGCCGTCGCCGTCGCCGTCGCCGTCGCCGTCGCTGTCGCCGTCCCTGTCCCCGGCGGCGGATTTCGGCTCGCCGCCGTCATCCTCCCGGGGCTCCGGGGTCTTCGGGGTCTCCGGAAGCTCAGGGAACTCAGGAAGCGCCAGGTTCCGCACCGGACGCACCCGCTCGGCCCCCGGGGCCGGGTCCGCGGGCTCCTCGCCGTACCCGGCCACGATCGCCGCCCAGGCGGCCTCCTCGTCGATGGGCTGGGGCTCCCGCTCCCCGTCCTGCTGCTCAGCCACCGCTCGTGCTCCCCTTCTCGCCGACGACGTCCGGAGCGAGCCGGCCGATGAACGCCCAGCTCTCCTCGAAGATCCGCTCCGCATCGTGGTCCAACGTCGCCACGTGGTAGCTCTGTTCCAGGAGGACCTCCTTCACGTCCGTGGAGGAGACCCGGCTCAGGATGCGGGCCGAGTCGGCCGGTGGCACCACATGGTCCTGGGGGCTGTGCAGCACCACCATCGGCTGCGTGACCTGCGGCAGCTCGGCGTCCACGATCCGGAAGAACTGCCGCAGCGAGTACGCCGCGTGCAGCGGCACCTTGTCGTACGCGATCTCCTTCACGCCCTCCTTGGCGATGTCGCTGGCGATGCCGTTCGTCGAGGGGACGAAGTGGCGGACCACCGGCAGCGCGTGCGCCGCGACGCCGTGCACCTTGTTGCCCGGGTTCACCAGGACGATGCCCCGCACGGCGTCCCCGTGCTTGGCCGCCAGGCGCAGCGTCAGCGCCCCGCCCATCGACAGGCCGAAGACGAAGACCTGCTCGCAGCGCGCCAGCAGCTCCTCGAGCGCCCGGTCCACCTCCGCGTACCAGTCCTGCCAGGTGGTGAGCTGCATGTCCTCCCAGCGGGTGCCGTGCCCGGGCAGCAGCGGCAGGGACACCGTCACTCCCCGCGCGGCCAGATACTCGGCCCAGGGCCGCAGCGACTGCGGGGAACCGGTGAATCCGTGACAGAGAAGGACGCCGACCTCTCCGCCTTCGTGGCGGTACGGCTCGGCTCCAGGAAGGACCGGCACCGGGGTCTCCTGTTCGGGGTTCGGCTTCGGGGATTCGGCTTCGGGGATCCGACGAAGCGACGGGACAAGGGGAAGGACCTTCACCGTACGCGACCGGACCGACACCGACCAGGGCCGTTCGCACGAAGGTGCCCGGCCGTCGGCCGCTCCCGCGGGGGGATGGGGGACAAGGCGGGATAAGGTCTGTTCGACGGCACACGGAAGGTACTCGAGTGATCTACGGCGCAATGAAGTTCTCCATCGGAGGGTCACTGAAGCTCGCCTTCAGGCCCTGGGTGGAGGGCCTCGAGAACATTCCCGCCGAGGGGCCGGCGATCCTCGCGAGCAACCACCTGTCCTTCTCGGACTCCTTCTTCCTGCCCGCCGTGCTCGACCGCAAGGTCACCTTCATCGCCAAGGCCGAGTACTTCACCTCGCCCGGCGTCAAGGGCAAGCTCACCGCCGCCTTCTTCAAGGGCGTCGGCCAGCTCCCGGTGGACCGCTCCGGCGCGCGCGGCGCCGGCGAGGCGGCCATCAAGGCCGGTATCGACGTCATCGAGAAGGGCGGGCTCTTCGGCATCTACCCCGAGGGCACCCGCTCGCCGGACGGCCGCCTCTACCGCGGCAAGCCCGGCGGCCTGGCGCGCGTGGCCCTGGCCACCGGCGCGCCGGTCATCCCGGTCGCCATGATCGACACGGAGAAGATCCAGCCACCCGGCAAGGTCGTCCCCAAGCTGATGCGTCCGGGAATCCGGATCGGCAAGCCGCTGGACTTCAGCCGCTACCACGGCATGGAAGGGGACCGCTTCATCCTCCGCTCGGTGACCGACGAGGTCATGTACGAGATCATGAAGCTGTCCGGCCAGGAGTACGTGGACATCTACGCGACCGCCGCCAAGCGGCAGCTCGCGGAGGCCGAGAAGGCCGCCAAGGAGGCCGTGAGAGAAGAGATCGCGGCGCGGGAAGAGTCCGGCGCCTGATCCTTGCGGGGGAGCGTCGGGCGGGGGGTGGGGGAGATGGCCAAGCGCGAGCGTGTCGTGCGGATGTCGGTCGAGCAGCCGCTGTGGCGAGCGCTCACCGCGTACCGCGTTCTGACGATGATCTACGCGGTCCTGATCTTCGTCTTCGGCCGTGAACGGTACGAGCGGCCGTGGGTGGCCGTCGCCTTCCTCGCGGTCATGTGCGTCTGGACGCTGGCCACGCTGCCGAAGGTGGCGAACGCGGCCAGCTGCACCAGGCGCTTCCTCGTCGCCGACCTGACGGTCGCCCTGACCGGCATTCTGCTCACCCCGCTCGCCGACGAGCAGGCGCGGAGCGTCGACGGCCCGACGCTGCCGTCGATATGGACGGCCGGTGCCGTCCTCGCGTACGCGATCAAGGGCGGCTGGCGCTGGGCCGGATTCGCCTCCTCGCTCGTCGCCGTCGCCAACCTCGTCGAGCGCGGCAGCCCCAGCCGGGACACCCTCCACAACGTGCTGCTGGTGTGGGTGGCATCCATCGCCATCGGGTACGTCGTCGAGGTCGCCCGCGCCTCCGAGCGGACGCTCGCCCGGGCGCTGGAGATCGAGGCGGCGACCCGGGAGCGCGAGCGTCTGGCCCGGGACATCCACGACAGCGTGCTCCAGGTCCTCGCGATGGTGCAGCGGCGCGGCACGGCCCTGGGCGGCGAGGCCGCCGAACTGGGCCGGATGGCCGGCGAGCAGGAGGTCGCCCTCCGTACGCTCGTCGCCGGCGGCCTCACCCGCCCGTCGCTGGTCTCCGAGGACGAGTCCGAGGGAGCGGTGGTGCGGTACGTCGACGACCCCGACGACGAGGTGGACGCGGACTGCCCGGTCGATCTGCGGACCCTGCTCGCCCCGCGCGCCGGGGCCAAGGTCACGCTCGCGGACCCGGGCGCCCCGGTCCTGCTCCCGCAGCCCGCCGCCCGTGAACTGGCCGCCGCCGTCGGCGCCGCCCTGGACAATGTCCGGGTGCACGCGGGCGACGGCGCCCGGGCGTGGATCCTGGTCGAGGACTGGCCGGACGAGGTGATCGTCACGGTCCGGGACGACGGGCCGGGCATCCCGGAAGGGCGGCTCGCGCAGGCGGAGGGCGAGGGCCGGATGGGCGTCGCCCTGTCCATCCGGGGGAGACTGCGGGATCTGGGCGGTACGGCCGAGCTGATCTCGGTCCCCGGTCAGGGCACGGAAGTCGAGTTGAAGGTGCCGCGGGAGCGCGGGACCCACGGGGGAAGGTGAACGGACACATGAGCGAGCAGCAGGTGGATCAGCAGGTGGATGAGCAGGTGGAACAGCGGCAGGCGGCCGGACCGATCAGGGTGATGGTCGTCGACGACCACCCGATGTGGCGGGACGCGGTCGCCCGCGACCTCGCCGAGGCGGGCTTCGACGTGGTCGCCACGGCCGGTGACGGCGAGCAGGCCGTGCGCCGGGCCGGGGCCGTCGGCCCGGACGTCCTGGTCCTGGACCTCAACCTGCCCGCCAAGCCGGGCGTCCAGGTGTGCAAGGAGCTGGTCGCCGCCGACCCCAGGCTGCGGGTCCTGGTGCTCTCCGCGAGCGGTGAGCACGCCGACGTCCTGGAGGCGGTCAAGTCCGGGGCCACCGGTTATCTCCTCAAGTCCGCCAGCACGGCCGAGCTGATCGACGCCGTGCGCCGCACCGCCGTCGGCGACCCGGTCTTCACGCCGGGCCTCGCGGGGCTCGTCCTCGGTGAGTACCGCCGTCTCGCCTCCGAGCCCGCCCCGGCGGCCGGCGCCGACGAGCCGAAGGCCCCGCAGCTCACCGAGCGCGAGACCGAGGTCCTCCGGCTCGTCGCCAAGGGCCTGAGCTACAAGCAGATCGCCGAACGCCTGGTCATCTCCCACCGGACCGTGCAGAACCACGTCCAGAACACGCTCGGCAAGCTCCAGCTGCACAATCGCGTCGAGCTGGTCCGGTACGCCATCGAGCGCGGCCTCGACGACGCCTGAGCCGCCGGGCGTTCCACCCGACGGCCGGCTCCAGGCGCCCGGCTCCCGGCGCTCCGACTGTTCACCCTCCATGCCGTGTCGGAGTGACCCACGTCACTACTAGCGTGGGCCGTACACACCGTCCGCCACGGCGAAGGAGACCTCCATGCACGTCGGCGTACTGACCGGGGGAGGCGACTGCCCCGGTCTCAACGCGGTCATCCGCGGCATCGTCCGCAAGGGCGTCCAGGAGTACGGCTACGAGTTCACCGGGTTCCGCGACGGCTGGCGCGGTCCCCTGGAAGGCCGCACGGTACGGCTCGACATCCCCGCCGTCCGCGGCATCCTGCCGCGCGGCGGAACCATCCTCGGCTCCTCCCGCACCAACCCGCTGGCCGAGGACAACGGTATCCGCCGGATCAAGGAGAACCTCGCCAAGAGCGAGATCGACGCCCTGATCGCGATCGGCGGCGAGGACACCCTCGGGGTCGCCGCCCGGCTCGTCGACGAGTACGGAGTCCCCTGTGTCGGGGTCCCCAAGACGATCGACAACGACCTCTCCGGCACCGACTACACCTTCGGCTTCGACACCGCCGTCGGCATCGCCACCGAGGCCATCGACCGCCTCCACACCACCGCCGAGTCCCATATGCGCGTTCTGGTGGTCGAGGTGATGGGGCGTCATGCCGGCTGGATCGCCCTCCACTCCGGGCTCGCCGGCGGCGCGAACGTCATCCTCATCCCCGAGCAGCGCTTCGACCTCGACCAGGTCTGCGCCTGGGTCACCTCGCGCTTCAAGGCCACGTACGCCCCGATAGTGGTCGTCGCCGAGGGCGCGATGCCCCGGGACGGGGGGATGGTGCTCAAGGACGGCACCCTCGACTCGTACGGGCACGTCCGGCTTTCGGGCGTGGGGGAGTGGCTCGCCAAGGAGATCGAGCGGCGGACCGGCAAGGAGGCCCGCACCACTGTCCTCGGTCATGTGCAGCGCGGCGGAACACCCAGTGCGTTCGACCGCTGGCTCGCCACCCGCTTCGGTCTGCACGCCGTCGAAGCCGTCCGTGACGGCGACTTCGGGAAGATGGTCGCCCTGCGGGGCACGGACATCGTCCGCGTGCCGATCTCCGAGGCGACCGCCCGCCTCAAGACGGTCGATCCGGCGCTCTACGCGGAGATCGGCGTCTTCTTCGGCTGAGGCCGGGTCGGGCCGGGTCACCGACCGGATCCGGCCGCCGGCCGGGCCGTGGCCGGCATGCCACGCGCACCCCCTCCGGGGGCCGTATATTCGCCGGGTACCAGACAAATCCGGCAACCTCCGGAGGGGCCCCGTGGACATCCTGGCGTTCGGTGTGCAGGCGGACGAGAAGCCGCTGATCGAGAAGGGTTTCCACGGCCACCACGACGTCCGCTGCCTGGACGTCTTCCTCACCGAGGACACGGCCCCCATCGCCATCGGCTACGAGGCCGTGTCCACCAGCGTCAACGCCGACCTCGGCGCCCGCGTCCTGCAGACCCTCGCCGCGGGCGGCACGAAGCTGATCGCCCAGCGCTCCACGGGCTTCAACAACATCGACCTCGACGTCGCCGCACGGCTGGGCCTCACCGTCGCCCGGGTCTCGTACTACTCCCCGTACTCCGTCGCCGAGTTCGCCTGGACCCTGGCGACGGCCGTGAACCGGCGGATCGTCCGCGCCTCCAACCGGACGCGCGACTTCGACTTCCGGCTCGACGGACTGATGGGCCGCGACCTGCACGGCCGCACCGTCGGCGTCCTCGGCACCGGGAAGATCGGCGAGGCGTTCACCCGGATCGCCCACGGCTTCGGCATGCACCTCCTCGGCTGGGACGTCGCCGAGAACCCGGCTTGCGCCGGACTCGGCATGGAGTACGTCGACAAGGAGCGGCTCTTCGCCGAGTCCGACCTGATCAGCCTGCACGTACCACTGCTCCCGGCCACCCGCCGGCTCATCGACGCCGCCGCCCTCAAGGCGATGAAGGACGACGCCATCCTGGTGAACACCAGCCGCGGGGGCCTCGTCGACACCGAGGCGCTGGTCCGCGAACTGCGCGCCGGCCGGTTCGCCGGGGTGGGACTCGACGTGTACGAGGCGGAGGCCGGGCTCTTCTTCCTCGACAAGTCCCTGGAGGTCGTCGAGGACGACACCCTCGCCCGCCTGGTGACCTTCCCGAACGTCGTGGTCACCTCGCACCAGGCGTACTACACCGTCGACGCGGTCGGCCAGATCGTCGCGACCACCGTCCAGAACGTCCTCGACTACGTCGCCGGGCGGCGCAGCGAGAACGTCCTCGTCCCGATGGCACCCACCTCCTGGGTCGTGTCCGGAAAGTAGCGCCGTCTGCCCGCGGGCCGGGCGGGACTTCACGGACACGGCCTAGACCAGCACCCCCGCGAGCAGGGACGCCGTCAGCGCCGCCCCGTCCATCGTCAGCACCGACTCGGGGTGGAACTGGACGCCTGCGAAGCCCGGCCCGCGCAGCGCGTGGACCTCGCCCGTCTCCGCGTCCCGGCTCACCTCGATCCGGTGGAGCGCCAGCTCGGTGGCCGCCCGGTCGTCACAGCGGGCCGTGAAGCTGTTGTAGAAACCGACGGTCTGCGGCTGCCCGAAGAGATCGATCCGCACTTGCGCCCCCTGGAACGGAGTCCGCTTGCGGACGATCTCCAGGCCGAGTTCGGCCGCGATCAGCTCGTGGCCCAGACAGACGCCCAGAAGGCGGGGGCGGCCCATGGGACCTCGATGAGGGGCGGTGGTCGGGCGACGGGTGGGGCCGTGCCGGTGGCCGCGCACCAGGTCGGCGGTGAGCCCGCGCAGGAAACGCATCTTCGGGTCGGCCGCGTCCCCCGGATCGCCCGGTCCCGGACCGAGCACCACCGGGCCGTCGTGGCCGAGCGCGAACTCCCGCAAGCCCGGCTCGTCGTAACGGACGACCGACACCTCCAGACCCGAGGAGCGCAGCAGGTGCGCGAGCATCGCCGTGAAAGTGTCCTCCGCGTCGATCACCAGGGCGTGTCCGGTCAGCTCCGCCGACCGGACCTGCATCTTCAGCCAGAACGGCGCCAGGCCGGCCCGCCGGGCGTCCAGCGCCGCCCGCACCCGCGGGTCGTCGGCCAGGCGTGGCGCGCGGGGCGACTCGTCGCGCGGCCGCCCGGGGCGTACGCCGAGCGCCGCGAGGATCCCCGCCGCCTTGGCGTGGGTCTCGGCGACCTCGCCGGCCGGATCGGAACGGCGGACGAGGGTCGCGCCGACCGGCACCCGCAGGTGTCCCTCCGCCGAGATGTCGGCGGTCCGGATCAGGATGGGGGAATCCAGCGTCTGGGCGCCGTTCTCGTCCCGGCCGATCAGCGCCAGCGCCCCCGCGTAGTACCCCCGGCCGCCGGTCTCGTGGCGCTCGATGACCCGGCACGCGTTCTGCACGGGTGAGCCGGTGACCGTCGCCGCGAACATCGTCTCCCGCAGCACCTCCCGCACGTCCAGGGACGAACGGCCGCGCAGCTCGTACTCGGTGTGCGCGAGGTGCGCCATCTCCTTGAGCCGCGGCCCGATCACCACGCCGCCCATGTCGCCGACCGTGCACATCATCTTGAGCTCCTCGTCGACCACCATGGAGAGCTCCTCCGTCTCCTTGCGGTCGGCGAGGAAGGCCAGCAGGTCCTCGGGGGTCGGCGCGGCGCCGGCCGGGTAGCGGTACGTCCCGCTGATCGGGTTCATCACGACCGTCCCCCCGGACATCCGGACGTGCACCTCGGGGCTCGCCCCCACGAGCGTGCGGTCCCCGGTGTGGACGACGAAGGTCCAGTACGCCCCCCGCTCGCCGGCGAGCAGCCGCCGGAACAGCGCCAGCGCGTCGGCGCGCCCGAAACCCGGGATCTCGCCCCTGTAGGTGCGGCGGATGACGAAGTTGGCGCCCTCGCCCGAGCCGATCTCCTCGTCGACGACGCGCCGCACGGTCTCGGCGTACGCCTCGTCGGACACGTCGAACCCGCGCCCCTCCACCCGTACGTCATGGGTGGGCAGCTGCTCCATCGCGGAGGCGAGCGGCAGCTCGTACGTCTCCTCGGCGACCAGGACGGAGAGCGGGGTGCCGTCGTCGCGGACGTCGAAGCCGCGCTCGCGGATCTGCCGGAAGGGCACGAGGGCGAGGGTCGGCAGCGCGCCGACGGGCAGACCGGCGAGCCGCTCGGCCTCGTGGACCGAGCCGATCAGCACCTCGACGGTGTCGTGGTCCCGGCCCGGAGTGCGTCTGCGGAGCAGGGCGAAAGGCGGGCAGGAGTCGTCCAGGAGACGGGAGAGGTCCATGTGGTTGCGTCGTTCCTTCCGGGAGGGAGAGGAACGGCCCCGGGTACGAGAAAGGCCGCCCCTCGGGCGGCCTTCGCGTGTTCGGTGTACGCGCAGTCAGTGGGCCGCCGGATGAGCGGTCCACCACCAGTTCTGGGTCGAAAGCTGGGTCAGGTGCGCGAACATGCCCGCACTCTAACCCAGCGGGACACGCGAACGGGGCCCGGTTCACACCGTGGACGGTGCGAGCCGGGCCCCGAGAGGCACAGCGGAGGGTCAGCGGATCAGAAGATCATGTTGTAGATCTGCCAGCCGCTGCCGACCTGGATGCGCGGCGGGAACGGAGCGGTGGCGTTGCCACTGCCCGTGTACAGCCAGAGCGCACCGGAGCCGTCGCGCGCGATCACGTCCACCCGGCCGTCACGGTTGAGGTCGCTCGGGCCGAGGATCGTGTTGTACGTCTGCCAGCCCGTGCCGATCTTGACCCGCGGGCCGAACGGCTTGGCCGCGACGCCGGTGCCGTTGTACAGCCAGAGCGCGCCGGCCGTGTCGCGGCCCATGAGGTCGGGCTTGCCGTCACCGGTGAGGTCACCGGTGCTGATGATCATGTTGTACGTCTGCCAGCCGGTGCCGACCTGCAGGCGCGGCCCGAGCGGGGCGCTCGGGTTGCCGGTGCCGGGGTACAGCCAGAGCACACCGGACGGCTCGCGCCCGATCACATCGGGCTTGCCGTCGCCGGTCTGGTCCCGCACGCCGACGATCTGGTTGAAGACGCCCCACCCGGTGCCGGCCTTCACCCGCGCCTTGAAGGGCGCGGAGGGGTTGCCGCTGGCCGAGTAGTACCAGAGCGCACCGGAGGGTTCCCGGGCGATGACGTCACCGGTGCCGTCGGCCCGGAGGGCGGTCAGCGGCGTGACGAGGTTGTACGCGTTCCATCCACTGCCGATCCGGTAGCGGTTCAGGAAGGGCGCGGACGCCGTGCCGGTGCCCTGGTACTGCCAGAGGACGCCGGAGGAGTCACGGGCGATGAGGTTGTAGCGGTTGGTGGCGGTGACGGGAGCCGCCCCGGCGACCTCGTCGACCTCGGAGGCCTTCACCCACGCCATGCGGTGGTTGTACCGGATCGGTATGTACAGGTCGTTGCCGACGACGTTCTTCTGGCTGCTTCCGAACCAGTCGTCGCCCGCCACGGCGGGGCCGGCCTTCACGTACCCCTGGCCTGCGGGGATCTTGTACTTCGTGAGGTAGGCGCCCGCGTCCGACGGCGGGGTCTGACCGGCCGCGGTGTAGGCGGAGGTTTCCGGGAAGGAGCGTCCGTAGACCTTGACCGTCACTCCGGCCTTGGCCTTGACCATGGTCGGGGAGACGGTGACCGGTGCCGTGTACTGGCCGCCGGGGTTGTAGAACCAGGCCTTCTGTCCGCCGTACCAGATCGCCGTCCAGTTGGTCCGGGCCTCGGCGACGACGTAGGTACCGCCCGCGCGGACCTTGTTGCCCCAGTTCGGACCGTCACTCCACAGCACGTTGGGGATGTACGGGTCCTTGATGGGCGTCGCGGTCGACGCGGTGGTGTACAGGTAGCCGAAGTTCGCCGGCTGCTTGGCGACGGTGTTGCCGCCGTACGTGATCGTGGGCTGGTTCGCCGTGGTGAACGGAGGCACGACACGGACCAGCTGACCCGCCTGAAGCAGACCGCCCGCGCCTTCGGCGCCGGTCGGAGCGCCCATCAGCGACATGTAGTGGTTCCAGTCCCAGAACGGGCCCGCGTCCCAGTGCATGCCGGCGACCTTGGAGTCGCTGTATCCCGACACCTCGTCGTGGCCGATGATGTGCTCGCGGTCCAGCGGGATGCCGTACTTGGCCGCCAGGAACTTCACCAGGGCCGCGGAGGACTCGTACTGCGGCTCGGTGTACCAGCTGCCCGACTTGATGGCGTAGCCCTCGTGCTCCACGCCGATGGCGTGCGAGTTCGTGGTCCAGTTGCCCGCGTGCCACGCGATGTTCTTGTTCTCGACCATCTGGGTGACCAGACCGTCCGAGGCGCGGATCAGGTAGTGCGCGCTGCCCTTGGCCGTCGCGCTCTGGAAGGTGGCGATGGTGCCGGCGTAGCTGCCCTCGGTGTCGTGGATGACGATCTGGCGGATGTCGACGCCGCCGGCGGGACGAGGGGCGAGCGTGTAATTGCGCTGCCCGGTGCTCGGGACCTCGGCCGGGATGTAGTTGCAGGTCAGACTGGACGGGCACTCGGGCGTCGGCGTCGCGGTCGTGGCGGCGAAGGTGGCGGCCAGCGGCACGTTCGACGGCTTGACCGGTTCCACCGTCGGGTCCGCCGGCAGGACGACCTGCTCGCCGTCGGTGGTGAGCTCCCGCTCGCCCGTCTTGATCGACTCGAAGACACGCTTCGCGAAGAGGTCGGCGCCCTTCTTGTCCGGTGCCTGGCTGTAGCGCGCGACGGCCGGGTACCAGGCACCGGCCTCGTCCGGCAGGCTGCCCGTGGCCTGCTTCTGGTACTCGGCGAGCAGCGCCGCGCCGGCGCGGATGCTCTCCGCGGTGTCGTTCTTCAGGGAGTCCGCGGAGCCGTCGATCAGCTCGGCGGCCTTGTCCAGGGTGTGCAGTCGCGGGTCGTCGGTGTCGACGGTCTCCTTGGGCAGGTCGCGCAGCGCCTTGGCCGCGTCGAAGGTCTTCTCGATCTCCTCCTTGCCGCTGGCGTTGAGGTGAGCGAGGCGCTCCTTGTCCTCGTGCACCTCGACGTCCCCGGGGTCGACGTCCGTCAGACCCATGACGTTGTACGCGCCTGTGACGCTCGGCTCGCCGTCGTGCGACTCCCACCGCGTCTGCCGGTACGAGACCGCCATCAGCACGCTCTGCGGTACGTCGAACTCCCGCGCCGCCTCCGCGAACTGCGACTGGAGAGAAGCGTTTCCGCCGTTCTTGCCGTCCTCGGATCCCAGTACACCGGGCGACGCCACCGCGATGGTGCCGATCGTGGCGGTGGCGACGACGGCCGCCGCCGCCCCGTAAAGCAGCCGTCGTTTCTTGCGATCCCTGCGGTGCCCTTGACTCACGCCCACCCCTGCTGATTCGTTTTTGTTCGTCTGTGACGTTTAAAGCGCGCGTGAGGGTAACACCACACGATGGTGTGAACATCGCCAGCGGACATTCCGGGCGTGCGTCTCAGCCATTGGGCGCCGCTCTGGACAGGTCGCCCGACCCCGTAATGTGGTGGTTGTGACCGTGAACGCTAAGACCACCGCTACCGGTGGCAACACCTGGCGAGACCTTCCCGCGGCGCAGCAGCCCGAGTACCCCGATGCCGAGGCTCTGCGCGATGTGATCGCGGACCTCGAGTCGTATCCGCCGCTCGTCTTCGCGGGCGAGTGCGATCAGCTGCGCGCCCGCATGGGAGCCGTCGCCCGGGGCGAGGCGTTCCTGCTCCAGGGCGGCGACTGCGCCGAGGCCTTCGACGCCGTGTCCGCCGACCACATCCGGGCCAAGCTCAAGACGCTGCTCCAGATGAGCGCCGTCCTGACGTACGCGGCCTCCGTGCCCGTCGTCAAGGTCGGCCGCATCGCCGGGCAGTACTCCAAGCCCCGCTCCAAGGGGACCGAGACCCGTGACGGCGTGACCCTGCCGACGTACCGAGGCGACTCGGTCAACGGCTTCGACTTCAACGAGAAGGCCCGCATCCCGGACCCCGAGCGCCTGAAGCGGATGTACAACGCCTCCGCCTCCACGCTCAACCTGGTGCGCGCCTTCACCACCGGCGGCTACGCCGACCTGCGCCAGGTGCACGCCTGGAACCAGGACTTCGTGAAGTCGTCCCCCTCGGGTCAGCGCTACGAACAGCTGGCGCGCGAGATCGACAACGCGCTGAACTTCATGAAGGCCTGTGGCACCGACCCGGCCGAGTTCCGCGCGGTCGAGTTCTACGCCTCGCACGAGGCACTGCTGCTCGACTACGAGGGAGCCCTCACCCGTACCGACTCGCGCACCGGCGAGCTGTACGACACCTCCGGCCACATGGTCTGGATCGGTGAGCGCACCCGGCAGCTCGACGGCGCGCACATCGAGTTCGCGTCGAAGATCCGCAACCCGATCGGCATCAAGCTCGGCCCGACGACCACCGTCGACGAGGCCCTGACGTACGTCGACCGCCTGGACCCGGACCGTGAGCCCGGCCGGCTGACCTTCATCGTCCGCATGGGCGCCGACAAGGTCCGGGACAAGCTCCCGGAGCTGGTCGAGAAGGTCACCGCCTCCGGCGCGACCGTCGCCTGGGTGACCGACCCGATGCACGGCAACACCTTCGAGGCGGCCTCCGGCCACAAGACCCGCCGCTTCGACGACGTGCTCGACGAGGTCAAGGGCTTCTTCGAGGTCCACAAGGCCCTGGGCACCCACCCGGGCGGTATCCACGTCGAACTCACCGGTGACGACGTCACGGAGTGCGTGGGCGGCGGCGACGAGATCTTCGTCGACGACCTGCACCAGCGCTACGAGACGGCCTGCGACCCGCGGCTCAACCGCAGCCAGTCGCTGGACCTCGCCTTCCTGGTGGCGGAGCTCTACCGCGACTAGCCGACGCGATCAGTAGGTGGCTTCCTACGACAGTGGGGCGCGGATCGATGTGATCCGCGCCCCACCGTCATGTCCAGGGCTTTTGGGCGCCACGCTCGCCGGGTAAGGTTAGGTTAGCCTTATCGATCTCGGCGGGAGGTGAACCGCGTGTACGTCTGCTCATGCTTCGGTGTCACGGAGAAGCAGGTCAAGGACCACGCGGACGCGGGTGCGTGCACGCCCCGCCAGATCGCCTCGGCATGCAAGGCCGGCACGGACTGCGGTTCGTGCGTGCGGCGCATCCAGGCCATCCTCGGGCGCGGCAACTGCCCTCGGCGGGAGCTTCTGGACCAGGGCGTGCCGGCCCTGACGGCCGAGCTCGCCGCCGCTCCTGACGAACGGCTCTCCGAAGCCGCCTAGGGCCTAGGCCCGCCCGGAAGCCGTCCCGCTTCCCTAGCTGGGCTGCTCGATCAGCGTCGAGATGTAGAGCGCCTCACCGAGGTTCTCGATCAGTTCCAGCTGGGTGTCGAGGTAGTCGATGTGGTGCTCCTCGTCGGCGAGGATCTCCTCGAAGAGGTTGGCCGAGGTGATGTCGCCCTTGGCGCGCATGACCTCGATCCCGCGCTTGAGGCGGTCGATCGCCTCGACCTCCACCTGGCGGTCCGCCTGGAACATCTCGGTGATCGTCTGGCCGACCCGTACGTGGAAGAGCCGCTGGTAATTGGGCAGGCCGTCCAGCATCAGGATGCGCTCGGTGAGCTTGTCCGCGTGCTTCATCTCGTCGATGGACTCTTCGCGGGTGTACTTGGCGAGCTTGGACCAACCCTTGTTGTCCTGGATGCGGTAGTGCAGCCAGTACTGGTTGATGGCCGTCAGCTCGCCGGTCAGCTGCTCGTTGAGGAACTCGAGGACCTCGGGGTCGCCCTGCATCGCAGAGGCTCCTTCCACGTATGTCTACGCCGTGACTGGGCAGGATGGCCGCATCCTCGCACCACGGATGGGGGTCGTCCAGTAAGTGCAGGCTTAGTGGGACTTGCCCCGAATCCGGCAGGGGTGGGAGGTTGCCTGGTCATGACCACCCCTCGCCGTCTGTCACCATGGATGACATGGGTCAGCCGGAGAGCGGAGCACGCCGGGAAGCAGGACAGTCGGATCTTCCGCCGGGACAGCGGCTGCAGCGCGGCTGGCCGGTCACCCATTACGGCCCCGTCCCCAAGTTCAAGCCCGACCGCTGGGAGTTCAGGGTCTTCGGGGCGACGGCGGACGGCGACAAGCGGTGCTGGAACCACGAGGAGTTCTCGGCCCTGCCGTTCTCCACGGTCGTGGCCGATCTGCACTGCGTCACGAAGTTCAGCATGCTCGGGGCCGAATGGGGTGGGGTACCCGCCCGGACGATCCTGGAGCTGGCCCCGCCGGCCGCCCATGTCACGCACGTGATGGTGTGGGCCGAGTACGGCTTCAGCGCCAACATGCGGCTCTCCGACTTCGCCTCGGAGCGCACGATCTTCGCCACCCACAAGGACGGTGAGCTGCTCACCGCCGAGCACGGCTTCCCGCTCCGCCTCATCGTCCCCCATCTGTACGCCTGGAAGGGGCCGAAGTGGGTCCGGGGCGTGGAGTACATGACCGCCGATCGCCGCGGCTTCTGGGAGGAGCGCGGCTATCACAACATCGGCGATCCGTGGACGGAGCAGCGCTACTCCTACCAGGAGGAGCCGGGGGACGGCCCGGAGCTCTGACCGTCCCGCCCGGCTCAGTGGTGGTACTGGTGGACCACCGCGTGGCCCTTGCCGCGGCCGATCATCCACTTGTTGACCGGTGTGGTGATCACGAAGGCGACGAGGAAGGCGAAGGCGAGGGCGCCCCAGAAGAGCGCGTCCGTGAGGTGCGCGTCCATGGCCCCCGGCACCAGCAGCAGGACCCCGTTGTCGACGACCTCCATCACCGTGATGGAGAGGGTGTCGGCGGCGAGCGCGACCCCGACGGCCGCCTTCAGGGTCAGGCCGGCGCGGACGACCGCCCAGAAGGTCAGCGAGTAGCCGAAGAAGAAGGCCAGGACGATGGCGAGCACCATCGTCGGGGCGTTGCCCCAGCCGAGCGATGTGCCGATGACCATGCCGAGGACCTCGCCGATGGCGCATCCGGTGAGGCAGTGCAGCGTCGCCTTCGCGGCCATGGCCCAGCTGGCCTTGCCAGGGGTGTGCCCGTCATGGCCGCCGTGCCCCGCATGCGCCTCGTGGCCGCCGTGGGCGATGGTGTGCCCGTCATGGCCGCCGTGCCCCGCATGCGCCTCGTGGCCGCCGTGGGCGATGTGGTCGGAGTGCTGGTGGTGTGCGTGTGCCTCGTGCTGCATGAGAGCCCCCAACGTCCGGTAGCGGTTCCTGCCTCACAGGAAACCGTATACCCCCCAGGGGTATTCCTCAACGCGGATCTCAGCCTCTGAGCTTCTTCAGCCGCTCCACGTCCGCCGTGTGACCTTCCTTCCCGCCCGGAGTCTCGATGACCAGCGGTACCCCGTCCGTCTCCGGGTGACGCATCAGCTCGCGGAACGGCTCCTCGCCGATGTGGCCGGCCCCGATGTTCGCGTGCCGGTCCTTGTGCGCGCCGACGACGTCCTTGGAGTCGTTGGCGTGGATCAGCTTCAGCCGCCCCTCGCCCACGGTCGCCACCAGCTCGTCGAGCGTTCCCGCCATCCCGCGGGGCGCGGCCAGATCGTGGCCCGCGGCGAAGATGTGGCACGTGTCGAGACATATGCCGAGCTTCGGGTGGCGGTCGAGCGCGTCGAAGTACGGGCCGAAGTCCTCGGCGCGCGAGCAGAGCGAGAAGCCCTGTCCGGCCGTCGACTCCAGCAGCAGGAACGGGTCGTCCGCGTGGGTCAGCTCGTCGAGCAGCGGCAGCATCCGCTCCCGTACCTGCGTCAGCGCCTCCTCGCGGGGGCGGCCGCCGGTCGCCGAGCCGGTGTGCACCACGACGCCCCGGGCGCCGATCTCCCGGCCGCGCCGGAGCGAATGGCGCAGCGACTCCACCGACCTCTCGACGGTGGCCTCGGTGTGCGAGCCGAAGTTGATCAGGTACGGGGCGTGGACCCAGGCGGACAAGGACTCCGCCTCGCACGCGGCGCGGAACAGTTCGTCCTGCGCCGGACTGCCGACCGGGGTGGCCCAGCCGCGCGGATTGGCGACGAAGACCTGCACGGCCTCCGCGCCCAGCTCGCGGGCGTAGGCGAGACCGGTCGTGGCGAGGCCGCCGGCCACGGGGACATGGCCGCCGACGGGGTTGCGCATGAGTGCTTACAGTCCCTTGATCGTGAGGGTGATGGTGGAGCCTTCGGGGGCGGTGGAGCCGCCCTCGACGGACTGGCCCGAGACCGTGTCACCGAGGAAGGGGAAGGTCTTCTCGACCTTCACGTCGAAGCCCGCGTCCTCCAGGGCGGAACGCGCGTCGTCGGCCTTCTCGCCGACGACGTCGGGCACCTCGATCATCCGCGGGCCCTTG
This sequence comes from Streptomyces lateritius, assembly GCF_014649715.1. GTDB lineage: Bacteria > Actinomycetota > Actinomycetes > Streptomycetales > Streptomycetaceae > Streptomyces > Streptomyces lateritius. Next base: position 343,160 of record NZ_BMTO01000001.1, read on the forward strand.
GACACGGTGAGGGTGATCGTATCGCCCTCGGCCGCGCGGCTGCCCTCCGCGAGGGACTGGGCGGCGACCGTGCCGGTCTCCTCGGGGGAGTGGACGCGCTCGGGGGCGACCCGCACGGTGAGCCCGGCGTCCTGGAGCGTGCGGGTGGCGCCCGCCACCGACTCGCCGGCCACGTCCGGGACGTCGATCGGGACGCCCTTGCTGACGACCAGGGCGACGGCCGAGTCCGGGCTGCGCTCGGTGCCGGGCTCGGGGTCGGAGGAGACGACGGCTCCCTGGGCGATGTCCTCGCTGAAGGCGGACGTGATCACACCGGGTGCCAGGCCCTCCCGTTCCAGGAGCTTCCTGGCCTCCGCGAGCGGCTTCCCCTTGAGGTTCGGGACCTTCACGATCTGCGGGCCGCGGGAGATGGTGAGCGTGACCGTGCCGTTGCCACGGATCCGCTCTCCGGAGGCGGGGGCGATGGCCATGACCGTGCCGCGTTCGTAGACATCGCTGAAGGCGCGCTTCGTGGCGCCGACATCGAGGCCGGCGTCGGTGATCCGCTTCGTCGCCTGCGCCTCGCTCTGGCCGAGGACCGCGGGGACGCGGGTGAACTGGCCGGAATTGATGTACCAGACACCGGCGCCGAGCCCCAGGGCGAGCAGCACGGCGGCGATCACGAGCAGCGGGCCGCGCGGGCGGGACCCCGGCCGGCGCGCCGCGCGCGGTTCGGGCGGGGGCATGGTGAGCCGGCTGGTGTGCTGGATCTGACGGTCCTCGGTGGGCAGCGGCGCCCGCGGGATGACGCTGGTCCGGTCCTCGGACGCGTCGCGCTCCTCTCCCGGGGCGTGCGCCCGCGGCGGTACGGCGTCCAGCTGCTCGTCCCCGAGCGCGGCGCGGGTCTCCCGGGTCAGGGCGAGCAGCGCGACGGCGTCGTGCGGGCGGACGTCGGGGTTGCGGGCGGTGGCGCTCGCCACCAGCTCGTCCAGCTCCGGCGCGAGCCCGGGAACGGCGGCGGAGGGGGCCGGGACGTCGGTGTTCAGATGCCGGTAGAGGATCTGCGCGGGCGTCTCCCCGCCGTGCGGCTTGCCGCCGGTGAGCATCTCGTACAGGACGACACCGCAGGCGTACACGTCGGCGCGGGTGTCGGCGGTGCCGTGCTCGATCTGCTCGGGGGCGAGGTACGACACGGTGCCGAGGACGGAGCCGGTGGTGTTCGTCGCCGATCCGACGGCGCGCACGAGACCGAAGTCGGCGACCTTGACCCGGCCGTCGTCCCCTATCAGGACGTTCTCCGGCTTCATGTCCCGGTGCACGAACCCGGCGCGGTGGGCGGCGCCGAGCGCGGCGAGGACCGGCTCCAGGATGTCAAGCGCCGCCCGGGGCCGCAGGGCGCCGCGCTCGCGCAGCACGTCCCGCAGGGTGCACCCGGCGACGTACTCCATCGCGAGATAGACGTACGCGCCGTCCGCTCCCTGGTCGAAGACGCCGACGACGTTGGGGTGCGAGAGCCGGGCGACGGACTTGGCCTCGCGGATGAACCGCTCGACGAACGCGACGTCGGTCGCGAGCGCCGGATGCATCACCTTGAGCGCGAGCACCCGGTCGAGCCGGGTGTCGACGGCCCGGTAGACCGTGGCCATCCCGCCGACGGCGATGCGCGCGTCGACGCGGTAGCGGCCGTCGAGCAGCTGCCCGACGAGGGGGTCCTGGAGGGTCGTATCCACGGCGTCGAGTCTACGAGCCGGTCAGGACACCCCCGCCTCACCCGCTTGTACCGCAGCACACCTGTGACGCACGGCATGGCGCACAGGCCCGGCGCGCCGGCCGGAGCATGGCCGAGCGCGCCGGCCGGCGGGACGCGGGCTCAGAACGCCGGACGCTCCGGGTCCAGGGTGGCGCGGCCCTCGACCGGGGAGGAGGCCTCCGCGAAGTGGCGGCGCGGGATCCGGCCCGCCCGCCACGCCAGCCGGCCCGCCTCCACCGCGTGCCGCATGCCCTGCGCCATCAGCACCGGCTCCTGCGCCCGGGTCACCGCCGACGCCAGCATCACCGCCGCGCACCCCAGCTCCATCGCGAGCGCCGCGTCCGACGCCGTCCCGGCCCCCGCGTCGAGGATCACCGGAACCCCCGCCCGCTCGACGATCAGCTGGAAGTTGTGCGGGTTGCGGATCCCGAGCCCGGAGCCGATCGGGGAGCCGAGCGGCATGATCGCCGCGCACCCGACGTCCTCCAGCTTCCTCGCCAGGACCGGGTCGTCGTTGGTGTACGGCAGGACCGTGAAACCGTCGTCCACCAGCGTCTCCGCCGCGTCGAGCAGCTCCGCCCCGTCCGGCAGCAGGGTCCGCTCGTCGGCGACGACCTCCAGTTTGATCCACTCCGTGCCGAGCGCCTCGCGGGCGAGGCGCGCCGTCAGTACTGCCTCGCCCGCCGTGAAGCAGCCCGCCGTGTTGGGCAGGACCCGGATGCCGAGCCGGTCCAGGACGGAGAGGACCGAGCCCTGCACCGTCGGGTCCAGGCGCCGCATCGCGACGGTCGTCAGCTCCGTACCGCTGGCGATCAGCGAGCGTTCGAGGACGTCCAGGCTGGGAGCCCCGCCGGTGCCCATGATCAGGCGCGAGGAGAAGTCCGTACCGCCGAGGAGGAACGTGTCGTCGGACATCGCGCTCAGCCCCCCTGCACCGCGGTGAGGACCTCGATCCGGTCTCCCTCGCCGAGGACGGTCTCGGACCACTGGCTGCGCGGCACGACGGTCTCGTTGACGGCCGCGGCCACGCCCGACGGCGCGGCGGAGAGGGTGGCGACGAGGGCGTCGAGGGTCGTGGGGGCGGCGAGGACGCGCGCCTCGCCGTTGACGGAGACGTTCATGCGGGCTGCTCCTGACGTACGTGAGCGGGGGAGAAGCGGCGGGGGGCGAAGGGGCGGGCCTCCTCCGGCAGCACACCGGTGACGAGGAGGTCCGCGAGCACGTCGCCGGTGACGGGGGTGAGCAGCACGCCGTTGCGGTAGTGGCCGGTGGCCAGGTGGAGCCCCGGCAGCCCGGTCGGGCCCAGCAGCGGCGCGTTGTCCGGCGAGGCGGGGCGCAGACCCGCCCGGGTCTCGGTGAGCGGCAGCTCGGTGATGCCCGGCACCAGCTCGTGGGCGTCGCGCAGCAGTTCGTACACCCCGCCCGCCGTGACGGTGGTGTCCCAGCCCAGCTCCTCGCTGGTGGCGCCGACGACCAGCTCGCCGTTCTCGCGCGGCACCAGATAGACCTGGCTGCCGCGCACGACGGCCCGGACCGTCCGGGAGAGGAACGGCGCGTACGCGGGCGGCACCGTCAGCCGCAGTACCTGCCCCTTGACCGGCCTTACGGGCGGCAGGACGTCCTCCGGTACGCCGCCGAGCCGGCCGCTGAGGCTGCCGGCGGCCAGCACCACCTGGTCCGCCGCCTCCTCGCGGCCGTCGGCGAACACCACGCCTGCGGACCGGCCGCGCACCACCGTGAGGCGGTCCGCGACACCGCGGTGGAAGACCACCCCGGCCCGCTCGCAGGCGGTGACCAGCGCGGCGGCGAGCCGGCGCGGATCGACCTGGTGGTCGCCGTCGACCCGCAGTCCGCCGCGCACTCCCGGTGCCAGCATCGGCTCGAGCCGGCGGCACTCGCGCCCGTTGAGCCACTCCGACTCCAGGCCGCAGCGGGTCTGCAGGGCGTGCAGCTCGCGCAGGTGTGCCCGGTCGTCGGCGTCGAGCGCGACGGCGAGGGTGCCGCAGGCGCGGTAGCCCACGTCCTGTCCGGTGGCCTCCTGGAGTTCGGCGACGAAGGCCGGATAGCGGCGCGCCGAGGAGAGGTTGAGACCCAGGAGGGTCTCCTCGCCGTAGTGGAGCTCGGTGACGGCGGCGAGCATGCCCGCCGCCACCCGGGCGGCCCCGCCCCCGGGCTCCGGGTCGACGACCGCGGTCCGCAGACCCCGCTGAGCCGCCCGCCAGGCCGTGACCAGGCCGATGATTCCGCCCCCGATGACGAGGACGTCGGATGTACGCGACATGGGCGTCCAGCCCCTCCCTTCGCCGGCATGACCCGGATCAGGTTCGTACGGTCGGAGGCCGGCCAGCCTCCCTCTCAGCCCGGTCCGTCCGGGCTCCCGCGTGTGCTCTACGTTGGCCGTCAGACTATCCCCCGTCGCCGACACCCAGTAAGGGAGCCTCCGCAGTGGTGTCCACGCCCCGATCCCACCGGTCCCTGGACGGTCTCGTCCTCTCCCCGGTCGCCGACCAGGCCCCCGGCCAGGTCGGGACCCGGACCCGGTTCACGTACCACGAGGAGGACGGCCGGATCTGGGCCGAGTACGCGGGCGGCGACGTGGTCCGGGGCCATCTCGTCGGCACGCGCGCGGGGGACCGGCTCGACTTCCGGTACGTCCAGTTGAAGCACGACGGATCCACCTCTTCCGGGCATTGTGTCTCCACGGTGGTGGAGCTTCCGGACGGTCGCGTTCGCCTGGAGGAGAGCTGGGCATGGGAGTCCCAGGAGGGTTCCGGGACCAGCGTGGTCGAGCAGCTGCCTTCCTGACGTTCCGTCAGATGCGTAAGGTGATCGGGTGAGCGAGCAGAAGCAGGCACAGCAGCGGGTCGTGATCGTTGGCGCCGGGATGGCGGGGGTACAGACCGCCGTCGCCCTGCGCGAACAGGGATTCACCGGCCCGGTCACCCTCGTCGGAGCCGAACCGCACCAGCCCTACGACCGTCCCCCGCTCTCCAAGGCGGTGCTCCTCGGCAAGGCCGAGGACTCCGCCTTCGACGTCGACTTCGAGGCGCTCTCCATCGAACTGCGCCTCGGCGTCGAGGTGACCGGCCTGCGTGCCGACGCCCACGAGGTCGACACGGAGGCCGGGCCCGTCCCCTACGACACCCTGGTCGTCGCCACCGGCGCCGAGCCCGTCACCCTGCCCGGCACCGAGGGCGTCCCGGGCGTCCACCTGCTGCGCACGCTCGACGACGCCGCCCGCCTCAAGCCCGTCCTGGAGCGGCGCCACGACATCGTGGTGGTCGGCGCCGGCTGGATCGGCGCCGAGTTCGCCACCGCGGCGCGCGAGGCGGGGTGCGCGGTCACCGTCGTGGAGGCCGCCGACCGGCCGCTCGCCGGCGCGCTGCCCGCGGACGTCGCCGCCCCGATGGCCCAGTGGTACGAGGAGAGCGGCGCCGCACTCCTCACCCACGCGCGCGTGGCGCACGTCGAACCCGGCCGGGTCGTCCTGGCCGACGGCCGGGAGCTGCCCGCCGATGCCGTCGTCGTCGGCATCGGCGCCCGCCCCGCCACCGGCTGGCTCGCCGGCTCCGGCATCGCCCTCGACGCGGGCGGCTCCGTCACCGCCGACGAGCGGCTGCGCACCTCCCTGCCCGACGTGTACGCCGTCGGCGACTGCGCCTCCTTCCCCTCCGCCCGCTACGGCGAGCGGCTCCTGGTCCACCACTGGGACAACGCCCTCCAGGGCCCGCGCACCGTCGCGGCCGACATCATCGGCGAGACCCCGCAGGTCTACGACCCGGTGCCGTACTTCTGGTCCGAGCAGTTCGGCCGGTTCGTGCAGTACGCCGGCCACCACACGGGCGCCGCCGAGCTGGTCCGGCGCGGCGATCCGGCGGGCCCGTCCTGGTCCGTGCTCTGGCTGCGCGACGGGCTCCTGGTCGCCCTGCTCGCCGTCGGTCGCCCCCGCGACCTGGCCCAGGGCCGCAAGCTCATCGAGTCCGGCGCCCCCCTCGCCCGCGAGCGGGCCGCCGACCCGTCCGTACCCCTGAAGGCGGCCGTCCAGTAGGGCTCGACTTCCGGCTGTCGGTCCGGGATGGCAGGCTTGTCCACGTGACCGAGATTGACGCAAGAATCGATGCTCTCGTCCCCGCCTGGCTCTACCTCCCCGACATCGCGGAAATGCTCGATGTCGAGGTGACGCGTGTGCGGCAGCTGGTCAAGGAGGGCCAGCTCATCGCCGTGCGCCGCGGTGAGAACAAGGCGCTTCAGGTGCCCGCCGCCTTCATCGACGGCGACAAGGTCGTCAAGGGCCTCTCCGGGACCCTGACGCTCCTGAAGGACGACGGCTTCACCGACGAAGAAATGCTGGAGTGGCTCTTCACTCCCGACCCGACCCTGCCGGGCACGCCCGCGCAGGCCCTCAGCGAGAATCGCGGCACGGAGGTGAAGCGCCGCGCCCAGGCGCTCGCCGTCTGACGTACCGAAGACACCACAGAGGAGGCTTCCGTGGGGCCGGGCCCGCCCGGCCCCACGGGCGCCACCGCACCGACGGGGGGAACCACCCATGTCCACGCCTCGCGAGCAGCTCGCCGACGCCCGGCTCTACCTCTGCACGGACGCCCGCAAGCGGCAGGGCGACCTGCCCGCCTTCCTCGACGCCGTGCTCTCCTCCGGTGTGGACATCGTGCAGCTGCGCGACAAGGGCATGGAGGCCGGTGAGGAGCTGGAGCACCTCGCCCTCCTCGCCGAGGCCTGCCGTCGGCACGGGAAGCTGCTCGCGGTGAACGACCGGGCCGACGTCGCCCACGCGATCGGCTCCGACGTCCTGCACCTGGGCCAGGGCGACCTGCCCGTGCCCGCCGCCCGCGCGATCCTCGGCGACCGGGTGCTGATCGGCCGTTCCTGCCACGGCGAGTCCGAGGTCGACGCGGCCGTCGCCGAGCCCGGCGTGGACTACTTCTGCACCGGACCCTGCTGGCCCACCCCGACCAAGCCCGGCCGGTACGCACCCGGGCCCGACCTCGTCCGGTACACGGCCGGGCTAGCCCAGGACCGCCCCTGGTTCGCCATCGGCGGGATCGACGAGACCACCCTCGACGAGGTCCTGGACGCGGGCGCGCGCCGGATCGTCGTCGTCCGGGCGATCACCGAGGCCGACGACCCGGCGGCGGCCACGGCCCGGCTGGCCAAGCGGGTCCGCGAGCGCTCGGCGTAGCAGGCAAGCGGGTGCCGGACCTTCCGCCGGGGCACCTGCGAGGGGTGTCCAAAAAGTTGTCCATTACTCGGACGCCGCTTCTTCCGCCGATGGCCCACGTCTAACCTGCCCGTATGGCTCTTGGCACCGCTTCCACCCGCTCGGACCGTGCGCGCACGGTCCGCGACATCCTCGCGTCCGGCAAGCCCTCGTACTCCTTCGAGTTCTTCGCGCCCCGGACCGAGAAGGGCGAGCGCAGCCTCTGGAACGCCCTGCGCAGGGTCGAGGCGGTCGGCCCGAGCTTCGTCTCGGTGACCTACGGAGCCGGTGGATCCACCCGGGGCGGGACCGTCAAGGCCACCCAGAAGATCGCCGGTGACACCACCCTCACCCCGGTCGCGCACCTCACCGCGGTCGACCACTCCGTCGCCGAACTGCGCAACGTCCTGGGCCAGTACGCCGACGCAGGCATCCGGAACATGCTCGCACTGCGCGGCGACCCGCCCGGCGACCCGCTGGGAGAGTGGATCGAGCACCCCGAGGGCGTCCGCTACGCCGCCGATCTGGTCAGGCTGATCAAGGAGTCCGGCGACTTCTGCGTGGGTGTCGCGGCCTTCCCCGAGATGCACCCGCGCTCCACCGACTGGGCCACGGACATCCGTCACTTCGTGGACAAGTGCCGTGCCGGCGCCGACTACGCCATCACCCAGATGTTCTTCGATCCGGAGAACTATCTCCGGATGCGCGACAGCGTGGTGAAGGCCGGCTGCGAGACGCCGATCATCCCCGAAGTCATGCCCGTTGTGAACGTGAAGACCCTCGACCGGCTGCCCCAGCTCAGCAACGCCCTCTTCCCGGCCGACGTGAAAGAACGCATCCTCGCCGTCAAGGACGATCCGGCCGCTGTACGCTCCATTGGCATCGAGTTCGCGACGGAGTTCTGCGCGCGTCTGCTCTCCGAGGGTGTCCCCGGACTGCACTTCATCACGCTGAACAACTCCACCGCGACGCTGGAGATCTACGAGAATCTCGGACTGCACGTGCAGTCGTGACCGGCGTACCCGCCCCAGACCCGCGGCGGTGGCCGTAGGAGAGGGGCGGGCATGGGGTGGACGGTCCTCTACATCGCGTTCGGTGTCGTCGCGTTGTGGCTGTTGGGTGAGGTGCTCCTGCAGTACAAGGCGAGGCTGCGCTGGCGCGTGCTCGCCTTCTGCGGCTTCCTGGGGGTGGTCGTCGGCGTTCTGCTGCCCTCGGTCGCCGTGATCATCGCGGGCGCCATCGCCTTCGCCGTCGGCCAGACCTACGTGACCCTCTCCTTCCGCCGCGGCTTCTCCACCGGCTGGGCGATCGGCGGGAACCCGGGCGCGAGCCGGCGCCGCAGGTCCACCGCACCGGCCGAGGCCGGCCCCACGCTCGAGGTCACCGACCTCTCCTACGAGCCGGCGGACCCCTCGGCCGCCGAGACCACGGCGGTCTACGAGCCGGAGCCGATGCCCGACGAGACCGGCCAGTACGCCGTCTACGACACCTCGTACGCCCACTCCCCGGCCCAGCCCGAGGCGCAGCCGGCGTACGGCGGCTACGACGGCTACACGCCGGGGTACGAGCAGCCGGCCTACGACTACGGCACCGGGCAACAGCAGTACGCGGCCTACTCCGACCCGTACATCGGTCCCGGCACCGACGGCCAGCAGTACACCTCGTACGACTACGGCACCGGCGGCCGGCAGCCCTACGCCGACCCGTACGCCCCCTCGTACACGTACGACACCCCGCCCGGCGGCGTGTGGGTGCCCCAGCAGCGGGACGCCGAGCAGCCGGCCGAACCGCCGCAGCAGCCGGGCCAGGAGTACTACGGATACGGCAACGAGCAGCAGTACCGGTACTGACGGCCCCTGCCCGACGCTCCCTACCGCGAACCGCGGAAGTCGGCGCCCTCGACGATCAGCCCGGCCACGAGGGCACCCGACATGCCGGCGTGGGCGAGGCCGCCGCCGGGATGTGACCAGCCGCCGGCCCGGTACAGGCCCTGGAGCGGGGACCGGTTGGCCGCGGGCAGAAACGCGCCGGCGCCACCGGCGAGTGCCGGGCCGGGCACCTCGCGGACGCCGGTCTCCCGCAGGGTGTCCTCCGGGGTGCGGAGTACCTGCCAGAGGAGCCGCTCCCGCAGCCCCGGGACGGCGGACCCGGCCGCCGCCAGCATCGTCTCGGCGACGGCCCGCCACTCCGGCGCCCGGTCGGTGGCCACCGTCGCGGTGACCGTCACCGACTCGTGGCCGTCGTCGGGCCGCAGCGCCGGATCGTCGGGCCGCAGGACGGTCACGGTGGGCCGCCCTTCGGCGCCATGGACGACCGTACGGTGCACGGCGCCCGACTCCCGGGCCCCGCGCAGGGCCAGACAGAGCGTCACCCGGCCCGTGCCGACGGGAAGCGGCCGCGCCCGGTCGTCCCGCTGTCCGGCGACGACCCCGTCCCGGGAGAGCGCCTGCGGGGGCGCTCCCGCGACCACATGGTCCGCCTCGACCGTCTCGCCGTCCGCCAGCCGGACTCCCGTCGCCCGGCCGTCCTTCTCCAGCACCTCGACGACGGCCGCGTCGAAGACGAACTCCACCCGCCGCTTCAGACACCGCTCGTGGACCGCGTCCGCGAGCGCCCGGATGCCTCCGCCGACGTACCAGGTGCCGAAGGTCTGCTCCATGTAGGGCAGCACGGCGGCCGAGGCGGGGGCGGTCGCCGGGTCGAAGCCGTAGGACCAGGCGTAGGAGTCGAGGAGTTCGGTGAGCCGGGCGTCGCGCAGCTCGCGCGCCCCGATCCCGCCCAGCGTGGTCGTCGGGCGCCGCAGGAACCCCGCCTTCAGGGCCGGGTACGGCTCGCGGCCGAACACCGAGGTGTCCTCCGGCTGTGGCTCCTCCAGGAGCGGGCGCCGGGTGCGGTCCCACGCCTCGCGGGCCCGGACCATGAAGTCGCCCCAGCGTTCGCCCGCGCCGGCGCCGAGGGCCGTGTCCAGGGCGGAGAGCGTGCCGGCGCGCGAGGCGTTCGGCAGGTCGACCCTCGTACCGTCGGAGAAGACGTGCCGGCTCGCCGGGTCGACCTGCGTCAGCTCGACGCGGTCCTCCAGCGGCTCCTTGCCCGTCTTGACGAACAGATCGCGGTAGACGGCGGGCAGGTGCAGCAGTCCCGGTCCGGTGTCGAAGCCGAACCCGTCCCGTTCGAACCGCCGTACCGCGCCGCCGTACGTCTCCGTGCGCTCGTACACCGTCACCCGGTGGCCCGCCACGGCCAGCCGGGCGGCCGCCGCCATGGCGCCCATCCCGGCGCCGATCACCACGATCCGTCCCATGTCAGGGACTTTATCCGCCGGGTCTCCGGGGCCCTTCGGCCACCTCGGCGGAGGCCATCCGTCTCTCCTCGCGCCGCTGGGCCCTGCGCCGAAGGAAGCGGCGGATGCGGTGGGCGAGGAAGCCCAGTATCACCAGGCCCAGCGCGAGGAGCACCGCCGCGACGACCGCCGCCGCCTCGGGGTTGAATATCGCGAAGGTGACGATCCCGGCCACTCCGAGGTCCTCCGCCATGCTCATGGCGACGTTGGAGAACGGCTCCGGCGAGGTGTTGATCGCCATCCGCGTCCCGGCCTTGACCAAGTGGCTCAGCAGCGCGGTCGAGCCGCCGACCGCGCCCGCCGCGAGCTCCGGCAGGGAACCGGACTCCCCGGCGAGCAGGGCGCCGACCACGGCCCCGGAGACCGGCCGTACCACCGTGTGGACGGCGTCCCAGACGGAGTCGACGTAGGGGATCTTGTCCGCCACCGCCTCGCAGAGGAACAGCACCCCGGCGGCGATCAGGACGTCGGTGCGCTGCAGCGACTCGGGCACCTCGTCGGTGAGACCGGTCGCGCCGAAGACGCCGAACAGCAGGACCACCGCGTACGCGTTGATCCCGCTCGCCCAGCCGCTGGTGAAGACCAGGGGGAGTACGGACACGGACGCGATCGTAGCCAGCCGGGGCCACGCGCGCGTGGGCCTTGCTACGGAACGCTGAGTATCCGTACCTAGGGGAAGAGATGAGTAGGTACGCGGATGGGCTTTGACCTGCGCAGAGGGAAGAGTGGAGACCACGGAAGGGGCACGGCTCCGCACCCGCCGACACGGGGCGGCGGAAACGGGGTCGTGCACCTGCCGGCACGGGGGTGCGACGGGGGACCGCACGGGGACACGGGGGGGTGTCACGGGGGTGCGGAAACGCCGGACGGCGGGGCTCGGGGG
>NZ_BMTO01000001.1:354445-458903 GCF_014649715.1 Streptomyces lateritius
GGAGCGCTCGCGCTGGAAGGCCTGCCAGTCCAGGGCGGCCACCAGGACCATCCCGACCAGCGCCGCCGCCGTGAGGGGGATGTCGATCTCCTCGCTCAGCTCGCCGGCCTCGACGCCCTCGCGCAGCACGCCCTCCACCACCGCGACCGCCTGCTGACGGACGACCAGGAGGGTTTCGTTCCAGGCCCTGTTCGTGCGCCAGAGCTCGGCAACGTACAGCTGGGTGAAGGCGGGGTAGCGGTCGATGAAGACCAGGCCGGCCCGGATCATCGCGTCCAGCGCGTCGACCCGGCTCCCGCCCCGCTCGGCGGTCTCCTCGGCCGCCTCCCGGAGGGAGGCGGTGAGCAGTCCGACGCCGTGCCGCAGCAGCTCCTCGAAGAGCTCGGTCTTGCTCTTGAAGTTGTAGTAGACCGTGCCCTTCGCGACGCCCGCGCGCTCCGCGATCTCGTCCACCGTCGTCGCCGAGAAGCCCTGCTCGGCGATGAGGGTGACGGCGGATTCGTAGAGCTTCGCGCGCGTCGCTCGGCGTCTGGTGCTGCTGCTGTCCATGGGCTCGATTCTCACAGGTCTCAGAGACTCAGTTCCGGGTGGAGCCGGTCCAGGGTCCACACCTGCTTGCGCCGGGCGGAGACCGCCGTCAGCGCCAGCGCGCCCACCGTGAACGCGGTCAGGACGGCGACCGCCTGCCAGACCGGGCCGATCCCGCCGCCGGTGATCAGCCGGCGCAGTGACTCGACGACGTAACTCATCGGCAGGAAGGGGTGGATCGCGTTGAAGAAGCCCGGGCTGGTCTGAACGGGGTACGTGCCGCCCGCCGAGGTCAGCTGGAGCATCAGCACGGCGAGGACCAGGATCCGCCCCGCCGCGCCGAAGCGGGCGTTGAGCCACTGGATGATCGCGGCGAAGCAGCAGGTCACCAGGGCCAGGAAGCCGACCGTTCCGGCGGCCCTGGCCATCTGCAGGCCGAGTCCCCAGTGCAGGACGGACATCAGCGCCGCGACCTGGAGGAGTCCGATCGCCGCGACCGGGAGCCAGCCGGCCAGCGCGATCCGCCAGGCGGAGGCGCCGGCGGCGAGGGCGCGCCGGTTGAGCGGCTGGATGAGCATGTACGCCACCATGGCGCCGACCCAGAGGGAGAGCGGGATGAAGTACGGCGCGAAGCCGGTGCCGTAGTTGGGCGCCTTGTGGAGCGACTGGGAGGCCAGCTCGACCGGGTCGGCCATGACCTCCGTACGGCGGTCGCGGTCCTCCTTGTCGTAGTCGGGGATCTTGGCGACACCGTCGTGGAGTCCGGTGGCCAGCTCGCCCGATCCGTCGGCCAGCTTGAACAGGCCGCCGTCGAGGTCTCCCGCGCCCTTCTTGAGCTTGCCGACGCCGGTGTCGAGGCTCACGGAACCGGTCCTGGCACTGCCGAGGCCGGTGTGGAGCTCGTCGGCGCCCCTGGCCACCTTCTGGGCGCCCGCGTTGAGCTTGTTGATCTTCTTGACGGCACCCTCGAGGTCCTCCTCCAGGTTGGGCGCGGCCTTGTGCAGGTCCTCGGCCTGCTTCTGCAGCGTGGCGAGCTGCCCGTCGAGCTTCTTCAGATCGCCGTCGCTGTCCTTGGTCAGCTCGTGCAGATCGTCGGCGATCTTCGCCACGTCGTCGGCCGTGACCTTGGCCTCCTTGAGGGCCGGGCAGGTCTTCGGGTCCGGCAGCGGGTTGTCCACGCACTCCTCGCGGTGGATCTTCTCCAGCTCGTCGGCGGCCACGTGGGCCGCGCTGCGGGCGACCGGCGCGCGCTTGACCAGGTCGTCCAGGTTGTGGCGGACGGCCGCTGCGGAGTCGGCGACCAGCTTGGCGGTGTCGCCGATGGTCTTGCCGTTGTTCTTCAGGTACGGACGGATCTTCGCGGCCTTGCCGTTGACCTTGTCGGCGAGCTCCTGGGTGCCGTTCGCGACCTGCCGTGAGCCGGTCTCCAGCTGCCCCGCGCCCTTGTCGAGCTTCTTCAGGCCGGTGGCCAGGTCGCCGCTGCCCTTCTTGGCGTCCTTCAGGCCGCCGGCCAGGCTCTCGGAGCCCTTCTTGGCCTTGTCCACGCCTTCTTTGATCTCACCGGCGCCCTTGGCCGCCTCGGCGGTGGCGTCGTGGATGTCGGAGAACGAGATGAAGATCTTGTCGAGGAACGAGCGGGAGGACTTGGTGGAGGCGGCGGTGCGCACTTCGGAGAAGACCGTACGGGAGATCTGTCCGACGATGTAGTTGTTCGCGTCGTTCGTGCGGACCTGTAGGGCGCCCGTCTCCGGGGCGTCGCCGGAGCTGGAGGCGATGCGGGTGCTGAAGTCGCCGGGCATGGTCAGGGAGAGGTAGTACGTCCCGTCCTCCACGCCCGCACGCGCCTCGGCGTCGCTCACCTCGTGCCACTCGAAGACCTTGCTGTCCAGAAGGCCACGGGAGATGTCGTCGCCGGCGTTGATCCTCTTGCCGTCGGCGGTGGCGCCTCGGTCGTCGTTGACGAGTGCGACGGGTATCCGGTCCAGCCGACTGTACGGGTCCCAGAAGGACCAGAGGTACAGCGCGCCGTACAGCAGCGGCAGCAGCAGGATCGCGACGAGCGCGGCGCGCGGCAGCTTCCCCCTGCCGAACCGCTTCAGCTCAAGCGCGGCCAGTTTCGGCGAGCGCATCGGCATCCCCCTCCTCGGTGGTGTCTTCCTCGGTCGCGGTGGTCTCTTCCGGGGCCGCGTCCTCCGGAGCGGTGTCGTCCTCGGTGTGGTTCTCGGTGGCGTCCTCGCCGCTCTGCTCGGGAGCCGGGCCGTCCGGGGCGGTGCCTTCCGGTGCCGGGCCGGTGGTGACGCGCAGGGCGTGCTCCGGGGCCTCGCTGCACACGGCGAGCACGGTCGTGCCGGCGTCGGCGATCGACCGCAGCAGCGTCCAGGCCTCGGTCCGGTCGTCGTCGGAGAGCTTGAGGTCGGTGTCGTCCAGGGCGAGCAGCCGGGGCCGGCCGATCAGGGCGAGGGCGACGGACAGGCGCAGGGCCTCCAGCCGTTCCAGGTCCCGCACCGAGGTCCGCTCGGCCTTGGGCAGGGTGTCCAGGTCGAGCCCGGCCCTCTGCAGGGCCTCCTCGATCCGGGCCCGCGTCGTCGCGGTCCGCTCGGCCGGGCGGCGCATCAGGGCCCGGACGGAACCGTCGTAACGCCGCTGGAGCAACGCTCGCTCGCGCAGGTGCTCGGCGACGGTGAAGGCCGGGTCCAGGTCGCTGACCCCTGGCACGGGGCCGAGGGCGCTGAGCCGCCGTACCGCCGCCATCTTGCGGGGCAGACGCAGCCCGGCGACCTCCGCATACCCCTCGTGGGGCTTCATGCGCCCGGTGAGCGCCAGCAGCAGACACGTACGGCCCGAGCCGGACGGACCCTCGATCGCGACGAGCGAGCCCGGCTCCGCCCGGAGGCCGACCTCGCGGAAGACCCAGCCGCGCGGCCCCTTCAGCCCGAATCCGTCCGCGACGACGGCGGCGCCGTGCGGCTCCTCCGGGTGCGCTTCCACGGACCCACCCCCACTTTCCTCGGCTTCCAGCTTTTGCACTGACCGGTCAGTGCAAAAACTTACCCCCGCTTCCCTGATCAGGGCAAAAGGCCAGGTCAGCCGGATTGTCAGTGGTGGCCTTCACGATGGACACATACGGACACAGCGCCGTCATACGACGACAGGAGGCTCGTCATGACCAGCTCCTCCGCAGCAGCCGCGGCCCGGCGCCGCACCGCCGGCCGCCCTGCTCCCGCACTGCCCGGACCCGCGTCCGACGTCCATCCCGTCCTGCGCCGCTCCTCCGCGCCGCCCGCCGCCCTCGACCTGCTCGCCCAGGCCCGCACCGGCCTCGACGAGGCCGCCACGCTCGACGTGGCCAACGAGCGGTACGCCACCGCCCACCTCGCCGCGCTGCGCACCGCCGCGGCCGTGCTCGCGGCCCGTGGCAGGCCCGAGAACAACCCGCGCAAACGGGCACGGATCAGGAGCGCCTGGGAGGTGCTGCCCGAGATAGCGCCCGAGCTGACCGAGTGGAGCGCCCTGTTCGCCTCCGGAGCCGCACGCCGGGCCCGGGCGGAGGCGGGGATACCCGGCGCGGCGACCCACCGGGACGCCGACGACCTCGTCCGGGACGCCGCGCTGTTCCTGCGCCTGGTCGAGCGACTCCTCGTCCTCCAGCCCGTGCTGCCCCGCCAGAGCGGCACCGGCGAGGCCACCGGCTGAGCGGCATGACCGGGGCAGGTCACCCGAGGCCATAGGGTGGGAGGGTTCGTACACCGTCACCGAGGAGTCAACAGCCGTGTCGGACCCTTCCCCTGTCTTCGGTCGGGAGACGTCGTCGCGCCCGTCGCGCGCCTCCCTTCGTACCGCCGTCGTCTGGGACGTCCTCAAGGACGCCCTCGACCGCCGGGTCAAGGCCACCGGGAAAGACACCCTCGACGTCCTCGACACGGGCGGCGGCTCCGGAAACTTCGCGGTCCCCGTGGCGCGCCTCGGGCACCGGGTCACGGTCGTCGACCCCAGCCCGAACGCCCTCTTCGCGCTGGAGCGCCGGGCCGCCGAGGCCGGCGTCGCCGACCGCGTCAGCGGGGTGCAGGGGGACGTCCGCGGCCTGTTCGAGGTCGTCGAGCGCGAGGCGTACGACGCGGTGCTCTGCCACGGCGTCCTGGAGTACGTGGACGACCCGGCCGAGGGGGTACGGAACGCGGTCGCCGCGCTGCGAGCCGGAGGCGCGCTGAGCCTGCTCGCCGCGGGCGTCGGCGGCGCTGTTCTCGCCCGCGCGCTGGCCGGGCACTTCACCGAGGCCAGGACCGCCCTCGACGACCCGGCGGGCCGCTGGGGCGACGGCGACCCGGTGCCCCGGCGCTTCACCGCGGAGCAGCTCACGGAGCTGGCCGGAGAGGCCGGTCTGGAGGTCGGCGCCGTGCACGGCGTCCGCGTCTTCGCCGACCTCGTGCCCGGCGTCCTGGTCGACACCGAGCCCGGGGCCGCCGAGGCCCTGCTCAAGCTGGAGGCGGCCGCCGCGGAGCTGCCCTCCTTCCAGGCGATCGCCACCCAGTTGCACGTCCTGGGAGAGAAGCGGGCCTGACAACCCGCCCGGCCGCACGGGGCGTGCGAGGCCCCGCGGGCCCGGCACCGGGCTGATCAGCGGCGCAGCCGCAGATGGAGTACGCCACAGGCCCCCCGATCGAGGGCTTCGCCCCGTATGATCGGGGGACACCGTCCGGCATGACAGGCAGGCCGCTGGGGAATCAACGCCTCAGCAACCGAACCGCATGGCGGCCCGGATTGGCGATTAGGCGTTGAGGGCGGGTTTCACGGGGGCGATTCCCTGCCTATCCTGAAAGGGCCGCATCCCGGTCGCCCCCGCGACCGACGACTAGGAGGACTCCGTGCCGCTCTCGGAGCACGAGCAGCGAATGCTCGAGCAGATGGAGCGAGCGCTGTACGCCGAAGATCCCAAGTTCGCGACAGCGCTCGAGGGAAGCGGACTGCGTACGTACACCCGGCGACGGGTCTACCAGGCAGTCGCCGGCTTCCTGGTGGGTATCGCGCTCCTCATGGCTGGAATGGTCGCTCAGCAGATCTGGATCAGCGTGGTGGGGTTCCTCGTCATGCTGGGCTGCGCGGTTCTGGCGGTCACCGGATGGCGCAAGGCGCCCAAGCCGGGCGAGCAGCAGACGAGTGGCGGAGCGGCGGCCGGCGGCCGTCAGGCCCGTCAGCGTCGCTCCATGATGAACCGCATAGAGGAACGGTGGCAGCGCCGCCGGGACGAGCAGCAGGGCGGCAGTCACTGACGGCCCCCTGAGACAGGGCCCCAGGCCCCTCCACGACCCCGAGCCCCGCATGGCCGGCACCTTCGAGGTGCGTGCGCCTGCGGGGCTCGTCGTGTGTGGTGGATGAGAACGGGCCGCACGCAAGGGGAGGGGGCCGGGACGTTCGCCGCCCCGGCCCCCTCCCTCCTCTAGCTCAGGCCGCCCGCTTGCGGGAGGTGCGGCGGAGAGCATCCGCCAGGCGAGCCGACGCCTCGTCGCGGCGGGACGACCAGGCGGCCGTCAGACGTGCCCAGCGGGCCGACGCCGCCCACACCACCCGGACGGACGAGCGCGGCACCAGCAGTGCGCGCAGTCGGACCCGGCGGCCCGAGACCTGCTGGAAGCCCGCCCTGACGAGGGCGACCTCCTCCACCAGACCGGTGCCCGGCCGTGGATGCGGGGCGTAGAGCACCTGCTCGACCGAGCGGGCCACCCGGTGCACCGCGTTGGCGGCCTCGCCGTCCAGGGCGCCCAGGCGGACGATCCGCGCCGCCGTCTTCCGGGGCGTCCGCGATTCGTCCGGCCGGACCCCGTGGTCCCAGGCGGTGTCGATGATCTCCTGCCAGGCCGCCAGAGTTCTGGCCGCCGCGTCCACGGCGGTGCGGCCCGGGGAGCCGAGCCGCCGTGCCCGTACCCGCGTACGCCAGAGCAGGGGGAGCAGCGGCAGCAGCAACAGCACCGCCACACCCAGGCAGATCAGGACCACCATCAGCGGATTCGGCCCGTCACCGCCGGACGAGGCACCGGCCGCCGCCTCGTCGGGACCGCACTCGCCCAGGCGGCGCGCCTGCGGAGGGCAGCTGTCCGACGTGCTCGGCACCGCCGACGGCTGAGCGGAGGCGCTGGTCTCCGGCTGCGCGGAACCGGACGCCGAACCGCTCGGGGTCTGCGGCCGGGTGTAGTCCGGCGTGGAGCCCCGCGTCGGCGTCGGCTCGAACCGCATCCAGCCCGCGCCCTCGAAGTACAGCTCCGGCCAGGCGTGCGCGTCCCGGATGCCGACCGACATCGTGCCGTCGGACTGCGGGGTGCCGGGCATGAAGCCGACCGCCACCCGGGCCGGAATGCCCAGCGACCGTGCCATCGCCGCCATCGAGAACGAGAAGTGGACGCAGAAGCCCTCCCGCTGCTGAAGGAAGCGGGAGATCGCCTGGACTCCCGTACCGGACTCGACCTCCACGTCGTAGCGGAACCCGCCGTCGGTGGCGAACCAGTCCTGGAGCTTCACGGCCCGTTCGTAGTCGTTGCGCGCGCCCCGGGTGACCTCCAGCGCCGTCGATTTCACGTCGGCGGGCAGCGAGTCGGGGACCTTGGTGTACTCCGAGAGGAGCTTGGCCGACGCCGACGGCGCCCCCGCCAGCTGCTCGCCCGTCGGCCGCACGTCCAGGCTGGTCACCGTGTACCGGGCGCCACGGGTGTTCTGCTTGTCGTCGCCGACGAGCATCCGCCCGGCCGGCTCGTAGCGCCAGCGGCCGTCGATCTCGACCTTGACGGCCGGGTAGGGCATCGGCAGCCACTTCTGCTCGTACGTCGTGGAGGCGACGAAATTGCTGGTCACCTCCGTCGTACGGACCTGCCGGCCGAGGCCGTCCGGCGTCGGCAACCGCTTAGGGACGTCCTGGATCGGACGGACCGACGACTTCCAGGAGGTCCCGTCGAACTGGTCGAGTGCCACGAGACGCACATACATGCCGCTGGTGTCGGTCGCGTTGGTCCGGTAGCGGAGCACTTCGCGGTCCTCGGGCTGGCGGAGGTTCTCCTGGAGCGAGACGAGCGGGTTCACGGCTGAGATCGTGCCGCCTTTGCCGCTCTCACCCGGGCCTTCGCCCGGGCCGCCGAAGAGACCGCCGCTCAGTCCGGGCAGCACCGCGGGGACCACCAGTGCGACGCCCATGGCGATCACGCCGATCCGCCGGCCGGTCCGCACCGGGGCGAGCGCCTGCCCGCCTCCGGCCGCGCCCGGCGCCCTGCCCCCGGCGCGCGGCGCGCCGCCGAAGACCCGCCCCCACTGCGAGAGCCGGTCCCGGCTCTCCGCCAGCAGAAGCAGGAGGTAGCCCGTGGCGGCGAGCAGGAACCAGAGCCAGCTCGCGCCGCCCTCCGAGAGGCCCGCGGCCACCGAGTAGAGCGCGAGCAGCGGCAGTCCGGCCGGGGCCGCGCTGCGGAAGGTCACCGCCAGCGAGTCCACCAGGAGACCGATCACCAGCACGCCGCCGACCACCATCAGGCGGATGCCCTCGGTGTCCGGCGCCGGGATCGCGTACTTCCCGATGTCGTCGGCGCCCGCCTCGAAGAGCGCGGCGAACCGCCCGAAGGCCTGCGGCCCCGGCAGGAACCACAGCAGCGCCTGCTCCCGGGCGAAGACGAAGGTCAGCGCGAGCAGGGTCGCGACGGCCTGCGCAGCGATCGTCAGCGACCGGGCCAGCGGCACCCGCCGGGTCAGCACGCCGACCCCGCTCTGCACCGCCAGCAGGAACGCGGCGGTGAAGATCCACGTCGCCGGCCGCACCAGCGGAAGGAGCGCGCCCGCCGCCGTCAGCGTGGCGGCGAAGGAGCCCAGCGTCAGCCGCGCGCGGCCGCTCATGACCAACCTCCGTACGTCTCGCTCGCGGCGGTCTCCGCGCGCATCCCGCCGGCCTGCTGCCACAGCTCCGCGAGCCGCGCCCCCGGCGGCACCGCCAGCGCCGTCCAGCCGGCCTCCCGCAACTGCCGCAGCCGCTCCTCGACCGCACCGGCGACCGCGCCGCCGGTCAGCCAGGTGCCGCTGTCCAGGACGAAGGCCACGGCCGCACCGCTGCGCTGCCGCATCCGCGCGGCCACCGCCGCCTGCTCGTCGTCGATGTCGCCGACGAAGGCGATCAGCAGGCCTTCGTTGCCGCCGCGCAGCACGTCGTAGGCGCGCGAGAGACCGGCCCCGTCGGAGTGGTCCACGACGGCGAGGGTGTCCATCATCAGCCCGGCCGCCTCGGCCGAGTCCTGCGTCGCACCGGCGAAGCCCTCGGCGCCCTCGCCGGGCACCGCGCTTCCGGTGTCGGTGAGCAGCCGGACCGAGAAGCCCCGCTCCAGCATGTGCACCAGGGCCGAGGCCGCGCCGGAGACCGCCCACTCGAAGGCGGAGTCGGGGCCCGCGCCCTGGAAGGCGATCCGGCGGGTGTCGAGCAGCACCGTGCACCGGGCCCGCTGGGGCTGCTCCTCGCGGCGGACCATCAGCTCGCCGTAGCGGGCGGTGGAGCGCCAGTGGACCCGGCGCAGGTCGTCACCGTGACGGTAGGTGCGCGGGATGACGTCGTCGTCCCCGGCCAGCGCGAGCGAGCGCTGCCGCCCGTCGCCGTACCCCGCCGCCTCGCCGATCAGCTTCACCGGCGGCAGCGGCTCGGTCCGCGGGACGACGGTGAGCATGTCGTACGCGCTGAAGGAGCGGGTCAGCTCGCACATGCCGAACGGGTCGTTCAGCCGCAGCTGCAGCGGGCCCAGCGGGAAGCGTCCGCGCAGGTCGGAGCGGACCCGGTAGGACACCTCGCGCCGCCCGCCCGCCTCCACCCGGTCCAGGACGAACCGGGGCCTCGGCCCCAGCATGTACGGGACGTGGTCCTGGAGCATCAGCAGCCCGGTGGGCAGGCGGGAGACGTTGTCCATCCGCAGATGGACCCGGGCCTCCGAGCCGACCGGCACCCGGTGCGGGGAGAGCCGGCGGCTTCCGGCGACCCGGTAGCGGGTGCGGTACAGCACCCCGACACAGATCAGCGGCAGCACGGCGAGCAGCAGCCCGACGCGCAGCAGATCGCCCTGGCCGAGGACGTAGGCGCAGACCGCGGCGGCGACACCTGCGGCGAGGAAGGACCGGCCCCGGGTGGTGAGCCCGCCCAGTGCGGCTCGCAGGCCGCCCCGGTCGTCCCCCGGCCGGGCGTCCACGTCGTCGTCGCCCCGCTGCCCCGGCGGTGCGGCGGCGGTCGTCATCACAGCTGCCGGATGCCGGGCTGCTGCTGGCCGTAGAGCGGGCCGGCGGGCGGCGCCGCGGCGGGGACGGGCGTGCGCTGCAGGATGTCCAGGACGACCTGCTCGGCGGTACGCCGGTTCAACTGGGCCTGCGCGGTGGGCAGCAGCCGGTGCGCGAGGACCGGCACGGCCAGGGCCTGGAGGTCGTCGGGCAGGACGTACTCGCGGCCGCTGAGCGCGGCGGAGGCCTTCGCGGCGCGCAGCAGGTGGAGCGTGGCGCGCGGGGAGGCGCCGAGTCTCAGATCCGCGTGGGTGCGGGTCGCGGCGACGATGTCCACGGCGTACCGGCGTACGGCGTCGGCGACGTGCACGGCGCGCACCGCGTCGATCAGTTTGACGATGTCATGGGCGTGCGCGACCGGCTGCAGGTCGTCGAGCGGGTTGACCGCGCCGTGCACGTCGAGCATCTGCAGCTCGGCCTCGGGGCTGGGGTAGCCGATCGAGACGCGGGCCATGAACCGGTCACGCTGGGCCTCGGGGAGCGGGTACGTGCCCTCCATCTCCACCGGGTTCTGCGTGGCCACCACCATGAACGGGCTCGGCAGCTCGTAGGTCTGCCCGTCGACGGTGACCTGCCGCTCCTCCATGGACTCCAGGAGCGCCGACTGCGTCTTCGGCGAGGCCCGGTTGATCTCGTCGCCGATCACGATCTGGGCGAAGATCGCGCCCGGCTTGAACTCGAAGTCCCGCCGCTGCTGGTCGAAGATCGACACACCCGTGATGTCCGACGGCAGCAGGTCGGGGGTGAACTGGATCCGGCGCACCGAACAGTCGATGGACCGCGCCAGCGTCTTGGCCAGCATCGTCTTGCCGACGCCGGGGACATCCTCGATCAGAAGATGTCCCTCGGCGAGCAGCACGGTCAGCGAAAGCCGTACGACCTCAGGCTTGCCCTCGATCACACCCTCCACCGACCTGCGGACACGCTCCGCTGTGGTGGTCAGATCTGTGAGGCTCGCTCGATCGTCATAGGTCGTCACCCGGCCCTCCTCGGCCCTTCCGTAAACACCGACACCTGCCCCCGCGCACGCTCCGGGGGGTGTCACCCGAGCATTGTTGTTGCCGTGGCCGGGTCGTGTCACTTGCCTGTGGACAAGTGCGGGTGTTATGCCGGGTTTCGCCGGGTCAGGCGGGGTCGATCTCGCGGAGAAGACCCGTGGTCACGTCGAAGACGAAGCCCCGGATGTCATCCGTGTGCAGCAGGAAAGGCGAGGTCCGCACGCGCTGCATCGACTGCCGGACGTCCTGGTCGACGTCGCGGAAGGCCTCGACGGCCCACGCGGGACGCTGACCGACCTCCATCTCCAGCTCGTGCCGGAATTCCTCGGTGAGCGATTCCAGGCCACACCCGGTGTGGTGGATCAGCACCACGCTGCGCGTCCCGAGGGCCCGCTGGCTGATGGTGAGGGAGCGGATCACGTCGTCGGTGACCACACCGCCCGCGTTGCGAATGGTGTGACAGTCGCCCAGCTCCAGACCGAGAGCGGCGTGCAGATCGAGGCGGGCGTCCATACAGGCCACCACGGCGACGTTCAGAACGGGCTTCGCGTCCATGCCCGGGTCGGTGAAGCGGGCCGCGTAACGCTCGTTGGCCTCGACGAGCCGGTCGGTGACCGTCCCGCTCGTCGGTATCGCGTCGGCGGGGGCGGCGGAGAAGTGCGCAGAGGTCGACATGTCTATGAAGGTAACGGGCACGCGGCCGCCGGGCCCGCTGTGAGAGCGGACAAAGAACGTCAATGAGCCTTGTTGTGAGCTAACCCACAGGGATGGGAAAGCCGGGCCCGTACGGGTGAGGTGCCCGCATCACCCCGCTCTCCCGGGTGGCCCGCGCGACGCGCCAGCCGGTTGATTGACCGCGAGGGCCGGTGGACTAAAGTGACGCGAAGTTCACGGAGACATTGAGCGATATCCGCAGTTTCTCCCCCGCGTGTGCGGCGGTACGTACGGCTCGGCCTCCTCCCGCTCGCCGGCCGGCCGATGCGCCCCCTTGGCGGCGCCGGCCGGTCGCTTCCCCTTCAGCGAGCGGGCGGGGACCCGGTGGTGCGTACCGGCCGCGCCGAATCTGAGAGGGCGCATTGAGCAACGACCGACACGTCCCGGTGATGCTCCAGCGGTGCCTGGACATGTTGGCCCCGGCCCTGGAGCGCCCCGGAGCGGTGGTCGTCGACTGCACCCTGGGCCTCGGCGGCCACAGTGAGGCCCTTCTGGAGCGGTTCCCCGAGGCGCGGCTCGTCGCCCTCGACCGCGACAAGGAGGCCCTGCGGCTCTCCGGCGAGCGGCTCGCCCGCTACGGGGAGCGCGCCACCCTCGTCCACGCCGTCTACGACGAGCTGCCCGAGGTCCTCGACCGGCTCGGCATCCCGAAGGCGCACGGCATCCTCTTCGACCTGGGCGTCTCCTCCATGCAGCTCGACGAGGCCGGCCGCGGCTTCGCCTACGCGCAGGACGCCCCGCTCGACATGCGCATGGACCAGACGACCGGGGTCAGCGCGGCGGAGGTCCTCAACACCTACCCGCCCGGCGAACTGGTCCGCATCCTGCGCGCGTACGGCGAGGAGAAGCAGGCCAAGCGGATCGTCTCCGCGATCGTGCGCGAGCGCGACAAGGAGCCGTTCACCAACAGTGCCCGCCTGGTCGAGCTGATCCGGGATGCCCTCCCGCAGGCCGCCAAGCGCACCGGCGGCAACCCCGCCAAGCGCACCTTCCAGGCGCTGCGCATCGAGGTCAACGGCGAACTGACGGTCCTGGAGCGAGCGGTCCCGGCGGCCGTGAAGGCGCTCGCGGTGGGCGGCCGGATCGCCGTCCTGTCGTACCACTCGCTGGAGGACCGGCTGGTCAAGCAGGTCTTCGCGGCCGGCGCGGCGACCACCGCCCCGCCCGGCCTGCCGGTGGTCCCCGAGCGCTACCAGCCCCGCCTGAAGCTGCTCACCCGCGGCGCCGAACTCCCCACGGAGCAGGAGATCGCCGAGAACCGGCGCGCCGCGCCCGCGCGTCTACGCGGAGCGGAGCGCATCCGGGAGGACGAGCCCTCGTGAGCGAGGGACGCGGGGCCGCCGGCCGGCCGGCCGGACCGCGGACGACGACGGTGCCCGCGCCTGAGCGCCGCGCGGGCGGAGCAGGGATCGGGGGCGAACGGTGACGACGAAGGGGCCGCTCAAGGGCAGGGCCGCGCGGCTCGGGCGGCTCATGCCGTCGGGGCCCAGCACCGCCGCGCGCACTCCCTTCGTCCTGCTCGTCGTGCTCCTGCTCGGTGGTGGTCTCATCACCCTCCTGCTGCTGAACTCCGCCCTCAACCAGGGCTCGTTCAAGCTGCGCGACCTCAAGAACCGGACCACCGAGCTCACCGACCAGGAGCAGGCGCTCCAGCGGGACGTGGACGACCACTCCGCGCCGGACGCGCTGGAGCGGCGGGCCCGCGAGCTCGGCATGGTCCCGGGCGGCAGCCCCGCCTTCCTCGACCCGGACGGCACGGTCCGCGGCGAACCCTCCAAGGCGTCCGCGCCCGAGCCCGACCCGGCCCCGCCTCTGGCGGACGCCCCGCCCCCCGCGCCTCCCGTGGCCCCTCCCGTGGCACCGCCCGCCTCCGCGCCGCCGGCCGGGAGCGCGCCCCGGAACACCACCCCCGACGCGAGCACCCCCGACACGCCGACGACGACCGCGACGACCGCGCCCGACCCGACGACCTCCGGCAGGTGACCGAAGTGCCCCCCAAGGAGCCCCCGCGCCGCCGGGTGCCGGGCCCCGCCCGGCCCGCCCGCCCCCGGCCCTCCGCGGGCCGCCCCGGGCAGCCCGCACGTCCGGCCCCGCGCCGCACCGCCCGGCCGCCCGTGCGCACGATCCGGCTCGGCAGCCCCAAGCCCCGGCTCCGTCTCGTCTCCCTCGGACTGACCCTCGTCATGGTGGCGTTCGTCGTCCGCCTGCTCCAGGTCCAGGCCGTCGACGCCAGCGCGCTCGCCGCGAAGGCGGAGGCCCACCGCTACCAGGAGTACACCCTCTCGGCGGACCGGGGCGAGATCACCGACCGCGCCGGGATCGCCCTGGCCGCCAGCGTCGACGCGTACGACATCACGGCCGACCCCAAGCTCTTCACCCCTGAGGAGAGCAAGATCCGGGACGCCCCCGAGCAGGCCGCCGCCCTCCTCGCACCGCTTCTCGGCAAGGAGCCCGCCGAGCTGGCCAGGAAACTCCGCACGCCCAAGTCCCGCTACACCCTGCTCGCCCGCAAGCAGACCCCGCAGGTCTGGAACCAGATCAAGGACCTCAAGAAGGTCTACGAGCGCAAGGCCAAGCCCGCCGAGGGCGGCAACGGGATCAATCTGCTCGGCGGCATCCTCAGCGAGCCCTCCACCAAGCGGGTCTACCCCAACGGCGAACTCGCCGCCGGGATACTGGGCTACGTCAACGCCGAGGGCCGCGGCGCCGGCGGCCTGGAGTCCATGCTCGACAAGGAGCTGGCGGGCAAGGACGGCAAGATCAGGTTCGCCCAGTCCGGCGGTCGGCGGGTCCCCACCGCGGGCTCCGAGGGCACTCCGGCGGTGCCCGGCTCCGACATCGAGCTGACCATCGACCGGGACATCCAGTGGGCCGCCCAGAAGGCCATCACCGAGCAGGTGACGAAGTCCAAGGCCGACCGCGGCTACGTCATCGTGCAGGACACGAAGACCGGCGAGGTCCTGGCCATGGCCAACGCCCCCGGCTTCGACCCCAACGACCTCTCCGCGGCCAACGCCGCCGCGATGGGCAACGCGGCCCTCCAGGACGCCTACGAACCCGGCTCCACCAGCAAGGTCATGTCCATGGCCGCCGTCCTGGAGGAGGGTGTGGCGACCCCTGACACCCACGTCACCGTCCCCAACCGGCTGCACCGCGGCGACCGGCTCTTCAAGGACGACGTCGACCACCCCACCTGGTACCTCACCCTCAACGGTGTCCTCGCCAAGTCCAGCAACATCGGCACGATCCTGGCCACCGGTCAGCTCGGCGGCACTCAGGCCGAGGCGAACCAGGTCCTCCACACGTACCTGCGCAAGTTCGGCATCGGCAGCCCCACCGGGCTCGGATACCCGGGCGAGACCCCCGGCATCCTGGCCAAGCCCCGGGACTGGTCGACCTCGCAGCAGTACACGATCCCCTTCGGCCAGGGTCTGTCCGTCAACGCCATGCAGGCCGCCTCGGTCTACTCGACCATCGCCAACGGCGGCGTACGGATCGAACCCACGCTGGTCCGCGGCACCAAGGGGCCCGACGGACGGTTCACCGCGGCTCCCGCGCCGCAGCAGACCCGGGTGGTGAGCGAGAAGACCGCCAAGACCCTCGCGCAGATGCTGGAGTCCGTGGTCGGCGACGAGGAGGGGACCGGTACCAAGGCCCGCATCCCCGGCTACCGGGTCGCGGGCAAGACCGGAACCGCCAACCGCGTCGACCCCGAACTCGGCACCTACAAGGGGTACACCGCCTCCTTCGCGGGCTTCGCGCCCGCCGACAACCCGCGGATCACCGTCTACTGCGCCATCCAGAACCCCACCAAGGGGGACTACTTCGGCGGCCAGATCTGCGGTCCCATCTACAAGAAGGTCATGGAGTTCGCGCTCAAGACGCTCCACGTCGCCCCGACGGGCAGCGAGCCCGCCCGGATGCCGGTGACCTTCAAGGCCAGCGAGTGACACTCGGGAGCACCAGTGACAACGATCACCCCCGATTCCGGGAACCGGAAATCGAACTCCGGCGACGCCCGGGCCTCTTTTGGCCCCGCGGCGGGTGGGCCCGGTACGCTCACCGCCGTGCCACACGCTGATCAGTACCGAACCTCCCCGCCCCGCCCGGAGCAGGCCCGCCCCACACCCCTGGGCGATCTGGCCGCCCGGCTCGGGATCGAGTCGCCCGGTGGCGGCCTTGTCGACGTCTCGGGCATCACGCACGACTCGCGGGCGGTTCGCCCCGGGGACGTGTACGCGGCCCTGCCCGGCGCCCGGCTGCACGGCGCCGACTTCGCCGACCAAGCCGCCGGCCTCGGCGCCGCCGCCGTCCTGACCGACCCGGCCGGCGCCGAGCGCGCCGCCGCGACCGGCCTGCCGGTCCTGGTCGTCGAGGACCCGCGCGGCCGTATGGGTGAGCTCGCCGCCGAGATCTACGGCCGGCCCGGCACGGACCTGCTCCAGATCGGCATCACCGGCACCTCCGGCAAGACCACCACGGCCTACCTCGTCGAGGGCGGCCTCAAGGCGGCCGGTCACCGGTCCGGGCTCATCGGCACCGTCGAGATGCGGATCGGCGACGAGCGCATCAAGTCGGAACGTACGACTCCCGAAGCCACCGACCTCCAGGCCCTCTTCGCCGTCATGCGCGAGCGCGGGGTCGACTCGGTCGCCATGGAGGTCTCCAGCCACGCCCTCGTGCTCGGGCGGGTCGACGGCTGCGTCTTCGACGTCGCCGTCTTCAACAACCTGAGCCCGGAGCACATGGAGTTCCACACCGACATGGAGGACTACTTCGCCGCCAAGGCGCAGCTGTTCACCCCGAAGCGCAGCAAACAGGGTGTGGTGAACCTCGACGACGCCTACGGCCGCAGGCTCGCGAAGGAGGCCTCCGTCCCGGTCGTCACCTTCTCCGCCGAGGGGCACCCGGACGCCGACTGGCGCGCCGAGGACGTCGAACTGGGCGCCTTCGGCTCCACCCTCACCGTCGTCGGCCCGCAGGGCGAGCGGTTCCCCGCCACCGCCCCGCTGCCCGGTCCGTTCAACGTCGCCAACACCCTCGCCGCGATCGTCACCCTCGCCGTCGCCGGTCTCGATCCCCGGACCGCCGCCGAGGGCGTCGCCGCCGTCCCCGGCGTGCCGGGCCGCCTGGAGCGCGTCGACGCCGGCCAGCCCTACCTCGCCGTCGTCGACTACGCGCACAAGACGGACGCCGTCGAATCGGTCCTGCGCTCCCTGCGCAAGGTCACCGAAGGCAAGATCCACATCGTGCTCGGCTGCGGCGGCGACCGGGACACCACCAAGCGCGGTCCGATGGGCGCCGCCGCGGCGCGCCTCGCCGACACCGCCGTACTGACCTCGGACAACCCCCGCTCCGAGGACCCCCTCGCGATCCTCGCCGCGATGCTCGCGGGCGCCGCCGAGGTGCCCGCCCACGAGCGCGGCGACGTCCTGGTCGACGCCGACCGGGCCGCGGCCGTCGCCGCGGCCGTGGCCCGCGCCCGGCCCGGCGACACCGTGCTCGTCGCCGGCAAGGGCCATGAGCAGGGCCAGGACATCGCCGGGGTGGTCCGCCCCTTCGACGACCGCCAGGTCCTGCGCGAAGCGATTGAACGCAGCCTCAAGAACAGTCAGGGATAAGTTGTGATCGCCCTCTCCCTCGCCGAGATCGCCGAAATCGTCGGCGGGCAGTCGTACGACATACCGGATCCGGCCGTCCGGATCACCGGCCCCGTCGTCATCGACTCCCGTGAGGTGACGCCCGGCAGCCTGTTCGCCGCCTTCGCCGGTGAACAGGTCGACGGCCACGACTACGCGGTACGCGCCGTCGAGGCGGGTGCGGCAGCCGTCCTGGCCGTCCGCCCCGTCGGCGTACCCGCCATCGTCGTGGACGACGTCCAGACGGCCCTCGGCGCCCTCGCCCGCACCGTCGTCGAACGCCTCGGCACCGATGTCGTCGCCCTCACCGGCTCGGCGGGCAAGACCTCCACCAAGGACCTCATCGCCCAGGTCCTGCAGCGGCACGCGCCGACCGTGTGGACGCCCGGCTCGCTCAACAACGAGATCGGGCTCCCGCTGACGGCGCTGCGCGCGAGCGACGAGACGCAGCACCTGGTCCTCGAGATGGGCGCCCGCGGCATCGGTCACATCCGCTACCTCACCGGACTGACCCCGCCGCGCATCGGACTCGTCCTGAACGTGGGCACCGCCCACATCGGCGAGTTCGGCGGCCGTGAGCAGATCGCCCAGGCCAAGGGCGAACTCGTCGAGTCCCTCCCGCCGGCCGAGAAGGGCGGAGTGGCGGTCCTCAACGCCGACGACCCGCTCGTCCGGGCCATGGCCACGCGGACCCACGCGCGCGTGACCCTGTTCGGAGAGGGCGACGACGCCGACGTACGTGCCGAGAATGTCCGGCTCACGGAGAACGGACAGCCCTCTTTCAGGCTTCACACACCCACCGGGTGCAGTGACGTGACCTTGCGCCTGTACGGTGAGCACCACGTGTCGAACGCGCTCGCCGCGGCCGCCGTCGCCCATGAGCTGGGCATGCCCGTCCAGGAGATCGCCACCGCGCTCTCCGAGGCGGGCTCCCTGTCGCGCTGGCGCATGGAGGTCACCGAGCGTCCGGACGGCGTGACGATCGTCAACGACGCCTACAACGCGAACCCCGAGTCCATGCGAGCCGCCCTGCGCGCGCTCGCGGCCATGGGCCGGGCCGCACAGGCCCAGGGGGGCCGCACGTGGGCGGTGCTCGGCAAGATGGCCGAGCTCGGTGACGCATCGCTCGCCGAGCACGACGCGGTCGGACGGCTGGCCGTCCGGCTCAACGTCAGCAAGCTCGTCGCGGTCGGGGACAGGGAAGCGTCCTGGCTGCAACTGGGCGCATATAACGAGGGTTCGTGGGGTGAGGAGTCGGTGCACGTGTCCGACGCGCGGGCGGCGGTCGACCTGTTGCGCAGAGAGCTGCGTCCGGGAGACGTCGTGCTGGTGAAGGCTTCCAGGTCGGTCGGGCTCGAGCGGGTCGCCCTGGCCCTCCTCGACTCCGAGAGCGAGGTCTCGGGCCGATGAGGCAGATCCTCTTCGCGGGGGCCATCGGGCTCTTCCTGACCCTGATCGGGACTCCGCTGCTCATCAAGCTCCTCGCCCGCAAGGGGTACGGGCAGTTCATCCGGGACGACGGCCCGCGCGGCCACGCCGGGAAGAAGGGCACGCCCACCATGGGCGGCATCTCCTTCATCCTGGCCACGCTCATCGCGTACGCGCTCGCCAAGGTCATCACCGGTGAGGACCCCACGTACTCCGGTGTGCTGGTCCTCTTCCTGATGGCCGGCATGGGCCTGGTCGGCTTCCTCGACGACTACATCAAGATCGTCAAGCAGCGGTCGCTGGGTCTGCGGGCCAAGGCGAAGATGGCCGGCCAGCTCATCGTCGGCATCGCCTTCGCGGTGCTCGCGCTGCAGTTCGCCGACCTGCGCGGACTGACCCCGGCCTCCACGAAGCTCTCCTTCATCGCCGACTTCGGCTGGTCCATCGGACCGGTGCTGTTCGTGGTCTGGGCCCTCTTCATGATCCTGGCCATGTCCAACGGCGTGAACCTGACGGACGGTCTGGACGGTCTGGCCACCGGCGCGTCGGTGATGGTCTTCGGCGCGTACACCTTCATCGGGCTCTGGCAGTTCCAGGAGTCCTGCGCCAACGCGATGGACCTGACCAACCCCAACGCCTGCTTCGAGGTGCGCGATCCGCTCGACCTCGCGGTCGTCGCCTCCGCCCTGATGGGCGCCTGCTTCGGCTTCCTGTGGTGGAACACCTCGCCCGCCAAGATCTTCATGGGCGACACCGGCTCGCTGGCCCTCGGCGGCGCGCTCGCCGGTCTCGCCATCTGCTCCCGCACGGAGCTGCTCCTCGCCCTGCTCGGCGGCCTGTTCGTCCTGATCACCATGTCCGTGGTCATCCAGGTCGGTTCGTTCAAGATGACCGGCAAGCGGGTCTTCCGGATGGCGCCGCTCCAGCACCACTTCGAACTCAAGGGGTGGTCCGAAGTCCTCGTGGTGGTCCGGTTCTGGATCATCCAGGGCATGTGTGTGATCGTCGGCCTCGGACTCTTCTACGCGGGATGGGCATCCGAAAAGTGAGCTGGAACGGCAAGAGGGTCACCGTCGCGGGTCTGGGCGTCAGCGGCATTCCCGCCGCCCGGGTCCTGCACGGCCTCGGCGCGGTCGTGACCGTCGTGAACGACGGTGACGACGAGCGCTCCCGGGCGCAGGCGGCCGCACTCGAAACGGAGGGGATCACCGTCCGCCTCGGCGACGGGGCGACCCTGCCCGAGGGCACCGAGCTGATCGTCACCACGCCCGGCTGGCGGCCCGACAAGCCGCTGTTCACCGCCGCCGCCGAGGCGGGCGTGCCGGTCTGGGGCGACGTGGAGCTCGCCTGGCGGCTCCGCGGCCCCGATGCGGCCCCCTGGCTCGCCGTCACCGGCACCAACGGCAAGACCACGACCGTACGGATGCTCGCCTCCATCCTGGAGGCGGCCGGGCTGCGGACCGCGGCCGTCGGCAACATCGGCGTCTCCCTGCTCGACGCCGTCCTCGGCGACGAGACGTACGACGTCCTCGCGGTCGAACTCTCCAGCTACCAGCTCCACTGGGCGCCGTCCCTGCGCGCCCACTCGGCCGTCGTGCTCAACCTTGCGCCCGACCACCTCGACTGGCACGGCTCCATGGAGGCGTACGCCGCCGACAAGGGCCGCATCTACGAGGGCAACACCGTCGCCTGCGTCTACAACGTCGCCGACAAGGCGACCGAGGACCTGGTCCGCGAGGCCGACGTCGAAGAGGGCTGCCGGGCCGTCGGCTTCACTCTGGGGACGCCGGGACCCTCCCAGCTCGGCGTGGTCGAGGGCATCCTCGTCGACCGGGCCTTCGTGGAGAACCGGCAGAAGCAGGCGCAGGAGCTGGCCGAGGTCGCGGACGTGAACCCGCCGGCCCCGCACAACATCGCCAACGCGCTCGCCGCGGCGGCCCTGGCCCGCGCCTTCGGCGTCGAACCGAAGGCCGTACGGGACGGGCTGCGCGCCTTCCGGCCCGACCCGCACCGCATCGAACTCGTCGAGGAGGTCGAGGGCGTCACGTACGTCGACGACTCCAAGGCCACCAACACCCACGCGGCCGAAGCCTCGTTGGCGGCCTACGACCCCATCGTCTGGATCGCCGGCGGCCTCGCCAAGGGCGCCACCTTCGACGAGCTGGTCCAGAAGTCGGCGAAGCGGCTGCGCGGGGTCGTGCTGATCGGCGCCGACCGCGCGCTCGTCCGCGAAGCCCTGGCGCGACACGCCCCCGAGGTCCCGGTGGTGGACCTCGACCGGACCGACACTGGGGCGATGTCTGCGGCGGTCCAGGAGGCGGCTGGGCTCGCCCGGCCGGGAGACACGGTTCTGCTGGCCCCGGCCTGCGCCTCGATGGACATGTTCGCCAATTACAACAAGCGGGGCGAGGCGTTCGCGGATGCGGTCCGCGCCCTCGCCGCCACCGGGCGCGCCTGACCTGACCAGCAACAGGTCCGGCCGAGCCGGGCACGACTGGAGGGGACAGCGACCATGCCGAGCAGAACCGCCGGGACTCGTCGGCCCTCCGCCGTACGCGGCGGAGGCCGCGTTCCCGCGCCTCCGCGGCGCCTGCGCGGCGAGACGGTACGACGAACGTACGAGCGGGCGCGACGGGCCTGGGACCGGCCTCTGACGGCGTACTACGTGATCCTCGGCGCGGGGCTGCTCATCACGACGCTCGGCCTCGTGATGGTCTACTCGGCGTCCATGATCACGGCGCTGCGGTACGACCTCGTGCCGTCGTACTTCTTCCGCAAGCAGTTCTTCGCCGCGGTCCTCGGCACCGCGCTGCTCCTGGTGGCCTCCCGGATGCCTGTCAAGCTCCACCGGGCGCTCGCGTACCCGATCCTGGTCGGCGCGGTCTTCCTGATGGTGCTGGTCCAGATCCCGGGGATAGGGCGTGCCGTCGGCGGCAACCAGAACTGGATCTCCCTGGGCGGACCGTTCATGCTGCAGCCCAGCGAGTTCGGCAAGCTGGCGCTGATCCTGTGGGGGGCCGACCTGCTCGCCCGCAAGCAGGACATGAAACTTCTCACCCAGTGGAAGCACATGCTGGTTCCGCTGGTCCCGGGGGCCTTCCTGCTGCTCGGGCTGATCATGCTGGGCGGGGACATGGGGACGACGATCGTCCTCACCGCGATCCTCTTCGGCCTGCTGTGGACGGCCGGAGCGCCCACCCGGCTCTTCGTCGGGGTGCTCACCTTCGCCGGGACGATCGGCTTCCTGCTGATCAGGACCAGCGAGAACCGGATGAAGCGATTCGCCTGCATCGGCGCCACCGACCCCGGCGGAGAGGGCGCCCCCTGCCTCCAGGCGGCGCACGGGATCTATGCTCTGGCCTCAGGCGGATGGTTCGGTTCCGGACTGGGTGCCAGTGTGGAAAAATGGGGCCAACTACCCGAGGCGCACACCGACTTCATCTTCGCTGTCACCGGGGAGGAACTGGGTCTCGCGGGGACGCTGTCGGTACTCGCCCTGTTCGCGGCTCTAGGCTATGCGGGTATCCGCGTGGCCGGACGCACGGAGGAGCCCTTCGTGAGGTACGCCGCGGGAGGCGTGACCACCTGGATCACGGCCCAGGCCGTGATCAACATCGGTGCGGTGCTCGGCCTGCTGCCGATCGCCGGAGTCCCGCTCCCGCTGTTCTCCTACGGGGGGTCGGCCCTGCTGCCGACCATGTTCGCGGTCGGGCTCCTCATCGCCTTCGCGCGACAGGAACCCGCCGCGAAAGCGGCCCTGGCCATGCGGCGCCCCGGCTGGGGCAAGCGGGCCGGAGTGAGATGGAAGTCGATGCGACGGCGCGTCAAGAAGCGTCCGTCCGGAGAGCGGTGAATTTCGGTGCATGTCGTACTCGCCGGCGGGGGGACCGCCGGCCACATCGAGCCCGCGCTCGCCCTCGCGGACGCCCTGCGGAGGCAGGACCCGAGCGTGGGAATCACGGCGCTCGGCACGGAGAAGGGTCTGGAGACCCGGCTCGTGCCCGAGCGGGGCTACGAATTGGCCCTCATCCCCGCCGTGCCGCTGCCACGCAAGCCCACCCCGGAGCTGATCACCGTCCCCGGGCGGCTGCGTGGCACCATCAAGGCCGCCGAGCAGATCCTGGAGCGCACCAAGGCGGACTGCGTGGTCGGCTTCGGCGGCTACGTGGCGCTGCCCGGCTACCTCGCCGCCAAGCGGCTGGGGGTGCCGATCGTCGTCCACGAGGCCAACGCCCGGCCGGGCCTGGCCAACAAGATCGGCTCGCGGTACGCGGCCGGGGTCGGCGTCGCCACGCCGGACTCCAAGCTCCGCAATGCCCGTTACATCGGCATCCCGCTGCGGCACTCCATCGCCACCCTCGACCGGGCCCGGGTGCGTCCCGAGGCGCGCGCCGCCTTCGGCCTCGACCCGAACCTGCCGACCCTGCTGGTCTCCGGCGGCTCGCAGGGCGCGCGCCGGCTCAACGAGGTCATCCAGCAGATCGCCCCGGTGCTCCAGCGCTCGGGCGTCCAGATCCTGCACGCGGTCGGCCCGAAGAACGAGGTGCCGCGCGTCGACAACATGCCCGGGATGCCGCCGTACGTGCCGGTGCCGTACCTGGACCGGATGGACCTCGCGTACGCCGCCGCCGACATGATGCTCTGCCGCGCGGGCGCGATGACCGTCGCCGAACTCTCCGCCGTCGGGCTGCCGGCCGCCTATGTCCCGCTGCCCATCGGCAACGGCGAACAGCGGCTCAACGCCCAGCCCGTCGTCAAGGCCGGCGGCGGTCTGCTGGTCGACGACGCGGAGCTGACGCCGCAGTGGGTCCAGGGCAACGTCCTGCCCGTGCTCGCCGATCCGCACCGGCTGTACGAGATGTCCCGCGCCGCCGCCGAGTTCGGCCGCCGGGACGCCGACGACCTCCTCGTCGGGATGGTGTACGAGGCGATCAACGCCCGCCGCCAGGCGTAAAGAACCTGGCGAGCCGAGCCCTCACGACGGAAGGCAGGGGACGCGAGGTGGCAGCTGGACCGACGACCGCCGAGAAGAACGGCGCGAGCAGGCCGAAGGGGTCGTCGGGACGGCCGTCCCGTACGGGTACCCGGAGCGGTCGCTTCCGGGTGCCCGGGCCGCGGGTCCTGTGGATCGCTCTGGCCGTGCTCGCGACGGTGGCCGGCGGACTCTGGGCGCTCTACGGTTCCTCCTGGCTGCGTGTGGAACATGTGAAGACTTCCGGCACGCGTGTTCTGACGGTCCGTGAGGTGGAGGCGGTGGCCGCCGTCCCGATCGGGTCGCCGCTCATCTCGGTCGAAACGGAAGCGATCGAAGCGCGGCTGCGGCAGAAATTGCCCCGCATCGACACGGTGACGGTCGAGCGGTCCTGGCCACATGGAATCGGTCTTGAAGTGACGGAACGGCAGCCGGTTCTGGTGGTGGAAAAGGGCGGAAAGTTCACGGAAGTGGACTCCACCGGAACGCGTTACGCCACGGTGGACAAAGCCCCCCGAGGCGTACCGAAACTCGTTCTGGACGCAGCCTCCTCACCGAGTCTGCGGCGCTTCGACGCCGACCGGCTGCTGCGTGAAGCGGTACGCGCGACGGGCGAACTCCCCGAGAAAGTCGCCCGGGACACGCGTGTCGTCCGCGTCAGCTCGTACGACTCCCTCACCCTGGAGCTCGGCGGCGGCCGCACGGTCTTCTGGGGCAGCGCCGAGGACGGAGCCGTCAAGGCACGCGTCCTCACGGCGCTGATGAAGGCGACACCCAAAGCGGGGCACTTCGATGTAAGCGCCCCCACCGCCCCGGCGGCGTCCGGGAGTTGACGCCCATCGCCGCTGGCCAGCACCCTGGTTGGCCAGCGCTACGGGTGATCACATAGGGTGAAAAGAAAAACGGGAGGTTCGGCGTGTTCGTTGAACGTGCGCCACTTGTCGACTTAGTGTCCTGTTCGGAAGAGTCCAGCGAACAGAGACACTGGTAACCCTAAACTTCAACGTTAGGGTTTGGGTCGGCGTTTCGGACCGTCCCATCGGCATCCGTCGTCGCAGCGCGACTACCACCGCGAAGCGGCGACACGTAACTCGAGGCGAGAGGCCTTCGACGTGGCAGCACCGCAGAACTACCTCGCAGTCATCAAGGTCATCGGTGTCGGCGGCGGTGGTGTCAATGCCATCAACCGAATGATCGAGGTCGGTCTCAAGGGCGTCGAGTTCATCGCGATCAACACCGACGCGCAAGCGCTGTTGATGAGCGACGCCGACGTCAAGCTCGACGTCGGTCGTGAACTCACCCGCGGCCTCGGGGCCGGGGCGAACCCGGCAGTCGGTCGCAAGGCGGCAGAGGACCACCGTGAGGAGATCGAGGAGGTCCTCAAGGGGGCCGACATGGTCTTCGTCACCGCAGGCGAAGGCGGCGGCACCGGCACCGGCGGCGCACCCGTCGTCGCCAACATCGCGCGCTCGCTCGGCGCCCTGACGATCGGTGTGGTCACCCGGCCGTTCACCTTCGAGGGACGCCGTCGGGCCAACCAGGCGGAGGACGGCATCGCCGAGCTCCGCGAAGAGGTCGACACCCTCATCGTCATCCCGAACGACCGTCTGCTCTCGATCTCGGACCGCCAGGTCTCCGTGCTCGACGCCTTCAAGTCGGCCGACCAGGTGCTGCTGAGCGGTGTGCAGGGCATCACCGACCTCATCACCACCCCCGGCCTGATCAACCTCGACTTCGCCGACGTCAAGTCGGTCATGTCCGAGGCCGGGTCGGCCCTCATGGGCATCGGTTCCGCCCGCGGCGACGACCGCGCGGTCGCCGCCGCCGAGATGGCGATCTCCTCGCCGCTCCTGGAGGCGTCCATCGACGGCGCCCGTGGCGTGCTGCTCTCCATCTCCGGTGGCTCGGACCTCGGTCTCTTCGAGATCAACGAGGCCGCGCAGCTGGTGAGCGAGGCCGCCCACCCCGAGGCCAACATCATCTTCGGCGCCGTCATCGACGACGCCCTGGGCGACGAGGTACGGGTCACGGTCATCGCGGCCGGCTTCGACGGCGGCCAGCCGCCGGCCCGCCGGGACAACATCCTCAGCTCGGCCTCCGCCAAGCGCGAGGAGCCGGCCCCGGCGCCGCGCGCCAACGAGAACCCGCGTCCCCTCGGCGGTCTCGGCACCGTCGCCCCGCGGGACGAGCCGGCCGCCCCGGCCGAGCCGGTTCCGGCGGCCAACGAGACCGCGCTGCCGCCGGTCGCCCCGCCGGTGGTCCCGACGGCCCGTCCCTACCCGGACACCGCGGCCGAAGAGCTGGATGTCCCGGACTTCCTGAAGTGATAGACCGGCTCGAGCCCGTGAACGGCGCGCACTTCGCTTTCACCGACAGGTGGGGCGGGGTGAGCGCCGTTCCGTACGAGGAGCTCAACCTCGGCGGGGCGGTGGGGGACGACCCCGAGGCCGTCCGGACCAACCGGGCGCGCGTCGCGGAGCGGCTCGGGCTCGACCCGGCGCTGGTGGTCTGGATGAACCAGGTCCACGGCGCGGACGTGGCCGTGGTGGACGGCCCGTGGGACACCGTCGGCATCCCGTCCGTCGACGCGGTCGTCACCACCCGGCGCGGACTCGCGCTCGCGGTCCTCACCGCCGACTGCACTCCTGTCCTCCTCGCCGACCCGGCCGCCGGGGTCGCGGCCGCGGCCCACGCCGGCCGGCCCGGGATGGTGGCCGGGGTCGTCCCGGCAGTGGTGAAGGCCATGATCGAACTCGGTGCCGACCCCTCGCGGATCAGCGCCCGGACCGGCCCCGCCGTCTGCGGACGCTGCTACGAGGTGCCGGCCCGGATGCGGGACGAGGTCGCGGCGGTCGAGCCGGCCGCGTGGGCCGAGACCAGCTGGGGGACCCCGGCCGTCGACGTCACGGCCGGAGTCCACGCCCAGCTGGAGCGGCTCGGGATCGGGGACCGTCGGGCCGACGCGGTCTGCACCCGCGAGTCGGGCGACCACTACTCGTACCGCCGCGATCGCACCACGGGGCGACTCGCGGGATATGTCTGGTTGGACTGAGAGAGATGACGGGCATGACGGGCCGCAAGGCCGAACTCGCCGAGAACCTGGCGCGAGTGGAGGAACGTATCGCCGCCGCCTGCGCGGCAGCCGGTCGGAAGCGGGAGGACGTGACCCTCATCGTGGTCACGAAGACCTACCCGGCGAGCGATGTGAGGCTCCTTCACGAACTCGGTGTCCGCGACGTCGCGGAGAACCGGGACCAGGACGCCGCTCCCAAGGCCGCTGCCTGTGCGGATCTGGACCTCCGCTGGCACTTCGTCGGTCAGTTGCAGACCAACAAGGTCCGTTCTGTGACGAGTTATGCGGATGTCGTGCAGTCGGTCGACCGTCCGAAGCTCGTCACCGCTCTCTCGGTGGGGGCGGAGAGGGCCGGGCGCGAGCTCGGCTGTCTCATCCAGGTCGCGCTCGACGCCGGGTCGGGCGAGCGGGGTGAGCGGGGCGGTGTGGCCCCGGACGGCATCGAGGAGTTGGCGGCGGCCGTGGACGCCGCACCCCGGCTGCGGCTCGACGGACTGATGACCGTCGCGCCGCTCGCCGGTCCGTACGCGGGACGGCAACGGGCCGCGTTCGACCGGTTGATGGATTTGTCGACTGTCCTGCGCGCGACCCGTCCGGCTGCGAACATGGTGTCAGCAGGCATGAGTGCGGACCTGGAGGACGCCGTGGCGGCCGGAGCGACACATGTGCGCATCGGTACGGCGGTACTGGGTGTCCGCCCCAGGCTCGGGTAACGTCGCGAAGCAAGTCGGACCACAGCAGAAAATATGGTCATTTCCGCCAATAGGCGGGCAGACCTCGTGGATCGCGGGCACTTGGTGACGATGCCGATCCACCACAGAGCGGAGGACTCAGAGAATGGCCGGCGCGATGCGCAAGATGGCGGTCTACCTCGGCCTCGTGGAGGACGATGGGTACGACGGCCGGGGATTCGACCCCGACGACGACTTCGAACCCGAGCTGGAACCGGAGCCCGAGCGTGAGCGGCGCCACCAGCCTCCGCGGCAGGTGGAGCGGGAGGAGCCGGTGCGCGTGGCGGTGCCGCCCGCCCAGCGAGAGCGCGAGCGTGAGCCGGTCGCGCATTCCGTCCCGCTATCCGCCGAAAATGGACGTCCGGCGCGCATTGCCCCCGTGGCATCCATCACACCCGAACGTCCGAGCCTGGAGAAGAACGCACCCGTGATCATGCCCAAGGTCGTGTCCGAGCGGGAGCCGTACCGCATCACCACACTGCACCCGCGGACCTACAACGAAGCCCGTACCATCGGGGAACACTTCCGCGAGGGCACCCCGGTGATCATGAATCTCACGGAGATGGACGACACCGACGCGAAGCGACTTGTCGACTTTGCCGCCGGACTCGTCTTCGGGCTCCATGGCAGCATTGAGCGCGTGACGCAGAAGGTCTTCCTGTTGTCGCCTGCTAACGTCGATGTCACGGCGGAGGACAAGGCCCGGATCGCAGAGGGCGGATTCTTCAACCAGAGCTGAGAAACACGACACCGGAACGGACCGGCTGAGAGGCCGGTCGAGCGAGAGCACGAGAGCCAGGGGAGAGGGAAGCGCGGGATGGGCGTCGCACTACAAGTGGTCTACATCGCTCTGATGTGCTTCCTCATCGTGCTGATCTTCCGATTGGTCATGGATTACGTCTTCCAGTTCGCCCGTTCATGGCAACCCGGTAAGGCGATGGTGGTCGTTCTGGAGGCCACCTACACTGTCACCGATCCACCGCTCAAGCTTCTGCGGCGGGTTATCCCGCCGTTGCGTCTCGGGGGCGTGGCACTCGACCTGTCCTTCTTCGTTCTGATGATCATCGTCTACATCCTGATCTCCATCGTGAGCAGCTTCGCGAGGTGAATGTGGACGATACGGTCTTGCCGACTGCCGACGACTACGTAGAGGTGAAGAAGAGATGCCGCTGACTCCCGAGGACGTGCGGAACAAGCAGTTCACGACCGTCCGCCTTCGAGAAGGCTATGACGAGGACGAGGTCGATGCCTTCCTCGACGAGGTCGAAGCCGAACTGACCCGCCTGCTCCGCGAGAACGAGGACCTGCGCGCCAAGCTGGCCGCTGCGACGCGCGCTGCCGCGCAGAACCAGCAGCAGGGCATGCGCAAGCCGCCGGAGCAGCAGGATCGTCCCGTCGGTCCCGGCGCCCCCGTGCCCGCGGCCATATCCGGACCGCCGGTCCAGCAGCAGCCCCCGCAGATGGGCCCGCCGCAGCTTCCCTCCGGTGCGCCCCAGCTCCCCGCCGGCCCGGGTGGCCACGGCCCCGGCCCGATGCAGGGCGGCCCGATGGGCCCGGGTCAGATGCAGGGCCAGATGCAGGGCCAGATGCAGGGCGGCCCCATGGGGCAGCCGATGGGCGGCCCCATGGGCCACCCCCAGCAGCAGATGCAGCAGCAGATGCCGCAGCAGAGCCAGGGCCCGGGTGGCGACAGCGCTGCCCGTGTGCTCTCGCTGGCCCAGCAGACGGCCGACCAGGCGATCGCGGAGGCCCGTTCCGAGGCCAACAAGATCGTCGGCGAGGCACGTTCGCGCGCCGAGGGTCTGGAGCGGGACGCCCGCGCCAAGGCCGACGCGCTGGAGCGGGACGCGCAGGAGAAGCACCGCGTCGCGATGGGCTCGCTGGAGTCCGCCCGCGCCACGCTGGAGCGCAAGGTGGAGGACCTGCGCGGCTTCGAGCGCGAGTACCGCACGCGTCTGAAGTCCTACCTGGAGTCGCAGCTGCGCCAGCTGGAGACCCAGGCCGACGACTCGCTGGCTCCGCCGCGGACGCCGGCCACGGCCTCCCTGCCGCCGTCGCCCTCGATGGCCTCGGCGGGCGCGGGCGCCCCGTCCTACGGCGGCAACGGCACGATGGGCGGCGCGCCGTCCATGGGTGGCGCCCCGTCGTACGGCGGCCAGCAGCAGATGTCTCCGGCGATGACCCAGCCGATGGCACCGGTGCGGCCGCAGGCGCCGCAGCCGATGCAGCAGGCGCCGGCGCCGATGCGCGGCTTCCTGATCGACGAGGACGACAACTGACGGCGGCGGGCCGCGCGATGAGCGCGTAGCCGTCGGCAGGCTGAGGGCCGGGCCCCTGGGAAACCAGGGGCCCGGCCTTTTGCCGTGGGCGGGGCGGGGAGCGGGGGCACCTGCGGGCGGGGCCCTTTTCCCACCCCGCCCCTTCCCGGACTGGACTCCGCCCCAGACCCCGGCGGCGGCGCCATGCGGGCCCCGCCCCCTCGCCCCCGGGCCGGATGCGGCGGTTTCGCGGCGTCGGGGCGGTTGGGGATCCGGCGCCGCGCCCCCAGCCGGGGGGCTGGGGGCGCGGCCCGCTTCTCCGGCAGGGTTTGGCGGCCTCGTGCCGGCGGGGCGGGGTCGGGGGCACCCTTGCGCTCCAGCGGAGGGTGCGGCAGTTCGGGCCGCCGGGGCCCGGCTGGGACCCGCGCCCCCCCCCCGCGGCAGAGGTGGTGGCGGCTTCACGGCGCCGGGCCGGGTCGGGGGCCCCCCACGCCCTGGCGAAGGGTGCGGCGGTTTCGCGGCGCCGGGCAGGGCGAGGCTGGAGCTTCGGCGATCCTGATCGCTTCGGTGGGGGCGGGATGTGGAAGGGCCCGGCGCCCCCAACGGGGGTGCCGGGCCCTTGGAGGCGGGGCGTCAGACCTTGCGGAGGCGGAAGGCCAGGGCGAGGGACTCGTCCGTGAAGGGGGCGCCGAAGGAGTCGTCGGCCGGGCCCGTCGCGTAGTCCGTGGCGAGCACCTCGTCCGCGATCAGTTCCGCGTGGGCCGTCAGGGCCTCCGTCGTCTCCGGGGACTCCGAGGACCACCGCAGGGCGATCCGGTCCGCCACGTCCAGGCCGCTGTTCTTACGGGCCTCCTGGATCAGGCGGATCGCGTCGCGCGCCAGGCCCGCCCGCCGGAGCTCCGGAGTGATCTCCAGGTCCAGGGCGACCGTCGCACCCGCGTCCGAGGCCACCGACCAGCCCTCACGCGGCGTCTCCGTGATGATGACCTCCTCCGGGGAGAGGGCCACCTCCTCGCCGTTCACCGTGACCGTCGCCTCGCCGGAGCGCAGCGCCAAGGACAGCGCGGCCGCGTCGGCGGCCGCGACCGCCTTGGCCACGTCCTGGACGCCCTTGCCGAAGCGCTTGCCCAGCGCCCGGAAGTTCGCCTTCGCCGTCGTGTCGACCAGCGAGCCGCCGACCTCCGACAGCGAGGCCAGCGAGGAGACGTTCAGCTCCTCCGTGATCTGTGCCTGGAGCTCCGGCGAGAGGGCGGAGAAGCCCGTCGCCGCGACCAGGGCCCGCGACAACGGCTGGCGGGTCTTGACGCCCGACTCGGCGCGCGTCGCGCGACCGAGCTCGACCAGGCGGCGGACCAGCAGCATCTGCTGCGACAGCTCCGGGTCGATCGCGGACGCGTCCGCCTCCGGCCACGACGAGAGGTGGACCGACTCGGGGGCTTCCGGCGTCACCGGCACCACCAGGTCCTGCCAGACCCGCTCCGTGATGAAGGGGGTCAGCGGCGCCATGAGGCGCGTGACGGTCTCCACGACGTCGTGGAGCGTGCGCAGCGCCGCCTTGTCGCCCTGCCAGAACCGGCGCCGCGAGCGACGCACGTACCAGTTCGACAGATCGTCGACGAAGGCCGACAGCAGCTTGCCCGCGCGCTGGGTGTCGTACGACTCCATCGCCTGCGTCACCTGGTCCACCAGCGTGTGCAGCTCGCTCAGCAGCCAGCGGTCGAGCACGGTGCGCTCGGCCGGTGCCGGGTCCGCCGCGCTCGGCGCCCAGCCGGACGTACGGGCGTACAGCGCCTGGAAGGCGACCGTGTTCCAGTACGTCAGAAGCGTCTTGCGCACGACCTCCTGGATGGTGCCGTGGCCGACGCGGCGGGCCGCCCACGGGGAGCCGCCGGCCGCCATGAACCAGCGGACGGCGTCGGCGCCGTGCTGGTCCATGAGCGGGATCGGCTGCAGGATGTTGCCCAGGTGCTTGGACATCTTGCGGCCGTCCTCGGCGAGGATGTGGCCCAGGCAGACGACGTTCTCGTACGACGACTTGTCGAAGACCAGCGTGCCGACCGCCATCAGCGTGTAGAACCAGCCGCGCGTCTGGTCGATGGCCTCGGAGATGAACTGGGCCGGGTAGCGGGACTCGAAGAGTTCCTTGTTCTTGTACGGGTAGCCCCACTGCGCGAACGGCATCGAACCCGAGTCGTACCAGGCGTCGATCACCTCGGGGACGCGGCTCGCGGTCTTCGCGCAGCCGTCCGCCGGGCACGGGAAGGTCACCGCGTCGATGTACGGGCGGTGCGGGTCCAGTTCCGACTGGTCCGTGCCCGTCAGCTCGGTCAGCTCGGCGCGCGAGCCCACGCACGTGAGGTGGTCGTCCTCACAACGCCACAGCGGCAGCGGGGTGCCCCAGTAGCGGCTGCGCGAGAGCGCCCAGTCGATGTTGTTGTTCAGCCAGTCGCCGAAGCGACCGTGCTTGACCGAGTCCGGGAACCAGTTCGTCTTCTCGTTCTCCTGGAGGAGACGGTCCTTGACGGCGGTCGTACGGATGTACCAGGACGGCTGCGCGTAGTACAGCAGCGCCGTGTGGCAGCGCCAGCAGTGCGGATAGCTGTGCTCGTACGGGACGTGCTTGAAGAGCAGGCCGCGCGCGCCCAGGTCGGCCGTGAGGGCCTCGTCGGCCTTCTTGAAGAAGACGCCGCCGACCAGCGGGACGTCCTCCTCGAACGTGCCGTCAGGGCGGACCGGGTTCACGACCGGCAGGCCGTAGGCGCGGCAGACCTTGAGGTCGTCCTCACCGAAGGCGGGGGACTGGTGGACCAGACCCGTACCGTCCTCGGTCGTCACGTACTCGGCGTTGACGACGTAGTGCGCCTCGGCCGGGAACTCCACCAGCTCGAAGGGGCGCTGGTACGTCCAGCGCTCCATCTCCGCGCCCGTGAAGGACTCGCCGGTGGTCACCCAGCCCTCGCCGAGCGCCTTCTCCAGGAGCGGCTGGGCGACGACCAGCTTCTCCTCGCCGTTCGAGGCGACGACGTAGGTGACCTCGGGGTGGGCCGCGACCGCCGTGTTGGAGACCAGGGTCCAGGGGGTCGTCGTCCAGACCAGGAGAGCGGCCTGGCCGGCGAGCGGGCCGGAGGTCAGCGGGAAGCGGACGAAGACGGAGGGGTCGACGACCGTTTCGTACCCCTGCGCCAGCTCGTGGTCGGAGAGGCCGGTGCCGCAGCGCGGGCACCAGGGGGCGACGCGGTGATCCTGGACGAGCAGGCCCTTGCCGAAGATCTGCTTGAGCGACCACCAGACCGACTCGATGTACTCGGGGTCCATCGTCCGGTACGCGTCGTCGAGGTCGACCCAGTAGCCCATCCGGGTCGTCAGCTCGGCGAAGGCGTCGGTGTGCCGGGTCACGGACTCGCGGCACTTGTCGTTGAACGCGGCGATGCCGTATTCCTCGATGTCCTTCTTGCCGGAGAAGCCGAGCTCCTTCTCCACGGCCAGCTCGACCGGCAGGCCGTGGCAGTCCCAGCCGGCCTTGCGGGCCACGTGGTAGCCGCGCATGGTCCGGAAGCGGGGGAAGACGTCCTTGAAGACGCGGGCCTCGATGTGGTGGGCGCCGGGCATGCCGTTGGCGGTGGGCGGGCCTTCGTAGAACACCCACTCGGGGCGACCCTCGGACTGCTCCAGGGTCTTGGCGAAGACCTTGCTCTCCTGCCAGAAGTCGAGCACGGCGTGCTCGAGCGCGGGCAGGTCGACCTGGGCGGGCACCTGGCGGTACTGCGGCGGTTTCATCGGCGAACTTCCTCCGGCGGACTGCTTCGTTTCCGTCCGGAGGGACGAGAGCGCCGTGCTGCGCGGCTCCCGCGGTACCACCCTCCTTGGCCCCGGGCGTGTGCCCGTGACCCCCTCATTGGGGTCGCGATGCCGGGTCTACTGACCGAGGGCGCTGCCCGCGGTGTTCTTCCGGCGGCTCCGGGGTGATGCTTCACATCGGGCTCGCCCCCGGGCTCTCACCGTCCCCGGGTCGCTCATGGCTGCGTACGA
Organism: Streptomyces lateritius; assembly: GCF_014649715.1. Taxonomy (GTDB): domain Bacteria; phylum Actinomycetota; class Actinomycetes; order Streptomycetales; family Streptomycetaceae; genus Streptomyces; species Streptomyces lateritius. The sequence goes on from NZ_BMTO01000001.1 coordinate 388,092, forward strand.
CGCTACTCGTCCCCATCCAAGCCTTTCGCTCCGCCCAGTGTACGGGGCGGGGAGCGGGTCGGCAGACCGCTTTTCGGGGCGGGGCGGGACATCCCCGGGGAAGGCGGGCGTGACCCGAATGGTCATACGGGCGTGGCCGGACTTCGGACGGGCTCCGTGGGGCGGATTACGGGGCGGGGAGCTGGGCACAACCGATGCAGGCTCGCCATGCCGGGGGCATGTGGCGGGTGCGATCGGCGGCGTGCCCCGTTGCCGCGGGCCCTGGGCCGATTTATCGTCCCAGCACGATTCGCGAGCAAGATCACAAAATGTGAAGGGGCCGCGACATGGTGGCGAAGAAGACCGCCGCGAAGACGGCCTCGGCCGCCGGTTCCGCCGGTGGTGCCGGGGCCGTCAAGGACGCGACCGGCAAGAAGTCGACGGTCGCGAAGAAGGCGGCGACGGCCCCGGCACGCAAGAACACGGTGAAGAGCACGGCCACGAAGAGTGCGACGGCGAAGAGCGCCTCCGCGAGGGATGCGGTGGCGAAGAGTACGGCGGCGAAGAGTACGGCCAAGAGCGCGGCGAAGGAACCGGCCGCGAAGAAGGAACCGGCCGCGAAGAAGGCACCCGCCGCCAAGAAGGCGGCGGCCAAGAAGGCGGCGGCCGGCAAGGCTCCCGCCAAGAAGACAGCGGAGGCCAAGAAGGCGGCGGGCAAGAAGGCGCCGGCTGGTGAAGAACCGGCGAAGAAGGCGGCCCCCGCCGGGAAGGCCGCCGTGAAGAAGGCCCCGGCGAAGAAAGCCGCGGCGAAGAAAGCCGCGGTCAAGAAAGCCCCGGCGACGAAGACCGTGGCGAAGAAAGCCGCGGTCAAGAAGACCCCGGCGAAGAAGGCCGTGGCCACGAAGGTGGCGGCGGCTCCGGCCGAGAAGGCCGAAGGCAAGAAGAAGGCCGCTTCCGCGGCACAGGGTGAGCAGACAGGAGCCATGACGGTGGCAGCGAAGAAGACCGCGGGTGGCGTCACGACGGCCGAGGAAGAGATCGCGGTTCCGCCGGCCCGTGCCGGCGACCTCGCCGTGCGCCCCGGCGAGGACCCCTGGACACCGGAGGAGGCCGCCGAGGCCCGCGCCGGCCTGGAGAGCGAGGTGGCGCGGCTCCGGGCGGAGCTGCTCCACTCCCAGGAGGAACTGACCGGGCTGATGCGCGACTCCGGGGACGGAGCCGGCGACGACCAGGCCGACACCGGCACCAAGAACATCACGCGCGAGCACGAGCTCGCCCTGGCGGCCAACGCCCGCGAGATGCTGGAGCAGACCGAACACGCCCTGGAGCGGCTGGACGCGGGCACGTACGGCCTCTGCGAGCTGTGCGGGAAGCCGATCGGCAAGGCACGCATGCAGGCGTTCCCGCGGGCCACGCTGTGCGTCGAGGACAAGCAGAAGCAGGAGCGTCGCGGCTGAGAGCCCGGGCCCCGTCCCTCACGGTGCCGTACAGGTGTGCCGTACCCTCGTGCACAGGCAGGCACCTAGCGTCGAGGGACTCACGTGACAGAGGCGGAGCGCATCATCGGTACGCCGGATTCAGAGGGGGCCGACGAGGCCGCGGCACCGGCCCCTGAGTCCAGGGGGAAGCGCAAGATCCTCGCGCTTCTCCTCGTGGCGCTCTTCGCGTACCTGCTCGACCTCGGCAGCAAGATGCTCGTGGTCGCGAAGCTGGAGGGCCACGAGCCGATCAAGGTCGTCGGGGACCTGCTGACGTTCCACGCGATCCGGAACCCGGGCGCCGCCTTCGGCATGGGTGAGGCCTTCACGATCATCTTCACCTGCATCGCGGCGGTCGTGATCGTCGTGATCGTGCGGCTGGCGCGCAAGCTCTACAGCACGTCGTGGGCGATCGCGCTCGGCCTGCTCCTGGGCGGCGCGCTCGGCAACCTCACCGACCGGATCTTCCGCTCGCCGGGTGTCTTCGAAGGCGCGGTGGTCGACTTCATCGCCCCCGCGCACTTCGCCGTCTTCAACCTGGCCGACTCGGCCATCGTGTGCGGCGGGTTCCTGATCGTGATCCTGTCGTTCCGCGGCCTGGACCCGGACGGGACCGTCCACAAGGACTGAGCGCGGGACCGGGTGTCCGCCGCACAAGGCATACTCGACGGGTGAGTACGAGTCCCGAGATCCGCACGCTGCCCGTTCCCGACGGCCTGGAGGGCGAGCGCGTCGACGCCGCCATCGCCCGTATGTTCGGGTTTTCCCGTACCAAGGCGGCCGAGCTGGCCGCCTCCGGGAAGGTCCAGGTCGACGGCGCCGTCGTCGGCAAGTCCGAGCGGGTCAGCGGTGGCGCGTGGCTCGAGGTCGAGATGCCCGGCGCCGCGGCGCCGGTGCAGATCGTCGCCGAGCCCGTCGAGGGCATGGAGATCGTCCACGACGACGACGACATCGTCGTGATCATGAAGCCCATCGGTGTGGCCGCGCACCCCAGCCCCGGCTGGACCGGCACCACCGTCATCGGCGGCCTCGCCGCCGCCGGGTACCGCATCTCCACCTCCGGGGCGGCTGAGCGCCAGGGCATCGTCCACCGCCTCGACGTCGGCACCTCCGGACTGATGGTGGTCGCCAAGTCGGAGCGGGCGTACACCCTGCTCAAGGCGCAGTTCAAGGAGCGGGTCGTCGACAAGCGCTACCACGCGCTGGTGCAGGGGCACCCGGACCCGATGAGCGGCACGATCGACGCGCCGATCGGGCGCCACCCCCAGCACGACTACAAGTGGGCCGTGACGGCCGAGGGGAAGCCCTCGGTGACGCACTACGACCTCATCGAGGCGTACCGCGCGGCCTCGCTGCTCGACATCAAGCTGGAGACCGGCCGTACGCACCAGATCCGGGTGCACATGTCGGCCCACCGCCACCCCTGCGTCGGCGACCTCACCTACGGGGCCGACCCGACGATGGCGAAGCGGCTGGGGCTGACCCGGCAGTGGCTGCACGCGGTCCGGCTCGGCTTCGAGCACCCCTCGGACGGTCAGTGGGTCGAGTTCGAGAGCACGTACCCGGCGGACCTCCAGAGCGCCCTGGACAGGATCGCGGCGGAGAGCGCGTGAGCACCGGATTCTCGGTACGGGAGGCCGTGGGACCCGAGGACCGCGAGGCGTGCTTCACGGTGCGCAGGGACGTCTTCGTGGTCGAGCAGCGGGTCCCGCAGGAGATCGAGTACGACCGGTACGACGAGACCGCCGTGCACGTTCTCGCCGTCCGTGAGGACGGGCTGCCGCTGGGCACCGGCCGGCTCCTGCACGGAGCCGACGCGGTCGGCAAGACCGGCGGTGACGCGTCCGTGGGCTCGCTGGGGCGGCTCGCCGTCGCCAAGGCGGCGCGCGGGCTCGGGGTCGGCGTGGCTCTGGTCCGCGCCATCGAGGACGCGGCCCGGGGGCGAGGTCTGAAGGCCGTGGACCTGCATGCCCAGACCCACGCGCTCGGGTTCTACGAACGCCTGGGCTACGAGGCGTACGGCCCCGAGTTCCCGGACGCGGGGATCCCGCACCGCGCCATGCGCCGGCCGCTCTAGGCCGTCTCCGTGAAGTCGCGCCTGGCCCGCGACGCCTGGTACGCACGTTCGCCGCGTTGTCGGGATCACCCAGGTGCGCCCGGTACGAGGGTGACCCTCCGCCTTGCGATCGCACGCACCGGACGCCGCGGGCCCTGCCCTGCGGGCGGACGGCGCTACCTTCCGGACACGACCTGGCCGCATACGGTTCGAGGGCCTCGGAGCGGACGTCCACGCGTCCGGGAACTCGGGGCCGGTTTCGCCTGATCCGCCTCGGCTCATGGCAGGGTTGAAGCCCGATCGTCGACCGCGCCGCCAGGCCGGAAGGGCTCACCGTGGATCAACTGGCCCTGCTGTTCCTGCTGCTGCTCGGCGCGCTGCTCACCGTGCCGCTCGGGGACCGGCTCGGGCTGCCGGCCCCGGTGCTCATGACCCTCATCGGGATCGTGCTGGCCTTCCTGCCCTTCGTACCCAACGTCGAGATCCCGCCCGAGTACATCCTTCCGCTCGTGCTGCCGCCGCTCCTCTACGCCTCCGTGCAGCGCACGTCCTGGCGGCAGTTCGCGGCCAACAAGCGGCCCATCTTCCTGCTCGCCGTCGCTCTCGTCCTCGTCACGACCGCGGCCGTCGCCGCCATGGCGAACGCGCTCGTGCCAGGGCTCCCGATCGCCGCCGCCGTCGCGCTCGGCGCGCTCGTCGCGCCGCCCGACCCGGTCGCCGCGACCGCCGTCGCCGGCTCCCTCGGGCTGCCGCGCCGGCTCGTCTCGATCCTGGAGGGCGAGGGGCTGTTCAACGACGTCACCGCGATCGTGCTCTATCACGTGGCGATCGGCGCGGCCGTCGGCGGCACCTTCTCCTGGGGAGGCGCGGGCGCCGAGCTGGTGCTCTCCGCCGTCGTCGCCGTCGCCGTGGGGCTCGCCCTCGGCTGGACCTGCAACAAGCTCATGGGGCTTCTCGGCGAGGTCACCCTGCAGACCGGGCTCACCCTGCTCGTGCCCTTCGTCGCCTACGTGCTCGCCGAGGAACTGCGCGGCTCCGGCGTCCTCGCGGTGCTCGTGGTCGCCCTCTACCTCGCCGAACACGCCCTCGGCGCCGACGACGTGATGGGCCGGCTCGCCGGGCAGACCTTCTGGCAGATCGTCGACACCCTCGTCACCGGCATCGCCTTCGGCCTCATCGGACTCGAACTCCACAACGTCTTCGGCACCGCCGACGGCCGGATGGGGCAGATGCTGGGCTGGGGCGCGGTGGTGGTGGGCGTGGTCGTCGGCGTCCGGCTGCTGTGGCTGCTGCCCGCCACCTGGCTGGCGAAGCGGCTGCACACCCGCCGCGACTACGCCGAGGAGATCCCCGTGAGCTGGCGGGAGACCGTCGTCATGTGGTGGTCCGGGATGCGCGGGGTGGCCTCCGTGGCGCTCGCGCTCGCCATCCCGCTGCGCACGGAGGACGGTTCGCCCTTCCCCGGCCGGGACGAGATCGTCTTCATCGCCTTCTGTGTGATCCTGGCCACACTGGTCCTCCAGGGTCTCACCCTGCCCTGGCTGGTGAAGCGGCTCGGCGTACGGGCCGACGCGGACGCCGAGCGCGCCTTCGAACGCGACCTCGCCGTCCGCGCCGCGAAGGCGGCCAAGCGCCGGCTCAAGGAGATCGAGGACGCCGAGGAGCTGCCCGAAGAGGTCCAGGAGCGGCTGCTGCGCGGGGCGTTCGACATCGGGGCACGGATCAGCCCGGACATGCTGGACGAGGAGCGCAGGGCGGCCTTCGTAGAGCGGGCGGGGCGCGTCAAGGCCGTGCAGCGCATCCAGCGGGAGATGATGTCCGCCGCCCGGCACGAGGTGCTGGCGGCGCGGAGCGAGCCGGGAGCCGATCCGGAGGTGGTCGACCGCGTGCTGCGGCAGCTGGACGTACGCAGCATGCGGTGACGCGCTCTCAGGCCGGGGCGGGCTCGGGCCCGGCCGCCTCGGCCGCCGCCTCAGCCGCGGCCGGTGCGGGGCGGCTCGTCGGTGTCCTTACCGTACGTCTCGGCGGAGGTGGCGTTGTTGCTGTGCACCTCGGCGGGCCGCGGCGGCGGGGCGTCGAGCAGGCTCCGGCCGTCGCGCGGCGTGGGGACGGCGTCCGACACCGCGATCTTGGGGAGCGCGTACGGATGCTCCTCGGCCAGCCAGGCGACGAGCTGCTCCCGGACCGTGCACCGCACGGTCCACACGTCGTCCGCGTCCTTGGCTGTGACGACAGCCCGTATCTGGAGGGTGCTGGGCGTGGTGTCCGTGACGGCCAGGCTCCAGTCGCGGCCGTCCCAGGCAGGACAGTCGGCCAGGATCTGCTTCATCCTGTCGCGCATCTCGGCGACCGGGGCCGAGTGGTCCAGGTGGAAGAAGACCGTACCGGTCATCTGGGCGCCGCCGCGGGACCAGTTCTCGAAGGGCTTGCTGGTGAAGTACGAGACCGGCATCGTGATGCGGCGCTCGTCCCAGGTCCGTACCGCGAGGAAGGTCAGCGTGACCTCCTCCACGACACCCCACTCGCCGTCGACCACCACGGTGTCGCCGAGCCGCACCATGTCGCCGAAGGCGATCTGGAAGCCGGCGAAGAGGTTGCCGAGGGTGGACTGGGCCGCGATGCCCGCCACGATCCCGATGATGCCCGCCGAGGCCAGCATCGAGGTGCCCACGGTCCGCAGCGCCGGGAAGGTCAGCAGCATGGCCGCCACCGCGACCACGGCGACGACCGCCGTCACGATCCGCATGATGAGGGTGACCTGGGTGCGCACGCGGCGGACGCGGGCCGGATCGCGGGTGGAGGAGGCGTACCGGGCGAAGGTCGACTCCGTGACGGCCGCCGCGATGCGGATCACCAGCCAGGCGCTGGAGCCGATCAGGACGAGCGAGAGGAACTGGCCGATTCCCGCCGCGTGGTCCTCGACGGTCCGCCACTCCGTCTCGCGGTAGGTGCCGCGCAGGACGGAGGCGAGCAGCACCGCCTGGAGCGGCACCCGGCAGCGGCGGAGCAGTCCCCACAGGGGGGTCTCGTGGTGGGCCGCGTCGGCCCGGCGCAGCAGTACGTCGGCGGCCCAGCCGGCCGCGAGGGTGAGCAGTACCGATCCGCCGACCACGAGCAGGGGTCGCAGCGCGCTGTCCATGTACTCCAGGCCTCCGTGTCTCCGGGTGGGTGCGCCCGGCTGGCAGGATGGACCGCATGGACATCATGCTTTTCCACTCGACCTACGGTCTGCGTCCGGCGGTGGAAGCCGCGGCCTTGCGGCTGCGGGCCGCCGGGCACCAGGTTCGCGTGCCCGACCTCTTCGAAGGTCAAACCGCGCAGACGGTCGAGGCGGGAATGGAGCTCCAGAAGTCGATCGGCAAGGAGGAGCTGCTGAAGCGGGCGGTCCTCGCCTCGGCGCCCTACTCGGAGCGCGGCCTCGTCTACGCCGGCTTCTCTTTCGGTGCCTCGGTCGCGCAGACCCTCGCCCTCGGCGACGAGAAGGCGCGCGGGCTGCTGCTGCTCCACGGCACCTCGGACATCGCCGAGAGCGCGTCGGTCGACGATCTTCCCGTCCAGCTGCACATCGCCGACCCGGACCCCTTCGAGTCGCACGACTGGCTGACGTCCTGGTACCTGCGGATGGGGAAGGCGGGGGCCGACGTGGAGGTCTACCGCTACCCTGGCGCCGGCCACCTCTTCACCGACCCGGACCTGCCGGACTGGGACGAGGCGGCCGCGGAGCGTACGTGGGCGATCGCCCTGGCGTTCCTCGAAAGCCTGGAAGACGCGGACAGGGACGCGGACGCGTGAGAGGGCGCGGCGGGGGCTCTCCCGCCGCGCCCTCCCTCGAATGATCCGGATTCGGACGGATTCGTACGAACCGGTTCAGGCGGTCCGGATTCAGCCGGCGCGGTACGCGGTCCAGGCGTCGTTCATCCGCGTGACCTGGCCCACGGTGAACTGGGTCATGCACGCGTCGTAGGTGTAGTCCATGAAGTTCTTGATCGGGTCCACGCCGGGCTTCGAGGCGCAGCTGTCACGCCCGACCGGGCACTCGTACGCCGGGCTCTTCTCGGCCGGCGTGTCGCTGACGTAGTCACCGTTTCCGTTGCAGCCGCCCTGGAACGTGTGGTAAAGCCCCAGCCAGTGGCCGACCTCGTGGGTGGCGGTGTCACCCTCGTCGTAGTTGGTCGCGGTGCCGCCCGGCAGCGAGGAGTCGAGGACGACGACACCGTCCATGGTCGGGTTGGAGTTGTACGACGACGGGAAGGTCGCCCAGCCGAGCAGGCCGCCGCTGAGGTTTGCGGTGTAGAAGTTCAGCGCGCCCGCGCCGCCCTTGCGGAGGGTCTGCTTCATCTGCTTCTCGGCGGTGGAGCCGGAGGCGAGGTTGTACCAGGACGCGTTGTCCGTGTAGTCGGTCGAGGCAAGGGTGAACTGGAAGTTGGTGTTCACATTGCCGGTGCCCTGGCCGCCGTAGGCCGCGTTCAGGACCGCCATCTGGTTGTTGATGTCGGTGGCGCTGAGCTTGCCCGTCGTGCCGCTGTGGATGACGTGGAAGTAGACCGGGATGTCGACCACGGCGGCGGTGGAGTTCATGCCGCTGAGGCGAGCCGACTCCAGTCTCTTCTTCAGGTCGGCGTCCATCGCCTTGGCCTGGGCGGCGGAGACCTCGTTGGGCTCGGCGGCGTGGGTGTCGGCGCCACGGGACTTACGCGCACTGGAGTGGTCGTCGGCGTGGGCGTCCACGCCGTCCACGCACTCCTCGGCGGAGAGGCCGGCGGCGGAGACGGTGGGGACCGGGGCCGCCGACGGGGCGGAGAGCGGAGCCAGGGCCAGGGTTCCGGCCATGACCGCGGTGCCGAGCATACGACGTGACATACGCGGCGATATACGAACAAGAGCACGCACAGGTGACTCCTCGCGGGGGGTTGTGGAGAGGCACTTCCTCGCCACCGCGGGGAGATTACGGGGCCATGTCAGACGTTGATGAGCATCGAACAAGCCCAATCATTCATGCGGCAAATCAGGGCATCGGGAAGAAAAACTTTCGCCCGTTCCGGAGTTTGAGACATGGACGTAACGAACGAACGGCCGAAGGCGGGTGGTGTGTCCGGATTAGGTCGTCCGAATTCACCACCCGCCGTGGGGATGTGATCTTCCGTTAACATGATGGATCATGGCCGAAAATCGACCATGAGGTCATGTCAGTGAACCGGCTGGTACACCCGCTCGACACGTTGCGTTCCCTCGAGCGTCCGGTACGAGCGTGCCCAGGCGGTCGTCGCGTCCGCCCTCGCCTTGTCGGAGACCGTGTAGTAGTCCATCTGCGAGCGCTCGGCGGTCACGTCGAGCACGCCGTAGCCGTGGTGGTCCATGTCGACCCACTTCACATGGCGGTTGGCGGCCTTGACCGCCCCCGCCGCCACCACCGAGACCGTGCCCGGCGCCACGCGGAGGATGTCGTCGAGGTTGTCCGAGCTCACCGACGTCACCACGAACTCGGTCGCCGCCGACCGGGACAGCGGGTACGTCGCCGCCTTCACCGGTACGTCGTTGGCCCAGGCCATGTGGATGTCGCCGGTGAGGAAGACGGTGTTCCGGACGGACCGCGCGGTCAGGTGCTCGAGCAGCTCCCTGCGGTCGTCCGTGTAGCCGTCCCACTGGTCGACGTTGACCGCCAGGCCCTCCTTCGGCAGGCCGAGCAACTCGGCCAGCGGGGCGAGCAGATGGGCCGGCAGGGCACCGAAGGCGACCGGCGAGATCATCACCGAGGTGCCGACCAGCTTCCAGGTCGCGTCGGAGCCCGCGAGGCCCGACTTCAGCCAGTCCAGCTGTGCGCGGCCGGTGAGCGTACGCTCCGGGTCATCGACCGCGCCCTTGCCGATGCCCGCCTGCTGGGAGCGGAAGGAACGCAGGTCCAGCAGGTGCAGATCGGCCAGCTTGCCGAAGCGGAGCCTGCGGTAGACCGTGCCCTCGGTCGAGGCGCGGACGGGCATCCACTCGAAGTACGCCTGCTTGGCGGCGGCCACGCGGGCCGCCCACTCGCCCTCGGCGCCCGGGGTGTGGTTCTCCGCCCCGCCGGACCAGGCGTCGTTGGCGATCTCGTGGTCGTCCCAGATCGCGATCACCGGGTGCGCGGCGTGCAGCGCCTGCAGATCGGGGTCCGTCTTGTACGTGCCGTGCCGGAGGCGGTAGTCGGCCAGCGAGACGATCTCGTGGCGCGGCTCGTGGGGCCGGACCGTGTACTCCGCCGCCGGGTAACCGCCGCTGGCGTACTCGTAGACGTAGTCGCCGAGGTGGAGGACGGCGTCGAGGTCCGCGCGGGCGGCGAGGTGACGGTAGGCGGAGAAGTAGCCCGACTCCCAGTTGGCGCAGGAGACGACACCGAAACGGACGCCGGGTGTGGCGGCGTCGGTGGCCGGGGTGGTGCGGGTGCGGCCCACGGGTGAGGCGGTGGCACCGGCCGTGAAGCGGAACCAGTGGGTGGTCGCGGGGCGCAGGCCCCGCACGTCCACCTTGACGGTGTGGTCCGACGCCGCCGTCGCGGTGGTGGTGCCGCGGGCGACGGTCCGGGTGAAGGCGCGGTCCTCGGCGATCTCCCAGGCGACCGCGACGTCGGCGCCTCTCCGGGAGCCGGGTACGGCGTCGGGAGTGGGGGTGACGCGCGTCCAGAGCAGGACGCCGTCGGGCAGCGGGTCGCCGGAGGCGACACCGTGGAGGAACGAGGGGGCCTCGGTGTCCGCGAGGGCGGGGGAGGCGGTGCCCACCAGCACCGGGGCGGCGACGGCCGTGGCGGCGGCTGCCTTCACGACCGTACGGCGAGTGGGTGCTGAGGGTATGAGTCGACTGGTCACGGGCAGTCAGATTACTGATCAGTATGCCCAACGGGCAGGCGAAATCCGGAAAGTTCGCCCAGCCGTCGACCGGCCGTCGTGAGCCCGCCGGCGCGGTCGGGCGCCGGCGGGCTCACGGGAGGGGCGGGCTGGGTCGTGTCCGTGAAGTCCCGCGCCCTGCCCTGCGGGCAGACGGCGCTACTTTCCGGACACGACCTCCCGAGACAGAACACCTAGCCCTTGAGAGCCGGGGTGATGGCGGCGTTGAACTGCTCCACCGACATCGGGGGGCTGTCGCTGCCCTGGGCGGTCAGCGTCTTGCCGTCCATCTTCAGCGTGGGCGTGCCCTTCACCCCGCTCGCGTCGAACGCCGCCGACATCTTCATCGCCCAGGCGTCGAAGGTGCCGTTCTCCACGTTCTTCTTGAACGCCGCGTTGCCCTTCAGCGCCGGGACCGAGTCCGCGACCTCCAGCAGGTAGGCGTCCTTGGCGAACTTGTCCTGGCTCTCCTCCGGGTGGAACTGCGGGGAGTAGAGCGCCGCCTTGTACTTCATGAACGCCTCGGGGCTCACGTCGAGCGCCGCGCCCAGGGCGGACAGGGCGTTCTTCGACCCCTCGCCCTGCGTGGCGTTGTCGATGAACGTCGCACCGACGTACTTGACCTTGTACTTGCCGGCCTCGACGTCCTTCTCGACCGTCGCGCCGACCTGCTGCTCGAACGTCGCGCAGACCGGGCAGCGCGAGTCCTCGTACAGCTCCAGCGTCTTCTTCGCGATCGGCTTGCCGATGACGACCGTCGTGCCGTTCGTGCCCGTGGTGTTCTTGGGCGCGGTGACCTTCGACTCCTTGGCCATCGCCTCCCAGTGGGACGGCTTGTTCGCCTGGACGACGGCGTAGCCGATGCCGCCGGCGACCGCCAGGACGGCGACGGCCGAGACACCGACGATCACCTGGCGGCGCGTCTTCTCCTTCTTGGCCTGGCGCTCGCGCTCGATGCGCAGCCGCTCGCGGGCGGCCGCCTTGTTGGCCTGGCTGTTGCGTGCACTCATGGTCGTGATCTCCGTGGGACGTACCGACGCGTCGGGCGTCGGAAGACTCTGAAAGGGCAGGAAAGGGAGCAGCTGCGCTGCTCAGGCGAGGGCGAAGCCCGAGCGCGGCGGTCCCCGCCGTCCGACGGAGTGCACGAGGAGGCGGGTAAGGGCCGGGCGCGGCCGGCCCGAGGGGCACCCACCGCGCCCGCGCGCCGGTCGTGGGACGCCGAGGAGCGCGGCCACCAGCAGCAGTGGCCGGAAGGTGAGCGCGGCCACCGCGCCGATCAGCCGGGCGAGGGCCCGCTCGCCGTGGCGCAGCCAGGCCGCCGCGAACAGCCCCACCGACACATGGGCCGCGAGCAGCAGCCACGGCAGGGCCGGGTCGGGGGAGTTCAGGAGAGCAGCCGCGCTCCCGTTCTCGGGGACGACCACCCCCGGCAGCGGGGCGCCGACCGAACCGCCGCACAGCACGTCCACGCCCACCGAGCGCAGCGAGCCGGCGACCGGGCCGCCGGACGCTCCGTAACAGACCGTCTGACCGGTGGTGAAGACCGTGTCGGCCGCCAGCTCCAACGGCACGAGCAGCCCGGCGATCGGGCCGAAGCCGCGCTCGCGGCCGGCCAGCGCGTACGCCACGGCGAACACGCCGGCCGAGAGCAGCCCCACGGTCAGCAGGGGCAGCGGCACCTGGGAGAGCAGCACATGGGAGCCGGCGGACAGCGTCACGACCAGTGCCGTGAAGAGCGCCGCCCGCAGCCCCCTGAGCCGCGTCCCTGATATGTCCATCGCGCTGGAGAGTGTGCCATGCCTTCCTGTAAGACCCCCCTAAGGGGAGCCTGCGGCCGTCCTGGACGGGCCTCCCGCAGGTCCGGGACTACAGACCCGGGATCCGCCCGTTGCGGAAGAGGTCGACGAAGATCTGGTGGTCGGCACGCGCGCGTGCGCCGTACGTGTGGGCGAAGTCCACGAGCAGCTCCGCGAAACCCTCCTCGTCGGCGGCGATGGCCGCGTCGATGGCCCGCTCGGTCGAGAACGGCACCAGGGAGTGGCCGCTGGAGTCGTCCGCCGCCGCGTGCATCGTCGCCGTCGCCCGGCCGAGGTCGGCCACGGTCGCCGCGATCTCCTCCGGGTCGTCGATGTCGGACCAGTCCAGGTCCACGGCGTAGGGCGAGACCTCCGCGACCAGCTGCCCCGAACCGTCCAGCTCCGTCCAGCCCAGCCACGGGTCCGCGTGCGCCTGGAGCGCCCGCTGGGAGATGACCGTGCGGTGCCCCTCGTGCTGGAAGTACTCCCGTACCGCCGCGTCCGTCACATGACGCGAGACCGCCGGGGTCTGCGCCTGCTTCATGTAGATCACGACGTCGTTCTCCAGGGCGTCGCTGTTGCCCTCCAGGAGGATGTTGTACGAGGGGAGGCCGGCCGAGCCGATACCGATGCCGCGCCGTCCGACGACGTCCTTGACCCGGTACGAGTCCGGGCGGGTCAGGCTGGACTCCGGCAGCGTCTCCAGATAGCCGTCGAAGGCCGCCAGGACCTTGTAGCGGCTGGCCGCGTCCAGCTCGATGGAGCCGCCGCCCGAGGAGAACCGGCGCTCGAAGTCACGGATCTCGGTCATCGAGTCCAGCAGCCCGAAGCGGGTCAGGGAGCGGGCGTCGCGCAGGGTGTCCAGGAGCGGGCCCTCGGCGGTGTCGAGCGTGAAGGGCGGCACTTCTTCGTTCTTGGCACCGGTCGCCAGGGCGTGGATCCGCTCGCGGTAGGCGGCGGCGTAGATCCGCACCAGCTCCGTGATCTGCTCGTCGCTGAGCGCCTTGGTGTAGCCGATGAGCGCAAGCGACGCCGAGAGACGCTTGAGGTCCCATGTGAAGGGGCCGACGTAGGCCTCGTCGAAGTCGTTGACGTTGAAGATCAGCCGTCCGGTGGCATCCATGTACGTGCCGAAGTTCTCGGCGTGCAGGTCGCCGTGGATCCACACCCGGCCGGTCCGCTCGTCCAGGTACGGACCGCCGTGCCGCTCCTGCTCCAGGTCGGCGTAGAACAGGGACGCCGTGCCGCGGTAGAAGGCGAAGGCGGAACCGGCCATCTTCCGGAACTTCACACGGAAGGCGGCCGGGTCGGCGGCAAGGAGTTCACCGAAAGCGGTGTCGAAGACGGCGAGGATGTGCTCACCGCGCTGCTCGGCGGTGGGCTGCGGGACCGACATCGGTGGGTGCCTCCTGGTGCGGGCTGTGGCGCAAAATGGTGCATGACAAAAGGGACGCGTGTTCCGTCTCTCCCAACGCGCGACGGTACCCCCGAGTGCCCCGCGACTGTCAGTGGAGAGTCGTAGACTTCCACGCTGTCCCCCCAGAAGAAGACGCAGCCTTCGGAGGCTCCCCACCGTGACCAAGCCGCCCTTCACGCACCTCCACGTCCACACCCAGTACTCGCTGCTGGACGGTGCCGCGCGGCTCAAGGACATGTTCGAGGCGTGCAACGAAATGGGCATGACCCACATCGCCATGTCCGACCACGGCAACCTCCACGGGGCGTACGACTTCTTCCACTCCGCGAAGAAGGCCGGTGTGACGCCGATCATCGGCATCGAGGCGTACGTCGCCCCGGAGTCCCGGCGCAACAAGCGGAAGATCCAGTGGGGACAGCCGCACCAGAAGAAGGACGACGTCTCCGGTTCCGGTGGCTACACCCACAAGACGATCTGGGCGGCGAACTCGACCGGACTGCACAACCTCTTCCGGCTCTCCTCCGACGCCTACGCCGAGGGCTGGCTCCAGAAGTGGCCCCGGATGGACAAGGAGACCATCTCCCAGTGGTCCGAGGGCCTGATCGCCTCCACCGGCTGCCCCTCCGGCGAGCTGCAGACCCGGCTGCGCCTCGGCCAGTTCGACGAGGCCCTGAAGTCCGCTTCCGAATACCAGGACATCTTCGGCAAGGACCGGTACTTCCTGGAGCTCATGGACCACGGCATCGAGATCGAGCGCCGGGTCCGCGACGGGCTCCTGGAGATCGGCCGGAAGCTCGGCATCCCGCCGCTGGTCACCAACGACTCCCACTACACGTACGCGCACGAGGCCGGCGCCCATGACGCGCTGCTGTGCATCCAGACCGGCAAGAACCTCTCCGACCCGGACCGCTTCAAGTTCGACGGCACCGGCTACTACCTGAAGTCGACGGACGAGATGTACGCCATCGACTCCTCCGACGCCTGGCAGGAGGGCTGCGCCAACACGCTCCTGGTCGCCGAGCAGATCGACACCACCGGCATGTTCGAGGCCAAGAACCTCATGCCGAAGTTCGACATCCCCGAGGGCTACACCGAGGTCACCTGGTTCCGCGAGGAGGTCCGCCGCGGCATGGAGCGGCGCTTCCCGGGCGGCGTCCCCGAGGACCGCCAGAAGCAGGCCGAGTACGAGATGGACGTCATCATCTCGATGGGCTTCCCCGGCTACTTCCTCGTCGTCGCCGACTTCATCATGTGGGCCAAGAAGCAGGGCATCGCCGTCGGCCCAGGCCGAGGCTCCGCGGCCGGCTCGATCGTCGCGTACGCCATGGGCATCACCGACCTCGACCCGATCCCGCACGGACTGATCTTCGAGCGCTTCCTCAACCCCGAGCGCGTCTCCATGCCCGATGTCGACATCGACTTCGACGAGCGTCGGCGCGTCGAGGTGATCCGGTACGTGACGGAGAAGTACGGCTCCGACAAGGTCGCCATGATCGGCACGTACGGAAAGATCAAGGCGAAGAACGCGATCAAGGACTCCGCCCGTGTCCTCGGCTACCCGTACGCCATGGGCGACCGGCTGACCAAGGCCATGCCCGCCGACGTCCTCGGCAAGGGCATCGACCTCAACGGCATCACCGACCCCTCGCACCCGCGCTACGGCGAGGCGGGCGAGATCCGGGCGATGTACGAGAACGAGCCGGACGTGAAGAAGGTCATCGACACCGCCCGGGGCGTCGAGGGCCTGGTCCGGCAGATGGGTGTGCACGCGGCCGGCGTGATCATGTCCAGCGAGCCCATCGTCGACCACGCCCCGATCTGGGTGCGGCACACCGACGGCGTCACCATCACGCAGTGGGACTACCCGCAGTGCGAGTCGCTCGGCCTGCTCAAGATGGACTTCCTGGGCCTGCGGAACCTGACCATCATGGACGACGCCGTCAAGATGGTGAAGGCCAACAAGGGCATCGACCTCGACCTGCTGGCGCTGCCGCTGGACGACCCCAAGACCTTCGAACTGCTCCAGCGCGGTGAGACCCTCGGCGTCTTCCAGTTCGACGGCGGACCCATGCGCTCGCTGCTGCGGCTGATGAAGCCCGACAACTTCGAAGACATCTCCGCCGTGTCCGCCCTGTACCGGCCGGGCCCGATGGGCATGAACTCGCACACGAACTACGCCCTGCGCAAGAACAAGCAGCAGGAGATCACCCCGATCCACCCGGAGCTGGAGGAGCCGCTCCGGGAGGTCCTCGGCGTCACCTACGGCCTCATCGTGTACCAGGAGCAGGTGCAGAAGGCGGCCCAGATCATCGCCGGGTACTCCCTCGGCGAGGCCGACATCCTGCGCCGCGTGATGGGCAAGAAGAAGCCCGAGGAGCTGGCGAAGAACTTCACCATCTTCCAGGCCGGTGCCAAGAAGAACGGCTACAGCGACGAGGCGATCCAAGCGCTCTGGGACGTCCTGGTCCCCTTCGCCGGCTACGCCTTCAACAAGGCGCACTCCGCCGCGTACGGACTGGTCTCCTACTGGACCGCCTACCTCAAGGCCAACCACCCCGCCGAGTACATGGCGGGGCTGCTCACCTCGGTCAAGGACGACAAGGACAAGTCCGCGGTCTACCTCAACGAGTGCCGCCGCATGGGCATCAAGGTCCTGCCGCCCAATGTGAACGAGTCCGAGTCGAACTTCGCCGCCCAGGGCGACGACGTGATCCTCTTCGGCCTCTCCGCCGTCCGGAACGTCGGCACCAACGTCGTCGAGTCGATCATCAAGACGCGCAAGGCGAAGGGGAAGTACTCCTCCTTCCCCGACTTCCTCGACAAGGTCGAGGCGGTCGTCTGCAACAAGCGGACCGTGGAGTCGCTGATCAAGGCCGGTGCCTTCGACGAGATGGGCCACACCCGCAAGGGGCTCGTCGCGCACCACGAGCCGATGATCGACAACGTGGTGGCGGTCAAGCGCAAGGAGGCCGAGGGACAGTTCGACCTCTTCGGCGGCATGAGCGACGAGGCGAGCGACGAGCCGGGCTTCGGCCTCGACGTCGAGTTCTCCGATGTCGAGTGGGAGAAGTCCTACCTGCTCGCCCAGGAGCGCGAGATGCTCGGCCTCTACGTCTCCGACCACCCGCTCTTCGGCATCGAGCACGTCCTGTCCGACAAGACGGACGCGGCGATCTCGCAGCTCACCGGCGGCGAGCACAGCGACGGCGCGGTCGTCACCATCGGCGGCATCATCTCCGGCCTCCAGCGCAAGATGACCAAGCAGGGCAACGCCTGGGCCATCGCCACCGTCGAGGACCTGGCCGGCTCCATCGAGTGCATGTTCTTCCCGGCCACGTACCAGCTGGTCTCCACCCAGCTCGTCGAGGACACGGTCGTCTTCGTCAAGGGCCGGCTCGACAAGCGCGAGGACGTGCCCCGGCTCGTCGCCATGGAGCTGATGGTCCCCGACCTGTCGAACGCCGGGACCAACGCGCCCGTCGTGCTCACCATCCCGACGGTGAAGGTCACCCCGCCGATGATCAGCCGGCTCGGCGAGATCCTGGGCCACCACAAGGGCAACACCGAGGTACGGATCAAGCTCCAGGGTCCGCGCAAGACGACCGTCCTGCGGCTCGACCGGCACCGGGTCCAGCCCGACCCGGCGCTCTTCGGCGACCTGAAGGTCCTCCTCGGCCCCTCCTGCCTGGCGGGATAGGCACGCGGCGTACGGCCGGACACGGCACACGGAAGGGGCGCGCCCGTCGTCACGGGCGCGCCCCTTGCCGTATGCGGACTGCGGCGGTCAGTTGTGGCCGAAACGCTTCTGCCGGCCCTTGCGGGCCATGTCGCCCGGGGTCACCTGCGCGGCGCGCTGCTCGGTCTGCGACTCCATCGCGGACTGTTGCGCCTGCTGGGTGCCGCGCTCGGCCGGCGACTGCTGCTTCTGGCTGCGGTTCTGGTTCTTGTTCTTGGCCATGGTGATGCCTCCTCAGGGGGAACTCGGGGCCAGGGCCGCTGTCAGATTCACATACGGTATGAAACGCCGCATGTTGGATCAATACGGACGGTAAGTGTCACGGCGGGTGACTTTCGCCACGCCGATGATCCAGTTCCGGCCGTCAACCTCCTGGCAGTCGGGCAGACTCGGAGGATTCGAAGCAACTCCCGATCCCGAGGTTCCCGAAAGAGGGTGGAACACGTGGACCGCTGCGTCGTTCTGGTGGACGCCGGCTATCTGCTGGGCGCCGCCGCGAGCCTTCTCGCCGGGGAACCGGCCCGCTCCCGGATCACCGTCGACCACGCCGCCCTCATCCAGGGACTGCGCGAACGGGCCGAGGCCGACACCGAGCAGCCGCTGCTGCGCATCTACTGGTTCGACGGCGCTCCCGACCGGGTGCCCCAGCCAGAACACCGCAGGCTCCGCGTGATGCCCCGGGTCACCGTCCGGCTGGGCGCCCTGACCCGCAGCGACGGCCGCTGGGCCCAGAAGGGCGTCGACGCGGCCATGCACGCCGAGCTCACCGAACTGGCCAGGAACCGCGCCTGCTCCGACGTCGTCCTCGTGACCGGCGACGGCGACCTCTTGCCCGGCCTGATGTCCGCCAAGGAACACGGCGTCGCCGTCCACCTCTGGGCCGTCCAGGCCGCCGACGGCGACTACAACCAGTCCGAGGACCTGGTCGCCGAGGCCGACGAGCGCCGGGTCCTCGACCGCGCCTGGATCACCCGCGCCGTCCGCGCCAAGGACCTCACCGGCGTCTGCGCGCCGCCTCCGGTTCCGCGCCCCGAGATCGCCGCCATCCTCTCCGCCCCGCTGCCCGAGTCGGCGCTCGCCGCCTCCGCCGAGCGGGCCGCCGAGGCGGCAGCGGAGACCGCCGGCGTACGGAACGGCAGCGCGGCGCGCCCCAGCGGCACCACGGCGGGGTCCGTCGCCTCCTCCGGATCCGCCCCGTCCTCGGGCTCCCCGGAGTCCACCGAGCCCTCCGCGAACGGATCGGGCGCCGGCGTCCCCGCACCGGCCGGCGGCAAGGTCGTCCCCACGCCCAAGGACCTCGCGGGACTGCGCGGGCCCGCCGCCCCCGCCCCCCAGCCGGCCGCCACCCTCCGCTGGTCCTCGGACAAGGGCTGGATCGAACGCCCCGGCGCCGGCACGCTAGGCGAGCCCGCCGAGACGGCGTCCCTGCCCACCCTCGCCCAGCTCACCAGCGCCGAGCAGCGCTGGGCCGACCGTGAGGAGGACATCACGACCGTCGGCGGCGACCCCTTCGAGGTCGGGCAGGTGTTCGCCCGCCGGTGGATGGAGCGGCTGCCCGAGCAGAGCCACGTCCAGAAGCTCTCGACGATGTACCCGCGCATCCCGCACCGCATCGACGGCGAACTACTCCGGTACGCGGCCAGGTTCGGCCTGCTCGCCCACAAGGACGACCAGATCGACGAGCACGACCGGTACGCGATCAGGGCCGGCTTCTGGCGCGAGATCGACGTCCGGGCCGCCGCGGAACACGCCCCCGCGGGGGAGTAGGCCGCGGGACCCCGTAGGCTCATCCCTCGTGAGTACGGTGTGCGTGGTGCGGGATCTGGTCAAGACGTACCCCGCCGCGCGCGGCAGGCGCGGGGTGCCCGCGACCCCCGAGATCCGCGCCACGGACGGCATCAGCCTCGAGGTGCGCGGCGGCGAGATCTTCGGCCTGCTCGGGCCCAACGGCGCCGGCAAGTCAACCCTCGTGCGCCAGCTGACCGGACTGATGCGCCCCGACTCCGGCACGGTCGAGATGCTCGGCCACGATCTCGTACGCCATCCGGAACGGGCCGCGCGGCTCCTCGCCCATCTCGGCCAGGAATCCACCGCGCTCGACGAACTGACGGTCTCGCTCGCCGCCGAGACCACCGGGCGGCTGCGCGGACTCTCCGCCCGCGACGCGCGGGCCGAGCGGGACGCGGTCCTGGAGGAGCTGGGTCTCACCGGCCTCGCCGGCCGCCCCCTGAAGAAGCTCTCCGGCGGCCAGCGGCGACTGGCCTGCGTCGCCGCCGCACTCGTCGGCGAACGGCCGGTCCTGGTCCTCGACGAGCCCACCACCGGCATGGACCCGCTCGCCCGGCGGGCCGTCTGGTCCGCCGTCGACCGGCGGCGCGCCGAACACGGCACCACCGTGCTGCTGGTCACCCACAACGTGATCGAGGCCGAGACCGTACTGGACCGGGTCGCCGTCCTCGAACGCGGCCGGGTCATCGCCTGCGACACCCCGGCCGGGCTCAAGGAACGCGTCGCCGGCGAGGTCCGCGTCGACCTGGTCTGGCGCGAACACGCGCCGCTGGAGGTCCCCGAGGTCGCCGCGCTGCGGGAGCTGGCCCAGGAGTCCGGCCGGCGCTGGACCCTCCGGCTGGCCCCGGACGAGGCCCGCGCGGCGGTCGCGGCGGTGACGGGAGGGGCGGCGTTCGCGGCCCTGGACGACTTCACGCTGGCGACGCCGAGCCTGGAGGACGTGTATCTGGCGCTGGGCGGCGCGACCGAGGGACTGGTGAAGGCGTGAGGGACCACCGACCGATCGACGGACGGCCGGCCGGCGGCGTGAGGGAGCGCGTGAGCGCGAGGGGCCCGAGCCCGAATGACTTGAGCCCGAGTGACAGGAGCAGTACGCAGTGAGCATCGTGCCCGCCGAGGCTCTGTCGACGGGGGCGCTCCCGGCCCAGGCGCGCGGTGACGAGGACGGCGCCGCGCCCCTCGCTCCCCGCGCCCGCCTGCTGCCCGCCCTCGCCGCCGTGTACCGCGCGCAGCTCTCGCGCGCCCGGGTCTCCCGTATCCCGCTGCTGTTCGTGGCGACGTTCCAGTCCGTCGGGATCATGGTCCTGATGCGCGGGGTCGTCGACGGCGGGGCGGAGGCGCGGGCCGTCGTCGCCGGCTCGGCCGTCCTCGTCGTCGCCTTCGTCGCGCTCAACCTGCTCGCCCAGTACTTCGGGCAGCTGCGGGCGGGCGGCGGCCTCGACCACTACGCCACTCTGCCGGTGCCGCCCGCGGCCGTGGTGCTCGGCGCGGCCGGGGCGTACGCCTCCTTCACGGTGCCCGGGACGGTCGTGACGGCCGTCATCGGCTCCGTGCTCTTCGGGCTTCCGCTCGGAAACCTGTGGGTCCTCGCGGCCGTCGTCCCGCTCTCGGGCGCCGCGCTCGCGGGACTCGGCGCGGCGCTCGGGCTGCTGGCGCCCCGCCAGGAGCTGGCCACGCTGCTGGGCCAGCTCGGCATGTCCGCGGCGCTGCTGCTCGGCGTGCTGCCGGCGGAGCGGCTGCCGGGACCGATCGGATGGGCGAGGGACCTGCTGCCGTCGACGTACGGCGTGGAGGCCCTGGCGAGGACCTTCGATCCGCATCCGGACTGGGCGGCGGTCGGCCTCGACCTCGCGGTGTGCGGGGCGGTCGGGGTCGTGTCGCTCGCGGTGGCGACGTGGGCGTACCGGCGGGCGGCGGTCCGCTGAGGCGGCGGGTGGGCGCACCTGGCACGATGGCGTTGTGACCGCACCTCTGACACCGCCTCACCAGCCACCTCCGCACGACTCCGACGGGTGGCCGGCGCCCTATCCTCCGCTGACCGAGTCCGACGGCGTCCCGAGCGCGGCGACGGAGCTGCTGCAGGCGGCCGTGGTGGCCGCCGTCTCGACGGTCGCCGGTGTGGGCCTGGGTCTGCTGTGGCTGTGGCTGGCGCCGCGGGTGCCGCTGATCTCGGACGGCAAGGCGGTGTTCCTGCGGCACAGCGAGGGTGAGTCGGCGATCGGGGCCGACGGCACGTTCGTGCTCCTGGCCCTCGGGTTCGGGGCGGTCGCGGCGGGTCTCGTCTTTCTCCTCCACCGGCACGGCGGCCCGGCACTGGTGCTCGCGCTCGCGGGCGGGGGTGTCCTGGGATCGCTGCTGGGGTGGGGTGTGGGGACGTTCCTCGGCCCGACGCACGACGTGGTGGCGCACGCCAAGGCGGTGGGGCCGAGCGTGGTGTTCGACGCGCCGCTGAAGCTGGAGATGTGGGCCGGGGCGATGATGGCGTGGCCGATCGCGGCCATGATCGTCCATCTGGCCCTGACGGCCCTCTTCGGCCCCCGCGACCCGGAGCCGGACTGGCCCCCGACGCCGCCGATGAGCCCGACGGGCTCCCTGCCCCAGGACTGACGGGGCCGGGGTCGACGCCCCCCTAGGGGGGTGGCTTGTGGATCTTGGCGGGATCACGGCGTCCGGCACACGCGCTCGCCGCGTTGTCGTCAGTCGTCGACGCTCCGCGCGGGTTCCATCCTCCGCCTTGCGATCGCACGCACCGGACGCCGCGGGCCCTGCCCTGCGGGCAGACGGCGCTACTTTCCGGCCACGACCTAGCCGCGGCCGATCGGGGCCAGGACCGCCGCCGTCAG
The DNA here is from genome assembly GCF_014649715.1 of Streptomyces lateritius. GTDB lineage: Bacteria > Actinomycetota > Actinomycetes > Streptomycetales > Streptomycetaceae > Streptomyces > Streptomyces lateritius. The sequence goes on from NZ_BMTO01000001.1 coordinate 410,039, forward strand.
GGCGGCCAGGTCCGAGGGCGACAGTTCGACCTCGAGGCCGCGGCGGCCCGCAGAGATGCAGATCGTCTCGTGGGTGGAGGCCGAGGCGTCCAGGACCGTGCGGAGGCGCTTGCGCTGGCCCAGCGGGGAGATGCCGCCGCGGACGTAGCCCGTGGTGCGCTCGGCCGCCGCCGGGTCGGCCATCGCGGCGCGCTTGCCGCCGACCGCCGAGGCGAGCGCCTTGAGGTCGAGCTGGCCGGCGACCGGGACGACCGCGACCGTCAGTTCGCCGTCGACGTCCGCGACCAGGGTCTTGAAGACCCGGTCGGGCGACACGCCGAGCGCCTCCGCCGCCTCTTCGCCGTACGAGGCCGACGCCGGGTCGTGCTCGTACACGTGGAGCGTGAACGGCGTCCCGGAGTCCGTCAGCGCCACCGTCGCCGGGGTGCCGCCCCCGTTCGCCTGCTTCTTCTGCTTCTTCGCCAACAGAACTCCTCCGTCAGTTCGGGCTCGTCGGCGCCCGCGTCAGATCCACCGCCGGAAGCGACGGCAGATGCCGCAGCACCGCCGTCTCCGCCCGCAGCAGTGTCAGTTCCTCCCGCAGCCGCGTCGCGGTGTCCGGCGCCTGCAGCAGCCGCTGCTTCGCCGGGGTGTCGAGCACCGCGGCCGCCGCGACCAGGTACGACACCACCGACGGGTCGTCCGGCAGCTCACTCGTCGTCAGCGACCGCTCCCGCGCGCCCGCCAGCCGCTTCTGGTAGTTCCGGAAGGCCCGCAGCACGCCCTCGGCGAGCGTGCCCGCCTCGTCGCCCTGCTCCTCCGGGATCTCCTCCACCTCGGCCACCAGGAACGGCCCGCTCGCGTCCACCGACAGCAGCTTCACCCGGGTCGTGCCGGTCACCATCACCTCGAAGCTGCCGTCCGCGCGCTCCCGGATCGACGCCGCGTCGGCGACGCAGCCGACCCGGTGGAATGCCTGGACGGGATCGGAGCCGAACCCCGCGGCGGGCCCCTTCTCCGGCAGCGCCGTCGGGTCCGGCATGCCCGGAGCGGTCGGCGCGACCTCGCGGCCGTCGCGGATCGCGACGACGGCGAAGCGGCGCGGCTCCGACTCGTCGGTCTTGAGCAGCTCGCGCATCATGGCGCGATAACGCTCCTCGAAGACGTTCAGGGGCAGCACGAGGCCAGGGAACAGCACCGCGTTGAGCGGAAAGAGGGGCAGGCGAGCGGTGGTCACAGCGGTCAAGCGTAATGGCCGCCGGGACCGCGTCGTCCGGCCCGCCCGTACGCGGCTCCCCGCCCGCCCCCGGGCACGGCTCCGCGCAGCGGCATAGTCCGGGCCACTTCGGTCCGTACACCGTCCCGCGCGTCCAGGAAACGCCCCAGCGGATCGGCCCCGACGAACGCCCAGGGAAAGGACGTGGCGTACGGCCCGATCCTGCGGAACTCCTCCAGCGCGTCCGGCCAGCGCCCGCGCCGGACCAGCACGCACACCAGCAGATTCCGGACCTCCGCCGGCCAGGGATCGCCCGCCGGATACTCCCGGGACAGCTGGATGCCCCGGTCCGCCGCCTCGTCGAACCGCTGCTCCTGCAGGGGCCCCGAGCCGGTGAGGAGCTGCGCGAAGGCGGCGCGTACGGGCAGGGCCTGGATCAGCGAGCCGGGCAGCGCGTCCTCGGCGGCCTGCTCGGCGAAGTCCAGGCACTCGCGGTGCGAGCCGTACCACTGGGCCGAGAGGTACTTCAGCGCGGCCACATGGCAGCCGTAGTGGTGCGGCGAGCGGCGCACGGCCTGCTCCCACAGCGACTCGAAGGCGGTGTGCGCGGCGTGCGTGCCGCGCGCGTGGTCCAGCGCCAGCCGCCAGGGCACCGGGTCGCGCGGCGACACCTCGGCGGCGGCGTCGATCAGCGGCCCGAGCTCGCGCAGCCGTTCCGCGCGCGCCGGCGACTGCCAGGCCCTGCGCACCGCCAGCTCCGCCTTGACGAGCAGCGCGTCCGGGTCGCGGGGCGCGGCGGCCAGCCACCGGGCAAGCCAGTCCTCACGGCTGTACGCGAACGTGGCGAGGCGCGCCACGTACCGGTCCCGGTTCTCCCACTCGGCGGCGTCCCGGGTCGTCGCGAGCAGCTCGGCCGCCGGCTCGTGGTCGGCGAGGGCGGCCGCCACCAGTGCCGGGGCGAGCCGTTCGTCCGGCGCGTCGAGCAGCACGTCGTCGTCCGGCGGCATGGCGGCGGCGAGCCGCGGAGCGTGCCGGACCGTGCGGGCGTTCCCGATCAGGGCGCGGAGGAATGACATGGTGCGGACCATTGAAAACCGCAGGTGAGGGCGGCGCCAGTGGGGGACTGTGAAGCTTTGGTGGCGGCGGGAAAGTTGTCCTGCACGAGGTCAAGACAGGGTAAAGAAAGCGGTGGGGGTCGAGCAGGATCGGACCCCCTTGCGACCCTCCCGTCACCCCCGCCGCAGCAGCCTCGACGCCCCCGCCGCCACCGTCGTCGCCAGCACCCATCCCAGGAGGATGAGCACCGTCGCGGCCCACTGCCAGAGGCCCTCCAGACGCCAGTAGCCGTCCTGGCCCAGGTTGATCACCGGCAGCAGCAGATCGAGCGCGTACAGCGGGGCGTTCCACCGAGGGGACTCCTCCGCCTTCAGCGGGACCGGGTCGTAGCGGGAGAACGCCACCGCACCGGCCGCCCACAGCACCGCCATCCACAGGGCCGCCCGGCCCGGCCGGTAGCCGTAGGCCACCGTCCAGTCCTGGAGGTAGCCCCACAGCTTGCCCGCCACCGGCAGCGTTTCCCGGCGCCGGCGCTGCTTGGCGAGCAGCACCACCCGGGCGTCCGCGTCCTCCCCGCTGGTGCGCAGCACCGTCGCCAGCCGTTCGTACGGCTCCGGGGCGTACTCCGGGGTCGCCGCCGCCACCCACTCCAGGCGGCGGGCCAGCGGAAAGTGGCCGTACGGCACCAGGTTCTCGTAGACGAAGCCGTTCATGGACAGACCTCCCGGGCCCGGCCAGCTGGTGGAGAGGTCGATCAGCGTCACCACCTTCGCGCCGTTGAGCACCACCCGGCCCTCCTCGGGCGGCTCCCCGTTGAACCGCAGCTCGGGCGTCACGATCCGGCGCAGCGACACCTCCTCGCGGAGCGCCCCGTTCAGCACGAACCGGGCGTAGTGCAGGTCCACCGCGTCACCGAACCGCCCGTCGTCCAGCCGCACCCCGCCGTGGCACTCGACCGGCTTGCGCCGCGCCCCGCTCATCGGGGTGTACCCGATGCCGTACGGGGGAGTGGCCGTGGCGTTCCCCGACCCTTCGTACACCCACGCCGCGTTCAGATAGAGCGAACGCTCCACCGTCAGCTGCGGCGCGTTCAACGCCCGGCGCTGCTGCGCGCCGCGCAGCACGCTGCCGCGCAGGCTCAGCGACACCCCCACCTTCGCCCCGCGCAGGCTCAGCTCCCCGTGGGCCTCGATCAGCTCCGCCTGGAGATCCTGAGCCACCACCAGGCCGTCGGCGGTGATCGCCCGGCCGCGCCGGTCCGGCCAGACCTGGATCTGGTTGATCAGGAGGTCCGTGCCGATCTGCGCGTCCGTCAGCCGTATGCCGCGCTCCACCCGGCAGCGCGGCAGGTGGAGATCGCCCTGCGTGTGCAGCCGCGCCGCCTCCAGGCGGGGTATCGCGCACTCGACCATCCGCAGCGTTCCGAAGTGCGCCTCCGGCAGCACGATCTCCTGGTCGAAACGGCAGCGGTTCATCTCCACGTACGGCCCTATCGCCCCGCCCGCCAGGTCCAGGACCCCCGTGATCCGCACCCCGCGCAGCTTGAGCGCCGCGACCCGCCCGGCCTGCGGCGACGGCCCGTCGAGCAGCAGCAGCCCCAGCACCTCGGCGCGCACACTGCGCTCGTCCCCCCACGGGTGCTGTCCGAACGGATCGTCCCGCGCCGCGTCTCCCTCGCTCAGATCACAGGTCCTGCCGATCCGGAACGCCCGCCACATGATCCGCTCGGGACCCGTGAGACCGTCCGGCATACCGTCCTCGTGCGGCTCGGTCACTGCCGCCCCCTCGCTTTCCACGAACCCGCTTCCCTGGATTCGTACAGCCGTTCTTCCCGCTGAGTGACGGACTGAACGCTAACGGTCAGCTGTGGCGACAAGACGCCACTGTGGCGCGTATCAGCCAGTGATACGGACGACCGACGCTTGTGGGGCGTCTGCGAGAATTGACCCGTGATCTCTCGTATCGACCTGCGCGGCGACGCCCTCCCCGAGGGTGGCGCACTGCGCGACCTGCTGCCCCGTGCCGAGTTCGACGTGGAAGCCGCCCTGGAGAAGGTGCGGCCCATCTGCGAGGACGTACGGCATCATGGCGCGGCCGCAGTGATCGACTACGGCGAGAAGTTCGACGGCGTCCGCGTCACCGACCTGCGCGTCCCGGCCGAGACGATCGCCCGCGCCCTCGACGAGCTGGACCCGGCCGTCCGGGCCGCCCTGGAGGAGTCCATCCGCCGGGCCAGGATCGTCCACCGCGAGCAGCGCCGCACCACCCACACCACCCAGGTCGTGCCCGGCGGTACGGTCACCGAGAAGTGGGTCCCGGTCGAGCGCGTGGGGCTCTACGTCCCCGGCGGCCGCTCCGTCTACCCCTCGTCCGTCGTCATGAACGTGGTCCCCGCCCAGGAGGCCGGCGTCGAGGGCGTCGCGATCGCGTCGCCGCCCCAGAAGGAGTTCGGCGGCCTGCCCCACCCGACGATCCTCGCCGCGTGCGCGCTGCTCGGCGTCGACGAGGTGTACGCCGCGGGCGGTGCCCAGGCCATCGCCATGTTCGCGTACGGCACCGAGGGCACCGAGGACGCGCCCGGCTGCGCTCCCGTCAACCTGGTCACCGGCCCCGGCAACATCTACGTCGCCGCCGCCAAGCGCCTCCTCAAGGGCCGCATCGGCATCGACGCCGAGGCGGGCCCGACCGAGATCGCGATCCTGGCCGACTCCACCGCCGACCCCGTCCACGTCGCGGCCGACCTCATCAGCCAGGCCGAGCACGACCCGATGGCCGCCGCCGTCCTGGTCACCGACTCCGAGGAGCTGGCCCGGGCCACCGAGGCCGAGCTGAAGACCCAGGTCGCCGCCTCCAAGCACATCGAGGACCGGATCGTCCCGGCGCTGGCCGGAAAGCAGTCCGCGATCGTCCTCGTCAGCGACCTCGAGGACGGCCTCAAGGTCGTCGACGCGTACGGCGCCGAGCACCTGGAGATCCAGACCGCCGACGCCGCCGCCCGCGCGGACCGGGTCCGCAACGCCGGCGCGATCTTCGTCGGCCCCTGGGCACCGGTCTCCCTCGGCGACTACTGCGCCGGGTCGAACCACGTCCTGCCCACCGGCGGCTGCGCCTGCCACTCCTCGGGCCTGTCCGTGCAGTCCTTCCTGCGCGGAATCCACATCGTGGACTACACCCGCGACGCCCTCGCCGATGTCACCCACCACGTGGTGACGCTCGCGGAGGCGGAGGACCTGCCCGCACACGGAGCCGCGCTCAAGGCCCGGTTCGGATGGAAGGTTCCGCAGGCATGACCGACACCGTCGACTCCCTCCGCATCGACGACCTCCCCATCCGCGACGAGCTGCGCGGCAAGTCCCCGTACGGCGCGCCGCAGCTCGAAGTCCCCGTCCAGCTCAACACCAACGAGAACCCCTACCCGCTGCCCGAGCCCCTCGTGGCCCGGATCGCGGAGCGCGTCGCCGAGGCCGCCCGCGGCCTCAACCGCTACCCCGACCGGGACGCGATCGAGCTGCGCACCGAGCTCGCCCGCTACCTCACCCGTACCGGAAAGCACCCGGTCGCCGTCGAGAACGTCTGGGCCGCCAACGGCTCCAACGAGGTCCTCCAGCAGCTGCTGCAGACCTTCGGCGGCCCCGGCCGTACGGCCATCGGCTTCGAACCCTCGTACTCGATGCACGGCCTCATCGCACGCGGCACCGGCACCGGCTGGATCTCCGGACCGCGCAACGCCGATTTCACCATCGACGTGGAGGCGGCCGAGCGGGCGATCGCCGAGCACCGTCCGGACGTCGTCTTCATCACCTCGCCCAACAACCCGACGGGCACGGCCGTCGAGGCCGAGACCGTCCTGGCGCTGTACGAGGCCGCCCAGGCCGCCAAGCCCTCGCTGGTGGTGGTCGACGAGGCGTACGTCGAGTTCAGCCACCGCGACTCGCTGCTGCCGCTGATCGAGGGCCGGCCCCACCTGGTCGTCTCCCGCACCATGTCGAAGGCCTTCGGGGCCGCCGGGCTCCGCCTCGGCTACCTCGCCGCCCACCCCGCCGTGGTCGACGCCGTGCAGCTCGTACGCCTGCCGTACCACCTCTCCGCCGTCACCCAGGCCACCGCGCTCGCCGCCCTGGAGCACACCGACACCCTCCTCGGGTACGTCGAACAGCTCAAGGCCGAGCGGGACCGCCTCGTCACCGAGTTGCGGGCGATCGGCTGCGAGGTCACCGAGTCCGACGCCAACTTCGTCCAGTTCGGCCACTTCGACGGAGCCGAGGGCTCCCACGCGGCCTGGCAGAAGATCCTCGACCGGGGCGTCCTGGTCCGGGACAACGGCGTACCGGGCTGGCTGCGGGTCACCGCCGGCACCCCCGAAGAGAACGACGCGTTCCTCGATGCGGTACGCGCTTTGAAGAAGGAGCAGAGTTCATGAGCCGCGTAGGACGGGTCGAACGCACCACCAAGGAGACCTCCGTCGTCGTCGAGATCGACCTCGACGGAACCGGCAAGGTCGACGTCGCCACCGGCGTCGGCTTCTACGACCACATGCTCGACCAGCTCGGCCGCCACGGCCTGTTCGACCTCACCGTCAAGACCGACGGCGACCTGCACATCGACTCCCACCACACCATCGAGGACACGGCCCTCGCCCTCGGCGCCGCCTTCAAGCAGGCGCTCGGCGACAAGGTCGGCATCTACCGCTTCGGCAACTGCACCGTCCCGCTGGACGAGTCGCTCGCCCAGGTGACCGTCGACCTCTCAGGCCGCCCCTACCTGGTCCACACCGAGCCCGAGAACATGGCGCCGATGATCGGCTCCTACGACACGACGATGACCCGGCACATCTTCGAGTCCTTCGTGGCGCAGGCGCAGATCGCGCTCCACATCCACGTGCCGTACGGGCGCAACGCCCACCACATCGTGGAGTGCCAGTTCAAGGCGCTCGCCCGGGCCCTGCGCTACGCCTCCGAGCGCGACCCGCGCGCGGCCGGCATCCTGCCGTCCACGAAGGGCGCCCTCTAACCCCATGACCGGCCTCTCCACCATCCTCATCGTCGTCGGGCTCTTCCTCGCCGGCGGTGTGTACTCCTTCTCCAAGCAGAAGCTGCCCAAGGGCGTGATCGCCGTCCTCGCCATCGCCTCCGTGATGTGCCTGGTCGCCGGCGTCCTGCGGATTCAGGGAATCTGGGAATGAGCGCTACCAAGCCGCAGAAGAAGGTCGTCGTCTTCGACTACGGATTCGGCAACGTCCGCTCCGCGGAGCGGGCCCTCGCCCACGTCGGCGCCGACGTCGAGATCACCCGCGACTACGACACCGCCATGAACGCCGACGGACTCCTCGTCCCCGGCGTCGGAGCCTTCTCCGCCTGTATGCAGGGCCTCAGGGCGGCGCGCGGCGAATGGATCGTCGACCGCCGCCTCTCCGGCGGCCGCCCCGTCATGGGCATCTGCGTCGGCATGCAGATCCTCTTCGCCCGTGGCATCGAGCACGGCGTGGAGACCGAGGGCCTCGACGAATGGCCCGGTACGGTCGAGCCGCTGAAGGCCCCGATCGTGCCCCACATGGGCTGGAACACGGTCGACGCACCGCAGGACAGCGAGCTGTTCGCGGGGCTCGACGCCGACGCCCGGTTCTACTTCGTGCACTCCTACGCGGTGCGCGAGTGGACCCTGGAGGTCGGCAACCCCAAGATCCGCGCCCCCAAGGTCACCTGGGCCACCCACGGCGAGCCGTTCGTCGCCGCCGTCGAGAACGGCGCCCTGTGGGCGACCCAGTTCCACCCCGAGAAGTCCGGCGACGCCGGCGCCCAGCTCCTCACCAACTGGATCGAGACCCTCTGATCATGGCTCAGAAGCTTGAACTCCTCCCCGCCGTCGACGTCCGCGACGGCCAGGCCGTCCGCCTCGTGCACGGCGAGTCCGGTACCGAAACCTCCTACGGCTCCCCGCTGGAGGCCGCCCTCGCCTGGCAGCGCTCCGGCGCCGAGTGGCTGCACCTGGTCGACCTCGACGCCGCCTTCGGCACCGGGGACAACCGGGAGCTGATCGCCGAGGTCGCCCGCGCCATGGACATCAAGGTCGAGCTGTCCGGCGGCATCCGCGACGACGCCTCGCTCGCCGCCGCCCTCGCCACCGGCTGCACCCGCGTCAACCTGGGCACCGCCGCGCTGGAGACCCCCGAGTGGGTCGCCAAGGTCATCGCCGAGCACGGTGACAAGATCGCCGTCGGCCTGGACGTCCGCGGCACGACCCTGCGCGGCCGCGGCTGGACCCGCGACGGCGGCGACCTGTACGAGACGCTGGCCCGCCTCGACTCCGAGGGCTGCGCCCGCTACGTCGTCACCGACATCGCCAAGGACGGCACGCTCCAGGGCCCCAACCTTGAGCTCCTGAAGAACGTCTGCGCCGCCACCGACAAGCCCGTCGTCGCCTCCGGCGGTGTGTCGTCCCTGGACGACCTGCGCGCGCTGTCCGGTCTCGTCCCCCAGGGCGTCGAGGGCGCGATCGTCGGAAAGGCGCTCTACGCCAAGGCGTTCACCCTGGAAGAGGCGCTGGAGGCGGTGGCTTCCGTATGACCGACTCCGTACGCAAGGTGGTGACCGGCGCTCCCTGGGAGGAGCAGTTCGGCTACTCCCGCGCGGTGGAGCTCCCGAACGGTCTGGTCCTGGTCTCCGGCTGCACCTCGATCGTCGACGGCCAGATCGCCGGCGGCGGTCCCCACGAACAGGCCGTCAACGCCTTCAACGTGGCCTTCGCCGCGCTGAAGCAGCTCGGCCTGGGCGTGGAGCACGTCGTACGGACCCGGATGTACATCACGCACGCCCGGGACGTGGACGAGGTCGGCCGCGCCCACAAGGAGCTGTTCGACGCGGTCCGCCCGGCCGCGTCCATGGTCATCGTCTCCGGTTTCGTGGACCCGAGCCTGGTCGTCGAGGTCGAGGTCGAGGCGTACCGAGGCGGTGAGACGGCATGAGTCTCGCCGTACGCGTGATCCCCTGCCTGGACGTGGACAACGGCCGGGTCGTCAAGGGCGTCAACTTCCAGAACCTGCGGGACGCCGGGGACCCGGTCGAGATGGCGAAGCTGTACGACGCCGAGGGCGCCGACGAGCTGACCTTCCTCGACATCACCGCCTCCTCCGGTAACCGGGAGACCACCTACGACGTGGTGCGCCGCACCGCCGAGCAGGTCTTCATCCCGCTCACGGTCGGCGGCGGCGTGCGCGCGGCGGAGGACGTCGACAAGCTGCTGCGCGCGGGCGCGGACAAGGTGGGCGTCAACACCGCCGCCGTCGCCCGGCCCGAGCTGATCCGTGAGATCGCGGAGCGCTTCGGCCGCCAGGTGCTGGTGCTCTCGGTCGACGCGCGCCGGACGGCGTCGGGGTCCTTCGAGGTCACCACCCACGGCGGCCGCAAGGGCACCGGCATCGACGCCGTCGAGTGGGCGCACCGGGCCGCCGAGCTGGGAGCGGGCGAGATCCTGCTCAACTCGATGGACGCGGACGGCACGAAGGACGGCTACGACACCGAGATGATCGCGGCCGTGCGGAAGCACGTGACCGTGCCGGTGATCGCGAGTGGTGGCGCGGGCAAGCTCTCCGACTTCCCGCCGGCCATCGCGGCCGGTGCCGACGCGGTGCTCGCCGCCTCCGTGTTCCACTTCGGCGACCTGCGGATCTCCCAGGTCAAGGACGCACTGCGGGGAGCGGGCCACCCGGTCCGCTGAACCTCGCGCTCGGAAAGGCCCCCAACCCGGGGGCCTTTCTCCCGACCAGATGTGCAGGATTATTTGCGCAATCGATATTGCGCAAGTTTTCCTTCGCATCTAGGGTCGGGGCATGCCCTCGCCCGACAACCGCCGGATCACCGACCTCGGCACCCTCAAGGCCATCTCGCATCCCTTGCGGATGCGTCTCTACCGCGCCCTCTTCGTGGCCCGCACCGCCACGGCCTCCCAGCTCGCCGATCAGGTCGACGAGGCCGTCTCGCTCGTCAGCTACCACCTGCGCAAGCTCGCCGACCACGGCCTCATCGAGGAGGCCGAGACCCGGTCGGCGGACGGCCGCGAACGCTGGTGGCAGCCCAGCTCCTACGGGTTCAGCATCCGGGACGAGGACGTCCGCGACGCCCCCGAGCTGCTGGCCGCGAGCGCCGCCTTCGGCCGCACCGTCGACGAACAGCGCACCGAACTCCACAGCCGCTTCCTCGACGAACGCCTGACCTGGTCCGACGAGTGGCGCTCCGCCTCCATCAGCTCCGAGTGGCTGCCCCGCCTCACCGCCGCCGAGCTCGCCGCACTCGGCGCAGAGCTCGAAGCCGTCGTCCAGAAGTACGACCAGCGGGCCCGCGCCGCCGAGAAGGCCGGAGACACGGAAGGCCGCGAGAACGTCGCCGTCCACCTCCACGGCTTCCCCTACCGCTCATGACGGCTACCGGCTCCGCCACCGGTCCGGCGGTCACCGGTCCGGCGGTCAGCGGCCCCGGGGGCAGCACCCCCGCCGCCCGCCCCGCACACCGCGACGGCAACGTCCTGCGCTGGCTCGGCGCCTACACCGCCTCCACCCTCGGCGACAGCGTCTACCACCTGGCCCTCTCCTGGGCCGCCGTGCGCGGCGGCACCCCCGCCGAGGCCGGGCTCGTCATGGCCGTCAGCGCCGTGCCACGCGCCCTGCTGATGCTCGGCGGGGGAGTGGTCGCCGACCGGTTCGGCCCCCGCCGGGTCGTCCTCGTCTCCGACACCGTCCGCTGCCTCGTCGTCCTCGGCGTGGCCGCCCTCCTGCTCCTGACCTCGCCCGGCCTGGTGGCCCTCGCCGCCCTGGCCCTCGTCTTCGGCGCGGTCGACGCCCTCTTCCTGCCCGCGGTCGGCGCCCTGCCGCCCCGGATCGCCCCGCGCGAACAGCTCGCCCGGGTCCAGGGCATGCGCGGACTCGCCTACCGCGCCGGCCTCGTCCTCGGGGCCCCGCTCGGCGGCCTCGCCGTCGCCCTCGGCGGGGCGGCCGCGGCGTTCGGGGCGGCCGGACTCCTCTTCGCGTTCTCCCTGCCACTGCTCCTGACGCTCCGGCTCACCCCGCTGCCCGGCGACACGTCGTCCCGCGACGGCACAGCCCTGCGCGACCTCGCCGACGGCCTGCGCTACATCCGCCGCCACCGGGTCCTGGGACCGCTGATGATCGTCGTCGCCCTTACCGACCTCGGCTTCGTCGGCCCCCTCAACGTCGGCCTCGCGCTCCTCGCCGACGCGCGCGGCTGGGGCGCCGCGGGCATCGGCTGGATCCTCGCCGGCTTCGGGACCGGTGCGGCAGCGGCCTCGCTGCTGCTGACCGTCCGGGGCCGGATACCGCGCGCCGGGGCCGTCATGGGATGGACCATCACCCTCGGCGCGGGCTCGATCGCCGCCCTCGCGTACGTACCGCTGCTGCCAGTGGCCGTCGCCGTGTCGCTCTCCGTCGGCCTGCTCGCCGGCCTCAGCGGCGCCCTGTGCGGCGCGCTCACCCAGACCGAGTGCGACCCCGCCTACCTCGGCCGGGTGACGGCCGTGTCCAGCTTCTTCAGCCTGGGCGTCGCCCCTCTGAGCTTTCCTTTCACCGGCGCCGCCGTGGGCCTGTGGGGACTCGGGCCGGTGTTTGTCGCCAGCGCGGCGATCTGCGTGACCGGGGGCGTGTACGGACTCTGCGTAGGGCCCCTGCGGCGCGCGGAACTGCCCGGCGCCCCTCGTACGCCCCGTACGGCGACGCAGGGGGCGTCATAGGGCCCGCCCGCGCGCCGTCTAGATCCCCAGCTGCTTCGTCCGATGGAGCCGCTCGATCGCGTCCTGCTCCCCGTCCAGCTCCACCTTCGCCGCGTCCTGGCGGCCGAAGACGAACATCGTCAGCTCGCCCGGCTCCCCGGAGACCGTCACCACCGGGGTGCCGCGGTGCGCCACCGCCGTCTGGCCGTTGGGACGGCGCAGGACCAGACCCACCGGGGCCCGGCGGCCGAGCAGGCGGGCGCCCTTCTCCAGCCGGGACCAGAGGGCCTCCGAGAAGACCGGGTCCAGCTCGCGCGGCGACCAGTCGGGCTGGGCGCGGCGGACGTCCTCGGCATGGACGTAGAACTCCACGATGTTCGCCCCCTCGTCCACCTGCTTGATGGTGAACGGCGACATCCGCGGCGGGCCCGTACGGATGAGCTGGATCAGCTCCTCGTACGGCTTCTCGGCGAATTCGGCCTGCACCCGGTCGAGCCGGGCCTTCAGCGCGGGCACCAGCGTCCCGGCCGCCGCGTCCGGACGGCGCTCACGCACCACCACATGGGCCGCGAGGTCCCGGGTCCGCCAGTCCTCGCAGAGCGTCGGAGCGTCGGGCCCGGCGGCCTCCAACAGATCGGCGAGCAGAAGGCGTTCACGCTTGGCATGGGTCGACATGTCCGCCAGCGTACGACCGGGGAGACCGGTCCGCCCAGTGGACGCTCCGCCGGACACCCGCCGCTTCCACGGCACAATGGCCCCATGACCAGCACGCCCGGCCCGCCCCGCACGTCCAGCGCTCTCGACCCGGCCATCGCCGCCCGCCTCAGGCGCGGCCCGGACGGCCTCGTCCCGGCCGTCGCCCAGCAGTACGACACCGGTGAGGTGCTGATGCTCGGCTGGATGGACGACGAGGCCCTGCACCGCACCCTCACCACCGGCCGCTGCACCTACTGGTCGCGCAGCCGTCAGGAGTACTGGGTCAAGGGCGACACCTCGGGCCACTTCCAGCACGTCAAGTCCGTCGCCCTCGACTGCGACGCCGACACCGTGCTCGTCAAGGTCGACCAGGTCGGCGCCGCCTGCCACACCGGCGCCCGCACCTGTTTCGACGCCGACGTGCTCCCGCTCTCCCAGTAAGGTCAGCCGCCATGGACCTCGAGACCTTCCGCAAGCTGGCGGCCGACCGCCGCGTGATCCCTGTCAGCCGCCGCCTCCTCGCGGACGGCGACACCCCGGTCGGGCTCTACCGCAAGCTCGCCGCCGAACGCCCCGGCACCTTCCTCCTCGAGTCCGCGGAGAACGGCCGTTCCTGGTCCCGGTACTCCTTCATCGGCGTCCGCAGCGACGCCACCCTGACCGTGCGGGACGGGCAGGCCCACTGGCTCGGCACCCCGCCCGTCGGCGTCCCCGTCGACGGCGACCCCCTCCAGGCCCTGCGCGCCACCGTCGAAGCCCTCCACACCCCCCGTGACCTCGCCTCCGGAATGCCGCCCTTCACCGGCGGCATGGTCGGCTACCTCGGGTACGACATCGTCCGCCGCCTGGAGCGGATCGGGGACTCCACCCGGGACGACCTGAAACTCCCCGAGCTGACCATGCTGCTCACCAGCGACCTCGCCGTCCTGGACCACTGGGACGGCACGGTCCTGCTGATCGCCAACGCGATCAACCACAACGACCTGGAGACCGGTGTCGACGAGGCGTACGCCGACGCCGTCGCCCGCCTCGACGCGATGGAGGCCGACCTGGCCCGCCCGGTCGCCACCGCCCCCGCCGCCCTCCCCGCCTCCGAGCTGCCGGAGTTCTCCGCCCTGTGGGGCGGCCCTGCCTACCAGGACGCCGTCGAGGACGTCAAGGAGCGGATCCGGGCCGGCGAGGCCTTCCAGGTGGTGCCCTCGCAGCGCTTCGAGACGCCCTGCCGCGCCTCCGCCCTCGACGTCTACCGCGTCCTGCGGGCCACCAACCCGTCCCCGTACATGTACCTCTTCCGCTTCGAGAACGGCTTCGACGTCGTCGGCTCCAGCCCCGAGGCCCTGGTGAAGGTCGAGGACGGGCACGCGATGGTCCACCCCATCGCCGGCACCCGGCACCGCGGCGCCACCCCGCAGGAGGACAACGACCTCGCGGAGGAGCTGCTCGCCGACCCCAAGGAGCGGGCCGAGCACCTGATGCTCGTCGACCTGGGCCGCAACGACCTCGGACGGGTCTGCGAGCCGGGGTCGGTGGAGGTCGTCGACTTCATGTCGATCGAGCGGTACTCGCACGTCATGCACATCGTGTCGACGGTGACCGGGCGGGTCGCGGAGGGGAAGACCGCCTTCGACGTCCTCACCGCCTGCTTCCCCGCCGGCACGCTCTCCGGCGCGCCGAAGCCGCGCGCCATGCAGATCATCGAGGAGCTGGAGCCGTCCCGGCGCGGACTGTACGGCGGGTGCGTCGGCTATCTCGACTTCGCCGGCGACTCCGACACCGCCATCGCCATCCGTACGGCCCTGCTCCGCGACGGCACCGCGTACGTGCAGGCGGGAGCCGGTGTGGTCGCCGACTCCGACCCCGTCGCCGAGGACAACGAGTGCCGGAACAAGGCGGCCGCCGTCCTGCGCGCCGTCCACACCGCCAACCGGATGAACGGCGCATGAGGACGTAAGGGATAGTGGGGTACGTGAGTGCTGTTCCCGTACCCCAGCCCCGAGCCGCGCGCGCGGGCGGCGCGGCCACCGTTTCCGGCGGCCGTCGCAGCCTGGCGGCGGCCCTTCTGCTCGGCGCCCTCGGTGCCACCGTCGTGCTGCTGTCCACGGGCCAGACCTGGGCCGAGGGCACCGCGTCGGTCGGCGGCGGCGCCGTGCCCGTCGAGGCCGACGGCGGCACCGTCACCGGCGTGCCGACGGCGCTCGCCATCGTCGGCCTCGCCGCGCTCGTCGCCGTCTTCGCCGTCCGCCGCGCCGGACGCACCCTCGTCTCCGGGCTCCTCGCGCTCAGCGGCGCGGGCGCTGCGCTCGCCGCTTTCCTCGGCGCGTCCGACGACGCCGCCCTGGACACGGAGGCCGCCCGCATCACCGGCGACTCCGCCGCCTCCGTCGCGCACCTGACCCACACCCCCTGGCCGTACGTCACCGCCGCCGGAGCGCTGCTCATCCTCGCCGCCGGCCTCCTCGCCCTGCGGTTCGGCCGGAGCTGGCCGGCGATGGGCGGGCGTTACGAGCGTTCCGCGTCGCCCCGCCCGGAGCGCAAGGCGTCCGCGGCGGCCGCCTCCGACCGTCCGGAGGACCTGTGGAAGGCCCTGGACCGCGGCGAGGACCCGACGCACGAGGACTGAGCGGGAGCGGGCCGGCGGAGCGCGCGAACGACGCGTGATCGTCGCGCCACCCCCGATTCATCCTCGCGGGGCCATGTGCGGGACCGCGCCACCCCCGATTCATCCTCGCGGGGCCATGTGCGGGACAATGTGGCCACGAGCGTCCTCGCATGCGAGACCTCACCCGAGCCACCACCGAGCAACAGCAACGAGGAGCAACTCATGGCGGGCAGCGCCCACGGACACACCCCGGCCGCCTGGACCGGTGTCATCATCTCCTTCATCGGCTTCTGCATCGCCGGAGTCTTCATGGTGGCGGCCAACGTGACCGGCTTCTGGGCCGGCATGGCCGTCATCGCCCTCGGCGGTGCCGTCGGCCTCGCGATGAAGGTCGCGGGCCTGGGCATGCCGAAGGAGTCGGAGGAGGTGGCCTCCGCGCGCGCGGCGGCGTCCGCGAAGGCGCGGGGCTGACCCACGACACGCGCGAAGGCGCAGCCCGGCACGGCCGGGCTGCGCCTTCGCGCGTCACGGGCGAGAATCACCGCGTGAACGCGAAGCCGCCGCCCGCGACCGTGCCCGCCGCCCCGCCCGCCTCCGGGGCCCCGGACGCGCTTGCCGCACGTGCGGGGGAGGGCGGCCCGGAGGTGCCGGAGCTGCCCGCCGCACGGGAGGTACCGGGTGAGACCGGCGTACCTGCTGTCTCTGCCGCACCTGGCGTATGTGGCGTACCCGCTGCGCCAACCCGGTCCGCCGAGGCCGGGGGACCGGCGGTGCCCGCCGTCCCTGTCGAGGCCGGCGTATCGGCCCAGCCGGACCTGTCTGCTGGGCTGCATGCGCCCGCCGGGGCGGGCGCGCCCGCTGTGCCGGACGTGTCTGACGAGGCGGGTGGTTCGGCCGTGCCACCTGCTTCCGGCGCGGCAGGCGTACCTGCCGCGCCGGCCCCGTCGGACAGGTCTGACGCTCCCGGCGCTCCCTCCGGTCCCTCGGCTCCCTCCGGTCCCTCCGGTTCGACGGAGCCCGCCTCGGCCGTCGGCTCCGGGGTCGCCCCCACGGCGGGAGGCCGGGATGGTGCCGGGCACCCCGGGCACCCGGCGTGGGGCGCCGCGCCGGCGCCGCGCCGCCTCGCAAGGCGGCTGGTCGCGCCCCTCGGCACGCTCGTCGGCGTCGCCGCCGCCTTCGCGTACGTCGGCGCCGTCGACCCGAACGAACCCGGCCACTACCCGGTCTGCCCCCTCCTGCGCTTCACCGGCGTCTACTGCCCCGGCTGCGGCGGACTGCGCAGCGCCCACGCCTTCGTCCACGGCGATCTCGGCGCCGCGCTCGGCGCCAACGCCCTCGCCGTCCTCGGCTACGGACTCTTCGCCCTCCTCATGACCGTCTGGCTGGTTCGCGCCGTACGCGGCACGCCCATGAGACTCGTGATCACGCCGGTCTGGGGATGGGGCCTGGCCGCCGTCCTGGCTCTCTTCACCCTGGTGCGGAACCTGCCCTTCGGCTCAGCCCTCGCGCCGTGAAGTCCCAGCAGGTGGGACGCACGTCAGCCGGATGCGGGCCCCACGCCGTCCTGCGGATACCATCGACATGGCTGAACCTGTTTCATCTTCACCACCGTCACCATCACCCTCCCGGAAGGGGGCCTCTCGCGTGAGTGTGCTCGACGAGATCATCGAAGGCGTGCGCGCCGACCTCGCAGAGCGGCAGGCGCGGGTCTCCCTCGACGAGCTCAAGGAGCGCGCCGCCAAGGCGCCGCAGGCCAAGGACGGTGTCGCCGCACTGCGCGGGGACGGCGTCAAGGTGATCTGTGAGGTCAAGCGCTCCAGCCCGTCCAAGGGCGCGCTCGCCGCGATCGCCGACCCGGCCGGGCTCGCCGCGGACTACGAGGCGGGCGGCGCCGCCGTCATCTCCGTGCTCACCGAGGAGCGCCGCTTCGGCGGCTCCCTCGCCGACCTGGAGGCCGTACGGTCCCGGGTCGACATCCCCGTCCTGCGCAAGGACTTCATCGTCACGGCGTACCAGCTGTGGGAGGCGCGGGCGTACGGAGCCGATCTGGCGCTCCTGATCGTCGCCGCGCTCGAGCAGGAGGCCCTGGTCTCCCTCATCGAGCGCGCCGAGTCCATCGGCCTGACGCCGCTGGTCGAGGTCCACGACGAGGACGAGGTCGAGCGCGCGGTCGACGCGGGCGCCCGGATCATCGGCGTCAACGCCCGGAACCTCAAGACCCTCAAGGTCGACCGCTCCACGTTCGAGCGGGTCGCCCCCGAGATCCCCGCGAGCATCGTCAAGGTCGCCGAGTCCGGCGTCCGGGGCCCGCACGACCTCATCGCGTACGCCAACGCCGGCGCCGACGCGGTCCTGGTCGGCGAGTCGCTCGTGACCGGCCGCGACCCGAAGGCGGCCGTCGCGGACCTGGTCGCCGCAGGCGCCCACCCGGCCCTCCGTCACGGCCGGAGCTGACCCGCCCCATGCCCGCCCGCCGCACCACGCCGACCCCCCTGGGCTCCGCCCGGGGGCGCTCCGGCGTGCGCGCGGCGACCGCGGTCGCCGCGCCCGCGCGCGACCCGCACGCTCCGCTGGCCCGCGGGTGCCGGCCGCGCGGCTGCCGGGCGCCCGCCCGGCGGGTCCACGGCCGCCGGGTGCGGTACGTGATCGGCAGCGAGCCCGGTCAGGTCAACGGCATGCGATGGCGCCCGCGCCCCGCGCGCACCTTCACGAACGCCACCGCCGCCTGACCAGCTCCGTTGTGGGCATTCGTTCCGTTCGAGGGCCCAGGGCGAAGCTCCGGGCAGGAACAGGTGGGCCCGACGGACGACGCCCTTGCGGGCGCGTTCCGCCCCTGTGCCTGCCCCGCCACGTGGTGGGGGACCTCTCAGGAACGTGACGAGCGGCCGCCCTCGTGGGCACCGGGTACCAGGAGCGGAAGCACCCGCGAGGGCGCGTCCCGCGTGCCCACCCGTTCCTCCTCCCAGAGCTTCGCCCTGGGGGCCCTGGCGGAACGAACGCCCACGGACGAAATCCGGGCCTGTCAGGCCGTGCGGACGATGCCACACGGGCAGAGGCCGGGCTTGGGCGTTGCCGTACGCGACGAGACCGCGCGCATATCGTGACCATCAACCGCAACGTCATCCGGGGCGCCCCGCCCCGCGAGGAGCAGTCGCATGTCCAGCGAGTTCTTCATTCCGGACCCCGAAAGTCAGGTCCCCACCGCCGAGGGCTACTTCGGTGCCTACGGCGGCAAGTTCATCCCCGAGGCCCTCGTCGCCGCCGTGGACGAGGTCGCCGTCGAGTACGACAAGGCCAAGGCCGACCCCGAGTTCGCCCGTGAGCTCAACGAGCTCATGGTCCACTACACCGGTCGTCCCAGCGCCCTCACCGAGGTGCCCAGGTTCGCCGAACACGCCGGTGGCGCCCGGGTCTTCCTCAAGCGCGAGGACCTCAATCACACCGGCTCGCACAAGATCAACAACGTGCTCGGCCAGGCCCTGCTCACCAAGCGCATGGGCAAGACCCGGGTCATCGCCGAGACCGGAGCCGGTCAGCACGGCGTCGCCACCGCCACCGCCTGCGCCCTCTTCGGGCTCGAATGCACCATCTACATGGGCGAGATCGACACCCAGCGCCAGGCGCTGAACGTCGCCCGGATGCGCATGCTCGGCGCCGAGGTGATCCCCGTTGCCTCCGGCAGCCGCACCCTGAAGGATGCCATCAACGAGGCGTTCCGCGACTGGGTCGCCAACGTCGACCGCACCCACTACCTCTTCGGCACGGTCGCCGGACCACACCCCTTCCCCGCCATGGTGCGCGACTTCCACCGCGTCATCGGCGTCGAGGCCCGCCGCCAGATCCTGGAGCGCGCCGGACGCCTCCCCGACGCGGCCATCGCCTGCGTCGGCGGCGGCTCCAACGCCATCGGCCTCTTCCACGCCTTCATCCCGGACGCCGACGTCCGTCTGATCGGCTGCGAGCCGGCCGGGCACGGCGTCGAGACCGGCGAGCACGCCGCCACCCTGACCGCCGGTGAGCCCGGCATCCTGCACGGCTCGCGGTCGTACGTCCTCCAGGACGACGAGGGCCAGATCACCGAGCCGTACTCCATCTCGGCCGGTCTGGACTACCCGGGCATCGGTCCGGAGCACTCGTACCTCAAGGACACCGGCCGGGGCGAGTACCGCGCCGTCACCGACGACGCGGCCATGCAGGCGCTGCGGCTGCTCTCCCGTACCGAGGGCATCATCCCGGCCATCGAGTCGGCGCACGCGCTGGCCGGCGCGATCGAGGTCGGCAAGGAGCTCGGCAAGGACGGGCTGCTCGTCGTCAACCTGTCCGGGCGCGGAGACAAGGACATGGACACGGCCGCCCGGTACTTCGGCCTGTACGACGCCGACGCCGAAACCGCCCGGGTCGAGGCCGACGCCTCCGCGGAGAACGGCGCCGCCGAGATCCAGAGGGACACCAAGTGAGCGGGGCTGTACCGATGAAGAGCAAGGGCCAACTCCTCAGCGACACCCTGGCCGAGGCCAAGGCCGAGAACCGCGCCGCCCTCATCGCCTACCTCCCGGCCGGGTTCCCGACCGTGGACGGCGGCATCGAGGCGATCAAGGCCGTCTTCGACGGCGGCGCCGACATCGTCGAGGTCGGCCTGCCGCACAGCGACCCGGTCCTCGACGGCCCCGTCATCCAGACCGCCGACGACATCGCCCTGCGCGGCGGCGTCAGGATCGCCGACGTCATGCGCACGGTCCGCGAGGCGCACGCCGCCACCGGAAAGCCGGTGCTGGTCATGACGTACTGGAACCCGATCGACCGCTACGGCATCGAGCGGTTCACAGAGGAGCTGGCGGCGGCCGGCGGTGCGGGCTGCATCCTGCCCGACCTGCCGGTCCAGGAGTCCGCGACCTGGCGTGAGCACGCCGACAAGCACGGTCTCGCGACCGTCTTCGTCGTCGCGCCGAGCAGCAGGGACGAGCGGCTCGCCACCATCACCGCCGCCGGTTCCGGCTTCGTCTACGCCGCCTCCCTGATGGGCGTCACCGGTACGCGCGAGTCGGTCGGCGAGCAGGCCGCCGATCTCGTCCGCCGTACCCGGGCCACCGCGGACCTCCCGGTCTGCGTCGGACTCGGCGTCTCCAACGCCGAGCAGGCCAAGGAGGTCGCGAGCTTCGCCGACGGCGTCATCGTCGGCTCGGCCTTCGTCAAGCGGATGCTCGACGCGGAGGACGAGGCCGCCGGGCTCGCCGCCGTAAGGGAACTGGCGGGCGAACTCGCCGAGGGCGTGCGCCGCGTTTCGTAGTCCGATCGGGTGGTTCTGGGACCGGGGAGGCGCGGACGCGCCTCCCCGGTTCGTTGCTGAGGGCGTGAGCGAGAAGAACCGTGACGGTAATCGGAGCGCGCGCGAGCGCCTCCAGCAGCAGCGCGAGCGAGAGAAGGCACGGGAGAAGCAGCGACGCGTCCTGATCGTGTCGGCGGCGGTGGTCGGCGTCCTCGGACTGGCCGCCGTGGTCGGCGTGATCGCCGCGAACAGCGGCAAGGACGGCGGCTCCGACAAGGCGGGTCCCGTGGTCGCTCCGAGCGGTGCCGTCGGAGACGACAAGCCGGCCGTCCCCACGGGCAAGCCGGACGCCCCGTCGACGCTCACCATCTGGGAGGACTTCCGCTGCCCGGCGTGCGCCTCCTTCGAGAACGCGTTCCGGGACACCATCCACGAGCTGGAGGCGACCGGCGCCCTCAAGGCCGAGTACCACCTCGTCACCATCATCGACGGGAACATGGGCGGCAGCGGCTCCCTGCGTGCGGCGAACGCCGCCGCGTGCGCCCAGGACGCCGGAAAGTTCACGCCGTACCACGACGTGCTCTACATGAACCAGCCCGCGGAGACGGACGACGCCTTCGCGAAGAACGACAAGCTGCTGGAGCTGGCGGGGAAGGTGCCGGGGCTCGACACGCCCGCCTTCCGCAGCTGTGTCGAGGGCGGCACGCACGACAGCTGGATCGCGAAGTCCAACGACGCCTTCCGGAAGGGAGAATTCCGCGGCACTCCGTCGGTCCTCCTCAACGGAGAATCGATCTTCCCGCAGAAGGAGAACGAGCAGATCTCCCCGGAGAACCTCAAGAAGTGGGTCGCCGAGGCCAACAAGGGCAAGAAGGCGGGGACCGCCTCACCGGCGTCCGGCGGCTGAGAGCGGTAGTTACGCAGACGTTGCCGGGTGGGCTGCCGCCGCGCCCGCCCGGCAGGGTAGCGTCGGTCCTGCCATGGACCTTGCCTACATTCCCAGCCCGTCGACCGGCGTCCTCCACCTCGGACCGGTTCCGCTGCGCGGCTATGCCTTCTGCATCATCATCGGTGTCTTCGTCGCCGTCTGGTACGGCAACAAGCGCTGGCTCGCCCGGGGCGGCAAAGCCGGCACCGTGGCCGACATCGCCGTCTGGGCGGTGCCCTTCGGTCTCGTCGGCGGCCGCCTCTACCACGTGATCACCGACTACCAGCTTTACTTCAGCGAAGGTGAGAACTGGGTCGACGCCTTCAAGATCTGGGAGGGCGGCCTCGGCATCTGGGGCGCCATCGCGCTCGGTGCGGTGGGCGCCTGGATCGGATGCCGCCGCCGCGGCATCCCGCTGCCGGCGTACGCGGACGCCATCGCGCCCGGCATCGCCCTCGCCCAGGCCATCGGCCGCTGGGGCAACTGGTTCAACCAGGAGCTGTACGGCAGGCCCACCGATCTGCCGTGGGCGCTGAAGATCACGGAGGGCCCGAACCGCGAGGCGGGGCTCTACCACCCGACCTTCCTGTACGAGTCGCTGTGGTGCATCGGTGTCGCGCTGCTCGTCGTCTGGGCGGACCGCCGGTTCAAGCTCGGCCACGGGAGGGCCTTCGCGCTCTACGTCGCCGCGTACTGCGCGGGCCGCGCGTGGATCGAGTACATGCGCGTCGACGAGGCGCACCACGTGCTCGGCCTGCGGCTGAACGTATGGACGGCGATCGTCGTCTTCGTCCTGGCCGTCGCCTACATCGTGATCTCCGCGCGGGTCCGTCCGGGCCGGGAAGAGGTCGTGGAGCCGGCGGCGCGGGCGGCCGACAAGCCGGCCGGGGACGCGAAGGACGAGGGCGACTCGGAGCCCGCGGACGACACCGAGGCCGGTTCCGCCACGGCGGACGAGGCCGTCGACGAGCCTGCCGACGAGCCTGTGGACCGGCCGCGGAGTCCGGACGACGAGCGGGCCGGGAACGGCGCCGGCAAGGGCTGACCGGGGACGTCCCGCACATCTGCGCCGGGGGCGGCCCGGACCGAGAGGTCCGGACCGCCCCCGTCCGCGTGCCGGTGTGCCTCAGCCCCTCGTCGCGAGGGTCAGGACGCGACGGGCGCCCTCCACGACCGCCGCGTCGACGAAGCGGCCGTCCGGGAGGGCCAGGGCGCCCTCCTCCGTCTCCGCCGCCTTGACGACCTCCTCCGCGGCGGCGACCTCGTCAGGGGTGGGGAGGTACGCCTGCTCGATGACCGGGAGCTGGCGGGGGTGGATCGCCGCCCGGCCGAGGAAACCCAGGGCGCGGCCCCGTGCGCAGCTGGCCGCCAGGCTGTCCAGGTCCCGGATGTCGGGGTGGACCGACTGGGCCGGGGGCGGGAGGGCCGCCGCGCGGGCGGCGACGACGACTCGGCTGCGCGGCCAGTCGAGGCCGCTGTCGTCCCGTACCCCGAGATCGGCGCGGAGGTCCGCCTCGCCGAGGGCGATGCCGCGCACCGACGGGTGGGCGGTGGCGATGGCGTAGGCGTGCTCGACCGCCAGGGCGTTCTCCAGGAGCGGGAAGAGCGGGATGCCCGGGACGGCTTGGGCGATCCGGTGGATGTCAGTGGCGTGTGTCACCTTGGGAACACGGAAACCGGACAGGCCGGGGAGGGGGGCCAGGCATGGGATGTCGCGCGGCGAGTGGATGCGCACATGGACCGGTACGGGCTGGGTGTCGGCGAGGAGATCGGCGGTGGCGGCCAGGGCGTAGGCCTTGCGGTCAGGGGCCACCGCGTCCTCCAGGTCGACGATCACCACGTCCGCGCCCGAGACCAGGGCCTTGCGGACGACGGCGGGGCGGTCCCCGGGGGCGTACAGCCAGGTGAGGGGGAAGGTCATACGGCTCCTTCGCCCCGTAGGGCTCCGATCTCGGCAGGAGTGAGGCCGAGTTCGGCGAGGACCTGGGCCGTGTCCGCGCCGTGCGGCCGACCGGTCCAGCGGATCGCGCCGGGAGTCTCGGAGAGCCGGAAGAGGACGTTCTGCATACGGATCGGACCCAGTTCGGGGTCCGGGACCTCGGTGATGGTGTCCAGGGCGCGGTACTGCGGATCGGTCATCACGTCCCGGACGTCGTAGACGGGGGCGATCGCCGCTTCCGCCTTCTCGAAGGCTGCCAGGGCCTCGTCGCGGGTGTGGCGGGCGATCCAGGAGCCGACCGCCTCGTCGAGGACGTCCGCGTGCGCGGCCCGGCCGGTTCCGTCGGCGAACCAGGGCTCGTCGATCAGCTCGGGGCGGCCGACCAGCCGCATCACGCGTTCGGCGATGGACTGGGCGGAGGTGGAGACGGCGACCCAGGAGTCGTCGGCGGTGCGGTAGGTGTTGCGTGGGGCGTTGTTGCGGGAGCGGTTGCCGGTCCGGGGCTGGACGTAGCCGAGCTGGTCGTACCAGAGGGGGTGGGGCCCGATGACGGAGAGCATCGGTTCGATGATCGCCATGTCGACGACCTGGCCGCGTCCGGTGGCGGTCCTGGCGGTGAGCGCGGTCATCACCGCGTACGCCGTCGCCAGGGCCGCGATCGAGTCGGCCAGGCCGAAGGGGGGCAGGGTGGGCGGGCCGTCGGGCTCCCCGGTGATCGAGGCGAAGCCGCTCATCGCCTCGGCCAGCGTGCCGAAGCCGGGGCGGTGGGAGTACGGGCCGAACTGGCCGAAGCCGGTGACCCGGGCGAGGACGAGCTTCGGGTTGACGGTCGAGAGTTCCTCCCAGCCCAGACCCCAGCGTTCGAGGGTGCCGGGGCGGAAGTTCTCCACGATCACGTCGGCGTCGGCGGCGAGGCGCAGCAGGGTGTCGCGGCCGCCATGGGTGGAGAGGTCGAGGGTGATGGTCCGCTTGTTGCGGCCCAGGACCTTCCACCACAGACCGACCCCGTCCTTCGCGGGGCCGTGGCCGCGGGAGGGATCGGGTTTGCGGGGGTGCTCGATCTTGACGACGTCGGCGCCGAAGTCGCCGAGCATCATGGCCGCGAGCGGCCCGGCGAAGAGCGTGGCGAGATCGAGGACACGCAGACCCTGGAGGGGAGGAGCGGCGGAGTCGGTGGCGGGACGGCTCATACGGCGTCGACCTCCTGGCCGGTGGTGAGGGAGCCGTGGGCCGCGTCGATCTCCGAGCGGTACGGCATGGAGGAGGAGGCGCCCTCGCGCTGGACGGAGAGGGCGGCGGCGGTCGAGGCCCAGGCCAGGGCCTCGCGGACGGGGCGGCCCTCGCCGAGGGCGACGGCGAGCGCACCGGCGAAGGTGTCGCCCGCGGCCGTGGTGTCCACGGTCCGGACCCGCGGGGCGGGCACGGTGAACGGTTCGCCGCCGCGGGCGGCGTGGAGACAGCCGGCCGCGCCGAGGGTGATGACCACCTCGGGCACGTCCCGCAGCAGCGCCGCCGCCGCCTCGTACGGGTCGGCGATCCCGGTGAGGGCGGTGGCCTCGTGCTCGTTGGGGACCAACAGGTCCGTCGCGGCGAGGAGTTCGGCGGGCAGGGGCCGGGCGGGGGCCGGGGTGAGCACGGTACGGACGCCGAGCCGGCGGGCGGTGACAGCGCCGGCGGTCACGACGGGGAGGGGGATTTCGAGCTGGAGGAGCAGGGTGTCGGCGGTGCCGATCAGGGCCTCGTCGCCGTGGGTGAGGGAGGTGACGGTGCCGTTGGCGCCGGGGACGACGACGATCGCGTTGCCGCCCTCGTCGTCGACGACGATGTGCGCGGTGCCGGAGGCGCCTTCGGCGGTGCGCAGGAGGTCGGTGTCGACGCCGGCGCCGTCCAGGGCGGCCCGGAGGCGTACGCCGAAGTCGTCGGTGCCGACCGCGCCGATCATCGCCACCTCGGCACCGGCCCGGGCGGCGGCGACGGCCTGGTTGGCGCCCTTGCCGCCGGGGATCGTCCGGAACTCCCGGCCGGTGACGGTCTCTCCGCGCCCGGGGGCCCGGGGCACGAAGGCGACGAGGTCCATGTTGGTGCTGCCGAGCACCACGATGCTGGTCATGGGCGTACTGCCTCCATGTGCGTCAGTTCGGCGAGGGTGTCGAAGCCCGTGCCGTCGAAGGACGGGATCGAGGTCGAGAGGCGGTTCTTGAGGGGGGAGGTCCAGCGCTCGGGCAGCCGGTCGGGCCGGCCGGAGAGGAGACCGGCGACGGAACCGGCGGTGGCGCCGTTGGAGTCGGTGTCCCAGCCGCCGGAGACCGCCGCGCAGATGGAGCGCGAGAAGTCGCCGTCGGCGTGGGTGAGCGCGGCGGCGAGGAGGGCGGCGTTGGGGACGGCATGGACCCAGTGATACCCGCCGAGCGCGGCATGGAGCCGGTCCACGACGAGGTCGAAGTCGGGGGTGGTGCGGGCCGAACCGATGCCGAGGCGGACGGCCCGGGCCAGCCGCGAGCGCGGGGGGACCACGGCGAGCCCGGCGGCGAGGGCCTGGTGGACGTCGGCGGTGCCGGTCGCGGCCGTGGCGAGGGTGGCGGCGACGAACATGGCGCCGTAGATCCCGTTGGCGGTGTGGGTGAGCGCCGCGTCCCGGTACGCCTGCGCGGCGGCGGCCACCGGATCGCCGGGGTGGGTCCAGCCGTGGACGTCGGCCCGGATCTGGGCGCCGATCCACTCGCGGAAGGGGTTGCGGTGGACGGCGGTCAGCGGCGGCTCGATGCCGTCGAGGAGGTTGCGGTAGGCGACGCGCTCGGCCGTGAAGGTGCGGCCGGCGGGGAGTTCGTCGAGCCAGAGGCGGGCGACGTCGGCGGTGGTGAAGTCGCGGCCGTACCGCTGGAGCAGGAGGAGGTTGAGGAGGGGGTAGTTGAGATCGTCGTCCTCGGGCATCCCGTCGATGTTCTCGGCGAGGGAGGTGGTGGCGGACCGGCGGTTCCAGGGATGGGCGGCGAGCAGCGCGGGGGGCACGCCCACGGCGGTGAACCAGGAGGAGAGGGG
The DNA here is from genome assembly GCF_014649715.1 of Streptomyces lateritius. Taxonomy (GTDB): domain Bacteria; phylum Actinomycetota; class Actinomycetes; order Streptomycetales; family Streptomycetaceae; genus Streptomyces; species Streptomyces lateritius. Next base: position 436,471 of record NZ_BMTO01000001.1, read on the forward strand.
CCAGTTGCCGGCGGCGCCGGCGAGGACGCGAATGGCGGGCAGGGGCAGCTTCTCGACGGGTTTGCCCAGCAGACACCCGGCGGCGCGGCCGAGCCAGGCGGCGTGCAGCCGGTCGTACAGACCGGGCGCCACGTCCACGGGCGGCAGGTGGGGGGCGCCGGCCTGGAGGGCGGGTAGGGAGGTGGGTTCGTCGGCGGTCAGTGGGCGGGGGAGGGCGGACAGTTCGTCCAGCAGGGTCCACGCGAGCGCCCGCAGGTGCGGGGGCGCCGGGTCGGGGGAGGCGCCGGCCGCCCCGGGGGCGGGCAGGCCGCCCGCCGCTCGCCAGCGGGCGGCGATCACGGAGGCGTCGCGGCCGTCCTCGGCCGCCTGGCGGAGTTCGTGGCCGAGGAGGTCCTCCGGCTGGACCCAGGTGACGCGCAGGTTCATCGGGCCGCGCGCGTCAGGGCCGCGTACGCCGCCTCGTGCGCGCGGCGCCGTGCCGTGTCGCGGGCGAAGACCTCGTGCGCGACGGCGGTCAGCGCCGCCGCCGGGGCGTGCAGGTCCAGACGGCTCGCCTCGGCGACCTGCTTCGACCATTCGGAGGGAACGGCCGCCTCCCCCCGGAGCGCACCCACCAACGCCCCCGCCATCGTCGCGATCGAGTCGCAGTCACGGCCGTAGTTGACCGAGCCGAGCACCGTACGCCGGTAGTCGCCCCCGCCGACCAGCAGCATGCCCAGGGCGACGGGTAGTTCCTCGATCGCGTGGAGCCGGGACGGGCGGCGGGCGCCCAGGGACGGGGCGCGGTAGTCGGGGCCTACCGTGTCGAAGGGAGCCACCGCGCTCCGCAGCGGGATCAGCGCGGACTCGAAGTCCGAGTGGCGAGCCGCCACTTCGGCGACGGCCTCGATCGCCGAGCGGGTGCCGTCCTTGGCGAGGGAGAGAGAGGCGTCGACCACCGATTCCGGCGTCGCGCCCGGCTTACACGCCGCCGCCACCGCCGCGGCGAGGACGCCCGCCGCCTCCCTTCCGTACGAGGACTGGTGGGCGCCCGCGACGTCCAGCGCCTCCGCGTAGGCGCCCGCCGGATTCGCCGCGTTGACCAGCCCCACCGGAGCCATGTACATCGCCGCACCGCAGTTGACGATGTTTCCGCTGCCCGCCTCGCGCGGGTCGACATGGCCGTAGTGGAGCCGGGTGACGATCCACTTCTCCGCGAGGAAGATCCGCTGGAGGGGGAGGGCTTCGGTCTCCAGCTCCGGAATCCAGACGGGGTTCCCGATGAGGTCGGGGACCAGGTGGTCCGCCACCGCGTGCGCGTCGAGGTGGTCGCGGACCTTCTCGTACACTCTGATCAGGGCGTGGGTCATCAAGGTGTCGTCGGTGACGTGCCCGTCGCCCTTGTGGTACGGGGCGATGGGGCGGGCCGTGCGCCAGGCCTCGCCGTTCCAGGGGCCGACGATCCCCGTGACGCGGCCGCCGTGGCGTTCCACGATCTGCTCCGGGGTGTAGCCCTCGACGGGGCCGCCGAGGGCGTCGCCGACAGCGGCACCGATGAGGCTGCCGGCGATCCGGTCATCCAGTGTGGGTGTCATGTCGGAATTGTCCACCCGGGGCGGCCAGTTCCGTGTTTCCGAGAAGTTCGGCGAGTTCGACGAGGTCCGTGCCGGCGAGGCGGGGAAGCGCGCAGCCGGCGAGCGTACGGCAGGCCTCGCGCCAGCTGGCGGGCACCGAGTCGCCACCGCCGAGCGTGCCGGTGAGCGCGCCCGCGAGCGCCGGGGCGGAGTCCGCGACACGGGAGAGGCAGGCGGCGGCCGGGACGGCGGCGGAGACCTCGCCCCGTGCGGCGGTGGCGAGGGCGAGGGCGACGGGCACGGTCTCGGCCGCGGCGATGCCGTAGCTGTAGACGTGGTCGACGATCTGGTGCTCCAGGAGGGGGACGAGCTCGAAGGCGGTCGCGGCCTCCTCGGCCATCTTCACGGCCTGGCGGGCGTTGCGGCCGATCTCGGTGGCGGGCGGGAGCTGGGCGAGCGCGGCGGCGACGGCGTCGTCGACCGTCGCCCCGCCGAGCGCGGCGGCGACGGCTGCGGCCATCGCGCGGGCGCCGTGTACGCCGTCCCCGTCCTGGGTGTAGCGGGCGTCGAACTCGGCGAGTTCGGCGGCGGCGACGGGGTCTCCCGGGTGCGCGAGGGCGAGGACGGCGGCCCGGCCGCAGGCGGCGTCGTCGAAGTAGTGCGGGTTGTCGTGCCCCGTCGCGGGCGGACGCAGGCCGGTGGCGAGATTGCCGAGCCCCGCCCGTACGGAGATCCGGGCGCGGAGGGGGAGGACGGCGGACTCGACCTCGGGGGCGCGGTCGGCGGCGGCGGCGATCTGGCTCGCGAGGGAGTTCCAGGCCATGTCGACGGCGGCGCGGAGGCGGCGCTCGGGGGAGAGGGAGGTGAAGAGCGGGCCCGAGGCGGCGAGGAAGGCCTCGGCGGTGAAGACGGCCCACTCGGCGTCGTCGGAGGGGCCGAGGCGGAGGGGTTCGGGGGGTTGGTTGAGGGCGATGGGGACGGGGAGGGTGGTGGTGGCGTTCTGCTCGGCGAAGGTGTCGAGTTCGCGGGTGAGGCGGCGGGTCCACTCGGGCATGCGGGCGGCTCTGTGTCTGGCCGCGGGCCAGCCGGCGGCGTCGCCTGCGGCGAGGCCGAGGAGGAGGCCCTCGATCTTGGCGGTACGGGCGCCCGGTCCCGGCGCCACCCGCAGGTCCCCTTGCGCGGGGCCGACCCCGTGCGCGGCCGCCAGGCCCGTGTGGGCGCCGCCCTTGTCACGGCCACCATGTCCCGTGGGCTGTGCCCACCCTGCCCCGGAGCTTCGCCCGGGAGGTGACCCCACCTCTGCGGAACGATTGCCCACAGCGGCAGCAGCAGCGGGTGCGGAGCGGGTTCCCGCGGCCGGCCAGGCTGGGCTCGCCGGCGTGGGCGGCGTGGCGGGGGCCGTCGGGCGGGCAGGCCCGTCGAGCAGCGTGGGCACATCAGGCAACGCGGGCACCCCGGGCCCAGCCGGGCCTGCCGGCGTGGTCGGTACGACGGGGGCAGCCGGCCGCGCAGGCCCGCCCGGCTCACCCGGGCCGGTCGGGGTGGCCGGCCCGCCCGGCTCACCCGGGCTTGTCGCGGTGGCCGGGGTGTTCGGCCCGGTGGCGGGGGTGACGGGGGTGGAGCCGAAGGCTTGGTGGGTGGGGTTGGTGGGGGTCATGCCGCCTCCTCGTCGTCCGTGGTGAGGAGGTCCGCGATGTCCAGGACGTGGTAGCCCCGCATCGACGGGAGGCAGCTGCCCCTTACCGGGCCGATGGCGGTCGACCATTCCTCCGGGATCGCCGACGCGCCTGCCACCGCCCCGGCCAAGGCACCCGCCACCGCCGCCGTGGTGTCCGCGTCGCGGCCCATGTTGACCGCGGTCAGGACCGCCGTACGAAAGTCGCCGCGGGCCGCCGCGAAGGCGCCGAAGGCGAGGCCCACCGCTTCCGGGGCCAGGTCCGTCCACGGGTAGCCGCCGATGACCACCGCCGAGCGGACCGTGCGTTCCCTGGTCAGGGCGTCCGGCTGGACGCGCTGGGCCGCCACCACCGCGCGGCGCATCGAGCGGGCCGTCCAGGAGTCCATCGGCACGACCGAGAGCGCCGCCGCGATGACCGAGGTGACCGAGGCTCCGCCCATCGCCGCCGCGACGCCCGCCGCGACCGCCTGGCCGCCGTAGATCCCCTCGCCGTCGTGGCTCACGCTGCCGTCGATGGCGACCAGGCGGGCCGCCTCCGACGGACGGCCCGCCGCGAACACCCCGAACGGGGCCGCCCGCATGGCCAGGCCGTCCGACCAGGCGTGCCGGTGCTGGGCGGAGATGGGGGCGGCCAGGCCCCGGCGGAGGTTCTCCAGCGTGCCGCGCTCGCTGAATCCGGCCCCCCTGAACGGGCCCTCGTCCAGGTCGGCGATCCAGTGGTGCCAGGCCCGTTCCACATGCTGGACGGTCAGCGCGGAGCCGTGGCGGGCGAGCAGCAGCCCGGAGAAGATCGCGTACTCCGTGTCGTCCGTGCCGGCCGGACGGTCCGCCACGAAGCCCTCGATCCGGCCCCAGCGGCGGCGGATCTCCGAGGGACGCATGTTCTCGGCGGGGGCGCCGAGCGCGTCGCCGACCGCGAGGCCGAGCAGCGCGCCCCTGGCCCGCTCGCGCGTGTCGCAAGCGATCGACTCGGTCTCGCTCACCATCTCGCTCCCTTTCCCGGTTCCTGGATCTGTGCCACGCGAGAGCGCGAACCGTGCGAAGAAACGTCTCTGTCACCCGGCTGACGCCGCAGCGGAAAGGTCAGGTGGACCTTAGTAAGTACGGCCTGCCTTGCTGGCGCACCCCTTACATCGCGCGTATTTTCGAGGATGTTGAGGGCGGCGGCGGGGTCGGCCCGACCCGCCGGAACGACAGGGGAGAAGCATGTCCATCATCGAAACCGAGGCGCCACTTCACGAGGCCCACCGCGACAACCACACGCACCGCGATGTGAACGGCGGCTGGCTGCGCCCGGCGGTCTTCGGTGCCATGGACGGCCTGGTCTCCAACCTGGCCCTGATGACTGGTGTCGCCGGTGGCGCGGTCTCCCAGCAGGCCATCGTCATCACCGGCCTCGCCGGGCTCGCGGCCGGCGCCTTCTCCATGGCGGCCGGCGAGTACACCTCGGTCGCCTCGCAGCGCGAGCTCGTCCAGGCGGAACTGGACGTCGAACGCCGGCAGTTGCGCAAGCACCCCGTCGACGAGATGGAGGAGCTCGCCGCGCTGTACGTGTCCCGGGGCGTCGAGCCCGCCCTCGCCCGCGAGGTGGCGATGCAGCTCTCCAAGGACCCCGAGCAGGCGCTGGAGATCCACGCCCGCGAGGAGCTGGGCATCGACCCGGACGACCTGCCGTCGCCGACGATCGCCGCGGTCTCCTCGTTCGCCTCCTTCGCGCTCGGCGCGCTGCTGCCCGTCCTGCCGTACCTGCTCGGCGCCACCGCGCTGTGGCCCGCCGTGCTCCTCGCGCTCGTCGGGCTCTTCGGCTGCGGCGCGCTGGTCGCCCGGGTGACCGCCCGCAGCTGGTGGTTCAGCGGAGTGCGCCAGCTCGTCCTCGGTGGCGCGGCCGCGGCCGTCACGTACGGCCTCGGGATGGCCTTCGGAGCCGCGCTGTAGCCCCGGCCCGGCCCGCTGCGTAGCCCCCGGTACCGCCGCGGTCCGCCATCGCCGCATTCGTTCCCCCTCAAGGCCCCCGTCGCATGCCGGGGGCCTTTCGGGCATTCTTGGGGCATGTGTCCGGGTCTGGCCGACGCTGCTGTGACGTATATCCCTGGGCGGATCCGCCGCTCCGGTGAGACACTATGCGCAGCGCTACATATCTAGCCGTTACTCGCTGGTTTCGAATCCTTAACCATCGGGCATGAGGCGTAAGCGCTGCGGGCAATGAGGCTCGCTCCGCGACGGGTCGTCGAATCCGCTCGAATCGCACAAGATCGACCTGTCCACACGTGAACCATCGCCACCGCTCCGTATCAGCGGTGTCCGCATGCTGGAATGCGCTATCCGTCCTGCGAGAAGCCAGCCATCATGTAACCTGCACGAAATTTCGCGGAGGGCCAACGTCGTCCCTCGGCTGCTGCATATGCCACGACGACGACGGGAGTGCCGATGCGTTCCGACGCCTGGTCGCCCATGGACGGTCGCCCCGCTCCGCAGGGGATGTACGACCCCCGTAACGAACACGACGCCTGTGGTGTCGGGTTCGTGGCCACCCTCACCGGTGTAGCCAGTCACGCACTGGTCGAGCAGGCGCTGACCGTACTGCGCAATCTCGAACACCGCGGCGCCACCGGCTCCGAGCCCGACTCCGGAGACGGCGCGGGCATCCTGCTCCAGGTCCCGGACGCCTTCCTGCGCGAGGTCACCGACTTCGAGCTCCCCGCCGCCGGCGCGTACGCCGTCGGTATCGCCTTCCTTCCCGCCGACGGCCCCGCACAGGCCGTCGAGCGGATCGAGGCGATCGCCGGCGAAGAGGGCCTGACCGTCCTCGGCTGGCGCGAGGTCCCCGTCGCCCCCGAGCTGCTCGGCGCCTCCGCCCGCTCCACCATGCCCGTCTTCCGGCAGCTCTTCGTCGCCGACGGCAGCAGCGAGGGCATCGCACTGGACCGCAAGGCGTTCCTGCTGCGCAAGCGCGCCGAGCGCGAGGCCGGGACGTACTTCCCCTCGCTCTCCGCCCGCACCATCGTCTACAAGGGCATGCTGACCACCGGCCAGCTGGAGCCCTTCTTCCCGGACCTGTCGGACCGCCGCTGCGCCACCGCCGTGGCCCTGGTCCACTCCCGGTTCTCCACCAACACCTTCCCGAGCTGGCCGCTCGCCCACCCGTACCGCTTCGTCGCGCACAACGGCGAGATCAACACGGTCAAGGGCAACCGCAACTGGATGGTGGCCCGCGAGTCCCAGCTGTCCTCCGAGCTGTTCGGCGAGGGCAAGCTCGACCGCATCTTCCCCGTCTGTACGCCGGACGCCTCGGACTCCGCCTCCTTCGACGAGGTCCTGGAGCTCCTCCACCTCGGCGGCCGCTCGCTGCCGCACTCGGTCCTGATGATGGTCCCCGAGGCGTGGGAGAACCACGAGACGATGGACCCGGCCCGGCGCGCCTTCTACCAGTACCACTCCACGATGATGGAGCCCTGGGACGGCCCGGCCTGCGTCACCTTCACCGACGGCGTCCAGGTCGGCGCGGTCCTCGACCGCAACGGTCTGCGCCCCGGCCGCTACTGGGTCACCGACGAGGGCCTCGTCGTCCTCTCCTCCGAGGTCGGCGTCCTCGACATCGACCCCGCCAAGGTCGTCCGCAAGGGCCGCCTGCAGCCCGGCAAGATGTTCCTCGTCGACACCGCCGAGCACCGGATCATCGAGGACGACGAGATCAAGGCCGGCCTCGCCGCCGAGAAGCCGTACGCCGAATGGCTGGAGACCGGCGAGATCGAGCTCGAGGACCTTCCCGAGCGCGAGCACATCGTCCACACCCACGCCTCGGTCACCCGCCGCCAGCAGACCTTCGGCTACACCGAGGAAGAGCTCCGCGTCATCCTCGCCCCGATGGCCCGCACCGGCGGCGAGCCGCTCGGCTCCATGGGTACGGACTCCCCGATCGCGGCCCTCTCCGAGCGCCCCCGGCTGCTCTTCGACTACTTCACCCAGCTCTTCGCTCAGGTCACGAACCCGCCGCTGGACGCCATCCGCGAGGAACTCGTCACCTCGCTGCGCTCCTCGCTGGGCCCCCAGGGCAACCTGCTCGAGCCGACCTCGGCCTCCTGCCGCTCGGTCACCCTGCCGTTCCCGGTGATCGACAACGACGAGCTGGCCAAGCTCATCCACATCAACGCCGACGGCGACATGCCCGGCATGAAGGCCGCCACCCTCTCCGGCCTGTACCGGGTCTCCGGCGGCGGCGACGCGCTCGCCGCCCGCATCGAGGAGATCTGCGCCGAGGCCGACGCGGCGATCGAGGGCGGCGCCCGCCTGATCGTCCTGTCCGACCGGCACTCCGACGCCGAGCACGCGCCGATCCCGTCGCTGCTGCTCACCGCGGCCGTCCACCACCACCTCATCCGCACCAAGCAGCGCACCCAGGTGGGTCTGCTGGTCGAAGCCGGCGATGTCCGCGAGGTCCACCACGTCGCGCTCCTCATCGGCTACGGCGCCGCCGCCGTCAACCCGTACCTCGCGATGGAGTCGGTCGAGGACCTGGTCCGCGCCGGCACCTTCATCGAGGGCCTGGAGCCCGAGCAGGCCATCCGCAACCTGATCTACGCCCTCGGCAAGGGCGTCCTCAAGGTCATGTCGAAGATGGGCATCTCGACCGTCGCCTCCTACCGCGGCGCCCAGGTCTTCGAGGCCGTCGGCCTCGACGAGGCCTTCGTCGCGAAGTACTTCAACGGCACCGCCACCAAGATCGGCGGCGCCGGGCTCGACGTCGTCGCCAAGGAGGTCGCGGCCCGCCACTCCAAGGCGTACCCCGCCTCCGGCGTTCCCTCCGCGCACCGCGCCCTCGACATCGGCGGCGAGTACCAGTGGCGCCGCGAGGGCGAGCCGCACCTGTTCGACCCGGAGACCGTCTTCCGCCTGCAGCACGCCACGCGCAACAAGCGGTACGACATCTTCAAGAAGTACACGGACCGGGTGAACGAGCAGTCCGAGCGCCTGATGACGCTCCGCGGCCTCTTCGGCTTCACCTCCGACCGCCCCTCGATCCCCCTCGACGAGGTCGAGCCGGTCTCCGAGATCGTCAAGCGGTTCTCGACCGGTGCCATGTCCTACGGCTCCATCTCCCGCGAGGCGCACGAGACCCTCGCCATCGCCATGAACCAGCTGGGCGGCAAGTCCAACACCGGCGAGGGCGGCGAGGACCCGGAGCGCCTGTACGACCCGGCGCGCCGCTCCTCCATCAAGCAGGTCGCCTCCGGCCGCTTCGGTGTGACCAGCGAGTACCTGGTCAACGCGGACGACATCCAGATCAAGATGGCGCAGGGCGCCAAGCCCGGCGAGGGCGGCCAGCTGCCCGGCCACAAGGTCTACCCGTGGGTCGCCAAGACCCGGCACTCCACCCCGGGTGTCGGTCTGATCTCGCCGCCGCCGCACCACGACATCTACTCCATCGAGGACCTGGCCCAGCTGATCCACGACCTCAAGAACGCCAACCCGGCGGCCCGCATCCACGTGAAGCTGGTCTCCGAGGTCGGCGTCGGCACGGTCGCCGCCGGTGTCTCCAAGGCGCACGCGGACGTCGTCCTCATCTCCGGCCACGACGGCGGTACGGGCGCGTCTCCCCTGACGAGCCTCAAGCACGCGGGCGGCCCCTGGGAGCTCGGCCTCGCCGAGACCCAGCAGACCCTGCTGCTCAACGGCCTGCGCGACCGGATCGTCGTCCAGACCGACGGCCAGCTCAAGACCGGCCGTGACGTCGTTATCGCCGCGCTCCTCGGCGCCGAGGAGTTCGGTTTCGCGACCGCGCCGCTCGTCGTATCCGGCTGCGTCATGATGCGCGTCTGCCACCTGGACACCTGCCCGGTCGGCATCGCCACCCAGAACCCCGTCCTGCGCGACCGGTTCTCCGGCAAGGCCGAGTACGTCGTCAACTTCTTCGAGTTCATCGCCGAGGAGGTCCGCGAGCTCCTCGCCGAGCTGGGCTTCCGTACGCTCGAAGAGGCCGTCGGCCACGCGGAGCTGCTCGACACCAGCCGCGCGGTCACGCACTGGAAGGCGCAGGGCCTTGACCTGGCCCCGCTCTTCCACGTACCCGAGCTGCCCGAGGGCGCGGTCCGTCACGCCCTGATCGAGCAGGACCACGGTCTGGAGAAGGCCCTCGACAACGAGCTGATCGAGCTCGCCGCCGAGGCGCTGGGCGCGGCCACCGCCGAGGAGGCGCAGCCGGTCCGGGCCCAGGTCGCGATCCGCAACATCAACCGCACGGTCGGCACCATGCTCGGCCACGAGGTGACGAAGAAGTTCGGCGGCGCGGGTCTGCCCGCCGACACCATCGACATCACCTTCACCGGCTCCGCCGGCCAGTCCTTCGGCGCCTTCCTGCCGGCCGGTGTCACCCTCCGCCTGGAGGGCGACGCCAACGACTACGTCGGCAAGGGCCTCTCCGGCGGCCGCGTGATCGTCCGCCCCGACCGGGGCGCCGACCACCTGGCGGAGTACTCCACCATCGCGGGCAACACCATCGCGTACGGCGCGACCGGCGGCGAGCTGTTCCTGCGCGGCCGCACCGGCGAGCGCTTCTGCGTCCGCAACTCCGGCGCGCTGGTCGTCTCGGAGGGCGTGGGCGACCACGGCTGCGAGTACATGACCGGTGGCACGGCGGTCGTCCTCGGCGAGACCGGCCGCAACTTCGCGGCCGGCATGTCGGGCGGCGTCGCCTACGTCGTCGATCTCGACCGGGACAACGTCAACTCCGGGAACCTGGAGGCGATCGAGGCCCTGTCGGACACCGACAGGGCGTGGCTGCACGACGTCGTGCGCCGCCACCACGAGGAGACCGGCTCGACCGTCGCCGAGAAGCTCCTCGCCGACTGGTCCGCGAACGTGGACCGCTTCAGCAAGATCATCCCCACCACGTACAAGGCAGTGCTCGCCGCCAAGGACGCCGCTGAGCTCGCCGGTCTCTCCGAGCAGGAGACCACCGAGAAGATGATGGAGGCGGCGACCCATGGCTGATCCCAAGGGCTTCCTGACCACCGGGCGCGAGGTCGCCAAGACCCGCCCGGTGGGCGAGCGAGTCAAGGACTGGAACGAGGTCTACGTTCCCGGCTCCCTGCTGCCGATCATCAGCAAGCAGGCCGGCCGCTGCATGGACTGCGGCATCCCGTTCTGCCACAACGGCTGTCCGCTGGGGAACCTCATCCCCGAGTGGAACGACTACGCCTACCGCGAGGACTGGGCGCAGGCCTCCGAGCGGCTGCACGCCACGAACAACTTCCCGGAGTTCACCGGCCGCCTGTGCCCGGCTCCGTGCGAGGCCGCGTGCGTGCTCGGCATCAACCAGCCGGCCGTCACCATCAAGAACGTCGAAGTCTCCATCATCGACAAGGCGTGGGACAGCAACGACGTCAAGCCGCAGGCTCCCGAGCGCCTGTCCGGCAAGACCGTCGCCGTCATCGGCTCGGGCCCGGCGGGTCTCGCCGCCGCCCAGCAGCTGACCCGGGCCGGCCACACGGTCGCCGTGTTCGAGCGCGCCGACCGCATCGGCGGCCTGCTGCGCTACGGCATCCCCGAGTTCAAGATGGAGAAGCGGCACATCAATCGCCGCATCGAGCAGATGCGCGCGGAGGGCACCAAGTTCCGCACCGGGGTGGAGATCGGCCGCGACATCACGGCGACCGACCTGCGCAAGCGGTACGACGCCGTGGTCATCGCGGCCGGTGCCACCACCGCACGCGACCTGCCCGTCCCGGGCCGGGAGCTGAACGGCATCCACCAGGCGATGGAGTACCTGCCGCTCGCCAACAAGGTCGTCGAGGGTGACTTCGTGGCCCCGCCGATCACGGCCGAGGGCAAGCACGTCGTGGTCATCGGCGGCGGCGACACGGGCGCGGACTGCGTGGGCACCGCCCACCGTCAGGGTGCGGCCTCGGTCACGCAGCTGGAGATCATGCCGCGTCCGGGCGAGGAGCGGACGGCCGGCCAGCCCTGGCCGACCTTCCCGATGCTCTACAAGGTCACCTCGGCCCACGAGGAGGGCGGCGAGCGGGTCTACTCCGTCTCCACCACCCACTTCGAGGGCGACGAGGACGGCAACGTCCAGTTCCTGCACCTGGTCGAGGTCGAGTTCGTCGAGGGTAAGCTGACCCAGAAGCCGGGCACGGAGCGCAAGATCCCCGCCCAGCTGGTCACCCTGGCGATGGGCTTCACCGGCACGGACGTCGAGAACGGTCTCGTCTCGCAGTTCGGTCTGGAGCTCGACGAGCGTGGCAACATCGCCCGGGACGCGGACTTCGCCACCAACGTCGGCGGCGTGTTCGTGGCCGGCGACGCGGGTCGCGGTCAGTCGCTGATCGTCTGGGCGATCGCCGAGGGCCGCTCGGCGGCGCGCGGGGTCGACCGCTTCCTCACGGGGGAGAGCGAGCTCCCCGCCCCGATCCGTCCGACGGACCGTGCCCTGACGGCCTGACCGACCCGCCGGCCCGAACCGGCCGGCGGTCCGACCCGCACCACCCTGAGACGTCCCGTACAACGACGTACGGAACTGAGCGCGGCGCCCCCCGAATGTCCCCGACCGGACGACTGGGTGGGCGCCGCGGCGCGTCCTGCCGGAGCTACCGGCTGCTCGTCCGGTGCGGGTGCGAGGGGCCCGCCGGGCAGACGAAGGCCAGGTACTCGTCACGCGCCGCGCTGATCCCGGCCGGCCCGTGGAGGGAGGGTGGCCGCGTGCCGTCCCGGGTGTCGTGCCCTTCGTCGAACGGCCGCCAACCGCGGGCGCCGGGACCGGCGTCGAGGGTGAGCGGCAGCCGTATCCCGGCACCGCAGACGGCGCAGTACACCCGCGCCCGCTCCGGCCGTACCCCTGCCACCCGGCCGTGCTCCGCGCACATCGGCCACGCCTCGTCCACCGGCCACAGCAGCGGCCCGCCCACCGAACCGTCGACGGCCGTCGGCGCGCCGGGCGTCGCGTACCGGCCGGTGCGCAGCCGCTCCAGCCACTCGATCGTCGCCGTCATGTCCACCGGCCCCGGACGGCCCGGCGTCAGGGCCGGTGTGCCGGCACGCGGGCCGAGACGTGAGCCGAGACGCATGCCGGTCAGTCTTCCAGGGCGTCCCTCGCCGGCGATCACGTACCCTCGGCATTCCGTACGGGATGAGGGAGGGGAGCCGTCCGTGGCCCTGAGTCTGCGCAAGGTCGAGGAGTCCGCGCCCGCGCTGGTGAGTCTCTACAAGTCGGCGGGGGTGTCCCTGCGGAAGCACGGCATGGGCGATCAGCGCGTCGCCGTGTACCTGGTCCTCGACTACTCCGGGTCGATGAAGCCGTACTACCAGGACGGCAGCGTCCAGGCCCTGGCCGACCGGGTGTTGGGGCTCTCAGCCAACCTGGACGACGACGGGCGGGTGCCGGTGGTCTTCTTCTCCACCGACATCGACGCCGAGACAGACATCTCGCTCGCCGGCCACGAGGGGCGGATCGACCGGATCGTCGCCGGGCTCGGTCACATGGGCAAGACCAGCTACCACCTGGCCATGGACGCCGTCATCGACCACTACATCGACAGCGGCGCCTCCGCCCCCGCACTGGTCGTCTTCCAGACGGACGGCGGACCGATCAACAAGCCGGCCGCCGAACGCTACGTGTGCAAGGCGGCGAAGCTTCCGATCTTCTGGCAGTTCATCGGCTTCGGCGACCCGGACAGCCGCCAGTTCGAATTCCTGCGCAAACTGGACGAGTTGGCCGTCCCGGACAAGCGTCCGGTCGACAACGCCGGATTCTTCCACGCCGGGAAGGACCCGCGCCGGGTCCCGGACGCGGAGCTCTACGACCGGATCGTCTCCCAGTTCCCCGCCTGGCTGGCGGCCGCCCGGGCGCGGGGCATCGTGCGCTCCTGACACATATCGGCTGGCAGCGCGGGCGGTGCGGGGGTGATAGTGGCGCCATGGGATCCCTGGTGAGACATGTGACGATCGACAGCTCCGACGCGTACGCCCTGGCCACCTTCTGGGCCAAGGTCCTTGACGCCAAGGTGTCCGACGAGGACCAGCCGGGTGACGAGGACGCGCTCGTCGAGACGCCCGGCGCCGGCCTCCTCTTCGTGACCGTGCCCGAGAAGAAGTCGGTCAAGAACCGGGTCCACCTCGACCTGCAGCCGCAGGACCGCACGCGCGACGAGGAGGTCGAGCGACTCCTCGAGCTGGGGGCCACCCTGGTCGACGACCGGCGGACCCCGGACGGCAGGGGGTGGGCGGTGATGGCCGACCCGGAGGGTAACGAGTTCTGCGTCGAGCGTTCCGTCTCCGAGCGCCCGGAGTAATCCGGACGGAAGGTGTCGGGTATCCGGTGTTTCCTTGAACCATGGGAAACACCGGAGACGCCGCACACGCCCCGCACGCCGAAGACGCCCTCACGTACACCTGGTCCGGCTTCGCCGCCGCCGAGCCCGATCTCGCCGCCACCGTGCGGGAGCGCTTCGGCCGCTACACGCACCACGTCCTGGCGACCGTCCGGAAGGACGGCTCGCCGCGGCTCACCGGCCTCGAGGTGAACTTCCGCCTCGACGAGCTGTGGCTCGCGATGATGCCGAACTCCCGCAAGGCGCATGACCTGCTGCGCGATCCGCGGCTCTCGCTGCTCGCCAATCCGGGCGGCGGGACGGACATGGACGGCGGGGACGTCCGGATCTCCGGACGGGCGGTCGAGGTGACCGACCCGGAGACGTTCGAGCGGTTCGCCAAGGAGGTCGGCGCGCCGCCGCCGTTCCATCTCTTCCTGGTGGAGCCGACCGAGGTCGTCCGCACCAGCGTCGAGAACGACGAGCTGGTCGTGCGCAGCTGGGCGCCCGGACGGCCGGTGAGGACGATCCGGCGCGGCAACGACGACAGCCCGCCGCGCGAGGACTCCTGATGATGGGTCACGACGCGCCGAGGACCAGGGCACGGCACCTGGACGGAGTGCCCCAGGCATCCCGCAGGGGCCGTGCCTTGCGCAGCCAGAGGGAGAGGTCCAGCTCCTCGGTGTAGCCGACGGCGCCATGGATCTGCAGGGCGGTGCGGGCGGCCGCGTAGGCCGCCTCGCCCGCACCGACCTTCGCCGCGGCTAGATCGGTGCTCTCGAAGGTGAGCGCCGCTCCGAAGAGCAGAGGCCGGGCGAATTCCAGGCCGATCAGAGTGTCCGCCAGCCGGTGCTTCACCGCCTGGAACGAGCCGATCGCCGTCCCGAACTGAGTGCGCTGCTTCGCGTACGCCACGGTCCGGTCGAGCAGGGTGAGGCCGACCCCGAGCGACTGGGCGGCGGTCGCGAGCATCGCCCAGCGGGCGGCGTGCTCGGCGGCGGCCACGACGGCGGGCCCGGCGGCCAGCAGCTCCCCGCCGCCTGGCCGGGCGAACCGTCGCGCGGGATCCGCCGACACCCGTACGGGCCCGTGCCCGCGGGCGATCCGCAGCTCGTCGCCCGCGACGACGAGCGTGAGCCCGGCGACGTCCGCGTCCAGCGCGTACGCAGTGGAGTCCACCGCCTCTCCGCGCCCGGGGCGCGGGCCGAAGCCCCGCGGTGCTGGGGACGCCGATGTGCCGCCCGCGCCGGGCCGGGGCGGGGGGGTGCCCGAAGCGGCTCCCGCACGGAGTCGGGCCGAGGGGGTGCCCGGGGTCGTCCCCGAGGTACCCGATGTGCCGCCCGCGCCGGGCGAGGGCGTGGACGTGGACGTGGCCGTGCTCGCGGGTATCGCCAGTGTCGTCACGGTCTCGCCCGAGGCGATGCCCGGCAGCAGGCGCTCGGCAGGGTCCGCCTCGCCCCGCCGGGCCAGCTCGGTGAGCAGGGCCGACGCGGCCACCGTCTCCACCGCCGGGCCGGGTACCCCGTGACGTCCCAGCTCCGTCAGGGCGACGGCCACTTCCACGGACCCGGCGCCCGCCCCCTCGTACGCCTGTGGCACCGCGAGCGCGAAGACCCCCGCCTCCGCGAGCCGCGCCCACAGGGCGAGCCCCCGGCCCGGGTCACCCGCGCCCCAGGACCGTATCGCCGCCGGGGTGTCGGCGGCCGTCAGCAGGGCGTCCAGCGACCGTCCGAAGTCCCGCTGTTCGTCGGTGAGCCGGAACCTCATCAGCGGCGTCCCTTCGGCAGGCCGAGCAGCCGCTCGGCGATGATGTCGCGCTGGATCTCGTTCGTACCCGCGTAGATCGGGCCCGCGAGGGAGAAGAGGAACCCTTCGGCCCATGCCCCGTCCGCCCACTCGCCGTCCGACCAGCCGCCCGCCCCGGACTCCGCCCACTCGCCGCCCAGCAGGTCCAGCGCCGTCTCGTGCAGCGCGATGTCGTACTCCGACCAGAAGACCTTGTTGAGGCTCGACTCCGCCCCGATCGTCGCCCCCGCCGCGAAGCGCGAGGCACCGGCCGCCGTGAAGAGCTGGTAGGCCCGCGCGCCGATCACCGCGTCCGCCACCCGGTCCCGCAGCCCCCGGTCCTCGCCGGTCGCGCGCCACAGCCGTACGAGCCGCTCGGCCGCCGCGAGGAAGCGGCCGGGGGAGCGGAGCGTCAGACCGCGTTCGTTGCCCGTCGTGGACATCGCGATCCGCCAGCCCTGGCCAGGCGCCCCGATCACGTCCTCGTCGGGCACGAAGACCTCGTCCAGGAAGAGTTCGGCGAAGGCGGGCTTCCCGTCGAGCCGCCCGACGGGCCGGACGGTCACACCGGGCGCCCGCAGGTCGAACATCAGATACGTCAGCCCCCGGTGCGGGCGGTCGGCCGCCGGGTCGGTGCGGAAGATGCCGAAGGCCCGGTCGGCGAAGGCGGCCCGGGAGGACCAGGTCTTCTGCCCGTACAGCAGCCAGCCCCCCGGCGTCCGTACCGCCCGCGAGCTGAGCGCGGCCAGGTCCGAGCCGGCCTCCGGCTCCGACCACGCCTGCGCCCAGACGACCTCGCCGGTCGCCATCGAGGGCAGCACCCGCGCCCGTTGCTCCTCGGCGGCGTGGTCGAAGAGGGTCGGGGCGAGCAGGTTGATGCCGTTCTGCGAGACGCGGCCGGGCGCCCCCGCCGCGTAGTACTCCTCCTCGAACACCAGCCAGCGGAAGACGTCCGCGCCCCGCCCTCCGTACCGCTCGGGCCAGGACACCACCGACCAGCGGTCGGCGGCGAGCTCCGCCTCCCAGGCCCGATGGGCCGCGAAGCCCTCCTCGGTCTCCAGGGACGGCAGCGGCTCGGCCGGGACGTGGGCGCGCAGCCAGGCCCGGGCCTCCGCGCGGAAGTCCTCCTCCTGGGCGGTGTGCGTCAGATCCATGGGAGCATCCTTCCCTAACAAGTGTTTGGTAGGTTAACGTACGGCCATGAGCAGCGCCACGGACAGCGCCCCGGCCGGTACCGCAGGCCGCCCCGCGAACAGCGTCCCGGAGTTCCGCGCCGAGATACGGGAGTGGCTGAAGGCTCACCTCGGCGGCGAGTACGCCCGCCTCAAGGGCCTCGGCGGCCCGGGCAGGGAACACGAGGCGTTCACCGAACGCCTCGCCTGGGAACGGCACCTGGCGGCGCACGGCTGGACCTGCGTCGGCTGGCCGAAGGAGTACGGCGGACGCGGCGCGAGCCTCGAGGAGCAGATCGCCTTCCACGAGGAGTACGCCCTCGCCGACGCCCCCGCCCGCGTCAACCACATCGGCGAACAGCTCCTCGGCCCCACCCTCCTCGCCCACGGCACGGAGGAGCAGAAGGCCCGCTTCCTGCCCCCGATCCGGGCCGTCGAGGAGCTCTGGTGCCAGGGCTACAGCGAACCCGGCGCCGGCTCCGACCTCGCCGCCGTCCGCACCCGCGCGACTCGCGAAGGCGACGCCTGGGTGGTGACCGGCCAGAAGATCTGGACCTCGCTGGCCCACGAGTCCCGGTGGTGCTTCGTCCTGGCCCGCACCGAGCCCGGATCGCGCCGGCACGCGGGACTCTCGTACCTCCTCGTGCCGATGGACCAGCCGGGCGTCGAGGTCCGGCCGATCGTCCAGCTCACCGGCACCAGCGAGTTCAACGAGGTCTTCTTCGACGGCGCCCGGACCGACGCCGGCCATGTCGTCGGCGCACCCGGCGACGGCTGGCGGATCGCGATGGCCACCCTGGGATTCGAGCGCGGTGTCTCCACCCTCGGCCAACAGGTCGGATTCCGCCGCGAGTTCGAAGGGCTGCTCGCTCTCGCCCGCCGCACCGGAGCCCTCGACGACCCCCTGATCCGCGACCGGCTCGCCCGTTCCTGGACCGGCCTCGAAGTCATGCGGGCGAGCGCCCTGCGCGGCACGGACCCCTCCGTGGCCAAGCTGTACCGGTCCCACTGGCACCGCGACCTCGGCGAACTCGCCATGGACATCCGCGGCGCCGCCGCCACGCTCGCCGCGGGCGAACCGTACGAACTCGACGCGTGGCAGCGGCTGTTCCTCTTCTCCCGCGCCGACACGATCTACGCCGGATCCAGCGAGATCCAGCGCACCCTCGTCGCCGAGCGGGTGCTCGGCCTCCCCAAGGAGCCGCGCCCGTGACACCGCCTCCGTACCCCAAGGCACACGGGCTGCTGACCGGCCGCAGCGCCGTCGTCACCGCCGCCGCCGGAGCCGGCATCGGCGGCGCCACCGCCCGCAGATTCCTGGAGGAGGGCGCCAGGGTGCTCGTCAGCGACGCCCACGAGCGCCGCCTCGAGGAGACCGCCACCGCCCTCGCCGCCGAGTTCGGCGACGGCCGGATCGCCGCGCTTCCCTGCGACGTCACCGACGAGACCCAGGTACGACGGCTCTTCGACACCGCCTTACGGCTCCACGACGGCCTGGACGTCGTCGTCAACAACGCCGGACTCGGAGGCACCGCGGAACTCGTCGACATGACCGACGAGCAGTGGACCCGCGTCCTCGACGTCACCCTCAACGGCACCTTCCGCTGCACCCGGGCCGCCCTGCGGTGCTTCAAGGACTCCGGCGACCCCGGCGTGATCGTGAACAACGCCTCGGTCGTCGGCTGGCGCGCCCAGGCAGGCCAGGCCCACTACGCCGCCGCCAAGGCCGGCGTCATGGCGCTCACCCGCTGCGCCGCGATCGAGGCGGCCCCCCACGGGGTCCGCGTCAACGCCGTCTCGCCCTCGCTGGCCATGCACCCCCACCTGGTCAAGGTCACCTCCGCCGCACTCCTCGCCGAACTCACCGAACGCGAGGCCTTCGGCCGGTACGCCGAACCCTGGGAGATCGCCAACGTCATCGTCTTCCTCGCCAGCGACTACTCCTCCTACATGACCGGCGAGACCGTCTCGGTCAGCAGCCAGCACGCGTAGGACCAGAATGGACGTGTGCCGAACACTGCCCAGACCCCCAGCAAGAAGAAGACCCAGGTGACCGCCTCGCCCGAGCGGCGTCGAGAACTCCTCGACACGGCGGCCGAGGTGTTCGCCGCCCAGGGGTACAACGCCACCACCGTCCGCAAGATCGCCGACGCCGCCGGCATGCTCGCCGGCAGCCTCTACTACCACTTCGATTCCAAGGAATCGATGCTCGACGAGATCCTCTCCACCTTCCTGACCGAGCTGTGGGAGGGGTACGACGCCGTCCTCGCCGCCGGTCTCGGCCCCCGGGAGACCATCGAGGCCCTCGTCACCGAGTCCTTCCGGGAGATCGACCGGCACCGCGCCGCCGTCGCCATCTACCAGAAGGAGTCCAAGCACCTCGCCGCCCAGCCCCGCTTCCACTACCTCTCCGACTCGCAGCAGAAGTTCGAGAAGGCGTGGCTCGGCACGCTGGAGCGCGGGGTCCGGGCCCGGGTCTTCCGGGCCGACCTCGACATCCGGCTCACCTACCGGTTCGTGCGCGACACCGTCTGGGTCGCCGCGTCCTGGTACCGCCCGGGCGGACAGCACAGCCCGGACGAGATCGCCCGCCAGTACCTGTCGATGGTCCTGGACGGAATCGCCGTACGTCCCTGACCGTATGGAGGAGCAGTCATGGCCGAGGCCTACATCGTCGAAGCGGTCCGCACCCCGGTGGGCCGCCGCAGGGGCGGCCTGGCCGCCGTCCACCCCGCCGACCTCGGCGCCCATGTACTGAAGGCGCTCGTCGAACGCTCCGGCATCGACCCCTCCGCCGTCGAGGACGTGGTCTTCGGCTGCCTCGACACGGTGGGCCCGCAGGCCGGCGACATCGCCCGTACGGCATGGCTCGCGGCAGGCCTCCCCGAAGAGGTGCCCGGCGTCACGATCGACCGCCAGTGCGGCTCCTCCCAGCAGGCCGTGCACTTCGCGGCGCAGGGCGTCCTGTCCGGCACCCAGGACCTCGTCGTCGCGGGCGGCACCCAGAACATGTCCATGATCCCCATCGCCTTCGCCTCCCGGCAGGCCGCCGAACCCCTCGGCCTGACCGACGGTCCCTACGGGGGCTCCGAGGGCTGGCGCGCCCGGTACGCGAACGCGCCCGTGAACCAGTTCCACGGCGCCGAACTGATCGCCGCGAAATGGGGCATCACCCGCCGTGACCAGGAGGAATACGCCCTTCGCTCCCACCGGCGGGCGCTGCGCGCGATCGGCGAGGGCCGTTTCGCCCGCGAGACCGTGGCCCACGGCGACGTGACCGTGGACGAGGGGCCGCGCCGGGACACCACCCTGGAGAAGATGGCGAACCTGAAACCGGTCGTCGACGGCGGCACCATCACCGCGGCCTGCTCCTCCCAGGTGTCCGACGGCGCCGCCGCCATGCTCCTCGCGAGCGAGCGCGCGGTCGCCGCGCACGGACTGACCCCCCGCGCCCGCGTCCACCACCTCTCGGTCCGCGGCGAGGATCCCATCCGGATGCTCTCCGCACCGATCCCGGCGACCGCCCACGCCCTGAAGAAGACCGGCATGTCGATCGACGACATCGACCTGGTCGAGATCAACGAGGCCTTCGCCCCGGTCGTCCTCGCCTGGCTGAAGGAGACCGGCGCGGACCCCGATCGGGTGAATGTGAACGGCGGCGCGATCGCCCTCGGCCACCCGCTCGGCGCGACCGGAGTACGGCTGATGACGACCCTCCTGCACGAACTCGAGCGCACCGGCGGCCGGTTCGGGCTCCAGACCATGTGTGAGGGCGGCGGCCAGGCCAACGTCACGATCATCGAGCGACTGTGATCCTCGTCGCTGTCCCGCCCGAACGGGCGGGACAGCGTGCTAGTCTTTCCCTGTTGCTAGTTTTGGTACCCATGAACTTTATGTGCGCCTGACGGGAATGTTCCTTCAGGCGCAATTTTGTTTTCCGGACTCTCCGGGATGGGGACCCTACCTATTCAGGAGATTCACATGGCTACTGGAACCGTGAAGTGGTTCAACTCGGAAAAGGGCTTCGGCTTCATCGAGCAGGACGGCGGCGGCGCCGACGTCTTCGCCCACTACTCGAACATCGCGACCTCCGGCTTCCGTGAGCTGCAGGAAGGCCAGAAGGTCACCTTCGACGTCACGCAGGGCCAGAAGGGCCCGCAGGCGGAGAACATCCTCCCCGCCTGATTGCCGTAACGCGTTTTCTCGCAGCCGGGACCCGCACCGCGCAGGTGCGGGTCCCGGCTCGCGCTGTGCTCAGGCCAGGAAGGCATCTCCCCTTATGACTCGCTCCGAAAGGCGGCCCCGTCGGGCCGCGGACTCCACTTCCGGCACCCCGTCCGGAAATGGATCGGGCCGCCCCGCGCGCGGCTCGGGCGCCCGCGACGGCTCGGGCGGCACCAGCACCCGTAACGCCGGCGGAAACGGCGGCGCGCGCCGCGGCTCCGGCCCGGCCCGGGGCAAGGGGGGTGCCGGACGCGGCCGAGGGCCGGCCACGCCTCCGCCGCCGCGTGAGTTCACCCTGCCCGAGACGCTGACGCCGGCCCTGCCCTCCGTCGAGTCCTTCGACGCCCTCGACATGCCCGCGGCGCTCGTCAAGACGCTCGCCGCCCAGGGCGTCACCGAGCCGTTCCCGATCCAGGGCGCCACCCTGCCGAACTCGCTCGCCGGCCGGGACATCCTCGGCCGCGGCCGCACCGGCTCCGGCAAGACCCTCGCCTTCGGCCTCGCCCTGCTCGCCCGCACCGCGGGCCGCCGCGCCGAGCCCAAGGCGCCGCTCGCCATGGTCCTCGTGCCCACCCGCGAGCTCGCCCAGCAGGTGACCGACGCCCTCACCCCGTACGCCACCTCGGTGCAGCTGCGGGTGGCGACCGTCGTCGGCGGCATGTCCATCACCAAGCAGGCCAACTCCCTGCGCCGCGGCGCCGAGGTCCTCGTCGCCACCCCCGGCCGGCTGAAGGACCTCATCGAGCGCGGCGACTGCCGACTCGACCAGGTCGCGATCACCGTTCTCGACGAGGCCGACCAGATGGCCGACATGGGCTTCATGCCGCAGGTCGTCGCGCTGCTCAAGCAGGTCGAGCCGGACGGTCAGCGGATGCTGTTCTCGGCCACCCTCGACCAGAACATCGACCGCCTGGTGAAGATGTTCCTCACCGACCCGGTCGTGCACTCCGTCGACCCCTCGGCCGGCGCGGTGACGACGATGGAGCACCACCTGCTCTACGTGGCCGACGAGACCGACAAGAAGGCCGTCACCACCCGGATCGCGGCCCGCGACGGCCGCACGATCCTCTTCCTGGACACCAAGCGGGCCGTGGACCGGCTGGTCAAGCGGCTCCTCGCCAGCGGTGTACGGGCCTCCGGTCTGCACGGCGGCCGCTCCCAGCCCCAGCGCAACCGCACCCTGGACCAGTTCAAGACCGGCCAGGTCACCGTGCTGGTCGCGACCAACGTTGCGGCCCGCGGCATCCACGTCGACGACCTCGACCTCGTCGTGAACGTCGACCCGCCGATCGACCACAAGGACTACCTGCACCGTGGCGGCCGCACCGCCCGGGCCGGCGAGTCCGGCAGCGTCGTGACCCTCGTGCTGCCCGAGCAGAAGCGGGACATGAGCCGTCTGATGTCGAACGCCGGGATCACCCCGCGTACGGCCCAGATCAAGTCCAGCGACGAGGAGCTGACCCGGCTCACCGGCGCGCGGGAGCCGTCCGGCATAGCGGTCGTCATCGAGGTCCCCCAGCCGCCCCAGCCCGCCGCCTCCACCGGCGCCCGCCGCTCCCGCCGCGGCGCCAACGGCGGCGCCGCGAGCGCGGGCCGCTCCCGCACGACCTCCACCACCGGCCGCACGACCACCGGCACCGGCCGCACGTCCACCGGCGGCCGCTCGGCCACCGGCGGCCGCCCCTCGTCCGCGGCCTCCGCCCCCCGCCGCTCGGGC
>NZ_BMTO01000001.1:459046-703395 GCF_014649715.1 Streptomyces lateritius
TCGTGGAACCTGAGCAGGTCGTGCGGCGCCAGGGTCAGGCCCCTTCGTCGGGTAGGCGTAGAGGCTGCCGTAGCCGGCACGGACTTCGGTGCAGGCGCTGTCCTGAACGCCGCCACAGCCGAGCATCTCCTACCAGCGGACCGGGTCGCGGGAGCCGGTCGCCTCCAGAAGTCGGCCGAGCAGGCCGTTGTCGGTGACGGGACGGGAGATCGGGGGCCGGCCGAGTCGGGAGAAGGTCCGTTCCGTCGTACTGGACCTCCAGCGGGATACGGAGGTCCACGACCGTGCCCGGACGCGGCCCGGCGGCGGTGGTGACGTCGGTCGCCGGAGTGGTGGCGGTCGCCGCGCTCAGCAGTGCGCTTCTCGACACGTCTCTCGAAAGGGCCGTGGCCGGGGACTCCCTTGCGGGGGATGAGGGTTCACCCAGGTGGTGGCAGGGTGCGGAGCGCCTGCGAGGCCTCGGACATGACGCGGCGGACGAGTTCCTCGCAGCTCGGGAGGTCCTCGATCAGACCCGCCACCTGTCCGGAGGCCATGACGCCGAGGTCGGTGCGGCCCTCGACCATGGAGGCCTTGAGGAGCATGGGGGTGTTCGCGGCGAGCAGGACCTGGCTCCACGACAGGTCCTTGCCGTGCTTCATCGCGAGCCCGTCGCGGATCATCCGTGACCACGACAGGCCCGAGAGCCTCCGGAAACCGGCCGCCCGGCGTACCGCCTGTGCCAACGCCCGTACGCGGCCGGCCCGTTCGAGGGCGGCGACCATCTCCGTACGGAGCATCCGGTGGGGCAGTCCGTCGACGGCCGTGGTGACGGTGACGTCCTTGACCGAGGCCGCCAGATAGCGCGCCTTGACCGCGTCGGGGACGGTCGAGTCGGAGGTGAGGAGGAAACGGGTGCCCATGGCGATGCCCGCGGCGCCGTACGAGAGCGCGGCGACCAGACCGCGCCCGTCGTGGAAACCGCCGGCCGCGATCACCGGGATGCCCACGGCGTCGACCACCTGCGGCAGCAGTACCGTGGTGGCCACCTCGCCCGTGTGCCCGCCGCCCTCCCCGCCCTGCACGATCACCGCGTCCGCGCCCCAGGCCGCGACCTTCTCGGCGTGCCGCCGCGCTCCGATCGACGGGATCACGATCACCCCCGCGTTCTTGAGCTCCGCGATCAGCTCCCGCGAGGGGGCGAGGGCGAAGGAGGCGACCCGCACCCCCTCGTCGACGATGATCCGCGCCCGTTCGCGGGCGTCGCCCGCGTCCGCGCGCAGGTTCACCCCGAAGGGCCGGTCCGTACGGCTCTTCGTCTCGCGGACCGCGGCCCGCAGTTCCTCGACGCTCATCGTGGCCGAGGCGAGGATGCCGAGCGCGCCCGCCTCGGCCGACGCCGAGACCAGCCGCGGGCCGGCGACCCACCCCATGCCGGTCTGGACGATCGGGTACCGGACGCCGGTCAGCTCCGTGAGAGCCGTCCTCATGACGCCGTGACCTCGCGGTCGCGCAGCCCGTCCGGGTCGATGACCATCCGGATGAGCCGCAGCTCCTCGGCGGTCGGTTCGCGCGTGTACGGGACGTCGTCGCCGATCACCAGGTCGAAGCCGGTGGCCTGCCTGACCCGGTCCACGGTGACGCCCGGGTGGAGGGAGGCGAGCCGCATCGAGCGGTCGGGCGTCTCGAAGTCGAAGACGCCGAGGTCGGAGACGACCCGGGGGATACGGTGGAAGCGGGTGGCGCCGGCGGCGGCCGCGCGGTCGTGGCCGACGCCGCTGACCATGTCGACGCGTTCGACGAAGACCCGGGGCGAGTGCCGGGGGATCCAGTAACTCACCGGATTGTTGAGGGTGTTGACCGGCGCCCCGCGGACGCCCAGGAGCTGGCGGGCGGGCCTCGACCAGTCGCCGACGCAGGAGATGTTCTGGTTGCCGTAACGGTCGATCTGGCTCGCGCCCATCATGACGTGCCGCTTGCCGCCGGTGACCATGGTGAGGTGGCGCCGGTACGGCAGCCAGCCCTCGACCTCTCCGTCGAGGCCGACCAGCATCGCCTCGCCGTCGGTGAGCAGCAGCTCGGGGGCGAAGGAGCGCTTGGCGAGCCGGGCGCCGAAGGAGGAGACCGGGGCCATGGCGGCGGCGAGGATCTCGCCGTTGTCGCGCCACGCCTCGGCGCAGGCCACGACGCAGTACTCCGAGCGACTGATCAGCGTCGCCGCTTGCGCCGCTGCTCCTTGCGCCGCTGCTCCTGTCATCGCTGCTCCTCGTGCCAGGCCTGAACGGCCCGCTGGTAGTCGTCCTCGCTCCTGCCGGACAGGAACCGCTCCGCGAACACGGACCAGGGCGTCGTCGCGTACATCCTCTGGAAGGGCTCGTCACGGTCGCGGTCGGGTACGCAGGAGGTGAAGTGGGCGCCGTTCGGGGTCTCCACGACGCCGGTGACGCAGTGCCGCCCGATGAGAAGGGTCTGCGGGACGGTGTCGCTCCCGAAGCCGTCGACGAGCCGTTCGCAGGAGACGTACGCGGTGTCGGCGGCCTCGCAGAACAGGTCGTCGAAGTACGGGTCGGGACCGAGGTACTGGCCGTTGCCGAGCCGGTCGGCACGGTTGACGTGGACGAGGGCCGCCTCCATGCGCAGGGCGGGGACGGCGACGAACTCCTCGTACCCGCCCTCGTCGTCCGCGTACGGCGACCGGACCGTCCGCAGCTCCGGGTTGACCGTCATCACGTCCGAACCGAGCCCGGCCCTGACCGGGAGGAACGGCAGTCGGTTGGCGGCGGCGTGCAGGCCCCACATGAACATCGCCTCGTCGAGTTCCGTCATCGCGAAGGCACCGCGCTCACGGGCGGCCCGGAAGTGCGGTTCGAGGGGGATGGAGTCCAGGGTGGTGAAGGCGGCGACGAGCCGGCGGATGCGTCCGGCGGCGGCGAGCAGGCCGACGTCCGGGCCGCCGTAGGAGATCACGGTGAGATCGGTGATTTCGGACCGGAGCAGCGCTCTCACCAGCGCCATCGGCTTACGGCGCGAGCCCCAGCCGCCGATGCCGATCGTCATCCCGCTGCGCAGCCGACCCACCACCTCCTCGGGCGTCATCGTCTTGTCGCTCATGCCGGTCGCTCCTTTCCGAAGCCGGCGCGGACCCGGTCGGCGACACCGCTGAGACTGGCCTCGAAGGTGAAGCCCTGCTCGAAGCGGTAGCTGCGGCGCACGTCCACCGGGTCGATCCCGTTGATGGCCGCCTTGGCGAGCCGGATCAGGGACCCGTCCTTGCGGGCGATCTCCCGGGCCAGTTCGAGCGCCGCGTCGAGGAGTCCGGCGCGCGGGACGACCCGCCAGACCGAGCCGTGGGCGTGCAGTTCGGCGGCGGTGACCGTGCGGGAGGTGTAGTACAGCGCGCGCATCAGGTGCTGCGGGACCAGCCGGGCGAGGTGGGTGGCCGCGCCGAGCGCGCCCCGGTCCAGCTCCGGCAGCCCGAAGGTGGCGTCCTCGGCGGCCACGATCGCGTCGGCGTTCCCGACGAGTCCGATCCCGCCGCCCAGGCAGAAGCCGCCGACGGCCGCGACGACCGGCACCTCGCACTCGTACACCGCCGCGAACGCCTCCGCACAGCCGTGGTTGGCGCCGATGAGGGCGGTGTGGCCGGTGCCGGTACGCGTGGCTGTGTCCGTGCCGGTGCCGGTGCCCGTGTCCGTGTCGGTCCCGGTGCGCGTGACGGAGTCGTGCTCGCGCTGCATCTCCTTGAGGTCGACGCCCGCGTTGAAGCCGCGGCCCTCGGCGGTCAGCACCACGCAGCGGTTCTCCCGGTCGCGGCCGGCCGCGCGGACGGCGTCGGCGAGGTCGTACCAGCCCTGGACGGGGAGGGCGTTGACGGGCGGGAAGTCGACGGTGACAAGAGCGATGCCCTTGTCCGGCCGGGAGGTGGAGACACCCATGAGCGGATCAGCTACCTTTCCACCAAACGTTTGTTAGGTGACTGCTTGATGAGGAAAGGTAGCAGCCGATGGAGCTGGACGGGAGGGTCGCCGTCGTCACCGGCGGCACGCGAGGGGTCGGCGCGGGCATCGCCCGGGCCCTCCTGCGGGCCGGGGCGCGGGTGGTCGTCTGCGCGCGCAGGCCACCCGACGCACCGGTCGAAGAGGGCGGAAGCGCGGCCGAGTTCGTTCCGCTCGACCTGCGTGACCCGCACGCCGTCGAGGCGTTCCTCACCGGACTCGACGCGACGCACGGACGGCTCGACGTGCTCGTCAACAACGCCGGCGGAACGCCGTACCGCCTGCTGGGGGAGGGTGAGGCGGAGCGTCACGCCCGGGTCGTCGCCCTCAACCTGACGGCTCCGCTGACGGTCTCCCTCGCCGCCTACGAGCGGCTGCGCGCCGCGCGCGGCTCGATCGTCATGATCGGCAGCGTCAGCGGAACCCGCCCCTCGCCGGGCACGGCCGCCTACGGCGCCGCGAAGGCCGGCCTGGAGAACCTGGCCCGGTCCATGGCCGTGGAGTGGGCTCCTCACGTCCGTGTGAACACCCTCGTCCTCGGCATGGTCCGCACCGAGCTGTCCCGTCTCCACTACGGCGACGAGGCCGGGATCGCCGCCGTCGGCGCCACCGTCCCGCTCGGCCGGCTCGCCGAGCCTTCCGAGGTGGGGGAGGCGGCGGTCTTCCTCGCTTCCGACCGGGCGGCGTACGTCACGGGGGCGTCGCTGCTCCTGCACGGGGGCGGGGAACGCCCGGCCTTTCTGGACGCCGCAACCGTCAACAAGGAGAGCTGACATGGGTCTGTGCGAAGGGCGCGTCGTGATCGTGACGGGCGGCGGGCGAGGGCTGGGCCGGGCCTACGCGCTCGCCTTCGCGGCCGAAGGCGCGCGGGTCGTCGTCAACGACCTGGGAGTGGGGCTCGACGGAGCCGCCTCCGGGGAGTCACCGGCCGGACGGGTCGTGGAGGAGATCCGCGCGGCGGGCGGCGAGGCCGTGGCTCACGGCGGCGACATCGCGACGGGAGAGGGCGCGGCCTCGCTGATCGCCACCGCGCTCGACACGTACGGCCGACTCGACACCCTGGTCAACAACGCCGGCTTCCTGCGTGACCGGATGCTCGTCAACCTCGACGAGGACGACTGGGACGCGGTCATGAGGGTGCACCTGAAGGGCCACTTCCTCCCGCTGCGTCACGCGGTCGCCCACTGGCGCGCGGAGGCCAAGGCGGGGCGCGAGGTGTCGGCGCGGATCGTCAACACCACTTCGGGAGCAGGCCTGTTGGGCAGCATGGGGCAGGGGAATTACGCGGCGGCCAAGGCCGGAATCGTGGGACTCACCCTGGTCGCGGCGGCCGAGACGGGCCGGTACGGGGTCCAGGTCAACGCGATCGCGCCGGCGGCCAGGACCCGGATGACCGAGCAGGTCTTCGCGGGCCTGGAGGGCGTACCGGAGGACGTCTCCCCGCTGGTGGTCTGGCTGGGCTCGGCGGCCTCGGCGGGGGTGACCGGCCGCGTCTTCGAGGCGGAGGGCGGCCGCATCACGGTCATGGAGGGCTGGCGGCCCGGCCCGACGGCGGACAAGGGCGGGCGCTGGACTCCGGCGGAGGCGGGGGAGGCGGCGTCGAGGCTCCTGGCCGAGGCGGAGGAGCCGGGGGCGGTGTACGGGACGTAGGGCCTGCGCCGCTGGGGGCGGTGGGCGGGCGCACACGCCGCCCCCACAACGGGCAGAAGAAGTTAACATCCGGAAAATTGAGCGGAGTTGGACTGTCGACGGTGGGTCTACGCGCGTCATCATGCTGCCCATGCGAATCCCCCCACGCCTCACCGTCATCGGCGGCGCCGCCGCCCTCCTCTCCACCCTCGTCCTCGGAGCCCCGGCCACGGCCGCCCCGGCGTCACCGCCGGCCGGCCTGTCGGCCACGCTGTCGGGCGTCGCCGCCGTCGGCGAGATCTGTTACTCCGACCTGCCCTCCCAGGCCCACGACACCCTCCGCCTGATCGACGCGGGCGGCCCGTATCCGTACCGCCAGGACGGCAGTGTCTTCCAGAACCGCGAAGGCATACTCCCGGCCCACTCGACGGGCTACTACCACGAGTACACGGTCAAGACGCCGGGTGCGACGACGCGCGGCGCCCGGCGCATCGTGACCGGCTCGTCGTACGAGGAGGACTACTACACCGCCGACCACTACGCCTCGTTCGACCTCGTCGACCACGACTGCTGAGGCGCGCGGCCAGGTTTCGCCGGCCGTGCGTCCGGGTCAGCGGCATCGGGGAGCCGTCCACTCCAGGCGGGTCCTGATCCGTGGGTCCCGGACGTACTCGACGGCGGCCAGGGCCGTCTCGCGGGCGGTGCCCTCCGGGTCGCCGTCCGCGAGGATCGCGGCCAGCGCCTCGACGGCACGTCGATCCTGACGGATGGCCAGGCCGCGCGCCGCCTCGGCCACCGCGTCCGGGTCGGGGTCGCCGAGCCGCGCCACGAGCGCGTCTCGGAGTACGGGGGTGTCCTCGGGGATCTCCGCGAGGGCCAGGGTCGCCCAGTCCCGCACACCGGAGTCGTGGTCCCGGCTCAGCCGGATCAGCGCGGCGGCGGCGCTCGGATGCCCGGCCGGCACCATCCCCGTGAGCGCGCAGCCGACCGCCCGCCGCACCTCCGCGTCCTCGTGCCCGGCGAACGCCACCACCTCGTCCAGGGCCGCCGGATCCCCGATCTGCCCCAACGCCGTGACGACGGCAAGCGCGGGCTCCCGCCCGGCCGTGTGGCCGTCGCCGGACGTGGTCTCCCGCCCGGCCGTGTGGCCGTCGTCGGACGTGGTCTCCCGCCCGGCCGTGTGGCTGTCGCCGGACGCGATCTCCCGCCCGGCCGTGTGGCTGTCGCCGGACGTGATCTCCCGCCCGGCCGTGTGGCCGTCGTCGGACGTGATCTCCCGCCCGGCCGTGTGGCTGTCGCCGGACGTGATCTCCCGCCCGGCCGTGTGGCTGTCGCCGGACGCGATCTCCCGCCCCGCCGTCTGGCCGTCGCCCGACGCGGGCTCCCGCCCCGACCCGGCCCCTGCGCCGGACGTGATCTCCTGCCCCGAGCCGCCACCGCCGTCCGGCGCGAGCGCCCGCCCTGTCCCCTCCCCGTCCCCCGGAGCGAACTCCCGCGCCAGACGGCGCAACGTCGGCAGTGACCTCGGCGCCAAGGCCGGCAGACGGCCCAGGACGTCCGCGCCGAGGGCTCGGCGCAGGGCGTCCTCGCCCGCCTCGCACCAGGCGAGGGCCGCCGCGAAGGTCTCCTCGTCACCGCGCGCGGCCAGGGCCGAGACCGCCTCCGTCCAGTCGTCCTGGCCGGGGTCGCCGCAGCGCAGGGCCCGCCCGGCGAGTTCCTCGCAGGACACCCGGACGCCGAGCGCGCTCTCCAGCAGCGTGGCGATGGCGGCGTGACCGGTCTGCTGCTCGTTGCCGCTGCCGGGCGCGCCGTCCTCGCGCAGCAGCTCGACCACGACGGTCACCCCGCCGTCCTCGGCGACGCGGCGGACGACCGCCTCGTACGGTTCGGCGCCGTGCGTCTCCAGCAGCCCCCGCAGCAGCGCGCCCGCGACATCCACGCCGATCCAGCGCCGCGCCTCACGCAGGGCGTCCTCCAGGTGGCCCGCGCCGTGGTCGAGCAGTGCCCGCACGCTCGCGGCCGAGCCGCGTCGGGCCGCCGCGACCAGGGGCGGCAACCCGTCGCTGCCCGGGCGCCCGGGGTCCGCCCCGTGCTCCAGCAGGATCCGTACCGTCTCCGCGTGCCCGAGCCGTACCGCCCAGTCCAGTGCCGTGAAGCCGTACGCCTCCTCCTGGCCGGCCCGGGCCCCCGCGGCGAGCAGCGCCCGCACCACCTCGGTGTGTCCGCCGCACGCCGCCCCGCACAGCGGAAGGTCGCCGGCCCCCTCGCCGCTGCCCCGTGCGGGATCGGCCCCGGCGGCCAGCAGGAGGCGGACGATCCCGGCCTCGTTCGCGAGGGCGGCCCGGTACAGCGCGGTCTCCCCGTCGGTGTCGGCCTCGGGGGACTCCCCGGCCCGGAGGGCGCGGACGACGGCGTCTTCGTCCCCGTCGAGAATGGCGTCGAACAGCGTGCTCATCCAGCGACTTTCACCCGAAAGGCACGTACGACGCAAATGGTTACGCGCCTCACGCGCCTCACCGGGGTGACGCACTCTCACCGGCCTGACGCGCCTCACCCGCCTCACGCGCTGCCCTACGCGTCGCACTCCAGCACCGACTCGCACACCCGGCACCGCACCCGCACCCGCCCCCCGCGCCCCCCGGCCGGCACCCGCAGCCGCTGCCAGCACACCGGGCACGGGAAGGAGACCCTGGTCGCGGGCCCGCCGTCCTCGAAGGCGTACGACACTCCCGCCGCAGCCCGCCCGTAGCGGCGCTCCTTCGCGTACCGGTGCCGCGCCGCCCATCCAGCCCCCGCCAGCGGAGGCCGGCGCCCGTCCCGCGCCGCCTCCTCCCGGCCCCGGCTCCACGCCTCGTACGCCTGCGGGCTGGTGAACCAGGGCGAAGGGTCCTCCCCGAACGCCGCGGCCCGTTTCGCCAGCACGTACCCGAACTCCTCCGGCGTCAGATATCCCAGCTTCTGGTGGGACAGCGCGTCCTCCCGGAACGCGTCGAGCAGCAGCCATCCCGCCCCGAGATAGGTCGTCACCACGTCGGTGAGGATCTCGTTGTCCCGGGTGCCGGGGAAGCCGAGGTCCAGCCGGTGCAGCAGGACGTGAGTGATCTCGTGGGCCAGTGCCGCCCCCACGTCCCTCCGGTGGCTACGGAAGCGGTCGTTCAGCTCGACGAAGTACTCCGGACCGGCCGCCAGTTCGACGCTCGCCGCGTGCTCCATCCGGCGGAAGCTGACGATCATCCGCGCCTCGGGCAGCCGCAGCTGGCGCACGAGCGCCCCGGCCACCCGCTGCGCCCCGAGGTGGAGGTCGTCCTCGTCGCCGAAGGCCACGTCCGCCGCCGCCACGCTCGTGGCGTACCGCCGTACCCCGTCCGCGGAGAGTCTCCGGTACAGCGCGGTGATCGAGGCCCGGACCGCGTCGAGGTGCGGGAACCCGTGCACGACTTCGCCGTTTCCGCCGCCGTTCGGCACGTCGTCACCCCCTTATCTCCACTCTACGAGGACGCTGGGGCGGGCGAAGCGCTGGCCGAAAACGTGTGCTTGTGGCCCCCGCGAACCCTTGTCCATAATCCCCTCCAAGCTTTGACGGGCGCATGCCATCAAGGCTCAACCCCCCATGAAAGGCAGACACTTGAAGAAGAACCGATTGGTCCGCGCGCTGCAGAGAATCGCCGCGGCCGGCGCCGTCGTCCTCGCCGCGGTCAGCCTCCAGCCCTCCACCGCCTCCGCCGCGCCCACCCCCGTCGTGGGCGGGACCCGCGCCGCACAGGGCGAGTTCCCCTGGATGGTCAGGCTCTCCATGGGCTGCGGCGGCTCCCTGCTGACCCCGCAGATCGTCCTCACCGCCGCCCACTGCGTGAACGGTTCCGGCAACAACACCAGCATCACGGCCACCGCCGGAGTCGTGGACCTGCAGAGCGGCAGCGCCATCAAGGTCAGGTCCACCAAGGTCCTCCAGGCCCCCGGCTACAACGGCACGGGCAAGGACTGGGCCCTGATCAAGCTCGCCTCGCCGATCAACTCGCTGCCCACCCTCAAGATCGCCGAGACGACCGCGTACAACAGCGGCACCTTCACCGTCGCCGGCTGGGGCGCCACCCGCGAGGGCGGTGCGCAGCAGCGGTACCTGCGCAAGGCGACCGTGCCGTTCGTCTCCGACGCCTCGTGCCAGGCGGCGTACGGCAGCTCCCTCGTCCCCTCCGAGGAGATCTGCGCTGGCTACAACGAGGGCGGGGTCGACACCTGCCAGGGCGACTCCGGCGGCCCGATGTTCCGCCGGGACAACGCCGGTGCCTGGATCCAGGTCGGCATCGTGAGCTGGGGCGAGGGCTGCGCACGGCCCGGCTACCCCGGCGTCTACACCGAGGTCTCGACGTTCGCCTCCGCGATCAAGTCCGCCGCCGCGACGCTGTGACCCCGTGACGCGTAGGTAGTGCGTGTACGGGGGTGGGGCCCGCCCCCGTACACGCGCCGCGCGCCCCACGGCTGGAGGGTGTCCTGTGGAACTCGCCGGGTTCGCGACGCCTGGCCCGCACGCTCGCTGCGTTCGTCGGTCGTCGACGCTCCGCGTGGACTCCTTCCTCCGCCTCGCGATCGCACGCACCGGCACGCCGCTCACCGATCCGGCCCGGCCCACATGACCTAGGCGAGGACCACCCGCGCCGCGCCGCCCTCCAGCTCCAGGACCCACACCTCGTTGCCGCCCTCGCGCAGCACCGGTCCCGGCACGAAGAGCGCGTCCTGCGGGCCCACGTCCCAGTACCGCCCCAGACAGAACCCGTTGACCCACACGAAGCCGCGGCCCGCACCCGGCAGGGACAGCGCCGCGTCACCCGGCCCCGCGACCTCCACGGCCGCCCGGTACAGACCCGGTCGTGCCCCGTCCCCGGACACCGGACGGAACGGCACCTTCCGCACGGCCCCCGCCTCGAACGCGTCGAGCCGCAGCCCCCGCGCCCGTACCCCGTGCACGTACTGCCGCTCGTGCCGCACCCCGCCCGTGACGCCCTTCATCTCACCCTGGCGCGGCCCGTAGTTGACCCGGCCCAGCGACTCCACCCACAGCTCGACCACCGCGGGTCCCGCCACCGGCTCCGGCAGCACCGCGTCCTCCGTCGTCAGCACGCCGGCCCGGACGCCGTCCACCAACACCGTCGCGCGGTCCCGCAGCCCGCTCACCGACAGCGGGTACGGCTGCCGGGGCCCGGGAATCTCCACCCGGTAGCGCACCACCCCCCGGTCCACGCCCAGCTCCTCGAAGGTCGGCGGCACCGGCGCCACCACCTCCTCGTCGCCCAGCGCCTCCAGGACCTCCCCGAGCGGAGCCCACTCGGCCGGCGTCCCGGCCGCCGGAGCGGCGATCCGCCGAGGCGGCCCCGGCACCTCCGGCAGCGGACCGTCCGCGAACGCCGCGAGAACCTCCCGGAAGCGCCAGTACTTCTCCGTCGGCAGCCCCGCCTCGTCCACCGGCGCGCCGTAGTCGTACGAGGTCACCGTCGGCCGCAATTCACCCTCGTGCAGCGCACCGTCCCGGTTCGCCCCCGCCCAGCCGGCGAAGTTCGTCCCGCCGTGCGCCATGTACAGGTTGACCGAGGCCCCGCACTCCAGGATCTCCCGCAGCGTCGCCGCCGCGTCCTCCGCGTCCCGTACCGAACGCTCCGTGCCCCAGTGATCGAACCAGCCGCACCAGAACTCCATGCACATCAGCGGCCCCGACGGCCGGTGCCGCCGCAGGGCCGCGAACGCCTCCCGCGCCCCCGAGCCGAAGTTCGCCGTGGCCAGGACCCCCGGCACGGAGCCGCCCGTCAGCATGTGGTCCTCCGGACCGTCCGAGGTGAAGAGCGGCACCCCCACCCCGCAGTCCAGCAGCAGATCCGCGACCCGGCGCAGATACCCCTGGTCGGAGCCGAAACTGCCGTACTCGTTCTCCACCTGGACCATGATCACCGGACCGCCGCGGTCGATCTGCCGCGCCACGACCTGCGGCAGCAGCGCACGGAACCAGCGCTCCACATGCTCCATGTACTCCGCGTCGTCCGTCCGCGCCCGGCGCCCGAGCCGGCCCGTGAGCCAGTGCGGCAGCCCGCCGTTCTCCCACTCGGCGCAGATGTACGGCCCCGGCCGCACGATCGCCCACATCCCGGCCCGCTCCACCGCGTCCAGGAACCGGCCGAGCGCGCCCACGTCCCCGTACCGGCCCGGCTCCGGCTCGTACAGATTCCAGGGGACGTACGTCTCCACACAGTTCAGCCCCATCGCACGGAGCATCTCCAGGCGGTGGCCCCACTGCTCCTCGTGCACCCGGAAGTAGTGCAGCGCCCCCGACAGCAGCCGCACCGGCCGCCCGTCCAGGAGGAAGTCCTCGTCACCCACAGCGAACGTGCTCATGGACTCACCCTCGCCCTCTGGCGGCGGACCGGTCCATGGACAAAGATCGTCGCTGTTTGGACGTAAGGGAGCCAGAGCCGATGTACCACACCTGGATGCGCTACTTCACGCCCAGCCCGGTCCACCACCGCCTCGGGCTCGTCTGTCTCGGCGTCGGACTGCAACACGGCACCCTGCCCACCGTCGGCCCGCGCACCCTCGACCACCATGTGGCCGTCGTCGTCAGCGCCGGCAGCGGCTGGTACCGCGGCCCCGACGGGCGACGGACCACCGTCACCGCACCCGCCCTCATCTGGCTCACCCCCGGCATACCGCACCACTACTCCGCCGACCCCGGCACCGGCTGGGACGAGAGCTTCGTCGACTTCGGCGGCCCCGCCACCGCCACCTACACCGAACTCGGCTACATCGAGCCCGACCGGCCGGTCGTCCCGCTCTCCGACGCCGCGGGACCGCGCGCCGCCATCGGCCGGATCGCCCGCGCCGCACGGCGCGGCAACCCGCTCCTGGAGGTCGAGACCGGCGCCGCCGTCCACGAACTCCTCGTCGCCCTGCGCCGCGCCCGCGCCGACACCAACGCCGACGGCGACCCCGTCCTGACCGCCCTCGCCCGCGACGCCTTCCAGCCCCTCTCCGTCGCCGAGCACGCCGCCCGGCACGGCATGACCCCGGCCGAGCTGCGCACCGCCGTACGGCGCGCGGCCGGCTGCAGCCCCAAGGACTACCTGCTCTCCATCCGGCTCGGCCGCGCCAAGGAGCTCCTCGCCGCCACCGAACTGCCCGTGGCGGCGGTCGCCCGCCGGGTCGGCTACGACGACCCGGCCTACTTCTCCCGGCTGTTCACCCGCAGGGTCGGCACCGCCCCGATCCGCTTCCGCGAACAGCAGGCCAGGACCGTGCCGGGCGGCTGGAGCAACCGGATCCCGGATCCCGAACACCCTCCGACCATCGCCACCCGCTCCGTCTAAGCTCGCTGCTCATGAGCGACATCGACGAGTCCGTACAGGCGGAACTGACCCGGCTGCGCGAGAGCATCGACAACATCGACGCGGCGGTCGTGCACATGCTCGCCGAGCGCTTCAAATGCACGCAGCATGTCGGCGTCCTCAAGGCGAAGCACCAGCTGCCGCCGGCCGACCCGGCGCGGGAGGCCCGCCAGATCGCCCGGCTGCGGGAACTCGCCGGGAGCGCGAAACTGGACCCGGCGTTCGCGGAGAAGCTCCTGAACTTCATCATCGCGGAGGTCATCCGCCACCACGAGACGATCGCGGACGGAACGGACCCGGACGGCACGGCCGCACCCGCGGCGAACGCGGACGTCACGGGCGCGGACCGTACGGACGGAGCCGGCACGGACGGAACGGTCACGGACGGAGCACGCTGATGGGCCGCGTCACCCTCTTCACGCTCGGAGGAACGATCTCCGCACGCGGCGGCGACACCACGCGTATGACGGGGGCGGAGGTGGTGGCGGGCCTCGGCGTCCCCGGCGTGGAGGTCGAGCTGCGGGACTTCCGCCGACTGCCCAGCTCCTCCCTGACCTTCGAGGACCTCGCCGCGCTCGCGCGGGAGGTACGCGAGACGGTGGCCGCGGGCTCCGGCGTCGTCGTGGTCCAGGGCACCGACACCCTGGAGGAGACCGCGTTCCTGCTCGACCTGCTCTGCCCGACGGACCGGCCGATCGTCGTCACCGGTGCCATGCGCCGCCCCGACCTGCCGGGAGCCGACGGCCCCGCCAACCTGGCGGCCGCCCTCACCGTCGCCGCGGACCCCCGCTGCCGCGACCTCGGCGTCCTGGTCGTCCTCGCCGACGAGATCCACGCGGCCCGGCACGTCCGCAAGACCCACACCACCTCCGTGGCCACCTTCGCCTCCCCGGGCGCCGGCCCGATCGGCTCGGTCGTCGAGGGCGAGCCCAGGATCCTGCTGCGCCCCGCCACCCCCTCCGCGATCTGCCCCCTGCGGTTCGACCCGGCGGTACGGGTCGCCCTGGTCACCCTCTCCCTCGGCGACCGCGGCGAACTCCTCGAAGCCGTCGACTCCCGCTTCGACGGCCTCGTCGTCGCCGCCTTCGGCGCCGGACACGTCCCCGACCGCCTGGTCGAGCCCCTGGCCGAGCTGGCCGCCCGCATCCCGGTCGTCCTCGCCTCCCGCACCGGCGCCGGCGCCACCCTCACCCACACCTACCGCGGGCCCGGCTCCGAGTACGACGTCCTGCACCGCGGTCTCATCCCCGCCGGCCCCCTGGATCCGCCCAAGGCCCGCCTCCTCCTCCACGCCCTCCTCTCCACCGGCGTCACCGGCCCCGCCGGCTACGACCGTCCCCGCATCACCGCCGCCTTCACCCACCTCAACGGCGCCGGCCTCGCGTAACGGCTGTCCGGCGGACAGTCCCTCACACCCCCCTGCCGCGTCCCGGCACCGTCAGGCAGCATGGGCCCCATGCCCGTACTGACGCGCGACGAAGCGCAGACCCGTGCCCAGCTCCTCGACGTCCAGCACTACGCGGTCGACCTCGACCTCACCACCGGCGACGAGACCTTCGAATCCACCAGCGTCATCCGCTTCACCGCCCGCACCGCCGGGGACACCTTCGTCGAGCTCAAGCCCGAGACCCTCCACTCCGCCCTCCTCGACGGCGAGCCCCTCGACACCGGCTCCCTCGACGGCAATCGGCTCCCGCTCACCCTCGCCGAGGGCGAACACGTCCTGAGCGTCGCCACCACCATGCGGTACTCCCGTACCGGCGAGGGCATGCACCGCTTCACCGACCCCACCGACGGGGAGTCCTACGTCTACACCCAGCTCTTCATGGAGGACGTCCAGCGCGTCTTCGCCGCCTTCGACCAGCCCGACCTCAAGGCCGTCTTCGAGCTGGCCGTCACGGCCCCCGAGGGCTGGACCGTCCTCTCCAACGGCATCACCGAACAGCAGCCCGACGGCCGCTGGAAGGCCGCCGCCACCCCGCTCCTCTCCACGTACTTTGTCTGCGTCGCCGCCGGACCCTGGCACTCCGTCCGCACCGAGCACGCCGGGCTCCCCTTCGGCATCCACTGCCGCCGCTCCCTTGCCCCCCACCTCGACGCCGACGCCGAGGAGATCCTCGACGTCACCAAGGCCTGCTTCGACCGCTTCCACGAGAAGTTCGAGGAGCCCTACCCCTTCGACTCCTACGACCAGGCCTTCGTCCCCGAGTTCAACGCCGGCGCCATGGAGAACCCCGGCCTCGTCACCTTCCGCGACGAGTTCGTCTACCGCTCCGCCGTCACCGTCACCGAGCGCCAGACCCGCGCCATGGTCATCGCCCATGAAATGGCCCACATGTGGTTCGGCGACCTCGTCACCCTGCGCTGGTGGGACGACATCTGGCTGAACGAGTCCTTCGCCGAGTACATGGGCTACCAGACCGTCAACGAAGCGTGCTCCGACCGCTTCCCCGACACCTGGATCGACTTCGGCATCGCCCGCAAGGCCTGGGGATACGACGCCGACCAGCGCCCCTCCACCCACCCCGTCGCCCCCGACCCCGACGCCGTCCCCGACACCGCCTCCGCACTGCTCAACTTCGACGGCATCTCCTACGCCAAGGGCGCCTCCGCCCTGCGCCAGCTCGTCGCCTGGATGGGGGAGAAGGACTTCCTCGCCGGCATCAACACCCACTTCAAGCGCCACAAGTTCGGTAACGCCACCCTCGCCGACTTCATCGACAACCTCGCCTCCGCCACCGACCGCGACGTCCACGGCTGGGCCGAGCGGTGGCTGCGCACCACCGGCGTCGACGCCCTCACCCCCACACTCGGCGGCGACGAGACCCGCACCACCCTCACCGTGCGCCACGACGGCAGCCGCCCGCACCGCATCGCCGCCGGCGTCTACGACCGCGACCTCATCGACGCCCGCCGGCTCGTGCCTCGCGAGCGCCTGGAACTCGATGTGCCGCAGACCGCGCCCGTCGACCTCCCCGGCCCGCGCCCCGCCCTCGTCGTCCTCAACGACGGCGACCTCACCTACGCCAAGGTCCGCCTCGACGGGACCTCCCTGGAGACCGCCCTGCGCGGCCTCTCCGGCATCCCCCACGCCCTCACCCGCGCCCTCGTCTGGAACACCCTGCGCGACATGGTCCGCGACGGCGAACTGGAGCCCGCCGCCTACCTGGAGACGGCCCACACCCACCTCCCCGAGGAGACCGACCTCGCCGTCGTCCAAGGCGTCCTCTCCTTCGCCCGCGCCCAGATCACCGACCGCTACCTGCCGGCCGAGGAGCGCCCCGGTGCGCTGGCCCTCCTCACCTCCCTGGCCCGTGACCTCATCCGCCGCACCGAGGACGGCGATGCCCCCGGCCTGCGCCTGACCGCCGTCCGCACCTTCATCGACAGCGCCACCCAGCCCGACACGATCGCCGCCTGGCTCGCCGAGGGAACCGTCCCCGGCGGCCCCGAGGTCGACCCCGAGCTCCGCTGGCGCATCCTCGCCCGCCTCGCCGTCCTCGGCGCCCTCGACGAAGCCGCGATCGACGAGGAGCTGGCGCGCGATCCCAGCGCCACCGGCCAGGAGGGGGCGGCCCGCTGCCGCGCCGCCCTGCCCGACCCGCAGACCAAGGCGGCCGCCTGGTCCCGCCTCTTCGACACCGACGACCTGTCCAACTACCTCTTCACCGCGACCGCACAGGGCTTCTGGCAGCCCGAACAGGCCGAACTCGTACGGGAGTACGTGCCCCGCTTCTACCCCGCCGCCATCGCCCTCGGCGCCCGCCGCGGCCCCGCGATGGCCGAGGCCGCCGGCCGCTACGCCTTCCCGGCGTACGCCGTCGACACGGCCTCCCTCTCCCTCGGCGAGACCCACCTGAACGAGAACGCCATGATCCCGGCCCTCCACCGCAAGCTCGCCGACCAACTCGACGACCTGCGCCGGGCACTGCGCGTCCGCGGCGCGTAGCGGGCGGGCAGCCACGGCCCGCCGCCCGACCGGACGCACCGGCCGCCCACCCCCACCGGACGGGGCCCTCTCCCCGGGCCCCGTCCCCCGTTCGGGTTACTTGCCCCCGCTCGCCGGACAGACCCCCGCAACCCTCGGCAGGGTGGTGCCATGTGTGCCGCGCCCACGCCGAACTCCCCGCCCCTCGCCGGAGGCCCCTCCGGACCGGCAGCCCTGCGCCCGCTCCTGGACACCGTCCTCACCGCACTCCACGACGGAGCCGTCACCCGCGGCGGCCCCCTGCCCGCCGGAGGACCCGACGCCGTCGCCGCCCGCCTGCGCGAGGCCCTCGGCGAAGCGATCCCCGACACCGGCACCGGCGCCGACGCAGCCCTCCACACCCTCGTCCACACCCTCGCCGCCGGCGCCGCCGACCCAGCCGACCCCCTCTGCGCCGCACACCTCCACACCCCGCCGCTCGCGCTCGCCACCGCCGCCGACCTCGCCGCCTCCGCGCTCAACCCCTCCATGGACTCCTGGGACCAGGCCCCCGCCGCCTCCGCCCTCGAAGCCCTGGTCACCCAAGCCCTCGCCGCACAGGTCTACCCCCGCGCACACCCCGACGCCCCCCTCCCCGACGCCCTCGTCACCACGGGCGGCACCGAGGCCAACCAACTGGCGCTGCTCCTCGCCCGCGAGCGCCACGGCGCCGTCCAGACCGTCGTCGGCGCCAACGCCCACCACTCCTTCCACCGCGCCACCTGGCTCCTCGGCCTGCCCGAACCGGTCACCGTCCCCACCCCCAACGGCACCCTCGACCCCGTCGCCCTCGACGAGGCGCTCACCGACCTCCACGGCCCCCTCCTCGTCGCCGCGACCGCCGGCACCACCGACACCGGCAGCATCGACCCCCTCCCCGCGATCGCCGACCTCTGCGCCGCCCACGGCGCCGACCTCCACATCGACGCGGCCTACGGCGGCCCGCTCCTCTTCAGCGACACCCACCGCACCCTCCTGACCGGCCTCGACCGCGCCCGCACCGTCACCCTCGACCTGCACAAACTGGGATGGCAACCGGTCGCCGCCGGACTCCTCGCCGTCCGAGACGCCGCCGACCTGACCGCCCTCACCCACACCGCCGACTACCTCAACGCCGACGACGACACCGAAGCCGGCCTGCCCGACCTCCTCGGCCGCTCCCTGCGCACCACCCGCCGCCCCGACATCCTCAAGACGGCGGTCACCCTGCGCGCCCTCGGCCGCACCGGCCTCGGCGCACTCGTCGACCAGTGCTGCCGGCTCGCCCAGCACCTCGCCGACCTCGTCGACAAGGCCCCCGGCCTCGAGCTGTACGAACGCCCGACCCTCACTACCGTCCTCTTCCGGCCCACCGACGCCGACGACACCGCCGTCGCCGCGATCCGCCGCAGACTCCTGACCGAAGGCCGCGCGGTCCTCGGCAGGGCCCACGAAGACGGCCGGCTCTGGCTCAAGGCCACCCTGCTCAACCCCCACGCCGGCCCCGGCGACCTCGACACCCTGATCACCCTCGTGGAAGGCGGCACCGACCGATGACCGGCAGCACACCCCAGCGCGACCCCGATCACCCCCACGATCTCGTGGGCGTCGGCATCGGACCCTTCAACCTCTCCCTCGCCGCCCTCGCCCACGGCATCCCCGGCGGCCTCGCCACCGCCTTCTACGAGCAGCATCCGGCCTTCCACTGGCACCCCGGCCTCCTCATCGACGGCGCCACCCTCCAAGTCCCCTTCCTCGCCGACCTCGTCACCCTCGCCGATCCCGCCAGCCCCTGGTCGTTCCTCAACTACCTGCGCACCCGGGACCGGCTCTTCCCCTTCTACTTCGCCGAGAAGTTCCACATCCAGCGCGCCGAGTACGACGCCTACTGCCGCTGGGTCAGCGGCCGGCTCCCCGGCCTGCACTTCGGCCACCAGGTCGACGCCGTCCGCTGGAACCCCGAACGCGCCCTCTTCGAGGTCGACTACACCCAGCTGGACACCGACGGCGAAGCCGAGGCCCTCGGCCGCGCCTACACCCGGAACGTCGTCCTGGGCGTCGGCACCGAACCGTACGTCCCCGAGCCGCTGAAGCCGCTCGCCGACGCCCCCGGCGTCCCCGTCATCCACTCCGCCGACTACCTCGACCACCGCGAGATGCTCCTCGCCGCCGAACACGTCACCGTCATCGGCTCCGGCCAGTCCGGCGCCGAGGTCTTCCTCGACCTGCTCCGGGCACGGCCCGCCGGAGCCGAGAAGATCCACTGGCTGGCCCGCACGGAGGCGTTCGCGCCGATGGAGTACTCCAAACTCGGCCTGGAGCACTTCACCCCCGACTACACCCGCTACTTCCACGCCCTGCCCGAACGGGTACGCGGCGAACTCCTGCCCCGCCAATGGCAGCTGCACAAAGGCATCGACGCCGACACCATCGCCGCGATCCACGACGAGCTCTACCGCCGCACCCTCCACGGCGGCTGGCCCGACGCCGTCCTCACCCCCGGCGTCCAGATCCGCACCGCCGGACGAGTCGCCACCACCAAGGTGGAACTCCACCTCGAACACATCCAGCAGGCCACCCGCTCCCGGCTCACCACCGACGCCGTCGTCCTCGCCACCGGCTACCGCGAACGCCCCGTCGACCGCATGCTCGCCGGCCTCGACCCCTACCTGCGCCACGACTCCGCCAACCGGCCCCGCATCGACGACGCCTTCCGGCTCGTCCTCGACGAGTCCGTCACCGGCTCCGTCTACGTCCAGAACGCCGAGAAGCACACCCACGGCGTCGGCGCCCCCGACCTCGGGCTCGCCGCCTGGCGCAGCGCCACCATCCTCAACTCCCTCACCGGCAAGGAGCCGTACCCGCTCCCGTGCCGCACCGCCTTCACCAGCTTCGGTCTGGAACGGCGAGAGGCGCCACGCATCCCGGCCCAGGGCCAGGTGCTGACGCCTCTCACACAGAGCTGAACTAGAAGACGGGCGTGCCGTTCCGGGTCAGCTTCCAGTCCACCGAGGCGAACTGGCCCGGGTCGACCGTCCCCTTCGCCCGCACCCACTGAATGATCGTGTTACGGATCTCGTCCGAGTCGGCCCACAGCTGCGGGGCGCCCGCCACGTGCGGGAACGCGCCGCCGCCGCTCGCCCGGTAGTTGTTCACCGCCAGCACGAACCGCGCCGCCGGATCGATCGGCCGGCCGTCGAAGGACAGGTTCACGATCCGCGAACCGGCCGGCTGCGCGATGTCGATCTCGTACGTGAGGCCGTACACCGCGTCGTAGTTGTAGTCCGGGATGCCACCCGCGTTCGTCAGCTTCGCGGGCTCCACCGGCGCGCCGGCCGGGGTCTGGACGTAGTACCTCGCCGAGTACTCCAGGTAGTCCTTCAGCTGGGCACCCGTCAGAAGACGCGCCTCCAGCGTGTTCTCGAAGGGGTAGAGCCCGGCGGCGTCCTTGATGGTGACCTCACCGGACGGGATCGCGGCGGTACGGGAGAAGCAGGACGCCTGCGAGAGGACGGGGAGGGCGGCGTACTCGCCGCCGGCCAGCGCCGCCTTCACCGTCTCCGCCTGAACATGGTTGATCAGGTCGATGATCGGCTCGTCCTTCCACGGCGCGTCGGCCGTGGCCATGGCGGCGGTCGACGTCCCGATCACCTGGTTGACGTATGCGACGACCTTCTTGTGCTCGTCGGCGAGCAGTCCGGTGATCTCCAGATCCTCGGCCACCGTGTTGGAGTTCAGAACCCGCGCGCCGACCTTCTCCACCGTCCAGCGGCCCTTGCCCCAGACCAGGTCGAAATCGAACAGGGTCAGCCGCTGGCCCCACTTGAGCGGCTCGGACAGCACGACGTCCTGACCGGTCTCCTTGTTCCTCACCCGGTACTCCGGGATCTCGGTGTGGGCATGCCCGACCAGGATCGCGTCGATGCCCGGCACCTGCTCGGCCACCAGACCGGCCGCGTTCTCGACGTACGGAAGCTGGTCACCGTACGAAGAGGTGCCGCTGGAACCGGAGTGCGCCGAGACCACGACCACGTCGGCGCCCATCGACCGCAGCTTCGGCACCCACTTCGCTGCCTGCTCCTCCAGACCCGGGAAGACCATCTTTCCGGACACGTTCGCCTTGTCCCAGATCGCGATGCCCGGGTTGGTCAGGCCGAGTATCGCCACGCGCACGTCCCGGCCGTGCGGAGTGCACAGCCGGTGGATGCTGTACGGCGGGAAAGCGGGCCGCAGAGTCTTCGCGTCGAGCGCGTTGGCACCGAGCAGCGGGAAGTCGCACTGCTCCTCGAACTTCCGCAGCACCGGAATGCCGTAGTTGAACTCGTGGTTGCCGAGCGCCGCCGCGTCGTATCCGATCGCGTTCATGGCCTGCGCCATCGGATGGACCGGGCCACCCGTCCGCGTGATCGGGTCGATCTTCGCGTAGTAGTAGGACAGCTGGGTGCCCTGGATCGTGTCACCGGCGTCGATGAGGAGGGTGTTGCGCCGCCCCTTCTCCTCGCGCACCTGGTTGACCAGCGTGGAGATCTTCGCGAGACCCACGTCGTTGTGCGCCTTGTCGTCGAACTCCTTGTCCGTGAAGTAGTCCCAGTTGAAGACGTTGCCGTGGAGGTCGGTGGTGCCCATGACGGTGAAGGAGTACCGCTTGGCCGGCTTGGGGGGACGTCCATGGGCCTGCGCGGGGGCGGCGACCCCCGTCGTCAGGGCGGCTCCGGCTCCGACGGCGACGGAGCTCTCCAGGAACGTCCGGCGGTTCAGCGGCATGTGATCTCCTTGGTGGTTCGATGGCGCACAACGCGCGTAGATTCTGGCTCAGACGCCACCCGGGCAACAGACCTTTCGGGTTACGGAGTGGGAAAGTGTTCCGGACCGCACCCGCCGGCCTGACGAGGGAGCCCCCAGTGACGACGACCGAACACCCCACCCCCGAAGCCCCGCAGGTAGCGGTGCGCGGCGAGGCACGACTCGAAGTGGACCCGGAGATCGCCCGCATCGCGGTGACGGTGGCCGCACGCGGCTCCGACCGGCGAGCGACCCTCACCGATCTCACCCGCCGCAACGCCCTCGCCGCCGAACTCGTCACCTCCTACGGCGACGCCGTCGAGAGACTGGAGACCGGCGCCTTCTCCATCGCCCCCGAAACCGGCCGCCACGGACGCGGCGAACGAGTCCGCGCCTACCGGGGCGGCGTCCGGCTGACAGCCGAACTCAACGACTTCACAGCCCTCGGTGAACTGGTCACCCGCCTCGCCGATCTCGAACTCACCCGCGTGGA
The DNA here is from genome assembly GCF_014649715.1 of Streptomyces lateritius. Lineage (GTDB taxonomy): Bacteria > Actinomycetota > Actinomycetes > Streptomycetales > Streptomycetaceae > Streptomyces > Streptomyces lateritius. The sequence continues at coordinate 481,238 of NZ_BMTO01000001.1, forward strand.
GGGGCCCTGGTGGGCCCTGCGCCCGGAATCCCCGGCGTACGAAGAGGCACGCCGCAAAGCGGTGGGGGAGGCGGTCGAGCGCGCCCGCGCCTACGCGGCGGCCCTCGGCACGAGCCTCGCCGCCCTCCTCGAACTCTCCGACACCGGCATGGTCCCGCCACCCGCGCTGATGGGCGGGACCCGGATGGCGTTCGCGGCGGAATCGATCGACGAGGCCCCACCGCTCGACCTCGAACCCCAGCGCCAGACCGTCACCGCCGAGGTCACCGCCCGCTTCACGATGCTCCCGCCGAAGCTCTAGCCGTCCTTCGTCCTGGCCCCTCACGTGCTCATCGGAGCACCCCGCCGCACAGATTCAAGTCTTGTCAATAACCTTTCACGCAAAGGTTGTTGAACAGTCATGCCAGGCCGCTTCTCTACCCGCCGGTAAGCCCTAGGCTCGAACCATGCGCCGAGCCAAAATCGTCTGCACCCTGGGCCCCGCCACCCACACATACGACCAGATCAAGGCACTGGTCGAAGCCGGAATGGACGTCGCCCGCCTCAACCTCAGCCACGGCACCTACGCCGAACACGAGGAGCGCTACCAACGCGTCCGGAAGGCCTCCGACGAAACCGGCCGCAGCATCGGCGTCCTCGCCGACCTTCAAGGTCCGAAGATCCGCCTCGGCCGCTTCCTCGACGGACCCGTACTCCTTGAACGCGGCGACACCTTCACCATCACCGTCGAACCCGTCGACGGCGACCGCCACATCTGCGGCACCACCTACGGCGGACTCGCCGACGACGTCACCACCGGCGAACGCATCCTCGTCGACGACGGCCGCGTCACCCTCGAAGTCACCTCCGTCGACGGGCCCAGCGTCCACACCCGCGTCATCGAAGGCGGCATGGTCTCCGACCACAAGGGCCTCAACCTCCCCGGAGTCGCCGTCTCCGTCCCCGCCCTCTCCGACAAGGACGTCGACGACCTCCGCTGGGCCCTCCGAACCGGCGCCGACGTCATCGCCCTCTCCTTCGTCCGCAGCGGACGCGACATCAAGGACGTCCACCGCATCATGGACGAGGAAGGCCGCCGCCTCCCCGTCATCGCCAAGATCGAGAAGCCCCAGGCCGTCGACAACATCGACGACATCGTCGCCGCCTTCGACGGCATCATGGTCGCCCGCGGCGACCTCGGCGTCGAAATGCCCCTCGAACAAGTCCCCATCGTCCAGAAGCGCGCCATCAAACTCGCCAAGCGCAACGCCAAACCGGTCATCGTCGCCACCCAGATGCTCGACTCGATGATCGACAACTCCCGCCCCACCCGCGCCGAAGCATCCGACGTCGCCAACGCCGTCATCGACGGCACCGACGCCGTCATGCTCTCCGGCGAGACCAGCGTCGGCCGGCACCCCGTCGAAACCGTCAAAACCATGAGCCGCATCGTCGAAGCCGCCGAAGAGGACATCCTCGCCAAGGGCCTCCCCCCGCTCACCGAACGGAACAAGCCCCGCACCCAAGGCGGCGCCGTCGCCCGCGCCGCCGCCGAAATGGGCGACTTCCTCGGCGCCAAATTCCTCGTCGCCTTCACCCAGTCCGGCGACACCGTCAAACGCCTCTCCCGCTACCGCTCCCCGATCCCCCTCCTCGCCTTCACCCCCGACCCCGCCACCCGGTCCCAGCTCAGCCTCACCTGGGGCGTCGAAACCTTCCTCGGCCCCCACGTCGACTCCACCGACGCCATGGTCGCCCAGGTCGACGAAGAACTCCTCCGCATCGGCCGCTGCCGGAAAGGTGACGTCGTCGTCATCACCGCCGGCTCCCCACCCGGCGTCGCCGGCTCAACCAACCTCGTCCGCGTCCACCACATCGGCGAAGACGACAACCCCGCCGCCTGACCACGACCACGACCGCGGGCTCAGGACCTGGGCCCCACGTCAGGTCCATGAGCGACGGACGGCTTGCGCGCGACCGAGATGTTCCGCGCGGTGCGCGACTGGCCGGTGGCCTTCCACTCGACACCGACACGGTCAAGGGCGGCGGTGAAGAGCCCGGTGATGTCGGCGGACGAATTGGTGAAGAAGTACCGGGGGTACTCGTACCGCTTGAGCCGGCCACCGATGATCTTCTCGATCCAGTTGGCGATCCGGGATCCGTCGGAGTGGATCAGCCCCCGGATGAACGCCCACGGGTGTGCGTTCACGATCTGTTGCTGCCACGACTCCAGGACGATGGCCCGCTCGTGCTTCTTCCCGGGCCTGATGTGGCCGTCGCCGAGGTAGAGCCCGAGCAGACAGGCGTACGCAACTTCGTTCAGCTCACCCCATCGCAGCGTGGACATTTCGGGCTGTGCCGCCCGGGACACTCGCCGCGCTTCGCACGGTCGACGTGCTTCCAGTAGCTGATCGTGCCCGTGGGGACGTTGAGCTCGCGGGCCACGTCGGCGTTCTTCGTCCCGCCTCGGAGGAGGATGAGCGCTCGCTGTCGCACCTCTGTGCCATGGAAGTGCATGCGACTACTCTGCGCAACGCTTCCTGGCGGCACGTAGCAAAAAGCGGACATTCACACGAAGGTGAACGTCCGCTTCGGAACCAGTACCGGGTGCGGGACTCGAACCCGCAAGCCCTCTCGGGCAGAGGTGTTTGAGACCTCCGTGTATACCGTTCCACCAACCCGGCAGGGTGACCGCGTGCAGCATACCGTGTGCGCGCTGGCCAAGCCCACTAGGTAGGCTTCACGGTGCAGCGCCACGCCCCGCAACGAGGAGCCCCCGTGACCGCCCCCGAGTCGCCCCAGCCCGCCGCAGACGACGTCGACGCGTCGCACGTTCCGCCGCTGACGACCCGTGTCGTCATCGCCGAGGACGAGGCCCTCATCCGCCTCGACCTCAAAGAGATGCTCGAAGAAGAGGGCTACTCGGTCGTCGGCGAGGCCGGTGACGGCGCCACGGCCGTCGAGCTCGCCCGCGAGCACCGCCCCGACCTGGTCATTCTCGACGTGAAGATGCCCGTCCTCGACGGGATCTCCGCCGCCGAGAAGATCGCGGGCGAGTCCATCGCCCCGGTCCTCATGCTCACCGCCTTCTCGCAGCGCGACCTCGTCGAGCGGGCGAGGGACGCCGGTGCCATGGCGTACCTGGTGAAGCCGTTCAGCAAGAGCGACGTGGTGCCGGCGATCGAGATGGCCGTGTCCCGTTTCGCCGAGCTGCGGGCGCTGGAGAAGGAGGTCGCGGACCTCTCCCAGCGGCTGGAGACGCGCAAGCTGGTCGACAGGGCGAAGAGCATCCTGCAGACGCAGTACGGGCTGACGGAGCCGGCGGCGTTCCGTTGGATCCAGAAGACGTCGATGGACCGTCGTATGTCGATGCAGCAGGTCGCGGAGGCGGTCATCGAGGACGCCGAGGAGAAGAAGGCGGCCAAGGGCCAGCAGTAGTGCCGTAGGACGAGGACGACGAGAAGGAGGCCCGCCCCACAACGCTGTGGGGCGGGCCTCCTCGTTCTCGGAGCCGGGGGCTCAGTCCTCGCCGAGGTACGCCTTTCGGACGGACTCGTCGTGGAGGAGGTCCCGGCCGCTTCCGGACAGGACGACCTTGCCGATCTCCATGACGTGGCCGTGGTCGGCCAGGGCGAGGGCGGCCTGGGCGTTCTGCTCGACGAGCAGGATGGTGGTGCCCTGGGCCTTGAGTTCGGCGATGGTCGCCATGATCTTCTGCATCATGATCGGGGAGAGGCCCATGGAGGGCTCGTCGAGCATGAGCAGTTTGGGCTGGGACATGAGGGCGCGGCCCATGGCGAGCATCTGCTGTTCGCCGCCGGAGAGGGTGCCCGCGGCCTGCTTGCGGCGTTCCCCGAGGATGGGGAAGAGGTCGTAGGCGCGCTGGACGTCCTTGTTGATGCCGGCGGTGTCTTTGCGGAGGAAGGCGCCGAGGAGGAGGTTCTCCTCGATCGTCATCCGGGGGAAGATGTGGCGGCCTTCGGGGGAGTGGGCGAGTCCGAGAGAGACGATCTTGTGTGCGGGTGTCTTCCGGAGGGACTTGCCTTCGAACTTGATCTGGCCGCCGACGGGCTTGAGGAGTCCGGAGAGGGTGCGGAGGGTGGTCGTCTTGCCGGCGCCGTTGGTGCCGATCAGGGTGACGACCTCGCCGGCTTCGACGGAGAACGAGATGCCTTTGACGGCCTCGATCTTGCCGTAGGCGACGCGCAGGTCCTCGACTTCGAGCAGTGCGGTCATGCGTCGTTCTCCTTGCCCGAACCGGGGGCCTTCGGGGTGTCCTCGGCCGCGGTCTCTGTGCTGTCCGTGGCGGCGTCGGTGGCCTCGTCGGCGTCGGAGGGCTCGGGGTCGGCGTCCGTGCCGGTCGCCTCCTCCGCGGTCGCCTCCGCGGTCGCCTCTTCGGCGGCGGCCTCCGCCGCCTCGACCTCGGCCACCTCCTCCTCGCCGGGCGCGCCTTCGAAGGGCTCGCCGAGGTAGGCGGCGATGACCCTTTCGTCGCTCTGGACGGTCTGGCTGTCGCCTTCGAGGAGCTTCTCGCCCTGGACGAGTACGGCGACCCGGTCGCAGAGGTTGAAGATGAAGCGCATGTCGTGCTCGATGACGAGCACGGCGACGCCCATGTCCCGGATGGCGAAGATGAGCTCTTCGGCGGCCCGGGTCTCCTGGGGGTTCATGCCGGCGGTGGGCTCGTCGAGGAGGATGAGGCCGGGGTCGCTGGCGAGGGCGCGGGCGATTTCGAGCTTGCGCTGCTCGCCGTAGGGGAGGTTCTTCGCGAGGTGGTCGGCCTTGTGCTTGAGGCCGATGAACTCGAGGAGTTCCAGGGCTCGCGTCTCCGCTTCGGCTTCGGCCTTCTTGAAGCCGGGGAGGCGCAGGAGGGCGGACCAGAGGCCTTCCTTCATCCGGGTGTGACGGCCGACCAGGACGTTCTCCAGGACGGTCATGTTGCTGAAGAGTCGGATGTTCTGGAAGGTGCGGGCGATGCCGGCGTCGGTGACCTTGAAGGACTTGGGCGGCAGCACGTTGCCCTTGTAGCGGACTTCGCCTTCGGTGGGGATGTAGAGACCGGTGAGGCAGTTGAAGAAGGTGGTCTTTCCGGCGCCGTTGGGGCCGATGAGACCGACGATCTCTCCGCTGTTGACGGTGAGGTTCACGTCGCGGACGGCGGTGAGGCCGCCGAAGCGCATGGTGACTCCGCGGGCGTCGAGCACGGGCTCGCGCTCGGGGACCGCCGGGGCGGTGTCCTTCGTCGTGGTGGTGGTGGTCATGGTTCAGGCACCTGCCTTGGCGAGCGTGGCGGGCGCTTCGGCGTTCTCGTGGAACTCGAGCTGGTTGCGCCGGTTGGCGATGATGCCTTCGGGGCGGAACCGCATGAGCAGGATCAGCGCGAGTCCGAAGGCGAGCAGCTGGTAGTCGCCCATGAACTGAAGCTTGTTGGGGATGAGGAAGAGCAGTGCCGCGCCGACCAGGGGGCCGCTCATGGTGCCCATGCCGCCGAGGACGACGGCTGCGAGCAGGAAGGCGGAGTTGGGCGGGATGGGGCCGGCGAAGAGGTACTGCTCGGGTGTCACGGTGTAGGTGACGTGGGCCTGGACGGTGCCGGCGACGCCGGCGAGGGAGGCGCCGAGGGCGAAGGCGATGAGCTTGACGCGGAAGCCGTTGATGCCCATGGCGAGTGCGGCGGTCTCGTCTTCGCGGATGGCGACCCAGGCGCGGCCGATGCGGGAGTTGCCGCTGCGTCGGAAGACGAGGACGACGACCGCCATGATCAGCAGCATGAGGAAGAAGTAGTTGGCGAAGCGTCCGATGGTGAATCCGGCGATGGAGTGTTCCATGCCGAAGTCGAAGCCGAAGATGTTGAGGTTCGGGATGGACGCGATGCCGTTGGAGCCGTTGGTGATGTCCGGACCGGAGGTGCCGTCCGTGTTCATCATGGTGATGCGGAAGATCTCGCCGAAGCCGAGGGTCACGATGGCGAGGTAGTCGCCGCGCAGCCGCAGGGTCGGGGCGCCGATGAGGACGCCGAAGATCAGGGAGGCGCCGGCGCCGACGAGGACGGCGGCCCAGAAGGGGAGGTGGATGCCGAGCGGGGAGGTCGGTGCGCCGGAGACGAGGGCAGCGGCGTAGGCGCCGACGCCGAGGAAGGCGACGTAACCGAGGTCGAGCAGGCCGGCGAGGCCGACGACGATGTTGAGGCCGAGTGCCACCGTCGCGAAGATCAGGATGTAGACGCCGATGGTGGCGTACTGGTCGTCGGTCTGGGTGAAGGGGAACAGGGCGGCGGCGATGAAGGCGCCGGCGATCGTGAGGTTCTGGTGCTTCGCCGTCAGCTGGGTGGCCTGCTGGATGAGGCCGGACTTGGTGAGTGCGGCGAAGCCGAGGCCGGCCGTGATGAGGAAGCCGATGAACAGCTCGTCGTACTCGGTGCCGATGCCGTAGGTGAAGATGCCGAGGCCGGTGGCGAGGATGCCGGTGATGATGAGGATCTCGACGGCGGAGGGCAGGGGGCGCAAGGTGCGGGCCTGGCCCGCGGCGAAGGAGGCCTTGAAGGTCTGCCAGCCGTTGGCGGCCTTGTGCCGGAACTGGGACCAGCTGTCGTCCTCGGGGTCCACGGGGTGGAGTTCGGGACGTTCGAAGGGCAGGGCCAGGGTGCCGATCAGGGTGAGGAGGGTGGCGACGCCGACGACGGCGCCTCCGGGCTCCAGGTTGATCGGGCCGCCGAGCTGGACGCTGATCGCGACGATCGTGTACCAGGCGGTGGCGAAGGAGGCGAGTGCGGAGAACTTGAGCGCCGCGTCGGCGCCGGCGGGGGTGAGCCAGCGAGTGCCCTTGACTCCGTACGAGGAGAGGCTGAAGAGGACGGTGAGCAGGCCGGTCACGAGGACCTGCCACTGGAGGCCGCCCGGGTAGCCGTAGACGGTGAGGTCGCCGGGGAAGGCGGCCGTCCAGGTCCAGGAGAGGAAGCAGCTGACCACTGTGAGGGCGCCGCCGCCGAGGATCAGGGCCCGGGCGGTGGTGAGGGGCAGCGGGAGGAGTCCGGTCGCCTTGGCGGGCGTGGGCTCGGGTGCGGCGGGGGCCGTCGTGTTCTCGGAAGTTGTGGTCATGGTGGTCACGCCCTGTCCGCGACGCGCTCGCCCAGCAGGCCCTGGGGCCTGAGGAGGAGGACGACGATGAGGAGTACGAACGCCCAGACATCGGCCCAGGACTGGCCGCCGAGCTGCTGCATGCCGGGGATGTGGTTGATGTAGGCGGTGGCCATGGTCTCGGCGATGCCGAGGACGAGCCCGCCGATCATGGCGCCGTAGATGTTGCCGATGCCGCCGAGGACTGCGGCGGTGAACGCCTTGAGTCCGAGGAGGAAGCCCATCTTGTAGTCGATCTGACCGTACTTGAGGCCGTAGGCGACGGCTCCGACGGCGGCGAACGAGGCGCCGAGTGCGAACGCGATCACGATGATGCGGTCGGTGTTGACGCCCATGAGCCGGGCGGTGTCCGGGTCCTGGGCCGTGGCCTGCATGCCGCGTCCGATGCGGGTGCGCATGACGAAGAAGGCGAGGAAGGCCATGCAGATCGGGGCGGCGATGACGAGGAAGACGTCACCGGTTCCGATGGTGATCGGGCCGAGCTCGATCGGGCCGCCGGGGATCTGGGGGAAGGTGCGGGCCGACTTGGCCTCGGGGTACCAGGCCCAGACGGCCTGCTGGAGGGCGAGCGAGAGGCCGATGGCCGTGATGAGCGGGGCGAGCTTGGGTCCGCCGCGCAGCGGCCGGTAGGCGAAGCGTTCGGCGCCGACGGCTATGGTCGTGGCGACCAGGATGGCGCCGATGATCATGAGGGGGAGTGCGACCCAGAGGCTGGTGCCTCCGGGGAGCATGAGCCAGACCGTCAGGGCCCCGAAGCCGCCGGTCATGAAGATCTCGCCATGGGCGAAGTTGATGAGCTGGACGATGCCGTAGACCATCGTGTAACCAACGGCGACCAGCCCGTACATGGATCCCAGTAGCAGGCCGTTGACCAGCTGCTGCGGCAGTTCGTTCACCGCATTGTCCTCCGAGACTTTCGACGGATGTGACACCGCGCGGGGCGCTTGGTACGGCGCCCCGCGCGGCGAAGGTGGTGCTGGGTGGTGAGGTGGGGCGGATCAGCCGCCGAAGGTGCCGGACTCGATCGGCTTGTGGGCACCGTTCTGGACGCCGTACACGGTCAGCTGCTTGTTGGTGGTGTCACCGAACTCGTCGAAGGAGACCTTGCCGGACACGCCCTCGAAGGAGATGGTCTGCATCGCCTCGACGATCTTGGCGCGGGCGTCGGAGGGCAGCTTGCCGCCGTTGGCGTCCACGACCTTCTTGACGGCCTCGATGATGGCCCAGGTCGAGTCGTAGGAGTAGCCGCCGTACGCCTCGTACGCGTCCTTGTAGTTCTCGGCCTTGTAGTTGGCGAGGAACTCCTTGGCGGACGGGAGCGTCTCGATCGGCGCGCCGACCGAGGTGGCGATGTCGCCGTTGGCCGCGGCGCCGCCGAGCTTGATGTACTCGGCGCTGTAGAGCGCGTCGCCGCCGACGACGATGACCTTGGCGCCGGCTTCCTTGATCTGCTTGGTCAGCGGGCCGCCGGCCGGGTACTCGCCACCGTAGTAGACGACGTCGGCGCCGGAGCTCTTGACCTTGGTCGCGACGGCGCTGAAGTCCTTGGTGTCGGGGTTGACGTGGTCGGTGCCGACGACCTTGCCGCCGAGCTTCTCGAACTCGCCCTTGAAGGTGCCGGCGAGGCCGGCGCCGTAGGTCTTCTTGTCGTCGATGATGAAGGCCTTGGTCTTCTTGGCCTTGTTGACGACGTACTGGGCGGCGAACGGGCCCTGGATGGCGTCGGTGGTGGCGGTGCGGAAGTAGGACTTGTAGGTCCGCTTCTTCTCACCGGTGTTCCACTTGGGGCCCTGGCTGAGCGCGGGGTTGGTGTTGGCCGGGGAGACCTGCACCAGGTTCGCGTCTTCGAAGACCTTCTGCATCGACTCGGCGACGGAGGAGTTCAGGGGGCCGACGACGCCGACCACCTCCTTGTCGGCGACCAGCTTGGTGGCGTTCTGCTGGCCGGAGGAGGGCTGGGCCTGGTCGTCGAGGGCTTCGAGCTTGAAGGTGATGCCCTTGACGTACTGCTTCTTGTTGGCCTGCTTGACCGCGAGGTCGGCCGAGTTCTTGATGCCGAGACCCAGCGCGGAGAGGTCGCCGGTCAGGGGCGCGTCGAGGCCGATGACGACGGTCGAGTTGCCGCCGCCGGCGGCGTCGCCGCCCTTGTCGTCGCGCGAACCGCAGGCGGTGAGGGTGAGTGCTCCCGCGGTGATCGCGGTGGTGAGGATGAGCAAGGAACGGTGTCGCACGAAGAATCCTTTCCCTGGCGCGGCCCCCTCGAGCTGAGGCGGTGCCGATGAAGCTGTAGCAAGAGGTGCCGTGGTGAATGCCGGGCCGTACTGGGATGACTGGTGATGCGGGTCGTGCAGTGGACGCGCCCGGCGGCGCGGTGACTGGCGGTGACTCTAAGCGCAGGTGGAGGAGGTGGGGAGCGGCGAGGTCAGGATGTGACTGTCTTGTTATCGCGAGGGGGAGAGGAGGTGGACAGCGGGTGGGCAAAATGGGGCATAACGGTCAGCAATGAGGTGTTCACATAGTGAGAACGTGCAGTTCCGCTCAGGGGCTTGAGCCGATCTTGCACCTGTCGACACGGAATGGACGGTGTCCGAATAGCGGACAAGCGCTCAAATCTGAGCGGACGAAGCGCTGAGCCCGTCACTCCGCTTCCGGGTTGCGCGGGTGTTACGCACTGTTACGGCCGGGCGGGCGGGGCGCCCGGTCCCGCTTCCGCCGTCGCGCCCGCCCTCGCCCCTCGTGCCCGGTCCCGCCCTCGCCCTCGTCCCGCGTGCCCGGCTCCGCCCTTGCCGTCGCGCCCGCCCTCGCCCTCGCGTCGTAGGGCCGTTCGCCACGGGAAAGCCGCCGGCCAGGGCCGCGCGACAGGCGGTCCTGGCCGGCGTGTGCGGCGACAGTGCCCCGGGTGCCACGCTAGGGGAGGGTGGGGCGGAGGCACAACAGCCGCACCGTTTACGGCAGTTGTGTGAACGGCTTCAGGAAGTCCCGGGCGCCGGGTGTGTCGAGGCGGTACACGACATTCGTGGCGTAACAGGGCGTGTCGCCCGTGATCGTGGTGGCGACCAGGGTCCGCTTCCCGTTCAGCGTGGCGAAGTTGGGACCGCCCGAATCGCCGTAGCAGGCACCGCCGTTGCCCTGTGGCGCGCTCATGGAGAGCCGGATCCAGGCGTCGTTGAGCGCGTTGAACGTCACGGGCGCCTTCAGCCGGACACCGCCTCCCGGATGGGTGTGGCCGCCCGGGCCTCGCCGGGCCTCCTGGGTGCCGTAACCGGCGACGACGAAGGAGGTGTCGTTCAGCCCCTGCGGGCCGAGCGCCGAGAGCGCGCCCGCCTTGGGCAGCGCCGCCGGCGTGAAGGACCAGCGCTCCTTCAGCTTCGCGGCGGACAGCTGGACCACCGAGATGTCGTGGTTGTCGGAGGCCGGGCCGGGATAGGCCGGGTGGTTGTGCGCGGTGCCCTCGACCGCCACGGCCCGTGCCACGGCGGACGGGTCGCCCGGGTGCTCGGCGGCCGCCTTGTCGAGGCCGCCCTGCACGTCCTGGTCGAGGGAGACGTAGAACCGCACGTTCTCCGGCCAGTCGGTGGTGCAGTGCGCCGCGGTCAGGAAGGTGTCCGCGTCGATCATGGTGCCGGAACAGACCCAGTCGACCCGGTCGGGCGTGCTCGGGTCGCCGTCGTTGTCCCAGGTCGCGACCAGCGCGCCGACCTCGGTGCGCTCGGGTGCGGGGGTCGCGTTGTACGAGTTGATCGCTGCGGACGGGATCGCGGTGGCGAGAACGGCAGCGCAGGCCGCGGCGGCGACTGCGCTCGCCACGGTCGTGGTGCGTACGGCGGTCAAGAAGAACCCCTCGGTGTGTGAGTGGAACGGGTGTTCTCCTGTGGGGGAGGCCGCCAGTGAAGCGGGTGTCGCCCGGCGGGGCAAGAGGGTCCGGAGACATCGGTGTTGGGGACCGGGGCCGGGTACGACGGCGGCCCGGTACGGGGGAGCCGTACCGGGCCGCGCGTGTGGAGTGCGTCCTCGCCGTGATCCGCGAGGTACGTGGGATCCGTGAGGTGCGCGGGATCCGTGAGGTACGTGTGCGGTCAGGCGCCCGCCGCCGTGCTCGTCCCGGCGTCCGGGACGTTCGCCGCGTCCTTCGCCGTGACCTCGCGGAGCATGCAGGTCAGCCGGGCCGTGCAGACCCGCTTGTCGTGCTCGTCGGTGATCACGATCTCGTACGTGGCCGTGGAGCGCCCGCGGTGGACGGGCGTCGCCACACCCGTCACCAGGCCGCTGCGGACCCCGCGGTGGTGGGTGCAGTTCAGGTCCACACCCACGGCGATCTTGGAGACGCCGCCGTGCAGCATCGAGCCGATCGAGCCGAGCGTCTCGGCGAGCACCGCGGACGCGCCGCCGTGCAGCAGTCCGTACGGCTGGGTGTTGCCCTCCACCGGCATCGTGCCGACGACCTTGTCCGCCGAGGCCTCGACGATCTGCACGCCCATCCGGTTGCCGAGGTGCCCGGCCGAGAAGAGAGCGGGAAGGTCCACGCCGAGTGCGGCGTACTCCTCGATGACTTCCGGCGGGAACTTCACGTGCTGCTGCTCACCCATCGGCCCGGCTCCGTTCGTCTTCGTACGGCTGCTGATCAACAGATCCGCTGATCACTGATCCGCCTGAGCAAACGCTTAGGCGGGCTGTGATTGTTCCAGACGCACGACGACGGACTTGCTGGCGGGGGTGTTGCTGACGTCCGCCGTGGACTCCAGCGGCACGAGGACGTTCGTCTCGGGGTAGTACGCCGCCGCGCAGCCGCGGGCCGTCGGGTAGTACACCACCCGGAAGCCGGGCGCCCGCCGCTCGCTGCCGTCCTTCCACTCGCTGACCAGGTCGGTGTACGCCCCGTCCGCCAGACCCAGCGCCGCCGCGTCCTGCGGGTGGACCAGCACGACGCGGCGGCCCCCCTTGATGCCGCGGTAGCGATCGTCGAGGCCGTAGATCGTGGTGTTGTACTGGTCGTGCGAGCGCAGGGTCTGCAGCAGCAGCCGGCCCTCCGGGACCTCCGGGTACTCGACGGGCGCGGCGGTGAAGTTGGCCTTGCCGGTGGCCGTGGGGAAGCGCCGCTCGTCACGCGGGGCGTGCGGGAGCGCGAAGCCGCCCGGGTTCGCGGCCAGCCGGGCGTTGAAGTCGTCGAATCCCGGTACCACGCGCGCGATGCGGTCGCGGATCGTGGCGTAGTCCTTCTCGAACTCCTCCCAGGGGGTGGCCGACCGGGCGCCGAGCACGGCCCGTGCCATCCGGGCCACGATCGCCGGCTCGGAGAGCAGGTGCGGGCTCGCGGGCGGCAGGTTGCCGCGCGAGGCGTGCACCAGGCCCATCGAGTCCTCCACCGTCACGAACTGCTTGCCGGAGGCCTGGACGTCCTTGTCGGTGCGCCCGAGCGTTGGCAGGATCAGAGCGCGCCTACCGGTGACCGCGTGCGAGCGGTTCAGTTTCGTCGAGACGTGGACGGTCAGCCGGGCGCGGCGCATCGCCGCCTCCGTGACCTCCGTGTCGGGCGTGGCTCCGACGAAGTTTCCGCCCATGGCGAAGAAGACCTTCGCCTCGCCGTCGCGCAGCGCCTGGATGGAGCGGACCACATCGAGGCCGTGGTGGCGCGGCGAGACGATCCCGAACTCCTTGTCCAGGGCGTCGAGGAAGGCGGGCGCGGGCCGCTCGAAGATGCCCATCGTGCGGTCGCCCTGCACGTTGGAGTGGCCGCGGACCGGGCACACACCGGCGCCGGGGCGGCCGATGTTGCCGCGCAGGAGGAGGAAGTTGACCACTTCGCGGATGGTCGGCACGGAGTGCTTGTGCTGGGTGAGTCCCATCGCCCAGCAGACGATGGTCCGCTGCGAGGCGAGGACCATCTCCAGGGCTCGCTCGATCTCGCCGCGGGTCAGGCCGGTCGCGGCGAGCGTCTCGTCCCAGTCGGCCGCCCGCGCGGCGGCCGTGAACTCCTCGTACCCGTGCGTGTGCTCCCGTACGAACTCCTCGTCGACGGCGCCTTCGGTGTCCAGGATCAGCTTGTTGAGCAGCCGGAAGAGGGCCTGGTCGCCGCCGATGCGGATCTGCAGAAAGAGGTCGGTGAGCGAGGCGCCCTTGAGCATGCCCTGCGGGGTCTGCGGGTTCTTGAACTTCTCCAGGCCGGCCTCGGGCAGCGGGTTGACCGAGATGATCCGCGCCCCCGCGGCCTTGGCCTTCTCCAGGGCGGAGAGCATCCGGGGGTGGTTCGTCCCCGGGTTCTGCCCGGCCACGATGATCAGGTCGGCCTGGTGGAGGTCCTCCAGGGAGACGCTGCCCTTGCCGATTCCGATGGTCTCGTTGAGTGCCGAACCGGACGACTCGTGGCACATGTTGGAGCAGTCCGGCAGATTGTTCGTACCGAACTCGCGGGCGAAGAGCTGGAGAAGGAACGCGGCCTCGTTGCTGGTCCGCCCCGAGGTGTAGAAGAGCGCCTCGTCGGGGGAGGAGAGGGCGCGCAGCTCCTCGGCGATGACCGCGAAGGCTCGCTCCCAGGTCACCGCCTCGTACCGCTCGGCGCCCTCCGGCAGATACATCGGCTGGGTGATGCGGCCCTGCTGCCCCAGCCAGTAGCCGCTGCGGTTCGCCAGGTCGGAGAGGGGATGGGCGGCGAAGAAGTCGGGTGTCACCCGGCGCAGCGTCGCCTCCTCGGCGACCGCCTTCGCCCCGTTCTCGCAGAACTCCGCCACATGCCGCTTGTCGGCCTCGGGCCAGGCGCAGCCGGGGCAGTCGAAGCCGTCCTTCTGATTGACCTTGAGCAGGGTCCGCGCGGTACGCCGCACGCCCATCTGTGCCTGCGCGATCTTGAGGGTGTGCCCGACGGCGGGGAGTCCGGCGGCCGCGTGCTGGGGCGGCGCGACCTGCGGTGCGTCTTGGACCGGGTCGCCTGCGGGCGGCTTGCTGACCATCGCGCTCTCCCTTGAGCGGTAATCCTGTGGCGTACGTCTTCGATCCTGTCACGGACCACCGACAGCGGGTGCCCGCAACCGGGCGTGGACGGGATTGTCAGCGGTCCGTGGCAGGATCGTGTGCGTGGCCGAGACAGCATCGAAGAAGACCGAAGAAAACCGTCCCCGCCTGCTCCTCATGGACGGGCACTCCCTCGCGTACCGGGCGTTCTTCGCGCTGCCCGCGGAGAACTTCACGACCGCGAGCGGACAGACGACGAACGCGATCTACGGCTTCGCGTCGATGCTGGCGAACACGCTGCGCGACGAGGCGCCCACGCACTTCGCCGTCGCGTTCGACGTGTCCCGCAAGACCTGGCGCTCGGCGGACTTCCCCGAGTACAAGGCGAACCGTTCGAAGACCCCGGACGAGTTCAAGGGGCAGGTCGAGCTGATCGGCGAGCTGCTCGACACGATGAACGCGGTGCGGTTCGCGGTGGACGGCTTCGAGGCCGACGACATCATCGCCACGCTCGCCACCCAGGCCGAGGCGGCCGGCTTCGACGTCCTGATCGTCACCGGCGACCGCGACTCCTTCCAGCTGGTCACCGACCACGTGACGGTGCTGTACCCGACCAAGGGTGTCTCCGAGCTGACGCGCTTCACCCCGGAGAAGGTCCAGGAGAAGTACGGTCTGACCCCCTCGCAGTACCCCGACTTCGCGGCCCTGCGGGGCGACCCGTCCGACAACCTGCCGGGCATCCCCGGTGTCGGGGAGAAGACGGCCACGAAGTGGATCAACCAGTTCGGGTCGTTCGCGGAGCTGGTCGAGCGCGCCGACGAGGTCAAGGGCAAGGTCGGCCAGGCCCTGCGCGACCACCTGGAGTCGGTGAAGATGAACCGCCACCTCACCGAGCTGGTGAGGGACGTCGAGCTGCCCCGGAGCGTCGCGGACCTGGAGCGCGCACCGTACGACAGGACGGCCCTCAAGGGTTTCCTGGAGATCCTGGAGATCCGCAATCCGAGCCTGCGGGAGCGCCTGCTCGCCGTGGACCCCGGCGCGCAGGAGGACGAGGCCCCGGCTCCCGAAGCGGGCGTCGAGCTGGACGGCACGGTCCTGGGCGCGGGTGAGCTGGCCTCGTGGCTGGAGCAGCACGGCGGACAGCCGCTCGGTGTCGCCACCGTCGCCACCTGGGCGCTGGGCGTCGGCAACGTCAGCGAGGTGGCCCTCGCGGCGGCCGACGGCAAGGCCGCATGGTTCGACACGACGCGGCTCGACGAGGCCGACGAGCGGGCCTTCGCCGGCTGGCTCGGCGACCCGGCCCGGCCGAAGGTGATGCACAACGCCAAGGACGCGCTGCGGGTCTTCCCCGAGCACGGCTGGCACATCGAGGGCATCACGATGGACACCGCCCTCGCCGCCTACCTGGTCAAGCCGGGCCGCCGCTCCTTCGCCCTGGACGCGCTCTCCGTCGAGTACCTCCACCGCGAGCTGGCCCCCGCCGCGGCCGACGGTCAGCTGGCCTTCGGCGCCGACGAGCACGCCGAGGCCGACGCGCTGATGGCTCAGGCCCGCGCCGTCCTCGACCTCGGCGACGCCTTCGGCGACAAGCTGGCCGAGGTGGGTGCGACCGAGCTGCTGCACGACGTGGAACTGCCCACGTCGCTGCTGCTGGCCCGGATGGAGCGGCACGGCATCGCCGCCGACCGCGCCCATCTCGAGGCCATGGAGCAGCAGTTCGCCGGCGCGGTGCAGCAGGCGGTGAAGGAGGCGCACGCCTCGGTCGGCCACGAGTTCAACCTCGGCTCGCCCAAGCAGCTCCAGGAGGTGTTCTTCGGTGAGCTGAACCTGCCGAAGACGAAGAAGACCAAGACCGGCTACACCACGGACGCGGACGCGCTGGCCTGGCTGGCCGGCCAGACCGAGCACGAGCTGCCGGTGATCATGCTCCGCCACCGCGAGCAGGCCCGGCTGCGTTCCACGGTCGAGGGCCTGATCAAGACGATCGCCGCCGACGGCCGCATCCACACCACCTTCAGCCAGACCGTGGCCGCGACCGGGCGACTGTCGTCCACCGACCCCAATCTGCAGAACGTGCCGGTCCGCACCGACGAGGGCCGGGCCATCCGCCATGGCTTCGTCGTCGGCGAGGGCTTCGACGCCCTGATGACGGCGGACTACAGCCAGATCGAGCTGCGGGTGATGGCCCACCTCTCCGAGGACGAGGGCCTCATCGAGGCGTTCACCTCCGGCGAGGACCTGCACACCACCGTCGCCTCCCAGGTCTTCGGCGTGGAGCGGTCCGCCGTCGACGCGGAGATGCGGCGCAAGATCAAGGCCATGTCCTACGGTCTGGCGTACGGCCTGTCCGCCTTCGGTCTCTCCCAGCAGCTGAACATCGAGGCGGGCGAGGCGCGCGCCCTGATGGACACGTACTTCGAGCGCTTCGGCGGGGTACGGGACTATCTGCGCCGGGTCGTCGACGAGGCCCGCGCGACCGGCTACACCGAGACGATGCTCGGCCGCCGCCGCTACCTCCCGGACCTGAACAGCGACAACCGCCAGCGCCGCGAGGCGGCCGAGCGGATGGCGCTGAACGCCCCGATCCAGGGCACGGCCGCGGACATCGTGAAGGTCGCCATGCTGAACGTCGACCGGGCCCTGCGGGACGCCGGACTCGCCTCCCGCATGCTCCTCCAGGTCCACGACGAAATCGTCCTGGAACTGGTCCCGGGCGAGCGCGAGCGGGTCGAGGCTCTCGTCCGCCAGGAGATGTCCTCCGCGGTCACCCTCCGCGCCCCGCTCGACGTCTCGATCGGCGTCGGTCCGGACTGGGAGTCGGCGGCACACTGACGCGCCCCGGCCCCACCCCCGTCCGGGGGGGGTGGGGCCGGGGCGGCGGGTGTCGGTGGGCCCGTTTCGGCCGGCTCGGGGGCGGGGAAGCGGCCTGCGGCTCCACGCCGGCCGGTGAGTTCAGCGAGATCCCGGGCGGGAGCGCACCGGCTCCCGATCCTCGGCCGGCGCCGGGGTACGGGCCGGCGCGGGAGGCGTCCTTCGCAGCCGCATCCCCGCCCCGTACAGCACCAGCCCCACGGCGAGCCCCGCGCCGCCCCCGAAGCACGCGGTCGGGATGATGTCCAGCGGTGTCTCGACGCGTCCCCAGTACGCGTACCAGCGCAGGCAGCGATGCACGATCCCGGCCAGGACACAGACCCCGATCAGCCCGCCGGCCAGCCACCGCCCCCGCCGCCCAAGGACCGGGACCTCCGGCGGCGGTGACGCGGCCGCGGAGCTCGCGCTCAGCGCCCGTGCGGTGAACCACACCAGCAGGCCGAGCGCCAACGCCGAGCCGCCGTACTGCAGATAGAGATAGACCGGGAAGCCGGCCACGATCTCCCCGAGCAGCGGCACGGCCCGCGTGCCCCAGCGGTCCAGGTGGGTGAAGGAGTCCCAGGCCACATGAGTCGTCGCCCCCACCACCGCGGAGAGGAAGAACCAGGCGGCCAGCGCGGGCGCGGGCCGCTCGCGCCAGGAGCGGCCGCGGACGAACCCGTACACCCGCCCCCGCCATCGCGCTGGCAACAGGGCCACCAGTGGCTCACGCACCATCAGCCACACCGCCACCAGTGCCGCGGTGATCAGCACATCGACCGTCGCGATACCCACCGGAGAGTGGGTGACGTCGCCGAAGACCATCGCCTCCGGGATCGCGGTGGCCGCGAAGTAGGTCATGTCGGGCGAGAACGACCCCGCCACGAGCGCGGAGGCGACCAGCGGCCCGCGCGCGGTGCCGTCCCTCCGGAGCGCCGGCAGCACCGCGGCGGCATGACTGAGCGTGAACGGCATGGAACTTCCCCCTCGAGAACCGGTCCGGCCCAGTATGCGCGAGTGATGTCGGCGGTACCGAGGGCGGCCAAGAGGTGACGAAAGCGTGAAAGACGGTCAGGGCTCGGTGTTCGCGGGCCCGTCGGTGTCATAGGGTCTCCTGAGTCCACGCGCGGGGAGCGCGAGTGCAGTCGACGGGGAGGGGACCATACGTATGGCAGCGCAATTCGGCCGCCGGCTGCGCAGAGGAGCCACCAGCGGTGCTGTCGTGGCCGCGGCGGTGGCCGCACTGGCCGCTTCGCAGGGGCCCGGTGCGGCCCCGCCGCCGCCCGCGGACAACGCGAGCGGCGACCGGCCGGTCGGTGCCGGTGACGCCTCCACCCTTCCCGACGGCTCGGCGACCGGTGACTCCCCGTACTACACGGACCTGCCGCCGCTGAACACGCCGAACAAGCCCGGCACCTCCATAGACCTGCCGATCGTCACCGGCCCCGCCGAGGCCGGCATTCCCGCCTCCGTCCTCGCCGCCTACAAGCGGGCGGAGCAGTCCATAGCCGCCAGCGACGCCGCGTGCCACCTTCCGTGGCAGCTGCTCGCCGGCATCGGCAAGGTCGAGTCCGGTCAGGCGCGCGGCGGCCGCGTCGACGCCAACGGCACGACCCTCTCGCCGATCCTCGGACCGGTGCTCAACGGCGTCGGCTTCGCCAACATCTCGGACACCGACAACGGCGCCTTCGACGGGGACGCGACGCACGACCGCGCCGTCGGTCCGATGCAGTTCATCCCCTCCACCTGGGCGACCTGGGGCCAGGACGCCAACGGTGACGGCCGCAAGGACCCCAACAACATCTACGACGCGGCGCAGGCCGCCGGCCTCTACCTCTGCGCCAACAACCGCGACCTCGCGGTCAAGGCCGACCTGGACCGGGCCATCCTCAGCTACAACCGCTCGACCGAGTACCTGCACACGGTGCTGTCGTGGTTCGAGTACTACAAGCGCGGCACCCACCAGGTCCCGGACGGCACGGGCCAGTTGCCGCGGGACCGCAGCGACACCCCGCGCGTCGACACCTTGCCGCGGCCGACGCGCCCGGCGCCCACCACCCCCGCGCCGTCCCCCTCCACCCCCGCGCCGTCCCCGTCGAAGCCGTCCACGCCCGTCACCCCCTCGCCGAGCGACCCGGCCACGAAGCCGCCGGCGAGCGCACAGGTCACGCGGATCAAGGACGCCGGCACCGGCACCCTCACGGCGACCGCGGGCGGCGTCTTCGCCGTGCGGCCGACGATCGCCGCGCTCGACTCGGCGGGCAAGCCGGTCGTGGGCCTCGGCGTCCGGTTCGAGATCGTCGGCTCCACCGACGCCAACTTCGGCGGTGTGGCCAAGAACGTGACCGTCACCACCAATTCCAAGGGCATAGCCGTCGCACCGCCCGTCAGGGCGGGGGAGCGGACGGGCACCTTCACCGTCCGCGCCACGGTTGTCGGCCGGACGCTGGCTCCGGTCGCGTTCACCGCGACCGTCACCGAGCGGCAGGCGGACACCCTGGTCCGGGGCGACGACAAGCAGCTGACCGCCACGACCGAGGGCCGGTTCGCCGACCGGGTCCTGGTGAAGGCGACCCTCGACGGTGCGGCCGCCTCCTCGGTCGGGCTCACCGCCACCATGATCACCTCGGCCGATGCCCCGCGGACGCGCACCGACGGTCCGTACTTCAAGGACGCGAACGGCGCCCCCCTGCGGACCCTCACCGGCCTCAAGACGGACGCGAACGGGCTCCTGACCCTCCCCGACATCTACGCGGACGGGCAGACCGGTACGTTCCTGCTGCGGCTGACCGCGCCCGGCGGCGGCACGCTGACCATCGAGCTCAAGGTCACCGCCCCGGCGCCCGAACCGACGCCGACGCCGACGCCGACGCCGACGCCCGAACCGACCCCGACGCCGGCTCCCTCGACCGGTGCGCCCGAGGTCACGCCGACGCCCTGACCCCGGTCCGCTCCGCGCTTGTTCTGCCCGCGCCGCCTCTCCGTCCTCCCGGACCGAGAGGCGGCGTTCAGGGTTCTGCGTGCGACGTGTTCTCATCTCGCGGCCGCGTTGCTACGGTGCCCCCGCCCTGACGCAGCATCAGTTCGAGCACCGGGAGGCCGACCATGCGCGCCCTCGTAGCCGCTGCCATCGGGATGGTCCCGGTCCTCCTCGTCATTCTGCTCTTCGCCCTCGTCGACCTGCCGCCAGACGGGCCCACCTCGCCCCAGCCCCTCCTCACCGCCGACCCCGGCCCCCAGAAGTAGGAGGAGCCGTCCATGCGCCGCCGAGCCAGCCTCGTCCTGCTCGCCTTCGCCGTGTGTCTCGCCGCGATGGCCCCCACTCTGCGCTGGTACGTCTTCCCCCGGGCGGTCAAGATCCCGCCGAACCAGTACCAGGTGACCGTCCTGGAGGCGAAGCCCGCGACGCTTCTCAACTACTCCACCCTCAAGGCCGAACAGGTCGAGAAGCTCACGATCATCCAGACCCTCAAAGGCAACGTGGAGGAGTCGAAGCGGATCGAGCGCCACGCGGGACGCGACGTCGTCGTCTGGGACTCGCTCTCCTACGTGGCCGGGCCCGACGGCAAGATGGTCTCCCAGATCCCCGAGCGGTACATCTTCGACGCCCACAGCCAGGACCCGGTCCACGCCACGGGCGAGTCCGTCGACGGCGACCCGGTCCGCCGCGAGGGCATCGAGTTCAAATGGCCCTTCCTCACCGAGAAGCGGGACTACCAGTACTTCGACGCCCAGGCCCGCGCCTCCGCCCCCATCCACTACAAGGGCACCCGCACCTTCCGGGGCATGGAGGTCTACTACTTCGAGCAGACCATTCCCTGGACCAAGGTCCCCATGCCCAAGTCGATGCCCGTCAAGGGCATCACCGCCGAGTTCCTCGCCCGGACCGGCATCACCCGCTGGTACACCACCAAGCGCATGTTCTGGGTCGAACCGGTCACCGGAGCTCCCGTCAACGGCGAGGAGATCCACAAGGAGGAGCTCCGCGACGCCCGCACACTCATGGGCCAGGACACCGTCACCGCCTTCGCCGGTCATGTGAAGATGCGCGAGGACTACCTGCGGAGCACCGAAGAGCTGGTGAAGAGCAATCGCGCCCTCGTCCTCCTCGTGACCTCCTATCTGCCGAGGACCTTCGTCGTCCTGAGTCTCGCCCTGCTCGCTCTCGCGCTGTGGCTCGAGGCCCGCGGCAGGCGCGCCGATCCCGTCCGGCCGCCCCTCACCCGTCCCTCCTGAGCCGCGCGCTGGTGTGGCGGGTCGGCGCCGCGGCCGCGGGGTCCTCCGGCCACGGGTGTTTGGGGTAGCGCCCGCGCAGCTCGGCGCGCACCGAGCGGTAGCCGTCCCGCCAGAACGAGGCCAGATCGGCGGTGACTGCCGCCGGCCGGCCGGCGGGGGAGAGGAGATGGACCACGACCGGGACCCCCGCCACCCGGGGTGTCCGGGCCAGCCCGAACATCTCCTGCAGCTTCACCGCGAGGACGGGCTGCTCGCCGCTGTAGTCCACCCGTATCCGTGAGCCGCTGGGCACCTCGATCCGCTCGGGTGCCAACTCGTCCAGCCTGGCCGCCTCGCCCGTCGCCCACGGCAGCAGCCGCTGGAGCGCCTGGCCGGCGTCGATCCGGCCGAGGTCGGCCCGCCGCACCGCCCGGGACAGCTCGGGTTCCAGCCACTCCTCCGCCCGGTCGAGCAGGGCCTCGTCCGACATGTCCGGCCAGGGTTCGGCGAGCACCCGGTGGAGGAAGCCGAGCCGCCGGCGCAGCTCCTGCGACTCCCGGCTCCAGCGCAGCAGCCCGAGCCCCTCGCGCCGCAGCCCGTCGAGCAGCGCTGCCCGCACGAGCTCCGGGTCTGCCCCGTCCCTGAGCGGGCGCGCCGCGAGCTCCACGGCGCCCAGGCGGGAGACCGACCGGGCGACCACGTCCCCTTCCTCCCAGCGGACCTCCTCGCCCGTGTGGAGCAGATGGTCCGCGGCGGTCCGTGCCATGCCCTCGTCGATCACGGCCGCCAGCCGCACCCGGGCCACCGCGCTGCGCGCGGTCCGGTCCGCCACGGCGACGGCCAGCCAGGGCGCGCTGCGCAGTCCCGAGCCCTCGGCGAGCTCGGCGCCCGTCCCCGACACCATGAGGAACCCGCTGCCCTCGCGCGCCCGGGCCACCCGCTCCGGAAAGGCGAGCGCGGTCACCAGACCGGTCACGGCGTCGTCCCCTCTGTGCGCGGCGCCCCCGGAAGCGGAGCCGCCCGCGTCGGAGCCGCCGGCCCTGGAGCCGCCCGCGCCCGGCCGGGATCCGGCCGGGGCCGTACCGGCGTCGGCGGCCGACCGCTCCAGGCGTCGGGCCTCCGCCTTCCAGCGCGCTCCGTACCCGTCCGCGCCGCGTCGTGCCGCACGCCAGGCCGCCGCCAGGTCGTCGCCGTACTCCCGGGGCGGTTCCTCGCTCAGCAGCGCCACCACCTCGGCCGCCCGCCGGACGCCGACCTCGGGCGCGCTGTCGAGGAGGGCCCGGGCCAGGCGCGGATGCAGGCCCAGCCGGGACATCCGTATCCCCCGCTCCGGCACCCGGCCGTTTTCGTCCACCGCGCCGATCGCCGTCAGTACGGAACGGGCCGCCGCCATCGCCCCGGCCGGCGGAGCGTCGAGCAGCGCGAGACCGGCGGCCGTGGGGTCTCCCCAGCACGCCACCCGGAGCGCGAAGTCCGCCAGCTCGGCGATCTTGATCTCGGGGGAGGGGAAGCGTGGTCGGTGGCCGTCCTCGGCCTCCGACCAGCAGCGGTACACGATGCCGTGCGCCTCGCGCCCGGAGCGGCCCGCGCGCTGGGTCGCCGCTGCGGCCGACACCGGCACCGTCGCCAGCGAGCCGAGCCCGCGCGCGTGGTCCGTCCTGGGCTCCCGGGCCAGTCCCGAGTCGACGACGATCCGCACACCGGGCACCGTCAGGCTGGACTCCGCCACCGAGGTCGCGAGGACGACCCGCCGCTCTCCCCCCGGCTCCCGCCCGCGCAGCACGGCGTCCTGCACCGCCGTCGGCGCCCGGCCGTGGAGCTGCAGCACCTCGGCGTCGAGACCCTGGAGCAGCCCCGCCGTCCGGGCGATCTCGCCCGTGCCAGGAAGGAAGCAGAGGACGTCGCCCTCGTGCCGCTCCATCGCCAGCCGTACCGTCGCCGCGACATGACGCAGGAGCGCCGGATCCACCCAGGTGCCGTGGGACGGCCGGATCCCCGCGGGTGGAGCGGCGAAGTGCACGCCGTACCCGTGCCCCTCTCCCGTCGCCCGCACCACGGGCGCCGGACCGCTCCCCTCCAGGACCGTGAGGAGCTCCGCCCACGCCTCCGCGTCACTCGTCGCGGACGCGGCGATCAGCTTCAGCTCGGGACGCAGCGTCGCCCTGACGTCGACCAGGAACGCCATCGCCGTGTCCGCGTCCAGATGACGCTCGTGGCATTCGTCGAGCAGTACCACGTCCGCACCGGACAGCTCCGGGTCGCGCTGCAGGCGTTGGAGCAGGATGCCCGTGGTCACCACCTCGACCCGGGTCGAGGGCCCTGTCCTGCGCTCGCCTCGGACGGAGAAGCCGACGGCCTCGCCGACCTCCTGGCCCAGCAGCCACGCCATCCGCCGCGCCGCCGCCCTGACCGCCATCCTGCGCGGTTCGGCCACCAGCACCCGCCGTCGCGGCCCGTCCCCTATCAGCCCCGCGAGCGCGAGCGGCACCAGCGTGGTCTTGCCGGTGCCGGGAGGCGCGTGCAGCACCGCCGTGCCGCGCCCGTCGAGCGCGCGCAGCAGCTCGGGGACGGCATGGCGGACGGGGAGACGGTCGAGTGCGTCGTTTCGGATCACGCACTCAGTCTCGTACGTCGCCGCCGAGGGCGGGCCCGGCTGTCCACAGAGCCAGTCGGTTCATATGACAAAACTGCTCTCAGTCGCGCTCGCAGACGAAGATCGCAGTGCCGGGGATCAGGTTTCCGCGCAGCGGCGACCAGCCGCCCCACTCCTGACTGTTCCACGCCGGCCACTCGGGCTCGACCAGGTCCACGAGCCGGAAGCCGCCAGCCACGACGTCCCGTATCCGGTCGCCGATCGTCCGGTGGTGCTCCACGTAGACCGCCCGGCCCTGCTCGTCCTGCTCCACATAAGGAGTGCGGTCGAAGTAGGAGGACGCGACCGAGAGCCCCTCGGGCCCCGGCTCGTCGGGGAACGCCCAGCGGATCGGGTGCGTCACCGAGAAGACCCACCGGCCGCCTGGCCGCAGCACCCGGCGTACCTCCCGGAACACCTTCACCGGGTCCGCCACGAACGGCACCGCTCCGTACGCCGAGCACGCCAGGTCGAAGGAGCCGTCCCGGAAGGGCAACGCCCCGGCGTCGGCCTCGACGAGCGGCACGTCCTCGCCGATCCGCAGCGCGTGCTGGAGCTGCCGGTGCGACAGGTCGAGCGCCACCGGCCTGGCCCCCTGCGCGGCCAGCCAGCGTGAGCACTGCGCCGCCCCCGCGCCGATCTCCAGGACGTCCCGTCCCTCGAGCGAGCCGGCCGGGCCCAGCAGCCCCGCCTCGGCCTCGTCGAGCCCCTCCGGGCCCCAGACGAACCGGTCGTCCCCGAGGAACGCCCCGTGCTCGCTCTGGTACTCGTCCGCGTTCCGGTCCCACCATCCTCGGCTGGCCCGGCTGCTCTCCGCGTCACCCGCGTCACGGCGGGTGGCCTCGGGCTCGAACCCGGGACCTTCTTCCTGTTCGTACTCTTGGTTCATCTCGCCCGTCGTTGTAGTTTGCGCTCAGCGCGGCGGTGCCGCCCCGGGCCGACACGGCCGGGGGAGACGTAAGTTGTGCCGGATTTGCGGGGATCCACCCCGGGTGCGCGCTTCGCGCATTGACCCTGTCCGGCCGCCCCCGTATGCTAAAGGTTGCGCTGCGGGCCTGCGCGCCTCAGACGGAGCAGGCCGCGCTCGCACCTGTTGTATGTCCCCTCGGTTTTCGAGGCGTCCCCCGCTCGTGCGGGAAGGCGCTTCATTGGCTGTCCGGCTTCTTCAGTGCGATACGGGCTCACGGCGTAGCAGTACCTACGACTTTCTGTCCGTAACCGGAGCCCTTTCCCACATGACGAGCAGCACCGAGACCACCGCCACCACCCCGCAGGTTGCGGTCAACGACATCGGTAACGAGGAAGCCTTCCTCGCCGCGATCGACGAGACGATCAAGTACTTCAACGACGGCGACATCGTCGACGGCGTCATCGTGAAGGTCGACCGGGACGAGGTCCTGCTCGACATCGGTTACAAGACCGAAGGTGTCATCCCGAGCCGCGAGCTCTCGATCAAGCACGATGTCGACCCGAACGAGGTCGTCAAGGTCGGCGACGAGATCGAAGCCCTTGTTCTCCAGAAGGAGGACAAGGAAGGCCGCCTGATCCTCTCGAAGAAGCGCGCCCAGTACGAGCGCGCCTGGGGCACCATCGAGAAGATCAAGGAAGAGGACGGCATCGTCACCGGTACCGTCATCGAGGTCGTCAAGGGTGGTCTCATCCTCGACATCGGCCTCCGCGGCTTCCTCCCGGCCTCCCTGGTCGAGATGCGCCGCGTCCGCGACCTCCAGCCCTACGTGGGCAAGGAGCTCGAGGCGAAGATCATCGAGCTGGACAAGAACCGCAACAACGTGGTCCTGTCCCGCCGTGCCTGGCTCGAGCAGACCCAGTCCGAGGTTCGCCAGACCTTCCTCACGACCCTCCAGAAGGGTCAGGTCCGCTCCGGCGTCGTGTCCTCGATCGTCAACTTCGGTGCCTTCGTGGACCTGGGTGGCGTCGACGGCCTCGTGCACGTCTCCGAGCTGTCCTGGAAGCACATCGACCACCCCTCCGAGGTTGTCGAGGTCGGCCAGGAGGTCACCGTCGAGGTTCTCGACGTGGACATGGACCGTGAGCGCGTCTCCCTGTCGCTGAAGGCGACGCAGGAGGACCCGTGGCAGCAGTTCGCCCGGACCCACCAGATCGGTCAGGTCGTCCCGGGTAAGGTCACCAAGCTGGTTCCGTTCGGTGCGTTCGTCCGCGTGGACGAGGGCATCGAGGGTCTGGTCCACATCTCCGAGCTGGCCGAGCGCCACGTGGAGATCCCGGAGCAGGTCGTCCAGGTCAACGACGAGATCTTCGTCAAGGTCATCGACATCGACCTCGAGCGTCGTCGCATCAGCCTCTCGCTGAAGCAGGCCAACGAGTCCTTCGGTGCCGACCCGGCCTCGGTCGAGTTCGACCCGACCCTGTACGGCATGGCCGCGTCCTACGACGACCAGGGCAACTACATCTACCCCGAGGGCTTCGACCCCGAGACCAACGACTGGCTCGAGGGCTACGAGACCCAGCGCGAGGCCTGGGAGACCCAGTACGCCGAGGCGCAGCAGCGCTTCGAGCAGCACCAGGCTCAGGTCATCAAGTCCCGCGAGGCCGACGAGGCCGCCGCTGCCGAGGGCGCTGCCGCCCCGGCCGCCGGTAACGCCAGTGCGGGTATCTCGGGTGGTTCGTACTCCTCGGAGTCGGACGACAACTCCGGCGCCCTGGCGTCGGACGAGGCTCTCGCCGCCCTGCGCGAGAAGCTGGCCGGCGGCCAGAGCTGAACGCTCTGACCACCAGCTGACAGGCTGAGAAGCACAAGGCCCGCTCCCTTCGGGGGGGCGGGCCTTGTGACGTTCGCGTCGTGCCGTTCGCGCCGCCCGGTCAGGGGGTGACGGCGATGTTCGTCAGTCCCTTGCCGCCGGTGACGGTGTTCGAGCTGTACACCGTCGTCGTGCAGCCGGCGCTCTGGTTGGTGACGTTGACGGCGAGCTGCCTGGAGCCCGTCGCGCCCGTCAGGTCCGACCGGTTGCCGCGGAAGACCGTGCCGCAGCCCCAGCCGCTCTGCTGGGTGTGGGTCTCGTAGCCGTTGTTGGTCGTGTTGCGGCCGGTGTTGTTCTCGACCAGGACGTTGTTGCCCTTCACGTCCACCCAGGAGTCGTCGAAATGGGCGCCGGTCAGACCACGGCCGTCGAAGGTGTTGCCGATGATCTTCGCCCCGGTGGTGCCCTCCTTGATGTCGACGGCCTCGCCCCCGACGTCCGGGCCGATGGTGTTGTTGAGGATCTGCGCGTTGTCGCTCTTGTCGGAGAGGGTGTTCGCGCTCCCCACGTAGACGCCCTCGCCCATACCGCGTCCGTCGTTGCCGGTGTCGTAGATCCGCGAGTTCTTGATGACACCGTTCCGGCTGGAGTTGCGGAAGTGCACCCCCTCCATGTCGAGGTCGTGCACCGTCACCCCGTCGATCACCACCCCGTTCGCAGCATCGGCCATGATGCCCTTCTGGCCGCCGGTCACGGTCACGCCCTTGACCGTCCAGTGCGAGGCGCCGCTGAGGTGAAGCCCGTAGCCGCCGCCGGCGGTGAGCACCGCGCGCGAGGAGCCGGTGAGGGTGATCGGGGCGGAGGAGGTTCCGGGGGTGGTGGCCTTGAAGTTGCCGGTGTAGATGCCGTCGGCGAGGTGGATGGTGTCACCGGGGCGGGCGTTCGTCAGTGCCGTCCTGAGCTGGGCCGCGGTGGAGACCTCGATGGTCGCGGCGGAGGCCGGGGCGGCGACGAGGGGCACGGCCAGCAGGGCCGGCAGCAGGGGGAGCAGCAGCGATCGGGCGCGCATGGGGGGTCGCATGGGGTGCCCTTCCGTGGGGTTCTCATACGTGGACGATGAGCGAGATGGTGAACCCGTGCTGCTCCGAGACGGTAGGGAGGGCTCATGGTCATGTCAAGGTCTGGACCAGTCGCGGCTCCCGCGAGCACCAGTCGCGAGCTCACGCGCGAGTGCCGCCGGACCGACGAAGAGGCGCTGCCCGCACGGAAATTCATGGCGCGAGGGAATGTCGCTCCCCCGTGGGACGTTCTTTCCTAGGAACGCGAGGAGGAGCGGTAATCGTGCTTGATCCCCAGGATTTGTACGAATGGGACCAGAAGGGCTTGGCCGTCGTGGACATGGCCCTGGCGCAGGAGTCGGCCGGGTTGGTCATGCTGTACCACTTCGACGGCTACATCGACGCGGGTGAGACCGGCGAGCAGATCGTCGACCGTCTGCTGGACACGCTGCCGCACCAGGTGGTGGCCCGCTTCGACCACGACCGGCTCGTGGACTACCGCGCCCGGCGGCCGCTGCTCACCTTCCGGCGCGACCGCTGGACGGCGTACGAGACCCCCGCCCTCGAGGTCAGGCTCGTCCAGGACGCCACCGGGGCTCCGTTCCTGCTGCTCTCCGGTCCCGAGCCGGACGTCGAGTGGGAGCGTTTCTCCGCAGCCGTCCGCCAGATCGTCGAGCGCCTGGGCGTGCGGCTCTCGGTGAACTTCCACGGCATTCCCATGGGGGTCCCGCACACCCGGCCCGTCGGCCTGACCCCGCACGGCAGCCGCACGGACCTCATGCCCGGCCACCGCAGCCCGTTCGACGAGGCCCAGGTCCCCGGCAGCGCCGAGTCGCTCGTCGAGTACCGCCTCACCGAGTCCGGCCACGACACCCTCGGCGTCGCCGCCCACGTCCCGCACTACGTGGCGCGTTCGTCCTACCCCGACGCCGCCCTGACCGTCCTGGAGGCCATCACGGCCGCCACCGGGCTCGTCCTGCCGGGCATCGCGCATGTCCTGCGCACCGAGGCCCGTCGCACCCAGACCGAGATCGAGCGCCAGATCGGCGAGGGCGACGAGGAGCTGGTCGCGCTCGTCCAGGGCCTTGAGCACCAGTACGACGCCGTGGCCGGTGCCGCCACCCGCGGCAGCCTGGTCGCCGAGCCCGTCGACCTTCCGTCCGCCGACGAGCTGGGCCGCGAGTTCGAGCGCTTCCTCGCCGAGCGGGAGGGCGAGGCATAACCCCCACTGGCCCCAACGGCCCCGGTCGGGCGCGAACCCGGCCGGGGACCTAAGCTGCCGCTCATGCTGAAGGTGGGCCTGACCGGCGGTATCGGCGCCGGCAAGAGTGAAGTGTCGCGGCTGCTCGTCTCGTACGGAGCCGTGCTGATCGACGCCGACAAGATCGCCCGCGAGGTCGTCGAGCCCGGGACCCCAGGGCTCGCGGCCGTCGTGGAGGCCTTCGGGACCGACGTCCTGACCGGCGAGGGCACCCTGGACCGCCAGAAGCTCGGCTCGATCGTCTTCGCCGACGCGGACCGTCTGGCAGCCCTGAACGCCATCGTCCACCCTCTCGTCGGCGCCCGTTCCGCCGAGCTGGAGAGTGCGGCGGGACCGCACGACGTGGTCGTCCACGACGTACCGCTCCTCACCGAGAACGGCCTCGCCCCCCTCTACGACCTGGTCGTCGTCGTGGACGCGTCACCCGAGACGCAGCTCGACCGGCTCGTACGGCTGCGCGGGATGACCGAGTCCGAGGCCCGCGCCCGCATGGCGGCCCAGGCCACGCGCGCGCAACGCCGGGCCGTGGCCGACCTCCTCATCGACAACGACGGGCCGCTGGAGGCGCTGGCACCCCAGGTGCGCAAGGTGTGGGAAGAGCTGGAGCGGCGGGTCGTGGCCGAGGACTGAACGGCCGCGGTCGATCCGCCGCCCTCCTGGCGGGGTAGGGGTGGGGGAGGCGAGAGTCGGACCGTCCGGCCGGTTCCGGTACGGAATACGGCCGCCGCGCCCGATGTTGTACCGCCGGAGCAAGGGGAAGGATGCCATCGTGGCCGAAAGGAACCCGGAGACACACGTCATCGACTTCCGCGCCGCCGAGCAGTTGCTCGCCGCGCGGGACCCCCGTGGCGCGGTGAAGCTGCTGGACTCGGTGATCGCCGCCCACCCCGAGAACACCGCGGCCCGTCTGCTGCGCGCCCGAGCCTTCTTCGCCGCGGCTCAACTGCGACCCGCCCAGCTCGAGTTCGAGCTCGTCCTGGAGCGCGAGCCGGACAACGCGTACGCGCACTTCGCGCTCGCCCGCACCTTCCAGCGCTCGGGCCGCCCCGACCAGGCCACGCGTCACTTCCGGCTCGCGGCCGCGCTCGACCCCAAGCCGGAGTACCTCCGGGCCGCCCGCTTCGACACGGGCTGACGGGGGGCGTACGCGCGCCTCAGCGGCCCTTGCCGCCGTGGTCGGGTTCGTACGGCGGGACGTCCCGCCCCGGCTGCCAGTGGGGGCCCTGGCGGAGGTGGCGCAGAACCATGAACATGTCGACCGCGACGATCACCAGCAGCACCCCGCAGGCCGCCGCCCAGCCCGGCCTGCCGACCAGGGCGAAGACCGTCGTACCGAAGACGGCCCAGGTCAGACCCCACAGACTCAGCCAGAACCGCATGCGCAGGGGACTGCGCGCGGTCGACGGCTCACTCCCCGTACGCATGACGGTCGCATCTCCTGCCGGCCCCCCTGAGAGTCCCCGAGGCCTACAGAAGGTCTACCCGCGAGGCGCACGGCAACGCGTGCCCCACCGGGTTCCCGTTCACTCGAACGGGCGGTGTACGGGCAGTCGGCGCCACTGAGGGAACGGTCGTCCGAACCGGGTCGTTCCGGGGACATGAGCGGACGCATGCGTGAAGGACACCAAGGGACGGGCCCCGGAGCCATCACCCCGGACGGGTGCGCTGTCGACGTGTACCGGCGGCTCGCCGTCGGGAACGAACCCGACGTGATCGAGGCCGCCGTGCCGACCGGCGCCACCCTGCTCGAACTGGGCTGTGGCGCCGGGCGGGTGACGGGGCCTCTGGTCGAGCGGGGGTTCGCCGTGACGGCGGTGGACGAATCGGCCGAGATGCTGCACGCGCTCCGGGAGAGCGTGCCCGACGTG
Organism: Streptomyces lateritius; assembly: GCF_014649715.1. Classification (GTDB taxonomy): domain Bacteria; phylum Actinomycetota; class Actinomycetes; order Streptomycetales; family Streptomycetaceae; genus Streptomyces; species Streptomyces lateritius. The sequence goes on from NZ_BMTO01000001.1 coordinate 511,902, forward strand.
GAGGCCGTCCGGAGCCCGATCGAGTCACTCGACCTGGGGCGGCGGTTCGACGTGGTGATGCTGGCCTCGTACCTGGTGCACACCGCCGAGCACCGCACCCGGCAGGCCCTCCTGGAGACCTGCAGACGCCATGTGAGCGACGACGGCTGCGTACTGATCCAACGCGAGGGCGAAGAGTGGCACCTGGACGTGCCCCGTGAACGGCGGGACGCGGCGGGCTGCACGGTGCGGATCGTGTCGGCGGAGCCGGTCGGGGACGGCGTCAACGCGGTCCTCGCAGAGTACGACTTCCCGGACGGCGCGCGCTGGACCCAGACGTTCCGGTCCCGGCCGCTGAGCAAGAAGGACTTCGAGCGCCATCTGGGAGAGGCGGGGCTCGCCGTCGACACCTATCTGACGGACGACGGCACATGGGTGAGGGCGCGCCCCAAGTCCCGCTGAAAAAGGTCGCGTCGGGACGTGGAACGGCGATGAGTTTCCGGCGTCCCGGCCGTCTACCTCTGTGAAAGCGAACGCGCGACACCGACACGCGCGCCGACAAGAGGGAGACACCATGACCACCGACATCGCCGCCTCGGCCGCGACCGCCGCCACGCCCGTCACCGCCGCCCCGACCACCGCCTCCGCCCCGAGGGACGGTGCCAAGAAGCTGGGCCGCCGCGCCGACATCTCCGTACGGGTGCTCCAGATCCTCCTCGCGCTGGCCTTCGCGATCCCCAGCGCCTCGCCCAAGCTCGTCGGCCACTGGTCGGCCGCCGAGACCTTCGACGAGATCGGCTGGGGCGACTGGCTGATGTACGCCGTCGGAGCCCTGGAGCTCGCCGGAGCCGTCGCCCTGGTGATCCCGATCCTGTCGAGCGCCTCCGCGACCGCGCTCACCGGCCTGATGATCGGCGCCTTCATCACCCAGATGACGGTCTTCGACGGCCAGTACGCCCTGACGCCCCTCCTCTTCTCCGTGCCGCTCGTCCTGGTCGCCTGGACGCGCCGCCACCACAACAAGGCGCTCCTCGCGCTGGTCCTGCGGCGCCGGGTGTGAAGCGGCGCCGCACGGGGGATGCGACCCGCACGGGGGCTCCGCCCCCCGACGGGGGAGGCGCGGATGACGGAACACCGCGACACCGTGGCGGAGTTGCTCCGCCACGAGGCGGTACGGGAGCGGCGCGGGGCGCTCCGGCAGCGGATCGAGACCGCCGGGATCACCGTTCACGACATCCTCTGCTGCGAGGACCGGACCACGTTCGGCGGGACGGGTCATGCGGAGGGGCACACGGTGGTCCTCAATCGGTCCGGGGGATACCTGCGGCGGATCGAGGGCGAGGAGTTCTTCGTCGATCCGACCGGCGGCTATCTGACCCGCCCCGGCGACGAGCAGCGCGTCGCCCACCCGGTCGGCCCCGGTGACCGGTCCACTGAGATCCGCGTCGACGAGCGGCTCTTCGCCGACCGTTTCGACGGCCTGCCGGCCACCCGCAGGTTCACCGTCAGCGCAGCCACCGACCTGCACCACCGGGCGCTCCTGGCGGCCGCCCGGCGCGGCGCCGAACCCTTCGAACTGACCGAACGGCTCCATCGGCTGCTGGACGGAGTGGCCGCCTCCGCCGGCCACTGGCGCTCGGACGCCGCGGCCCGCCCCTCCACCGCGCGCGTGCACGGGCGTCTGGTCCGTGACACCTGCGCCGCCCTGGCCATCGGCCCCTCGGCGCTGGGCCTCTCCCTGGAGGAGCTGGCCCGGACGGTCGGGGCCTCCCCGCACCACCTCAGCCGGGTCTTCCACGCCGTCACCGGCTCGACCCTCACGCGCTACCGCACCGAGCTGCGGCTGCGGGGCGTGCTGTACGCCCTCGAAGAGGGCGAGAGGAACCTGCGGACCCTCTCCTACACCTACGGATTCGCCGACCAGGCCCATCTGACGCGGACCTGCCGGAGCCGCACGGGCCACGCACCAAGCGCCGTACGGGCCCTTCTCGCGGATCGAGCATGAATCTTCAACGCCGTGCGGGCGGGTGGCCCGCAGGATGGCACCGGCCGGGACACCGGCCGGTGCCGTGACAGCGGCGGCACCCCGCTCTACGACCGGGGGAACGACGATGACCCTTCTGAGCCGGGCCTGTACGTCGATGGCGGCCGTCCTGACGGCCGCCGCGTGCGTCGGCTCGTCACCGGGCAGCGCGGCGGGCGCCCCGCCCGTGCCCGCACCACCCACGGCCGTGTCCTCGGACGCGGGGCCGGCGGCGGCACGCGGCCTCACCGGCCACCGCCCGTGCCCCGGACAGCCCGATGTGACCTGCGCGGATCTGACGGTGCCGTTGGACCGGAGCGGAGCCGCACCGGGCGCCCTGAAGCTCCAGGCCGCCGTCGTCGGCGACGCCGACGCCCCGCGGGGCACCCTGCTCTTCCTCACCGGCGGGCCCGGGCAGCCGGGAGTCCCCTTCGTCCCGAGGATCCGCTCCCGCCTCCCCGAGGCGCTCGCGCAGTACCGGCTGGTGATGATCGACCAGCGGGGCACCGGAGGGACGGCCATCGACTGTCCCGCGCTGCAGAAGGAGGTCGGCGGCAGCGACACCGTCGCCCCCACGGCCGCCGCAGTCACCGCCTGCGCCGAGAGCCTCGGCCGGAACCGCGACTTCTACACCACCGCCGACACCGTGGCCGACCTGGAGGACCTGCGGCGCGCCCTGCGCGTGCCGTCCTGGACGGTCGACGGGGTCTCCTACGGAACCTTCACCGCGGCCCAGTACGCCTTCGCACACCCGCAGCGGGTGCGCCGACTCGTTCTGGACTCCGTCGTTCCGCTCGACGGAGCGGGGGTCCTCTACGAGGACTCCCTCGGCCACTCCGCCCAGGTGCTGCGCACCGCATGCCGGGAACAGCGCTGCGGCTTCGACCCGGCCCGCGACCTGGCGAAGGTCGTGCGACGGGACGACAACGGTGTCGGCCTCTTCAACCTGCTCGTGATCGCCAGCATCATCGACCCGAAACTCGACAACCCCCGGTACGGCATCCTGGACGCGCTGCACGCCTCCGCCGGCGGCGACCGGTCGCGGCTCGACGCGCTCGTCACCGGCTTCGCCGGGTCGTCCGGAGAGACCCCGGCCGACTTCAGCTCCGGTCTGCACGCCGCCACGCTCTGCGCCGACTCACGCTGGCCCTGGGGCGACGCCTCCGCGCCTGTCGAGGGGCGGGAGCGGGCCCTGAAGCGGGCGGTGCAGCGGATCAGGCCGGCGGACGTGTGGCCCTTTCAGCGGGAGACGGCGGGCGGTCAGGGCATTCCACGGACCTGCCTTCCCTGGCCCGCCTCCCGGCCCAACCGGCCGGCGCCCGGAGACACCCTGACCATGCCGGTCCTGCTGCTGGCCGGGGACCGAGACCTGTCGACGCCGGTGGAGTGGGCGCGCCAGGTCGCCGCCGCGCACCCGAAGGCCGAACTGGTCGTCCTCGAGGGAGCCGGGCACTCCACGCAGAGCCGCAGCGACGCGGGAGCCCGCGCCGCGCAGGAGTTCCTGCTGCGGTAGGCCCGCTCGAGCGCCCATGGTGGCGTGCCACGTCCGGGACGGGGGTCCAGGCGTGGTGCGCCGCTTCGGGGGCGATCACCGCCGGACGACCGCCGGCCCGGAGACCTCCTGGGCGCCTCGCTTGGCCGTGTCCCGTGACGTCCCGCCTGGCCCGCGACGCCTGGCACGCGTACTCGCCGCGTTGTCGGGATCACCCGAGTACGCCCAGCACGAGGGCGACCCTCCGCCTTGCGATCCCAGCGCACCGGACGCCGCGGGCGCTGCCCTGCGGGCAGACGGCGCCACCATCCGGACACGACCTAGTGGACGACGCTGTAGCTGCGCCAGGGCGGGGTTCCGGGCACGATCTCGTTGCCCGAGTTGGCGGGGACGTAGACGGACTCCTCGCCCCGGCAGTTCTCGGTCGGGTACATGATGATGTCGACCAGCGTTTCGTTCTCGACCTTCCTCGCGCCGTCCGGACCGAGCTCGTGGCAGCCCTTGACCGACGGGCTCGTGACCATGACCTCGTTCTCGTGCCCGGTCTCGTACGTGATCGTGCCCACCGCGGTGCGGCCGAGGTCGGAACAGCCCGCGACGGTGAGCGTCAGGAGGACGGCCCCGGCGGCGGTGCCGAGACGCCGGTGAACGGACATGGCGGATCCTCGTCTGTCGGGCGAAGGCGGCGGAAGCCCTGTTCCCCGTCACCCTGCCGTCTGCCGGGCGGGCTGTCACCCGCTGCTGGGCCGCCCGGGCGAAGCACGGCGAAGGCCCGTTGTCACACCCCACCCGTAAGGTCGGAGGTCCAGTCGGAATCCGTCGCGGAACAGGGGAGGTGAGCAGCGCCGTGAGCCGTAGGTTGCAGAGCTGCGCCGCCGTCTTCCTTCCGGCCGCCCTGCCCCGCGAGGGACGGGTCGCCTTCTGGTCCCCGGACGGCGGGGAGCTGCCCTCGGTTCCGACGGCGGGGCCGAGCGGGGAGGCGGGCGAGGCCGACGGAGCGCGCCCCGGCGAGCTCACGGTGGTACGCCGTCATGGCGCCGGGGTCCGGGGCCGCAAGGTCCCCGCGGTGATCCTCGGGGTCGCCGAAGCCCTGCCCCATCTGGTCGCCGCCCGACACGACCCGGCCGCCCACCCCGCCACCGCCTGCTGGGGAGCCGCCGCCCTGCACGCCCTGCACCTCACCGCGCGGGGCCGGCTGCTGCCTGGGCTCACCGCCGACGACCTGGACGCCTGGCGGGCGGGGCCGCTGGACGCCGACGACATCGCCCACCTGCGGGCCGTCGCCGCCGCCATGCCGTACGAAGCCCACGCCGTGCCCGTCCCCGGCCGCAGCCCCCTCCAGCTGCCGGAGCCGGAGGCGCTGGTACGGGCCTTCCTCGACGCCGTCGCCGACACTCTGCCCCGTACCCCCGCCGCGGCCCACGCGGCCGGCGCGCCGTTCGCCGCCCGCGCGCCACAGCACCTGCCCCGCGCGCGTGCCTGGGCGGCCGAGGCCGCGGCCGGCATGGACGCCGGTGTCCGGGTCTCGCTCCGCCTCGACCTCGCCGGATACGAACTCTTCGACATCGCCGAGGAAGGCGGCGACGAGCGGCAGGCGGCCGCCGCCCTCCTCCAGGTGCACAGCCTCGCCGACCCCACCCTCGTCATCGACGCCGCGGCCCTCTGGGCGGGCGACGGCGACGAGCACTTCGGGCCGCGCGCCCGCGTCGACGCCGTTCTCGCGGTGCGCCGCGCCGCCCGCGTCTGGCCACCCCTCGGCAGGCTCCTGGAGCGGGACGTACCGGACGTCGTCGCCCTGACCGAGGAGGAGCTGTACGAACTCCTGGGACCCGCCGCCGCCCGCCTCGCCGACGCCGGGGTCGCCGTCCACTGGCCCCGCGAGCTGGCCCGCTCGCTCAGCGCCTCCGCCGTGGTCCGGCCGCCCGTCGCCGCCCCCGGCTCCGCCACCGACGGCACCGCCTTCTTCGACAGCGAGGAGCTGCTCCGGTTCAACTGGCAGCTCGCCCTGGACGGCGACCCGCTCACCGAGCGGGAGATGGACGCCCTCGCCGAGTCCCACCGGCCCATCGTGCGGCTGCGCGACCAGTGGGTGGTCGTCGACCCCGACCTGGTCCGCAAGGCCCGCAAGCGCGAACTGGGCCTCCTGGAGCCCGTCGACGCCCTCGCCGTCGCCCTCAGCGGCACCGCGGAGGTGGACGGCGAGACCGTCCGGGCCGTACCCGTCGGCGCGCTCGCGACTCTGCGGGACCGCCTCGTCGCCGGCCCCGACCCGGTCGCACCCCCCGCCGGCCTGGACGCGACCCTGCGCGACTACCAGCTGCGCGGGCTCGCCTGGCTGGATCTGATGACCTCGCTCGGCCTCGGCGGCTGCCTCGCCGACGACATGGGCCTCGGCAAGACCGTCACCCTCATCGCCCTCCATCTGCGCCGCGCCCGCCGGGCGCCCACCCTCGTCGTCTGTCCCGCCTCCCTGCTCGGCAACTGGCAGCGGGAGATCCAGCGCTTCGCCCCGGGCGTCCCCGTGCGCCGCTTCCACGGTGCCGACCGCTCCCTCGACGGGCTCGACGGCGGCTCCGGCACCGGCGGATTCGTCCTCACCACGTACGGCACCCTGCGCACCAGCGCGCCCCGACTGGCGGCGCTGGAGTGGGGCATGGTCGTCGCCGACGAGGCACAGCACGTCAAGAACCCTTTCTCCGCGACCGCCAAGGCGCTGCGCACGATCCCGACAGCGGCCCGGGTCGCTCTCACCGGCACCCCCGTGGAGAACAACCTCTCCGAGCTGTGGGCGCTGCTCGACTGGACCACCCCCGGTCTCCTCGGCCCCCTCAAGGCGTTCCGCGCCCGCCACGCACGCGCCGTCGAGAACAGCGAGGAGATCGCGAACGACGAGGCGGTGGAGCGGCTCGCCCGCCTCGTGCGGCCCTTCCTGCTGCGCCGTCGCAAGTCCGACCCCGGCATCGTCCCCGAGCTGCCGCCCAAGACCGAGTCGGACCACCCGGTCGCCCTCACCCGTGAACAGGCCTCGCTCTACGAGGCGGTGGTGCGGGAGACCATGGCGCGGATCGAGGGCGCGGAGGGCATCGCACGCCGGGGTCTCATCATGAAACTGCTGACCTCCCTCAAGCAGATCTGCAACCACCCCGCCCAGTACCTCAAGGAACAGACACCGAAGGGCGGCGGCACCGCCCGGCTCGCCGGCCGCTCCGGGAAGCTGACCCTGCTCGACGAACTCCTCGACACGATCCTCGCCGAGGACGGCTCCGTGCTCGTCTTCACCCAGTACGTCTCCATGGCCCGGCTCCTCGCCGACCACCTGTCCGCCCGGGCGATCCCGGCCCAACTGCTCCACGGCGGAACACCCGTGGCCGAGCGCGAGCGGATGGTGGACCGCTTCCAGTCCGGCGAGGTGCCCGTCTTCCTGCTGTCGCTGAAGGCGGCGGGCACCGGTCTCAACCTGACCCGGGCCGGGCACGTCGTCCACTTCGACCGCTGGTGGAACCCCGCCGTCGAGGAGCAGGCCACCGACCGCGCCTACCGCATCGGCCAGACCCAGCCGGTCCAGGTCCACCGGCTGATCGCGGAGGGCACGGTGGAGGACAGCATCGCCGAGATGCTGCGGGCCAAACGGGCCCTCGCCGACGCCGTCCTCGGCTCCGGCGAGGCCGCGCTCACCGAGCTGACCGACCGCGAGCTGGCCGACCTGGTGTCGCTGAGGAGGCCGTCATGAACCGCCGTCCCGCCGCGGGCCGCCGAACGGCCGCCGCGCGGTACGCCGGCCCGCTCCACGACGACCGCCGCCGCACGTTCCCGCCCCTCGCGCCGCGCGAGGCGCCGGACGGGCGCTTCGCCGCCACCTGGTGGGGTAACGCCTGGGTGGAGGCCCTGGAGGACACCGCCCTCGACGCCGCCCGCCTGGCCCGCGGCAAGGCCTACGCGGGCCGCGGCCACGTCGACGCGATCACCGTCACGCCCGGGCGGGTCGTCGCCTACGTCCACGGCAGCCGCGCCCGCCCGTACCGCACCGAGATCCGGCTCCGCACCCTCGGGGACGACGACTGGGAGCGGTTCCTCGACGAGGCGGCGGCCCGGCCCGACCACATCGCCGCCCTGCTCGACAAGGACGTCCCGCACGCCCTCGAAGCCGTCACCGGTCTGCTGCCGGCGCCCGGCGACCTGATCCCCGACTGCTCCTGCCCCGACGACGGTTACCCCTGCAAGCACGCCGCCGCCCTCTGTTATCAGTCGGCCCGGCTCCTCGACGAGGACCCATTCGTTCTCTTCCTCATGCGAGGCCGCGGCGAACAGGAGATCCTCGCCGCGCTCACCCACCGCAACGCGGCACGGTCCGCCGCCGAGGCGAGCACAGGCACCTCGCTCATGCCCACGGTCCCCGCCCGCCTCGTGCTCGAGACCGCCCCCGGCGGCGCCGGGACCCGGGCCCTGCCAACCCTTCCGCCGCCCCTCTCCGTCCCCACGCGCCCCGGGCGGCCCCCGGTCCACCCGCCGGACCCCGACGCCCCCGACCCGCTCGCCCTGGACCTCCTCGCGACGGAGGCGGCCTCCCGCGCCCACACCTTCCTCGTCACCGGCCACGACCCCGTGGCCGCCCTCACGCCGTGGCAGGACGCCGTCCGGCTGGCCGCCGCGCACCCCGGCTCCGGCCTCACCGCGTCCACCCGCGCGCTCTACCGCGACCTCGCGTACGCCCTCGACCGCACCCCCACCGACCTGGCCCGCGCCGTCGCCGCCTGGCGCCAGGGCGGCCTGGCCGGACTCGCCGTCCTGGAAGAGCCCTGGGACCCGCCGGCCGGCCCCTTCGACCGGGCCCGGCCCGCGCTGCTCGCCGCCGACTACCCGTCCTTCCGCCCCTGGCGGAACCGGCTGTCGACCCGGACGCTCCAACTCCGCCTGGGCCGTGACGGGCTGTGGTACGGCTATGAGTCGGACGCCGACCGCGAGGACTGGTGGCCCCGCGGCACCCCGGACCCCGACCCCGTCGGCGCACTCACCGACCTGCTGGGCCTCTGACCGGTACGGCCGGGGCACACCGCCGGAGCGTGGGGGCGGGTAGCACAGCCGTGCCGCGCGCGTTCGAAGCCCCGCCACACGATGGAGTGAAACACGCCGGTGGCGTGATCCAGCTGGGTTGGGGTCGCGTTAATCGCGGTACGGGCACCTGCCCGTGAATACCTCCGGAAGGCAGGAAGCCATGAGGCAGATTCGCCGAAGTGGTCTGGCCACATTGATGGTCACGGGTGGCGCGCTCGCGCTCTCGGCGGGCGCCGCGCACGCCGGCTCCGGTGCACAGGGCGCCGCGGTCGGTTCGCCGGGTGTGATCTCCGGCAACACCGTCCAACTGCCGGTGCACGCACCGGTCAACGTCTGCGGCAACACCGTCAATGTCGTCGGACTGCTCAACCCGGCCTACGGGAACAAGTGCGCCAACGGCTCCGGCGCGTCCGGCGGGTACGGCTCGGAACGGGACGGCGGCGGCAAGCACAAGGACCTGCCGGGGACCCCGCACGGCGAGGCACCCGGCGGCTCCCGCGGCGGCGGCTCCCACGCGGGCGGCTCGGGCGGCAGCAGCGGCGGCAGCGGTTCCCAGCGTGGCGGAGCCGCCGCCGAGGGTGTCGCGCAGGGTTCCCCCGGCCTGCTCTCCGGCAACGGCGTCCAGCTGCCGATCCATCTCCCCGTGAACATCAGCGGCAACTCGGTCAACGTCGTCGGTATCGGCAACCCGGCCAGCGGCAACCAGTCGGTCAACAACCCCGAGGAGCCGGAGGAGGAGCCGAGGCCTGAGGTTCCCGGCAAGAGCGTGCCCCAGCCGAGCACCGACGCCGAAGAGCCGGCGCCCGACTACGCCCCCCAGGACAGCTCGGGCGCGCTCGCCGAGACGGGCGCGGACCTGGTGGGCTACGCCGCCCCGGCCGGAGCGGCCCTGCTGCTCGGTGGCGCGCTGATGTACCGCCGCGCACGCCGCGCGGGTACGGAGGGCTGAGGCCCACAGGCCTCACGTTCGACGCCAGGCCCGGAGCACGGCCTCGATGGCCGGTGCCACCCTCGTCCGGGCCTGGTGGCGGGGGACGCCCCGCATGAGGAGCGTGTCGTACTCGGTGTCGACATGGCGGACGGCCGCCCGCACGGCGGCCGTGACCGCACCCCGGTCCAGCGACCGCCCGGCCGCTGTACGCCCCACCCGGCCGCTGCCCTTCATCGAGGCGTGGGCCGCGATCTCCGTGGCCCGCTCCGCGGGGCAGCGCGGAAAGAGCCGCAGGATCTCCGCCTCCAGCGCCGCCGTGACCTCCGCGTCCCGTGCCGCCCGCCGCACCGCGTCCCGAGCCCGTCTCCGCGTCCGCGCCTCCGCGTCCGCCAGGCAGGCAGCCTCGGCCCGGGCCAGCGCCGCCTCCTCGACGAGCAGCCCCTGACGTTCGTACCGGGTACGGCGCCGGTTGTGCCGTACTACCACCGCCCAGAGCGCACTGCCCTCGCGCGCCCGGCGGGTGACAGCCGTGTCCCCCCGCCGCAGGAACACCAAGTGGCCGAGATCGGCGCAGTCCAGACAGACCGGGGCGTTGAACTCGAGGATCATCCGCTCCAGCGGACCCTGACGGCACTCCGAGCAGCGGCGCCGCTTGAGCGGTTCGACGACGACGGGTGCGACCAGGTCCATGGCGGTCTCCCACCCTCCGGATCCGTGAACGACCGTGAAAAATCGTTCGATCGGGCATGCCACCCACGGCTAGGGTCCGTCGCGTGGCAACGAAACTCAATCAGATCATCGCGGTGGAGAAGGGCGTCAAGTCCCGGGCGCACCAGGACCTGACCACGGCGCACCACGGGCTGCAGAAGCCCGCGCTGCTCGCCGGCATCTCCCGTACGTACCAGCCGAAGGACGAGGAGGGCGAGCAGCTTCCGCCCGAGTCCACGCTGGTGCAGGTGAAGGCCGAGGACGTGCTGCGCGACACGGCTCGGGCGCTGACCCGGCTGTTCGACGTGACCGCCACCAAGGACTGGGCCAACTGCGAGGCCCGCGCCGACATCACGGTCGACGGCCGCGTGCTGGTGAGCCGGGTGCCCGTCGCGTACCTCCTCTTCCTGGAGAAGCAGCTGACGGACATCAACACCTTCGTCCGCAAGCTGCCCGTCCTCGACGCGGCCGAGTCCTGGACGCAGGACCCGTCGACCGACGCGTGGAAGACGGAGGTCGTCCGTACGGTCCGGACGAAGAAGGTGCCGCGCAACCACGTCAAGGCGGAGGCGACGGACAAGCACCCGGCGCAGGTCGAGGTGTACTACGAGGACGTGCCGGTCGGTTACTGGACTACGGTCAAGTTCTCCGGCGCCCTGCCGGCCCGTCGGGTGAACGAACTCCTGGAGCGGGTGGAGAAGCTCCAGCAGGCGGTGAAGTTCGCCCGGGAGGAGGCGAACAGCGCCGAGGTCACCGATCAGCGCGTCGGCGACGCCGTCTTCGGCTACCTCTTCGGGTAGCGGGGAGACACCACACAGACTCCCCGGCCACAGAACACGGCCGGGGTGCGCGAGGAGCGCAAAGCTGAAAATGAGGCTTGTCGTGAATCCGCGGCCCTTCTGACGAGGGTCGCGATCAGACTCAGACTATTGCTCCAGATTCAGCATGCGCCGCTCATCGCCGGATCGACCGGGCCCGGGCCCTGGTGCGTCGAAATGCCAGTTCGAATCTGGTCCGCCGAGCTCGATCGGCGGTGGTCCAACGGCAGGACGCGACGCAATGACGACTGACCCGGGTTCTCAAGTGTGCCGGCGTGTGATGTGAGCGGCATCGACAGGGTCCGGGGGCAGGCTACGCCCTCGGACCCGCTCCCGTTTCGGGGCCTTGTTGCCGGTAGCCGCTCAGGAAGCGTCCGATGCGGCTGATCGCGGCGTCGAGGTCGTCGGCGTACGGCAGGGTCAGGATGCGGAAGTGGTCCGGCCGGGGCCAGTTGAAGCCGGTGCCCTGCACCACCTGGATCTTCTCCCGCAGCAGCAGGTCGAGGACGAACTTCTCGTCGTCGTGGATCCGGTGCACCTTCGGGTCGAGGCGGGGGAACGCGTAGAGCGCGCCCTTCGGCTTCACGCAGGAGACCCCGGGGATCTCGTTGAGCTTCTCCCACGCCCTGTCGCGCTGCTCGCGCAGCCTGCCGCCCGGGGCGGTCAGCTCGTGGATCGACTGCCGGCCGCCGAGCGCGGCCTGGATGGCGTACTGCGCGGGGGCGTTGGGGCACAGCCGCATGGAGGCGAGCATCGTCAGGCCCTCCAGATAGCTCTTCGCGTGTTGCCTGGGGCCGCTGACGACGAGCCAGCCCGAGCGGAAGCCCGCCACGCGGTACGTCTTCGACAGACCGCCGAAGGTGAGGACGACGAGGTCGGGGGCGAGGGAGGCGGCCGGGTGGTGGACGGCCTCGTCGTAGACGATCTGGTCGTAGATCTCGTCGGCGAAGACCATCAGCTGGTGACGGCGGGCGAGGTCGAGGATGCCCTCGACGATCTCGCGCGGATAGACCGCACCGGTGGGGTTGTTGGGGTTGATGATGACGACGGCCCGGGTCCGGTCGGTGATCTTCGCGGCCATGTCGTCGAGGTCCGGATACCAGTCGGCCGACTCGTCGCAGAGGTAGTGGACCGCCTTGCCGCCCGCGAGCGTGGTCACCGCCGTCCACAAGGGGAAGTCGGGGGCGGGGATCAGGACCTCGTCGCCGTCCTCCAGGAGCGCCTGGACGGCCATGGAGACCAGTTCGGAGACACCGTTGCCGAGAAAGACGTCGTCGACGTCGACGTCCGGAAGACCCATGCCCTGGTAGCGCTGGGCGACGGCGCGCCGGGCGGAGAGGATGCCGCGGGAGTCGGTGTAGCCATGGGCCTTCGGGAGCATCCGGATCATGTCCTGGACGATCTCCTCGGGCGCCTCGAAGCCGAAGAGCGCCGGGTTCCCGGTGTTGAGGCGCAGCACGCTGTGGCCCGCCTCCTCCAGGGCGTTGGCGTGCTCGATGACCGGGCCACGGATCTCGTAGCAGACCTCGCTCAACTTGCTCGACTGCCGGAACTCCATGCGACGACCTCCCCAGAAGAACTGATACTTGGTTTTACCAAGTTCGAGCTTGGAAAGTCCAACAACTTGTCTAGACTGCGTCGCATGCCACGCCGCCGAAGCTATGACCAGTACTGCGCCGCCGCTCGCGCCCTCGACGTCGTCGGCGACCGCTGGACTCTGCTGATCGTCCGTGAACTCCTCGCCGGGCCGCGCCGCTACACCGACCTGCACGCCGATCTGCCGGGCGTCAGCACGGACATGCTGGCCGGCCGCCTCAAGGACATGGAGGGCGCCGCACTCCTCACCCGCCGCCGGCTGCCTCCGCCCGCCTCGGCGTCCGTGTACGAACTCACCGAGCGGGGGCGCGGCCTGCTGCCCGTCCTGCGAGCCCTGGCGGAGTGGGGTGCGCCCGCACTGGAGGAACCCCGGCCCACCGACGCCGTACGCGCCCACTGGCTGGCGATCCCGCTGCTGCGCGCCCTGGAGGCCGAGAGCGCCGGGGTGGTGGTGCAGGTGACGCTCGACGAGGGCGAGTTCCACGTACGGAGGGGGGCGGAGGGCCCGCCGGAGTACGGAGACGGGCCGGCCGACGACGCCGACGTGCGGCTGCGGACGGACCTCGCGACCTGCCGCGCCCTGGCGAGCGGGGAGCTGACGCTCGCCGAGGCGGTCGCGGCGGGCCGGGCCGACCGTACGGACCGGGCGGCGAGGGCGGAAACCGCACCCGTCGCGTGAGTCGGTGCGTGGGCGTTCAGCCCCGCCCGGCTCCGGTGGCGACAATGATCCTGTTCCGTGCGAGCCGAGACCGAGGATGGGAACGGGGTCACGTCCGTTGCGTTATGAAGCGATCACCTGGGAGCGCCTGGCCCGGATCCTGGCCGGTCACGTCGACCGGGCCACACCCGGCGACAGCGGTGACTGGCTCAAGGTCGGCGTCGACGGGCCGCCCGCGGCGCCGACCGGGGAGACGGCCGAGCGGATCGCCGAGGCGCTGCGGCTGCGGGGCAGGTCCGTCCTCGTCGTCGGGACAGGAGGCTTTCTGCGGCCCGCCTCGCTCCGCTTCGAGTACGGGAAGCAGGACCCCGACGCGTACTACAGCGGCTGGTTCGACACCGGGGCGCTCTGGCGCGAGGTGTTCGGACCGCTGGAGGCGGGCGGGAGCGGGCGCGTGCTGCCCGACCTGTGGGACCCCGTCACCGACCGCGCCACCCGTAGTCCGTACGTGGAACTGCCGCCGGGCGGTGTGCTGGTGGTGCACGGACCGTTCCTGCTCGGACACTGGTTCCCGTTCGACGTGACCGTCCATCTGCGGCTGTCGCCCGCAGCCCTCGCGCGCCGCACCGAGGAGCCCTGGACCCTGCCCGCTTTCGCGCGGTACGAGGACGAGGTCGGCCCCTCCGACGTCGCCGATGTGGTCGTTCGCACCGACGATCCGCGCCACCCCGCCTGGACCGGCCTCGACGGTTAGGCCCGGCCACGCCTGCCAGGCCCCGCGCGCCGGCCAGACCCTGCTCTACGGCCGGACCCTGCTCTACGGCCGGACCCTGCTCTACGGCCGGACCCCGCGCGGCGGCCAGGCCCCGCTCTCCGGGCGGCCGCCCACCACCGTCACCGCCTCCGCGCCGGCCCGGCAGCCCGCCTCCGCCGCCGTCACCGGGTCCGCCCCCGCGAGACGGGCCGCCAGGAAAGCGCCCGCGAACGCGTCGCCGGCGCCTGTCGAGTCCACCGGCCGGACCCCCGCGGCAGCGACCCGGCCTGTCACCGACCCGTCCTCGGCGACCAGCGCGCCCCGCGCGCCCAAGGTGACCGCGACCAGCGGAAACATACGGCTCAGCCGCTCCGCCGCCGCCACCGGATCGGTGCGGCCGGTCAGCAGCCGGGCTTCGTCGGCGTTCGGGAACAGCACCTCCGCGCCCTGCGCCGCCGCCAGGAACAGGTCCACCCCCAACTCCTTCAGGAACCCGGTCGAGGCCGGGTCCACGCTCACCGCGACCCCCGCCTCCCGCGCGCCCCGCAACGCCCTCAGCGCGGTCTCCCGGCTCGGCGCGGCGAAGAAGAGATACCCGGACAGATGCAGATGCGCGACACCCCGGAGCAGCTCGTCGGACCAGTCGGCGGGGGAGAGGCGCAGGGCCGCCCCGCTGTCGGTGAGGAAGGTGCGCTCGGCGCTCGCGTCCACCAGGGATATCACCGTCGCCGTCGCTGCCTCCGGGTCCCTGACCAGCAGGGGCCGCACCCCCGCCCGGTGCAGGGCGCGGGTGTGCCAGTCGGCCGCCTCGGTGCCGACCCGGCCGAGCAGCCGCACGTCCTCGCACCCCGAACGCGCGGCCCAGCAGGCGGCGTTGGCACCCGCGCCGCCCGGGAGCGTACGGATCGCCGCAGCCGTGTCGGTCGCGGGCGCGAGCGGGGTCCGGTGCCGGGCGACGACGTCCGTGACCACGTCCCCCACCACCAGGAGCCCGGTCACGGCGTGCCGTGGTAGGCCGCCGCGATCCGTGCCGCGAGCCGGACGTTGCCGCGCACCGCCGCCAGGTTCGCCTCCAGAGACGCCCCTTCGGTGTGCACCGTCAGATACTCCAGGAGGAAGGGGGTCACGGCCTGGCCGGTGATCCCCTTCTCCTTCGCCGCGGCCAGTCCCTGAGTGAGCACCCGGTCGTGCAGCGCCGGCTCCAACTGGTCCTCGACCGGAACCGGGTTGGCCACGACCAGCGCCGCGTACGGCTCGCCCAGCTCGTCCTGAGCCCGTATGACGCGGGCCACCTGCTCGGGCGTCCGCAGCGTCCAGTCGACCGGCTCGCCCGAGGAGGCCAGGTAGAAGCCGGGGAAGTGCGCCGTCCCGTACCCCACCACCGTCACGCCCAGGGTCTCCAGGCGCTGCAGCGTCGCCGGGACGTCCAGGATCGACTTGACCCCCGCGCAGACCACCGTGATCCCCACCCGGGAGAGCAGCCGCAGATCCGCCGACTCGTCCTGCGTCTCGCTCCACTCGCGGTGCACACCGCCGAGCCCACCGGTCGCGAAGACCCGGATGCCGGCCGAATCGGCCAGCCACGCCGTCGCGGAGACCGTCGTCGCCCCGGTCGCCCCCGTCGCGAGCGCGGGCGCCAGATCGCGGTGGCCCAGCTTCCGTACCGCCGGATCCTCGGCGATCCGCGTCAACCGGGCCTCGTCCAGGCCGATGTGGGCCGTGCCGTCGACCACGGCGATCGTGGCGGGAACGGCGCCCTCGTCCCGCACCAGCGTCTCCAGTTCCGTCGCCACGGCAAGGTTGCGCGGGCGCGGCAGGCCGTGGGCGATGATCGTGGACTCGAGCGCGACGACGGGACGCCCCTCGTGGAGCGCCTCCCGCACTTCTTCGGACACGTGTGTGGACATGTCCCATCTCTGGCGCGACCAGGAGCCGCCCAAACCTCGGTGGCTACCTTCTGCCACAGGCGGCCAGGCCCGGCAGCCGGTCGGCGTCGACCACCTGGATCACCGGCCGGGAGCCGGCCGTCTTGGGATTGCCCACGCTGTACGCGACGGCCAGCGCACCACCCCTGGCCTGCGCGTATCCGTACGCCGGCGTGATCCGCGCGTACGACCCCGAGCCGAGGTCCAGGGCGTAGGAGGTCTCCGGGGTCCGCCAGGTGACGAGACGCCCGCTTATCCGGAGCTGGTCCATGCCGTCCACCGCCGGGGACGTGGCGACGGCGGCGACCGGCCGGGCGTCCCCCGCCCGCCACACCATCAACCGCGGCGCGGCCTCGCCCTCCACCCACGCCCAGGTCGTCCCGTCGGAGACCACGGACCGGAGGTCCCGCAGTGCGGCAAGGGGTCCGGGCAGTGCGGCGGGCGACGCCGCGCCGGTGAGGGAGACGGCGGCCAGCCGTGTCCCGGAGCCCCCCGACCCGCTGCCCGACTCGCGCCACACCAGCAGGTCGCCCGCGACGAACGGCGCGTCCATCACGCCGGTGTGCAGGGCCCGCGCCGCGCCGCCCACGGCCGGGGCCGCGTACACCGTGGCCCTTCCACCGCCGACGCCCTGCGCCCAGTGGACGGTTCCGGCGCGGACGACGGGCTGGGGCAGCGGGCCGGGCCGGTCGGCGCGGGCCAGGCGTCTGGCCTTCCCCGTGGTGGCGTCCCAGACGTACAGGCTCCAGGGGCTGTCGAGGGTCCGCCCCTCCAGGACGGCGAACGCGGCCCACCGCCGGCCGTCGAAGTCGGCGGCGAGCAACTGGTGCTCGACGGGGTCCGCGAGGGTGAGCAGGGTGCGCGGGGCGCCGCGCCCGAGCATCAGGGCGGCGCGCCGGTGCTTCGCGCCGGTGAGCTGGACGGCGGTCCAGCCGGGGCCGGTGTCGGTGAGGACGGCCCGCTCACCGGCCGGTGTCCGCAATTCGCCCTTGTGGAGCGCGGACCGCCAGGCGTCGGGCAGCCCCACCTCGCAGGCGCCGGCGAGAAGGGACGCCGGGGCGGACGCGGGGTCGGTGACTCGGCCGGTGGGTGGACCGGTCGTCGGCTCCGGAACGGACTCCGCCGACGAGCACCCTGCCAGCAGGGCGCCCGTCAGCAGCAGGACCACGGTCGAGCCGGTCCGGCGAGCCCTACCAGACGTACCCACGGCCGCCCATGATGGTGGTGAGGGTGTCGGAGGAGATGTGCGCCGACTTCGGTACGGAGCCCGCCCACGAGATCACGCTCGTGCTCACCCCGCCCACCGGGTCGAGGTAGTTGACCTGCCCCGCCGCGGTGTCGGTGTTGTAGCCGTCGATCGAGACCCAGTGGAATATCTCGATGTTGGGGTGGCCGACGAGATGGGGACCGCCCGGCACCTCCCAGGCGTTGCCGGCGATGGCGTAGTCGTTGTCGGTGTTGTGGGTGATGTGCTTCTTGAAGTTCGCCTTGTCGGTGGCGGTCGGGGTGTAGGGCAGCGCCTTGGGGACGTAACCCGCGCCGGGCAGCCGGTGGTTGAGCGCGTCGGCCATCGGATAGCCGGTGGGGTTGGGCACGTTGATGTTGATGCCGTACCACGCGGTTCCGTTGGTGGTCGTCCTGAGGAGGGTCGCGGCGTCCTGCTGCGACCGGCCGCCGACCTCGTCGTGGGCGGACTGGGTGATCACGAGGGTGGCCGGGCCGCACCAGTAGGAGGTCTTCTGCGACTGGTGGAGTCCGCCGGAGACCTTGTAGCCGGCGAGCGCGCCCCGGGTGCGCAGCCCCTCGTACCGTCTCGCCGCCTCGGCCTGTTTGGCGGCGGTCGTTCTCCGCTGGGCGGGGGTGAGGCGCTGGGGGCCGAGGGTGTCGTACGCGGCCTTGTGGGCGGCGCCCGGCGCGACCGGTTCGGCGGCGTGCGCGGTGGGGGCGACGACCGTCGTGGCGGCGGTGGTGGCGAGCAGGGTGGCGGCGGTCAGGGCGGCGGTGCGGGGGAAAAAGGCTGACGCTGGCATGGCACTCTCCTGTCGGAGGTGGGGGAGGAGTTCACGGCGAGTTTGACGCGCGCACGCCATGCTCGACAGGGGGCTCGGCGTATTCCCCCGAACCAACATTGGGCGCACCAAAGGCGCCGCCCGCGACCAGCGGGGACATCTGCCGGCACCATGCGCCGGCGGCCCGGTTTCCGGCCGTGCGGCGCCCGATGGTCGACCTGGACGACGTGCGCGTATGAGCGATTCCGCCCCCGAAGGGGCCGAGGTGTCCATTCGTCACTTGTACGACGACCGCGGGGCGTCCGACGACCTGATGTAGGCCGACCGGGGTGCGGGCGCTTCGCGCGGGAGAGGTGCTTCCAGGTCCTGGCCGTGGGGCGCCGCCGGCGCCCCGCTACAGTCACCGCCCATGACGACACATGATCGGCCCTCCTTCGCCGTCCGCATTCCCGACGCGGAGCTGGAGCCGGAGCCGCTCGCGCCCGACCAGATCGTCTCGGGCACTCCCGAGGTGACCGGCAAGGTCCTCTGGGAGTCCGCCGACGGCACGCAGGTGCGCGGGATCTGGCAGATCACCCCCGGAGTGGTGACCGACACCGAGGCGAACGAACTCTTCGTCGTCGTCAGCGGCCGTGCCACCGTCGCCGTCGAGGGCGGCGCCACGATGGAGATCGGGCCGGGCGACGCCTGTGTGCTGCGCGAGGGCGACCGGACCACCTGGACCGTCCACGAGACGCTGCGCAAGGCGTACCACATCAGCCTCTGAACGGCTGGCCGAAGGTCTGGTAGGAAGGTTTCCTGTCAGCTATTCTCCCGGGCAGCGGCTCGGCGCGGCGCCCGATCAACGTGGGCGTGACGCGCTCAGCGAGAGCTCTGACCCGGCCGCCGAGTACCGCCCTCTGCCCCGATCCGTCCCCCGTGCGGATGTCCCAGGGCCAGGGGTGCGGTGCGCCGCACCGGTGTCCAGCTCTCGCCGCCCCCGTCGCAGGGAGCCCAGGTATGCGCCTGTACGCCTCCGTCCCACCACGCCGCACCCTCCCGCTCACCCCCTCCCTTGTCCTCGCCGCCGTGCTCCTGCTCGTCGGCGGCCTCCTGCTCGCCTACCCGGGCCGTGCCGGAGCGGCCGCCGACCCGCTGATCTCCCACGGCAGGCCCGCCACCTCGTCGTCCGTCGAGGACTCCACCTTCGTTCCGGGCAAGGCCTTCGACGGCGACCCGGCCACCCGCTGGGCCAGTGCCGAGGGCTCCGACCCGCAGTGGATCCGGGTCGACCTCGGATCCACCGCAACCGTCTCGCGGGTACGCCTCTCCTGGGAGGCCGCCTACGCCAAGGCCTACCGCGTGGAGATCTCCGCCGACGGCGTCACCTGGAGCCGGCTCGCCACCGAGACGGCGGGCAACGGAGGCACCGACGACTGGACCGGGCTCAGCGGCAAAGGCCGCCATCTCCGCGTCTACGGGACGGCGCGCGGCACGTCGTACGGCTATTCCCTCTACGAGGTAGAGGTCTACGGAACCCTGGACGGCGGCCCACCGCCCTCGGGCGCGTTCACCGTCGTCGCCGCCGGCGACATCGCCGACCGGTGCACCGCCTCCAGCAGCTCGTGCGCCCACCCCAAGACCGCCGCCCTGGCACAGCGGATCAACCCGAAGTTCTATCTGACGATGGGCGACAACCAGTACGACGACGCCCTGCTCTCCGACTTCCGCGCCTACTACGACAAGACCTGGGGCGTCTTCAAGGCCAAGACGCGTCCCGTCCCCGGCAACCACGAGACCTACGACCCGGCCGGCCCCCTCGCCGGCTACAAGTCCTACTTCGGTGCCCTCGCCTACCCGCAGGGCAAGCCGTACTACAGCTACGACGAGGGCAACTGGCACTTCCTCGCCCTCGACTCCAACTCCTTCGACGACCCCGCGCAGATCCAGTGGCTCAAGGACGACCTGGCCCGGAACACCAAGGGCTGCGTCGCCGCCTACTTCCACCACCCCCTGTACTCCTCCGGCGGCCACGGCAACGACCCGGTCTCCAAACCCGTCTGGCAGATCCTGTACGGGGCCGGGACCGACCTCGTCCTCAACGGGCACGACCACCACTACGAGCGGTTCGCACCGCAGGACCCGTCCGGGCGGGCCACTCCCGGCGGCATCGTCGAGATCGTCGGCGGCATGGGCGGGGCCGAGCCCTATCCCATCGAGACGGTCCAGCCGAACAGCCAGAAGCGGATCAGCGGCACCTACGGCGTCCTGAAGCTCGACTTCACCGACACCACCTACACCTGGCAGTACGTCGGCACCGACGGCCAGGTCAAGGACACCGGCCCGACCTACACCTGCCACTGATGTACCTGGCGACCACCGGTCGCCCCGACGCGCCGCCGCCCCGCACCGGGGCCCGGCGGCGCGTCGGCGGCACCGTCCTCGCGCTCGGCACGGTCAGCCTCGTCACCGACATCTCCTCCGAGATGGTGACGGCCGTCCTGCCCCTCTACCTCGTCCTCGGACTCGGCCTCTCCCCGCTCCAGTTCGGCTTCCTGGACGGGCTCTTCAACGGCGCCACCGCGCTCGTACGGCTGCTCGGCGGCCACGCGGCGGACCGCGGCGGGCGGCACAAGCGCGTCGCCGGGATCGGCTACGCCCTGTCCGCGTGTTCGCGGCTCGGCCTGCTCCTCGCGGGCGGGGCGACGGGCTGGATAGCGGCGGCGCTGGCCGGGGACCGGCTCGGCAAGGGCATCCGCACCGCCCCGCGCGACGCGCTGATCACCCTCAGCAGCCCGCCCGAGGACCTGGGCCGCGCCTTCGGCGTCCACCGGGCGATGGACACCACCGGCGCCCTGCTCGGACCGCTGGCCGCGTTCGCCCTGCTGTGGGCGACGGCGGACGCGTACGACGCGGTGTTCGTCGTCAGCTTCTGCGTCGGAGTGCTCGGCGTGCTGCTCCTCGCGGTCCTGGTGCCGGGCGGGGCGGCGGGCGCGGCGACAGTCCGCGGTGCGGCCGGCCGTGAGCCGCGGCCGAGGACGGCCACGCTGCTCGCACCCCTGCGCTCCGCCCCCTACCGGCGGATCCTCGGCGCCACCGCGCTGCTCGGCGCCGTCACCGTCGGCGACGCCTTCGTCTACCTGCTGCTCCAGCGGCGTCTCGACCTGGCCGTCACCTGGTTCCCGTTCCTGCCGCTGGGCGCCGCGGCGGGCTATCTGCTGCTCGCCGTCCCGGCCGGCCGGCTCGCCGACCGGATCGGACGCCGCCGCCCCTTCCTGTACGGGCACGGGGCGATCCTCCTCGCGTACGCCCTGCTCCTCTCCCCCGGCCCCGACCTGCTCGTGCTCGGTGTCGTCCTCGGCCTGCTCGGGGTCTTCTACGCAGCCACGGACGGGGTCCTGATGGCGCTGACCGGCCCCCTGCTGCCGGCCGGGCGACGGGCGAGCGGGCTGGCCCTCGTCCAGACCGTCCAGGCGCTGGCCCGGCTGCTCGCGGCGACCGGGTTCGGGGCGGCCTGGACGGTGTGGGGGCCGTCGACGGCGCTCGTACTCGCCGCCGCCGGGCTGTCGGCCGCCCTCGGGGGAGCCCGGTTCCTGCTGCCCGAGGACCCACCCGTCGAAGGGCACCCGTCCACCGAAAGGCACTCCTCATGACCGGCAACGGCCACGGCACCGTCACCGGCCGCCTCACCCGTGGGCGACTTTGGGCGCTGGTGCTCGCCGTCGTCCTGCTCTGTGGCGGGGCCACCGCCTACACGCTCCGGGCCGCCGACCGCACCGCCTTGCCCGTCGAGACGCCGGGCGGCCCGGCGCTCACCCTCGAAGGGCCCGCGGGAGGGTTCCTCTTCCGCGACACGGTGACCGGCCGCGTCGGCCGCCACGACCCGGGCGCGCCGGGACCGCGCGCCGTCGGCGGCCCCCGCTGCGACCGCTTCCACGCAGCCGGGCCCACCGCCCTCTGCCTGCAACGACGGCCGGGCGTGCCGACCCGCTCGTATGCGATCGTGCTCGACCGGCGGCTGCGCGAGCTGCGCCGGATCGCGCTGCCCGGGATCCCCAACCGGGCCCGGGTCTCCGCCTCCGGGCAGATGCTCTCCTGGACGATGTTCGCGACGGGCGACTCGTACGCGACCTCGGCGTTCTCGACCAGGACCTCGATCCTCGATCTGCGCACCGGTTATCTCGTCAAGAACATGGAGCAGATTCCGCTCACCCTCCACGGCCGCCGGTATCACGCCCCGGACGTCAACTACTGGGGCGTCACCTTCGCCCGCGACGACAACCGCTTCTACGCCACGGTCGCGACGAAGGGCCGTACCTACCTGGTGGAGGGGGACATGCGGAGGTGGTCGGCACGGACGCTGAGGGGGAACGTCGAATGCCCCTCCCTGTCGCCGGACGACACCCGGATCGCGTTCAAGAAGAAGGTCTCCGACGACCCGAAGGCACCCTGGCGCCTGCACGTCCTCGACCTGCGCACCCTGCGGGAACACGCGGTCGCCGAGGAGCGGAGCATCGACGACCAGGCGGCCTGGACGGACGACCGCACGCTGGCGTACGGGCACGAGGGATCCGTGTGGACCGTCCCCGCCGACGGCACGGGCACGCCACGACGCTCGGTGTCCGGTGCGACGTCCCCGGCGGTCCTGCGCTGAAGGGCCCGCCGAACCGTTCGTCGTGAGGCGGCCGGACGGGCTCTCAGGCGCGGCGCAGCGCGCCCCGTACCGCCAGCGCCGCCATCGGCAGCAGCAGGCACGCGCCCACGAAATTGAGCCAGCCGTAGCCTGCCCGGGCCACGATCAGTCCGGCGGCGAGCCCGCCGACGCCCGCCGCGGTGTTCATGATGAAGTCCGAGAGACCCTGGACCGCCGCCCTCGCCGCCTGCGGGACGGAGTCCGTCAACAGGGCCGAGCCGGAGACCAGCCCGGCTGACCAGCCCAGGCCCAGCACGAAGAGGCCCGCGGCGGTTCGGGCGTGGCTCGGACCCGCGGTGCCGGCGAGGAGCGCCGCGACCGAGAGGAGCCCGGCGGCCAGACCGATCACCGACAGCCGCCCGAGCCGGTCCGAGAGCCATCCCATCACCGGCGAGAAGGCGTACATGCCCGCGATGTGGCCGCTGATCACCAGGCCGATCAACTGGATGCCGGCCCCGTGATGGCTCAGCGCCACCGGGGTCATCGACATGATCGAGATTATGGCGGTGTGGGAGACGGCGACCGTGACCAGGGCGAGGCGAGCCCGGGAGGACTCCCGTACGGCCTTCAGCCCGGCACGGAGCGAGCGGCCGGCCGCCTCCTCGGACCCGGCCGGGCCGGACAGGGCGCGGGCGGTCAAGAGCGGGTCGGGGCGCAGCAGCAACGCCACCACGCCCGCAGCGATCAGGAACACGCCCGCGGCCCACACGAACGGTCCGGCAGTCGCCGGTACGCCGAAGCCCGCCACGCTCTCCCCGGCCGGCGCGGCGACGTTCGGGCCGAGGACCGCGCCGATGGTCGTCGCCCACACCACGGTGGAGATGGCCCGGCCCCTGCGGTCCGGTGGGGCCAGGTCCGCCGCCGCGAACCGGGCCGCCAGGTTGGCCGAGGACCCCGCGCCGAAGCCGACCAGGCCCACGAGGAGCAGCGGGAAGTTGTCGACCACCGCGCCGAGCACGACCACCCCCGCGCCCAGCGCCCCGACCAGATAGGCAAGCACGAGCCCGGGCCGCCGCCCGCGAGATCCCATGAGGGACGCCAGCGGCATGGCGAGCAGCGCGGGCCCGGCGACCGAGGCCGTCGAGGCCAGGCCCGACAGCGCTTCCGTGCCGCTCACGTCCTTGGCCAGCACGGCGGCCAGGGCGACGCCGATGGCGATGCCCAGGCCGCCGAGGATCTGGCTGGCGATCAGCACGGCCTGGATCCGCCGCCGGAGCGCCGGCAGTTCGGCGGCCGCGACGGGGGAGGGCGTCTCCGGCGGGGAGGTGGCGTCAGGGGCGCTGGAGGTGTTGGTCACTTACGGGAGTGTGCCAGCAGTACGGCCGGAGGGGAACGCTCCGCGTACCTTCCAGGGGGTGCGCGAAGCCTGAGCGGGGGCGGAGCCGCGGTGGGAGCGACGGACCCCGGCCGTCGGAAGAGCCGGAGCGGTCTTCAGAAGAGCGGCTGGGGGAGCACGCCCTCCAGGGCCAGCAGGATCCGCTTGGTCTCCAGACCGCCCCCGAAGCCCCCCAGCCCGCCGTCGCTCTCCACCACCCGATGGCACGGCACGACCACCGGCAGCGGGTTGGCGCCCATCGCCGCCCCGACCGCCTGCGCCGCCCCCGGCTGCCCGACCCGCTTCGCCAGGTCTCCGTACCCCACGACCGCTCCGTACGGCACGCCGTCCGCCAGCTCGCGCAGCACCTGGCGGTTGAAGCCGGCCGTCAGCCTCCAGTCGAGAGCGACGTCGAACTCCCGCAGGCCGCCCGAGAAGTACTCCGCGAGCTGCCGTATCGGCTCCGCGAGCCGCCCCGAGGCACTCTCCGTCAGCTCCGCCCGGTCCGCGCCGAGCTGCGCCGCCAGCCGGTCCAGCGCCCGGTCCCGCACCGCCTCGCGCGCGTGGAAGACCACGCTCACGAGGCCGCGGTCCGTCGCGGCCAGCAGCAGCGGGCCGATGTCGCTGTCCACGACCGCCCATTCCACCTTGGAGTCCATACCGATCACGGTACGACCACCCACCGACAACGTGGTCCGCCCGGCCCTCGCCGCCCTGGGGTCATCGCCGCCCGCACCCCGGCCCGACATCACGAGGCGGTCTCGTATCGGTCTCACGGGTGCCAATTCCCGGACCACATGGTCGTGCGGCCCTCCGCGCGCCATAATCTCGGCCCGGTAGCACTTACTCAGCGGTACCGACTGTTTTCGGACGACGTTGCACCACGGGTGGAGGACACACGCTCATGCAGGGCACGGTCGACGGATTCAGTTACGGCCTCGTCACCCCGGTCGCCGCCTACCTCATGGCCTGCCTCGGCGGCGCCCTGGGCCTGCGCTGCACGACCAGGTCGCTGCGCCACCGGGACACCTTCAAGGCCGGCTGGCTCGCCCTCGGCGCCACCTCCATCGGCACCGGCATCTGGACGATGCACTTCATCGCCATGATGGGCTTCTCCGTGCACCGGGCCCCCATCAGCTACGACCGGCCCCTCACCTTCGCCAGCCTGGGCGTCGCCGTCGTGATGGTCGGCATCGGGATCTTCATCGTCGGCTACCGCGGCGCCACCCCCCTCACCCTGGTCACCGGCGGCACCATCACCGGCCTCGGCATCGCCACCATGCACTACCTCGGGATGGCGGGCATGCGGTTCCAGGGACGCATCGACTACGACACCCTCACCGTCGCCCTCTCCGTCGTGATCGCTGTCGTCGCGGCCACCACCGCCCTCTGGGCGGCCGTGTCGGTACACGGATTTCTGGCCAGCCTCGGAGCGAGCCTGGTGATGGGCCTCGCCGTCAGTGGTATGCACTACACCGCCATGGCGGCGGTCAACGTCCATCTCCACGGCACCCCCGCGCCCGGCCCCGGCGACACCGCCACCTCGCTCCTCCTGCCCATGCTGGTCGGCCCGGCCGTCTTCCTCCTCCTGGCCGCCGTCGTCGTCATGTTCGACCCGCTGCTCGTGATGGGCGACCCCGACCCGCAGCGGCCCGCGTCGCCGGGCGCGCACCGGCCCGGGGTGCCCGGGGTGCCCGCGCCGCGCCGCGCCCCGGCCTACGGCGAGCCCGCGAACTGGTCCGCCCGGCCGGCCTCCGGGCGGAGGGCCCGCAAGGGGGACCACCGGGGCGGACACCGTTCCCAGGACTGGTGACGGACGGCCCCGGAAGAGGCTCCGGAAGGCGTCCGGGAGGGCGCCCGGGCCGGCCGGTGGGCCGTTCGCCGCCCGACTGTCAGTGGCGGGTCGTACGGTGGTTGCATGCGGCCCGTTTCCAAGATCGAACGTACGGTGGCGCCTTTCGAGGTCGTCAGCCCCTACCAGCCCAGCGGTGACCAGCCGACGGCCATCGCCGACCTCGAGCGGCGCGTCCGCGCCGGCGAGAAGGACGTCGTCCTGCTCGGTGCCACCGGCACCGGCAAGTCGGCGACCACCGCGTGGATGATCGAGAAGCTGCAGCGCCCCACCCTGGTGATGGCGCCGAACAAGACGCTGGCGGCCCAGCTGGCGAACGAGTTCCGCGAGCTCCTGCCGAACAACGCCGTCGAGTACTTCGTCTCGTACTACGACTACTACCAGCCCGAGGCGTACGTCCCCCAGTCGGACACCTACATCGAGAAGGACTCCTCGATCAACGAGGAGGTCGAGCGGCTGCGCCACTCCGCGACGAACTCGCTGCTCACCCGCCGCGACGTGGTCGTGGTCGCCTCCGTCTCGTGCATCTACGGCCTCGGCACCCCGCAGGAGTACGTGGACCGGATGGTCCCGCTCAAGGTCGGCGAGGAGATCGACCGCGACCAGCTGCTGCGCCGCTTCGTCGACATCCAGTACACCCGCAACGACCTGGCGTTCACCCGCGGGACCTTCCGGGTCCGCGGCGACACCATCGAGATCTTCCCGGTCTACGAGGAGCTCGCCGTCCGCATCGAGATGTTCGGCGACGAGATCGAGGCGCTCTCCACGCTCCACCCGCTCACCGGCGAGGTCATCAGCGAGGACCGCGAGCTGTACGTCTTCCCCGCCAGCCACTACGTGGCGGGCCCGGAGCGCATGGAGAAGGCGATCAACGGCATCGAGCGCGAGCTGGAGAGCCGCCTCGCCGAGCTCGACAAGCAGGGCAAGATGCTGGAGTCCCAGCGGCTGCGGATGCGCACCACGTACGACATCGAGATGATGCGCCAGATCGGCTCCTGCTCCGGCATCGAGAACTACTCGATGCACTTCGACGACCGCGAGCCCGGCTCCGCGCCCAACACGCTCCTCGACTACTTCCCCGAGGACTTCCTCCTCGTCATCGACGAGTCGCACGTCACCGTGCCGCAGATCGGCGCGATGTACGAGGGCGACGCCTCCCGCAAGCGGACCCTGGTCGACCACGGCTTCCGGCTGCCTTCCGCGCTCGACAACCGCCCGCTGAAGTGGGAGGAGTTCCAGGAGCGGATCGGCCAGACGGTCTACCTCTCGGCCACCCCCGGCACCTACGAGCTGTCGCGCGGCGACGGCTTCGTGGAGCAGATCATCCGCCCCACCGGTCTGGTCGACCCCGAGGTCGTCGTCAAGCCCACCGAGGGACAGATCGACGACCTGGTCCACGAGATCCGGCTGCGCACCGAGAAGGACGAGCGGGTCCTCGTCACCACCCTCACCAAGAAGATGGCCGAGGACCTCACCGAGTACTTCCTGGAGCTCGGCATCCAGGTCCGCTACCTGCACAGCGACGTCGACACCCTGCGCCGTATCGAGCTGCTGAGGGAGCTGCGGGCGGGCGAGTACGACGTCCTGGTCGGCATCAACCTGCTCCGCGAGGGCCTCGACCTGCCCGAGGTCTCGCTCGTCGCCATCCTCGACGCCGACAAGCAGGGCTTCCTGCGCTCCGGCACCTCGCTGATCCAGACCATCGGCCGCGCGGCGCGCAACGTCTCCGGTCAGGTCCACATGTACGCCGACACGGTCACGCCGGCGATGGCGAAGGCCATCGACGAGACCAACCGGCGCCGTGAGAAGCAGATCGCGTACAACAAGGCCCACGGCATCGACCCGCAGCCGCTCCGCAAGAAGATCAACGACATCGTCGCCACCATCGCGCGCGAGGAGGTCGACACCGAGCAGCTGCTCGGCAGCGGTTACCGCCAGGCGAAGGACGGCAAGGGCGCCAAGACGCCCGTCCCCTCCCTCGCCGCCCACTCCACCACGGTCAAGGGCAAGGGCGGCAAGGCGGGCGGCACGGTCGAGCTCGGCGACCGCCCTGCCACCGAACTGGCCGCGATCATCGAGGAGATGACCGACCGGATGCGCGCCGCGGCGGCGGAGCTGCAGTTCGAGGTCGCCGCCCGGCTCCGCGACGAAGTGGGAGAGCTGAAGAAGGAGTTGCGCCAGATGAAGGAGGGTGGACTCGCCTGACCGCGCGGCTCCGCGGCTCCGCCGGGTGTGTTGCAAGACCGACACAAAACGCGACCGCGTCTGCTGCGCGGTCGATGCCCCTGCGTAGGGTGCTGAACAACCGCACGCACAGCAGAGACGGCCGCGGGGAACGACGGAGAGGGGACAGCGCGTGACGGTCAACATGACCAAGGGTCAGGCCATCAGCCTGGAGAAGCAGGGCGGGGGCACCCTTACCTCGGTACGGATGGGGCTCGGCTGGCAGGCGGCTCCGCGCCGTGGCCTGTTCGGTTCGCGCACCCGGGAGGTCGACCTGGACGCCTCCGCGGTGCTCTTCGCCGACAAGCAGCCGGTGGACGTGGTCTTCTTCCGCCACCTGGTCAGTGACGACGGCTCGGTCCGGCACACCGGTGACAACCTGGTGGGCGGCGCGGGTCAGGGCGGCGACGACGAGTCGATCCTGGTCGACCTCCAGCGGGTCCCCGTCCACATCGACCAGATCGTCTTCACGGTGAACTCCTTCACCGGACAGACGTTCCAGGAGGTGCAGAACGCCTTCTGCCGGATCGTCGACGAGACCAACGGCCAGGAGCTCGCCCGCTACACCCTGGACGGCGGCGGCCAGTACACCGCGCAGATCATGGCGAAGGTGCACCGGGCCGGCACCGGCTGGCAGATGACCGCCCTGGGCAACCCGGCCAACGGCCGGACGTTCCAGGACCTCATGCCGTCGATCCTGCCGCACCTGTAGGCGGACCCGGCGGCGGCACCCACAGCTCCCGGAGGCAGCAGGCCGCCGGGAGCTGTCCCACATGGTCCGCAGCGATCCACGCATCCGACGCACGCATCCGATCCACGCTTCCGATCTACGCACGCGATCAACGCATCCGAGGGGACAGAGTCGATGACGGCCGAGCTGGTCCGGGGGCAGAACCACCCCTTGCCCGACACCCGACTGGAGATCCGGGTGTCGGCCGGCCATCCGGTCGTCGCCGGCGCCACCCTCTGCGACGAGCAGGGCAGGATGGGCGGGGCCGAGTGGATCGCCCACCCGGGTTCGCCCTCGCTGCCGGGCGTGGAGGTCTCGCAGCAGGCCGCCGCCGATCACCGCCTCGCCGTCGACCTCGGAGCGCTCCCGCCCGCCGTGCACCGCGTCTCGGTCCTCCTCGCGCTGCCCGCCGGCGTGGGCGGCCCGGCCCGCTTCGGCGCCGTCGCGGCCCCCTTCGTCGCGGTCACCGGCCTCGACGGCACCGAGATCGCCAGCTACACGATCACCGGCCTCGACCGCGAGTCCGCAGTCGTCGCCCTGGAGCTGTACCGCCGCCAGGGCGCCTGGAAGGTCCGCGCCATGGGCCAGGGGTACGAAGGCGGTCTCGCGGCCATGCTCGGCGACCAGGGCGTGGAGCGCCCCGCCGAACTCGCCGCGTCGATCCTGGACGCCGTCGCCCGGGGCCTGGCCCGTTCGGTTTCCGCCCCGCCCCCGCGCGTCCCCGACGCGGAGCGCGTCCGGCACACGGCCCCCGTCGCCGCCGACCACCAGGACGCGCCGGCGGTCCCCGCCGCCGACGGGCCCATCGACTACGCGCACCCGCGCCGCCAGCCCCCTCCGGAGCCCGGCCCCGCGCTCCCTCCCACCGGGTACCCCACTCCCGTGGCCGGGGACGCCGGCGGCTGGTCCATGGACGAGCGGCTCTACAACCAGGTGTGGGGCATGTTCGAGGACCTGGCGCGCACCACCGCCGCGTACCGCAGCGCCTGCGACTTCGCCGAGTCCCGCCTCGACCAGGAGCTCGACCGCGCGCTCTCCGACCCGCGCAGCCGCATAGGCGGCGCCGGGGACGCCGCCCGTGAGGCGGCCCGCGCCAAGCACGACGAGCTCGTCGCCCGCGCGCAGGAGGCCCTGGACCGGGACCTCGCCCAGCTGGCCGCCGAGTCCGAGGTCGTCGAACCGGCGCTGCCCGCCGCCTTCGCCCGCTGGGACAACCCGGTCTGGCAGGCCTACCGCGTCCCCATGGAGGTCCCGATGGCCGTGCGCCTGGGCGACCTCCACCTCCCCGAGCGCACCGATCTGCGCATCCCCATGCTGGTCCGCCTCCCCCTGGAGCGCGGGCTGTGGGTGGACAGCGGACGAGGGCGCTCCGAGGCGGCCGGACTCCTCGACCAGGCCGAGCTGCGGCGTCTCGCCATGGACACCGCGGTCGCGCACGCGGCCAGGCTGCTCGCCGTCCACCCGCCCGGCGAGTTCGCCGTCCATGTCGTCGACCCGGCGGGCTCCGGCGCCGGCTCGCTGGCGCCGCTGGTCGAGGCGGGCGGGCTGGCCGGACCGCCGGCAGCCGGCGCGGCCGGGGTGTCCGCCGTCCTCGCCCAGCTCACCGAGCGCGTCGACCTGATCCAGATGGCGATGCGGGCCGGCGCTCCCGACGCGCTGCCGCCCGGCATGGACACCGCGGAGCAGCTGCTGATCGTCCACGACTTCCCGCACGGCTTCGACGACCGGGCGGTCACCCAGCTCCGCTACCTCGCGGACGAGGGCCCGGCCGTCGGCGTCCACCTGCTGATGGTCGCGGACCGGGAGGACGCCTCCGCGTATGGGCCGGTCCTGGACCCGCTGTGGCGTTCCCTGCTGCGTCTCACCCCGGTCGCCGACGATCACCTCGCCGATCCGTGGGTCGGCCATGCCTGGACGTACGAGCCGCCGATGTTCCCGCCCGGCAGCGGGGTGCTCCGCCAGGTTCTCTCCCAGGTGGCCGAGGCGCGACGCCAATGGGACCGTTGACCTGGTCACTTGGGCTTTCTTTACCCTGGCCTTTACCTTTTCTTGGCTCTTCGGGTAGTCTTCTCGGTGCGGAGGGGAGTACTCCCCATGTGCGACGTTCCCGTCAATACGGACGGACCCTGAGCGGTTCGATCCCGGGGCGTCGGCCCGGCTCGCCCTAGGGCGTGCCCGGGTGGAAGAGACCTCCGGCAGCGACGACGCTGATCAGTAGCCGTACGACGCCGGAGGCGCAGTGGACGTTTCAATGACCCTGTGGGTGCTGACCATTCTCGGTCTGTCCGCCCTGATCGCTATCGACTTCTTCATCGGGCGCAAGCCCCATGACGTGTCGATCAAGGAAGCCGGGACCTGGTCGGTCGTCTGGATCGTCCTCGCCGCGCTCTTCGGCCTGGGACTGCTGTTCTTCGGCAACAGCCAGGCGTCCGGCGAGTTCTTCGCCGGCTTCATCACCGAGAAGTCGCTCAGTGTCGACAATCTCTTCGTCTTCGTCCTGATCATGGCGAAGTTCTCGGTTCCCTCCCACCTCCAGCAGCGTGTGCTGCTGATCGGTGTGCTGATCGCCCTCGTCCTGCGCGCGATCTTCATCGCCGCCGGCGCCGCGATCATCGCCAGCTTCTCGTGGGTCTTCTACATCTTCGGTGCGTTCCTGATCTACACGGCCTGGAAGCTCATCCAGGAGGCGCGCTCCGACGACGAGGAGGACGAGTTCGAGGAGAACCGCCTCCTCAAGTCCGTCGAGAAGAAGTTCGGCGTCGCCGACAAGTACCACGGCACGAAGCTCTTCCTGAAGGTGAACGGCAAGCGGGTGATGACCCCGCTGATGGTCGTGATGCTCGCCATCGGCACCACCGACGTGCTCTTCGCCCTCGACTCGATCCCGGCGATCTTCGGCCTGACCCAGGACCCGTACATCGTCTTCACCGCCAACGCCTTCGCCCTGATGGGTCTGCGGCAGCTGTACTTCCTGATCGGCGGCCTGCTCAAGAAGCTGGTCCACCTCAGCTACGGCCTGTCGGTGATCCTCGGATTCATCGGTGTGAAGCTGGTGCTGCACGCCCTGCACGAGTCCGGGGTGCACGTCCCGGAGATCTCGATCCCGTTCTCGCTGGCGGTCATCTGCGGCGTCCTGGTCATCACCACGATCACCAGCCTGATCGCCTCCAAGAAGCAGGCGGAGCGCGAGGCGGCCGAGAGCGGCGACGGCAAGCCGGCGGCGTCCGGCAAGTCCGAGAAGGACAGCGTCGAGGTCTGATCCCCGCCCGATCCACGCACCGTGGCCGGTGCGGACGGCACACAGCCGTCCGCACCGGCCACCGGCGTCTTCCGGGACTCCCGGCCTGCTCCGGCCCCTTCCGGCGCGCTCCGCGGCTACGCGGGCACGCCCTCCGGTGACTCGGTCCGCGCGGCCGGCTTGGTCTCCGGCAGCAGTGCGAAGCAGCCCAGGCTCACCAGCGCCACCACGGTCAGATACGCCGCGACACCCCAGGGCGCACCCGTGCCGCCACTGGAGACCGCCGTCGCGACGATGGGCGTCAGGGCCCCGCCCAGGACCCCCGCGAGGTTGTAGCCGACCGCCGCGCCCGTGCAGCGCACCCTCGGTTCGTACAGCTCGGGCAGATACGCGGCGACCACCGCGAACATCGTGATGAACGCCAGCAGCGCGCCCGTGAAGCCGAGGAACATCAGCACCGGCCGTCCCGTGTGCAACAGCCCCACCATCGGGAACATCCAGAGCGCGGAGGCGGCGCAGCCCGCGAGGCAGAGGGGCCGCCGGCCGTGGCGGTCGCCGAGGATCGCGACGAACGGGGTCACTACCCCGCTGATCGCCACCGCGCCCATGACGCAGACCAGCATCACCGTCCGGTCGATGCCGAGCTGTTCGGTGCCGTACGCCAGGGCCCAGGTGGAGACCGTGTAGAAGACGGCGTAGCCGACCGCCAGGGCGCCCGCCGTCAGCAGCACGAGACGCCAGTGGTCGCGCGCCACCTCCGCCAGCGGGGCGCCGGCCCGACGCCCCTCCGCGGCCAGGCGCTCGAACTGCGGGGTCTCCGCCAGTGAGGAGCGCAGCAGCAGACCGCCCGCCGCGAGCAGCCCGGCGGCCCAGAACGGCACACGCCAGCCCCACTCGCGGAACTGTGCGTCGGTCAGCCCGGCGGAGAGCGCCAGCATCACACCGTTCGCCAGGAGAAAGCCGACCGGCGGGCCGATCTGCGGAAAGCTCGCCCACAGGGCGCGCCGCCCCTCCGGCGCGTGCTCGGCCGTCAGGAGCACGGCGCCGCCCCACTCGCCGCCCAGACCGAGCCCCTGGAGGAAGCGCAGGACGAGCAGGAGCAGGGGAGCGGTGATGCCCAGGGTCGCGTACGAGGGGACACAGCCGACCGCGACCGTGGCGCAGCCGGTCAGCACCAGCGAGGCGAACATGACCGGTCGCCGCCCGTAGCGGTCGCCGATGTGTCCGAAGAGGGCGGATCCGAGCGGGCGGGCGACGAAGCCCACGGCGAACGTGCCGAAGGCGGCCAGGGTCCCGGCGAGGGGCGAGAAGGTCGGGAAGAAGAGCGGGCCGAGGACGAGCGCGGCGGCCGTTCCGTAGACGAAGAAGTCGAAGAACTCGATCGCGGTGCCGACGAGGGAGGCGGCGGCGAGCCGCCCCATGGAGGGAGCGGACGGAGTCGTCGGGACGGAGGGGGTGGACGGGGTGTCCGGGAGCTGCGGGGGGTGACTGTGGCGCATGCCGCGCCAACTTCCCGGCGTCCGCGCGGGTTACGGGGACGTGCGGAAGCGCAGACCGCGGAGCCGTGCGCCTCGGCCCCCGTCGGCGGTTCCCCGGCCACGGGCCTCGGCCTCACCGGCGCCGCACCTGTCGCGGATCTTCGTCCCGGCCCCGGTTCACCCGCCGCGGGCCTGGCCCCGGCCCGCGTTCACCAGCCGCGCGCGTGCCACTCGGGGAGGTGCGGGCGCTCGGCCCCGAGCGTCGTGTCCTTGCCGTGGCCCGGGTAGACCCAGGTCTCGTCCGGCAGGACGTCGAACAGCTTGGTCTCCACGTCCTGGATCAGGCTGGCGAAGGCCTCCGGGTCCTTCCAGGTGTTGCCGACCCCGCCGGGGAAGAGGCAGTCGCCGGTGAAGACGTGCGGGTGGCCGTGCGGGTCGTCGTAGATCAGGGCGATCGAGCCGGGCGTGTGCCCGACCAGGCGGCGGGCGGTCAGCTCGACCCGGCCCACCCGGACGGTGTCGCCGTCCTCGACCCGGACGTCGGTCGGGACCGGGATGCCCGCGGCGTCGTACGCCCCGGCGTACGTGCGGGCCCCGGTCGCGGCGACCACGTCGGCGAGCGCCTGCCAGTGGTCGCCGTGCCGGTGGGTGGTGACGACGGCCGCGATGCCGTCGTCACCGATCAGCGTGAGCAGTGTCGCGGCGTCGTTGGCCGCGTCGATCAGCAGCTGCTCGCCGGTCGCCCGGCAGCGCAGCAGATACGCGTTGTTGTCCATCGGACCGACCGCGACCTTGGAGACCATCAGGTCTGTCAGTTCGTGTACATCGGCCGCTCCGCCGACCTTCACAGCTCCGCTGTACGTCATGGGCTCAGCCTATCGCCGGGCACCGACAGCAGGCGGCTGCGGCGGGGCGGCTAGAGCGGCGGCAGCCCGGGGAGAGGCCCGCCCTCGACCGTGAGGGCCGAGCCGTCGCGGCGGCCCGCGAGCCAGCCGAGCAGCTCGGGCGCGGGCCCCGAGACGAGCACGTCCTCCCCGGAGCCGCCCCCGGTCGTCCAGACCCGCCCGTCGTCGGCCCGGACCGTGGTCGGCGGGACGTCCTTGTGCCCCGTGAACCGCTCCGCGAGGAAGTCGATCTCCCTCTCGACGAAGTCCCGGGGCAGGTCCTCCAGCTCGTAACCCACCCCGAGGTCGACGTGGTGGAGGGCCACCTCCACCCAGCGGCGGAAGGGGATGCGGGCGGCGCGGTCCGTGACGCCGTTGCGGAGTTCCACGGTCCGGTCCCAGTCGGCGGGCTCGCGGCCCGCGGCCTGGAGGCGCTCGGCGCTCTCGCGGACGTCGGCGAGCTGGACGTCGAGCGGGCGAGGGGCGTCGCGCGCGATGTCGGCGTCGCGGGTGGCGGCGTCCGGGTACATGGGCCGGCCCTGGAGAACGTTCACCAGGGCGTCGGCGTTACGGGCGATGTGAGCGAGGACATGACCGCGGGTCCAGCCGGGAAGCCGTGACGCCTCGGCGACGGCCGCGTTGTCCCATGAGGCGGCAGCGTCGAGGAGCCGCTCGGTCGCTTCGCGTACAGAGACCAGGTCACGCACAGGATCGATCATGGCGCCGACCCTAGCGCTGCCACTCGTTCGGGTGAAGCGGTCACCGCGAGGCCGGTATTCGAATGTGCGTGCTATAGGCTCGGTGGAAGCATCCGGCATCCTTGGTTGTTGGGTATTCAGGCACATCCAGGCATCCCCAGGCATATCTGCGACCCGCACTCCTGTGCCTCCGCTCTCTCAAGAAAGGTGCGGACCGGCGTGGCCGACCGTCTCATCGTTCGTGGCGCTCGCGAGCACAATCTCAAGAACGTCTCGCTCGACCTCCCGCGTGACTCCCTCATCGTCTTCACCGGGCTGTCCGGGTCGGGCAAGTCCTCCCTCGCGTTCGACACGATCTTCGCCGAGGGCCAGCGCCGGTACGTCGAATCGCTCTCGTCGTACGCCCGGCAGTTCCTCGGCCAGATGGACAAGCCGGACGTGGACTTCATCGAAGGTCTCTCGCCCGCCGTCTCCATCGACCAGAAGTCGACCTCGCGCAACCCGCGCTCCACGGTCGGCACCATCACCGAGGTCTACGACTACCTCCGCCTGCTCTTCGCCCGCATCGGCAAGCCGCACTGTCCCGAGTGCCACCGGCCGATCTCCCGGCAGTCGCCGCAGGCCATCGTCGACAAGGTCCTGGAGCTGCCCGAGGGCAGCCGCTTCCAGGTCCTCTCGCCGCTCGTGCGCG
Organism: Streptomyces lateritius; assembly: GCF_014649715.1. Taxonomy (GTDB): domain Bacteria; phylum Actinomycetota; class Actinomycetes; order Streptomycetales; family Streptomycetaceae; genus Streptomyces; species Streptomyces lateritius. Next base: position 547,628 of record NZ_BMTO01000001.1, read on the forward strand.
AGCGCAAGGGCGAGTTCGTCGATCTCTTCGCCGACCTCCAGACCAAGGGCTACAGCCGCGCGCGGGTGGACGGGCAGACCGTCCAGCTCACCGAGCCGCCGACCCTGAAGAAGCAGGAGAAGCACACGATCGAGGTGGTCGTCGACCGCCTCACCGTCAAGGACAGCGCCAAGCGCCGGCTCACCGACTCCGTCGAGACCGCGCTCGGCCTCTCGGGAGGCATGGTCGTGCTCGACTTCGTCGACCTCCCCGAGGACGACCCCGAGCGCGAGCGGATGTACTCGGAGCACCTGTACTGCCCGTACGACGACCTGTCCTTCGAGGAGCTGGAGCCCCGCTCCTTCTCCTTCAACTCCCCCTTCGGCGCCTGCCCGGACTGCACCGGCATCGGCACCCGCATGGAGGTCGACCCCGAGCTGATCGTCCCGGACGAGGACCGGTCCCTCGACGAGGGCGCCATCCACCCCTGGTCGCACGGCCACACCAAGGAGTACTTCGGCCGGCTCATCGGCGGACTCTCCCAGGCGCTCGGCTTCCGTACGGACATTCCGTACGCCGGACTCCCGGCGCGGGCCAAGAAGGCCCTGATGTACGGCCACAAGACCCAGGTCGAGGTCCGCTACCGCAACCGGTACGGACGGGAGCGGGCGTACACCACCCCGGCCTTCGAAGGCGCCGTCACCTTCGTCAAGCGGCGGCACAGCGAGGCCGAGAGCGACTCCAGCCGTGAGCGCTTCGAGGGGTACATGCGCGAGGTGCCCTGCCCCACCTGCGAGGGCACCCGACTCAAGCCGATCGTCCTCGCGGTCACGGTCATGGAGAAGTCCATCGCCGAGGTCGCCGCGATGTCGATCAGCGAGTGCGCCGACTTCCTCGGCCGTCTGAAGCTCAACGCCCGCGACAAGAAGATCGCCGAGCGGGTCCTGAAGGAGGTCAACGAGCGGCTGCGCTTCCTCGTCGACGTCGGCCTCGACTACCTCTCGCTCAACCGCGCGGCCGGCACCCTCTCGGGCGGCGAGGCCCAGCGGATCCGGCTCGCCACCCAGATCGGCTCCGGTCTTGTCGGCGTGCTGTACGTCCTGGACGAGCCGTCCATCGGCCTGCACCAGCGTGACAACCACCGGCTCATCGAGACCCTGGTCCGGCTCCGGGACATGGGCAACACGCTCATCGTCGTCGAGCACGACGAGGACACCATCAAGGTCGCCGACTGGGTCGTCGACATCGGCCCCGGCGCGGGCGAGCACGGCGGCAAGGTCGTCCACTCGGGCTCCCTGGCGGAGCTGCTCACCAACGAGGAGTCGATGACCGGGCAGTACCTGTCGGGCCGCAAGGCCATCGCGACTCCGGACATCCGCCGACCCGTGGACCCCTCGCGCCGTCTCACCGTGCACGGCGCCCGGGAGAACAACCTGCGGGACATCGACGTCTCCTTCCCGCTGGGCGTCCTCACGGCCGTCACCGGAGTCTCCGGCTCCGGCAAGTCGACCCTGGTCAACGACATCCTCTACACCCACCTGGCCCGCGAGCTGAACGGCGCCAAGTCGGTGCCGGGGCGGCACACGCGCGTGGACGGCGACGACCTCGTCGACAAGGTCGTCCACGTCGACCAGTCGCCCATCGGGCGGACCCCGCGGTCCAACCCGGCGACGTACACCGGCGTCTTCGACCATGTGCGCAAGCTCTTCGCCGAGACCATGGAGGCGAAGGTCCGTGGTTATCTGCCCGGCCGGTTCTCCTTCAACGTCAAGGGCGGACGCTGCGAGAACTGCTCCGGCGACGGCACGATCAAGATCGAGATGAACTTCCTCCCGGACGTGTACGTCCCGTGCGAGGTCTGCCACGGCGACCGGTACAACCGGGAGACCCTGGAGGTCCACTACAAGGGCAAGTCCATCGCCGAGGTCCTGAACATGCCGATCGAGGAGGCCCTCGACTTCTTCGAGGCCGTCCCCACGATCGCCCGCCACCTGCGCACGCTCAACGAGGTGGGCCTCGGGTACGTCCGGCTCGGCCAGTCCGCGCCGACGCTCTCGGGCGGTGAGGCGCAGCGCGTGAAGCTCGCCTCCGAGCTCCAGAAGCGCTCGACGGGACGCACGGTCTACGTCCTGGACGAGCCGACCACCGGTCTGCACTTCGAGGACATCTCCAAGCTGATCAAGGTCCTCTCCGGTCTGGTCGACAAGGGCAACTCGGTGATCGTCATCGAGCACAACCTCGATGTCATCAAGACCGCGGACTGGGTCGTCGACATGGGTCCCGAGGGTGGCAGCGGCGGCGGCCTGGTGATCGCCGAGGGCACCCCGGAGGAGGTCGCCTCGGTCTCGACGAGCCACACCGGCAAGTTCCTCCGCGAGATCCTCGGCGACCGGATCAGCGACGCGACCGTCCCGGCGGCGCGCAGCGGCAACGGCGCGGCGAAGAAGACGGCCGCGAAGAAGGCCGCGGCGAAGAAGACCGCGGCCAAGGCACCCGCCAAGGCGCCGGCGAAGAAGGTGGCGACCGCTCGGGCGCGCAAGGCGTGACGACGGCGAGGGCGGGGGCGCGGCGCGCGCCCCCGCCCTCTCACGCCTCCCGGCCGGCTCTCAGGCGTTCAGTTCGTGCCCGTACGGCGGCTCCGCGCCCGGACGCGTGCAGGTGAGCGCCGCCGCCCTGGCCGCGTAGGTCAGCAGTTCCCGCCACGCACCGGCGTCCAGCGAGGCCGGCGGGCGGTACGCCAGGCCGTGGAGGAGGGCCGCGTTCACCGTGTCGCCCGCGCCGATCGTGTCCGCGACCGCCACCCGTACGGCCGGAACCGACACCTCGTACGACGGTGTGAAGGCCGTCAGGCCCGCCCCGCCCCGGGTCAGGACCACCGCCGACGGCCCGCGCGCCAGCCACTCCCGCGGGGTGCCGCCCAGCCACGCCGCGTCCTCCGCCGAGAGCTTCAGGAGGGAGACGTACGGCAGCCAGGCAGTGAAGCGCTCCCGGTAGGCGGCCGGATCCGGGATCAGGGCCGGGCGGATGTTGGGGTCGAGGAGCGTGAAGGCGCCGCGCCGCGACTCGCGGCGCAGCAGCGCCTCGTACGCGCTCGCGCCCGGCTCCAGGGCCAGGGAACAGGTGCCGAAGGCCAGCGCCCGGACCTCCTCGGGCAGCCGCTCCGGCAGGGCGAAGAGCCGGTCGGCCGTGCCCTCGACGTAGAAGCCGTACTGTGCGGAACCGTCCCGCCCCACCGAGGCGACCGCGAGCGTCGTCGGCTCGGGCCCCCGCTGCACGAGCCCGTCACCCACCCCGGAGGCCCGCAGGCCGTCGAGCAGCGCCCCACCGAAGGCGTCCGTCGAGATCCGGGAGCAGAAGGCGACGTCCGCACCGAGCCGGCCCAGCGCCACGGCCGTGTTGTACGGGCCGCCGCCGGGCCGGGGGACCAGCGGGGACAAGGGACCCGGCGCCCCGGCCGGGACCAGGTCGATCAGGGACTCACCGGCGACGACGATCACGCCGGTGAACGTAACCCATGCCCGCCTGGCCACGACAGCCCGGCAGCCCCCCGCGGCCGCCCGGCACCTGCCAGCGGCCCCGCGCCCGGCCCCCGCGGCCGCCCGGCACCTGCCAGCGGCCCCGCGCCCGGCCCCCGCGAAGCCGCCCGGGCCCGCGCCGGTATCGTCGGTTCGTCACCTCATGCCCCGATCCGACCGTGGAGCGCTCATGTCCGGCCAGTCCACTCGCCGCACCGTACTGAAAGGCGCCGCCCTCGCCGGCGCCGCCGGGCTGGGTGCCGCCGCCTGCTCCACCGACTCCAAGCTCGGCCACGCCCAGGTCCCGACCCCGACCGCCCCGGTCACCCTCGGCGCCCCCGACGAGGTGCCGGTCGGCGGCGCCAAGCTCTACCGCGAGCAGCGTGTCCTGGTGAGCTGCCCGGCCAAGGGCCGGTACAAGGCATTCAGCGCCCAGTGCACCCACGCCGGCTGCGTCCTGGACAAGATCGAGAACAACGAGGGCAACTGCCCCTGCCACGGCAGCCGCTTCGACGTGACCACCGGCAAGGCCCTCCAGGGCCCGGCGACCGTTCCGCTCCCCGAGGTCCCCGTCCGGGTCGAGAACGGCCGGCTGGTCGCGGGCCCCGAAGCCTGAGGGGTGCCCGCGGGACGACGCGTCACGCCCAGTCCCAGTCGATCCCCAGCAGCCCCGGCCGTACCCCCTGCTCCACCAGGTGCACCGTGCGGTGCCGCCCGCCGAGCGTCAGGTCCGCGCGGCCGCCGCGCGGCGCTCCGGCCGAGACCTGGGCGAAGCGCCGGCACCGCACCGGCAGCGCCGCCTCGTCGAACCGCACCTGGAGCACGTACTGCCCGCCGGCGAAGCTGAACCCGCGGACGTACTCCCCGCTCGGACCGGCCGTCCCGTCCTCGAAGCCGTACGAGAAGAGATACGTCTCCCCGGCCCGCAGCCGGGCGTCGAAGAGCAGCTCCGCGACCAGCACCCCCGTCTCGCGGTGCCAACGCACCCGGCCCGTACGGCAGTTCTCCGACGCCCGCACCTCCACCCGCGCCGGGTCGCAGCCCGGGTCGCCGTGGTGGATGGCCAGATAGCGGTCGATCCCGTCCCGGTGCGCCCGCACCACATGCTGCGAGTCGCGCCCCACCAGTTCGCGCGCCGCCCCGATCCGTACCCGCTCGAGGTGGCCGACCGTGTGGAGCCCGCCGTCCACCGGCGACTCCAGCTCGGCGAGCAGCTCCTCCACGACGCCGGAGGCATCGACCAGCGAGCGGTACGAGCGCCCCGCCGGACGCTCCACGTCGGCGCGCACGGCCGAGCCCTCGGCCAGCAGCCGGATCAGCGAGTTCCCGGGCAGCTGGAGGACCTCCTCGAGCGCGCGCACGGCCTTCATCGACTCGGGCCGCTGGGGACGGCGGGCGCCCTGCTGCCAGTAACTCAGGCTGGTCACGCCGACCTTGACGCCCCGATGGGCGAGGTGGTGCTGCACCCGCTGGAGCGGCAGGCCACGCACCGCGAGCGCCGTGCGCAGCGCCAGGTGGAACGGTCCGGTGTGCAGCAACTGCACCAGATCGGCCTCGGTGTGCCCCACGGGGACTCCTCAGTGAACGTTCACGACGAAGGTGGCGGACCACAGTGCCGCCGACGGCGGGCCCGCAGATGGCGCGCGGGAGCCCGTTCACACCCGGGTCACAGCGTTCACAGCGCGCCGTCACCCCGCATTGAAGCGTGTTGACCCGCGCCCCACAACGCTCGATGCTCCTCGACAGCGTCCGGACGCGCTCCTCCGACTCCCCACATCCCCACACACCCCCCGCCTCGGGAGGAACGCGATGCGCAGAACAAAGCTGTCTTTCGCGGCACTCGCCGCTGCCGCCCTCTTCCTCGTCCCCACCACCTCGGCCTCGGCCTCCTCCGCCGCCCCGTACGAGGACGCGTCGGCCCTCGCGTACAAGCGCCTGAACATCACCATGCAGGCGCAGCAGAAGACCAACTGGTGCTGGGCCGCCGGCGGCAACACCATCGCCACCTGGTTCGGCCGCGGCTACACGCAGAACCAGTTCTGCAACGCCGCCTTCAACCGCCAGCAGGGCTACGACTGCCCCAACAACCAGGCCACCCTCGGCAACGTCCAGACCGGACTGCGCTGGGCGGGCGTCAACCCCGGCTCGTACGTGACCGGCTGGCTGCGCTACGCGACCGTGCAGAACGAGATCAACGCCGACCGCCCGATCGAGACGCGGATCCAGTGGTCGAGCGGCGGCGGCCACATGCATGTGATCTACGGCTACGACGACGCGAACAGCTGGGTCTACTGGGGCGACCCCTGGCCCTCCAGCGACCGCTACAACTGGGCCTCGCACGCCTGGTACGTGAACAACGGCTCCTTCTCCTGGACCCACTCGCTCTACCGGATAGGGGCGTGACGACGATGACCCACGTACGTGCCGCGAGCGCCGGGCTCCTGGCCGCCCTCGCCCTCGTCGCCCTCGGTTCCGTCCCGGCCGAGGCCGCGGACGCCCCTCCCGCCGCAGGCCCCGAGCAGGCGGCCTCCGCCCCGGAGACCCTGGACACGCTCTCCCGCTTCTTCTCCCGCGACGGCGCCCTCGCGCGCTCCGCGGCCCGGCCCCGCATCGAGGGCGCCTCGGTGCCGGTACGGGTCCTGTCCCCGGACTTCGTGGCGGGGAAGGCGGGCGCTCCGGTGGCCCGGGTCGAGTTCCACGCCAGCAAGGCGGTCGCCTCGGACGGGCAGACCGCCTCGCTGTGGACCGTGCGGCAGGCGGGCGGCTGGCGGGTCGTGAACATCGCCACCGGCGACGACGAGACCCGCTACGCGGCGCAGGGGGAGCGGACGCTGCCGGGCGGCGTCGTGTTCCGTGAGCCGCAGATCGACGCCTGGTACGTCCACAAGGGCGCGAAGGTGCTCCCGCTCGACGAGGACGCGGTGCGCGCGGTCGGCGGCGACGGGACGAGCCTGGCCGCCTACCGGGAGCGGGTGACCCGGGCGTACGGCGACAAGCTGCCCGGCTCCGGCTACGCGCGCAAGGGCGCGGCCGGGGGCTACGACGCCCCGCCCCCCGACCGTGAGGAGCCACTGGTCACAGCCGCCTCCGCCACGGCCGGCGCGGGCGCGGTCCTGGCCCTCGGTCTCGTCGCCACGGCCGCGTGGCGCCGTCGCCGCACGGCCTCCCGCCAGGAGCCGGCCGCCTGACCCGCACGGGCACGTAGGGCACGGCGGGGCACGGTAGGGCACGGCGGGTGAGCCCCCGCCGGGCCCCGCACCCTCCGCCCCGCTTCGCCAACGAGTGCGGCATCCCTGACTGTCGGTTCCCGACAGTAGGGTGGGGAACATGGCCGACCCCTCCAGCTACCGCCCCAAGCCGGGACAGATCCCCGACTCGCCCGGGGTGTACAAATTCCGCGACGAGCACCGCCGGGTGATCTACGTCGGTAAGGCGAAGTCCCTGCGTCAGCGGCTGGCCAACTACTTCCAGCCGCTGACGAGCCTGCACCCGCGCACGGCCACGATGGTCACCACCGCCGCCTCCGTGGAGTGGACCGTCGTCTCGACCGAGGTCGAGGCGCTGCAGCTGGAGTACTCCTGGATCAAGGAGTTCGACCCCCGGTTCAACGTCAAGTACCGGGACGACAAGAGCTATCCGTACCTCGCCGTGACCATGAACGAGGAGTTCCCCCGTGTCCAGGTCATGCGCGGCCACAAGAAGAAGGGCGTGCGCTACTTCGGTCCGTACGCGCACGCGTGGGCCATCCGCGAGACGGTCGACCTGATGCTCCGTGTCTTCCCGGTCCGCACCTGCTCCGCCGGTGTGTTCCGGAACGCCGCCTCAGCGGGGCGCCCCTGTCTCCTCGGCTACATCGGCAAGTGCTCGGCGCCCTGTGTGGGCCGGGTCACCCCCGAGGAGCACCGGGAACTGGCCGAGGACTTCTCGGACTTCATGGCCGGCCGCACCGGCACGTACCTGCGCCGCCTGGAGAAGCAGATGATGGCGGCGGCCGAGGAGATGGAGTACGAGAGGGCGGCCCGGCTGCGCGACGACATAGAGGCGCTGCGGCGCGCGATGGAGAAGAACGCGGTCGTCCTCGCCGACGCCACCGACGCCGATCTGATCGCGCTCGCCGAGGACGAGCTGGAGGCCGCCGTCCAGATCTTCCACGTGCGCGGCGGACGCGTGCGCGGCCAGCGCGGCTGGGTCACCGACAAGGTCGAGGCCGTGTCCACGGCCGGGCTCGTCGAGCACGCGCTCCAGCAGCTGTACGGCGAGGAGAGCGGTGACGCGGTCCCCAAGGAGGTCCTCGTCCCGACCCTCCCCGAGGACCTGGACGCCGTCGCCCAGTGGCTCTCGGGCCGCCGCGGTTCCCAGGTCTCGCTGCGCGTCCCGCAGCGCGGCGACAAGAAGGACCTCATGGAGACGGTCGCGCGGAACGCGCAGCAGGCGCTGGTACTGCACAAGACCAAGCGCGCCAGTGACCTGACCACCCGCTCGCGGGCTCTGGAGGAGATCGCCGAGGCCCTGGACCTGGACTCCGCGCCGCTGCGGATCGAGTGCTTCGACATCTCGCACCTCCAGGGGGAGGACGTCGTGGCCTCCATGGTCGTCTTCGAGGACGGGCTGCCGCGCAAGAGCGAGTACCGCCGCTTCCAGATCAAGGGCTTCGAGGGCCAGGACGACGTCCGCTCCATGCACGAGGTGATCAGCCGCCGCTTCAAGCGCTACCTCGCCGAGAAGGAGAAGACGGGGGAGTGGGGCCAGGAGGGCGTCCTCGTCGGCCCCGAGGGCGACGCGGTCGACGCCGGCCCCGCCGGGACCGACGCGGTTCCCGGGACCGCCGTGACCCCCGTGGACGGCACCGGCGCCGGCATCGACAACGACACCGGCACCGGTCCCCTCGCGTCCGGCGAGGTGCCCGTGGACGACGGCCGGCCCAAGCGCTTCGCGTACCCGCCCCAGCTCGTCGTCGTCGACGGCGGGCAGCCGCAGGTCGCGGCCGCCCGGCGGGCGCTGGACGAGCTCGGCATCGATGACATCGCGGTCTGCGGCCTCGCCAAGCGCCTGGAGGAGGTCTGGCTGCCCGGCGACGACGACCCGGTGGTCCTGCCCCGCTCCAGCGAGGGCCTCTACCTCCTCCAGCGGGTACGTGACACGGCTCACGACTTCGCCATCCGCTACCAGCGCTCGAAGCGGAACAAGCGCGTCAGGAGCAGCCCCCTGGACGCGATCCCCGGCCTCGGTGACACCCGCAAACAGGCACTCATCAAGCATTTCGGCTCGGTGAAGCGGCTCAGGCGGGCGACAATCGAGCAGATCTGCGAGGTTCCCGGCATGGGCCGCAAGACGGCCGAGGCCGTGGCGGTGGCCCTCGCGCAGGCGGCTCCGGCCGCACCCGCCGTGAACACGGCAACAGGAGAGATCATGGAAGACGGGGGCAGCACAGCATGACCGCGCACGACCGGCACGACGAGCATGATCAGCACGACGAGTACCCCCGAGAAGACGGAGCAGGACACGTGAGTACGGGCACGAAGGAGGCCGGCGAGACCGCCGACGCGGCGGCCATCCCCGAGCTGGTGATCATCTCCGGCATGTCCGGCGCCGGCCGGTCCACCGCGGCGAAGTGCCTGGAGGACCTCGGCTGGTTCGTCGTCGACAACCTGCCGCCCGCGCTGATCCCCACCATGGTGGAGCTCGGCGCCCGCTCCCAGGGCAACGTGGCCCGGATCGCGGTCGTCGTGGACGTCCGCGGCCGGCAGTTCTTCGACGCCCTGCGCGAGTCCCTCGCCGCCCTCGACGCCCAGCAGGTCACCCGGCGGATCGTCTTCCTGGAGTCCTCCGACGAGGCCCTCGTCCGGCGCTTCGAGTCGGTCCGCAGGCCCCACCCGCTCCAGGGCGACGGCCGGATCACCGACGGCATCGCCGCCGAGCGCGACCTGCTGCGCGAGCTGCGCGGCGACGCCGACCTGGTGATCGACACCTCCAGCCTCAACGTCCACGAACTGCGCGCCAAGATGGACGCCCAGTTCGCCGGCGACGAGGAGCCGGAGCTGCGGGCCACGGTCATGTCGTTCGGGTTCAAGTACGGGCTGCCGGTCGACGCCGACCTCGTCGTCGACATGCGCTTCCTGCCCAACCCCCACTGGGTCCCCGAGCTGCGGCCCTTCACCGGTCTCAACGAAGAGGTCTCGGCGTACGTCTTCAACCAGCCCGGGGCCAAGGAGTTCCTCGACCGCTACACCGAGCTGCTCCAGCTGATCGCCGCCGGCTACCGCCGCGAGGGCAAGCGGTACGTGACCATCGCGGTCGGCTGCACGGGCGGCAAGCACCGCTCCGTCGCCACGTCCGAGAAGCTCGCCGCGCGCCTCGCCTCGGAAGGGGTCGAGACCGTCGTCGTCCACCGGGACATGGGGCGCGAGTGAAGCCGTACCGCCGGCGTACGTCCACCCTCTCGGTGCGTACGCTCCGCAGGCGCGGCGCCCAGCCCAAGGTCGTCGCGCTGGGCGGCGGCATGGGACTGTCGGCCTCCCTCGCCGCCCTGCGCCGGATCACCGGCGACCTCACCGCCGTCGTCACCGTCGCCGACGACGGCGGCTCCAGCGGCCGGCTCCGGGAGGAGCTGGGCGTGCTGCCCCCCGGCGACCTGCGCAAGGCGCTCGCCGCGCTCTGCGGGGACGACGACTGGGGCCAGACCTGGGCCCGGGTCATCCAGCACCGTTTCCAGTCCAAGGGCGAGCTGCACGAGCACGCGGTCGGAAATCTGCTGATCGTGGCCCTCTGGGAGCAGCTCGGCGATCACGTCCTGGCCCTGGACCTGGTCGGCAAGCTGCTCGGCGCGCACGGCCGGGTGCTGCCGATGTCCGCCGTGCCGCTGGAGCTCCAGGCCCTGGTCAAGGGGCACGATCCGGCGCGCCCGGAGGACGTGGACACCGTCCGCGGCCAGGCCACGGTGGCGCTCACCCCCGGTGAGGTGCAGTCCGTGCACCTCGTCCCGCACGACCCGCCCGCCGTGCCGGAGGCCGTGGCCGCGGTCAGGGACGCGGACTGGGTGGTCCTCGGTCCGGGCTCCTGGTTCTCCTCGGTCATCCCGCATCTGCTGGTGCCCGAGCTGCACGACGCGCTGGTGGAGACCAAGGCCCGCCGGGTCCTCTCCCTCAACCTCGCACCGCAACCCGGAGAAACCGAAGGGTTCTCACCGCAGCGTCATTTGGAGGTTTTGGGACGACACGCCCCTAAACTCGCCCTGGACGTGGTGCTTGCCGACGAGGCCGCCGTGCCCGACGTGTCAGCCAGGGAGCCCCTCGTCGACGCCGCCAAGCGGCTCGGTGCCGCGCTCGAGCTGGCACCGGTGGCTCGGGCCGACGGTGCTCCGAAGCACGATCCGGAGCTGTTGGCCGCCGCGTACGACCGTATTTTTCGGATGCATGGAAGGATCGGCCCATGGCGATGACGGCAGCGGTGAAGGACGAGATCTCCCGGCTTCCCGTCACCCGGACCTGCTGCAGGAAGGCGGAGGTCTCGTCGATCCTGCGGTTCGCCGGCGGCCTGCACCTGGTGAGCGGGCGGATCGTGATCGAGGCGGAGCTGGACACCGCGATGGCGGCGCGGCGGCTCAAGCGGGACATCCTGGAGATCTTCGGGCACAGCTCCGAGCTGATCGTGATGGCTCCCGGCGGTCTGCGGCGCGGCTCCCGCTTCGTCGTGCGGGTGGTGGCGGGCGGTGATCAGCTGGCCCGGCAGACCGGCCTGGTCGACGGCCGCGGCCGTCCGATCCGCGGGCTGCCCCCGCAGGTCGTCTCCGGCGCCACCTGCGACGCCGAGGCCGCCTGGCGCGGCGCCTTCCTGGCCCACGGCTCGCTGACCGAGCCCGGGCGCTCCTCCTCCCTGGAGGTGACCTGCCCCGGTCCGGAGGCCGCGCTCGCCCTGGTGGGCGCGGCGCGCCGGCTCTCCATCGCGGCGAAGGCCCGTGAGGTACGGGGCGTGGACCGGGTGGTCGTCCGCGACGGGGACGCGATCGGGGCCCTGCTGACGCGGCTGGGCGCGCATGAGTCGGTGCTGGCCTGGGAGGAGCGGCGGATGCGTCGCGAGGTCCGCGCCACGGCCAACCGCCTCGCCAACTTCGACGACGCCAACCTGCGCCGCTCTGCGCGTGCCGCCGTCGCCGCGGGCGCCCGGGTGCAGCGCGCCCTGGAGATCCTCGGCGAGGAGGTGCCGGAGCACCTCGCCGCCGCCGGCAGGCTGCGCATGGAGCACAAGCAGGCCTCCCTGGAGGAGCTGGGCGCGCTCGCCGACCCGCCGCTGACCAAGGACGCGGTCGCCGGCCGGATCCGCCGTCTGCTGGCCATGGCGGACAAGCGGGCCCAGGACCTGGGCATCCCGGGGACCGAGTCCAACCTGACGGAGGAGCTGGACGACAGCCTCGTCGGCTGAACCCCCCTCCACCCTTCGTTCCGCTCAACCGGCCGCTGCCGGTGCCCCCTTGAGGCACCGGCAGCGGCTTCGTCATCCCCCGGCCGACGCGCCGGAGACGCCCTTGACAGGGTCATGGCCTCCCGTGAGCCTGTCGTCTGTTCACTGTCGTGACAGACAACAGCAAGGGGGGTTCATGAGACGCAGAGCGAGATCGATCCTCGCCGTGGCTTCACTGCTGATCGCGGGACTGGCGGCCGCACCCGTCGCCGGAGCGGAACCGAACGGTACGGACGGGGGAGCCGGCGGCGACGCCCTCTCCGTATGGCGCGCCACGGTCAGCAAGGAGCAGGTGCCGCTGCTCCTCGAAGCCGGCACCGACGCCCACGAGTTGACCGAGCAGGTGCCCGACAGGGGCTCGGCCACCCTCGAGCTCTACCTCACCGACGAGCAGGCGGGCCGGCTGCGCGGCAAGGGAGTCGAACTCGCCGAGCACACCCTCTCCCCCCAGGCCGAGAAGCGCGTCACCGGCGCGGGGGACGGCGTCTTCCGCCCGTACGGCGGCCCGAACGGTCTCAAGCAGGAGATCCTGGCCACCGCACAGGCCCACCCCGGCCTCACCAAGGTCGTCTCCATCGGAAAGACGGTCAAGGGCCAGGACATCCTCGCCCTCAAGCTCAGCAAGGGCGCCAAGCAGGCGAAGGACGGCTCCAGGCCCGCCACGCTGTACCTCTCCAACCAGCACGCCCGCGAGTGGATCACCCCCGAGATGACCCGGCGGCTGATGCACCACTACCTCGACGGCTACGGCAGGGACGAGCAGGTCACCCGGATCGTCGACACGACCGAGCTGTGGTTCGTGCTCTCCGCCAACCCGGACGGCTACGACTTCACCCACGCCGACCCCGACCACCGCCAGTGGCGCAAGAACCTCCGCGACAACAACGGCGACGGGCGGATCGAGGCGGGTGACGGCGTCGACCTCAACCGCAACTTCTCCTACAAGTGGGGCTACGACGACGAGGGATCGTCGCCCGACCCGGCCGACGAGACCTACCGCGGCACCGGCCCCATGTCCGAGCCCGAGACCAGGGCCCTCGACGCGTTCCAGCGGCGCATCGGCTTCCAGTACGGCATCAACTACCACTCCGCCGCCCAGCTGCTGCTCTACGGCGTCGGCTGGCAGGTCGCCACCGAGACCCCCGACGACGTGGCCCTGAAGTCGCTCGCCGGCACCCCGCAGAAGTCCGCCGTGCCCGGCTACCGCCCGCAGGTCTCCTCCGAGCTCTACACCACCAACGGCGAGGCCGACGGACACGCCGCCAACGTCAACGGTATGCAGATGTTCACCCCGGAGATGTCGACCTGCGCCACCGCCTCCCGCGTCGATCCGAACGACGCGTGGGAGGCCGCCGACTGTGCCTCCGTCTTCACCTTCCCCGACGACGAGAAGCTGATCCAGGCGGAGTTCGCCAAGAACGTCCCGTTCGCGCTCGCCGTCGCCGAGAGCTCCGCCCACCCGGACCGGCCCGTCTCCGTCACCGGCCAGGAGGCCCCCGACTTCACCCCGGACGTCTTCACCACCTCCTACGCCCGCGGCGGCGACCAGGAGGTGTCCGTCACCGCCCGCAAGTCCCTGGGTTCCAAGGAACTCAAGTACCGGGTCAACGGCGGCCGTACGCATTCCGAGCGCCTTGAGGCCTGGGAGGGCGGCGAGACCTACGGCGGGGAGGACAACCTCTACTTCGACCGGTACCGGGCCGAGGTCGAGGACGCCGAACCGGGTGACACCGTCGAGGTCTGGTTCACCGCCCGCACGCGCGAGGGCAGAGCCACCTCCTCCACCCCGTTCACGTACACCGTGGCCGAGCGGCCCCGCGGGGACGTCCTCGTCCTCGCCGAGGAAGGCGGCACCGCCGCCGCCAAGCACACCGCGGCCTATGTGAAGGCGCTCGCCGACAACGGCCGCCGGGCCGCCGTCTGGGACGTCGCCACCCAGGGCGCCCCACACCCCCTCGGCGTCCTCAGCCACTTCCGTAGCGTCGTCTGGTACACCGGGGCCGAGCAGCCCTCCGGGCCGGTCATGCTCGCCGTCCGCGACTACCTCAACGAGGGCGGCAAGCTCGTCAACGCCGGAGAGAAGTCCGGCGGCCTCGTCGACATCGGCCGCGCGGACTCCGACGACTTCGCCCAGTACTTCCTCGGCGCCTACCACCGGGCCGGCCTGAAGAGTCCGCCGGGCTTCGCCGGCTCGGGCCGTTTCGGGGGTGCCTCGGCCGGCCTCGGGCACGTCGCCGACAACCCGCTGGACAACGCCGGCGCGTACACCGTCACCTCGGACACCCTGAAGCCGGACCGGTTCCCGCACTTCGGCGACAGCGCGTCCGCAGGCGACTACCCGGGCGTCCGGACCCCCTTCGAGCCCTACGAAGGCTCGTACTTCGCCGCCGTGCGTCACGCCGACAACACCTGGAGCCGCCTCACCCGCACCGTCGACCTCACCGGCGTCGACGCCTCAGCGGAGCCGAGCCTGAGCTTCCAGGTCAGCTACGACACCGAGCCCGGCTACGACAACCTCGTCGTCGAGGCGCACACCGTCGGCCAGGACGACTGGACCACGCTGCCCGACACCAACGGCGGAACCTCCACCGCCGCCCCGGCGGACTGCGGCGAGGGCTATTACGTCCGCGGTCACCCCTTCCTCGGCCGCTACCTGACGGTGGGCGAGGACGGCTGCGCCACCAACGGGACCACCGGCTCCTGGAACGCCTTCACGGGCCCGTCCAACGGCTGGCGGCACGCCTCGATGGACCTGAGCGCCTACGCGGGCAAGAAGGTCGAGCTGTCGATCGCGTATGTCTCCGACCCGGGCACGGGCGGGACGGGCGCCTTCGTCGACGACACCAGGCTCGTCCTGGGCGGCGCGGCGGCCGACGGCGAGGGCTTCGAGACCGCGCTCGGCGCCTGGTCCGTACCGGGTCCGCCGGCCGGCAGCCCCGGGAACGGCGCCGAGTGGGCCCGCTCCACCGGCCTCTTCCACTCCCAGGCCGCCGTCACCACCCGTGACACCGTCCTCCTCGGCTTCGGCCTGGAGCACGTCACGCGCTCGGCGGAGCGCGCGGCACTGATCAGAAAGGCGCTCGGCGCGTTGCACGGCTGAGCGGCCACCCGCCCTTTTGATCACAGTCAGTGATCGGGACGAAAGGCGCACCGTGGCTCGAACCCGTCGGTAGTCACGGGCCACGGTGCTTTCCCGGGGTTTACGGCTGCACAGGATGTCACTCTGAGGCGACGGGAGAGGTAGGGTCGTAAGCGGTCGGGGACATCCCTAAAAGAAACTCGCCGGCGTCGAAACCGGCGTACCTAACGAGGAGATCGGTTCGTGACGATCCGCGTAGGCATCAACGGCTTTGGCCGCATCGGTCGCAACTACTTCCGCGCGCTCCTTGAGCAGGGTGCCGACATCGAGATCGTGGCTGTCAACGACCTGGGTGACACCGCGACCACTGCTCACCTGCTGAAGTACGACACGATCCTGGGGCGCCTCAAGGCCGAGGTCACCCACACCGCCGACACCATCACCGTCGACGGCCACACCATCAAGGTGCTCTCCGAGCGCAACCCGGCCGACATCCCCTGGGGCGAGCTGGGCGTCGACATCGTCATCGAGTCGACCGGCATCTTCACCAAGAAGGCCGACGCCGAGAAGCACATCGCCGGTGGCGCCAAGAAGGTCCTCATCTCGGCTCCGGCCAAGGACGAGGACATCACCATCGTCATGGGCGTCAACCAGGACAAGTACGACGCGGCCAACCACCACGTCATCTCCAACGCCTCCTGCACCACCAACTGTGTGGCGCCGATGGCCAAGGTCCTCGACGAGAACTTCGGCATCGTCAAGGGTCTGATGACCACGGTCCACGCGTACACCAACGACCAGCGCATCCTGGACTTCCCGCACTCCGACCTGCGCCGCGCCCGCGCCGCCGCGGAGAACATCATTCCGACCACGACCGGCGCCGCCAAGGCGACCGCTCTGGTCCTTCCGCAGCTCAAGGGCAAGCTGGACGGCATCGCCATGCGCGTCCCGGTCCCGACCGGATCGGCCACCGACCTGGTCGTGACCCTGCAGCGCGAGGTCACCAAGGACGAGGTCAACGCCGCGTTCAAGAAGGCCGCCGACGACGGCGACCTCAAGGGCATCCTGTTCTACACCGAGGACCCGATCGTGTCCTCGGACATCGTCAGCGACCCGGCCTCCTGCACCTTCGACTCCTCCCTGACCATGGTCCAGGAGGGGAACTCGGTGAAGATCCTCGGCTGGTACGACAACGAGTGGGGCTACTCCAACCGACTCGTCGACCTCACCGTCTTCGTCGGCGGTCAGCTCTAGGCCTCAGGGCAGGCACCCCTTGATGTGAGCGCAGGGCTCGGACAGCGTAACGTCGCGCTGTACGAGCCCTGTCTCGTGTGCTCCACCGCGTTCCAAGGAGTCAGGACAAGATGAAGACGATCGACGAGCTTCTCGCCGAAGGCGTCGCCGGCAAGCGGGTATTCGTCCGCGCCGACCTCAATGTGCCGCTGGACGGCACCACCATCACCGACGACGGCCGCATCCGTGCCGTCCTCCCGACGGTCAAGGCGCTCGCCGAGGCCGGCGCCCGCGTCGTGGTCGCCTCCCACCTGGGCCGCCCCAAGGGCGCTCCGGACCCGGCGTTCTCGCTCGCCCCCGCCGCCGCGCGGCTGGGCGAACTGCTCGGCGCCGACGTGGCCTTCGCGACCGACACGGTCGGCGATTCCGCCACCGCGACCGTCGCGGGTCTCACCGACGGCCAGGTGGCCGTCCTGGAGAACCTGCGCTTCAACGCCGGCGAGACCTCCAAGGACGACGCCGAGCGCGGCGCTTTCGCGGACCGGCTCGCCGCCCTCGCCGACCTCTACGTCGGCGACGGCTTCGGCGCCGTGCACCGCAAGCACGCCTCGGTCTTCGACCTCCCGGCCCGGCTGCCGCACGCCGCCGGCTACCTCATCGCCACCGAGGTCGGCGTCCTGAAGAAGCTCACCTCCGACGTCAAGCGCCCGTACGTCGTCGTCCTCGGCGGCGCCAAGGTCTCCGACAAGCTCGCCGTGATCGACGAGCTGCTCGGCAAGGCCGACCGCCTCCTGATCGGCGGCGGCATGGCGTACACCTTCCTCTACGCCAAGGGCTACGAGGTCGGCATCTCCCTGCTCCAGAAGGACCAGGTGGACGTCGTCAAGGAGTACATGAAGCGCGCCGAGGAGAACGGCGTCGAGCTCGTCCTCCCCGTGGACGTGCTGGTCTCCTCCGACTTCCCCGACCTGAAGACCAAGGCCCCGGCCGACTTCGAGACCGTCGACGCGGACAAGATCCCGTCGACGAAGGAGGGCCTCGACATCGGCCCCCGCACGCGTGAGCTCTACGCGTCGAAGATCGCCGACGCCGAGACCGTGTTCTGGAACGGCCCCCTGGGCGTCTTCGAGCACCCCGACTACGCGGGCGGTACCACCGCCATCGCGCAGGCCCTCGTCGACAGTGACGCCTACACCGTCGTCGGCGGCGGCGACAGCGCCGCCGCGGTCCGGATTCTGGGCTTCGACGAGAACGCATTCGGCCACATTTCGACCGGCGGCGGCGCCAGCCTCGAGTACCTCGAGGGCAAGACGCTCCCCGGCCTCGCCGCTCTGGAGGACTGAGAAAAAGTGAGTTCGCGTACCCCGCTGATGGCGGGCAACTGGAAGATGAACCTCAACCACCTCGAGGCCATCGCGCACGTCCAGAAGCTCGCCTTCGCCCTCACCGACAAGGACTACGACGCTGTCGAGGTCGCGGTCCTGCCGCCCTTCACCGACCTGCGGTCCGTCCAGACCCTGATCGACGGTGACAAGCTCAAGATCAAGTACGGCGCCCAGGATCTCTCGGCGCACGAGTCCGGTGCGTACACCGGCGAGATCTCGGGCGCGATGCTGGCCAAGCTGAAGTGCTCCTACGTCGCCGTGGGCCACTCCGAGCGCCGGCAGTACCACGCCGAGACCGACGAGGTCTGCAACGCCAAGGTGAAGGCCGCGTACCAGCACGGCCTGACCCCGATCCTGTGCGTCGGCGAGGGCCTGGACGTCCGCAAGGCCGGCCGGCAGGTCGAGCACACCCTGAGCCAGCTCGACGGCGGCCTGAAGGACGTCCCGGCCAAGCAGGCCGAGTCCGTCGTGATCGCCTACGAGCCGGTGTGGGCCATCGGCACCGGTGAGGTCGCCACGCCCGAGGACGCGCAGGAGGTCTGCGGCGCGATCCGCGGCCGTCTCGCGGAGCTGTACTCGCAGGAGCTGGCCGACAAGGTCCGGATCCAGTACGGCGGCTCGGTGAAGGCCTCCAACGTGGCCGCGATCATGGCACAGCCCGACGTGGACGGCGCCCTGGTGGGCGGCGCGGCGCTGGACGCGGACGAGTTCGTCAAGATCGTCCGCTTCCGCGACCAGTGATCCGGCGTGATCGGCCGGTGCGGCGACCGGTGAGTATGCCGTAGCGACGATCCGTCGTACCCTTGCGGGGGCCGAGCAGGCGTGCAGCGCCTGTCGGCCCCCG
Organism: Streptomyces lateritius; assembly: GCF_014649715.1. GTDB lineage: Bacteria > Actinomycetota > Actinomycetes > Streptomycetales > Streptomycetaceae > Streptomyces > Streptomyces lateritius. The sequence continues at coordinate 566,120 of NZ_BMTO01000001.1, forward strand.
TTGTTCGTCTCCATCCGGGAAATGCCAGGAAGTAGGGTCCAGCCGTGGTTATGGGGTTCTCGATCGCCCTGATCGTCTTCAGCGCGCTGCTGATGCTGCTCGTGCTGATGCACAAGGGGAAGGGCGGCGGTCTCTCCGACATGTTCGGCGGCGGTATGCAGTCGTCCGTCGGTGGCTCCTCGGTCGCCGAGCGCAACCTGGACCGGATCACCGTCGTGATCGGTGTGCTGTGGTTCGCGTGCATTGTCGTACTTGCTCTTCTGGTGAAGCTGGACGGCTGAGCGCGGCAGTTTGTAACTCCAATCACTGGACGCGCGTTGGGCCTTACGTAGACTGGGGCATCTTCGAGCACCATCACGCAGGGAGTTACGACCGTGGCAAGTGGCAACGCGATCCGGGGAAGCCGGGTCGGAGCGGGGCCGATGGGGGAGGCCGAGCGGGGCGAGTCGGCACCGCGCCTCCGCATCTCCTTCTGGTGCTCGAACGGGCACGAGACGCAGCCGAGCTTCGCCAGTGACGCGCAGGTCCCGGACACGTGGGACTGCCCGCGCTGCGGCTTCCCGGCGGGCCAGGACCGGGACAACCCGCCGGACCCGCCCCGCACCGAGCCGTACAAGACGCACCTCGCGTACGTGCGCGAGCGGCGCAGCGACGCGGACGGGGAGGCGATCCTCGCGGAGGCGCTCGCCAAGCTGCGCGGCGAGATCTGAGTGTGGTGTGAAGGTGTGACGAACGGGCCCTGCCCGCGAACCGAGTTCGCGGGCAGGGCCCGTTCGCGTGAATCCGCCGTGCGCGGTGCTCAGATCGAGGAGTCGTCGAACGGCGCGTGCATCACCTTCGAGGCCCCGCAGGACCAGATGGCTCCGGTGCTCGCCTTGATCTGGCAGACCTCGAAGTAGGCGTAGCTGATGTGACCGCCCGGGGCCGCGTACGTCGTCCAGGTGGCGGTGTTCTGGCCCGTCGGAACGGTCCGCATCCGCCACACGATCCGGCCGTTCTCGCCGTTCGTGATCAGGCGGATGCCGACTGCGTAGCCGTCGGTCCGCATGTCGGTCGCCCGGATCGTGATGGGGTCCAGCTTCGTCGGGCTTCGCCACCCGATGTCCACGCGGCCCTCGTACGACCAGTCCGTCGCCGTCACGGTGTCCGAGGTGGTCGGTGTGGCAGCGGCGGCGGGCGTGGCGGTCAGCGGGACGAGCAGGGCGGCCAGCGCCGCCGCGCAGGCGGCCACGGTGTGCTTGAAACGCAAGAAATCCCCCAAAGTAAAAGACCAGTTGGTCAGAAGTGATCACTTTAGCCCGGCCAGTCGCGCGGGCCGGAAAGCACGCTCGGTCGCAGCGATCAATTAGGTTGGAGGGGCAGCGGGGCAAGCAGGCAGGAAGAGAAGAAGTAGGCGATGTCCGAGATGAAGACCGAAGGCTCTATGAGGCTCAACCAGCTGCCCGAATGGGCCGCCCTCGGCAAGCACCACGAGCAGGTGGGCGGGACCACCCTGCGCGAGCTGTTCGCCGCCGATCCGGACCGCGGCACCGGGTACGCCCTGCGGGTCGGCGACCTCTATCTGGACTACTCCAAGCACCTGGTGACCGACGAGACGCTGGCGCTGCTGCGCGAGCTGGCCGCCGCGACCGGCGTGGCCGAGCTGCGTGACGCCATGTTCCGCGGCGAGCGGATCAACACCACCGAGGACCGGGCGGTGCTGCACACGGCGCTGCGCGCCCCGCGCGAGGCCGTGATCGAGGTCGACGGCGAGAACGTCGTGCCGGCCGTCCACGCCGTCCTCGACAGGATGAGCGCGTTCGCCGACAAGGTCCGCGCGGGAGAGTGGACCGGCCACACCGGCAAGCCGGTCAAGAACATCGTGAACATCGGCATCGGCGGCTCCGACCTCGGCCCCGCCATGGCCTTCGAGGCCCTGCGCTCCTACACCCGGCGTGACCTGACGTTCCGTTTCGTCTCCAACGTCGACGGAGCCGACCTCCACGAGGCCGTCCGCGACCTCGACCCGGCCGAGACGCTCTTCATCGTCGCCTCGAAGACCTTCACCACCATCGAGACGATCACCAACGCCACCTCCGCCCGCGACTGGCTCCTCACCGAACTGCGGGCCGGCCAGGAAGCCGTCGCCCGGCACTTCGTGGCCCTGTCGACCAATGCCGAGAAGGTCGAGGAGTTCGGCATCGACACGGCCAACATGTTCGAGTTCTGGGACTGGGTCGGCGGCCGCTACTCGTACGACTCGGCCATCGGGCTCTCCCTGATGATCGCCATCGGCCCGGACCGCTTCCGCGAGATGCTCGACGGCTTCCACCTCGTCGACGAGCACTTCCGCACCGCACCCGCCGAGGTGAACGCGCCGCTGCTGCTCGGTCTCCTCGGCGTCTGGTACGGCGCGTTCTTCGACGCCCAGTCGCACGCCGTGCTGCCGTACTCCCACTACCTGTCGAAGTTCACCGCGTACCTCCAGCAGCTCGACATGGAGTCCAACGGCAAGTCCGTCGACCGTGACGGCAGGCCGGTCGACTGGCAGACCGGACCGGTCGTCTGGGGCACACCCGGCACCAACGGGCAGCACGCCTACTACCAGTTGATCCACCAGGGCACCAAGTTCGTCCCGGCCGACTTCATCGGCTTCGCCGAGCCCGTCGCCGACCTGCTCCCCGGCCTCGCGGCCCAGCACGACCTGCTGATGGCCAACTTCTTCGCCCAGACCCAGGCGCTCGCCTTCGGCAAGACCCCCGACGAGGTACGGGCCGAGGGCGTGGCCGAGGAACTGGTCCCGCACAAGACCTTCCAGGGCAACCACCCCACGACCACCATCCTCGCCAAGGCGCTCACCCCCTCCGTCCTCGGCCAGCTCATCGCGCTGTACGAGCACAAGGTCTTCGTCCAGGGCGCGATCTGGAACATCGACTCCTTCGACCAGTGGGGCGTCGAGCTCGGCAAGGTCCTCGCCAAGAGGATCGAGCCGGTGCTGACCGAGGACCGGGACCAAGGCCGGGGCGAGGGCGGAGAGCAGCTGGACGGCTCGACCGCCGCCCTCGTCGCCGCCTACCGCTCGCTGCGCGGAAGGTAGAGACGATGACGGGGGAGAACGCGATACGGGACGAGGTCCGGCTGCGACCGCCGAGGAACGCCGTGGACGAGCGGGCCGTCACCTGGTGGCGGACCCAGCTGCTGCTGACGACGACCGTGCCCGTGGTGGTCCTCGGAGTGCTCGGCGCCCTTCTCCAGCCGGCCCGCTTCTGGCTGCTGCTCACCGCCGGAGCCGTGGCGGTCGCGGGTCTCGCCGCCACCGCGTTCTTCCCCGCCTGGTGGTTCCGGGTGCACCGCTGGGAGGTCACCGAGGACGCCGTCTACGTCCGCACCGGGGCCTTCTGGCAGGAGTGGCGGATCGCCCCGATGTCCCGGATCCAGACCGTGGACACCGTGCGCGGGCCGCTGGAGCAGTTCTTCCGGCTCTCCACGGTCACCGTGACCACCGCGTCCTCCAAGGGCGCGATCCGGATCGAGGGCCTGGACCACCAGCTCGCCGCGGATCTCGCCGAACGGCTGACCCGGATCACCCAGGACACCCCCGGGGACGCGACATGACGCCGGTCCCGGATCCGTCCGAGGAGTGGCGGCGCCTGGACCGCCGTACGGTCCTGGTCACCGCCGCCGTCCTCACGGGCGTCGCAGGCGGGGCCGGCCTGCCCACCGTCCTCGGCCTGGCCGGCGCCATGCCGCTGTGGCGGGCCGTGACCTGGGTGCTGGCCGGCGCCGCCCTCCTCGTCGGGGGCGGCGCGGCCGCCGACTACGTCCGCTGGCGACGTACCCGCTACCGCGTCGGAGCCGAACGCGCCGAGCTGCGCACCGGACTCCTGCTGGTCAAACGACGCTCACTGGCCCGCGAGCGCATCCGCAGCGTCGACCTGACGGCCCATCCGCTGCTGCGCGTCCTCGGGCTGGTCAAGGTCCGTATCGGCACGGGCGAGAACGCCGGCGGTGAATCCACCCTGGAACTCGACCCGGTCACCAAGGCCGAGGGCGAGCGGCTCCGCCGTGAACTCCTCGACCGCGTGCGCCCCGACGCCCCGGACAGCCCGCACGACGGCGCGCTCGCCGTCCTCGACCCGGGCTGGATCCGCTACGCCCCCGCCTCCTTCGTCGCCCCGCTCCTCGGAGGCGCGGCGGCCGGCGCCGTGATGCAGGTCAGCGAGTGGTTCGGGGCCCAGGGCGAAGTGATCGAGTGGATAGGCGACCGCTTCCAGGACACCTCCGTCCTCGGGATGATCGTCGTCCTCGTCCTGCTCGCGCTCCTCGCCGGCACCGTCGGCGCGCTCGGCCTCTGGGTCGAGATGTGGTGGAACTATCGCCTGGAGCGCGAGCCGGGCGGCACGCTGCGGGTCCGCCGCGGACTGTTCACCGCCCGCTCGATCTCCATCGAGGAGCGGCGGCTGCGCGGCGTCGAACTGGTCGAGCCGCTGGGCGTACGGATGTGCCGGGCGGCCCGCGTCGACGCCGTCGCCACCGGACTCGTCAAGGACGACGAGGACAAGCACGCCGACCACAAGACCCTGCTGCCGCCCGCGCCCCGCGACCTCGCCGACCGGGTCGCCGCCCAGGTCCTGCGGGAATCCGAGGCCCCCACCGGAGCCCCGCTCACCGCCCACCCCCGCGCCGCCCGCACCCGCCGCCTGCGCTGGGCGCTGGGGAGCGCGCTCGCCCCCGTCGCGGTCCTCGCCGTCCTGGGCGCCGCCCTCACCCCCGTGCTGCTGTACGCCGCCGCCGGCTGCGCCCTCGTCCTGGTCCCGCTCGCCGTGCTCCTCGCCCTCGACGCGTACCGCAACCTGGGTCACGGCATCACGGGCGACTACCTCGTGACCCGCTCCGGCACCGTCCGCAGGACCACCGTCGCCCTCCAGCGCGGTGGCGTCATCGGCTGGACCGTCAAGCAGTCCTCCTTCCAGCGCCGGGCCGGGGTGCTGACCCTGACCGCGACGACCGCGGCGGGGGAGGGCGCGTACGACATCCACGACGCCGGCGAGGGCGAGGGGCTGGCGTTCGCCGCGGAGGCGGTGCCGGACCTGCTCGCACCCTTTCTGAAACCGACGGGTGTGAGAGACGCCGGAGTGGAGACGCGTAAGACGCGCGGCTGAGCCAGGGTGATGATGACGGCGTGCGGCGGCGCGCTTCCTGCCATGTCGAACGGAGTCCTTCCTTGCGCACGCTGACACGCGAGGCCGCCCTGCCCGAGACCCTCGCCCTTGCCCCTACCCCCGCGGCGGAGAGACACGCCAGAGGCAGGCTGCCCTCGCTGACGGGCATGCGCTGGGCCGCCGCGTTCCTGGTCTTCGCCTTCCACACGTACAAGTTCGGCTACTACGGCCCCGAGGACGAGAAACTGGTGAGCTGGGCCGCACGGTCGGGCAGCGCCGGGGTCATGTTCTTCTTCGTCCTCTCCGGGTTCGTCCTGGCGTGGTCGGCCCGTCCGGGAGACCGGTACCTGTCCTTCATGCGCCGCCGGCTCGCCCGGGTCTACCCCCTCCACCTGGTCACGGCGGCTGCCGCCCTCGCACTCGCCTTCACCGCGCTCCCCTGGTTGCGGGAGGGCGAGCGGGACGGACTCAAGGCGGTCACGGCGAACCTGCTGCTGGTGAGCTCCTGGAAGTTCGAGTGGTGGCAGACGGGGAATCCGGTCAGCTGGTCCCTGGTCTGCGAGGTGTTCTTCTACGCCTGCTTCCCGCTGCTCCACTGGGCGCTGCGCCGCCCCGGGCCGCGGGGGCTGACCGGGGTGGCCGCCCTCTGCGTCCTCACGGTGATGGTCCAGCCGTACGTGTACAAGGCGCTGCACGTCGACGTGTTCCTCTACAGTTTCCCCCTCGCGCGGCTACCCGAGTTCGTCCTCGGGGTCGCCGTGGGCCGTATCGTCCAGCTCGGCAGGTGGCGCGGCCCCGGCCTCGAAGGAGCCATGGCCCTGACGCTGATCGGCTACTTCGCGGCCCCGCTCGTACGCTCGGGGCTCACCTGGACCCCTCTCATCGGGCTCACCTGCCTGATCGCGGCGGGCGCCGTGGCCGATGTGAACGGACAGCCGTCGATGTGGCGCCGGCCGAGCCTCGTGAAACTGGGCGAGTGGTCGTTCGCCTTCTACATGGTCCACCTGCTGGTGATGCACACGCTGACGCTCTGGGTGGGAGAGAAGCCGAGGCTCGACACCATCGGGGCCTTCGGGACGGCGGGATCGGCCTTCGTCGTCTCCCTCGCACTGTCGGCCCTCCTCTACCGGCTGGTGGAGGAGCCCGGCAGGCGACTCTTCCTGGGGAAGAAGCGCCTCTCGGGCCGGCCGGCCTGAGAACGGCGTGCCGGGCACGCACGCCCGGACGCCGGAGGCCCGGTCCACCGTGCGGTGAACCGGGCCTCCTTGAGCGTCCGTCAGCAGGCTCAGGCCGACGCCGGCGGGTACAGGCCGCGCGGCAGCTCCGAGGCGGCCGCCGCGTCGAGCAGCCACAGCGTGCGGGAGCGGCCGTAGGCGCCCGCCGCCGGGGCCTGGACCTCGCCCGCGCCCGACAGCGCGATCGCCGCCGCCTTCGCCTTGTCCTCGCCCGCCGCGAGCAGCCAGACCTCGCGGGCCGCCCGGATCGCCGGAAGCGTCAGCGATACGCGGGTGGGCGGCGGCTTGGGCGCGCCGCGCACGCCCACCACCGTCCGCTCGGTCTCGCGGACCGCCGGGAGCTCCGGGAAGAGCGAGGCCACATGGGTGTCGGGCCCGACACCCAGCATCAGCACGTCGAAGGCCGGCACCGGGCCATGGTCCTCCGGGCCCGCGGCGGCGGCCAGTTCGGCCGCGTAGGCCGCGGCGGCCGCCTCCACGTCGTTCCCGTACGGGCCGTCCGAGGCCGGCATCGCGTGCACCCGGGCCGGGTCCAGCGGGACGCTGTCGAGCAGCGCCTCACGGGCCTGGGTGACATTGCGCTCCGGGTCACCCTCGGGCAGGAACCGCTCGTCGCCCCACCACAGGTCGAGCCGCGACCAGTCCACCGCGTCCCGGGCCGGCGCCGAACCGAGCGCCGCCAGGAGCCCGTTGCCGTTGCGGCCGCCGGTCAGGACCACGGAGGCCGAGCCGCGCGCGGCCTGGGCGTCCACGATCCGCGTGATCAGCCGGGCCGCGGCCGCCTGGGCCATCAGCTCCTTGTCGCGGTGGACGACCAGCTGCGGAGCGCTCACTTGGCCGCCGCCTTCCTGGCCGCGGACTTCTTCGTGGACGAGGGAGCGGGGTCGGCCGCCGGAGCCGCCGCGACCGGGGCCTCCTCGACGGGATCGGGAGCGGTCACCGCCGACGCCTCGTCCAGCCGGTCGACGCCGTACCGCAGCGCCGAGGCGTACGTGTCGTCCGGGTCGAGCCGCCGCAGCTCCTCCGCGATCAGGTCGGACGTCTCGCGGCGCTTGAGCGCCACGGCACGGTCCGGCTGTCCCTGGATGGAGAGCGTCGCCAGCGAGCCGTCCGGCCGGTCGAGCACGATCGGCCCGCAGGTGGACTCCATCCGTACGGACGTGAGCCCCGGGCCGGCCGACGTGGAGCGCCGTACCGGCACCTTCAGCCGGTCCGCGAGCCACATGGCGAGCAGTTCGACGCTCGGGTTGAACTCCTCGCCCTCCACCTCCGCGGAGGTGACCTCGCACACGACCTGGTCGAGCGCGGCGGCCAGCATCGAACGCCAGGGGGTGATCCGGCTCCACGCCAGATCCGTGTCGCCCGGGGTGTACGTCTGCGCGCGGCCGTTCAGCTCGTGGATCGGCTGCTCGGCGGCGTAGGTGTCGGTCACCCGGCGCTGGGCGAGCGCGCCCAGCGGGTCGTTGGCCGGGTCGGCCGGGGAGTTGACCGGCCACCAGACGACGACGGGCGCGTCCGGGAGGAGCAGCGGAAGGACCACCGACTGGGCGTGGTCGACGACCTCGCCGTACAGCCGGAGCACAACCGTTTCGCCGGTGCTGGCGTCGGCGCCGAGGCGGACCTCGGCGTCGAGCCGTGCCTTCGCGCGGTCGCGCGGGGAGCGCGCGGCCCGCTTGATGACCACCAGGGTCCGCGAGGGGTGCTCGCGGGACGCGTCGTTGGCCGCCCTGAGCGCGTCGTAGGCGTTCTCCTCGTCGGTGACGATGACGAGGGTGAGCACCATGCCGACGGCCGGCGTGCCGATGGCCCGCCGCCCGAGCACCAGCGCCTTGTTGATCTTGCTGGACGTGGTGTCCGTCAGGTCGGTCTTCATGGCCTGCGCCAGCTCCGTCCGTCTCGTGCGAGCATTTCGTCCGCCTCGACCGGACCCCACGTACCCGCCTGGTACTGGGCGGGCTTGCCGTGTTTGTCCCAGTACTGCTCGATCGGGTCGAGGATCTTCCAGGACAGCTCGACCTCCTCGACCCGCGGGAAGAGGTTCGAGTCGCCGAGCAGCACATCGAGGATGAGCCGCTCGTACGCCTCGGGGCTGGACTCCGTGAAGGACTCGCCGTAGGCGAAGTCCATCGACACGTCCCGCACCTCCATGGAGGTGCCCGGCACCTTGGAGCCGAAGCGCATGGTGACGCCCTCGTCCGGCTGCACCCGGATGACCAGGGCGTTCTGGCCCAGCTCCTCCGTCGCCGTCTGGTCGAAGGGGGAGTGGGGCGCGCGCTGGAAGACGACCGCGATCTCGGTGACGCGGCGGCCGAGGCGCTTGCCGGTACGGAGATAGAAGGGGACGCCCGCCCAGCGGCGGTTGTCGATCTCCAGCTTGACGGCCGCGTAGGTGTCGGTCTTCGACTTGGGGTCGATTCCCTCCTCCTGCAGATAGCCGACGGCCTTCGCGCCGCCCTGCCACCCGGGCGCGTACTGGGCGCGCACGGTCGAGGCACCCAGGTCCTTCGGCAGCTTCACCGCGCCGAGCACCTTGGTCTTCTCGGCCGCGAGCGCGTCCGCGTCGAAGGAGGCGGGCTCCTCCATCGCGGTCAGCGCCAGCAGCTGGAGGAGGTGGTTCTGGATGACGTCACGGGCGGCGCCGATGCCGTCGTAGTAGCCGGCGCGGCCGCCGATGCCGATGTCCTCGGCCATGGTGATCTGGACGTGGTCGACGTAGGACCGGTTCCAGATCGGCTCGAAGAGGGTGTTGGCGAACCGGAGCGCCAGGATGTTCTGGACGGTCTCCTTGCCCAGGTAGTGGTCGATCCGGAAGACCTCGTTGGGCGGGAAGACCTCGTGGACGACCTCGTTGAGCTCCTTGGCGGAGGCGAGGTCGTGGCCGAAGGGCTTCTCGATGACCGCGCGGCGCCAGGAACCGTTCTTCTGGTCGGCCAGGCCGTGCTTCTTCAGCTGCTGGACGACCTTGGGGAAGAACTTCGGCGGCACGGAGAGGTAGAAGGCGAAGTTGCCGCCGGTGCCCTGCGCCTTGTCCAGCTCCTCGACGGTGGTCTTCAGCTGGTCGAAGGCGTCGTCGTCGTCGAAGTCGCCCTGGACGAAACGCATCCCCTGGATCAGCTGCTGCCACACCTCCTCGCGGAACGGCGTACGGGCGTGCTGCTTGACGGCCTCGTAGACCTCCTGCGCGAAGTCCTCGTCCTGCCACTCGCGGCGGGCGAAGCCGATGAGCGAGAAGCCCGGCGGCAGAAGGCCGCGATTGGCCAGGTCGTAGACGGCAGGCATCAGCTTCTTACGGGACAAATCGCCCGTGACGCCGAAGATCACCAGACCCGACGGCCCCGCGATGCGCGGGAGCCGTCGGTCTGCGGCGTCACGGAGCGGGTTGGCTCCGTGGACTGCGCTCAAGGTGCTTACGCCTCCGAAGGTGCGAGGCGCTCAAGCTCCGCCTCGGTCGACTTGAGCAGGTCGTTCCAGGACGCCTCGAACTTCTCGACGCCCTCGTCCTCGAGCAGCTGCACCACGTCGTCGTACGAGATGCCGAGCTTCTCGACGGCGTCCAGTTCGGCGCGGGCCTGCTCGTAGGTGCCGCGCACGGTGTCACCGGTGACCTCGCCGTGGTCGGCGGTGGCCTCCAGCGTCGCCTGCGGCATGGTGTTGACCGTGCCGGGCGCGACCAGGTCCACCACGTACAGGGTGTCCTTGTACGCCGGGTCCTTCACGCCGGTCGAGGCCCACAGCGGGCGCTGCCTGTTCGCCTGCGCCTTGTCGAGCGCGGCCCAGCGCTCGCCGGAGAAGACCTCCTCGAACGCCTGGTACGCCAGACGCGCGTTGGCCAGGGCGGCCTTGCCCTTGAGGGCCTTGGCCTCGTCCGTGCCGATCGACTCCAGACGCTTGTCGATCTCCGAGTCCACCCGGGAGACGAAGAAGGACGCCACCGAGTGGATCTTGGAAAGGTCCAGGCCGCGCTCCTTCGCCTTCTCCAGGCCCGCCAGGTACGCGTCCATGACCGCGCGGTAGCGCTCCAGCGAGAAGATCAGCGTCACGTTCACGCTGATGCCGAGGCCGATGACCTCGGTGATCGCCGGCAGGCCCGCCTGGGTGGCCGGAATCTTGATGAGCGTGTTGGGACGGTCGACCAGCCAGGCCAGCTGCTTGGCCTCGGCGACGGTGGCCGCCGTGTTGTGCGCCAGGCGCGGGTCGACCTCGATGGAGACCCGGCCGTCCTGGCCGTCCGTCGCGTCGAAGACCGGGCGCAGGATGTCGGCGGCGTCACGGACGTCCGCCGTCGTGATCATGCGGATGGCCTCCTCCACCGTCACCTTGCGGGCGGCGAGGTCGGCCAGCTGCTGGTCGTACCCGTGCCCCTCGGAGATCGCCTTCTGGAAGATGGACGGGTTGGTGGTGACACCGACCACGTGGCTCTGGTCGATCAGCTCGGCCAGGTTGCCGGACGTGATCCGCTGGCGCGAGAGGTCGTCCAGCCAGATCGCGACGCCTTCGTCGGAGAGGCGCTTGAGAGCGTCTGTCATGAGAGTTGCATCTCCAATTAAGTCGTACGTATGGGCGTCAGCGCGTGGCAGCGGCGAGAGATTCCCGCGCCGCGGCGGCGATCGCCTCGGGGGTGAACCCGAACTCGCGGAACAGGACCTTCGCGTCCGCCGAGGCACCGAAGTGCTCCAGCGACACGATCCGGCCGGCGTCCCCGACGTACCGGTGCCAGGTCAGACCGATGCCCGCCTCGACCGCGACGCGCGCCTTCACGGACGGCGGCAGGACCGAGTCCTTGTACCCCTGGTCCTGCTCCTCGAACCACTCCACCGACGGCATCGAGACGACCCGGGTCGGGACGCCCGCGGCCTGGAGCTGCTCACGGGCCTCGACGGCCAGGTGCACCTCGGAACCCGTGCCGATCAGCACGACCTCCGGCTCGCCGCCCTCGGCGTCGAACAGCACGTAGCCGCCCTTGACGGTGTCCTCGTTCGGCGCGTACGTCGGCACACCCTGACGGGTCAGGGCCAGACCGTGCGGGGCGCCCTTGCCGAACTCCCGCGTGTGACGCTTGACGATCTCGCGCCACGCGAGAGCGGTCTCGTTGGCGTCCGCCGGACGCACGACGTTCAGACCGGGGATCGCGCGCAGCGAGGCCAGGTGCTCCACCGGCTGGTGCGTCGGGCCGTCCTCGCCCAGACCGATCGAGTCGTGGGTCCAGACGTACGTCACCGGCAGGTGCATCAGGGCCGACAGACGCACCGCGTTGCGCATGTAGTCGGAGAACACCAGGAAGGTGCCGCCGTAGATACGGGTGTTGCCGTGCAGCGCGATGCCGTTCATCTCCGCGGCCATGGAGTGCTCGCGGATGCCGAAGTGGATCGTGCGGCCGTACTTGTCGGCCTCCGGCAGCGGGTTGCCCTCGGGCAGGAACGACGAGGTCTTGTCGATCGTGGTGTTGTTCGAGCCCGCCAGGTCGGCCGAGCCGCCCCACAGCTCGGGGATGACCGCGCCGAGCGACTGCAGGACCTTGCCGGACGCGGCACGGGTGGCGACACCCTTGCCCGGCTCGAACACGGGGAGCTTGGACTCCCAGCCCTCGGGCAGCTCGTTCGCCTGGATCCGGTCGAACTCCGCCGCGCGGTCCGGGTTGGCCGTACGCCACTCGGCGAGCGACTTCTCCCAGGCGGCGCGGGCCTCGCGGCCGCGGTCGCCCAGGGCGCGGGTGTGGCCGATGACCTCATCGGTGACCTCGAAGGTCTGCTCCGGGTCGAAGCCGAGGACGCGCTTGGTGGCCGCGATCTCCTCGTCGCCGAGCGCCGAGCCGTGCGCGGCCTCGGTGTTCTGCGCGTTCGGGGCGGGCCAGGCGATGATCGAGCGCATCGCGATGAACGACGGGCGCTCGGTCTCGGCCTCGGCGGCCTTGATCGCCGCGAACAGGGCGGCCGGGTCCAGGTCGCCGTTGGCCTGCGGCTCGACCCGCTGCACGTGCCAGCCGTAGGCCTCGTACCGCTTCATCGTGTCCTCGGACACGGCGGTCTCGGTGTCGCCCTCGATCGAGATGTGGTTGTCGTCCCACAGCAGGATCAGGTTGCCGAGCTTCTGGTGACCGGCCAGCGAGGACGCCTCCGCGGAGATGCCCTCCTGGAGGCAGCCGTCACCGGCGATCACGTAGATGTGGTGGTCGAAGGGGGAGGTGCCGGGGGCCGCCTGCGGGTCGAACAGACCGCGCTCGTAGCGCGCGGCCATCGCCATGCCCACGGCGTTGGCGACGCCCTGGCCGAGCGGGCCGGTCGTCGTCTCGACACCGGCGGTGTGTCCGTACTCCGGGTGGCCCGGGGTCTTCGAGCCCCAGGTGCGGAAGGCCTTCAGGTCGTCCAGCTCGAGCCCGAAGCCACCCAGGTACAGCTGGGTGTAGAGGGTCAGGGACGAGTGACCGGCGGAGAGCACGAACCGGTCGCGCCCGACCCACTCGGGGTCGGCCGGATCGTGGCGCATCACCTTCTGGAAGAGGGTGTACGCGGCGGGCGCCAGGCTCATGGCCGTACCGGGATGGCCGTTGCCGACCTTCTGTACGGCGTCCGCGGCCAGGATGCGGGCGGTGTCCACGGCCCGCTGGTCCAATTCGGTCCACTCGAGGTCTGTGGTGGTCGGCTTAGTGCTCACCCTGGGTCAGGGCTCCTCTCCACATGTTTCAGATGGCCGGTGACTGAGGGTGTACCGGCGTTGTCGAGCCTACCCCCGACAGAACGCCCATCTTTTCGAGTGCGTGTCCCTCAAATGAGCGGTCACGTCAAGAGTGGGGGCGACTCTGTCACTTCGCCTCCCGACCCCTGTCCACGCCTTGGGACGAGTGCCCTCAACACGACCCCACCCCCGCGAAGATCGGCGTATGGGCAACGTCTAGAGTGGCGTGGTACGCGCAAGTCTTCACCCCGTCTTCACCGGGGAGCTTGCTGGGAAATTCTCTGTCAGGGGTGTGCGTGACGGCCGTCGAGTCCCGACCCGCAGGGGTCGTCTTGACTCCCAGCCCGGGGGGCCACCGGCCGTTCGGGGCCCGCGTCAAGGCGTTCGTGGCGCTGACCAAGCCGCGGATCATCGAGCTTCTGCTCATCACCACCGTCCCGGTGATGTTCCTCGCCGAACAGGGCGTGCCGAACCTGTGGCTGGTCCTGGCCACCTGCCTCGGCGGCTACCTGTCGGCGGGCGGCGCCAACGCGCTGAACATGTACATCGACCGCGACATCGACGCGCTGATGGACCGCACGTCGCAGCGTCCGCTGGTGACCGGCATGGTATCGCCGCGCGAGGGCCTGATCTTCGGCCTCACCCTCGCGGTCGTCTCCACACTCTGGTTCGGCCTCCTCGTCAACTGGCTCTCCGCCGCCCTCTCGCTCGGCGCGCTGCTCTTCTACGTGATCGTCTACACGATGATCCTTAAGCGGCGGACCGCGCAGAACATCGTCTGGGGCGGCATCGCCGGCTGTCTGCCGGTGCTGATCGGCTGGTCCGCCGTCACGAACTCCATGTCGTGGGCCGCGATCGTCCTCTTCCTCGTCATCTTCTTCTGGACGCCGCCGCACTACTGGCCGCTGTCGATGAAGGTGAAGGAGGACTACGCGCGCGTGGGCGTGCCGATGCTGCCCGTCATCGCCTCCAACAAGGTCGTCGCCAAGCAGATCGTCCTCTACAGCTGGGTGATGGTCGCCGTCTCGCTGCTGCTGACGCCGCTCGGCTACACCGGCTGGTTCTACACCGCTGTGGCGCTGCTGACGGGCGGCTGGTGGCTCTGGGAGGCGCACGCGCTCCTGAACCGCGCCAAGGGCGGCGCGACGGGCCCGAAGCTCAAGGAGATGCGCCTGTTCCACTGGTCCATCACCTATGTCTCGCTGCTCTTCGTGGCGGTCGCGGTGGACCCCTTCCTGAGGTAGTCCGCCAGGATCCCGGGACCTTTCGACAACGGCCGGAGCGCGTGGGAAAGACCACGTGCCCCGGCCGTCGCCAGTGGATCTACCGCTGGGTAGCATCCTTCTCATGGCAGACACCAAGCAGGCAGAGCGCAAGGCGGCCAAGCTCGCCAAGCAGATCCAGGCGTTCTCCAAGAAGCACGGCGGCGCCGAGGGGCAGCTCGCCTACATCGGCCAGATGGGCACCCGGATCGTCCTCGTCGGCGAGGACGGCGGCTGGGGAGACCTGGTCGCCCCCTCCTTCCCCGTCGCCCAGCAAGCCGCGGAGAAGGCCGGCCTCACCCTCCACGACGAGTTCGACGGAGACTTCGCCGCCAAGGTCAGGACCGGCCCGTACGAGTGGACCCGCATGGCCGGCATCCAGCTCGGCGGCCCGTCCAACGGCCCGGCAGCCGACTAGGCCGTGTGTCCGTGAACAAGGCACTCCCCAGGCGACCGGTCAGGCAACAACCTCGGGCGGGGCTCACCCGTTAGGACGTGTGCAAGGACGTCCACACAGGGAGCCCCCCGAATGATCGAGACCCCGAGCCTGGTGGACCAGTACTGCCACGGGGTGCTCCGTACGGAGCTCGGCCTCGGCACCTTCGAGGCCCACCTCGGGCCGGCCGCCGGGCCGCCCGCGCCCGGCACCACCTTCTTCGACACGCAGACCGGCTTCGCGGTACGCCGCTGGTGCCCGCCGCTGCTCGGCCTGGAGCCGCACTGCCCGCCGGCCCGCTATCTCGCCCGGCGCCGGGAACTGGGCGTCCTGGAGACCGGACGCCGCCTGCTGCGGGCCTCGGGGATCTCCACCTACCTCGTGGACACGGGAGAGCCGGGCGACCTGACGGGCCCCGCCGAGATCGCCTCCGCGGGCGACGCCGACGCCCGCGAGATCGTCCGCCTCGAACTCCTCGCCGAACAGGTCGCGGACACCTCGGGGACCGTCGAGGGCCTGCTCGCCAAC
This sequence comes from Streptomyces lateritius, assembly GCF_014649715.1. Lineage (GTDB taxonomy): Bacteria > Actinomycetota > Actinomycetes > Streptomycetales > Streptomycetaceae > Streptomyces > Streptomyces lateritius. The sequence continues at coordinate 581,394 of NZ_BMTO01000001.1, forward strand.
CTCGCCGAGGCCGTCCACGGCGCCGCCACGACCGCCGTCGCCTTCACCTCCGTCGCCGGGGTGGGCCGAGGGCTCGCGTACGCGCCCGAACCGCCCGGCCCCGGCGAGGTGCGCGGGGCCGCCGGACGCTGGCTGGCCCGGCGCACGGTCGGCGGCCGGCTCACCGACCCCGTACTGCTGCGTCATCTGCTCTGGATCGCCGTCGCCACGGGGCGGCCCCTCCAGCTGCGCGTGGGCACCGGGGACCCGACCGGGCTCGCGGACTTCGCCACGACCACCAGCGGGCTCGGCACCGACCTCGTGCTGCTGCACGGATACCCGTACCACCGCCAGACGGCGCGGCTGACCGGGGCGTTCCCGCACGTGTACGCGGACCTGGGCTCCGTGCTCGCGCTCACCGGCACCCGGGCGGCGGCCCTCCTCGCCGAGGTCCTGGAGCTTGCCCCCTTCGGCAAGCTGCTCTTCTCCAGCGGGGCCCGTGCCCTGCCCGAGCTGCACGTCGTCGCCGCGAGCGTCTTCCGGGGGGCGCTCGGCCGGGTGCTCGGCGAATGGGTCGGCGACGGCTCCTGGTCCCGTACGGACGCACGGCGGGTCGCCGCGATGATCGCGTCGGGCAATGCGCGACGGGTCTACGGGCTCATCTGAGCAGGGCCCCGGAGCCCGGATCCGAGAAAATTCGTTCCGGATTCACGGCCGACGCGTGGTCCGGAGGGGTCCGGACCGGGACGCCGGCCCCGGAATCGGCAGCCAGACGGTCCCGGAACCGGGGTCAGACGTCCGACGTCCGACGTCCGAGGTCCCTCCCCGAACTGGATCAGGCGGTGGCCAGGGCCGGGTCCGTCTGGGCCGGGATCCCCGGCGAGGACACCGGACGCTCCCGCAGGCTCAGCGCGAGCCGCAGCACCGCGATCCACATCAGCGAGGAGCCGAGCATGTGCGCGCCGACCAGCAGCTCGGGGACGCCGGTGAAGTACTGGAGATAGCCGATCCCGCCCTGCGCGAGCAGCACGATCAGCAGGTCCCGGGCGCGCGCCCGGGTGTCGTCGGGGGCGTCGACCACGCGCAGCACCAGCCACATCGCGAGCGCGAGCGCGCAGACGACCCAGGCCGAGATCGCGTGGACGTGCGCGGCGACGGTCCAGTCCCACGGCATGCGGGGAACCTCGCTGCTGTCACCGGCGTGCTTGCCGGAGCCGGTCACTCCCGTACCGAGGACCATCAGCAGCGCGGAGACGCCGACGATCGCCCAGGACAGCTTGCGGACCGGTCCCGGAACGCGCGGCCGTGGGGCCGTGTCGCCCTCGCGGGTGCGCTGCCAGGTGATCACGGCGACGGTGAGCAGCCCGTTGGCGGCCAGGAAGTGACCCGCCACGGTCCACGGGTTGAGGTCCATCCAGACGGTGATGCCGCCGAGGACGGCGTTGAGCATCACGACCCAGAACTGGAGCCAGCCCAGCCGGGTCAGCCCGCGCCGCCACGGCTTGGTGGAGCGCGCCGCGACGATCGTCCAGCCGACGGCGGCCGACAGGACGTACGTGAGCATCCGGTTGCCGAACTCGATCGCCCCGTGGATGCCCTGCTCCGGCGTGGCGAAGAGGCTGTCGTCGGTGCACTTGGGCCACGTGTCGCAGCCGAGCCCGGAGCCGGTCAGCCGGACCGTGCCTCCGGTGACGATGATGACCACGCTCATGACGACGACGGAGAGCGCGGCGCGCCGGAGCGTCCGAGGGGACGGGGTCCAGCGCCGGGCGATGGAGGCGAGTGGGTTCAGCACGCGCACCATGGTAGGCGGGGGCTTGTGCACGCTTTCACGAGGGGGTGGGTACGGGACGGGTTGTCCCGGAACGTCACCCGGCGGTCACTCCCGGCGGTCACTCCCGGCGGTCACTCCCAGCGGAAGAACCGGGCCGCCGCGCCCAGACCGAGGACCGCCCACACCGCGAGGACGAGAGCCTGGCCCCAGGGCATCGGGGCGCCGCCCTGCAGTACGTCCCGCAGCCCGTCCGAGAGCGCGGAGATCGGCAGCAGCTCCAGGACCGAGCGGGCCGCGGCGGGGAACTTCTCCAGCGGCACGATCACCCCTCCGCCCACCAGGAGCAGCAGGAAGACCAGGTTCGCGGCCGCCAGCGTCGCCTCCGCCCGCAGCGTGCCGGCCATCAGCAGGCCGAGGCCCGAGAAGGCGGCCGTGCCGAGGACGAGCAGCAGCGCCACGGAGGCGGCGCCGCCCTGCGGCGACCAGCCGAGTCCGAGCGCGATCGCCGTCAGGAGTGCGATCTGGAGCACCTCGGTGACCAGGACGGAGAGCGTCTTGGCGGTCATCAGCGCCCAGCGGGGGAGCGGGGAGGCGCCGAGCCGCTTGAGCACCCCGTAACGGCGCTCGAAACCGGTGGCGATGGCCTGGCCGGTGAAGGCGGTGGACATCACGGCGAGCGCGAGGACCCCCGGGGCGAGGAAGTCGACGGCCCGCTCCGCGCCCGTGTCGATGATGTCGACGGTCGAGAAGAGCACGAGCAGCAGCGAGGGGATGATCACGGTGAGGAGCAGCTGCTCGCCGTTGCGCAGCAGCATTCTCGTCTCCAGGGCCGTCTGCGCCGCGATCATCCGCCCGACGGGCGCGGCCCCCGGCTTCGGCGCGTACGTACCGCTGCTCATGCGCGCAGCTCCTTGCCGGTCAGTTCGAGGAAGACGTCTTCGAGGGTGTGGCGCTCGACCGTGATGCCGTCCGGCATCACGCCGTGCTGGGCGCACCAGCTGGCGACGGTGGCGAGCAGCTGGGGGCCCACCTCGCCGCTGATCCGGTACGCCCCCGGGGTCATTTCCGCGGCGGCGGTGCCGTCGGGCAGGGCCTTGAGCAGCGAGCCGAGGTCGAGCCCGGGGCGGCCGGTGAAGCGCAGGGTGTTCTCGGCGCCGCCGCGGCAGAGCTGCTCGGGGCTGCCCTGGGCGACCACCCGGCCGGCGTCGACGATGGCGACGTCGTCGGCGAGCTCCTCGGCCTCGTTCATCAGGTGCGTGGTGAGGACGATGGTGACGCCGTCGGCGCGCAGCTCACGGACGAGGTCCCAGGTGGCGTGGCGGGCCTGCGGGTCGAGGCCCGCGGTCGGCTCGTCCAGGAAGACCAGCTCGGGGCGGCCGACGACGGCCATGGCGAGCGCGAGGCGCTGCTGCTGGCCACCGGAGAGTCGACGGTAGGCCGTCCGGCCGCAGGAGCCGAGGCCCAGGCGCTCGCTCAGGGCGTCCACGTCGAGCGGGTGGGCGTGCAGCTTCGCCATGTGGCGGAGCATCTCGTCGGCGCGGGCGCCGGAGTAGACACCGCCGGACTGGAGCATCACGCCGACCCGGGGGCGCAGCGCGGCCGCGTCGGAGACCGGGTCGAGGCCGAGGACGCGGACGGTGCCCGCGTCGGCCTTCCGGTAGCCCTCGCAGGTCTCGATCGTGGTGGTCTTGCCGGCCCCGTTCGGGCCGAGGACGGCGGTCACGGTGCCCGTCCGCACGTCGAGGTCGAGGCCGTCGACGGCGGTCTTGCTTCCGTACCGCTTGACCAGGCCGCGTACCCGGACGGCGGTGTCGACGGACTCGTATCGCATGCCGGAAGTCTAGAGAGCGGCACAAGGGTGCCCCGGCCCGGGGCCTGCGGCGCGATCTGCGCCGGGGCCGCCAGACGTCGCACGAATGATCGTTTCCGCAGGTCAGGTAAGCCTTACCTGAGTGATGCATGGCACCGTGATCGGCTTCGGTGTCGCTTGTCACTGCCGAAGGAATTACGCAACAATGGCGTTGTGAAAAACGTCGACGCGGCTCCGGTGGAGGAACTCGCGACCGGTGAGCGATCCACGCGCAACCGGGTCGCGCGGTCCATCCTGGACCACGGGCCGTCGACGGTCGCCGATCTCGCGCAGCGGCTCCGCCTCACCCAGGCGGCCGTGCGACGGCACCTCGACTCGCTCGTCGCCGAGAACGTCGTCGAAGCCCGCGAGAAGCGCGTCTACGGCGCCCGCACCCGTGGCCGGCCCGCCAAGGTCTTCGCACTCACCGACTGCGGCCGGGACGCCTTCGACCAGTCGTACGACTCGCTGGCCGTCGACGCCCTGCGCTGGATCGAGAGGAACGCAGGTGGAGAGGCGGCCGTCGCCGCCTTCGCCCGCGACCGACTCGAGGCCCAGGCCGAGACGTACCGCGCGGCCGTCGAGGCGGCAGACCCCGACCGGCGCACCGAGGCTCTCGCCAGGGCGCTGAGCGCCGACGGGTACGCTGCCACCGCGCGCAACGCACCGGTCGGCGAGCAGCTCTGCCAGCACCACTGCCCGGTCGCCCACGTCGCCGAGCAGTACCCCCAGCTGTGCGAGGCGGAGACGGAAGTCTTCTCGCGCCTCCTGGGAACGCACGTCCAGCGTCTGGCCACCATCGCGCATGGTGACGGCGTCTGTACGACGTTCATCCCGCACAGCGCCCCACAGACCACACCCCCATCAGCATCCGCAAGTACGGCCGGGAGGAACCCCGCATGACCACCGAGATCAGCCACCCCGAGCTCGAGGGCCTGGGTCGGTACGAGTACGGCTGGGCCGACTCGGACGCGGCCGGTGCCACCGCCAAGCGCGGTCTCTCCGAGGCCGTCGTCCGCGACATCTCCGAGAAGAAGAACGAGCCGGAGTGGATGCTGAAGCTGCGGCTGAAGGGTCTGCGCCTCTTCGACAAGAAGCCCATGCCGAGCTGGGGCTCCGACCTGTCGGGCATCGACTTCGACAACATCAAGTACTTCGTGCGCTCCACCGAGAAGCAGGCCGCTTCGTGGGAGGAACTGCCCGAGGACATCAAGAACACGTACGACAAGCTCGGCATCCCCGAGGCGGAGAAGCAGCGCCTCGTCGCCGGTGTCGCGGCCCAGTACGAGTCCGAGGTCGTCTACCACCAGATCCGCGAGGACCTGGAGGAGCAGGGCGTCATCTTCGTCGACACCGACACCGCGCTGAAGGAGCACGAGGAGCTCTTCCGCGAGTACTTCGGCACGGTCATCCCGGTCGGCGACAACAAGTTCGCCTCGCTGAACACGGCCGTGTGGTCCGGCGGATCCTTCATCTACGTCCCGAAGGGCGTGCACGTCGAGATCCCGCTGCAGGCCTACTTCCGTATCAACACGGAGAACATGGGCCAGTTCGAGCGGACGCTGATCATCGTCGACGAGGACGCCTACGTCCACTACGTCGAGGGCTGCACCGCCCCGATCTACTCCTCCGACTCGCTGCACTCCGCGGTCGTCGAGATCATCGTGAAGAAGGGCGGCCGCTGCCGCTACACGACGATCCAGAACTGGTCGAACAACGTGTACAACCTGGTCACCAAGCGCGCCGTGGCCTACGAGGGCGCGACCATGGAGTGGGTCGACGGCAACATCGGCTCCAAGGTCACCATGAAGTACCCGGCCGTCTACCTGATGGGCGAGCACGCCAAGGGCGAGACCCTGTCCATCGCCTTCGCGGGCGAGGGGCAGCACCAGGACGCCGGCGCCAAGATGGTCCACATGGCCCCGAACACCTCGTCCAACATCGTCTCCAAGTCGGTGGCGCGAGGCGGCGGCCGCACCTCCTACCGCGGTCTCATCGAGATCGGCGAGGGTGCGCCGGGCTCCAAGTCGAACGTGCTGTGCGACGCGCTGCTCGTCGACACGATCTCCCGCTCCGACACGTACCCCTACGTGGACGTGCGCGAGGACGACGTCTCCATGGGCCACGAGGCCACCGTCTCCAAGGTCTCCGAGGACCAGCTCTTCTACCTGATGAGCCGCGGTCTGACCGAGTTCGAGGCGATGGCGATGATCGTGCGCGGCTTCGTCGAGCCCATCGCCAAGGAGCTGCCCATGGAGTACGCCCTGGAGCTGAACCGGCTGATCGAGCTGCAGATGGAAGGCGCGGTGGGCTAGCAGCCCCGGCCACCCGGCCACCCCTCGCGGGGGCCCGCGCGACGGGCCCCCGCGAGCTTCTCGCAGCGAACGCACCGAACGCAGAAAGTGAGCACACCGACAGCCATGGCTGACGCTCAGAACATCCCGGCGGGCTCCACCACCGCCGGCTCGATCGCGGTGGCCGCCGAGTCCACCGTCGCCACGCGCATGAGCGCGCCCCCGTCCTTCGACGTCGCGGACTTCCCCGTCCCGCACGGCCGTGAGGAGGAGTGGCGGTTCACCCCCCTGGAGCGCCTCCGCGGACTGCACGACGGCACCGCCGTCGCGTCCGGCGAGGGCGTCAAGGTCGAGATCGAGGCCCCCGAGGGCGTCACCGTGGAGACCGTCGGCCGTGACGACGCGCGCCTCGGCAGGGCCGGCAAGCCCGTCGACCGGGTCGCCGCCCAGGCGTACTCCTCCTTCGAGAAGGCCTCGGTCGTCACCGTCGCCAAGGAGGCCGTCCTCACCGAGCCCGTCCGGATCGCCGTGCACGGCCAGGGCGGCGTCGCCTTCGGCCACCAGGTGATCGAGCTGGGCGCGTTCGCCGAGGCCGTCGTGGTCATCGACCACACCGGCGACGCGGTGCTCGCCGCCAACGTCGACTTCCTCCTCGGGGACGGCGCCAAGCTCACCGTCGTCTCCGTCCAGGACTGGGACGAGAAGGCCGTCCACGTCGCCCAGCACAACGCGCTGGTCGGCCGCGACGCCTCCTTCAAGTCGGTCGTCGTCACGTTCGGCGGCGACGTGGTCCGCCTCCACCCGCGCGTCGAGTACGCCGGCACCGGCGGCGAGGCCGAGCTCTTCGGCCTGTACTTCACCGACGCCGGTCAGCACCAGGAGCACCGCCTCCTGGTCGACCACAACACCCCGCACTGCAAGTCCAACGTGGCCTACAAGGGCGCGCTGCAGGGCCAGGACGCGCACGCCGTCTGGATCGGTGACGTCCTCATCCAGGCCAGGGCCGAGGGCACCGACACCTACGAGCTCAACCGGAACCTGGTCCTCACGGACGGCGCCCGGGTCGACTCCGTGCCGAACCTGGAGATCGAGACCGGCGAGATCGCCGGCGCCGGTCACGCCTCGGCCACCGGTCGCTTCGACGACGAGCAGCTCTTCTACCTGATGGCCCGCGGCATCCCGGAGACCGAGGCCCGCCGCCTGGTCGTCCGCGGCTTCTTCGCAGAGCTGGTCCAGCAGATCGGCCTGCCGGACGTCCAGGAGCGCCTGATCACCAAGATCGAGGCCGAGCTGGAGGCTACCGTCTGATGGCCTTCGTCCGCGTCTGCGCACTGAGCGAGCTGGAGAGCGACACCCCCAAGCGGGTCGAGGTCGACGGCACGCCGGTGTCCGTCGTCCAGACCGGCGGCGAGGTGTTCGCGATCAACGACATCTGCTCGCACGCGAACGTGTCGCTGTCGGAGGGCGAGGTCGAGGACTGCGCCATCGAGTGCTGGCTGCACGGGTCCAGCTTCGACCTCCGCACCGGCAAGCCGTCCGGCCTTCCCGCGACGCGCCCCGTCCCCGTATACCCCGTAAAGATCGAAGGGGACGATGTGCTCGTCTCCGTCACCCAGGAGTCCTGAGTCACCCATGGCAACGCTTGAAATCCACGACCTGCACGTCTCCGTCGAGGCCGAGAACGGCCCCCGGGAGATCCTCAAGGGTGTCGACCTGACCATCAAGCAGGGCGAGACCCACGCCGTCATGGGCCCCAACGGCTCCGGCAAGTCGACCCTGGCGTACTCGCTCGCCGGTCACCCGAAGTACACGGTCACCGGCGGCACCGTCACCCTCGACGGCGAGGACGTCCTCGAGATGTCGGTCGACGAGCGCGCCCGCGCCGGCGTCTTCCTGGCCATGCAGTACCCGGTCGAGGTCCCCGGCGTCTCGGTCTCCAACTTCCTGCGCACCTCCGCCACCGCCGTCCGCGGCGAGGCCCCCAAGCTGCGTACCTGGGTGAAGGAGGTCCGGGAGGCGATGGAGCAGCTCCAGATGGACCCGGCCTTCGCCGAGCGCAACGTCAACGAGGGCTTCTCCGGCGGTGAGAAGAAGCGCCACGAGATCCTTCAGCTGGAGCTCCTCAAGCCGAAGATCGCGATCCTCGACGAGACCGACTCCGGCCTGGACGTCGACGCCCTGCGCGTCGTCTCCGAGGGCGTCAACCGCGTCCGCGAGAGCGGCGAGGTCGGCACCCTGCTGATCACGCACTACACGCGGATTCTCCGCTACATCAAGCCCGACTTCGTGCACGTCTTCGCGAACGGTCGCATCGCCGAGTCCGGCGGCGCCGAGCTCGCCGACAAGCTGGAGAACGAGGGCTACGAGTCGTACGTGAAGGGTGGCGCATCCGCGTGACATCTGCCCATCAGGGGCTCACCGGCCTCCTCGACACCGAGGCGATCCGCAAGGACTTCCCGCTCCTGGATCGCGTGGTCCACGACGGCAAGAAGATCGTGTACCTGGACTCCGCGGCGACCTCGCAGAAGCCGCGTCAAGTGCTCGACGCGCTCAACACGTACTACGAGCGTCACAACGCCAATGTCCACCGCGGCGTCTACACGGTCGCCGAGGAGGCGACGGCGCTGTACGAGGGCGCCCGTGACAAGGTCGCGGCGTTCATCAACGCGCCGAGCCGCGACGAGGTGATCTTCACCAAGAACGCCTCGGAGTCGCTCAACCTCGTGGCCAACATGCTGGGCTGGGCCGACGAGCCCTACCGCGTGGACCACGAGACCGAGATCGCCATCACGGAGATGGAGCACCACTCCAACATCGTGCCGTGGCAGCTGCTCTCGCAGCGCACCGGCGCGAAGCTGAAGTGGTTCGGGCTCACCGACGACGGCAGGCTCGACCTGTCGAACATCGAAGAGGTCATCACCGAGAAGACCAAGATCGTCTCCTTCACGCTGGTGTCGAACCTGCTCGGTACGGTCAACCCGGTCGAGACGATCATCCGCCGTGCCCAGGAGGTCGGTGCGCTGGTCTGCATCGACGCCTCGCAGGCCGCCCCGCACATGGTGCTCGACGTGCAGGCGCTGCAGGCCGACTTCGTGGCCTTCACCGGCCACAAGATGGTCGGTCCCACCGGCATCGGCGTGCTCTGGGGACGGCAGGAGCTCCTGGAGGACCTGCCTCCGTTCCTCGGCGGCGGCGAGATGATCGAGACCGTGTCGATGCACTCCTCGACCTACGCGCCTGCCCCGCACAAGTTCGAGGCGGGTACGCCCCCGATCGCGCAGGCCGTCGGCCTCGGCGCGGCCGTGGACTACCTCTCGGCGATCGGCATGGAGAACATCGCGCGCCACGAGCACGCGATCACCGAGTACGCCGTCCGTCGCCTCCAGGAGGTTCCGGACCTGCGGATCATCGGCCCCACCACGGCCGAGGACCGCGGCGCGGCGATCTCCTTCGTCCTCGGCGACATCCACCCGCACGACGTGGGCCAGGTCCTCGACGAGCAGGGCATCGCGGTCCGCGTCGGCCACCACTGCGCGCGGCCCGTCTGCCTGCGGTACGGAATTCCCGCGACCACGCGAGCGTCGTTCTATCTGTACTCCACGCCGGCCGAGGTCGACGCCCTGGTCGAGGGGCTGGAGCACGTACGGAACTTCTTCGGCTAGGGGATTCTCGTGAAGCTGGATTCGATGTACCAGGACGTCATCCTGGACCACTACAAGCACCCGCACGGGCGCGGTCTCAGGGACGGCGACGCCGAGGTGCACCACGTCAACCCGACGTGTGGCGACGAGATCACGCTCCGCGTGAAGTACGACGGCTCGCGCATCGAGGACGTGTCGTACGAAGGTCAGGGCTGCTCAATCAGCCAGGCTTCGGCCTCGGTCCTGAACGAGCTGCTCGTCGGCAAGGAGCTGGCCGAGGCGCAGAAGATCCAGGGCACCTTCCTGGAGCTGATGCAGTCCAAGGGCCAGATCGAGCCGGACGACGCGATGGAGGAGGTCCTGGAGGACGCGGTCGCGTTCGCGGGCGTCTCCAAGTACCCGGCCCGGGTCAAGTGCGCGCTGCTCAGCTGGATGGCGTGGAAGGACGCGACCGCCCAGGCTCTGGGCGACGGTGCGGAGAGGAAGTCGGCATGACCGAGAACGCTGGGGCCACGATGAAGCCGGCCTCCGAGGAAGAGATCCGCGAGGCGCTGTACGACGTCGTCGACCCCGAGCTGGGCATCGACGTGGTCAACCTCGGCCTGATCTACGGCATCCACATCGACGACACCAACGTCGTCACGCTGGACATGACCCTGACGTCGGCGGCGTGTCCGCTGACCGATGTGATCGAGGACCAGGCGAAGGCCGCCACCGACGGCATCGCCAGCGAGCTGAAGATCAACTGGGTATGGATGCCGCCGTGGGGCCCGGACAAGATCACGGACGACGGCCGCGAGCAGCTGCGCGCGCTCGGCTTCAACGTCTGAGGTCCGACCCGGTCCGCCGGAATACCACGAACGGCCATGCCCGCCAGGCAGACTGGGGGCATGGCCGTTCGCATGTATCACCTCGCCGTCGACGCCCACGACCTGCCGGCGCAGGCCCGTTTCTGGGCCCAGGTGCTCGACTGGAAGATCCTCTTCGAGGCCGAGGACGAGATCGTCATCGGCGCCGACGAGCATGCCTGGCCCGGGATGTGTTTCCTGCCGGTGCCGGAGTCGAAGACCGTCAAGAACCGGCTTCACATCGACCTGTCGCCCGACGACCGGGACGCGGAGGTCGAGCGGATCGTCGGCCTCGGGGCGAAGCGGGTCGACGTCGGGCAGAGCGAGGACGCGACCTGGGTCGTCCTCGCCGACCCCGAGGGCAACGAGTTCTGCGTGCTGCGTCCGAAGCGGTCCCTCACGGATTAGACGGGGACGCCTCGCCCGCCGTCCGGGGGCGCCGCCTGGGCCGCCGCCTCGGCGAGGACCGGCGCGAGGTTCTCCTTCCGGATGCGCTGGTCGACGTAGACCAGGCCGGTCACCAGCGGGGGGAAGGCCGAGCAGACGGCCTGCGCCACCATCGAGCCGATGACGGCGACAACCAGGACCGGTGCGAGGGAGATCAGGACCTCGCCGGCGGAGTCCGCGGTCTCGGCGCCTTCGAACGAGGCCGGGAGGGAGAGCAGGGCGCTGAACACCTGCTGGATCGCCCAGTTCGCCATCGCGGCCATGGCGCCCGCGGCCAGCAGCGCACCGAAGATCCGCCACCACGAGCCGCGGACCAGCTGGGACGAGCGGCGCATTGCCGCCGTCGCGGGCTGCCCCTCGAAGACCGCCGCCGCCGGGGCCAGGCTGAACTTCACCCAGAGCCAGATGGCGAGCGGGACGGTCGGCAGGGTGGCCAGCATGGCGCCGCCGAACGCCAGGAACGGCAGGGCCAGCGGGCCCGTCCCCCCGGCGAAGCTCACCAGCAGGCCGACGAACGCCGCCACGAACACGATGAGCGGGACCGGCACGGTCACCAGCACCGTCAGGAAGACCGTGCCGAGCACCGGCGGCATCCGCGACCAGGCGCGGCGCCAGACCGCGCCGAAGGTCGTACGGCGCCCGAGGACCGCCTCCTGGAGAACCGCCGGGCACGCCCCGTACACCACGGCGCTCGCGACGAGCGTTCCGAACATGGCGATCAGCCAGACGCAGCCGAAGGCGATCAGCAGCGGCCGGCCGTCGTCCCAGGTGGGGTTCCGCCCGTCCCCCAGGTCGAAGACGCCGGGCAGGTGGTCGGCGACGACCGCGTACGCGACGCCGACTGCCGCCGCGACCAGCAGCAGAGCCGCGCCGTAGGCGGCCAGCGCCACACCCAGCAGCGGCTTCCAGTAGCGGCCGATCGTGGCGAAGGCGCCGGTGAGCATGTCGCTCAGACTCAGCGGAGCGAGGGGTATCACGCCGGGCTTCGGCGGGGGTGGTGGGGGAGCGTAACCATAGCCGTACGGCCCGGAGGGATGTGTCATGCGCACACCGTAGCGGGCCGCGTTGCGTACGACCGTACACAACGTTGTGTACGCTTGTACGCATGGGTTACGGAATGCTTGCGGGCGCCATCGCCGCCGAGATCGTCGCGACGACGTCCATGAAGTACAGCGAGGGCTTCACCAGGCTCTGGCCCTCCCTCGTCACCACCGCGGGTTACCTGATCGCCTTCGCCCTGCTCGCCCAGGCGTTGAAGACCCTTCAGGTCGGCACCGCCTACGCCATCTGGTCGGGCGTCGGCACCGCCGCCGTCGCCGCCATCGGCGTCCTCTTCATGAACGAGACCCTCAGCGTCGCGAAGGTCGCCGGAGTTCTTCTGATCATCGGTGGCGTCCTCGTCCTCCACCTGGGCGGAGCGCACTGATGGCGCGGCCCGGTCAGCGCCCCCGCCGCCACGACCCCGAACGGCGGCAGCGGATCGTCGACGCGGCGCTGCGGGTGGTCGGCGCACGGGGCATCGCCGGACTCAGCCACCGGACCGTCGCCGCCGAGGCCGACGTGCCGCTCGGCTCCACCACGTACCACTTCTCCTCGCTCGACGAACTCCTCGTCGCCGCGCTCCGGCAGGCGAACGAGGGATTCGCGCGGGCGCTGCGCGAGAGCGACGCGCTGACCGGTCTCACGGCGCCCGGGGCCGGTTCCACAGCGGCCGCGTCGGATCTCGCCGCGGCACTGGCCCGTCTCATGGGGGAGTGGATCGGCGGCGAGCGGACCGGCCTGGAACTGGAGTACGAGCTCTACCTGGCCGCCCTGCGGCGCCCCGCCCTGCGGCCGGTCGCCGCGGAGTGGACCGACGCCGTGGCCAAGGCCCTGTCCCGGCGGACGGATCCGGTCACCGCCCGGGCCCTCGTCGCCCTGATGGACGGCATCTGCCTCCAGGTTCTGCTCACCGGCGGCACGTACGACGAGGAGTACGCGCGCACGATGATGACCCGGCTGCTCGCTCCGACGGAACCGCCGAACCTCGCCCCCTGACGTCGTCGGATTCGCCGGACACCTCGACCGACACCTGAGACCGGTTGGCCCGCGCGGGGGCCCGACCGTTAGGTTTTCCGTCATGACCACTGCTCCTCGCACCACCGGCGCCGTCGCCGCCGGCCTCGCCACCATCGCCGGCGACGGCACCGTTCTCGACACCTGGTTCCCCGCCCCCGAGCTGACCGACACGCCCGGTCCGGCCGGCACGGAGCGGCTCAGCCCCGACGCCGCCGTCGACGCCCTCGGAGAGGGCGCCGCCCAGGCCCTCGGCGTGGACGCCCGCCGTGGCGTCGAGGTGGTCGCCGTCCGTACGGTCATCTCCTCCCTCGACGACAAGCCGCTCGACGCCCACGACACGTACCTGCGCCTGCACCTGCTCAGCCACCGGCTGGTCAAGCCGCACGGCCAGAGCCTCGACGGCATCTTCGGGCTGCTCGCCAACGTCGCCTGGACCTCGCTCGGCCCGGTGGCCGTCGACGACCTCGACAAGGTGCGCCTCAACGCGCGCGCCGACGGCCTGCACCTCCAGGTGACGTCGATCGACAAGTTCCCGCGGATGACGGACTACGTCGCCCCCGCCGGGGTCCGGATCGCCGACGCCGACCGCGTCCGGCTCGGCGCGCACCTCGCCGCCGGTACGACCGTCATGCACGAGGGTTTCGTCAACTTCAACGCCGGCACCCTGGGCACCTCGATGGTCGAGGGCCGGATCTCCGCAGGTGTCGTCGTCGGTGACGGCTCGGACATCGGTGGCGGCGCCTCCACCATGGGCACGCTCTCCGGCGGCGGCAACGTGATCATCTCCATCGGCGAGCGCTGCCTGATCGGCGCCGAGGCCGGCGTCGGCATCGCCCTGGGCGACGAGTGCGTCGTCGAGGCCGGTCTGTACGTCACCGCCGGTACGCGCGTCACGATGCCGGACGGCGAGATCGTCAAGGCTCGCGACCTCTCCGGCGGCTCCAACATCCTGTTCCGCCGCAACTCGGTCACCGGCGCCGTCGAGGCCCGCCCGAACAACGCGGTGTGGGGCGGGCTCAACGAGATCCTCCACAGCCACAACTGAGCGTGACCGCATCGGGTGACTCTGCGTTAACGAGTCGACGCGAGGCACCCGATGCGTCGTACGAGCGGAAAAGGCGAGGAGCCGACATGAGGACGAGGCCCATCGTTGTCGGAGTGCTGAGCGCGGCGGCCGTCATGCTGTCCGCCGGTGCGGCGGCGGCGGACGAGACGCACACGCGCACGTACAACGGCCCGGCCGTCTCGAACGGCCCGAACCTCACGCTCCACACCGGTCAGATCGACGACCCCCTGGAGGACGTCCTCGAACACGCGGCGGTCCTCGGCAGCGCCACCTACGTCTACGACTGAGCAGGATCCCCGTACGCCACGAGATCCTCGGCCGCCACCAGATCCTCGTACGCCGATCGCAGCCCGTCGACCGCCTCCCGGTCGGCGGGCTGCAACGGTTCGCGCACGAAGTCGCCGAGGAGCGCCTTGGCCGTCACCGTGCCGGGCAGGCCGGAGGCCGTCATCAGCTCGGAGAGCGGCAGCGTGAGCGCGTTGAGCCGGGCGGCGCCGGCCGTGTCGCCCGCGTCGAAGGCGTCGAGGACCGCCCGTAGCTGACGGGGCACCACGTTCGCCACCGTGCTGACGTAACCGGCGCCGCCGACCGCGTACAGCGGAAGGTTCAGCTCCTCGCAGCCGGAGTAGTAGGCGAGCGAGGTGCGGGCGATCACCTTCGCGCTGCCGAGCAGGTCGTAGGCGCAGTCCTTGACCGCGACGATCCGGGGGTGCGCCGCGAGCCGCAGCATCGTCTCCGGCTCGACGCGGGTGCCGGTGCGCCCTGGGATGTCGTACAGCATCACCGGCAGTCCGGTGGCGTCCGCCACGCGTAGGAAATGCGCCTCGACGGCGGCCTGGGGAGGGCGGCTGTAGTACGGAGTGACGACGAGGAGCCCGTCGGCGCCCGCCGCCTCGGCCTGGCGGGCCAGCTCGACGGTGTGCCGGGTGTCGGGGGTGCCGACACCCGCGACGACCGCCGGGCCGGGTCCGACGGCCTCGCACACCGCCCTGATCAGGGCCGCCTTCTCGTCGTCCGAGGTGGTCGGGGACTCGCCGGTCGTTCCGTTCAGGACGAGGCCGTCACAGCCCTCGGCGACCAGGTGGGCGGCGTGCTCGCGGACGACGTCGAGATCCAGCTCCCCGGTGGCGGTGAAGGGGGTGATCATCGCGCAGAGTGCCCGGCCGAAAGGTCGTTCAGTGCTCATCGAGGCAGTCTGCGCGGCCAGGACGCTGAAGGTCCACTTAGTTCTGCTTCGGGTGATCGATCAGCATCTCTGAAGGGTCGCAGGGTCGGCCTGGATGATCCCGGGCAACAGACGGGCGCTGGGGCGGGTCAGAACCGCAGTTTGAAACCGTCGTGGCTGCGGGCGAAGCCCAGGGAGGCGTAGAAGCGGTGGGCCTCCGTCCGCCGCTTGTCGCTGGTCAACTGCACGAGCCCGCAGCCGCGTTCGCGCGCCCGCTCCACCGCCCGCCGCATCAGCTCCCGGCCGAGCCCGCCCCCACGCCGGTCCGCCCGGACCCGCACCGCCTCGATCAGGGCACGCTCGGCGCCGCCCTTGCCCAGGCCGGGGATGTAGGTGAGTTGCAGACACCCGAGGACCGTGCCGCCCTCCTCCACGAGCACCATCAGCTCGTTGCGCGGATCCCCCTCGATCTCCGCGAACGCCCGCTCGTACGCCTCGGTGACGACGACGGAAGCGGGGGCCACGACCCTCTCCTCGTCCGCCAGCAGGGCAAGAACGGCGGGCAGTTCACCCCGAGTGGCCGTACGAAAGATCATGCCCGGCAGTCTTCCACGGGTGCATCGACCTGTTGTCGATGCCGGGTGCCGCCGGAGCCGGGGTGACGCCCCTGGCCCGGGACGAGGTCCAGGCCATCGGGACCCGGCACGGCGTCGTGCTGCCCTTCGGCCCGGACTTCGGCTACGCGGGGGAGGCGAGCCGGGCTTCGCGCGGTGGGCGGCCCGCCGGAGGGCTGCCTGCCCCCTCCGGCGGACCGGGCCACCGGCCGCCGTGACTAGGCCGGGTCCGTGAAGTCCCGCCTGGCCCGCGGGCAGACGGCGCTACTCTCCGGACGCGATCTAGCTAGGGGCGGAAGCGGAGGACCTGGGGGTCGTGGTCGCTGTCCTGGTCGGCGAACTCCGCGTTGATGTGGACGCTGTCGTACTCGAAGTGGTGCACGCCCGGGCTCGTCAGGATCTGGTCGAGAACCTGGCTGTTGCCCTGGTAGACGTACGAGTAGCGCTCGCTGCGCGGCAGCGACTTCACGGCCGGGTAGAGCGCGCCGCCGTCCGTCAGCGCCTTCGTGGTCTCGGAGAACTCGAAGTCGTTGATGTCGCCGAGGACCAGCACGTCGGCCTGCTTCTCGATGGCGAGGACATCCTTGACGAAGGCGTTGACGGCCTGCGCCTGGAGGAGGCGCTTCGCCTCGGAGGAACGGTTCGGCGGCTGGTGGTGCGAGGTCAGACCCTCGTCACCGCCCTTCGAGCCGAAGTGGTTGGCGATGACGAAGACCGTCCGGCCGCGGAAGGTGAACTCGCCGGCCAGCGGCTTGCGGCTGTTCTCCCACGCCGTGTTCGCCGGGTCGATCCGGCCGGGCGAGGCCGTCAGCGCCGCGCCGCCCCGCTCGCCGCGCACCACGTCCGTCGCCGCCGTCGCGTCGCCCGCCGACCGGTCGGTGAAGGAGACCCGCTCCGGGTTGAAGAGGAAGACCTGACGGATGTTGCCGCCGGGCTCGCCGCCGTCCTTGTTGTTCACCGGGTCGACCGAGCGCCACTCGTAGGCCGGGCCGCCCGCGGCCACGATCGCGTCCGTGAACTTCTTCAGCGTCTGGTCGGCCGCGACCGTGCCGTCGTTCTTGGCGCCGTTGTTGTCCTGGATCTCCTCCAGGGCGACGATGTCGGGCGAGGCCAGGTTGTCCACCACGGCCGCGGCCAGCGCGTCGAACTTCTCCTGCGGGTCGGACGGATCGAGGTTCTCGACGTTGTACGTCGCGACCGCCAGCTCGTTCTTGTGCTGCTTCTCGGTGGTCTCGCGCTCCAGGCCGCGGTCCACGACCGTACCCAGGGTGCGCGCGGTCAGCGTGTAGCCGCCGAACTGGTTGAAGTCCAGCGGGCCCTCGGTCGTACCGGCGAGCACGTCGCCGACGTTCGCCTTGGGGAAGGGCTGCTGCGCGAGCGGCGTGAGCGACTGGATCTGCAGCCGCCCGGTGTTCTGCGCGCTGTACGAGCCGTAGACCGTGCCGCCCCGGCGGTTGGCGTTCTCCCACGGCTTCACCGTCACCCACAGCTCCGCGTGCGGGTCGGTGGCGCCCACGACCCGCGAGGTGCCGACGCGGACGTTGGCGCCCTCCAGGGACTCGTAGTAGTCCAGGGCGTACGTCTCCGGGTCCAGCGTGAGGCCGTTGATCGAGCCGCCGGCGGCCGGGTCGCCCTCAGGGGCGTACGCGTCCGGGACGGAGAAGGCGGAGATCGTCACCGGTGCCGGGACCGGGTTGCCGGAGGAGACCACGGTCACGGTCGGCCGGGAGATCTGAGTGAGCGACTGGTTGCCCGAGTTCAGGCCGCCGGGGACGTACTCGCCGACGGTGCCGTTCACGCTCACCGCGTCGCCGACGGCGACGGTCGGGACGGAGCTGGTGAAGACGAAGAGGCCCTCGCTGGTGGCCGGGTTGTCGTCGGCCTGCGGGTCCTGGATCCAGAAACCGCGCGAGCCGTACGTCCGTACACCGGTCACGACGCCCGTGACACCGGTGACCTGCTTGCCGACCAGCGGCGAGACGCGCGTGGTGCCCTGGATGTCGTGGACGCGGACGCCGGCGGCGGCGTCGGCGGAGGTGTCCGCCGAGGCGGCGGATCCGGCGAGGAGCCCGGCGGCGAGGGCGGCGGACACGACGGCGGCGACGGCCGCTGATCTCGGTATGGAGGAAGGCATCAAGGGGCTCCGCAGGTGCTTGGAGGATCGGTCGATGGATCTACGCGCGTCAATCTCTTGGTTGAGCGGGTGCCTTGTCAAGGGTCGGCGGGTGGTCGACGGGTGTACGAAGGCTGACGGCTCCGTGAACCGGCGGACGGCGCCGGAAATGCGTCTACGCTGAAGGCCGTTCGTCCCCCAGCGCTCTTCGAGGAGAAGACCCCAGATGGCACCGGATCGCCCCACTCTGCCCCCCGTTCAGCTGCACTCGGACGCGGAGCTGGCGCGCGACGCCCTGGCCACCCCCCTGCTGGCCCGTGCCGCCCGGCTCGCCCGCTGGGCCGGCCCCGAGACCCGGGTCGGTTCGGGCGGTGAACTCGTCGACAAACAACTCCCCTCGGCGGCCGAGGTGTTGGGTCTCGCGGCGGACGAGGAGGGCGAGGCGTACGCGAGCGAGGCGTGGCGGGTCGCGGTGGACACCGGCCTGGTGGAAGTCGAGGACGGCGACGAGGAAGCCCCCGGTGCGGTGACCGCCGGCGAGAACCTCACCCTCCTCACCGGCGGCGCGCCGCGCGACGTCCTCGGGATCTGGCTCGACGGCCTCGACGTGGTGCTCGCCGACGCGACGGCCCCCGTGCTCGACGATCTGGCGGAGGTCATCGGCGAGGACGGCGAGATCGACTTCGAGCGGCTCGACTGGAACCCGGAGGAGGAGGCGGAGTTCCTGGAGGGCGTGCTCGGGAACCTGTATCTGCTGACGGTCAGCGAAGGCGGTACGGGCGAGGGCCCGGTGCCCCTGCCGGCGCTCGCGGCGTCGATGATCGTGCCGGACGACATGGGCGAGCCGACCGACGAGGTACTGGAGCAGGTCTCCGAGGCGATGATGCGGCTGGACGACCAGTTCAGGCTGCTCGAACCGATCGGGCTCGTCGAGTACCAGCCGGTCGACGAGGCGCTGATGGTGGAGGCGGAGGCGGGCGAGGAGGGCCCGGAGCCGGCCCCGCCGATCGACGAGGAGGACGTGACCCGGTACGGCATGGTCAGGCTGACGCCGCTCGGGCTCTACGGCGTACGGGCCAGGATGCTGGAGGCGGGCGTGGACGCGCCGGCCGTCGGCGAACTGGCGGACAAGGGCGCGGACGCCCTGCTCGACGGACTCTCCGTGTACCCCGAGAGCGCGGCGCGCGCCGAGACCGCGGGGTGGCTGGCCGGGCGGGGCGCGGTGGAGGCGGCGCGGGAGCTGCTCGCCGCCGCCCGGGGCGCCGACGCCGGCTCGCCGCTGCGCCGGCTCCACTGCCAGCAGGCCCTGGCCCTGGTGGGGCCCGAGGCGGAGCCGGCCGTACGGGAGGTCCTGGACGACGCGGAGCTGGGCGGGCTCGCCCGGGTCTGGCTGGCGGAGCGGGGCGCGGCGGACATTCCGGCGCCGCCGGAGTCGATGATCTTCTGGCTGGCGATCGACACGATCGCGGCGCAGCTGGACGCGGAGGGTGACCTGGAGGAACTCCAGGACCTGGTGGAGGGCCTCACGGGCCAGCACAGCGGCTTCTTCGACACGGCCTGGCGCGTCGACCACCCGGCGACGGCCGAGGTCCTGGAGGCGATGGGCCGCCTCCACCGCGACAAGCACGCGGCGAAGGACGCCCGCAAGGCGGCCTTCAAGGCGCGCTCACGCGTCGGGGGTTGACGCGGGCCGGGGCGTCGCGGGTGAGGACCCGGACTCCCCGCCCCGCCGCTCCCCCGAAAGGCTGCCCGGACCCGGGGCCCCGCCCCGGGGCCGCCGCGGGCTCTCGGGTCCGGGGTCAGGTGCGGAGGTGGGACGCGCCGTTGAGGTCGAGGACGGCGCCGGAGGACCATTCGGCTTCCGGGGAGGCGAGCCAGAGGACGGCCGCGGCGATCTCCTCCGGCGCGGCCACGCGGTGAAAGGGGCTCTGGGCGCGGATCGCTTCGCCCTCCGGGCCCGTGAGGCGAGGAGCCACGCGTTCGGTCGCGAAGAAGCCGGGGGCCACCGAGGCGACGGCGATGCCGTGCGGGGCCAGCGAGACCGCCAGGGACTGGCCCAGCGCGTGGACGGCGGCCTTCGTCGCCCCGTACGCCGGGTGGTCCGGCTCGCCCCGGAACGCCCCGCGCGAGCCGATGTTCACGATCCTGCCGCCCCCGCCCTGGTCGATCATCCGCCGGGCCGCCAGGTGGCTCAGGTTCGCCGTGGCGAGCAGGTTCACCGCGACGTGCCGCTCCCAGACGGCGACCCACTCGTCGTACGGCGTCTCGGGCAGCGGATGGCGGACGTTGACGGCCGCGTTGTTCACCAGCACGTCGATCCCGCCGAGCGCCTCGGCCGCGGCCCCGGCCACCGCCGCCGCGCCCGCCGGATCGGACAGGTCCCCGCCGACCAGCGCGTGGCCGGTGCCTTCGAGGGAGTCGAGGGTCTCGCGGGCCTCGTCGGCGCGCGAGCCGTAGTGGACGGCGACCCGGTCGCCGTTGGCGGCGAACGCCTGGGCAACCGCGCGGCCGAGGCCCCGGGAAGCACCGCTGACGAGGACCCGACGGCCGGAGGGGGGCAGGTTCATGGGAATTCGCCTCTCTGTTCAACTCCCGTTTATACGTGGCCGGAACCGCGTGCCCGACACCGGGTGACCCCAGGGGAGACCGATCGCCATGCCTCTCAACGCAGAGAATTCGCCAAGCAGTCCGCCGCCACCGGCGCGGGCCTCGCCCTCACCGGCGCTGTCGGAGCGCTCGCCACCGCGCCCGAGGCGCTGGCCGCCGAGGACCGGGAGGGGCACGGGCACCGGCTCGGGTACGGGCCGCTCGTGCAGGACCCCGCCGGCATCCTCGCCCTCCCCGCCGGGTTCTCGTACCGCGTCATCACCCACAGCGGCGTCACCACCCTGGAGTCCGGTGAGTTCACCCCCTCCCATCACGACGGCACCGCCACCTTCGCGGGCCCGCGCGGCGTCACGTACCTCGTCAACAACCACGAGCTCAAGGGCCCGCGCTCCAAGTGGAAGTATCCTGTCCCGCTCACCGAGGGGCTCGTCTACGACCCCGCCGCCTCCGGCGGCTGCACGGTCGTGGAGATACAGCGCGACGGCCGCGTCGCCGAGTGGGTCGGCATCGCCGGCACCTCCACCAACTGCGCCGGCGGGCGCACCTCCTGAGGCACGTGGCTCACCTGCGAGGAGAACTCCGACCTCGCCGGCGAGAACGGCATGACCAAGGACCACGGCTACGTCTTCGAGGTCGCCCCGCACGACCGCCGCGCCTATCTCGACCCCCGGCCGATCAAGGCCTTCGGCCGCTATGACCACGAAGCCGTCGTCATCGACCCCCGGCGCGGCCACGCCTACCTCACCGAGGACGCGGCCGAGCCCAACGGCCTCTTCTTCCGCTGGGTCCCGCCGGAGGGCTTCACGCACGGCCGTGGCAGGCTCCGCACCCTCGCCGACGACGCGGGCGTGCGCCAGGCCCCCAGGTGCTTCGACTCGGCGGGCCGGTTCGTCGACGGCCTCTCCCGCGCCGCGATCGGCCCCGTCTACGGCGTGGACTGGGTGGACGTCCCCGACCGCGACGGGCGCACGGCCGAGGTCCGCGAGCAGTTCGGGCCCGGCGAGGTCATCCGCGCCCGCAAGCTGGAGAGCATGTGGTGGGGTGACGGAGGGGCCTACGTCGTCTCCTCGTACGCCCGCGAGGAGAGCCCCGGGGCCCCGCACGACGGTCAGGTCTGGTTCTACGACCCCGAGCGCCGCACCCTCACCCTCCAGGTCCTCCTCGGCGTGGCCTCCGGTTACGACGGCCCGGACAGCATCACCGTCTCCCCCCACGGCGGCCTCGTCGTCGCCGAGGACGGCGAAGGCTTCCAGCACCTCTTCGGCGCGACCGAGCGCGGCCGGACGTACCCGATCGCCCGCAACGAGCTGAACGACAGCGAGTTCACCGGCGTCGTCTTCTCGCCCGACGGCGACACGCTTTTCGCGTGCATCCAGTCCCCGGGGATCATGGTCGCCGTCACCGGCCCCCTGGCGACGCCGGCCCCGGCGCTGAGCGACCGGCCCCGGCCTCCGGTCACTGGTCGGGAAAGTCGACGGCGGGTCTGGTCGACCTGGTGGCGCGGGGCGAGAACGGCCGCGACGCGACCGTCCTCCACGTCCACCTCGGCGGCCGGCCCGCCCTCAACGCGTACAGCGCGCTGTTCCAGCGGTCGGTTTTCCGGGCAGGCTCACGGCCGGCCGTTCAGAGCGCCTGGGCGGCCGGCTTGACCATGCCCCGGACGGTCCGCGACTTCACGAACTCGCCCATCGCCGTCATCTCCCACTCGCCCGAGAACTGCTTGATGAGCTTGGCCATCATCACGCCCGTCTGCGGCTCGGCCGTGGTCAGGTCGAAGCGGACCAGCTCCTCGCCGGTCGCCGCGTCCATCAGGCGGCAGTAGGCCTTGGCGACCTCGGTGAACTTCTGGCCGGAGAAGGAGTTGACCGTGAAGACGAGGCCGGTGGCGTCGGCGGGGAGACGGCCGAGGTCCACGACGATGACCTCGTCGTCACCCGCGCCCTCGCCCGTCAGATTGTCCCCGGAGTGCTTGATCGATCCGTTCAGGATGGACAGCTTGCCGAAGTAGCAGCTGTCCAGGTGGTTGCGTTGCGGGCCGTAGGCGATGACGGAGGCGTCGAGGTCGATGTCCTTGCCGCGGTACGCGGGCTCCCACCCGAGGCCCATCTTGACCTGGGAGAGCAGCGGGCGGCCGCCCTTGACCAGGGACACTGTCTGGTTCTTCTGGAGGCTGACCCGGCCCTTGTCCAGGTTGATCTTGCCCGTCGAGACGGGGGCTGCGGGCGCCGCCGGGGGAGCGGCCGGCGGGGGAGGCGTCGGGGCGGCGATCCGCGGGTCCGCTGCGGGAGCCGGCGGCGCCGCCGGCGTGACGGGCGCCGCGGCCGGGGCCGCCGCCGCGGGCTCCTCGTCCACCGAGACGCCGAAGTCGGTGGCGATCCCGGCGAGCCCGTTCGCGTATCCCTGGCCCACCGCACGGGCCTTCCAGGCACCGCCCCGGAGATAGATCTCCACGATCACCAGCGCCGTCTCCGTGCCGAGCCGCGGCGGCGTGAAGGTCGCGAGGACGGTGCCGTCGTCGGCGTTCCGGATCGTCGCCGTGGGCTCGATGCCCTGGAACGACTGGCCGGCCGCGTCGGGGCTCGCTGTGACGACGATCTTCTCGATGCCGGGCGGCACCGCGGCCGTGTCCACCACGATCGCGTCCGGAGTCGTGCCGCCGCCCGAGCGGTACGTCACGCCGGGGCCGGCGGGCTGGTTGTAGAAGATGAAGTCGTCGTCCGAGCGCACCTTGCCGTCGGCGTTGAGCAGCAGGCCCGAGACGTCGAGCCGCACCGGGGCGGCGACGTCCACCGCCACGCGCGCGGCGGAGAGAGGGATGTTCGAGCCGGGGGTCATAGCGGTCATGCCAGGGGTAACGAGCGAGACCGCTTTGCCGTTCCCTTACCTTCCTCCCCTTCGGCCACCCTGGTGACGGGGGTGGTTCTTCCCGGCACGCTCGTTGCCGAACCTGTACGCGCCGGTCCAGCGCGCCATGACCAGCTGGGCGTCCCCCGCAACCACCTCCGCCAGGAACTTCTCCGCGCGGGGACCGCGCAGGGTGCCGGCGGCGCGTCCCTGGTGGGTGAGGACGACCGTGCCGTTCGCGCGCTGCTCGTAGACGAATCCATGGGGCCGTGGCATGACGGGCATCCTGCCGGTCCCGGCCGGCTCCGTCATGCGAATATTCTTTCGCCTCGTGGGTGGGAGCTCTTTTCGGACGCGGGACGTGGACGAGGCGCGGCAGGAGATCGACGCGCGGTACTACGCCAATTTCATGGACGTCATCGAGCGGCGGGAACGGACCTTCGCCGCCCGGTTCGACACCGTCGAGCTCGGACCGCTGGTCATCGGGGACCTGGCCTGCGGGGCCGATGTCCGGATGCGCTTCGGCGAGCTGGGCGCGTTCCACGTCAACGCCCCGCTCACCGGGACCATGGAACTGCGCCAGGGCGGTCGCGCGCCGGTGGTCGCGACGGCGACGGACGCGGTGGTGCTCGACCCGTCGGGCGACACCGTCCTGGACCGGTGGAGCGGGGACTGCAGGGCCGTCTCCGTCAAGATCGGCGCGACCGCGCTGGCCGACCGGCTCGAACGCCTCCTCGGCCGCCCGCTCCGCGGCCCGCTCGCCTTCGAGCCGCGCCTGGACGTCGCGCGCGGCCCCGGGCTGAGCTGGGTGCGCTTCGCCCGACAGGTGGCGCACGAGGCGCTCGCCGGGGACAGCCTGGCCCAGCACCCGCTGGTGGCCGCGCCGCTGCAGGAAGCCCTGCTCAACGGGTTGCTCCTGGCTGCCGAGCACCCCTGGCGGGACGAGCTCGCCCACCCGTCGGAGCCGCTGCGCCCCGCACCCGTGAAGCGGGCGATGGACGCGGTCCTCGCCTGCCCCGAGCACCCCTTCACCACCACCGAACTCGCCGGCCTGGCCCGGGTCGGCGTGCGCCGGCTCCAGGAGTCGTTCCGGGAGTACGTGGGTATGTCGCCGATGGCGTACCTACGGGAGGTCCGGCTCGACCGGGTCCACCAGGAGCTCCGGGGCGCGGGGCCGGGTGAGCTGAGCGTGAGCGAGGTGGCCGGGCGCTGGGGCTTCACGCACCTGGGACGGTTCGCGGCGCAGTACCGGACCCGGTTCGGCGAGACGCCCTCGCAGACCCTCCGTTCGGGAGGCTGATCACCCCGCCGGGCCCCGCCCGTCGTGATCGTCGCGCTTTTCGGACAGCCGGTGCGCCGAGCGGATCGCGGCGCGCCGCCGGACGTTCTAGCGTTCCCCCCGTCCGCGTGTGCCAACGCATGCCGTGACCCGGGCTCCGGCCGGCGCCCCCGCATCAGTCCGGCCGGGCCCGTGTATCCGTCGGGCCGTCAGTGGGGCCAGCGCGGCGGGTCGGTGCAGAAGTGGCCGCCCAGGTGCGCGGCCGCCGGGTCGTCGTCCGACAGGGGCCCTTGCTCGGCGACGAGTCGCTCCGCGTACGGCTCCGAGTCGTCCTGGGGTTCGTAGCCGAGGGCACGCGCCGAGGAGAGGTCCCACCAGAGCCGGGTGTTGGCGGAGGAGCCGTACACCACCGTGTGTCCCACGTGCTCGGCGGTGAGGGCCGCGTGGAAGAGGCGGGCGCAGTCCGCCGGGCTCAGCCACATCGACAGCATCCGGACCGAGGTCGGCTCGGGGAAGCAGGACCCGACCCGTACGGACACGGTCTCCATCCCGTGCATGTCCCAGTAGAACTGGGCCAGATCCTCGCCGAAGCACTTGGACAGGCCGTAGAAGGTGTCGGGCCGGTGCGGGGTGCCGACGGGGATCAGCGGGTCGTCCCCGCGCGGGCGCGGGGTGAAGCCGACGGCGTGGTTGCTGGAGGCGAAGACGATCCGTCGCACCCCCTCCTCGCGCGCGGCCTCGTAGAGGTGGTGCAGGCCGGTGATGTTGGCGGCCAGGATCTTTTCGAAGGTGGACTCCAGGGAGATCCCGGCGAGATGGATGATGGAGTCGACGCCCCGGACGGCCTCCCGCAGCGCCTTCCGGTCGGCGAGGTCGGCCACGATCGCGTCGGGCGCGCCGTCGACGGGGGCCAGGTCGAGCAGCCGCAGCTCGTATCCGTACGCGGGCAGCAGCTCACGCATCAGCGTGCCGACGCCGCCGGCGGCGCCGGTGAGCAGGACGGTGCGGGGTGTGGGCATGTACGTCAGTCTCCGTCCGTGGATCACATTCACAACCATGGACACGGTAGGGAGCGGCCTCATGGACCGTCAAGGCCGTGCGGGGAAGCGGGTTTGCGCCTTGACCGGCGCTTCGGCACTGCTCTAGCGTGAAGTTGTTCAAGAATATGGACAACAGTCAGAACTGTGCACGACGGACTTCTCAGGGAGCGCCCGTGACCTCAGCCCCGCCCGCCGCCCCGCTCGTCGAGCGGCTCGACGGCCCGCTGTTCTTCCCCGTCACCGCCTTCGGACCGGACGGCGCCGTCGACCTCGACACCTTCCGCGCGCACGTACGGGACGGCATCGAGGCGGGGGCCGCCGCCGTCTTCGCCTGCTGCGGCACCGGCGAGTTCCACGCCATCACCCCCGAGGAGTTCCGCGTCTGCGTCGCCGCCGCCGTCGAGGAGGCCGCCGGCCGCGTCCCCGTCCTGGCCGGCGCCGGCTACGGAACGGCGCTCGCGATCCGCTACGCCCGGCTCGCCGAGGAGGCCGGCGCCGACGCCCTCCTCGCCATGCCCCCGTACCTCGTCGTCGCCGACCAGGCGGGGCTGCTGCGCCACTACACCGAACTGGCCGCCGCCACCTCGCTCGACGTCGTCGTCTACCAGCGCGACAACGCGATCCTCACCCCCGAGACCGCCGTCGCCCTCGCCCGGGCCGAGGGGATCATCGGACTCAAGGACGGCCTCGGCGACCTCGACCTGATGCAGCGGATCGTCAGCGCCGTCCGCGCCGAGGGCCTCGACCTGCTCTACTTCAACGGCCTGCCCACCGCCGAACTCACCGGACCCGCCTACCGGGGCATCGGCGTCACCCTCTACTCCTCCGCCGTCTTCTGCTTCGCCCCCGACATCGCCCTCGCCTTCCACCGGGCCCTCACCTCCGGCGACGACGCGACCGTGAACCGGCTCATCGACGGCTTCTACCGGCCCCTCGTGGAACTGCGGGCGAAGGGACGCGGCTACGCGGTGTCCCTCGTCAAGGCGGCGGTACGGATGGGGGGTCTGGACGTCGGCGAGGTCCGGCCGCCGCTGAGCGAGCCCGCGCCCGAGCACCTGAAGGAGCTCGCCGTGATCATCGAGCGCGGCCGGGCCCTGCTCGCGACCGGGGAGGCGGACGCGTGAGGGCCGGAACCTTCGTCTACCCCTGGGACGTCGTCGGTGACCCCGCCGCGCCGGCCCTGCTCGCGGACCTCGGCGTCCGGCAGGTCACGCTCGCCTCCGCCTACCACTCCACGCGCGCCCTCACGCCCCGGCACCCGCGGCACCGGATCGTCACCGCCGAGTACGCCGCCGTCCTCTACCCGCCGGACCCCGCCCGCTGGTCCGGACACGACCTGCGGCCGTACCCGGCGGGGGAGTGGGCGCCGGGCGACGCGTACGGCGCGGCCGCCCACGCCCTCGCCGACACGGGCCTTGAGGTCCACAGCTGGGTCGTCCTCGCCCACAACTCCCGCCTGGGTGCGGAGCGTCCGGAGACCTCGGTCGTCAACGCCTACGGCGACCGCTACCCCTGGGCGCCGTGCATCGCGCAGCCGGAGGTCCGCGCCTACCTCGTCCGCCTCGCGGCCGAGGCGGCGGTACGGCCCGGAGCGGCCGGCACGGAGCTGGAGTCCTGCGGCTGGTACGGCCTCGCGCATCTCCACGCCCACGACAAGACGGCGGGCGTGGTGCTCGGCGACGCCGAGCAGTACCTGATGTCCCTCTGCTTCTGCCCCTCCTGCGTGCGGGGGTACGGAGAGGAGGGCGTCGACCCCGACGGGCTGGCGGCGGCCGTGCGGGACGCACTGGAACCGGTCTGGGCCGGGGGCCCCGCGGGCAGCCTCGGCGCCTTCGAGGGCCCGGCTCTGGCCTGGCGCCTCCGGTGCTCCCGCGCCCTCCAGGAGGCCGCCGTGGGCGCGGTCCGGGCGGCCGCCCCACCCGGCTTCCGCGTCCTGCTCCACGCCGATCCGCTCCCGTACCGCTGCGGCGCCAACGTGGGCACCGACCCGGCGCACGTCCTCGCCGTCGCGGACGGCGTGGTCACCCCGGCCTCCTCGGTGGCCCCCTTCGCGGGGCGGGCTCGCCCCTCCTCCGTCGTCGCGGCCAACTTCCCGGTGGTGACGGGCATGGGAGGCTCCCCCCGTCTCCTCGCCGACGACGCCAAGCGCGCGGCGGACGCCGGAGCGACCGAACTGCGCCTCTACCACGCGGGCCTGGCCTCGAACGCGGACCTCACGGCGGTACGGGAGGCCCTGCGGGCGCTCGGCTGACGCGGGGCCTCACGCGCGGTGGCGGGCAGCCGTCACTCCCGCCACCGCCAGGCCCGCCACGCCCAGGAGCGGGAGCAGCACCCGTACGTCCAGGAAGGCGACCAGACCGGCGCCCACCGCCAGGGCGACCGCGTTCGGGACGAAGAGCAGCGTGTGCGCGGTCGCCGCCGCGCGGCCCACCGCGTCCGCCGGAGCCTCCCGCTGAACGGCCGTCATCGCGGCGAGGAGGACGGAGGGCAGCCCCAGGCCGATCACCGCGCTCGCGGCCAGGGCCACCCCGTCGTGCGGGACCGCCCGCAGCCCCGCCGCCGTGGCGAAAAGGGCCAGCCCGGCGGCGGACACCAGCCGCTCCGGCACCCTGCGCAGCAGGGGCCCCGCCGCAAGCCCCGCGACCACCGAACCCGCGCCCTGGACGGCGTACAGCACGCCCGCGTACGCGGGGGAGCGGCCGAGGCCGCTGTCCACCACCGCGTAGACCGCCGCTCCGTTGAGGCCGGCGAGCAGCATCGTGAACGCCCCCGTCCCCACCAGCGGACGCAGCACCGGGGAGGACCGGATCGTCCGCAGTCCCTCCGCCGTGTCACGGAGCCAGTGCGCCGACTCCCGCCGCGCCGGCCTCTCCTCCCGCACCCGCATCAGCGCGAACAGGCCGGCGGCCGCGGCGAAGGTCGCCGCGTCGAGCAGGGCGACCAGACCGCCGCCGTACCGGGCGAGGAGTCCCGCCGCGGCGAGCGGGGCGATCAGCTTCATGCCCTCGTTCGCCGTCGTCCGCAGCCCGTTGAAGTCCCCGAGCCGCCGCTTGTCGAGGACGCCCGCGGCCAGCGCGGCCTCCGCCGCGTCGTGGACCGCCCCCTGCGCCCCGTACAGCACGAGCACGGCGAACAGCAGCCACACCCGGTCCGCGGAATCCACCCACAGCAGCGTCGGCAGCAGGGCCGCCATCGCCGCGTTCGACCACACCATCAGCGGCCTGCGCCGCACGCGGTCGGCGACCGTGCCGAGCAGCGGGCCGAGGAGCACCGGCGCCCACAGCGCGAAGACGGTCAGCGCCGCCAGACTGTCCGAGCCGGTCAGTGACTTGACCCAGATCCCCGAAGCCAGCCACATCGCCGTGGAGCCGAAGCCGGACACCAGCACCCCGGAGAGATAAAGCCCTGCCGTCCCCTTCATGCCCGCAGCCTGACCTCTGAGGTGGCCCGTGCGGATCGGGCAGATGACCTAGGGGTGCCTTGTGATCAGGCCGGATCGGTGAGCGGCGTCTGCTGGTTTCGTCGGCTCCTTCAGTCTCTTCGGCGCCTTCGAACAGATCGAAGTCGTCACCCTCGTGCTGCTCGTCTCACCCTGCTGCTCAGCGACTTCTTCGACACGATGGGCACGGTGGTCGGCGTCTCCAGCAGCTGCCCGGCGTCGAGTAGGCCCGTCTACGGGCGGGGCGACCGCTTCTCGTACCGGAGGGCCGCCCCCGTGGCCAGCGCGCCGAGGCCCTCCCAGATGCCCACGCCGAGGAACCCGGCCGGTGCGCGGCCGGTGACGACGGCGATGGTGAAGACGGCGCAGGTGAGGAGACGGAAGGGAACCGTCCAGCGGAAGAAGGGCTTCCAGTCGGCGAGGGAGGCCAGGACGTAGTAGACGCCCATATTCAGCGCGGCCATGGAGGAGGCGGTCAGAAAGACCAGGGTGTGGTCTCCCTCCGCGCGGCTCGCCTTCGGTATGGGGTCGAAGCCCATGACCGTGAGCATGGCGTCCGGGGAGACCAGCCCCACCACCCCCAATCCCGCGGCGAGCAGCCCGAAGACGGCCATGGTCCAGCCGGACAGGGAACGGGGCAGGCGCACGGCGGTCCTCCGCGGGATCGAAACTGTGCTCGGATCTTGAGGGACCTTGCATACCGTGTCGCGGGCCCCGCCGTCACCTCAGCGCCGCCTTCATCATCTTCTGCGCCACCGGGGCCGCCAGCCCGTTGCCGCTGACCTCCGAGCGCGCCGCGCCCGAGTCCTCGATCAGGACGGCGACGGCGACCTCCTTGCCCGTCTCGGCGTCCTTGGCGTAGGACGTGAACCAGGCGTACGGCGTCTTGCTGTTGTTCTCGCCGTGCTGTGCGGTACCGGTCTTGCCGCCCACCTCCGCGCCGGAGACCGCCGCGTTCGTGCCCGTGCCCTTCTCGACCACCGTCACCATCGCGCTGCGCAGCTGCTCCGCCGTCCCGGAGGAGACGATCCGCCGGGTGTCCCCGTCCTCGAAGGAGTCGAGGGTGTCACCGTCGGAGTCGACGACCCGCGAAACCATGTGCGGCGACGCCATGAGCCCGTCGTTGGCGATCGCGGCGGACACCATGGCCATCTGCAGCGGGGTGGCGGTCACATCGAACTGCCCGATACCGGTCAGTGCCGTCTGCGCCTTGTCCATGCCGGACGGATAGACGCTCGGGTAGGCGCGTACGGGCACGTCCTGCTCGGCGTCGTCGAAGCCGAACTTGTCCGCCATCGCCTTCACCTTGTCCTGCCCGAGATCGACGGCCATCTTGGCGAAGACGTTGTTGCAGGAGTACTGGAGCGCGGTGCGGATGGTCGCGTTCTCGCAGGGCGCGGAGGCGTTCTCGTTCTTCAGCACGGTCCGGGTGTTCGGCAGCGTGTACGGGTTCGGGCTCTCGGTCGCCGTGTCCACGGAGCCGTAGAGCTTTTCCTCCAGCGCGGCCGCGGCGACGACCAGCTTGAAGGTGGAACCCGGCGGCAGGGGCTGTCGCAGCGCGCGGTTGACCAGCGGCTTGTCGTCGTCCGTGGTCAGCTCCCGCCAGCTCGCCCCGTCCGTCATCCCGGCGATCTTCGAGGGGTCGTAGGAGGGCGTGGAGATCATGCCCAGGATCCGCCCCGTCTTCGGGTCGATGGCGACGGCGGCGCCCTTCTTCTTCCCGAGCGCCTGGTAGCCGGCCCTCTGCACGGCGGGGTCGATCGTCGTGAGCACGTCCCCGGGCTCCTGCTGCTTGCCGGTGAGGGCTTCCAGCGGGTTCTTCAGCCGGTCGTCGGTGCCGTCCAGGACGTCGGCGTAGATGCCCTCCAGCTGCGTGGCGCCGTACGCCTGCGAGCTGTAGCCGGTGACGGCCGCGTAGAGCTCGCCGTCGGTGTAGTCGCGCTTGTACGCGAGGTCGCCGCCCTCCGTCTTCTTCGAACCGGTGACCGGCGAGCCGGCCACGATGATGTTCCCGAGCGGCTGCGCGTACTGCGCCATGACCTTCCGCCGGTTGTTCTTGTCGTCTGCGAGGGCCTTGCCTTCGTACGCCTGCACCCAGGTCGCCCGGCCCAGCAGGGCGAGCACCAGGAGCAGCGCGAAGACCGAGGCGCGCCTGATCGTCTTATTCATCCCATGTGCGGGACGAACGGCAGGGCGCCGGATGTTCCGGGTGTGTCCCGTTTCTCAGGGAACCTTCATACCGGGCGCCACTTCGTCGACGGGGGGTGAGCGCGCGGGGACCGGTGGTGAGGGCCCGCTCAACGCGGGGTGACGAACCCCGACTCGTACGCCAGGATCACCGCCTGCGTACGGTCCCGCGCGCCCGTCTTCGACAGGACCGCCGCCACGTGGCTCTTGGTCGTCGCCGGGCCGACACCCATCCGGTCCGCGATCTCCGCGTTCGTCATCCCCGTCGTCATCAGCCGCAGGACCTCCGCCTCCCGCTCGGTCAGCCGGGTCGCCCAGCGCGGCGGCGCCGGCGGCCTGCGCCGGGCGTGTTCGGCGGCGAGGCCCCGTACGGCCGCCGGGTAGAGCAGCGAGTCGCTGCGCGCCACCAGTCGTACGGCGCTCACCAGCTCCTCCGCCGCCGCCCGCTTCAGCAGGAACCCGGCGGCGCCCACCCGGAGCGCGTCGTACACGTACGCGTCGTTCTCGAAGGTCGTCACGACCACGATCCGGGGCGGTTCGGGCAGCGTCGCCAGGATCTGCTCGGTCGCCCGGATCCCGTCGACCTCCGGCATCCGTACGTCCATCAGCACCACGTCCGGCCGCAGTTCACGCACCACCGGCACCGCCTCGGCGCCGGTCGACGCCTCGCCGACCACCTCCAGGTCCGGTTCGGCGTCGAGGATCACCCGCAGGGCGGTGCGGACCATCCGCTCGTCGTCGGCCAGGACGATCCTGATCGGGCCGCTCATCGGTGGCCTCCCACCGGGAGCCGGACGGCGAGACGCCAGACGCCGCCCGACGCTCCCGCCTCGGACGTGCCGCCGAGCAGCCGGGCGCGTTCGGCGATGCCGCGCAGGCCGCGGCCGCCGTCGGGGCGGGCCACCGGCGCCCGGGCGGGCAGCGGGTTCTCCATCGTGATCTCCAAGTCCTCGTCGGTCAGGGCGATGCGCGCGTTCACGCGCTCACCGCCCGCGTACCGGGCCGCGTTCGTCAGCCCCTCCTGGACGATGCGGTACGCCTCCCGCGAGACCGCGTCCGGCACCCGGTCGAGCGTCCCGGTCACCGTCAGGGCGACCTCGCGGCCGGCCCCCTTGAGCAGCGCGTCGAGCGAGCCGAGACCGGGACTCGCGAGCTCCCCGTCCGCCGCGTCCTCCTCGTCCCGGCGCAGCAGGCCGAGGACGGAGTCCAGTTCGCCGACCGTGCGCCGGGTGGTCTCCTCGATCGCCTCCAGTGCCTCCCGCACGAACTCCCGGTCCTGCTCCTCGCCGCTGTCCAGGACCCTGCGCGCGGCGCTCGCCTGGAGCGTGACCGCGCTCAGCGCGTGGCCGACCGAATCGTGCAGCTCACGGGCGAGCCGGTTGCGCACGGCCAGTTCGGCGGCACGCCGCTCCGCCGCGGCGAGCCGGTCAGCCGGGCTCGGCCCGAGCAGCCGCGGCGCCTGCCGGGCGAGGAACGCCCCCGTGCCCGCCGCGACGGCGGCCAGCGCGATCAGCATCAGCAGGCCCGCCGGGAGGCAGACCCACGGCGCCCACGACCGGTCGAGACCCCACATGGATGCCAGCTCGGATTCCCGCAGCGAGGCCGAGAACGGCAGCGCCATCAGCGACACCGCGAACGGGGGCAGGGCCAGTGTCGCGCCGCTGACCAGTGCGCCGAGCCCCAGATGGAGCGTGAACCAGCCCGCCGTCCGCGCCTGCGCGCCCCGGCCCCTCGCCGGCCCGTCCGCGAGCCGGCCTGGCGCGATCCCGCACAGCGCCCCCGCCGCCGCCACCGACATCGGCCGGGTCAGCGGGAAGAGCGAGGTGAGCGCGGCGAGCGGCAGGCCGATCGCGTACGCCCCGAACTGCACCCGCAGACTTGCCGAGAACATGGACTGTCCGTCGCTCAGCGGCCCCATGACGACGGTGCCGACCAGCCAGTACGGCATGAACAGGGCGCCACCCAGGATCAGATGGATCCAGCGCAGCCTGGCCCGCTGCCCGAGGAGCCGGGTGCCCGGACGTCTCACGCGCTCGCGCTCCGGCGCCGCAGGAAGGCGGCCACGCAGGCGGCCAGCAGGAACCCGGTGATCATTTCCCCAGCGTAGGTCAGCCGCGCCAGGCCGGTGAAGGCCTTGTCCGGATCGGTGTCCGGCAGGAAGGTCACCAGGGTCATGTACGCCCCCCAGCAGCCCACTCCGCCCGTGGCGACCCAGGCGAGGCCCAGGGGCGTACGGACGGGCAGCGCCCCGGTCCGCCGCCCGGAGGTTCCCGCGAAGACCAGCATGAGCACGGTGACGACGGCGACGGCCGTGAAGAGCAGCCGCATCCACTCCAGCAGGTGGAACTCCTCGGTGCGCTGGGAGATCTGGCCCGCGGAGAGGCCGTGCGTCGAGCCGAGGGCCCACATCAGCCGGACGGCGCAGGGTGCCAGGGCGAGCAGCGAGGCGACGACGGCGGTGACACGTACCGCCGTGCCGGAGAGCCGGGCGGGCAGGTCGTCCAGGGTGCCGCGCCACACATGGCCCCAGCGGTCCCGCGTGTAGAGGAGGAAGAGGGCGCCGAGGGCCAGACCCTGGCCGATGAAGCCGCCGTAGACGGCCCCGAAGACCCACTCGTCGAGGAACGGTCTCCCGCCGGACTCGTGCTTCTGCGGGCCGGCGAAGACGGAGAGCACGAGCTGCGCCGGGAAGCCGACCATGATCGGGGAGAGCAGTCCGGTGGCGGCCCACATGGGGAACGCGAGCAGCCAGGCCCGCACGCGCAGGCCCCAGGGCTGGGTGAGCAGCAGGGCGAGGAGGACCACCATGGCGTCCATCACCACGGAGACCGAGTTGGCGACGATCAGCAACGCCCGGTGGTCCAGCAGCACACTGCCGGGCGGGATGCCGATCTCGCTGCCGGCGACCCAGGCGACCTTGAGGGAGATGTACGGGACGCAGGCCACGACGGCGAGTGCGCGCAGGATCCGGCGGGCCGGGGTCGGTCGGCCGGTCGCGGTGCCGGGGAGAGGGAGCGTCTGTGTCATGGCCTCCACGCTTCCGTCCCGGTGGCCCCCGCACCTCCTGCCCGGCGACGAACAGCCTCCGCCGCGCGGCGGAGAAGCGCCTCGTCCGGCCTTCGGCACCCGGTCCAGAATTGACCCATGATTCCGGGCGGGAAATGCACCCCTCACCAGGTCACTGACCGGCCTAGAGTGATCTTCATGAACACGACGCAGACCTTCGCCCCGCTCCTGACCCGCGCCGCCCATGCCGAGACCACCGCCGACCCGAGCAGCGTGATGACCCTGCTCGCCGACTCCGACACCACCGGCGGTCTGCTCACCAGCTACCGCTCGTCCTTCGCGAAGGGCGCCGTCGGCGCGCCGGCCCACTTCCACACCAAGGCGTCGGAGATGTTCTTCGTCCTCGGAGGCTCGCTCCAGGTGCTGGTGGGGGAGGAGCTCACCGTCCTGGAGCAGGGCGACTTCCTGCTCGTCCCGCCGCGCACGCCGCACGCCTTCGCGGCGGCGCCGGGCGCCGAGGCCGACGTCCTGTTCGTCTTCACGCCGGGCATGGCGCGCTTCGACTACCTGCGGCTGCTCGGCCGGGTGATGCGGGGCGAGGCGAGCTTCGAGGAGATCAAGGAGTCCTCCGAGCGGTTCGACAACCACTACGTCGACAGCCCGGTGTGGCAGCGGGCCCTGGCGGAGCGTGGCTGATCGGGCCGCGGGCGCTCGCTGATCGGAGGCGCGGGCGGTGGGTGATCAGAACCGTGAGCCGTGGCCGATCAGAACCGGAGGCCAGGGTCAGAGCCGGCGGGTCGCCAGCGTCAGCCGGTCGCGCGCGTCGAACAGCGCGTCCTTGATCATCTGCTCGTGGCCGGGCGTGAGCCGGGCCACCGGCACCGAGCAGCTGATGGCGTCCCGCGCCGGGGTCCGGTAGGGGATCGCGATGCCGAAGCAGCGCAGCCCGAGGGTGTTCTCCTCGCGGTCCACCGCGTACCCCTGCTCGCGGATGAGATGCAGCTCCTCGATGAGTCCCTCGCGGTCCGTGATGGTGTGCTCGGTCAGCGCGGGCAGCGTCTCCGGGAGCAGCTTGCGGACCTGCTCGTCGCTGTGGGTGGCGAGCAGCGCCTTGCCCAGCGAGGTCGAATGGGCCGGCAGGCGGCGGCCGACCCGGGTGAACGGCCGCAGGTAGTGCTGGGACTGACGGGTCGCCAGATAGACCACGTTGGTGCCGTCGAGCCGCGCCAGGTGGATGGTCTCGGTGGTGTCGTCGGAGAGCCGGTCCAGGGTGGGCCGGGCGGCGGCCACCACCTCGTCGCCGTCGATGTACGAGGTGCCGACCAACAGGGCCCGCACTCCGATGCCGTACCGCGTGCCCGTCGCGTCCGTCTCCACCCAGCCCAGCTCGACGAGGGTGCGCAGCAGCATGTACAGGCTGGACTTGGGGTAGCCGACGGCCTCCTGGACCGCGGCGAGCGAGTGCATCCCCGGCCGCCCGGCGAAGTACTCCAGCAGTTCCACCGTACGCACCGCGGACTTGACCTGGGCCCCACCCGTGTCGGCAGTCGACATTGCCCTCGCCCCTCTGTTGGTGCCTCTTGTGGAGAGGGCACACCCGTCAATAGAGTCCCGTTCATCTACAGGAATCCTGTTCAGAATAGCGAACAGAGCGTGAAGAGGGGCGTGGCGGTGGCGGCTGAATCAGTGTGGAGTGTGGACCCCCGGACAGGGAAGCCGCGCGAGCAGGTTGCGGTGGAGGCCACAGCCGGCGAGGTGGACCGGGCCGTCCGTGCGGCGTCCGCCGCCCGCGCCGCGCTCGCCGACCGTACGGCGCGGGCGGCCCTGCTGCGGGCCGCCGCCGATCTCCTCGACGAGGCC
Source organism: Streptomyces lateritius (assembly GCF_014649715.1). GTDB lineage: Bacteria > Actinomycetota > Actinomycetes > Streptomycetales > Streptomycetaceae > Streptomyces > Streptomyces lateritius. Next base: position 617,504 of record NZ_BMTO01000001.1, read on the forward strand.
GGCACGCACGTCATCGAGGCGGCCGACGCCGAGACGGCGCTCGGCCCGGTCCGGCTGACCGGCGAACTCGCCCGTACGACCGCGCAGTTGCGCTCCTTCGCGGACGTCGTCGACGAGGGCTCCTTCCTCGACGTCCGGATCGACCTGCCCGATCCCACCACGACGCCCCCCACGCCCGACCTGCGCCGCTGGAAGATCCCGCTCGGCGTCGTCGCCGTCTACGCGGCCAGCAACTTCCCGCTCGCCTTCTCCGTCCCCGGCGGCGACACCGCGAGTGCCCTCGCGGCCGGCTGCCCCGTCGTGATCAAGGCCCACCCCGACCACCCCGCCACCTCGGAGCTCTGCGCCTCCCTGCTGCGCCGGGCCGCCGCGAAGGTCGGGCTGCCCGAGGACGTGGTCGTCCTCGTCCACGGCTTCGAGGCGGGCGTCGAGCTCGTCCGCCACCCGCTGGTCGCCGCGGCGGGCTTCACCGGTTCGGTACGCGGCGGGCGGGCGCTCTTCGACGCGGCGGCGGCCCGGGCCGTCCCCATCCCCTTCCACGGCGAACTCGGCTCCCTCAACCCGGTCGTGATCACCGGCGCGGCGGCGGACGAGCGGGCCGCGGAGCTCGGGGCCGGGCTCGCCGGCTCGATGACCCTGGGTGCGGGCCAGTTCTGCACCAAGCCCGGCTTCGTCCTGGCCCCCCGGGGCGAGGCGGGCGACGGGATCGTGGCGTCCCTGACGGCGGCCGTCAGCGAGACCGAGCCCGGCGTGATGCTGGACCACCGGATGCGGGACGCCTTCGTCGGCGGCGTCCGCGAGCGGGCCGGCCTCCCGGGGGTGACCGCGCCGGTCACCCCCGGCCCCGGCGGCGACCACACCGTCAGCGCGGGCGTGCTCACCGTCGACGCCGAGACCCTGGTCGACGGCAAGCACGAACTGCTCTTCGAGGAGTGCTTCGGCCCGGTCACCGTCGTCGCGCGCTACGCCTCCCGCGAGGAGATCAGCGAGATCCTCTCCCGGCTCCCCGGCAACCTCACGGCCACCCTGCACATCGCGGCCGACGACGACCCGGACGCCGCCGGCCTCCTCGCCGAACTCACCCCCCTCGCTGGGCGTGTGCTCGTCAACGGCTGGCCGACGGGCGTGGCGGTGGCGGGCGCCCAGCACCACGGCGGACCGTACCCGGCCACCACCTCCACCTCCACCTCGGTCGGTGCCACCGCGATCGAGCGCTGGCTGCGCCCGGTCACGTACCAGTCGACCCCGCAGCACCTGCTCCCGCCGGAGCTGCGGGACGGGAACCCCCTGGGCCTGCCCCGCCGCGAGAGCTGACCACCGTCAGACGGTCAGCAGGATCTTCCCGGTGTGGGTGTTGGACTCCATCAGCCGGTGGGCGTCGGTGATCCGCTCCAGACCCTCGAAGGTCTCGGCGATCACCGGCGCCAGCGAGCCGTCTCGCAGTCCGGAGCCGATGAACCCGGCCATCCGGCCGCGCCCCTCGGCCGTGCGGACCACCGCGCCGTTCGCGTAACCCCGCACGGTCAGGGGCCAGTTCATCGGCACGGCGGCCGGCCGTGGATCGAGCCAGCCGTACAGCACCGCCGTGCCGCCGGGCTCCAGGGCGTCGCCGAGGGTGGCGAAGCCGGGCCCGCCGACGGCGTCGAAGACGACCCGCGCGCCCCGGCCGCCGGTGAACCGCTTCACCTCCTTCACCACGTTTTCGCTCTCCGTCACGATCACCCGGGCGGCGCCCAGGTCGAGCAGCCGCTCGCGCTTGTCCTCGCCCCGCGTCGTGGCGATCGGCACCGCACCGACCCGCAGCGCGGTCTGGATCGCGGCCGTGCCCACGCCGCTGGAAGCGCCCATGATCACCACATGGTCGCCGGGGCGCAGCCCGCCCGCCTCCACCATGCCGCCGAACGCGGTGGAGTACGCCAGCCACACCGCCGCCGCCGTCACGGCGTCCACGCCCTCCGGCCGACGCACCACGTACTCCTCGGGCAGCACGACCCGCTCCGCGTACACCCCGTGCACCCCGAAGTCGAAGTTGGCGGCCGCCAGCACCGGGTCGCCCGGGGCGTACGCGTCGACGCCCTCGCCGACCGCCTCCACGACCCCCGCCGCCTCGTAGCCGAGCCGGGAGCCGGGGAGCGTCGCCGGATAGTAGTAGGTGCCGGCGCGGAAGAGCGCCTCGGCGCGGTTGAGGCCGATGGCCTCGACCCGCAGGAGCACCTCGCCGGGACCCGGGGCGCGCAGCGGCACCTCCTCGACCCGGAGCACCTCCGGGCCGCCGGCCTCGTGGAACAGAACCGCCCTTGTCGTCATGTCCGTTGTCACGGTGTCCTTCGTCATGCGGACGACGGTAGGCGGGCGGGGAAGAGACGATCCATGTCCCGGAACCTCTCCTCCATGTCCGATCGTCTCCCACCCGACGGTGATCGGCGGGGGTACGGTGCCGGCATGGACGTACTGAGCGATGCCATCGCCGCCATGCGCACCGGACGGCCCCACTCCTCCCGCACGGTCAGGTTCGCGCCCTGGGGCTTCCGGTTCCCCGCGAGCAAGGGCGCCGGATTCCACGTCCTCCTCCAGGGCGCGGCCTGGCTGCTGCCCCCGGACGGCGCCCCGCCCGTCCGGCTCGGTCCCGGAGACGTCGTCCTGCTCGCTCACGGGACCGGCCACGGCCTCGCCGACCATCCGTCCACCCCGCTCGTCGACGCCGTCCAGGCTCCCGACGGCTCCTGGCCCTCGATCCCCGACCGCGGACCGGTCGGCACCGACGAGACCCTGCTGCTGTGCGGCGCGTACCAGCTCAGCCGGGCGCGGGCCCATCCGCTCCTCACCGAGCTGCCGCCCTTCGTCCACATCCCGGCCCGGGTCGGCGCCCACCCGCGGCTGCGCGCCGCGATCGACCTGCTCGGCGCCGAACTCGCCGAGCCGCAACCCGGATCCGACGCCGTCGTCCCCGCCCTGCTCGACACGCTGCTGCTCTATCTGCTGCGGACCTGGTGGCTGACGGAGCGCCCCGACCGTGCGACGGGCTGGTCCGGCGCGCTCGGCGATCCGGCCGTCGCCGCGGCCCTGAGGGCGATCCACGGCGACCCGGCCCGGGCCTGGACGGTGGAGGAACTCGGCACGGAGGCGGGCCTCTCGCGTGCCGCCTTCGCCCGGCGGTTCACGGCGCTGGTGGGCCGCCCGCCGCTCGCCTACCTGACGTGGTGGCGGATGACGACGGCCGGTCGGCTCCTGCGCACGGACGACACGCCACTGCGGACGGTCGCGGGGCGGACGGGGTACGCCTCGGAGTTCGCCTTCGCCAAGGCGTTCAAACGGGAGTACGGGATGGCCCCGGGGCAGTACCGCCGTCAGGCGGCGCCGCCCGCAACCGCGGCCCGGCCGCCGGCGTCCTCGACGGAGTGATCAGACACGCGAACGCCGACGACCTCGACACGATCGCTGCCCTGCACCTGGCGGCGCGGGCCACCTACTACCGGGGCCATGTCCCCGAGGAGGAGTACGCCGGCCCGGAGGAGCTCGCCCGCACCCGGGCCGCCTGGAGCGGGGCGGTGGGCCGCGGCCAGGTCCTCTGCGCCGAGCGGGACGGCGAGGTCGCGGGCGTCGCCGCGTACCGACCGGTCGACGGCGTCATGACGCTCACCCAGCTCCACGTCCGGCCCGACCGGTGGCGCCGCGGTGTCGGCGCCGAGCTGCACGCCGCCTGCCTGGAGGCCTGGCGCGCCGAGGGCGTCACCACCGCCCGGCTGCAGGTCTTCGACCGGAACGAGCGGGCCAAGGCCTTCTACGCCGCCCACGGCTGGACCCCGGACACTGGCGCTCCGCGCTCCGGCACCCACCTCGTGCTCCGTCTCACAGTGGAGCCCGCGACGGAATGAACCGGGCGGCCCGCGGCGTTCCCACCGCGGAACACCCCCCGACCCCGGAGAGAAGCAAGAACATGCGCGTCGAGATCTGGAGCGACATCGCCTGCCCGTGGTGCTACATCGGCAAGGCCCGCTTCGAGAAGGGGCTGGCGGCCTTCGCCCACCGCGACGACGTCGAGGTGGTGCACCGTTCCTTCGAGCTCGACCCGAACCGGCCCAAGGGTGACACGGCGCCGGTGATCGACATGCTGGCCCGGAAGTACGGCCGCACCCTGGACGAGGCCCGCGCCATGGAGGCCCACGTCGCCTCCAACGCGCACTCCGAGGGCCTCGGGTATCGCACGGAGGGCCGGGACCACGGCAACACCTTCGACATCCACCGTCTCCTCCATCTGGCCAAGGACCGCGGCCGTCAGAACGACCTGCTCGACCTCGCCTACCGCGCCAACTTCGCCGAGGAGCGGTCCGTCTTCGACACCGAGACCCTGGTCCGACTGGGCGTCGAGGCCGGCCTGGACGAGACCGAGGTCCGCTCCGTCCTCGCCGACGAGACCGCGTACGCGGACGCGGTACGGGCGGACGAGCGCGAGGCCGCCGAACTCGGCGCGAACGGCGTGCCCTTCTTCGTCCTGGACCGCCGCTACGGCATCTCCGGCGGCCAGCCCGCCGAGATCTTCACCCAGGCCCTGGAACAGGCCTGGCAGGGCCGCACGATGCAGCCGGCCGGCATCGACGCGCCCGCCTGCGACGCCGACGGCACCTGCGAGGTCTGAGCGTCTCCTGTCGCTCCCCATGATCGTTCGTCATTGACGGGAGGTCGGGGGGAGCACAGGCTGGGGCCATGGATGTCATGGACCCTCTCGGCGGCGCCGAGTTCGCGCCGAAGTACACGTATCTCAACACCTCCGCCTGTGCGCTGCTGCCCCGTCGCACCATCGAGGCGGTCACCCTCCTCACGGAGGAGACCGCGGACGGCCGGCCGGACGGGGCCGGCAGCTTCGAGATCGTCGCCGAGGCGCGTGCCACCTATGCGCGGCTCGTCGGTGTCGACCCCGAGCGGGTCGCGGTCGGCAGCTCGGTCTCCGTCCATGTCGGGATGATCGCGCAGTCGATGCCGACGGGCTCGGAGATCCTCTTCCCCGAGGGTGACTTCAGCTCCGTGATCACCCCCTTCACGGTCCGCGGCGACCTCAAGACGCGCTTCGTGCCGCTGGAACGCCTTGCGGAGTCCATCAACCCCGAGACCGCCCTCGTCGCGTTCTCCTCCGTGCAGTCCGCGGACGGCCGGACGGCCGACTTCGCGGCGGTACGGGCGGCGGCGGCCGCGCACGGCGCCCGGACACTGCTCGACGCCACGCAGTCGGCCGGCTGGCTGCCGCTGCGGGCGGGGGAGTGGGACTACACGGTGGCCGGGGGTTACAAGTTCCTGCTCTGCCCGCGCGGTTCGTCCTTCCTCACCGTCACCGAGGAGGCGCAGGACTCGCTCGTCCCGATCCACGCCGGATGGGTGGCGGGCGAGGACCTGTGGGTCAACAGCTACGGCCCGGTGCGCGACCTGGCCCGGTCCGCGCGGCGGTTCGACGAGCCGCCGGCCTTCCTCTCGTACCACGGGGCGGCCCGCTCGCTGGCCCTTCTGGAGGAGATCGGCATCGAGCGGATCGAGGCACACAACAAGGCGCTCGCCGCCCGTTTCCGGGCCGGGCTCGACGAGCTGGGCCACGCGCCGGTGCCGGACGTCTCCGGCGTCGTCGCGGTGCCGGGGCTCGGCGACCGCCAGACCGCCCTGCGGGAGGCCGGCGTGCTGGTGTCCGCCCGGGCGGGCAATCTGCGGGCGTCCTTCCACCTCTACAACGGGGCGGCGGACGTGGACCGCGCCCTGGACGTCCTGGCCGGGTGATCGAGGTCTGAACGAGGCGTCCCCGCGCCTCCGTCAGCGGCGGCCGGGCAGTCGATCCGCACCGGCCCGGGCTCCAGTCGCCGGCGGATCCGGCGCTGCGACCGGACGCGCGGGGGCCCGGCCGGGCCCCCGCGTCCGTCACCGTACGGTCGTACGGCTCACCGCACCGGCGTGAAGTCCCGGGCGCCGATGAACTCCGGCCGCCGCACCGGCGCCGCGAACGGCTCCACCGCCGCGTTCTCCACACTGTTGAAGACGATGAAGACGTTGCTGCGCGGGTACGGCGTGATGTTGTCGCCCGAACCGTGCATGGCGTTGCAGTCGAACCAGGTCGCCGAGCCGGCCCGGCCCGTGAACAGCCGGATCCCATGGGCGTCCGCGAGGCTCGTCAGCGCCTCGTCCGACGGCGTGCCGGCGTCCTGCATCTGGAGCGAGCGCTTGTAGTTGTCCTTCGGCGTCGCGCCCGCGCACCCCAGGAACGTCCGGTGCGAACCCGGCATGATCATCAGGCCGCCGTTGGTGTCGTGGTTCTCGGTCAGCGCGATCGACACCGACACCGTCCGCATCCGAGGCAGTCCGTCCTCCGCGTGCCAGGTCTCGAAGTCGGAGTGCCAGTAGAACCCGGAGGCGCCGAAGCCCGGCTTCACGTTGATCCGCGACTGGTGGACGTACACGTCCGAGCCGAGGATCTCCCGGGCCCGGCCCACCACCCGCTCGTCGCGGACGAGCCGGGCGAAGACCTCGCTGATCCGGTGCACCTCGAAGACCGAGCGGACGGACCCCGTCGCCCGCTCGACGATCGCGCGCTCGTCCTGCCGTACCGCCGGATCGGCGATCAGCCGGTCGAGCTCGCGCTTGTAGACTGCGACCTCGTCGTCCGTCAGCAGACCGGGTTCGGCGAGGAAGCCGTCGCGCTCGTACGACTCCAGGTGCGGGCCGCCCGCGCCCCAGACGACCGGGTCGCGGCGGGGCGTGAGCACCTCGTCGGTGCCCCGCGTGGGGTACAGGTCCGTGCGGTCGGTGGTCGGTACGTTCAGTACGTCGGTCATGATCAGCCCTCCTCCGTCAGCAGGGGATACACCCCGTTCTCGTCGTGGTCCTCCCGGCCGGTGACCGGGGGATTGAAGACGCAGACGCAGCGGAAATCGGTCTTGGGGCGCAGGGTGTGCCGCTCGTGACCGTCGAGCAGGTACATCGTGCCCGGCTCGATCCAGTGCGTCTCGCCCGTCTCGTCGTCGGTCAGCTCGGCCTCGCCCTCCACGCACAGGACGGCCTCGATGTGGTTCGCGTACCACATGGACGTCTCGGTGCCCGCGTACAGAACGGTCTCGTGGAGCGAGAACCCGACGCGCTCCTTGGCGAGGACGATCCGCTTGCTCTCCCAGGTGCCGGACTTGGCCCGCACATGGCGTTCGGTGTTCTCGATGTCCTTCAACGATCGGACGATCACGGGGTACGACTCCTTTGTTGCTCGTCCTTGTTGCTCAAGGTGGTTCAGACGGTCTCGCGGACCGCGCGGGACAGGACGCTCAGCCCCTCGTCCAGCTCCTCCGGCGTCACGGTCAGCGGCGGCAGGAGCTTCACGACCTGGCTCGCCGGGCCCGAGGTCTCCAGCAGGAGACCCAGCTCGAAGGCGCGGGCGCAGACCTTCGACGCCCGGGTCGCGTCGGCGAACTCCAGGCCCCAGACCAGGCCGCGACCGCGGTAGTGGGCGCCGTCGGCGGAGTTCTCCTCGCAGATGGCGAGAAGCGCCTGCTCGACCTGCTCCCCGCGGGCCAGGGTCTGCTTCTCCATCTGGCCGTCGGCCCAGTAGGTGTCGAGCGCGGCCGCCGCGGTGACGAAGGCGGGGTTGTTGCCGCGGAAGGTGCCGTTGTGCTCGCCCGGCTCCCATATGTCCAGCTCGGGCCGGAACAGGCACAGCGACATGGGGAGCCCGTACCCGCTGATCGACTTCGACAGCGTGACGATGTCCGGGGTGATGCCGGCCTCCTCGAAGGAGAAGAAGGCGCCCGTGCGTCCGCAGCCCATCTGGATGTCGTCGACGATCAGCAGCATGTCCTGGCGGCGGCACAGGTCGGCGAGCGCCCGCAGCCACTCGGCCCGGGCGACGTTGATGCCGCCCTCGCCCTGCACCGTCTCCACGATCACGGCGGCCGGCTTGTTCAGCCCCGAACCCTGGTCCTCGAGCAGCCGCTCGAACCAGAGGAAGTCCGGGACCTGGCCGTCGAGGTAGTGGTCGAACGGCATCGGTGTGCCGTGGACCAGCGGGATACCCGCTCCGGCCCGCTTGAAGGCGTTGCCGGTGACGGCGAGCGAGCCCAGCGACATGCCGTGGAACGCGTTGGTGAAGGAGACCACCGACTCGCGGCCCTTCACCTTCCGGGCCAGTTTCAGCGCGGACTCGACGGCGTTGGTGCCCGTCGGGCCCGGGAACATCACCTTGTACGGCAGAGCACGCGGCTGGAGGATCACTTCCTGGAAGGTCTCCAGGAAGGAGCGCTTGGCGGTGGTCGCCATGTCGAGACCGTGGGTGATCCCGTCGCGCTCCAGATAGTCGATGAGCGCCCGTTTCAGTACGGGATTGTTGTGGCCGTAGTTGAGTGAACCGGCGCCGGCGAAGAAGTCCAGATAGGAATGACCGTCCTCGTCGGTGAGGCGGGCGCCCTGGGCGCGGTCGAAGACGGTGGGCCAGCCACGGCAGTAGCTGCGCACCTCCGACTCCAGGGTCTCGAAGACACTGAGGGCAGGCGGGGCGATGGTCACAGCGATTCTCCCGTGGTCTGGTCGTGGTGGGGGCGCGGGCTGATGCGGTAGAGGACTTCCGGCAGATGGCCGCCGGCCGGGCCGGGCGTCTCCGGGAACAGGGATCCGTCGAAGAGGACCTCGCGCTCCAGCCGGAGGCCGTGCCGTTCGGCGTACGCGGTGAAGAGCCGGTCGGAGGCCGTGTTGTCCGGGGTGACCGTGGCCTCGACGGCGCCGGGGGCGACCCGCGCGCTCAGCGCGTCGAGCAGCACGCCGGCCAGACCGCGGCCGCGATGCGCCCGGTCGACGGCGATCTGCCAGACGACGAGGGTGCCGGGCCGGTCGGGCCGCAGGTAGCCGGTGACGAAGGCGATCGGCTCACCGTCGGCGTCGCGTGCGACGAGCGAGGTGGCGGCGAAGTCCCGGCACCACAGCAGATAGCTGTACGGAGAGTTCAGGTCGAGCGACTCGGAATCGCGGGCGATACGCCAGAGCGCGGCTCCGTCCTCCACGCTCGGGCTTTCGACGGTCATGGCTGCTTGTGCGGCGGTCATGCCGAGGCAATTTACCGAGCGAATTCTCGAATTGCATGTGCCTGGGGGGTGGGATGGCGGCGCGGTGTGTGTTATTCGCGCGAGCGCGAGAAGTGGTGGATTTGCCCGTATTTACCCGGGCGAAACGGACGTGATGTGGAGTCGATCACAAGACTTGAAAGGCGCGGGAAACGCTGACGAAACCTTGGCGTTTAGGGCCCGGAAAACCGGGCAGAAGAAGCCTGGAAGCTATGAGGGAATTCGCATGGAGAATGCGTGACCGTAATTCTGCGGGAAAAGAAGAATGCCGCGACCGGTGGTCGCGGCATTTCTGGGAGTCCCCTTGGGGGCGTTGGGGGTGTGGAGGTGGTGCCGGTGCCGGGTTACCGGTCCCAGGCCTCCGTCACGGCGCGCCCGGCGGCCTCCAGGTCCACCGGTCGGCCCGTCTCACCGAGCGCCGCGCCCAGCGCCGTCAGTGAGGACCGCACCACGCCCGGCGTCGCGTCCGCGCCGTAGTGGTTGACCCTGATCATCTCCTTGGCCAGCACCCCACCGCCCGCGATCAGCGGCAGCGACGGGTCCGCCGCCAGCGCCCTGGCGACCAGCTCCGAGGCGTCCACACCCGCCGGGGAACGCAGCGTCGTCGCCACCGGGGCGGCGTCCTTCGCCTCGTGGACGTACGGTTCGATGCCGCCGCCCAGCGCCAGCGCGCCCGCCCGGGTCGCGGCGGCCGCCGACGCGTGCCGGGCCATCAGCGCGTCCAGCCCCTCGGCCTCGATGCGCTCCACGCACGCCTCGAGGGCCAGCATCTCCAACTGCGCCGGCGCGTGCAGCAGCGTCTTCCGCCCGCCGTCGATCCAGCGCTCCTTCCAGTCGAGGAGGGAGAGGTACGAACGGCGCGGCGCCCCGGGGTTGGCGGCGAAACGCTCCCACGCGCGCTCGCTGACGGACACCGCCGAGACACCGGCCGGCCCGCCCATCGCCTTCTGCGCCCCGATGATGCACATGTCCACGCCCCACGCGTCCGGCAGCACCGGCTCGGCGCCGATCGACGCCACCGCGTCGAGGTAGAAGAGCGCGCCGTGGGCCCGCACGACCTCGCCGATCTCGGCGACCGGGTTGGTGTTGCCGGTCGCCGCCTCCGCGTGCACCAGCGACACGAAGTCGATCTCCGGGTGGGTGGCCAGCGCCTGCTCCACCTGAGCGGCCGTCACCGCCGTGTGGAACGGCACCTCCAGGTCCACCACCGTGGCACCGCAGTCCCGCAGCCAGTTGCCGAAGGTCTGGCCGTACGGACCGGTGACGATGTTCAGCGCGGTCGAGCCGGGCCGGGCCCCGCTGCGGATGCAGCCCTCCAGGGGCAGCAGCGCCTCGCCCTGTGTGATCACCACGTCCTGCTCGGTGGACAGGAGCGCGGCGACCCGCCGCTCGATGGACGCGAAGTGCGCGGCGGTCAGCGGGGCCAGGTCCAGAAGCGGGTGTGTCACGGTCACGGTGGTGCCTTCTTCGGATCAGTTCGGGGCGTGGGGGTTCGGTGCCGGCGGTTCGGGCGTGCGGGTTCGGTACTGGTGAGCTGCCACACAAGCTCGGTTCAGGGTACCGAGACGGCCCCCGCGACCCGGTGGGGCGGCTCCGGGCCGGCCGTACGCAAAACAGACCATCCCCCGCGTACAACCCTGACGCCGCATCCGGTGTCGAACAGGACGCCGGGGAAGGGACGGGCCTTCTCCGGACACACCCCCGCAGCCGCCCGGAGATCCTCTGTTGCATCCAGGAGCCGCTCCATGCGCAAGCACCGCACCGCCGCTCTCGCCGCCGCGACCTTCCTCCTTGTCGCGGGGGCGGGGATCGTCACCGCGCCGGCCGCCCACGCAGGAGTCCCCGGTTCCACCCGCGCCGGCGACCGCAACTGCGACTTCGACGGGGACGGTCACGACGACGTGCTCGTCGGCGCCCCCGGCGCGACCGTCGACGGCCGGCCCGCCGCCGGCCTCGTCACCGTCCAGTACGGCTCGCCCCGCGGCATCGGCACGGGTACGGGCACGGGAGCCGGTCGCGCCGCCGTCCTCAGCCAGAACACCCCCGGCGTGCCCGGCGCCGCCGAGACCGGAGACGCGTTCGGCAAGGCCGTCGCCACCGGAGACCTCGACGGGGACGGCTACGACGACGCGATCGTCGGCGCCCCCGGTGAGGACATCGGCACCACCGTCGACTCGGGCGGCGCCGTGATCCTCTGGGGCTCCCCGAAGGGGCTCGTCGGCTCCCGCAGCCAGTGGGTCGACAGCTTGCTCGGCCCGGCGGCCGGCGCCCGCTTCGGATCCGCCTTCGCCGCCGCCCGCTTCACCGCCGAGAGCCCGGGGGACCAGCTGATCGTGCTCGACCGGCGGTACGTGGAGTGGCACCGGTTCGCCCCGGCGCCGCAGCCGGGCGCGGCACGCGAGGACCGTGCGGCCCCGCTCATCCGAACCTCCCCGAACTCCCCGCAGGCCGACGCTGATCCGCCGCGCGAACTCGTGGCGAAGTCCCTCACCACCGGCGACCACGACGGCGACGGCTTCGCCGACCTGGTCGTCGGCGGAGTGACCGCCGGCGCCGAACCGGGGCACGGCTGGTCCTGGTACCTCTCCGGCGGCCGGGACGCGCTGACCTTCGAGCGCGAGCTGCGCGGCGGCCCCGCCACCGCCTCCGGCGACATCGACGGCGACGGCTACGACGACCTCGTGACCGGCGAGCCGCACAGCCCGGACGACGGCGGCGAGTCCATGACCGGCGGCCTGGTCGGCGTCTATCTCGGCGGCCCCCAGGGCCCGGCGGGCGTCGACGGGGTCGGCACCCCGCCCCGCTGGTGGACCCAGGACTCCCCGGGCGTGCCCGGCGCCTCCGAGCGGGGTGACGGCTGGGGCTCCGACCTGTCCGTCGCCGACACGAACGGCGACGGGTACGCGGACGTGGCGATCGGCGCCCCGGGGGAGGACATCGGCTCGGTCGCCGACGCGGGCACGGTGACCCTTCTGCGCGGGACGCCGGCCGGCGCGACCGGCAGCGGCGCCCGGTCGTGGACGCAGGACTCGTCCTCGGTGCCGGGCGCGGTCGAGCGGGGCGACCGGTTCGGCACCCAGGTCCGGCTGTTCGACACCGACGGCGACGGCCGCTTCGGACTGCTGGCGGCGGCGCCCGGCGAGAACACCGGTGACGGGCACGTATGGGTGTTCCCCGGCGCGCCCGGAGGTCCGACCGCCGTGGGCTCGTGGACGTACGCGGCCGGGTCCCTCGGGGCCTCGTCCGTGGACGCCCGCTTCGGTGAGGCGATCGACGAATGAGCGGCGCCCGACCGCCGTTCGACGGGCCGGCCGCCCCTCGTAGAGTGCAGGCATGAGCGATCGCGTGGTGCTGCATGTGAAGGGGCGGGTGCTCGTCGGCCCGGAGGACGTACGGGACGAGTTGTGGGCGGTCGACGGCCGGATCACGTACTCCCGGCCGTCCGGTGACGCGCTGACCGTGACCGGCTGGGCCCTGCCCGGCCTCGTCGACGCCCACTGCCACGTCGGGCTCGACCGGCACGGGCCCGTCGACGAGGCCACCAGCGAGAAGCAGGCGCTGACCGACCGCGACGCGGGTACGCTCCTCATCCGGGACGCCGGATCGCCCTCCGACACCCGCTGGATCGACGAGCGCGAAGACCTGCCGAAGATCATCCGCGCCGGCCGTCACATCGCCCGCACCCGCCGCTACATCCGCAACTACGCCCACGAGATCGAGCCCTCGGAACTGGTGGCGTACGTCGGGCAGGAGGCCCGCAGGGGCGACGGCTGGGTGAAGCTCGTCGGCGACTGGATCGACCGCGAGGCGGGCGACCTCACCGCCTGCTGGCCGCGCGCCGAGGTCGAGGCGGCGATCGCGGAGGCGCACCGCCTCGGCGCCCGGGTCACCGCGCACTGCTTCGCCGAGGACTCGCTGCGGGACCTGGTGGAAGCGGGCATCGACTGCGTCGAGCACGCCACCGGACTGACCGAGGAGACCATCCCCCTCTTCGCGGAGCGGGGCGTCGCCATCGTGCCGACGCTCGTCAACATCGCCACCTTCCCCCGGCTCGCGGACGGCGGGGAGGAGAAGTTCCCGCGCTGGTCGGCACACATGCGCCGGCTGTACGAGCGCCGGTACGACACCGTCCGCGCCGCGTACGACGCCGGTGTCCCCGTCTTCGTCGGCACGGACGCGGGCGGCTCCCTGGCCCACGGCCTGGTCGCTGCAGAGGTCGAGGAGCTGGTCAAGGCGGGCATCCCGCCCCTCGACGCCCTGTCGGCCACTGCCTGGGGCGCCCGCGCCTGGCTGGGCCGCCCCTCCCTGGAGGAGGGCGCCCCCGCCGACCTCGTCGTCTACGACGAGGACCCCCGCGCGGACGTCCGCGCCCTCGCGGCGCCGCGCCGGGTGATCGTGAACGGCCGAGTGATCGGCTGACCGGCCGGCTGACGGGGCGGCTGACCGGCCGGGCACGTGCGGATGCCGAGATGCACACGATCAGGTGACGGCTGCCTCACTCACGGCGGAGGGCCCAGGCGGCCTCCTCGGGTACATCGAGGACGATCGTGTGGGAGCTGTCGATCCGCGACACGATGGCCTCGCGGGGACCGAGCCGCCAGACGTCACTGCCGTAGAACTCCTCCTCCTGGTCGTGCCGTTCATGGAGCGAGGCGAACGCGCGGATCAGGTACGCCTCCTCGTGTCCTTCCTCGGCCACCAGGGAAGCCCCGCAGTCCACCACGCGGATGCCGGCCTTCTCCAGCAAGGGCACCGACTCCTCCCGCATCACGCGGACGAACTCGTCGCGGGTGCCGGGCTTCAAGCGGTACGTGCGGATCTCAAGAATCACAGCCGGTCTCCTGCGGTAGCGCGGTCCTGGTCGGCACGACACCTCGTGCCCGTGACCCACGAAGATTACGGGCAACCGCGGGCCCGCCGGCCCTCCCGCCCGCCGGCCCGCCGGCCCGTCATCGCGCCAGGAACGCCAGGCGCGCCTTCTTCTCGGGGATGAAGACCTCCGGGAGGTCCACCTCCGGCAGGACGACCTCAGGGCCCAGTTCGAACCCGGCCCGCACCAGCCGGGCGATCGCCTTCTCGTTGTCCGCGTCCGGCTCGGCGACGATCCGCGTCCGGCCGGTCAGCGCGAAGTCGATCAGCGCGGTCAGCAGCCAGGCGGAGAAACCGCGTTCGGGGACGGGGGTCGGTGCGATCAGCAGGTGCACACCGATGTCACCCGGCCGGACCTCGTAGCACTCGCTGACGCGGTCGGCCTCGGGGTCGTACGTCTGGAAGAGCGCGACCGGTTCGCCGTCCCGGCGGACCAGGAAGCCGTGGTGCGTGGTGAGCGAGTCCAGGTGGGCGTAGATCTCCCGTACCTGCTCCAGCGTCGTACCGCCCATGCCCCAGAACCGGGCCCGGTCCTCGTTGACCCAGCCGTGGAGGAGTGCGGCGTCGCGGTCGGGGTCGACGCGGTCGATCCCGACGGTGCCGAAGCCCTCGACGGTCCGGACGTACTCAGCGGGGGTCATGGTGCTCCTTGGTGAGGTGGTGCCAGGCGGTGGTGACGGGGACGAGCTCGCCCCGCAGCCACAGCGGGAGTTGGTCGAGGTGGTGGGGGTCGCCCGCGACGCCGGAGGCGCCGAACGGCACGACCCAGAGGCTGTTGTCGCGGTCGGCGAGGTCCCAGACGTAACGGGCCGCCGACGCGCGGGCGCTGCGGTCCGTGTATCCGGGCACGCTGGAGGTGGACAGCACGCAGTCGTGGTCCCCGCCGAGGCCCGGCCACCGCGCGTCGGCCGTGGTGTCGGCGTCCGGCAGCGCCTGCCAGGGAGCGAGCCGGTGGGTGACGCCCCAGGCCGGCGGCTCAGCCCCGGCGGCGACCTCTTCGAGGGCCTCCCGGACGATCTCGGCGGTGTCCTCGGGCGGTACGGGACCGGAGACGAGCAGCGTCTCCAGGGCGAACGCCACGCGCGGGCCGAGGGCGAGCCACGGCTGGAAGAGCGCGGGGTAGGCCGCCGGTTCCCGCAGCGCCTTGAAGGCGGGGTGGGCGGCGACCCGCCGCACCACGGCGCCCCGGACGGCGGCGTAGAGCCCGGCGTCGGTGCTGTCCGCCTCCATCCGGCGGTCCCAGGCGAGCAGGCGCCCCCGGACCGCGGACGCGGAGGGGGACAAGCCGCCCCGTGCCCGGATCGCCTCCAGAAGGGGCGCCGCCGAGGGGTTGTCGGTGTCGGTGTGGACCGCCGTCATGGCCTGCGGAGTCCAGGACGTCGACTCCGCGAGGAGCGCGTCGATCCGGGCGGCCCGGTGCGCGGGGGCGAACTCGACGCCCAGAGGAGCCGCCAGATCCCGCGCGTTGGCCATGACCGCGTGGCCGTCGACGTCGGCGCGTGGCAGGGCCGCCGGCTTCTCCTGCCAGGCGTGGGCCGCTTCCCAGGCCGGCACGATGCGCAGGGAGTTGGACCGGGGCCGTACGGGGACGTGGCCCGCGATCCTGTGCAGCAGACCGCCCTCGGTGTCCGCGGCCTGGACCACGTTGACCGGTTCGGCCCAGCCGTCCACGGCGCGGTCCACATCGGCGACGGTGCGGGCGGCGAGCAGCTCGGGCAGGACGCCGAAGCCCAGTTCGCCGGTCACCCGGGGCGGATACCGGAGACTGATCGCCTCCCAGACGCCGTCACCGCCGTCACCGCCGTCGACGTCGCTCACGCCGTCAGGGTCGCCGGAGCCGGAGCCGGAGGCGCTCGCCGCGTGCTCCCGGCCCCCGTCCGGGCCCGTGTCCCGGCCCCCGTCCGGGCCCGTGTCCCGGCCCCCGTCCGGGCTCGTGTCCGTGATGATCACCGGCCCCCGCTCCGTCTCGATCACCTCCACCTCGACCGGATCCGCGCCCGCGACCCCGAGCGTCTCGCGGTGGACCGACGCCGGGCGCCAGCCGTCGGGGCCGAGCGCCTCGACCCCGCCGTCGCCGGTCCGCCGCAGCCGCTCCCGGTACAGGTCCTGGTAGTCGGCCATGGCGTTGGTGATCGCCCAGGCCACGCCTCCCGTGTGGCCGAAGTGGGCGAGACCCGGCACGCCGGGTACGGCGAGGCCCACCACGTCGTACTCCGGGCAGGCCAGGCGGATCTGCTGGTAGACGCCGGGCGCCTCGATGAACCGGTGCGGGTCGCCCGCCACGATCGCCGCACCGCTCTCGGTGCGTCCGCCCGCGACGACCCAGCCGTTGGAGCCCGCCGTCCCGGGGCCGTCCGTGGCGAACAGCTCCGTCCACTCCTCGCCGAGCCGGCGCGCGACCTCGTCCCGCCACAGCTTGGTGGGGAAGCCGGCGAAGAGGATGTGGGTGGAGAGCCAGACCGCCAGCGGCGTCCAGGGCTCCCAGCGCCCGGGCTTCAGTCCCGTCGCCGCGAACTCGGGAGCCCGCCGGGCCCCTTCCGCCAGGCCGGCCTGGACCCCGTCCACGTACGCCCGCACCCACCGAGCGGTCCCCGGGTCGAGCCGGTCGAAGCAGCGGCGCGCGGTGTCGGCGAGCCGTGCCCGTCGTACGAAGGTGTCCCAGCCGGTCTCCGCGGCGCCGAGGAACGCGGCCGTGGTGCCCTGCGCCCGGTGCCGTTCGACCTCCAGCTGCCAGGCGCGGTCCGCGGCGGTCACCCGCCCCTGCGCGAAGGCGAGTTCATCGGGGTCGGCGGCGCGCAGATGCGGGATCCCCCAGCTGTCCCGGTAGACCTCGATGCTCACTCCGACCTCGATCCGTCCAAATTTCTTAGGTTAGGCTGACCTAAATAAATCTACAGGACCCCAGGGGAGGGGATTGCGGTGGGGCATGGCTGGGAAGGCGTCGTCCTCAAGCTGTTTCGCGGCAAGGACTTCACATTCACCGTGACCGGAGCCGAACAGGTCACCGAGCACTACCGGCGGGTGCATCTGAAGGACGGGGGCCTGCTCGCCGCCGCCGGCGTCCACCCGACGATGTGGGTGCGCCTCTGGTTCGACGACGCCGGCAAGCCGCACCAGCGCGCCTTCACCCTCGTCGACCCCGACCCGGCGGCGGGCACCTTCAGCCTGGAGTTCGCCCTCCATGACGGCGCCGCGAGTCGGTGGGCCCGCTCCTGCGCCCCCGGCGACACCGTCGAGGCGACCCTGCAGGGCACGGGCTTCACCGCCCCCGAGCCGCAACCCGGACGCCTCCTCGTGATCGGCGACCCCGCCTCCCTGCCCGCGATCAACTCCCTCCTCGACGCCCTCCCGGGCGTCCCGGCCACCCTCTGGTTCGAGACCACCCACGGCTCGGACGACGAGCTTCCGGTGCGGCTCGACCCGGAACGGCACGAGCTGCGCAGGGTGCCACGTCAGGGCGGCGGAGCGGCGCTCGTGGATCGGGTCAGGAGCGAACTGCCCGCCCTGCTCGGGGAGGACCCGTACGTCTGGGTCGCCTGCGACACCGCGACGACCCGCACCCTCGCCTCGTACCTGCGCAAGGAGCTCGCGCTGCCCAAGGAGCGGGTCCACTCCCTGGGGTACTGGCGCGCCTCCTGAACACCGGCGGGGCGTCGAGTCGTCGAGTTGACCGTCCGTTACTCGGGACCGGCGTGACTCGTTGACACACTTCCCGTGTGCGCCCGCGTGTTGTGCAACGCGCGGGGCGCCCGGGAACGCGTGTGCCGAAAGAATCGAATATGGGCGCGGAAACCCCCCTTTGGAGTGAACTCACGTCAGGTGTCTGACGGTTCACTCTCCGTGCGTAAAGATTCCGGTGTCTCAAGTCGTCGACGCCGCACCGACCCGATGTCCCCGTGGTGAGCGGCCGGCGACGCCATGTCTCTTGTGGGGGTTCCACCACCTTGAACAGCAACACCTTCCGCATGCCCGTACGCCGTACCGCCGCAGCCGCGACCGTCGCCGCCCTCGCCGTGGGCCCCGTGCTGCTCGTGGCCCCGGCGGCGCACGCCACGGGCGGCGAAGGGCGCGCGACCGCCGTGGTCCTACGGACCGGCCTCGACGTCTCCCTGCTCGGCAAGACGGTGGACGTGCCGCTGCGGGCCTCGCTCAACGAGGTCGAGGCGCCGGAGAGCGAGAACAGGACCGCGCTGACCGTGAAGGTGGAGGGGGCCGAGAACAACCGGCCGATCGACATCCTGCGCGCCGACGTCGCCACCTCGAAGGCCACGGTGGAGAAGAACAGGTCCGAGGGTCACGTGAACCTGGTCAAGGCGCGGGTCCATGTCCCCGGCATCCGCGCCCTCTCCCTGATCGAGGTCGAGAAGGTCACCTCCAAGGCGGTCTGCGAAGCCGGCAGGCAGCCGGCCACCGAGTCGAACGTGCTCGGCCATGTGACCGTCTTCGGCAAGAAGACCACCCTGTCCACGGGCGGACAGACGAAGGTCTCGGTGCCGGGCGTCGGCGACGTGACCCTCGACCTGTCCCGCACCTCCACCACCTCCCGCACGGCGGCGGCGACGGCCCTCGAACTGAAGGTGGAGGTCGATCCGCTGAAGCTGGGCGTGGCCGAGGTCAACGGCGTGGTGACGCTCGCCGAGGCGACCTGCGAGACGCCGAAGGGCACGGGTCCCACCGGGAAGCCCACACAGAAGCCGACAGAGGAGCCGTCCGAGGAGCCCGGTGAGCGGCCCTCGCAGGAGCCCTCCGCCCGGCCCACCGACGCCGGCGGCGCACAGACCCAGAACGGCGGCTCCACGCCGGCCGGCCAGAACCTCGCCGAGACCGGCGGCAGCTCCACGACTCCGTACCTCGCGGGCGGCGCCCTCCTCCTGCTCGGCGTGGGCGGCGGCGCCCTCGTTCTGGCACGGGGCCGCGGCGCCCGCGGCTGACACCCCCTGAGGAGAGGGCGGTGCTGACGGCACCGCCCTCCCCCACGCCCGGGCACGTCCCGCCCGGGCACTCACCTCATGTCCGGGTACGTCCCGCCCGCGCCTCACGGCCGCACGGGATTCCCTACGGCGTGCCCGCCATCAACAGCGCCTGGTCCAGGGCCTGAAGGAAACGGTTCGTCGTGATCCGGTCGCGGACGGCGAGCCGGAGCCAGTTGCGGTCCAGGCCCGGGAAGGTGTCTCCCCGCCGCGCCGCGAACCCAAGTGCCCGCAGCCGCTCCCGTACCGCGTCCGCGCCGTCGATCCGGACCAGCACGAACGGACCCTCCGCCGTGGCGACCGCCCGCACCTCGTCGAACTCCGCGAGCCCGGCCAGCAGATGCGCCCGCTCCACGCTCGTCCGGTGCGCCGCGTGCTCCGCCTCCGCCAGCGCCGCCCGCGACACGCACGCCTCCGCCGCCACCAGCGCGGGCGTCGACACCGGCCACA
The DNA here is from genome assembly GCF_014649715.1 of Streptomyces lateritius. Taxonomy (GTDB): domain Bacteria; phylum Actinomycetota; class Actinomycetes; order Streptomycetales; family Streptomycetaceae; genus Streptomyces; species Streptomyces lateritius. The sequence continues at coordinate 636,867 of NZ_BMTO01000001.1, forward strand.
ACGGCTGCGCCCGCTGCAGGGTCGCGATCGTCTCCGGGTGCGCGAGCACATAGCCGATCCGCAGCCCCGCGAGGCCCCAGGTCTTCGTCAGGCTCCGCAGCACCACCAGACCCGGCACGTCCGTCCGCCCGGCCAGCGCCTCCCGCTCACCCGGCACCGCGTCCATGAACGCCTCGTCGACCACGAGCGTCCGCCCGGGCCGGGCCAGCGAGGCGATCGTCTCCGCCGGGTGCAGCACGGACGTCGGGTTCGTCGGGTTCCCGATCACCACCAGGTCCGCGTGCTCCGGCACCGCCGAGGGGTCGAGCCGGAACCCGTCCTGCTCGCGCAGCAGCACCCGGCCCACCTCGTGCCCGGCGTCCCGCAACGCCGCCTCGGGCTCGGTGAACTGCGGGTGCACCACCACCGGCCGGCGCGCCGGCAGCGCCCGCGCGAGCAGCACGAACGCCTCCGCCGCTCCCGCCGTGAGCAGCACCCGGCCGGCCGGCAGATCGTGCCGCTCGGCGACGGCGGCCCGCGCCGCCCGTCCGTCGGGGTAGGCCGCGAGACTCGTCAGCGAGTCCGCGATCCGCTCCCGCAGCCAGTCCGGCGGTGTGTTCGTGCGGACGTTGACCGCGAGATCGATCAGCTTCTCGTCCCGCACCTCCGCGTCACCGTGGTGCCGCAGATCGTGGACGTCTGAATGCGTGTGGGTATCCATGGCCGCCGTGGGGTGATGAGTGGGGGGTGTACGGGGCTCCGTCTGACCAGCGATGTACCCCTGTCCCGGGGGCAACAACCGTACGGCAGCGGACTCTTCGTTCGGACGAAAGGGGGCGGAGCGGGCCAGAGCGCACGTCGCGCGCGCGGATTTCCGCTTCGCCACGAGAAGCCCGGCACCGGGCCCCGCCGCCAGCAGCGCCGCGGCCTCCGCCACCGACGCCGTACCCGTCGCCGTCAGCGGAGCCTGCGAGGGATGCGGTACGGGTACGGCGGCCAGCGCCTCGGCCCCGAACGCCCGCAACGGCACGCCGAGCCGCTCCGCCGCGCCCAGGAACCCCGGCTCGGCCGCCCGCGCCTCCAGCGTGGCGAGCGCCGCCACGTCGGAGCCGGTCAGCCCGGCCTCCCGCAGGACCTCCGTGACCAGGGCGAGGACCTCGTCCGTGGACACCCCGCGCCGGGCACCGACCCCGACCGTCACCCCCGCCGTCGTCCCGCTCACCGTGTCCCCCACACCAGGAAGACCGGCGCCGCCGGGGCCATCGACGAGGACCCGTCCGGCAGCGTGAGCAGACGCTGGGACTGCAACAGCACTCCTTCGGCCGCGAAACCGCAGGACTCCAGCGCCGAGCGGACCGGCGTCACCTGCTCCAGGGCCGTCACCGCGACCACGACCGCGCGCCGCGCGCGCCGGGCCGCCGCCAGGACGATCGCCTTCAGCTCACGGCCGCCGCCCCCGACGAACACCCCGTCCGGATCGGCGAGATGGGAGAGAACCGTCGGCGCCACCCCGTGCACCGCCCGCACCTCCACGCCGTGCGCGGCCGTGTTCGCCCGGATCCGCTCGACACCGGCGGCGGTCTTCTCCACGGCGACCGCCGCCGCGCCCAGCCGGGCGCACTCGACCGCCACCGCGCCACAGCCCGTCCCGATCTCCCAGACCAGGTCCCCGGCCCGCGGCCCGAGCCGGGCCAGGGCCAGCGCCCGTGCCTCGTACGGCAGAACGGAACCGTCGGTCGCCCCGAACTCCCGGTCGGGGAGCGCCCACCGGCCCGGACCGCGCAGCGGACCCGTCACCGCGGGCGCCGTCCCCTCCGCCCGCGACTCGTCCAGACAGACGACGAGGCTCACCCCGTCCCAGGTGCGGCACATCGCCTCGGCCGGCTCCACCCGCTCGAAACGCTCACGGAACGGATCGCCGAGCGCCGAGAAGACCACCAGCGTCCGCGAGGTCACCCGGTGCAACAGCTCCGCGCCCAGCTCCGCCGGACCCACGCCGGGCCCCGGGAGCACGGCCACCTTGGGATGGGCCCGGCACACGTTCACCGCCCGGTCGAGCGCGTTCTCGTGCAGCTCCGAGCCGTCCGCCACCACCGCGTCGTCCCACGCCAGCCCGAGCCGCGCGAAGGCCACCCCCACCGCCGCCGGACCCGGCCGCACATCCAGCGCCCGCGAGCCGAACCGCCGCTCCAACGTCCGTACGACTCCGAAGAACCCGGGATCGCCCAGGGCACGTACCACCGCACGCGTTCCGCCCTCGGCCGCGTGCTTGCCGATCAGGTCGAGCTCCCCCGTCGTCAACTCGTCGCCCCGTACATCCACCACCAGTGCCGGTTCCCCCGCCCATGAGCCCGCGTCAGCGCCCGCACCGCTTCCGATCACCGTGATCACGCCACCAGCCTCCCCACGGGACGTCCGGCGATGTGCGCGGTACGCGCACGATCGGATAGCAAAGGCGCATGGCCGTTCTCGTCGCGCTCGGCGCGTTCCTCATGACGCTCTTCGGCGGCTGGACGGCCCAGCGCGTCACCGACCGGCGCCACCTGGTCCTCGGCCTCGCCGGCGGACTGATGCTCGGCGTGGTCGGACTCGACCTGCTGCCGGAGGCCCTGGAGGCCGCCGGCGACCCGGTCTTCGGCGTCCCGCAGGCCCTGCTGCTCTTCGTGGGCGGCTTCCTCCTCGCCCACGCGGTCGAACGGCTCCTGGCAGTCCGTCAGGCCGCGCACGGGGTCGGTGCGGATTGGGGAGCAGCGCGAAGCGCTTCGATGAGAGGTGGAGGTCGGGCGACGGGCGGGCGAGCCCCGCAGGTCGGACTCACGGCGGCCGCCGCCATGGTGGCCCACAGCCTCATGGACGGCATCGCCCTCGGCGCCGCCTTCCAGGTCGGCGGAGGGATGGGCGCCACCGTCGCGGTCGCCGTCGTCACCCACGACTTCGCCGACGGGTTCAACACGTACACGATCACCAGCCTGTACGGGAACGCCCGCCGCAAGGCCGTCGCGATGCTGGTCGCGGACGCGCTCGCCCCGATCCTCGGCGCCGCGTCCACCCTCCTGTTCACCCTTCCGGAGGAACTGCTCGGCAGTTATCTCGGCTTCTTCGGCGGCGCCCTGCTCTACCTCGCCGCCGCCGAGATCCTGCCCGAGGCCCACCACGAGCACCCCGCCCGCTCCACCCTGCTGTGCACAGTGGCGGGAGTCGCGTTCATCTGGCTCGTGGTGGGCCTGTCTGCCTGAACTCACGTGCCCGACTCCGCTCCCGGGCCGCGCTCACAGTGCGCGACGAACCGCACGGCCGCCTCCGGGGCCCCGGCCCAGTGGGTGTGCACATAACTGGCGTGCACCCCTCGCTGGACGAAACCCTCCACGCGCCGCTCCGGCTGCCGCAGCCCCCAGGCCGCGGCCGCGCCCGCGCCCGGTTCGATCACGGTCCGGTGGAACTCGTGTCCGCGCATCCGTGTCCCGGTCGCGGCGAGCGGACTGTCGCTCACCGCCACCGCGTCCCGGTACCCGAGCGTGAGGCGTGACGACATCCGCGCGTCCGCGTCGAGCACCCCGCACATCGGCGTCCCGTCCAGCGACCGCGCGAGGTACAGCAGCCCCGCACACTCGGCGGCGACGGGCGCGCCGGACCGCGCGAGCTCGGCGACGGCCTTACGAAGCGGCTCGTTGGCGGACAACCCGGCCCCGTACATCTCGGGGAACCCTCCGCCGATGACGAGCCCGGAGGTTCCTTCGGGAAGGGCCTCGTCGCGGAGGGGATCGAACGTGACGACCTCGGCCCCGGCGGCGGTGAGCAGTTCAGCGTGCTCGGCGTACGAGAACGTGAACGCGGCGCCACCGGCAACCGCGATACGAGGTTGCGGGCAGCCGGCCCGCAGGACGGGAGTGGTGGGCACAACCGGCTCACCGGCGGCCGGCCGCCCCGCGAGGGCGGGGTCCCACGCCTCGGTGTGCAGTTCCGGCGCGCTCCGGGCAAGCGCGAGCAGCGCGTCCAGGTCGCACCCGGCCCGTACCTGCTCCGCCTGCGCGGACACCGCCTCCACCGCCGCCGACTGGCGCTCCGCCACCGGCACGAGCCCCAGGTGCCGCGACGGCGTCGCCACCGCGGGCGCCCGCCGCAGCACCCCCAGCACCGGCACCCCCGACTCCCCGAGGGCCTCACGCAGCAGGTGCTCGTGCCGGTCGGTCGCGACCTTGTTCAGGATCACGCCGCCGATCCGCACCTCCGGGTCCCAGGACGCGAACCCGTGCACCAGCGCCGCCACCGACCGCGACTGCGACGAGGCGTCCACGACCAGCACGACCGGCGCCTTCAGGAGCTTGGCGACCTGCGCCGTGGACGCCAGCTCGCCCTGGTCGGCGGCGCCGTCGTACAGGCCCATGACCCCCTCGACGACCGCCAGGTCGCAGCCGCGCGCCCCGTGCGCGAAGAGCGGTGCGATCAGCCCCGTACCGCACATGTACGCGTCGAGGTTCCGGCCCGGCCGGCCGGTGGCGAGCGCGTGGTAACCGGGGTCGATGTAGTCCGGTCCCACCTTGTGCGGGGAGACCGCCAGGCCACGGCCGGCGAACGCGGCCATCAGGCCGGTCGCGACCGTGGTCTTGCCCGCGCCGGAGGACGGCGCGGCGATGACGAGACGTGCTACCACTCGATGCCCCGCTGGCCCTTCTGACCGGCGTCCATCGGGTGCTTGACCTTGGACATGTCCGTGACCAGGTCCGCGAAGTCGACCAGTTCCTGCGGCGCGTTGCGTCCGGTGATGACGACGTGCTGGTGGCCGGGGCGGTCGCGCAGCACCTCCACGACCTCCTTGGTGTCGATCCAGCCCCAGTGCAGCAGGTAGGCGAACTCGTCGAGGACGTAGAACTTGTACTTCTCCTCGGCGAGGTCCCGCTTGACCTGCTCCCAGCCCTCGCGCGCCTTGTCCTCGTGCGACTGCTCGCCCTCGGCGACCTCGCGCTGGATCCAGGACCAGCCCTCACCCATCTTGTTCCAGGTGACGGTCCCGCCCTTGCCGGTCTCGCCGAGCGCCTTGAGGGCGTTCTCCTCGCCGACCTTCCACTTGGCGGACTTGACGAACTGGAACACCCCGATCGGCCAGCCCTGGTTCCAGGCGCGCAGCGCCATGCCGAAGGCGGCGGTCGACTTCCCCTTCCCGACGCCGGTGTGCACCATCACCAGCGCGCGGTTGCGGCGTTGGCGGGTCGTGAGACCGTCGTCGGGTACGACGGTCGGCTGTCCCTGCGGCATTACGCGGCCCTCCTCGTTGACTGTCCTGCCTGTACGTTCCTGACCAGCCCCGCGATCGAGTCCGCGCGAAGCTCGTCCAGGGTCACCGCGCTGCCGCCGAGTTCGCGGGCGAGGTCCCCGGCGAGACCGAGCCGCACCGGGCCGGTCTCGCAGTCCACGACGACGGCAGCCGTGCCGTCGGCGGCGTGCAGCCGCGCCGCGCGGGCGGCGAGCGCCACCGGGTCGGCGCCGCCGCCGGTCGCCCGGCCGTCGGTCACGACGACCAGCAGGGGCCGGCGCGACGGGTCGCGCAGCCGCTCGACGCGCAGCACGTCATGCGCCTTGAGCAGCCCCGCCGACAGGGGTGTACGCCCACCCGTCGGAAGCAGCTCGAGCCGGGCGGCGGCCGCGTCCACCGAGGACGTCGGCGGCAGCGCGACCTCCGCGTCCCGGCCCCGGAAGGTGACCAGGCCGACCTTGTCGCGCCGCTGGTAGGCGTCGAGGAGCAGCGAGAGGACGGCTCCCTTGACGGCGCTCATCCGCTGCCGGGCCGCCATCGAGCCGGACGCGTCGACGGCGAAGAGCACCAGGTTCCCCTCGCGGCCCTCCCGGGTCGCCTGCCGCAGGTCGTCCCTGCGCACCACGAGCCCCGGGCCCGACCGCCCGCGTGCCTTCTGATGCGGGGCCGCGGCCCGCACGGTCGCCGTGAGGTGCAGCTTGGTCAGCGCACCACGCGGCCGTACGGCCCCGGTCGTCCTGCCGTGCTCGGTACGGGCCCGGGAGCGGCGCCCGGCCGCGCCCTCGCCCAGGCCGGGCACGCTGAGCATCTTCGTACGGAAGGGCTCGGCGGCCTTGACGGCCGCGCGCTCACCCGCGCCGGCGCCGTCCGGGCCGGGCGCGGGAGCCGGGGCCTGTTCCGCACCGTCGTTTCCGCCGCCGCTCTGGCCGTCGTTCCCGCCGTCGCCCTCGGGCGCGGAGTCCGGCCCCTCGCCCTGCGGCGGCACACCGCCACCGCCACCCGGCCCGCCCGGCCCCTCCGGGCCCGGGTCCGGATCCTCGTCGCCCTCGCCCCGGCCCTCGTCCTCGCCCTTGAACTGTTCCAGGGTCTCGTCGAGCTTCTCCTCGTCGAGACCGGGCGCGTCGAAGGGGTTCCGGCGCCTGCGGTGGGGCAGCGCCAGCAGCGCCGCCTGCCGTACGTCGTCGGAGGTGACGTCGGTCCGCCCCGCCCAGGCGGCGAGCGCCGTCGCGGTGCGGGCCATCACGATGTCGGCCCGCATGCCGTCCACCTCGAACGCCGCGCACGTCGCGGCGATCTGGAGCAGCGCGGCGTCCCCGAGCGTCACCTGCGGCAGCAGCGCGCGGGCGGCCGCGATCCGTTCCCGGAGGGCACTCTCCTCACCGGCCCAGCGGGCGGCGAAGGCGGCCGGACCGTCGTCGAAGGCCAACCGGCGGCGCACCACCTCCACCCGCTGCTCGGGCTCGCGGGAGGCCGCGACCTCCACGGTCAGGCCGAAGCGGTCCAGCAACTGCGGCCGCAGCTCACCCTCTTCGGGGTTCATCGTGCCGACGAGCAGGAAGCGGGCCGCGTGCCGTACGGAGACGCCCTCGCGCTCCACGTAGGACGAGCCCATGGCGGCGGCGTCGAGGAGCAGGTCGATCAGGTGGTCGTGGAGGAGGTTGACCTCGTCGACGTAGAGGATCCCGCGGTGCGCGTCGGCGAGGAGCCCCGGCTCGAAGGCCTTCACCCCGTCCGCCAGCGCCTTCTCGATGTCGAGCGCGCCGACGAGCCGGTCCTCGGAGGCGCCGACGGGCAGTTCGACCATCCGCGCCGGCCGCGCCGACGCCGGCGCGACCTCGTGCGGTCCGTCGGGGCAGCCCGGGTCCGGCGAGGCCGGGTCGCAGCTGAACCGGCACCCCGCGACCACCGGCACCTCGGGGAGCAGGTCCGCGAGGGCGCGCACGGCCGTCGACTTCGCGGTGCCCTTCTCGCCACGTACGAGGACACCGCCCACCGCCGGGCTCACCGCGTTGAGCAGCAGCGCGAGGCGCAGGTCGTCCATGCCGACGACGGCGGTGAACGGGTACCGGGTGCTCATCGGGCGGTCAACTCCTTCAACTCGTTGATGTCCGGGTGGCCGTGGGCTCACGGCGCGCCCGGCGGGACGAACGGCAGCCCGGAGGGCGGGCCGTTCTCGATCAGCCGCAGCAGCGCGTCCGTGTCCGCGTGTTCCTCGATCAGGTCGCCGAGCCGGTCCAACTGCTCCTCGCGCAGGTCGCCGAAGCTGGTGTCGGGCGCGGGCACGAACCGCCGCCCGGCCGCCGCCGCCACCTCCCGCAGGAACGCCCGGCGGAAGCCGTCGCTCTCCAGCGAGCCGTGCCAGTGCGTCCCCCAGACCGCGCCGACCCGGCAACCGTCCAGGAAGCCTTCGCCGCCGAGGACTTCGGCGACGCCGTGGTGGATCTCGTACCCCTCCACCCGCTCGTCGAGCGCCTCGCCGACCGGCCGTGCCAGGGTCTTCTCGGCCGCGAACCGCACCCGTACCGGCAGCAGTCCGAGACCGTCCACCGCCCCGGCCTTCGATTCGACCTCGTCCTCGATGTGCTCCCCGAGCACCTGGAAGCCACCGCAGATGCCGAGCACCGGCCGGCCCTCGGCCGCCCGCCGGGCCAGCGCGTCGGCCAGGCCGCGCTCCCGCAGCCAGGCCAGCGCCTTCACGGTGCCGCGCGTGCCCGGTACGACCACGAGGTCCGCGTCGACCAGTTCCTCCGCGCGGTCCACGAAACGCACCACCACGCCCGGCTCGGCCGCCAGCGCGTCCACGTCGGTGAAGTTGGACATCAGCGGCACGGCGCAGACCGCGACCCGCAGCACGTCCTCGCCGACCGGCGGCGCCACGACCGACTCGCGGACGGTGCCGCGCAGCGACACCCGTAGGCCGTCCTCCTCGTCGATGCCGAGCCCGTGCGCGTACGGCAGGACACCGTAGGTCCGGCGCCCGGTCAGGCCGAGCAGCATGTCCAGGCCCGGTTCGAGCAGCGTCACGTCACCACGGAACTTGTTCACCAGATACCCGGCCACGAGCGACTGGTCCTCGGGGCTCAGCAGCGCCGTCGTCCCGAAGAACTGGGCGAACACCCCGCCCCTGTCGATGTCGCCCACCACCAGCACCGGCAGCCGCGCGGCGCGCGCGATGCCCATGTTCACGATGTCCGTGCGCCGCAGGTTGATCTCGGCCGGACTGCCCGCCCCCTCGCAGATCACGGCGTCATACGTGCCCCGCAGCTCCTCCAGGCACGCCAGGACCGGCTCGAACAGCTCCTTCTGCCGGCCCCCGTGGTAGCCGCGGGCGCTCAGTTCACCGACCGGTTTCCCCATGAGCACGACCTGGCTGGAGCGGTCGCTGCCCGGCTTGAGCAGTACGGGGTTCATCAGCGCCGTGGGCTCGACCCGCGCGGCCTGCGCCTGCATGGCCTGCGCGCGGCCGATCTCCGCGCCCTCCCTCGTCACGAAGGAGTTCAGGGACATGTTCTGCCCCTTGAACGGGGCGACCTTCACGCCTTGGCGCACCAGCCAGCGGCAGATGCCGGCCGTGACGACGCTCTTGCCCGCGTCCGAGGTCGTGCCGGCGACCAGCAGTCCGCCGCTCATATCCGCCTCCGCTTGATCGCTCCCATGACCAGCCGTCCGCCGACACAGGCGGCCAGCGTCAGCCCGGTCACCCGGCGCGACAGCCGTACCGCCCGCTCGATGTCCGCCACGTCCACGTCCCTGCCCTCCCCGTTGAGCACGGGCCGGTGCTCGACCCGCCCGCCGTACGACAGCGTGCCCCCGAGCCGAACGCCGAGCGCCCCCGCGAACGACGCCTCGACCGGGCCGGCGTTGGGGCTCGGGTGCTCGGCCGCGTCCGCCCGCCACGCCCGTACCGCTCCGCGCGGATCCCCGCCCGCGACCGTCGCGAGCACGGCCGTCAGGCGCGCACCCGGCCAGCCCGCGAGGTCGTCGAGGCGGGCCGAGGCCCAGCCGAACCGGCGGTACCGGGGGGACTTGTGGCCGCCCATCGCGTCCAGGGTGTTCACGGCCCGGAAGCCGACCAGACCCGGAACGCCCGCGACGGCCCCCCACACCAGGGCGCCCACGACCGCGTCGGAGGTGTTCTCGGCGACGGACTCCACGACGGCGCGGGCCATCGCCGGGCCGTCCAGGGAGTGCGGGTCGCGCCCGCACAGATGGGGCAGCCGCTCGCGGGCCGTGTCGAAGTCTCCGGCGCTCAGCGCCTCGCCCACGGCGCGGGCCTCCCTGCCCAGGGTCGTACCGCCGACGACGGCCCAGACGGAGGCGGCGGTCAGGGCGATGGACGCGGTGCGCCGGCCCCGTACCGTACGGGCCGCGAGGGCGCCCAGGGCGGCCGTGCCGCCCGCGCAGAGGGCGGTGTGCAGCGCGCCCCAGCCGCGGTGGTCGTGCCAGAGAAGCTTCTCGACGGCTCCGGCGGTCCGCCCGAACGCGGCGACCGGATGGCCGCGGCGGGGATCGCCGAGGAGCAGGTCCGCGGCCAGACCGGCGGCGGCACCGTACGCGAATACACCTGTGGCTGCGGAGCGGCCGGGCATGGCGCTGTGTCCTCACTCAGGGTCCGCGCCCTGGCTCGACGTGACCGGCGGTGAGAGTTCCTGGCTCCCGGGGGTCTTCCCCGGTCACAGTGGCGGGACCGCGCCGGATTCGCACCGGACTTCCTCTTCTGCCGCCGTAATGGCCCCGGAAGTCCACCACGCTGCGCGAACACCCGTCAACTCGCCTGTGACCTGCGGCGCGAGAGTGTGCGCAGCCCCACACGGCGGCCACGCACGACGACCGGGCGGGCCGCACCCGAAGGTGCGGCCCGCCCGGTCGTCGGAGCGTGTTCTGTCAGGCCACGATGAGAGAGATCCCGTACACGACGGCCGCCGCGCACAGGGCGAAGCAGGCGTACGCGCCGGTGCGCGCCAGGGTGGCCGAGCCTCCCTGGGCGGCGGCCTGCTCCTGCTTGGAGAGACCGACGATGCCGAGGGTGAAGAGGCCCACGAGGGCGACGGTCGCCACGAGGCTGACTCCGAAGACGGAGCCGAGAGCTGCCCAGTCGATCTTCATGTCGTTCGTTCCTTACACCGTGGCCGAGGCTGCGGGGGCTGCCGGGTCCGCGGGGGCCGGCGAGGGGATGGTGGTCTTCAGTTCCTCGTCCGCGACGGCGGCGACGGAACCGGGCGGCGGCGGGGCGACGGCCGCGATGGCGGTGGTCACGACGCCCGCGGGCTCGGTCTCGACGTCGTTGACGTTGGTGTGGTCGACCACCTGACGGCGGGAGACGAGCCAGATGGCGACGCAGGAGGCGACCAGGAAGGCCGCGACGGTGTAGACGCCCCAGTCGCCCTGCCGGGCGACGTACTCGGCTCCGGCTCCGACCAGGCCCGCGGCCGGAAGGGTCAGGCCCCAGGCGACGAACATCCGGGTGGCGGTCGACCAGCGGACGACACCACCCTTGCGGCCCAGACCCGCGCCCATGACGGCGCCGGAGCAGGAGTGCGTGGTCGAGAGGGAGAAGCCCAGGCTGGAGGAGGCCAGGATGACCGTGGCGGCGCTGGTCTGGGCGGCGAAGCCCTGCTGCGGCTGGAGGTCGGTGAGGCCCTTGCCCATCGTGCGGATGATGCGCCAGCCGCCGAGGTAGGTGCCGAGCGCGATCGCCACACCGGCGGAGACGATGACCCAGACGGGCGGGTTGGAGCCGGGGACGAGGACGCCGCCGGCGACCAGGGCGAGGGTGATGATGCCCATCGTCTTCTGGGCGTCGTTGGTGCCGTGGGCGAGGGAGACGAGACCGGCGGACGCGATCTGACCGGCCCGGTAGCCCTTCTCGGTGGTCTTCTTGCCGGCGTTCCTGTCGAGGCGGTACGTCAGGCGGGCGGCGAGCATCGCGGCCAGGCCGGCGACCAGCGGGGCGGCGAGCGCGGGGATGAGCACCTTGGTGACGACGACCCCGCCGTTGACGCCGCTGACGCCGATCGAGGCGATGGTCGCGCCGATGAGGCCGCCCATCAGCGCGTGGGAGGAGCTGGACGGCAGGCCGACCAGCCAGGTCAGCAGGTTCCAGAGGATCGCGCCGACGAGCGCGGCGAGGATGACTTCGGGTTGGATGCCCTCCTCGTTGACGAGTCCCTTGGAGATCGTCTTGGCAACCTCCACCGACAGAAACGCGCCGACCAGGTTGAGCACGGCGGACATGGCCACCGCCGTCTTGGGCTTGAGGGCACCGGTCGAGATGGTCGTCGCCATCGCGTTGGCGGTGTCGTGGAAACCGTTCGTGAAATCGAACACGAGAGCTGTCACGACCACAATCGTGAGCAGCAGCGTGATGTGTTCCATTTACCCAGGCAATCGTTCGACGTCAGTGGCTGGTCGAACGTAAGCAACCTGGGTGAACGGAAGATGAACTGGGTCGGGCGGTGTGGTGACCCGATCCAGGGTCCAGGGATTCCGCTTACGGATTCGGCGAACCGCCTGTCCACGATGCGGTCGCCGTGCGACCCCGGGTAATCCGGGCGTTTGCGGGGCGGATACGACATGCTCCGCTTCCGCCCCTCCCGTCCCGTGTCACTCCGTGGACGGCTTCGGGCGGTGTCGGCCGACCCGGCGCCCCGCCGAGGAGATCCATGTCACCCCGGAGAGGGAGTCGGGGGAGGGAGCATCCAGCCGCCCGGGCGCGCGGCGGCCTGTAGCGGAACGGGTCCGTCCGGTGGCACGCCGGCGCCGTCCTGCCGACACTGGGACGGTGCGCCCGGCTACAGCGACGGCAGCGGCCGTCACCACTCTGCTCGGTGTCGGCGCGGCCGCGGTCGCGGCCGGCCGGTACGCCAGCGACGCCGCCCTCGGGGTGTCGTCCGGACGCCCCCTGCCGGGTGACCCCCGGCTCACCGTGCACGCGGCGGAACCCGGCCGGGTCACCCTCACCCGGAGCCTGGCCTCCCTGCGCCCCGGCACGTACGGGATCGAGGGACCGGACCTCCACGCCGTGGTCGGCCCCGTCCTCGACCGGGTCCCGCACACCGCCGACACCGTCGTGCGCCGTCTGGAACGGGTCGAACAGGGCACCCCGGAGCCCGGCGCCCGGGTCCGGCTCACCCCAGAGCTGCACACCGGCACCCCGCTCACCGCGCTCGGCCTGGACCACCGGGACGTCGAGATCCCCGGGGAACTCGGCACCCTGCCGGCCTGGCACGTCCCCGGCCCGCGACCCGTCTGGGTGATCGCCGTGCACGGTCTGGGCACCACCCGCCGGCACACCCTCAACCTCGTCCCCTTCCTGGCCCGACGCCAGGTTCCGGTCCTGTGCCTCTCCTACCGGGGCGACCAGGGCGCGCCGCCCGCCCCGGACGGCCTCGGCCACCTCGGCGACTCCGAGTGGCGCGACGTCGACGCGGCCCTCCGCTTCGCCGTCCGCGAGGGCGCCGCGGGGGTCGTCCTGCACGGCTGGGGGACCGGCGCGGCGATGGCCCTGCGCGCCGCCGCGGACTCCGGTGTACGGGACGTGATCCGCGGCCTCGTCCTGGACTCCCCGGTCCTCGACCCGGAGGCCACCCTGCGCAACCTCGCCTCCGCCCGCCGCGTCCCCGGCCCGCTGCTGCCGCTCGCCGTCCGCGCCGCACAGGGCAGGACGGGAATGTACCGCGACCGGCTCCGCGCCTTCGTCGACCCGACCGCGCTGCGCGTGCCGGCGCTGATCCTCCACGGTCCCGACGACACGATCGCGCCCTGGGAGCGGTCCGTCGAACTGGCCGCCCGCCGCCCCGAACTCGTCACCCTCCACACCGTCCGCAACGCCCCGCACGCCTCCATGTGGAACGCCGATCCGGTCGCCTACGAGGAGGCCCTGCGGCGCTTCCTCACCCCGCTGCTCTAGCCCGCCCCCGCGCCGCCGCCGCCGGCGGGCGTGCCGGTGATCCTCATTCCGATTGGGCTTTCGGGCCGTCAGCGGGAAGACTGCACCCGTGACGTCTCGAAAGCCTGATGAGCAAATGGCGCGCAACTCCAGACTCCGACTCGTCCGTCCGCGGGCACTCGCCACCGCCCGACGGGCCGTGACGACCCGGCGCAACCGGCCGGCGCCGCGGCCCCCGGAGGGCACTCCGCCCCGCGCGGAACTGGCCCGCGAGGCGCGGACCGTCCTCGCGGACGCCGTACGGATCGCCCGCTGGGCCGCCGTGGACCGAGGCGCCGGAATCTCCCCGGCAACCGACGCCGAGGCCGTCGCCACCGAGGAAATGGCCGCGGCCGCACTGGATCTGACACCCGAGCAGGTCCGGGCCGGCTGGGACCGCGCTCGGCTCGCCGGCCTCGTCGAACTCCACGGCCACACCGCCCGCCCGGGCTGGCGCCTGCAGGCCTGGGACCGCGACGACTCCGCCGTACTGCGCGGCTGGGTCGCGCTGTTCGACGCCTGGTCCCTGGTCCACCCCGCCCCCGAGGACGTCGCCCCCAGCGCCGTCGCCGAGGTCGTCGAGGCCGTCCCGCAGGTGCTCTCCCTGCTCCAGCTCTCCGCCGGGCCCGTGCTCGTCCCCGCCCTCCTCGACCTCCTCCGCCAGCGGGTCGAGGAGCTGCGCGAGGAGCGCTGCGAGGTCCCCCTCCAGGGCGCCGCCACCGACGCCGCCCCGGCCGACCCCGGCACCGACGGGCTCTCCGCACTCCTCGACTGGGCCCTGGAAGGCCTCGCCGCCGTCGGCGCGCTGACCCTCGACGAAGGCACCGAAGGCACCCAGGGCACCGGAGACGCCGGAGGCACCGGGGGCTCCCACGTCGGCCAGGCCACCCTCACCCCGCTGGGCAACTGGGCGGTATGGGTCAAGCTGGAGCAGATCTGCGTCGCCGCCCAGAGCCCCGAGGGCAACATCGAGCAGTCCGCCGAGGACATGCTGCGCGGCTGCGCCCGCCTCACCCCCGGCCCGGCCCGTGACGAGTACCGCGCCTGGCTCGCCGCCCGCACGCTCTCCAGCGCGGTCACCGAACTCCTCGCCGTCGCCCGTGGCGAGGACGCCCTGCTGCGCGGCCTCGCCTTCGAGGCGCTCCGCGTCGTCGGGGCCCCTGCGGAGGCCGAGGTCCGGGCCGCCGCCGAGGAGCCCTCGCTCCGCCCGTACGCCCTGCTCTGGCTCGCCGAGTACGACGGCGCGGACCCCGACGACGCCCAGGACGTGCTCACCCGTGAGGAGGCCACCTGGCTCTGGGTGGACACCGCCGCGGCCGTCGCCGACCACGGCGAGAGCACGCTCCTCGTCCGTCACCTCGACTCCGCCGTCCAGGGCACCGTCCCGGCCCTGCTCGACGAGGTGCGTGCCGTCGGTCACCCCCGGACGGTCCAGGTGCTCGTGGCGCTCGCCGCCGCCCACCCCGACCCCGCCCTCGCCAAGGCCGTCCGCCGGGCGGCCTTCCAGGTGCACACCGGCGGATCCTGACGCTCCGGCCGGCGCCCCGCTACTCCGCGGCGCCGGGGGTGTACGTCCCGAAGCTCCAGATGTTGCCCTCGTGGTCCCGTGCCATGTAGTCCCGCGAGCCGTAGTCCTGGTTTGTGGGCGGCATCACGATCTCGACCCCGTGCTGCACGGCCCGCGCGTGGTGTTCGTCCACGTCGTCCACGTGGACGAACACCCCCACGGGGCCGGCCTTTGCCATCAGCTTGTCGAACTCGCTGCCGGTGCCCTTGCTGCCGAGCATCACCATGCCGTTCCCGTACGACAGCTCGGCGTGCACGATCTTGCCGTCCTCGCCCTCGTAGACCGCCGTGCCGGTGAAGCCGAAAGCCTCCGTCAGCAGCTTGATCGCGGCCTTCGCGTCGTCGTACGCCAGGGTCGGACAGACGTGGGGTGCCTCAGCCATCCCGATCCCTCCTTCTCGCTCGTCCCGTCGGAATGTGACCTGGATCTCAGTCTGGCAGCCGCCGCCGACAATCAGCGGAAGGTGTCACACCGGGCCATGTCACCCGTCGTGAAGCCCTGGGAGAACCATTGCTGCCGCTGCTGGGCCGAGCCGTGCGTCCAGCTCTCGGGCGTCACCCGCCCCTGGAACCTCTCCTGGATCCGGTCGTCGCCCACCGCGGCCGCCGCGTCGAGCCCGTCCCGGATGTCGGCCTCCGTCAGCCGCTTCAGCAGCGGCCGTCCCGTCTTCTCGTCCGGCGTGGTGGTCGCGTGGTGCGCCCAGACGCCGGCGTAGCAGTCCGCCTGGAGCTCGACCCGTACGGCGTCGGAGTCCGCCCCCTGCCGCCCGTCCTGGGAGCGGGCCAGTGTCCCCGTCATGTTCTGGACGTGGTGGCCGTACTCGTGCGCCACCACGTACGCCTGCGCGAACGGGCCGCCGCTCGACCCGAAGGTGGTCCGCAGCTCCTGGAAGAACCCCAGGTCCAGGTAGACCTGGCGGTCGCCGGGGCAGTAGAACGGCCCCACCGCCGCGGTGGCCGCGCCGCAGGCGGTGGAGACCCGGTCCGTGAACATCACCGTGCGCGCGTCCCCGTACCGGCCGCCCCTGCGCTCGTACTCCGCCCGCCAGAAGTCCTGCACGCTGTTGACGACGGCCACGATCCGGCAGTCCTCGCGCCTGTTCGCGTCCGCGCCGGTCCGGCAGCTCCGCTCCACCTGGGCCGCCGAGGAGGCGGTCGCCGCCGGCTCCGGGTCGCCGGAGGAGAGGCCCAGCTGCTCGGGGCCGACCCCGAAGAGGATCCCGAGGAGCAGCGCGACGAAACCGACGACACCGCCGCCGACGGTGGCCTTCCCGCCCGGGATGCGGCTGCCGCGGACGTCCCGGACCTCCGAGGTGTCCAGATCGGCGTCGTCGTCGAACTGCACGGGCCACCATCCTCAGCGTCGTCGTCTCGGCGCAGGCCGCCGCCCTGGGCCGAGTATCGAGGAAGCCGACCGCCCCCGCCCCTTTTGCCGGACCGCGGCCGGAATGGCTTGATTCGCTCGCCTGTGCGGGCAGGACCGAAAAGCAGTTGCACGCGCCCGTTAGACTGGCCGCATGGCCATTCTCCTCGTGCACTAGCGGCGTCGAACCGCCCGAGAGCCCTTCCGCCGTCCATCCCCGCCCTGGAGTCTGTCCGTGATCACCGCTTCCGGCATCGAGCTGCGCGCCGGCGCCCGCATCCTCATCGAGTCCGCTTCCTTCCGCATCGCCAAGGGTGACCGCATCGGCCTCGTCGGCCGCAACGGAGCCGGCAAGACCACCCTCACCAAGTGCCTCGCGGGCGAGGGCATCCCCGCCGGCGGCACCATCGCCCGCTCCGGCGAGGTCGGCTACCTCCCGCAGGACCCGCGCACCGGCGACCTCGACGTCCTGGCCCGCGACCGCATCCTCTCCGCGCGCGGCCTCGACGTCCTGATCAAGAAGATGCGGATGAACGAGGAGCGGATCGCGACCGGCTCCGGCGCCACCCGCGACAAGGCGATGAAGCAGTACGAGCGCCAGGAGACCGAGTTCCTCACCAAGGGCGGGTACGCCGCCGAGGCGGAGGCGTCCACCATCGCCGCCGCCCTCGGCCTCCCCGACCGGGTCCTCGGCCAGCCGCTGCACACCCTCTCCGGCGGTCAGCGCCGCCGGGTCGAGCTGGCGCGGATCCTCTTCTCGGACGCCGACACCCTGCTCCTGGACGAGCCCACCAACCACCTCGACGCCGACTCCATCGTCTGGCTGCGCGACTACCTCAAGAGCTACCGCGGCGGCTTCATCGTCATCTCCCACGACGTCGACCTCGTCGAGACCGTCGTGAACAAGGTCTTCTACCTGGACGCCAACCGCGCCCAGATCGACGTCTACAACATGGGCTGGAAGCTCTACCAGCAGCAGCGCGAGGCCGACGAGAAGCGTCGCAAGCGCGAGCGACAGAACGCCGAGAAGAAGGCCGCCGCCCTCAACTCGCAGGCCGACAAGATGCGCGCCAAGGCCACCAAGACCGTCGCCGCGCAGAACATGGCCAAGCGCGCCGAGCGCCTTCTCTCCGGCCTCGAGGCGGTCCGGGTCTCCGACAAGGTCGCCAAGCTCCGCTTCCCCGAGCCCGCGCCGTGCGGGAAGACCCCGCTGACGGCGGAGGGCCTGTCGAAGTCGTACGGCTCCCTCGAGATCTTCACCGATGTGAACCTTGCCATCGACAAGGGATCGCGCGTCGTGATCCTCGGCCTCAACGGCGCCGGCAAGACCACGCTGCTGCGTCTGCTCGCCGGCGCCGAGAGCCCCGACACCGGCGAGGTCACGCCGGGTCACGGCCTCAAGCTCGGCTACTACGCCCAGGAGCACGAGACGCTCGACCCGGATCGCACCGTCCTGGAGAACATGCGGTCCTCCGCGCCCGACCTAGATCTTGTCGAGGTGCGCAAGACGCTCGGTTCCTTCCTGTTCTCCGGTGACGACGTCGACAAGCCGGCGGGGGTCCTCTCCGGCGGCGAGAAGACCCGGCTCGCGCTGGCGACCCTGGTCGTCTCCTCGGCGAACGTGCTGCTCCTGGACGAGCCGACCAACAACCTCGACCCCGCGAGCCGCGAGGAGATCCTGGGCGCGCTGCGCACCTACAAGGGCGCCGTCGTCCTCGTCACGCACGACGAGGGCGCGGTGGACGCGCTGGAGCCGGAGCGGATCATCCTGCTGCCGGACGGCGTCGAGGACCTCTGGGGTCCGGACTACAAGGACCTCGTCGCGCTCGCCTGATCATCTCGGTATGGATCATTCGGCTCATGGGTGATCCTTCATCTGAGTGAGGGCGTCTCATACCCCCGGCGCGGCCCCTGCGGAATCCTTCCGTCAGGGGCCGCGCCGCCCTCGTTCCCTTGTTGGGGCCCTGACCTGGCACTTCCCGCCCGCGAGTGTCCGTGAGCCGAGGTCAAAGGCACCGGAATAACAGATTCCGGTCGTGTCGACGCGTTGCCCGCCGGCGAACCTCGTGGCACAGACCTTGTCGAATGGGTGGCCAGGACGTCGGGAAGGGGTGATCATGAGAAGTCCAGAGCGCACTTCCCATGAGGAGGCACGGGTGGCCGAGACTCTGAAGAAGGGCAGCCGGGTGACCGGCGCCGCGCGCGACAAGCTCGCGGCAGACCTGAAGAAGAAGTACGACTCCGGTGCGAGCATCCGGGCGCTGGCCGAGGAAACCGGCCGCTCCTACGGATTCGTCCACCGGATGCTCAGTGAGTCCGGAGTCACGCTGCGTGGACGTGGCGGAGCGACACGGGGCAAGAAGGCAGCCTCGGCCTGACATCGGGGCGCGGTTCGTCGGGTCCACCGGTTCTCGCGGTGGCCACCCGGTCGGCCGTGCGGTCGACCGGGTGGTTACTGTGCAGTCACTTAGCAGTCGGTTCCGCTGACTGCGACCGTTCACAGTGCTGCACCGGAACCGGAGGCGCCCCATGACTTCGCTCGACTCTGTGCTCGTGTTCGACAAGGACGGTGTACGGCTCACCGTCGAGGACGCCGTTGCCACGGTGACCCTGACCAACCCGGCGAAGCGCAACGCCCAGTCTCCCGCTCTGTGGCGGGCGTTGACGGAAGCCGGACGGTCATTGCCCGGCAGCGTGCGGGTCGTGGTTCTGCGTGGCGAGGGCAAGTCCTTCTCCGCGGGGCTCGACCGGCAGGCGTTCACGCCCGAGGGCTTCGACGGAGAGCCGTCCTTCCTGGACATGGCGCGCGGTTCGGACGAGGACCTGGACGCGGTCATCGCCGAGTACCAGGAGGCGTTCACCTGGTGGCGCCGCGGCGACATCGTGTCGATCGCGGCCGTCCAGGGGCACGCCATCGGGGCCGGTTTCCAGCTCGCCCTCGCCTGCGACCTGCGGGTCGTCGCCGAGGACGTGCAGTTCGCCATGCGCGAGACCAGCCTGGGCCTCGTGCCGGACCTCACCGGCACGCACCCGCTCGTCTCGCTGGTCGGCTACGCCCGCGCGCTGGAGATCTGCGCCACGGGCCGCTTCGTCCACGCCGACGAGGCCGAGCGCATCGGCCTCGCCAACATCGCCGTGCCCGCCGGGGAACTCGACGCGGCGGTACGCGATCTCAGCGCCGCCCTGCTCGCCGCGCCCCGTGACGCGGTCATCGAGACCAAGGCCCTGCTCCAGGGCGTCTCCGGCCGCTCCTACGAGGACCAGCGCGCCGCGGAGCGCGCCGCCCAGGCCCGCCGCCTGCGCGACCTGGCGGGCCTCGGCGACTGAGGGGGCTGCCCGCCGCGTCCTGGCCGGGCCGGCGACGCCCCGCGCGCACTCCCTCAGCCCTTCGGGCAGGGGACGTGCCCCCCACGCGTGTCGCCGAAGTGCCCTCGCAGCGGAGCTGCCAGGGCACTTCGGCGCCTTGTGATCGCACGCACCGGACGCCGCGGGCCCCGCCCTCCGGGCGGACGTCAAGCCTTCGCGGACACTCTCCGGCCCCGCGGACCTGGAGAGGCGCCAGACGCCACGTCCCGTCCGGCGGACCCCCACGCCGTCGCCTCCCAGCTCCGCGTCAGCGGATCTCCGAGACCAGGACCGTGACCGCGGTGGCCTGCGGGGCGGTCGTGGTCACGGCCGTGCGGACGGCCCGGGCCACGTCCAGCGCGCGGTGCCCCACGCTCACCGCCACCTCCACCCGGAGCACGCCCTCGCCGCGGTGCACCGGCGTGCCGAGCGCGTCGGTCAGGGCCGCCACGCCCTCCACCGCGAGGGCCGCGAGGGCGGCCGGATCCTCCGGCGCCGCCGGCGAGGTTCGCCCGGGTGGGGGAGCGGGGGCCGGAGAATCCGGCGAACCGGCCCCGCCCTCGGCGGGCCCCGCCTCGCGCGGTCCCTCGACGAGCCCCGTCACCCGCAGGTCCACCTCCACGACCGCGAGCCCCAACTCCGCCGCGGCGGCCGCGAACAGAGCCTCGCGCACCTCCTCGGCCAGGACCGGCAGGGGCCTCTCCGACGTCGCCGCGAACTCCGCCGCGATCCGCAGCGGACCCGGCGGCAACCCGCCCGGCGGTACGGGCAGCGGCGCTTCTGTGCCGGCCTTCACGAGCCCCACGCGCAGCGGCCCCGGGGTCACCCCTCGTACCGCCGTCGCGGCCCGCAGCAGCACCGTCCGCGCCGCGCGCTCCGCCAGCCAGGCGCCGTCGGCCGGCTCCCCGAGCGGGAGCAGCCGCCCCAGGCCGAGCCGCTCGCGCACCGCTGTCATCAAACCCGCCCCGGATGTGGTCTCCATTCCTCCAGCCTGCCGCATTCCCGGCGCGAGTCGGGGGAAGCGCACTTAATGTGGGCAAAGGAGTACGAAATCTCCTGAAAGGGATGAACGGCGATGAACGAGAGCTCACACCCCGATGACCCGACCGTGACCAGGCGAGGCGGCGGTGATCCGGCCTCCCGGGGCAGGACGACCATCGCCGACGGTGTGGTGGAGAAGATCGCAGGCCTCGCCGCCCGTGACGTCATGGGCGTCCACGCGATGGGCAGTGGCCTCTCCCGCACCCTCGGCGCCGTACGGGACCGGGTGCCGGGCGGAGGCGGAGCGAAGTCCGGCGTCACCCGCGGCGTGAAGGCCGAGGTCGGCGAGGTACAGACCGCGCTCGACCTGGAGATCGTCGTCGAGTACGGCGTCTCCATCTCCGATGTGGCCGGCGCGGTGCGCGAGAACGTCATCGCGGCCGTCGAGCGGATGACCGGCCTGGAGGTCGTCGAGGTCAACATCGCGGTCAGCGACGTGAAGCTGCCGGAGGAAGAGGACGAGGAGCAGCAGCAGCAGGAGTCGCGGCTCCAGTAGCCGCATCCTCGGCGGAAAGGGCACAGCATGAGCATGGCGGTGGTCGGCCTGTTGGCCGGAATGGCCCTCGGCTTCGCCGGTTACTTCGGCGGCTTCGGGGCGTTTGTACTGGTCGCGGCCTTGGGCGCGGTCGGTTTCGTCGTCGGGCGCTTCGCCGACGGGGATCTCGAACCCGGAGACTTCTTCCGGGGCCGCGAGCGCGGCGAACGGCGGCGGTGAGCGCGGGTGGCAGCCGACCCGGTGGGGGCCGCCGGCCGCGGAGCGACCACGATCGCCGACCGGGTCGTCGCGAAGATCGCCGCACAAGCCGCGCGGGAGGCGCTCGACGCCGTTCCGCCGGCCGGATCGCCGCCCCACGCCTCGGTCGTCGTGCACCGTGACTCGGTGCGGGTCTCGGTGAGTCTGGAACTCGACTACCCCTCCGACGTCGGCCGCCGGTGCGGCGCGGTCCGCAGCCATGTGACGCGACGTGTGAAGGAGTTGGTGGGCATGGACGTGCCGGAGGTGGCCGTCCACGTGGAACGGCTGCACTCCCCGCGCACCGCCCGAACGGCGGCCCGGGAGAGACTGAGATGAGCACGGAGAACGGCGCGGGGACGCAGACGGAGAAGGAGCCCGGGGCGGTGAGCGGCACCGTCCCCATGCTGAAGGAGACCTCGCCCGCGGGCCCCGCCCGCCGCTTCTGGGCCGCCCGCCGGATCCCGGCGGCCCTGCTGGCCGCCGCGATCCTCGCCGGCACGGGACTGCTGCTGTACGACGTGGCGGCGGTACGGGCCGAGCACACGGCCATGGCATGGCGGCGCTCCGTCGCCGACGGCCTCGCGACCGAACCCCTCGACAACGCCTGGGTCCTGACCGGCGCGGCCCTGTCCGTGCTCCTCGGCGTCTGGCTCCTCGTCCTGGCGGCCACCCCGGGGCTGCGCGCGGTGCTCCCCATGCGCCGCGACCACGCCGACGTGCGGGCGGGGCTCGACCGGGAGGTCGCGGAGATGACGCTCCGCGACCGGGCCATGGAGGTCTCGGGCGTGCAGTCGGTACGGGTACGGACGGGCCGCAGGAAGGCGGCCGTACGGGCCGTCTCGCACTTCCGCGAACTCGACGCCGTACGGACCGACCTGGAGACCGTGCTGGCCGACGGCATCCACGAACTGGGGCTCGCCCGCCCGCCCGCGCTGACGGTACGGGTGAGCCGGCCACGGAGGAAGGGGTAGGGAGTGACGGTCATTCTCCGGCGGGTCAACCGCGTACTGCTCGGCCTCGCGGGGCTGCTGCTCGTCGTCCTCGGCGGGGCGGTGCTCGCGGCCGCGCTCGATCTGGCGGTGCCCTCGTGGTGGCCGTGGTCCGGCCCCTCCGACGTCCTGCTGAGCGAGGCGGACCGGACACGGTGGCGCGACGAGGGCTGGTGGTGGCCGGTGGTCATCGCCGTCCTCGGGCTCCTCGTCCTCCTGGCCCTGTGGTGGCTGATCGCCCAGTTCCGCCGGGCCCGGCTCGCCGAGGTCCTGATCGACAGCGGTGACGGGGAGGGCACCGTCGTACGGGGCCGGGCACTGGAGGACGTCCTGGAGGCGGACGCCGCCGCCCAGGACGGCGTGGCCCGCGCCCGCGTCTCCCTCACGGGCCGCAGTTCCGCCCCCCGCACCCGGGTGCGCCTGCTCCTGGAGCCCTACGCCTCCCCGGGCGCGGCCCTGAACTCCCTCACCACCGACGCCCTCGCCCACGCCCGTACCTCGACGGGCCTGCCGGCCCTGCCGACCGAGGCACGGCTGCGCGCGGTCAAGCACCGGGCGCGCCGGGTCAGCTGACCGGGCGGTTCGGTGACGTGGCGCTTCGGCCGACCCGGCGGGGTGGGTCGGCCGACGTGCCACCGGGTCAGAATCCGTGGCGCGCGCCACCGTCCACCGGGAGCATCACGCCCGTCAGGTAGGAGGCCGCCGGGGAGAGCAGGAACGCGGCCGTCGTGCCGAATTCCTGGGGCGTGCCGTAGCGGCGGAGCGGGATACGGGACTCGTTGGCTGCGCGGGCGGCCTCCGCGTCGCCGGAGAGCGCGTCGAGCGAACGGACCCGGTCGGTGTCGATCCGGTTCGGCAGCAGACCGACGACCCGGATGCCCCGAGGCCCCAGGTCGCCGGCGAGCGACTTCGCGAACCCGGCGAGGCCCGGACGCAGGCCGTTGGAGATCGTCAGACCCTGGATCGGCTCGTGGACCGAGGCGGAGAGGACGAAACCGATGACCCCGCCCTCGGTCAGCGTCTCCGCCGCCGCCCGGGCCATCCGTACCGCGCCGAGGAAGACGGTGTCGAAGGCCGACGCCCACTCCTCGTCGGTGTTGTCGGCGCCGAAGCCCGGGGCGGGGCCGCCCACACTCACGAGGATGCCGTCGAAGCCCCCGAAACGGGACCGGGCCTCCGCGATCAGCCGCCCGGGCGCCGCCGGGTCGGCGTTGTCCACGGCGAGACCGGCCGCGCCCTCGCCCAGCTCGGCAACGGCCTCGGCGACCGAGGTCTCCTCACGCCCGCTGATCAGCACCTTCGCGCCCTCGGCCAACAGCGCCTCGGCCGACGCCCGGCCGAGCCCCCGGGTCGCGCCGGTCACCACGTACACACGGTCCTTCAGTCCAAGATCCATGCGCCTATCCTGCCGCTTCGTCCGGGCGCAGCGCGAGGGCGGTGCCCACGAGACCGACGTGGCTGAACGCCTGGGGGTAGTTCCCCAGCTGCCGCCGCGACACGGGGTCGTACTCCTCCGCCAGCAGCCCCACGTCGTTGCGCAGGGCGAGCAGCCGCTCGAAGAGCTCGCGGGCCTCGTCGACGCGCCCGGTCAGCCACAGCGCGTCGGCCAGCCAGAAGGAGCAGACGAGAAACGTCCCCTCGCTGCCGGGGAGGCCGTCGACCGACCCGCCCTCGGTGCTGTAGCGACGGACGTACCCTTCGTGCGTCAGCTCCGCGCGGACCGCCTCCACCGTCCCCACCACCCGGGGGTCGTCCGGCGGCAGGAACCCGACCACCGGGATCAGCAGCGTGGCCGCGTCCAGCTCCCGCGAGCCGTACGACTGCGTGAACGTGTTGCGGTCCGGGTCGTACCCCTTCGCGCACACCTCCGCGTGGATCTCGTCGCGCAGCGTCCGCCACCGCACCACGTCCCCGCTCAAGGAGGGATCCTCCTCAAGGGTGCGCACCGCCCGGTCGGCGGCGACCCAGGCCATCACCTTCGAGTGGACGAAGTGGCGCCGCGCCCCGCGCACCTCCCACAGACCCTCGTCGGGCTCGCGCCAGGTCGACTCCAGGAACCCGAGCAGGCTCAGCTGGAGCTTCCAGGCGTGCCGCTCGGGAGGGATGCCCGCCTGCCTGGCCCGGTACAGCGAGTCCATGACCTCCCCGTACACGTCGAGCTGGAACTGATCGACGGCCGCGTTCCCGATCCGCACCGGCGCCGAGTCCGCGTAGCCGCGCAGCCACGGCACCGTCATCTCCGGCAGCCGCCGTTCGCCGGCCGGCCCGTACATGATCTGCAGGTCGGCCGGGTCGCCCGCCACCGCACGCAGCAGCCAGTCACGCCACGCCTCCGCCTCCTCGACGTACCCCGCCGAGAGCAGCGCGGCGAGCGTGAGCGTCGAGTCGCGCAGCCAGCAGGAGCGGTAGTCCCAGTTCCGTACGCCGCCCAGCTCCTCCGGCAGTGAGGTGGTGGGTGCGGCCACGATGCCACCCGTCGGTGCGTAGGTGAGCGCCTTCAGGGTGATCAGCGAGCGGAGCACCGCGTCGCGGTACGGGCCCTCGTAGGTGCACCGCGCCACCCACTCCCGCCAGTCGGTGAGCGAGTGCTCCAGGGCGTCGAAGGGGTCGACGAGGGCGGGACGCGGCTCGTGCGAGGGGTGCCAGGTGAGGACGAAGGCCACCTTCTCGCCCTCGGCGACGGTGAACGACGAGCAGGTGGAGAACTGCTGTCCCCACGTCTTCACCGGCGGCTCGCTGCGCAGCCAGACCGAGTCGGGGCCGGCGACGGCCACCCGGTGACCGTCGGTCCGCCGGACCCAGGGCACGATCGAGCCGTAGTCGAAGCGCAGCCGCAGCACCGAGCTCATCTCGACGGTGCCGCTGACGCCCTCCACGATCCGCATGACATCGGGCGCCTTGTCGCGCTGCGGCATGAAGTCGACGACCTTGACGGTGCCGGTGCGCGTCTCCCAGTACGTCTCCAGGACGAGGGAGTTCTCGGCGTACTTCCGGTGGGTGCAGCGCGTGGCCCCCGGGGGCGCGATCCGCCAGTGGCCGTTCTCCTCGTCGCCGAGCAGCGCGGCGAAACAGGCGGCCGAGTCGAAGCGCGGCAGACACAGCCAGTCGATCGACCCGTCACGGCCGACGAGCGCGGCGGTCTGCAGATCGCCGATGAGGGCGTAGTCGTCGATACGTTGCGTCACGCTCTGGCGTGTTCCCGGAAGCGACGACGGTCAACCAACGGGGCGGCGGAGCGTGATGGGCGCTACACCGCGGCCGTGGCCGGTTCGGGGGTTTCCGGGGTGTCGCCGGTGCGGGCCGCGGCTTCGCGGTCGCGCTTCTCGCGGCGCACCAGGACGACCCAGCCGACCGGCACACCGGCCGTGAAGAGCCACCACTGCACGGCGTACGCCATGTGCGCGCCGATCGAGTCGTGGTCGGGCTCGGGGATCAGCTCCGGGGTGCCGCCGGCCGGCTCGGGGGCCGTCTGCTCCATATAGCCGCCGAGCACCTCACGGCCGAGGAGCTGGGACTGCTGCTCGCTGTTGATCAGCATCACCTGACGGTCCGGTAGCCCCCGCAGGTCCTTGATGCCGCTGGCGCCGGTCGTCTCGTCGGCCTTGAGCCGGCCGGTGACGGTCACCTCGCCCTTGGGGGCGGGCGGCACCTCGGGGTACGCCTTCTGGTCGGGTGCGGCGGGGATCCAGCCGCGGTTGACCAGGACGACCCGGCCGTCCGCGAGGACGAGCGGGGTCAGGACGAGCACACCGATCCGGTCGTCGGCGTTGGTCCGGCGGCGGACGACGACCTCGTGCGCGGTGTCGAAGACGCCGGTGGCGGTGACCGTACGCCAGTAGTCGGCGCGCGGGACGGTGTGGCCGGGAGAGGTCAGCTCCTCGACCGCCGCCGGCTTCGCCCTGAGGTTGTCCGCGATCAGGGCGTTCTGGGCGACCCGGCGCTCGTGCCGGTGGAACTGCCAGAAGCCCAGCTCGACCATCGTGGGGATCAGCACGAGGGCGATCAGGGTGAGGATCACCCACTGCCGGGACAACAGGAAGCGGTACACCCCATGACCGTACAACTTGGTCATGGGGTGTACGCAGGGGGGTTCCGGTCCGCGCCGCGGCCCGGGCTCAGACGTGGTCGACGATGCCCGCCTTTCCCTCCGCGCGGGCGCAGTGACCGCCGCAGTACCAGCTGCCCTCGACCTCGACGCCCTGGCCGATGATCTGGACCCGACAGTGCTCGCAGATGGGCGCCATGCGGTGGATGGCGCAGGAGAAGCAGTCGAAGACGTGCACGGCGCCCTGCGCGTGCACCTCGAAGGACATGCCGTAATCGTTTCCGCAGACCTCACAACGTGCCATGCGCCACAGGGTGCTGCTCCGGGCGGGCGCGGGTCACGCGGCGCGCCCGGCACGTCACCCGTCTGCCGGGGCCACGTCCCGCAGCAGCTGGGTGAAGGCCGCCTCGTCGACGATCGGCGTGCCGAAGGACTTCGCCTTCACGGTCTTGGAGGTGGCGGCGTCGGGGTCGTTCGTGACCAGCAGGCTCGTCAGACGGGAGACGCTCGTGGCGACATGGAGCCCGGCCTCGACCGCCCGGTCCTCCAGGAGCTCGCGGTCGATGGACGTGTCGCCGGAGAACGCCACCCGCATGCCCTGCTTGAGTGGTTTGTCCGCTTCGTAGCGTCCCGGGTTAGGGTACGGGCACGCCGGCCGCTTCCGTGACGGACGCCAGCCGTTCGCCTGGTACGAAGCCTGGTGACCGATCCGGGGCGTCGCCGGCGCGGACACCCACTCGGTCAGCGGCCGGCATTCGAGCAGTGGCAGCCGTACGTTCCGCTCCGCCGCCGCGTGCAGACTCGGCCGGAACGCCTCCGCCAGCACCCGCGCGTCGTCCAGCGCGTTGTGCGCCCGCTGCTGTACCACGCCGAAGTGCGCGGCGAGCGACTCCAGCTTGTGGTTGGGCAGCGGCAGCGACAGCTCCTTCGCGAGGGCGATGGTGCAGAGCCGCTGCCGTACGGGCGCGGTGCGCTCGGCACGCGCGTACTCGCGGGCGATCATCGACCAGTCGAAGAGCGCGTTGTGTGCCACCAGGACCCGGCCGTCGAGCCGGGCGGCGAACTCGGCCGCGATCTCCGGGAAGAGCGGCGCGCCTGCCAGGACGTCGGTGGTCAGCCCGTGGATCCAGACCGGCCCGGGGTCCCGCTCCGGGTTGACGAGCGTGTACCAGTGGTCCTCGACGTCGCCCTGGGCGTCCAGCCGGTAGACGGCAGCCGACACTATCCGGTCGTCGCGGGCGAGTCCGGTGGTCTCCACGTCGACGACCGCGTACCCCTGTGGGTAGGCGGCCGGCCACGTCGCTGCTGTCGTACGGTCGTCGAGCATGGTCACTGAGAATACGGGCCCCCTCCGACAGTCCCGCCCCCCGGTGTCCCCTCGGGTGACGGGTTTCGGTCACGGCCTCGACGCTTCCGGCACCGCGCGCGTGCCGCCTCGCCGGCCCGTCTTGTCGGCCCGCCTCACCTCGCGTCGATCCGGTGGTGCGGGGGAGCGTCCCGGCAGGAGGGCCCCAACAGGCCGTCCACCAGCGCTCGTACGGAGGTGGTGAAGAGCCGGTCGCCGTCGATGGGGCGGGCCGGCGCGGGGGTGAGCGACGGGTCGGTTGTGTTCTCCGCGTCCCACAGGGTCTCCCCGGCCGGGGACTTCACCGGCGCCCGTTCGCGGTTGCGCTCCACCAGGACGTGGCCACCGCCCAGGAACTGCACCGCCCGCACCACCTCGGTCGCCCACGCGCCACGCAGGCCGGCCGCGTGGACCTCGTGGGCCAGGGCGCGGGCAGGCAGGAACATCCGTTCCGTCAGGCCCCGTTCGTGGACCATCGCCACCAGGTGCGGGCGCTCGCGCAGTTCACGGCGGAGCGCGTGCGCCACGGAGACGATCCGCGCGGCGGGGTACGGCCGCGCGGGGTGAGGGGCTCCGCATCGCCTACGCGGGGCTGCCGAGGGAGGAGGTCGCGGCCATGGTGGGCGGCAACGCCGCCCGCGTGTACGGCTTCGAGCTGACCTTCCTGGACTCCTCGCGGCCGTCCACGGACCGGCCGTCGAGGAGATCGCCGAACCTCCGGAGGAGGTCCCGCCGGACGCGACCAGCCCCGTCTTCGCGCCGGGCGGGTCGGTCCGTGTCTGGTGACGGAACGGGTGAGACCCTCCCGGGGTGACTGATGTCCCCGCCCACGACGAGGCCCACGGCGCCGGCCTCGGCGCCCGTCTCAACTGGCTCCGGGCCGCCGTGCTCGGAGCCAACGACGGAGTCGTCTCCACCGCGGGCCTCGTCGTGGGCGTCGCCGGCGCGACCGGGTCCCGGTCGACGCTCCTGACCGCCGGCCTGGCCGGCCTGCTCGCCGGCTCGATGTCGATGGCGGCGGGGGAGTACGTCTCGGTCTCCACCCAGCGCGACTCGGAGAAGGCGGCCCTGGCCCAGGAGAAGCGCGAACTGCAGGAACAACCGGAGGCCGAACTGGACGAGCTGACCGAACTCCTGTCGTCCCGCGGCCTGACCCGGGATGTCGCCCGCGAGGCCGCCGAACAGCTCACCGAACGCGACGCGCTCCGCGCCCACGCGCGCGTGGAGCTGGGCATCGACCCCGACGACCTCACCAACCCCTGGCACGCTGCCGCCGCCAGCTTTCTCGCCTTCACGGCCGGCGCCCTGCTCCCCCTCCTCGCGATCGTCCTGCCCCCCGCCTCGACCCGCCTCTGGATCACCGTCCTCTCCGTCCTGACCGTCCTGGCCTTCACCGGCTGGTGGAGCGCCCGCCTGGGCGCGGCCCCCGCGCCCAGGGCGATGCTGCGCAACATGGGGGGAGGGGCGCTGGCGATGGGGGTGACGTACGCGGCGGGGTCGCTGCTGGGGGCCGCGGGGGTGTGAGAAACCGGCTGCCTTGTCGGAAGGTGCCAAAGCTTGCTGACAAGTCGTCTCGCATACTTGTTGGTAACAACGTCTAGCCGCAGCCCGACGCCCCCCTCTACCGTCATCGGCATGCCGAACCTGCCCGATGTCGTGCTGTGGTCCATACCCGCGTTCGTGCTGCTCACCGTGGTGGAGATGGTCAGCTACCGACTCCATCCGGACGAGGACGCCGCCGGGTACGAGACCAAGGACGCCGCTACCAGCCTCGGCATGGGGGTCGGCAGTCTCGCCTTCGACTTCCTCTGGAAGATCCCGATCGTCGCGATCTACACCGCCGTCTACGAGCTGACGCCGCTGCGCGTCCCCGTCCTGTGGTGGACGATCCCGCTGATGCTGCTCGCCCAGGACTTCTTCTACTACTGGCAGCACCGCGGACACCATGTGATCCGCATCCTGTGGGCCTGCCACGTCGTGCACCACAGCAGCCGCAAGTTCAACCTCACCACCGCCCTGCGCCAGCCGTGGACGAGCCTGACCTCCTGGCCGTTCTACCTGCCGATGATCGCGCTCGGTGTGCACCCGGCCGCCATCGCCTTCTGCTACTCCGTCAATCTCGTCTACCAGTTCTGGATCCACACCGAGCGCATCGGCAAGCTCCCCCGGCCCTTCGAGTACGTCCTCAACACGCCCTCCCACCACCGGGTCCACCACGCCTCCCAGGGCGGTTACCTGGACCGGAACTTCGGCGGCATCCTGATCATCTGGGACCGGATGTTCGGCTCCTGGGTGGGGGAGACCGACAAGCCCGTCTTCGGGCTCACCAAGAACATCGAGACCTACAACCCCCTGCGCGTCGCCACCCACGAGTACGCCGCCATCGCCCGGGACGTACGGGCCGCCACGAGCTGGCGCGAGCGGGCAGGCCGGGTCTTCGGCGGGCCCGGCTGGCAGCCGGGCCCGCCCCCGCCCCCGAAGGGCACCACCCCGGAGCCCGCCGCGTGAGAAACCCCGGCCCTTCCACCGCCCTCTCCCGCGTGCTCCTCGCCGCCTTCCTCCTCGCCGGCGCGGCCGACCTCGTCTCCCTCCTCGCCGGCGCCGACCTCGGCCACCGCATCGCCAAGCCGCTGCTCATGCCGCTGCTCGCCGCGTACGCCGCCACCCGGGGCGCCCCGAAGCCGCTCCTCGCGGCCCTCCTCCTCGGCTGGGGCGGGGACGTCTTCCTGCTCCTCGACGCCGACTGGGCCTTCCTCGTCGGCATGGGCTCCTTCGCCGCCGGACACGTCTGCTACCTGGTGCTGTTCGGACGCCGGAGTACGCCGGTGCTCCTCGGCCTCGGCTACGGCGTCGCGCTCGTCACCACCGTCGCCCTCCTGTGGCCCGACCTCCCCGCCGAGCTGCGCGTCCCCGTCGCCGGGTACTCGCTCCTGCTCACCGCCATGGCCTACAGGTCGAGCGCTCTGGGCCCCGCCGCCGGCGCCGGCGGGGCGCTCTTCCTGCTCTCCGACACCCTCATCGCGACCGGCGTCGCCGACTGGCCCCAGCTCCCCGCCCCCGACTTCTGGATCATGCTGACCTACCTCGCCGCCCAGTACCTGCTCACCAGGGGAGTGCTGAAAGCGGAGTACGGTGAACGTCGTACGACCGACTGACAGCAAGGACCGTCCGCCATGCGCGCCACCACCATCCACGCCCCCTACGACCTGCGCGTGGAGGACGTGCCCGACCCGGTGATCAAGGACTCCACGGACGTCGTCGTGCGGGTCCTGCGCGCCTGCGTCTGCGGCAGCGACCTGTGGGCCTACCGCGGCGAGTCCGCCCGGCAGCCCGGCCAGAGGATCGGTCACGAGTTCCTGGGCATCGTCGAGGAGGCGGGCGCCGACGTCACCGGCTTCGCCTCCGGCGATCTCGTCGTCGCCCCCTTCGTCTGGTCCGACGGCACCTGCGACTACTGCGCCGAGGGCCTGCACACCTCCTGTCCGCGAGGCGGCTTCTGGGGCTCCGTCGGCTCCGACGGCGGCCAGGGCGAGGCCGTGCGCGTTCCCTTCGCGGACGGCACGCTCGTCAAGCTCCCCGCCGACGCGGCCTCCGACGACCACCTGCTGACCGCGCTCCTCGCGCTCTCCGACGTCCTGGGCACCGGCCACCACGCCGCCCTCGGCGCGGGGGTCCGCAAGGGCTCCACCGTCGCGGTCGTCGGCGACGGCGCCGTCGGCCTGTGCGGTGTCCTCGCCGCCAAGCGCCTCGGCGCCGACCGGATCATCGCCCTGGGCCGCCACACCGCCCGTACCGACATCGCCCGCGCGTTCGGCGCCACCGACGTCGTCGCCGAGCGCGGCGTCGCCGCCGAGGCGGCCGTCCGGGAGCTGACCGGCGGCCAGGGCGCCCACGCCGTCATCGAGGCCGTCGGCACCGAGCAGTCGATGCGCACCGCCGTCGCCATCACCCGCGACGGCGGCTCCATCGGTTACGTCGGCGTTCCGCACGGCAGCGGCACCGGCGTCGACCTCTCCGTCATGTTCGACCGGAACATCGCGCTGCGCGGCGGTGTGGCGCCGGTCCGCGCGTACATCCCCGAACTGCTCCCGGACGTCCTCGACGGGACGATCGACCCGTCCCCGGTCTTCGACCTGACCGTGGGACTCGACGGCGTCCCCGGCGGCTACCGGGCGATGGACGAGCGCACCGCGCTCAAGGTGCTCGTCAAGCCGTGAGCCACGCGGGGTCGTCCCCGCCCTGGAGGCCCGGCGGGCGGGACCAGCGCGTCGGGCCGCCCTCGTACGTCACCGGCGACAGCGCGTGCCGCAGCCGGCCCAAGGGACCGTCCGTATCGGCCAGATACCGTTCCGGCTCGTAGCGGGGCAGCGTGCGCGTCAGCCAGTGCCCCGTCTGCGCCAGTGCGAGGCGTACGAGACGGGTGCCTCCGTCCTGGCCCTGCTCGGTAAGGGAGCGCAGCACGGCGGCCGCGAGCAGATACCCGGAGCCGTGGTCCAGGGCCTGGGCCGGCAGCACGCCCGGCCTCTCCTCGGACCCCTCGGTCACGACGATGCCCGTCGCCGCCTGCACCAGGCTGTCGAAGCCGCGCCGTTCGCCCCAGGGGCCGTAGTCGCCCCAAGCCGAGAGCCGCGCGATCACCAGACCGGGCCGGTGGAGGTCGAAGCGGTCCAGGGCCCCGGGGCGGTAGCCGGTGACCAGGACGTCGGCGGCGTCCAACAGTTCGTCGAACGCACGGCGATCGGAGGGGCTGTCCAGATCCAACGCGGCGGTCCGCTTGCCGATGTCCGTGTCCGCGTGCTGGTCGGGCAGTTCGGGATTCTCCGGCGGGTCGATCCGCAGCACGTCCGCGCCGAGCAGCGCGAGCGTCCGTGTCGCGACCGGACCGGCGAGGACCCGGGTGAGGTCCAGCACCCGGAGGGGACCCGAACGCCGCCTCGGCGCCGCGTCGTCCAGCCGCTCGCGTGTCAGCAGCGGCCGCTTCGCGACCTCCCGGCCCTGTCCGGAGGCCATCCACCGCTCCGGCGCGCGTACGGCGACGGCCAGGCCGCCGGCCGCGTACACCGCCGTCTCCAGCTCCTCGGCGCCGCGCTCCCCGATCGCCGACCTGACCGCCTCCGGCGACTCCTCCCGCACCTCCAGGGCGCGCAGCAGCGCCGCCCGGTGGTGCGGATAGTTGGCATGCGTACGGATCCAGCCGTCAGTGGCGCGGAAGAAGCCGGACAGCGGCGCGAAGTTCACCGGTGCCCGTCCGTCCACACGGAGGTGACGCTCGCTCACGAACGCCGTGGCGACTGCTGCGTCGTCCACCCGGACCGGCCCCTGGAGGCCCGCCCGCTCCACCGCGGCGAGACCGGCGACCGCGACCGTCGCCCGGGCCAGGTCCATCACCGGCAGCCGGGCCGACAGCAGTCCGGAGGGCCCGCTGTACGACACCCGGTCGACCAGGGCGGGATCGCCGCCGAGGGCGGCCCACAGCAACTCCGTACCTGTGCGCACTGTGTTGTCCATGAGCGCATCATGGCACTCAGTGCCACGCAAAGAGGCCCCGGTGTGGCACACCACCCCACCAGGGCCCCTCCGTACAGCCTCGCGTGCTTACCGGCGCACGGCGTCGAGCGCGTCGACGAGACCCGCTCCGTAGAAGCCGTTCTTGTTCACGCCGCCCTCGCAGACCGCGTCGATCTTGCCGTCACCCTCGATGTCGTACGGGTTCGTGCAGGCGCGGTCGTCGGCCTGCGCGTACAGCAGCGCCTTGAGCGCCGCCGGGCTCGCGTACGGGCGCGTCGACTTCAGCAGCGCGAGGACGCCCGCCGCGTGCGGCGCGGCCATCGACGTACCGGCCTTGTAGTTGTAGCCGCCGTTGACCGTGGTCGACAGGATGCGGCCGTTGACCGCCGGCGCGTCCGGGGTCTGGTACTCGGTACGGTCGCCACCGGGCGCCGCGATGTCGACGACACCCAGACCGTAGTTGGAGTACGAGGCCTTCAGGTCCTTCGCGCCCGTGGCGGAGACCGTGACCACTCCCGGCAGCATCGCCGGGTAGTCCAGGCACTCCTGCGGGTCGATGACCCGGGTCACCGGCGTGGTGTCGTTCGGGCTGGTGACGTCCGTGATCTCGTCCGCCGCCAGGTCCATCTTGGAGTTGCCGGCCGCCGCGACGTTGACCGTGCCCTTGCGCTCCGCGTAGCGGGTCGCGCGGGTGACCGCCTCGATCAGGGCCTTCTGGTCGGCGTCGTTCTTGCACGCGAACAGCCACGGGTCGGTGTAGTAGCTGTTGTTCGTGATGTCGACGCCGTGCTCGGCCGCCCACACGAAGCCGCAGACCACGGCCTCGGTGTAGAAGAAGCCGTCGGGGGTGGAGACCTTGATGCCCGAGACCTTCACGCCCGGCGCGACACCGGTGACGCCGATGCCGTTCTTGGCGGCGGCGATCGTACCGGCGACGTGCGTGCCGTGGTCGCTCTCGCCCGGGTTGGGGCGCCACGAGCCCGGCGTCGTGTCCGGCGCGCCGGTGACACAGTTGGCCGAGGCAGCGGCGTCGAAGTTCGGCGCCAGGTCAGGGTGGGTGTCGTCGACGCCCGTGTCGATGACGCCGACCGTGACCTTGCTGCTGCCGAGCGTCTTCTGGTGGGCCTTGTCCGCCTTGATGGCGGGGAGGTCCCACTGCAGCGGCTCCAACGGGTCCTGCCCGTCGGTGGCGTCCGCGGCGGCGGCCGTGGCCTCGGCCGCGGTGAGCGCCTGGCCACCCTCGCCGACGGAGGTGTCGGTCTGGGCGGAGAGCGGCGCGGTACGCGTCGAACCGGCCGACACGACGCCCCGGGCCTGACGAATCGTCTTCGCGAACTCCGGGTTCTGCGAGTGGACGACGATCACGCCTATCTGGTCATAGGAGATGACCACGGTGCCACCGGCGGCGGCTATCGCCTTCTTCACCGACGCGGCCGTCCAGCGGCCACCCTCGATGTTCACGACGTACGACAGCTTGGGGCCGTCGGTGGAGACGGCGGCCGTCGCCGGGGCGTCGCTCAGTTCCGCGGCGGATGCGCCGGTCGGAAGGAAGCCGAGCGAGGCCGTGAGCGCGAGACCGGCAGGCAGAGCGAGTACTCGGCCGCGTCTCGATCCCAGATGAGCCATGGGTTCTCCACATCATCCGTATGTACTGCCCGTACGCCGGTTGCGCGCGGGCAGGTGCATGACGAGTGAAGCTATCGCTGATCTTCCCGGGCCTTCAATGACTTGAGACGACTTGATACAGATCCGGAGGAAGATCCAGGGAAGATCCACGGACGAACCGGGCGCGAACCGGGGACGAACCGGGGGAAGAAAAATCCGGGGTGAACCGCGTCGCGCCGCCCTCCGTGCCGTTGTGCAGGGGAGGAGCTCCCTCCGGAGCCCCGCAACCCCACCCCCAGCGAGGCCCCTTTGTCCATGCCCACCGCACCCGCGTCGCGAGGAGAATCCGTGGCTACCGATGCACCGCCGCCGCCCACAAGCGGAACGGAGACCGACACCGGTCCCGTCCAGCCCACGACCGAGGCCTTCGTCGAGGTGCAGGAGAGTGCGGAATTCGGCGAACTGCGCCGCACGTACCGCTCCTTCGCCTTCCCCCTGACGATCGCCTTCATCGCCTGGTACCTGCTGTACGTGCTGCTCTCCAACTACGCGGGCGGCTTCATGGGGACCAAGCTCTTCGGCAACATCAACGTGGCGCTCGTCCTCGGCCTCGGCCAGTTCGCCACCACCTTCCTCATCGCCTGGCTCTACTCGCGGCACGCGGCCGACCGCCTCGACCCGAAGGCAGAGGCCATCAAGTCCCGGATGGAGGCCGACGCGTGAACAGCTTCTTCGAGACCGTCTCGCTGGCGGCGGACAACGCCACCAGCGAGCACCGGCCGCTGATCATCACCCTCTTCGGCGCCTTCGTCGTCGCCACGCTCTTCATCACCGTCTGGGCGGGCCGCCAGACCAAGAGCGCCGCCGACTTCTACGCCGGCGGACGCCAGTTCACCGGCTTCCAGAACGGCCTCGCCATCTCCGGCGACTACATGTCCGCCGCGTCCTTCCTCGGCATCGCCGGCGCCATCGCCCTCTTCGGCTACGACGGCTTCCTCTATTCGATCGGCTTCCTGGTCGCCTGGCTGGTCGCCCTGCTCCTGGTCGCCGAGCCGCTGCGCAACTCCGGCCGCTTCACCATGGGCGACGTCCTCGCCTACCGGATGCGCCAGCGCCCCGTCCGTACCGCCGCCGGCACCTCCACCATCGTGGTGTCGATCTTCTACCTGCTCGCGCAGATGGCCGGCGCGGGCGTGCTCGTCTCGCTGCTCCTCGGCATCACCAGCGACGGCGGGAAGATCGCCATCGTCGCCCTGGTCGGTGTGCTGATGATCGTGTACGTCACCATCGGCGGCATGAAGGGCACCACCTGGGTGCAGATGGTCAAGGCCGTCCTGCTCATCGCGGGCACGCTCCTGATCACCTTCCTCATCCTGCTGAAGTTCGACTTCAACCTCTCGGACCTGCTGGGGGCCGCGGCCACCAACAGCGGCAAGGGCTCGGCGTTCCTCGAGCCCGGGCTCAAGTACGGGGCCACCGGCGTCTCGAAGCTGGACTTCATCTCGCTCGGCATCGCGCTCGTCCTCGGCACCGCCGGCCTGCCGCACATCCTGATCCGCTTCTACACGGTGCCGACCGCCAAGGCCGCCCGTAAGTCGGTCAACTGGGCCATCGGCATCATCGGCGCCTTCTACCTGATGACGATCGTGCTGGGCTTCGGCGCCGCCGCCCTGCTCAAGAACAGCGACATCATCGCCTCCAACAAGGCGGGCAACACGGCCGCGCCGCTGGCCGCCCTGGAGATCGGCGGCGGCGCCGGCTCGACCGGCGGAGCGATCCTGCTCGCTGTCATCTCGGCCGTCGCCTTCGCCACCATCCTCGCCGTGGTCGCCGGACTGACCCTGGCCTCGTCCTCCTCCTTCGCGCACGACATCTACGCCAACGTCATCCGGCGCGGAAAGGCCACCGAGAAGGAGGAGGTGCGCGCCGCCCGCTGGGCGACCGTCCTCATCGGCGTCGTCTCGATCGCGCTGGGCGCGCTCGCCCGCGATCTGAACGTCGCCGGCCTGGTCGCCCTCGCCTTCGCCGTCGCCGCCTCCGCCAACCTGCCGACGATCCTCTACAGCCTCTTCTGGAAGCGGTTCACCACCCAGGGCGCGCTGTGGTCGATCTACGGCGGTCTGATCTCCTCGGTCGTGCTCGTGCTGTTCTCGCCGGTCGTCTCCGGCAAGCCGACCTCGATGTTCAAGAACGTCGACTTCTACTGGTTCCCCCTGGAGAACCCGGGCCTCGTCTCCATCCCGCTGGGCTTCCTGCTCGGCTGGCTCGGCTCGCTCCTCTCCAAGGAGGAGCCGGACAAGGGCAAGTACGCGGAACTCGAGGTCAAGTCCTTGACCGGTGTCGGAGCGCACTGAATCGTATGCGGTAGGCGATCACCGTCCGGCCGCGTCGTAGGGTTCTACGACGCGGCCGTGCCGGTCCTCGTGACAATCGTCCATGCTCGTTGTCGGCGCGCTCACGTAGGCTCGGTAGAGACGGATCCGGTGAAACAGGGAGGGGGCCACAGTGCTCATCGACACCTACGGCCGTGTGGCCACCGACCTGCGTGTCTCGCTCACGGACCGGTGCAATCTGCGCTGCACCTACTGCATGCCCGAAGAGGGGCTGCAGTGGCTGGCCAAGCCAGACCTGCTGACCGACGACGAGATCGTCCGGCTGATACGGATCGCCGTCACCGACCTCGGTGTCACGGAAGTCCGCTTCACCGGCGGCGAGCCCCTGCTCCGCCCCGGCCTGGTCGGCATCGTCGAGCGCTGCGCGGCCCTGGAGCCCCGCCCCAAGATGTCCCTGACCACCAACGGTATCGGGCTCAAGCGCACGGCGACCGCCCTGAAGGCCGCCGGCCTGGACCGGGTCAACGTCTCGCTCGACACCCTGCGGCCCGAGGTCTTCAAGACCCTCACGCGCCGCGACCGCCATCACGACGTCCTCGACGGCATGGCCGCCGCCCGCGACGCCGGCCTCACCCCGGTCAAGGTCAACGCGGTCCTGATGCCCGGACTCAACGACGACGAGGCCCCCGACCTGCTGGCCTGGGCGGTGGAGAACGCCTACGAGCTGCGCTTCATCGAGCAGATGCCGCTCGACGCCCAGCACGGCTGGAAGCGCGACGGCATGATCACCGCCGGTGACATCCTCGCGTCCCTGCGCACCCGCTTCACCCTGACCCCCGAGGGTGCCGACGAGCGCGGTTCGGCCCCCGCCGAGCGCTGGGTCGTCGACGGCGGACCGCACACCGTCGGCGTCATCGCCTCCGTCACCCGTCCCTTCTGCCGGGCCTGCGACCGCACCCGTCTCACCGCGGACGGCCAGGTGCGGACCTGCCTGTTCGCCACCGAGGAGACCGACCTGCGGGCCGCGCTGCGCGCGGCGGAGCCGAGCGAGGCGTCCGACGCGGAGATCGCCCGGATCTGGAAGTTGGCCATGTGGGGGAAGAAGGCCGGTTCCGGCCTGGACGACCCGAGCTTCCTCCAGCCCGAGCGCCCGATGTCAGCGATCGGCGGCTGAGCCAGCCGAGTCCCACTCCGCGAGCGGGACGACGTCCTTGAGGAACCCTCGTACGCCGAGGAACCGCGAGAGATGCTCGCGGTGCTCCTCGCAGGCGAGCCAGGTCTTGCGACGCTCCGGCGTGTGCAGCTTGGGGTTGTTCCACGCCAGGACCCACACCGCGTCGGCGCGGCAGCCCTTGGCGGAACAGATCGGGGTTTCGTCGCTCACCGGATTGATCACGGTTTCATTGTCCAACAAGGGCGACGCCGAGCAGCCACGGGGGGAGCTGCCCGGCGTCGGTCCGTCGCTCCGACGGGGGATGCGGAGCGCGTAGGAAGTATGTCACGGCGCATGGGGTGCGGTGCACCGGAACTTCATGATTGATCTGAGCTTTTCTTGAGCTTTTCGACCCCTTGAATGATCAACTCTGCCCGGAGGGGCGTTCCGTACCGGCTTCCGCGAAGCTCTCGCCCGCATCGAGTGCCGGATGGTCCGGCGGAGCCACGAATGTGGAGGGCAGCGACGGCGCCCTCTCCCGCCCCGCGTTGGCGATCACCACGGCGATGTAGGGGAGCAGACCACCGAGCACCAGCGCCACGATCGCCACATGGCGCTCGACGTTCCAGAGGACGGCGGCGGCGATGACCGCCAGCGTCCGCACCGACATCGAGATCACGTACCGCCGCTGCCGACCGCGTACGTCGTCGGCCAGGCTCTGGCGCGCCTCGGTGATTCGGAAAACCTCGGTTTCGCCATGCTTCCGCATCACATTCCACCACCCGGCAGCCACGCCGGACTTTCCCCGGTCCGGACCTTCTTCCACGGTACGCCCGAGGTCCGACCGCGACGAGACCGGGTCACGTATGGCGCTGTCCGGCATGCGCCCTGTCGCAGGGGAGCCGAGACTGGGGCCACATGCGCAGATTGCGCCGCATGAGGAGGCGATCATGAGTTGGTTGTGGGCGATCATCGTGGGTTTGGTACTCGGCCTGATCGCCAAAGCGATCCTGCCGGGGAAGCAGCAGATCCCCCTGTGGCTGACGACCGTTTTCGGAATTCTCGGCAGCGTGCTCGGCAACGCCGTCGCGACCTGGATCGGGGTCAACGACACCAAGGGCATCGACTGGACTCGGCACCTTCTCCAACTCATCGGCGCGGTCGCCGTGGTGGGCGTCGGCGACATGCTGTGGGCCTCGATCAGGGGAAACAGACGGCGGGCCTGACCCCCCACAGCCCGGCAGGACCGAAGCCCGGCAGGACCGAAGGCCGGAGGCCCGGTACGCGCTCGACGCGCGTACCGGGCCTCCGTCAGCGGGAGCCGGGCATCAGACCTCGGCGCCGACCTCGATCGCCGCCAGGTTCTTCTTGCCCCGGCGCAGCACCAGCCAGCGCCCGTGCAGCAGCTCGTCCGCCGACACCTCGGCGTCCTCGGCGGTGACCTTCACGTTGTTCACGTACGCCCCGCCCTCCTTCACCGTGCGGCGCGCCGCCGACTTGCTCGGCGCCAGGCCCACCTCGGTGAAGAGGTCCACGACCTGCCCGAGCTCCGCCACGCGCGCGTGCGGCAGCTCCGAGAGCGCGGCGGCCAGCGTCGCCTCGTCCAGCTCGGCCAGGTCGCCCTGCCCGAACAGCGCCTTCGAGGCGTTGATGACGGCCGCGCACTGCTGGGCGCCGTGCACCAGGGTCGTCAGCTCCTCGGCGAGCGCCCGCTGAGCGGTACGGGCCTGCGGCCGCTCGGCGGTGACCTTCTCCAGTTCCTCCAGCTCCGCGACGGACTTGAAGGACAGGATCCGCATGTACTTCGAGATGTCCCGGTCGTCCACGTTCAGCCAGAACTGGTAGAACGCGTACGGCGTGGTCATCTCCGGGTCCAGCCAGACGGCCCCGCCCTCGGTCTTGCCGAACTTGGTGCCGTCCGCCTTCGTCATCAGCGGCGTCGCCAGCGCGTGCACGACCGCGTCCGGCTCCAGGCGGTGGATCAGGTCCAGACCGGCCGTGAGGTTGCCCCACTGGTCGCTGCCGCCCTGCTGCAGCACACAGCCATAGCGCCGGTACAGCTCCAGGAAGTCCATGCCCTGCAGCAGCTGGTAGCTGAACTCGGTGTAGCTGATGCCCTGCTCGGACTCCAGCCGCCGGGCCACCGAGTCCTTGGTCAGCATCTTGTTGACCCGGAAGTGCTTGCCGATATCCCGGAGGAACTCGATCGCCGACATCCCGGCGGTCCAGTCCAGGTTGTTCACCATGATCGCCGCGTTCTCCCCCTCGAAGGAGAGGAACGGCTCGATCTGGGTACGCAGCCGGTTCACCCAGTTCGCGACCGTCTCCGGGTCGTTCAGGGTGCGCTCGGCGGTCGGCCGCGGGTCACCGATCTGACCGGTGGCCCCGCCGACCAGCGCCAGCGGCCGGTGACCGGCCTGCTGGAGCCGGCGGACGGTGAGCACCTGGACCAGGTGGCCGACGTGGAGACTGGCGGCGGTCGGGTCGAAACCGCAATAGAACGTGACGGGACCGTCCGCGAGAGCCTTGCGCAATGCGTCCTCGTCGGTGGACTGGGCGAAGAGCCCGCGCCACTTCAGCTCGTCGACGATGTCCGTCACGATCTTCGGTCTCCTTGATTGGTGGTCGTCACGCCGTACTCAGTCTAGGCCGGTCAAACGCCCTTGCTGACCGAGCTCATGTTGAAGTCCGGCACCCGCAGCGCCGGCATCGCCGCCCTGGTGAACCAGTCGCTCCACTCGCGCGGCAGCGTCTTCTCCGTCCGTCCCGCCTCCGAGGCCCGCGACAGCAGGTCCACCGGCGACTCGTTGAACCGGAAGTTGTTCACCTCGCCGACCACCTCGCCGTTCTCGACGAGGTAGACGCCGTCCCGGGTCAGCCCGGTCAGCAGCAGCGTCGCCGGGTCGACCTCGCGGATGTACCAGAGGCAGGTCAGCAGCAGGCCACGCTCCGTGGAGGCCACCATCTCCTCCAGCGAGCGCTCGCCGCCGCCGTCCAGGATCAGGTTCCCGGCTCCGGGGGCCACGGGCAAGCGAGTAAGCGCCGCCGTGTGCCGGGTGGTGATCAGGTGCTCGAGCCGGCCCTCTCGTACCCAGTCCGTCCCCGACATCGGCAGACCGTTGTCGAAGACCGAGGAGTCATCGCCCGAGGAGTGCGCGATGACGAACGGCGCCGACTCCAGGCCCGGCTCGTTCGGGTCGCTGCGCAGCGTCAGCGGCAGCGGGGAGAGGGTCTCGCCGATACGCGTCCCGCCGCCCGGCTTGGAGAAGACCGTGCGGCCCTCCACCGCGTCACGGGCCATGGACGACCACAGCTGGTAGATCAGGAGGTCGGCCACGGCGGTGGGCGGCAGCAGCGTCTCGTACCGCCCGGCCGGCAGCTCGATCCTGCGCTCCGCCCAGCGCAGCCGCTGCGCCAGGTCGGCGTCGAGCGCGGCCGGGTCGACGTCCTTGAAGTCCCGGGTGGAGCGCCCGGCCCAGGCGGAGCGGGAGCGGTCGGGGGACTTGGCGTTCAGCTCCAGGGTGCCGTTGGGCTGGTCGTGCCGGAGCCGCAGGCCGGTCGAGGTGCCGAGGTAGGTCGAGGTCAGCTGGTGGTGGGCGAAGCCGTACAGCTCACGGCCGCCGGAGCGGGCGCGGGCGAAGGCCTCGCCGAGCGCCGGGGCGAAGTCGGTGAACACGGCGGACGTGGTCTCGGCCGGCGCGTCCCGGAAGTCGGGGGAGGGGTCGATCCCCTCGACCAGCGGCTGGGCGTCCTCGGCGGGCCCCGCGGCCCGGGCGGCCGCCTCGGCGGCCCGTACCAGCGGCTCCAGGTCGTCGGTGGTCACGGCGGAGCGCGAGACGACACCGGAGGCCGTGCCCTCGGAGCCGTCGACGGTCGCGATGACGGTGAGCGTCCTGCCACGGGTCACACCGTTGGTCGTGAGCGCGTTGCCGGCCCAGCGCAGATTGGCGGAGGACTCCTCGTCGGCGATGACGACACACCCGTCCGCGCGGGACAGCTCCAGGGCCCGCTCGACGATCTCGTACGGCTTGCTGACGCGGCTCATCGCCCGGCCTCCTGCGTGGTGTTCAGAATGTTGACGCCCCGGAAGAGGGCCGACGGGCAGCCGTGGGAGACCGCCGCGACCTGGCCGGGCTGGGCCTTCCCACAGTTGAACGCGCCGCCGAGGACGTAGGTCTGCGGGCCGCCGACCTTCTCCATCGAGCCCCAGAACTCCGTCGTCGTCGCCTGGTAAGCGACGTCCCGCAGCTGACCGGCCAGCCTGCCGTTCTCGATGCGGAAGAATCGCTGCCCGGTGAACTGGAAGTTGTAGCGCTGCATGTCGATCGACCACGACCGGTCGCCGACCACGTAGATGCCGCGCTCCACACCCCCGATCAGATCCTCCGTGGACAGACCGCCCGGATCCGGCTGGAGGGAGACGTTCGCCATCCGCTGCACCGGCACGTGCGAGGGCGAGTCCGCGTACGCGCACCCGTTGGACCGCCCCAGACCCGTGAGCTTCGCGATCCGCCGGTCCAACTGGTAGCCGACGAGCGTGCCGTCCTTCACCAGGTCCCAGCTCTGCGCCTCGACGCCCTCGTCGTCGTACCCGATCGTCGCGAGCCCGTGCTCGGCAGTCCGGTCACCCGTCACGTTCATGATCGACGAGCCGTACGCCAGCTTCCCCAGCTGGTCGAAGGTGGCGAACGAGGTCCCGGCGTACGCCGCCTCGTAGCCGAGCGCCCGGTCCAGCTCGGTGGCGTGGCCGATCGACTCGTGGATCGTCAGCCAGAGGTTCGACGGGTCGACGACCAGGTCGTACGTCCCCGCCTCCACGCTCGGCGCCCGCATCTTCTCGGCGAGCAGCCCGGGGATCCGCTCCAGCTCCGCGTCCCAGTCCCAGCCGGTGCCCGTCAGGTACTCCCAGCCCCGGCCGACCGGCGGCGCGATCGTCCGCATGGAGTCGAACTCGCCGGTCGTCTCGTCGACGGCCACCGCGGTGAGCTGCGGGTGGAGCCGGACGCGCTGCTGGGTGGTGACGGTACCCGCCGTGTCCGCGTAGAACTTGTTCTCATGGACGGTCAGCAGCGACGCGTCCACGTGAGCCACCCCCTCCGCCCGCAGCAGCCGAGCGCTCCAGTCGGCGAGCAGCCCGGTCTTGTCGGCGTCGGGGATGTCGAAGGGGTCGATCTCGTACGAGGAGATCCAGGTCTTCTCCGCGTGCACCGGCTCCCCGGCCAGCTCCACCCTCTCGTCCGACCCGGCCGCCGCGATCACCTTCGCGGAGAGCTTCGCCATGGCCACGGCCTGCGAGGCGACCCGCGCGGCCCCGTCCATGGTCAGATCCACCCCGGAGGCGAACCCCCACGCCCCGCCGTGCACCACTCGCACCGCGTACCCGAGGTCCGTGAGGTCCGAGGACCCCGATGGCTTGGCGTCCCGCAGCCGCCACGAGGCGCTGCGCACCCGCTCCAGGCGGAAGTCGGCATGGTCGGAGCCGAGGGCACGCGCGCGGGCGAGCGCCGCGTCGGCGAGCGCCCGCAGCGGCAGCGCCGTGAAGGCCGCGTCGATGGAATGAGGCACGAATGTCTCCTGTCGTCTGAGACCGGTCGACCCGATCATGTCGCGCTTCGGGTCGTGACGCCCACGTCTTTCTGTAGGGACCCGACAGTGGCATGCGGATGCGACTGTCGGGGCCCGATTCCTCGGGGAAGGGTCCGGACCGATAGGTTTTCGGTAACCAGACCGCTATCGAAAGGGTGATCCGTTGAGCCGCTCGGTTCTCGTCACCGGAGGAAACCGGGGCATCGGCCTCGCGATCGCCCGCGCGTTCGCCGAGGCCGGCGACAAGGTTGCCGTCACGTACCGCACGGGCGGGCCGCCGGCCGGCTTCCTGGCCGTCAAGTGCGACATCACCGACTCCGAGCAGGTGGAGCAGGCGTACAAGGAGATCGAGGAGAAGCACGGTCCGGTGGAGGTGCTGGTGGCCAACGCCGGCGTCACCAAGGACCAGCTCCTCATGCGGATGTCGGAGGAGGACTTCACCACCGTCCTCGACACCAACCTCACCGGCACCTTCCGGGTCGTCAAGCGCGCCAACCGCGGCATGCTGCGCGCCAAGAAGGGCCGCGTCGTCCTGATCTCCTCGGTCGTCGGACTCCTCGGCTCGGCGGGGCAGGCCAACTACGCCGCCTCCAAGGCCGGCCTGGTCGGTTTCGCCCGTTCCCTGGCCCGCGAGCTCGGCTCGCGCAACATCACGTTCAATGTCGTCGCGCCGGGCTTTGTCGACACCGACATGACCAAGGTGCTCACCGAGGAGCAGCGCTCGGGCATCGTGTCCCAGGTGCCACTGGGCCGCTACGCGCAGCCCGAGGAGATCGCCGCCGCGGTGAAGTTCCTCGCCTCGGACGACGCTTCGTACATCACTGGAGCCGTCATCCCGGTTGACGGCGGATTGGGCATGGGGCACTGAGACCATGACGAACACTGGCGGAATCCTCGAGGGCAAGCGCATCCTGATCACCGGTGTGCTGATGGAGTCCTCCATCGCCTTCCACGCCGCGAAGCTGGCCCAGGAGCAGGGCGCGGAGATCATCCTCACCGCCTGGCCGCGGCCGACGCTGACCGAGCGCATCGCCAAGAAGCTGCCCCACCCCGACAAGGTCAAGGTCCTGGAGCTCGACGTCTCCAACGACGAGCACCTCGCGCGCCTGGAGGGCCAGGTCCGCGAGCACCTGGGCGACCGCCTCGACGGCGTCGTCCACTCCATCGGCTTCGCGCCGCAGGACGCGCTGGGCG
Source organism: Streptomyces lateritius (assembly GCF_014649715.1). Taxonomy (GTDB): domain Bacteria; phylum Actinomycetota; class Actinomycetes; order Streptomycetales; family Streptomycetaceae; genus Streptomyces; species Streptomyces lateritius. The sequence goes on from NZ_BMTO01000001.1 coordinate 681,833, forward strand.
GCAACTTCCTCAACACGCCGTTCGAGTCGGTCGCCACCGCCATGCACGTCTCGGCCTTCTCGCTGAAGTCCCTGACCATGGCGCTGCTGCCGCTGATGAGCGAGGGCGGCTCGGTCGTCGGCCTCACCTTCGACGCGCAGTTCGCCTGGCCGCAGTACGACTGGATGGGCCCGACCAAGGCCGCCCTGGAGGCCACCAGCCGCTACATGGCCCGTGACCTCGGCAAGCAGGACATCCGTTGCAACCTGGTCTCGGCCGGCCCGCTCGGCTCGATGGCCGCCAAGTCCATCCCGGGCTTCACCGAGCTGGCGAGCGTCTGGGACAGCCGCTCCCCGCTGCAGTGGGACCTGTCCGACCCGGAGCCGGCGGGCCGTGCCATCGTGGCGCTGCTCTCCGACTGGTTCCCGAAGACGACCGGTGAGATCGTGCACGTCGACGGCGGACTGCACGCGATCGGCGCCTGAGCGGGCGTACGGCGTACGAAGGCCGGGAGTCCGTCCCTGTGGGGGCGGGCTCCCGGCCTTCGCCGTGCTCGGGCTCGTCCGGAATCCCCGGGCCCCCTCGGTCTCCTCCCCGAGTCGAAAAGTCCGTCGAACCCCCCCAGACTGGATCGGAGCGTGACATTCCAGCTACTGGCGGGGAGGAGGCACGGGCATGCGCGCGCTTCATCGCAGGGCCGCCGCCCTCGTCTCGGCCGGCGCTCTGCTCGCCGGGATCGCCGTCGCCGCCGAGGTCCGCGCCGCTCCCGCTCCGCCGGAGGATCCCGCGGCCCCCGTCGCCGCGGAACCCGAGAACTTCGGCGCCTCCTGCCGGACGGACGTGGAGGGCTCCCGGGTCACCGCGTACTGCCACAACCCCTATCCCGGCACCGACCGCGTCCGTCTGCACGTCGAGTGCGACCGCTGGTGGGACGTGGACACCGACAGCGCCCCCGTCGACGTGGCCCCGACCGCCTACGTCCGGCTCTACGGGCGCTGCTGGAAGGAGGTCCGCTCGGCCTGGCTCACCCACCAGCCCGCCGAGAAGCCTCCCGCACCGGCTGAGGCGCCGCCCGGAGCGGGGCCGGGAGAGGCCGAGGCGCCTTCGGGCACCCCCGGGGAGCCGCTTTCCGAGGCTCCCGCGTCGGCTACGCCGGCCTCAAATCCCTGAGGCACATGAACGGATACCCGGCCGCCTCCGCCGCCGCCGTGTCCGCGTCGCCGTCCCGGATCGCCTCCACCAGGCGCGTGTGGTCCATGTGATGCTCCGGCCGCAGGTCCTGGCCCAGGTCGTCGCGCAGCCACTGGCGCAGGACGTGCCCCAGGTCGGCGTACAGCTCGGTCAGCACGTCGTTGTGCGAGGCGACCACCACCGCGTGGTGGAAGGCGCCGTCCGCCGTCACGAAGCGCTCGGCGTCGCCGGAGGCCCACGCCTCCTCGCGCCCCGCCAGCAGGACGTCCAGCTGCTTCAGGTCCCGCTCCGTGCGCCGCCGGGCCGCGAGCCGGGCCGCCGAGGACTCCAGCGTCGAGCGCAGCTCGGCGATGTGCCGGGGGTCGGACGCGGCGAACCGCCGGTGCATGACCCCCGCCAGTTCGCTGGTCGCGACGACGTACGTGCCGGATCCCTGCCGGATGTCGAGCAGACCGTTGTGGGCGAGCGCGCGGACCGCCTCGCGCACGGTGTTGCGGGCCACGCCCAGCTGCGAGACGAGTTCCGGTTCCGTCGGGATGCGTGACCCCACCGGCCACTCGCCGGAGGTGATCTGGTTCCGCAGCTCGGTGATCACCTGATCGGAGAGCCCGGACCGCCGGGGAGAGCCGAGCGCCATGGTGCACCTTCTCTGTGGTTCCCGAGTCGTTCGGGGTAGTTCCGGATTGGACAACCAATCATCCCATGATTCTATGATGACCTCATGCCTGACGAGCCGCAGACCCTCGAAACCGCCGCGCCCGCGGCCGACCGCGCCTCCTCGCCGGCCACCACGGTGCGGGATTCTCCCGCGCCGGCCCCTTCCGCGCCGGCCCCGCCCACCGCGTGGATCGCCCGGCTCGTCGTCGTCGGGCTCGTGCTCGCCGCGCTCAACCTCCGCCCGGCCATCACCAGCCTCGGCGCCCTGCTCGAAGAGGTCCGCGACGGCCTCCACATGAGCGGCAGCGTCGCCGGGGTCCTCACCTCCGTCCCCCCGCTCTGCTTCGCGATCTTCGGCATCACCGCCCCCCGCCTCGCCCGCCGCTTCGGTCCCGCCGCCGTCGTCTGCGCCGGCATGGCCGCGATCTTCGCGGGACTCGCCGTCCGCCCCTTCGCCTCCGGCACCGTCGGCTTCCTCGCCGCCAGCGCCCTCGCCCTCATGGGCATCGCCGTCAGCAACGTCCTGATGCCCGTCATCGTCAAGCGGTACTTCCCCGACCGCGTCGGCACCATGACCGGCCTCTACTCCATGGCGCTCGCCCTCGGCACCTCCCTGGCCGCCGCCGCGACCGTGCCCATGACCGAGGCCCTCGGCGGCGGTTGGCGCACCGGCCTCGGCCTCTGGGCGGTCCTCGCCGCCTTCGCCGTCCTGCCCTTCGTCCCACTGCTGCGCGACCGGGGAAGGCACTTCGCGGCGCCCACCCCCGCCGTCCCGGCCCAGGGGGCGGCGTCGCCCCCGTCGGCGCCGCCGCTCCGGATCACCCGCAGCCGCACCGCCTGGGCCCTCGGCGCCTTCTTCGGCCTCCAGGCCACCGGCGCCTACATCACCATGGGCTGGATGCCGCAGATCTTCCGTGACGCCGGCGTCCCGGCCGGCACGGCCGGCGTGCTCCTCGCCGTGACGATGGTGATGGGCGTGCCGCTCGCGTTCGTCATCCCGCGCCTCGCCACCCGGCTCAAGAACCAGGGGCCCATCGCCGTCGCCCTCGCCCTGTGCGGCCTGACCGGCTACACCGGCCTCTACCTCGCGCCCGCCGCGGGCGCCTGGGCCTGGGCCCTCCTCCTCGGCGTCTCCAACTGCGCCTTCCCCCTCGCGCTCACCATGATCGGCATGCGCTCGCGCACCGGCGCCGGCGTGGTCCGGCTCTCCGCCTTCGCGCAGAGCGTCGGCTACCTCATCTCCATCCCCGGCCCGCTCCTCGTCGGCGTCCTCTACCAGCACAGCGGCGGCTGGGGCCTGCCCATCGCCCTCATGGCCGGGCTGTTGCTGCCCCAGATGGCCGTCGGCGTCCTCGCCGGAAGGGACCGGACCGTCGAGGACGAATGCTGAGATGCGAGACTGGCCCCATGCCAGTGCTCGACCCGAACCCTCAGAACGGCCAGAAGAAGCTCCTCATCGTGCTCGGCGCGATGCTCGGAATCACGGTCGTCATCGCCGTCATCGCCTCGATCGCCTCACCGTGAACCCCCCCTCCGGCACCGCCTGAGCGGCCACCGGCGCCGCCGGGGTAGGGCCAACCCCCCGTCCCCTAGGGGGTGAGCGTCAGGGTGAAGTAGGTGGATCACCGGATGGGACGGTTCTCGTCCGGTCCGTACGTTGGACACATCGCGGCGACCGGCCGCGGATCCAGCGACCCCGGAGGCGGCCATGCCGGCCCGTACGCACACCCGGACCCCGTCCCCGTCCGCCGGTGTCGGCACGCGACTGCCCTGGTGGGCCCTCGCCCTCCCCGTGGCCGCCTTCGTCACCCTCCTCCTGCTCATCGCGGGACCGGCCGGGGCCCCCGCCGGAGGGGGCGACCCGTCGGTCGCCCACGTCCTGGAGGAGATCCGGCGGACACTGCCCGGCTGACCCAACACCCTGCGCCCGACCGCACGTTTCATGCGAAGCTGGAGCCCATGAGCGTCGATACACCCCGCAGGATCGTGCTGCTCCGGCATGCCAAGGCCGACTGGCCCCAGGTCTCCGACCACGAACGACCGCTCGCCGAGCGTGGCCGCAAGGACGCCCCCGTCGCGGGCCGCAAGCTCGCCGACACCGGGATCTCCTTCGATCAGGCACTCTGCTCCACCGCCGTGAGAACCCGGGAGACCTGGAAACTGGCCGTCCAGGAGCTGCCGCATCGTCCCAGGACCGTGTACGAGGAGCGGCTCTACGAGGCCTCGCTGGGCGAGCTCATCGCCCTGCTCAACGAGACCTCCGACGACGTCCGAGACCTGCTCGTCATCGGCCACAACCCCGGGATGCACGGCCTCGCCGACGCCCTCGCCGGCGACTCCGAGGGCGACACCCTGCCCCGGATGAACCGGAGCGGCTTCCCGACCGCCGCCTTCGCCGTCATCACGTTCACCGGCACCTGGAAGTCCCTGGAGCACGGCGTCGGCAGGCTCGTCGCCTTCTGGGCCCCGCACGAGTGACCCGTACCCCATGACAGAAAGGCCCGGTCACCGCTCGGTGACCGGGCCTCCCGCTGCGCCGACCCCCGCCGCTGCGCGTCAGTGCGGGAGATCCTCCTCGCCGCCGTCCGCCGCCTCGACCTCCTCGCGGGTGATCCCCAGCAGGTAGAGGACGGTGTCGAGGAAGGGCACGTTCACGGCCGTGTGGGCGGCCTCGCGCACCACCGGCTTGGCGTTGAAGGCCACACCGAGCCCGGCCGCGTTCAGCATGTCGAGGTCGTTGGCCCCGTCGCCGATGGCCACGGTCTGCGCCAGCGGCACCCCCGCCTCCGCGGCGAACCGGCGCAGCAGCCGGGCCTTGCCCGCCCGGTCCACGATCTCGCCCGTGACGCGGCCGGTCAGTCTGCCGTCCACGATCTCCAGCGTGTTGGCCGAGGCGAAGTCGAGCCCCAGCCGCTCCTTGAGATCGTCCGTGACCTGCGTGAAGCCGCCCGAGACGACACCCACCTGGTAGCCGAGCCGCTTGAGCGTACGGATGAGGGTGCGGGCGCCGGGGGTGAGCCGCACCTCGGCCCGTACCTTGTCCACCACCGAGGCGTCGAGCCCGGCGAGGAGCTCCACCCGCGCGTGCAGGGACTGCTCGAAGTCCAGCTCGCCCCGCATCGCGGCCTCCGTCACCTCGGCGACCTTGTCCTCACAGCCCGCGTGCGCCGCGAACAGCTCGATGACCTCGTCCTGGATCAGCGTCGAGTCCACGTCCATGACCACCAGGCGCTGCGCCCGCCGGTGCAGCCCGGCCGAGACGACGGCCACGTCGACGCCGATGTGGTGCGCCTGGGTGGCCAGCGCGGTCCGCAGCGGCCCGGTCTCGCAGCCGGAGACGGCGAACTCGACGGCTGTCACCGGGTACTTCGCCAGGCGGAAGATACGGTCGATGTTGCCGCCGGTCCCCGTGATGCGGGCCGCTATGGCCGCCGTCTGCTCGGCGGTCAGCGGGTGTCCGAGCACGGTGACATGGGAACGTCCACTGCCGCGCGGACGGTTGTCGCCCGTGCCGGAGATGATCTCGGCCTGGAGCTTCAGCGACTCGGCCCAGCTGTGCACGGTGGCCCGCAGCTCGCCCGCCGAGGCGACGGTCGGCTCGGTGACGAGCGCGCACAGGACGAGGCGGCCGCGGGACACGACCTGCTCGATGTCCACGACATCGACGGAGTAGGCGGCGAGGGTGTCGAAGAGCCCGGCGGTGATCCCGGGACGGTCCTTCCCGAAGATCTTGACGAGAAGGGTGGGAACGTCTGAGGTCTGCGATGCGCTCATGGTGGTTCCACCGTATCGGGCACCGGGTGCCACCACCGCCCCCGTCCCGCGTACCGGACACCCGGCGGGCCGCACCCTCTCCCACGGTAACGCTCCGGAACCGTCCGCTTCCATCGGAACATCCCGTACGCGGGGATCTGTACCCGTCTCCCGCGATCCGCAGGAGGTGCCCGGGCGGGGCCGGAGCACGACTGTGCCGGGTCTTCACACGGCCCGACTTTCGAACCGGGGGCCCGGCCTGAAATAGTTCCCTCCGGATGTTCGCCATCCCTGGACTCCCAGCGACGGGGGTACATCGGGGGACAAGTAGTGGGGCATGGAGTGCCAGAACTCGTACTGGAATTGAACGGAAGGACCTGGACGCTCGATCCGTCCAGGTCGTACACCCTGGGACGTGATCCCCAGGGCGACGTGGTGATCGACGACGCCAGGGTCTCGTGGCGGCACGCCACGATCAGCTGGGGCGGCCGGAGTTGGGTCATCGAGGACCACGGCTCGACCAACGGCACCTTCGTGCAGGGGCAGCGGATCCACCAGTTGGAGATCGGCCCCGGCACCGCCGTGCACCTCGGCAACGCGACCGACGGGCCGCGGCTGAATCTCGCCGCCGGCGCCCCGGCGCAGCACCAGGCGCCCGCGCAGGCGACCCCGGCCCACCAGGCCGTCCCTGCGCAGCAGCAGGCCGCGGCGCAGGCGGACTGGGCCGCCCACCAGGCCCCGCCGCAGCAGCAGGGCTGGCAGCAGCAGCCCCCGCAGGCCCAGCAGCCGCACGGTCAGCAGCCCCCTTTCCCGCACCAGCAGGGCGGCCCCGTCGAGCAGTTGGCGCAGAAGGTGCCGGGGCAGGGCGGCGGCACCGCGGGGGTGCCGCCGGTCTACGGCGACCGCAGCCCCACCACGTTCCACCAGCTGGCCCTCGGCCATGTGATGCGGATCGGTCGTGCGCTGGAGAACGAGCTGGTCGTCTCCGACCTCCAGGTCTCGCGCCACCACGCCGAGTTCCACGCCACCCCCGACGGCCGTTTCGAGATCCGGGACCTCGGCTCCCACAACGGCACGTACGTCAACGGCCAGCCGATCGCCAAGGGCGGCTCCGTCCTCATCGGCCCCAACGACATCGTCGGTGTCGGTCACTCGACCTTCCGGATGGTCGGCGGCCAGCTCGAGGAGTTCGTCGACACCGGTGAGGTCTCCTTCTCGGCCCGCCACCTCACCGTCACGGTCGACGGCGGCAAGCAGATCCTGAAGGACGTCTCCTTCGGCGTCCCCGAGAAGTCGCTGATCGGCGTCATCGGCCCCTCCGGCTCCGGCAAGTCCACCCTGCTCAAGGCGCTGACCGGTTACCGCCCGGCTAACGAGGGCGATGTCCTCTACGACAACCGGAGCCTCTACAAGCAGTTCGCCGAGCTGCGCCAGCGCATCGGACTGGTCCCGCAGGACGACATCCTGCACAAGGAGCTGACCGTCCAGAAGGCGCTCCGCTACGCGGCCAAGCTCCGCTTCCCCGGCGACACCGCCCCGGCCGAGCGCGAGGCCCGCATCGACGAGGTGCTGCGCGAGCTCAAGCTGGACATCCACAAGGAGAAGAAGGTCACCTCCCTCTCCGGTGGCCAGCGCAAGCGTGTCTCCGTCGCCCTGGAGCTCCTCACCAAGCCGTCGCTGATCTTCCTGGACGAGCCGACCTCCGGTCTCGACCCGGGTATGGACCGCGACGTCATGCAGCTGCTGCGCGGCCTCGCCGACGACGGCCGCACCGTCCTCGTCGTCACCCACTCGGTGGCCGAGCTGGGCCTGTGCGACAAGCTGCTCGTGATGGCGCCCGGCGGGTCGGTGGCCTACTTCGGTCCGCCGGAGGAGGCGCTGAACTTCTTCGGCTACAGCACCTGGGCCGACGTCTTCTCCGCCTTCGAGAACTACCGCGACTACGACTGGGCGGGCCGCTGGAAGGGCTCGCAGCACTACCAGATGTACGCCGCGGACATCGACGCCGTCGCCGCGCAGCCCGTCCAGATGCCGCAGCAGGCCATGTCCAGGCCGCCCAAGCCGCAGGGCTGGGGCTCCCAGCTGTGGACGCTGATCCGCCGGTACTCCTCGGTCATCGCCTCCGACAAGGGCTTCATGGGCCTGATGGTGATCCTGCCGGCCGTTCTCGGCCTGGTCTCGGTCGTCATCCCCGCCGACTTCGGCCTCGCGCCGCCGAAGCCCCCGTCCCGCTTCAACGGCGACGCCGGCACGATCATGCTCATCCTCGCGGTCGGCATGTGCTTCTCGGGCGCCGCCAACTCCGTACGAGAACTGATCAAGGAACGAGTCATCTACGAACGGGAGCGGGCCACCGGCCTGTCCCGCTCGGCGTACCTCATGTCCAAGGTCATCGTCCTCGGCCTGATCACCGCCCTGCAGGGCGTGATCATCTGCGGCATCGGCTTCGCCACCCGCGAGCTGCCCGCGGAGGGCCTGGTCATGCCGCCGGCCGTCGAGCTGTGCGTCACGATCATCGCGCTCGGCTTCACCTCGATGATGTTCGGCCTGGTCATCTCGTCGCTGGTGAAGACCGCCGAGAAGACGATGCCGCTGCTCGTCATGTTCGCGATCGTCCAGGTCGTGTTCACCGGCATCCTCTTCCAGGTGTACGGATCGCCCGGCCTGGAGCAGTTCGCCTGGCTGATGCCGTCCCGCTGGGCCATCGCGGCCGCGGGATCGACCCTCGACCTCGCGCACCTGATGCCGCCGTGGGACCACAAGGACCCGACCAACCTGGACCCGCTGTGGGACCACACGGTCGGCCAGTGGGGCTTCAACCTCACGATCCTGCTGCTCATCGGCATCGCCTGCGGCTTCGCGGTGGCGCGCCTGCTGCGCCGCCACGAGCCCGAGGTCATGCGCAAGTAGTCGCGGCCGGACGCGCCGAAGGGCGGCACCCCAGCACGGGTGCCGCCCTTTCGGCGTGTCTGCTCAGCGTCCGTCAGCAGCTCAGTAGGCGCTGTTGACGTTGTCCATGGAGCCGTAGCGGTCGGCGGCGTAGTTGCAGGCCGCGACGATGTTGGCGACCGGGTCGTACTGGTCGAACTTGGTGCCCGGCACGTGGTAGGCCTTGAAGGTCGGGTAGATGACCTGGAGCAGGCCCTTCGACGGGACGCCGTTGATCGCGTTGATGTCCCAGTTGTTGATGGCCCGCGGGTTACCGCTGGACTCCCGCATGATGTTGCGGTGGATGCCCTCGTAGGTGCCCGGGATGTTGTGCTTGTCCATGATGAACAGCGCCTCGCGGATCCAGCCGTCCAGGTTGTTCGCGAAGACCGGCGTGCGGGCGGCGGCACGGCTCGCGGCCGCCTTCGCCTCGGCGCGCTTCTTAGCGTCCGCCTTGGCCTTGGCCTCGGCCTTCGCCTTGGCGTCCGCCTTCGCCTTCGCGTCCGCCTTGGCCTTGGCGGCGGCCTTGGCCTTCGCCTCGGCGGCGGCCTTGAGCTTCGCCTCCGCCTCCTGCTTGGCCTTCAGGCCAAGGACCGTGTGCTGGTCGGTGAGGCTCGCGTGGAGGGCCTTGGCCTGTGCGCTGTCGGCGTTGTAGCCCCAGGCGACCTGCTGGGTGTTGACCAGCGCCTGCGGCTCGGTCTGAGCGGCGGCGTTACCGGGCACGAGGGTGAAGGCGACGGCGGCGGCGCCGAGGGCGGCGACACCGGCGACAGAGGCCTTGTAGGTCTTGCTCAGACGACTGTGGCCAGGAGTGTTCGCAGACATGCAGGAGTACCTCTTCGAATCGCAGGGGGGTCGCTCAGGCCGGGGCGGCGCTGCGCCTAGCTCGGCGGCGACGGATGCAATTCTTAGCGGCAGCAAAATCCTGTGGCAAAGGTGTGACGTACGACCCCGGGTAGTGGATCAGGGGCCCGTGCACAGCGCACCGAAACCCACCCGAGACCGCCCTATACGGTCTTCATCTGCCTCTTACGCGTCCACTAGGGACCTTCGTAAGTGACCTGCGTCCTATGCGCGGCCTCACATCGGGCCCCTGACGAACTCACCGCGAGTTGCTCAAGCAATGCACACCGTGAGGGGCTTGCTCCGGGAGGATCAGGTGGACGTCCCCGAACTCGTGCCAGAGGTAGAGCTCCCGTAGCGCCTCGGTATAGGCACGCCGCAGAGCGGTCCGGCCGGCGATCGCCTCCAGCATCAGCAGATGCGAGGCCTCGGGCTCGTGCAGACCGGTCAGCAGTCCGTCCACCACCCGCACCCCGCGCGTCCGGGTCACGACCAGATCGGTCCAGCCGGCGGCGGCCCTCACCACGCCCTTCTCGTCGGCCGCCGACTCCAGCGCCCGTACGGCCGTCGTCCCCACCGCCACCAGGCGGCCCCCGCCCGCCTTTGCGGCGTTCACCAGCCACGCCGTCGTGGCCGGGACCTCGAAGCGCTCCGGGTACGGCGGCTCATGCGCCTCCGCCGACGCCACCCCCGTATGAAGGGTGAGCGGAGCGAACTGCACCCCCCGGCTCACCAGCTCCGCCACCAGACCGGCCGTGAACGGCCGGCCGGCGCTCGGCATCTCCGCCGAACCGGCGCCGTCGGGGGACGGGAGCGCGAAGACCGTCTGATACGCGGCGAGCGGCTGGTCCCGCTCCGTGTACCCGTAACGGATCGGCCGGCCGTACCGCGCCAGCAGCGCGGGTACGGCGGTGTCCGCCCGCCCCCACCAGAGCCGAGCCGCTCCCGGGACCAGCGGCTCCTCCAGGACGAGCCGCGCCCCGCCGGGCAGCCGGACCACCAGCCCGGCGGGACCACCCGGGCGCGGCCGGGTGGCACCCCGTGGGTCCACGTCCCGCAGCTCCACCGCCCACCGGCCGTCCTCCCCCCACGTGGAGAAGTGCACGACGACCGACTCCCCACCGCCCTCCGCGCCCACTCGCCCGGTCACGGCGGCGGCCAGCGTCGCCGACGTGTTGACGACCAGCACATCGCCGGCCCGCAGCTGACCCGGCAGTTCGCGGAACGCGTGGTGCGAGACCTCCGTACCGCGCGAGACCATCAGTCGCACGTCGTCCCGCCCCCGGCCCGGCCCGCGCTGTTCGGCCGGCACGCGCGCCGACAGGCCCTCGGGGACACCCACGCCCTCCAGCACGGGTCCCTGGGCGTCGCCGGGGAGGCAGGTCTCCGGCCGCCGGGTGACAGGTGCGCTCATCGGACCGTCTCCACGGAACCGGTCCCGGAAGCGGACGCCACGGAATCGGTCTCCGCGCCGCCGGACCCTGCGGAATCAGCGAGGTCGGCCGCCGCATAACGGCCGCTCGGCGGCCGGCGCTCGATCAGCGCGAGGAACCCCGGCACCACCGACTCCGGAGCCGGCCGCGGATCGTCGTCGTCCGGGACCGCCGCCGTGTACAGCTCCGTCGCCATGTCACCCGGATCCACCGCCCACACCCGCAGGCCCGGCTCCTCCACCGCGAGCACCGCCGCCAGCCGGTCGAGCGCCGCCTTCGACGCCCCGTACCCGCCCCACGTCTCGTACGCCTCCGCCGCCGCGTCCGAACTGACCGCGATCACGGCCCCTGCCCCTGCCCCCGCTTCCGCCCCGGCCCGCCCCGCCCGCAGCAGCGGCAGCGCCTCCTGGACGAGCCCCAGCGCCGCCACCACATTCGTCTCCAGCGCCGCCCGCAGCCCGTCCAGCGGCAGCGCGTCGAGCCGCACCAGCGGCTCCGCGCCCAGCGCGCTCGCGTTGCTCACCAGCAGGTCCAGCCCGCCGAGCCCCCGCGCCGCCGCGACCAGCTCCCGGCGGTGCGCCGCGTCCGTCACATCCCCGGGCAGCGCCACCACCCGGGCTCCACGCGCGCGTGCCGCCCCGGCGCTCTCCTCCAGCGCCTCAACCGTCCGGGCGTCGAGCACCAGGTCCCAGCCCCGACCGGCCAGCTCGCCGGCCAGCGCCCGTCCCAGCCCCTTGGACGCCCCCGTGATGATCGCGACAGCCATGACAATCCATCCCCTCTCGAACCGATGGATCCAGCCTCCGGCCGCGCCCCCGCCCGCCGCCTCGTCCGCCGGCCCCGACCGCACAAGGCACTTCGACCTAGTCCTCAGGTCCCGAGCCACGGCCGTCCACAGGCCGATACGGACTGTCACAACGCACCGGTACGGTGAGTTCATGAGTCATCGACCGAGCTCCGGTCTCGCCGCCGTGAGCACCGCGCTGCTGGCGATGAGCCGCCACCTGGAGGTGCGCGACGTCCTCAAGACGATCGTCGCCTCCGCCCGCGAGCTGCTGGACGCCGAGTACGCGGCCCTGGGCGTGCCGGACGACCACGGCGGCTTCGCCCAGTTCGTGGTCGACGGGGTCAGCGACGAGCAGTGGCGGGCCATCGGGCCGCTGCCCCGCCAGCACGGCATCCTGGCGGCGATGCTCCACAAGGCCGAGCCCGAGCGGCTCGCCGACGTCCGCAAGGACCCCCGCTTCGAGGGCTGGCCCGCCGCCCACCCCGAGATGTCCGACTTCCTCGGCCTGCCCATCCAGGACGGCGAGGAGACCATCGGCGCCCTGTTCCTGGCGAACAAACGCTGTCCCAGGCCCGGCGGAGGATGCGGCTTCACCGAGGAGGACGAGGAACTGCTCTCGATCCTCGCCCAGCACGCCGCCATCGCCCTCACCAACGCCCGGCTGTACGAACGCAGCCGTGAGCTCACCATCGCCGAGGAGCGCTCCCGCCTCGCCCACGAGCTGCACGACGCCGTCAGCCAGAAGCTCTTCTCCCTCCGCCTCACCGCCCAGGCCGCGGCCGCCCTCGTCGACCGCGATCCGGCCCGGGCCAAGGGAGAGCTCCAGCAGATCGCCGCCCTCGCCGCCGAGGCGGCCGACGAGCTGCGCGCCGCCGTCGTCGAACTGCGCCCCGCCGCGCTCGACGAGGACGGGCTCGTGCACACGCTGCGCACCCAGATCCAGGTCCTGGACCGCGCCCACAGCGCCCGGGTCACCTTCGAGAGCAGCGGGGTGCGGGCCCTGCCCGCCGCCCAGGAGGAGGCCATGCTCCGGGTCGCACAGGAGGCCCTGCACAACGCCCTGCGGCACGCGGAGCCGAAACTGGTCGCCGTCTCCCTGGTCCGGCGAGGCCAAGGAGCCCTGCTCACCGTCACCGACGACGGCGCCGGCTTCGACCCGCGTACGGTCCGCAGGGCGGGCCGGCACCTGGGCCTGGTCTCCATGCGGGACCGGGCCGGCGGGGTCGGCGGCACACTCACCGTGACATCGGCACCGGGCCGAGGCACCACGATCGAGATGGAGGTCCCCGGTGGCTGACAGAGTCATCCGCGTCCTGCTGGTCGACGACCACCAGGTCGTCCGGCGCGGCCTGCGGACCTTCCTGGAGATCCAGGACGACATAGAGGTCGTGGGCGAGGCGGCCGACGGCGCCGAGGGCATCGCGCGCGCCGAGGAGCTGCGGCCCGACGTCGTCCTGATGGACGTCAAGATGCCCGGCATGGACGGCATCGAGGCCCTGCGGAAGCTGCGCGAGCTGGCCAACCCGGCGAAGGTCCTGATCGTCACCAGCTTCACCGAGCAGCGCACGGTCGTTCCCGCGCTGCGCGCCGGCGCCTCCGGTTACGTGTACAAGGACGTGGACCCGGACGCCCTGGCCGGCGCCATCCGCTCCGTGCACGCCGGGCACGTCCTGCTCCAGCCGGAGGTCGCCGGGGCGCTGCTCTCCCAGGACGACAACCCCGGCGGCACGGGCCGCGGCTCGACGCTCACGGAGCGGGAGCGGGAGGTGCTCGGCCTGATCGCGGACGGACGGTCCAACCGGGAGATCGCCCGGGCGCTGGTCCTGTCGGAGAAGACGGTCAAGACCCACGTCTCGAACATCCTGATGAAGCTCGATCTGTCGGACCGGACGCAGGCGGCGCTCTGGGCGGTCCGGCACGGCCTGACCTCCTGACACGGCGACGGGCGGAGGGCGGGCGGAGGAGGCACTTCCGTTCCCATCTTCATACCGTCGGGTGTATATCCCCCGTTCGGCGTAACCGGGGCGAGTGGGCGGCGTTCTCCATGGCGTGCCGCGGCGGGACCGCCGCGGCGAAGACCAGGAGGATCCTGAAGTGAACAACCTGAAGAAGGCCGCTGCCCTCACCATGGTCGCCGGTGGCATCGTCGCCGCCGGTGCGGGTGTCGCCTCCGCCCACGGTGCGGACGCCATCGGGCAGGCCCTCAACTCGCCGGGTGTCGTCTCCGGCAACGTGGTGCAGGTCCCGGTCCACGTCCCCGTGAACGTCTCCGGCAACACGGTCAACGTGATCGGCCTGCTCAACCCGGCCTTCGGCAACAGCGCCGTCAACAGCTGACACCACCCTGACCAGCCCGGCCCCCGGACGATCTCCGGGGGCCGGGCTCTGCCGTACCCGCGGTCGTTCCCCCGCCCGCCGGCCCGCCCGCCGGCCGGCCGTGGTGGGCGGCGGCCCGCGGGCCCGGGACGCTCAGCGCTCCCGTTCCCTCTCCTCCACGTAGGCGTTGTAGGCCGCGACCTGCGCCCGTCGTGCCACCCGCTCCACCGGCCGCAGCGCCTCGCCACGAGCCGCCATCTCCGCCGCGCTGACCGCGCCGCCGTGGCCGTGGTCGTACGCCAGGTCGATCAGCAGGCCCACCCGCTGGGCCAGTTCCAGCACCCGTACCGCACGCGCCGGGTAGCCGGGAGCCAGTACCTCGCGGCCCGCCTCCGCGCGGGCCCGGTACGCGTCGCGCGCCGCGTCCGCCACAGGGCCCGAGGCCGCCACGTCCAGCTTCGTCAGGACCGAGGTCGCCTCGCGCAACGCCTCCGCCAGCTCCCGCTCCGCCTCGCCGAGCGACGGCACGTCGGCCGGCGGGGCTTCCCGCACGGTCAGGCAGTGCCAGACCACCTCCACGTGCACATCACCGTCGGGACCGGCCTCACCGACCTCCGGGACCAGACCGTACGGAGCGCCGAAACCGACCACCGCCTCCTCCGCCTCCAGAGCCCGCGCGTTGAAGTCGGGCGGCCCGCTCAGACCCAGCGGATGCCCCGGAGCCGGCAGGGCCACCCGCCACCCGGCCACCCCGAGCCGTCGCAGCCGGCCCAGCGCGAGGGTCAGGCCGACCGGCCCCGCCTCGCCCGGCAGCCCCTCCACACGGTGCACCGCGTCGTCCCCGACGATGGCCAGCGCCGCGTCGTCCGGCGATACAGATCCGGCCAACAGGGCATTGCCCCAAGCGGCCAGGCGTCCTGAGCGTGGTTCCGAAAGCATGCCCCCAGCCTAGTAAGGACCGACCTAAGGACCGGCCCGCTCCGGCAGTGGCGTAGGTTTTCCCTGGACGCCGCGCCCACCGGCGCAAGGCGACGACCCGACTCGACCGCAAGGGGAGACAACGCGCTCATGAGCGATGTACTGGAGCTGGTGGACGTATCCGTGGTCCGCGACGGACGGGCTCTGGTGGACGATGTCTCGTGGTCGGTCAAGGAGGGCGAGCGCTGGATCATCCTCGGCCCCAACGGCGCCGGCAAGACCACCCTCCTCAACATCGCCTCCAGCTACCTCTTCCCCTCCCGGGGCAGCGCCCGGATCCTCGGCGAGCAGCTCGGCGGCGTCGGCACCGACGTCTTCGACCTCCGCCCCCGCATCGGCATGGCCGGCATCGCCATGGCGGAGAAGCTGCCCAAGCGCCAGACCGTCCTGCAGACCGTCCTCACCGCCGCCTACGGCATGACCGCCACCTGGCACGAGGACTACGACGCCGTCGACGAGGAGCGCGCCCGCGCCTTCCTCGACCGGCTCGGCATGACCGAGTACCTGGACCGCAACTTCGGCACCCTCTCCGAGGGCGAGCGCAAGCGCACCCTGATCGCCCGCGCGATGATGACCGACCCCGAGCTCCTCCTCCTCGACGAGCCGGCCGCCGGCCTCGACCTCGGCGGCCGTGAGGACCTCGTCCGCCGTCTCGGCCGCCTCGCCCGCGACCCGTACGCCCCCTCCATGATCATGGTCACCCACCACGTCGAGGAGATCGCCCCCGGCTTCACCCACGTCCTGATGATCCGCCAGGGCAAGGTCCTCGCCGCCGGCCCGATGGAGACCGAGCTCACCTCCCGCAACCTCTCGCGCTGCTTCGGTCTGCCGCTCGTCGTCGAGCACGTCGGCGACCGCTACACCGCCCAGGGCCTCCCGCTCAAGTAGCCGCGAAGCAACCGGAATTCACGGGCGTCGCGTCGCCGCACAGCGCCGCGCCCTGTCCCCGGAGTTCCCACCGCCCTACCATGACCATGTGGACATCGACGCATGGGTCTGGTGGCTGATCGGCGCGGTGGGACTGGGCATTCCGCTCGTCCTGACCGCGATGCCCGAATTCGGCATGTTCTCCGTCGGCGCGATCGCCGGAGCCGTGACCGCCGGTCTCGGGTTCGGCATCGTCGCGCAGGTGGTCGTCTTCGCCGTCGTCTCCGTGGCGCTCCTCGCCGTGGTCCGGCCGATCGCGGCCCGCCATCGCAACGGGCCGCTCCAGCACGCCAGCGGCATCGACGCGCTGAAAGGCCGTCAGGCCGTGGTCCTGGAACGGGTCGACGGCAGCGGCGGCCGCATCAAGCTCGCCGGCGAGGTCTGGTCCGCCCGCACGCTCGACTCCGGGCAGAGCTTCGAACCGGGCGAACAGGTCGACGTCGTCGACATCGACGGGGCGACCGCCGTGGTCATGTGACCGAACCCCGCACATGATGCTCCGCCGTCTGGGAAACTCGATCATCAGCCACAACCCGGCAGTCAACCGGCAGCGAAGGGCACGGGGAACACGATGTCAGCAGTCATCATCGTCCTGATCATTCTGGTGGTGCTTGTCTTCATCGCCCTGATCAAGACGATCCAGGTCATCCCGCAGGCGAGCGCCGCGATCGTGGAGCGCTTCGGCCGCTACACCCGCACGCTCAACGCGGGCCTGAACATCGTCGTCCCCTTCATCGACTCGATCCGCAACCGGATCGACCTGCGCGAGCAGGTCGTCCCGTTCCCGCCGCAGCCGGTGATCACCCAGGACAACCTCGTCGTCAACATCGACACCGTCATCTACTACCAGGTGACCGACGCCCGGGCCGCGACCTACGAGGTCGCCAGCTACATCCAGGCGATCGAGCAGCTCACCGTCACCACCCTGCGCAACATCATCGGTGGCATGGACCTGGAGCGGACCCTCACCTCCCGCGAGGAGATCAACGCGGCCCTGCGCGGCGTCCTCGACGAGGCGACCGGCAAGTGGGGCATCCGCGTCAACCGTGTCGAGCTGAAGGCGATCGAGCCGCCGACCTCCATCCAGGACTCGATGGAGAAGCAGATGCGCGCCGACCGTGACAAGCGCGCCGCGATCCTCACCGCCGAGGGCATCCGCCAGTCGCAGATCCTGACCGCCGAGGGCGAGAAGCAGTCCGCCATCCTCCGCGCCGAGGGTGAGGCGAAGGCCGCCGCCCTGCGCGCCGAGGGCGAGGCGCAGGCCGTACGGACGGTCTTCGAGGCCATCCACGCCGGCGACCCGGACCAGAAGCTGCTGTCGTACCAGTACCTCCAGATGCTGCCGAAGATCGCCGAGGGCGACGCCAACAAGCTCTGGATCGTGCCCAGCGAGATCGGTGACGCCCTCAAGGGCCTCTCCGGCGCCTTCGGCAACCTCGGCAGCGGCGCCCCCGGCTTCAACACCGGCGGCGGGCCGGCGAACGGCACCGGAACCGAGCGCCGCGAACAGCCCCCGGTCGACTGACACATACACGTAGTCGTGCATGATCGGTGAGAGCCCCTCGACCCGACGGCCTCAGGGCGGGGAGGCGACTCACTGACCATGTAAGGAGATGGCGTTGTCCATCTGGGAAATCCTCGCGGTCTTCGCCGCCGGTGTGGGAGCCGGCACCATCAACACCATCGTCGGATCGGGAACGCTGATCACGTTCCCCGTCCTCCTCCTCACCGGCCTGCCACCGGTCACGGCCACCGTCTCCAACGCCCTCGGCCTCATCCCCGGCTCCATCAGCGGAGCCATCGGATACCGCGCGGAACTCAAGGGCCAGCGCCGCCGGATCCTGCGCCTCGGCACCGTCGCCGCGATCGGCGGACTCGGCGGAGCGGTCCTCCTGCTGATGCTCCCCGCCCGGGCGTTCGAGACGATCGTCCCCGTTCTCGTCGGCCTCGCGCTGGTCCTCGTCATCCTCCAGCCCCGCCTCTCCAGGACGGTCCAGGCTCGCCGCGACCACAACGGCACCCACAAAGACCCCGACGGCGGACCGCTCCTCCTGACCGGACTGCTCCTCGCGAGCGTCTACGGCGGCTACTTCACCGCGGCCCAGGGGATCATCTACCTCTCCCTCATGGGCATGCTCCTCGCGGACACCCTCCAGCGCCTCAACGCCGTCAAGAACGTCCTCGCCGCGATCGTCAACAGCATCGCCGCGCTCTTCTTCCTCTTCGTCGCCGACTTCGACTGGACCGCCGTCCTGCTCATCGCCGTCGGCTCGGCCATCGGGGGCCAGATCGGCGCCAAGGTCGGCCGCCGCCTCCCGCCCACCGTCCTGCGCGGCGTCATCGTGACCGTCGGCACCGCCGCCGTCGTCCAGCTGCTCCTCCGCTGAAAGACCGTGGGCCCGCCCCCGGGGGAGCGGGCCCACAGGCCGTACGACGTGACACAAGACCGGTACTACGCCGCCGAGTTCGCCAGCCACTCCGGCAGCTCCGAACGCTCACCCGCCCGCATCGCAAGCAACATCGCGTCCGCCGGCGTCGGCACGAACGGCTCGTGCAGCAGAGGCATCCCCGCCTGCTCGGGCGTACGGTCCGCTTTGCGGTGATTGTCCTCCGCGCAGGACGCCACCGTGTTCAGCCAGCTGTCCACCCCACCCTGCGCCCGCGGCACCACATGGTCCACCGTCGTCGCGCGTCTCCCGCAGTACGCACACCGGTGCTGGTCCCGGACCAGCACCCCGCGCCTCGACCACGGAGCCTGTCTTCGAAACGGCACCCGGACGTAACGGCAGAGTCTGATCACCCGGGGCACGGGAATGTCGACAGCGGCGGCACGCATACGGAGACCGGGATGTTCCTGCTCCACGACGGCCTTGTCCTGCAGGACAAGCACCACCGCACGGTTGAGTGTCACCGTCGAAAGCGGCTCGAAGCTCGCGTTCAGTACCAGCGTGTCCCGCATTGTGCCCACCTCCCGTGTGCCGGCCCGGCCCCGTTGCGGGCTCCGGCTCGGATCAACTCTGGCCGGGCGCGCCGGGTTGGACAACGCAATAAAAAATGCCCGCTTCTGATCTCTCCAAGACCAGAAGCGGGCAAACAACAAACGAACGCTCAGCTGCCTGAGGGAGCTGTGTACTCGCCGAGCAGCTGCGCGCGCGCCAGCGTGTGGAACCGCAGGTTGAAACCCACCGCCGCCGGCGACGCGTCCGCGTCCGGCCCGAGCTTCTCCTGGTCCACCGCGTACACGGTGAACACATACCGGTGGGTCTCACCCTCCGGGGGAGCGGCACCGCCGAAGTCCTTGGACCCGTAGTCGTTACGGGCATGCACGGCACCGGCCGGCAGCCCCTCGAACGACCCCGAGCCGACGCCCGCGGGCAGCTCGGTCACCGACGCCGGGATGTCGAACAGCACCCAGTGCCAGAAACCACTGCCCGTCGGCGCGTCCGGGTCGAAACACGTGACGGCGAAGCTCTTCGTCTCGGTCGGGAACCCTTCCCAGCGCAGGTGGGGAGAGACGTTCCCCTCCGCGTACACCTGAGTGTCCTTCAGCTCCCCGCCCGGCACGATCTCGTCGCTCACCACTGTGAACGCCGGCACCTGCGGATGGAAGTCGTGAGGGAGCGGCGCCCTCTTCCCCTCGGCCACGTCCTAACCTCCCTGTCGTCTGACCTGGCTCACAGCCTTACGCGGCCGAGCCTAGAGCCAGTTGCGCTTCCCACCGACGTCGGCCAGCCACTGGTTGAGGTACGCGGCCCAATCGGTCGTGTGGAAGTCGTTCAGACCCACCTTGAAAGCGCGGAACGAGTCGCTGCCCTCGCTGAACAGACCCGGCTTCTTGTCCATCTCAAGGACGACGTCCATCTCGCGGTCGTCCGCGACGAAGCTGACCTCGACCTGGTTCAGGCCCCGGTACTGCTGCGGCGGGAAGAACTCGATCTCCTGGTAGAACGGCAGCTTCTGCCGCGTCCCGCGGATGTGCCCGCGCTCCATGTCGGCGTTCTTGAAACGGAAGCCCAGCTGGAGGAACGCGTCGAGGATCGCCTGCTGCGCCGGCAGCGGGTGCACGTTGATCGGGTCCAGGTCGCCTGAGTCCACCGCGCGGGCGATCTCCAGCTCCGTGGTCACCCCGATGTTCATTCCGCGCAGCTGCTGCCCGGCGATGGTCGTGACCGGCGTCTCCCAGGGAATCTCGAGCCCGAACGGTACGACGTGCACCGCGCCGGCCTTCACCTCGAAGGCGCCGCCGAGCCGGACCTTGACGAACTCCATGTCCTGCTTGACCTCCTGGTCACCGCCCTCGACCTCGACCCGCGCCTGCAGCCCGACGGACAGCCCCTCGATCTGCTGGTCGACCGAACCGCCCTGGATCCGGACCTCGCCCTGGACGACCCCGCCCGGCACGACGTTCTCCTCGGTGAGCACCGTCTCCACGGACGCACCACCGGCACCCAGGCTCGCGAGCAGCTTCTTGAACCCCATGTCCACTCCTTCTTGTTCTTGACCCCTACATACGCGGGACGACCGTAACCGGTTCCCCGCCACTTCCCCGGACGGCCCAGTACGCTCGGACGCCATGAGCGAGAGCCCCGACCGTACGCCGCTCACGCGTGCCTTCTTCGACCGCCCCGTTCTGGAGGTGGCCCCCGACCTGCTCGGCCGCACCCTCGTCCGCACCTCGAAGGCCGGCCGCATCGAACTTCGCCTGACGGAGGTGGAGGCGTACGCCGGCGCGATCGACCCCGGCTCCCACGCCTTCCGCGGCCGCACCGCCCGTAACGCGGTCATGTTCGGCCCGCCCGGACGCGCCTACGTCTACTTCACCTACGGCATGTGGCACTGCCTCAACCTGGTGTGCGGCCCCGAGGGCCACGCGAGCGGAGTCCTGCTGCGCGCCGGCGAGATCCTGGTCGGCGCGGAACAAGCCCGGCCACGTCGACTCTCGGCCCGATACGACAAGGAACTGGCCAAAGGCCCGGCCCGCCTGGCGACCGCCCTGGACGTGGCGCTCTCCCTGAACGGCACCGACACCTGCGACGGCCCGGACTCCCCTCTCTCCGTCCTCACCGGCACCCCACCCCCGCCCGACCAGGTACGCAGCGGCCCTCGCACGGGAGTGGGAGGGGACGGCGCCCCGCACCCCTGGCGCTTCTGGATCGAGGACGACCCGACGGTGAGCCCGTACCGGGCCCATGTGCCCCGCAAGCGGACCTCTTGACGCGACTTGACCCAGGTGCTGGGGACGCCTAATGTAGTCCGAGCCGCTTGAGACGGGCCGTGCTTGTTCGAGCACCCCGGAGCGGCCACCAAAACTACCCACAACGAACCCCCACAGGGTGCGGCTTTCGGCATGCCGAAAGTTGATCCGAATAGCTCGATTATGAGCCGCCGGGGAATTCGGCTAAAGTAGTGAACACGCCGAAAGGCAAGGCCCCAATCGGCCGCCGGAAACATAATCCGAACCGGAAACGGAACGGAAAACGGATCTGGTAAGGTTGGAAACACGAAAGACCGAAGGGAAAAGCCCGGAGGAAAGCCCGAGAGGGTGAGTACGAAGGAAGCGTCCGTTCCTTGAGAACTCAACAGCGTGCCAAAAATCAACGCCAGATTAGTTGATACCCCGTCCATCTTCGGATGGCGAGGTTCCTTTGAAAGTCCTGCCGGCCCTTGGGCGGGTAGGCAACAACACAGCGAGGACGCTGTGAACGACCGGTCCTATTCCGACCGATCGTTCCGCTCTCGTGTGTGCGAACCCGATTACGGGTAAACATTCA
>NZ_BMTO01000002.1:0-294627 GCF_014649715.1 Streptomyces lateritius
GCTTTCGCGTTTCCCTTTCCGGCGGTTCCGACTCTATCAGATCCTTTCGGGCCTGATTCCCAGTCAGCGGGAGTTGTCTTTGCGGCTGTTGGGCCGTTCCGACGCTCAAACTCTAGCGGGTTCTCCCGGCGACTCATAATCGAGTCTTTCGAAATGAATTTCGGCATGCCGAAATTCGTCCCGGCTGGGAGGTCGTGCTGAGTTGAGTTGCCGCATCAGCGGCGGGAGTGGCTGTCGCAGAACCGTTCCGGCCCCGTGACAACTCGGAGAACACTACGGATCACCCGGGGGCGTGTCAACCCCGGCCTTGCCCCCCGTCCAGGCCGTCAGTCCAGGTCCGTCAGGCGGCCGCCGGCGTCCGGCTGGGTGTGCTCGACCCGGCGGAGCAGGCGAATCAGCATCTCGCCGAGGAGGCCACGCTCCTCGCTCGACAGGTCCTGGAGGAGCTCCTCCTCGAAGTCCGTCGCCATCCGCATCGCCTCGAGCCACTTCGAGCGGCCTTCGTCCGTGAGCTCCACGATCACCCGGACGCGGTTGTTCTCGTCGCGGTCGCGGGTGACGAGGCCCTCGCCCGCCATGCGGTCGATGCGGTGGGTCATCGCGGCCGGGGTGAGGCCGAGGCGCTTGGCCAGTTCGCCGGGGCCCAGGCGGTAGGGGGCGCCGGCCAGGACGAGGGTCTTGAGGACCTCCCACTCGGCGTTGCTGATGCCGAGGTCGGCGACCTGGCGGCCGTAGGCGACGTTCATCCGGCGGTTCAGCCGACCGAGGGCGGAGACGACCTTCTCGACCTGGGGGTCGAGGTCGCGGAACTCGCGCTGATAGGCCGCGATCTGCTCGTCGAGGCTCGGCTCCTGCGGGGAGCGCGCGCCGGACTGCTCGGGGGTGTCGGACATGCGGGGAGTATCCCACGGCGGTCGTTGGCGTTGAAGTCCTTCCATGTGTATCGTTAAGCATCGAACTTTAGTGTTGAAGTCTTCAGGGTTCAGGGCTACAAGCCTGAAGCCCTTCTCTCGAAGTGGGTGAGTGTGACCAAGGCGATGGGTGCAGCGATGCGCCGGATCCAGGCAGGCAGCGCGCTGAGCGCGTTCGGACTCGGCTTCACCGTTCCGTACCTCTATGTGTATGTCGCTCAGGTGCGGGATCTGGGCGCGACCACGGCCGGCAGCGTGCTGGCCGTCTTCGCCATGGCCGCACTCGCCGTCCTGCCGTTCAGCGGGCGCGCCGTCGACCGGCGCGGCCCCGTTCCCGTGCTTCTCGTGGCCGCCGTACTCGCCGCTCTCGGCGCTCTCGGCATGGGACTCTCCGGCAGCGTGGCCACCGTCGTGGGTTCGGCGGCGCTCCTGGGTGCCGGTACGGCCGTCATGCAGCCGGCGCTCGCGACGATGATCGTGTGGTGCTCGGACCCCGTCGGCCGGACCCGTTCCTTCGCCATGCAGTTCTTCCTGCAGAACCTCGGGCTCGGTGTCGGTGGACTGATCGGGGGCCAGCTGGTCGACGAGAGCCGGCCCGGCAGCTTCCTCCTTCTCTTCTCGATCGAAGCGGCGATGTTCCTCGTGCTCGCCGGGATCGTGCTGACCGTGCGGATGCCGGGCTCCCCCGCCCTGCAGGGAGCCCGCCCCGCCGCGTCGAAGGGCGGCGGCGTCCGGGCGCTGCTCGGTCACAAGGCGATGGTGCAGCTGTGCGTCCTCGGCTTCGTGCTCTTCTTCGCCTGCTACGGACAGTTCGAGTCGGGTCTCGCGGCCTACGGCACCGAGGCTGCCGGGATCGAGCCGTCGACTCTGGGGATCGCGCTGGCCGCCAACACGGCCGTCATCGTCGTCGCCCAGTTCGTGGTGCTGAGGTTCGTAGAGCGTCGCCGTCGCAGCCGGGTGATCGCGGCCGTCGGTCTGATCTGGACCGTGGCGTGGGTGATCGCCGGGTACGCGGGGCTCGGGCACGGCAGCCAGACCATGGCGACCGCGGCCTTCGTCTCGACGTACGCCCTCTTCGGGCTCGGCGAGGCGATGCTGTCGCCGACCGTGGCGCCGCTGGTGGCCGATCTGGCGCCGGAGGCGATGGTCGGGCAGTACAACTCGGCGTTCGCCCTGGTCAAGCAGCTCGCGCTGGCCGTCGGTCCCGCCCTGGGCGGACCCATGGGGGCCGCGCTGCACGGGCCGTACATCGTGACCTTCGTGCTCTTCTCCCTCGGGATCACCTTCCTGGCGCTGCGGCTCGGCAAGCAGCTCACCCCGGCGCAGGACCAGCCCTCCCTGGCCGCGACCTCCCGGGTGGTGGCGCAGCACGTGCCGGAGAAGCAGACCGCTGCCGCCTGAGTCCGGCGGGGTCAGTCCGGCAGGGCGAACTCGCACCAGACCGCCTTGCCGCCTCCCGGCGTACGGCGGCTGCCCCAGGACGAGGCGATCGTCGCGATGATCGAGATCCCGCGGCCCGCCTCGTCCTCCGTCTCCGCCCTGCGGCGGCGCGGCAGATGGTCGTCCCCGTCCGTGACCTCGATGATCAGGCGGCGGTCGGTCCGGCGCAGGCGCAGGCGCATCGGCGGGGTGCCGTGCTTGAGGGAGTTGGCGACCAGCTCGCTGGTGGCGAGCACACCCAGGTCGCACAGTTCGACGGGGAACCGCCAGCTGGCCAGCACCCCGGACGCGAAGGCCCGCGCGCGTGGCGCGGCCTCCACGCCGCCGAGGAGCTCCAGAGCCGCGTTGTGGAAGAGCTCGGCGTTCGCTCCCGTGCGGGCGGGGTGCTGGACGACGAGGACCGCCACGTCGTCGTCGTGTTCGGCGGTGACGCCGAGCGAGCGCAGCAGCCGGTCGCAGACGACCTGCGGGGTGCCGAGCGCGCCGGACAGGGCGCGCTCCAGGGCGGCGACGCCCTCGTCGATGTCCTCGCGCCGGCGTTCGACCAGGCCGTCGGTGTAGAGGACGGCGGTCGAGCCGGGGGGCAGGGCGATCGTGCCGGAGGTGTGGAGCCAGCCGCCGGTGCCGAGCGGGGGCCCCGTGGGGTCCTCGGCACGGCGCACCGAGCCGTCCTCGTCCCTGACGAGGATCGGGAGGTGCCCGGCGGAGGCGTAGACGAGCTTGCCTTCGTTCGGGTCGTGGACCGCGTAGACGCAGGTGGCGATCTGGCTGGCGTCGATCTCGGCGGCGAGGCCGTCGAGGAGCTGCAGCACTTCGTGCGGGGGCAGATCGAGGCGGGCGTAGGCGCGGACCGCGGTGCGGAGCTGGCCCATGACGGCGGCGGCGCGCACGCCACGCCCCATCACGTCGCCGATGACGAGTGCCGTCCGGCCCGCGCCGAGGGTGATGACGTCGTACCAGTCGCCGCCGACGGCCGCGTCGGTGCCGCCGGGCTGGTACGTGGCGGCGATCCGCAGGTCGTCGGGCTGCTCCAGTTCCTGCGGGAGCAGGGAGCGCTGGAGGGTGACGGCGGTCTCGCGGTGCCGGCGCTCGCTCGCGCGCAGCCGCTCGGCGGCCTCGGCGTGGTCGGTGACGTCGGCGGCGTGCACGAGGACGCCGCCCCCGTCGAAGCGCGGGGAGTCCACGGGGAGGCAGGTGACGGTGTACGAGCCGCCGTCCTGGGTCTTGCGGGACTTGACCGTGCGGGGCTTGCCGCTGCGCAGGACCTGGTCCATGAGCGGCAGCAGGCCCAGTTCATGGGCTTCGGGGCAGGCGTCGGCGACGGTCGCCCCGGCGGGGCGGGGGCCGAAGGCGGCGGCGTACGCGTCGTTGACGTACGCGATGCGGTGGTCGGGGCCGTGGGCGAGCGCGACCAGGCCGGGGAGGCGGCCGATGATCTCCCGTACGGAGAAGTCCTCCAGAACGGGGATCTCGTCGGCCAGGGGCTCCAACTGCTGCTCGTACTCCCCGCGGGCCGCGGGCACGGAGCCTTCGGTCCCCCGCGCCGCCGTGCGGCGCTGTGTGCCGGGGAGCCGGGCGCTCCAACGGGTGAAGTTCACGGATCTGTATGCCTCGTGGTGTCGTTGGCCGTGCTGAGTCACTCTGTGCAGGTGTGAGCCCACCTATGGTCACACGTCCAGTGTGACGGACCGCACTGACATCGGTGTCAGTCTGACGTCGGGCCGTTCTTGGGCGGCGGGGGTGCGGCGGCGAGTTCGAACTCGGCGCGCGGGTGTTCCAGCGATCCGAGCGAGACGATCTCGCGTTTGAAGAGGCCGGCGAGGGTCCACTCGGCCAGGACGCGGGCCTTCCGGTTGAAGGTCGGGACGCGGCTGAGGTGGTAGGCGCGGTGCATGAACCAGGCCGGGTAGCCCTTGAGCTTACGACCGTAGACGTGTGCCACGCCCTTGTGGAGGCCGAGGGAGGCGACCGAGCCGGCGTAGGTGTGGGCGTAGTCCTTGAGCGGCTGCCCCCGCAGGGAGGCGGTGATGTTCTCGGCCAGGACCTTGGTCTGGCGTACGGCGTGCTGTGCGTTGGGGGCGCATTCGCGGCCGGGTTCCTCGGCCGTGATGTCGGGGACGGCCGCCGCGTCTCCCGCCGCCCAGGCGTGTTCGACGCCTTCGACGGTGAGTTTCGCCGTGCACTTGAGCCGGCCGCGTTCGTTGAGCGGCAGGTCGGTGGCGGCGAGGAGGGGCGCGGGCTTGACGCCGGCCGTCCACACGACGGTACGGGTGGGCAGGCGGGTGCCGTCGCTGAGGACGGCCACGCGGTCCTCGCAGGAGTCGAGCCGGGTGTCCAGCCGTACGTCGATGTTGCGGGCGCGCAGCTCGCGGATCGCGTACCGGCCCATCTCCTCCCCCACTTCGGGCAGGATCCGGTTCGTCGCCTCGACGAGGACCCACTTCAGGTCCTGGGGTTTGACGTTGTGGTAGTACCGCGAGGTGTAGCGGGCCATGTCCTCCAGTTCGGCGAGCGCCTCGACGCCGGCGTAGCCGCCGCCGACGAAGACGAAGGTGAGGGCGGCGTCGCGCAGGGCCGGGTCGCGGGTGGAGGAGGCGATGTCCATCTGCTCGATGACGTGGTTGCGCAGTCCGATGGCCTCTTCGACGGTCTTGAAGCCGATGCCGTAGTCGGCGAGGCCGGGGACCGGGAGGGCGCGGGAGATCGAGCCGGGCGCGATGACGAGTTCGTCGTAGGTGAGCTGGATGTTGCCGGTGCCCTCCTCCTCGGTGGCGAGGGTGGAGAGCGTCGCCGTGCGCTTCGCGTGGTCGACGGCGTGGACCTCGCCGATGACGATCCGGCACCTGGCGAGGACGCGCCGGAGCGGCACGACGACGTGGCGCGGTGAGATGGAGCCGGCCGCGGCCTCGGGGAGGAACGGCTGGTACGTCATGTACGGCTCGGGCGTGACCACCACGATCTCGGCCGCACCGCTTCTGAGCTCGGCCTTGAGCTGCCGCTGCAGGCGCAGCGCGGTGTACATCCCGACGTAGCCACCGCCGACAACGAGAATGCGCGCAGGTTCGGTCACTGTCCCATGACGCAACGCCGTCCGGGGTTTGTCCACAGGCCCGGCAAATTGTGTGACCGGCGGGATACGGGGGCGTGGGGTGGCGCATGAGGGGGCGCGGCGAGAAGTGACCAGCTCAGGCCGGGTGTGGAGGGTGAGGTGGGGGGTGAGAATCGGGAGAGTTCCGGTCCTTGCTCCGATCGGGGGGCGCACCGTACGGAACTCCCCCTTCTGAATTGACCCCGACTCAACTATGTTCGTACCTCGTCGGGGTATCGGATGGCAGCGCGTGGGACCAGAGCGCGGGCCGGACCGGAGCCCCGTGTCAGGGCGGGGAAGTCTCCGGGGGGAGACATCATGAGCGGGGGAACGCTTATGCACATGCAGGATTCGCGTTGGCAGGCCGCCGTCGGGACGGCGGACGGCTCGGTCGACGGACGTACGGGAGCGACGACGGCGATCGGCCGGTCGGCACCGCTGCGCGTGGACGCGCAGCGCAATCTGGAACATGTTCTTCGCGCCGCGCGCGAGGTCTTCGGCGAGCTCGGTTACGGGGCGCCGATGGAGGACGTGGCGCGCCGCGCCCGGGTCGGCGTGGGAACGGTGTACCGCCGCTTCCCGAGCAAGGACGTGCTGGTGCGCCGCATAGCCGAGGAGGAGACCTCCAGGCTGACCGAGCAGGCCCGCACGGCTCTCGGGCAGGAGGAGGAGCCGTGGTCGGCGCTCTCCCGGTTCCTGCGGACCTCGGTGGCCTCGGGTGCGGGGCGGCTGCTGCCGCCGCAGATACTGCGCGTGGGTGTGGACGACAGCGTCCTCGTCGACGCGGTGACGCCGGCGCGGAGCGGCGAGGACGAGGCGCGGGTGCCGCACCAGCGGAACTTCGCCGACCAGTCCGAGCCGCGAGTGGTCGCACCTCGCGCGGTTCCGGTGGCCGAGCAGGACGACGCCGGGGCGGCGGAGCTCCTGGAGGTCGTGGGCCGGCTCGTCGACCGGGCCCGTGCGGCGGGTGAGCTGCGGACGGACGTGACCGTGGCGGACGTCCTCCTCGTCATCGCCACGGCGGCGCCCGCGCTGCCGGACGCGGCGCAGCAGGCGGCGGCCTCGACCCGGCTCCTCGACATCCTTCTGGAGGGTCTGCGGTCGCGGTAGCGAGGGGCTCCGGGGCAGGGAGGAGCGGCGGGTCAGGGGTCCTGGCGGACCGCTGAGCATGCCACGCACGGGTGAGCGGTTACGCCCGGACACAGGAAGTCGCCCCGGACGAGTGGTGCATGGACGCGTGGGTTCGGCGCGGCATCGCCCTGTGGCACTCTTGGCCGGTGTTCGGGTCCGGGCGTGCATACGGGGGCTTGCGCGATGAGCGGTGACGGTCGGGACGAGCCGCTGAACGACGGCGGTGGAGCGGGGACCGGAGGCCTGCCCTTCCAGCAGGTACCGAGCCAGGGCGGCTCCGGAGACGCTTGGGACGCACCCGCCGACGCGAGCGCGCCGCCGGACCCGAGCGTGCCGCAGCAGCGTGAGCCCGACGTCGCCCTCGCCACCGACGCGCCCGGCACCGTACTGCCGCCGCCGCGCGAACGGCCGCACTCCGACGCCGATCTCATCCGGCTGATGCGGGGTGGCGACGACCGCGCGTACGAGGAGCTGTTCCGTCGGCACTCCGAGCCGGTGCGGCGGTACGCCAGGACGTGCTGCCGCGACGCGCACACCGCGGACGACCTGACGGCGGAGGTGTTCGCCCGCACGCTCCAGGCGGTACGGGGCGGGGCGGGGCCCGAGCACGCCGTCCGCGCCTACCTGCTGACCACGGTGCGGCGGGTGGCCGCGAACTGGACGAGGACCCAGAAGCGGGAACACCTCGTCGAGGACTTCGCGGTCTTCGCCGCGCAGGCCGCCCGCACCTCCGAGGCCTCCGGCCAGACCGTGTCGTTCGGGGCGGGTTTGGACCTCGGCGCCGACGTCCGGGCGATGCACGAGGCCGAACGGTCCCTGGCCCTGCAGGCGTTCCGCTCGCTGCCCGAGCGGTGGCAGGCCGTGCTGTGGCACACCACCGTCGAGGAGGAGTCGCCGAGCGACGTCGCCCCGCTGTTCGGGCTGACCGCCAACGCGACCGCGGTGCTCGCGAGCCGCGCCCGCGAAGGTCTCAAGCAGGCCTACCTCCAGGCCCATGTCAGCCAGTCCCTGACCGCCGGCGGGGACTGCGCCCGCTACGCCGACCGGCTCGGCGCCTACGCGCGCGGCGGCCTGCGGACGCGGGCCGAGCGCGGGTTGCGCAAGCACCTGGATGAGTGCGCCAAGTGCCGCCTCGCCGCCGGTGAGCTGGCCCAGGTCAACGCCGGAATCCCCGCGCTGCTGCCGATCGCCGTCATCGGCTGGCTCGCCGCGGGCTACTCCCTCAAGGCCGCCGGTGCGGTGGCCGGCGGAGTCGCCGGCGCGGCCGGAGCCGGCGCCGCCGCCGCGGCCACGGGCGCCGGCTCGTCGAGCCCGGCGGGTGCGTCGTCCGCCGCCGTGGCCGAGGGGCTGGGCGCCCCCGCCAAGGCGGGCCTCGCCGCCGCGGTGGCCGTCGCCGCGACCGCCGGTCTGGTGTGGGCGCTGTCCGGGGACCCGCAGCCGGTCGCGAAGTCCGCGCCGACGCCGTCGGCCGTCGCCCCCTCCGTACCGCCGGAGCCGGCATCGCCGCCGGAGCCGAGACCCACGTCGCCGCCGGCCCGGCCGGCCTCGCCCGCTCCGGCCCCCGCCCCCGAGCGGAAGCCGACCCCGCCACCCCCGGAGCCCACGGCGGAGCCCACGCCGAAGCCCAGCCCCACGCCGGCCCCGCCTCCGCCGGCCCCCGAGCCGAAACCGACGCCCGGCCCGCCGAAGACCGTTCCGAAGCGGCCGCCCGCCGCTGCGGTCGTCTACCAGGTCAACCGGCTGGACCACGGCGTCCTCGGCGACGGCGGCAAGCCCGAGGTACGCCTCGGTGAGAGCGGTGGGATGTGGGCGCGCGACGGACTCGCGACAGGCGGCACTCCGTACGAGCACGGTGTGAGCGTGCGGGCGCCTTCCTCGCTCACCATCGACCTCAACCGCCCGTGCACCGCCTTTGACGCGATCGTCGGCATCGACGACCTCAGCGCGCCGCTCGGGGTCGGCGGCGTCCGCTTCTCCGTCTTCGGGGACGACGAACGGCTGTGGCGCTCCGAGGTGGTCAGACGCGGCGACCCGGCGATCCCCGTGCACGTCCCGCTCTCCGGCCGTAAGACGATCCGGCTGGTGGTGGAGGAGCACACACCGTTCGGACGGGTCGCCGTCGCCGACTGGGCACAGTCGCGGATCAGCTGCGTCTGAACGGCGACTCCGGGACGGTCGTCGCTCCCAGGGCGGCCTTCGCGTAGGACTCGGCCAGGGCGATGACTTCGCCGATGCCGAGGAGGGCGCCGGAGGCGTACGCGGACGTGACGGCCTCCTCGCCCAGTTCCGTGCGGGTCCGGGTCGGCAGCCCCTCCACCTCGTGCTGTTCCGGCACCGCGCGCGGAGTCCCGGCGCGCCAGGTGTCGACGGCGGACAGGATCCGGACCGCGAGCGGCTGTTCGCCGTCCAGAGCGAGCGCGGACGCCGCTCCCTCGGCCAGATGCACGCTGAGGAAGTCGGCGCAGTGCGCCTCCCACGCGACGCGCAGGGCGCCGGCCGCCCCCGCGACCGCCGCGGCGCCCCCGCCCTCGTGCGCCGTGACCCGGGCCTCGAGACCCGCCATCACCGCCTGGACGTGCGGTCAGGGCCTCACGGCTTCGGGACCTCAGGAGCTCAGGTGCTCAAGGTCTCGGGCCCGCAGGGGCCTCACGCCTCAGGTGCTCGGGACCTCCCGGCCTCGGGACCTGCAAGGCCTCACGCCCGCAGGGCCTCGGGCCCTCACGCCGGCAGCGACCGCCGCGACGGGATCAGCGGGCCCGGGACGGCCCGTCGGCGCGGAGCCGCCGTGCCCGTCCAGCAGCTGCCGCGGCGGGCGAGGAGGCGGCGGAGCCAGAGTTCGGTGGAGACGAGGTCGGCGATGCCGTCCAGGGGGACCTGTTCCCCCTCGGAGGCCGCCCGCAGGGCCTTGCGTACGACACGTGCCTCGATCAGGCCCGCGTCGGCGAGGAGCGGGGCGTCGAAAAGGGCCATGAGGTCCGGGAGGGCGGCGCGCAGCCCCGCGCGGGAGGCCGAGGCCGGGACGGCGGTGTTCGGGGCGCCCCACCCCGCCGGCAGGTCGTGGATGCCCGCGCCCGCGAGGACCGTGCGCAGCACGTTGGCCCGGGCGTCCGGCTGGACCCGCAGCGATTCGGGAAGGGCGCGGCAGGCCCGTACGACCTGGTTGTCGAGGAACGGCGCGTGCAGCCGCTGGCTGCGGATCTCCGCCGCCTGTTCCAGGACGCGGTGGTCGCTCGCCGCCCGGGTGAGCGCCGCACGCGCGCGTGCCTCCCCCGGCCGCTGCACCGAGGCCGGCAGCGTCGCCGCCCGGTTCAGGCGAACCGATACTTCAGCCAGCGCCTCGCCCGTCAGCCAGCGTGCCGCGGGCCCCGGACGCGACCAGGTCAGGGCCGAGAGCGACGCCTCCAGCGGACCGAAGGCCCCGGGGGCCGGACGGTTCGCCTCCAGAAGCCCGGCCGCGGCCGCCTCCAGACCCGTCCGGTAAGGGGTACGGGCGAGGCGGCGCGCCGCACGGTAGACGGTCAGGGGGACGAGGAGCGAGCCCGCCGACGGGCCGCTGGCCTTCGCGAGCGCCGTCACCGGACGCACCAGCGACCTGCGCCGCCGGTCCATCAACAGGTCCGCGAGGCGCGCCGGGTGCGCGTCCAGGACCTGGCGGGCCCCCAGACCCGTGAAGTGGTCCGCGCTGCCCCCGGCGAGGCGCCGCCGGTGCCGGTCGGCGACCACGAGGGAGGGCCCCGGTTCGTCGGTCAGCGGCCCGTCGAGCTCCGCGTACGGGAGCGCCTCCTCGCCCGCGGCGACGACCACGTGGTGCAGCCGGGGGTTCGCCGCGATCGCCCGGGCCCGCTCCAGCTCCTCCTCGCGGCCCGAACCGCTCTGCGTCGCCAGGTCGTTGAACGTGACGGCGAGCAGCCGCTCCCCCGCGCCCGTGCCATGGCCCAGGATCGTCCCGGGAACGCCGGGAAGGCCGGCCGCCAGCAGGGCGAGCGTTCCGGAGGCGCTGCCGCCGGACAGGTCGGCCCCGATGCCGGGGGCCGGTCCGCCGCCCCGGGCCGCCCGCCGCTCGGCGGGCCCCATGCCCGGGACCGGACCGGGGTCCGGCAGCGGCGACTCCGGCGCGTGCCGGGGCGCGGTGAGCCGGGCCCGTACGGCGTCGACCAGCGCGTCCCGTACGCCTTCCACCGCCCGCCTCGGCTCGATCTCGGCGGCGGCGACCGCGAGCGAGGCCACCGCTTCGTACCCGGTGATCTCGCGCGATCCCTCCCGCAGGATCAGCGCGTGGCCGGGCGGCACCCGCTTCACACCCTCGTACGGCGTGGAGTCGCGCAGCGCCTCCGGGGTCTCGGGGCAGGCGAGCAGCGCCGCCAGGTGTCCGATGTCGAGCTGGGCCTCGACGAGGTCCGCCAGCGGCAGGGCGGCGGTGGCGTACGCCGTGCCGTTCGCCCACGGGGTGTGGAACACCGGCCGGGCGCCCGCAACATCACCGGTGACGGTGATCCGGCGGCCGGCCTGGACGACGGCCGTGTAGCTGCCGGCCCAGGCGGTGAGATGGCGCAGGGCGCCACCGCGCGCGGTGAGCAGTCCGACCCGCAGCTCCTCGTCGCTCGCGGCGCAACACCCCAGGACGGCAAGGCGGGTGTGGGCGTCGACGGCGATCACGCGGACCTCGTCGGGGCGCCAGTCGCCGACCGCCCACAGCGGATCGGGGTCGCCCCACAGCAGTTGTGCGCCCACCGGGTGCACCGTGCGCCCTTCGGACGCCCCGCCGACGGAGCCGGCCATGGAGCTCGCGAGGCCGCCCGCGGCACCGGCCGAGCCCCGCGCACCGGCCGTTCCGAAGCTCGCGGCGACACTGCTCCAGCCCACCAGCCATCGCATCGGCGCCTCCACGTAGTTCAGTGGAGGAACATGCTGCCACGACAAGAGCGCACAGGCGGGGCTCCGGGGTCGCACACGCGAAAGGCGAATGCGCCCCTGGCATTG
This sequence comes from Streptomyces lateritius, assembly GCF_014649715.1. Taxonomy (GTDB): domain Bacteria; phylum Actinomycetota; class Actinomycetes; order Streptomycetales; family Streptomycetaceae; genus Streptomyces; species Streptomyces lateritius. The sequence continues at coordinate 11,551 of NZ_BMTO01000002.1, forward strand.
GCCAGTTGAAGCCGATACGAACACCGTCGTCATTCGGCCAATCTCGGCGACGTCCGGGACCATCGGCAGTCCGGGAGGCGCTCTTCGCCTCCCGGAGCCGTCCGCCGCCCTCGGGGAGGGGGGCGACGGTGTCCCCCAGCCAACCGGTCCACAGCCGGCGGGCCGACCCACGCAGGACCCATGGAAGCGCTCCCCCGGCCGGCCGGGCGAGAGCGCACGGCCGGGCGCACGGCCACACGGCCGGAGCACGCGTCACCGGCCGCACCCGAGGTCCGCGCCGTGCGCCGGGCGGCGGTTGAGCGGTGCACCAGGGGACGGCCCGCCTTCGCGCCGGGCGACGGGACCGGCGTGCGCCACCCCACTCCCAGGCCGCCTCCGAGGCCGCTCCGACCGACGCCTCTACGCCATCCGTCGCCCATCCGTCTGTTGCCACAACAATCCCGCCATACGGAACTCCGCCCCTTAACGGTAGGGATGCGGCGAACTACGCTGTGTTTACGAATGCCGCACGCCTATGCCCGGCGTCGTGGCGGCCGTTCGGGTTGTCGAGGGGTGGCGTCATGTCCAGGGAGCAACGCGGGCCGAACGAAAAGCTCGGCACGGTTCTCGCCCTCGCGGGAATCAGCAACGCCGGTCTCGCCCGGCGCGTCAACGACCTCGGGGCGCAGCGCGGGCTGACGCTCCGCTACGACAAGACGTCGGTGGCGCGCTGGGTGTCGAAGGGCATGGTGCCGCAGGGCGCCGCCCCGCACCTGATCGCCGCCGCCATCGGCCAGAAGCTCGGCCGTCCCGTGCCGCTGCACGAGATCGGGCTCGCGGACGCCGACCCGGCGCCGGAGGTCGGCCTCGCCTTCCCCCGCGACGTGGGCGAGGCGGTCCGCTCGGCCACCGAGCTGTACCGGCTGGATCTCGCGGGCCGTCGCGCGGGCGGTGGCGGGATATGGCAGTCGCTGGCCGGATCCTTCGCGGTGAGCGCGTACGCCACCCCCGCGTCCCGCTGGCTGATAACCCCCGCCGACTCCTCCGTGGAGCGCCTGATGCGGCGATCCGGCGGAGCGGCCGGGGCCGCCCCTGGAGCGGCCGGCCCGGACGAGCCCGCCGAGGGGCCGGAGACCGGGAGCCACGCGCGCGTGGGGCACAGCGACGTCGCCAAGCTCCGCGAGGCCGCCGAGGACGCCCGCCGCTGGGACTCCAAGTACGGCGGCGGAGACTGGCGCTCCTCGATGGTGCCGGAGTGCTTACGCGTCGACGCCGCACCACTGCTGCTCGGCTCCTACTCCGACGAGGTCGGCCGTGCACTGTTCGGCGCCACGGCCGAGCTGACCCGGCTGGCCGGCTGGATGGCCTTCGACACCGGCCAGCAGGAGGCCGCCCAGCGCTACTACATCCAGGCGCTGCGCCTCGCCCGCGCCGCCGCCGACGTCCCGCTCGGCGGTTACGTCCTCGCCTCCATGTCTCTCCAGGCCACCTACCGCGGCTTCGCCGACGAGGGCGTGGACCTCGCCCAGGCCGCCCTCGAACGCAACCGCGGGCTCGCCACCGCCCGCACCATGTCCTTCTTCCGGCTCGTCGAGGCCCGGGCGCACGCGAAGGCCAACGACGGGGCCGCGGCCGCCGCCGCGCTCAAGGCGGCGGAGGGCTGGCTGGAGCGCTCGCGTGAGGGCGACCCGGACCCGACCTGGCTGGGCTTCTACTCGTACGACCGGTTCTGCGCCGACGCCGCCGAGTGCTACCGCGACCTCAAGGCCCCGCGCCAGGTGCGCCGCTTCACCGAGCAGGCGCTGTCACGGCCGACGGAGGAGTTCGTCCGCTCGCACGGACTGCGGCTCGTCGTCTCGGCGGTCGCCGAGCTGGAGTCGGGCAACCTGGACGCGGCCTGCGCGGCGGGCACGCGCGCGGTGGAGGTGGCGGGCCGGATCTCGTCCGCCCGCACCACCGAGTACGTACGGGATCTCCTGCACCGGCTCGAGCCGTACGGCGACGAGCCGCGGGTCATGGAGCTGAGGGAGCGAGCCCGGCCGCTGCTGATGGCTCCGGCGTGACGCGTGTCCGGCCGGCGTGACGCGTGTCCCACCAGGTTTAGCGGCATTGTCAGTGGGCCAGTGCACTATCGGGGTGGGAGGTGGCGCTGGTGTTTGACTGTGACGTGCTCGTGATCGGCGGTGGGATCGTCGGTCTGTCGACCGCGTACGCCCTGACCCGCGCCGCGCCCGGCACCCGCGTCACCGTCCTGGAGAAGGAACCCGGCCCGGCCCGCCACCAGACGGGGCGGAACAGCGGCGTGATCCACAGCGGCATCTACTACCGACCGGGGTCCCTGAAGGCACGGTTCGCCGTCGCGGGCGCCGCCGAGATGATCAAGTTCTGCGCGGAGTACGACCTTCCGTACGAGGTCACGGGCAAGCTCATCGTCGCCACCGCACGCGAGGAGCTGCCCCGGCTGCACGCCCTGGTGCAGCGCGGCCGGGAGAACGGCATCCCGGTGCGGGAGCTGGGGCCCGCGCAGATCAGCGCGTACGAACCGAGGGTGCGGGGCCTGGCCGCCATCCACGTCGGCACCACCGGGATCTGCGACTACGGAGCGGTGGCGGCCCAGCTCGCCGAGTCCTCCGGCGCCCGGATCCTGTACGGCTCCGAGGTCACGGCGGTCGACCGGCGGTCATGGGGTGTCGCGGTCCGCACAGCGGCCGGGACGGTGGTCCGGGGGCGGGTCCTGGTGAACTGCGCGGGGCTGCACTGCGACCGGGTGGCCCGGCTGGCCGGCGACGACCCGGGCATGCGGATCGTCCCCTTTCGCGGCGAGTACTACGAGCTGGCCGACCCGTCGCTCGTCCGCGGCCTGGTGTACCCGGTCCCCGACCCGGCCTTCCCGTTCCTCGGCGTCCATTTGACCCGGGGCATCGACGGCGGCGTCCACGTGGGTCCGAACGCGGTCCCGGCGCTGGCACGCGAGGGGTACGGCTGGTCGGTCGTCCGTCCCGGCGAGCTCGCCGGGACCCTGGGCTGGCCCGGCTCCTGGCAGATCGCCCGGGAGCACTGGCGGTACGGAGCGGGTGAGCTGCGGCGCTCGCTGTCGAAGCGGGCGTTCACGGAGGCGGTGCGCAAGCTGCTTCCGGTCGTCGAGGAATCCGGTCTGCGCCGGGCACCGGCGGGCGTCCGCGCCCAGGCCGTCCTGAGGGACGGGACGCTGGTGGACGACTTCCTCATCCGGGAGGCGCCCCGCACGGTCCACGTCCTGAACGCGCCGTCCCCCGCGGCGACGGCGAGTCTCCCGATCGGCCGGGAGGTGGCGTCGAGGGCCCTGGCGCGGCTGTGACTTCGGCAGGCCTCCGCCAGGCCCCGTAGAATCGGGTCATTGTGTCTGAGTCTCGAGAAACCGCCACGCACCCCGCCGTCGAGCCCGTCGTCGCCCAGCGGGGCAGCAGCAGGTTCGCCGCAGGGGAAGGTCCCCTGCCCGATCCCGCCGGGTCGCACTACGAGCGGCGGATCCGCAGCTTCCAGCCGCGCCGCAGCCGCGTCACCACCAGTCAGGCTGAGGCGCTGCTCAAGCGGTGGCCCGCCTGGGGCCTCGACATCGACGGCAAGCGGGTCCTCGACCTGGACGAGATGTTCGGCGGACTGCCCGTCGTCCTGGAGATCGGTTTCGGCATGGGCGAGGCCACCGCGCAGATGGCCGCCGCCGACCGCGGCACCGGCATCCTCGCCGTCGACGTCCACACCCCAGGCCAGGGCAACCTCCTCGGTCTCGCCGACCGCAACGGACTCGAGAACGTCCGCGTCGCCAACGGTGACGCGATCATCCTGCTGCGCGAGATGCTCAGCCCCGGCGCCCTCGACGGCTGCCGCGTCTACTTCCCGGACCCCTGGCCCAAGAAGCGCCACCACAAGCGGCGCCTCATCCAGCCCGATTTCCTCACCCTGCTCGCGAGCCGGATGAAGCCCGGCGCCGTCCTGCACTGCGCCACCGACTGGGAGGAGTACGCCGAGCAGATGCTCGAGGTGCTCACCGCCCACCCCGACTTCGAGAACACCCAGGCCGACGGCGGCTACGCGCCCCGCCCCGCCTTCCGTCCGCTCACCCGCTTCGAGGGACAGGGCCTCGACAAGGGCCACGTCGTCCACGACCTCCTTTTCCACAGGAAGTAGCCCGTCTTTTCCACAGGAAAGGGAACTCCCTCGCGGGGTGTCAGTACGGCTCGTTAGGGTCGCTTGCGTGTCGAACCCCGTACCCGTACCCGCCCGGGACACCGAGGAGCCGGTCTTCACCGGCGTGCCCGACCGCGCGCAGTGGCGCTACAAGCCCCGGCGCGCCTTCTGGCGCAGCAAGGTGGTCCGGGCCGTCGCCGTGATCACGCTCCTTGTGCTGTGCGCCCTGGTGATCCTCGCGCTGGTACGGGAGGAGACCGGCACCGAGGGCTTCCTCGTCGGCCTCGGTCTGGCCGTCCTGCCGGTGCCGCTCCTCATGGCCGCGTTCCGCTGGCTCGACCGCGTCGAGCCGGGCCCGTGGAAGAACCTGCTCTTCGCCTTCGCGTGGGGTGCCTTCGCCGCCGCCCTCGTCGCGCTCACCGCCAACACGTTCGCGGTCCGCTGGATCGCGACCTCGACCGCCGACCCCGCCTCCGCGGACACGCTCGGCGCCACCGTCGTCGCGCCGGTCGTCGAGGAGAGCGCGAAGGCCGCGGCCGTGCTGCTGCTCTTCCTCTTCCGCAGACGGGACTTCACCGGACCGGTCGACGGCGTGGTCGTCGCCGGCTTCACCGCCACCGGTTTCGCCTTCACCGAGAACATCCTCTATCTCGGCCGGGCTTTCGGAGAGGACCAGGAGTTCGGCTCCTCGGGCCTCGGCTCGGTGACCGCGGGGACCTTCTTCGTACGGATCGTGATGTCGCCGTTCGCGCATCCCCTCTTCACCGTGCTCACCGGCCTCGGCTTCGGCTTCGCCGCCCTCGCCGCCCGCCGCAGGCGCGTGCGCCGGACCCTGCTGCCGCTGGCCGGTCTCATCCTCGCCATGGGCATGCACGCCCTGTGGAACGGCTCGGCGGTCTTCGGCGGATGGGGCTTCCTCGTGGTCTACGCCATGTTCATGGTGCCGGCCTTCGCCCTGCTCACCTGGCTGGCGATATGGAGCCGGCAGCGGGAGCTGCGCACGATATCCGGGCAGCTCCCGGCGTACGCGGCGGCCGGCTGGCTCTCCCCCGCCGAGCCGCTCGCCCTCTCCTCGATGCGGGCCCGATCGCTGGCCCGCGACTTCGCGGCCCGTACGTACGGCAGGCCGGCCGCCACCGCGGTCGGGGAGTACGAAGCGTTCGCCACGACCCTGGCCTTTCTGCGCCACCGGGCCCAGCGCGGCGCGGCCGGAGCGGACTTCACCGCCCGCGAGCAGGAGCTGCTCCACCACCTGTGGCAGCGCAAGCCGGTCGCCTCACCCGCGCTCACCTACGCGGCGCGCGCCACGGGCCAGGTGTGGGCGCCGCCGCAGTACCTCGACTACGGCGGCTACAACCCGTACCGCAGCTAGCGTCTTCCTCTAGGTCGTGTCCGGAGCGTAGCGCCGTCTGCCCGCAGGGCAGGGCCCGCGGCGTCCGGTGCGTGCGATCGCGAGGCGGAGGGTCACCCCGTACCGGGCGTACTCGGGTGATCCCGACAACGCAGCGAGCGAGCGGGCCAGGCGTCGCGGACCAGGCGGGACTTCACGGACCCGGCCTAGGCGGAGGCCTCGTCGAGCGTGGCCAGCTCCGCCGCGCTCAGGGTGAGGTCGGCGACCGCGACCAGGGCGGGAAGCTGCTCGGGAGTGCGGGCCGAGGCGATCGGCGCGGCGACGGTCGGCCGTGAGGCGAGCCAGGCGAGGGCCACCGTGGCGACCTCGGCGTCGTGGGCACGGGCCACCGCGTCGAGCGCGTCGAGGACCCGGCGGCCCCGCTCGGTGGCGAGGTGTTCACCGGCCCGGGAGGCCCTCGCGCTCTCGACGACGGTCCCGGGCCGGTACTTGCCGGTCAGGAAGCCTGAGGCCAGCGCGAAGTAGGGGACGGCGGCCAGTCCGGCCCGCTCGGCGGTGTCCTGGAGATCACCCTCGTAGGTGTCCCTCGAGACGAGGTTGTAGTGCGGCTGGATCGCCGCGTAGCGCGCGAGGCCCTCGGCCTCGGCGAAGTCCAGGGAGGCGCGCAGCCGCTCCGGGGAGATGTTGGAGGCGGCGACGGCCCGCACCTTGCCGTCCTTCACGAGCTGGTCGAGCGCGGCGACGATCTCCTCGACGGGGACGGACTCGTCGTCGAAGTGGGTGTAGTACAGGTCGATGTGGTCGGTGCCGAGCCGGCGCAGCGACTCCTCGGCAGCCGCCTTGATCGTGGCCGGCGAGAGGCCCTTGTACTGGGGATGGGCGCCGACCTTCGTGGCGAGGACGACGTCCGCGCGGTTGCCGCGTGAGGCGAGCCACCTGCCGACGACGGTCTCGGACTCGCCGCCCTGGTTGCCCTCGGCCCAGGCCGAGTAGGAGTCGGCGGTGTCGACGAAATTGCCGCCCGCGGCGGCGTAGGCGTCGAGGACGGCGAAGGAGGTCGACTCGTCGGCGGTCCAGCCGAAGACGTTGCCGCCCAGTGCGAGCGGGAAGACGTGCAGGTCCGAGGTGCCCAGTTGGCGGAGAGGAGAAGTCATGGAGTGCTCAACACCCCCCGCCGGGCGCCTGTTCCGGCAGCCCTGGCGTCGGGGGTGAGTCGCCAGGGCCGCCGACGCCGGGGGACTCGGGTCGGGGCGTGGGGCTACCGAGCTCGGGAGGTCAGACCGTGAGGCCCTTGTCGCGCAGCCAGGCCGCCGGGTCCACGCCCTCGCCACCCGCGGTGTGCACCTCCAGGTGCAGGTGCGAGCCGGTCACGTTGCCGGTCGCCCCCACGCGGCCGATCGTCTCGCCGGTGCCCACCGACTGGCCCACGCCGACCGTCATGGAGGACAGGTGGCAGTACCAGATCTCCGTGCCGTCCTCCAGCTCCAGGACGATCCGGTAGCCGTACGCGCCCGACCAGCCCGCCGACTTGATGGTGCCGCCGTGCACGGCCTTGACGGGGGTGCCGGTGCCGGCCGCGAGGTCGAGGCCGGTGTGGTAACCGGAGGACCACATGGAGCCGGACTGGCCGTACGTGGAGGAGATGTAGTACCCGGACGTGGGCAGCGCGTAGCTCGCGGCGAGCTTGGCCAGACGCTCCGCCTCGGCCTTCGCCGCCGCCTCCTCCTCGGCCTTCTTCTTGGCCTCGGCCGCCGCCTTCTCGGCGGCGGTCGCCTTGGCGGCCGCTTCCGCCGCGGCCTTCTCGGCCGCCGCCTTCTCCGCGGCAGCCTTCTCGGTGGCGTCGGCGGAGGCCTGCTGCTCCTCGGCCTGCTGGAGGATGCGGGCGCGCAGCGCCTCGCCGGCGTCGGCCGTGGACGAGGCGGCGGACACGCGGGTGACCGAGCCGTCCGCCGTGCCGGTCGCCTGGGCCGGGAGGGCGAGGGAGGCGGTGAGCGGCTGGGGGTTGTTCGTAGCGGAGTCCGCGCCCTCGTCGCCGTCGGAGATCAGCTCGCCGACGCCCGGGAGTTCGGAGGCGTCCGGGAGGCCGAGGTCGGGAAGGGATATGGAGACCGCGGGCTTGTCCTGCGCGGTGGCCATGCCGCCCGCGCCGACGGCCGCGATGACACCGACGCCGAGGACGGTGGAGGAACGGGCGAAGTTGGAGCGCTGCTTCACGACACGGTGACGTCCGCCGGAGCGGGCCTGCTGACGGAGGGACTCCTCGGTGGGGTTCCACTCCCCCCACGTCGTCGCGTCGTCATCGGTCCCGGCGGCACCCGAGGCACCGAATGCATGGAAGGGGGCTTCGGGGGCAGGGGTGTTGGACGCCACGGAGGCGTACTCCTTTCCTTCCTTCTCGCCTACCGGGTTAGCTGACGGGTTCGGAGCAGGAAGGTCTCCTACGAGCGCTGCCGCACGGGTGCGGAAGGGCCCGATTCACCCCAAGTGGTGGTTCCCCGGTTCCTCTTCAGGATTCGGCGCACGCGCACGGTGCCGTCTCTTGCGACGACTGGGACGACCGCGCTGCGTTATCGAACGTTAATAGACACGAGGGCCTGATTCCAAGCTGTTCCGGCTGATCGTTCAAGAGATTGACGCGGTACGGCCCGGTTTGACCTTTCCTGGGTAAACACGCGGCGAACGACCGCTATCTGACGGTGCATCAATTGTTATCGCAGCGGTACCTCGCCACTACGGATGGTGACCGGCCCCCCGGGTCACGGGACCACGGGCATCGTCCGGCGCCGTTCCGGCTGCCCCGCCGCCGGCCGGCTCACCGCGAGCAGCGCCATGTCGTCCGTCGCGCCCCCGCCCGTGTATCTGCGGACGTCGTCGACGAGCGCGTCCAGCAGCTCCTGGGGGCCGGGGAAGATCCGCCCGGCGAGACGCTCGGCGGGATCGTAGAACTCCCCCTGCGCGTCGCGCGCCTCGGAGAGCCCGTCGGTGTACAGGAGCAGCGTGGCCCCCGGCGGATACGGGGACTCGTCGGCCCGGTCCGGCCACGCGGCCAGCTCGCCCATGCCGAGCGGCAGCGCGGCCTCGCTCGGCGCCAGAAGAGCCAGTCCTCCGTCCGCGTACAGCAGCAGCGGCTCGGGGTGACCGCGGTTCACCACCCGTACGAGCCCGTCGCCGCGCGGGATCTCCGCCAGGACGGCGGTGGTGAACCCCTCGAACGCGTCCAGGCCGTCGCGGCGCGTTCCCTCCCGGGTCAGCGCGCGCTCCAGCCGCTGGGCGACGCCCTCCAGCGTCGACTCCTGCTCGGCCGCCTCCCGGAAGGCGCCGATGACGACGGCGACGGCCTCGACGGCGTCGAGCCCCTTGCCCCGGACGTCGCCGACCACGAGCCGTACCCCATAGGGCGTGTCCTGGACGGCGAACAGGTCACCGCCGATGAACGCGTCGGCCTGCGCCGCCTCGTAACGGGCCGCGACCTGCAGCCCGCCGATCCGCTCGGCGGGGGTGGGCAGCACGGCCTTCTGCGCGGTCTCCGCGATCACGCGGGCCGAGGCGAGCCGTTGGCCGCTGCGCCGCACGACCCGGTTGATGAGCAGGGCGAGCGCGGAGACGGTGACGACGGTGAACGTCTCGGTGAGGGCGGGGACGTCCGTGGTGGTGTCGTTGTAGAAGTGCAGCCCGACGCCGGCGAGCACGGCGGCGATCCCGGTGAGCAGCGTGGTCAGCATCGAGAAGAAGGGGGCCGCGACGAGGGGCGCGGCCGAGAACATCGGGGCGGCCGTGTACGAGGGCGGGGTGGCCAGGTCGAAGACGACGCCCCCGAGGATGATCAGCGGGGGCAGGGCCTTCAGGAACCGCCGGGCGCGCTCGACCTGGGCCGGCGTACGCCCATTGGCACCCGGACCCTGGCCCGCACTCCGGCCCGTACCCGGGTCCCCGCCCCGGCCCGTACCTGGGCCCGCACTCCGGGCCGCGCCTGGGCCCGTCGCCCGCCGACCCTGCCCGTGCCCCTGCCCCACCTGTGCTCTCCTGCCCGGTCCCGGTCCGTACACGGCGACGGACGGTACCGCGCCCTTCCCAGGGTGGGGGGCGCCGCGCCGCGCGGCGACCGCCGCTGGTCCGAGCGGGCTACGGAACGGCCCCGCGCCCCTGAACCCGGGACCGCTTCCCCCTCTACAGGTTCCGCTCCGCGTAGACCTTCATCGCGTCGCGGACCAGGACCGCCGTACCCTCGCCGTGCTTGTCGTAGTTGGCGGCGAAGCGCGGGTCGTCGACGTACATCTGCCCGAGGCCGATGACGTACTCCTTCGCCGGCGTCGTCGTGATCGACAGCCAGTCGATGTGGCGCCGGGTGATCGCCTGGACCTCGTCGCTGTCGGCGGCGAGACCCCGCCCCGCGGCGGCGGCGAAGTCGAGGGCGATGCCGGCCTGCTGGTCCATGAACGCCTGCTTCCGCTCGGCGTCGAGCGAGCGCCACCAGCGGTCGCCCTTCTCGTACGCGTCGCGGCCCCAGCGCTCGGTGACCTCCTTCTCGTACCGCGTGTGATCGAATCCGTCGAACATTTCGTCGGCCATGAGCTCTTCTCCGTTCTCGGTCTTGTGGAGAGTGGTCCGGACGGCGTCGATCTGCCGTCCGATCCGCTCCCGCTCCTGTTCGAGCAGGAGGAGATGGGTGCGCAGGGCGGCGGAGGTGTTCCGCTGTCCCTCGAGGACCTCGGCGATGGCGGGCAGGGAGAGCCCGAGCTCGCGCAGCAGCAGAATCCGCTGCAACCGCACGAGCGCCGCCTGGTCGTAGTACCGGTAACCGTTGGCGCCGATCCGGCTGGGCTCCAGCAGGCCGCGCTCTCCGTAGTGCCGGAGGGTGCGGCTGGTGGTGCCGGCCTTCCTGGCGATCTCTTGGATCGACCACTCCATGTCGAGAACGCTAAATCTTGACGTGACGTAAAGGTCAAGCGTGAAATCCGGGCCCCCGGACATCCCCAGAGCCCGGGGAACACAACGAAGGCCCGGATCCAGTGACTGGATCCGGGCCTTCGTTCACTACTGAGTAGCGGGGACAGGATTTGAACCTGCGACCTCTGGGTTATGAGCCCAGCGAGCTACCGAGCTGCTCCACCCCGCGTCGGTGAACATGACCTTACGGCATGGGCGGCGGATCCGGAAATCCGTTTCCCCGGCAGCCGGTCAGCAGCCGCAGTCCTCGGCGTCGACCGGGGCGGTCAGCGGGTCCGCGGCCTTCTTCTCCGGGCCCTCCCACGTCTCGTACGGGAAGCCCTCACGCACCCAGTACTCGAAGCCGCCGAGCATCTCCTTCACCTGGTAGCCGAGCTGCGCGAGGGCGAGCGCGGCGCGGGTGGCGCCGTTGCAGCCCGGGCCCCAGCAGTACGTGACGACCGGAACGGACTTGTCGAGCAGCTGCTCGGCCTGCTCGGGGATGAGCGCGGTCGGCAGGTGGACGGCGCCGGGGACGTGGCCCTGGTCCCAGGAGGCGGTGGAGCGGGAGTCGAGGACCACGAAACCGGGCTCGCCGTCGGCGGCGATGGCTGCGGCGACGTCGGAGACGTCGGCGTGGAAGGCGAGGCTGGCGGAGAAGAAGGCGGCCGCGGCGGCGGGAGAGGCCGGCGGGGTGCGAAGTACGGCGTTGACCTGCGCGGTTGTCGTCATGCATGAAAATCTACGGTCGAAGATCACGAGGCTGAAGTGGCGATCCCCGGCCCTGAAGCCGATCAGCCGGGGAAACGCGGGCGTTCACCGGGGGACGGCGGGGATCTCACGCATCGGACGGTTCCGGGGCGAGGGAAGGCCCGGAACCGGACCCTCGACGCCCACGCATCTGTCACATCGCGACCCCGTCCTCCGTCGTACCGGATGGCGGAAACCAACGAGGGAGAGGCACGGATGGACGAGAAAGACCTCCTGGCCGAGCGCTTCGAGGCCGACCGCACCCACCTGAAGGCAGTCGCCTACCGGATGCTCGGCTCGCTGAGCGAGGCGGAGGACGCCGTCCAGGAAGCGTGGCTCAAGCTCAACCGCTCGGACATCAGCGAGGTACGGAACCTCAGCGGCTGGCTGACGACGGTCGTCGGCCGGGTGTGCCTGGACATGCTGCGCTCGCGCTCATCGCGCCGCGAGGACCCGCTGGAGTACTACGTCCCCGATCCGGTCGTCCGGGGCACGGACGGCGTCCGCGACCCCGAGGAGGAGGCGCTGCTCACCGACTCGGTGGGTCTGGCGCTGCTCGTGGTCCTGGAGACGCTGGTCCCGGCGGAGCGGCTGGCGTTCGTCCTGCACGACATGTTCGCGGTGTCCTTCGACGAGATCGCCCCGATCGTGGACCGCACCCCGGCCGCGACCCGCCAGCTCGCCAGCCGGGCCCGCCGCCGCGTCCAGGGCGCGGCCCCGGCCCCCGCCCCGGACGTCACCCGCCAGCGCGAGGTGGTCGACGCCTTCATGGCGGCCTCCCAGGGCGGCGACTTCGAGGGCCTGCTCGCGGTCCTCGACCCGGACGTGGTCCTGCGCGCGGACGGCGGCAAACTGCTGGCGGCGGCCTCGAAGCTGGTCCGCGGCGCCGAGGCGGTCGTCAACCAGGCTCTCACCTTCGCCCGCTTCCGCCGCGCCCACCGCACGGTCCTGGTCAACGGCGCCCCCGGCATCGTCTCCGTGGTGGACGGCCGCCCGGCGGCCCTCATGGCCTTCACGGTCGTGGACGACCGCATCGTCGAGATCCAGATTCTGGCGGACCCGGAACGCCTGGCCCCCCTGCTGCCGGCGGGCCTGGCGGACGGGGCGGCTCTGGCGGACGACGACCACTGACCGTTCCGCCCGCCGAAAACGAATCCGGCCCCAGGTCAGAAACGTTCTGACCTGGGGCCGTTCGGTAGGCCGTGTGGGACTCGAACCCACAACCAACGGATTAAAAGTCCGCTGCTCTGCCAATTGAGCTAACGGCCCGCACCCGCAGCATAGCCTCCGTCCCCCGTCGGCTCCGACCCCATAAAGGGCCGGAGCGTCGCGGGGCGGCCCGGGGCGGGGGTACCGGGGCGGTCGGGACAGGGTCTTCTACGTCGGCCGACCGCCGCCGAGCTTCACGCGGGCGCCGGACACGCCCGTACCCGTCCCGTTGTACCGCCACAGGACACCGGCCGTCTCACGGGCGACCAGGTCCCCCTTGCCGTCGGCGGTGAGGCCGCCGACGGCAGTCAGCGTGGCGTGGATCCGCCACCCCGTACCGGCTTCACCCGGGCGCCCAGCGTGCCCTCGTCCGTGCCGTAGTACCGCGACAGGGCACCGGCCGTGTCCCTGGCGAGAACGTCACCGAACGTGTCGCCGTTCAGATCGCAGACACCGACGAGGGCGGCGTAGGTCTGCCGTCCGGTGGCGATCCTGACGCGCGGCGCGAATCCGCCCGCCTCGTTGTCGGCGTACAGCCACAGCTTGCCGGCCGGCGTACGCGCCGGCACGTCCGCCCGTCAGACAGCCCCAGGAAGTCAGGGGGTTGGAGTTCCGGCCGCTGCCGAGGGAGGCCCGGGGGCCGCTCGGCGAGAACGCCGTTCCGCAGCGGCGGTCGTGGCGCGTCAGCGCACCCGCAGCGGTCCGCGAACCCCGAGCCCTCGCCATGGGCGACCCCGAGCACGGTGACGTCACCCTTTCGAACCCGCGCAAAGAGACAGGGCCCGTACGGCACCGAGGTGTCGTACGGGCCCTGTTCAGGCTCTGCGCCGTTCAGGCTCTGCGCCGTTCAGGCTCTACGCGAGGTCAGCCGTTGCGCTTCCAGCGCGGCTTGTCGTCGCGGCGGGCGAAGGAGGAGCTGTTCGAGCCGGTGCCGCGGTGGTCGCCGCCGCGGTGGTCGTCACGACGGCCGTAGGGGCGGTCGCCGCCACCCGGGCGGAAGCCGCCCGACGGACGGTCGTCACGACGGTCGCGGTTGAACGGACGGTCGCTGCCGCGGTGGCCGCCCGAGGGACGGTCGTCACGGCGGTCGAAGGAACGGCCGCCACGGTCGTCGCGGTTGAAGCCACCGGACGGGCGGTCGTCACGACGGAAGCCACCGGAGGGACGGTCGTTGTCGCGGCGGAAGCCGCCACCCGACGGGCGGTCGTCACGACGGAAGCCACCGGAGGGACGGTCGTTGTCGCGGCGGAAGCCGCCACGGTCGCCACCACGGTCGTCACGGTTGAAGCCGCCCGACGGGCGGTCGTCACGACGGAAGCCACCGGAGGGACGGTCGTTGTCGCGGCGGAAGCCGCCACCCGACGGACGGTCGTTGTCACGACGCTCGAACGAACGGCCACCACGGTCGTCACGACGGTCGTCGCGGCGGAAGCCGCCACGGTCGCCACCACGGTCACCGCCGCGGAAGCCACCACGGTCACCGCCGCGGTCGCCACCGCGGTCACGGCGCTCGTAGTTGCCCCGCTCGTCGCGGAACGCCGGCGTGCGCTCCTCGCGGCGCTCCTCGCGCACCGGCTCGGCAGCGGCCACCACGGCGGCGACCTCGGCCTCGGCGGCCTCCGTCACCTCGGCGACCGCGGCCTCCGGGTCCTCGCCACGCTCACGCGCGGAACGGGCGACCAGGCGGTCGGCCTCCTCGCGGAGCTCGACGGCGCGGCGCGTCAGACGCTCCAGCTGCTTGGTGAGGTCGGCGACCTCACGCTCGGCCTGCTTGGCCGCGTTGTTCGCGGAGTCGGCCTGGACCTCGGTCAGCGAACGCGCACCGGTGATCTCGGCGACCTCCGGGTCGAACGCGCCCGCACCGCCCACGATGTGGCGCGAGGCGTCGACGCCCGCGTCCTCCATCAGACGGAAGATCTGGCGGCGCTGGTGCGGGAGGGCCAGGGAGACCACGACACCCGAGCGGCCGGCGCGAGCCGTACGGCCCGAGCGGTGCAGGTAGTCCTTGTGGTCGCCGGCCGGGTCCACGTTCAGGACCAGGTCGATGCCGTCGACGTGGATACCGCGGGCGGCGACGTCGGTGGCGACCAGCGCGTTGACGTAGCCGTCCTTGAAGTCGGCGAGGACGCGGGTACGGGCACCCTGCGTCATGCCGCCGTGCAGCGCGTCCGCCTTGACGCCCGACTCGACGAGCTGCTCGGCGATACGGTCGGCGCCCAGCTGGGTCCGTACGAAGATGATCGTGCGGCCCTTGCGGGCGGCGATGGCGGCCGTGACCGGCGCCTTGTCCTTCGGCTTCACGACGAGGACGTGGTGAGTCATGGTGGTGACGTTGCCCTGGGCGCTGTCGACCTCGTGCGTGACCGGGTTGTTCAGGTAACGCTTGACCAGCGTGCCGATCTCGTTCTCCATGGTCGCGGAGAAGAGCATGCGCTGACCGCCGACCGGGATCTGGTCGAACAGCTCGGTGACCTCGGGCAGGAAGCCCAGGTCGGACATCTGGTCGGCCTCGTCGAGGACCGCGACCTGGACGTTCTCGAGGGAGCAGGCGCCACGGTTGATGATGTCGCGCAGGCGGCCCGGGGTGGCGACGAGGATGTCGACGCCGCGCTCGAGGGCGTAGATCTGGTTGCCCATGGACGTACCGCCGCAGACGACCTTGATCTTCAGGCCGAGCACGTCGCCGTACGGCTGGAGGGCGTCCGCGACCTGCATCGCGAGCTCACGGGTCGGGGTGAGGATGACCGCGCGGGGCTTCTTCTTCTCGGTGTGGCCGCCGGCGAGCTGCGCCAGGGTCGGCAGACCGAAGGAGAGCGTCTTGCCGGAGCCGGTACGGCCGCGGCCGAGGATGTCCTTGCCGGCCAGGGCGTCCGGGATGGTCGCCGCCTGGATCGGGAAGGGGGTGGTCACGCCGTTCTGGGCGAGCTTGCGCACGACGCCCTCGGGCAGGCCGAGGTCGGCGAACGTGACGGTGGGCTCGGAGGACTCGTCCTCGGCCGACTCGGTCCCGGCGGACGCGTCCTGAGCGGACTCGTTCAGGGGGGACTCGAGAGCGGCGGCCTCGGTCTCGACGATCTCGGTGGCCTCGAGGGCCTCGACGATCTCGTCGCTCTGGGGCAGGACGGCGTGGTCAGAACTGAAAATGGACATGCGAAATGCGAAACCTTCCGGAGTCTCGGCACGCGCCCGTCAACTCCGTGAAATTCGCAAATCGACCGCCTCAATGCGGTCAGCCACGGCTAGGGAGAGTACGCGCCACACGGCGCTCTTCTGTTTCGGCGCCGGGCAATGGGATCAAACGATCTATAACCATACGCACCCTTCCCGCCTCATGGCAAACCGGCGTGCGTCACACCGGCCCGACCTGCGGAGATGCTTCCGGCTCGGCCGTCCCGCCGGGGCTGTCCGCCGCCTTCATGGCACCCATGTGGGTGTCCGCGCCGGGGGTCGACGTCGGCGGATCGGTCGGCTCGGGGGTCGGCTCGGGAGTGGGCTCCACCGTCGGCTCGGGGGTCGGCTCCGGGGTCGGGGTCGGCTCCGGCGGCTCGACCGGTGCGGACGTCTCGCCGGCGGGGGCACTTGGCCCGCCCGCCCCGCCGGGCACCTGGCCGGGATTCGGCTTGCCGCCCCCACCCCCGCCCGACGACCCCGCGGGCGCACCCGCCGAGGGCTTCCCGCCGGACGACGGCGACCCGCTCGGCACCGGCGACTCCTCGCCCGCGCCGTCCGCCTCCGGGCCGCCCTTGCCGGAGGCGTCGTGAGCGCCGGCGCCGCGCCGGTCCGCCGGCCCCACCCCGCCGCCGGCCTCGGCGGCCACACCCTGCTTCCCCGCGGACTTGCTGGGCGCCGGCTTCGCGCCCTCGTCACTGACACTCATACAGCCGCTCATACCGGCGCAGGCGGCGACCGCCAGCGCGGCGGCGGCCCATCTCACACGGGTGGGCAAATGGGGCATGGAGGGCACCTCCAGGACACAACGGGCGGGAAGGAACGCGTCTCGCTGCCCAACTCCCCGCGCACCACAAGGGACACGCCTCCCTCCACGACACAACCCCCGGCCCCGGAGTCGCTCCGGGACCGGCGGTCGCCCGGCGGGGTGGGGCTGCCCGGCTCCCGTCGCCGCTGAGAAGGCTCAGGTCGTCGAGGAGGTCTTCGAGGGTCCGTACGCCGCCCACGTCGATCAGGTCGCCCACGCCGTGCACGGTGTCGGATTCGGCAGGGCGCTGCCCGACATCCCGAGCACGGCCACGACTGCGAGGCGGCACCGGCGCGAGCGCGCCTGTAGGCGTGGTTCACGCCCCGCGGAACCGGCGGTCCGCGCGTGGGGCCACCGTCCGCTCGTGATCGCCACTCCGATGCCACACGGGGTTCTCCGACGCCACGCGTGGGCGCGGCGGAGCAGTTCCGCCCGGCGGCCCCCAACCGGGCGGCCGTCAAGGACAATGACGGTGTGCTGGAGATGACACGCGACACGTTCGAAGAGCTGGTGGCCGAGGCCCTGGACACGATCCCGCCGGAACTCACGCGGGTCATGGACAACGTGGCCGTGTTCGTGGAGGACGAACCCGACCCCTCGGATCCGGAGCTCCTCGGGCTGTACGAGGGAACCCCCCTCACCGAGCGCGGGGAGTGGTACGCCGGTGTCCTGCCGGACCGCATCTCCATCTACATGGGCCCCACCCTGCGCTACTGCGAGACCCGGGACGACGTGGTGCACGAGGTCGCCGTGACCGTGGTCCACGAGATCGCCCACCATTTCGGCATCGACGACGAACGCCTCCACGCGCTGGGCTGGGGCTGAGACCGGGGCCGTCCGGGAGCCCAGCCCCACCCCCGGCGGAAACCGTTTTGGCGATAGCGGTCGGCATCCCATATGCTTCTCACGTCCCCGACGCGCTGAGAAGCGCCCAGGTGGGCCCTTAGCCCTCATCGTCTAGTGGCCCAGGACGCCGCCCTTTCAAGGCGGTAGCACGGGTTCGAATCCCGTTGGGGGCACGCACAACTGTGTGCGAGACTTGTTCTCGCACATTGCAAGGTCCTGTGGAGCAGTTGGTTAGCTCGCCACCCTGTCAAGGTGGAGGTCGCGGGTTCAAGTCCCGTCAGGATCGCTGAGGTCAGAAATGATCTCGTGGCTGGGTAGCTCAGTTGGTACGAGCGATCGCCTGAAAAGCGATAGGTCGCCGGTTCGACCCCGGCCCCAGCCACCATCGAAGGCCCCGTCCGGTGGACGGGGCCTTCTTCGTGTGTACGTACGAAAGTCTCGACGCCCCGGCCCCCTGCGGGAGGAGGCGGGCGCCCCCTCCCGTACGGCTCAGACCTCCTCGCGCCGTCCGCCGCGCCCGCCCCGGACCGCGAGCACCACCGCGATCACCGCCACCACGGCGACGACCGCGATCAGCAGCACCCCGTCCGGCACCGACCGGCCCAGCGACGCCACCCGCTCCTCCACCGCGAACGAGTCGTCCACCGAGAGCAGCCCCGGCAACGCCGTGGTGCCGTCGAAGACCAGGAAGACCGTCCCCAGGAGGACGAAGAAGAGGCCGGACAGCAAGGTGGTCGAATGCGCCTCGAAGCGGCCGGCACGGAGGGTCCGGCCGCGCAGCCAGCGGCGCCGGCCCAGTTCGTACCGCTCCCAGAGCAGCGCGAGCAGGAACAGCGGGACCGCCATGCCCAGCGCGTACACCGCGAGGAGCAGCCCGCCGTACGCCGGGCTGCCGCTCAGGGCCGCCACCGTCAGGACGCTGCCGAGGATCGGGCCGGCGCAGAAGCCGGCGAGGCCGTAGACGAGGCCGAGGGCGTAGACGGAGACGGCCCGGGTGGGCCGGATCCGGCCGCTGACCTCGGCGATCCGGCGGGAGGCGAAGCCCATGCCGAGGATCTGGACCGTCCCGAGCAGGATGATCAGCCAGCCGCCGAGCGCCACGAGCAGGTCCCGGTGGCCGTAGAACAGCCGCCCGGCGAAGGACCCGGCCGCGCCGAGCGGGACGAGCGTCGTGGCGAGACCCGCGTAGAAGATCCCGGTACGGGCGAGGAGCCGGCCGGCCGAGTCGATCGAGTACGCGAAGAAGGCCGGGAGCAGCAGGGCGCTGCACGGGCTGAGCAGGGCGAGGAGGCCGCCGAGGAAGGCCGCCAGATAGCCGATGTCGGCGGTCACCGCCCGGCCGCCGGCTTCCCGCCCGACTCCCCGCTCTTCGGCTTCTCGCCCGACTCCCCACCCGCCGCCTTCCTGCCCGTCGCCTCGGCCGCCTTCGCCGCCGCGTCGATCGCCCGCGTGAAGGTCTCCGTCGGCTGCGCTCCGGCGATCGGCCGGCCGTTGATCAGGAACGAGGGAGTCGAGGTCGCTCCGAGCGAGTACCCCTGCTCCTTGTCGGCGCTCACCGCCGCACGGGCCGCCGCACTGTCCGTGTCCCGGGCGAACCGGGCGAGGTCCCCCACCCCCGCCTGCCTGCCCAGGGCCGCCAGCCTCTCCTTGCCGAAGCCCTTCTCCTTGGCGCCCTCCGCGTACGCGGCCCGGTGGAACTCCCAGAACCTCCCCTGCTGCCCCGCCGCCCACGAGGCCCGCGCCGCCGCCTCCGACTCCTCTCCGAAGATCGGGAAGTTCCGCCACTCGATGCGCAGGGTGCCGCCCTCGACGTACTTCTTCACCAGGGCCGGCTCGGTGTCCCGGGCGAACTTCCCGCAGTAGCCGCACTTGAAGTCGGCGTACTCGATCAGGACGACGGGCGCGTCGGCCCGCCCGAGGGCCAGCTTGTCGGAGGCGTCGCGGCGGGCGTACGCCTCCAGCTCGGGGTAGACGCCGGCGGTCGGGTCGACGGAGACCTCGGCGACGGAGGCACCGCCGTCGCCGCCGGAACCGGACGGCTTGGTGGCGGTGTACGAGACGAGCCCGAGCAGCGCGGCGGCGACCGCCACCCCGGAGACGATCATGATCGGCTTGGACCGGGAGGCGGTCCCCGAGGCGGGCCCGGACGTGGACGTGGACTTGGACATGCGCAATCGCTCCTGAGAGGGAAGACAAGGACGGACGGCGGAGGTGACCGTTCCGTCTAGACCCGCAGGATCGACAGCTCCATCGGTGACGGTGGTACGAGTCCGGGCGGCTCGGGCTCCGGATCCGGCCCGGTCAGGAGGTGCCGTACGTCCTCGCCCGCGCCCCGGACCGGCGCGGGCGGCAGCTCGCCGCCCCCGTTGCCGTACGGCCGGGGCGGTACGGCGGGGCTCGCCGCCCCCTCGCTCGGATGCCCCTGGCCACAGCCCGGCGGCGCTCCGGCGTCGACGACCACCGCTGCCGGGCTCGGGGCCGCCACGGTTCCGCCGCAGACCAGCAGTCCCAGCACCACGCCCAGCAGCGCGGCGAACGCCGCCGACGCGCGGGCGATGCGGGACATGGGGACCTCTCGGCTGTCTCGGGTGGACTGCCCGAAATAGTACGGGCCGCCCGGCTCGGGCCCCGGAACGGCCGTCACCGAGCCACCGCCCCGCTCTGCTAAATCGGTTCGCCGGTTCTCGGCCCGGGGTGCGATCCTGGATTCCGTATGTCTACTTCCTTCGCCGCCCTCCAGTCCGTCCTGGCCGAGGTCTCGCTGCGGGACGCCCACCGGCTCGGCCGCCGCCTCGAGGGCGCCCGCCGCATCCGCAAGCCCGAGGCCCGTGAGGCCGTCCTGGACGAGATCGCCGCCGAGGCCGGCAAGGCCAAGGAGCGCGTCGACGGGCGCGCCGCCCGTGTGCCCGCGATCACGTACCCCGAGCAGCTGCCCGTCTCCCAGAAGAAGGACGAGATCCTGGAGGCGATACGTGACCACCAGGTCGTGATCGTCGCCGGTGAGACGGGCTCCGGAAAGACCACGCAGATCCCCAAGATCTGTCTGGAGCTCGGCCGGGGCGTGCGGGGCATGATCGGCCACACGCAGCCCCGCCGGATCGCGGCCCGCACCGTCGCCGAACGGGTCGCCGACGAGCTGAAGACCCCGCTCGGCGAGGCGGTCGGCTGGAAGGTCCGCTTCACCGACCAGGTGAACCCCGACGCGACCTTCGTGAAGCTGATGACGGACGGCATCCTGCTCGCCGAGATCCAGACGGACCGCGAGCTGCGCGCCTACGACACGATCATCATCGACGAGGCCCACGAGCGGTCCCTCAACATCGACTTCCTGCTCGGCTATCTGGCCCAGCTGCTGCCCAAGCGGCCCGACCTCAAGGTCGTGATCACCTCCGCGACCATCGACCCCGAGCGCTTCTCCCGCCACTTCGGCGACGCTCCGATCGTCGAGGTCAGCGGCCGGACCTATCCGGTCGAGGTCCGCTACCGCCCCCTCCTCGAAGAGGACAGCGAGGAGTCGGACCGGGACCAGATCACGGCGATCTGCGACGCCGTCGACGAACTCCAGGCCGAGGGCCCGGGCGACATCCTCGTCTTCCTCTCCGGCGAGCGCGAGATCCGCGACACGGCGGACGCGCTGATCAAGAAGCAGCTGCGCTCGACCGAGATCCTGCCGCTCTACGCCCGCCTGAGCCACGCCGAGCAGCACCGCGTCTTCCAGGCCCACTCCGGCCGCCGGATCGTCCTCGCCACGAACGTCGCCGAGACCTCGCTGACCGTTCCCGGCATCAAGTACGTGATCGATCCGGGCACCGCCCGCATCTCTCGCTACTCCCACCGCACCAAGGTCCAGCGGCTGCCGATCGAGCCCGTCTCGCAGGCCAGCGCCAACCAGCGCAAGGGCCGTTGCGGCCGGACGTCCGACGGCATCTGCATCCGGCTGTACTCCGAGGACGACTTCGTCTCCCGACCGGAGTTCACGGACGCCGAGATCCTCCGTACGAACCTGGCGTCCGTCATCCTGCAGATGACCGCCGCCGGCCTCGGCGAGATCGAGAAGTTCCCCTTCATCGACCCGCCGGACCACCGCAACATCCGCGACGGCGTGCAGCTCCTCCAGGAGCTGGGGGCCATCGACCCCGCCGAGAAGGATCCGAAGAAGCGGCTGACCCAGCAGGGGCGCAAGCTCTCCCAGCTGCCGGTCGACCCCCGCCTGGCCCGGATGGTCCTGGAGGCGGAGCGGAACGGCTGTGTACGGGAAGTCATGGTGATCGCGGCCGCGCTCTCCATCCAGGACCCGCGCGAGCGCCCCGCCGAGAAGCAGGCCCAGGCCGACCAGCAGCACGCCCGCTTCAAGGACGAGACGAGCGACTTCCTCGCCTTCCTCAACCTCTGGCGGTACGTCCGCGAGCAGCAGAAGGAGCGCGGCTCGTCCTCCTTCCGCCGGATGTGCAAGCAGGAGTACCTGAACTTCCTGCGGATCCGCGAGTGGCAGGACATCTACGCGCAGCTGCGCACGGTCGCGAAGCAGATGGGGATCCACCTCAACGACGAGGACGCCCCGGAGCAGTCCGTCCACGTCTCGCTCCTCGCCGGCCTCCTGTCCCACATCGGGATGAAGGACGTGAAGGAGGGCGCGAAGAACGAGTACCTGGGCGCCCGCAGCGCCAAGTTCGCGATCTTCCCCGGCTCGGCGCTCTTCAAGAAGCCCCCGCGCTTCATCATGTCCGCCGAGCTGGTGGAGACCTCCCGCCTGTGGGCCCGGGTCAACGCGAAGATCGAGCCCGAGTGGATCGAGCCGCTCGCCCAGCACCTGATCAAGAAGACGTACAGCGAGCCGCACTGGGAGAAGGACCAGGCGGCGGTCATGGCGATCGAGAAGGTGACGCTGTACGGCGTCCCGATCGTGACCGACCGCAAGGTGAACTACGGGAAGATCGACCCCGAGGCCTCCCGCGAGCTGTTCATCCGCAACGCGCTCGTCGAGGGCGACTGGCGCACGCACCACAAGTTCTTCGCCGACAACCGCAGACTCCTCACCGAGGTCGAGGAGTTGGAGCACCGCGCCCGCCGCCGGGACATCCTGGTCGACGACGAGACGCTCTTCGACTTCTACGACCAGCGGGTGCCCGAACACGTCGTGTCCGGCGCGCACTTCGACTCCTGGTGGAAGCACAAGCGCCGCGAGGAACCGGAGTTCCTCGACTTCGAGCGCGAGATGCTCATCAACGAGAAGGCCGGCGCGGTCACCAAGGACGACTATCCGGACTCCTGGCGGCAGGGGCCGCTGAAGTTCCGGGTGACGTACCAGTTCGAGCCGGGCGCGGACGCGGACGGCGTCACCGTCCACATCCCGCTCCAGGTCCTCAACCAGGTCACCGACGAGGGCTTCGACTGGCAGATCCCGGGCCTGCGGGAAGAGGTCGTGACCGAGCTGATCCGATCCCTCCCCAAGCCGATCCGGCGCCACTACGTCCCGGCGCCGAACTACGCGTCCCGCTTCCTCGACTCGGCCGTCCCCCGCCAGGAGCCGCTGCCGGTCACGCTCGCGCGCGAGTTGCAGCGGATGGTCGGCGTCCCCGTCACGGCGGAGGACTTCGACCTGTCCCGGGTCCCCGACCACCTCAAGATCACCTTCCGGATCGTCGACGAGCGACGCCGCAAGGTGGCCGAGGACAAGGACCTGGAGGCGCTCAAGCTGAAGCTGCGCCCCAAGGCCCGCCAGGCCCTCTCCAAGGCCGCCGCGGCGGCCACGGCGGGCCCGGACGGCTCCGGGCAGTCCCTGGAGCGCACGGGGCTCACGGAGTGGACGATCGGCACCCTCACCAAGATCTTCGAGACCCGGCGGGCCGGCCAGCCGGTCAAGGCCTACCCGGCGCTCGTGGACGAGGGCGACACCGTCGCCGTACGACTCTTCGACACGGAGGCCGAGCAGGAGCGGGCGATGTGGCGGGGGACGCGGAAGCTGATCCTGCTGAACATCCCGGTGAATCCGGCGAAGTTCGCCTCGGACAAGCTGACCAACCAGCAGAAGCTGGCCCTGTCGCGGAACCCGCACGGCTCGATCCAGGCCCTCTTCGACGACTGCGCCACCGCGGCGGCGGACAAGCTGATCGCGGACCACGGCGGACCGGTCTGGGACGAGGAGTCCTTCCGGAAGCTCTACGACAAGGTCCGCGCGGACCTCGTCGACACGACGGTGCGGACGGTGGGCCAGGTCCAGCAGATCCTCGCGGCCTGGCAGGCGTGCGAGCGGCGGCTCAAGGCGACGAACAGCCTGGCGCTGATGAAGAACCTGGCGGATGTCCGCGAGCAGCTGGCGTGGCTGATGCCGGCGGGCTTCGTCACGAAAACGGGTATGCGGCGGCTGCCGGACCTGATGCGCTACCTGGTGGCGGTGGACCGCCGGCTGCAGCAGATGCCGACGGGGGTCCAGCGGGACACCACGCGCATGGAGAAGGTCCACGAGATGCAGGACGAGTACGCCTGGCTGCTCGAACAGCTCCCGCAGGGGCGGCCGGTGCCGAAGGAGGTCACCGACATCCGCTGGATGATCGAGGAGCTCCGGGTCAGCTATTTCGCGCACGCGCTGGGAACGGCGTACCCCGTCTCCGACAAGCGGATCGTGAAGGCGATCGACGCGGCGGCACCGTAGGGACTGCCCTGGAAACGCCCTGGCGGCGGCCGTGCGGGGGGCCTGCGGGCCCTGTCCGGGGGTGGCGCCTTGCGCCGGTTCGACCAGACCCTCTGACCTGCTGTACAGTCTTCTTCGCAGCCCCCTCGCGGAGCTGCGAACGAGGTCCTGTGGAGCAGTTGGTTAGCTCGCCACCCTGTCAAGGTGGAGGTCGCGGGTTCAAGTCCCGTCAGGATCGCCGCAGAGAAGGCCCGCACCGTGAGGTGCGGGCCTTCTTCGTTTCCTCCGCGTGTATTGACGGCGCCGCCCGTCGCCCGGTACCCCAGACATCAGGGAATCGGGGGCCCACACCGGAGGTGTCGCACATGGCCGCGGCGTCCGCAGCACGTGAGTCGAGACATGAGACACGCGCGCTGCTGCGCGCCCATCTGGCGGCCGCGTCCCGCTACGGACACATCACGCGCCACTGCGCCGTCTGCCATCGCCTGTTGCGGCTCGTCATGGAGCTCCCGGACGTCCCGGACGCGGGCCCCCCGACCGTCCCGGACCCGGACGACACCCAGGACGAAGGTCCCATCAGCCCATGAACGACGGCGGGTTGGGCTTCGTCCGGGGGTGGGACGCCGCTCTTGGCAAGACTTCGCCCGTGTGACGGGTGTCACCGGACGAGTTTGAGAAACCGCTTCACTTATACCCTCCCTACACCGGCCCCATTTAATATGTGCAATTGCACCACACCTCAGGGCGCACGGGCCGACACAAAAAAGATCGCGCTGGACCCGGCGGAGTCCAGCGCGATCGGTGACGAAGAGCCTGTTGGGGCAGGCGCCAGTCGGCAGAGCTAGGGGTGGGCGGTCCAGGTTGGGGGACCCGGAAATGCCCGGTGAAGCGGGGTGTTGCGCGTACCTCAGGCCTCGCTGCGCTGCTGCGGAATGCCCGCCAGCAGGGCGCGGACCTCAGCCTCGCGGTACCGGCGATGTCCACCCAGCGTGCGGATGGACGTGAGCTTTCCTGCCTTCGCCCAACGGGTCACCGTCTTCGGGTCCACACGGAACATCGTGGCAACCTCAGCGGGGGTCAGCAGCGGCTCGGCATCAGGGGTGCGAGCGGTCATGAGCGGCCTCCTCGGGAGAACCGAACCTTCTCGGTTCTTTCCTCTAAATTCTGCACCTTGACCCGCGTTGCCCGAAATGGCGGACGCGAGCCGAGTCGGTTATAGGACGAACGGCTTGTCCTCGGCACTACAACTACACCATCCGTCCAGCCACGTCGGCCAAACCGATGGAATTGCCCTCGCAGGTGTTCATCAGCGGGCGGAAGTCGATGGACCATGCCATAACGGACAGTCACGCCACTGTGACGATCAGTCACAGAGCGATCAGGAGTCCTCAGACCCCCCATAGAGTGCAATGTCGAGCGTTCCGCCCAAAGATGGACGGAAGGAACCCTCCCCGGACTCCTTGTCCTATTTTGGCACGAGGATGGGTGATGGGCGCAAGAGCGCGGTAAGTGCTGTCCGTCACGCTTGAGCCAAAGGCCCGGATCGGGACCCTACGTCCCGTCGCGCCGAAAGATCTTCACAGTGCTTGAAGATCATTTACATCAGGTCGAGGTGTCCTGTCGACGGTCAGTTGGAGAACTGGAGGTTGCGGACCTCGCGCCACCGCTCCGCGAGCCGGCCGTACGCCTCGCTCGCGCCGTCCCCGTCACCGTCCCGGAGGGCCGCCACCGCCTCCGCCACGTCCGCCGCCGACCGGTCCGCCGCCAGCCGCTCCGCGGACAGGGCGTGCACCAGGCCGCCGTAGTCCAGCTCGACCAGCGCCCGAGGGTGGAACTCCTCCAGCCACCGGCCCACATCGACCAGCCCCTCGGTGAGCGGCCCCTCGCCGATCGCCTCCCGCAGGGTCCGCAGCGCCCGCGCCAGCCGACGCCGGGCCTGCACCATCGGCGTGCGGTAGCGGAGGACCGTCACCGTGCCCCGCTCCGGCTCCCCCGGCACGTACGCGCGCTCCTCGTCCGCGAACAGCGCGAACCAGCGCACGGGGACCTGCCAGACCGCCGTACGGATCCACGGCCTCGCGTCCGGGTTCCGCTCCCGCCAGCGCTCGTGGTCCGCCGCCACCTGCTCCCGCACCACCGGCGGCACCATGGCGTCGAGGACCGGCCGCGGCACGGTCCCCGCCTCGGTCAGCTCCTCCAGGGCCAGCCAGCCCCGCATCCGGGTCCGCCACGGGCAGACCACGACCACCCCGTCGACGTCCGCGACAAAGGCGTCACCGCTCTCGTGGACCGGCACCGGCACGGGCGGGGTCGGCAGCAAGTCGGCGAGCGAGCGGCGCAGTTCGTCCTGTGCGGTGCGGGTGTCCGCCCGGCGCGCGTACCGCGCCCAGTGGCCCCGCTCCGGCTCGGGGAACGCCGCCAGCGGCTCGTACACCCGCAGGTAGGTGGCGTACGGAACGAGGACCGAGGAGGCGACCGACATGCCGCGATCCTTCCACGGAGGTAACACCCCGGGGGGTGATCCTCAGCACTGAGGCGGATCTACGCACGCGTAGGACTTACTCTCTTGCCGAACCGGTCCTCCCCCACCCGCAGGGGGGACCCGACCACCGCCGCTTCGTACTTGGGAGTCACCACCGTGACCGATGTGACCGGCGTTCCTGACGTTCCTGCCGACGTATTGCACACCCTGTTCCACTCGGAGCAGGGTGGCCACGAGCAAGTCGTGCTCTGCCAGGACCGCGCCACCGGCCTCAAGGCCGTCATCGCCCTCCACTCCACCGCCCTGGGCCCCGCCCTCGGCGGCACCCGGTTCTACCCGTACGCCTCCGAGGCCGAGGCCGTCGCCGACGCGCTGAACCTCTCCCGGGGGATGTCGTACAAGAACGCCCTGGCCGGCCTCGACCACGGCGGCGGCAAGGCCGTCATCATCGGCGACCCCGAGAAGATCAAGACGGAGGAGCTGCTGCTCGCCTACGGGCGCTTCGTGGCCTCCCTCGGCGGCCGGTACGTCACCGCCTGCGACGTCGGCACGTACGTCGCCGACATGGACGTCGTGGCCCGCACCAACCGGTGGACCACCGGCCGTTCGCCCGAGAACGGCGGCGCCGGCGACTCCTCGGTCCTCACCGCCTTCGGCGTCTTCCAGGGCATGCGCGCCTCCGCGCAGACCCTCTGGGGCGACCCGACCCTGCGCGGCCGCAAGGTCGGCGTCGCGGGCGTCGGCAAGGTCGGCCACTACCTGGTCGAGCACCTCCTCCAGGACGGCGCCGAGGTCGTCGTCACGGACGTCCGCGAGGAGTCCGTGCGCCGGATCACCGACCGGTTCCCGCAGGTCGCCGTCGTCCCCGACACCGACGCGCTGATCCGCGTCGAGGGGCTCGACGTCTACGCCCCCTGCGCGCTCGGCGGCGCCCTGAACGACGAGACGGTGCCGGCCCTGACCGCGAAGATCGTCTGCGGTGCGGCCAACAACCAGCTCGCGCACCCCGGTGTCGAGAAGGACCTCTCGGACCGCGGGATCCTCTACGCGCCCGACTACGTCGTCAACGCCGGTGGCGTGATCCAGGTCGCCGACGAGCTGCACGGCTTCGACTTCGACCGGTGCAAGGCGAAGGCCACGAAGATCTTCGACACCACGCTGGCCATATTCGCACGTGCGAAGGCGGACGGGATCCCGCCGGCCGCAGCCGCCGACCGGCTCGCCGAGCAGCGGATGGCCGAGGCTCGCCGCGGCTGAATCTTGACCAGGGCCGGCCCGGCGGGCAGTGCTCGTGATCGCTCGCGGTGGTGGACTTTGGAGGTTCACCCCAATCGAGAGATGACTCACCCCGGTCGGCGGGTCGGCCCTCCAGAAGAGGTTAAAATCGCGATTGACCAGCGAGGACAGGGCACCTCGATGGTTCTGTACCGGGTCATGTGATGCGTGCGGCGTACCGTATGGCCACGGAAGCAGGTACCGTTGAAGCCCTACGGACCGGTCTCTCCACCGAGAGCCCGTTCTGAACCATGAACGCGTGTCAAGACTCTGGGGCCGTCGAGCCCCGTCACCGAGGGGGTCGAGCCATGGGGCGCGGCCGGGCAAAGGCCAAGCAGACGAAGGTCGCCCGCCAGCTGAAGTACAGCAGCGGCGGGACTGACCTGTCGCGTCTGGCCAGCGAGCTGGGCGCTTCGACTTCGAGCCAGCCGCCGAATGGCGAGCCGTTCGAGGACGACGACGAGGAAGACGACCCGTACGCGCAGTACGCGGATCTCTACAACACGGACGACGAGGACGAGGACGACGAGTCCGGTCCCGGGGCGTCCTCCCAGCGTCGCGCTTGACCTCTTAACAAGGGCGCTGCTCACACCGACACCCGGTCCAGGGATACCTGGACCGGGTTTCTGTGCTGCCCGTACGCGGGCGCCGACCACACACCGCCGTACCGGGCCGTACCCGGAACAGCAGCGCGGGCGGCCCGGAGACGAGACTCCGGACCGCCCGCGGATGTCCTACTTGGCGTAGTCCCCGACCAGCTCGGCGCCCGTCGCACGGTCACCGCGCTCGGTGATCTCGCCCGCGACCCACGCCTCGACCCCGCGGTCCTCGAACGTGGCGAGGGCCACCTCCACGGACTCGGCCGGGACGACGGCCATCATGCCGACGCCCATGTTCAGGGTCTTCTCCAGCTCCAGGCGCTCCACCTGCCCGGCTTTGCCGACCAGGTCGAAGATCCCGCCCGGGGTCCACGTCGAACGGTCGACCGTCGCGTGCAGCCCGTCCGGGATTACGCGGGCCAGATTGGCGGCCAGACCGCCACCCGTGATGTGGCTGAAGGCGTGCACCTCGGCCGTGCGGGTGAGCGCCAGACAGTCCAGCGAGTAGATCTTGGTCGGCTCCAGCAGCTCCTCGCCCAGGGTGCGGCCGAGCTCCTCGACACGCTGCTCGAGACTCATGCCGGCCCGGTCGAAGAGCACGTGGCGGACGAGCGAGTACCCGTTGGAGTGAAGGCCGGAGGACGCCATCGCGATGACCGCGTCACCCGTACGGATGCGATCCGGTCCGAGCAGCCGGTCCGCCTCGACCACGCCCGTACCGGCGCCGGCGACGTCGAAGTCGTCCGGGCCGAGCAGGCCGGGGTGCTCGGCGGTCTCGCCGCCGACCAGGGCGCAGCCGGCCAGGACGCAGCCCTCGGCGATGCCCTTGACGATGGCGGCGACCCGCTCGGGGTGGACCTTGCCGACGCAGATGTAGTCGGTCATGAAGAGCGGCTCGGCGCCGCAGACGACGATGTCGTCCATGACCATCGCGACCAGGTCGTGGCCGATGGTGTCGTACACGCCCATCCGGCGGGCGATGTCCACCTTCGTGCCGACACCGTCGGTGGCGGAGGCGAGCAGCGGACGCTCGTAGCGCTTGAGGGCGGATGCGTCGAAGAGACCGGCGAAGCCACCGAGGCCACCGAGGACCTCGGGGCGCTGCGTCTTCTTCACCCACTCCTTCATCAGCTCGACGGCGCGGTCGCCCGCCTCGATGTCGACGCCCGCGGCTGCGTAGCTGGCGCCGCCCTCGGCACTGGGGTTCTGAGACATGGGTTCAGAGCTTTCGTGTCGTACTGCAGAGAACGCAGGGTCTTACGGGCGACGCAGGGCGTCGGAGGCCGCGGTCGCGGCGGGGCCGGCGGCCAGCTCGGTCTCCAGGAGCTGCTTGCCGAGCAGTTCGGGGTCCGGAAGCTCCATCGGGTACTCGCCGTCGAAGCAGGCACGGCAGAGGTTCGGCTTCTGGATGGTGGTCGCCTCGATCATCCCGTCGAGGGAGATGTACGAGAGCGAGTCCGCGCCGAGCGACTTGCCGATCTCGTCGACACTCATGCCGTTGGCGATCAGCTCCGCCCGGGTGGCGAAGTCGATGCCGAAGAAGCACGGCCACTTCACGGGCGGGGAGGAGATCCGGATGTGGACCTCGGCGGCGCCCGCCTCGCGGAGCATCCGGACGAGGGCGCGCTGGGTGTTGCCGCGGACGATCGAGTCGTCGACGACGACGAGCTTCTTCCCCTTGATGACTTCCTTCAGGGGGTTCAGCTTCAGCCGGATACCCAGCTGGCGGATGGTCTGGGAGGGCTGGATGAAGGTACGGCCGACATAGGCGTTCTTCACCAGGCCCGCGCCGAACGGGATGCCGCTGGCCTCGGCGTAGCCGATCGCGGCCGGGGTGCCGGACTCCGGCGTCGCTATGACGAGGTCCGCCTCGACCGGGGCCTCCTTGGCGAGGCGCCGGCCCATCTCGACACGGGAGAGATAGACGTTCCGTCCGGCGATGTCGGTGTCCGGGCGGGCCAGGTACACGTACTCGAAGACACAGCCCTTGGGCTTCGCTTCCGCGAATCGCGAGGTACGGATGCCGTTCTCGTCGATCGCGATCATCTCGCCCGGCTCGACCTCGCGGACGAAGCTGGCGCCGCAGATGTCGAGGGCGGCGGACTCGGAGGCGACGACCCAGCCCCGCTCGAGGCGGCCGAGGACCAGCGGGCGGATGCCCTGGGGGTCACGGGCCGCGTAGAGCGTGTGCTCGTCCATGAAGACGAGGGAGAAGGCGCCCCGGACATCGGGAAGCACCTTCGCGGCGGCCTGCTCGATGGTGAGCGGCTTGCCGTCCTCGTCGACCTGGGCGGCGAGGAGGGCCGTCAGGAGGTCGGTGTCGTTGGTGGCGGCGACCCGGGTGGAGCGGCCTTCCTTCTTGGGAAGGTCGGCGACCATCTCGGCGAGCTGCGCCGTGTTCACCAGGTTGCCGTTGTGGCCGAGCGCGATGGAGCCGTGGGCGGTTGCCCGGAACGTCGGCTGCGCGTTCTCCCACACGGAGGCACCGGTGGTCGAGTAGCGGGCGTGACCGACCGCGATATGACCCTGGAGGGAACCGAGAGAGGTCTCGTCGAAGACCTGGGACACAAGGCCCATGTCCTTGAAGACGAGGATCTGGGAGCCGTTGCTGACCGCGATTCCCGCGGATTCCTGGCCCCGATGCTGGAGGGCGTAGAGCCCGAAGTACGTGAGCTTTGCGACCTCTTCACCCGGAGCCCAGACACCGAAGACGCCGCAAGCGTCCTGGGGGCCCTTCTCGCCGGGAAGCAGATCGTGATTGAGTCGACCGTCACCACGTGGCACGTCTCCGAGTGTAGGGGAGGTCGACCACTGGTCCGAATTGAGGAAACTGACAGGGTCCCCGAATGGTGTGATCGCACGAAGTGATCCACGGAGCGGCACGTCGGAGACGGTGGAAGGTCCGAACCCAAGGGGCAGGCGGATTCCGGAGCCCAGGGGGCTCGGGCCGGGCGGTGGCTTACCAGTGGGTAACGAGTGATTCCGGGCCGCCCGGTGTGACGGAGCCCTCATGAACCGGCCTCATGGAGAGACGTCCCAGGGGTCGGGACGCCGTTGACAGGTGCACGCGACTTCCGTCAGGCTCCGCTGCATGCAGCCATCTCGTGACCGCTCGGTCACGCTCGTGGAGCGCCGACACGTGGACCTCGTCCGTGTCGCCAGCGCGATCTGTCGCTGCGTCTGCGTCTGACCCCACCCCGCCCCTAGCTAGGCCGTGTCCGTGAAGTCCCGCCCGGACCCGGTCCCGGGCGGTGACAGCGGCGTACCCCCGTCGTCCCCGCACGCCGCGGGCGTACCCCCCTCGTCTCGTCCTCGCACGCCGTCGCACCCACGCCTTCGCCGTGGCCGTCCGCGCCGGCGCCCCTTCACGTGCCCGCCCGCCCAAGGAGACCGCATGCCCACGCCCAGGAACCCCCTGTCCCGACGCGCCTTCGGCGGGGCCGCCGTCGGTGCCGTCACCGCCACCGCGCTCGGGGCCGGCGCACCCGTCGCACAGGCGGCGGAGCGCGAGTTCAGGGCCGCACCCGGCCGCACGTCGCGGCGCCCGAACATCCTGTTCATCCTCGGCGACGACCTCGGCTGGGCCGACCTCTCCTCGTACGGCTCTCCCCACATCCGCACCCCGCACCTCGACCGCCTCGCCCGCCAGGGCGTCCGCTTCACCGACGCCTACTCCGGCTCCGCGACCTGCTCCCCCACCCGGTTCAGCCTCTACACGGGCCGCTTCCCCGGCCGCACCGAGGGCGGTCTCGCCGAGCCGATCGCCGACAGGTCCGCCGGCCTGGAGCCCACCCACCCCACGCTCGCCTCCCTGCTGCGCGAGGCCGGCTACGCCACCGCCCTCATCGGCAAGTGGCACTGCGGCCACCTCCCCGACTACTCCCCCACCCGGTCCGGCTGGGACGAGTTCTTCGGCAACTTCGGCGGCGCCCTGGAGTACTACTCGAAGCTCGGCGGCAGCGGCGACTACGACCTCTACGAAGGCGACGCGCCCTACAAGGACCTGCGCTACTACACCCGCATCCTGACCGAGCGGGCGGCCGAGTACGTGACCCGCGGGCACGAGAGGCCCTGGCTCCTCAACCTGAACTTCACCACCCCGCACTGGCCCTGGATCGCCGACGGCGACGAGGAGGCGAGCGCCGAGATCGTCCGGCGGATCAAGGCGGGCGACCGCGGTGCCCTGTGGCACCAGGACGGTGGCTCGATCGAGAAGTACAAGGAGATGGTCGAGGACCTCGACCGGTCGATCGGCGCGGTCCTCGGCGCCCTGAAGCGCTCCGGCCAGGAGCGCGACACCCTCGTCTTCTTCGCCAGCGACAACGGCGGCGAACGCTTCTCCTACAACTGGCCGCTCGCCGGCAACAAGGGCTCCCTCCAGGAGGGCGGCATCCGCGTGCCGTCCCTCCTGCGCTGGCCCGCCCGGATCGACGGCGGCCAGGTCAGCCGGCTGCCCGTCTTCACCCCCGACTGGACGGCGACCCTGCTCGAACTCGGCGGCGCCCGCCCCCACCCGGCGTACCCGCTCGACGGCACCAGCCTGGCCGGGCACCTGCTGCGGGGCGAGGAGATCGGCGAGCGGGACCTGTTCTGGCGGGTGCGGGGCGAGCGGGCGCTGCGCCGGGGCGAGTGGAAGTACTACCGGGGCAAGAGCGGCCGCGACCAGCTCTTCCACCTCGCCAGGGACCCCCGCGAGCAGGCCGACCGGGCTCCGTACGAGAAGGAGCTGCTCGCCGAGTTGCGGACGGCGTGGGAGCGGACGGACGCCGGTCTGCTGCCGTACGGAAGCCGGGGGGAGTCAGGAGCAGGGAGCCGGGAGCCTCTGCCCGCGGGCCAGGTCGTGTCTTGGGGATGACCGCGAGCCCGGCGAGATCCACGAGACACTAGGACTTCGCGGCCGGGGCCTTCGCGACCGCCGCGAAGCCCTTGCCGTCCGCCGTGGTGAGGGTGAGCCCGCGGTGGCGCAGCTCGTACGTCGCCGAGCCGCCGAAGACCTCGTACAGCTCGGTCTCCAGTTTCATCTCCGGGCCCGAGCACATCATGCGGGTGGTGGTGATCTCCCCGAAGTCGATCGTCCGGCCGGAGATCTCCGCGGTGGTGGAGAACCTGTTGCAGCCGAGGCTGCCCCTGACCTTGCCGTTCTTGTCGATGACGAAGTGGGCCTTCCCCTCGCTGCCCTGGGGCAGCGAGGCGGCGCTCTTCCCGGCGACCAGCGAGTCGACCGTCCAGGTGGTGCCGTTCAGGGGGGCGGCCGGCTCGGAGGTGAGAGCCACGGTGGTCTTGCCGTCCGGCGCGGTGAGGGTGAGCCGCTCCCCGTCCAGCTTCGCCTTGAGACTGCCGGAGAAAGCCTTGTGCAGGGTGGTCTCGAAGCTCGCCAGGTCGGCGGGACAGCCCATCTCGGTCGTCTCGGCCACCGACACGGTGAGCGTGTCGCCGTCGACGGCGACGGCCGCACCGAAGTGGTTGCAGCCGCTGTTGCCCTTCGCCCGGCCGTTCTTCTCGATCTCCACATGCGCGCCGGCCGGCGCGGGGGTCGTCTTCCCGGCGACCGTCACGCTGTCGAAGGACCAGTGGACGCCGGTGACGGGCACGTCGGGGGCGACCGTGCCGGCCCCGGACCCCGTGGCACCGGGATCGGTCCCGGCCTTCTCGGTGCCGCAGGCGGCGAGGGCGAGGAGCGAGGCAAGGACGGTGGCGGTGGTCGTGCGCGGCTTCTGCATGGAGATGGGACGGGCGGGCGGCGCGGACGGTTCCGCCGGGCGCTCAGCGGAGGATCGGCAGCAGCCCGGCGAGGTCCGCGCGCTCCCCGCTCGCGACGACCTTCGCCGCGTTCAGGGCCTCCGCCCAGCCGGTACGGCCCGTCGCCAGGCGGATCCAGGTCAGCGGGTCGGTCTCGACGACGTTGGGCGGGGTGCCGCGGGTGTGACGGGGCCCCTCCACGCACTGGACCACCGCGTAGGGCGGGATCCGCACCTCCACCGCGCCCCCCGGGGCCTTCACGGCGAGCGCGTCGGCGAGGAGGCGGGTGCAGGCGGCCAGGGCCTGGCGGTCGTACGGGATGTCGAGACCGGCCGCCGCGTTCAGGTCGTCGGTGTGGACGACGAGTTCGACGGTCCGGGTGACCAGGAAGTCGGCCAGCCGCATGGCACCGAACCGGGTCGGGACGAGCCGGTCGTCCGAGACGCCCGCGATCCGCTCCTCGTAGCGCGCCGCCGTCCGCTCGTACAGTCCCGGCAGGTCGCTCGCGTCGATCGCCCGGGTGTCCTCGTCGATCCGCGAGGCGGCCGTCGCCGTCACCGTCGGCCAGGCCGGCAGCAGGAGGTCCTGCTTCGCCGGCTCCGGCTCGTCGAGGTGACGGGCGACCGCGCCGACGGCCGTCGTGAGGTGCGCGGCCAACTCCCGTACCGTCCAGTCCCCGAGCCGGGTCGGCCCGTCGAGCTGCTCGGGAGTGAGGGCCACCACCGCCTCCCGTACGTTCCCGAACTGGGCGAGCACGGCGGCCCGGGTCTTGGCGGAGTCGTAACTGCGGGTGCGCTTCTTGGCCGGTGGCATGGGGGCGAGGGTAGTCGGAGACTGGAAAGGGAGGGCCGCGAGTACACCATCACGTACGAGAGGGGTCGAACAGCCATGGCTGAGCACCCTGACAGCGCTCTGGTCCGCAAGGGTTTCGAGGCGTGGAACCGGGGAGACATGGAGACCGTCGGCTCACTGATGACGGCGGACTGCACCCACCACGCGCCCGGTGAGAGCCAGGTCTCCGGGCACTTCAAGGGCCGGGACAACATCATCGGCATGTATGGGCAGATGTTCGAGCTCACCGGTGGAAAGATGCGGGTCGAGCTGGACGGCATCTACGTCGACGGCCGCGGCCACGCCGTCGCCGCGAACAAGTTCTTCGCCGAGCGCGTTGACCGGGGCATCGAGATGAAGGGCGCCCTCATCTTCACCATCGTCGACGGGAAGATCAGCGACATCGACGAGTGCGTCGAGGACATCGAGCAGTCGGACGCCTTCTGGGGCAAGGCGGAGTAGAACCCGAGCCCTGAGGGCCGGGAGCCGCGAGCCCGTGGGACCGTGAGCGCGGACAGCCCCCGCCCGAGGGCGGGGGCTGTCTCACGTACGCCTCCGGTACGCGCGGGCGTCAGGCCAGCAGGGCCGGGATCGTCGCCTCGTGCGCCGTGCGCAGCTCGCTCAGCGCGATGCTGAACTCGCCCTGCACATCGATCTCTTCGCCGTCCACGACACCGATCCGGGTGGCGGGCAGACCCCGCGCACCGCACATGTCGGTGAAGCGGAGTTCCTCGCTGCGCGGGACGGCGACGACCGCGCGGCCGGCCGACTCGCTGAAGAGGAACGTGAAGGCGTCCAGGCCGTCCGGGACGACCAGCCGCGCGCCGGTCCCGCCGCGCAGGCAGGACTCGACGACCGCCTGCACCAGACCGCCGTCGGACAGGTCGTGCGCCGCGTCGATCATGCCGTCGCGGGAGGCCGAGATCAGGATCTCGCCGAGCAGCTTCTCCCGGTCGAGATCCACGGCCGGCGGCAGACCGCCGAGGTGCTGGTGGATCACCTCGGACCAGGCCGAACCGCCGAACTCCTCTCGCGTGTCGCCCA
The DNA here is from genome assembly GCF_014649715.1 of Streptomyces lateritius. Classification (GTDB taxonomy): domain Bacteria; phylum Actinomycetota; class Actinomycetes; order Streptomycetales; family Streptomycetaceae; genus Streptomyces; species Streptomyces lateritius. The sequence continues at coordinate 47,356 of NZ_BMTO01000002.1, forward strand.
GCAGGTAGAGGAGCTGGCCCTCTTCCGCGAAGGCGATCGGCGTGCGGCGGTTGACGTCGTCGATCACACCGAGCACGGCCACGACCGGCGTCGGGTGGATGGCGACCTCGCCCGTCTGGTTGTAGAGCGAGACGTTGCCGCCGGTGACCGGGGTGCCGAGCTGGAGGCAGCCGTCCGCGAGACCACGGGTGGCCTCGGCGAACTGCCACATCACCGCCGGGTCCTCGGGCGAACCGAAGTTCAGGCAGTCCGAGATCGCCAGCGGCTTGGCGCCTGAGGCGGCGACGTTGCGGTACGCCTCCGCCAGCGCGAGCTGCGCGCCCGTGTACGGGTCGAGCTTCGCGTACCGGCCGTTGCCGTCGGTCGCCATGGCCACGCCGAGGTTGGTCTCCTCGTCGATCCGGACCATGCCCGCGTCCTCGGGCTGCGCGAGGACGGTGTTGCCCTGCACGAAGCGGTCGTACTGGTCGGTGATCCACGCCTTCGACGCTTGGTTCGGGGAGGAGACCAGCTTCAGGACCTGGTCCTTCAGCTCCTCACCGGTCTGCGGCCGGGGCAGCTTGTTCGCGTCGTCGGCCTGGAGCGCGTCCTGCCACTCCGGGCGGGCGTACGGCCGGTGGTAGGTCGGGCCCTCGTGGGCCACCGAGCGCGGCGGTACGTCGACGATCTGCTCGCCGTGCCAGAAGATCTCCAGCCGCTCGCCCTCGGTCACCTCACCGATGACGACCGCGATGACGTCCCACTTCTCGCAGATCTCCAGGAAGCGGTCGACGTGCTCGGGCTCGACGATCGCGCACATGCGCTCCTGCGACTCGCTCATGAGGATCTCCTCGGGCGAGAGCGTGGCGTCGCGCAGGTGGACCCGGTCGAGCTCGACGCGCATGCCGCCGGAACCGGCGCTCGCGAGCTCGCTCGTCGCGCAGGAGAGGCCGGCGCCACCCAGGTCCTGGATGCCCGCGACCAGCTTCTCCTTGAAGATCTCCAGGGTGCACTCGATGAGGAGCTTCTCCTGGAAGGGGTCGCCGACCTGGACGGCGGGGCGCTTGGTGGGCTTGGTGTCGTCGAAGGTCTCCGAGGCGAGGACCGAGACACCGCCGATGCCGTCGCCGCCGGTACGGGCGCCGTAGAGGATCACCTTGTTGCCGGGGCCGGAGGCCTTGGCGAGGTGGATGTCCTCGTGCTTCATCACACCGATGCAGCCGGCGTTGACCAGCGGGTTGCCCTGGTAGCAGGAGTCGAAGACGACCTCGCCGCCGATGTTCGGCAGGCCCAGGCAGTTGCCGTAGCCGCCGATGCCCGCGACCACTCCCGGGAGCACGCGCTTGGTGTCGGGGTGGTCGGCCGCGCCGAAGCGCAGCGGGTCGACGACCGCGACCGGGCGGGCGCCCATGGCGAGGATGTCGCGCACGATGCCGCCGACGCCCGTGGCCGCGCCCTGGTAGGGCTCGATGTAGGACGGGTGGTTGTGCGATTCGACCTTGAAGGTGACCGCGTACCCCTGGCCGACGTCGACGACGCCCGCGTTCTCGCCGATGCCGACGAGCATGGCGTCGTTGGCGGGGGTCTTCTCGCCGAACTGCTTCAGGTGGACCTTGCTGCTCTTGTACGAGCAGTGCTCGGACCACATGACGGAGTACATGGCGAGCTCGGCGCCGGTGGGACGGCGGCCGAGGATCTCGCGGATGCGCGCGTACTCGTCCTCCTTGAGGCCGAGCTCCTGCCAGGGCTGCTCGACGTCAGGGGTCTCGTCGGCGTGCTTGACGGTGTCCAGAGTCATCAGGCGTTGACCAGCTTCTTCAGGATCGAGGTGAAGAATCCGAGCCCGTCGGTACGGCCGGTACCGACCAGCGGCTCGACGGCGTGCTCGGGGTGCGGCATCAGGCCGACGACGTTGCCGGCGGCGTTGGTGATGCCCGCGATGTCGCGGAGCGAGCCGTTGGGGTTCACGTCCAGGTAGCGGAAGGCGACCCGGCCCTCGGCCTCCAGCTCGTCGAGCACGCGCTCGTCGGCGACGTACCGGCCGTCCATGTTCTTGAGCGGGACCTGGATTTCCTGGCCCTGCTCGTAGTCCACGGTCCAGTCGGTGTCCGCGTTCTCCACCCGCAGCTTCTGGTCGCGGCAGATGAAGTGCAGGTGGTTGTTGCGCAGCATCGCGCCCGGCAGCAGATGGGCCTCGGTGAGGACCTGGAAGCCGTTGCAGATGCCGAGGACGGGCATGCCCGCCTTCGCCTGCTCGATGATCGTCTCCATGACCGGCGAGAAGCGGGAGATGGCTCCGGCGCGCAGGTAGTCGCCGTAGGAGAAGCCGCCGGCCAGGACCACGGCGTCGACCTGCTTGAGGTCCTTGTCGCGGTGCCAGAGCGAGACGGGCTCGGCGCCCGCCAGACGGGCGGCCCGCAGCGCGTCCTGATCGTCGAGCGTTCCGGGGAACGTCACGACGCCGATGCGTGTGGTCACGACTGGACCTCGGCGGAAACCTCGGACTCGACCTTGACGACGAAGTCCTCGATCACGGTGTTGGCGAGGAAGGTTTCGGCCATCTCATGGATGCGGGCGAGGGCGGCCTCGTCGACCGGCCCCTCCACCTCCAGCTCGAAGCGCTTCCCCTGACGGACGTCGGCGATCCCCGCGAACCCGAGGCGGGGCAGCGCACGCTGCACCGCCTGTCCCTGGGGGTCGAGGATCTCCGGCTTGAGCATGACGTCGACTACGACGCGTGCCACTGGCACTCCCGGTGGTGTGTTGCGTGGGCGGTTCCCTCAGCGTACCTGCCTCCAAATTCTACGCGGGTAGAAAACTAGAGGACCCTACAAAGGGCACCTAAGACCTCCACGGAAAATTCAAGTGAAATATCGCGCGGCCCATTGCGGCGGGACACGCGGATGCAATTGGCTGGGCTTCACAATGTGAGGCACACCGCTGTACAAAGGAATACAGAGTTGAACAGCATTGCCCCGGGGTAGCCGTAAAGTCGGCGTCGCCGCACGTCAGAGGCGTTGCACGCGCCGAGTACGACACGGCGGGCCGCAGGAAAGGACCGATATCCGTGGCTCAGCGAGTAGTGGTCACTCTCTTCGACGACATCGACGGCGGAGAAGCGGCGGAAACGGTTGCGTTCGGCCTGGACGGGAAGATGTACGAGATCGACCTGAATCCCGCCAATGCAAAGAAACTGCGCAAGGCGCTCGCCCCCTACCTCGCGGCCGGGCGGAAGGTGCCGGGCAGGGCCGCGGCGGCCCGCGTCGGCGGCTCGGCGGGCCCCGTCACTTCCTACAAGCACACCGCCCTCGCACCCGACCCGGCGGCGGTCCGCGCCTGGGCCCAGTCCAACAAGATGGACGTGCCCGCCCGCGGCCGGATCCCGAAGCACGTCTACGAGGCGTTCCGCGAGGCCGGCTGAGGCGGCCGGGCGACACGGCCCGACCTTCCGCCAGGAACGGAGTTGCATTGCACCCCCGCTGATCGGCTAGAGTCTGGATCACGCCGAGGGGCGAGGCCGCAGGGCCGGACCTCACGCAGCGTGCGGGTGTAGTTCAGTAGTAGAACATCCCCCTTCCAGGGGGAAGGCGCAGTGTGCAATTCCTGTCACCCGCTCTGCATCGCATTACCGGCCACTCACGTGGATCAGGTAGAGTGGTGCTCGCACCGCCCAGTGAAAGCTGAGCGGCAGCAATGCGGACGTGGCTCAGTTGGTAGAGCATCACCTTGCCAAGGTGAGGGTCGCGAGTTCGAATCTCGTCGTCCGCTCCATACGAAGAAGCCCCCGGTCCTTTGGGACCGGGGGCTTCTTCGCGTCCGTCACGTGCCCTGCGCCGCAGGTCTCCTCCGTCTGACATTTGTCATGTCCAGTCATGACAGCGCGCACTGCCGGCCGCCCCGGTCCGGCGGAAGGCTGGAGCCATGACCAACGTGATCGAGGCGGAGGACCTCCGCCGGACGTACTCCGGCGGCTTCGAAGCCGTCAACGGGATCTCCCTCGCCGTCCCCCGGGGTGAGGTCTTCGCCCTCCTCGGGACCAACGGGGCCGGCAAGACCTCCACCGTCGAGCTCCTGGAGGGCCTCGCCGCCCCGAGCGGCGGCACGGTCAGGGTCCTCGGCCACGACCCGTACCGGGAGCGGGCCGCCGTCCGCCCACGGATCGGCGTAATGCTCCAGGAGGGTGGTTTCCCCTCCGACCTCACGGTGGCCGAAACCGTACGCATGTGGGCGGGGTGCACCAGCGGTGCCCGGCCCACCGGAGAGGCGCTGGAGGCGGTCGGCCTCGGCGCCCGCGGCGGAGTGCGGATCAAGCAGCTCTCCGGCGGCGAGCGGCGCCGCCTCGACCTGGCCCTCGCGCTCCTCGGCCGCCCCGAGGTCCTCTTCCTCGACGAGCCGACCACCGGCCTCGACGCCGAGGGCCGGCGCGACACCTGGGCGCTGGTCCGCGCGCTTCGGGACGGCGGGACGACCGTGCTCCTCACCACGCACTACCTGGAAGAGGCCGAGTCCCTGGCCGACCGGCTCGCGATCATGCACCAGGGCCGGATCGTCCTCTCCGGCACCCCGGCCGAGGTCACCGCCGCCCAGCCCGCCCGGATCCGCTTCGTCCTCCCCGAGGGCGTGGCGCCCGGCCGGCTCCCGCTCGGCCTGAAGGCCGCGGCCGAGGGCCGGCGCGTGGAGATCCGTACCCACGAACTCCAGGACGCGCTCGGCGAGCTGCTGCTCTGGGCCCGTGACACCGGCGTACGGCTGGAGGGGCTGGACGCCCGTTCGGCCTCCCTCGAAGAGGCCTTTCTGGAGATCGCCTCCCGCACGACCGTGGACGGCACGACCGTGGACCGTACGACTGTGGAAGCAGGGGCCCGATGAAGACGGCCGCGACCGCGACCACGACCGCGAGTACCACCGCGAGCACGACCACCGGCAGCACCGCGGCGGCGCGGCGGATGACCTCGCTGGGCCGGGCGGAGCTCACCCTCCTCGGGCGGAACAAGAACAACCTCTTCATCGCCCTGCTGATGCCGCTGCTGATGATCTTCGTGCTGCGGTCCTCGGTCGCGCAGATGGACTCGGACGCGCTCCCCCTGGGCGTCGCGGGAGCCACCCTCGTCGGCGGCACCGGAATGGTCCTCGTCCTCGTCGTCTACATGGGCCTGGTCTCCGCCTACGTGGCCCGGCGCGAGGAACTGGTCCTCAAGCGGCTGCGCACGGGCGAGGCCCGCGACGTGGAGATCCTCGCCGGGGCAGCCCTCCCGTCCGCCGCCATCGCGCTCCTCCAGTGCGCCGTGCTCACCGTCGGCGGGATCGCCGTCCTGGACGTGCCGGCGCCCGAGCGACCGGACCTGCTGGTGCTCGGACTGGTGGCCGCCGTGGTGCTGCTCACCGGCCTTGCCGCCGTCACCACCGCCATCACCCGCAACGTCGAGAGCGCGGGCCTCACCACGCTGCCGTTCTTCCTCGTCTCGTCGATGGGTTCGGGGATGTTCGTACCGCGCGAGGCGCTGCCGGACACCGTCGCCTCGGTCTGCGCGCTGCTGCCGATGAGCGGGGTCATGGAGTTCGTCCGGGCCGGCTGGTTCGGCGTGAGCGAGGGTGCCGGGGCCGTCGACACCGGCGACCTGCTGACCGCCGCGCTCAACACGCTGGCCTGGAGCGTGATCACCGTGTTTGCTGTCCGGCGGTGGTTCCGCTGGGAACCGCGTCGCTAGTGAGGGGGCTGGACGGTGTCCAGGTTGACGGGGTGGTGGGTTCGCCGCAGCGCGGCGGGCAAGGTCGAGTTGTACACGCGGTGGACCTTCCACTTCTTCGTCCTGGTCGAGATCACCTCCATCGGGGGCGTACCGATCGGGCAGACCGACCGTGACCCGCTCGGTCTGCCGCTCGCGGCCGGCCTGGCGGTGTTCGTCTGCACGCACGCCGTCCTGAACGGCGTCCTCTCCTCCCGCGCCCTCGACTGGGTCCTCGACCGACGCGAGCGGCCGGTCCGGCTCGCGGTCGCGCAGGTGGCCCTGACCGCGGCCGGTGTGCTGACCCTCATCGCGCTGCGGGCCACGGGCGTCCTCACCAACGGGGCGATCGCCGCCGGCGTGATCACCGGCACGATCACGTTCACGCTCGGCAGCCTGGTCATGTGCCTGAAGCGGGTGCGGCACATGCTCTGCGCCGCACCGCTCGCCGCGCTCACGACCGGCACCGCGGTCGCGGCGACGGACGTCGGCGTCCCGGAGGCCCTCGGCTACACGCTCGGCATCCTGCTGGGCGGCGGCGGACTCGTGGCCGCCTGCGGGTTCTCCGCCTGGCTGATGAAGATGGTCTGGGAACTGGAGCGGACCAAGGAGCTCAAGGCGCGCCTCGCCGTCGCCGAGGAGCGGCTGCGCTTCGGGCGCGACCTCCATGACGTCATGGGCCGCAACCTCTCGGTCATCGCCCTCAAGAGCGAGCTCGCGGTCCAGCTCGCGCGGCGCGAACGCCCCGAGGCCGTCGACCAGATGATCGAGGTGCAGCGGATCGCGCAGGAGTCTCAGCGCGAGGTACGCGACGTGGTACGCGGCTACCGGGAGGCCGATCTGCGGGTCGAGCTGGAGGGCGCGCGGGGCGTGCTGAGCGCGGCCGGGATCGCCTGCGCCATGGAATCAGACATGGGGTCGGGCATGGATGCGGGCCTGTGCTCGGGGTTGGGCGCGGGCTTGGGCGCCGGAGACGACGGGCTGCCCTCCGAGGTGCAGTCGGCGCTGGGCTGGGTGGTCCGGGAGACCACGACGAACGTCCTGCGGCACGGGGACCCCTCGCGCTGTGCGATCTCGCTGCGGAGGAAGGACGACGCGGTGGTACTGACCGTGGAGAACGACGGCGTACGGGAGACACCGGGGCCCCGGGCCGGCGGCTCGGGCCTCGCGGGCCTGCGCGAACGGCTCTCGGCCGTCGACGGCACCCTGACGGCGGGGCCCGGTGACGGCGGCACCTTCCTGGTGACGGCGCGCGTGCCCGTACCGCGGCGAGGGAAGGCCGCATGACGTGGGGAGAGGCAGGCGGCAGCGTGGCCGGGGGAGAGGGAGGAATCGGCGTGGGCGGGACGAAGGGAAGCGGCGTGGGCGGGACCGAGGGAAGCGGCGTGGGCGGGACCGTGCGGGTGCTGCTCGCCGACGACGAGCACCTGATCAGGGGAGCTCTCGCCGCGCTGCTCGCGCTCGAGGACGACCTCGTGGTCGTCGCCCAGGCGGCCACCGGCCCCGAGGCGCTCGCCATGGCACGCGCCCACCGGCCCGACGTCGCGGTCCTCGATCTGCAGATGCCGGGAGCCGACGGTGTGAAGGTCGCCACACTGCTGCGCGCGGAGCTTCCGGAGTGCAGGACCATGATCGTGACCAGTCACGGCCGCCCCGGGCACCTCAAAAGGGCGCTCGCGGCGGGGGTGCGCGGCTTCGTCCCCAAGACCGTCAGCGCCCAGCGACTGGCCGAGATCATCCGTGCCGTACACGCCGGAAACCGTTACGTGGACCCGGAGTTGGCGGCCGACGCGATCGCCTCAGGCGATTCCCCGCTGACCGCGCGGGAGGCCGAGGTCCTGGAGCTGGCGGCCGACGGGGCGCCGGTCGCGGAGATCGCCGAGCGGGCCTCCCTCTCGCAGGGAACGGTCCGGAACTACCTGTCGTCGGCGGCCGCGAAGCTCGGCGCCGAGAACCGTCATACGGCGGTGCGTCTCGCGCGGGCGAAAGGTTGGGTATAGTGGTCTCCGCGCTACGGCGCATGCGGACGTGGCTCAGTTGGTAGAGCATCACCTTGCCAAGGTGAGGGTCGCGAGTTCGAATCTCGTCGTCCGCTCCATACGAAGAAGCCCCCGGTCCTTTAGGATCGGGGGCTTCTTCGTGTTCCGCCTACGACCAGGTGTGGCCGGTCAGGAGCTCGTACGCCTCGATGTACTTGGCCCGCGTCGCGTCCACGATCTCCTGCGGGAGCGCGGGCGGCGGCTGCTCGCTCCTGCGGTCCCAGCCGGAGGCCGGCGAGGTCAGCCAGTCGCGGACGAACTGCTTGTCGTACGAGGGCTGGGCGCGGCCCGGCTCCCAGCTCGCGGCCGGCCAGAAGCGGGAGGAGTCCGGGGTCAGCACCTCGTCGGCGATGACCAGCTTCGGCCCGTGTTCGGTGGCCTCGAAACCGAACTCGAACTTGGTGTCGGCCAGGATGATGCCCCGCTCGCGGGCGATGCCCCGGGCCCGGCTGTAGACGGCGAGGGTCGTCTGACGCAGCATGGCTGCGGTCTCGGCGCCGATCTGGCGGGCGACCTCCTCGTAGCTCACGTTCTCGTCGTGGTCGCCGACCGCGGCCTTGGTGGCGGGCGTGAAGATCGGGGCGGGCAGCTCGGAGCCGTCGCTGAGGCCCTCGGGGAGCGCGAGGCCGCAGACCGTGCGGGTCTCGTTGTACTCGACGAGGCCGGAGCCGGTCAGATAGCCGCGGGCCACGCACTCGACCGGGACCATGTTCAGCGACTTGCAGACCAGCGTGCGGCCCTCCCAGTCGGCAGGGGCGCCCGCCGGCAGGTCGGTGGACACGACGTGGTGCGGGACCAGGTCGGTCAGCAGGTCGAACCACCACAGGGAGAGCTGGGTGAGGACCCGGCCCTTGTCGGGGATCTCGGTCGGCAGGACCCAGTCGTACGCGGACATGCGGTCGCTCGCCACCATGACGAGGTCACCGGCCTCGTTCCGGTAGAGGTCACGCACCTTGCCCGTGTGGAGATGGGTGAGGCCCGGGACCTGGACAGGCTCGGGCTTTTCTACGAATCCGGACACGGTTCCTCCGCGTAGGTTGATCCAGGAGCGCTTCGATTCTCTCGCACCCGGACGCGGAGCGAGTGCCCGGGCCCGGCGAGCCTCTCCGGGACTAGGTCGGGTCCGGAAAGTGGCGCCTGCTGCCCGCGGGGCCGGGTGGGACTTTCCGGACACGGCCTCTAGGCCCTCCTGCCGCTCAGTCCCTCTTGCAGATGCGGTCCAGGAGGTTGGCGGTGGCGCGCTGGATGCGGCGGTCGACATGGCCGGGCCGGTCCAGGGCGGGTGACCAGGCGAAGGTGCCGGAGGCGAAGACCCAGGCACCGGACGGCGCCCGGTAGAGGGAGGTCTCCTGGTGGCGCAGGGCGCCCTCGCTGTCCCGGTAGGGCGAGTGGGCGAGCAGGATGCGGCCCTCGTGCTCGGGGAGGGCGGTGCGCGGGAAGTAGCGGTCGGCCTCGCCGGCGACCAGGCCGGGAATCTCGTCCCCCTCGCCCGCGCCGGTGGCCTCCCACAGCCAGTGCTCCGCGTTCCGTACGACCAGGGGGTGCGGCTCCGGCACCCGCCCCGCGTACTGGATGCCGAGCAGTTGCTGCTCCGGACGGTCGACCTCGCGCCAGAGCGCGGGCCGGCCCGGGCCGCGGCGCTTGCGGCAGGTGAGGAGACGGTCGGGCACGCCGGAGGGGGAGGGGCCGAGCTCCACCTGCCAGTACATGGTGTTCGCGGAGAGGAAGACGAGGGAGGTGCCCTGCTCGCGGGCGAGTTCGGCGGTCCGGCGCATGGGCACCGACCAGTACTCGTCGTGGCCGGGGAAGACCAGGCCCCGGTACCGGGTGGGGTCGACGCGGCCCGCGTGGAGGTCCCGGGTCTCGGCGTAGGCGAGGTCGTAGCCGTACCGCTCGGCCCAGCGGATGAAGTCGTAGGCGTGCCCGACGTGCAGGGGCAGGCCCGCGCCCGCGTAGGGACGGTCGAAGGAGACGGTGACCGCCGCGTCCTCCTCGCCGAGGAGGCGGCCCTGCTCGTCCCAGGCGTGGTAGAGGCTGGCGCCCGTCCGGCCGTCCTCCGGGTAGAGGTTGTACGCCTGCCAGGTCACGTCCGGGAGGACGAGGAGGAGGTCGGCGGGGTGGTCGTCGCGCACGGTGAAGGGGATGTGGGAGCGGTAGCCGTCGGCGGTCGTGAGCACGGCGACGTACGCGCCGATCGACCAGAGGGCCGGGACCTGCAGGCGCCAGGACTGCCACCAGTGGTGGCAGGAGACCGTCCGGTCGGCGGTGAGCGGGGCCGGCTGGACGATGCCGGAGAGCCGGGGGCTCGTCGTGATCTTGGCGGCGCCGTCGCCCGCGTAGTGACCGATCCGGTAGATGTCGACCGAGAACTGCTGTGGCGGGTCCACGGTGATGTGGAAATCGATCGCCTCGCCGGGGGCGACCGCACCGACGGACGCGAAACCCTTGATCTGGCTGCGCACGTCGTCGGCGGTGCGCGGTCCCCCGCCCGCGCCCCGGGCCAGGGTGTCGTCGGCGTACCAGGGGACGACCTGCCCGGTGTCGCCGAAATAGTTCTCCGACCCGCGCAGCCAGGGCAGGGGGCCCTGACCGAAGGGGTCCGTGACGGCATGGGCGAGCGCACCCGATTCCCACCGCCTGATCTGCTCCGCCCCCATGCTGCGCCCCTCCCTCGACTCCCCCGTGTCAGTGCCTTGCCGTGTGCCTGTCGTGTGCTCAGCCACGTGCTCAGCCACGTGCTCTGCCACGTGCTCTGCCAGCTGTGTCAGTCAGGTGTGTCATGCACTGCTGTCAGTGCCGGTCCCCAGCACATCACATAACGCACGCACTCCGTCACCGTTCGTCGCGAATTGACGTGAAGGGAAGGCTGAGTTCCGGATTTCCGAGGCCGGGAGAGGGCGGTCACTACACGAGGCGGACGGGCTTCTCGGGGCGGACGCCGGTCTCGGTGAGCCAGGCCCGCAGCGGCTCGGCGTCGCCGTCCTCGACCAGGGCGAGGACGCGGGCGGTCAGGTCGGTGTCGCGCTCGCCACCGATGAGGAGCGCGGGTCCGTCGAGCCAGTCGAGGCCGGGAGCGGCGCCCGCGGTGTCGACGGCGGCGCAGCACACCATCGCGGTCACGTGGTCGGCGAGCAGGTCGCGCCCGGTGCGGGGCGGCTGCAGCGGGAAGAGCGGCAGCTGGTCCGCGCCGCCCATGGTCACGACGGCTCCGTGCGGGCCGCTCACGGGCACGGTGGGCCGGGCGGCCTCCTCGCGGGCGACCTGAGCGGTGAGGGCGGCGGCGAGGGAGTCGGCGGCGGGGTTGGGCGGGTCCTGGGCCGGCGGGAGCCGGTCGCCGGTGGGGTCCTGGGCGCCGGTCGGATCCTGGGCGGGCAGGTCCTGGGCGCCGGTCGGGTGCTCGCTGTCCTCGACGCGCGCGGGGGGCGGCGGAGAACCGCCGGGATCGAGAGGGTGCGCCGGGTCCGAGGCCGGCGCGGTGGAGTCGTGCCCGGCCGTCGAGAGGTGGGACATGACACGGCTCAGGGTCGGCCCGTCGGCGGTCGCGCTCCCGGCGCCCGGGCCCGTACCCGCGCCGGTGTCGGGGCCGCTGGGGAGGACGCCGAGTTCGTCGAGGACCTGGTGGAGCCGGGCCGCGTCGGCGCGCCATTTGCGGTCCACGACCTCCTCCGGATACTGACTCCAGTCCACCGGGGACCAGTCGGGTCCGGCCTCCGCCGGGCCGCCGTGGAAGAGGCGGGCGGCCAGCAGCGAGGCGGCCTCGTCGACCACGCCGGGCTCCTCGAGCAGGTCACAGGCCGGCCGTTCGCCGAGCCGGGAGGTGAAGCCCTCGGCGAGGCGGTCGCGGCGGGAGAGTTCGGTGAGGGCGGAGACCACACCCGCGTCGAGGCGCGAGGGCCAGCGGCCCATCCGCCAGGCGGGCAGTGCGACCCGGGTCAGGAGCCGGTCCCAGCCCGCGTAGGCGAGGCCCACCTGCTCCTGGGCGACGATCCGGACGCCGTAATCCACAGCCTGTGCACGCTCGGAGCCCGCCACGGCGACTCCGCGCTCCATCTCGACGGCGTGCCCGCGACAGCCGCGCAGCAGGACCCGGGCGACCCGCCCGACCCCGTGGGCGCCGAGCCGGCTGACCGGGTCCAGACCGGGCCGGCGGGGCACCGCGACCGCGGCGTCCAGGCCCTGCACGAAGCGGCGGGCCGCGGCTATGTCGGGGTGGGCGGCCGGAGCCGTACCGGCGACGACCGGGGCGAGCACCGCCCGCAGCTCGCCGACGCGCATCCACCACAGGAAGGGCGAGCCGATGACGAGCACGGGCGCGTCGGACGAGCGCCGCAGACCGGCCGTACGCTCGTGCGACGGGTGCGTACGGTCCTCCAGCCAGCTGTCGCAGTCCGGCGTCAGGGCTATCGCGGAGGGTGCCGGCACGCCCAGCCGCTCGGCCAGGTCCCGGACCAGCCGGTAGAGGTCGGGGGCGGCCGTCTCGGCGAGCTCGACGGTCGGAGTGACGGCGGGGCGGGCCCGCGCGACGACCAGCGCGACGGCGGCCGCGGCGAGCAGGACGACCAGGGCGATCACGGTCGTCACCCAGCGGGCCGCGTCCCAGCCCGCACCCGTGAAGTGACCGGTGACCCCTCCCGCGTACAGGATCACGGCCGCGGCCGCCGGGAGCAGCGCGACGCCGAGCGCCCTGCCGCGGACGCGCAGCACGGCGAGGGCCCGGGTGCGCGCGGCGCGCGCACCCATCTCCTCGCCGACAACGGAACCGATACCGGACACGCCGTACATCACCCCCTCCTGTCCTCGTCGGGACTGCCCGTGGCGGTGTTGGTCACTCCCCCACTGTGGCACCCGCCACTGACATCGCAATGCCGGTGGGCCAAGTGCCGGAACGCCTTCGCCGCACCCTAGTTGGGGGTTCGGCGGGCGTCATCCGGATGGCCCAGTCGTCACTCGATGGAATGGCTTTGGGCAAAGGTGATGACGGTCGGACGTGCCTAGGGGTTCACGCCCCCGCGGCCTTGCGCGCGATGTCCGTACGGTGCTGCGAGCCGTCCAGACGGATGCGTCCGACCGCCGTGTACGCCCGCTCGCGGGCCTCCGCCAGGTCCTTCCCGGTCGCGGTGACGGAGAGGACACGGCCGCCGGCGCTGACGATCGCGTCGGCGTCCCGCTTCGTCCCGGCGTGCAGGACGTACGCGTGCGGGGCGTCCTGCGCCGCCACCTCTTCGAGGCCCTCGATCGGGTCACCCGTGCGCGGGGTGCCGGGGTAGTTGTGCGAGGCGATCACGACGGTCACGGCGGCGTCCTCGCGCCAGTTCAGCGGCGGCTCGTTGTCGAGGGTGCCGTTGGCCGCGTTCAGCAGGACGCCCGCCAGCGGGGTCTTCAGCCGGGCGAGCACGACCTGGGTCTCCGGGTCGCCGAACCGGGCGTTGAACTCGATGACCCGTACGCCACGGCTGGTGATCGCCAGACCCGCGTACAGCAGCCCCTGGAACGGCGTGCCACGGCGGCGCAGCTCGTCGACGGTCGGCTGCAGGACGGTGTCCATCACCTCGTCGACCAGCTTGGGGTCGGCCCAGGGCAGCGGGGAGTACGCGCCCATGCCGCCGGTGTTCGGGCCCTCGTCGCCGTCGAGCGCGCGCTTGAAGTCCTGCGCGGGGGTGAGGGGGAGGACGGTGGTGCCGTCGGTGATCGCGAAGAGGGAGACCTCGGGGCCGTCCAGGAACTCCTCGATGACGACCCGGTCGCAGGCGAGCGCGTGCGCACGCGCCTCGGCGAGGTCGGAGGTCACGACGACGCCCTTGCCGGCGGCGAGACCGTCGTCCTTGACGACGTACGGAGCGCCGAAGGCGTCGAGCGCCTCGTCGATCTCCTCCGCGGTGGTGCAGACGTAGCTGCGGGCCGTCGGGACGTTGGCCCCGGCCATGACGTCCTTGGCGAACGCCTTGGAGCCCTCCAGCTGCGCCGCCTGCTCTGACGGGCCGAAGCAGGAGATGCCGGCCGCGCGGACGGCGTCGGCGACGCCGGCGACGAGCGGGGCCTCCGGACCGACGACGACCAGGTCGGCCTGGAGGCCGGTGGCGAGCCGCGCGACGGCTACGCCGTCCAGCTGGTCGACGGGGTGCAGCTCGGCGACCTCCGCGATTCCGGCGTTGCCGGGCGCGCAGTGCAGAGCGGTGACGTCGGGATCGAGGGAGAGAGAGCGGCACAGGGCGTGTTCGCGGGCGCCGCCGCCGATGACGAGGACCTTCACGCCAGCCAGGGTAGCCCGCGGGGCGGGATGCCCCTTGTGCGGGCCACCGAGCGAGACGGCCCTACTCGTTCGTGTATTCCTCCACAACCGTGGCCCCGAGCTCGCGAACGATCAGCTCGTGGCCGGAGAGCGCCGAGTCGACGAGGTCGGGATCGTCCTCCTCCGGCACGTCGTCCTCGGGCGCGACGGGCTGCGGCCGGGGCGGTGTCTGTACGGGCGCGGCCGCCGGCGCCCGGTGCTGCTGCGCCGGGGACGAGGAAGAGGTCGGAGCGTTCTGCGGGGCGGGGGCGGAGGGGGCGGCGGCGGAGGCCGGGGAGGGCGCCCACTGCTGCTGCGGGGGTGCGGCTTGGGCGGGGGCCGGGGGCTGCGCCTGCGCCTGGTGGGCCTGGGCCTGGCCGGGACGTCCGCCACCGAAGTTCGCCGCGGCGGGCGGCGGGTTGGCTCCGCCCGAGGGGTCGATGATCGCCTCGATCTTCCACTGCACGTTGAACTGCTCGGCCAGGACCTGCTTCAGGACCTCCTCGCTGCCGCTGCTCGCGAAGTTGTCGCGCGCGCCGGCGTTGAGGAAGCCGAGCTGGAGCGTGGTGCCGTCGAATCCGGCGACCTGGGCGTTCTGGCTGAGCAGGATCCAGGTGAAGCGGCGCCGGTTCTTGACGGCGTCGAGGATCGGCTGCCACATGTTCCGCACTTGGGCGGCGCCCTGGGCCATGTCTCCTGACGCGGGGGCGGCAGGCGCCGGGGGCGTGGGGGCTTGCGGTGCGGCGGGCGCCTGGGGCGCGGGCGTGGACGCTCCGGGCCAGGCACCGGGCGTACCGCCGCCCGGTGCGGCGGCTCCGGGCCAGGCGCCGGGGCGCGGCGCATCGGGGCGCGGTGCGTCAGGCCGTGCGGCTTCCACGGGCGCCGGAGGCTGCTGGACCGGCGGCGGGGGCGGGGCGACGGGGGTGTGGGCCTCCGGGCCGGGGACGTACGCCATCGCGGGCGCGGCCGAGCCGGTCGTGAAGACGGGCGCGGGCGCGGCGGCGGCACCACGCTCGAGGCGGTCGATCCGGGCCTGGAGCGAGCGCTCGTCGTCGAAGGCGGCGGGCAGCAGCACGCGCGCGCAGATCAGCTCCAGCTGCAGCCGCGGCGAGGTGGCCCCGCGCATCTCGGTCAGCCCCGTGTTGACGAGGTCGGCCGCCCGGCTGAGTTCGGCGGCCCCGAAGACGGAGGCCTGGGCCTGCATGCGCTCGACGACGTCCACGGGGGCGTCGATGAGCCCCTTGTCGGCGGCGTCGGGCACGGCGGCGAGGATCACCAGGTCGCGCAGCCGCTCCAGCAGATCGGCGACGAAGCGGCGCGGATCGTTGCCGCCTTCGATGACACGGTCCACGACCTCGAAGGCGGCGGCCCCGTCGCCGGCCGCGAAGGCGTCCACGACGGAGTCGAGGAGCGACCCGTCCGTGTAGCCGAGAAGGGACGTCGCCATGGCGTATGTCACACCGTCGTCGGCCGCACCGGCCAGCAGCTGGTCCATCACGGACATCGAGTCACGCACGGAGCCGGCACCGGCGCGCACGACGAGCGGCAGCACCCCGTCCTCGACGGGGATGCCCTCGTGACCGCAGACCTCGCCCAGGTAGTCCCTCAGGGTGCCCGGGGGGACGAGCCGGAAGGGGTAGTGGTGGGTCCTCGACCGGATGGTCCCGATGACCTTCTCGGGCTCGGTCGTGGCGAAAATGAACTTGAGGTGCTCCGGCGGCTCCTCGACCACCTTCAGGAGGGCGTTGAAGCCCGCCGAGGTGACCATGTGCGCCTCGTCGATGATGTAGATCTTGTACCGGCTCGAGGCGGGCCCGAAGAACGCCTTTTCCCGCAGGTCACGGGCGTCGTCCACACCACCGTGCGAAGCGGCGTCGATCTCGATGACGTCGATGGACCCCGGCCCGTTCCGCGCCAGGTCACGACAGGACTGGCACTCCCCGCAGGGGGTGGGAGTGGGACCCTGCTCACAGTTCAGACAGCGGGCGAGGATGCGCGCGCTGGTCGTCTTGCCACACCCGCGGGGCCCGCTGAACAGGTACGCGTGATTGACCCGGTTGTTCCGCAGGGCCTGCTGCAACGGGTCGGTGACATGCTCCTGCCCGATGACCTCGGCGAAGGACTCGGGGCGGTAGCGGCGGTACAACGCGAGAGACGACACGTATACGAGGTTATAGGCGCCCACCGACAACCCGGGAACGTCGGACCGGCCCGGAACCCCGGCCGCCCCGGGAACGCAAGCGCCCCTCACGCACCCGCCAGAGCCGACCTACCCTTGCTGCCTTCCGGCCCTGGGGGAGTTCAGTCAGATAGCGCCACGTGAGGGGCTCCGCCAAGGGTACCTGATTCCAGACCCCTCCCGGTCCCCCGATCCCCGTCCCGGACAACCGTTGTGGATCACGTTCGCGAGCACCCCTCAACGTCTTGTATTGTTTGCGGCGGAGGATTCGCCTAGTGGCCTAGGGCGCACGCTTGGAAAGCGTGTTGGGGGCAACCCCTCACGAGTTCGAATCTCGTATCCTCCGCCAGTGCCTCACCGGGCACGATGTCGAAGGGCCCCGCAGCTTGCTGCGGGGCCCTTCTTCGTTCGTCAGCCCTCGTCGCCCCCGGTCCTTCCACAGCGGTCGTTCCCGCAGCTCCCTCGATCGCCGTACCGATCTTCCGGCAACCTCCTTCAGCAGGTTTCCGGGAGCGTGCTCGCCTCCGGCCGCAGCCGGAATCAGACAGACGATGTGCCCCACTGCTCCGTGGGCCTGCTGGCCGTCTTGGGCCGAATCAGCCGGGAGGCGGTCCAGGCCCCCGCCGGGACGGTACCGGTCTGCGACAGGCCGGCCGTCGGGGCAGCTTCTCCGATCTCCCCGGGCTCCACGTGGCCGGGCTTGCCGGTCTGCGGCGTCAGCACCCAGATGTGGCCGTCGTCCGACAGCGGGTCGGCCGCCTCCGTCAGGATGTCGACGAGGTCACCGTCTCCCTGCCGGAACCAGAGGAGCACGACATCGACCGTGACCTGGTGATCCTCACCGACGAGGCTCTCGCCAATGGCCTCCTCGACCGACTCCCGCAGGCTGTCGTCGACATCGTCGTCCTGTCCGAGCTCCTGCACCACCAGGCCGTGGGAGAACCCCAACCGGGCGCCGTAGTCGATCTCTTCCTGCTCAGCGGCAGATGTCATCGCGTCCTTCTCCCCTGTCGTGACGGCAACGCGGACCACGATCACCGCACACTCTGCCGGAACCCGCGAGGCGCAAGGCAAGCCCCTGGCCGGCTTGCGCTGCAATGGCAGGGGATTCGGAAGCAGAGCCCCGCGCCCGTGCGTGGACGCGCGACAAGCGTGTGGGGGCAACCCCTCACGAGTTCGCTTCTCCTGTCCTCCGCCCGTGCCTCACGGGGCACGATGTCGAACGGGTCACCGGAGCCCGTACAACCACTCGACCCGATCACGAGTCTGATCAGGCACGGCACTTCCGTGTCCGCTCTTCTCGTGGGGGTTCACCTTGCAATTCCGCTCCACCGGCACCCGTCTCGCCACGGCCATCCTCGTCGTCACGGCCCTCGGCGCCGGCACGCTGGCCACCGCCCCGGCCGCCTTCGCGGCCGGGGCGGGCTCCGTGGCGGGCTCGGCCTCGGCCGAGGCAGCCGCCGCCCTTCCCGTCTTCCCGTCCGGCGCCGACCTCTCGGGGGTCGGCGCCACCGGCTTCCTGGCCCGCTCCTTCACCCCTGACGGGACCACGAAGCTGCTCTGGACGCCGTACGACGGTGGGACCCCGACCCCGCTCCAGACGCCCGAGAACGGCGGTTCGACCATGGCGGGCAGCGACGTGGTCGTCCTCGGCGACGACAGCTGGAACGCCCAGATGCGTTCGCTCACGCTGCGGAACATGGCCGACCCGTCCGCCCCTGGCGTCATCATCGACCTCGGCGCCCTGAACGGGAACTACGTGGCCGTGCTGAGCCCCACGAGCGTGCTCGCGCAGCTGACGAAGGACGACGGCACGGCGGAACTGCACGTCGTGAGCAAGGACGGTGCCACGACGACCACCCGCAAGGTGTCGGGGCTGCCCGCGGACGCCACCGACTTCTTCACCAGCGCGCCGGTTCGGGACGGCGTCGCCTTCGTCGGGTACGAGACGGGCCCCGCGGACGCGCGGACCGGCGGCCGGGCCCTGATCGACGTGGCGGCCGGGACGGTGTCCGAGACGTATTCCTCCACCGAGTCCGGGTTCGGTTTCAGCAACCTGATGTTCTCCGATTCGCACGTGGCCTGGCTCGACTGGAAGTCCGGAACCGGACTGTTCGTCACGTCCGTCGACCGCAAGACGCACGAGGAGAAGCAGACCCTCCTGGGCGCCCGCGACGGCGAGTGGTACACCGAACTCGTGGGCAGCTGGCTGGTGCACGGCAACCCCTCGACGCCCGTCCGGGCCGTCTCCCTCACCAGCGGCGAGACCCACGAGCTCGCCGACCACGCCTCCGGCTCGGCGGCCGCGGGCGACGGCAGCGCGGTGGTGAACGGCGGACGGGCCGCCGACGGCGACGGGCTCTTCCGGATCGAGGCCGCTGAGGGCGGCGCCCCGACGGTCACCAAGGTGGCGGAAGCCGGCCAGGCGCCGGTCGAGCTGAGGATCGAGCAGGTCCACATCCCCGAGGTGGCGTACCTCGACAAGACCGGCGGCAAGGTGAGCCTGGGGTGGACGCTTTCGCGCCCCGACGCCTCGCTGGACGTCACGCTCACGCACGTCGCCACGGGCAAGGAGTTCCGCACGCGCGTGAACGCCCCGGCCACCGGCACCCTCTTCGGCTACACCTGGGACGGCATCATCGGCGGGGTGGACGCGCCGAACGGCACGTACGCGGTGGAGGCCGAGGCGACGCCGCTCGACGGCATCGGCGAGCCCGCCTACCAGGGCTTCCTCATGACGGTCGCCCGGACGAACAACCCGCACGACTACACCGACAACGGCTCCACCGACGTCCTCGCCCGGGACGCCACCGGCGTGCTGTGGCGCGACGACCTGCTGGACCGGCCGGTGAACGGCCAGGTCAAGCCCGCCCAGCGCACCCGGATCGGGTCGGGCTGGCAGACGTACAAGCAGATCGAGGCCGTCGGAAACATCGCGGGCAACGAGGTCGGCGACCTGGTCGCCCTCGACGGTTCCGGTGTGCTGTGGCACTACCTCGGCAAGGGCGACGGCACCTTCACGAGCCGAGCCCGCGTCGGCAGCGGCTGGGGCGTCTACAACAAGATCACCGGCGGCTCGGACCTCGACGGCGACGGCCGCACCGACGTCCTCGCCACGGACACCGCCGGCGCGCTGTGGTTCTACAAGGGCACGGGCTCCGCCACCACCCCCTTCGCCGCCCGCGTCCGCCTCGGTGGCGGGTGGAACATCTACAACCAGCTCACGGCCGTCGGGAACATCGCCGGTACGGCCGCCGGGGACATGGTCGCCCGCGACAAGGACGGCGTCCTCTGGCTGTACCAGGGCAACGGCCGCGGCGCCTTCTCCGCCCCCGTGCGGATCGGCGGTGGCTGGGGAGCCTTCACCCAGCTCGTCGGCGCCGGTGACGTCGACAACGACGGGCGCCCGGACCTGATCGCGTACGGGGCGGGCGGCACGTACGTCTACCGCTCGACGGGCTCCACCACCGCGGTCTTCAGCCGTCAGGCGACGTCGCTGTACGCGGGCGAGGGCGCCAAGTTCAACAACGTCGCATGAGAAGCCGCATCACCGTGCACGGCACCATCACCGGCTCGCCACTGCCGTAGCGGTCACCCTCGCGGTGGCCGCAGGCGCCGGGCATGATGCTGAAGGGCCCCACCGTTCGAGATGGGGCCCTTCGGCTTTCGTCCGTCTCGGCTCCTGGACGGGGCAGGGGCGGTACTCGAGGCTCAGCTCGCGGTCGACGGCGTGGCTGGTGCGCATCGAGGCGTCGATGACCTGCCCCCAGGAGCCGTACTTGGCGTGGAGCTGGTCGGCGGTGGGCCCCAGAGGATTGCCGTACTTGGCCATGTTGCGCTCCTCCAGCACACGCACCTCCTGCGGCGTCATACCCGCGCGGGTGATCTCCTTGGCCTGGTTACGCATGTCGACCATCTCCCGGGCGATCCTCCTCGGACGCCCCGGCCTCGCGCATGTCGGCCTCGGTGCGGTGCATGTCCTCCAGAAGCCCGTGGTAGCGCATCCGGGTCCTCTGGGCCTCGACCTTCTCGTCCATCGGCAGGACACGGATGCGGCACACGACCGGGTCCGCACTGGGGCAGGGGTCGTCGGCGGAGACGGGCGGGGAGAGGGGAGCGGTGACGACCGAGCCGCAGGACTCCGCGGCCACGGACGCGGAAGAGGCGAAGGTGGCCAGCAGCGCGACGACGGCCACGAACGG
Source organism: Streptomyces lateritius (assembly GCF_014649715.1). Classification (GTDB taxonomy): domain Bacteria; phylum Actinomycetota; class Actinomycetes; order Streptomycetales; family Streptomycetaceae; genus Streptomyces; species Streptomyces lateritius. The sequence continues at coordinate 67,749 of NZ_BMTO01000002.1, forward strand.
GACGAGGGCACGCCGCGGCAGGGAGGGGGAAAGGGGCATGCGCGCATCGTCGGGGACGGCGCCGCACCTGTTCACGCGGCCACACCGATGATCACCCCTACGGGTCGTCCCGGTCCCGTAGGCACTCGCCATGGGGCGGGCTGTCCAGCGATTCCGCTGATTTCACCGGTTCGAGCGGGACCGAGGAGGAAGAGACGTTCCGCCCATCCGTGCTGTCCGTAGCTACAGGAATACTCTCCGCTACGCCCCACGTGGGGGCGCTCTGATGCTGGAGGAAACGTGCGGAAGTTGGCGACGGCGGCTGTGGTTGCTGGGCTGTTCTTGGGCGGGGCGGGGGCCGCTGTGGCCGCTGTGGCGGATTCGTGGCACAAGACCCCTGCCTTCAGGGACCCGGGGGTCGAGTTCGCGCAGGTGAAATACCTGTGGGAGCCGAAGGGGCGGAACCACGGCGGATTCCACTTCCGAGGAACGCTGAACGACACCGATCACGGAGACGGACACAACGTTTACGTGGAGGTCAAGGTGGAGGGCTACGACTGGAACCGCTTCAAGGGCGTACAGAGGAAGAAGGTCTCCCTGGACAAGGTCGTCTGGGACGGTGCCGCTCAGTACACCTCTCTCGCGGAGATGCGCGCATGTCGCGATCGCGGAACCCTTCGCCCCGACAACTGCTCGGACCCGAGGACGTTCAGCCGAAAGGGCCGCTAAACCGACGGCTCCGGAGGCCGCCCCCGTGCGGCCTCCGTGCGCAAAGGAGTTCGCACCATCATGGACGCCATTCTCCGCGCCGAGGGCGTGGATCTCTTCTACGGAACGCACCAGGCCGTCACGGGTGCGGACTTCGCCCTGCAAGCCGGTGAAGTGGTCGCCGTCATGGGCAGCAGCGGTTCAGGGAAGTCCTCGCTGCTCTACTGCCTCGCCGGGGTACTTCCCGCGACCCACGGCACCGTCTCCTTCGACGGAACCGCCTTCTCGACCCTCACCGACGACGAGCTGAGCACGCTACGACGGGAGCGTTTCGGTTTCGTCTTCCAGTACGGAGAGCTCCTGCCCGAGCTGACGGTCGAGGAGAACGCCGCCCTTCCGCTGCGCCTCGCCGGACAGCGGAAAGCCCCGGCCCACGCGGTGGCCGGCGAAGTGCTGGGGCGGCTCGGCATGACCGAGCTGCTGCAGCGCAGGACTTCGCAGCTCTCCGGCGGGCAGAGTCAGCGTGTCGCGGTCGCGCGGGCGCTCGTGCACCGCCCCTCCGTGGTGTTCGCCGACGAGCCGACCGGCGCCCTCGACAGCGCCAACGCCTCTGCCGTACTGGAGGAGTTCCTGCGGCTCGCCCGCGATCAGGGCACCGCCGTCGTCATCGTCACGCATGACGAGACCGTGGCGGCGCACGCCGACACCCGGTACACGATGACCGATGGCGTCCTGACGCAGCGGGTGGCGACATGAACCCCTTTCTTCTCGGAATGCGCCTGCTCTGGGGCGGCGGTCGTCGAGGACGGGCCCGTTTCCTGCTGATGGCCTTCGGTTGCTCCCTGGGCGTGGCCTGCCTCGCCGCCGTCCTCACGATCCCCGCCATCCTCGCCGCCCACGACGCCCGGTCCGCCGCCCGCCATCCGAGTCCAGTGCATGAGTATCTGCCCGGCAGGCCGACAAGTGGCATCGTGTACCTCACCCGCGAGGATTCCTACGGATCGCAGCGCCTGAACCGGGTATTCGTCGCGGCCCCCGCCTCGGAAGCGCATCGAGTACCCCCAGGCATCGACCGCCTTCCCGCGGCCGGTGAGGTGATCCTCTCGCCCCGGCTGCACGAGATCCTTGCACGCGAGCCCGGCCTGACCGGGCTGCTGCCCGGCAGAGTGACCGGCACCATCGGACCGGACGGGCTGGCCGGGCCCGACGAGCTCTACGCCTACATCGGCACGACCAAGGCCCAGATTCCGGATGCCTCACAGCTGCACCGCTTCGGCTCCCGCTGGCCCGCTGACACCGTCGTGGAGAAGTCCACGCTCGACATCCTGCGGTTCACCCTCGCCTGCGTGGTGCTGCTGCCCCTTGCCGTCTTCCTCTCCGTATGCGCCCGGCTCTCGGCCGAGTCCCGCGCCCGCCGGCTCGCCGCGCTCCGGCTCGTAGGCCTGAGCGTCAAGGACACGCTGCGGGTCAACGCCGGGGAGACCGTGGCGGCCGCCTTCCTTGGTGCCCTGTTGGGCGTCGGCGGGTACTTCGTCGTCAACGAGATCATGGCCCGGGTCGGCCTCCCCGGCCTCCACTGGTATCCAGCCGACGGATATCCCACGGCCCTCACACTGGCGATCTGTCTGATCGCCTGTCCCGCCCTGGCCTGGTTCGTCGGTCGCCACCACGCCCGGGAAGCCGCCCTCACACCGCTCAACGTCCGCCGGACCGCCCAGCGCAAGCCGCCCAAGAAGTTCGGGACGCTGCTCCTGGTCCCGGGACTCGGCGTCATCAGCGGCTACTGCGTCGTGAGCATCATGGGGCGGGATCCGTCGGGTGGCTCCGCCAATACCTTCCTCGTACCGGCAGCGGTGCTGCTGACGGGGGCCGGGCTCGTCTTCGGCCTGGCCCCGCTCACCTCCTGGCTCGCGCGCCGGCTCGCCGGCTCCGTGCGTTCCCTCCCACTGGCCCTCGCGATGCGCCGGACGGAGGTGGAACCCGGCAGTTCCCTGCGGGTGGTCACCGGGCTCGTCCTGCTCGTCTACGCCACCTCTCTTACGCAGGGAGTCCTCGTGGAACTCAGCCAGGTCAGCCGCAACGCCTCGCCCGTTCAGGAGTACACCCTCGCCATCGGCGAACTGACGCCTCAGCAACGGGAGAAGTTGAGCCGCCTGAAAGGGGTACGCGCCCATGCCATCGGCACGACTTCCTGGGTCCGTCTCGACGATGACGTCCACGACCGTTCGATCGCCGCGGCGGTCGGCACATGCGCACAGCTCGCCGACTTCGCGAAAACGACGCAAGGCTGCGTCGACGGCAAGGTCCTCCGGCTCGTGGATCCCAGCAGGCCACTGAATGACGAAGCTCAGCCGGGTAGCACCTTTCCGTTTCTCCTGAGCAACGGAAAGAAGCTCCCCGTCACCGTTCCACGTGAGTCGGTCACCGTGGACAACTTTCCGGTGACTCACATCGCGGCCGCCGACGTGCTCATCCCGCCTTCGCTTCTGCCCGTCGGCACGGTTCCCAAGGAGGGAGAGCTCGTCCTCACCACCGACTCCGCCCCACAGACCGTCCGCACCGCCCTCGACGGCATCGGGTCCATCGCCCCCACCGTCGCCGTCGAACCCGTCGGCATCAACGTCGACGCCCTGAGCCAACTCACCGTCATCCGCAGTCTCCTCGCCTCCGGCATGGTTCTCGGGCTCGTCATCGGGGTCGCCGCGTTCGTCGTGTCTGTCGTCGACCGGGCCATGGAGCGGCGGGGGCAGGTCACCGCGCTTGCTCTGCTCGGGGCGCGTAGGGCGACGTTGCGGGCCGCGCAGTGTGTGCAGGTGGTGCTGCCGCTCGCGGTCGGGCTGGGGGCGGCTGTCGTCACCGGGTGGCTCGCCGAGTCGAGTTATCTGATCACCGGCGGTGGGGCCGTGCACTGGGACTGGAGTGGGCTGCCGCTGCTGCTCGTCAGCTGCCTCGGGGTCATGCTCGCCGCCGCGGCCGCCTCGCTCCCCCTCGTACGTCGCCACGTCGATCCCGAGCACATCCGACGGGACTGACAGCACGTCCGGCCGCCGAGGAGTTCCGCGCCCTCGGCGGCCGCGTCGTCGTCCAGAACAGCCGGGACCGGTCCCCCTCAGGCCCTCAGGCCGCCAAGGTGTGGGAAGTGCGGCGGGTGATGCGGGGAGTGAGGGTGAGGGCCGCCGCCGTGGTGGGAGGCCGGTGGCAAGGGCCGGCCACCAGGGGAAGGCCGGGCCGAGACCGGTGCGGACCGTGACGCCCAGGGTCAGTGTGGCGCTCCCCTCGCCCGCCCCTGACATCGAATCTTCTCCCCAGCTCTTGCCTTGGAGTCCGCTCCAGCTCCTAGAGTGCGCGCCGAGGAGGTGCCTTCATGCGCTATCGCGTACTCGGCGGAACCGGCATCGAAGTGAGCACGTACTGCCTCGGCACCATGATGTTCGGCGCCGTGGGCAACCCCGATCACGACGACTCGGTACGGGTCATCCATGCCGCGCTCGACCACGGCGTCAATTTCGTCGACACCGCCGACATGTACTCGGCCGGCGAGTCCGAGGAGATCGTCGGCAAGGCGCTGCGCGAGCCCCGGAGACGAGACGGTGTCGTCCTCGCCACCAAGGTCCACTTTCCGATGGGCGAGGGGCCCAACCGGAGTGGGAACTCCCGCCGTTGGATCACCCGGGCCGTCGAGGACAGCCTGAAGCGGCTGGGCACGGACTGGATCGACCTCTACCAGGTCCACCGGCCCGACCACCGTACGGACATCGAGGAGACCCTCTCCGCCCTCGGCGACCTCGTCGCCCAGGGCAAGATCCGGGCGTTCGGCTGCTCCACCTTCCCCGCCGAGGAGATCGTCGAGGCACACGCCGTCGCCGAGCGGCGCGGGCTGCGCCGGTTCCGTACGGAGCAGCCTCCCTACTCGCTGCTCGCGCGGGGCGTGGAGGCCTCGGTGCTGCCGGTGGCGCAGCGGTACGGGATGGGGGTGCTGACCTGGAGCCCGCTGGCGTCCGGGTTCCTGTCGGGGAAGTACCGCAAGGGGCGGTCGGTCGACCTGACCAGCGGGAGGCCCGCGCTGACCCCGCACCGCTTCGACCCGACGATCCCCGGCAACGCCGCCAAGCTCGACGCCGTCGAGCGGCTCGTCGCCCTGGCCGAGGAGATCGGCTGCTCGCTGCCCGAGCTGGCGCTCGCCTTCGCCGCCGCGCACCCTGCCGTGACGTCCGTGATCATCGGCCCTCGGACGCGGGAGCAGTTGGACGGGCTGCTGAAGGCGGCCACGCTCGTCCTCGACGACGACGTCCTCGACCGCATCGACGAGATCGTCCCGCCGGGCACGAATCTCTACCATCCTGACGGCGCCTGGCGCCCGCCGTATCTGACGGACGCGACGCTGCGCCGACGTCCCGTGGGTGACCGCGCCGCCGGGTGAGGTCCATGCTGGTCGGCATGGGTGCGAAGACGCGGGTGATCACAGGGGACGAACGCAGGGCCCGGCTGGCCGTACGCCACCGGCTGGCCGGCGGCGCGCGGGCGTCGAGCGCGGTGGAGGTGGTGAACTCCCTGGTGGCGCTGCACGCGACCGACCCGGCCAGCGTGTTCCTGGCGGTGGGCGCGCGGTGCAGGGGCGGGGCTGCCGGCGCTGCGCGGGGAGCTGCGGGCGACGCGGGGGCGGCCCACGCCGCGCATGAGGTGGGTGACGCGCGGGGCTCGCGCGACGCGGGCCCCGTGGCGGATCTCGAACGGGCCCTGTACGAGGACCGGACACTGACCCGGATGCACGGCATGCGGCACACGATCTTCGTCTTCCCGACCGCTCTGGTCCCCGCCGTGCATGCCTCCACCACCCGTGACGTCGCCACCCGCGAACGCGCCTCGCTCCTCAGGCACCTGACCGCCGGCAGCGCGTACGACGCCGACTGGCTCGCGGAGACCGAACGGCTCCTCCTCGCGGAGTTGGCGGTACGGGGAGAGGCCACCGGGGCCGAACTGGGAGCGGCCGTCCCGCGCTTGCGGGCGGAGTACGTCTACGGGGTCGGTACCCGTCAGGAGGGCCCGCAGCCGCTCTCCAGCCGCCTCCTGCGCGTCCTCGGCATGGAGGGCCGGATCGCCCGCGGCCGGCCGCAGGGCGCCTGGACCTCCAGCCGCTTCCGCTGGACGCTGACACCGGCCCGCCCCGACCCGAGCGAAACGGACGCGCACGCCGAGCTGGTACGGCGGTGGCTCGCGGCCTCGGGACCCGCGACGGAGGCCGACCTGAAGTGGTGGACCGGGTGGAAGGTCACCGACGTCCGCAAGGCGCTGGCGGCGATCGGCACGGAGACCGTGGAGCTGGCGGAGGGCATCGGCCACGTCCTGCCGGGCGACACCGAACCCGTACCGGCGCCGGAGCCGTGGGCGGCGCTGCTGCCCGCGCTGGACCCGACGGCGATGGGCTGGCAGTACCGCGACTGGTACACCGACCCCGCCCACAAGGCGGCGCTGTACGACCGCAGCGGGAACATCGGGCCCACGGTGTGGTGGAACGGCCGGATCGTCGGCGGCTGGGCCCAGCGCCCGGACGGCGAGATCGTCTGGCGCCTCCTCGACGGCGCCGGTGAGGCGTCGGGCCAGGCGTCCGTCGAGGCGTCCGGCAAGGAGGCGCGGGCCGCGATCGAGGCGGAGGCGGCGCGGCTGGCGGGGTGGGTCGGCGACGTACGCGTCACACCGCGCTTCCGCACGCCGCTGGAGCGGGAACTGGCGGGCGGAGGCTCGCGATGAGCGGCTGATGGAGGCTCTGCGGGTGGATTTCGGAAGGAATCCGCGTCCGCCCCCGCGCGGTGTCGAGAATCGGCGCCCGGATCCGACGTCCCCTGTGAAAGGAAGCGACAACCGAGCACGAGATCGATACCAGGGAGCACGTCATGAAGTACCTCGTCATGGTGCAGGGCGCACAGGCCGACTACGAAGCCATGAAGGGCAAGGCCACCGCGCAGAGCCCCGCCTGGAGCGAGCAGGACCTTCAGGCCATGTTCGCCTTCATGAGCGCGATCAACGACGATCTGGCCGAGTCCGGTGAGCTGGTCGACGCGCAGGGGCTCGTCGAGCCCGCGCGGACCCGGTTCGTGACCGTCGACAAGGAGGGCAAGCCGGTGGTCACGGACGGGCCGTACGGGGAGACGAAGGAGTTGCTCGCCGGGTACTGGGTTCTCGACTGCGAGAGCCTGGAGAGGGTCACCGAGATCGCGGCGCGCGTGGCTCGGTGTCCGCAGCCGGCCGGGGCGCCGGAGTACCCGGTGGTGATCCGGCAGATCGACGAGCGCCCGGAGTCCGAGCTCTTCACCACCTGATCCCGGGCAACATGACCGGCATGAGCGGTATGGGCAAGGAGGAGGCCGTCGAGGACCTGCTGCGCCGCCACGCGCCGCAGGTCCTCGGCGCGCTCGTGCGCCGGTACGGACACTTCGACGCGGCGGAGGACGCCGTGCAGGAGGCCCTGCTGGCCGCCGCCCGCCAGTGGCCGGAGAGCGGGACGCCCGACAACCCGCGCGGCTGGCTGATCCGGGTGGCCTCGCGGCGGCTGACCGACCTGTTGCGGGCGGACGAGGCGCGGGCCCGGCGCGAGGAGACGGCCGCACGCCTGGAACTCCGCGAGACCCGGGCCGCTCCGTCCGACGACGACACCCTCACGCTCCTCTTCCTCTGCTGTGACCCGGTGCTGGCGCCCGCCGCGCGGGTCGCGCTGACGCTGCGCGCGGTCGGTGGCCTGACCACGGCGGAGATCGCCCGGGCCCATCTCGTACCGGAGGCGACGATCGCGCAGCGGATCAGCCGGGCCAAGCAGAAGCTGAAGGACCGCCGCTTCCACCAGCCGGGGCCCGGGGACCGGGACGCCCGGCTCGCCACCGTGCTCCAGGTCCTCTACCTGATCTTCAACGAGGGCTACACCGCGACCTCGGGCCCCGACCTCCACCGCGCCGACCTGGCCCGTGAGGCGATCCGGCTGACCCGGGCCGTGCGCCGCCTGCTCCCCCGGGAGGGCGCGGTGACCGGCCTGCTGGCCCTGATGCTGCTGACGGAGGCCCGCAGCGCGGCCCGTACCGGACCGCACGGCGAGCTGATCCCCCTCGACGAGCAGGACCGTACGCTCTGGGACGCGGCGGCGATCGCCGAGGGCACGGCCCTGGTGGAGGAGGCCCTGACGGAGGGCCCGCCCGGCCCGTACCAGCTCCAGGCGGCCATCGCGGCCCTCCACGACGAGGCCCGGCGCGCCGGGGACACGGACTGGCCGCAGATCCTGGCCCTCTACGACCTGCTGGTGGCCCGGTCGGCGGACTCCCCCGACCCGATGGCGGAACTCGGCCGCGTGGTCGCCGTCGCCATGGTCCACGGCCCCGAGTCCGGCCTCGCCGCCCTCGCCGCCCTCGAACCCCGCCTCCCCCACCACCACCGCCTTGAGGCGGTCCGCGCCCACCTCCTCGAACGCACCGGCGCCACCGAGGCCGCCCTCACCGCCTACCGCACGGCGGCCCGCCTCACCCTCAGCGTCCCGGAACGCCACTACCTGGAGACGAAGGCCGCTCGTTTGGCACGGTGAGAGTCGTCGGGAATCCTGAATTCGCGTCCGAATTTCACATCCTCTCCTCGAACTCCCGCACCGGACGCTACGGTTCCCCTGGGGCGCCCAGATCGGGACATCACCTTCTTCGCGGCCGTCCGTATCCGCCTACGGCGACCGCATGTCCAGGGGGACACATGCACGAAATGGTCAAGGGAGCCAATGTCGGCCTGGCCGCTCTGAGCGAGGACACGGGTTCCGTCATCGTGAGCCTGAGCTGGAGCAGCGCGACGGGGGACGGCGACGCGGACGTGTCCGTACTGCTCTTGGACAGCAGCGGCAAGGTCCGCAGCGATTCCGACTTCTACTTCTACAACCACCCGGCCGCCGATGACGGCAGCGTGCAACTACTGGGCAAGACCCCGACGGAGAACGGCAGCGAGGACCGCATCAGCCTCGACCTCACCGCCGTTCCCCACGAGGTGACCAGCATCGTGGTCGCCGCGAGCCAGTACAGCGCCCACGGCGCCACCCGCTTCGGCGACCTGGACGATCTGCGCCTGACCCTGGCCGATCGCGCGGGCGAGACACTGCTCGGTTTCTCCATCTCGGACGCCACGGTGGAGACCGCGTTCATCTTCGGCGAGTTGTACCGGCGCAACGAGGAGTGGAAGTTCCGTGCGGTCGGGCAGGGTTACGGCACGGGGCTCGCCGGTCTGGCGAACGACTTCGGCATCGACGTCGTCGAGGACGACGACACGGAGGAGGGGCAAGAGGGCGAGGAAGGTGAGCAGTCCGGGGTCCACGCCGCTTCCCTTGACGGGTCCGACGTGGCATCAGAGGTGGTCGGCGGGGCGGTCACCACTGCTCCCCAGCCGCCGGCACTCTCCGCTCCCGCATCAGTACCCGGCCCCGTCCTCAACGCCGTCCCCGCCCAACCCTGCGCACCGGCACAGGAAGCAGCCGCAGTACCCGCCTCGGCGCCGGAACAGGCCCCGGCACCGGAGCGCCGCCGTGGACCGCGTACCGCCAAGAAGAAGGTCACGCTGCCCAAGGCAGCGAAGAAGTCCCTCGCCGAGAACGACTCCTGGAAGCCGGCCCGCCTCTTCCCCGTGCCGTCGTACAAGAGTGACCGGGAACGGGAGGTACGGGCCACGTCCGTGCTGCTCTCGGTCATGGCCGAGGTACCCGAGTTCGGCCGTCGGCTCACTGCGGCCTTCGGCGCCCCGGCGGGTCGGATGCAGACCTTCACCGAGGTCTCCCTCCCCCATGGCGAGAGCCCCAAGCGTCCCGACGGCGTGATCCGGGTGGAGCGTGCCGGAAAGCTCTGGACCGCTCTCGTCGAGACGAAGACGAACGGCAACGCCCTGAAGGCGGAGCAGGTCCAGAACTACATGGACATCGCGGCGCGTCGGGGCTACGAGGCGGTCATCACCCTCTCCAACGACGTCGCGCTGGAAGGCAGTCCGCTGGTCGACGTCAAGGTGGACGGCAGGCGCAAGCACAAGGTCGCGCTGTGGCATCTCTCCTGGGCCGAGGTCGCCCATCAGGCGCAGATGCTGATCAGGCACGAAGGCGTGGGGAACGCCGCGCACGCCTGGCTCCTGCAGGAGCTTCTGCACTATCTCCAGCACGAGAACTCCGGCTGTCACGGGTTCCAGAACATGGGGTCCTCCTGGGTCCCCGTCCGCAACGGCATCGACACCGAGACCATCTGCCAGGGAGATCCCCGTGCGGTCGAGGTCGTCGAGAACTGGGAAAGGTTGATCCGCCAGGTCTGCCTTCGGCTCGGCGGTGAACTCGGCCAGAAGGCCCTCCCGGTGCAACGGGCCAAGCGCGGTACGGACCCGAAGTCCCGGCGGGCCGAACTCGCCGACCGGTTGTGCGAGGAGGGTCGACTGTCCGCGGAGGTACGCATCGACGGGGCCGACGGCATTCTCGCGATCACCGCTGATCTCCGGACGGGGAAGCTCCGGACCTCGGTCGATGTCCCGGCGCCCGACAGCGGCTATCCGCTCTCTGTGGCGAAGCGGCTCGTCCGCGTGCTCGCCGATGCCCCGGCAGACCTTCATGTGGAGACCTTGGTCGAGGGGCGGAACGGGCCGCGTGGCACTCTGGAGCGTTTGCGCCCGGAGCCCGGTGATCTGCTGCCGAAGGACGGCGCACCCATCGCCGGATTCCGTTTGTCCCTCTTCAAAGGGATGGGCGGCAGCCGCGGAAGCACCGAGTCGGGGTTCATCCGAAGCGTCGACGAGGCTGTCGACCGCTTCTACGCCGCAGTGGTCGCGCATCTCGCCCAGTTCGAGCGTCGCGCCGGTCGCGGCCGCACCGCGTCTGAGCCGGTCGGGGTGAACAGCTAGACCCGTTAGACCCGCTGGACCAGCTATCCAGGTAGAACCGCTTGGGGAGTGTCTGGGGCGGCCGACGAGGATCGCGCCGCCCCAGCAAGACGGTCCGTCTCGCTGAGGGGCGTGCGGATCAGTGGGCGTGGGGGCCGGCTGTCGGGCGGGGTTTGCCGCGGGGGATGAGGGCGGGGGCCGTGAGGGCCGCTGTCGCGGCGGTGGCCGCGCAGAGGGTGAAGGCGGCTGTGAAGCCGGTGGCCGTCGGGGGGTGGGGGCCGGTCGAGAGGCTCGTGGCCGCGGCCGTGGAGACCAGGGCGACGCCGATCGAGCCGCCCACCTCGTGGAAGGTGTTGACGATGCCCGAGGCGAGGCCCGCCTCGTGGGGGTCGATCAGGCCGAGGGCGGTGGTGGTGGCGGTGACGAAGACCGCGCCGAGGCCGAGGGAGGCCACGGAGAGGGCCGGCATCAGTGTGGTCCAGGGGTTGGAGCCGGGGGTGACCAGGGCCAGCGGGAGGCAGCCGAGGGCGGCGATCGCCATGCCGCCGGTCGCGCAGGCGCGCGGGCCGAGGGAGCCGACCAGGCGGGAGCCGAGGTGGGCGCCGACGGCGGTGGTCACGGCGACCGGCAGGAAGACGAGGCCGGTCCTGAGGGCGCTGAAGCCGCTGAGGTGCTGGAGCTGGACGGAGCCGAGGAAGAAGAAGGAGATCAGCAGCCCGGTCGCGACCAGCATCAGGAACGAGCCCGCGAGGACCGGGCGCCGGGTGAACATGCGCAGGTCCATCAGCGGGGCGCGGCTCGCCCGTTCGACGGCGGCGAAGGTCCCGTACAGGAGGAGCGAGCCCAGCAGGGGCAGCAGCGCGGACGCGGACGTCCAGCCGGTTTCGCCCGCCTGGACCAGGCCGTAGATGAGGGATCCGGTGGCGGCGGTGACCAGGAGCGCGCCCGGCGCGTCGAGACCTCGGGCGGCCTGCGGGGCGCGGGTCGGAACGACTGACGGGACGACGGCCGGGAGGGCGGCGAGCAGGGCGAGGCCGACCGGGACGTTGACGTAGAAGACCCAGGGCCAGCCCGGTCCGTCGGTCAGCGCGCCGCCGAGCAGGACACCGACGGCGGAACCGGTGCCGCCGATGGCGGCCCAGACCCCGAGGGCCTTGGCGCGTTCGGCCCCGTGGAAGGACGTCGTGACCAGCGAGAGTGCGGCCGGGGAGAGCAGTGCGGCACCGACGCCCTGTGCGATGCGGCCGCCGATCAGCATCGGACCGCTCGTCGCCAGGCCGGACACCAGGGACGCGGCCGTGAAGAGAGCCAAGCCGGCGAGCAGGGTGCGGCGGGCGCCGAGGGCGTCCGCGAGCCGGCCGCCGAGCAGCATGAGGCCGCCGAAGCAGAGGGTGTAGGCGGTGACCACCCAGGTCAGGGAGGTGCGGGCGAGCCCCAGATCGGCGGCCATCCGCGGCAGCGCGACGTTCACCACGGTGACGTCGAGGATCAGCATGAACTGGGCCACGCAGATGAGGGCGAGGGCCGTCCAGCGGCGGGGATGGGTGGGCGGGGGCGAAAGGGCAGCCGTGTGGGCGTGGTCCGGGGCGCGGGCGTGATCCGGGGCGTGCGCGTGCGAGGAAGGTGTCATGACTGAACTGTACGGTTCAGTTCAGATGAACTCAAGAGTTCAGTTGTTGGTAGGGTCGGATCATGAGCGCCGAGACGCCGAAGCAGGCCCCCAGCGGCCCCCGAGCCGCCCGTAAGCGCCAGGCCATCGTGCGGGCCGCCCGCGCCCTGTTCCTGCGCGAGGGATTCGGGGTCGGCATGGACGCCATCGCCGCCGAGGCGGGCGTCTCCAAGGTCACCGTCTACAACCACTTCGGCAGCAAGGAAGCGCTCTTCACGGCCGTCGTCGCGGGCGCCCTCGACGAACCCCTGGCGGCCGCCGACCACGAGAACGGCCCCGACCTCGCCCGCCTCGCCGACGCCGAGGACCTGCGCGCCGCCTTCGTCGAGGCCGCCCGCGCCTGGGTCCGGGCCGTCCGCGAGAACGACGAGGTCCGCGCCCTGCGCTCCCTCGTCGCCGCCGAGCTCCACCGCTTCCCCGAACTCGGCCGCGCCTGGCGCGACCACGGGCCCGCCGGCCACCACCCGGCCGTCGCCGACGCGCTGCGCGCGCTCGCCGACCGGGGCCGCCTGGAGATCCCCGACCTGGAGGTCGCGATCATCCAGCTGTACGCCCTCCTGATCTACCCGCAGATGGTCTTCAGCCACTACGGCACCGAGCTGAGCGAGGACCTGACGGAGCGGCTGATCGTCGACGGCGTGGACATGTTCCTCGGCAGGTACGGCCGGTGACGAGGACCTAGCGGGCGTCCGCCTGGCCTCGGCTCAGGCGCTCCAGCGTCGCGTCCAGGCCGGGACCGGCCGCCGGGCCGCGGTTGTACGGGAGTCGGCCCAGCACCACCGCCATCCCGCAGGTGTTCGTGAGCGCCGAGAAGACGAGCCCGCCCGCGACGCCCGCCGACAGCAACTGCCAGGCCGGGTGCGCGAACAGCCCCAGCGCCAGGCCGATCAGGACCAGCGACCCGGCGACCAGGCGGACCTGGCGCTCCATGGCCCAGCCGGCGCGCGCCGGGGCGCCCTCGGGGCGGGCGAGCGCGTGGCCGCGGGAGGCCCAGCCGGCCGTGCCGCCGGCGAGGTCCAGCGCGCGGATCCCGTGGGCGGAGAGCTGAGCGCGGGCTTTCTCCGAGCGGGCGCCCGACTGACACACGACGAGCAGCTCGCCCCGGCCCGCGGCCGCCTGGAGCGCGGGGAGGGCGCGGCCGAGCCGGTCGAGGGGGACGTTGAGTGCGCCCGGCACGTGTCCGGAGGCGTACTCGCCGGGGGTACGGACGTCGACGACGGTCAGTTCGGCCAGTCGGGCGCGAGCCTGGTCGGCGTCGAGGGAGAGGGGATTCGAGGAGGGGGGGTTCGGGGAGGGGGGAGTGTTCATGCGCGAGGAATCCTTGGGGTCGCCCTGGTCATGCGTGACGTGACGCATGCTCCTGGAAGCAACCCCGCCGAGGGTGGTAATTACTCCCCCGCGCCCCCGATGGGGTACCCCCGGAGACTGCGTCCCGGGGGCAGGTCGTGAGTACGCGGCAGAAGGTCAGTCGACCGCGAGGCCCTTCAGGCGCTTGGCGATCTTCGTGAGCCGCTCGCCCTGGTAGCGGGCGGCCTGGAGCACGTTCTCCTCCGGGGCGCCGTTCGCGCCGGGGTGGGCGGTGCCGTACGGATTGCCGCCGGCCGCGTAGACGGCCGGGTCGGTGAAGCCGGGCGAGACGATGACCGAGCCCCAGTGGTGGAAGGAGTTGTAGAGCGCGAGCAGCGTCGACTCGTTGCCGCCGTGCACGTTGTGGGCGCTGGTGAAGGCGGTGGCCGGCTTGTCGGCCATGACGCCCCGCTGCCACAGCCCGCCCGTGGTGTCGATGAACTGCTTGAGCTGCGCGGCGACGTTGCCGAACCGGGTGGGCGAGCCGAGGGCGTAGGCGTCGGCCCACTCCAGGTCGTCGAGCGTGGCGATCTCGACGTCGCCGGTGGCGTCCACGTGGGCTCGCCAGGCCGGGTTCGCGTCGATTGCCGCGTCGGGGGCGAGCTCCGGCACGCGGCGCAGCCGGACCTCGGCTCCGGACTTCTCCGCGCCCTCGGCGACGGCCTGGGCGAGCTCGTGGACGTTCCCCGTGGCGGAGTAGTAGATGACGGCGACCTTGACGGACATGACGAGCTCCCCTTGAGCCTTGGGCCGTGACCTGATCCGACCTGGATCCGACCGGACCGGACTAACCGGATTCCTTTCCGGTTCAGCGATGGAACGAGGTTAAACGGATATTGTTCCGGTTCGCAAGGGGAAGCCACGGGGAAGCGGATAGCGCTCCGTTATGCTCGTGTCACGGACGGACCGAGGGGGCATGCGGACGAAGGGCAGGCGGACGAGATGAGCACCAGAAAAAGCCCTGCGGGCGGTACGGAGATCCCGGGCTCCGCCGCCTCGCAGGATGGCCCCGGCTCTCCTCCGATCCCCCTCGCCTCCGGCCCTGGCCCCGGCCTCGGACTCCCCCTCCTGCCGACCGCCGACCGGCCCGCCCCCGAGCGGGCCGACGCCGCCCGCAACCGGCGCAAGATCCTCGACGCGGCCGCCCGCATCGTCGCCGAGGTGGGCCCCGGCGCCGTCACCATGAACCAGGTCGCCCACGCCAGCGGTATCGGCGTCGGCACCGTCTACCGCCGCTTCGGCGATGTCGCCCAGCTCCTCTGGGCACTCCTCGACGACCGGGAACGGCAGTTCCAGGAGTCGTACATGAGCGGCCCACCCCCGCTCGGCCCCGGCGCCCCGGCCGACGAGCGGCTGCGCGCCTTCCTCGACGCGCTCGTCGACCGGGTCATCGAGCAGCGCGAGCTGCTCCTCGCCGCTCAGGCCGCCGCGCCCAGCGCCCGCTACACGAGCGGCGCGTACCTCGCCATGCACACCCACGTCACGCTGCTGATCTCGCGGCTCCGGCCCGAGACGAACGGCGCGCTGCTGGCCCACCTCCTGCTCGCGCCGTTCTCGCCGAGCCTGATGCATCACCTGTCCGTGGAGCGGAACCTCTCCGCCGACGAGCTGAAGGCGGGCCTCGACGCCCTACTGACCCTGGGGGACTGAGCCCGGCGGGTCCGCAGGGATCAGCGCCGCCAGTCCGTCCAGTACGCGAGCGAGACCGAAGGCGTAGGCGTGGTCCGGGCTGTAGAGGCCCTGGTACGCCACCGCCGAGGCCTCCCCCACCCGTGAGGCGAGCGGGAACCGCTCCGCGTCGAACATCCGCTCCAGCAGCGGCTCGTGAGCCGCCCACCACTCCTCGTCGGACAGCGCGCTCTCCCGGTCCACCGCCCGCGCGTCCAGCTCCGTACGGGCCGCGACCTGGACGAAGCCGAGGAGGTGCGTCAGCGCCGAGTCCATGGTGACGTCGTCGAGCCCCAGGCCCTCGAAGGCGCCCAGCTCGTGCTCGTACTTCGTCATCACGCCCGGCCCGAGCGGCGGCCGGTGGACGCGCAGTTCCGCGAGCCAGGGGTGGCGCAGGTAGAGCGCGCGGTTCTCGTCGGCGACCGCCGTCACGCGCTCGCGCCACGGCGCGTCCACCCCGGAGGCGGTGCGCGGCATCTTCAGGAAGACGGCGTCCAGCATGAGGTCGAGCAGCTCGGCCTTACCCGGGACGTAGGTGTAGAGGGTCATCGGGGTGACGCCGAGGCGCTGGGCGACCGCGCGCATGGTGAGCGCGTCGAGCCCACCCTCGTCGGCGAGGCCGACGGCCGCCTCGACGACCGCGTCGACGGTCAGGCCCTGCCGGGGCCCGCGCCGGCTCGCGGGGACGGTCGCGCCGTCCCGCCACAGCAGTTCGAGGGTGCGCGCCGGATCACCGGCGCCGCTGCTTCGCTCCTTGGCCATGTCACCCATTCTCGCAGGTCAGAGCCGCACTGAACCAATCCGCCCTCACTTTGTACGTTGTATAGAGTACCGTGTACGGAGAATGGGACCACCTTTGGAGGGCGTACGCATGACCACCGACGCACCGGACCAGCAGGCGGACAGCCACCACGTCATCCAGGTCCGAGGGGCCCGGGAGAACAACCTCAAGAACGTCTCCGTCGACCTCCCCAAGCGACGCCTCACGGTCTTCACCGGTGTCTCGGGCTCCGGGAAGTCCTCGCTCGTCTTCGGCACCATCGCCGCCGAGTCGCAGCGCCTGATCAACGAGACCTACAGCGCCTTCCTCCAGTCCTTCATGCCGTCCCTCGGTCGGCCGGACGTGGACGGGCTGCACAACCTCAGCGCCGCGATCGTCGTCGACCAGGAGCGGATGGGCGCCAACTCCCGCTCCACGGTGGGGACGGCGACCGACGCGTACACGATGCTGCGGATCGTCTTCAGCCGCCTCGGCACCCCGCACATCGGCACCTCGGGGGCCTTCTCCTTCAACCTCCCCGAGGGCATGTGCCCGCGCTGCGAGGGCGTCGGCCAGATCTCCGACATCGACATCGACCAGCTCGTCGACCGGTCCAAGTCCCTCAACGAAGGCGCGATCACCGTCCCCAACTTCGCCGTGGACTCCTGGTACTGGCAGATCATGGCCCACTCCGGCTTCTACGACCCCGACAAGAAGCTGCGCGACTTCACCGAGCGGGAGTGGGCGGACTTCCTCCACAAGCCGCAGGTCAAGGTGAAAGTCGGCAGCAACAACTTCACCTACGAGGGCCTGGTGGTGAAGGTCCAGAGGACCATGCTCGCCAAGGACCGGGACGCCATGCAGTCCCACATCCGGGCCTTCGTCGACCGGGCGGTCGTCTTCCGCGACTGCCCGGAGTGCGAGGGCACCCGGCTGACCCGCGCGGCCCTCTCCTCCAGGATCGACGGGGTCAACATCGCCGACTGCTCGGCGATGCAGATCAGCGATCTGGCGGCCTTCGTGCGCCGGATCGAGGACCCCTCCGTGGCGCCGCTCCTCGCCGGCCTGCGCGAGCTGCTCGACTCGCTCGTCGAGATCGGCCTCGGCTACCTCAGCCTGGACCGGGCGTCCGGCACCCTCTCCGGCGGCGAGGCGCAGCGCGTGAAGATGGTGCGGCACCTGGGGTCCTCGCTCACCGACATCACGTACGTCTTCGACGAACCGACCACCGGGCTGCACCCGCACGACATCCAACGGATGAACGACCTGCTGCTGCGGTTGCGCGACAAGGGCAACACGGTCCTCGTCGTCGAGCACAAGCCGGAGGTCATCGAGATCGCCGACCACGTGGTGGACCTCGGGCCCCGGGCGGGCACGGCGGGCGGGGAGATCTGTTACAGCGGCGACGTGCCCGGCCTGCGCGCCTCGGGGACGCTGACCGGGAACCACCTCGCGCACCGGGCGAAGCTGCGCGCCGAGGTGCGCAGGCCGACCGGCTTCCTCTCCATCGAGGGCGCCACGCAGCACAACCTCCAGGACGTGAGCGTCGACATCCCGACCGGGGTACTGACGGTCGTCACCGGGGTCGCCGGGTCGGGCAAGTCGTCCCTCATCCACGGGAACCTGCCGGGCCGGGAGGGGGTCGTCGTCGCCGACCAGTCCCCGATCCGGGGTTCGCGCCGCTCGAACCCGGCGACGTACACGGGGCTTTTGAACCCGATCCGTACGGCCTTCGCCAAGGCCAACGGTGTGAAGGCCGCACTGTTCAGCGCCAATTCGGAGGGCGCCTGCCCCAAGTGCAACGGCATCGGGCTCGTCTACACCGATCTGGCGATGATGGCGGGCGTCGCCTCGGTCTGCGAGGAGTGCGAGGGCCGGCGCTTCACGCCGGAGGTCCTCACGTACACGCTCGACGGCAAGAACATCCACGAGGTCCTGTCGATGTCGATCGAGGAGGCGTACGACTTCTTCACGGCGAAGGGCCAGGCGCGGACGATCCTGGGCCGGCTGAACGACGTGGGCCTCGGCTACCTCCGCCTCGGGCAGCCGCTGAACACCCTGTCCGGCGGTGAGCGCCAGCGCCTGAAGCTCGCCATCCACATGGCGGAGAAGGGCGCGACCTACGTCCTGGACGAGCCGACGACGGGACTCCACCTGGCGGACGTCGACCAGCTCCTCTCCCTCCTCGACCGGCTCGTCGACGCGGGCAACACGGTCGTCGTCATCGAGCACCACCAGGCGGTCATGGCCCACGCGGACTGGCTCATCGACCTGGGCCCGGGAGCGGGCCACGACGGCGGCCGGATCGTCTTCGAGGGCACACCGTCGGACCTGGTCGAGAAGGGAGACACGCTGACGGCCCGCCACCTCCGCCGGTACGTCGGCTGAGTCCCCGTGCCGGACTCCCTGCCCCGTCGCACCGCTCGGGGAGCTGCGGAGGCCATCCACACCGTGAAACCGACCTTCCCCGGCTCTCGCGCAGGGCCCACGATCGGGCCATGACGACGTTCCTGATCCTCCACGGTTTCCAGAACCACCGCCCTGAAGGGCACTGGCAGCACTGGCTCGCCGGGCGGCTCGGGAAGCGTGGGCACGAGGTGCGGTATCCACAGCTGCCCGAGCCGGACGCGCCCGTTCTGGGCGACTGGCTCGCGGCGCTGCGGGGTGAGCTGCGGCCGCCGGCCGGTGGGGGTGAGTTCGTCGTGGTCGCCCACAGCCTCGCCGTGCTTCTCTGGCTGCAGGCCGCCGCCCGGACGCCCGACGAGCTCACCGCCGACCGGGCCCTCCTCGTCGCCCCGCCCTCCCCCGCCGTCACCGC
This sequence comes from Streptomyces lateritius, assembly GCF_014649715.1. Taxonomy (GTDB): domain Bacteria; phylum Actinomycetota; class Actinomycetes; order Streptomycetales; family Streptomycetaceae; genus Streptomyces; species Streptomyces lateritius. The sequence goes on from NZ_BMTO01000002.1 coordinate 86,562, forward strand.
CTCGATCCCCGAGATCGCCGGCTTCGGCACGGATCCCGGCCTCGACCTCGGCGCCGTACGACTCAAGGTCCCCACCCGGCTCGTGTACGGGGAGGGCGACCCGTACTGCGCCGAGGGCGCGGCCGTCCACTACGGCGACCCGCTCTCCCTCGACCGCGACCTCGTCGCCTCCGGCGGTCATCTGGACATGGCGGCCGGATACGGGGCGTGGCCCTCGGTCCTGGAGTGGTGCGAAGACCCCTCGGCGCGGCTGCGCGGCCGGTAGGGTCGTCCGGATGTTCCCGCAGATCGAGGCGTACGACCAGGGCCTCCTGGACGTCGGCGACGGAAACCTCGTCCATTGGCAGGTGAGCGGCTCCCCGGGCGGAAAGCCTGCCCTCGTCGTCCACGGCGGCCCCGGCTCCGGCTCCTCCCCGTCCGCCCGCCGGCTCTTCGACCCCGAGCGGTACCGGATCGTCCAGTTCGACCAGCGCGGCTGCGGCCGGTCGCTCCCGCACGCGAGCGACCCGGCCACCGACATGTGCGTGAACACCACGGCCCACCTGGTCGCCGACATGGAGCGGCTGCGCGCACACCTCGGCGTCGAGCGCTGGCTGCTGTACGGCGGCTCCTGGGGCTCCACCCTGATCCTGGCCTACGCCGAGGCGTACCCCGAGCGGGTCTCGGAGATCGTGATCGCCGCCGTGACGACGACCCGCCGCTCGGAGACGGCCTGGCTGTACGAGGGCGTGGGCCGGTTCTTCCCCGAGGCCCACGAGCGCTTCCGCGCGGGTGTGGAAGCCGCCGCCGACGCGCGGGGCCTCGACCTCGTCGCCGCGTACGCCCGGCGGATGGAGGACCCGGATCCCGCCGTAAGGGAGAAGGCGGCGGCCGACTGGTGCGCCTGGGAGGACGCGGTCCTGTCGATGGAAGGCATGGGCACCCCGTACACCGACCGGGTCGACGCCCGCCGCCTCGCCTTCGTCCGGATCTGCGCCCACTACTTCGCCCACGGCGCCTGGCTCGAGGAGGGCGCCCTGCTCCGCGACGCGCACCGGCTGGCCGGCATCCCGGGCGTCCTGATCCACGGCCGGCTCGACATGGGCGGCCCGCTCACCACCGCCTGGGAACTCGCCCGCGCCTGGCCGGACGCCGACCTCTCGGTCGTCGAGAGCGCGGGCCATCTCGGGGGAGACGACACCCGTGACCGCGTCCTGGCCGCGCTGGAACGCTTCGCGCCGCCCCGGTCGCCCCGGTGAGGTGTGTGCGCTCGCGGACGGTCATGATCCGGTCACGGACCTGCCGACGGGGCAGTCGCCCGGAGGGCCCCGCCCCCGCGCGGGTCCGCCGTCGGCGCGGGATCATCGACTCATGAGCACCGAGATCCATCTCGCCCAGCAGCCCGAGGCCGACGAGCTCCTCGGGCGTTCCCCGCTCGCCGCGCTCGTCGGCATGCTGCTCGACCAGCAGGTGCCCATGGAGTGGGCGTTCTCGGGGCCCTACACGATCGCCCGGCGCCTCGGCGGCGACGATCTCGACGCGGGCATGATCGCCTCGTACGACCCCGACGCCTTCGCCGCGCTGCTCTCCGAGAAGCCCGCCGTGCACCGCTATCCCGGCTCCATGGCCAAGCGGATCCAGCAGCTGTGCCGGTTCCTCGTCGACGAGTACGGCGGTCGGGCGGAGGCCGTCTGGACGGACGCGGCCACGGGCAAACAGCTGCTGGAGCGGCTGCTCGACCTGCCCGGTTTCGGCAAGCAGAAGGCACAGATCTTCCTCGCCCTGCTGGGCAAGCAGTACGGCGTAGGGCCGGACGGCTGGCGCGAGGCCGCCGGAGCCTACGGAGAGCCCGGCTCCTACCGGTCGGCCGCCGACATCACCGGCCCGGAGTCGCTGGCGAAGGTCCGGGCGTTCAAGCAGGAGGCCAAGCGGGCCGCAAAAGCGGCCAAATCCTCCGGAAGTTGACTTCCCCTGATGTCAATCATGCTAAAGCCGGAAGGAATTGCGGCCGATCTGTTCACAGAACACACCAGAGATCGCTAACTTCCCCTCAACCTCGTTCGCACCGGGAAGGACCTCTGTGAACGCATCCCATCGCAGAGCCGCGGCCACACTGGCCGCAGCCGCACTCGCGACCCCGCTCCTGCTGGCCGCCGCTTCCCCCGCCACCGCCACTCCGGATCCCACGGCCGCACCGGCCAGGGACGCCGCGAAGCTGGCGAAGAAGCTGGTCCGTGAGACCTCCGCCGAAGGCGCCTACAAACACCTGCAGAAGTTCCAGGCGATCGCCGACTCGGCCGGCGGTCACCGCGCGGCCGGCTCACTCGGACACGACGCCTCGGCGGCGTACGTGTACCAGCAGCTCAAGAAGGCCAGCTTCAACGTCTCGTACCAGAAGTTCGAATTCATCTACACGGAGACGCTGGCCGAGAAGCTCTCCGTCGTCTCGCCCGCGCCCCGCGCGGTCGAGATCAAGGCGATGACCTACACCAAGTCGACGCCGGTCGGCGGCATCAAGGCCGACCTGGCCGCCGTCCCGGTCGACGCCGACGGCACCAGCGGCTGTGAGCCCGGCGACTTCGCCTCGGGCACCTTCACCGGCAAGGTGGCGCTGATCAAGCGCGGCGGCTGCGCCTTCGCCGTCAAGCAGGAGAACGCCGCCGCGGCGGGCGCCGCGGGCGCGATCATCTACAACAACACCGCGGGCGCGCTCTCCGGCACCCTCGGCGACCCGGCGGCCGGCAAGATCCCGACCGGCGGCATCACCCAGGCGGAGGGCGAGAAGCTCGCCGCCGACCTCGCCAAGGGCCCGGTCAGCCTCTCCTTCGAGATCCGTCAGCTCCAGGAGAAGCGCACCACCAACAACGTCATCGCGGAGACGAAGGGCGGCAACGCCGCCAACACCGTGATGCTCGGCGCGCACCTCGACTCGGTGACCGCCGGCCCCGGCATCAACGACAACGGCTCCGGCTCGGCCGGTCTGCTCCAGTCGGCCCTGGAACTCGCCGAGTCGAAGGCGAAGGTCCGCAACAAGGTCCGCTTCGCCTGGTGGTCGGCCGAGGAGAACGGCCTGCTGGGCTCGGAGCACTACGTCGCGAACATGAGCGAGCTCGACAAGAAGGAAGTCAAGCTCTACCTCAACTTCGACATGATCGCCTCGCCGAACTACGGCCTGTTCGTCTACGACGGCGACAACTCCGACGGCGTCGGCGCGGGCCCCGGCCCGGAGGGCTCCGCCCAGCTGGAGCGCGACATCAACGCCTTCCTCGACAAGCAGGGCACTCCGCACGAGGGCACCGACTTCACGGGCCGCTCGGACTACGGCCCGTTCATCGAGGTCGGCATCCCGTCGGGCGGTACGTTCACCGGCGCCGAGGGCATCAAGACGGCGGCGCAGGCGGCGAAGTTCGGCGGTACGGCGGGTGTCGCGTACGACGTGAACTACCACGCGGCCGGCGACAACCTGTCGAACATCAACATGACGGCCTTCGACGTCAACATCGACATCATCGCCAACGCCGTGGGCACCTACGCGCACGACATCAGCTCGCTGAAGAAGCCGGTCGTCTCGGTCCCGACGGACGGCGACGCGGGCAGCGGCGGCGGTCTCCACGACGGCCACGACCACGAGGTCACCGAGTAGTACCCGTCTCTTCAGGGTTTCGGGGAGGGGTGGGGTGGAGGCTGTCCTCCGCCCCGCCCCCTACCTTCTCCGCCGGGCCGTGCCGAAGATCGACCGGCTGATCTCGCGGCCCAGCTGCGTACCGATCGAGCGCGTCAGGGACTTGAAGATCCCGCTCCCCACCACCTGCTCGGCGAGCGACGGCGCCTCACGGCTCTCCTCGCGCGGCGCGGCCTCCCGCTTCTTCGGCGCCTCCGGCACCCGTTCAGCCTCCGCCTGCGTCTGTGCCGGACCCTCTGCCTGCGCCGTCAGCCTTTCGTAGGCCGACTCCCGGTCCACCGCCACCCCGTACCGCCCGTACAGCGGCGACCCCTGCACCGCCGCCTCCAGGGCCTCCGCCTCCACCGGCCCCATCAGCGACTCCGGCGCCCGCAGCCGCGTCGCCGCCACCGGCGTCGGCGCGCCCGTCTCGCTCAGCACCGTGACGACCGCCTCACCCGTGCCCAGGCCCGTGAGGAGTTCCTCCAGGTCGTACGGCGAGTCCGGGAACGTCCGCACCGTCGCCTTCAGCGCCTTCGCGTCCTCCGGCGTGAACGCCCGCAGCGTGTGCTGCACCCGGTTGCCCAGCTGCCCCAGCACGTCCGCCGGCACGTCCTTCGGCGTCTGCGTCACGAAGAAGACGCCGACCCCCTTCGAGCGGATCAGCCGCACGGTCTGCGTGATCGACTCCAGGAACGCCTTCGAGGCCCCGTCGAACAGCAGGTGCGCCTCGTCGAAGAAGAAGACCAGCTTCGGCTTCTCCAGGTCCCCTGCCTCCGGCAGGTCGTGGAAGAGGTCCGCCAGCATCCACATCAGGAACGTCGAGAAGAGCCGCGGCTTGTCCCGCACCGCCGGCAGCTCCAGTACGGACACCACCCCGCGCCCGTCCCCCGCCGTCCGCAGGAACTCGGCCGTGTCGAACTCCGGCTCCCCGAAGAACCCGCCCGCACCCTCCTGCTCGAACGCCGTCAGCGCCCGCAGGATCACGCCGGCCGTCGCCGTCGAGAGACCACCGATCCCCTTCAGCTCGGGCTTCCCGGTGTCGGAGACCAGGAAGGCCACCACCGCCCGCAGATCCTTCAGGTCCACCAGCTCCAGGCCCTTCTGGTCGGCGTAGTGGAAGATCAGGGCAAGTGACTGCTCCTGCGTCCGGTTGAGCTGGAGGATCTTCGAGAGCAGAACGGGGCCGAAGCTGGTGACCGTGGCCCGCACCGGAACGCCGGGGCCGACGCCGCCGAGCCCGTAGAACTCGCACGGGAAGCCCTTCGGCGCCCACTTCTGCCCGACCTGCTCCGCCCGCTGCCCGACCCGTTCGCTCACCTCGCCCGGCGCCGAGATCCCCGCGAGGTCCCCCTTGATGTCGGCGAGGAAGACGGGCACACCGTGCGCCGACAACTGCTCGGCGATGAGCTGGAGCGTCTTCGTCTTGCCCGTGCCGGTGGCGCCGGCGACCAGACCGTGGCGGTTGAGCATGGCCAGCGGGATGCGGATGCGCGCGTCCGGGTGACAAACGCCGCCCCAGAGCAGCGCCCCCAGTTCGAGTGCGGGTCCGGCGAACCCGTATCCCGCCGCGATCTCGGCGGCCGGAGACTCTTCGCTCACGCTCATCGGAGGACCCCAATTCCGGGTTTGTCGCGGTTTGCCCCAGCATCCCACCGGCGCCGCGTGGCTGCGCCGGGAGCCGCTTGCCCGGTAGGCTTTCCGTGTGATCTTCAAGCGCATCGGTAACGGGCGGCCGTATCCCGACCACGGCCGGGAAAGCACCCGGCAGTGGGCGGACGTGGCGCCGCGCCCGGTCCGCCTCGATCAGCTGGTGACCACCAAGGGCCAGCTGGACCTGGAGACGCTGCTCGCGGAGGACTCCACCTTCTACGGCGACCTCTTCGCGCACGTCGTGAAGTGGCGGGGCGACCTCTACCTCGAGGACGGCTTGCACCGCGCGGTGCGCGCGGCGCTCCAGCAGCGGCAGGTCCTGCACGCCCGCGTCCTGGAGATGGACTAGCGGCGGCCGCGGCTCCCGACCGCCTGCTCCGACCTCGGCTTTCCGCCGTCGCGCTCTCGCCCCGGCCCTCCGTCTTGACCCTTTCGGAGCCTCTTCCCGCCCATCCGGACGCGATCACATGATCATCCAGTATGCATCCCCGGCGGACGGCATTACGCTGCGCCCATGAGCATGCTCACTCCCCCCGGTATGGGCGGAAAGTACCGCATCACGGGTGACACCTACCCGCGCATGCGCCGCCCCCGGCGTCGTCGCAGGATCGTCCTCGCGGCCGCCGCCGCCGTGGTCGCGCTCGGCGCGGCCGGATGGGGGACGCTGCAACTCGTCGACGTCTTCTCGGGCGGCGACGGCGGGACGAGGACGACAGCCGGCCGAGGCGCCGACTGCAAGCCCGTCGCCAAGGCGAGCGCACCGCCCGCCGCCCCCGCCCTGCCCAAGCCGGGCCAGATCACGGTGAACGTCTACAACGCGACCCCGCGCAGCGGTCTCGCCAAGACGACGGCCGACGAGCTCAAGAAGCGCGGCTTCACCATCGGCAAGGTCGGCAACGCACCGGCGGCCTACGACAAGAAGGTGCCCGGCACCGGCCTGCTGCTCGGCGGCCAGGGGGCCGTGAAGGGCGCGTTCCCGGTCCTCGGCACCCAGCTCAAGGCCGCCACGACCAAGACGGACACGCGCACGACGGCGGACGTGGACCTGATCCTGGGCACGGCCTTCAAGACGCTGGACCCGAAGGCCGTTGCGGACGCGGCCCTGATCGCTCTCAACAAGCCCAAGGCCGCACCCGTCGGCAAGTGCTGAGGGCCGCCGCTGTGCGGAGCCCGGGCACGCACCTGCTCCGCACCTGGTCCTGCTAGTCGGCGGTGCCGTACATGCGGTCGCCCGCGTCGCCGAGGCCCGGGACGATGTAGCCGCTCTCGTTGAGGCGCTCGTCGACCGAGGCCGTCACGACGGTCACCGGCGTGCCCGCAAGCTCGCGCTCCATGACCTCGACGCCCTCCGGGGCGGCGAGGAGCACGACCGCGGTCACATCGTCCGCGCCGCGCCTGATCAGCTCCTGGATCGCCGCGACGAGCGTGCCGCCGGTCGCCAGCATCGGGTCCAGGACGTACACCTGGCGGCCCGAGAGGTCCTCCGGCATCCGCGTCGCGTACGTCGACGCCGCCAGCGTCTCCTCGTTGCGGATCATGCCGAGGAAGCCGACCTCGGCCGTCGGCAGCAGCCGCACCATGCCGTCGAGCATGCCGAGCCCGGCGCGCAGGATCGGGACCACCAGCGGACGCGGGTGCGAGAGCTTCACGCCGGTCGTGGGCGTGACGGGGGTCTCGATGTCGACCTGCTCGGTGCGCACGTCCCTGGTGGCCTCGTAGGCGAGCAGGGTGACCAGCTCGTCCGCGAGACGGCGGAAGGTCGGGGAGTCGGTGCGCTTGTCGCGCAGCGTGGTGAGCTTGTGGGCGACCAGCGGGTGATCGACGACGTGGAGACGCATGGATCCAACAGTAGCCCGCACTGGCATCAACCCACGCCGCGGAGGGAAGGTGGGGGCAAAGACCCAGTCGTGGGGTGGTGTGGCCCATGCCCGACCCGAAGAACCCGCAGAACCGGCAGAACCGGCAGGACCGGACCGGCGCGCCGGCCGAAGGACTCTCCGACGCGCCGGGCAGCGCGCCGGAATCGTTCGAGCCGCCGCCCGAGACGGCCGCGGATCGCCGTCGTCGGCGCGCCCAGTTCCTGCGCGAGCTGCACGAGGCGAAGGCGCTGCGCGACCGCGTCCAGCCCCGGCGTGCGCGGGCGGCACGGATGCGCCAGGCGATGCGGATGCGGACCTTTCGCTGGTGACGGCGGCGGAGGGCGGTGGCGGCCGCGGTGTGACGCGGCACGGCGCGCGCGCCGCCTGTGCGCCGGGGCCGTGCGCCGGGCTCGCGCCCGCCCTGCCGCCACCCGTTCACCGACTCGATCAGACTGATGCACGACGCAAGAGCCGAAGACCTCTCCTGAAGCCGTTGTTTCTGCCACGATGCCGATTGGGCGGGGCGCCAGGAGGGCACCGCCAAATCGTCACACCTCTGATCAGTGGGAGAGTCACGGTGTACTTGGCCGCACTGCTCGCGCGCACCGAAGACGGGTGGGAAGCGAGCGACACAGAGATCGACGATGTGGAGACCCTGTCGGATCTGATCGAACTGGCCCGCGAGGCCTCGGTCGACGACGACACGGTCATCGTCTTCATCGAACAGGAGGACGCCTGGTTCGGCCTTCTCCGCGTCGAGGGCGAGGACGACCCTCGCATCTACGTGTCGGACGGGGCGGCCGCCGCCCGCTCCTCGTACGGGGAGATCCTCACCAAGGAACTCCTCGGTGACGACCCGGACGACGACACGGCCGACCTGGACGCACTGGACCTCGACGGCACGGAGGACGGCGAGCCTCTCGACCTGGAGGTCGACGACGAGGAGGCCACGGTTCCGGCCGCCGACGCGGTACCGGCCGCGCCGGTCGGCGACAGGCTGATCCTCGCGGACCTCGGCGTGGCGGAGAAGGAGCTGCTGGCGCTGGAGAGCGACGCGCTGGCAGAGATCGCGGACGCGCTGGGCGCCGCGGAGGTGCTGGAGACCGTTCGCTAGTGACAGAGGCAGGACCCGATCCCGTACGGGGTGACGTACAGAAGCCCGCGCCCGATCCCGTACGGGAGGACCTCCCGCGGCCCGCGCCCGAGCCGCCCGAGCCGACCATGCCCGGGCGGTCGGCGGCCGATCCCGTACGGGACCCCTGGCGGGATGCCATGCGGCTCGCTCTCGCCGAGGCCGACCGGGCCGCGCTGGCCGGTGACGTACCGGTCGGCGCGGTCGTGCTGGCCGCGGACGGTGGCATCCTCGCCGTCGGACACAACGAACGCGAGGCGACCGGCGACCCGACCGCCCATGCCGAGGTGCTCGCCCTGCGCCGGGCCGCGGCGCGCACCGGCGGGTGGCGGCTGACCGGCTGCACCCTCGTCGTGACCCTGGAGCCCTGTGTGATGTGCGCGGGCGCGCTCGTACAGTCGCGGGTCGAACGGGTGGTGTTCGGCGCGTACGACGAGAAGGCGGGCGCGGCCGGATCGCTCTGGGATCTCGTACGGGACCGGCGGCTCAACCACCGTCCCGAGGTGATCGCCGGCGTCCGCGGCGAGGAGTGCGCGGCGCAGCTCACGGCCTTCTTCCGCACGCGCTGAACACCCCCACGACCTGCACCGCGATACGGATTTCATCGCAGGGGCACCTTTGGGCTAAGCTCTCTCTCGGTAGCGTGTCCGAGCGGCCGAAGGAGCTCGCCTCGAAAGCGAGTGTGGCGCAAGTCACCGAGGGTTCAAATCCCTCCGCTACCGCTTCGATCGAAGGGCCCGGTGCATCGCACCGGGCCCTTCGGCGTACCCCGGCCTCTCCGTCGCCGCATGGACGGCACGACGCCCCGGCCGCCCTCGTGTCGCGCGGCCGGGGCCTCTTCACGTAAGGACGGGGGGAGCGGCATCGGGGGGACAAGCCGCTCCCCCGACGCGAACCGGTCCCGCGAGCCCACGCCGCGGCCGGGGGAGCTCGCGGCGCGGACCCCGCGGTGAGGGCCGGTTCCTCGCCCCGCGGTTTCCTGCCGGGTCCGCCGGGCTCGACAGCCGTACTGCTGTGCCGTCACCCTTCCGGGGGCGGCAAAGGGCCCGGATTCCGGGGCCCTTGGTCCCTGAAGGCCGGGTGAAGAGGCTCGGCTAGACTCACGCGACCACGCAGGGGCGCAGACACGGGAGGGCGCGGCAGATGGCGCAAGCGAAGAAGGTCGCGCTGTACGCGGTCGTGGTCTTCGTGCTGTACACGATCATCAATTCCCCCAGCCGGGCGGCCGATCTGGTCCAGGTAGGGTTCGAAGGCATATCGAGCGCCGCCCAGGGTGTCGGCGAGTTCATGACCGAGCTCATCAACTAGGAGTCCCCCGTGATCCGCCATCTGGTCCTCTTCAAGCTCAACGACGGCGTCGAGCGGGACGACCCGCGCGTGGTCGTCGGCGTGGAGGCCTTCAGGGCGCTGGGCGGGACCATCCCGGAGCTGACGTTCTGGGAGTGCGACTGGAACATCACCGACCGGCCGATCGCGTACGACTTCGCCATCAACTCGGCGGTCGAGGACCGGGACGCGCTGCAGCGTTACCTGGACCACCCCGCCCACCAGGCGGGTGTCGCCCTGTGGCGTGAGTTCGCCACGTGGGTGATCGCGGACTACGAGTTCTAGGGGTCTTCCGCTCCCCGTTCCGCTTCTTCCCAGGCCCCTCGCCGTTACGGCGAGGGGCCTTCTGGGTATAAACGATCCCTTTGACCCCCATATGCCGTCAACACGTAGCTATGCGGTGCTTGCACACAGTGGACATGTCTTGTGATGCTATGACCGCTTTTGATGGATGAGTTTGACCGTAGTTGACCAGCAAGAAGCAAGACCAGCCAAAGGGGTGGCGTGAACGTGCCGGCCAGTACAGCGCCTCAAGTGCCGCCCCAGAACGAGGCCGGCGGCCCGGACGCCCCGCGCCCCCGGCCGCAGAGCACCCGGGGCGCCGACACCCGCGCGCTCACCCAGGTGCTCTTCGGGCAGCTCAAAGGTCTCGAACCGGGGACTCCCGAGCACGACCGGGTGCGGGGTGCGCTCATCGAGGCCAACCTGCCGCTCGTGCGGTACGCCGCCGCCCGGTTCCGCTCCCGCAACGAGCCGATGGAGGACGTCGTCCAGGTCGGCACCATCGGCCTCATCAACGCGATCGACCGCTTCGACCCCGACCGTGGCGTCCAGTTCCCGACCTTCGCGATGCCCACCGTCGTCGGCGAGATCAAGCGCTACTTCCGCGACAACGTACGGACCGTCCACGTGCCGCGCCGGCTGCACGAACTCTGGGTCCAGGTCAACGGGGCCACCGAGGACCTGACGACCGCCCACGGCCGCTCGCCCACGACCGCGGAGATCGCCGAGCGCCTGAAGATCGGCGAGGATGAGGTGCTGGCCTGTATCGAGGCGGGCCGCTCCTACCACGCCACCTCCCTGGAGGCGGCCCAGGAGGGCGACGGACTGCCGGGGCTGCTCGACCGGCTCGGCTACGAGGACCCGGCACTCGCCGGCGTCGAACACCGTGATCTCGTACGCCATCTGCTCGTGCAGTTGCCGGAGCGCGAGCAACGGATCCTGATGCTCCGCTACTACAGCAATCTGACGCAGTCCCAGATCAGTCAGGAACTCGGGGTCTCGCAGATGCACGTGTCAAGGCTCCTCGCCCGCAGCTTCGCCCGCTTGAGATCCGCAAACAGGATCGAGGCGTAGCCGGAACGGGTAGACCGGTTCGGAGCAGTCCCTGACGGCTTTTCGGCACCCCAAATGCCGTACACCCCTTGTTTCCTGCGGATTTGCGCTTCCGCTGTGTCGACAAGTCACTACAGCGTGTTGCCGACATGTGACATTCTGCTGGAACCGCGTTTGCCGCAGCCCCGCCTCCGGTATTCAGGTGGAGGCTGCGTTCCTCCGATGGTCGTGGCCGCCGCGACCGTCCGCGACCTCAAGGGGGTGGCATGTCCGCAGAACAGGGCAGCTCGAAGGTGCTCACGCTCACGCCCACGCTCGCGCAGACGCCGGTTCAGATGCCGGCACAGCCGCAGCCGCAGGCCCAGAGCGAAGCACCCGCCGCACCGCTGGTCGTCTCGCCGGAAGCCATCGACACCCGCACGCTCTCCCGCTCCCTCTTCCTGCGCCTGCGTGCCCTGGACGACCAGGGCGCGGCGGCGGACAGCCCGGAGCGGACCTACGTCCGTGACACCCTCATCGAGCTCAACCTCCCGCTCGTGCGGTACGCGGCGGCCCGGTTCCGCTCGCGCAACGAGCCGATGGAGGACATCGTCCAGGTCGGCACGATCGGCCTGATCAAGGCCATCGACCGGTTCGATTGCGAACGCGGCGTGGAATTCCCGACGTTCGCGATGCCGACGGTCGTCGGCGAGATCAAGCGCTTCTTCCGTGACACCTCATGGTCGGTGCGGGTGCCGCGTCGGCTGCAGGAGCTGCGGCTCGCGCTGACCAAGGCGAGCGACGAGCTGGCCCAGAAGCTGGACCGCTCCCCGACCGTGCCCGAACTCGCCGCCGTGCTGGGCGTGTCGGAGGAGGACGTCGTCGACGGCCTCGCGGTCGGCAACGCGTACACCGCATCCTCGCTCGACTCGCCCTCCCCCGAGGACGACGGCGGCGAGGGCTCGCTCGCCGACCGGCTCGGATACGAGGACACGGCTCTGGAAGGGGTCGAGTACCGCGAGTCGCTGAAGCCGCTGCTCGCCAAACTCCCGCCCCGGGAGCGGCAGATCATCATGCTGCGGTTCTTCGCCAACATGACCCAGTCGCAGATCGGCGAGGAGGTCGGCATCTCCCAGATGCACGTCTCCCGGCTCCTGACGCGCACCTTGGCGCAGCTGCGCCAGGGCCTGATCGACGACTGAAGTCGGTCGCACCTGTTCCGAACTGACGCTTCGTCAGCAAAACTGGCGCCATGCGGCGACAGAGGTCACTTCTGACAGTGGTCGCGCTCTGCCTCGGCGGAGCGCTGACCGCCTGCGGCGGCGGCGAGGGCGAGGGGTACGCGGCGGTCGGCGCCGGCACCGGCCCGAAGGGCGCGGTACCCCCGTCGGGCCAGGTCACCCTGGTACCCCTCGACGGCCCCTCGGCATCCGCTTCGGCAAGCGGTACGACCCCCAGCACGTCACGCCCTTCGCCGGACGGTACGGGAGGAGGGCCGGGCTCACCCACGGGCGAGAGTACGGACGGGGGTACGGGCGCCGGTACGGGCACGGCCTCGGCGCCGGCCCCGGGCGCCTCACCCTCCGGGCACCCGCGACCCGGCGCGCCCCTTCCAGGGGCTCCCGGAACCCCTGGCACTACCGGCACGCCCGGCCCGGGCCCGGTCACCCCGCCCCGCACGTCAGCCCCACCGGCCACACCGGCCCCTGGGACGACACCGCCCGCGCCGGCCAGACCGGCCACGCTCACCGTCTCCCCGCCCGTCCTCGCGGACGCGGACAAGCGGTGGTGCGAGCGAGTCACCGTGACCTTCCGCAACACCGGCGGCACGGCCGCGCGTTCGGGCACCGTCACCTTCTTCACGCACGTCATCGGCGCGCTCGACGTCGACTGGGCGACGATCGAGTCCGCGCAGCCGCTGCCCTCGCCGATCGCGGCGGGGGCGGTGCGGACCCGGACGTACACCGTCTGCGTGGATTCCTGGCGGGTGCCGCTCGGCATGCACGTCGACACCCAGAAGGTCACCGCGACCTGGGAGTGATCCCGGCGCGGTGACGCCCCGCCGAGCCTCAGGCGAGGACCAGGGCGGCGACGACCGGGGTCGCGTACATCAGCGGCCAGGCGACGTGCGGATAGGAGCGGGCGCGGATCACGGTGACGACGGCTCCGGCGAAGTAGAGAACCGTGGCCGTCCCGGCCGCGAGGCCGATCGCCGGAACCCACAGGCCGACCACGAGACCTGCGGCACCCGCGGCCTTGGCGACTCCGAGCCGGGTCCACCAGGTGCGGGGGACGCCGTACTCGGTCAGCGGCTCGGCGACCCACGGCGCCTTGATGAAGACCGAGAGAGCCGAGAAGCCGACCATGAACGCGGCGACGGCGGTGACGACGACGTAGGGGGTGGACATCGGAGACACTCCTCGGATCGGGTGGCCGCCGAGCGTTTCTCGCTCGCACACCCGACTGACGGAGCGCACCGCACACGTGTGACAGGTACGGCGACCTTTTCCTGGGTCGATGACCGTCGCGGGGCTCGAGGAGTGAGCTTTTCCGGCCGGCGTCTGGTGCGGCCGCCCACCGCCCAGCTCCGACCCGCACACGCCCTCGGCGCTGCGGGGCGAGGGAGCCGGCGCCTGAGACCCCGCCCCGGGCCGCCCTCCGAGTGTGAAAGGCGCCCGGAGCCGGGCGGTCAGGGGTGGAGCGCAGCGGAATCGACGGAGCCGACACGACGAGGAAGGGGCGCCCCTTGAGGGGCCGGCGGAGGGCGCCGCCCTCGCAGAGAGGGCGGTCACACGCCAGGAGCCCCCAAGGGCCAGGAGCTCACGGCCACGGAGCCAGAACCCGACAAGAGCCCGGACTCAGCCCCGCCGGCCTCAGCCCCGGGTCCCCCTCAGCCCAGGGCCAGCCAGGCCACCCCCGCCAGGACCGCGATCACGGCGATCACGCCCACGATCAGGCCGACGCGGGGGCCGGTCGAGGCGGCCGCCTGCGGACGGCCCTGCGGGGCACCCTCGTCGACGAAGGCGCGGAACATCTGCGTGTTGCCGGAGGGGTCGTAGTTGCCCTCGGGGCCCTGACCGTGCGGTGCATGGGGGTTGTGTGCCATGGGGCAGGACCCTAGCGAACCGGAGGTTGCCGCCCCAAGCCCCGCCCCCGCCCCCGGGCGTTCCGGCACCGATCCCCCGCAACGCCTCCCACCTTTGCCGATTCTTTAGCGCAGTTTGACCGATTTAGTTTGCCTGAAGCAACCATCCATCTCTATGGTTGCCCTAAGCAACAAGATGTGCGGAGGCGTGGGGAGCCCATGGACACACGGAACCGTGACGACCGGTACGAGGCCCTGGCCCGCCAGGTCGGTGCCATCGGCGCCGTCAAGCGCGGACTCTCCCGGGCCCTGCCCGCCGAGTGCCCGGGCGGTTCCGCGATCGTCCTCGCCCTCCTCCACCACCACGGGAGTCTGCGGATGAGCCGCGTCTCCGAGCTGATGGCCGTCGACATGTCGGTCAGCAGCCGTCATGTGGCGCACACCGTGGAGCGCGGCTGGGTCGAGCGACTGCCCGACCCGGACGACAAGCGCTGCCGCACCCTGCGCCTCACCCCTGCGGGCGGGGCGATGCTCGCCGACCTCGACCGGCGGGTGACCGACCTGCTCGCCCGCACCCTCGCGGAGTGGTCCGACGACGACGTCGTGCTGCTCACCACCCTGTTGGCCCGTCTCCGCAGCTCCTTCGGGGACTGCCGGGCCCACCACGCATAGCAAGCACGCACGCAGCAAGCAGCAAGCAAGCCGGCAAGCAAAGGAAGTTCATGGCTACGACCACACCCGACTCCGGTGTGCGGGGCGGCCACGCCAAGCATGGAGGCCACGTCCCCGACGGGGCGCCGATGACGCACCGTCAGATCATGGAGGCGCTCTCCGGGCTGCTGCTCGGGATGTTCGTCGCCATCCTGTCCTCGACGATCGTCTCCAACGCCCTCCCCGAGATCATCAACGACCTGGGCGGCGGCCAGTCCGCCTACACCTGGGTCGTCACCGCGGCGCTCCTCTCGATGACCGCGACGACCCCGCTGTGGGGCAAGCTCGCGGACCTCTTCTCCAAGAAGCTGCTCGTCCAGATAGCCCTGATCATCTACGTCGCGGGCTCGGTCGTCGCCGGTCTCTCGCAGAACACCGGCATGCTCATCGCCTGCCGGGTCGTCCAGGGCATCGGCGTCGGCGGTCTGACCGCGCTTTCCCAGATCATCCTGGCGGCCATGATCTCCCCGCGCGAGCGCGGCCGGTACAGCGGCTACCTCGGCGCCACCTTCGCCGTCGCCACCGTCGGTGGCCCGCTCCTCGGCGGCGTCATCACCGACACCGACTGGCTCGGCTGGCGCTGGTGCTTCTACGTCGGCGTGCCCTTCGCGATCATCGCGCTACTCGTGCTCCAGAAGACCCTGAAGCTCCCCGTCGTGAAGCGTCAGGTCAAGGTCGACTGGGCGGGCGCCCTCGTGATCAGCGCGGCCGTCTCGCTGCTGCTGATCTGGGTGACCTTCGCGGGCGACAAGTACGACTGGATGTCCTGGCAGACGGCCGCCATGGTGGGCGGCTCGATCGTCCTCGGCGCGCTCTTCGTCTTCGTCGAGTCGAGGGCGAGCGAGCCGATCATCCCGCTGCGGCTGTTCCGCAACCGCACCATCACGCTCGCCTCGCTCGCCTCGCTCTTCGTGGGCGTGGCGATGTTCGCCGGCACGGTCTTCTTCAGCCAGTACTTCCAGCTGGCCCGGAACGAGTCGCCGACGATGTCCGGCGTCCTGACCATCCCGATGATCGCCGGTCTGTTCGTCTCCTCGACCGTCTCCGGCATGGTCATCACCAAGACCGGGCGCTGGAAGGCCTGGCTGGTCAGCGGTGGTGTCCTGGTGACCGGCGGGCTCGGACTGCTCGGCACGATCCGCTACGACACGGAGTACTGGCACATCGCGGTCTTCATGGCCGTCCTGGGTCTCGGCCTCGGCATGATGATGCAGAACCTGGTCCTGTGCACGCAGAACCAGGTCGACCCGGCCGACCTCGGCTCCGCCTCCTCCGTCGTCACCTTCTTCCGCTCGCTCGGCGGTGCGATCGGTGTCTCGGCGCTCGGCGCGGTGCTGGCCAACCGGGTCACCCACTACGTCCAGGACGGCCTCGCCGACCTCGGGCCGAAGGCCGCCGGGACGGCCGGCGGCGGTTCGGGCGGCGGCATCCCCGACATGGACAAGCTGCCGGCGCCGATCCGTACCGTCATGGAGAGCGCGTACGGGCACGGTGTCGCCGATGTCTTCCTCTACTCGGCGCCCTTCGCGCTGCTCGCCTTCCTTGTGACCTTGTTCATCAAGGAGGTGGCGCTGAAGAGCGGCTCGAACGAGCCGGCCAAGGAGCTCCCGGCCGACCCCCCGGCGACCGCCGAAGCGGCACCGGTCACGGCGCAGGCCACCGGCCTGACCGTCAGCGGAACCGTTCGTACCGCCGAAGGCTCGGACGTGCCGGGCGCGACGGTCACGCTGATCTCGCTCGGCGGGCAGCAGCTCGGCCGCGCGACCGTCCGGGACACGGGCGGGTACGCCTTCGACGCGCCCGGCGCCGGGTCGTACGTCCTGATCGCCTCCGCCGACGGCTTCCAGCCGCAGGCTTCCACGGTCGTCGTGCACGACGGCCCGCTCACCCATGACGTGCTCCTGACCGGCACCAGCGGGCTCACGGGCTCCGTCACCGCCGCGGAGGGCGGGGCGCCCGTCGACGGCGCGACGGTCGTCGTCACGGACGTACGGGGTGAGGTGCTGGCCTCCGGGAAGACCGACGCGGACGGCGGCTTCGCCTTCGCGGAGCTGGTTCCCGGCGCGGTCACGGTGGCGGTCACCGCAGCCGGACACCGTCCGCAGGCGCTGCCCGTCGAGATCGGCGGCCAGGGCGCGACCCGGCTCGACGTGGCCCTCGCCGCCGGAGCGGTCGTCCACGGCACGGTCCGCGCGGGGCTCGACCACCGGCCGCTGGCCGACGCACGGGTGACCCTGGTCGACGCGGCGGGGAACGTGACGGCGTCGGCGACGACGGACGCGGACGGCACGTACGCCTTCGCCGACCTGGACGCGGGCGAGTACACGCTCATCGCGACCGGCTACCCGCCGGTGGCGGGGCGGCTGACCGTGACCGGCGCCGGAGTCGACGGCCACGACATCGAACTCGCCCACCCGGGCGAGTGACCGGCCCCCGGCCCCCGGCCGCGCGTCGAGCGGAGACGCGACCGGGTCCGGGGCGGCGGGCAGGGCGGGCGATCCGCGCCCCGGAGGAGATCCGGGCCCAGGAAGGGGACGGCCTGCCGCCCCGCTGTTTTCCGAACGAGAGAGTGGTAGTGGCGATGGGACTGCACGCACAGGTGCGGACGCGGGACGGCTGGCCGGTCCCGCACGCGGTGGTGACCGTGACCGACGGGTCGGGCGGGCAGGCCCTGCGGGCGGTGGCGGACGCGGACGGGGTCGTACGGTCCGATCCGACGCAGGCGCCCGCACTGTCGCCGGGCCCGTACACGGTCGTGGTGACCGCCCTCGGCTACGCGCCGGACGCGCGCACCGCGCTGGTCGGTGCGGCCGGCCGGGCCGAGGTGGGGACCGTCGTCCTGGCCCGCGCGGGCGGTACGGAACTACCCGCGCCCGGCGTCTGGACCCTGGACGCGGCGCACTCCTCGGTGGGGGCGGTGGCCCAGCACCTCGGGATCTCCAGCGTGCACGGGCGGTTCACCGAGTTCACCGGCCGGATCGAGATCGCGCCCGACGTCCTGGCGTCACGGGTGGAGGCGGTCATCGCGGCCGGATCCGTCGACACGGGCAACGGCTTGCGGGACAAGCACCTGCGCTCCGAGGACTTCCTGGACGTGGACCGCTTCCCGGAGATCACGTACCGGAGCACGGCGCTGCGGGCGGCGGGCCCGGACCGGTGGACCGTGGCGGGCGAGCTGTCCCTGCGGGGCGTCACGCGCGAGGTGGCGCTCGACCTGTCGTACCTGGGCACGGGACCGGACCCGTGGGGCGGGGTCCGGGCGGCCTTCCGGGCGGAGACGGAGCTGCGACGCGAGGACTTCGCGATGCACTACAACCAGGTGGTGTCGGCGGGCATCGCGGCGATCGGCACGACGCTGCGGGTGACGCTGGACATCCAGGCGGTGCGGGCCGGCTGACGGCCTCGTCATTCGGTCCGGGCGGCCATGACCTCGATGCCCGCGATCAGGATGTCGAGGGCGTAGGCGAAGTCCCGCTCCCAGATGTCGCTGACGCTGCCGTGCGAGACGCGCTCGTCCAGGATCTCCTTCATGTCCGCGACCTGTACCGCGAATTCCGGATCGTCGCGGAAGGCCGAGACCGCCTCCGTGAAGAAGTCGTCCTGCGACATACCGGCCTCCGCCGCGCGCCGGCCGAACTGGGACTCCAGCGTCCCGTAGCCGTACACGAACTGGAAGACCGCCGACATCGCGCCCGGCAGGCCGTGCAGCGGCAGGCCGGTGTCCCTGATCGCCTCCTGGATCTTGGTGCCGACGGCGATGGCGTTCGGTCCGATGTTCAGGTACGAGCCGGCGCACGGCGAGGCCCAGGCGTGACGGACGAGCATGCGGCGGAAGGCGAGGGCGAGCGCCCGGATGCGCCCCTGCCACCCCCCGGCGGCGTCGACGGCGGCGAGGTCGATCTCGCCGTAGAGGGCGTCGAGCGCGAACTCGATGATGTCGTCCTTGGTGTCCACGTACCAGTAGAGCGACATCGCGGTGACGTTCAGCTCCGCCGCGAGCCGGCGCATGGAGAACTTGGCGAGGCCCTCCTCGTCCAGCATCCGGATCGAGGCGGCCACGATCCGGTCGCGGTCGAGCCCGGCGGGGCCGCCCCCCGCGCGGGCGGCCCTCTTCTCGAGCCAGACGCTGGAACGCGCCGGGTTCTTCGCCCGGTCGGCTGCCTTCACCATCGCGTTCCTCCTCGTCAACGATCGATGCCCATGCTATGCACCGGCCGTCTTCTTCTCGGACGGCTCCGACGGCTCGGACGGCTCGGACAGCTCCGACACCCCCGAGGGCGCGGCCTGCTCCACCCGCTTCTCGGACCGTTCGGCGCGCGCGAGCAGGGCCGCCGCCACCAGGCCACCCGCGAAGACGGCGATCGCGCCGACCAGCTGGCTGGTCTGGAGCCCCGAGGCGAAGGCGTCGGAGATCTCCTGCCGCTCCGCACTGCCGCCGGCCGCCGCGAGGGCTGCGGGCAGAGAGGTCGCGGTGACGGCGACGAGCGCCGCGAAACGGGCGTTGAGGACCGCTCCGAGGACGGCGACACCGAGGCCGTTGCCGAACTCGGCGAGGGTGCCGTTGATACCGGCGCCCACTCCGGCCTTCTCCGGCGGGATCGCGCTCATGATCGCGTTGGCCATCGCCGGGGAGGAGACGGCGATGCCGCCGCCCATCAGGACGAGGCCGAGGAGCATGCCCCAGTAGCTGCCGTCCGTGCCGCCGCCGAGCAACGAGATGCAGGCGAGGCCGCCGGCGACCAGGGACATGCCCAGCACGACGGTGGGCGGGGTGCCGAGCTTCATCACGATGCGCGGGCCGATGCCGGTGAGGTTGAGGCCGACGATCGTGAGCGCCAGCGGCGCCATCCGCAGACCCGCCTCCAGCGGCTCGTAGCCCAGCACGAACTGCAGGTGCTGGGTGAGCAGGAAGAGCGATCCGCCCATGCCGAAGACGACCAGGATCGAACCGCCGATGGCGCCGATGAACTTCTGGTTGCGGAAGAAGTGCATGTCGAGCATCGGGTACGGGATACGCAGCTCCCACAGCGCGAAGGCGCCGAGAGCGAGGACGCCGATCGCGGCCGGGATCAGCACGTCCGTGGAGAGCCAGCCGTGCTCGGGGCCGGTGATGATCGCGTACACGACGGCGGTCATGCCGATGGTGGAGAGCAGCGCGCCGAGCAGGTCGGGGCGCGCGCCCTGCGGGTTCTTGGACTCGGGCACGAGCTTGAGGACGGCGATCAGGCCGACGACCGCGACCGGGATGTTGATGAGGAAGATCATTCCCCACCAGAAGTGGTCGAGGATCACGCCGCCGATCAGCGGTCCGCCGGCGAAGCCGAGCGAGGCGACCGTGGACCAGAGCGCGATGGCCTTGACCCGCTCGGAGTCGTCGAAGATCTGCATGACGACGGCGAGCGTGGTGGTCATGAGCAGCGCGCCGCCGACGCCCATGCCCGCGCGGGCGGCGATCAGCTGCGCCGTGGAGCCGGCGAGTCCGGCGGCGAGCGAGCCGAGGCCGAAGAGCGCGAGTCCGGTGGCGAGGAGCTTCTTGCGGCCGTAGCGGTCGGCGGCGTTGCCGGCGGTGAGGAGCAGGCCGGACTGGACCAGCGAGTACGCGTTGATCATCCACTGGATGTCGGCGGTGGTCGCGTGGAGTTCTGCGGTCAGCGAGGGGATCGCGACGCTCAGGACGGTGTTGTCGAGCAGCACGGTGAGCTGGGCGAGGCAGATGACCCCGAGGATCAGCCAGCGCTGCGGGTGCCCGCCGGTGGGGGCGGGGTGGGACTCGGCGGTCGTCGCCGTCATGGGGACAGGCTCCTTGTACGGTGTACGGGACTGGGTCTCGTACACCGTACAAGGGCTCTCGTACGCTGTATAGGGATTATTTCTTCCGGGTCAGGTCGTAAAAGGTGGCGCCGTCCACGGTGACCTTCTCGAAGGTGGCCGCGACCCAGGTGGAGATCTCGGAGCTGGAGCCGCCGCCGGGGCCCGTGCGCATCTCCCCACCGCCCGCGCCGCCGCCGGCGACGAAGTAGTGGATCTTCCCCTGGGCGACGTACTGCTTGAACCGGGCGAGGGTCGGGGACGGGTCGCTGCCGTTGAAGCCGCCGATCGCCATGACCGGCTCCCCGGTGGCGAGCTGGTAACTGGCCGCGTTCTGGGCGCCGACGGCAGCCGCGACCCAGGTGTGGCGGTCGGCGTTCTCCAGGAGCGCCGCCCTGGCCTTGGTCCCGACGTTCGCGCCGTCGAGGAGACCGCCGGGACCCCCGAACCCTCGGGTCGGCCCGCCGCCGGCCCTCGGCGGGGTACCGGCCCCCGTACCGGGGCCGGCACCCCACGGCGCCATGCGCTGCCCGTCACCGGGACCCCCGGCCCGAGCACCACCACCGCCCGGAGCACCGCCGTCGGCGGTTCCACCGCCCGGAGCACCACCGCCCGGGGCCTCGCCCGTCGGAAGTCGGCCGCCGCCCGGCACCCCCCGCATCGCACCACCCGCGGGCCCCGCCGTCACGATCGAGCCCTGGTGTCCGACCCCCAGCGTCTCCAGCGTGTACGCGAAGGGGCCCGCGAGCCCCGCCGCCAGACCGAGCCCCGCGATCCCGAGTCCGATCCGCCGGTCGACCCGCCCCGCGAGCAGCAGCCCGAGGGCCGCGAGCGACCCCGCGATCAGGACCGCCCAGCGCAGCCACGGCAGCCAGTCGGGCGTCCGGCCGAGCAGCACGTACCCCCAGACCGCCGTCGCCGCGACCGTCACCGCGAGCGCCGCTGAGGCGGGGAACCGCGTGCGCTCCTCCCACAGGACGCTCGCGCCCATGCCGACGAGCGCCGCGATGTACGGGGACAGGGCCACCGTGTAGTACTCGTGGAAGATGCCGGCCATGAAGCTGAACACGGCCAGGGTCGTCAGCAGCGAACCGCCCCAGACCAGGAACGCGGACCTGGCGGTGTCCGTCCTCGGCGCGCGCCGGGTGACGACGAGCCCGGCGAGGAGCAGGATCAGCGCGGCCGGGAGCAGCCAGGAGATCTGGCCGCCGACCGCGTCGCCGAACATCCGCCCGACGCCGGTCTCTCCCCAGCCGCCGCCCTGACCGCCGCCCCGGCCACCGCCACCGCCGACGCTGCCGGTCTCGTTCCCGTTGATCCGGCCGAGCCCGTTGTAGCCGAAGGTGAGCTCGAGGAAGCTGTTGTGCTGCGAGCCTCCGATGTACGGACGGGAGGACGCGGGCCACAGTTCGACCAGGGCCACCCACCAGCCGGCCGAGACGATCATCGCGAGCCCGGCGAGGGCCAGCCGGCCGATCCGGCGGCCGAACCCGACCGGTGCGCACACCGCGTACACGAGCGCGAGCGGCGGCAGGATCAGGAACGCCTGCAGCGTCTTGGTGAGGAACGCGAATCCGAAGGCGACTCCCGCTGCGACGAGCCAGGTCATCCCGCTGCCCGCCGGTTCGAGCGCGCGCAGGACGCAGAGCACGGCGACCGTCATCAGCAGGGCGAGCAGCGCGTCCGGGTTGTTGAAGCGGAACATCAGCGCGGCGACCGGTGTGAGCGCGAGCACCGTGCCCGCGAGCAGACCGGCGCCCGCGCCGAACCGGCGCCGTACCGCCGCGTAGAGGACGGCGACCGTCGCCACCCCCATCAGCACCTCGGGGACGAGGATCTGCCAGGACCCGAGTCCGAAGAGACGCACCGACAGGGCCATCGGCCAGAGCGCGGCCGGCGGCTTGTCGACGGTGATGGCGTTGGCCGCGTCGAGGGAGCCGAAGAAGAAGGCCTTCCAGCTCTCGCCGCCGGCCTGGACGGCCGCGGAGTAGAAGGAATTGGCGTAGCCGGAGGCGCTCAGGTTCCAGAGATAGAGCCCGGCCGTGACGAGGAGGAGGGCGAGGAACGCGGGCCGCACCCAGGGCGCGTCGTCGGCCCGCCCGCGCCAGAGGCGGGCGAGGGGCGCTCCTGTGCCTGGCCGTGGGGCGTGCGAGGCGGTGACGCGGGCGGAGGTCACGCCGGCGGGTGTCGCCTGGGCGGGGGTCATCGGATCGGCCGTCATCGGGAGGTCCTTGCGGTGGAGTCGGAATACGTGCCGCCCGCGTCCGGACGGCAGTCCGGGAAGACCCAGAGCCGGAAGAGGAGGAAGCGCAGGACGGTCGCGGCGAGGTTGGCGGTGATCAGGACGGCCAGCTCGGTGGAGCGGGCCGGGTCGCCGGTGGCCGCGGCGAGCGCGACGAGGGATCCGCTGGTCAGGGTGAGGCCGATGCCGAAGACGACGAGCCCCTGCGCCTGGTGGCGGACCGCACGGTCGCGTCCCCGGACCCCGAAGGTGAGCCGCCTGTTCGCGGCGGTGTTGGCGACCGCGGAGACCAGCAGGGCGGCCGCGTTGGCGAGTTGGGGTCCGAGGCCGAGCCGGAAGGCCGAGTACAACGCCAGGTAGAAGAGCGTCGACAGCACCCCGACGACACAGAAGCCGACCAGCCGGCGGGTCAGTCCGCCGGGCACGCCGACGAGTCGCCGGTCACGTGGGTCGTCACCGAAGGGGCGGGCCAGCCGGTCGAGCGGCAGCGAGCCGGTGGCGAGCGCCCGGCCCACCCGCCAGACGCCCTTCAGGTCGTCGGTCGCGGTCCGGACGATGTGGACCGTCGAGTCCGGGTCGTCGACCCAGTCGACGGGAACCTCGTGGATGCGCAGCCCGGCCCGCTCGGCGAGGACCAGCATCTCGGTGTCGAAGAACCAGCCGGTGTCCTCGACCATCGGCAGCAGGCGCTCCGCCACCTCTCCCCGTATCGCCTTGAACCCGCACTGCGCGTCGGAGAACCGGGCGGCGAGCGAGCCGCGCAGGATCAGGTTGTAGGCGCGCGAGATGAACTCCCGCTTCGGCCCGCGCACCACCCGCGAGGAGCGGGCGAGCCGGGAGCCGATCGCCAGGTCGGAGTGGCCGGAGATGAGCGGCGCCACGAGCGGCAGCAGGGCGTTGAGGTCGGTGGACAGGTCGACGTCCATGTAGGCGAGGACGGGCGCGTCCGAGTGCGACCAGACGGTCCGCAGCGCCCGCCCGCGCCCCTTCTCCTCGAGCCGTACGGAGCGCACCTCGGGCAGCTTCGACGCCAGCGTCGCCGCCACCTCGGGGGTCCGGTCGGTGGAGGCGTTGTCGGCGACCGTGACGCGGAAGCCGTACGGAAAGGTCCGCGAGAGGTGGTCGTGGAGCCGCAGGACGCACGGCTCCAGGTCCTTCTCCTCGTTGTGGACGGGAATCACCACGTCGAGGACCGGCCGCCCGGCGGCACCGGCGGGCAGGTGGTCCCGGGCGGGGAGGGTGCCGGGCGTGGGCCCCGCGGTCGTCTGGGTTCGCATGGCACAGACCCTCGCCGGGCCCGCTGTCACGGCCGTGTGATGAGCCTGTGCCCTGCCTGTGAGTCGGGCTCGGAACGCCCCCGCTCTACGGGCCACGGGCCGGGCTGCTGGCCGGATTACGGGCTACGGGTGGGACGGAAGGGCGACCGTGAAGACGGTCCGGCCGGGGGCGCTGCGGACGCTCACGTCGCCGCCGTGGGCGCGGGCGACCGCACGGACGATCGCGAGGCCCAGTCCCGTGCTGCCGCCGCCGGCATGGCGGGCGCGGGAGGCGTCGCCGCGGGCGAAGCGTTCGAAGACGTACGGGAGGAGGGCGGCCGGGACGCCCGGCCCGTCGTCCTCGATCTCGACGACGGCACCCGCACCGTCGCCCCGCACGCGCGCCGTCACAGTGGTGCCGGCCGGCGTGTGCGTACGGGCGTTGGCGAGGAGGTTGACCAGGACCTGGTGGAGACGGGCGCCGTCCGCCCGTACCTTGACCGTCTCCTCGGGCAGTTCGAGGTGCCACCGGTGATCGGGCCCGGCCGCCCGGGCGTCGCTCAGCGCGTCCACCACCAAGGGCGCGAGATCGGTGCTCTCGTACGAGAGCGGGCGTCCGGCGTCCAGCCGGGCGAGCAGCAGCAGGTCCTCCACGAGGCCCGTCATCCGGGTCGCCTCGGACTCGATCCGTCCGAGCGCGTGCCGGGTGTCGGGCCCGCACTCCTCCCGGCCGCGCCGGGTGAGCTCCGCGTACCCCCGGATCGAGGCCAGCGGGGTGCGCAGTTCGTGGCTGGCGTCCGCGACGAACTGCCGTACCCGGGTCTCACTGCGCTGACGGGCGCGGAGCGCGGAGTGGACGTGGTCGAGCATCCGGTTGATGGCCGCCCCGACCTGCCCGACCTCGGTGCGCGGATCGGCCTCGGCGTCCGGGACCCGCTGGGGGAGGGCGACCTCGCCGCTGTGCAGCGGGAGTTCGGAGACCTGGGTGGCGGTCGCGGCGACGCGGCGCAGTGGCCGGAGCGCGACCCCGACGAGCGCCCCGCCGGCCAGCGAGGCGGCGGCGAGACCGGCGCCGGTGACGCTCACCTCGACGAGGACCAGGGTGGAGAGGGAGTCCTGGACGTCGGTCAGCGGGATGCCGACGAGATAGTCCCCGCGGATCCCGGAGGCGTACTCGACCCGGTAGTCGTCCATGCCGGGCAGCTCGACCGTACGGGGCTCGCCGTCGCGCGGGACGGCGGCGAGGGCGGCGCGCTGGGCCGCGTCCAGCGCCCGGGCCCTGTACTTCGCCCCGTACGCCCCCTGTTCCGTCTGCGCGGAGACGGCGGCCTCGGCCGGCTCGCCGTCCACCACGGCCGCACCGAGCGTGCCGAGCGGCGCCCCGGGACCGTTGACGAAGTCGAGCGGCTGCTCGGAGCCGCTCCCGCCGGGAACCGTGCCCCGCAGCGCCTGCGGGGGCCCGGCGGCCCGGTTCGAGACGTGTCGCAGCTGCGTGTCGGCCTGGTCGTACAGGTAGGAGCGGTACGCGATCGTCGTCACCGCCCCGATCACGGCGGCGACGACGGCGATGAGCGCGAGGGCGGACACGACGAGCCGCGTCCTCAGAGTCCAGGGCCGGACCCGAAAGGCACGCCCCCGCGCGCTGGTACGGGTACGGGTACGTATCCCGGGCCGGGCGCCGCGACGCGGGAGCCGCCCCGCCCCTCCGGACCGACCAGGCACCGCTCCTACTCCCCCGGCTTGATCAGGTAGCCGGCCCCACGCCGGGTGTGGATCATCGGCGAGCGCCCCGCGTCGATCTTCCGCCGCAGGTAGGAGATGTAGAGCTCGACGACGTTCGCCTGGCCGCCGAAGTCGTACGACCACACCCGGTCCAGGATCTGCGCCTTGCTCAGCACCCGGCGCGGGTTGCGCATGAGGTAGCGCAGCAGTTCGAACTCGGTCGCGGTGAGGTGGATCGAGTCCCCGCCCCGGGTCACCTCGTGGCTGTCCTCGTCCAGGGTCAGGTCCCCGACCACGAGCAGCGACTCGCTGCGCGCCTGCGCCGCCCCGGAACGCCGGATCAGTCCGCGCAGCCGCGCCACGACCTCCTCCAGACTGAACGGCTTGGTGACATAGTCGTCACCGCCCGCCGTGAGGCCGGCGATCCGGTCCTCGACGGCGTCCTTGGCGGTCAGGAACAGCACCGGAACCTCGGGCAGCTCGCGCCGCAGCCCGCCGAGCACGGTCAGCCCGTCCATGTCGGGCAGCATCACGTCGAGGATCACGGCATCGGGCCGGAACTCCCGCGCCGCACGCAGGGCCCCGGCCCCGTCGCCCGCGCTGTGGACCTGCCATCCCTCGTACCGCAGGGCCATGGAGAGCAGTTCGGCGAGCGACGCCTCGTCGTCCACGACGAGCACACGGACGGCTGTTCCGTCGGGCCGGAGCATGTCCGTCCGGGTCCGGGTCCGGTCGCCGCGCCGCGCGGCGCGAGGGGCGGGGGCCGTGCGCCGGACAGGAGGGGCGGGGGCTGTGTGCTGGGCGGCAGGTGCGGCGGTACGCGGGGCCGTGCTCCCCCGGGGCGTGGTCGCGGTCATGGTGCCACGCTGGAGCGGCGTACTGAGATCTCCCTTTGCCTTCCCTGTGAATTCCCTAAGAAAGCCGGGTCAGGCCGAAGAGCTCGGCCGCGTTGTGGTGCAGCACGTGCCGCAGCCACTCCTCCCCGAGGCCGAGCCGCTCCAGGGCGTCGAGCTGGTGGACGTACGGGTAGGGAATGTTCGGGAAGTCGGACCCGAGGAGGATCCGGCCGTCGAGCCCGAGAGCGCGCAGGCGCGGGAGTTCGGCGGTGGGGAAGGGGGCGAACCGTTCGCTGAAGTCGGTGAAGGCCATGGTGGTGTCCAGGTGGACGCCTTCGTACCGCTCGGCGAGGTCGAGGAAGTCGGCGTACTCCGGCATCCCCATGTGGGCGACGATCAGCCGCAGGCGGGGACGGCGGGAGAGCAGCTGTCCGACGGGCCCCGGCCCGGTGAACTTCCCGGGGGCGGGCCCCGAGCCGCAGTGGATGACGACGGGCACGCCTGCCTCGGCGATCAGCCCCCAGGCGTCGTCCAGCAGCCCGTCGTTGGGGTCGAACCCGCCGACCTGGAGGTGCACCTTGAAGACCCGGGCACCGGAGTCGAGGGCCTGTCGGACGTACGTCCCGGTGTCCTGCTCCGGATGGAGGGTCGCCGTGTGCAGACAGCCGGGTGTCCGGGCGGCGAAGTCGGCGGCCCACGCGTTGAGCCACCGCGCCATCCCGGCCTTGTGCGGATAGAGCATCGAGGTGAAGGCGAGGACCCCGAACTCGCGGAGCAGCGCGACGCGACGGTCCTCCTCCTCGCGGTAGGTGATGGGCCACTCCATACCGGTCAGGGGGCCGACGGCGTCGAAGTAGGCCCAGACCTTGTCGAGGACGTTCTGGGGCATGAAGTGGGTGTGGACGTCGACGAGTCCGGGGATGCCGAGCCGCCGGATCAGATCGTGGGTGGGGCCCTCAGGGGTTTCGGGGGCGGTGTCGGGGGTGGTGTCGGGGACGTCATGCGCGCTCAAAGCTGTAACTCCTCTCGACCTTCCCGATGTGGACGCTGTAGCGGTCGTACCAGTGCGCGCGCCCGTGGCGCTTCGCGGCCTGGTGCTCCGCGTTGTGCTGCCAGACACCGAGGGAGTCGAGGTCGCGGAAGTAGGCGACGGTGATACCGATCCCGCCGGGGGTGCGTGCGGTCTCGTACCCCAGGAAGCCCGGGAGCTCCCGGACGATCTCCTGCATGCGCGCGCTGGTCTCGGCGTACCCCTCGGGGTCGTCGGCGCGGACCGAGGTGAAGACAGCGGTGTAGTACGGCGGTTCGAGGCCCGCCACCAGGCTCTGGGTCATGTCGATCACCCTCCGCCGGTCGGGGCGCACGTGTCCACAGCCCGGCGGGAAAGGGATCCAAGTCTTTACGGTCGGCTAGAACAGCCCCTCCTGGGAGCGCCCGGGCTCCTTCCGGACGGGCACGGTGACGGCTTCGCCGGCGTCGGCGGAGGCCAGCCCCCACCCCCGCACGAGCCGGGTGTCGACGGCGAGGCAGCGCCCTTCGGAATCGAGAAGGTGCAGGTCGGGCCCTGCGGCGGCGAGAACCTGGCCGGCGACGACGCCGTTCTCGCACAGCTCGGTGACGGTCCCGGAGAGCGGCGGGAGCCCGTCGAGCCCGAAGACCTCGGCGTGGTCACGCACCTCGCACGGGAGCGTGTGGAGGGTCTCTCCCCATCCGGGCAGGGCGACGGCGTCGCGGTACAGCTCCTCGATCCCGCGCCGCCGTTCGAGCGGCGCCGGCAACCGGTGCCGTACGGCACGCTTCCCGGCGTACGGAATCCGGTCGGGCACCTTCAGCGCGTGCCGCAGCTGCTCCTCGGTCCGTCGCGCGGCCATGAGCGGCCCCCGCCCGAGCCAGCTGAAGGCGACGGCCCCCTGCTCCAGGAGCCGGGCGTCACCCCTGGCCTCGGCCGTGATGCCGACCTTGGTCATCCCGGGTCCGAACCAGGCGAGGTACACGCGGTAGGGCTGGGGGTCGTCCACCTTGGTGTCGGCTGCGACCGAACGGGCCCGGTCGAGCCGCGCGCACTCGGGGCACTGCCCGCCGGTCGCGCGCGGTGACACCTCCGCGGACAACGGGCAGGCGTTGCCCCGGGCACCCGGGCAGCGTCGCCCGTCGACCGCACGGAACCCGATCATCCGCCCGTACCGCAGCACGGACACCCGCCCGCCCTCCCAGCGCAGCCCGGGCACACCCCCGCGCCACCCCATCCCGGCACACCGCCACACCACGCGCTCGCTCCACCCTGCTCTCGTGAGCTGCCAGTCTGCCTCCACGGCGGCTGGGCCGTATCCGTAAAGTCCCGCCTGGCCCACGGGCGGACGGCGCTACTTTCCGGACACGACCTGGGACCCGCACGGCCTCCACGCCTCCACCACCTCGAGGGCCGCTACGGCAGGAGGTGGATCCGCGCCCCGTCGGCGGCCTCGATCTGCCGCACGCACCCTCGCTCGACCAGCAGCCCCACGCAGTCCCGTACCCGCTCGACCGCGAGCCCGGTCCGCCGCGCGATCTCCTCCGGCCGGTACCGGGCCCCGCCCCTGAGCAGCGCGGGCGCGAGGCAGGCGGCGACGGCCCGCACGTCCCCGGTGACGGGAAGGCGGTCGGCGTTCCAGGAGGCGAGCAGTTCCTGGGGCGTCATGGCGGGGCGGCGCCCGATCTGCTGCCGTGACCGTTGCCGTTGCCCGGGTACGGCGATCCGCTCCAGCGAGTCGGCGATCCGGGACAGACTCCGGCTGGTCTCCCGCAACAAGGCGTGCTGCTCCGCGGCCCAGACCGCGAACTCCTCGTCCAGCCGCCGGTTCCGCCCCTCCAGCCGCACGATGATGTCGGCGACCTGCTGCGGCATGACGTGCCCGGACGGAAGGGGGGACGGCTCGAGCGCGTAGGAACCGTCACGCTGGACGGTGGCGACGACGTCGGCCACCCAGGCCTTGAAGGGGGCGGCCTCGGGTTCGGCGCACCTGCTGACCAGGTGGACCAGCCCCTGGAGATCGACCATCCGCATGGATTTCTTGAGGCCGTGACCTGCGACCTCGCGCGCACCGTCGGTCCGGCCGACGGTTCGTACGAGATCGGCGAGCGAGGTCGTGTGGTGCTGCGGGACGGCGGATCGCAGGGCGTCCCGGGTGTTGCCGTATCCCAACCGCCCCGCCACGTCCACCGCGGGAAACCAGTGCGTCCCGTCCGGCATCGTCAGTCTCCGCACACGCGCGCCCGTCGCCGCGTACACGAAGTCGTCGATGTCGATCGCGTCCTGCTTCTGTCCATGCTGCTCGTCCATCGAGCCTCACCTCCACGGCCGAAGCTAGGCCGATGGCATATTCAATTGTCATGAAATCAGCGGACGTTCACCCGAAAAGGGAAAGAGGCCCCCGGGGAACCCCCGAGGACCTCGTCTCTCCGTCTACTTCGCGACGAACTGGGTCAGGATCGCCTGCACCTCGTAGATGTCGACACCCTTGGTGAAGGTCTTCTGGACGGGAAGCGCCTGGCCGGAGATCCAGATCTTCAGCTCGGCGTCCAGGTCGAACGTGCCGGCGGTCTCCACGGCGAAGTGGGTGATGCTCCGGTACGGAATCGAGTGGTACTCGACCTTCTTGCCGGTGATGCCCTGCTTGTCGACGAGCACGAGCCGCCGGTCGGTGAAGAAGATCGTGTCCCGGATCAGCAGGTACGCGGCGTGCACCTGCTCCCCGGGCCCGAGCAGCCGCGCGTAGTCCTGCTGCGCCTGCGCCGGATCGATCTTGTGCGCGTTCCCGAACAGTGCCATGCCAACCCCCACAAACCCGAAGACAAAACGATCTTCAGACCTTATCCCCCACCGCCTCGCCGAGCGAGCCCCTCACCCCTAGGCCGTGACGGTCAACGCGTAGTCCACACCCGTCGAGAAGTCGCCCGACCGCCCACGGATCTTCAGCGCGTGCTTCCCGGGCGCCAAGGCGGGCAGCTGGACCCACAAGCCGCACCCCGTAGCGGTGAAGCCGCCTCCCTCACCCGTGACCGCGTTGCCCTGAGCGCTGCGCACCGTCATCACGTCGCCGGGGTACGCCTCCGGCTCGACCGCCTCGCCGTCGAGGAGCACGGTCCCCCGCGCGCCGCTCATGAAGGCCGCACAATCCGAGGGCTCTCCGTAGCTGTTGACGACGGGAAAGGCGATCGGACGACCGCCGGGCACCGCGCACGCGCGCGTGACCTGTCCGCCGAAGGTGCCGGCCAGGAACCACACGTCCTGCGGTTGGTTCCGTCCGCACTCCCGCCCGTCCCGGTCGGCGACGGGGTTGACCTCCGCGGGCTCCGAAGCCGCCCACGACCACCACCGCCCCTGAAGCTCCCCACCGGACAGACGACCACTCGCCGACGCCGCCGGCGGCGAGGCCGTTGCCGACGCCCGTCCCGCCGTCGCCGTGTCCTCCGGGTCCGGGGACGCCTGCGTCCCGCACCCCGCCAACGCGACCAGCGACACGAGCGCCCCAGCGGTCAGCCCCGCTCTCCCCGCCCCGAACCTCATCCGACCCCCTCCCCACCAAGGCCGCCGACCGTCTCCCCCATCGGCACGACCTGCCCTTCACCGCTGTACGGCCCAACGCAAGAGGCCCCGGACTCTCGTCCGGGGCCTCTTAGGCTGTGCACTCGGCAGGATTCGAACCTGCAACCTTCTGATCCGTAGTCAGATGCTCTATCCGTTAAGCTACGAGTGCTTGTGCTTCTCGGCTTTTTTCTTGCCGGTCGGCGTTGCGTGGACAACATTACATGACCTGCGCCGTAGCGCGAAATCCATTAGCTAGACCCCCTCTGACCTGCGGAAACATCTCTCAGGGGCAGATCGAGAGCCCCGCCCCCATCCGCCGGACGGGTGAATCCCGCGGGCCCGCGGGGCAGGCCGGCCGGGGCCGGGAACGGCCGAAGCCCCGGCCGTGGGGCCGGGGCTTCGGATGGAGCGGAGGCGGAGGGATTTGAACCCTCGATGGGCTTTAAGACCCAAACCGCATTAGCAGTGCGGCGCCATAGACCGGACTAGGCGACGCCTCCATGCACCTCGCGCGGGCGCGAACGGTGCGTGCAGATGATGACACAGACGAGCCGGGTGCCACCAATCGCTTTCACCGTACTAGCCCTCCCGGGCGAAGAGCAAAGTCCGCCGGCCCCACCGGCATGCGCAACGAACGCGAGTGCGGAGCGTTAGAGGAGACGGGCCTCGAGACCCGTAGCCCCTACCCGCTCACCTGGAGTTCGCATGCTGCGCCGCCTCGTCCTCACGACCCTCGCACCCCTCGCCGCCACCGCCGGCGCCGCCGGGCTCGGGCCGATCCCGCCGTTGCCCCTGCTGTCGCCGCCCGACGCGCTCACCGTGACGATCTCCAAGAGCGGCCACCCGGACGCCAACGGCACCTTCCGGCTCGAGTGCGGCAGCGAGGTGGGCGGGAACCACCCGGCCGCCGACCGTGCCTGCGACCGGCTCGACCGGCTCGCGAAGGAGGGGAAGGACCCGTTCGCGGCGGTGGACAAGGACCGTTTCTGTACCCAGCAGTACGGCGGGCCGGCCGTCGCGCACGTCACCGGCGACTGGCACGGGCGCCCCGTCGACGCCCGCTTCTCCCGGGCCGACGGCTGCGAGATCGACCGCTGGGAGAATCTGGAGCCCGTGCTTCCGCACGTACGGGGATGAAGCGCCCACGGAGCTTTACGAAAGCTCCCACGAAGCGCCGCATTGTGCCGGAGGCAAGAGACCTCACCCCACGCCCGGCGGCCCTGCCCTTAGACTCACCTCAGTGACAGGCCACGGCCCGAGGGGCAAGATGGGGCCGGCCGGCCACCGGGCAGCGCAGCTGGGCAAGTGCAGTGGGTCAGGGAGGAAGCGTCGTCGTGAGCAGCAGGCCATCCCGAGGCGCTGCTCGCCTCGCAGCCATACTTGACGCCCTCCCCGACGGCCTCGTGCTCGTCAACTGCAACGGCACGGTCGTCAACGCCAACACCATCGCCCTCGGCATGTTCGAGACCCCGGGCACGGCCCTCGTCGGGCGCGGCCTGCTCGATCTGCTGCCCGGCTTCGACTCACGCCTGATCCCCGGCTCGATGCGGCGGCCCGAGGGCACCGACGAGCGGGGCCGCACGAAGCCGACCCGGATGATCGCGCGCCGTACCGACGGCAGCGAGTTCGCCGTCGAGGTGACCAGCGCAAGTCTGGAGGACGGGCGCGAGGCCTACGACTCGTACAGCGCCTACACGGGCGACGAGCTGCTCATGCTCGTCGTCCGCGATCTCACCGGCACCCTCGACACCGAGGCCGAACTCGCCCGCTCGCAGCGCCAGACCGAGATGATCCTGCGCGCCGCGGCCGAGGGCGTGGTCGGCACCGACACCGATGGCCGGGTCGTCCTCGTCAACCCCGCCGCCGCGCAGATCCTCGGTTACCGCGCCAGCGACCTCGGCGGCAAGGAGCTGCACCCGCTGATCCTGCACTCGCGTGCGGACGGCGAGCCGTTCCCGTACGAGGGGTCTCCGCTCGCCGACACCCTGAAGTCGGGCCGCAAGCACCGGGTCCGCAACCAGGTGCTCTGGTCGAAGAACGGTGCGCAGGTCCCCGTCGACCTGACGACCGCGCCGGTACGGGACGGGGACCAGCTCGTCGGCGCGGTGATGACCTTCACCGACCGCCGGCCGTACGAGCAGCTCGCCGAGAAGCACGCCGCCGAACTCGCCGACGCCGCCGAGCGGCACGCGGTGGAGCTGGAGCGGCAGGCGGAGGTGCTGGAGCGGGAGAAGGAGCGGTACGAGGCCCTCACCGCCCGGCACGAGCAGCTGACGGCCGTCCTCGGCGAGTCGCTGCGCGGCCCGCTGGAGGAGCTGCGCACCGAGCTCGCCACCCTCGCGGCCGACGACGCGGGGCAGCTGTGGCCCGAGGCCAACCAGTTGCTGCACCACCTGGCCGCCGGCTACGCCCGGATGACCACCCTCGTCGACAACGTCCTCGGCTACCAGCGCCTGGACGCGGGGGCGGAGGCCCTCGACAAGAGCGTCGTGCTCCTCGACCGGGTCGTCGGGGCGGGTGTCGACGGGGCCGTGGAGCTCATCGGGCCCGGCCGCGCCCAGTTCGCCGTACACGCGCCGCCGATCGAGGCCGAGGTGGACGCCGGCCGGTTCGCGACCGCGCTCGCCCACCTCGTCGCGGACGTGGCCGGGGTCGACTCGACCGGCAAGGCCCGGGTCGTACCGGGTGCCGGATACGCGGACTCGACGATCGTCGTCGCGGCCGCGCAGCGCGGTGACGTCGTACGGATCGAGGTACGCGGGCCGTACGCCGGGGGCGACGCCGTCCACCAGCCGATCGTCCGCGGGATCGTGGCGGCGCACGGCGGTGTGGTGCAGACGCACGAGGTGCCCGGGATGAGCGGCAGCGCGTACGTGCTGGAGTTTCCGCTCGGCGCCGGGAAGGGAACGGTCGCCGCGCCGGCCGCGGCACCGGCCGGGGTGAGGCCCGAACTGGGTCCGGTGCGCGACGCCGCGGCGGATGCGTCGGAGGCGTCGGATCCTGCGGCTCAGGGACAGGGGGCCCGGCTGGCGCTGCCCGCGCAGGCGTCGGAGACGCAGGGTGGCGGAAGGCGGCGCGCCCGTCGGGCGTCCACGGACGCCTTCCTGGAGAGCCCCGTCGCGGCGGAGGGCGGTACGGGTGCCGGTACGGGTGCCGGTCCCGGCGGCGGCGCGGTCGAGCCGACCGGTCGTCGGCGCGGCCGTACGGAGGACGGCCCGGCGGCGCCCGCCGAGCTGATCCCCGCCCAGAACGCGGGTACGGGCTCCACCTCCGGCACCGAACCGACCGGCCGCCGACGCGGCCGCCCCGCCGAGGGCGCCGTGGTGACCGCCGCCGAGGGGGCGCAGGGCCGCGCCGCTCGGGGCGACGCGGTGCCGCCGCAGGGCGTTCCCGTCCCGGCTCAGGGCACTCCCGTGGAGGCGTCCTCCCGCGCGCGGGCCCTGCCGGCCGTGGCGAGCGGCGAGGCGGACGCGGCCTCGGCGCAGCCGACGGGCCGCCGGGCTCGCCGGGCACTCGCCGCCCAGGAGCGGACCGCCGCCGCCGACGCGGGGCCGCGCACGCCGTTCGCGCTGCCGCCGGCCGACGCCGACCGGCCCGCCGAGCAGGCGGCTCAGACCGGGCCCGCCGCTCCCTTCACCGCTCCTCAGCAGGCACCTCAGCCGGCGCCGCGGCCTTCGGTCCCCCCCGTGAGCGACAAGGGCCGGCACGACGCCGTACGGTCCGTGCCGGACGCCGGCCCCACGCCGCCGCAGGCCCATCCCGAGCCGACCGGCCGTCGCCGGGGCCCGGGTTCCGGCATCCCGCAGGAGACCCGTTCCGTCACCGGCACCGGGTCCGTACCCCTGCCGCCGGAGGCACCGGCTGCCGCACAGCCGGCCCAGCCCGTGCCCGTTCAGAAGGACCGCGGCCAGGGCGGACGCGCGTTCAGCGTCCGTACGCTCGGGCAGGGCGTGCCCTTCGCGCAGCAGATCGCCGCGCAGCAGACCGGCGCCCAGCCGGGCCCCCCGGCAGCAGCCCAGACCGGCGGGCAGAACGCGTCGAACGGATCCGGTCGGCGGCGCAAGCTCGCCACTCCCCCCGAGGGCGACCGCCCGGCCCCGGCTCCCACCGATTCGGCGGCCAAGCCGCATCCGCACACGAACCCGCAGCCGTCCGAAGCACCGTCGCAGCCGTTGCCGCAGCCCAAGCTCGGTCCCCCGGCCCCCGAAGGCCGCGCGTACGCCATAGGAGCGCCCGCCGAGGGCTCCGCCGAAGGGCCCGAGCCGCTCGACGGCCCGGGCGGTGCGGTCGAGGTCGCGAACAAGCCGCTGCCGCAGCCCGTAGACGACGAACTGCCCCCGGAGCCGCTGGACAACCCGCGTCGTCTGCTCGTCTGGCCGGCGCCGGACGTCTCCACCCAGCAGGCGCTGAGCGACCGCGGCTACCGTCCGGTGATCGTCCACTCCCGCGAGGAGGTCGACGCCCAGATCGCCGCCTTCCCGGCCGCGCTCTTCGTCGACCCGCTGACCGGCCCCATCACCCGTACCGCGCTCCAGTCGCTGCGCCAGGCCGCCGTCGCCGCCGAGGTGCCGGTGCTCTTGGCTGCCGGGCTGGGACAGGCGACCCGGGAGGCCGCGTACGGCGCCGATCCCGCCGTACTCCTCAAGGCGCTCGCCCCGCGCGACAGCGAGCAGCACCCCTCCCGCGTCCTGCTCATCGAGGAGAACGAGGAGATCGCGCAGGCGCTCGCGGCGACCCTGGAGCGGCGCGGCATGCAGGTGGCCCGGGCCGAGGCGGACGCCGAGGCGGTCACGCTGGCGGCGCAGATGCGGCCCAACCTCGTGGTCATGGATCTGATGCAGGTGCGCCGTCGGCGGGCCGGGATCATCGACTGGCTGCGCGCGAACGGCCAGTTGAACCGTACGCCGCTCGTCGTCTACACCTCGGCCGGCATCGACGAGGCCGAACTGCCGAAGCTGTCGTCCGGCGAGACGGTCCTCTTCCTCGCGGAACGCTCGACGAGCAACGAGGTCCAGGCCCGGATCGTCGACCTGCTGGCGAAGATCGGTACCAACTGACCGGTGTCCGCTGGTCGGTGCCGACCGGACGAGTAGCGTCGCGATCACGGACACCGACACCGACACCGCCGCTCCAGTAGCGCAGTTGACGCCCCTCGCGGACGGGCCGCACGACATCACGCGG
Organism: Streptomyces lateritius; assembly: GCF_014649715.1. GTDB lineage: Bacteria > Actinomycetota > Actinomycetes > Streptomycetales > Streptomycetaceae > Streptomyces > Streptomyces lateritius. Next base: position 122,894 of record NZ_BMTO01000002.1, read on the forward strand.
GTCGTCGACCAGCTGCTCCACCGCGGGTGGCTCCGGGCCGACGCCGGACAGCACCTGTACCTCACCGATGCGGGGGAGGCCGCCAGGCTCCGGGTGCGCGAGCTGGTGACCCACCTGCGCACGCGGTCCACGAGGGCATCAGCGACGAGGAGTACGTGACCGCGCTCAAGGTGCTGCGCAGGATGATCGCCAACACGAAGGCGTGACAGCGCGGCCCTCGACACCGAAGGCGCGTAGCCGGCACACGTACGCGCGCGAGGGCGGTGTCCGCGCGGACACCGCCCCCCTTCTCACCTGCGCCTGCTCCGAGTTCAGAGCTGGGTCACGTCCAGCTCGCCCTCCGCGTACTGCCTGCGGATCACCTTCTTGTCGAACTTCCCCACGCTCGTCTTCGGCACCGCCGGGACGATCGCCCAGCGCTCCGGCAGCTGCCACTTGGCGATCCCGCCCTCGGTGGCGAGGAAGACCCTCAGCGACTCGTAGTCCGCCGTCGAGCCCTCCTTGAGGACGACGGTCGCCAGCGGCCGCTCGCCCCACTTGTCGTCCGGCACGGCGACGACGGCGGCCTCGGCGACCTCCGGGTGCGCCATGAGCGCGTTCTCCAGCTCCACGGACGAGATCCACTCGCCGCCGGACTTGATGACGTCCTTGGCCCGGTCGGTGAGGGTGAGGTAGCCGTCCGGGCTGATGACGCCGACGTCGCCGGTCTTCAGCCAGCCGTCCTCGCTGAACTTGTCCGCCGGCCGGATCTCCTCGCCGTCCACCCCACCGAAGTAGGCGCCCGCGATCCAGTTGCCGCGGACCTCCAGCTCACCGGCCGACTCACCGTCCCAGGGCAGGTGTTCGCCGCCGGGGCCGACGAGCCGGGCCTCGACACCGGCCGGGAAACGGCCCTGGGTGACGCGGTACGGCCACTCCTCCTCCGCGGTCAGCCCGGCCGGCGGGTGCGCCATGGTGCCGAGCGGGGAGGTCTCCGTCATGCCCCAGGCGTGGCAGAGGCGGACGCCGAGCTTGTCGTACGCCTCCATGAGGGAGGGCGGACAGGCCGCGCCACCGATGGTCACCTGCTTCATGGAGGTCAGGTCGCGCGGGTTGGCGGTGACCTCCGCGAGCAGGCCCTGCCAGATGGTGGGGACGGCGGCGGCGTGGCTCGGCTTCTCGCGTTCGATCATCTCGGCGAGCGGGGCCGGCTGGAGGAAGCGGTCCGGCATGAGCATGTTGATGCCGGTCATGAAGGTGGCGTGCGGCAGGCCCCAGGCGTTGACGTGGAACTGCGGGACGACGACGAGGGTCGTGTCCTTGGCCGTCAGGCCCATCGACTCGGCCATGTTGACCTGCATGGAGTGCAGGTAGATGGAGCGGTGGGAGTAGACGACGCCCTTGGGGTCGCCGGTGGTGCCGGAGGTGTAACACATGGCGGCGGCGGCGCGTTCGTCCAGCTCGGGCCAGTCGAAGGTGGTGGGGCGGCCGGCGATCAGCTCCTCGTAGTCGTGCACGCGGGGCGCCACGCCGTCGAGGACGGAACGGTCGCCCGGGCCCGCGACCACGATGTGCTCGATGGTCGGCAGGTGCGGCAGCAGGGGGGCGAGGAGCGGGAGCAGGGAGCCGTTGACGAGGACGACGCGGTCGGCGGCGTGGTTGACGATCCAGACCAGCTGCTCGGGGGGAAGACGCAGGTTGAGGGTGTGGAGGACCGCGCCCATGGAGGGGATCGCGAAGTACGCCTCGACGTGCTCGGCGTTGTTCCACATGAGGGTCGCGACACGCTGGTCGCCCGTGACACCGAGCTCGTCGCGCAGGGCGTTCGCCAGCTGGGTCGCGCGGGCGCCCGCCTCCGCGAAGGTGCGGCGCCGCGGCTCGGGCTCACCGGTCCAGGTGGTGATCAGTGACTTCCCGTGGATCGTCATCCCGTGCTGCAGGATGCGGGTCACGGTCAGTTGTACGTCCTGCATGGTGCTCAGCACGGCGTCCTCCCGGTGGGCGCTACGTGGCAGTAGTAAGGGTGTGCAGATTCTGCGCACGTACCGCGCGGTATGTCACTACCCGGGAGTACGGAAATCGCCAGTGATTACTGGCGGGAGGGGATTCCGGAGGTTCCTACGGACGGGGGACGCCTCTTCCGAAGGCCAGGGCCGGCCGAACGTCGTGCCGCCCGGGCGGCTACCGTACCGGCGTCAGCTCCGGGTCCTCGCGCAGCTTGCCGAGCGCCCGCGAGACCGCGCTCTTGACCGTGCCGATCGACACGCCGAGCACCTCGGCCGTCTGGGCCTCGCTGAGATCCTCGTAGTACCGCAGGACGACCATCGCCCGCTGGCGGTCGGGGAGCCTCATCACCGCGCGCCACATCGCGTCCTGCAGCACCTGGCGCTCCGCCGGGTCCGGCTCGGGCGGCAGGCCGACCGGCTCCGGCAGCTCCTCGCACGCGAACTCGTCGACCTTGCGCTTGCGCCACTGGGACGTACGGGTGTTCACCAGGGCCCGGCGGACGTAGCCGTCCAGGGCGCGGTGGTCCTCGATCCGCTCCCAGGCGACGAAGGTCTTCGTCAGCGCGGTCTGCAACAGGTCCTCGGCGTCCGACGGGTTCGCGGTCAGCGAGCGCGCGGTGCGCAGCAGCACGGGCCCACGAGCCCGTACGTACGAGGAGAAGGACGGGTAGCCGGTGGTCACGGCGGCCCCCCGGGCGGCCGTGGAGGCGCCGGCGCAGACGGGGCCAGAGGGTGGCGGAGTCATGACTCCACGCTAGGAGCGGGGGCGTGTCCTCGGATCGGCCCCAGGTCCCGAACCGTACTCCCCCTCAGGTTGTAGGGGTGGGGGCAGCTGGACCTCCTGAAGGTGGAGTCGGACGCGGCAGGGCTCAGGGTCGGGCGGCGATGACATGGGCGACGGGGGCGTCGACCGCGTTGCGGTCGATCAGCATGCTCTGGCCTCCGTACGACTCCCGCACGTTCCCCGCGTACTGGTGGATGCGGCTGCGCTCCCGCCAGGCGAGCGGGTGCAGCACGGACTCCGCGTAGAGCGCCGGGGCGCCCTGCCAGCGCGCGAACCACATCACCGACGGCAGGTCCTTCACGCCGGCCTTCCGCGCCTGCTCCATGTGGCGTACGCCGGTGTCGGCGCTGCTGTAGAAGCCGGGCAGGTAGCCGAGGCGACGGACCTCGCGGTTCCAGGCGCGGACGAAGAGCAGGGTGGTGGCGGCGCAGCGCAGATCGGTGATCCGATAGGCCTCCATGTCGAGGTAGAGCGGACTGGACGCGGCGATCCCGAGCGCGCGGGCCGCCCGGACGGCCTCGCCGGCCTCCTTCGTGCCCTGCTCCCACGGGGCGCTGCCGATCGGGACGTCCTTCTTGTGCTCGGCGAACACGCAAGGCGCCTGCGACCCCACGAACAGCGGCAGCAACCGCCAGCCAAGGGTCTCCGCCGAGGTGACCCAGGCCGGGGTCAGGTGCTTCTGGGTCAGGCAGCCGCGGCCCCGGCCCCCGAAGTACACGCCGACGGCCCGGTACGGGGACGCGCGCCAGGCCCGCATCACCGCGAGGGACGGCGCCTCACAGGTGTCGAAGGCCCGGCCCAGGAAGTGCCGGTACGGGACGGGGGCCCCGGGACCACCTGCCGCGGGAGCGCCCGCGGCCCGGGCGTCCGTCGCGGAGCCGCCGGCGGCCGGGGGCGGTTCGGGAGCCGGGGGCGACTCGTAGCGGTCGAACGCGGCGGGCGCGGCGAGCAGCGTGGTGGCGAGGGCGGCCACCAGCGCACGGGCGAGTGCCGGTACGGACCGGCGGCGGGGCCGCGACGCGGGGACGGTGAGGGAGCCTTTCATGGGGCGAGTGAAGTGCGCCCCGCCCCGGCCGGCCACCGCTCAGGCCTTCGCCTCAGCCGTCCGTGCCCAGGATCAGCCCGGACGTGGGAACCCCGGTGCCGGCCGTCACCAGCGTCCTGGCCGCGCCGGGTATCTGGTTCACCGACGTGCCCCGCACCTGTCGGACGGCCTCCGCGATGCCGTTCATCCCGTGCAGATACCCCTCTCCCAGCTGCCCGCCGTGGGTGTTGAGCGGCAGCGCGTCCGCCGAGACGAAGTCGGCCGCCTCCCCGGGCCGGCAGAACCCGAACTCCTCCAACTGCATCAGGACGAACGGGGTGAAGTGGTCGTAGAGGATGCCCACGTCGATGTCGCCGGGACCCAGGCCCGAGGTCCGCCAGAGCTGTCGGGCGACCACGCCCGTCTCCGGCAGACCTGTCAGGTCGTCCCGGTAGAAGCTGGTCATCGCCTCCTGGTTGCGCCCGGCGCCTTGGGCGGCGGCGACGATCACAGCGGGCGGGTGGCGCAGATCGCGGGCCCGCTCGACGGAGGTGACGACGATCGCCTGGCCGCCGTCGGTCTCCTGGCAGCAGTCGAGGAGCCGCAGCGGCTCGACGATCCAGCGCGAGGCGGCGTGGTCGGCGAGGGTGATCGGCTTCCCGTAGAAGTACGCGGCGGGGTTGCGGGCCGCGTGCCGGCGGCCGGTGACGGCGACATGGCCGAAGGCGTCGGGAGTGAGGCCGTAGGTGTGGAGGTAGCGCTGGGCGGTCATGGCGACCCACGAGGCGGGCGTGAGCAGCCCGAAAGGGAGCTGCCAGCCGAGCGCGGCACCTTCGGCGGAGGGCTCCCGCCGCTGGACCCCGGAGCCGAAGCGGCGGCCGGAGCGCTCGTTGAACGCCCGGTAGCAGACGACGACGTCGGCGACGCCGGTGGCGACGGCGAGGGCGGCCTGCTGGACGGTGGCGCAGGCTGCTCCGCCCCCGTAGTGGACGCGGGAGAAGAAGGACAGCTCGCCGGCGCCGGCCGCCTGGGCGACGGTGATCTCGGGGCTGGTGTCCATGGTGAACGTGACCATGCCGTCGACGTCGGCGGGGGAGAGCCCGGCGTCGTCGAGGGCGGCGTGCACGGCCTCGACGGCCAGCTTGAGCTCGCTGCGGCCGGAGTCCTTGGAGAATTCGGTCGCGCCGATGCCGGCGACGGCGGCGCGGCCTGCGAGGCCGTCCGCCCTGCGGATGCTCATGACGCTCCCTTCTCGCCGGGGCCCGGCAGGAGCACGGTGACCGTGCCGGTGACGTGCCGGCCCAGGCCGTTGGCGCCTACGACCCGTACCCGCGCGGTGTCACCGTCGATGTCGGTGACCGTCCCGGTCAGGGTCATGGTGTCCCCCGGATGGTTGGGCGCCCCGAGCCGTATCGCCACCTTGCGGAGCACGGCCGCCGGGCCGAAGTGGTCGGTGATGTACCGCCCCACGAGACCGTTGGTCGTCAGGATGTTCATGAAGATGTCGGGGGAGCCCTTCGCCCGCGCGAGCTCCGCGTCGTGGTGCACGTCCTGGTAGTCGCGGGAGGCGACGGCCCCGGCGACGATCAGAGTGCGGGTGATCGGGATCTCCAGCGGCGGTAGCTCGTCCCCGGCCTTCATGACGGGTCTCCGTTCGCGATCATGTCGCCGAGTTCGGCGAGGACTTCGGTGCCGCAGCCGAGATAGGCGTCGAGCTGTCTGCCCCACAGGAAGTGCCGGTGGACCGGGTGGCCGAGGTCGGCGCCCGTGCCGCCGTGCAGATGCTGTCCGGTGTGGACGACCCGCTTGCCGGCCTCGGAGGCCCACCAGGCGGCGGTCAGCGCGTGCCCGGCGGACGGCAGATCCTGGTCGTGTCGCCAGGCCGCCTCGTAGGCGGTGACCCGGATCGCCTCCGTGTCCATATGGGCGTCGGCGGCCCGGGACTGCACCGCCTGGCGCGTGGCGAGCGGGCGCCCGAACTGCTCTCGTACGGAGGTGTACGCGACCGCCCGGGCCAGGGAACCGGCGCACACCCCGGCCTGTAGCCCGGCGAACGCGATCCTGGCCGCGGCCAGCACGTCCGCGCAGGCCCCCGCCCGAGCCTCCGTCTCGCCGGCCGCCGAGGGCTCCGCGCCACCGCCCGCCGAGGGCTCCGCGCCGCCGATCCGCTCGCCTGCGGCGCCGTCGAGGACGAGCCGCCCGGCGGCCCAGGGGGCGGTGAGTTCGACGGGCACCACGGACGCCTCCGTGGTGGCGACCAGCCACAGCGCGCGCTCCTGGTCCGGCACGAGGATGTGGGTGGCGTCCCGGAGCCAGGGCACCCGGTCCACGGTCCCGGTGAGCAGACCGTCCTCCCCGGCGCTGATCCGGCCGTCGGCCGGGAAGGCCCCGGTCACCACCGTCGTACCGGCCCGCAGGCCTGGCAGCAGCCTGGCGCGCTGCTCGTCGGTGCCGTGGCGGGCGACGGTGAGGACTCCGTACACCCCGCAGGCCACGAGCGGCACCTGGGCGGTCGTACGCCCCTGCTCCTCGGCGAGCAGCACCAGGCCGAGGAGGCCGATCTCCTCGACCGCTCCGAGCAGTCCGGCCGAGCACAGCGCCTTCCACAGCTCGGGGTCCGTGGCCGTCCCGACGGTCGTGAGCCGTTCGTGCGTGGCGAGATCGCCGAAGATCCGCGCCGCCAGCTGCCGGGCGGCCTCCTGCTCCTCCGTGGGGGTGAAGTCCATGTCAGTCATCCCCTCCCGCGCGGAAGACGGGAAGCTCCAGCTCCTCGTCGACCCTCAGGAACGTGAGCGTGACCGGCATCCCGATGCGGACCTTGTCGTAGGGCACACCGATCACGTTGCTCACCATCCGGACGCCCTCGGCCAGTTCGACCAGCCCGACCGCGTAGGGAGGGTCGAAGGCGGGGAAGGGCGGGTGGTGCATCACGACGTACGAGAAGACGGTCCCGGAACCGCACGCCTCGACCGTGTCCCACCGCTGCGAGCCGCAGGCGTTGCAGCCGGGCAGCCAGGGGAGGCGGAGGGCCGCGCAGGCCTCGCAGCGCTGGATGAGGAGCCGGTGCTCGGCGACGGCCTCCCAGAATCCGGCGTTGTCCCGGTTGATCACGGGCCGGGGCCGCCTGGTCCCCGGTGTCCGGGCCGTCTCCGGGTCCCGTGCGGTCTCCGGCTCCCGGCGCGGCCGTGCGGCGGGCGCGTACTTGAGGATCCGGAACCGGTGGGTGCCCGCCGGCTCGCCGCCGGCCCGGATGTCCATCCGCGTGGTGACGAAGTGCCCCGTGCCGAGCCTGGTCCTCTTGCGCTCCGACACCGATTCGATCACCGCGTCGAAGGTGATCGCGTCCCCCGGGCGCAGGGGGCGCAGATACTCCTGCTCGCAGTCGGTGGCGACGACGGAGGTGTACCCGGCGCCGTCGAGGAGCGCGAGCAGCTCGTCGTACGCCTCGGAGCGGCCGGTGTGCCCCGACAGGCCGCCCATCGTCCAGGCCTGGAGCATGGTCGGCGGTGCGACGGCGTCCGGTCCTTCGTACGCCGGGTTGGTGTCGCCCATGGCCTCGCACCAGTGCCGGATCATCGGCTCGTTGACCCGGTCCTTGCCGATACCGGCGCGCGCGGCGGCCCGCCCCTCGTACGCCTTCAGCCGGGCGTCGAGGTCGTGCGCCGCCCCCTCGTGGTTCACCGCCGCCCCCTCGTCGTTCACCGCCGGCCCCCGTCCCTCTTCGTGCCGGTCATGCCGAGTCGCATGGTCGCGACGATCTCGCGCTGCACCTCGCTCACCCCTCCCCCGAAGGTGTTGATCTGCGCGGCGCGGTTCATCCGCTCGAGCTCACCGCCGTCGACCTCCCCCGGCGACCCCGCCCTCACCAGACCCGCCCCGCCCGCGATCTCCTGACATATCCGGTACACCTCCACCGCCGATTCGGTTCCCGCGAACTTCACCCCGCTCGCGTCGCCGGGGGCCAGTCGCCCGGCCCCCACGTCCCCCACCAGACGCCAGTTGAGCAAGCGCGTCGCCGCCAGGCGGGCATGTGCCTCGGCGGCCCGGATCCGTATCCACGGCTCGTCAATGCGGCGCCGCCCCGTCACCGGATCAGGTGTGCGGGCCCGGCGGATCACCGATGCGTAGAAGTCCTCGGCCTGCATGCCGATGGCGGCGAGTGCGACCCGCTCGTGGTTGAGCTGGTTGGTGATCAGCCCCCAGCCGCCGTTCTCCTCCCCGACCAGGTTTCCCGCGGGGACCCGGATCCCGTCGTAGTACGTCGCCGTCGTCGTCAGGCCGCCGACCGTCTCGATCGGGGTCCAGGAGAATCCGGACGCGTCCGTGGGGACCAGGAGGATGGAGATCCCCCGGTGTTTGGGGACCTCGGGCGCGGTGCGGCAGGCCAGCCAGATCCAGTCGGCGTTCTGGGCGTTCGAGGTGAAGATCTTCTGCCCGTGGATCAGCCACGAGTCCCCGTCCCGTACGGCCCTCGTACGGAGCGAGGCCAGGTCGGTGCCGGCCTCCGGCTCGCTGTAGCCGATCGCGAAGACGGTCTCGCCGCGCAGGATGCGGGGCAGGAAGTACGCCTTCTGGTCCTCGGTGCCGTACTTCATGAGCGTCGGGCCGACGGTGTTGAGCGTGACCATGGAGACGGGGGCGCCCGCCCGGTAGGCCTCGTCGAAGAAGACGAACTGCTCGTCGGGTCCCCGGCCCTGGCCTCCGTACTCCTGCGGCCAGCCGAGCCCGAGCATGCCGTCGCCGCCGATCCGGCGGAGCAGCTTCCGCTGCGCGGCGGTGTCGCCGGGGAGCGGTGGCCCTTCGGGCATGACGTCCCGGAAGTACGCGCGGAGTTCGGCGCGCAGCCGCAGCTGTCGCTCGGTCGGGGCGAGGTGCACGGCGACGCCTCCAGGACGGGACGACTAAGGTTTCTGACTGTCCGTCAGATACATGAGTCGTGTCAAGGTCGCCGGCGCACCCGGCCGGGGCCCGTCGCCGCTCTCCACGGACGAGCGGAACGGCCCGCACGCCGGTACCGAAGTACCCACGCGCGGGCCGTCGCTCTCCCCCGGTCACCCCCTCGGGCCGGACCCCGGCTGTCGGCTAGAACCACCAGGGGGGAAGTTGACGACCGCGTTCGTCTGCCCGATGGACGTGATCCCCCGCCGTTCACGTTCGCGGTGTTGTTCTGGTCGGAGGCACCGGAGCCGGTGGCCACCTGCTGCGTGGTGGTCGAATCGCCGAAGTTGTCGCCACCCACGCCGCCGCCGATGACGGTGGTGACGCTCGCGTTCGATCCGCTGTCCGCGAAGCCGCCGTCGTCGGCCTGGGCCACTCCGGTGAAGAGGGCGGCCGCAGGGGCAGCGCGGCGGCAGCGGCGACGACGCGGGCGGTACGGATGCCTGCCATGTGCTTTCCTCCAGGAACCGAACTGAGCTGAACCGGGCTGTTGCGGAACTGAACCGAGCCGCGCCTCTCGCGCCGAAGCACTGAAGTGCGGCTCTCCCCAAGGCGGTTGGCCGATCGCCCCGGTCGTCGTGCTCGACGTCGCAACTCCAGGGTTGCCCATCGAATCCCCGGCGAACCACCCCTGAGCGGTCGATTCCCTCCCAAGCGTGAGGACAAGTCGATAAACCACTTTGCGTCCCTCAAGACCCGCAGGTCACACCGGTGAGCGCGTTCCGCACCGGCCGAACCGGGCCACCGCAAGAGGGGAAGCGTTCCGGCAGATTTTCAGCCAATCCTTTGCCGCTTCCCTCCCGGACCCCCCCTCTTCCCTTCTTCGAACGTGTGTACGAAAATAGAGCCATGGCCGTCTCCTCCCGGCACACCGCCACCCTGGCCCTCGCCCACGCGCTCTCCGCCGCGGAGCGCGGGCTCGCCGTCATCCCGCTGTCCGCCACCAAGCTCCCCGCCCTGCGCTCACCGCATCACGACGAGGCCGCGCCGATCCGCTGCCGAGGGGAATGCGGCCGACCCGGACACGGCGTGCACGACGCCACCACCGACTCGGCGGCCGTACGGGCGCTGTTCGACGCCGCACCCTGGGCCACCGGCTACGGCATCGCGTGCGGGCGCCCGCCCCACCACCTGATCGGCATCGATCTCGACGTGAAGCCGTCACCCACGGGCACCGACCCCACGGCCGACGACCCCACGGCCAGGCTCCGGCACCTCGCGCTCGAACACCTCTTCACCGTGCCGCCCACGGTCACCGTCCTCACGCCCAGCGGCGGCCGCCACCTCTGGCTGACCGGCCCACCCGACGTCGTGGTCCCCAACTCCGCGAGCCGCCTCGCCCCCGGCATCGACGTCCGCGGGGCCGGCGGCTACCTGGTCGGCCCGGGCTCGGTGACCACCCGGGGCGCGTACCGGCTCGCTCCGGGCACCGCCGACCTCGCCCCGGCGCCCTGCCCCCGCGCCCTCCTCAACCTGATCGCGCCACCCGCACCACCCCGGCGCCCCCACCACCCGGACCACGCCGACCCCCGCCGAGGCCAAGGCCTGATCCACTTCGTCCTGACGGCACACGAGGGGCAGCGCAACACACGCCTCTTCTGGGCGGCCTGCCGCGCCTACGAGAACGGCCTCGGCGACTCCCTCGCCGAAGCCCTCACGACAGCGGCGATCCGCACGGGTCTGCCCGAACACGAGGCCCGCGCCACCATCCTCTCGGCAGCCCGCCTGATCCCGCACTGACAACCCGGCCCCGGACGCGAGGCGCCGCCGGTGCCCGTCATGAGACGTACCGCGCCCGGACAGGCCGACGGCCCCTGACCGTCGATCCTGGTCAGGGGCCGCTTCACCTGGCGGTGGGTGTGGGATTTGAACCCACGGTGACTCGCGCCACGACGGTTTTCAAGACCGTTCCCTTAGGCCGCTCGGGCAACCCACCCACGCCCCGCCTCACCTGCTGCGGAGCGGGCTACAGCCTACCGGCTGGGCGCCTCGGGCATGGAAGTCTGACCACAGGTTGACCACAGGCGGTCAGAGCTGACCACGGAGGCGGCTCCCACGAGTCTGTCACGCAGCCGGACGGGCCTCGGGGTCAGGACGCCTGCGCGCCGTCCTCGCGACGCGCGGAGGGCAGCAGGAGGTCCCGCTCGGGGTGCTGCTCGCCGGAGACGCCGCCATCCACGCCGAGGTCGACGCGAGCCGACTCGTGGAAGGCGTTGATCGCCCGGCACACGGGATCGCGGCGAACTCCGTCAAGGTCAAGGACCTGCCCGTCTCGGACAAGCTCCGCCCCGCGCTCAAGGCGATCTCGCTCAAGCTGAATGGCAAGAAGGCGGCGGACAACACGGTCGCTCGTAAGCGGACGGTACTAAGCAACGCGCTCCGGTACGCGGTCGAGCGGGATCTCCTCGACGTGGACCCGCTCACCCGGATCGACTGGAGTGCGCCGGAGACGGACGACGAGGTCGACTTCCGCTACGTCCCCGAGCCGAAGATGGCCCGTGAGCTGATCGACGCCGTCCCAGCCCAGGGCCCGCGCGGCGAGGACTTGTACGCGTTCCTCGGGTGCATGTACGCCGCGAACCGTCCGTCAGAGGTGGCCGACCTGAAGGAGTCGGACCTCGTCCTGCCGCAGGAGGGGTGGGGCGAGATGATCCTTGCCGGCAGCCGCCCAGAGGTCGGCTCCGGCTGGACCGATGACGGCAAGCCGTACGAGGAACGTGGCCTGAAGCGCCGCGCCCCGCCGCGCCACCCGCCGCGTACCCATCCCGCCGGCTCTCGTCCAGATGCTCCGCGACCACATCGCGACCCAGGGGCGTCACCCCCGACGGCCGTCTGTTCCGGGCCGTGCGCGGGGGCCGGGTCCGATCGAACGAGTACACCGAGGTCTGGCAGAAGGCCCACCGCAAGGTCCTCTCCGAGGAGGAGGTGAACACCCCGCTCGCCGACGTGCCGTACTCGCTCCGCCACGCGTGCGTCTCGCTCTGGATCAAGGCCGGTGTCTACCCGGTCGAAGTCGCTCGCCGCGCCGGCCACAGCATCGCGGTCGTGTGGCGCTTCTACGCGAAGATCCTGCGGGGCCAGCAGCACAAGGCCAACGAGCTCATCGACGCCGCCTTGGGCGACTGAGCTCGTCAGTGGTCGCATCGAAGTCACCAAATGCCGGGTGTCGCATGCCGGTTGACTCGTTGGGCTAGTCTCGTCGGCATGGCTGCACGGAAGGGACTTGTCACGCTCGCAACACTGCTGGCTATGCTCAGCGGCGCGGTGGTAACAGCGAGCGTGACATTCGCAATGGGCGACGATCAAGCCGTATCGGTCGAGTCGCACACGGAGGAGCCTCAGACTCGCGAGGACTACATTCGACAGTGGCAGGTCGCCTTGTCGAAGTCAGGGCAGGCGCTTCCGGCAGACGTGGACCAGATGACTGACCATGAGGTCTTCGAGGCGATGTGGGCCGAATGGCGAAAGCACATCGTCCTGGAGAAACAGCCAACAGTCCGGGCGACTGACGGCAACAGGTGACGGGCTCCTCCCTGGTGGGAACAGCCCGTCGCTTCATGGCCGACTCGGGTCACGCCCCATTTGCAGTGTTGATCACCGCAGCCGCGTAGCTTCCGTGCTCAGAAGAGAACAGGTCATCAGTGAGGCGCTGCTGGGCGTCATCAACCGTCACATGGCTAGCGGCGCCTACGATGCGTGGATCGTTCTGCGGACCCCACACGAAAGGTCCCCCACTGGCTCCCCCGCCCATGTCACAGTCGAACTTGATCCTGTCATCGAAGGGGTTCACGGGGAACGCATCGGCTGTGTCACCTGCGCAGTACATCAGGCGTTCCCCATCAAGGTCGGTGCGCTGGTAGCCCTCCCCCGGGTAGCCCATTACTGCGGCACCGGTGTAGTCGGTACGGTTCTCGGTGAACAGGTAGCCCAAGGCAAACCCGACCACGTCCTCCAGATTTCCGTCTAGGCGCGGGTTGAGCACGATCGCTGCCACGTCGGCTTCACGCGCGTCCCCGTCCTGGGTCCAAGCAGTTGGCGCGTATTGCCGGGCTGCGGTCCACTCCCCAAGGGGCTCTGCACCACGGCTGTATCCCGGAACGTACAGGAAGTGCTTGTTCCAGCCGGCATCCCCCGAGCCGTCACCTCGATGGACGCAGTGGCCAGCGGTCCAGATGGTGTTCTTGTTGGCCGAGACAATCGACGCCGCGCTGCAATGGTTGAGCTTCCCCTCAGGCGTGAAGAAGTACAACTTCCCCACGATGGTGTTTCCGGCCCCGGCGGGGACCTCCTGGGAGACGGACATCCCGGCGGCTGCGTTCGTCTGAGACAGGGTGGCACTCGCGGTGAATCCCCGGGCAGGAGCCGACGCGGTCAAACCATGCGGTGGAGAGGCACTTTGGGTTGTCCGACCGCGGTCCGGGCGCGCGGCCGGCGCCTTCGCAGGGTTGCGGAGCGCTTCCTTCATGCGCTCGGGGGTCCATAAGGCACGTATCTGCTTGTCGGTCAGCTCACTCTTGTGAACGTCGACAACTGCCGGGGAAGGTTCCGCCCCGGCTGGTACTGCCGAGGCAGCGGCGGGGATCAGGATGGCGAGTACGGAGGCCGCTGCAGTTGCTGCGGCGAAGCGGAGAAGACGCACGGACACCCTTTCACAGAGGTCGTTCTAGATCTTCGAACCGCATCGAATCACGGCACGCTTGGCAGGCACACGGCAGTTTCAGGCCTGCTCTGGCGTGGGACACCCGGACACGCCGAAGGGGCTGCCGACCTGGTCGGCAGCCCCTCTCACGTGCAGCTTTGTTAGCTGCGGAAAGTCTCTGGCGGTGGCCCAGATCCGCCCGCGAAGCTGATCGCGGATTTCAAGACCGTTCCCTTAGGCCGCTCGGGCAACCCGCCCCGCGCCGGATCCCGTTGGAACGGCGCGGGGGGGGCAGCCTAGCCGGTCAGTTGTCGCCCGTGCGCTCGCCGAGCGTGACCGTGGTCGTGGCGGTCTTGCCGTCCCGTTCGTAGGTGATCTTGACCTGGTCGCCCGGCTGATGGGTCCAGATCTCGCTGATGAGGGTCGGGCCGCTGTCGATCTGGCGGTCGCCGAAGCCGGTGATCACGTCGCCCGCCTTCAGGCCGGCCTTCGCCGCCGGGCCGTCGGGGGTGATCGCCGGGGTGCCGCCCGCGCCCTCCTCCGCGATGGTGGCGCCCTCGCCCTTGTCCGTCATGTTCACGGTCGCGCCGATCACGGGGTAGACCGGCTTGCCCGTCTTGATCAGCTGCTCGGCCACGTTCTTGGCCTGGTTGACCGGGATCGCGAAGCCGAGGCCGATCGAGCCCGCCTGGGACTGGCCGAAGCCGCTGCCGGTCGACTGGATCGCGGAGTTGATGCCGATCACCGCGCCACCGGCGTCGAGCAGCGGGCCACCGGAGTTGCCCGGGTTGATCGAGGCGTCCGTCTGGAGGGCGCTCATGTACGAGTTCTTGCCGCCGGATCCGTCGCCGGAGGCGACCGGCCGGTTCTTGGCGCTGATGATGCCGGTCGTGACCGTGTTCGACAGGCCGAACGGCGCGCCGATCGCGATCGTCGAGTCGCCGACCGCCACCTTGTCCGAGTCCCCGAGCGGCAGCGGAGTCAGGCCCTCCGGGGCCTTCTTCAGCTTCAGCACCGCCACGTCGTAGCCCTCGGCCCGGCCGACGACCTCCGCGTCGTACGTCTTGCCGTCGGAGAAGGTCGCCGAGAGCGCGCCACCGCCCTCCGCAGCGGACGCCACCACGTGGTTGTTGGTGACGATGTGGCCTTCCTCGTCGTAGACGAAGCCGGTGCCCGTGCCGCCCTCGCCCTCGCTCTCGACACCGCCGGACTTGGCCTGGATGGTCACGACGCTCGGCAGCGCCTTGTTCGCCACCGCCGCGACCGTTCCCGGCTCGCGCTTGAAGGCGGCCGGGGAATCGCCGGAGGAGACCGTCGTCGAGCGCGTCACCTCGTCACCGCGCTCGGCGGCCCAGTAGCCGATGCCGCCACCCACACCGCCGGCCACGAGCGCCGCCGCCAGGACCGCCGCGACGAGCCCGCCGGCCCGTCGGCGCGGGGCCTCGGGAGCGGGCGGGACGGGCGCGCCCCAGGCCGGCACGGCCGGCGGAGGCGGCGGCCAGCCGCCCGCCGCGCCCGTCGCGCTCCCGGCCTCCGCGGGGGGTGTCACGGGCAGCGGTGCGGTGGCGGGCTCGGGCCGGGGGGAGTACCCGGGCGCCGCCTCCGGCACCGCTGCCGGCTCGGACGCTGACGAGGCCGGCGGTACGGGAAGGGTGGGAGGCGCGGGAGGGGCGGACGGGGCACTCGGGTCCGCCGGAACCGACGTGCCCTCGTTCTCGGTGCTCACAGCTCTCTCCTCGTTCACTGCACAGGTGGATGCCATCGTCAGGGTGCTGGGGACAGCTTTTCCCACAGGGCGTCAGGCCACTGTAAGCCGGAGCTGTGCATCCGCGTCCCATTCTTTATTTACGGACAGAACGGACGCGATCCGGTACGGCCGTCCCGCCAATGGCACCATGACGCGGTGACCCACGCACGGCAGCACACGAACCGCGTCCCCGTCCAGGTGGTCGCCCACCGCGGCGCCTCCGAGGACGCCCCGGAGCACACCCTGGCCGCCTATGTGAAGGCCATCGAGGACGGCGCCGACGCCCTGGAGTGCGATGTCCGGCTCACCGCCGACGGCCACCTCGTCTGCGTCCACGACCGGCGCGTCAACCGCACCTCCAACGGCCGCGGCGCCGTCTCCGCCCTGGAGCTCGCGGACCTCGCCGCACTCGACTTCGGAGTCTGGAAGGGGCGCGAGGAGGCCGGCGAGAGCCCGGACTGGAAGGACGCCGGACTCACCTCCGTACTGACCCTGGAACGCCTGCTGGAGCTGGTCTCCGACGCCGGGCGACGGGTCGAGCTGGCCATCGAGACCAAGCACCCGACCCGCTGGGCGGGCCAGGTCGAGGAGCGGCTCCTCCAGCTGCTGCAGCGCTTCGGCCTCGCCGAGCCCGCGGCGCCCGAGGAGTCCCCGATCCGCGTCATGAGCTTCTCCCCCCGCTCCCTGAACCGGATCGCGGCCGCGGCGCCGACCCTCCCCACCGTCTCCCTGACCCAGTTCCTCACCCCGCGGCTGCGCGACGGACGGCTGCCCGCCGGCGCGCGGATCGCCGGCCCGTCGATCCGGATCGTCCGCCACCATCCCACCGTGATCATGCGGCTCCAGAAGGCCGGACACCAGGTCCACGTGTGGACGGTGGACGATCCCGAGGATGTCGAGCTGTGCGAGCGGCTCGGTGTGGACGCGATCATCACGAACCGGCCGAAGCAGGTCCTGTCCCAATTGGGCCGCCTTTGACCCTTCCCCCTCCTGTCTCGGGTCTCACAGGGAGTGCACCGGCGCGTTCGGCGCGTACTCGATCGTCACGAGTGCGTCACCGGACGTTGATTGGCCGGTTTCCGGTCCAGGCCATTGGGGCATTCACACCGTGGCGTGGGGCAAAGGAGGTCTCGGGGGTGGCGTTTGTGGTGGCACAGGAGGTGCCCACGTCGTCGAGCATGGCCGTACCCCATGGCCCTGCGGGCGTGGGTGAAGCGCGACACCGTATGCGGGAGCAGCTGAGCCGCAGCGGAATGTCCGAGTCGGTCGTCGACGACGCGGTACTGATCCTTTCCGAGCTGCTCAGCAATGCCTGCCGGCACGGCAGGCCGCTGGGGCGGGCGGAGGTGGGCGACGGGGACGTCCGTGCGGCCTGGCGCATCGACCCCTCGGGGGGCCTGACGGTCGAGGTGACGGACGGCGGTGGTCCGACCCGGCCCGTTCCCTCGACGCCCTCGGTCACCGCACGTGGCGGCCGTGGGCTGAACATCATCAGTGCGCTGGCTCAGGACTGGGGTGTACGGGACAGCGCGTCCGGCGAGGTGACGGTCTGGGTGGTCGTCACCCAGGGCCGTCGTGGCGAGGACTTCGCGGCCAGGGTCGGCGGCGGCTCCGGCTTCGAGCTCCTGGACGCGTACGACGAGCTGAGCTGAACCGGACGGAGCCGAATCCGCGAGCGGGCAGCGAGGGGGAAGACGAGGGCCGAGGACCGCGGCGGGACCCGGGAGCGTACGACTGCCCCGGCCTGAGCCCCTCACCGCCTCCGTACGGCTAGGCTCGCCCGACACAGAGCCGTGCACGGAGCACTGCCCTGCACCCCAGCACCGCCGCTATCGGGAGAAAGCCACACCATGGCCAAGAAGCGCCCCCAGACGAAGGCCGCGAAGGCACAGGTCACGAGCGGGGAGATCCCGGTCGTCGGTGCGCGCGAGCCGTGCCCGTGCGGATCGGGCCGCCGCTACAAGGCGTGTCACGGCCGGGCCGCCGCACACGCCGTGACCGAGCTGGTCCAGCGTCCCTTCGAGGGTCTGCCCGGCGAGTGCGACTGGGTCGCGCTGCGGGAACTGGTGCCCGCCGCCACCGTCCCGCTCACGCTGAAGGACGGGCTGCCCGAGGGCGTGCCGTCCGTGACGCTCGCGACGGTGCTGCCGATGGCGTGGCCGGCGCTGCGCCGCGACGACGGCTCGGTCCTGCTCGCGCTGCAGAACGACTCCACCTCGGGCGACCTCGCGCGCGATCTCGCCGACACGCTTCAGCGTGCTCTGGAGGCGGAGCCCGGCACCCCGGTCGCCGGCCGCCGCGTGCCGGCCGAGGGTCAGCGCCTGCAGGACCTGCTCGACCCGAACGGCGATTTCGCGCCGGTCGTGCACTCGGGCTTCGAATTCTGGATTCCGGAGACCGCGGACAACTCCGACCCCGAGGTCGCGGCCTCCTTGGAGCGTGCCAACGCGGCCGCCATCCCCACCGTCAAGCTGACCGGTGTGGACGCCGCGTACTGGTGCGAGACCCCGGAGAAGAACCACCTCCGCTGGGTCATGCCGCACCCCGAGGAGAAGCTCCTCGACGCGCTGGCCCGCCTGCACGCCGCCGGCACCTCCTCCCTGGGCGAGAACACCCGCCTCGTCGGCTCCTTCCGGGCGCACGGCCTGATGGTGCCCGTCTGGGATCTCCCGACGTCGATGGGTGCGGAGGAGTGCGAGAAGCCGGCCGCCGAGTTCGCCGAGCGGCTGGCCGCGGCCCTCGCCTCCGACGCCCCGCTCACGCCGGAGGAGCGCCGCGCCCGCGGCGGCCTCACCAACCGGCAGGTCACGCTCAGCTGACACCCGGGGCGGCCGCGGTGACTGACAGACCGACCAGTCGGTGACTTCCGCCACAACCCCACGATCGGCCAGGTAAATCCCTGTCCGAATAACCCAGATCGAATTTGCGAACCGCAGATCTCTTGTTACGGTTCTAGAAGCCCGGTCGCTGGTGCATCCCCCGTCGCCAGCGACCGGGCGTTCTCATGCCCGGACGGTTCCCGTCCCGGCCCCCTCCCGAGGCTCAACTTCCGCCCGCGGAGACCGTGTTGCTCCCAGATCGCAGCAGCAGCGGCGTACTGTCGCCCTCTCCCGCGCCCGCGAATTCCGAGACCGCGGAATATGCCGAAACCGCACCGTGGCCGCGCTCCCGCGGCGTCTCGCAGGCCCCCGGTTCGTCCTGTGCCGGGACCGGGCAACGCACTTGTACGGTCCGCCCGCCGGGACCCATCAGAGTGAGTACGGCGTCGAGCCGCTGGCCGGTGGCATTGCGGTAGTACGTACGCGCCCAGGTGTCCGGCCCCTCCGTGAGGACACAGGTCTGCGCCTCGATGCCGTCGGGGGAGACCAGTTCGGGACCGCACTGCGAGGCCCGGGCCGGCGCCTCCGCGCGCGGGGGCGCGGAAGGGGAGGCAGACGCGGGCAGGGCCGGGGCCCGGGATGCCTTCTCCGCGGGCCGGCCCAGGCCGAGCCCCGGCAGCAGACCGCCGTCGGCCCCGGTCCTGGTCCAGGCCCAGGTCTTCGCGCCGGCCTTGGCGTCGTCGCCGGGGGCGGTCGCCTCGCCCGCCAGGGCGGCCAGCGGCAGGAGTGTGGCGCACACCACGACGACCCCGAGCCCGATCATGCGGAGATTCATGGGACCCACCTGCCCGGCTGGCTGCGACTCGTGAACGGTGGGCCGAAGATATCGGCGGATCGGGGGCGCGCGACCCGGCGCGCGCCCGTTTCCGGGACAAGTCGGGCCCCGTCACACCCGTACGGGTGACGTACGGCGGCAAACGCGGGCCCGGCGACCACCGGCTTCCACTCCGGTCCCCGAGCCGGGATCCGCGCACCCCGAGCCACGCGCCCAGATCCCCGAGCCCGCACGCACGTCGGTACGGGTGTCAGTACGCGAGCCTGCTGCCGCCCTCCGGCGCTCCCGTGCTCGCCTCCACCAGGGCGTCCACCACCGCCTCCACGTCCGGCAGCCAGGGGGTGGCCGAGCCGGCGAGCGGCGCCCGCTCCCAGCGCACCTGGCCCGTCCCGGCGACCGACGGCGGCAGCAGCAGATAGCCGCCCTCGCCGTGGAAGCGCAGCGAACTGGGCACGCTGTCCTTCGTGTAGAGGAGTTCGCCGAGCTGTTCGAGGCTGTAGGGGGCGACCAGCAGGGACCAGCGGGTCGGCGTGGCCACCACCGGGCCGAGCCGCATGCCCATCGCGTCGAGGGCGGTCAGGGCCCGCGCGCCCGCGACGGCCGGCAGGCTCAGCGCGCACGGCGCGGCGCCTCCGGTGGCCAGGACGACCGGGGCGTCCGGGCGCCGGGTCCACCACCAGCGGATCATGCGCTCGTCGGTGGTGGCCGCGAGCAGTCCGGGGTCGAAGGGGTGTGCGCCGGGAACGACGCACTCGGGGTCGGGGCAGGCGCAGCTCGCCCCTCTGGTCGTACGGGTCGTCGCCTTCAGCCCCACACCGGGCAGTACGGGCCAGCCCCACTCGGTGGCGCAGGTGAGCGCCGCGTCGAGCTGGACGGTCCTCTCCTTGCGCCGGAACCGGAGCCTGCGTCGCCTTCCGAGGATCTCGCGCATGAGCGCTCGTTCCTTTCCGTTGAACGCCGAATCCACATGACAGCATGTGCGGATCAGTTCACTGTGCGTATCAGCGCGTACAAGGTCGGCGGTTCACCGCCCCGTGCGGTGGGGCGGGAGGGGCCGAGCTGAGGCTCGTCGTCCACTCGGGGAGCGCGGCCTGCGGCGGTGAGGACGCCCAGGCACCCTGCCAGGTTCCGGGGCCGTTTCAACTGCCCCTGGCCATCACCGATTACGTACCCGTCACGTTCAAATCAACGCGCCTTCAAACGACGCCAGTCGATCGTGAAAGGTGCACGACGGGGGCAATTTTCGGCCAACTTGGCCCACAGTTCAACCCTTTTACAAAACCCCATAGACACCACAAGTCCCGCGGGGACAATGCTGGACATCCCTCCTCTTGTGCGTGTACATGTGGATGCATGGATAGCGGCGCAGAATGACATGGGGGTTTGCGATGCTATTGCGCGAAACGCACCGGTCGGAAGGCCGATTGACATGAGCGCCCCTCACCTGCCGAAAGTGGCTGGAATCGATTCCACGGTTCCCTCTCCCGCGCACACTGCCCCACCGGTCACGCCCACCGCCCCGTCGGCGGCGCACCTGCCGAGCCTCCCCGGCGCCCTGATCCAGGACCGGCTGGCCGGCTGGGTCTCCGACCTCACCACCCTCCATGAACTCACCGAGTGCCTGATCAGGACCGCTTCGCTCGACGAAGCACTGCGCGAGGTGCTGCGCGCGGGCGCCGCTCTGGTCGGTGCCCGCCGCGGGATGGCCGTCCTCGAACCCGCCGACGGACTCGGCCCGTCCTCCACCATCGGCCTCGGTCTCGCCCACGCGGAGCTCGGCACCATCGAGACCGTGCCGCGCAGCGCCACGTCGTACGGCCGCATCCTCGAAGGCCTTCCCGACCCGGCCGAAGGCCTCCCCGGCCCGGCCGGCCCGCGGCCCGTCCGCGACCCGACCACCGGCGTCCCCGGCCCGGGCCCCCGCCCGGGCCCCATCGCCGTCCCCGGCCCCATCGCGGTCCCCGACCTGCTCGGCCAGGCGGAGCTCGACCCGCGCCACCGCGAGGTGGCCGCCCGCCTCGGCTACGCCGCCAGCTACGCCCTCCCCCTCGCCACCGAGGCCGCCGGAAAGCTCGGCGCCGTCGTCTGGCTGTACGACGAACCCGCCGAACCCGCCGAGCGGCAACGCCATCTCGTCGGCCTCTACGGCCGCTACGCCACCGAACACCTCGCCCGCCTCCTGGAACTGGAGCGCGCCCGCGTCCGGGGGGCCACCATCGCCGAGGAGTTGCTGCCCAGCCGCCTCCCTCGCGTCCCCGGCGTCCAGCTCGCCGCCCGCCACCGCACCGGCCCCCACGGCGGCGGCGACTGGTACGACGCCCTGCCGCTGCCCGAGGGCGCCCTCGGGCTCGCCGTCGGCTCCGTGACCGGGAGCGGCCCCAGCGCCCTCGCCGCCATGGGACGGCTGCGCGCCTCCCTGCGGGCGTACGCCGTCATGGAGGGCGAGGACCCCGTCGCCGTCCTGTCCGACCTGGAACTCCTCCTCCGGCTGACCGAGCCCGCCCGCTCGGCGACCGCGCTCTTCGCCTACTCCGAGCCGAAGCAGCGCAGAATCGTCCTCGCCGGAGCCGGGCACACCCCGCCGCTGATCATCGGCGCCCACCGCACCGAGTTCGTCGAGACGTCCCTCTCGGCCCCCCTCGGGATGCTCGCCTGCTGGGAGGCGCCCAGCACCGAGATCGCTCCAGGGCCCGGAGAAACGGTGCTGCTCTACACCGACGGGCTGCTGCGCCGGACCGGTGACCCCATGGACCGGGCCTTCGCGCGGCTGCACGCGGCCGCCGCGAACGTGCCGAAGGCGGACCGCCACGACCCGGGCGCCGTCGCCGACCACATCCTGCGGACGATGCTGCCCGACGACCTCGGCACGACGGTGGACGGGGAGGACGTGGTCCTGCTCGCCGCCCGTTTCGAGTGAGCGGTACGTGACGGCGCGTGGCACCTGCCACGGGACTCGGCAGGTGACTCGCGATGTGACTCGGCGGTAATGGGTCTTACGGCCCTGGGCCCCCTTCCGTACGACCGTACGATGGTGGGGGTTCAGTGTCGTACCAAGAGGAGGCAGACCCGTGGCCGAGGAGCTCACGCCGGAGACCCCGGAAGAGACCGAAGACCAGCCGATCAAGCAGCGCAAGAACGGCCTGTACCAGGGCGTCTCCGACGAGCTCGCCGAGAACATGAAGTCGGGCTGGGCCGACACCGAGCTGCGCGGTCTCGCCCCCATCGCGCAGGCCGAGCACACCGCGGCCCGCCGCGCCGCGCTGTCCGCGCGCTTCCCGGGCGAGCGGCTGGTCGTCCCCGCGGGCAACCTGAAGACCCGGTCGAACGACACCGAGTACAGCTTCCGCGCCTCCACCGAGTACGCCTACCTCACCGGCGACCAGACGCAGGACGGCGTGCTCGTCCTGGAGCCGGTCAAGGGCGGCGGCCACCAGGCGACCATCTACCTGCTGCCGCGCTCCAACCGTGAGAACGGCGAGTTCTGGCTCGACGGCCAGGGCGAGCTGTGGGTCGGCCGCCGGAACTCCCTGTCCGAGGCCGAGCAGCTGCTCGGCATCCCGGCCGAGGACGTCCGCGAACTGCCCGGCGCCCTCAAGGACGCGACCGGTCCGGTGCGCGTGGTGCGCGGGCACGACGCCGGCATCGAGGCGGCGCTGACCGACAAGGTCACCGCCGAGCGCGACGAGGAACTGCGGGTGTACCTCTCCGAGGCCCGCCTCGTGAAGGACGCGTTCGAGGTCTCCGAGCTCCAGAAGGCCTGCGACGCCACCGCCCGCGGCTTCGAGGACGTCGTCAGGGTCCTCGACAAGGCCGAGGCGACCAGCGAGCGCTACATCGAGGGCACGTTCTTCCTGCGTGCCCGCGTCGAGGGCAACGACATCGGCTACGGCTCGATCTGCGCCGCGGGACCGCACGCCACCACCCTGCACTGGGTACGCAACGACGGGCCGGTCCGCTCCGGCGACCTGCTGCTGCTCGACGCCGGCGTGGAGACCAACGAGCTCTACACCGCCGACGTGACCCGCACCCTGCCGATCAACGGCCGGTACACCGAGCTCCAGCGCAAGATCTACGACGCCGTCTACGAGGCGCAGGAGGCCGGCATCGCCGCGGTGAAGCCCGGCGCCGCCTACCGCGACTTCCACGACGCCGCCCAGCGCGTGCTCGCCGAGAAGCTCGTCGAGTGGGGCCTGGTCGAGGGCCCGGTCGAGCGCGTCCTGGATCTCGGTCTCCAGCGCCGCTGGACCCTGCACGGCACCGGCCACATGCTCGGCATGGACGTCCACGACTGCGCCGCCGCGCGCACCGAGGCGTACGTCGACACGACGCTGGAGCCGGGCATGTGCCTGACCGTCGAGCCGGGTCTGTACTTCCAGGCCGACGACCTGACCGTGCCGGAGGAGTACCGGGGCATCGGCGTCCGGATCGAGGACGACATCCTCGTCACGGAGGACGGCAACCGGAACCTCTCGGACTCGCTGCCGCGCCGCGCGGACGAGGTCGAGGCCTGGATGGCCGGCCTCAAGGGCTGACCTCCGTACCTGAGGGGCGGACCGCCTCCGTACGGACCGGGTGACCGAAGCGGGAGGCCCCCGTCGACGCGTGTCGGCGGGGGCCTTCGCGTACCTGCGCACCCGCCTGCCCGCGTACGGTCCGTCAGGTCAGCGCGAGGGGAGGCCCACCCATGCCCCAGAGCGTCGGGGGCGCGTCCGTCCGCCACTTGACGATCTTGTCGAAGCTGACGACGGCGCCGCCCCGACCCGTTCTGTTGCCGAACTGGACGTGGTCCGCCAGTTCTTCGATCAGCCGCAGCCCGCGTCCGTGCTCGGCGTCCGGCGCGGCCCGCCGCGCCGCGGGCGCCGCCCTGGAAACCCCGGGCCCCGAGGAGACACGGGAGCCCGTGGGAAAACCGGGGCCCGAGTCGGCCACCTCGATACGGCAGGTCTCGCCGTCCAGATAGGCGGTGACCCGGTACGCCTCCGAGGCCTCGCCGTCGCTCAGGTCGCCGCCGTGCTCGACGGCGTTGGCACAGGCCTCCGTCAGGGCGACCGACAGCTCGAAGGACACGTCGGGGTCGACACCCGCCGTCTCCATCGTGCCGAGGAGAAGCCGCCGGGCGAGCGGAACGCTCGCGGCCTCGCGCCGCAAATGGAGAGACCACCAGATGCTCATGCTCCAGCCTCCTGGCTGCGGCTCGACATACCGATACGTATTGCCGCGAGGAGCGGCTCGTAAGCCCCTCGGCGGGACTGGAGCGCTCGTTCGGCGGATGCACCGGCGCCGCACGCCGGTGTATGTCCGCCCGAAGCCACCAAAGGTGATCTTCCGGACCTGCCTCACGGCGGTGACAGGCCTGGTGCGATGATGGCCCCGCCATGTCTGCCCCCGCGCTCGCGCCACGCCTGCTGAGGGCCGCGGTGTTCACCGCGGTCTGCGTCGTGCTGTCCGCGTTGGGCCACGCCCTCGCCGCCTGCGCCGGGATCGCCTTGTGGACACTGGTGGCCGGCTTCCTCGGAATCTTCGCGATCACCGTGCTCTTCGCGGGGCGGGGCCGGTCGCTGCCCGTCATCGTCGGCGCGCTGGCCGTCGGACAGCTCGGACTGCACGCCCTGTTCGGGCTGGGTCAGCGCTCGCTCGCGGCGGGCGCTGGAGGCGCGGGCCGCGGCGGGCTGGGCCACGAGGCCGACGAGGCACTGATCCGGATGGCCGCCAAGCTGGTCTGCGGCGCGGGCGCCGCGGCGATCAGCCCCGCCGACGCGACCCGGATCATCACCGACGCGGGCCTCGATCCCGCCGACGCCGTCGCCCAGGCCCACGGCCACGCGCACGCCCTGACGGCGGCTCCGCAGAGCGCGGGACTCGTGCCCGACCTGCCCATGCTGCTCGGGCACCTGCTCGCCGCCCTCGTCACCGGCTGGCTGCTGCGCCGCGGCGACATCGCGCTGGGCCGGCTCGTACGGCTCTCGGCGCGGCTCTCGGCGCAGGGCGCGACCGGGCTCGCGGAGGCAGCGCTCGTCCGCTCCCTGCGCGCCGCGCTCACTCTGGTACGGGCGCTCCTCGCCGGTCTTCCCGGGGTTCCGGCGGCCGGTCCGAGCCGCCTTCCACGGGCCGCGGCCGACGTCCCCGTACCCCCGGGCGGGGAAGCGCTCCAGCACACCGTGATCCGGCGTGGCCCGCCGGCCGCCGGCTGCGTACTCGCCGCCTGACGCGGACCGCTCACAGGGAGCGGGTCCGCGGTCGTCCGCGCGCTCGTGGTCCCGTGACCCCGGGCCCTCGCCACCGCCGGCGTGCCGGACCTCTCACCTTCTCTCCCGAGCTGGAGTGTCTTCTGCCATGAACGTTTCCCGTATCGCCGTCGCCGGCGGCATCGCTCTCTCCTCCGTCGTGCTGCTCTCCGGCACCGCCTTCGCGCACGTCAGCGTGCAGCCGCAGGGCGAGGCCGCGAAGGGCGGCTACGCGACCGTCAACGTCAAGGTCCCCAACGAGCGCGACAACGCCTCCACCGTCAAGGTCGAGATCAACTTCCCCACCGACCACCCGCTCGCCTCCGTGATGCCGCAGCCGGTCCCGGGCTGGAAGGCCGTGGTCACCAAGGCCAAGCTGGCCAAGCCGCTGGAGCTGCACGGCAAGAAGATCAACGAGGCCGTCTCCAAGGTCACCTGGACCGCCGACGGTTCGAAGATCGGCCCGGGCCAGTTCCAGCAGTTCCCGCTCTCCCTCGGTCAGCTGCCCGAGGACGCCGATCAGCTCGTCCTCAAGGCCATCCAGACGTACGACAACAACGAGGTCGTGCGCTGGATCGAGGAGCCGAAGGAGGGCGCGGCCGAGCCGCAGAACCCCGCCCCGGTGCTGAAGCTGTCGGCGGCGACCGAGGGCCACCACGGTGGCGGCGCCACGAAGACGGACGAGAAGGCGGGCCAGGAGGAAGAGGTGAAGGACGAGAAGGGACACTCCCACGCCGCCTCCGACTCGGACTCCGACTCCAGCGACACCACCGCTCGTGTGCTGGGCATCGTCGGCATCCTCGTGGGCGTCGCGGGTGTCGCCTTCGGCGTGCTGGCCGGACGCCGCCGCTCCGCCTGACGGCCGCCCGGCCCGGCCAGAACCACCTCAAGAAAGATCACCATGTCTGTCCAGAAGAACGACGAGCAGTCCCGCGAGCCGTCCCGGCCGAGCCGACGCGCTCCGCTGATCGCCGCCTCCGCCGTGGTCGTCGCCGCCGTCGCGGTGACGGCCGTCGTCGGCCTCACCGGCGGCGACGGCAGGTCCACGGACGCCGCGAACGGACCGGTCGCCGAGGTCTCCACCTACGCCGACTCCACCAAGGCGGCCACCGTCCTCGACCGCCCCTTCACCAAGCCCGACCTCGTCCTCACCGATACCAAGGGCCAGAAGTTCGACCTGCGCGAGCGGACCAAGGGCAAGCCGACGCTGATCTACTTCGGCTACACGCACTGCCCCGACGTCTGCCCGCTGACGATGAGCAACATCGCCATCGCCAAGAAGCAGCTCCCCAAGCCCGACCAGGAGAAGCTCCAGGTCGTCTTCGTCACCACCGACCCCGAGCGGGACACCTCGGCCGAACTGGCCAAGTGGCTGCCGGCCGCCGGTGACCCCTCCTTCACCGGTCTCACCGGCGACTTCTCCGCGATCCAGGCGGGCGCCCGCCAGATCGGCATCGGCATCGACCCGCCGAAGAAGGAGAAGGACGGCTCGGTCGTCTCCATGCACGGAGCCCAGGTGATCGCGTTCTCGCCCACGACCGACCAGGGCTACGTCCTGTACGGCGAGGACACGACCGTCGACGACTACGCCAAGGACCTGCCGAAGATCATCAAGGGGGAGAACCCGTGACCCGCCGCACCACCGCCCTGTTCGCCGCCGTCGCGCTCGTCCCGGTGCTGGCCCTGACGGGGTGCTCGTCCGACAGGTCTGGCGACTCCGCCGGCTCCGCCGCGTCCGGCGGCAAGCCGCGGCTGGAGATCAGCGGCGCGTTCATGCCGCAGCCCGCGACGGACATGGCCGGAGGATTTCTGACCATCACGAACGGCAGCGGCACCGCGGACAAGCTCCTCTCCGTCACCAGCTCCCTCTCGGACGACGTGACGATCCACGAGACGAAGAACCAGAAGATGCGGGAGGTGAAGTCCTTCGACATCCCCGCCAACGGCGAGCTGAAGCTCGAACGCGGCGGCAACCACATCATGTTCATGGAGCTCAAGAAGCAGCCGAAGCAGGGCGAGAAGATCGACATCGAACTGCACTTCGAGAAGGCCGACCCGATCGCGGTCGAGCTTCCCGTCGAGGCCGCGACCCACAACCCGAAGCAGCACTGAGCTCCCTGAGGGACTGACACACAGATGACAGCCACCGCCCCGCGCCTCGGGACCGCCCTGACCCGGCTGCTGCTCGTCACGGCCGCGCTCCTGGGCACGCTGCTCGCCGGCGCGGCACCCGCCTCCGCGCACGCCGCGCTCACCGGCAGCGACCCGAGGGACGGGGCGGTGGTCGCCACCGCCCCGAAGGACGTCAACCTCACCTTCTCCGAGCAGGTCGCCATGAGCGCCGACTCGATCCGGGTCCTCGACCCGGCGGGGAAGCGGGTGGACACCGGAGAGATCCGCGACCTGTGCAGCGGATCGGTCGTCCGGTACGGGGTCGGCCTCCGCTCCGGCCTGCCCGAGGGCACCTACACGGTGGCCTGGCAGACCGTCTCCGCCGACAGCCACCCCATCGCGGGCGCCTTCACCTTCTCCATCGGCGCCCCCTCCCAGACCTCCGTCGCCCTGCCGGACCGGGAGCCGGGCGGCGGACTCGTCGGCACGCTCTACGGGATCGCGCGCTACCTCTCGTACGCCGGGTTCACCGTCCTCGTCGGCGGCGGTGCGTTCGTCCTCGCCTGCTGGCCGCGCGGGGCCGGAGTCCGGCCGGTGCAGCGGTTCGTGGTCCGCGGCTGGCTGACCCTGACGGCGGCCACGCTCGTCATGCTGCTGCTGCGCAACCCGTACACCGGCTCCGGCGAACTGGCCGACGCCTTCGACCTGGGCGGGCTCAAGTCCGTCCTGGAGACCAAGACCGGCGCCGCGCTGATCTCCCGGCTGATGCTGCTGGGTGCGGCGGCGCTCTTCGTCGCCGTGCTCTTCGGGACGTACACCCGGCGGACGGACGAGAAGGAGAAGAAGGACCTCACCTTCGGGCTCGCGATCGGCGGCACGGTCGTCGCCGCCGGCATCGCGGGCACCTGGGCGCTCGCCGAACACGCCTCGACCGGGCTCCAGCCGGGGATCGCGATGCCGGTCGACATCCTCCACCTGCTCGCGGTGGCGGCCTGGCTGGGCGGGCTGACGACGCTGCTCGTCGCGCTGTACCGCGCTCCCGGCATCGAGCGGGCCGCGGTGGAGCGGTTCTCGAAGGTCGCCTTCGGGTCGGTCGTCGTCCTGGCGGCGACCGGCTTCTACCAGTCCTGGCGCCAGGTCGGCTCCTGGTCAGCCCTCACGGGCACGGCGTACGGGCAGCTGCTGCTGGTCAAGATCGGGCTGGTGGCCGTACTGGTGGGGATCGCGTGGATGTCCCGGCAGTGGACGCGACGCCTCGCGGCACCGGCGGAGGGGGAGACGGCCGACGACGCCGAGGCGGACGAGGCGGACGAGCCCGTCGAGGCGGACGGGCCGGTCGAGGCGGACGGGCCGGTCGAGAGCGCCGAGGCGGTCGAGAGCGCCGAGGCGGTCGACGAGGAGCAGGCCGCCGAGGACGTCGAGCAGGCCACCGCAACCGTCGATCCCGAGCGGGCCGCTCAGCTCGCCCGGCAGCGGGCCGCCGTCGCGATCGCGCGGAAGAAGCGCGACCGGGACGCCGACCCCGAACGGACCGGCCTGCGCCGCTCCGTGCTCACCGAGGCCGTCGTCGCCGCGGTGCTCCTCGCAGTGACGACCGTACTGACGTCGACCGAACCCGGGCGCACGGAGGAGGAGGCGGGCGGGTCCTCGTCGGTGTCCGGCTCGACCGCCGTCCCCGAGCGGCCCGTCGACATCCGGCTGCCCTTCGACACCGGCGGCGTGGACGGCAAGGGAACGGTACGGCTCAGCCTCGACCCGGGCCGTACCGGCGCCAACGCGCTCCACCTCTATGTGGACCGGCCCAACGGGCGCCCGCTCGACGTCCCCGAGATCAAGGTCGCCTTCACTTTGAAGGAGAAGGATGTGGGCCCGCTGCCGGTTCTGCCCGACCGGATCCAGACCGGACACTGGAGCGCGAGCGGTGTCCAGATCCCGATGCCCGGCACATGGCAGATCCAGGTGACGGTCCGTACCTCCGACATCGACCAGACCACCATCGACAAGAACGTGAAGATCGGCTGACCTTCGTGCGTGACGACGACAATCTTGAGCTCTCCCGGCGGCGCCTGCTCGGCACCGTCGGCGCGGCGGGCGCCGCCGGACTCGCCCTGGGCGCGGCCGGTGGAGCCGGCGTGTACGCGGCGGTCTCCGGCCCCGAATCCCCGGCCTCCGACGCCACGGCACTGACGACCGTCGGCGCGACGGAGGCGATGTTTCACGGGAAACATCAAGCGGGGATCACCACTCCGCTTCAGTCCCGAGGCCATCTGATCGCCTTCGACCTCGCGCCCGGCGCCGGTCGCAAGGAGGCCGCCGCGCTGCTGCGCCGCTGGTCGGCCACGGCGAAGGCGCTGATGGCGGGCGAGCCCTCGACCGACGACACCGGCATCGCCCTGGACGCCGGCCCCTCCTCGCTGACGGTCACCTTCGGCTTCGGCCACTCCTTCTTCGGCCGTACGGGCCTCACCGCGCGCCGCCCGGCCCAGCTCGACCCGCTGCCCGCCTTCTCCGCCGACGCGCTGGACCCGAAGCGCTCGGAGGGCGACCTGTGGGTGCAGATCGGCGCGGACGACGCGCTGGTCGCCTTCCACGCGCTGCGCGCGCTGCAGAAGGACGCCGGGGCGGCCGCGAAGGTGCGCTGGCAGATGAACGGTTTCAACCGGTCGGCCGGCGCGACCGCGCGGCCGATGACGGCTCGGAACCTCATGGGGCAGGTGGACGGGACCGGCAACCCGAAGCCCACCGATCCCGACTTCGACCGGCGGATCTTCGTGCCGGCGGGAACCTCGGGCGCGCAGGAGTGGATGACCGGGGGCTCCTACGCCGTCGTGCGCCGGATCCGGATGCTGCTCGACGACTGGGAGAAGCTGCCGCTGGACAGGCAGGAGAAGGTCATCGGCCGGCGGAAGTCGGACGGGGCGCCACTGACCGGCGGCACCGAGACGACCGAGCTCGACCTGAACAAGGTCGGGCCGGACGGCAAGCTCGTCATCCCGGACAACGCCCACTCCCGTATCTCCGCACCCGAACAGAACGGCGGAGCGGCGATGCTGCGGCGGCCGTTCTCCTTCCACGACGGGATCGCCCCCGACGGGACGCCCGACGCCGGGCTTCTCTTCATCTGCTGGCAGGCCGATCCGCTGCGGGGCTTCGTACCGGTGCAGCGCAAGCTCGACCGGGGCGACGCGCTGTCGGCCTTCGTCCGGCACGAGGCGAGCGGCCTGTTCGCCGTTCCGGGCGGGGCGGCCGAGGGCGAGTACGTGGGGCAGCGGCTCCTGGAGTCGTGAGTCCGTTCGGCCTGGAGTCGTGAGCCCGTTCGGGCGGGGGGCCGACGGCCCGGGCGCCTATTAGGGTGACCGTATGTCAGCCACCCGGTATACGTATCTCGGTCCCGAAGGCACCTTCACGGAGGCCGCGCTGCGTACGCTGCCCGAGGCCGCGACGCGCGAGCTGGTCCCGATGGTCTCGGTCCCGGCCGCCCTGGACGCCGTACGCAACGGGCAGGCAGCGGCCGCTCTCGTACCGATCGAGAACTCGGTGGAAGGCGGGGTCACCGCCACCCTGGACGAGCTGGCCTCCGGCGAGCCGCTGATGATCTACCGCGAGGTCGTCCTCCCCATCGCCTTCGCGCTGCTCGTGCGGCCCGGGACGAAGCTGTCCGAGATCAAGACGGTCACCGGTCACCCGGTGGCCCAGCCGCAGGTGCGGAACTGGCTCGGCGCCCACCTGCCCGACGCCTTGTGGGAGTCGGCGGCGTCGAACGCGGACGGGGCACGGCTCGTGCAGGAGGGCCGTTTCGACGCGGCCTTCGCGGGCGAGTTCGCGGCGGCGACCTACGGCCTGGAGGCCCTGGTCACCGAGATCCACGACGCGGAGAACGCCGAGACGCGCTTCGTCCTCGTGGGCCGGCCTGCCCGGCCGGCGGCGCCGACGGGGGCGGACAAGACCTCCGTGGTGCTGTGGCTGGGCGAGGACCACCCGGGTGCCCTCCTCGAACTGCTCCAGGAGTTCGCGGTGCGCGGGGTCAACCTGATGCTGATCCAGTCCCGCCCGACGGGCGCGGGCATCGGCAACTACTGCTTCGCCGTGGACGCCGAGGGCCATATCTCGGACCGGCGCGTGGGCGAGGCGTTGATGGGTCTGAAGCGGATCTGCCCGAAGGTGCGGTTCCTCGGGTCGTACCCGAGGGCGGGCGTCGCGGTGAAGGACGTACGAGCGCTGCGGCGCGGGACGTCGGACGCGGAGTTCATGGCGGCCTCCGATTGGCTGGCGAGGGCCCAGGACGGGCGGGCCTGACCCGAGGATGCCCGACCCCTCCCTTCCTTGGGCGCGGTCGTCCACAGGTGTGAACCATTAGTCCTACCTGCATACTTTTCGGTTACCCACAGAAGTTATCCACAGGCCCACCTCTCGACCTGGGGACAAGTCGACACCCCACGCGGATACGGTCGACAAATCGCCCTAGCCACTCCCCATCCGTCCACATGACACAGGACGCCCGTGTCACCCCAATTCCCTTGATCAACTCTTTAGGGCGAGGAATTCCCACCCGAATGAGTGTCTGAGGGAGGTTTGATCGAGGAATTCCGAGGCCCGCGCGTCCCATTCCGGACGACTTCTCCAGAATCCACAGATCTTCCACACAGCCTGTGGATAACTCGACGGGCCCGCGCCCTCCTGTGGAGAAGTGCCGTGATCCACAAGCTGGTTCGGTCAAGCCGCACACGCCTATCCGCCCCCTCCAGGGGGGCGGATGAGTCGTTCATTGACGAAAAGGGGGCTGTTCACCAGCCCGGTCTCACTCTCGTCCCAATCCTGTCCCAACAGCCCTTACCAGGGCAAAGCGACACGCAAGGCGATATCGGGTGGGGGGCCGCGAGTCCACACCGGTAGCCTGGTGGGGTGATTGACCTTCGCCTGCTCCGTGAGGACCCCGACCGTGTTCGCGCCTCCCAGCGCGCCCGTGGAGAGGACGTCGCACTCGTCGACGCCCTGCTCTCCGCCGATGAGCGGCGCAGGTCGTCGGGCGTCCGCTTCGACGAGCTCCGTTCCGAGCAGAAGGCGCTCGGCAAGCTGATCCCCAAGGCCACTCCTGAGGAGCGCGCCGCGCTCCTGCAGAAGGCCGAGCAGCTCAAGGCCGACGTCAAGGCCGCCGAGGCCGAGCAGAACGAGGCCGACGAGACCGCGCGCGCCCTGCTGCTCCAGCTCGGCAACATCGTCCACGCGGACGTGCCGGTCGGCGGCGAGGAGGACTTCGTCGTCCTGGAGACGCACGGCACCGTCCGCGACTTCGCGGCCGAGGGCTTCGAACCCAAGGACCACCTGGAGCTGGGCGAGGCGCTGGGCGCCATCGACGTCGAGCGGGGCGCCAAGGTGTCCGGCTCGCGCTTCTACTACCTGACGGGCGTCGGCGCGCTGCTGGAGCTGGCCCTCGTCAACGCGGCGATCGCGCAGGCGACGGAGGCCGGGTTCATCCCGATGCTGACGCCGGCGCTGGTCCGCCCGCGCGCCATGGAGGGCACCGGCTTCCTCGGCCAGGCCGCGGAGAACGTGTACCACCTGGAGAAGGACGACTACTACCTCGTCGGCACG
The DNA here is from genome assembly GCF_014649715.1 of Streptomyces lateritius. GTDB lineage: Bacteria > Actinomycetota > Actinomycetes > Streptomycetales > Streptomycetaceae > Streptomyces > Streptomyces lateritius. The sequence goes on from NZ_BMTO01000002.1 coordinate 155,593, forward strand.
TCCGAGGTACCCCTCGCCGCGTACCACATGGACGAGATCATCGACGCGGACAAGCTGCCGCTGCGCTACGCCGGCTTCTCGCCGTGCTTCCGCCGCGAGGCGGGCACGTACGGAAAGGACACCCGGGGCATCTTCCGGGTCCACCAGTTCGACAAGGTCGAGATGTTCTCGTACGTCGCGCCGGAGGACGCCGAGGCCGAGCACAAGCGGCTCCTGGAGTGGGAGAAGCAGTGGCTGACCAGCCTCGAGCTGCCCTTCCAGGTCATCGACGTGGCCACCGGCGACCTCGGCTCCTCAGCCTCGCGGAAGTTCGACTGCGAGGCGTGGATCCCGACGCAGGGCAAGTACCGCGAGCTGACCTCGGCGTCGAACTGCGACGGTTTCCAGGCGCGCCGGCTGTCGGTGCGGATGCGCGACGACCGCGACGGCAAGAAGGTCGTCCAGCCACTGGCGACGCTGAACGGCACGCTGTGCGCCGTACCGCGCACGATCGTGGCGATCCTGGAGAACCACCAGCTGGCGGACGGCTCGGTGCGCGTGCCGGAGGTGCTGCGGCCGTACCTCGGTGGCCGTGAGGTCCTGGAGCCGATCTCCAAGTGAGTTCCTTCCCCTACCGGCTCGTCGCGACCGATCTCGACGGCACGCTTCTGCGGGCCGACGAGTCGGTCTCGGACCGGACGCGTGACGCTCTCGCCGCCGTGGTGGCGGCGGGGGCGGCGCACATCGTCGTCACCGGCCGGGCCGTGCCCTGGACGCGGCACATCCTCGACGACCTCGGGTACGAGGGACTCGCGGTGTGCGGTCAGGGCGCGCAGGTCTACCACGCGGGCGAGCACCGTCTCCTCACGTCGGTGACGCTGGACCGGCAGCTGGCCGGTCTGGCGCTGTCGAAGATCGAGGCGGAGGTCGGCCCGCTGGCGCTCGCCGCCAGCCGCGACGGCCTCGACGGCGAGGTCCTGGTGGGCGCCGGCTACCGCGTCCATGAGGGGCCCCTGCCGGTCCGCGCCTACGACGATCCGACGGAGCTGTGGTCGGCCCCGCTCAACAAGGTGTACATCCAGCACCCGACGCTGTCGGACGACGAGCTGGCGCGGGTCGCCCGCGCGACGGTCGGCAGCCTGGTGGACGTCGTCATGGCGGGCGCCGGGGTCGTGGAGATCCTGCCGCTCGGACTGAGCAAGGCGACCGGCCTCTCGCTCGCGGCGCGCAGGCTGGGGGTGAAGGCGGCGGAGACGATCGCCTTCGGTGACATGCCCAACGACATCCCGATGTTCGCCTGGGCGGCGCGGGGCGTGGCGATGGCGAACGCCCACGACGAGCTGAAGGCCGTCGCGGACGAGGTGACGACCTCGAACGAGGAGGACGGCATCGCGGTCGTGCTGGAGCGTCTGCTCGCGGAGTAGGCCGGTTTCCGTTCCGCGGAGGATGCGCGGAACGGACACGCGCGGGGTGACCCGGACGACGACTCGCTCTGCGTTGAGCACAGCGCAAGCCCGCTGCCTTACCACTCGGCCGATCCTCCGGGTGGGCGGCCCGCGCGGAGGTCCCGCGCGCTCGAAGCGGCCGCCCCGGCGGACACCCTAGGGGGCGCCGCCCTGCAGGGAGCTCGACGGACTCGAACTCCGGCTCGAACTGGTGTCGGTCGACATCGCGCTCCTCCCCGGTCTCGTGACTTCGCGGTCGGCGTGACGTCGCGCTCTCGTGACTTCGCGGGCCCTCCCCGCTGAACTAGTGTGCGGACGGCGGGGGTTCGGGGGCCAACGGTTTTCCGTGCGGCACCCCGTGCGCCAGCGGTCGGCAGGCCAGCCCGATCGCGAGCGAGATGGCGTGCCCCAGGTCCGTGTACGTATGACGTGTGCACAGCGGTACGGCGAAGAACGCCACGGCACCCGCCAGGTAGACCCACCGCCAGGGCCGGGAGATCCGGTACGTCAGGATTCCGGCCGCGGCCGCGAGGCCGTAGCTCACCCCGATGTCCACCACGTGCGCCATGCTGCGCGGCACGTCGTGGTCCTGGATCGCCTCCAGCACCACCCTCTGGCTGAGGAGCGTCGCCGCGATGTGCGCCGTGGCCACGGTGAGGAGCCACCGCAAGGTCCCGAGCCACCGCTCGACCGGGGCGTGGAAGAACTCGAAGAGCATCGCGTACAGCAGGAAGGCCGACGGGTTCTCGATCCAGAAGGCGCTGCCGAGCAGCGCCAGGACCGGATGGTGCGCGAGCTGGTGCAGATTGCTGCTGTTGCGGTGCAGCAGATGGTGCGCGAGGCCGTCCGGGGAGAACGCGATCACGACGCTGGTGATCGCGATGACGAGCAGCCAGACGTGCGTACCGGGTGACGAACACACCCACGACCTGATCGGTCGGGACGGTTCGCCACCCGGCGGCAGGGCTTCCGGAGTGGGCACCTTCCGTGCCTACCACCCGGAGGCGGGAGAAAGCTGAGACACCACTAGAAATTGATCATGTGTCCGGCAAGACCGTGGATCGCTTCCTTCACGGCCTCGCCCAGCGTCGGGTGCGCGTGGACGTTCCGCGCCACCTCGTGGACGGTCAGGTCCCACTGCTGGGCCAGGGTCAGCTCGGGCAGCAGCTCGGTGACGTCGGGACCGATCAGGTGGGCGCCGATGATCTCGCCGTACTTCGCATCGCTGATGATCTTCACGAAGCCGGTCGAGTCGCCGAGGCCGTGCGCCTTGCCGTTCGCCGTGAACGGGAACTTGGCGACCTTGACGTCGAAGCCCTTCTCCCGCGCCTGCGCCTCGGTCCAGCCGAAGCTGGCGATCTGCGGCTGGCAGTAGGTGGCGCGCGGGATCATCGGGTAGTCGAGCTCCATCGTCTCGGCGCCCGCGATGGTCTCGGAGGCGACGACACCCATGGACTCGGCGGTGTGCGCGAGCATCAGCTTCGCGGTGACGTCACCGATCGCGTAGATGTGCGGCACGTTGGTGCGGCAGCGGCCGTCGACCTCGATCGCGCCGCGCTCGGTCAGCGCGACACCGGTGTTCTCCAGGCCGTAACCGGTGACGTTCGGCGCGAAGCCGATGGCCTGGAGGACCTTGTCGGCCTCCAGAACCTTCTGCGCACCGTCCTTGCCGGTGACCGTGACACGGACCTGCGGGCCGGACTCGTCGATCGTCTCGACGCGGGTGGAGGTCAGGACGTCGATGCCGAGCTTGCGGTACTGCTTGGCCAGCTCCTTGGAGACGTCCGCGTCCTCCAGCGGGGCGATCCGGTCCAGGAACTCGACAATGGTGACCTTCACACCGTAGTTGTGCAGGACGTACGCGAACTCGATGCCGATCGCGCCGGCGCCGGCGATGACGACCGACTGCGGCACGTCCTCGGCGAGGATCTGCTCCTCGTACGTCACGACGCGCTCGCTGCGGGCGGTGCCGGGCAGCAGGCGCGGTGTGGCGCCGGTGGCGATGACGCAGTTGTCGAAGGTGATCGTCTGCGAGGTGCCGTCGGCCTTGTTCACCTGCAAGGTGTTCGCGTCGAGGAAGGTGCCCCGGCCGTCGAACTCAGTGATGCCGTTCTTCTTCATCAGGAAGTGGACGCCCTTGACGCGACCGTCCGCGACCGTGCGGCTGCGGCGGAACGCCTCGCCGTAGTCGAAGGAGACGGTGCCGTCCACCTTGATGCCGAAGGTCTTGGCCTCGTGGTTGAAGATGTGGGCGAGTTCGGCGTTGCGCAGCAGCGCCTTGGTGGGGATGCAGCCGACGTTCAGGCAGACACCGCCCCAGTACTTCTCTTCGACGACCGCGACCCGCTTGCCCAGCTGGGCGGCGCGGATGGCGGCGGCGTAGCCGCCGGGGCCAGCTCCGAGTACGACGACGTCGAAGCGGTCTGACATGACTGACTCCCGAAGGTGGTGAGGGTTCGTGTCCGCGTACGGGCCCCACAGTAATCCCGAGCCACCCGCAACAGCAGTTGTAGGATGACCGGGCAACCGGGCGAATGGAGTGGCGATGGCACTGAAGGCGGCGGGGCGGACCTCGCTGGTGGACTCGGTGGTCGAGCAGCTGCGGGCCCAGCTCACGGAGAGCGAGTGGGCGGTCGGCGACCGCATTCCGACCGAGCACGAGCTCGCCGAGCAGCTGGGCGTCGGCCGCAACACGGTCCGCGAGGCGGTGCGGGTCCTCGTCCACGCGGGGCTGCTGGAGTCCCGCCAGGGCAACGGCACTTTTGTCAGGTCGACGGCCGATCCGGCCGCCGTTCTGCGCGGGATGCGCCATGCGGGTGCCATGGACGTCCTGGAGCTGCGGGTGGCGCTGGAGGCGGAGGCGGCGCGTCTCGCGGCGGTGCGGAGGGACACCCGCGACCTGCTGCGGCTGCGGGCGGCCTTGGCGACCCTCCGGGAGGAGGGCGACCGCGACGCGGACGCGGACATGGCCTTTCACCTGGCCGTCGTCGAGGCCACGCACAACGCGGCCTTCGCCGAGGTGTACCGCTTCTTCTCCACCCAGGTGCACGAGGTGCTGGTGCGGGCGCTCGGCGACCGGGAGATGCCGCCGGTCGACATCGACGCGCACGAAGCGCTGGTCGCGGCGATCGAGGCCGGGGATCCGGCGGGCGCGGAGGCGGGGGCTCGGGAGCTGCTGCGCCTGCCGATGGAGACGGTGGCCGCCTTGGACGCAGCCGGCTGACCGTTCGGCCGCCGGCCGTCCGGCGCCCCGCTCATCCCTTGACCGCCCGCTGAACTCCCTTACGTACAGAAGAGAAAGGCCGTTCGTCGTGCCCCGCCCGGAGATACCCGTGCTTCCCGATGCCGAGGCCGATGTCCGGCACTCGCCCCAAGAGGCCGCCGGGCGGCGGGCCTTGCTCGCCCACCCCGCCCTGCTGATGGTGGGGATCGTGCTGGCCTCGCTCAACATGCGGGCGGCGCTCGCGAGCGTGTCACCGCTGGTGGGCGAGATCGCGACGGCCTTCGGCCTGTCCTCGACGGCGAGTTCGCTGGTGACGTCCGTACCGGTGCTCTTCCTCGGGATCGGCGCGTTGGTGGCGCCCCGGCTGGGGCGGCGGTTCGGCGCCGAACCGGTGTTGTGCGCGGCGCTGGTACTGCTCGGGGCCGGCATCCTCGTTCGGATCGTGCCGTCGGTGTACGCGCTCTACGGCGGAGGCGTCCTGGTCGGCACGGCGATCGCCCTGCTCAACGTCCTCATGCCGGGTCTGATCAAGCGGGACTTCCCGGACCGGGCGGCCTCGATGACCTCGGTCTACACGGGGGCGATGATCGCGGGTGCGACCGTGGTCGCGGCGGCGTCCGTGCCGCTGGAGCGTGCCTTCGGCGGCAGCTGGGAGGCGTCCTTGGGCTTCTGGTCGCTGCTGGCCGCCCTCGCGGCGCTGGCGTGGCTGCCGCAGGTGGTGATCGCGCGGGGTCGCACGGGCCGTGAAGCGGTACGGACCGTCCCGGCGCCCCGGGCCCGGAACGTCTGGCGCTCGGCGACGGCCTGGCAGGTGACCCTCTTCATGGGGCTGCAGTCGCTGTGGTCCTACGTCCTGATCGCCTGGATGCCGACCATCTTCACGGACCAGGGGATGAGCCGTTCCACGGCGGGCGTGATCTTCGCCTTCAACAACCTCATCCAGGTGGCAGGGGCCTTCGCCGTGCCGCTCCTCGCCTGCCGGATGCGGAGCCAGCGCCCCCTGGTCGTGCTCGTCACCTCGATGGTGGCGCTCGGGTACGCCGGGCTGCTGATCGTCCCCGTGCAGGGGGCCTGGCTGTGGTCCGCCGTCCTCGGCGTCGGCCAGGGCGGGGCGGTCGGCCTCGCCCTGACCCTGATCGTGCTGCGCAGCGGCGACGCGGTCACCGCCGCCCGGCTCCGGGATGGCCCAGACCGTCGGCTATCCGCTCGCCGCGGCAGGGCCGCTGGCCGCCGGCGCGGTGCACCAGGCGACCGGGTCCTGGACGGTGCCGATCGCGCTGGTGCTCGGCGTCTGCGTAGCGGCGCTGGGTGTCGGTCTGCTCGCGGCGAGGGACCGGAAGGTCTGAGGCGGGCCCCGCCGAGGCAGGGCCCCGGCTGCATGGCCCCCCGTCCGAGGCGGCCCCCTCCGGCCGTCAGGCCCGATCGGGCCTGCGTTTCCCGCCGCAGTCGCCGCCCGGGCCTACTCCTCGCCCGCCAGCTTCAGCGACCGCAGCCTCTGGCCCGCGTACCAGGTCGCGGCGATCGTCACGCCGATCAGCAGCGCAAGTGCCGTCGACAGGCCGACCTCCGAGGTGACCAGGCCCTCGCCGCTGACCTTCTGGGCGACCGCCAGCGCCCACTGCTGCACGCTGAGCGTCTTGGCCCCCGAGATCAGGGAGCCGAAGAGCGCCTCCCACACCAGGGCGTAGACGAGGCCGATGACCACCGCGTGGCGGCTGACAGTGCCGAGCAGCAGGAAAAGCGCACTGTAGGCGATGGAGGCGACCAGTGCCGCGACGGTGTACGCCACCGCCACCTGCTGACCGTTGCCGTTGAGGATCATGCCGGCGAGGAACGTGGGGACGGCCGAGAAGACCATCGTCACGGCGATCGCCACGATCAGCTTGGTGAAGATGATCGTCGGCCGCTTCACCGGCTTGGACAGCAGGTAGACGATCGAACCGTCGTCGATCTCCGGGCCGATCGCGCCCGTTCCGGCGATCACACCGATCAGCGGCACCATCGTGGCGAGCGCGAAGCCGCCGAGCACGTCGGCCGCGATCTGGTCGTCCGCGCCGTTGAAGGCCCGTACCGCCGCGGCGATCAGGAGCAGCAGAGCGGGGAGTGCGAAGAGGATCAGCGCCCGCCGGCGGCCGAGCAGGGCCCGGTAGGTGAGCCGGGCGACTGTGGGGTTGTACATCGGTCAGGCTCCTTTCAGGCCGCTACGAGATACGAGAAGACCGATTCGAGGGACTCGTCCGAGGGCGAGACCGTCAGCAGGCGGATGCCCTGTGCCCGGGCGACCTGGGGCAGCAGCTCGGTGAAGCGCCCGAAGTCGACGGCCTGGACGCGCAGCGCGCCCTCCGCCAGATCGACCTCGATACCGGCCGTGGACGGGTCGGCGATGAGCGCGGCGGCCAGCGCACGGTCGTCGCTGGACCGTACGAGATAGCGGTGCGGCCGGTCGGTCATGAGCCGGCGGATCTTGCGGAAGTCGCCGGAGGCGGCGTGCCGTCCGGCCACGATCACCTCGATGTGCGAGGCGAGCTGCTCGACCTCCTCCAGGATGTGCGAGGAGAACAGCACGGTGCGGCCCGCTGATCCCATCCGGCGCAGCAGGTCCATCAACTGCATGCGCTGGCGCGGGTCCATGCCGTTGAACGGCTCGTCGAGCAGGAGCACGGACGGCTGGTGGACGAGGGCCGAGGCCATCTTCACGCGCTGCCGCATGCCCTTGCTGTACGTGGCGATCTTCCGGTCCTGCGCGTACTCCATCTCGACCGTGGCGAGCGCGTGCTGGGCCTCCTTGGCGCCGAGCCCGTGCAGCTCGGCGTTGGCCAGGACGAATTCGCGGCCGGTGAGGAAGTCGTACATCGCTTCCCGTTCGGGCACGACGCCGATCTGCCGGTAGACGGACTCGTTGCGCCAGATCGGCTGCCCGTCGAGGGTGACCGCCCCGGTGGAGGGGGCGAGGAAGCCGCCCATCATGTTGATGAGGGTGGACTTCCCGGCGCCGTTGGGGCCGAGGAGGCCGGTCACACCGGGGCCGATCGTCATGGTGACGTCGTTGACGGCCACGACGTTGCCGAACCACCGCGAGGTGTGGTCGATGTTGATCGTGGTCACAGTCCGACCTTTCGGTAGCGGCGCATCAGGACGCCGTAGGAGCCGGCGATGAGCGCGAGGACGACCAGCACGTAGACCGCGCCGGCTCCGGCCCCCGGAGCGGCGGCCGCGCCGCCGGGGAACGCGGTCGGCGCTCCGAGGAAGGCTGTCTGCACGCCGTCGATGAGGGTGACCGGCGAGAACAGGCCCATCCACTTGATGGCATCGACGTTGTCCGTGCCGTAGGCGATGCCCTGCAGGGTGGAGACCGCGCCGTACGAGATCACCATCACGGCGATCACGGCGGCGACGCCGAAGCCGCGCCGCGGCGTGAGCGCCGCCATGACCAGGCCGATGCCTCCGAAGAGCAGCGAGAGCAGGGCCACGGAGACGAGCCCCTGGCCGAAGAGCTTGCTCTGGGTGGCGAAGTCGAGCTTGGCGAGCAGTGAACCGATGAAGAGGATCAGCAGCGGGGCGGCGGTGAGGATGAAGAGCGCCGAGGCCATGGCGCCGTACTTGGCGAGGACGTAGTCCACGCGGTCGATCGGCCGCGAGAAATACAGCGGCACGGTCCTGAAGCGGAGGTCGCGGGAGACGGACTGAGGTGCCTGGGCCGCCAGGTAGATGGCGATGACGAGCTGGAGGTAGATCGCGTACTGCGTGTACTCGATCGCGAGCTTGGGCGCCTTGGTCACGACCGCCACCGCGACGATGATCAGCGCGGGAACGCACATCACCGCGAAGAGGATCATCGGCAGCACCTTGGACTTGGCGCTGCGGCCGAGTCCGTACGCGCCGCGCAGCGACTGGGAGAACAGCGCCCGGCGCGCGTACGCACGGCCGAGGCGCGGCCCGTCGTAGTTGCGGTACCCGATGTTGTGGATCCGGGTGGTCTCGGGGGTCTGGGCCGGTGAGCTCATCGCGTCGGCACCTCCTGCTGTTCCTGGGAGCCCTCGGCGCGGAAGACCTCGGCGATGTGGTGGCGGCGCTGCTCCATGCGGACGAGACCGAGGCCGAGGTCGGCGACGGTGTCGCGGACGAGGTCGTACGTCTCCTCGCCGGCGGCCTCCACCAGGAGGATGTGGCCCGCGCCGGGCAGCCCGTCCTCGACACCCTCGTGCAGGGTGACCCCGGCGGCGGCGAGGGCCGCGCGCAGCGTCGCCGTGCCGTCGGGATGGGTGTCGGAGTCGGTGACCTCGACCGCGAGGGTCGTGGTGATCTGGGTGAAGTCGCTGGTGGAGCTGGAGCGCAGCAGCCGCCCGCCGTCGATGACGACGACGTGGTCGCAGGTGCGCTCCAGCTCGCCGAGCAGGTGGGAGGTCACCAGGACCGAGATGCCGAATTCCGTCCACACCCGGCGGATCAGGCCGAGCATCTCGTCGCGGCCGACCGGGTCGAGGCCGTTGGTCGGCTCGTCGAGAAGCACCAGCTGCGGGTCGTGGACCAGGGCCTGGGCCAGCTTCACCCGCTGCTTCATGCCGGTGGAGTAGCCGCCGATGGGGCGGTACCGCTCCTCGTACAGACCGACGTGGCGCAGCGTGTCGGCCGTCCGCTCGCGGGCGGCCGTGGCGGGAAGGCCCGACATCCGCGCCATGTGGACGACGAACTCGGTCGCCGAGACGTCCGGCGGGAGGCAGTCGTGCTCGGGCATGTATCCGACCCGCTCACGGATCTGGGCGCCGGATGTGGCGACGTCCAGGCCGAGCACTTCGGCCCGGCCCTCCGTGGCGGGGGACAGCCCGAGCAGGATTTTGATCATCGTGGACTTACCGGCTCCGTTGGCACCCACCAGTCCGGTCACACCGGGCCCGATGTCCAGGGAGAGCCGGTCGAGAGCGGTCACCCGGGGGAACCGCTTGCTGAGGCTTTCGGTGGCGATCACAGTCACGATTCGACGGTAGTGGCGCACACCACAGCAGTCGTCAGCCCAACGGCTCGATCCGTATCCGACTCCAGGCGTACGAACCCGTAGGGGAGTCGAGACCAAAGTCGTTCGCCGCCGCCGTTTTCCACAGGCATGCGCGCGACCCTTGACGCAGCCGTCGATCATTGTCACATTCATCAGTGTCACGTTACGGACACGTAGCGCACGCGTACGCTCACATCGGACGGGCGGGGTGGCATGGCCTCAGCAATGACGAAGGCCTCGGCAGTGACGGGCGGACCGGCCGCGGACCTGCGGGGGTTCAGGGAAGTGCAGCGCCTCTCCTACGAGTGCGCGGAAGCGGTCGCGGCGCAGCTCAAGCCGGGGGTGACCGAGCGCGAGGCCGCGAAGATGCAGCGGGACTGGCTGTACGAACGCGGGGTGCGGGACTGGTTCCACCGGCCCTTCGCCTGGTTCGGCGACCGCACGGCCTTCGTGGACTTCAAGATCCCGCTCCAGTTCTTCCCCACGAACCGGCGCCTGGAGGCGGGGATGCCGTTCATCCTCGACATGGCCCCGGTGTACAAGGGCTACACCTCGGACATCGGCTACTCCGGATGCCTGGGCCTCGACCCCCTGCACGACAAACTGCTCGCCGATCTCAGGGCGCACCGCGAGCTGATTCTGAGCCAGGTGCGCGAGCGCCGCTCGCTGCGGGAGATCTACGAGGACGTGGACCGGCTCATGGTCCGCCAGGGATACGCCAACCGGCACCGCGCGTATCCCTTCGGCGTGATCGCCCACAAGATCGACCGGGTCAGGGAGCGGCGCTGGTCGCCGACGCTCTTCGGCTTCGGCACCCAGTCGCTGAAGGGGCTGGCGAGCGACGCCGTGCACGGCCACCGCGACGGCTGGTCGCCGCTCTGGTCGCCGTACAAGTTCTCCGACCACCCGCCGCGGCCGGGGCTGTGGGCCGTCGAGCCGCACCTCGGATTCCGGGGGACGGGCGCGAAGTTCGAGGAGATCCTCGTCGTCACCGACTCGAAGGACCCCGAGCAGAGCGCGTTCTGGCTGGACGACGATCTGCCGCACGTGCGGCGCTGGAACGAGAGGGACGTGTGATGGCGGGGCTGAAGGGGGCGCGGGAGCGCTGGGTCCGTACGGGCGGGATCGAGCTGTGCGTGGCCGAGCTGGGTGACGAGAGCCGGCCGACCGTCCTGCTGGTGCACGGCTACCCGGACTCCAAGGAGGTCTGGTCGGAGGTCGCGCACCGGCTCGCCGAGCGGTTCCACGTGGTGCTGTACGACGTCCGGGGCCACGGCCGCTCCACGGCGCCGACCCCGCTGCGCGGCGGTTTCACCCTGGAGAAACTGACCGACGACTTCCTGGCCGTGGCGGACGCGGTCTCCCCCGGCCGGCCCGTCCATCTCGTCGGCCACGACTGGGGTTCGGTGCAGTCGTGGGAGTTCGTGACCGTTCCGCGCACGGAGGGCCGGATCGCCTCCTTCACGTCGATGTCCGGCCCGTCCCTCGACCACTTCGGGCACTGGATCAAGCAGCGCATGGCCCGGCCCACCCCGCGCCGGATCGGCCAGCTCCTCGGCCAGGGCGCCAAGTCCTGGTACGTGTACCTGCTGCACACGCCCCTGCTGCCCGAGCTCGCCTGGCGCGGCCCGCTCGGCAGGCGGTGGCCGAAGATCCTCCAGCGGGTCGAGAAGGTCCCGGCCGGCGACTATCCGACGGCGTCCCTGCCCGGCGACGCGGCGCACGGCGCCTGGCTCTACCGGGACAACGTCCGCGCACGGCTCAGCCGCCCCCGCGCCGACGCGTACGCGCACGCGCCGGTGCAGCTGATCACGCCGACCGGCGACGTCTTCCTCTCCGAGCGGCTCTATGACGACCTCGGGGCCTGGGTGCCGGACCTCACCCGCCGCTCCCTGCCGGCCAAGCACTGGGTTCCGCGCACCAGGCCCGACCAGCTCGCCGCCTGGATCGGCGAGTTCGTCGGGGCGAACGAGGACCGGTCCACCAAGGCTCCGAAAACGACGGCGAAGAGCGGCGTGCGACCGGAGTACGCGGAGCGGTTCGGCGGCCAGCTGGTCCTGGTGACCGGCGCGGCCAGCGGCATCGGCCGGGCCACCGCCTTCGCGTTCGCCGAGGCGGGTGCGCGGATCGTCGCCGTCGACCGGAACGGCGAGGGCGCGGCCCGGACGGCCGAGATGTCCCGGCTCATCGGCGCCCCCGCCGCCTGGGGGGAGACCGTCGACGTCAGCGACGAGCAGGCCATGGAGAAGCTCGCGGCGAAGGTGGCGAGCGACTACGGAACGGTCGACGTCCTCGTCAACAACGCGGGCATCGGCCTGAGCGGCTCGTTCTTCGCAACGACGAGCGAGGAGTGGAAGAAGGTCCTCGACGTCAATCTCTGGGGCGTCATCCACGGCTGCCGGATCTTCGGCGGCCAGATGGCCGAGCGCGGGCAGGGCGGCCACATCGTCAACACCGCCTCGGCGGCGGCGTTCCAGCCCTCCCGCGCCCTGCCCGCGTACAGCACGTCCAAGGCGGCCGTGCTGATGCTGAGCGAGTGCCTCCGCGCCGAGCTGGCCGGTCAGGGCATCGGCGTCTCGGCGATCTGCCCCGGCATCGTGAACACCGCCATCACCGCGACGGCCCGGTTCGCCGGTGTCGGCGAGGAGGAGCAGAAGCGCCGGCAGCAGAAGGCATCCCGGCTCTACGGTCTGCGCAACTATCCTCCGGAGAAGGTCGCGGACGCGATCCTGCGCGCGGTGGTCCGCAACGAGGCCGTCGTCCCGGTCACCCCCGAGGCGCGCGGTGCCCACTTCATGTCACGCTTCGCCCCCAGGGCCCTGCGCGCGATAGCGCGCCTGGAGCCGCCGGCGTGATCGAGCGGAGCCACGCCGGGCGCGCCTGAGGCGGGCGGACGGACAGGCGGTGGGAGCAGTGGGAGCGGGTTTGTCGGAGCAGTCAGCACAGTCGGCCGGGGGCGGACAGCCGTCCCCGGCGGAGTACCGGATCGAGGATCTGGCCCACCGCAGCGGTGCCACGGTCCGGACCATCCGCGCCTACCAGGATCGTGGCCTGCTGCCGCGCCCGGAGCGCCGGGGCAGGTCCAATGTGTACGGGGACACGCATCTGGCGCGGCTTCGGCAGATCGCGGATCTGCTGGACCGCGGCTACACCCTGGCCTCCATCAAGGAGCTGCTGGAGGCATGGGACACGGGACGCGGGCTGGGCGGAGTGCTGGGTCTGGTCGCCGAGGTCGACGGCCCGTGGACGGACGAGGAGGCCGACCGGATCTCCCGCGAGGAGCTGGACGCCACGTTCGGCGGCAAGCCGGACGAGGACGCGATCCGCGAGGCGATCGAACTCGGGGTGCTGGAGCGGGTGGCGGACCGGGAGGACGAGTTTCTCGTTCCCAGCCCGCAAGAGCTGGCGGTGGCAGCCGAGTTGTACGCGGCCGGCGTGCCTCTCCAGGCGATCTCCGGGCATCTGCGGGAGCTTCGGGGCCAGGTCGAACACATCGCTTCCCGTTTCCTGGAGTTCACCACCGAGCACGTCTTCGCGCGCTATCTGGAGCACCGCCCGCCCACGGACGCCGACGCGGCCGCCGCGGCGACGATGGTCCGCAGGCTGAGGCCGCTGGCGCAGCAGACGGTGGATGCCGAACTGGCGCGCGCGATGCGCCTGTTCGCCACCCGCCATCTCCAGCATCACCTGTCGCCCGGCCCTCCGCCGGTACGGGACGACGAGCCGCGTCCGGTCGTCCTGCCGTCCGGCACGATCCGGGCCGTACAGCGGCTCGTCGGCGCGGAGAACGTGGCCGCGTTCATCACGGCGGCAGCCGAACGCGAGGTGCATACCAGGACATTGGACGCCCTGGCGGCAACTAAAGAGGAAGGGGTCTGATTTGCCCAAATGGCTGTATTTCACAAGCTCTTTGTCCACAGATCCTTCAATTCGCTTGTGGATAACTCCACTTGGCTGTGGATCAAACATCCGCGCGTCAATTGAATGGTCCGTCGATCCGAGCTCGGGCATCCTGGCGCCATGAACCGACCCATGGACGACAGACGCACCGTGAAGGTGTCGAAGTACCTCTCGAAGCATCTGCGCCATCAGCCCGAGCGGATCGGGCTCGTCCTCGACCCGAACGGCTGGGTCGAGATCGACGCGCTGCTGCGCGCGGCGGCCGAGCACGGCTTCCCGGTCACCCGCGACGAGCTGGACCATGTCGTCGCCACCAACGACAAGAAGCGCTTCGCGATCGAGGGCACGCGCATCCGCGCAAGCCAGGGTCACACCGTCGAGGTCGACCTGGACCTGCCGGTTGCCGAGCCGCCCGCGTACCTCTATCACGGTACGGTCGCCGCCCATCTGGACGGGATCCGGGCCGAGGGCCTGCGGCCCATGGCACGTCACCACGTCCATCTCTCCCCCGACCGGGAGACCGCGACCCGGGTCGGCGCGCGGCGTGGCCGCCCCGTCGTCCTGGCCGTGGACGCCGCCGCGATGCACCGGGCCGGCCATGCCTTCCACGTCAGCGCCAACGGCGTCTGGCTGACGGACGCCGTCCCTCCGGAGTTCCTCCGCTTCCCCGGCTGACGCCTGCCGTCCCCGTCCGTGCGCAAAGAGGATCGGCGCGAAGAGGATCGGCGCGCGACGGGGACCGGCGCGTCGGTCGTAGGCTCGTGGGCATGACCTTGCGCCTGAGCACCGTGATCCTGCCCGTCCACCGCTGGCACGAGGGCGGCCGCGACCGCTGGCTACGCGCCGAGGAGCTGGGCTTTCACGCCGCGTACACATACGACCACCTCTCCTGGCGGAGCTTCCGCGACGGCCCCTGGTTCGGCGCCCTGCCCACGCTCACCGCCGCCGCGACGGCCACCGAGCGCATGCGCCTGGGCACCCTGGTGACCTCCCCGAACTTCCGCCACCCGGTCACGCTCGCCAAGGAGCTCATCTCCCTCGACGACATCTCGGGCGGCCGCGTCACCCTCGGCATCGGTGCCGGCGGCAACGGCTTCGACGCCACCGTGCTCGGGCGGGAGCCGTGGACGCCCCGAGAGCGCGCGGACCGGTTCGGCGAATTCCTCCCCCTCCTCGACCGCCTGCTCACCGAGGACGCGGTCACGCTGCGCGGCACCCACTACTCCGCCGACGAGGCCCGCAACATCCCCGGCTGCGTCCAGCGTCCCCGGCTGCCGTTCGCGGTCGCCGCGACCGGCCCGCGCGGACTGAAGCTGGCCGCCCGTCACGGTCAGGCATGGGTGACCACCGGCGACCCGAAGATCTTCGAGGAGGGAACCCCCGAGCAGTCGGTCGAGGCGATCCGCGGCCAGATCGAGAGGCTCGGCAAGGCGTGTGCCGAGATCGGCCGGGACACGGCCGGACTGGACAAGATCCTGCTCACCGGCTTCACCCCGGACCGCGGCCGCCCGCTGGGGTCCCTCGACGCGTTCGTGGACTTCGCCGGCCGCCACCAGGAGCTGGGCATCACCGAGATCGTGATCCACTGGCCCATCGACGACTCGGACTTCGCCGCCGACCAGGCCGTCTTCGAGAAGATCGCCACCGAGGCGGTCGCCCAGCTCGGCTGAGACCACACGGGTCACGCGAGCGGGGCGCCGAGAACCGGACATCCGAGGCCGGAAACGGCGGCTCTCAGATGTGCGCCCCCTCGCACGCCCGTGCATCTTGTACGGAAGAATGGATCGGTGACCTCACCCCATTCTTCGCGCCCCGCCGCCCCGGCCCCCCGGCTGATCGCCACCGACCTCGACGGCACGTTGCTGCGCGACGACAAGTCCGTCTCGGAGCGCACGGTCGCGGCGCTCGCCGCCGCCGAGCGGGCCGGCGTCGAGGTCTTCTTCGTCACCGGCCGCCCGGCCCGCTGGATGGATGTGGTCGCCGACCACGTCCACGGCCACGGCCTCGCGATCTGCGCCAACGGAGCGGCCGTCGTGGACCTGCACGCGGGCGGAACATTCCTGGAGGTGCGTCCACTGGACCGGCACGTCGCTCTCGACGTCGTACGGACGCTGCGCGCGGCCGCCCCCGGCACCTCCTTCGCGGTCGAGTTCACCACCGGCTTCCACTACGAGCCGGAGTACCCGCCCTTCTACCTCGACCCCGGCGCGACCGTCGCCACGGCTGAGAAGCTCCTCTTCGAGGAGGAGCCGGGCGCCGCCGCCCCCGTGCTCAAGCTCCTCGCCCAGCACCCGCGGCTCGACCCCGACACCTTCCTGGCCACGGCCCGTACGGCCGCCGCCACACTGGCCTCCTTCACCCGGTCCAGCCCCACGGCGCTGCTGGAGATCAGCGGCCTCGGCGTCTCCAAGGCGTCCACCCTGGCGCTGTGCTGCGCCGAGCGCGGCATCTCGGCGGACGAGGTGGTCGCCTTCGGGGACATGCCCAACGACATCGAGATGCTGACCTGGGCCGGCCGCTCGTACGCGATGGGCAACGCTCACCCGGACGTGATCGCCGCCGCCTCCGGCCGTACGGTCGCGAACAACGAGGACGGTGTGGCCGTCGTCATCGAGCGGATCCTCGCCGGAACCCTCGACAGCTGACCCGGAACCCTCGACGGGAGCCCCCGAACCCTCGCCGGGGTGACCCGGAACCCTCGAGGCTGCACCGAACCCGGCCCACGCCCGGGCCGGGCCGCCCTCCCGGCTACAGCGGCACCTCCCATCCGACCGTCGTACCTCCGCCGTCCTCGCCGATGCCCGGGCCGCACCAGCTCGACCCGCCCAGCGACTCCGCGCGCCGGGTCAGGTTGCGCAGACCGCTGCGCCGCCCGCCCTCCGGAATGCCCACGCCGTCGTCGGCGACCGAGAGCCGGACCCCGGCGGTGCCGTCCGGCAGCTCCGCCCCGGCGTCGACGACCACCTCGATCCGGCTCGCCTCCGCGTGCCGGAAGGCGTTGGACAGGGCTTCGCGCAGGGCGGCGATGAGGTTCTTGCCGGTGAGGTCGCCGACCGTCGAGTCGATCGTGCCGAGGAAGCGGTGCGCGGGCTTGAAGCCGAGCGGCACGGCCGCCATGTTGATCTCCCGCAGAATCCGCGTGCGCAGCCCGGACGGGGCCTCGGCCGGTCCCTGCTGAAGCGCGAAGATGGCGGTACGGATCTCCTGGATGGTCACGTCCAGTTCGTCCACCGCCTTGCCGACTCCATCGCGCACGGCCGGCACGATCGACTTCCGCTGGGCGCCCTCCAGCATCATCCCGGTGGCGAACAGCCGCTGGATGACGAGGTCGTGCAGGTCGCGGGCGATCCGGTCGCGGTCCTCGTAGACGGCGAGCCGCTCCCGGTCCCGCTGCGCGTCGGCCATCATCAGCGCGAGCGCGGCCTGGGAGGCGAACTGTGCGGCCAGGGTCCGCTCGGCCTCGGTGAACGGCCGGGCGCCCCGGGCGCGGGGGATGGCGAGCGCGCCGAGCACCTTCCCCCCGCTGCGCAGCGGCAGCAGCATGCTGGGCCCGTACGGGGCCGCGAGCCGGCTGAACATGCGGGGGTCCTCGGAGGCGTCCTCCAGGAACACCGCCTCGCCTTCGAGCAGCCGCTCCACCACCGCGCTCTGGGCGGGGATCACCACGCCCAGCGACTTGGCCGCCCGCTCCGAGGCGACGGCGACGATCTCCAGGCCACCGCCCTCGGCGGGCAGGAGGACGATCCCGGCTGCCGCGTCGGCGAGGCGGCGGGCCTGCTCGGCGACCACCGTGAGCGCGTCGTCCGCGTCGCCCCCGGAGAGCAGGGCCGTGGTGACGGCGACGGAGCCGTCGATCCAGCGCTCGCGCTGCCGGGCAGCCTCATAGAGGCGGGCGTTGCCGATGGCGATCCCCGCCTCGGTGGCGAGCACGCGCACCATGTGGACGTCGTCGTCGGTGAACTCGCCACTCCTCTTCTCGGCCAGGTAGAGGTTGCCGAAGATCTCTCCCTGGATCCGGATGGGCATGCCGAGGAAGCTGCGCATCGCAGGGTGCCCGGCCGGGAAGCCGGCGGCGCGCGGGTCGGCGGACAGGTCGGCGAGCCGGATCGTCGCCGGGTGGCGGATCAGCGCGCCGAGCAGCCCCGTATGCCCGTCGGGACGCCGGCCGATCCGGCGGGCCACGTCCTCGCCGACGCCGTGGGTGACGAAGTCGGAGAGGCCGTCGCCCTCCTCGTCGACGACGCCGATGGCGGCGTAGCGGGCGTCGGCGAGATCGGCGGCGGTCTCGCAGATGCGGTCGAGGGTGGAGTGCAGTTCGAGCCCCGTGCCGACCGAGCGCATGGCCTCCAGGAGCTGCGGCACTCGCGCGGTGAGCTCGGTGGACAGCCCCTGGAGGCTGCGGGTGGTCAGGGTCGCGGCCTCGAGCGGCTCGGATTCGAGCGGCTGCGGCTCCCGAGGCTTGCACTCCTGAGGCTGCGGCTCCCGAGGCTTGGGCTCCAGAGGCTTGGGCTCCGGCGGATCCGGAACGTCCGGCACGGCAGCGGTCATGCCCGCGAGCCTAGTAAGCCCTATTTGGCAAGAAAAGTCGGGTTGTCGTGACCGGCTTCGCCCAGGGCGAGCAGCAGGTCGCTCTCCCGCTCCCGCAGCAGCATCCGGCGCAGGGGCCCGTCTGCCTCCGCCAGCGCCGCGTACGGACCTCGCTGCACGGTCCGGCCCTCGTCCAGGACCACCACCTCGTCGACGGCGTCGAGACCCCGCAGACGGTGGGTGATCAGGACGGTGGTGCGGCCCTCGGTGGCCCGCAGCAGGTCGTCGGTGAGCGCGTCCGCCGTGGCCAGGTCGAGGTGTTCGGCCGGCTCGTCCAGGACGAGGACGGGGAAGTCGGCGAGCAGTGCGCGGGTGAGGGCGAGGCGCTGGCGCTGGCCCCCCGAGAGGCGCGAGCCGTGCTCGCCCACCGGGGTGTCGAGACCGTCCGGCAGGCTCTCCACCCAGTCGAGGAGACGGGCCCGGCCGAGCGCCGCGCGCAGGTCCTCGTCGCTCGCACCGGTACGGGCCAGCCGCAGGTTCTCGCGGAGGGTGCTGTCGAAAGTGTGCGCGTCCTGCGCGCAGAGTCCGACGAGGCGACGCACGTCGTCGCCGTCGAGCGCCGCCGCCTCCACCCCGCCGAGACGGTACGAACCGGCGTCGGCGTCCAGGAAACGGAGCAGCACCTGGGCGAGCGTGGTCTTCCCGGACCCGGAGGCTCCGACGACGGCGACCCGTCGCCCGGCCTCCAGGGTGAGCGTGAAGCCGCCGAGCGCGTCCCGCTCCTGTCCGGCGTGACGGGCGGAGAGGTCGATGATCTCCAGCGGGAAGGGGCTGCGCGGAGGCGTGGCGGGGTGTTCCGGCTCGTGTACGGGCACGGGCGCGTCGAGCACCTCGTACACCCGCTCGGCACTGCGCTTGACGCGCTGGCGGTACTGGACGGCCAGCGGGAGTCCGGTGACGGCCTCGAAGGCGGCGAGCGGGGTGAGGACGACGACCGCGAGCGTCACTCCGTCGAGTCGCCCGTCGCGGACGGCCTGGACGCCGACGAGCGCCGCTGCGACGACCGTCAGACCGCCGGCGAGCGCGGAGAGTCCGGCACCGAGCGCGGTCGCGGCGGCCTGACGGGATGCGATGGAGGTGAGCGACCGGTCGGCGACTTCGGTCCGCTCGACGCGGCCCCTCAAGGCCCCCGCCACGGTGAGTTCGGCGCAGCCGCGCAGCAGGTCGACGACGGTGGTGGCGAGCGCGCCGCGGGCGGGTGCGAGCCGGCGCTCTGCCCGGCGGGCGAGGGCGCCGCTGACCAGTGGTACGGCGACCCCGGCGGCCAGCAGGCCCGTGGCGAGCACCGCCCCGGCCTCGGGGAGCAGCCAGGCGGTGAACCCGACAGATCCCGCTCCGACGACGACCGCGGCGCCCGCGGGGAGCAGCCAGCGCAGCCAGTAGTCCTGCAGGGCGTCGACGTCCTGGACGAGCCGGGAGAGCAGGTCGCCGCGACGGCTGCGGCGCAGCCCGGCGGGGGCGATGCGCTCCAGTCGGCGGTAGACGGATACCCGGAGCTCGGCGAGCATCCGCAGGACGGCGTCGTGGGACACGATCCGCTCGGCGTACCGGAACACGGCCCGGCCGATGCCGAAGGCCCGCGTGGCGGTGACGGCCATCATCAGATACAGCACGGGGGGCTGCTCGGACGCCCGCGAGATGAGCCACCCGGAGACCGCCATGAGCCCCACGGCGGACCCCAGGGCCAGACTTCCGAGCAGCAGCGCGAGTCCCATCCGGCCCTTCAGCTCGCCCGCCGTCGCGCGGACGCGCCGGAAGACCGACCGCCCGGCAACGGTCGGCGCGCCGGAGGGCGTCGGCGCGTCGTCAGGTGTCGGGAGCATGGAAGGAGCGGCGGTAACCGGCGGCGCGGCAGAGGCAGGCGGCGCGACACCGTCGCTCGCCCCGGTCGCCCTCTCCGGCCGCCGCAGCTCCACCACGCGGTCCGCGACCGCGAGCAGCGCCGGGCGGTGGACCACCAGGAGGACCGTGCGGCCGTCCGCGAGGCGGCGGACCGCGTCGACGACGGCGGCCTCCGTGGCGCCGTCGAGCGCGGCCGTCGGCTCATCCAGAAGCAGCAGTGGACGATCGGCCAGGAAGGCACGCGCCAAGGCGAGCCGCTGGCGCTGCCCCGCCGAGAGGCCGGCGCCGTCCTCGCCCAGCATCGTGTCGGCCCCGTCCGGAAGCTCCGCGACGAACCCGTCCGCCCCGGCGTCCCGCAGGGCCTCTCGTACCGCCTCGTCGGAGGCGTCCGGGCGGGCCAGGCGGACGTTCTCGGCGATGGTGCCCGCGAAGAGACAGGGCCGCTGCGGCACCCAGGCGATCCGGGACCGCCACTCCTCGATGTCCAGCTCACCGAGCTCCACGCCCCCGACCCGGACGGAGCCGCCCGTCTCAGGAGTCGCGAATCCGAGGACCACGTCGAGCAGGGTGGACTTGCCGACGCCACTCGGTCCCACCAGGGCCACCGTCTCACCCGGCTCCACGACCAGCGAAGCCGAGTCCAGCGACGCTTCGCTCCGGCCGGCGTGACGTACGGTCACGTTCTCCAGCTCGATGCGCGCGGGCGAGGGCACGGCCGCCCCGCCCCCGTCCACCACCGGGGTCTGAAGAACCTCGAAGATCTCCTCCGCCGCGGCCAGCCCCTCCGCGGCCGCGTGGTACTGAGCCCCGACCTGCCGGATCGGCAGGTAGGCCTCGGGAGCCAGGATCAGGATGACCAGACCCGTGTACAGGTCGAGGTCGCCGTGGACGAGGCGCATACCGATGCCGACCGCCACCAGCGCCACTGACAGCGTCGACAGCAGCTCCAGGGCGAAGGACGAGAGGAACGCGATACGCAGCGTCTTCATCGTCGCCCGCCGGTACTCCGCCGTGATCGACCGGATCGACTCGGCCTGCGCCTTCGCCCGTCCGAACACCTTCAGCGTGGGCAACCCGGCCACCACGTCCAGGAAGTGACCGGACAGCCTGGACAGCAGCTTCCACTGACGGTCCATGCGGGCCTGGGTGTACCAGCCGATCAGGATCATGAAGAGCGGAATGAGCGGCAGCGTGACCACGATGACCGCGGCCGAGATCCAGTCCTCGGTGACGATCCGCGCCAGGACCGCCACCGGCACCACGACCGCGAGCCCCAGCTGCGGCAGGTAGCGCGCGAAGTAGTCGTCCAGCGCGTCCACACCGCGCGTCGCCAGCGCGACCAGCGAGCCGGCCCGCTGTCCGCCGAGCCACTCCGGCCCCAGCGCGGCCGCCTGCTGGAGCAACCGCCCCCGCAGCTCGGACTTGACCGCCGCGCCGGCCCGGTGGGCGGCCAGCTCGGTCAGCCAGGAGACAAGCCCGCGACCCACCGCCACGCCCGCGAGCAGGATCAGGGGCGTGCGCAGGTCGGAGACGGGGAGGCCCTTCTGGAAGGCCCCCACCACCACCTCGGCGATGAGCATCGCCTGGGCGACAACCAGAGCCGCCCCGGCCAGGCCGAGAACCACCACGGCCGCGAGGAAGAGGCGGGTGGCACGGGCGTACCGGAGCAGACGCGGGTCGATCGGTTTCACGTGAAACATCCCCCACTAGTGAGCGGCGTCGGCGATGTGCTGCGTGCCGATCCGCTTGCGGAACACCCAGTAGGTCCAACCCTGGTAGAGCAGGACGAGAGGAGTGGCGATCGCCGCCAACCAGGTCATGATCTTCAGTGTGTACGGGCTCGACGACGCGTTCGTCACGGTGAGGCTCCACGCGGGGTCGAGCGAAGACGGCATGACGTCCGGGAAGAGCGTCAGGAAAAGCATCGCGAAGGCTGCCGCGATGGTCACGCCCGACAGCGCGAACGACCAGCCCTCGCGCCCCAGCTTGATCGCGCCGATGGCGGCGACGAGCGCCACCACGGCGACGAGCATGGCGGCCAGGCTCCAGACGTCGCCCTTGTCGGCCTGGGTCCAGGTCAGGAATCCGAGGACGACGACGGCTGCGACCGGTCCGGTCTTCAGGGCGAGCGCCCGGGCCCGTACACGGATGTCCCCCACCGTCTTGAGCGCGGCGAAGACCGCCCCGTGGAAGGTGAAGAGCCCGAGCGTGACAAGCCCGCCGAGGATCGCGTACGGGTTGAGCAGGTCCCCGAAGGTGCCCACGTACTCCTTCTGCGCGTCGATGGCGACTCCGCGCACGATGTTGCCGAAGGCGACCCCCCACAGCACGGCGGGAATCAGGGAGGTCCAGAAGATGGCGTGCTCCCAGTTGCGCTGCCAGTTCTCCTCCGGCCGCTTCGCCCGGTACTCGAAGGCCACACCACGCACGATCAGGCAGACCAGGATGATCAGCAGCGGCAGGTAGAAGCCGGAGAAGAGGGTCGCGTACCAGTCGGGGAACGCGGCGAAGGTCGCGCCGCCGGCCGTCAGCAGCCACACCTCGTTGCCGTCCCAGACGGGGCCGATGGTGTTGATCAGAACCCGCTTCTCGCTGCGGTCGCGAGCGAGCAGCTTGGTCAGGACGCCGATCCCGAAGTCGAACCCTTCGAGGAAGAAGTAGCCGATCCAGAGGACGGCGATGAGTACGAACCAGACGTTGTGGAGTTCCATGCCTCGATCTCCTGAGCCTCAGTACGAGAAGGCCATGGGCCGGTCGGGGTCGCGGTGGTCCCCGCCGATCTTGGTGGGCGGGTTGAGGTCGTTCTCGCTGAGCTCGGGCGGTCCGGCCTTGGCGTACTTGACCAGGAGCCTGACCTCGATGACGGCGAGCACGGCGTAGAGGAGGGTGAAGACGATCATCGAGGTCAGGACCTCAGCCGTCGAGACGCCGGGGGAGACCGCGTCCCGGGTGCGCAGCACGCCGTAGACGACCCAGGGCTGACGGCCCATCTCGGTGAAGATCCAGCCCCAGGAGTTGGCGATCAGCGGGAAGAGCATGGTCCAGAGGGCGATGAGCCAGTACCACTTCGTCAGGCGCGGGCTGAGCGCCTGCCGCCGGAACAGGACCAGGTTCGGCACCTCGTCCTCACCGGTCCGCATCCCCGGCGGCAGCATGAACTTCTTCCGGGTCAGCCAGAGACCAAGCATGCCGAGGGTCAGCGAGGCCATGCCGAAGCCGATCATCCAGCGGAAGCCCCAGTAGGCGACGGGGATGTTCGGCCGGTAGTCGCCGGGGCCGAACTTCTCCTGCTCCGCCTTGTTGACGTCGTTGATGCCCGGCACGTGCGAGGTGAAGTCGCCGTTCGCGAGGAAGGACAGCACGCCGGGGATCTCGACGGCGACCTTGTTGTGGCCCTTCTCGACATCGCCGTAGGCGAAGATCGAGAAGGGCGCGGGCGCTTCGCCGTCCCACAGCGCCTCGGCGGCCGCCATCTTCATCGGCTGCTGCTTGAACATGACCTTGCCGAGCAGGTCACCGCTGATCGCCGTGCCGAGTCCGGCGATGATCAGCGTGATCAGACCCAGCCGCAACGAGGTCCGCATCACCGGGACGTGCTTCTTACGCGCCAGGTGGAAGGCGGAGATGCCCACCATGAACGCGCCGCCGACCAGGAAGGCGGCCGTCATGGTGTGGAAGAACTGAGTGAGGGCGGTGTCCTGGGTGAGCACCAGCCAGAAGTCGGTGAGCTCGGCCCGGCCCCGCTCCTCGTTGATCCGGTAGCCGACCGGGTGCTGCATCCAGGAGTTGGCCGCCAGGATGAAGTACGCGGAGAGGACGGTGCCGATCGAGACCATCCACATGCAGGCGAGGTGGACCTTCTTCGGCAGCTTGTCCCAGCCGAAGATCCACAGGCCGATGAAGGTCGACTCGAAGAAGAAGGCGATCAGGGCCTCGAAGGCGAGCGGGGCGCCGAAGACATCGCCGACGAAGCGCGAGTAGTCGGACCAGTTCATGCCGAACTGGAACTCCTGCACGATGCCGGTGACCACACCCATGGCGATGTTGATCAGGAAGAGCTTGCCCCAGAACTTCGTCGCCCTGAGGTACTTCTCCTTCCCCGTGCGTACCCACGCCGTCTGCAGACCGGCGGTGAGCGCGGCGAGGGAGATCGTCAGGGGAACGAAGAGAAAGTGGTAGACGGTGGTGATGCCGAACTGCCATCGCGCCAGAGTCTCTGGCGCCAGAGCGAGGTCCACGTCGTCTTCTCCTTACATCGCCGTGGTCACAGGGGGCCACCTGCCCCTTTAATCCCACCCATCCCGGGATGAACTGTGACACGCTTGTGAACGCGTTCACATTCACAAGCATTATGGCTCATACGAAATCCGTACGTAAGACCGGGGTGCCTCTACTCGAAGGCCACCCCTTCCCCAGACCTTCAACATATTGTTGAATCGGGGTATGACCCTTCGGATCCGTATCTCCTGGCCGGCCGGGCACACCACGGCCACTCTTGAGGAAACCCCCACGAGCAAGGCGCTCATGGGGGTTCTCCCGATCACCTCCACCGCCCGGACCTGGGGCGAGGAAGTGTATTTCGACACACCGGTGTCAGCCGCGGTCGAAAGCGACGCGCGACAGGTGGTCGAGCCGGGCACCGTGGCCTTCTGGACAGAGGGCGACGCGCTCGCCCTCCCCTACGGCCCGACCCCCATAGCGCGGGGCGCGGAGTGCCGGCTCGCCTCTCCGTGCAACCTCCTCGGCGCACTGGACAGCGATCCCCGCGTCCTGGCCACCGTTCGGGACGGCGACCCGATCCGCGTGGAGCCGGTGGAGCAGGCGCACCGGGGGCGCTCCCGAGGAGGCGTCTAGCCCTCCTTGCGGAAGCCCTCCGCCGTCTTCAGGAACAGGTCGTTGGCCTCGCACTCACCGATCGTGACGCGCACGCCCTCGCCCGCGAACGGCCGCACCACCACGCCGTGCCGCTCGCACTCGGCCGCGAAGTCCACTGTGCGCTCGCCGAGCCGCAGCCAGACGAAGTTCGCCTGGGTGTCCGGCACGGTCCAGCCCTGGGCCACGAGCCCCGCGTGGACCCTCTCCCGCTCGGCCACCAAGGAGCCGACCCGGCCGAGCAGTTCGTCCTCGGCCCGCAGCGACGCCACCGCCGCGTCCTGTGCCAGCTGGCTCACCCCGAACGGCACCGCCGTCTTGCGCAGCGCCGCCGCCACCGGCTCGTGGGCGATCGCGAAGCCGACCCGCAGCCCCGCGAGGCCGTACGCCTTGGAGAACGTACGCAGCACGGCCACGTTCGGGCGGTCGCGGTAGAGCTCGATGCCGTCCGGGATGTCGGCGTCGCGGACGAACTCGCGGTACGCCTCGTCGATCACGACCAGGACGTCCGAGGGCACCCGGTCCAGGAAGCGCTCCAGCTCGGCACGGCGCACCGCCGTGCCGGTGGGGTTGTTCGGGTTGCAGACGAAGATCAGCCGGGTGCGGTCGGTGATCGCCGCCGCCATCGCGTCGAGATCGTGCACCTCGCCGTCGGTCAGCGGCACCTGCACCGAGGTCGCCCCGCTGATCTGCGTGATGATCGGGTACGCCTCGAAGGACCGCCAGGCGTACATCACCTCGTCGCCCGGGCCGGCGGTCGACTGGATCAGCGACTGCGCGACGCCGACCGAGCCGGTGCCGGTGGCCAGGTGCGAGAGCGGGACGCCGAAGCGGTCCGCGAGCTCCGCCATCAGCCCGGTGCAGCCCATGTCCGGGTAGCGGTTGAAGGACGCGGCCGCGGCCAGCGCGCTCTCCATGACACCGGGCAGCGGGGGATACGGGTTCTCGTTGGAGGACAGCTTGAAGGCGACCGGACCGCCCGCGGCGGCCGGCTTGCCCGGCTTGTAGGTGGGGATGCCGTCCAGCACCGCGCGCAGCTTCGGGCCGCCCGCGCTCGCCCCGCCGGCCCCGCCCGCTCCGCCGGTCTCGCTCACTGCGCTCACTGTGGTCCTCCTCGACCGTCCGTACCACCAATACTCCTCACCTTATGAGGATTCGCCTCCGCTGCGAATGGGCTGTGGACAACGGGTGGGACAAGCTGCGGACAACAGGGGGAGCGCGGGCTTGGGTGGCGTGCGCCGGTGGCGGGCGCCGTAGCGCGCATCGCCCGTAGAGGTGAGTTGAGACCTCTTCGAGACCTGGCCCCCTTGGCAGGTTCACACGCATCGACAACCCAAGATCACACGCCTAATCCCTTAACTTCCTTTATTTCCAAGGAAGTTGACCTACTTCGATCATGCAGAAACGTGTCTGTCAACGCGTGCATATGCGACCGGCTCGACCACCCGCCCTCGCCCTACTATCGGCTCGCCATGACAGCAGCAGGGAAGCACCAGGTGAGCCGGGCACAGACCCGGGGAAGCCGGCAGGGGCGAGCGGGCATCCGGGACGTGGCCGCCGCCGCCGGGGTCTCCATCACGACTGTCTCCGACGCGCTCAACGGCAAGGGCCGGCTCCCGGACGCCACCCGCCGCCACGTCCGCGAGGTCGCAGACCGGCTGGGCTATCGCCCATCCGCAGCGGCCCGCACGCTCCGTACCGGCAAGTCGGGCCTCATCGGCCTGACCGTGACGACCTACGGGGATGAACCTTTCACCTTCACCGAATTCGCGTACTTCGCGGAGATGGCCAGAGCCGCCACATCGGCCGCACTCGCACGCGGCTATGCGCTGGTCATCCTCCCCGCCACCTCCCGCCATGACGTCTGGTCGAACGTCGCCCTCGACGGCACCGTCGTCATCGATCCCTCCGACCACGACCCGGTCGTCACCGAGCTCGTCCGACAGGGCTTACCCGTCGTCTCCGACGGACGCCCCGCCGGCACGCTCCCGGTGACCGCCTGGGTCGACAACGATCACGAAGCCGCCGTACTCGACCTTCTCGACCATCTCGCCGACGCCGGCGCCCGCCGGATCGGCCTGCTCACCGGCACCACCACGGACACCTACACCCGCCTGTCCACCACCGCGTACCTCAACTGGTGCGAGCGGGTCGGACAGGACCCCGTCTATGAGGCCTATCCGGCGCACGACCCGTGCGCGGGCGCCGTCGCGGCCGACCGGCTGCTCGCCCGCCCCGACCGACCCGACGCCGTGTACGGACTCTTCGACCCCAACGGGACCGATCTGCTGGCGGCAGCCCGCCGCTACGGACTGCGCGTCCCGGACGATCTGCTGCTGGTCTGCTGCAGCGAATCGACCGTCTACGCCAACACCGAACCACCGATCACGACACTCTCGCTCAAACCGCGCCGCATCGGTACGGCCGTCGTCCAACTCCTCATCGACGCCATCGAAGGGGTCGACACCGACGGACCGGTCGAGCAGGTGATACCGACCGAACTGATCGTCCGGACGTCCTCGCAGAGGCGTTCGCCCCGCACGACCGTCAGCCCGCCCCGGTCACCCGCGAAGGAATAGAAGAAGAGGAAGAGAAGGACCAGTACGTGGCGAGGTTCCGGCCCAAACCCAGGGCCGGCCCTGCCCCGACCCTGGCCTGGACCTTCTCAATTCGGGCGAAACAACCGGTGAACCCGGAGTGGACCCGGATTCACCACCCCTGGTGCGTCACACAGGAGGACCCTCATTCCTATGATGGGCGCACGACATCGCGGACCACCCCGACCAGGCCGGTCCGTGATGTGCAGGGCGTCACGACGGTGGTGGAGGGGTCGATGACTCAGGGGGCCGGGCAGGAACCCGTGGTGCGCACGGCGACATTGCGTGACTTCCGCGTACCGCCGTACGCCCGCGTGCCCGTGCAGGGTCACGCCACCGAGCCGCCCGCCGAGCCGTCCGACGGGGCTCCCTTCGACCCGGCGGCCGCACTCGACCTCACCGGCCACACCGGCCACACGGCACCTTCCGGCCCTGACGCCGCACCGGCCCCGCGGGACCCCATGGCACCGCCGGTGCCGCCGGTGCCACTCGGTCCCCCCGTCGGCCCCCCCTCGTCGCTCGCCCCCACACTCCGGCTGAGCCACGTCACCGCGCCGCCCGCCGCCGGTTCGTCCATCGTCGCCGTCGCCACAGGGCACCCCGGCAACGCCTTCCCGGAGGGGGACGTCCCCGAGGGCTACACCCCCACCGAGCGGGACCTCCCGGTCATCAACCGGGGAGACACCGTGCAGGTCCGGGTCGACCCGGCCCCCGCCCCGGCGCCCGCAGGCGAGGGACCCGGCCCGCTCTACGTGGTCGGTGACGTCCACGGCTACCTCGACGAACTGCTCACCGCCCTGCGTGAGCAGGGCCTCATCGACGAGAACGGCGCCTGGGCGGCCGGCAACGCCCGTCTCTGGTTCCTCGGCGACTTCACCGACCGGGGCCCCGACGGCATCGGCGTCATCGACCTCGTCATGCGCCTGTCCGCCGAGGCCGCCGCGGCCGGCGGCTACTGCAAGGCCCTGATGGGCAACCACGAGCTGCTCCTCATCGGCGCCAAGCGCTTCGCCGACACCCCGGTCAACTCCGGCGCCGGCACCGCCACCTTCCAGGCCGCGTGGCTGCTCAACGGCGGCCAGAAGCACGACATGGACCGCCTCCAGGACGTCCATCTGCAGTGGATGTCCCGTCTCGACGCCGTGGTGGAGGAGGACGGGCACCTCCTGATGCACTCCGACACCACCGCGTACCTCGAGTACGGCTCCACCATCGAGGACGTCAACGAGACCGTCCACGAGATCCTCAACCGGAACGACGCCGACGAGGTCTGGGACCTCTTCCGGAAGTTCACCAAGCGCTTCGCCTTCCGCGACGACGCCGGCCCCCAGGCCGTGCAGGAGCTGCTCGGTACGTACGGCGGCGGCCGGGTGGTCCACGGGCACAGCCCCATCCCGTACCTCCTCGGCCAGGTCGGCACCGAGGACGACGAGGGCGGCGCGGGTCCGGTCGTCGACGGTCCGCACGTATATGCGGACGGTCTGGCCATCGCCATGGACGGCGGTGTGACGATGGCCGGAAAACTGCTGGTCGTCCAACTTCCCCTGCAGCGCTGAGCCATAACCCTGCGCATCCGGAGAAGTCGATTTCCGGAAACCCCCTGTCACCCTGTGCCGTAACCGCAATACCATCGGATCATCCGTAGCAGGCTCTCCTCCGTCTCCGCCCAACTGCCCGTTCTCCACGGTCAATCCGGCCAGACGGGGCATCGGGGGATGCACATGAACGTGGCTCCGCACCTGCTGACCGAGGACCGCGCCGAGTACGAGCGCATCCTCGACGACGCACTGCGCTCCGCACACGAACGTCCGGATCTCGCCGAGGTCGGGAGACGGTTCACGACCGCGCAGTTGCGCACGATGGCGCTGAACGCGACGGCGCTGATCACCACCGCGGCGGCGGTCGAGTACGACCACTTCGTGAAGGTCCGTCAGGAAGGTCGCTCCCCGACCGGTACGAGCGTCATGAACGCCGTCCTGACGGGCGACGGCGACGGCGTCAGCGGTCCGGGAGCGGGCATCGTCGCGATCGTCACGGTCCTCGCGCCGGTGCTCTCCGGCTCGGCAGCGGTGATCTTCCTGCTGGTGGGCGCGCTGCTGAAGGTGCTCGATCCGGCGATGGTGTTCGCCGAGACCCTGCTGACGGCAGGTCTGTTCTTCGGCTCCGTCGCCGCCGCCGGACTGCTCTGCGCCGCCGCCGGACTGCTCGTGACGGCGCGGCGCAACCGTTCCACCGAGGTGGGCGCCGGAGCCACCGCCCCGGGCGAGGCGGACGACGAACTCTCCCGGGCCCGCGACGCCTGGCGCCGCGCGCTGCTGGAACGGGGCATCCTGCCGTTCCTCCGGGATGCCTTGGCCGAGCCGGACACCCGCCCGGCCCCGCCCGTGCCGCCGCCGAGGACGTCCCGGATACCGAAGATCGGCTACAGCGGCCCGGACTTCTCCAGCCCGAGCGAGGGCTCCTCGGGCAACCGGCCGACGTTCTCGAGCCCCGACTTCTCCAGCCCCGACTTCGGCCCGCCGGAGCACCAGCCGGAGTGACACCGTCGGAGGGACACCTTCGGACGGATCGAGGGAGTCACGCCGCCGGAGCGACCCCATCGGGACGGGCGCGTGCCGCACGGCCCCCCGTGACCGTGCGGTCCGCGCCCGTCCCGTACGTACGGCCGCGGGCGGCTACTCCGCCAGCGGCAGGTAGACCCGGTTCCCGGCGGCGGCGAACTCCGCGGACTTCTCCGCCATGCCGGCCGCGATCTCGTCCGACTTGAGGTCGCCACCGTGCTCGCGCCGGATGTCCTGCGAGATCTTCATCGAGCAGAACTTCGGACCGCACATCGAGCAGAAGTGCGCGGTCTTCGCGGGCTCCGCCGGCAGCGTCTCGTCGTGGAACTCACGGGCCGTGTCCGGGTCGAGCGCCAGGTTGAACTGGTCCTCCCAGCGGAACTCGAACCGCGCGTCCGAGAGCGCGTCGTCCCATTCCTGCGCCCCCGGGTGGCCCTTGGCCAGGTCGGCCGCGTGCGCCGCGATCTTGTACGTGATGACACCGGTCTTCACATCGTCGCGGTTGGGCAGGCCCAGGTGCTCCTTGGGCGTGACGTAGCAGAGCATCGCAGTGCCCCACCAGGCGATCATCGCGGCGCCGATCCCGGACGTGATGTGGTCGTACGCGGGCGCGACGTCCGTGGTCAGCGGGCCGAGGGTGTAGAACGGCGCCTCCTCGCAGATCTCCTGCTGAAGGTCGATGTTCTCCTTGATCTTGTGCATCGGGACGTGGCCCGGGCCCTCGATCATCGTCTGTACGTTGTGGCGCTTGGCGATCGTGTTCAGCTCACCGAGTGTGCGCAGCTCCGCGAACTGCGCCTCGTCGTTGGCGTCCGCGATCGAACCGGGGCGCAGACCGTCGCCCAGCGAGTACGTGACGTCGTACGCCGCCAGGATCTCGCAGAGCTCCTCGAAGTTCGTGTAAAGGAAGTTCTCCTTGTGGTGCGCGAGGCACCAGGCGGCCATGATCGAGCCGCCGCGCGAGACGATGCCGGTCTTGCGACGGGCGGTCAGGGGCACGTACGGCAGCAGCACACCGGCGTGCACCGTCATGTAGTCGACGCCCTGCTCGGCCTGCTCGATGACCGTGTCCTTGTAGATCTCCCAGGTCAGCTCCTCGGCCCTGCCGTCGACCTTCTCCAGGGCCTGGTAGAGCGGCACGGTACCGATCGGCACGGGGGAGTTGCGCAGCACCCATTCGCGGGTGGTGTGGATGTTGCGGCCGGTGGAGAGGTCCATGACCGTGTCGGCGCCCCACTTGGTCGCCCAGGTCATCTTCTCCACCTCCTCCTCGATGGAGGAGGTGACGGCGGAGTTTCCGATGTTGGCGTTGACCTTCACCAGGAACCGCTTGCCGATGATCATCGGCTCGATCTCCGGGTGGTTGACGTTCGCCGGGAGCACCGCGCGGCCCGCGGCGATCTCCTCGCGTACGACCTCGGGGGAGACGTTCTCGCGGATGGCGACGTACTCCATCTCCGGGGTGATCTCACCCCGGCGGGCGTACGCGAGCTGTGTCACCGCCTGGCCGTCGCGGCCGCGGCGGGGCTGGCGCGGGCGGCCGGGGAAGACCGCGTCGAGGTTCTTCAGGCCTCCGCGCGGAGAGGTGTGCTTGATCCCGTCGTCCTCGGGCCGGACCGGGCGGCCCGCGTACTCCTCCGTGTCGCCCCGACCGATGATCCAGTTCTCGCGCAGCGGCGGCAGGCCGCGCCGTACGTCGGTGTCGATGGTGGGGTCGGTGTACGGACCGGACGTGTCGTAGAGCGTCACGTCCTTGCCGTTGGTGAGGTGCACCTGACGGACCGGCACGCGGAGATCGGGGCGCGAGCCCGCGATGTACCCCTTGTGCCAGCCCGGCTTGCGCTCGACCTGACCGTCGTCGCCGTTCTGGCCGTCCTGGCTGTTCCGGCCGTCCTGGCTGGTGGCAGGCGTGCGTGCATCCTGAATGGTCATGAGACCGATCTCCCTACGCCGGCATTACCCGGTAACAGGTTCGGCGGTCGGCGCAGCGATCCTTCAGCGCCCTCTCAGCCCGGTGCTCCGAGCTCCCGCGTGTGCAAAGGTGCCACCACGCTAGCGTCAACCCTGGCGTGCTGAACAGTGGGCCCCCGTCGTTCTTGCGATGATCGGTCGGTGACTTCCTCGCAGCAGACCCCCGAACCCGACGGCCACGACGGACATGGGAGCGCCGGCCACGGGCACGGCCACGCCCACAGCCACGGGCCGGCCGCGCCCGTGTCCCGGCATCTGCGCAAGGTCATCGCCGCGGTCCTGATCCCGTTCGCCACCGCCGTGGTGGTCGGACTGGCGGTCCTGTGGCCCGGCGGTGCCCCGGCGCACGAGCGCACCGGCGTCGGCTTCGACCGGCAGACCGAGCAGGGCAAGGTCGTCTCGGTCGAGCGGATCGACTGCAAGGACGTGAACGCCGCTCAGGTCCCGCCGACCGGCGACACCTCCACCCCGGAGGGACGGGAGGCCGTCGCCGCCCAGCAGGGCGAGTGCGAGAAGGCGACGATCGAAGTCACCACCGGGAACGACAAGGGCCGCACCTTCGTCGAGATCGTGCAGCCGGACGCTCCCCGGCAGTTGGACGAGGGGCAGGGCGTGGTGGTGGCGTACGCCCCCGACGCGCCGCGCGACCTGCAGTACTCCGTCACGGACGTGGACCGCAAGGTACCGCTGACGGTGCTCGCCCTGATCTTCGCGCTCGCGGTCGTGCTGGTCGGCCGGATGCGTGGCCTGATGGCGCTCATCTCGCTCGCGGTCAGCTTCCTGATCCTGACCTTCTTCATCCTGCCGGCGATCCTGCAGGGCTCGAACCCGCTGGTGGTGGCGGTGGTCGGGTCGAGCGCGATCATGTTGATCGCGCTCTACATGTGCCACGGTCTCTCGGCCCGTACCTCGGTCGCGGTGCTCGGGACCCTGATCTCGCTGCTGCTGATCGGGCTGCTCGGCTCGCTCTTCATCGGCTGGGCCTCTCTCAGCGGCAACACGGACGACAACACCGGTCTGATCCACGGCCTCTACCCGGGCATCGACATGTCCGGTCTGCTGCTCGCGGGCGTCATCATCGGTTCGCTCGGCGTCCTCGACGATGTGACGGTGACCCAGACCTCGGCGGTGTGGGAGCTGCACCAGGCCGATCCGCGGATGGGACCCCGGG
This sequence comes from Streptomyces lateritius, assembly GCF_014649715.1. Classification (GTDB taxonomy): domain Bacteria; phylum Actinomycetota; class Actinomycetes; order Streptomycetales; family Streptomycetaceae; genus Streptomyces; species Streptomyces lateritius. The sequence goes on from NZ_BMTO01000002.1 coordinate 188,734, forward strand.
CGCTGTACCGAGCCGGGATCCGGATCGGACGCGACCACATCGCGTCCGTGGTGAACACGCTGGTGCTCGCCTACGCCGGTGCGGCCCTCCCCCTGCTGCTGCTCTTCTCGATCGCGCAGAGCAGCGTGGGCACCGTGGCCAACAGCGAGCTGGTCGCCGAGGAGATCGTGCGGACGCTGGTGGGGTCGATCGGTCTGGTGGCCTCGGTGCCGGTCACCACCGCGCTCGCGGCGCTGGTGGTCTCCGCCGATCGGCCGGCGTCCGCCTCGGCCGGGGCTCCGGGGTCTGCGGGTCCCCTGGGCTCCTCGGAGAAGCGTTCGTCCAAGGGCGGGCGGCGCCGCCGGGCGAAGTGACCGATCTGGCGAGGGGCGTTCAGCCCGCGTTCTCCTCCGCGAGAATCCGGCCGAGCGCCGCCTCCAGGTTGTCCTCGAAGTCGCCCCATGTCCGTTCCTGACCGAGCGGGACCAGCTTGTCCGTACGGTCGAGGAAGGCGACGAGCGGCGGAGCGCTGGCCCGGAAGAAGGCCCGGTCGCTGCCGACCTGGAGCCGGATGGCGACGTCGGAAAGATTCTCGGGCTCGGTCGGCGCGATGTGGACATCGCCGTCCCCGCTCGGTCGGTTGATCCCGTCGATCAGAAGCTCCCGGCCAAACGCCCAGGTCACGGGCGCGTCACCGGGAAGATGGAAGGTCATCCGCACCGCGTAGGGATCCCTGGTGTCGTATCGCAGTTCCACCGGGATTCTGAAGGAGAGCTCCTCGGAGACCAGGAAACTCATCAGGACCTCGGCCTGAACCGACTCTCGCATCATGTACCCCGCAGTAGATCAAGCAGTTGGGTAGATACAGCTGCTGAAAGCTGTGGTGGAAACGGCCAGGAATCATCCCCGATGGCCCTCTTGACGCCATCGTGCTGCACGCACTAGCAGATCACAAGGAGTGATTTTTCAGATACTGATAGAGAAAGCGAAGGAACTGAAGAGCCTTCCGATCTCGTTCTGTAGTCGTTCGACTGCGGGGAGCAATCGTTCTTGCTGGTGAAGGGGGAGGGAAATGGCCATGGCAGCCGCCGTGGACCCCGCCGTGATGGGGACGGCGGCGCAGACCGTGCCGAGCGCGTATTCCTGACGCTCTACCAGGGGTTCCATTCGCCCCATACCGCCCAAACGATCCAAAAGCATACGTCGGTTACGCACCGTATACGGAGTGATGGATTCGATCGGATGCCGGTCGAGGTGGTCTTGACGACTCTTCAGATCGAGTTGGCTCAGCAGGCACTGTCCGATCGCATGGGCGTGACCGGTCTCGCGGAAGTCGGCCCACTCGTCCACGGCGGGGGCGGAGGGGGTGTCGGCGACGGCGACGAGCTCGATCTCACCCTCGCGGTAGATGGCGAAGTAGACGGGGACGCCGATCTCGTCCCGCCAGTGCGCGAGAGAGTCTTCGATCTTGGTGCGACGATTCTGCAGAACTCCGCCGCCGGCCAGTCGCCCCGCGGCGTCGCCGAACACGAACACACCCTTCTCGCGGCGCAGATAGCCCTCGTGCGTCAGGGTGCGCAACAAGTGGTACGCGGTGGGAAGCGGGAGCCCCGCTTCGCGCGCGAGCTGTTTGGCGGGGGCTCCGTCCTCGTGGGAGCCCACGGCCTCCAGAAGTCTCAGCGCCCGCTGCACCGAGCCGATCAGGGTAGGGACAGCGGATTGCGTAGCCGTGGCCAAAGGTCACCCCCAGGCGTGACGACGGGTGCCGTGCACCCGCCCGCGGGGGCCGCCCCCGCGCGCCCACCGCGGCCTGGGAACCGGTGGGGTCCGGTGGCGGACCCGCCCGGGAGAAGTGAAGAACCGCTGGTCGGAGCAGAGATCTACGCCGGTTTTTCCCCGGAGCGGCAGAGGATTGCCACTGTAACGGCAGCCTCGCGACGTGCACACGGTTTCAACCAGCGGGTTCCCCCGGCCGGGCTAACACTGGACGGCTGCCGACACCGGCGAGTAACTGGTTCTACCAGTCCTCCCTCGAGGTGGAGGAGGACATGAACTTCCGCACCACGTAGATGAGTCCGCCGACGAGGGCGACGAAGACCAGCACTTTGAAGAGCAGACCGATCACGAACGTCGCGACGCTGGTGATCAGGCCGCCGAAGACGAACAGGGCGATGAGCGGTATGGCAACCCACTTCACCCACCAGGGCATCCCCGCGAGCATCTCTCGTACCGCCATCGCGCCTACCTCGTCTCCCGAAGAGTCCGTTCCGCGCGCTCTGCGCCGAACACCCTCGATGCTAGGGCCCGCACCGGTCCCCACGGGGGCCTCGCGGCCCTGGGACTCCCCTGATCCGACCCCTAGGGAATCGGCACGCGGACCCCGGAGACGTCAGCTCTCCGGCGGAGAGAAGACCACCATGACCCTCAGATCCTCGGTGATGTGGTGGAACTTGTGGGCCACACCCGCGGGCACGTAGACCACACTGCCGCGCGCCACCTGCGTGGTCTCCGTCCCGACGGTGATCGAGGCCCGGCCGCTGACGACGAAGTACACCTCGTCCTGGCCGTGCGGCTGCTGCGGGTCGAGGGCGCCGGCGTCGAGCGCGTACAGACCGACCGACATGTTCCGCTCGCGCAGGAACTGGAGGTACCTGCCGTCATTGGCGGCGCGCTCCGCCTCCAACTCGTCCAGTCGGAAAGCCTTCATCGTTCTGTCCACCCCTGCCTCGGCCCGATCATGTCTGCCACGATCAGACACATGATGAATTTCGTAGTCAAGACGCTCGCCAACGCGGGCGCGCTGGGAGTGGCCATCTGGCTTCTCCAGGACATCACCCTGACCGGTGAGAGCACCGGCAAGAAGGCCTGGACGCTCATCCTCGTCGCCCTGGTTTTCGGGCTGGTGAACTTCTTGGTCAAGCCGGTCGTGAAGCTGCTGACGCTTCCCCTGTTCATCCTCACGCTCGGCTTGATCACGCTGGTGGTCAACGCGCTGATGCTGCTGCTGACCTCCTGGCTGGCCGACCAGCTCGACCTCAGCTTCCATGTCGAGGGCTTCTTGACCGCCGTCCTCGGCGGCCTGATCATCTCCGTCGTGTCCTGGGCGCTCAACGTGATGCTCCCGGACGGGGACTGAGCGCGTATGGAGTCGACAGAGCCGACGCGGTCGTGGAGTGCCGGACTCGGCGACGGGACGCGGGCGGTACGGGCCGGGCTGCCCGAGCCGGTGAAGTACGAACCGACTCTCCCGGGGCCGGTCTTCGCCGCCCACTTCCATCTGCCGGGCGACCCCACCGGCCCCTACACGTACGGGCGGGACGAGAACCCCACCTGGACCCATCTGGAACGTGCCCTCGGCGAACTGGAGGCCCCGGGGGAGCAGGACGTCCAGACGCTCGTCTTCGCGTCCGGCATGGCCGCCATCTCGGCCGTCCTCTTCTCCCAGCTCAGGGCCGGTGACACTGTCGTGATGCCGGACGACGGCTACCAGGCGCTCCCCCTGGTCCACGAGCAGCTGAGGGCGTACGGGATCGAGGTCCGCACCGCGCCGACCGGCGGCGACGCGCAGCTGTCCGTTCTGGAGGGAGCACGGCTGCTGTGGATCGAGACTCCGTCCAACCCCGGGCTCGACGTCTGTGACATCCGTCGCCTGGCCCGCGCCGCGCACGAGGCCGGAGCGCTCGTCGCCGTCGACAACACCCTGGCCACCCCGCTCGGCCAGCGGCCCCTGGAGCTGGGAGCGGACTTCTCCGTCGCCAGCGACACCAAGGGCACGACCGGGCACGGCGACATCCTGCTCGGTCATGTGAGCTGCCGTGATCCGCGGCTGGCCGCGGACGTGCGGCGGTGGCGCAAGATCGTCGGAGCGATCCCCGGCCCCATGGAAGCCTGGCTCGCCCACCGCTCGCTCGCCACGCTCCAGCTCCGCGTCGACCGGCAGTGCGCCTCGGCCCTCGCTGTCGCAGAGGCACTCGGCAATCGCGGTGAGGTGACCGGGCTGCGCTACCCGGGGCTGCCCGACGACCCGTCCCACCCGGTGGCCGCCACACAGATGCGGCGCTTCGGGTCCGTGGTGTCCTTCGTCCTGCCCGACAAGGCCTGGGCCGAGCGATTCCTGGACGGGCTGCGTCTTGTCGACGACGCCACCAGCTTCGGTGGCGTGCGCTCCACGGCCGAGCGGCGCGGGCGGTGGGGCGGCGACGCGGTCCCAGAGGGTTTCATCCGCTTCTCGGTCGGGGCGGAGGACCCGGACGATCTGATCGCGGACGTGCTGCGGGCGCTCGACCGGGCCGAAGGCGACGATGACCGGGCGGCGCGCTGACGCGGCGGGCTGACGCCGGCGCACGGAACGAGGGCGCTCCGAGCCTCCCCCCTCATGGCTCGGAACGCCCCGGTTCCACGCGCGGAGAACCCGCCTGCACAAGGCTAGTTGACTCTGCGTCAGTGTCCAATCACGGTAGCGACAGAGACCTATCGACTTATTTATAGTTGGACGGTCCTGAGGCGGCGTCAGCCGGCCGCCAGAGTCGAACGGCCGCACGGCCGGGAGGGGGCAGACATGGACCTCGCCCTGCTGCGCACGTTCGTCACGGTGCACCGGGCCGGTTCCTTCACCCGTGCCGCCGCGCTGCTCGGACTCTCACAACCCGCGGTCACCAGCCAGATCCGCACGCTGGAACGGCAGCTGGGCCGCCCCCTCTTCCTCAGACAGGCCCGCGGGGTCACCCCCACCACCATCGGTGACGAGCTCGCCCACCGCGCCGCCCCTCATCTGGACGCCCTCGTCGAGATCGCCGAGACCGGGCTGGACGAGGAGAGCGGCGTACGGACCCTCCACCTCGCCGGGCCTCCTGAGTTCACCGCGGCTCGCGCCCTGCCGGCCCTCACCCCGCTGGTCGCCCAGGGCCTGGCGGTCCGGGCGTCCTTCCTGGGCAACTCCGAGGACATCCTCGACGGGCTGGCCGCGGGGCATCACGATCTGGCCATCGCCACCGCTCGCCCACGCGGCGGCCTTCTCACCTCCACCCCCCTCTGCGACGAGGAACACGTCCTCGTCGCCGCCCCTCGGTGGGCCGCCCGGCTGGTACCCGAAGTACTGCTGCGCAGGGGCGCGGTCATCCTGGAGCAGCTCCCGGTCGTGGAGGTGCACGAGTCGCTGCCGTTCGTCTCCCGGTACTGGGCGGCGGTCTTCGAGACCAAGCCGGCCGCGACGGCGACCGTCATAGCCCCTGATCTACGGGCCGTGCTGGAGTCGGCGGCCTCCGGCGCCGGCCTCGCCGTGCTGCCCCGGTATCTGTGCGAGGAGGCCTTGCAGCAGGGCCGTCTCGTCGCGCTGCTCGATCCGCCGGTGCCCCCGCTGCGGACGTACTTCCTGATCGTGCGCGCGGGCACCCTGGCGCTGCCGCACATCGCGCGGGCACACGAGTGGCTGCTGCGGGCTTCCGAGGACTGGTGAGTTTCAGGACACCTCTGATGGGCCATTTTCTTCCCATGACCGAACGTCCCGTGGTCAAGCGCACCGCACGCGCCATCCTGCTCGATGGAAACGACCTCATCCTGATCAAGCGCACCAAGCCGGGGATGGATCCCTACTGGGTGACGCCCGGCGGCGGGGTCGAGCCCTCGGACTCCACCGTCGTCCAGGCCCTCCACCGCGAGGTGCACGAGGAACTCGGCGCCAAGATCACCGATGTGGTCCCCTGCTTCGTGGACACCGTCGAACACATCGTCGACGGCGGCGTCTCCGGAGTGAAGGTCCAGCACTTCTTCGTCTGCCGGCTCGAGTCGATGGACCCCTCATTGCGGCACGGCCCCGAGGTCGAGGAGCCGTGCGGCGAGTACGAGATCGTCCGGGTGCCGTTCACCCGGGTCGGCATCGCCGCCGTCCATCTCGTACCCCTCTCGCTGCGTCACTACCTGGACGGCAACATCGAGGGCGTCCGCGCGATGCACGCTCCCGACCTGGGCTGATGCCCCTCCGGATCGGCTAGGGACCGCCGACGGCGCCGGCGGCACCCACGGCGCTCGTGGCGACCAGATCCTCGAAGGAGTCGTGACGGATCCGCTCCGCAGGGATGCCGATGCGCCGCAGGGTGTCGACCCCACGGCGGATCATGCCGGGCGGTCCCGAGAGATAGGCCTCGTACTCGTTCCATGGACCGTACTGGCGCACGGCGTCCGGCAGCTGTGCCTGGTCCTCGGTGACCGGCCGCACCGACAGCCACGGAAATGTCTGCTGGAGCCGCATCATCGTGTCGATGTCGTAGAGGTCATGGCCGCTCCGCGCCCCGTAGAACACCTCGACGGGGCGCCGGTCCCCGTGCTCGGCGACGTCCTCGACCAGCGCCTTGATGGGGGCGATCCCGGTGCCGCCGCCCAGACAGAGCAGCCCGTTGTCGGTGGAGTGGTCGACGGTCATGGACCCTGCGGGCGGCCCGAGCCGCAGGACGTCTCCGGGGCGGGCGTGGTGGACCAGGGCGTTGGACACCCAGCCGGCCGGGACGGCCTTGACGTGCAGGGTGAGGAGTCCGTCGGGTCGCGGCGCGGAGGCGAAGGAGTAGTGCCGCCACACGCGGGGCCACCACGGGGTCTCCAACGTCGTGTACTGGCCGGCGAGGAAGGGGTACGGCTGGTCGGGGCGGAGCGTGACCACCGCGATGTCCGGTGTCCGCAGGTCGTGCGAGACCACCTCGGCGTGCCACCAGGCGGGAGCGAGCCGCTCGTTCTCGGCCGCCGCGTCGATCATGATCTGCGAGATCGTGGTGTACGTCCGGACCCAGGCGGCCTCGCTCTCCTCGTCCCAGGTCAGGGTGGCGTACCGGGTCAAGGCGCCGATGAGGGCTTCGCCGACGGCCGGGTAGTGCGTCGGCTGGGTGCCGTACTTGCGGTGTCCGCGGCCCAGGTGCTGGAGGTACGCGGTGAGCACCGGGGCGTCGTCCAGGTGTTCCGCCGCCGTCAACAGCGCCTTGAGCAGGCGGTCCCGCTGGGTGTCCATGGCCGGAGGGAACAACGAGCGCAGCTCGGGGTGGCGCACGAAGAGCAGGGCGTAGAAGTACGAGGTCACCTTGTCGGCGGCGGGTGCGATATCGGCCAGGGTGCGGCGGATCAGCAGTGCATCGGGGGAGGGTCCCGCGGGTATTCGGGGCGCCGCCTCCCCGTCCGGCTCCTCCGCGGCCGTCCCAGTGGTCGGAGCATCCATCATGTGCCTCGCATCGAGGAGCCGTCTGCCGTCTGCCGTCGCCCCAGCCTGGCAGCTCCTCTCCGCACCACGGACAGAAAGCGGAATTCTGGGCAATCCTCCCCCGGGTGCGGCTACAGTACGTCGTTTCGAACCAGTTCATAGGCCTCCCGCAGATCGCCTCCGACGTACTGCCGGCGCGACAGGCCGGCCAGATGGTGATCGGCGTTCACCGCCACGGTCACCGGTACGACGGAGAAGAGTTCTGCGTCGGACATCGAGTCCCCGTAGGCCACGCATTCGTCGAAGCCCACGCCGTACTCCGCGCAGAGATCACGTGCGATCCGTACCTTCGCTCGCGCGTCGAGGATCCCCGGCCGGTGGACCGGCCGGGTGAAGGGGACGGCGGGCCATCGGGACCCATGGGTGGCGTCCGCACCCCAGTCGAGGAGGCGTTCGACGAAGAAGTCCGGGGAGAGCGAGATGACGGCGCAGCGGCCGCCCCGTGCGCGGATGTCCGCCCAGACCTCACGGATCCCGGCCAGCCAGGGCGCCCCCTCGAAGGCGGCCGTCACGTGCTCGGGTGTCAGGGCGGACCAGAGCTCTCGCGCCTGGACGGCGAACTCGTCCGGAGTCATCCCCTGGAGCAGGAACGCCTGCTCCAGGGCCGTGATCTCCTCGCTGAGGCCGAGCTGCCGGGAGATCTCCACGGCGGCTGCCGATCCCCGGATCAGGGTGCCGTCGAGGTCGAAGAGATGGAGCCTGGGTCTGTCTGTCGGACTCGTCATGTACGCCGAGGCTAGTCAGGGGCCGTTATGTACGCCGAGGCTAGTCAGGGGCCGTTCCTCCCGCTGTCAGACACGAGTCACGGGGGCGGGGCGGCACGGTGTTTCACGTGAAACATCTCAGCCGCCCCGCTCGGCGGGCTCCCCTCATTCACAGAAACCTCCTACCGCGCGATGAAGGTGTTCACGGTGGGCCCTCTCTTCATGACGGTATCCCGGGCCTGAAGCCATGGGGGCTGATCCACAGGGGCCGCCGCCTGCGGGTATCGGCCAGTTCCGGTAAAGCGGTGGACGGACGATCACCGCGTCGGACAGCCTGAACGGCATGCCGACCTCGATCGCCACGCTCGACCAGCTCCCCATCCGTTGTCTTTCCTCGGGCGACCTCACCGCCTGCGCGGATCTCTCGGAGGACCGCGGCTGGCCGCGCGAAGAGCACAAGTGGGGTCTCCTGCTCGCCGCGGGGACGGGGTACGGCATCGACGACCCGGCGGGCAACGGGCTCATCGCCGCATGCGTGGTCACGTCCTACGGTCCTGGTCTCGCCGCGATCGGGATGGTCCTGGTCGCCGAGCGGCACGCCCGCCAGGGCGTCGGCCGCCGACTGATGGACCATGTCATCTCCCAGTCCATGGACATCCCGCTCACCCTGCACGCCACCCCGAACGGGCAGCCGCTCTACGAGCAGCTGGGCTTCGTCGAGACGGGCCGTGCCGAGATGATCCAAGGCCATTTCACGCTCAGGGAACCGGCACCGGAGATCCGGACCCGTCCGGCCACCGCCGAGGACCTCCACGCGATCCTTCGCCTGGACACCGAGGTCTTCGGCCTGGACCGCACCCCGATGATCACCCGCCTGCCGGCCTTCGCGGACCAGTTCCGGGTCGCGGAGGAGAACGGGGAGATCACCGGTTACGCAGCGGCCTGGCCGAACATGGAGACCCATGTCATCGGCCCCCTGATCGCCCGGGACGAGGCCACGGCCCGGTCTCTCGTCGCCTCGCTGGCCACGGTGACGGACCGCCCCCTCCGGACAGACATCGACGTGCGCCACGCGTCGCTGCTGACCTGGCTCAAGACGAACGGTCTCGCCCCCATCGCCTTCAACGCGGTCATGGTCCGCTCCCTGCCCGGCCTTCCGGGCGACTGGAGCCGACGCTTCGCCCCCCTCACCGTGGCGGCGGGCTGACCACCGGGCGGCCTTGACGGACTGGTTTATTGCAGACGCGGGCTTTTGCACAGATCCTCTACCCTGGGAGGAGCCGCTCGGGATCCGAGGAGAGACCATGACCGCGACCGCGCCCGCCCTCACCGCCCTCTCCCAGGGCTGGTGCGCCCTTTCTCTGCTGCACGGCAGGATCGAGTCGCACATCGAGCGCGCCCTGGAGGCCAAGCACGGCCTCAGCGTTCGCGAGTACTCCCTCCTCGACGTACTCAGCCGCCAGCACAGCGGCCCCGGCGGGCACCTGCAGATGAAGCAGGTCGCGGACGCCGTCGTGCTCAGCCAGAGCGCCACCACCCGGCTGGTGACCCGCCTGGAGGACCGGGGCCTGCTCACGCGGTACCTCTGCGCAACCGACCGGCGCGGCATCTACACCGATGTCACCGAAGCCGGCCTGAAGCTGCTCGAAGAAGCACGGCCCACCAACGACGGTGCTCTGCGCGAGGCACTCGACGAGGCTGCCAAGAATCCGGAGCTGGCGCCCCTCGTCCGCGTCGTCGAAGGACTCGACGTCCCCGCCTGACGCCACGTGCGGAGGGCGTACCCTGCGCCGCATGAGCGATCTTGAGATAAGGCCCGCCGCCGCGAGCGACCTGCCGGCCATCGTCGCGATGCTCGCCGATGATCCCCTCGGCGCCCAGCGCGAGTCACCCGGCGACCTCACCCCGTACACCGAGGCCTTCGAGCGGCTCGTCCATGACCCGAACCAGCGTCTGGTCGTGGCCGTACGCGCTGGCGCGGTCGTGGGCACCCTGCAGCTCACGATCGTTCCCGGCCTTTCCCGTCGTGGAACCACCCGTTCGATCATCGAGGGCGTCCGCATCCACACGGAGGAACGAGGCAGCGGCCTCGGCACCCAGCTCCTCGAGTGGGCCGTCGAGGAATCCCGCCGCCAGAACTGCCGACTGGTGCAGCTCACCTCCGACGCGACCCGCACGGACGCCCACCGCTTCTACGAACGGCTCGGCTTCGAGGCGTCCCATCTGGGATTCAAGATGAGCCTCTGAGAGCCGCCGACACGACAGGGCGCCGAAGGACACCCCCAGCGCCCTGTTTCACGTGAAACAGGCGCTCAGAGGCCGCGCCAGCCCGCCTCGTCCACACCGCCGGGCACGGCGTCCCCCTGTTCGTACGGCTCGCGGGTGAAAACGAAGGACGCAAGGTCGAGGTGGCTCACCGAGCCGTCCGGACGACGCACCACCCGCAGCGTCTCCCCCGCGTAATACCCGTTCAGCCCGATCCAGCCGCCACCCGGCAACGGCCGGAACTCCGCTCGCCGGCCGGCACCGCGCAGGGGCTCCAGGGCCACGCCCCGCCCGGGCCCGAGGCGCAGCCCGAACGCGTACGTTCCCCAGTACCAGGGGCCGGTCAGCTCGAGCAGTTCCTGGTCGACCTCGGCCTCGGGCAGCGGCCGCCACGGCTCGGGAAACCTCGGCTCAGCGTCTGCCACGATCCGTACGAGGTCTGCGGCCACCGCCGCGGTCAACGGCCCGGAGGTCGCGTTGGCGAGGGCGACCGCGGCCACTCCGTCAGCCACGCTGACCCACAGGCAGGCGACGAAGCCCGGCAGCGAACCGGTATGACCGATCAGCGTCCGACCATCCTTGTGCACCAGCTGCACACCGAGGCCGTAGCCGCCCTCCCAGTCCCCCGCTGCCGGTGGCGCCGCGGGGGTGCGCATCTCCTCGACGGACGCCGCGCACAGGACCCGGTCGTCCCCCTGGGCGAGGAACCCGGCGAAGCGGCAGAGGTCGTCAGCCGTCGACCAGAGCTGCCCGGCCGGCGCCATCAGCCCCAGGTCCTCGGTCGGTTCGGGAAGCATCACGTCGGCCCAGGGGTGCACGGCCCAACCGCCGGCGTGCGGGGCGATCGGCTGCGTACTCGTACGGGTCAGCCCCAGCGGCTCCAGGACCTCACCGCGCAGCGCCTCTTCCCAGGAGACCCCACGTACCGCCTCGACCAGTGAACCGAGCAGGGTGTAGCCGGGGTTGGAGTAGTGGTGCCGGCGCCCCATCGGCTGGACGAGCGGCTCGTCGCCGAGCACATCGGCCAGCTCCGGCCGTACGGTCCCGGGCGTCCGCTCCCACCACGGCGCGGGTGCCTCGGCCCCGAGGCCGGCACTGTGCCCGAGAAGCTGGGCGACGGTCACCTCGCCGACCCTTGTACCGGGAAGGTGCTTCTCCAGCGGATCGTTCAGATCCAGGAGGCCCTCGTCTCTGAGCCGCATCACCAGAACAGCGGTGAACACCTTGGTGAGGGAGCCGATCCGGTACTGCGTGTCCGCGTCCGGCGCGTGCCCGTCGACACAGCTGCGCGATCCGCTCCACACTCTCCGCCCGTCACGGGCCACCGCCCCGACGAAGGAAGGCGCCCGCCCCTCGGCCTGGGCGACGGCGACGCGGTGCGACAAGGCCCGCTCGGTACTGGGAAGCAGCGCTTCGAAGGATGAGGTCATACACCGATCCAACGCTGCCGCCACTGCGGAGTCGACCCCATTTGTGTTCCGCCAGGGCCAGAGCCTTCCACCGTACCCGCCCACGGGCCCCCACCCGCGCTGTTCTGCCGACGGTGAAGACCGGTCCGGCCGGGCTCGACAAGCACTACGGTCCAGTCCCATGACAGTGGTCACCACGCGCACGGTCGAATACCCGGCCGACGGCCTCACGATGATCGGGCACCTCGCGCTCCCCGCCGGTGCCGACCGCCGGCCCGCGGTCCTGATCGGGCCCGAGGGGCCGGGCCTGAACGACTTCCAGCGCCGCCGGGCCGACGCCCTCGCCGAACTGGGCTACGTGGCGCTGGCCTTCGACATCAACGGCGGGCGCTGGTACACCGACCCCCAGGAGATGCTGGCGCGTGTGACTCCCCTGCTCGCCGACCCCGACCGGATGCGGGGTATCGGCCACGCGGCACTCGATGTGCTGCGCGCCGAACCGCGGACCGACCCCGACCGGATCGCCGCTGTCGGCTACGGCACAGGGGGCGCGATCGCGCTGGAACTCGGCCGCGACGGCGTCGATCTGCGCGCGATCGGGACGGTCAACGCACTGACCACGGGCCGGCCGGGCGAGGCGGCACGCATCCGTTGCCCCGTGTGGGCCGGGGTCGGATCGGAGGACCCGATCATGCCTGCCGAGCAACGGGAGGCCTTCGCCGCCGAGATGCAGGGCGCAGGCGTCGACTGGCGCCTCGTCATCTACGGCGGAGCCCTGCACGCCTTCCACCACCCGCCGGTCGACCAGACCGTGCTCCCCGGCATCGGCTACCACCGGCAGCACGCGCAGCGGGCCTGGCGCGACATCGTCGGCCTCCTCGCCGAGTGCCTGCCGGTGACGGAGTGAAACTGGAGCGTCAGGTCTGCGCCATGTCCACGAAGCGCGAGTAGTGGCCCTGGAAGGCGACCGTGATCGTCGCCGTCGGGCCGTTACGGTGCTTGCCCACGATGATGTCCGCCTCGCCCGCGCGGGGCGACTCCTTCTCGTACGCGTCCTCGCGGTGCAGCAGGATCACCATGTCCGCGTCCTGCTCGATCGAGCCGGACTCACGCAGGTCGGAGACCATCGGCTTCTTGTCGGTGCGCTGCTCGGGGCCACGGTTCAGCTGGGAGAGCGCGATCACCGGCAGCTCGAGCTCCTTGGCCAGCAGCTTCAGGTTTCGCGACATGTCCGAGACTTCCTGCTGCCGGCTCTCGGCCCGCTTGGAGCCGCCGGACTGCATCAGCTGCAGATAGTCGATGACGACGAGCTTGAGGCCGGCACGCTGCTTGAGGCGGCGGCACTTGGCGCGGATCTCCATCATCGAGAGGTTGGGGGAGTCGTCGATGTACAGCGGCGCCTGTGAGACATCGGGCATGCGGCGCGCCAGCCGGGTCCAGTCCTCGTCGGTCATGGTGCCGGAACGCATGTGGTGCAGCGCCACCCGGGCCTCGGCGGAGAGCAGTCGCATCGCGATCTCGTTGCGGCCCATTTCGAGGGAGAAGATGACGCTGGGCAGGTTGTGCTTGATGGAGCAGGCCCTGGCGAAATCGAGCGCGAGCGTCGACTTACCCATGGCGGGACGGGCCGCGATGATGATCATCTGGCCCGGGTGCAGACCGTTGGTCAGCTGGTCGAGGTCGGTGAACCCCGTGGGCACACCCGTCATCTCGCCGCTGCGGGAGCCGATCGCCTCGATCTCGTCGAGCGCGCCCTCCATGATGTCGCCGAGCGGCAGGTAGTCCTCGGTGGTGCGCTGCTCGGTGACCGCGTAGATCTCGGCCTGGGCCGAATTCACGATCTCGTCGACGTCTCCGTCGGCCGCGTATCCCATCTGCGTGATCTTCGTGCCGGCCTCCACGAGACGGCGCAGCACGGCGCGCTCGTGAACGATCTCCGCGTAGTAGGAGGCGTTGGCCGCGGTCGGCACCGACTGCACGAGGGTGTGCAGATACGAGGCACCGCCGACACGGGTGATCTCGCCGCGCTTGGTGAGTTCGGCGCCGACCGTGATCGGGTCGGCCGGCTCGCCCTTGGCGTACAGGTCGAGAATGGCCGCGTAGACCGTCTCGTGGGCGGGCTTGTAGAAGTCGTGGCCCTTGATGATCTCCACGACGTCCGCAATGGCGTCCTTGGAGAGCAGCATGCCGCCCAGGACCGACTGCTCGGCGTCGAGGTCCTGCGGCGGAACCCGCTCGAAGCCGGACAGGCCGCCGTCCCAGGGGCCGCTATCGCTCCCGCGGTCGTGCTGGTCGTCACGGCCCCGGCCACGTCCCCGGCCCTCGCTGCGGGGGCGGGCGACCGGCAGCCGGTCGCTCGGTCCGCTGTCCGCCCAGGGGTCGTCCAAGGGCTCGGGAATGCTCATCAAGCCACCTCCTCCCGTCCGCTCCGGCGGACCTAGCCGTGCCACTCATTTCTTACGCCACGGCTCGGACAAACAAGAGGCTTTGACTCCGCTTCTGGCGCGTCGGGCGCCGGACCACGGTAGGCCCGCGGGCACCGTCAGCCAATCTGGTTATCCACAGGGCCTGTGGGTGAAGGACCAGATGCTGTGGAGAACCCTGCAGAACCTGTGCACGGACCGGGGGACAGTCATGTGGACAAACTCATAGCTGCCCCGCCTTCACCGCTCTGACCTGGCCTTCTTCCGTCCACGGGCTGTGGGAGAGAAAAACTTCTCCCCCCAGATCAAGATCAGAACAAACGGCGCACACCCGAAGCTCCGCACCAAGGATTCGTAAGGGCTCCAGCGGCATTGCATCTCTTACCTGTGGAAGATTAGATTTGAGCCCATGACCCAGGCACCCGCGCCCCCCAAGGCCGTCCGCCGACAGCACGACCGAGAGATCATCTCGCTCGCCGTCCCGGCCTTCGGCGCGCTCGTCGCCGAGCCGCTCTTCCTCATGGTCGACAGCGCCATTGTCGGCCATCTCGGCACCCCGCAGCTCGCAGGTCTCGCCATCGCCGCGGCCCTCCTGGCCACCGCCGTGAGCGTCTTCGTCTTCCTCGCCTACGCCACCACGGCAGCCGTCGCCCGCAGGGTGGGGGCGGGTGACCTCCAGGCCGCCATCCGGCAGGGGATGGACGGCATCTGGCTCGCCCTCCTCCTGGGCGGAGCCGTCGTCACGCTCACCCTTCCCACGGCCCCGTGGCTCGTGGACGTCTTCGGCGCGTCCGACACCGCCGCTCCGTACGCCATCACCTATCTGCGCATCTCCAGCCTCGGCATCCCCGCCATGCTCGTCGTCCTGGCGGCCACCGGCGTGCTGCGCGGCCTCCAGGACACCCGCACGCCGCTCTACGTTGCCATCGCCGGCTTCGCCGCGAACGCCGGCCTCAACGTGGGACTGGTCTACGGCGCCGGTCTCGGAATCGCCGGCTCCGCCTGGGGAACCGTGCTCGCCCAGTGCGGCATGGCGGTGGCCTACCTCGTCGTGGTCGTCCGGGGCGCCCGCCGCCACGGCGCCTCCCTGCGTCCGGACGCGGCCGGCATACGCGCCTGCGCGCAGGCGGGCGTCCCTCTGCTGGTCCGTACGCTCTCCCTGCGCGCGGTCCTGATGATCGCCACCGCCGTCGCGGCCCGGCTCGGGGACGCAGAGGTCGCCGCCCACCAGATCATCCTGTCCCTGTGGAGTCTCATGGCGTTCGCCCTGGACGCGATCGCCATCGCCGGGCAGGCCATCATCGGCCGATATCTCGGCGCCGACGACGCCGAAGGAGCCCGTCAGGTCTGCCGCCGTATGGTCCAGTGGGGCGCCGTCTCAGGCGTGGTGCTCGGCGCGCTCATCGTGCTCGCCCGCCCGCTGTTCATCCCGCTCTTCACCGGCGACACCACGGTCCAGGACACCCTGCTCCCGGCCCTGCTCGTCGTCGCGGTCACCCAGCCGATCGCCGGGGTGGTCTTCGTCCTGGACGGCGTCCTGATGGGTGCCGGGGACGGCCCCTACCTGGCTTGGGCCATGCTGCTGACGCTCGTCGCCTTCGCCCCGGTGGCCCTCCTGGTCCCCGCCCTGGGAGGAGGCCTGACCGCGCTGTGGTGGGCGATGACGCTGATGATGACGGTCCGGATGCTTACTCTCTGGCTGCGCTCGCGCTCGGGACGATGGCTCGTCACGGGAGCCACCCGATGAACGTTTCACGTGAAACGGCGGAAGGGCCGCACCCTCGAGGGGTGCGGCCCTTCCGTACTGCTGAGAGCAGCGTTACGCGGCGACGACCTCGACGCCGAGCTTCGCGGCAACCTCGGGGTGCAGACGCACGGACACCTGGTGCGAGCCCAGGGTCTTGATCGGCGAGCCGAGCTCGACGCGACGCTTGTCGACGTCGGGGCCACCCGCGGACTTGATCGCCGTGGCGATGTCGGCCGGGGTCACGGAGCCGAAGAGGCGGCCGGCGTCGCCGGAGCGAACAGCCAGACGCACCTTCACGCCCTCGAGCCGGGCCTTGATCTCGTTGGCCTGCTCGATGGTCGCGATCTCGTGGATCTTGCGGGCGCGGCGGATCTGCGCCACGTCCTTCTCGCCACCCTTGGTCCAGCGGATCGCGAAACCACGCGGGACCAGGTAGTTGCGAGCGTAACCGTCCTTGACGTCGACGACATCGCCGGCGGCACCGAGGCCAGAGACCTCGTGGGTCAGGATGATCTTCATTTTTCGGTCACCCTTCCCTTATCGCGCGGTGGACGTGTAGGGCAGCAGCGCCATCTCACGGCTGTTCTTCACGGCCGTGGCGACGTCACGCTGGTGCTGCGTGCAGTTGCCGGTCACGCGGCGGGCACGGATCTTGCCGCGGTCGGAAATGAACTTCCGCAGCATGTTCGTGTCCTTGTAGTCCACGTACGCGGTCTTGTCCTTGCAGAACGCGCAGACCTTCTTCTTAGGCTTGCGCACAGGCGGCTTCGCCATGGTGTTTCTCCTGTGTGATCAAGAAGTGGGGGTACGAGCTGCCTTCCAGGGGAGTGCCCTAGAAGGGGGGCTCGTCCGAGTAGCCGCCGCCGCTGGAGCTTCCGCCCCAGCCGCCACCGCCTCCGCCACCCTGCTGCGGCTGACCGCCGGCCGGCGCACTGGTCGCCCACGGGTCGTTGGCGGGAGCACCGCCACCACCCTGCTGGGGACCACCGGAGCTTCCGCCCCAGCTGTCGCCGCCCTGCTGGCCGCCGCCGTAGCCACCCTGGCCACCGCGACCGGTGGTCTTGGTGACCTTGGCCGTGGCGTTCTTGAGGCTGGGGCCGACTTCCTCGACGTCCAGCTCGTAGACCGTGCGCTTGACGCCCTCGCGGTCCTCGTACGACCGCTGCTTCAGGCGGCCCTGCACGACGACGCGCATGCCTCGCTGAAGCGACTCGGCGACGTTCTCCGCCGCCTGACGCCAGACCGAGCAGGTCAGGAACAGGCTCTCGCCGTCCTTCCACTCATTGGTCTGACGGTCGAAGGTGCGGGGGGTGGACGCGATACGGAACTTCGCGACCGCCGCACCGGACGGGGTGAAGCGCAGCTCGGGGTCGTCGACAAGATTGCCGACGACCGTGATGACGGTCTCGCCTGCCATTGGGTGAACCTCTCGGCGGGATTGCTTCTGGCTGCTTACTGCTACTCGAACCCGATGACCTCTGAGCTAGGTGCTCAGTGGGTCTCGGGGCGGAGGACCTTGGTCCGGAGGACCGACTCGTTCAGGTTCATCTGGCGGTCGAGCTCCTTGACGACCGCAGGCTCGGCCTGCAGGTCGATGACCGAGTAGATGCCCTCGGGCTTCTTCTTGATCTCGTAGGCGAGACGACGACGGCCCCAGGTGTCGACCTTCTCCACCTTTCCGTTGCCCTCACGGACGACGGAGAGGAAGTTCTCGATCAGCGGGGAGACAGCGCGCTCCTCGAGATCGGGGTCGAGGATGACCATCACCTCGTAGTGACGCATGTGGAACCCACCTCCTTTGGACTCAGCGGCCACGGTCGTTCCGTGGCAGGAGGGTCGTGATGCGTAGACAACGGTATCCGCCGCCACTGACAGTCCCCCTCGACGAGCGAGGAGCACGGTCGGTCCGGGACGGACCTGGGCAGACACCGGTGCAGACCGTACAGAGTACCCGCACACCGGCTTCCGGTTGAAATCCGGTGGTGGGGGGACGCAATCTGTACACAACGGATGTCGGCGGCGCCAGGATGCGCCGCCTTCCGGCAGCCACGCCAGGAGGTGCCCCATGGCACAGGCAATGCGACACGACCCCGGACATTCCCTTCTCGCGACCGACGGCAAGCCCCACCCGCTCCAGGACACGCTGGTCGGTGTGACACTCGTCCTGGGCGCCCTCGCCTTCATCACCGCGATGTTCCACGACCTGCACCTGCTCAGCTCCTGGGCGGGCCTCATCGGGATCATCACGGGCGCCTACGGCCAGTTCATCTCCGTCACGACCAGGGAACGCTTCGCTCTGATCGTCGGCCTCGGCGCCGCCGCGGTGGGCTTCTTCCTCGGCATGGCCCACGGCGGTCTCTTCGGCGGCGTGATCGGCTAGCCGCGAGCCAAGGGCCACAGGCCCATCGAGGCGCTCCTCGGTCGCAGTAGGCTTCGGCGCGAGAGCCGGAGCCCCTGAACCGATGGGGACACACCTGCCGAGGAGCGCCCCGCATGAGCCTGACCCTGAGGACCATCAGCCGAGAACAGCATCTGGCGTACATCCAGAGCCTGTCCTCGGCGAGCCACTGCCAGGTCCCGGCGTGGGCTGACGTGAAGACCGAGTGGCGCTCGGAGAACCTGGGTTGGTTCGACAAGTCCGGCGAACTGGTCGGCGCGGGCCTCGTGCTCTATCGCCAACTGCCGAAGATCAAGCGCTACCTGGCCTACCTCCCCGAGGGCCCGGTCATCAACTGGTACGCCCCCAACCTCGACGAATGGCTGCAGCCGATGCTCGCGCATCTCAAGCAGCAGGGCGCCTTCTCCGTGAAGATGGGCCCGCCCGTGGTCATCCGCCGGTGGGACTCGGCCGCCATCAAGTCCGGTATCCAGGACCCGGACGTGAAGCGCCTGAAGGACGTCGAGGCCACGCACATCGAGCCGCGCGCCTTCGAAGTCGCCGACCGTCTGCGGAAGATGGGCTGGCAGCAGGGCGAGGACGGCGGCGCCGGCTTCGGCGACGTCCAGCCCCGCTACGTCTTCCAGGTGCCGCTCGCGAACCGCTCGCTGGACGACGTCCTCAAGGGCTTCAACCAGCTGTGGCGCCGGAACATCAAGAAGGCCGAGAAGGCCGGTGTCGAGGTCGTCCAGGGCGGCTACGAGGACCTCGCCGAGTGGCAGCGCCTGTACGAGATCACGGCCGTCCGCGACCACTTCCGGCCACGTCCGCTCTCGTACTTCCAGCGCATGTGGACCGTCCTCAACAACGAGGACCCCAACCGCATGCGGCTGTACTTCGCACGCCACAACGGGGTGAACCTCTCCGCGGCCACCATGCTCGTGGTCGGCGGACACGTCTGGTACTCCTACGGAGCCTCCGACAACATCGGCCGCGAGGTCCGGCCCTCGAACGCGATGCAGTGGCGGATGCTGCGCGACGCCTACGCGATGGGCGCCACGGTCTACGACCTGCGAGGCATCTCGGACTCGCTCGACGAGACCGACCACCTCTTCGGACTGATCCAGTTCAAGGTGGGCACGGGCGGCGAGGCGGTGGAGTACGTCGGCGAGTGGGACTTCCCGCTCAACAAGCTCCTGCACAAGGCGCTGGACATCTACATGTCGCGCCGCTGACGGTCCCGCCGACGGTTGCGTAGTCTCGTACGTAATCTCGTTGGTGTCGTACATACCTTTGACACACCGCAGCCACCAGAAAGGTTCCGGGCCGGCCATGGCGCTCTCCCTCTACGTCGACACCGCTCGCTGGCGGGCGCACCAGAAGACCGTGATCGACCAGTTCCCCGGTCTCATCCCGGTCTGCAAGGGCAATGGCTACGGGTTCGGCCATGAGCGCCTGGCGGACGAGGCGGCACGGTTCGGCTCGGACATGCTCGCCGTCGGCACCACGTACGAGGCCGCGAAGATCAAGGACTGGTTCGGCGGCGATCTGCTCGTCCTCACCCCGTTCCGGCGGGGCGAGGAGCCGGTGCCGCTGCCGGACCGGGTGATCCGTTCCGTCTCCTCCGTGGACGGGGTGCACGCCCTGGTGGGCGCCCGCGTGGTCATCGAGTGCATGAGCTCGATGAAGCGCCATGGCATCCTCGAGGAGGACCTGGGCCGGCTGCACGCCGCCATCGAGGACGTACGCCTCGAGGGCTTCGCCCTGCACCTGCCCCTCGACCGCACGGACGGCACGGACGCGGTCGAGGAGGTCATCGGCTGGATGGACCGGCTGCGCGCCGCCAGGCTGCCGCTGCACACGATGTTCGTGAGCCATCTGCGCTCCGAGGAGCAGGCCCGCCTCCAGCAGCAGTTCCCGCAGACCCGGTTCCGCGCCCGCATCGGCACCCGGCTGTGGCTGGGCGACCACGAGGCGACCGAGTACCGGGGAGCCGTCCTGGACGTCACCCGCGTCGCCAAGGGCGACCGCTTCGGCTACCGCCAGCAGAAGGCCGCCTCCGATGGCTGGCTGGTGGTCGTCGCCGGCGGCACGTCGCACGGCGTGGGCCTGGAGGCTCCCAAGGCGATGCACGGCGTGATGCCGCGCGCCAAGGGCGTGGCCCGCGCCGGTCTCGCGACCGTCAACCGGAACCTCTCCCCGTTCGTCTGGGCCGGCAAGCAGCGCTGGTTCGCCGAGCCGCCGCACATGCAGGTGTCGATCCTGTTCGTCCCGGCCGATGCCCAGGAGCCGAAGGTCGGCGACGAGCTGGTGGCCCATCTGCGCCACACCACGACCCAGTTCGACCGGCTCGTCGAGCGCTGACCGGCCGGGCGCCTCGCGCCCGGCAAGGCCGGCGAGACACCTCTAAGGTCGTGTCCGGAAAATAGCGCCGTCTGCCCGCAGGACAGGGCCCCGCGGCGCCTGGTGCGTGCGATCGCAAGGCGGAGGGCCCCCTCGTACCGGGCGCACTCGGGTGATCCCGACAACGCGGCGAGCGTACGTGCCAGACGTCGCGGGCCAGGCGCGACTTCACGGACTCGGCCTAGCCCCGCGGGACGCCCCACTCCACCCGCGGGCCCTCCACGACCGCTGCGGCGTGCCGCGCGGGATGTGCGGCCGCGCCCACGACGAAGACGTCCTCCGCGCCGTCCAGGACGCCTCCTGAGGGGTCGTCCGAGCCGTCCTGGCGCACCACGTCCCGCTCGGGGGCCAGGATGTCGCGTACGACCACCGCGCACAGGTACAGCGTCCCCAGCACGTGCAGGACGACGACGAAGTGGTAGCCGTCCGTCGGCAGGCCCTGCTTGTTGCCGCTGGTGGTGAAGGCCAGGTACATCCAGATGCCCAGGAAGTACATGACCTCGCACGCCTGCCAGATGAGGAAGTCCCGCCAGCGCGGCCTGGCCAGCGCGGCGAGCGGGATCAGCCAGAGCACGTACTGCGGCGAGTACACCTTGTTGGTCAGGACGAACGCGGCCACGACGAGGAAGGCGAGCTGGACGAAACGGGGCCGGCGGGGCGCCGTCAGCGTGAGGACCGCTATCCCGGCGCAGGCCAGCAGCATCAGCAGGACGGCGAAGGTGTTCGCCGTGCCGGGCGGGATCGACACGCCGGTGCGCTGGCTGATCAGCAGCCAGACCGAGCCGAAGTCGATGTTCCGTTCCGTGCTGAAGAGGTAGAACTGCTTCCACCCCTCGGGCGCGAGCAGCATGACCGGAAGGTTCACCGCGAGCCACGCCCCGCCCGCGCCGAGCAGCGCCACAAAGTACTCCCGCCACTTCCAGGCCCGCCAGCACAGCAGCAGCAAGGGGCCCAGGAGCAGGAGCGGATAGAACTTGGCCGCGGTCGCGAGGCCGATCAGGATGCCGAAGGCGAGGAACCGGCCGCGTGACCACATCAGCACGGCGGCCGCGGTCAGCGCGACGGCGAGGAGGTCCCAGTTGACCGTGGCGGTGAGCGCGAAGGCCGGCGCCAGCGCGACGAGGAGACCGTCCCACGGCCGACGGCGGTGGGTGCGGGCCACACAGACGGCCATGACGGCGGCGCACACCATCAGCATGCCCGCGTTGATCATCCAGTACGTCTGCTCGCGGTGCATCATGTCCCCGCCGCCGGGCGTGAGCCAGGCCGCGAGCTGCATGAACAGCCCGGTCAGGACCGGGTACTCGAGAAACTCTATGTCGCCGCCGAGACGGTCGAAGTACGGGACCAGGCCCTCGGCGAACCCGCGCCCGACGAAGAGATGCGGAATGTCGGAGTAGCAGGCGTGTGTGTACTGGGAGGTGGTGCCCCGGAACCACGCCCAGTCGTAACAGGGGATCTTCTGCACCATGCCGAGCGCAAACATCCCGATGACCACCAGCGCGATCACCCGCGCCGGGGTGAGAGCGCTGCCGCCGATCAGCGCCCGGCGGCCGAACGGCCCGCCGATCAGTTCGCTGCCCGCCGCGGCGACCTCGTCCCGGTGGGTGGGGCACACCACCGGCGAGGCCTGCGGCCGGCACTGAGGCGGACTCGTCTTCTGGAGGCTCGGCATGGGGGACATCCTGCCGTACGTCCCCGGGAAACGGTGAGGGCCGCCGCGCCCGGCACGTACCTGGATGTACGTGCCGGACAAGGCGGCCCTCAGAGCCGTACCGGGCGGCGTCGCCCGGCGGACGGATCAGCCTCCGTCCAGCCAGCCGGTGGTTCCCCCGTTGGGTTTGCCACCGCTACTGCTGCTGCTGTCGTCCGTGCCGGTCGGTGTGGGTGCCGTCGGGGTACCGGTCACACCGCCGTCGGACGTCCCCCCGTTGTCGTTACCGGAGTTGGCGCCGCCGTCCTGGCCGCCGTTGCTGTTGTTGTCGCACGGCCAGTTCCACACATCGCAGGTCTTGCTCGGGTCCGGCGTCTTGCTGGGCGTCGAGGACGGGGTCTGCGACGGGGTGGCGGACGGGGTCTGGGAGGGAGTCGGCGAGGGGGTCGGCGTCGGGCTGGTGATACCGCCGCCCCAGACCTCCTCGGCGTCCAGCTCCTCCGGCTCCGGGAAGGACTCCACCTTCGTGCCCTCGAGCGCGTCGGTCATGTAGTCGTTCCAGATCCGCGAGGGGAACGACGAGCCGTGGATCTTGGGCTGGGCGCCCGTGCCGAACATGGACTCGAACTTGCGCTTCGTGTTGTTCGCGTTGTCGTCGAAGCGGTACATGTCGATCGCCGTCGAGAGCTGCGGGGTGTAGCCCACGAACCAGGCGGAGTTGTTGCCGTCGGTCGTACCGGTCTTGCCGGCCACGTCGCGACCCGGGATGGCGGCCTTCCGGCCGGTGCCCTTCGGGTTCTCGACGACGTCCCGCAGGACGTCGGTGACGTTGCTGGCGATGGCGGTGGAGAAGGCCCTCTCTCCCTTCGCCTTGTGCTCGTATTCGAGCCCCTTCTTCGACTCGACCTTCTTCACGGAGTACGGCTCGTTCCGCTCACCGTTGTTCGCGAAGGTGGCGTAGGCCCCGGCCATCCGGATCGCGCTCGGGTCAGAGATACCGAGGGAGAAAGACGGCACGTTGGCCTTCACCAAGGAGCTCTCCCGCAGGCCGGCCTTGACGGCCGTCTCACGGACCTTGTCGATGCCGATGTCCATACCGAGCTGGACGTAGGGCGAGTTCGCCGAGCGGATCATGGCTTCACGCAGGCTCATGGGGCCGTAGCTGGCGTCGTCGTCATTGACCTGCTCCCACTCCTCACCCTTCTCGTCGCGCCAGATCGTGCCGTCGTAGTTCTTGATCTTCAGCTTGTTCTTGCCGGAGTAGCGGCTCTTGTCGGGGTCGACGATCCTGCGGGTCGTCGAATCCTGGACCTTGCCCAGCCGCGGGTTCCGTACGCCGTACTCCATGGCCGCGGCCAGCACGAACGGCTTGAAGGTCGATCCGACCTGCGCACCGGTCTGGTCGGCGTTGTTGGTGAAGTGCTTGGTGGCGTCGGTGCCGCCGTAGATGGCGACGATCGCACCCGTCTTGGGGTCGACCGAGGCACCGCCGAACTGGACGTGGGTGTCCGTCTTCGGCCGCTTCTTCGGGTCGATGAACTCGGTGTAGATCTTCTTGACCGAGTTCTCCAGCGCGGTGACCTTCTTCTTGTCGAAGGTCGTGTAGATGCGGTAGCCGCCCTGGGCGAGGTCCTGCTCGCTGATGTCCGAGTTGTTGATGAAGTTGGCCTTGGCCGTGCTCACCAGATAGCCGATCTGGCCGGTCAGCTGGGCGTTCTTCTTCGGAGGCTGCACCTTGGGGAACGTCGGGTACTTCGCCCGCTCCGCCGGCGGGAGGTGCCCATCCTTGACCATCTCGTCGAGGATCCACTTCCACCGCAGGGTGGCGCGCTCCGTGTTCGCCTCGGCCGTCGCCTTCGGGTCGATCTCGGGCGAGCCGGCCGGGTCGTAGTAGGTCGCGCCCTTGAGGAGCGAGGCGAGGAAGGCGGACTCGCTGACATTGAGCTGGTCGGAGTCCTTCCCGAAGTACGTACGGGCCGCAGCCTGAATGCCGTAGGCACCGCGACCGTAGTACGCGGTGTTCAGGTAGCCCGCCATGATCTCGCGCTTCTCCAGGTCGCTGCCAACCCGTATCGAGATGAAGAGCTCCTTCACCTTTCGGGTCAGGGTCTGCGACTGATCGGCGAGCCGGTTGTTCTTCACGTACTGCTGGGTGATCGTCGAGCCACCCTGGGTCTCCCCGCCCTTGGCCATGTTCCACACGGCCCGGCCGATACCCATCGGGTCGACGCCGGAGTCGTCCCAGAAGGTCTTGTTCTCCGCCGACACCACCGCGTCCTGCATGTGCCGCGGAATCTTGTCGATACCGACGATCTGGCGGTTGACCTCACCACCGGTCGCCGCCATCTGCGTGCCGTCGGCCCAGTAGTAGACGGTGTTCTGCGCCTTGGCTGCGAGATCCTCGTTCGGGACATCCACCCAGGCGTACGCGAGCGTCGCCGCGCCCATGAGACCACCGAAGAACGCCAGGAAGAGCCCGGTGACGAGCTTCCACGACGGCATCCAGCGACGCCAGCCG
Source organism: Streptomyces lateritius (assembly GCF_014649715.1). Lineage (GTDB taxonomy): Bacteria > Actinomycetota > Actinomycetes > Streptomycetales > Streptomycetaceae > Streptomyces > Streptomyces lateritius. The sequence goes on from NZ_BMTO01000002.1 coordinate 213,453, forward strand.
TACTTGTCGTACCGCGGGTAGTCGATCAGTCTCTTCCTGCCCGGCGGACGGCCACCAGCGCGGCCGCGCTCCGGCCCGCCCTGTCCGCCGCCACCACCACGACGGCCACCCCCGGGGCCGCCGTGACCTCCCGCACCGCCGTCGGGGGCGCGCCTGCGGCCGCCTCCCCGCTGGGCGGCACGCCGGGCCTCCGCCCGACCGCCGTAGGGTCGCTCCTCTCCGTATCCGGAGGAAGGGGATCCCGTACTGACATCCCGGGCCTCGGCCGACCTGCGGCCCATGGGCTGCTGGGCGGCGCGCCTGGCCGCCGCGCGGCCGCCACTCGGCGGCTGCGACTGCGGCATCTTGCGACGGTGCTCGCTCATCGAACGACTACTCCTCGGGCAGGCGCGTACGCCTGGAAGCGGCAGTTGAGTTCCGGTCCCCCCGAAATGCGCACGGACGCGCCCCATGGAAGGCCCATCCGTACCGCAGCCGGTCACCCGCAGCACTGACGCTCCGCGGCGTCGCTCGGTTCCCGGTGGTCTGCATGCCGCACAGACTACGCACGGCCAAAACCCACCTAGGGACGAAGTTCACCCCAAATCAGGCAAGTCGATCGCTGTGAATTGACGATGTGACGCCGGTCACTGTGGTCTCGCTTGTCGCAGGAGGACGGCCGTTCTATCGTCAGGATGTATCGAGTCGATACATCAGTACGGCATAAGGGACCCCGAGGGTGAAGGAGGCGACGGATGAGCAGACGCTCCGGAATCCTTGAGTTCGCCGTCCTCGGCCTCCTCCGCGAAGCCCCGATGCACGGGTACGAGCTGCGGAAGCGGCTCAACACTTCGCTGGGGATCTTCCGGGCCTTCAGCTATGGGACCCTCTATCCCTGCCTCAAGACGCTGGTCGCGAGCGGCTGGTTGATCGAGGAGCCGGGCAGCGCCCCCGAGGACGCTCTCGCCGCTTCACTCGCAGGGCGCCGCGCCAAGATCGTCTACCGGTTGACGGCGGAAGGTAAGGAGCACTTCGAGGAGCTCCTCTCCCACACCGGCCCGGACGCCTGGGAGGACGAACACTTTGCCGCCCGCTTCGCCTTCTTCGGTCAGACCGAGCGCGAGGTGCGGATGCGGGTACTGGAAGGCCGCCGCAGTCGGCTGGAGGAGCGTCTGGAGAAGATGCGCGCCTCTCTGGCCCGTACGCGCGAGCGCCTCGACGACTACACGCTTGAGCTGCAGCGCCACGGAATGGAGTCCGTGGAGCGCGAAGTGCGCTGGCTGAACGAGCTCATCGAGAGCGAGCGGGCGGGGCGGGATCAGCGATCCGGCCCCGACGCCCCCGAGGGCGCCGCTCAGCAGGACAACGATTCTGGAGAAACGGGCGGCCTGCCCCGGCACGGGGGCAGTACCCGGCCGGATCCGTCCGACGACACCGCCAAGTGAATCCCTGCATCTCGCAGGGATTCCACGATCACACAGGGAGCAACCGGAAATGGGTTCGGTTCGCGTAGCCATCGTCGGCGTGGGCAACTGCGCCGCCTCGCTGGTGCAGGGCGTCGAGTACTACAAGGACGCCGACCCGGCGTCCAAGGTGCCCGGCCTGATGCACGTCCAGTTCGGCGACTACCACGTCGGTGACGTCGAGTTCGTCGCCGCCTTCGACGTCGATGCGAAGAAGGTCGGCCTCGACCTCTCGGACGCGATCGGCGCCAGCGAGAACAACACCATCAAGATCTGCGACGTCCCGAACAAGGGCGTCACGGTGCAGCGTGGCCACACCCTCGACGGGCTCGGCAAGTACTACCGCATGACCATCGAGGAGTCCGCCGAGGCTCCGGTCGACGTCGTCCAGGTCCTCAAGGACAAGCAGGTCGACGTGCTCGTCTGCTACCTGCCCGTGGGCTCCGAGGACGCCGCGAAGTTCTACGCGCAGTGCGCCATCGACGCCAAGGTCGCGTTCGTCAACGCTCTCCCGGTCTTCATCGCCGGCACCAAGGAGTGGGCGGACAAGTTCACCGAGGCCGGTGTCCCGATCGTCGGTGACGACATCAAGTCCCAGGTCGGCGCCACCATCACGCACCGCGTGATGGCGAAGCTGTTCGAGGACCGCGGCGTCCGTCTTGAGCGCACCATGCAGCTCAACGTCGGCGGCAACATGGACTTCAAGAACATGCTCGAGCGTGACCGCCTCGAGTCGAAGAAGATCTCGAAGACCCAGGCCGTCACCTCGCAGATCCCCGACCGCGACATGGGCGAGAAGAACGTCCACATCGGTCCGTCGGACTACGTGGCCTGGCTGGACGACCGCAAGTGGGCCTACGTCCGCCTCGAGGGTCGCGCCTTCGGTGACGTTCCGCTGAACCTCGAGTACAAGCTCGAGGTGTGGGACTCCCCGAACTCGGCCGGTGTCATCATCGACGCCCTGCGCGCCGCGAAGATCGCCAAGGACCGCGGCATCGGTGGCCCGATCCTCTCCGCGTCCTCGTACTTCATGAAGTCCCCGCCGGTGCAGTACTTCGACGACGAGGCCTACGCCAACGTCGAGAAGTTCATCAAGGGTGAGGTCGAGCGCTAAGGCGCCTGATCCGGCTCGTCGATGGAGGGTCCCCGGTCTGTCGCCCGGGGGCCCTCTTCGTATGTGAGTCTTGCTGCCATGCCTGTCGTACGTGATCTGCGCGTACTCCTGCGCCTGACGAACTTCCGCCGCCTGCTCGCCGTCCGCCTGCTCTCGCAGTGCGCCGACGGGGCCTATCAGGTGGCACTGGCCACGTACGTCGTCTTCTCCCCCGAGAAGCAGACCTCACCTGCGGCCATCGCGTCCGCCATGGCGGTGCTGCTGCTCCCGTACTCGCTCGTCGGCCCCTTCGCCGGCGTTCTCCTGGACCGCTGGCAGCGGCGCCAGGTCTTCTTCTACGGAAACCTCCTGCGGGCACTCCTTGCCTGCGGCACAGCGGCCCTGATGCTGGCCTCCGTCCCGGACTGGCTGTTCTACGTGTCGGCCCTCTCCGTCACGGCCGTCAACCGCTTCGTCCTCGCCGGCCTCTCCGCCTCCCTGCCCCGGGTCGTCGACGCCGAGCGGCTGGTCGTGGCGAACTCCCTCTCGCCGACCGCCGGCACCCTGGCCGCGACCGTGGGCGGTGGCCTCGCCTTCGGAGTACGGCTGCTCTCCGCCGACTCCGACGCCGCGGTGGTCGTGCTGGGTGCTCTCCTCTATCTCTGCTCCGCCCTTGCCTCCTTGCGGATGTCCCGGGAGCTTCTCGGCCCGGATCCCGGCATGGTGCAGCCGCGACTGAGCGCCGCACTGACCTCGACGGCTCACGGCCTCAGGGAGGGGCTGGGCCACCTGGCCGAGCGGCGGCCCGCCGCCCGCGCACTGGCCGCCATGACACTGATGCGCTTCTGCTACGGAGCCCTCACGGTGACCGTGCTGATGCTCTGCCGCTATGCGTGGAGTTCCACGGAGTCGGAAGGGCTGGCATTGCTGGGCCTAGCCGTCGGAGTCTCGGGAGCCGGCTTCTTCACGGCCGCCGTGATCTCGCCCTGGACGATCGGCAGGTTCGGCCCTCTCCGCTGGATGGCCTTGTGCGCGGGAGCGGCCGCTGTTCTGGAGGTCACCCTGACACTCTCCTTCACAGAGACCCCCCTCTTGGTCGCCGCGTTCATGCTCGGGCTCATCACCCAGGGCTCGAAGATCGCGACGGACACGGTGGTCCAGACGTCGGTGGACGACGCCTACCGGGGCCGGATCTTCTCGCTCTACGACGTGCTCTTCAACGTCGCTTTCGTCGGCGCGGCCGGGGTGGCGGCGTTGATGCTGCCACCGGACGGCCGCTCCGTCCCCCTCGTCGTGATGGTCGCCGTCCTCTACGCCTCGGTCTCGTTCGCGCTGTCCCGTTCACGAGACGAGGGGTGATGTTTCACGTGAAACGTCACCCCTCTCCGACCCCAGCCGGTCGATGTTTCACGTGAAACATCGACCGATCCGGCTCACTGCTGAGCCGCCCACCACTCCTTGAGCGCTGCGACGGCGGTCTCCTGCTCCATCGGCCCGTTCTCCAGTCGCAGCTCGAGCAGGAACTTGTACGCCTGCCCGACGGCCGGACCGGGCCGGATACCGAGGACCTCTTGGATCTGGTTGCCATCCAGGTCCGGGCGGATCGCGTCCAGCTCCTCCTGCTCCTGGAGCTGCGCGATCCGCTCCTCCAGCCCGTCATACGCCCGGGAGAGCGCACCGGCCTTCCGCTTGTTCCGCGTGGTGCAGTCCGAACGGGTCAGCTTGTGCAGCCGCGAGAGCAGCGGGCCGGCGTCGCGGACATAGCGACGCACCGCGGAGTCGGTCCACTCGCCGGTCCCGTACCCGTGGAAGCGGAGGTGCAGCTCCACCAGGCGCGAGACGTCCTTGATCATCTCGTTGGAGTACTTGAGCACCGTCATGCGCTTCTTGGTCATCTTGGCGCCGACCACCTCGTGGTGGTGGAAGGAGACCCGGCCGTCCTTCTCGAAGCGGCGGGTCCGCGGCTTGCCGATGTCGTGCAGGAGGGCGGCGAGCCGCAGCACGAGGTCCGGCCCGTCCTCCTCCAGGTCGATCGCCTGGTCCAGCACGGTCAGGGAGTGCTCGTAGACATCCTTGTGCCGGTGGTGTTCGTCGCTCTCGAGCCGCAGCGCCGGCAGCTCGGGGAGGACGTGTTCGGCCAGGCCCGTGTCGACGAGCAGACCGAGGCCCTTTCGGGGGTGGGCCGAGAGCACCAGTTTGTTGAGCTCGTCACGGATCCGTTCGGCGGAGACGATCTCCAGTCGGCCGGCCATCTCCGTCATGGCCGTGACGACCTCGGGAGCGACCTCGAAGTCGAGCTGTGCGGCGAAGCGCGCGGCACGCATCATGCGCAGGGGGTCGTCGGAGAAGGACTCCTCCGGGGTGCCGGGGGTGCGCAGAACGCGGGCGGCGAGGTCGTCGAGACCGCCATGCGGGTCGACGAACTCCTTCTCCGGGAGCGCCACGGCCATGGCGTTGACGGTGAAGTCACGCCGCACGAGGTCGTCCTCGATGGAGTCGCCGTAGGAGACCTCCGGCTTGCGCGAGGTGCGGTCGTACGCCTCGGACCGGTAAGTCGTCACCTCGATCTGGTAGCCGCTCTTCTGGCAGCCGACCGTGCCGAAGGCGATCCCGACCTCCCAGACAGCGTCGGCCCAGGGTCGGACGATCTTCAGTACGTCCTCGGGCCTGGCATCGGTCGTGAAGTCGAGATCGTTGCCGAGCCGGCCGAGCAACGCGTCCCGTACCGAGCCGCCGACCAGCGCGAGGCTGAACCCTGCCTCCTGGAAACGGACGGCGAGGTCGTCGGCGACAGGGGACACACGCAGCAGTTCACTGACCGCGCGGCGTTGCACCTGGCTCAGTGCAGTCGGGGTGTCTTCGTTGGCGTTCGGCACAACAGAAAAGGGTACGTGCCCCGGCCCCCGGCGACGTCCTCGATTTCCGGCGGGCGATCAGTCCGCCGGCATCAGCTGGAGCAGTCCCCGGCACCTGGCCACAGCGTGCCTCGTTACCATGCGTGGACACAGCAACGGGGAACCACCGACACCACTGATACGACGAGGACGGGCGAACGCGTGGCCGAGGCGGCAGACATCCAGGGGACCGTTCCCTCACCTGCCCGCCGATGGCTGCGGCGCACGGCGGCTCTGCTCGCCGGGGCACCGCTGCTCGCCGGACTCCTGCAGCTACCGGCGGCCACCGCGGCATCCGCCGAGGAGCCCACCGGATCACGAACCGTCGATGTGTCTCTCGACACGCTCGCGCCGAGCGCCCCGGTGGAGGGCGACACCCTCACCGTCTCCGGAACTCTGACCAACAAGAGCAGGCAGACCGTCACCGACGCCCGGGTGGACCTCAGGGTCGGCCCCCGCATGACCAGCCGGAGCCAGATCGAGCAGGTCTCGGGGCGTACCGGTTTCCGGCAGGGCAGCGATCCGGCGCCCCTCGGCGGCACCTACACGGTCAAGATCCCGCGACTGGCCGCCGGTCTCAGCAAGGAGTTCGTCCTCTCCCTGCCCGTCGCCAAGCTCGGGCTCGACGACCCAGGCGTCTACCAGCTGGGCGTCTCCCTGTCGGGGCAGACCACCGCGCAGCCCGGCGAGCGGGTGCTGGGGATCGAGCGGACCTTCCTGCCCTACCAGCCCGAGGCGACGGAGAAGAAGACCCAGCTCACCTACCTCTGGCCGCTGATCTCCTCCGCGCGGGTCTCCGCGCAGACCGGCACGGACGACCAGCAGACCCCCGTCTTCGAGAACGACGATTTGGCCGCGGAGATCGCACCCGGCGGGCGGCTGGACCACATGGTCACGCTCGGCAAGGAGCTCCCGGTCACGTGGGTGATCGATCCGGACCTGCTGGCCACGGTCGAGGCCATGACCAGGAGCTACCAGGTCAAGAGCGGCACGACCACCGTGCCGGGCACGAACCAGTCCGTCGCCAAGCGCTGGCTGGACTCGCTGGAGAAGGCTGTGGTGGATCGCAAGATCGTCGCCCTGCCGTTCGCCGACCCCGACATCGCCTCACTCGCGCACCGCGGCAAGGACGTGCCCGGGTCGCTGAGTCATCTCCAGCCCGCCACGGAGCTGGCCGCGACGACCGTGGAGACCATCCTTCATGTGAAGCCGTCCACCGACTTCTCCTGGCCCGTCGACGGAGCCGTGGACCCCTCGATCATGGACGTCGCGACCTCGGCCGGCGCCCACAAGGTGATCGCCCGCAGCGACAGCTTCCGTGACGACCTCCCGTACACGCCCACGGCCGCGCGGCCCATCGGGGGTGGCACCACCGCCGTCGTCAGCGATGCCTACCTGTCGACGGCGTTCGAGGGCGACCTGGCGCGCACCGGGAACTCCACCCTCGCTGTCCAGGAGTTCCTCGCCCAGTCGCTCGCGGTCACCCTGGAACAGCCCGACCAGCAGCGCAGCGTCGTCGTCGCGCCCCAGCGGATGCCGACGACAGCCCAGGCGCAGACGATGGCGAGCGCGCTGCGAGGTCTGTCGGCGCAGCGCTGGACCGAGCCCCTCGACCTGATCGCGGCGGCGGCGGTGAAGCCGGACCCGGACGCGTCCACCGCGGTGCCCGGTGTCTCCCGCTATCCGCAGGCACTGCGGCGGCAGGAGCTGCCCGTCCAGGCCTTCCGGGACATGAAGGAAACCCGCGAGGAGCTCGACGACTTCAAGGTCATCCTGACCCAGGCCGACCGCGTGGTGACTCCCTTCGGCACCGCGATCAGCCGAGAGATGTCCACCTCCTGGCGTGGTCAGGCCCCCTCCGCCTCGCTGTACCGGATCGAGGTGCTCGAATATCTTCGGGGCCTGACCGAAGAGGTCCGGCTGATCGAGAAGTCGGATCTCATGCTCTCCGGTCGCAGCGCGACCATCCCGGTCACCGTGCAGAACAAGCTGCTGCAGGGCGTGGACCACTTGGTGCTGCGGCTGACCTCCGGCAACAAGACGCGACTGAAGCTCAACGGGGGCGACGCCGTCGCCGAGTTGCCGGTCAGGATCAGTGCCGGGCACAGCCAGTCCGTGAAGTTCACCGCCTCGGCCAACGCCAACGGGCCGGTACCGATGAAAGCCCAGCTCTTCACCGAGGACGGCACGCCGTACGGGCAGCCGATGACCTTCACCGTGAAGGTCTCGGAGATCACTCCGACCGTGATGCTCGTCCTCGCCGGCGGTGTCCTGCTGCTCGTCCTCGCCGGCGCGAGGATGTACACCCAGCGCAAGCGGGCGGCCGCCCGAAACGCCGAGGCCGAGGCCGACAAGGCCGAGGGCGCCGAGGCCGAGGACGCACAGGACGACGATCCCGAGCAGCCGAGTGACCCGACACCGGACACCGGTCCCGAAAGCGGCGCCCCGTCGGGCCCGGGTGAGAAAGTGGACCGTTGAGCGATGTCGTGGCCGGTCGGCCGGGGACGATGAGGTGGGGTAAACCATGAACGCGCCGTACGACGGTGACCGCGGCCAGGGCGTGGGCGGCGGCGAGCCGTCCGGTGAAACGCCCGCGGCGCCCCCGGGACCCGGCCAGGCGCCGGTTACCCCGCCGCAGCAGCCCGCCTCGGATCCGTACGCCCAGAACCAGTACGCCGAGGACCAGTACGCCCAGGACCCCTATGTCCAGGACGCCTACACGCACGATCCCTACCAGGCCCAAGACCTGTCGGCCCAGGATCCGGTGACCGAGGCGCTCTACGACCGCGCCGCGCACCCCCCGCCCCCTCCGGGCACCTACCAGGAGCCGCAGCCGCTCTACCAGCAGCCCGCCACGCCTCAGCACGCCCCGGACCCGCGGGTCTGGGCGCAGACCCCGGCACCTGAGCCGGACGGGCCCTCCCGTCACCTGCCCTACGGCGACGACGCCCGCACGGTCCAGTTCACCGGCGTGGACGACCTGGTGACCCGGGCCGGCGACGAGCTGCCCGAGCCGGACGCCTTCGCCCACCTCTACCGGGACCAGCAGGCCCCCGGCCAGGTGCCCTCGCCCGCTCCGGAGCCCGATCCGATGCCCGCACCCGCCCCCAAGAAGCCAGGCCGTGCCTCGGGGCTGCTGAAGTCCAGCGCGGTGATGGCGGCCGGCACCCTGGTCTCGCGTCTCACCGGCTTCGTCCGCAGCCTCTTCATCACCGGCGCGCTCGGCGCCGCACTGCTCGGCGACACCTTCACCGTCGCGTACACACTGCCGACGATGATCTACATCCTCACGGTCGGCGGCGGGCTCAACTCGGTCTTCGTGCCGCAGCTGGTCCGCTCGATGAAGAACGACGAGGACGGTGGCGAGGCGTACGCCAACCGTCTGCTGACCCTGGTCATGGTGGCGCTCGGCCTGATCGTGGCCGCCGCCGTCTTCGCGGCCCCGCTTCTGATCCGGCTGATGTCGAACACCATCGCCGACGACGCCGCGGCCAACAGCGTCGCCGTGACGTTCGCCCGCTACTGCCTGCCCACGATCTTCTTCATGGGCGTGCACGTGGTGATGGGTCAGATCCTCAACGCCCGGGGCAAGTTCGGCGCGATGATGTGGACGCCCGTCCTCAACAACATCGTCATGATCGTCACCTTCGGCCTGTTCATCTGGGTCTACGGCACCTCCGCCGAGTCCCACATGGGTGTGCAGACCATTCCGGACGAGGGCATCCGCCTGCTCGGCATCGGCACCCTGCTCGGCCTGGTCGTCCAGGCCCTGGCGATGATCCCCTACCTCCGCGAGGCGGGTTTCCGCTTCCGCCCCCGCTTCGACTGGAAGGGCCACGGTCTCGGCAAGACGGTCAAACTCGCCAAGTGGACCGTGCTGTTCGTCCTGGCCAACCAGGCGGGGGTGCTGGTCGTCACCCAGCTCGCCACCGCGGCCGGTGAGGAGTCCGGCAAGGACGGTGCCGGCTTCCTCGCGTACTCCAACGCCCAGCTGATCTGGGGCATGCCGCAGGCCATCATCACCGTCTCGGTCATGGCGGCGCTGCTGCCCCGTCTCGCCCGCGCGGCCCACGACGACGACCCGGGTACCGTCCGCGACGACATCTCCCAGGGTCTGCGGAACTCGGCCGTCGCCATCGTCCCGGTCGCCTTCGCGTTCCTGGCGCTCGGCGTCCCGATGTGCACCCTGCTCTACGCCTCCAGCGGCATCGAGGCCGCCCAGGGCATGGGCTTCATCCTGATGGCCTTCGGCCTCGGCCTGATCCCGTACTCGGTCCAGTACGTCGTCCTCCGTGGCTTCTACGCCTACGAGGACACCAGGACGCCGTTCTACAACACGGTCATCGTCGCCGCCGTCAACGCGGCTGCCTCGGCCGCCTGTTACTTCCTGCTCCCCGCCCAGTGGGCCGTCGTCGGCATGGCCGGCTCGTACGGGCTGGCGTACGCGGTGGGTGTCGGCGTCGCCTGGCGTCGCCTGCGCAACCGGCTGGGCGGCGACCTGGACGGCGCCCATGTCATGCGGACCTACGCGCGCCTCTGCCTGGCGTCGCTGCCCGCCGCGATCGTCGCCGGCGCGGTGGGATTCGGGCTCCTGAAGACCCTCGGGGAAGGTGCTGTCGGCTCGCTCGTGGCTCTGCTGGTGGGCGGTGTCGTGCTCCTCGCAGTCTTCTTCGTGGCCGCAAAGCGCATGCGGATCGCAGAGCTGAACTCCATGGTGGGTATGGTCCGTGGACGCCTGGGACGGTAAGAAGCCGGCCCCGCACACCATCGTCGGCCCCCGCGTGTCGTGCACAGGGGCCGACTGTGGGCACAATTGGCTTGGCTGTGGGATGTGGCGCAACGGATGGGGAGGCAGGAACGACGGTGGCGGAACGTAGCACGGCTGCCGTCGACGTGGCCGACAACAGCGGTGACGACCCGCTGACCGCCAAGGCGGAGAAGGCCGCGACCGACGGGGTGGCGGAAGCGCAGGACACGGCGGAGAAGTCCGCCGACGACGCAGACAACAAGGCCGGCGACCGGCAGAACGGCGAACAGCCCTCCATCGAGACTCCCGAACTGCACAGCGGGCACAAACTGGCCAGGCGCTACCGCCTCGAGGAGTGCGTCACTCGTCTGGACGGTTTCAGCAGTTGGCGTGCCGTCGACGAGAAGCTGCGTCGCGCGGTCGGCGTTCACCTGCTGCCTGCGGACCACCCCCGGGCCCGTTCGGTCCTCGCCGCGGCCCGCTCCGCGGCGCTGCTCGGCGACCCCCGTTTCGTCCAGGTCCTCGACGCCGTCGAGGAGAACGACCTCGTGTACGTGGTGCACGAGTGGCTTCCCGACTCCGTCGAGTTGACCGCGCTGCTCGCCGCGGGCCCGCTGGAGCCGCACGACGCCTACCAGCTTGTCAGCCAGGTCTCCCAGGCCATGGCCGCCGCTCACCGTGAAGGCCTCGCCCACCTGCGCCTCACACCGAGCGCCGTACTGCGCAGCTCCACCGGCCAGTACCGGATCCGCGGCCTCGCCGTGAACGCCGCTCTGCGTGGCATCAGCGCGGAGCGACCGCAGCGCACCGACACCGAGTCGATCGGCGCTCTGCTGTACGCGTCGCTGACGCAGCGCTGGCCCTACGACAGCGACGCCTACGGGCTCTCCGGACTCCCCAAGGGCGTCGGACTGCTTCCTCCCGACCAGGTGAGGGCCGGGGTCCACCGCGGCCTGTCCGAGATCGCCATGCGCGCCCTGGCCAACGACGGGGCCACCGCCTCGCGCCAGGAGCCGCCGTGCACGACCCCGGACGAGCTCGCCAAGGCCGTGGCGGCGATGCCCCGCATCCGCCCGCCGGAGCCGGAGTTCCCCGCCCCGCCCGAGTACCAGCGCACCACCTACCAGCAGGGCACCTACGGCCGCCCCCAGCAGCGGCCGGGCGTCACCGTCCTCCAGCCGCCCGTGCCGCCCCCCGCCCCGCTGGAGAGCCGTACCGGCAGGGTCCTGAAGTGGGCCGTCTCGGCACTGCTCATCGCGGCGCTCGGACTGGGCAGCTGGCAGGTGGCGGACCGGTTGCTCGACCAGAAGAAGGGGGCCGAGACCCCCAAGAACACCCAGCCGCAGGACGTCGAGGACAAGAAGGAACAGACGACGGGCAAGCCGGTCGCCATCATCGGGGCGCACGACTTCGACCCGCTCGGCGACGGTTCCGAAACCCCCTCGGAGATAGGGAACGCCTACGACGGCGACCCGTCCACGTCGTGGCAGACGTCCAACTACTACGGCTACCCGAACTTCGGCAGGCTGAAGGAGGGTTTGGGGATCGTCCTGGACCTCGGCACGGTCCAGCAGGTCGGCAAGGTGGAGGTCACGTTCGAGGGCACCACCTCGGTGCAGCTGCGGACGGCGCCCGAGGGCGCTTCGTCCCAGCCCTCCTCGCCCGACGGCTTCACCACCCTGGCCGCGCAGTCGGGAACGCACGTGACGCTCGCCCCGGCCAAGCCGGTGAAGACGCGCTACGTTCTCGTCTGGCTGACAGAGCTGCCCAGCAACGCGGGCGGCTACCGCGGCAAGATCTCGGACATCAAGATCACCAGCTAACGCCACCTGGGGAGGAGGCTCACCGTTGGACGAATCCATAGGCGACGACACCAGCGACCAGGAACTGCTGGCGCGGCACGTCGCCGGTGACCCCCAAGCCTTCGGTGAGCTCGTAAGGCGCCACCGCGATCGACTGTGGGCGGTGGCGCTGCGGACCCTGGGGGACCGCGAGGAGGCCGCTGACGCCGTCCAGGACGCCCTCGTCTCGGCCTTCCGGGCCGCCCACACCTTCCGTGGCCAGTCGGCCGTCACGACCTGGCTCCACCGGATCACGGTCAACGCCTGCCTCGACCGAGCCCGCAAGACCGCCTCCCGCAAGACCTCCCCCGTCGACGACACCGCACGCTTCGAGCAACTCCTCGAGCCGGCGGAGTCCGCCGAGGCTCCCGCCGAGCGGCAGGACCTCCACCGCGAGCTGTTGGCCGCCCTCGCCACGCTCCCCAAGGAACAACGCGCAGCGCTCGTCCTCGTCGACATGCAGGGCTACCCCGTCGCCGAGGCGGCACGCATCCTGGATGTGCCCACCGGAACAGTGAAGAGTCGCTGTGCACGCGGCCGGGCCCGGCTGCTGCCGATGCTCACTCATCTGCGCGCCGACACGGTGGGTAACGAAGGCCTCGACGGGGGAAGGAACCGGACGCCGGGGACATCCGTCCCACCGGTGTCGGGGTCATCGAATACCGGTCCGAACGGCCCGGCAGCTGTGAAGGGCGGAGGTGGGCGCGCGTGAGTTCCACGACCGGCATGGCCGACACGACACAGCACCCGGACGTCACGGAGATCTCCGACCTCACCGAGGGGCTGCTCCCGCCGTCCCGGACCGCTGCCGTACGCAAGCACATCGAGGGCTGTCCGCTCTGCGCCGATGTACGGGCCTCACTGGAGGAGATCCGCGGGCTGCTGGGAACGCTCCCCGGCCCACCGCGGATGCCCGCCGAGATCGCCGGTCGGATCGCCGCCGCTCTGGCCGCCGAAGCGCTTCTCGACGCCACCACCCCGGACGTCGGCACCGATGTTTCACGTGAAACAGCGAGCACTCGGCCCGAGCCGTCCCTGTCTTCGCCGCCGTCGCCGACGGCTGACCGCCCCGCCGGACGCCCTCGGGCCGCCACGGGGCCTGGCCGACCCGGCAGGGCGCGGCGCCGCCGCATCGCGGCGCTCGGCGCGGCCTTCGGAGCCGCGGCCCTGGGCATGAGCCTCTTCTTCGTCCAGGGAGGCGTACAGACCCTCAGCGGCGAATCCGGCGACACAAAAAGTGACACGGCCGTCCGCTCCGCCGCGTCCGGCCACTTCGACGGCACGCCGGTCGAGGCCCGGGTTCAGGCACTCCTGCATCAGGAGGACAACGTGAGGGCCCCCCGGGGGACGGCCCCCGAGTCGATGTCCGCCGAGGGTGGTGACACCCCGATGCGAGGCACGGCCGAGTCGGCGCCGGGCTGCGTCACAGCGGGCACCGGCCGCACCGAACCGGTTCTCGCCTTCCAGAAGGGGGAGTACCAGGGGACAGCGGCCTATCTCCTCCTGCTGCCCCATGCCACCGACGGCTCTCGTGTGCAGGCCTACGTGCTGGACGCCTCCTGCACGGACGCGGGCGGGAAAGGCAGGGCGAAGGTTCTCCTCACGCAGTCCTACCCTCGCTCCTGACGTGGCCACCGTGCCGCGCGGCGGACTCGGGAATGCTCGCCCCTTAGGATCCGTTGGGTGGGGTGAGAGTCACCGACCGATCGCCCCGTAGGCAGTAGGCAGTCTGCAGAGACGAGGAAGAAACCCGTGAGCGACGTCCGTAACGTGATCATCATCGGCTCGGGGCCCGCGGGTTATACCGCTGCGCTCTACACAGCACGTGCGTCGCTGAAGCCGCTGGTCTTCGAGGGAGCTGTCACCGCCGGTGGCGCCCTGATGAACACCACCGACGTGGAGAACTTCCCCGGCTTCCGTGACGGCATCATGGGCCCGGACCTGATGGACAACATGCGCGCCCAGGCCGAGCGCTTCGGCGCCGAGCTGGTCCCGGACGACGTCGTCGCCGTGGACCTGACGGGTGACATCAAGACCGTCACGGACACCGCCGGCACCGTGCACCGCGCGAAGGCCGTCATCGTCACGACCGGCTCCCAGCACCGCAAGCTCGGCCTGCCCAACGAGGACGTGCTCTCCGGCCGCGGTGTCTCCTGGTGCGCCACGTGCGACGGATTCTTCTTCAAGGACCAGGACATCGCCGTCGTCGGCGGCGGCGACACCGCGATGGAGGAGGCCACGTTCCTCTCCCGCTTCGCCAAGTCCGTCACCATCGTCCACCGCCGTGACACTCTGCGCGCCTCGAAGGCGATGCAGGAGCGCGCCTTCGCCGACCCGAAGATCAAGTTCGCCTGGGACAGCGAGGTCGCCGAGATCCACGGCGACCAGAAGCTCTCCGGTCTGACGCTCCGGAACACCAAGACCGGCGAAACCAGCGAGCTGCCGGTGACCGGTCTCTTCATCGCCGTGGGCCACGACCCGCGCACGGAGCTCTTCCAGGGCCAGCTGGAGCTGGACGAGGAGGGTTACCTCAAGGTCGACGCCCCGTCGACGCGGACGAACATCCCCGGTGTCTTCGGAGCCGGTGACGTCGTCGACCACACCTACCGTCAGGCGATCACCGCTGCCGGAACGGGCTGCTCCTCCGCCCTGGACGCCGAGCGCTTCCTGGCCGCCCTCGCCGACAGCGACAAGCTCGCCGAGCCGGAGAAGACCCCCGCGGTCTGACCCACCGGCTTTCCTCCCCACCCCACACCCCGCGAAGTTAAGGAGGCCGCTGTGGCCCTGAAGACCGTGACCGACGCTTCTTTCGAAGAGGACGTTCTCAAGAGCGACAAGCCCGTCCTGGTGGACTTCTGGGCCGCGTGGTGCGGCCCGTGCCGCCAGATCGCCCCGTCGCTGGAGGCCATCGCCGCCGAGCACGGCGAGATCGAGATCGTGAAGCTCAACATCGACGAGAACCCGGCCACAGCCGCGAAGTACGGCGTCATGTCGATCCCGACGCTGAACGTCTACCAGAATGGCGAGGTCGTGAAGACCATCGTCGGCGCCAAGCCGAAGGCCGCGATTCTCCGTGACCTCGAGGGCTTCGTCGAGGCCAGCAAGGCCTGACGCCTCTGTTTCACGTGAAACACGAACGGCCCGTCCCCTTCGAGGGACGGGCCGTTGTCGTACCGACTGAAGGTGAGACTACAGCGGCCGCAGCACCGGTTCCTTCTGAACGGCTCCCAGAAGCCGGTCCAGGGCGAGTTCGACGTCCTCCTTCCAGGAGAGCGTCGTCCTGAGCTCCAACCTCAGCCGGGGATGCGCGGGGTGCTGCCGTACGGTCTTGAAGCCCACCGCCAGGAGGTGGTCCGCCGGCAGCACGCACGCCGGTTCTTTCCACCGGGCATCACCGAAGGCCTCGATCGCCTTGAACCCCCGCCGCAGCAAATCCTTGGCGACGGTCTGCACCATCGTCCGCCCGAGTCCCTGCCCCTGATAGCCCGGCATGATCCAGGCCGTCATCAACTGCACCGCGTCGGCGGAGACGGGACTCGTGGGAAAGGCCATGGACCGTGGGACATACGCCGGGGGCGCGTACAGGACAAAGCCGACAGGAACCTCGTCCACATAGACGACCCGCCCGCAGGAACCCCACTCCAACAGGACGGCGGAGATCCAGGCTTCCTTCTCCAGCTCTGGCCGGCCCGCTTTCACGGCGGCCTCTCCGCTGACGGGGTCGAGCTCCCAGAAGACGCAGGAGCGACACCGCTTGGGGAGATCCGGAAGGTTGTCCAGAGTGAGCGGTACGAGCCGACGCCCCACGGCTGTTCCTCGCTTCCCTTGACCATCGCAGCATGGATACGCCCTCCTGGAATCGTATCCATCGGACGATCAGGGCGATACCGCACACAGGCAAAGGGCGGACCGTGGTCCGGCCTTCACCGGTGCACGGCCCGCCCTGGGCGATACGGGGGAGATCAGCCCTCGTCGGCTTCCTCGCTCTGGTCGGCGTTGCTCTGGTCCAGGACGCACCCTTCGCCGGGAGCCAAGGTCGAGAGAATCCGGTCCAGATCCTCTATCGAGGCGAACTCGACGACGATCTTGCCTTTCTTCTGCCCGAGGTCGACCTTCACGCGCGTCTCGAAACGATCCGAGAGCCGGGAGGCCAGGTCCGTCAGCGCCGGCGACACCCGCCCACCCGCCCGCGGCCCCTTGGGCTTCGTCGTGGCCGTGGGCTCCGAGCCCATCAACGTCACGATCTCCTCGACCGCACGCACCGAGAGCCCCTCGGCCACGATCCGGTACGCCAGTTTGTCCTGCGTCTCCGGGTCGTCTACGGAGAGCAGGGCGCGGGCGTGGCCGGCCGAGAGGACCCCGGCGGCCACCCGACGCTGAACCGGCGGGGAGAGACGCAGCAGACGCAGCGTGTTGGAGACCTGCGGACGCGAGCGCCCGATCCGGTCGGCCAGCTGGTCATGGGTGCAGTTGAAGTCCTTGAGCAGCTGGTCGTAGGCCGCGGCCTCCTCCAGCGGGTTCAGCTGCGCCCGGTGAAGGTTCTCCAGGAGGGCGTCCAGCAGGAGCTTCTCGTCGTCCGTGGCACGAACGATCGCGGGGATGCGCTCCAGACCAGCCTCACGGCAAGCCCTCCACCGGCGCTCGCCCATGATGAGCTCGTAACGCTCGGTGCCCAGCTGTCGGACGACGACGGGCTGCAGCAGACCGACCTCCTTGATGGAGGTGATCAGCTCGGCCAGTGCGTCCTCGTCGAAGACCTCACGCGGCTGTCGCGGGTTGGGCGTGATGAAGTCCAACGGCAGCTCGGCGAAGTGAGCCCCGGCAGGAGACTCCGGCTCCAGGGCCGACTCGTTCTCACGCATCGGCTCCGTCGGCATCACCGCGTCCGGGGCCTGCGGACTCTGCGGAAGAGTCGCCACCTTGGCAGCGGCCACTCCGCGCTCCGTCGAGAGTCCCGGAACGGCACCAGGGGTGGAGGAGCTCGCCCCCACACCGACAGCCGGCACCTGCCGCTCCTGGGGAGCAGCCGGGATCAGCGCACCGAGCCCACGCCCCAATCCCCTACGTCGCTCACTCACTGGATCCCCTCCGACATGTTCTGCTGGCTGTTCTGGTGGCCCGCTCGGGCATGCTGCGGGTCGTAGTGGATGCCCACACCGCGCATCGCGATCTCGCGAGCCGCTTCGAGATACGACAGCGAGCCACTGGAGCCCGGGTCGTAGGTGAGGACGGTCTGCCCGTAGCTCGGCGCCTCCGAGATGCGTACGGATCGAGGGATGCTCGTGCGCAGCACCTCCTTGCCGAAGTGGCTGCGTACCTCGTCGGCGACCTGCGAGGCGAGCCTCGTCCGGCCGTCGTACATGGTGAGCAGGATCGTCGAGACATGCAGCGTGGGGTTGAGGTGCCCACGCACCAGGTCGACGTTCCGCAGGAGCTGCCCCAGCCCCTCCAGCGCGTAGTACTCGCACTGGATGGGGATCAGGACCTCGGCCCCCGCCACCATGGCGTTGACCGTCAGCAGACCGAGCGACGGCGGGCAGTCGATCAGGATGTAGTCGAGCGGCTGCTCGTACGCCTGGATCGCGCGCTGCAGTCGACTCTCCCGCGCCACCAGCGATACCAGCTCGATCTCCGCACCGGCGAGATCGATGGTCGCGGGGGCACAGAAGAGGCCTTCGACGTCCTGTACGGGCTGCACCACGTCGGAAAGCGGCTTGCTCTCCACCAGGACGTCATAGATCGAGGGGACTTCGGCGTGATGGTCGATTCCCAGAGCGGTCGAGGCATTGCCCTGCGGGTCGAGGTCGATGACCAGGACCCTGGCGCCATGCAACGCCAGAGAAGCGGCAAGGTTGACCGTCGTGGTCGTCTTGCCCACCCCGCCCTTCTGGTTGGCGACCACCATGACGCGCGTCTGGGCGGGCCGAGGAAGACCCTCGCCGGCACGCCCCAGGGCCTCTACTGCCAGTTGGGCAGCACGACCAATGGGGGTGTCGTCCATCGGGGGCGGTGTTTCACGTGAAACATCCTCCCCCACCGATTCGGTTCGGGGACCGGGGACCGGATCGGTCATCGGTCCCGCGATGTTGGCGTCGGACCGCAAGGATTCACTCTCCTCGGCTTCAGGCTCGCGATGGACAGAGCCTGCCATGCTTTCGGGGTCGTGAACCAGCGAGGCCCGTGGTTCTGTGGACGAATCCACCTCTGTGGACAATCCCCTCACCCTCGCGGGGGGTTTCACGGGCGGCTTACGGTCCCGGGGCGTGGCGGCCGCGCGGCCGCGGCTGATGATCCCCTGCAGCAGTGAGCGACGTTTCACGTGAAACACGATGCACTCGCCGTCGACCCAGGACCGCTCGACACTCCGAAATACGTACGTATGGCAGCTTTTACGGATCAGTTGAGCTCTGTTGACGACTCAGCGACGACGACGGGTCCTGCTGGGGCGGGCCGCCTTGGCCCGCTTGGCGGCGAACCTCACACCGCCCGGGCTCTCGCCGACCTCCACCCGTACGACGGTCGACAACGGGTCCACGATGCCTTCACCGACCTGCAGCACTGTGGTTTCCACCACACCGAGCTTGGAGAGCGCCGCGCGAGCGCCGTCGATCTCCTCCTCCGCCGTGTCTCCCTTGAGGGCCAGCATCTCTCCGTAAGGACGCAGGAGCGGAACACCCCAGCCTGCCAGCCGGTCCAATGGGGCAACGGCGCGCGCGGTCACCACATGGACGGGCGGGAGCGTGCCGAGCACCTCCTCGGCACGGCCGCGGACCACGGTCACATGGTCGAGTCCGAGCAGCTCCACGACCTCCTGCAAGAAGTTCGTCCGGCGGAGCAGCGGTTCCAGGAGCGTGATCTTCAGGTCCGGTCGGACCAGGGCCAGCGGGATACCGGGCAGGCCGGCGCCAGAGCCGACATCGCACACGGTGACTCCCTCGGGGACCACCTCGGAGAGCACCGCGCAGTTCAGCAGGTGCCGCTCCCACAGCCGGGGCACCTCGCGCGGGCCGATCAGGCCACGCTTGACGCCCGCGTCCGCGAGGAGCTCCGCGTACCGGACAGCCTCCGGGAAGTACTCACCGAATACCGTCCGCGCCTGTTCGGGCGCAGGGGGGAGCTCCGCTGCCTCCGTCACGGGAACCGTCCTTCCGTACCGCACGCATAGGTGCGAGCGCACTGTGGTGGCTGAGTATCAGGCTGACAAGATCGGCCCCGCCTGCGAGCAGACGGGGCCGACACTGCGAAAGGGCTCAGGCAGGGAGAACGACGACGAAGCGCTGCGGCTCCTCGCCCTCGGACTCGCTGCGCAGACCGGCGGCGGCGACCGCGTCGTGCACGACCTTGCGCTCGAACGGCGTCATCGGGTCCAGCTTGACCGGCTCACCGGTCGCCTTCACCTCGGACGCGGCCTTGGCACCGATCTCGGCGAGCTCCGTACGCTTCTTGGCACGGAACCCGGCGATGTCGAGCATCAGCCGGCTGCGGTCACCGGTCTCCCGGTGCACGGCCAGGCGGGTCAGCTCCTGGAGCGCCTCCAGAACCTCGCCGTCGCGGCCGACCAGCTTCTGCAGGTCGCGGCTGCTCGAGTCGCTGACGATCGAGACCGCGGCCCGGTCCGCCTCGACATCCATGTCGATGTCGCCGTCGAGGTCGGCGATGTCGAGCAGACCTTCGAGGTAGTCGGCCGCGATCTCACCCTCCTGCTCAAGGCGGGTCAGGGTGTCGCCACCCTCGGCGGCGGCGGAAATGGTGCCTTCCGTCACGGATCGACTCCTTCTACTTCTTGGACGACGGGTGCTTGGGGCGCTGCTGGCCCTTGCGCTGACCGGACTTGGCCTGACGGGAGGCTCCGGAGTTGGCCCGGCTCGGCCGCGCGGGCTTGTCGCCCTGCGCCGAGTCCTTGGCCTCGTCCTGAACCGCGTCCTGCGGTTTCTTCTCCAGCGAGGTGGTGGTCTCGCCGGAATCGGTGGAGTCGGCGACGTCCTCGGAGCTCTTCGCCGTGGACTGCTGGGCCGCGGCGGCCTGGCGCTTCGCCTTGGTCTGGCGCTTGGGCTGCTGGCGCCTGACGGCGCCGCCCTCGGCCTCGGCGGTGACGGTGTCGCTCTTGATCACGGTGCCGTCGGGCTGGGCCGCGAAGCCGGCCTTGGCCAGACCCGCGAAGAAGCGGCGCTCGTTCTCGTTGCGGTCGCTGCCCTTGGCCACGATGGCCTTGACGACGTTCTTGCGGCGACGGCCGCGGACCTCGCCGTGCGCCCCGACGTTCTTCAGAAGGCGCTGGAGGTAGGCGTCCTGGGCCTTGCTGCCCGGGGTCGGGTTCTGGTTGATCACGTACATCTGCTGACCCATGGTCCACACGTTCGTGGTCAGCCAGTAGACGAGAACACCGACGGGGAAGTTGATGCCCATGACCGCGAAGATCAGCGGGAAGATGTACATGAGCATCTTCTGCTGCTGCATGTACGGCGTCTTCACCGAGAGGTCGACGTTCTTCATCATCAGCTGGCGCTGGGTGAAGAACTGCGAGGCCGACATCAGGATGATCATGACTGCGGTGACGATGCGGACCGAGGTCAGCGAAGCGTCGAGAGCGGCGACTTCCTGAGCGCTGTCGGTGAAGGTCGCGGCCAGCGGGGCGCCGAAGATGTGCGCCTGCCGCGCGCTGTCGAGCAGTGACTGGTTGATGACACCGACCGTGTCGCCCTCGGCGATGTTGGAGAGCACGTGGTACAGCGCGAAGAAGAACGGCGACTGCGCCAGGATGGGAAGGCACGAGGAGAGCGGGTTGGTGCCCGTCTCCTTGTACAGCTTCATCATCTCTTCGGACTGACGCTGCTTGTCGCTCTTGTAGCGCTCCTGGATCGCCTTCATCTTCGGCTGGAGCGCCTGCATGTTCCGGGTCGACTTGATCTGCTTGACGAACAGCGGGATCAGACAGATCCGGATCAGCACCACGAGGGACACGATCGACAGGCCCCAGGCCCAGCCCGTGTCAGGACCGAAGATCGCCCCGTACACCTTGTGGAACTGGACGATCACCCATGAGACAGGTGTGGTGATGAAGCTGAAAAAACTGGCAATCGTGTCCACTAATCAGGCTCCTTGAGCATTGGGCGAGGTCTCTGCGGCCGGGCTCGTCTCGGCGGTGGACCCGCCCTTGTCGTCACGCAGCGCGTTCCGCAGCATTTCGTGCCAGCGAGGACGCTTGCGCGCGGGCACGTGGTCCACGCCGCCGGGCGACCACGGATTGCACCGCAGGATGCGCCAGGCGGTCAGGGCGGTGCCCTTGATCGCGCCATGCCGGTCGATGGCCGTGAATCCGTAGTGGGAACACGACGGGTAGTACCGGCAGACGGGCCCGAGGAGCGGGCTGATCGTCCACTGGTACAGCTTGATGAGAGCCAGCAGCGGGTACTTCATCGCGTGCCCCCTCCCAGGAGCCGCTGAAGCGCGGCGTCCAGGTCTCGGGCCAGCTGTGCGTGATCGGCGTCACCGGCTCCGGGCAACGCCCGTACGACCACCAGGCTACCGGGGGGCAGCTCGGAGAGCCGTTCGCGGACGAGATGGCGGAGACGTCGCTTGACCTGGTTGCGGACGACCGAACCGCCCACGGCCTTGCTCACGACGAAACCCGCACGCGTCGGGGAAGCGCTCTCCCCAGGCGCGTGCGGGTCCGTTGCACCGCTGCTCAGATGGACGACGAGGAGCGGGCGACCGGCCCGGCGACCTCGGCGTACCGCGGTTGCGAAGTCCTCGCGCCGCCTCAGCCGATTCTCGGTAGGCAGCACGTCATGACCTGTTTAAGCGGATCAGGCGGACAGGCTCGCGCGACCCTTGGCACGACGGTTCGCCAGGATGGCGCGACCGGCACGCGTGCGCATCCGCAGGCGGAAGCCGTGGGTCTTGGCGCGACGACGGTTGTTCGGCTGGAAGGTGCGCTTGCTCACTCGGGGGCTCCAGAAATGATTCGTTGGTGGCGGGACATCGCCTGGCTGTCACCGTGCGCCCACGAGTAGCTCGCAATACGCCCGAGTGCACCGCTTCACGATCACAGACCGTGATCTTTGCCCATCGGAGGCAGGCGGCAGCAGCCATCGACAACTCGACCTGGTTACGGTACGCGCGGCTACGCCATCCGGTCAAACCGGCCGATCACCGGGGTCCCATTGTGCACAGGCTGTGGACAACGACTTGAACGAGGTCAGCCGCCACGACTACCGTGGCTGGACTCCTGAACCTTTTCCCGTTCTGTCCTTACCTGTCCTCACGGACTTCGACCTACCGTCCCGAGAACCACACATTCGTGGGACCTGCGAGGAAGCGTGCCCTGTGGCTGACGTACCTGCCGATCTTGCCGCAGTGTGGCCACGCGTGCTGGAGCAGCTCCTCGGAGAAGGCCAGCAGGGCATCGAGCCCAAGGACAAGCAGTGGATCGAGCGCTGCCAGCCTCTCGCACTGGTGGCCGACACCGCGCTCCTCGCCGTTCCCAACGAGTGGGGCAAGCGGGTTCTCGAGGGACGTCTGGCGCCGCTGATCAGCGAGACGCTGAGCCGCGAGTGCGGCCGTCCGATCCGGATCGCGATCACCGTCGACGACTCGGCCGGCGAGCCGACCCCGCCGGCCCCGCCCGTCCAGCAGCAGCGCTACGACGAGCGCCCGCCGACGGAGTCCTACGAGAAATACGACGGGTACGGCCATCGGCCGATGCCCGACGACGGGCTGCCCACCGCGCGCCCCGCCTACCCGGACTACCAGCAGCCGCGCCCGGACCCGGGCTCCTGGCCGCGCACCCAGGAGGACCTCTCCTGGCAGCAGCCGCGGCTCGGCGGCTACCAGGAGCGCGACCCGTACGCGGGTCCCCGTCAGCAGCAGTCCCGGTACGACGAGCGGCCGCCGGCCTACGACCAGCCGCAGCGGCCGGAGCGGGGCGAGCTGACCGATCCGCAGAGCCACGGCACGGGTCACGGCGTGGGCCACGGAGCAGGCCAGGGGCAGCGTCCGGGCGGCCCCGTGGGCGGCGGTCCGGGAGTGGGCCGTCCCGGCTCGTCCTCCGGGCAGCAGCCGTCGTCCGGTGCCCCGGGCGAGCAGCACGCGCGACTCAACCCCAAGTACCTCTTCGACACCTTCGTCATCGGCTCCTCGAACCGGTTCGCGCACGCGGCCGCCGTCGCGGTGGCCGAGGCGCCCGCGAAGGCGTACAACCCGCTCTTCATCTACGGAGAGTCGGGACTCGGCAAGACGCACCTGCTGCACGCCATCGGGCACTACGCGCGCAGCCTCTACCCGGGCACCCGGGTGCGGTACGTGAGCTCGGAGGAGTTCACCAACGAGTTCATCAACTCGATCCGCGACGGCAAGGGCGACACCTTCCGCAAGCGCTACCGCGATGTGGACATCCTGCTGGTCGACGACATCCAGTTCCTCGCGAGCAAGGAGTCGACGCAGGAGGAGTTCTTCCACACCTTCAACACGCTCCACAACGCGAACAAGCAGATCGTGCTCTCCTCGGACCGGCCGCCCAAGCAGCTGATGACCCTGGAGGACCGGCTGCGCAACCGCTTCGAGTGGGGTCTGACCACCGACGTGCAGCCGCCGGAGCTGGAGACGCGGATCGCGATCCTCCGCAAGAAGGCGGTCCAGGAGCAGCTCAACGCCCCGCCGGAGGTGCTGGAGTTCATCGCCTCCCGGATCTCCCGGAACATCCGTGAGCTGGAAGGCGCACTGATCCGGGTCACCGCCTTCGCCAGCCTCAACCGGCAGCCGGTGGACCTGGGGCTCACCGAGATCGTGCTGAAGGACCTGATCCCCGGCGGCGAGGACTCGGCGCCGGAGATCACCGCCCCGGCGATCATGGCCGCGACCGCGGACTACTTCGGGCTGACGGTGGAGGACCTCTGTGGATCCTCGCGAAGCCGGGTGCTGGTGACGGCCCGCCAGATCGCCATGTACCTGTGCCGCGAGCTCACGGACCTGTCGCTGCCGAAGATCGGCGCGCAGTTCGGTGGCCGCGACCATACGACGGTGATGCACGCGGACCGCAAGATCCGCGCGCTCATGGCCGAGCGGCGCTCCATCTACAACCAGGTCACCGAGCTGACCAACCGCATCAAGAACGGCTGAGGGAGCCGCACCACACCCTCCGAAGGGCGCTCCGGGACATCCCCCGGAGCGCCCTTCGGCGTCCCCGGCCGCGCCGCCGGCCCCTGTCCACATGCCTGTGCACCGTCGCGCTGTTCGAGTCGGCGGAGGGGGTGGCGGGTTCTCCACAGATTGGGGGATGATCTCCCGTCCACAGGGTGGGGACTGCGGAGTTATCCGGATCGCCTCCACAGGCGTCCCGGTGGACTGGGCATCTCACCAGGTCAGAGGGGTGTGGATTTGTTGGCAACCTTGATCCACAGCCTGTGGACGAAATCTTCGTCCACAGGGCGCCCCGAAGGTTGTCCACTGGCAACCCACAGGCGGCTCGTGGTTGCCCACAGCTTCTCCACACCGCTGTCCACTGTTCGGCAACGAAACACCCCGGCTCACTGCGGCGAGTGAAAGCGGTCACACCAAGGGAGACGATTGGGCTGTGGGGAACGTGGGTAAAGCTGGGGACAGCACTGGGGAGAACTCCCCATGGCCTGTGTACCGGGTGTGCAGAACTTTCGGGTGTCCACAGAACGCCCCGGTTGTCCACGGGCTCCACCCACAGGCACGGTGGACAAAAAACCGGCGTTGACCTGCGGGTATGGCGTTATCCACCGTTTCCACAGGCCCTACTACTACTCCCACCTAGAGATAGCCCGGAATCCGCTTCGAAGTGGGACCTGTGCACAACTCGGCGCCGGAGCCTCGGCGGCCTCTTGTCGCGACTTGACCCCGAGCCGCACCGAGTGTCGGCGGCGTACGTCAGACTGGTTCCCGCAGTCGACGAAGAGCCAGCAACAGCAGGAGGCGGTTCCGGTGAAGATCCGGGTGGAGCGCGATGTACTCGCGGAGGCGGTGGCCTGGGTGGCCCGCAGCCTTCCGGCCCGTCCGCCGGCGCCCGTGCTCGCGGGCCTTCTGCTGAAGGCCGAGGACGGCGCGCTGAGCTTCTCGAGCTTCGACTACGAGGTCTCGGCCCGCGTCTCCGTCGAGGCGGAGGTCGAGGAGGACGGCACCGTCCTGGTCTCCGGCCGCCTGCTCGCCGACATCTGCCGCGCGCTCCCCAACCGGCCGGTGGAGATCTCCACAGACGGTGTACGGGCGACCGTGGTCTGCGGCTCCTCCCGCTTCACCCTCCACACCCTGCCTGTGGAGGAGTACCCGGCGCTGCTGGAGATGCCGACCGCGACCGGCACCGTGCCGGGCGAGGTCTTCGCCTCCGCCGCCGCCCAGGTCGCCATCGCCGCGGGCCGTGACGACACGCTGCCCGTCCTCACCGGTGTGCGCATCGAGATCGAGGGCGACACGGTCACCCTGGCCTCCACCGACCGTTACCGCTTCGCGGTCCGCGAGTTCCTGTGGAAGCCGGAGTCCCCGGACGCCTCCGCCGTCGCCCTGGTGCCCGCGAAGACCCTCCTGGACACCGCCAAGGCACTGACCAGCGGTGACACCGTCACCCTGGCGCTCTCGGGCTCCGGCAAGGGCGAGGGCCTGATCGGTTTCGAGGGCGCGGGCCGCCGCACCACCACCCGGCTGCTCGAAGGCGACCTGCCGAAGTACCGGACGCTCTTCCCCACCGAGTTCAACTCGGTCGCGGTGATCGAGACCGCGCCCTTCGTCGAGGCCGTCAAGCGTGTGGCCCTCGTCGCCGAGCGCAACACCCCGGTCCGGCTCAGCTTCGAGCAGGGCGTGCTGATCCTGGAGGCCGGCTCCAGCGACGACGCACAGGCTGTGGAACGTGTGGACGCGCAGCTGGAGGGCGACGACATCTCGATCGCCTTCAACCCGACCTTCCTGCTCGACGGCCTGAGCGCGATCGACTCCCCGGTCGCCCAGCTCTCCTTCACCACCTCCACCAAGCCGGCGCTCCTGAGCGGCAAGCCGGCCGTGGACGCGGAGGCGGACGAGGCCTACAAGTACCTGATCATGCCGGTGCGCCTCAGCGGCTGACGGGGGCGTCGAGTGAGCGGCTGACCCCACAGGTGTGCACCCGGGTCCGGGCGTAGGCTCGGACGCGGGTACGAACCGCACACGACGCTTAAGGAATCTCTGATGGAGCTCGGTCTCGTCGGTCTCGGCAAGATGGGCGGCAACATGCGTGAGCGCATTCGCCGCGCAGGCCACACCGTCATCGGATACGACCGCAACCCGGACCTCGCCGATGTCCACAGCCTGGAAGAGCTTGTGGGCAAGCTCAAGGGGCCGCGCGTCGTGTGGGTCATGGTCCCGGCCGGTGCCGCGACCCAGTCCACCATCGACGAGCTGGCCGAACTGCTCTCCCCCGGCGACATCGTCGTGGACGGCGGGAACTCCCGCTGGACCGACGACGAGAAGCACGCCGAGGAACTCGCCGCCAAGGGCATCGGGTTCGTCGACTGCGGCGTCTCCGGCGGCGTGTGGGGCCTGGAGAACGGCTACGCGCTGATGTACGGCGGCGACGCCGAGAACGTGGCGAAGGTCCAGCCGATCTTCGACGCCCTCAAGCCCGAGGGCGAGTTCGGCTCCGTCCACGCGGGCAAGGTCGGCGCGGGCCACTTCGCGAAGATGGTCCACAACGGCATCGAGTACGCGATGATGCAGGCGTACGCCGAGGGCTGGGAGCTCCTGGAGAAGGTCGACTCCGTCACCGACGTGCGCGAGGTCTTCCGCTCCTGGCAGGAGGGCACGGTCATCCGTTCCTGGCTGCTGGACCTGGCGGTCAACGCCCTGGACGAGGACGAGCACCTGGAGAGGCTGCGCGGCTTCGCGCAGGACTCCGGCGAGGGCCGGTGGACCGTGGAGGCCGCGATCGACAACGCCGTGCCGCTGCCCGCGATCACCGCTTCGCTGTTCGCCCGGTTCGCGTCCCGTCAGGACGACTCCCCGCAGATGAAGATGATCGCCGCACTGCGCAACCAGTTCGGTGGCCACGCGGTCGAGTCCAAGAAGTAATCCACAGGCTGTGCACCCACGGTGCACAGCAGCCGGGGGAAGGTCGGCGCACACCATGCATGTCACGCATCTGTCGCTGGCCGACTTTCGCTCCTACGCCCGGGTCGAGGTCCCGCTCGACCCGGGCGTCACGGCTTTCGTGGGCGCGAACGGCCAGGGCAAGACGAACCTCGTCGAGGCCGTCGGCTATCTCGCCACCCTCGGCAGCCACCGCGTCGCGTCGGACGCGCCCCTGGTACGGATGGGGGCGGACCGGGCGGTCATCCGCGCCGCCGTCACCCAGGGCGAGCGTTCCCAGCTGATCGAGCTGGAGCTCAACCCGGGGCGCGCGAACCGGGCCCGTATCAACCGATCCTCGCAGGTCAGACCGCGTGACGTGCTGGGGATCGTACGGACCGTGCTGTTCGCGCCGGAGGATCTCGCCCTGGTCAAGGGCGATCCCGGGGAGCGCCGGCGCTTCCTCGACGAACTGATCACGGCGCGCTCGCCGCGCATGGCCGGCGTGCGGTCCGACTACGAGCGCGTGCTGAAGCAGCGCAACACCCTGCTGAAGTCCGCGGCGATGGCCCGGCGGCACGGGGGTCGTGGCATGGACCTGTCTACCCTCGACGTGTGGGACCAGCATCTGGCCCGGGCGGGCGCCGAGCTGCTCGCCCAGCGGCTGGATCTGATCGGTGTGCTGCAGCCGCTGGCCGACAAGGCGTACGACCAGCTGGCGCCGGGCGGCGGACCGATTCTGCTGGAGTACCGGCCGTCCGCGCCGGGACCAGGGCAGACGCGGGAGGAGCTGTACGAGCAGCTGATCGCCGCGCTCGCGGAGGTGCGCAAGCAGGAGATCGAGCGGGGCGTCACGCTGGTCGGCCCGCACCGGGACGAGCTGCTGCTCAAGCTCGGGGACCTGCCGGCGAAGGGGTACGCGAGTCACGGGGAGTCCTGGTCGTACGCGCTGGCGCTGCGACTGGCCTCGTACGACCTGCTGCGCGCGGAGGGGAACGAGCCGGTGCTCGTCCTCGACGACGTCTTCGCCGAGTTGGACGCGCGGCGCCGGGAGCGGCTGGCAGAGCTGGTGGCTCCGGGCGAGCAGGTGCTGGTCACGGCCGCGGTGGACGACGACGTGCCGGGGGTGCTGGCGGGGACGCGGTATGCCGTGGCCGACGGGAACGTGGAGCGGTTGTGAGCGAGAACGAGAGCGGGCGGGTGGAGAGCGGGCGGCTCGGCGGTTCGGAGGCCGAGGGCCCCAAGGTGCCCGAGGCCTCGGGGGTGGATCTCGCGCGGGTCGCGCTGCGCGCCGCCAAGGAGCAGGCGAAGGCTCGGGGCGCCGCCGCCCAGCAGAAGAAGCAGGCCCGGCGGGGCGGCGGGCTGCGCTCCGGCTCCGGAGCGGACGGCCGTGACCCCTTGGCGCTCGGCGCCGCGATCAACCGGCTCATCACCGAGCGTGGCTGGGAGACGCCGGCGGCGGTGGGCGGGGTCATGGGGCGCTGGCCGCAGATCGTGGGCGAGGACCTGGCGAAGCACTGTGTACCGCTGAAGTACGAGGAGGACCCGGAGGCGCGGGTGCTCACCGTGCAGTGCGACTCCACGGCGTGGGCGACGCAGCTCCGTCTCCTCGCACCGAGGCTGGTGGCGCGGCTGAACGAGGACCTGGGGCAGGGGACCGTGCGGATGATCAAGGTCTTGGGGCCGTCTTCGGGGGTGCGGAAGGGGTACGGGCCGCTCAGGGCGCCGGGGTCCGTGGGGCCTGGGGACACGTACGGCTGAGGCGGCCCGTGAGGGCGGGGCGGCCTCGGGGCGCGGGTGCTCGGATGCCGTGGTGCCGGCCGCCCCGGGGTGCCGTGGTGCGAGGCAGGCCTGGGCGCGGGCAGCGCCTTCGTGGCGGTGTGCCCATTCGTTCCTCCGCCGAGGGCTTCGCCCTGGGAAGACCCCCTGCGGAACGATCGCCCACGACGGGGGGAGAGGGTGGGTCCGCCTCTGCGGAATGGTTGCCCACAACCGGTCACTGCTCGAAGCGCTGGGTGGCCGTCAGAGCGTTCTGGAGCCCCTGGGCGTATATGGGGAGTCGGTGAGGACCCGCTCAGGGCGGCACATGAGGACTCAGGTACCGGCAAACCCCCATTCGTGTCAGCGCTACCGGTAGACTGGTAGACAATCCCGCCACCCTGCGGAACATGTCGAACGACGCAGCCGCTCCCGTATGCCCGGAGAACGGCCTGTGCTGTGCCAGAAAGGGCGCTTCGTGGCCGATTCCGGCAACCCCAACGAGAACATTCCGTCCGCCAACGCTGCGTCGTACGACGCCAGCGCCATCACCGTCCTCGAGGGTCTTGACGCGGTCCGCAAGCGACCCGGCATGTACATCGGCTCGACCGGTGAGCGTGGTCTGCACCACATGGTGCAGGAGGTCGTCGACAACTCGGTCGACGAAGCCCTGGCAGGGCACGCGGACACCATTCACGTCACGATCCTCGCCGACGGCGGCGTCCGCGTCGTCGATAACGGCCGCGGCATCCCCGTCGGCATCGTCCCGTCCGAGGGCAAGCCGGCCGTCGAGGTCGTGCTGACGGTCCTCCACGCGGGCGGCAAGTTCGGCGGCGGCGGCTACGCGGTCTCCGGCGGTCTGCACGGCGTCGGCGTCTCCGTCGTCAACGCCCTCTCCACCAAGGTCTCGGTGGAGGTCAAGACCGACGGCCACCGCTGGACGCAGGACTACAAGATGGGCGTCCCCACCGCGCCCCTCGCGCAGCACGAGAAGACCGACGAGACCGGCACCTCGGTCACGTTCTGGTCCGACCCGGACATCTTCGAGACGACCGAGTACTCCTTCGAGACGCTCTCGCGCCGCTTCCAGGAGATGGCCTTCCTCAACAAGGGCCTGACGATCACGCTCACCGACGAGCGGGAGTCCGCGAAGGCCACCGTCGGCGCCGACGACCCCGACGCCGAGGCGGCGGAGGAGCAGCCGGCACGGACGGTGAAGTACCACTACGAGGGCGGCATCGTCGACTTCGTGAAGTACCTCAACTCCCGCAAGGGTGAGCTGATCCACCCCACCGTCATCGACGTCGAGGCCGAGGACAAGGAGCGGATGCTCTCGGTCGAGATCGCGATGCAGTGGAACTCGCAGTACACCGAGGGTGTCTACTCCTTCGCCAACACGATCCACACCCACGAGGGCGGTACGCACGAAGAGGGCTTCCGCGCCGCGCTCACGGGCCTGGTGAACCGGTACGCGCGCGACAAGAAGCTGCTGCGCGAGAAGGACGACAACCTCACCGGTGAGGACATCCGCGAGGGTCTGACGGCGATCATCTCCGTCAAGCTGGGCGAGCCGCAGTTCGAGGGCCAGACCAAGACCAAGCTGGGCAACACGGAGGCGAAGACCTTCGTGCAGAAGGTCGTGCACGAGCACCTCAACGACTGGTTCGACCGGAACCCGAACGAGGCCACGGACATCATCCGTAAGTCGATCCAGGCGGCCACCGCGCGCGTGGCGGCCCGCAAGGCCCGCGACCTGACGCGTCGCAAGGGCCTGCTGGAGAGCGCCTCGCTGCCGGGCAAGCTGTCCGACTGCCAGTCGAACGACCCCTCCAAGTGCGAGATCTTCATCGTCGAGGGCGACTCCGCCGGCGGCTCGGCCAAGTCCGGCCGGAACCCGATGTACCAGGCCATCCTGCCGATCCGAGGCAAGATCCTGAACGTCGAGAAGGCCCGGATCGACAAGATCCTGCAGAACACCGAGGTCCAGGCGCTCATCTCGGCCTTCGGCACCGGAGTGCACGAGGACTTCGACATCGAGAAGCTCCGCTATCACAAGATCATCCTGATGGCGGACGCCGACGTCGACGGCCAGCACATCAACACCCTGCTGTTGACCTTCCTCTTCCGCTTCATGCGGCCGCTGGTCGAGGCCGGCCACGTCTACCTCTCCCGTCCCCCGCTGTACAAGATCAAGTGGGGCCGGGACGACTTCGAGTACGCGTACTCGGACCGTGAGCGCGACGCGCTCGTCGAGCTGGGCAAGCAGAACGGCAAGCGGATCCGCGAGGACTCGATCCAGCGCTTCAAGGGTCTCGGTGAGATGAACGCGGAGGAGCTGCGCATCACCACCATGGACCAGGACCACCGCGTGCTCGGCCAGGTCACCCTCGACGACGCGGCGCAGGCCGACGATCTGTTCTCGGTGCTGATGGGTGAGGACGTCGAGGCGCGGCGCTCGTTCATCCAGCGCAACGCCAAGGACGTTCGCTTCCTCGACATCTGAGTCGGCCTCAGCTGACCGTACGAAAGGACTGAAGACCAGCAATGGCCGACGAGAACACCCCTGTGATGCCCGAAGAGGAGCCGATGGTTCCGGGCGTGGGCATGCGCGTGGAGCCCGTGGGGCTCGAGACCGAGATGCAGCGCTCGTACCTCGACTACGCGATGTCCGTCATCGTGTCCCGTGCGCTGCCGGACGTGCGGGACGGTCTCAAGCCCGTCCACCGCCGCGTGCTGTACGCGATGTACGACGGCGGCTACCGGCCCGAGAAGGGCTTCTACAAGTGCGCCCGCGTCGTCGGTGACGTCATGGGTACGTACCACCCGCACGGCGACTCCTCGATCTACGACGCCCTGGTCCGGCTGGCCCAGCCGTGGTCGATGCGCCTGCCGCTGGTGGACTCCAACGGCAACTTCGGCTCCCCGGGCAACGACCCGGCGGCCGCCATGCGGTACACCGAGTGCAAGCTCATGCCGCTGTCGATGGAGATGCTCCGGGACATCGACGAGGAGACCGTCGACTTCCAGGACAACTACGACGGCCGTAACCAGGAGCCGACGGTCCTGCCGGCGCGCTTCCCGAACCTGCTGGTCAACGGCTCGGCGGGTATCGCGGTCGGTATGGCGACCAACATCCCGCCGCACAACCTGCGCGAGGTCGCGGCCGGCGCCCAGTGGGCGCTGGAGCACCCGGAGGCCACGCACGAGGAGCTGCTCGACGCGCTCATCGAGCGGATCAAGGGTCCGGACTTCCCGTCCGGTGCGCTGGTCGTGGGACGCAAGGGCATCGAGGAGGCGTACCGCACCGGCCGCGGCTCCATCACGATGCGTGCGGTCGTCGAGGTCGAGGAGATCCAGAACCGCCAGTGCCTGGTGGTCACGGAGCTGCCCTACCAGGTCAACCCGGACAACCTCGCGCAGAAGATCGCCGACCTGGTGAAGGACGGCAAGATCGGTGGCATCGCCGACGTCCGCGACGAGACCTCGTCCCGTACCGGTCAGCGGCTCGTCATCGTGCTCAAGCGCGACGCCGTCGCCAAGGTCGTCCTGAACAACCTGTACAAGCACACCGACCTGCAGACGAACTTCGGCGCGAACATGCTGGCGCTCGTCGACGGTGTGCCGCGCACGCTCTCGCTCGACGCGTTCATCCGCCACTGGGTGACGCACCAGATCGAGGTCATCGTCCGTCGTACGCGCTTCCGGCTGCGCAAGGCGGAGGAGCGCGCGCACATCCTGCGCGGTCTGCTCAAGGCGCTGGACGCGATCGACGAGGTCATCGCGCTCATCCGGCGCAGCCAGACCGTGGAGATCGCGCGCGAGGGCCTGATGGGCCTGCTTCAGATCGACGAGATCCAGGCCAACGCCATCCTCGAGATGCAGCTGCGCCGGCTCGCCGCCCTGGAGCGCCAGAAGATCGTCGCCGAGCACGACGAGCTGCAGGCGAAGATCAACGAGTACAACGCGATCCTCGCCTCCGAGCAGCGTCAGCGCGCCATCGTCAGCGAGGAGCTGGCACTGATCGTCGAGAAGTTCGGCGACGACCGCCGCTCCAAGCTGGTGCCCTTCGACGGTGACATGTCCATCGAGGACCTGATCGCCGAGGAGGACATCGTCGTCACCATCACGCGTGGCGGCTATGTGAAGCGTACGAAGACCGAGGACTACCGCTCGCAGAAGCGCGGCGGCAAGGGTGTGCGCGGTACGAAGCTGAAGCAGGACGACATCGTCGACCACTTCTTCGTCTCCACCACCCACCACTGGCTCCTCTTCTTCACCAACAAGGGGCGGGTCTACCGGGCCAAGGCGTACGAGCTTCCGGACGCCGGCCGGGACGCGCGCGGCCAGCACGTGGCCAACCTGCTGGCCTTCCAGCCGGACGAGCAGATCGCCGAGATCCTGGCGATCCGCGACTACGAGGCCGCGCCCTACCTGGTGCTCGCCACCAAGGGCGGTCTGGTGAAGAAGACCGCGCTGAAGGACTACGACTCACCGCGGTCCGGTGGTGTCATCGCGATCAACCTCCGGGAGACGGAGGACGGCGGCGACGACGAGCTGATCGGCGCGGAGCTGGTGTCGGCGGAGGACGATCTGCTGCTCATCAGCAAGAAGGCGCAGTCGATCCGGTTCACCGCGACGGACGACGCGCTGCGTCCGATGGGACGAGCGACATCGGGCGTCAAGGGGATGAGTTTCCGCGAAGGCGACGAGCTGCTCTCGATGAATGTCGTCAGGCCGGGTACGTTCGTCTTCACCGCCACCGACGGTGGGTACGCGAAGCGGACCAACGTCGACGAGTACCGCGTCCAGGGTCGCGGTGGCCTCGGTATCAAGGCCGCCAAGATCGTGGAGGACCGCGGCTCGCTCGTGGGCGCGCTGGTGGTCGAGGAGACGGACGAGATCCTCGCCATCACGCTCTCTGGTGGTGTGATTCGTACGCGAGTCAACGAAGTCAGGGAGACCGGCCGTGACACCATGGGCGTCCAGCTGATCAACCTGGGCAAGCGCGATGCCGTCGTCGGCATCGCACGGAACGCCGAGGCGGGCAGCGAGGCCGAAGAGGTCGACGCGGTCGGGACCGAGGCCGAGAACGGCGAAGTCGTCGAGGCCGCGACCGCGGTCGAGGCAGCCGAGGGCAACGAGCCCTCGGCCGGGGAGCACGAGGAGTAGAGCGTGAGTGGAGCCACGGGCGCCGGATCGGCGGCTGCCGGAGCTTCTGGTGGAGCGAACGGCGCCCGTGGCCCCGCCACGGACTCCCAGGGGGTTGCGGTGACGGACACTCGGGGGCCCAAGCCCTCGTCCTACGAGACGTACAACGGGCCGCTGCCCGGCGAGCGCGCGGGCGCGCAGCAGCCGAGCGGGCCGTACCACCCTCCGCAGGCGTACGGCGCTCAGGCGCCGGGCGCGGGTGCGGGCGGTGGCACGGCCGGCGGCGCGGGCGGAGCGGTCGGCCAGGCGGGCGGCCAGAACGCCGCCGCGGTGCGCCGGCCGCGTACGGGGGCGCGCACCACGCCTCGTACGCGCAAGGCGCGGCTGCGGGTGGCCAAGGCCGACCCGTGGTCGGTGATGAAGGTGAGCTTCCTGCTCTCCATCGCACTGGGCATCTGCACGGTGGTGGCCGCGTCGGTGCTGTGGATGGTCATGGACGCCATGGGTGTCTTCTCGACCGTCGGCGGCACGATCAGCGAGGCGACGGGCTCGAACGAGTCCAACGGCTTCGACCTGCAGTCGTTCCTCTCGCTGCCGCGCGTGCTGATGTTCACCTCGGTCATCGCGGTCATCGACGTGGTCCTGATGACCGCCCTGGCGACCCTGGGCGCGTTCATCTACAACCTGTCGGCCGGTTTCGTGGGCGGTGTGGAGCTCACGCTGGCGGAGGACGAGTAGCGCCGCCGTCGGGTGATCGGGAACCGATTTTGGGACTGGCCCCGACGTGCGCTAATCTTCAGGAGTCAGCGCGCGGGACACCTCGCAGAGCGCGGCGGGGCTATAGCTCAGTTGGTTAGAGCGCATCCCTGATAAGGATGAGGCCACAGGTTCAAATCCTGTTAGCCCCACAGTGACGATCGGCCCGGACGGATTCTCCGTCCGGGCCGATCGCTTTTTGTCGCGGAAGCCCCGGGAGTAGGTCACCGATCGGTATCGGCCGGTGTGTAGAGTGGGCGTCAGAAGTCTCCTACGTCAACGAAAGACGAGGTCGCGCGGTGAAGAAGCTTCTCCTGGTCGCACTGGCCGCCATCGGCGGGCTCCTCGTGTACCGCCAGATCCAGGCGGATCGCGCCGAGCAGGATCTGTGGACGGAGGCGACCGACTCCGTGCCCGCAGGTTCGGGTGTCTGAGACGCAGACTGTGTAGGGGCGAGGCCCCGGCCGCGAATGAGCGGCCGGGGCCTCGCTCTGTTCTGCCCTGCCTTCTGCACCGGCCGACCTTTGAGTTCGCGTTCGTAAATTGTTGAATTGCGCAAGCAAAGTGCGATCCTGGCGGCCGGCGGGCGGGGCAGGATGGACCGGCGCCCGGGCCGCCGGGGCTCCGGGGCGGCGACCACGGGCACGGACACGGACACGACGAGGAGAAGCGCGTGAAGAGGCAGCGCGGGGGGATCCGGACGGCCGGGAGGCTGGTCGCGGCGGCGTGCGCCACGGCGACCGCGACGGTATTCGTGGCCGGGGCGCTACCGGGGCGGGCCTGGGCGGCCGGTGAGAGCCCGTACACCTTCGACGGCGCGGCCGAGCAGATCGACGGCGCCGCCTCCAGCTTGGACTCCCAGCAGTTGAAGACCGG
Source organism: Streptomyces lateritius (assembly GCF_014649715.1). Taxonomy (GTDB): domain Bacteria; phylum Actinomycetota; class Actinomycetes; order Streptomycetales; family Streptomycetaceae; genus Streptomyces; species Streptomyces lateritius. The sequence goes on from NZ_BMTO01000002.1 coordinate 249,062, forward strand.
TCAGAGCTACCGGGACTCCATCAAGAAGGACGGCAAGCTCTACTACCGGGTCGATCTCGACGCCAAGCAGAACGCCTACGTCTCGGTGGTCGCCGTGCCGAAGCCGGGCGCCAAGGCCGAGTACGGCGACGGCATCAAGGTGAGCCTGCAGGACGGTTCCGGCACGCAGTGCGGCTATCAGGACGCGTCCTTCGGGTCCGCCGGGTTCACCCGGCCCGTCACCGCGTACGCCGCCCGCACGATCGAGGCCGACAGCTCCATCTGTCAGCAGGCGGGCGCCTACTACGTGCTGGTCGAGCGGACCTCCAAGGCCGTCTCCACGCCCGAGGACTGGGAACTGGAGATCCGCCACCTCACCGAGCCGGGCGTGAAGCAGACCGGACCCACCGAACTGCCCGAGGACTGGCCCTCCGGCACGCCCCAGCCGCCCGCCGGCGGCCCGCAGAAGCGGCAGGGCGGTGCGGGCTTCCACGACGCCACCTCGCTGCGGCAGGGCGAGTGGCGCTCCGACATCAAGCCCGGCCAGACCCTCTTCTACCGGGTGCCGGTCGACTGGGGCCAGCAGATCTTCGCCAGCGCGGAACTGGGCAGCAGCGCCTCCGGCGACACGTACGTCGGCAACGCGCTCGTCCTGTCGCTCGACAACCCGGCCCGCGGACACGTCGACCAGGACACGGTCGGCTACGACGGGGACCCGGCGACGCTCGCACTGGACCCGCACCGCCCGGTGGCCTTCGAGAACCGTTACTCCTCCAACAGCTACACGAGCGCCCTGCGGTTCGCGGGCTGGTACTACCTGTCGGCCACGCTCAGCCCCGACATCGCCAAGGCGTACGGCGACAAGCCGGTGCCGCTGACGCTGCGGGTGAACGTCACGGGCACGGCGAAGGCGGGGCCCGCGTACGACGGGGACGCCGGGCCGTTCAAGGTGACCGAGGACGACCGGGACGCGGCTGCCGACGGTCGGGGCGGGGCGGAGGCGGACCGGAGCGACGTCATGCGCGTGGTCGCGGCGGCCGGCATCGGCAGCGGGACCGTGCTCGTCCTCGGGCTCGGCGTGTGGACGGTCGTGGCACGGCGGCGCGGGGCGGCCTGATATCGCCGGGGCGGGCCTCAGGCCTGGGGGTCTCAGGCCTGAAGGCTCTCAGGTCTGGGTGAGGGCCCAGAGGCCGACCGCGAAACAGATCAGCGCGACGAACAGGACCGGGATCGCCACCTTCGGGGGCGGTCCCGGCCGCTGTGCCGGGCTCTGCGCCGCCGGTGAGGCCTGGGCGGGAATCCGCGGGGCGTGAGCGGTGTACGAACGGGTGGAGGCTTGTTCGTACGGCACCGCGGCCGTGGGGACGTAGGCGAGGGCGGGGTCGGTATGCGCGGCGAGGGGCGTGACGGCGGCCGGGTGCGGCGCGGGGGCGGCGACCGGCTGCGGGGGCGGTGCGGGCTGCTGCCGCGGGGGCGGGGGCAGGTGGAAGCTGCCGGTCTCGGAAGGGGTCGGCAGCGGCTGCTGGGGCTGCTGCGGCTCCTCGGGGTGCCGCTGGACGCGTACGGGGGCGGGGGCGGCCGGCGAAGGGGCCTCGGGGCCGTTCGGGCCGAAGCCGGGGGGCAGCGGGCCGATCTGGTCGAAGACCTCGACCGGCTCCTCGCCCGGGCCGGCCTCGGGCAGCATCTCGACCGCCGCGGTCAGGGCCTTGCGCACGCCCGTGGCCGTCTTGAAACGGGCCTGCGGGTCGGGCTGGAGCAGACCGGCGAGGACCTGCCACAGCGGCTCCGGAATGCCCTGGGGGGCACCCGGCGTCCCGTGCGCCAGGAAGTACTCGATGAGGGCGCGGGAGTCGGGCTTCCGGCCCTGGAGCAGATAGAGCGCGACGAGACCGACCGCGAAGAGGTCGGCCGGGAAGTCGGGTTCCGCCCCCATCATCTGCTCGGGCGCGAAATAACCGGGCGTCCCGACCACGTAGTTGGTCTCGGTCAGGCGGGGTTCGCCCTTGCGCATCGAGATGCCGAAATCGGACAGCCGCAGATGCGGCCGCCCGGTCCCGGTGACGTCGAGCAGGATGTTCGCCGGCTTGATGTCGCGGTGCACGACCCCCTCCGCGTGCACCGCGGCCAAGCCGGAGAGCAACTGATCCAGCAGCGTGCAGACGAAGCGCGGCGGCAGCGGGCCGTAGTCGCCGATGACGTGCGCCAGGGAGCCGCCGGCCACCAGATCCATGGTGAACAGCACCTTGTCGTCGTCCGCGGCCCAGCTGGCCGGGGCGAGAACGTGGGGGTGGTCGATCCGGAGCGCCTGCTCCCGGACGAAGCGGAGCAGTGTGTGGGCATCGCTCTGCTGGAGCACCTTGGCCGCCACATAGCGGCGGCGCCGGTGGTCCCACGCGCGCCAGACCGCTCCTACGCCACCGCGTCCGATCGGGTCGATCAGTTCGTACCGACCCGCGAAGACCTCACCCATCGCGCTGTGCCCGCTCCCCGTCGTGTCGTGCCAGCTCCACCGTGCGAGCTCTGCCGGATCAGTTCCGTCGTCGTCAGTTCTGGTGCGACTCGTAGTGGGCGACCGCGTCCCCGGTGCGACCGGCGCCGTACACCCGGAGGAACTCTGCCAGCTCCGGGTGGGCCGGGGCGAGGGAGTCCGCCGCGTCGATGATGTCACCGGCGGCCGCGACCGAGCGGAGCAGCGACTGGATCTCGCGGACCACCCGGCGCACGGTCGGCGCGCCCGAGCTGTTGGTGGTCTGGCTGGTGCCGGTGAGCACGGAGCCGCCCTGGGACTTCTTGATCTCGTCCATCCGGTCCGTGGCCTCGGCCGCGCTGACGCTGCCGTCGGCGACCTGGCTCGCGAGCTCCTGCAGGGCCTGGACGCGCTGGACGACCGCCGGGTTGCCGATCTTGGCCCGCTGGCCGCTCATCAGCTGGGAGAGCATGGGTGCCGACAGTCCGAGCACGGCCGCGAGCCTGGCCTGGTTCAGCCCGAGATCGTCGATGAGACGACGGAAGAGCGCCCCCAGCGGCTCTCCGTACCAACTGCGCTGAAGCTCTCGGGCTCTTGCCGTGGCTTCCTGCTGCGCTGCATCCATTACTTCTCCCCATCCCTGCGGTTCGCCACTGCGAACCTCGGTCAGCATCTTACGGAGCGTGGTCGCCGACCGGGAGTCCCAATCCTTTTGCGGGATCGAGGGGGTGACCCGGTACTCTGTTCTCGTTCCGGGGCCTTAGCTCAGTTGGTAGAGCGCTGTCTTTGCATGGCAGATGTCAGGGGTTCGACTCCCCTAGGCTCCACCGGATCAGCCCCTCCACATGCGGCGACGCAGGTGGAGGGGCTTTTTGGTGGTTCCGGGGCCCATCGCCGTCGTCCTGCCCTCGTCCTGCCCTCGTCCCGGGCTCGTCCCGGGCTCGGGCCTCGCTCGAGTGAGTTGGTCACCCTCCACTCCATGAACGTGGCACTGGGTGACACGGGTCAGGCGTGCCATCGTCGACACCGACACCGCGGGTCAGTCCTTCACGCCGAATCGCTTTGGGGGAGTGTCATGGATGTTGGGATTCTCGGACCGCTCGCTGTCCGTCTGAACGGCCAGTCGATCGTGCCCAGTGCGGGAAAGCCGCGCCAACTGCTCGCGCTGCTGGCCATCCGGGCGGAACGAGTGGTGACGGTGCCGACGCTGATGGAGGAGATCTGGGGTGACGCGATTCCCAAGAGCGCGGCGACCACACTGCAGACGTACATCCTCCATCTGCGCCGGAAGGTGACCGCGGCGCTGCGCGCCGGGCAGCCGGGCGCCGCCGCTGATCGCGCCGGAACCGGGGCCGGGGCCGGGGACGCCAAGTCCGTGCTCAGCACGTGCTTCGGCGGCTACCGCCTCGCCCTTCGCCCGGAGGACAGTGATCTGCGCGAGTTCCAGTCCCTCGCGGCCCGTGGCTCGGTAGCGCTCGAGGCCGGTGACGCGCGCGCCGCGTCCGCGATGCTGGAGCGGGCGCTCGGACTATGGCGCGGCACGGCGCTGGTGGACGTGCCGGTCGGACGCGTCCTGGGGGTGGAGGTCCTCGGCATGGAGGAGCAGCGCACCCGCGTACTGGAGCAGCGCATAGAGGCGGACCTGCTGCTCGGGCGGCACGCCTCGCTCCTGGCCGAGCTGCGGATGCTGGTCGCCCGGCACCCGATGAACGAGAACCTCGCCGCCCAGCTGATGACCGCGCTGTACCGGTCGGGCGGGGTCTGGCGGGCGCTGGAGGTCTTCCAGGAACTGCGCAGGACGCTGATCGAGGAGCTGGGGGTGGAGCCCTCGCACCGGCTGCAGCTGCTGCACCGGGCGGTGCTCTCCGGTGAGCTCGAGCTGGATCCCCGGCACGCCGGGCTCGAACTCATGCGGACCGGCGGCTGACGCCGGGCAATGGCTGAGGTGGGCGGGCTGCGGTGGGCGGGCTGCGGTGCGCGGGTCGTGCCCAGGTGGCGCCGGCCGGGGGCCTCGGCCGGCCGGCGGCGGGGTCAGACCAGCCAGCCGGACTCGTGCGCGATGCGCACCGCGTCGACCCGGTTGCGGGCGTTCAGCTTGGTGACGACCGAGGTCAGGTAGTTCCGGACGGTTCCGGTGGACAGGTGCAGCCGGGCGGCGATCTCCGGTGCCTCGTCGCCCTCGGCCGTGAGACGGAGCACTTCCATCTCCCGCTCGGTGAGCGGGCTCTCGGCGCTGTCCCAGGCGGCGAGGGCCAGCTGCGGGTCGATGGCACGGTGGCCGGCCGCGATCCGCCGTACCGCCTCGGCGAGGTCCTGGGGCGAGGCGTCCTTCGGCAGGAAGCCCGCCACCTTGGCGTCCAGGGCCCGGCGCAGGACGCCGGGGCGGCTCAGACTCGTCAGGATGAGGGTGCGACAGCTGGGGAGCTCCTCGGCGAGGAGCGCGGCCGCCTTGATGCCGTCGATGCCGGGAAGGCCGATGTCGATGATCGCCACGTCGGGCCGGACCTTCAGCGCTTCGGGAAGGATCTTGTCGCCGCGCTCGACCTGCGCGACCACTTCCAGGTCGTCCTCCAGGCCCAGCAGCGCCACGAGCGCCCCCCGGACCATTTCCATGTCCTCAGCCAGCAATATGCGTATCACTGTGGTGAATCCCCCCGCATCTTGACCGTGCTCACAGTACACTTTTTCGGTTTCTGCGCGCTTTCTCCGATTGTTGGGCACAGTTTGCACAGGGGTGGTCATCGGGTGGTGCAGACGTGCGGGTGCACCGGGGCCCGGGCGGTCATCCGGAACCAGCCGTTGTCGCTCAGCTCGGTGGTGAGGCTGCCGCCGACGCGGGTCAGTCGGTAGGTGAGGTTGCCGAGGCCGGTGCCGCCCGGGTCGTCCGCCCTCCGCGCGTCGCGGTCCACGCCCTCGTAGCCGCCGTCCTCCGGGTCCACGCCGTCGTTGCCGAGGCTGAGCGTGACCACGCCGTCCTTCTCCCAGCACCGGATGGTGCAGTGGTGGACGCGGCTGTGCCGGAGGGCATTGGTGACGCCCTCGCGGAGCACGGTGGCGAGCACCGTGTCGATCTGGGAGGGCAGCGGGCCTATGTCGATGGCCGCCTCCACCTCTATGCCCGCCGCCTCCAGCATCGAGCGGGTGGCGGCGGCCTCCTCGCGCAGAGACATGTCGCGGTAGCCGGTGGCGACCTTGCGCACGTCGGCCAGCGACTGGCGGGAGAGGGCGAGGATCGAGTCGGTCTCGTCCCTGGCCCGCTCCGGCATGTCCGGCACGAGGCGGCGTACCAGCTCGGTCTTGAGGGTGATCGCGGACAGGTTGTAGCCGAGCAGGTCGTGCAGGTCGCGGGAGAAGCGGAGCCGCTCGCCGGCGACCGCGAGCCGGGCCAGGTCGGCGCGGTGCGCGTGCAGCCGGGTCACGAGACCGGTCAGGCTGCTCAGTCCGAACACCACGAGCCCGGTGACGAGCGTGGCCTCCAAGGTGTAGACGCTGTCGAGCAGGGTGTGGCCGGCCGCGGCCGAGTACGCGAAGAGCGACGCCCCGATCGCGCCGTAGAGCGGCCAGGCCGCCCGGCCGGGCAGCAGCAGGAGTACGGAACCGGCCAAGAAGCCACCCATCGCTCCCCACGCCATGTGAAACAGCGCCAGCGGTACGAAACAGAAGACGGCCTGCAACGTCAGGGTGGTCACGCGGCGCCAGTAAGGGCTCTGGCGGGCCTGCGGGCGGGAGTGGGCGACCTGGAGTCCGAACACCACGAGCAGTGCGGTGAATCCGACACAGGTTTCGGCGGGTGACAGTCCGGCGCCCAGGATGTTCACCACCGTGACCAGGGAATAGCCGGCCATCGCGGCCAGCAGGACGGTGCGGGCCAGCCTCGGGGCGGGCAGGTCGGAGTCCTCGTGAGAGAGGTACGAGGCACTGCTGTCCAGCTCGTCGAACTGCTGTTCACGTGAGTTCATCAGGCGCGACGACTTCTCTGTGGAGGGGGAAAACATACCGGAAGGTATCAATACCGGGCCGGGGCGGTGTGACGCCCTGTCGGCTTCCGGACGGCTTCGGTGGATGCCCGGGAGATCCCGGTCGGGTTCGGGTGGGATCCGGTCGCCCTCCGGCGGCTCCGCCGTGCTGTGACCTCGTCCAACAGCCTCCGGCGCGGGTCGGATTCGCCCTGCGGCCGGACAGAGTCTGCGGCGGCGGTCGGCCGTGGGTGGCCGGGAGAAGGGGATCGGGAGGAGGGAGGTTCCCTCGGGCGGGCGGGGTGCGGGTGCGGTGCGGGTGCGGGGGCCGGTCCGGTGGGTGGCGGACCGGGTGGTCAGACGAACAACGGCAGCGGGTTGAGGCGTGCGTACGGAGTGGGCTCGGCGAGCCGGCCGAGCGCGACCGGCACGTCGAAGAGGCGGCCCGGCGCGAAACGTGGCCAGAACTGGCGCATGCCGGGGACCACGACCTTCACGACCGGAAGCCCGATGTCCGGTCGCGTCTGGTCCAGGACGAGGACCTCCAGACCCCGCTCGTCGGCGAGCGCGGCGAGCGCCGCCACGTCCTCGGAGAGGTCGGCGCGCGCTGTGTACGTCCAACTGCCGGGCCGGCTCGGGGCGCGCTGTGGATCGGGCAGCAGGTGGGGCTGACCGGCGACGGTGGCGGTGCGCCACCAGGAGAGGGCGTGCGGGTCGTCCACGGTGTAACCGGATCCGTCCGGGCGGGCGTCGACGACCGCCGGCAGCAACTGGCCCATCTCCGTGAGCGCGCGGCGCACCGCGATGCGCGGATCGAGGTGGGCGCCGAAGCCGAACAGCACGTCCTCCGGCGGTCCGTCGGTGCGCCGGGACAGGGCGGCCACCACCGGGATGCCGAAGTCGGAGGTCAGGTCCAGGGCCCAGATCTCGCGGCCCAGGGAGCGGTAGCCCGCGCGCAGCGGCTCGATCCAGGCGTCGCCCGAGGCGGCGAAGGCGTCCAGGTCGCAGGCGGGCGCCCGGGTGCGGTTGTACCACCACAGGGCGACGGCGTCGCGTTCGACCAGCTCCAGAAAGCCCTGGACGAAGGCGTCCTCGGGGCTGGAACCGGCGGCGTTTCCGTTGGAGTCGGCGCGCAGTGGGGCGGCGGGGTCGGCGTCGAAGTAGAGGAGCGAGGTGGGCAGCAGCCTCTGGACGCCTCCGGTCAGGGACCACACCGGCGTCCAGTCGACCGGGGCGTCCTCGTCGAAGGGGCGGCCGACGTACTGGAATGGGGAACCGGAGGCGTTCCAGGCGTCCCGGTCGCGCAGCTGGCGGGGGTCGTAGAGCCGCACGGTGTCCGGGTGGACGGCGGCGGGGCCGAGCGCCCGGAAGCTGTCGCGGACCACGGGCTCGTCGCCGTGCCGGGAGCCGCTGTAGCGCTCGACGGCCTCGCACAGGGCACTGACCCTGGCCTCCTCGGAGGTGAGGCCCTTGCCGCCGCTGAGCGCCCGCAGCCCGGCACTGTGTCCGGCCAGGGTCGGGGCGCGCATCGCCAGGTTGTGCCCGGAGAGAAAGCTGTGGGTGAAGGCGGGGCTGCGGGGGTCGCGGCGCACCTCGCGTACGACGCCGGTGACCGGGCCCACCAGGTGGCCGTAGCGCTCCAGCATCTCGCGCGGCGACAGGGCGCGGTGGCCGTTGCCGCCGTCCGCCGCCTTGGGCCGGGGGGCGGGGACGAAGGGGGCGCGGACCCGTGCGCGGACGAGACCGGCGTCGCCGCAGGAGGGGCACTGGGGGCGGCGGGCCACCGGATGCCGGGCCGAGTCGAGCGTGAGGGCGTCGACGGTGTGGACCGCGTCGCGGGTCGGACCGGGCACGCCGGCCAGCCACTTGGCGGTCTCCAGGACGGCGGTGTGCAGGCCGGCCGCGCGGCTCGCGGCGAGCGAGGCGTCGGGCCGCGCGACCGGGCCCGTACAGCCCAGAGCGCGGTGCAGGGGGGCCTCAGAGCCGCGCTGGAGGCGCAGGCGTTCGGCGAGACAGTGCCAGCAGGGGCCGTCGTCGGGACGCAGGACCGGGCCGGTCCAGGCCTCGGGTCCGCCGGGGCGAGCCAGGATCCAGGGGCGGCCGGCGGCGCGCTGGAGCGCGTCGACGTCGGCGAGGCGCGGGTCCAGATAGTCGGTGCAGAGCACCAGGGTGACCTCGGCGTCCGACGCCTGGGCGCCGGGCGGCGCGACGTCGAGCCCCGAGGCGGCGCAGGCGGCCCGCGCCTCCTCCTCCGACACCGGGCCGTCGAGGACGAGCAGTCGTACGGCCGTACGTGCGGGCGGGGTGGTGCCGGCGAGATCCCAGAAGGCCTCGGCCGAGCGGTCGTGGGCGGCCGGTGGCCCGGCCCCCGTGCCGGGGGTCGCGGCGGGGTCCGGGTGGGCGCGGAGGAGACCGGCGGACCAGAGTTCGGCGAGGGCGCGGCGCAGCTCCTCGGGGGAGGGGGCGGCGGGCGTCGCCGCCGCGCGCGCGGCGGCCTCACGCAGCACCTCGTCGGGGGTGCGGGTGCCGTCGAGCAGGGGGGCCAGCGCCTCGGCCGGGGCGCCGCGCACCGCGCGAACCCCCCGGCCGGAGACCAGATACACCGCCTCGCCCGTCACGACGAGGCTCCGCAGATGGCTGCGCCAGCCGATCCGTGGTCCGCCCCCGGCCCCGGCCACTGGTCCCCCCTGTTCGCGCACCGTCGTGTCAGGCCGCGACGGTCTCGGCCGGCTCCGGGGCGAGGACGCAGAGGGTGAACAGCGCCGCCGCGTCGTCCGGGACCGTGTCCAGGTCCTCGATCGTCAGCGTGGCCGGGACCCGCGCGGTGTCCGGGGCGAGGACGGCGGCCCAGGAGGGGTTCTCGGCGAGGACGTGGTTCATGGGGGTTCCTTCCAGGAGCGTTCCAAGAGATACGGGTACGGCTGAAGGTGCCGTGACGCAGCGCCTTGGCTGGATTGTGTGAACACCCGATGATCGCCGACCAGTGTTCTCCTCACGAATTCGACGTGACGGATTCACCCCCGGGCCCGGGCGCGCACCATTTCGGTGATCGCCACCGTCACGTCGTGGGGCGCGGGCAGACCCGCGATCTCCCGGCTCAACTCGTCGGTCCTGGCCTTGTACGCCGGGTCCTCCAGCAACTCCCGGCAGGCCTTGGCCACGTTCTCGGGAGAGTCGTCCTGCCCGGCGGTCAGCATGATGGCGGCGCCGTACTCCGCGAGCCGGGCGGACATCCCCACCTGCTTCGGCATGGCGGGGATCACCAGCTGCGGGACGCCGCACACGATCGCGTGCAGCATCGTGTTGCCGCCGGCCCGGTGCACCAGCAGGTCACAGGTGCGCAGGACGACGTCGAGCGGCAGCCAGCCGGCGCGCACGTTGTCCGGCAGATCGCCGAGGGCGTCGGCGATCTCCTGCGGTGCCGCGATGAGGAGTTCCACGTCGAGTCCGGCGACCTTCTCCACCAGGGCGGACAGGGCGTCGGCCTCATAGTCGGCGGTGACCCGGCTGCCCGCCGAGACCAGCACGCGCGGCCGGTCGCCCTTGGCGTACATCCAGGGCTCCAGGGCCCGTTGCGTGTTGAAGGGGACGTACCGCATGAACTGTGCGGGCCCCGCGTCCGGGCGGCGGGCGCCGGGCGGGCAGATCTCCACGTACATGTCCGGTTCGGGTATCGCGGACAGGCCCATCTCCTCGAGCTCCGGCGCCAGTTCGGCGGCGGCGGAGAGATCGATGATGGACGGCTCGCCCATGTTGAGCGCGTGGCGCACCCAGGGCAGGCCGAAGCGGTGGGCCACCAGGGGCGCGGCGTACGAGAGCGCTCCGGCGACCAGGACGTCCGGCTGCCAGCGCTCGACCAGCGGAACGAGTCCCTCCATGCTGCCGAGGGCGAGGCGGGCCATGCCGCGGCCGTTGAACAGGTTCCGCTCGTGAGGGTCCTTGGGGATCTCCAGCGGATTGCCGTGCCGGTCGCGCTGCATGAAGTCGAACATGGTGCGCGAGGTGATCGGGGCGCCGGGCAGTCCGGTCGCGGCGACCAGCGGCATCACGTTCTCCGTGGCTCCGACGATCACCTCGTGGCCGGCGTTGCGCGCCGCCAACGCCAGCGGGGTGATGGGGAAGACCGCCCCCGCGCTTCCTCCGGACACAAAAAGGAATCTCATGGCCGCGGACGCTAGGGAGCGGGGGTCGAGCGTCCCTGGAGCCCTGCTGGAAGCCGAGGGATCGCGGACGGTACGAGCGGGGCCCAGATGCTTTCCGCGCGGCAGGGCAGGGGCAGGGGTGCGGGTACGGGTGGGCCGCGAAGGGCCGTCCTGCTTGCGGACGAGGACCCGAGGGCCGCAGGGCTGTCCCGTGGTGCGGATGAAGGGCCCGAGGGCGTCTTGAGTCGGGCGCGAGCGCGGGCTCGCAGAATCCCGCTTGACCTCCAGCGCACTAGAGGTTTCATCCTGGTCCGGACGCAGCGGCCCGACCCCGACTCCCGACGTCCCTTCCGATTCCGAAGGAAGAAAACTCCCGATGACAGACACAGCGAAGCCGGGCTCCGCCACGCCCGATTCCGGTGCCGACGCGGTGGACAAGCGCAGAATCCGGCTGATCATGACGGGGCTGCTGCTCGGCCTGTTCATGGCCGCCCTCGACCAGACGATCATCTCGGCGGCGCTGCGTACCATCGCCGACGACCTCAACGGCCTCTCCGAGCAGGCCTGGGCGAACACCTCGTACATGATCACCTCGGTGATCACGACGGCGCTGTACGGAAAGCTCTCCGACATCTACGGACGCCGCCCGGTCTACTGCACGGCCGTCGGCGTCTTCGTCCTCGGCTCCGTACTGTGCGGCCTCGCCCAGTCCATGACCACGCTCGCGGTCTTCCGCGGCGTCCAGGGCATCGGCGCGGGCGGCCTGATGAGCCTGGCCTTCGCGATCCTCACCGACCTGGTGCCGCTCGCCGAACGCAGCCGCTACCAGGCATGGTTCGGCGCGGTCTTCGGTGTCTCGGCGGTCGTCGGCCCCGTCGCGGGCGGCTTCTTCGCCGGACTCGACAGCTTCCTCGGCGCGTCCGGCTGGCGCTGGGCCTTCTTCATCAACGTGCCGATCGGTGTGGCGGCGGCGCTGATCATCGCCGCGCTGGTCCGCGTCCAGCCGGGACGCGCACAGCACAAGTTCGACATCGCGGGGCTGCTCGCCCTGATCGCCTGCCTGCTGCCGCTGCTCTTCGCGGTCGAGCAGGGCCCCGCGTGGGGCTGGACGGACCCCGGGACGCTCGTCCTGTTCGGCCTCGGAGCGGTCGGTCTGGTGCTCTTCCTGCTGGCGCAGAAGCGGGCCGCCGACGCCGCGCTGCTGCCGACCCCGATGTTCCGCAACCCGCTCTTCTCCGTCTACAACGGCGTGAACGTCCTGGTCGGAGCGGCGGTCTTCGGCGCCCTGTCCGTCCTGCCGCTCTACCTCCAGATGGTCAAGGGCCTCTCGCCCACCCAGGCGGGGCTGATGATGCTGCCGCAGACGCTGGGCATCGTCGTCGCCGGCCGGATCGCCGGTCCGTACGTCACCAGGACGGGCCGCTACAAGGCGGTGCTGCTCAGCGGCCTGGTGCTGATGGTCGTCGCGACCTTCTGGTTCGGCGTGCTCACCGCGGACACCTCGCTGTGGCAGACCGGTGTCGCCGCCGGGGTGATGGGCTTCGGCATCGGCCTGTGCTGGCAGGTCATGCTGATCGCGATCCAGACGGGTGTCGCGCCGCAGTACATGGGGGCGGGCATGGGTTCGTTCACCTTCTTCCGTCAGATCGGCGGTACGGCCGGCATCGCCGTCTTCCTGTCGATGTTCTTCGGCGCGGTCGGCGAGAAGGTGGCCGCCGCCTACCGGGGCGCGGCCTCCGACCCGGCGTACACGGCGGCCGTCAACGACCCGGCCGTGACCGGACAGGCCGCGAACAAGGTGCTGCTGGGCGCCCGGGACGGCGCGGTGCCGCTGGACAACAGCTCCTTCCTCGATCACGCCGACCCGCGGCTGGCGAAGCCCTTCCTGGAGGGCCTGGCCGAGGCGATGCAGACGGTCTTCGCGGTCAGCGGGGTCATGCTGCTGATCGCCCTGGTGCTGGCGGCCGTGCCGAAGGAGAAGCGCCGCGAGCCGGCCGCCGGTGCGCCGGGCGGCGCCAAGGAGACGGGGAAGCAGCCCGCGGCCAAGAAGTGACCTCACCCCTGGGCGCTCTCACCCCTAACCGCCCCCACCCCCGGGCACGTTCACCGCTGGGCTCGCTCACCCCTGAGCGCCCTCGCCCCTGAACACCCACCTCGCCCCTGAGCACCCTGCGCGTGCCGCCCGCCGTGATGTGACGGCGGGTGGGCACGCCCCCGTACGGACGCGTGCTTCATTCCCCCGTGTACGCGTCCCCGAAGGGGGCCGGCTTCGCGCCGGCCCCCTTCCCCGCGTTTCCGGCAGGCTGGGTTGGTGGGCCGTTGGGTCCGTGTGGGGGTCCAGTGGGATTGGACCCGGTCTCTAGGTCGGCTTTCCAGAATCGAGCCCGTAACCAAGGCCCGGGGCGAAGGTGGGAGTGAAGGGTTGCCATGAAGGCGCTGATTCTGTCCGGAGGGATGGGGACCAGGTTGCGTCCCTTCACCTATTCCATGCCCAAACAACTGGTGCCCGTCGCCAACAAGCCGATCCTCGTGCACTGCCTGGAGAACGTCCGTGCCATCGGTGTCGAGGAGGTCGCCGTCGTCGTCGGCGACCGCGCCGACGAGGTCCGGGCGGTGGTCGGTGACGGCTCCGCGTTCGGCCTCGACGTCACCTACCTCCAGCAGGAGGCGCCGCTCGGCCTCGCTCACTGCGTCTCCATCGCCGAGGAGTTCCTCGGTGACGAGGACTTCGTGATGTACCTGGGCGACAACATCCTCGCCGAGGGCATCGCCGAGTCCGCCCGCGCGTTCCGCGACGAACGTTCCGCCGCCCGGCTGCTGCTCACCAAGGTGGCCGACCCGCGTGCCTACGGCGTCGCCGAGACGGATGCCACCGGCAGGGTCCACGCGCTGGTCGAGAAGCCCGAGCGGCCGCGCAGCGACCTCGCCGTGATCGGCGTGTACTTCTTCACCGCCGCCGTCCACGACGCCGTCCGGGCGATCGAGCCGAGCGCCCGCGGCGAACTGGAGATCACCGACGCGATCCAGTACCTCGTGGAGCGCGGCGACCGGGTCGTCGCCGACGAGTACACCGGCTACTGGAAGGACACCGGCAGCCCCGACGACCTGCTGGACTGCAATCGGGTACTCCTCGGCCGGCTCCGCCCCGGCGTACACGGCGAGGTCGACGCGGCCAGTACCGTCGAGGGGACCGTGGTCGTCGAGGCGGGAGCGGTCGTGGAGCGCTCGCGCCTGGTCGGACCGCTCGTCGTCGGCGCCGGCAGCGTCGTGCGCGGCAGCGAGCTCGGCCCGTACACCGCTCTCGGCCGCGACTGCGTGCTGGAGGACGCGGGGATCCGCGACTCCATCGTGCTCGACGGGGTGTCGATCCAGGGCGTGCGCGGGCTCTCCGGCTCGCTCATCGGCCGCTCGGCCGCCGTGCGCACCGGCGAGGCGGCCGGACGGCGGCTCATCATCGGGGACCATACGCAGGCGGAGGTGGCGGCATGAGGCTCCTGGTCACCGGCGCGGCCGGGTTCATCGGCTCGCACTACGTCCGCGAGATACTGGCGGGGAGCTACCCGGAGTCCGACGACGTCCACGTCACGGTCGTCGACCGGCTCACCTACGCGGGGCGCCGCGACAACCTGCCCGAGCACCACGAACGGCTCGACTTCGTCCACGGCGACATCTGCGACCGCGACCTCCTGGACCGGGTCCTCCCCGGCCACGACGCGGTCGTGCACTTCGCCGCCGAGTCCCACGTGGACCGCTCCCTCACCGGCCCCGGCGAGTTCGTCCGTACGAACGTCATGGGCACCCAGCAGCTGCTCGACGCCGCACTCCACGCCGGTGTGGACCGAGTCCTGCACGTCTCCACGGACGAGGTGTACGGCTCGTTGGACAGCGGCACCTGGACCGAGGACAGCCCCCTGCTGCCCAACTCCCCCTACGCGGCGTCCAAGGCCTCCAGCGACCTGGTCGCCCGCGCCTACCACCGTACGCACGGACTCGACGTCCGCATCACCCGCTGCTCCAACAACTACGGCCCGCGCCAGCACCCCGAGAAGCTCATCCCGAACTTCGTCACCCGGCTGCTGACCGGTCGGCAGGTTCCGCTGTACGGCGACGGACGCAACGTGCGCGAGTGGCTGCACGTGGACGACCACTGCCGGGCGCTGCAACTGGTGCTCACCAAGGGCCGCGCGGGTGAGATCTACAACATCGGCGGCGGCAGCGGTATGAGCAACCGCGAGATGACCGCCCGCCTGCTGGACCTCCTGGGGGCGGACTGGGACATGGTGCGCCATGTCGAGGACCGCCTCGGGCACGACTTCCGCTATGCGATCGACGACTCCAAGATCCGCGAGGAGCTGGGCTACGCGCCCCGCTGGTCGATCGAGAGCGGGCTGGGGGCGGTCGTGGACTGGTACCGCGACCACCCCGACTTCTGGCGCGCCCCGGCCTCCTGACACCGGCCGGTCCGGGTCGCGCCCGCGTCACCCCGATCCCGGTTCACCTCGATCCCGCCTCACCTCGATGCGGTGCTCTGCGATTCGAGGATCGGTTTGTCACCTTTCGTCATCCTTCATCTTCACCTTCATCACGGAACGGAATTCACCATGCCCGCACTGCGCAGCCGTACCCGTACCGCCGCCATAGCCGTCCCGCTGGCCCTGGCCGGTCTGATGGCCACCACCTCGGGAGCCCAGGCCGCCCCCGTGAAGACCTACTTCGACTGCCGCGTCGGCACCGTCACCGGTCTCGCGTACAGCACGTACGTCGACGGCGTGGCCCCGGCCACCGTCCGGCCCGGAGCGACCTTCGACGTCACGCTCGACCCGGCCCCGATCACCCCGAACCCCGCCTACAACAAGGAGGTCAAGAACGTCGCGCTGCAGTTCAAGCTGCCCGCCGGCGCCAAGGTCCTCTCCTACGAGGTCGCCGACGGCGGTGCCGCCGGCACCCCCGAGCTGCAGATCGACGGCACCAAGGCCGTGCTGCGCGCCGCCGGGCCGTACGTCGCCAACGCCCCCTTCGACCTGCCGAAGATCACCATCAAGCTGAAGGCCCCCACCACCCGGGGCACCCTGGAGACGGCCTTCGGCGGCACGTCGCACGACGACCCGGGCTTCACCTGGACCTTCATCTCCCCGAACTGGACCGGCGAGGCCCAGCTCGCCTGCTGGCCCGACCAGCCGATCGCGCTGACCAAGACGCTGGTCAAGTAGCGGTTTCCGCAGCTGGGAGCAGCGCGCCGCGCCGGTCGGCCCCCTTCCGCGGGGCCGGCCGGCGCGGTCGCGCTTGACCTCTAGCGCGGTCGAGGTTGCAGCCTGGAGCAGGAGATCCGGAAGTCAGGATCCGGAAGTGGGGAGAGAGCGTCAGTGAAGATCGAGATCTGGTCCGACATCATGTGCCCGTGGTGCTACATCGGCAAGGCGCGGCTCGACCGGGCGATCGAGCGTCTCGGCGGGGGCGGCCATGACGCCGGTGGGCGTGGTGCCGGTGGGCGTGACGACATCGAGGTCGTGTGGCGCAGCTTCGAACTCCGTCCCGATCAGCCCCGCACGCCCGGTGCTACGCTCGGCGAGATGATGCGGGAGAAGCTCGGACTCCAACCCGGCGAGACGGTCGAGCTGTTCGAGAAGATCCGCGCCCTGGGTGAGGCCGAGGGCCTGGACATCCGGCTCACCGGCGTACGCCCCGTCAACTCCTTCGACGCGCAGCGCCTGGTGCATCTCGCCGCCGAGAGCGGCCTCGCGCACCGGATGAAGAGCGAACTTTTCCGTGCATATCTGACGGACCAGCAGAACGTGGCGGACCACGAGGTCCTGCTGCACACCGCGACCCGCGCGGGCCTGGACGCCGACGCGGCCGGGGCGGTGCTCGCGGGCGACGCCTACGGCGAGGATGTCCGCGAGGACGAGCGGGCCGCAGCCCGCCGGGGGGTCACCGGCGTGCCGACGGTCTTCGTCGACGGCGTACGGGTCGCCACCGGAGTGCCGTCGGTCGACCAGTTCCACCGGGCCCTGGTGGAGGCCGGCTGACATGACCGTCGCCCGGCCCGCGCACCACGTCACCGAACTCACCGTCGGACAGCTGTCGGCGCGCAGCGGCGTCGCGGTCACGGCCCTGCACTTCTACGAGTCCAAGGGGCTCATCAAGAGCCGCCGGACGCCCGGAAACCAGCGCCGCTACACACGGGACACGCTGCGCCGCATCTCCGTGATCCGGGTGGCGCAGCGCATGGGCATCCCGCTGAGCACGGTCGCCGAGGCGCTGGCCGAGCTGCCCGAGGAGCGCACGCCCACCCGGGAGGACTGGGCCCGGCTCTCGCGGCGCTGGCGCGCGGACCTCAACGAGCGGATCGAGCAGCTGCTCGCGCTCCGCGACGGCCTGGAGGACTGCATCGGCTGTGGCTGTCTGTCGGTACGGGACTGCCCGCTGACCAATCCGTACGACGAGCTCGGCGAGGAGGGTCCGGGGCCGCGCCGCCTGCTGCGCGAACCGACGGGCGCGGCGGCCCGCGGCGGTGCCCGCGGCCGGGCGCGCACGGCCCGTACGGCGGAAAGGACCGCCCCCGTGGCCGATCCGTGCGGGGGCGTGAGCCCGTCCTGCCAGGGCGGCGCGACCGACTGAGACGTACGGGACCGCGACACGACCGACGAAGGCGTACGGAGCGAGGGCCGGTCCCCGTTCCGTACGCCTTCGTCGTCCGTACGCCGTACGCCGCCGCTCAGGGGCTCACTTCTCGCGCTGCAGCTCGCGGGCGTACGTCTCGGCCGCGGCCGGGAAGCCGAGCACGACGTGGCCGGCCGCCGAGTGGGCGTCCCGCCAGTGGCGCTGGAGCGGCGCCGACTCCTGGTGGGCGCGGGTGCCCGCGGAGGTGAAGAGCCGGTCGACGGCGGCCGTGGCCAGCTCGGCGGCGAGGGCGCAGTCCCGGCTGTTGCGGGCCACCTCGAGATCGGTCACCCGGCCGCTGTCCGCCCTGCGGGCCGCCGACTCCAGCAGGAGCGCCGCCGTGTCCGCCTCGCCCGCGGCCCGGCCGAGGACCACGGCCGCCGCGCTCTCCAGACCGCCCGAGGCCGACGTGTGGCGGGGCGCGGTGCCCTCACGCCAGGCGGTCAGGGCGGCGCGCGCGGCGCCCAGCACGGGGGCGGCGAAACACAGACCGTTGACGGCCTTGAGCGGCACACGGTGGCAGGGCGCCTCGGCGTCCTCGGCGACGCCCGTGGCGACGGCGTCCCGGGTGAAGGTCAGCTCGTCGGACACGAAGACGTCCTCGACGTGGAGCGTGTTGCTGCCGGTGCCGCGCATGCCGACCGACGACCAGGTGTCCTCGCTGCGCCAGCTTCCACGGGGCACGGCGAAGAAGCGGGCCACCGGCCGTTCCTCCGTCGTCATCGCGCACACCAGCGCCCAGTCGGCGTGGTCGACGACGCTGACGTAGGGCCAGGTGCCGCCGATCCGCCAGCCGCCCTCCTCCCGCCGGGCCCGGCCGAAGGGCATCAGAGCGCCGACGATCAGGGTGTCCGGGCCGCCCGCCCAGATCCGCCGCCGGCCGGCTTCGGGGAGGTAGGCCGCCATCCTGCCGAGGGAGGCGGTCAGCGAGGCGGCCCAGGCGGCCGACGTGCAGCCTTCGCCGACGACGGCCACGGCCCGGACGATCTCCTCGAACGTTCCGGCGTCGCCGCCGTGCCGACGGGGCACGAAGTGGCGGGCGAAGCCGGCGTCCAGCATGGACCGTACGACCTCCGGGGAGAGCCTGCGGTCGCGCTCGGCGGCCCGCGCGTGTTCCGCGGCGATCTTGGCGACATCGGCCGCCGCGACGACGACGGCGGCGGAATCGATACCGGACGCCGGATCCACGGCTGCCGGCGGTGCGGAGATCTGCGGAGCGGAGATCTGGGGGTCGGAGATCTGCCGTGACGTCTGCTGTGTCGGCATGCTGGTCTGCTCCTCGTGACGGTGCCTCTGGCTGGTGCTGTGCGCCAGCCTCATGGGGGCCGCTCGAGCGGGACTACAGGCCGCCCTGGAAGGCTGCCGGGCCCGGCCACGCGCCCCAACAGCCGCTCACTGCTCCCCGGGAGACCTTCATGCCGCACCCCACCCCCGCGCCCCGCGTGCTCGTTCTCGGCGGCAGCGGTTTCGTCGGCCGCCATGTGTGTGCCGCGTTCCTGGCACGGGGCTGGGAGGTGCACGGCTGGGCGAGGCACGACCGGGGGGCACCGGGCGTCACGACGCGCGCCGTCGACCTGGTGCGTGCCGAGCCCGGACGGCTCGCGGACGAGCTGGCCGCGGTGGCGCCGGACACGGTCGTCAACGCTTCCGGTGCCGTGTGGGGCGTGACGGAGACGGAGATGGCGGACGCCAACCAGGCCCTCGTCTCCCGGGTCCTCACGGCGCTCGGCGCCGCACCGTCGCCCCGTTTCGTCCAGCTCGGTACCGTGCACGAACACACGGCGGCGACCGCCTACGGACGGACCAAGGCGGCCGCCACCGCGCGGGTCCTGGCGGCGGGCGGTACCGTGCTGCGGCTGCCGAACCTGCTGGGGCCCGGCACCCCCGAGGGCAGTTTCCTGGGGCGCGTCGGCGCGCAGCTCGCCCGGGCCGCGCGCACCGGCGAGGCGGTGACCGTGACGACGCTCGCCGTGCGCGAGCGCCGCGAGTTCCTGGACGTACGGGACGCCGCCGACGCGGTGCTCGCCGCGGCCGCCCCCGCCGCCGCCCGGCGCGTGCGGGGCCGGGCGCTCGACCTGGCGACCGGCTGCCCCGTCGGCGTACGGGAGCTGCTCGACGCGTTGATCCGGATAAGTGGCGTGCCCGCGCGCGTGGAGGAGCGGCTCCCGGACCCGGGATGGGCACCTCCTGGTGGCCTGGAGGGGGTGGGCGCCGGAGCGGCCGGTCCCGACGAGGCGGCGCGGCTGCTGGGCTGGCGTGCGGTGCGCGGCCCCGAGGAGTCGCTGCGCGGACTGTGGGAGACCGCGGTGAGTCTTCCAGCGGGCCTCTAGTGACCGGCTAGTGGGCGGGCCCAGGGTGGCGGGGTTCGAGGCGGCATGCCCGCGCCCGCTCCTGTCAGCTCAGCTCAGTTCAGCGCAACGCAACGCAACGCAGCCCAGCTCATCTCGGCCCGGCGAAAGGCGAACGATTCCGATGGATGCGGAGAAGACGCACATCCTGGAGAGGGTGCGCGAGTACCACCAGGCCAGGGAGCAGCGGGAGTTCGTGCCGGGCGTGACACCGGTGCAGCCCTCGGGCGCGGCGCTCGACGCGAACGACCGGGTGGCGCTCGTCGAAGCGGCGCTCGACCTGAGGATCGCCGCCGGGCCGAGCACACAGCGCTTCGAGCGCGACTTCGCCCGCTACTTCGGGCTGCGCAAGGCACACATGACCAACTCGGGTTCCTCCGCCAACCTTCTCGCCCTGACCTCGCTGACCTCGCACACGCTGGGCGACCGCAGGCTGCGGCCCGGGGACGAGGTGATCACGGTGGCGGCCGGGTTCCCGACGACGGTCAACCCGATCATCCAGAACGGCCTGGTCCCCGTCTTCGTGGACGTGGAGCTGGGGACGTACAACACGACCGCCGAGCGGGTCCTCGCCGCGGTCGGCCCGCGCACGAAGGCGATCATGATCGCGCACGCGCTTGGCAACCCGTTCCCGGTCGCGGACGTCGCCGCCATCGCCGCCGAACACGGCCTGTACCTCGTCGAGGACAACTGCGACGCCGTCGGTTCGTACCACCAGGGCAGGCTGACCGGCACCTTCGGCGACCTGACGACGACCAGTTTCTATCCGGCGCACCACATCACCACGGGCGAGGGCGGCTGTGTCCTCACCCGCAATCTGGCTCTCGCGCGGATCGTGGAGCAACTGCGGGACTGGGGCCGGGACTGCTGGTGCGAACCGGGCAAGGACAACACCTGCTTCAAGCGGTTCGACTACCAGCTGGGGACGCTGCCGCACGGTTACGACCACAAGTACATCTTCACGCATCTCGGCTACAACCTGAAGGCCACCGACATCCAGGCCGCGCTCGGCGTCAGCCAGCTGTCGCGGCTCGACTCCTTCGGCAAGGCCCGGCGCGCCAACTGGCAGCGGATGTACGAGGGTCTGGCGGGCGTTCCGGGGCTGCTGCTGCCCCGGGCGACGGAGCACAGCGACCCGAGCTGGTTCGGCTTCGTGCTCACCGTGCTGCCCGACGCGTCTTTCACCCGGCGCGGCCTGGAGGACTTCCTCGGTTCCCGGAAGATCGGCACCAGGCGGCTGTTCGGCGGCAACCTGACCCGGCACCCCGCCTACCAGGACCGCGACTACCGGGTCGTGGGCGAGCTGACCAACTCCGACGTCATCACCGAGCACACCCTGTGGGTGGGCGTCCATCCCAGCATGACCGACGAGATGGTCGACCACGTGGCCGGAAGCATCCGAGAGTTCGCGATCTCGGCACGCTGAGGCCGGGAGGACGGAACAGGAGGGGGAGGGGCCTGCTCACGGGCCCCTCCCCCTCGTCATACACCGGCTCAGCTCGTCGTACGCGGCTCAGCCCAGCCGGCGGACCGCCTCCGTGAAGATCTCGGGCACGGCGGGCAGCGCGTCGAGCGCCGCCAGATAGCGGGCGCGTCCCTCGGCCAGCCGGGTGCGCTCGGCCGGATCGTGGAGCACGGCGTCGAGTGCCGCCACCGTCCCTTCGGGGTCGAGGAGTTCGGTCCGCCGGAAGGTCTCGGACAGGGGGTTGTCGGTGAGCAGTGGCCGGATGACGGAGTTCCAGCGCAGCGGCCACATGCTGTACGGGGCCAGTGCGTCCGGCCTGTCTGGCCTGTCTGGCCTGTCTGGCCCGTCCGGCTCGCCCGGCCCGTCCGGGCCAACCGGTCCGTCCGCGGGCGGGCCGCTGTGGCCGATGTACACCGCGGGCAGGTCCGAGAAGACCGAGCGGACCAGCGCCGAGGCGGGCACGTGCAGCGACAGCACGGCGTCCGAGGCGTCGAGGAGCTCCTGGTAGCGGTCGGGCGGGCAGGCCGGCACACGGTGGGTGCGCTCGGCCGGCAGCCCTTCCAGACCGTCCAGATCAGGCCCGACGACGAGGAACCGGGTGGCGGGGGGAAGCCTGCGCAGCGCCGCCGCGACCCGCTCCGGCACCCGGTGGGCGAGCCCGCGGGTCGTCGGGTCCTCGACGGTCTGGGCGTACCGCTGCCAGCCCGAGACGGACAGCGAGAGGAGGCGTTCCCCGTCCCGCAGCCCGAGGGAGCTCCGCACGGTGCGGCGCGCCTCGGCGGTGGGGCGGGGCAGCGGCCGCATGAAGGGGTAGGTCAGGGCTCGGCTGCCGGGGCCCGGGTCGGGACGCGCCCACGGCGCGGGCCGCAGCTGGACGGGCATGTCGAGGATCCGCCGGTCCACCTCCAGGTCGAGCCCGAAGTGGTCGATGCGGAAGTCGGTGTTCTCCCACTCGTACAGGTCGAGCGGGATCACCGGGACGCCGAGCCGTTCCACGAACCAGGGGTCGGTTCGGTAGACGCGGTGCATCATCAACCAGTACGAGAGGTAGTCGCTGAGCACGACCACATCGGGCCGCTCGGCCCGTACGACGTCCTCGACGACCTTGCGGACCCCGATTCCCATCGACGCGTCGATCAGGGTGCCGGGTACGCCCGCGGCGTCGAGCTGCGGGGCGTTGTGGGTGTCCACGACGAAGTGGGCGGTGATCCCGGCGGGGGCGAGCAGCCGGGCCAGGCCAAGCCCGGTGGTGACCTCGCCGTGGGTGCCGACGACGGGTGCGACGAACAGCAGCTTCATGGTGTCCCGATCCTTCCGAGCCAGCGCGGCAGGATGCCCCGCTCCAGAGCGGTGCGCAGCGATGGAGCCCCGGCGTCCTTCGCGGACAGCAGCGGTGGCTCGTCGAATCCCCAGGGGAGAGCCAGGTCGGGGTCGAGCGGGTCGATCTCGAACTGGGTGCCCGGCACATGCGCGGTGGACAGGGCGTAGGAGATGCAGGTGTCGTCGGTGAGCGCGAGGAAGCCGTGGCCGAGGCCCTCCGCGACGTGGACGGCCACTCCGTTCTCCGGGGTGAGCAGGGTGCTCGCGCTCTGCCCGAAGGTGGGTGATCCGACCCGCAGGTCCACGACCATGTCGCGCAGCGCGCCTCGCACACAGGTGACGTACTTGGCCTGGCCGGGCGGAATCAGCACGCCGTGGACGCCACGCAGCGTGTTGCGGCGCGAGGTCGAGTAGTTGATCTGCCGCACTTCGAAAGGGCGGCCGACGGCTTCGCTGACGAGGTCGGTGCGGAGCGACTCGAAGAACGTGCCGCGCGGGTCCGGCCACTGGCGCGGGGTGATCACGTACGCGCCCGGGACCTCCCGGAGCTCTTGGATGTCCATGCTCGCCTGCCCGCTCAGATCTTCACGAGATGGGCTGCCTGCCGGACGGCGTCGACCAGCTCGGCCTGGCGGAGCACCGCCGCCGCGTCGCCCGAGCTCCGGCCCTTGTCCTGGCCGGCGCCCTGCCCGGCCCGGCGGACGGCTTCGGCGAAGGCGGCGACGGCGGCGGTCGCCTGGTCGTGTGCGGGAAGGATCCGCTCCTCGGTGCCGTCCGGACGCTCGATGCGCAGGACCGGGCGGTGGCCGGCGGGGGGCGAGTACGCCCGGTCGAGGGTGAGGCTGCCCTCGCTGCCCAGAAGCCGCCAGCCCGCCGTGTAGGCGTGCTCCATGCCGAAGACAAGTTGGGCGCTGACGCCGGTGCCGGGGTCGCCGAGCAACGCGCTGCCGCCGAGGTCGACACCGCGCACGGTGTCGTGGCGCAGGACGGCCCCGCGCACCCGCAGCTCGGAGCCGAGCAGCAAAGAGGCCAGCCGGAGCGGGTACACGCCGATGTCGAGGAGCGCGCCGCCGTCGAGGTCCGCGCGGTAGCGGATGTCGTCCGCGGGGCGCGGCGGGATGGTGAACGAGGCGCTCAGCGCCCGCACGCCACCGATCGCACCGGCCTCCACCAGGTCCCGTACGGCCGTGTAGGCGGAGTGGTGGACGAACAGATAGTTCTCGGCGAGGACGAGGCCGCGTTCGCGGGCGAGGTCCAGCAGGCGTGCGGTGTCGGCCGCCCGCGCGGTCAGCGGCTTCTCGGCGAGGACGTGCTTGCCCGCGCGCAGGGCGCGCTCGGTCCAGGGGGCGTGCAGGGCGACCGGCAGCGGGATGTACACGGCATCCACGTCGGGGCGTTCGAGGAGGGCGTCGTACCCCTCGACGGCCGCGCACCCGAAGGTCTCGGCGGCGGCCCGCGCCTTCTCGGAGCTGCGGCTGGCGACGGCCGTCGGCTCCGTGTGCGGGGAGGCGGCGAAGGCGGGCAGCATCCGGCGCAGCGCGATGTCGGCACAGCCCGCGACCCCGATCCGCAGCGCCCTCACCGTTTCGGTGTGCCCCGCGTTCACCGGGATGCTCCGTGGTCTGGCAGGGTGCGGACGCACGCCAGCAGGGTGCGCGCCTCCACGTCGACGAGGTTGCCGATCCGGCCGGCGCGGGTGAGCTGGCGGACCGTCATCCAGGTGTAGTCCTCGGGTACGTCGACGGGCACGTCGTCTCCGTCCAGGACGAGGTAGCGGTTCTCCGCGTGGTAGAACCGGCCGCCCTCCTCGGAGTGGACGGTGTCGAAGAGCACCTGCTCGGGCCGTGCGGTCAGGACGGTGTCCAGGTAGGGCGGCCGGGGTGCGCCGTCGGGCAGGTTGCCCGGGTTGCACTGCACGGTGGGTCCCAGCTCGACGGCGTCGAAGGTCCCCGCCTCCGCGCGGGCCTGCACCAGGAGATGGCGTTCCCCGTGGATCTCCTTGCTGACGAAGGCGACCACTCCCCGGCCGACCGGCGCCAGCATCGGCTGCGACCAGGACGTCACCTCGCGGCTGTCGGCCTCGACATCGACGCCGATGATCCGGAAGTACCGGCCCGTCTCATGGACGATCTCACCCCGGTCGTCGTCGCGGCGCCAGCCGCCGACCCGACTCAGCGGGATCGTCGTGCGCTCGGGACGGTGCCGCACCTTGGCTCCGGTGAACCAGTGCAGCAGCGCCGCGGTGTCGTGCAGCGGCTTCTCCACCGCCCGCCTCGGCACGGAGCCCTCACCGGGATCGTCCGGCAGACCGGCCAGCACGGTGCGCGAGTCCATGTTGACGAGGTTGTCGACGCGCAGCAGCTCCGCCATCACCGGACGCGGCACCCAGCAGAAGTCCTCGTGTACCGGGATCTCCCCGGTCGTCTCCACGACGATGTTGCGGTTGCGCTTGCCCAGGAACCACGATCCCTGCTCGCTCTGCAGCGCGTCGTAGTGGAACCGGTCCCCGGCCCCCGGTGTGAGGAAGTGGTCGATATAGCGCACGGGGGAACCGCGGTGGACCCGTGTGTAGTTGCTGAACGTGGCCTGCACGGTCGGCGAGAGCTGGAGCGTGTTGATGTTGCCCGGCTCCATCTTGGCCTGCATCAGCAGATGCGGAACCCCGTCGAACCACTTGATCAGCACGCCCAGGACGCCCGTCTCGGGCTGCCGGATGATCGGCTGCGTCCATGCGGGCCCGTCAGGTTCCTGCCGTCCGTACCGCAGACCCTCGATGGAGAAGAACCGGCCGCTGCGGTGGCGGACATCGCCGCTCGCCGGGTCGGTGTACCAGCCCTCCAGGTCGTGCAGCGGCGTCCGGGTGATGCGGTAGCGGTGGGCCGCGCCCCGCTCGGCGAACCAGGCATGGAAGCCGGCCGTGTCCGTGATTCGCATCAGCTCGCCACCCCCTCGGTGACGGTCAGAGCTGAGACGGCCAGGTCGGAGACGGTCAGCCGCACGCCCTGGCCGTGCGGGGAGTCCGCGATGAGAGCCAGGCCGGGCACAAGGGAAGCGGGCCGTACACGGGAGAGCGGCCCCGGGGTCCAGGCGTCGGCCCGGGCCGGATCGGGAAGGCCGTGTCCCAGCCTTTCCACGGCGAACACCTCGGCGCCGTCCAGCAACCAGCGGGCGACTCCCGCCGCCGAGTCCACGACGAGCGCGCATCGATGGCTGTCAGAGGGTTGGCGCGCGGCGAGCGGCACGCTGTACGAGAACCCTCCCCGCGTGCCGTCCGAGGCGGGCACTCGGCCGTACAGCGCCCAGACCTGTGTGCCGGTGAGCGCGAAGTCCATGATGAGTCCCGCGTCGCGGTCCAGTACGACGAGCGCGCCCGCGCCCTCACGTATGTCGTCGGCCGCGGCCCCGGGTACGTCGGCCGACAGCGTCGCCGACACGGTCAGGGTGGAGCCGCCGGTCGCGCACGCGGGCCCGAAGGCGGCCCAGCGCAGATGCTCGACCGTCTCCCCTTCGGGCGGCACGACGAAGGCGGGACGCCCGGTCTCCGGGTCGGTACCGGTCGGCTCGACCACCAGACCCTCGGTCGTGGGACGGGCGGCGCCGTCCCCGTCGGCGAGCGCCCCGGCGGGCCGTAGCGACCAGGGACCGTCGGGCCGGATTTGGGGGTCGCGCACCCGTAGCCCTTCGGCGAAGTCGTCGTGGAAGAGGAGCGTCATGGCGTTCTCCGTACTCTCCATGCTCTCTGGGCGGTGAGGGCAGCCGATGTTTCACGTGAAACAGGACGAGGTCGCTCGGCGGCAGCGATGTTTCACGTGAAACCGGCGTTGTTTCACGTGAAACCGAGCGACAGTCAGTCGGTGCCGGTGCCGGTGCCGGTGCCGGCGGTGGTGGCGGTGCCGGAGCGCTCCAGTGCGCGGGCCGCCGCTTCGACGATCGCCAGTCGCCCTTCCAGGCCGGTCGCGGCGGCCGAGACCATGACCCCGAGGGTGGTCACGCCCGCGTCGGCGTAGGCGCGCATCCGGTCGGCGATCCGGTCGACCGGGCCGATCAGCGCCGTACGGTCGATGAAACCGAGGGGCAGTGCGGCCCCTGCGCCCGTGCGGTCACCGGCGGCGAGCCGCTCCAGGAAGGCGGCGACCTCGGCCTCGTAGCCCATCGAACGGGCCATCGCGCAGTAGAAGTTGCGGTCGGGATCGCCGATGCCCATCAGGTACACGTACTGGCCGCGCAGCATGTCCGCCGCATCCTGCGCGCTGTCGGCGACGGCGGTGGGCAGGCTGGGCAGCACCTCGAAGCCGTCCAGGTCGTCGGTGCCCCGGCCCTTGCGGATCTCCGCGACGGACTCGGCCACGGCTTCGGGGGAGGTGAAGACGCCGAGCCAGCCGTCCGCGATCTCCCCCGCGAGCCGCAGGTTGCGCGGACCGACCGCCGCGAGCAGCACCGGCAGCCGGCCGGGCCGCCGCTCGGTCAGCAGATGCAGCGGGGCGGGCCCGCCGACCTCGAAGTGAGTGCCCTGGTAGGTGACAGGGTCGCCCTCCAGGGCGCGCCGGACGATGTCGACGTACTCCCTGGTGCGCTCCAGCGGCCGGGCGAACGGCACGCCGTACCAGCCCACCGACACGTCGGGGTTGGACACCCCGAGCCCGAGCCGGAAGCGGCCGCCGCTCAGCGAGTCGAGCGTGGCGGCGGTCAGCGCGGTCATGGCCGGCGGGCGGCCCGGGACCTGCATCACACCCGAGATCAGCGCGATGCGTTCGGTGACCCCTGCCACCAGCCCGAGGACACTGGCCGCGTCGGACCGGTATCCCTCCGGGGCGAGGGCGGCGGCGTAGCCCGACCGCTCGGCGGCGCGGGCGAGTTCGCCGGCACCCTGGTGGACGAGGTTCACGGCGAGCCGCACGGTCTGACTCCTCGGGGCTGGAGACGGGGGGTACAGGGGCAGGGAGCGGGGCGGGGGGACCGGGTCGGAGGGGGCGGGTCAGAGGAGGTGGGCGCCGCCGTCCACGAGCAGGACCTGCCCGGTGGTGTACGTGGCGCGGACCAGCCCGAGGACGGCGTCCGCGACGTCTTCCGGCCTGCCTGTCCGGCGCAGTGGCGTCGTCTGCCGCACGTGCTCGGCGATCGGTGCGAAGAAGTCGCTGTTCTGCGTCCACGGCGTCTCGATCAGCCCCGGCGCGACCGCGTTGACGCGCACAGCCGGACCCACCGTGTTGGCGAGGAGCCGAGTCATGTGCTCGATGGCCGCCTTGCTCACCGCGTAAGGGATCGAGCTGCCGGCCGGGCGGCTCCCCGCGATCGACGACACGTTGACGACGGAGCCGTTCCCCGAGCGGGCGAGGTGAGGCATCGCGGCGACGGTGGTCTGCCAGGTGCCGATGACGTTCAGACCGAGGATCTCCCGCCACACCTCGGGGGTGGCGGCCGCCAGGTCGGCGTGCGGGATGGCGCGGGTCCGGCCGGCGTTGTTGACGAGGACGTCCAGTCGGCCGTAGTGCTCCACGGCGGTGTCCACCAGACGGCGGGCGTCCGCCTCCTCGGAGACGTCCGCCCGGACGTAGAGCGCGTCGGGCAGTGCGGCGGCCGTCTTCTCGCCGTCCTCCACGGAGCGGGCCGAGTTGACGACCACCCGGTACCCCTCGGCGGCCAGCCGCTGGGCGACGGTCTGCCCGATGCCGGAGGAGGAACCGGTGACCAGGGCGACAGGCGCCTCGGGCGCGTCGGTGGCCATCAGTAGTTGCCCAGCCCGCCGCAGACGTTCAGCGCCTGCGCGGTGACCGCCGCCGCGTCGTCCGCCACCAGGTACTCGACCATCGCGGCCACCTCGCGGGTCTCCACGTACCGGCCCAGCGGCACCCGGTTGGTGATGCGGTCGAACGTCTCCTCCTCGGAGACCTGCCAGATGCCCGCGTAGTGCTCGCGCACCCGCTCCGCCATCGGGGTCTCCACGAAGCCCGGGCACACCGCGTTCACGGTGATGCCGGTACGGGCCAGCTCCAGGCCGAGGGCCTTGGTCAGCCCGACGACGCCGTGCTTGGACGCCGAGTACGGCACCGCGTGCACGACGCCCTGCTTGCCGCCGGTGGAGGCGATGTTGATGATCCGCCCACGCTTCTTGGCCAGCATCCCGCCCGCGTTGAGCACTTCCTTCGTCATGAGGAAGACGCTGGTCAGGTTGGTGGTGATGACGTCGAGCCAGAGCTCGTCGGCGATTTCGGCGGTGGCGCCGCCGCCGCTGCGGCCGGCGTTGTTCACCAGGATGTCGACCGTGCCGTACCGCTGGACGGCCGCCGCCACGTAGGCGCGGATCTGGGCCGGATCCGCCACGTCGCACACCGTGCCGTCGACGTCGAACCCCTCGCCGCGCAGCTCCTTCACCGTCTGCGCCAGCCGCTCCTCGTCCCGGGCGCACAGGAAGGTGCGCGCGCCGAGCGCGGCCAGCCGGCGGGCGATCGCAAGCCCGATGCCGCTGGTGGCACCGGTCACCAGCGCCACCGGCTTCGCCGCCGTGCCGGGGGTGGCCGTGGCCGTCGCTGTCGCCGTCGTCATCGCTGCTCGTCTCCCTTGGGTGGGGTGCGGGGTGGGGCGTCCTGCCGTGCTGGGGGAGAGCGTCGCCAAGGGGCCTCGAGCGGGGCTGGAAGCCCGATGGAGAGGGGGATGGGCGTTCGGGGGCGGGGGGACGACCCACTGCCCTCTCCGCGCCCCATCCGGCCGCGAGCCGCTCTCGAGCAGGGCCGGGGAGTGTGCCGGGGTGTCAGTGAGGTACGGCGGGCGAAAGGAGCCCCACGCGATGCCCAGCAGTACAGGAGGACCACGGTGACCCGACGCGTAGTGATCACCGGGGTCGGGGTGCGTGCCCCTGGCGGCTCGGGGACGAAGGAGTTCTGGGACCTGCTCACCGCCGGCCGCACGGCGACTCGACCCATCAGTTTCTTCGACGCCTCCCCGTTCCGCTCGCGGATCGCGGGGGAGATCGACTTCGACGCCGTCGCGGAGGGCTTCTCCCCGCGTGAGGTCCGTCGCATGGACCGCGCCACCCAGTTCGCGGTCGCCTGCACCCGGGACGCGCTGGCCGACAGCGGCCTGGACACGGGCGCCCTCGACCCGTCCCGGATCGGCGTCGCCCTGGGGAGCGCGGTCGCGTCGGCGACGAGCCTGGAGAACGAGTACCTGGTGATGTCGGACTCCGGCCGCGAGTGGCTGGTGGACCCGGCACACCTGTCGCCGTACATGTTCGACTACCTCAGCCCGGGCGTCATGCCAGCCGAGGTCGCCTGGGCGGCCGGCGCGGAGGGCCCGGTCACCATGGTCTCCGACGGCTGCACCTCGGGCCTGGACTCGGTCGGCTACGCCGTTCAGCTGATCCGCGAGGGCAGCGCGGACGTGGTGGTCGCCGGCGCCGCCGACACCCCCGTCTCCCCGATCGTGGTGGCCTGCTTCGACGCCATCAAGGCGACGACCCCGCGCAACGACGACCCGGCGCACGCCTCCCGGCCCTTCGACGGCACCCGCAACGGCTTCGTCCTCGCCGAGGGCGCCGCCATGTTCGTCCTGGAGGAGTACGAGGCCGCCCAGCGACGCGGAGCCCACATCTACGCCGAGGTCGGCGGCTACGCCACGCGCTGCAACGCGTACCACATGACGGGTCTGAAGAAGGACGGCCGGGAGATGGCCGAATCGATCAGGGCCGCACTCGACGAGGCCCGGCTGGACCGTACGGCGGTCGACTACGTCAACGCGCACGGCTCCGGCACCAAGCAGAACGACCGCCACGAGACGGCCGCCTTCAAGCGCAGCCTCGGCGAGCACGCGTACGCGGTGCCCGTCAGCTCCATCAAATCCATGGTGGGGCACTCACTCGGCGCGATCGGCTCCATCGAGATCGCAGCGTCGGTCCTCGCCATCGAACACAACGTCGTCCCGCCGACGGCGAATCTGCACACCCCCGACCCCGAGTGCGACCTGGACTACGTTCCGCTCACCGCGCGCGAGCAGCGCGTCGACACGGTGCTCACCGTGGGCAGCGGCTTCGGCGGGTTCCAGAGCGCCATGGTCCTGCACCGCCCGGAGGTGGCCGCGTGAGCACCCCTGACCGCCGGCGGGCCGTCGTCACCGGCCTCAGCGTCGCCGCCCCCGGCGGCCTCGGCACCGAGCGTTACTGGAAGTCCCTGCTGACCGGCGAGAACGGCATCGCCGAGCTCTCCCGCTTCGACGCCTCCCGCTACCCGTCCCGACTGGCCGGGCAGATCGACGACTTCGAGGCCTCCGAGCACCTGCCCAGCAGGCTGCTGCCGCAGACCGACGTCTCCACGCGTTACGCGCTGGCCGCCGCCGACTGGGCGCTCGCCGACGCGGGCGTCGGCCCCGAGTCGGGCCTCGACGACTACGACCTGGGCGTCGTCACCTCCACCGCCCAGGGCGGCTTCGACTTCACCCACCGAGAGTTCCACAAGCTGTGGAGCCAGGGACCCGCGTACGTCAGCGTGTACGAGTCCTTCGCCTGGTTCTACGCCGTCAACACCGGCCAGATCTCCATCCGCAACGCGATGCGCGGCCCCAGCGCCGCCCTGGTCGGCGAACAGGCCGGCGGCCTCGACGCGATCGGGCACGCCCGGCGTACGGTCCGCCGCGGCACCCGGCTGGTGCTCAGCGGTGGCGTCGACTCGGCGCTCGACCCGTGGGGCTTCGCCTCGCAGCTCTCCGGCGGTCTCGTCTCCACGGTCGCCGACCCGGAGCGCGCCTATCTGCCCTTCGACGTCGACGCCTCCGGCTACGTGCCGGGCGAAGGCGGCGCCGTCCTCATCGTCGAGGACGCCGACTCGGCGCGCGCACGGGGTGCCGAGCGGATCTACGGTGAGATCGCCGGCTACGCCGCGACCTTCGACCCGGCACCCGGCTCCGGCCGTCCGCCCGCCCTCGGCCGCGCCGCCGAACTCGCCCTCGCCGAAGCGGGGCTGACGCCCGCCGACATCTCGGTGGTGTTCGCCGACGGAGCGGGGGTCCCGGAGCTCGACCGCGCCGAGGCCGACACCCTCGCCCGGCTCTTCGGGCCGCGGGGCGTCCCGGTGACCGCGCCCAAGGCACTCACCGGCCGCCTGTGCGCCGGTGGCGGCCCCGCCGACCTGGCGGCCGCGCTGCTCGCCCTGCGCGACCAGGTGATCCCCGCGACCGGCCGCACCGCGCGGGTGCCGGACGCCTACGCCCTCGACCTGGTGACCGGCCGGCCCCGCGAGGCCGCCCTGAGCGCGGCCCTCGTCCTCGCGCGTGGCCGCCACGGCTTCAACTCGGCGGTCGTCGTCACCGCTCCGCGGCTCTGACCACCGTCGGCCCACCCTGACGGCCCACCTGACGGACCCATGGCGGACATGGGCCAGCCCGGTCCCGCCCCAG
The DNA here is from genome assembly GCF_014649715.1 of Streptomyces lateritius. Classification (GTDB taxonomy): domain Bacteria; phylum Actinomycetota; class Actinomycetes; order Streptomycetales; family Streptomycetaceae; genus Streptomyces; species Streptomyces lateritius. The sequence goes on from NZ_BMTO01000002.1 coordinate 280,783, forward strand.
ATCCGCACCAGATCCCCACCTGAACCCAAGGAGACCCCACATGGCTCGGCTCACCCTCGACGGACTGCGCACCATCCTCGTCGCCTGCGCCGGAGAGGACGACGGCGTCGACCTCTCCGGCGACATCCTCGACATCACGTTCGAGGAGCTCGGCTACGACTCCCTCGCCCTCATGGAGAGCGCCTCCCGCATCGAGCGCGAGCTCGGAGTCGCCCTCGCCGACGGTGACATCAACGAGGAGCTGACCCCCCGCATCCTCCTCGACCTCGTCAACGGCGCCCAGGCCGAGGCGGCCTGACCAAGCCGTCCGACGCACCCCGCCCTCTCCGTTCCGCCCCGGGGCACGCACGGCCGTGCGTGCCCCTACGGCGTCCCCGCACACGTACCCGCGCACCCGCCGAAGGAGTACGCACCATGGTCCAGCCCGCCGCCACCCCCGTCTCCCTGCCCAGCCCCACCGTCCACCGCAGCGAGCACACCGTGACGGTGGCCGCACCGCCCGAGGCGCTCTACGCGCTCGTCGCCGACGTGACGCGGTGGCCGGCCGTGTTCGAGCCGACGGTGCACGTGCGGCACCTCGCCCGGGAGGGGCGGACCGAACGGTTCGAGATCTGGGCCGAGGTGAACGGCGAGATCGCGCACTGGCGTTCGCGCCGCGTTCTCGACCCGGTGCGGCGGTACGTGTCGTTCCGTCAGGAGCACAGCCGGCCGCCGGTGACCTCGATGTCCGGAGGGTGGCTGTTCCGCCCGCTGGCCGACGGCCGGACGGAGATCGTGCTGCGGCACCGGTTCACCGTCGCCGACGACGACCCGGCCGCCGGGGCCCGTATCGAGGAGGCCCTCGACCGCAACAGCGCCCGAGAACTGGGCGCGCTCGCGGCGCTCGCCGAGACCGGGCACCCGGTGGACGAACTGGTCTTCTCCTTCACGGACACCCTCGCGCTCCAGGGCGCCGCCCGGGACGCGTACACCTTCGTCGAGCGTGCCGAGCGCTGGGCCGAGCTGCTGCCGCACGTCGCCCATGTGGTGCTGACCGAGCCGGAACCGGGCGTGCAGTGGCTGGAGATGGACACCGTGACGGCCGACGGGTCCACCCACACCACCAGGTCGGCGCGCATCTGCCGGGCGCCCGAGTGGATCGCGTACAAGCAGCAGCGCACCCCCCGGCTGCTGTCCGGCCACAGCGGCGAGTGGACGTTCGCCCAGACCCCCGAGGGTCCCGTGGCGACCGCCCGCCACACCGTCGCCGTCGACCCGAGCGGCATCACCGAGGTCCTCGGCCCGGACGCCACACTCGCCGACGCCCGGGCCTACCTCCGCGACGCCCTGGGCCGCAACAGCCTGGCCACACTGCGGCACGCCGCCGAAGCGGCCCAGCGGGCGTAGCGCGTACGGAACCGGCCCGAACGTCCCTCAGCGCCCCGTGCCCCGGCGGGAGGTCAGGGCAGCCGCCGTGGTCGTCCCCGCCCCCGCGCTCAGCGCCGCGCGCCTGGCGCGCAGCCGGACCCCCTGCCCGTACGCCGTCGTGGCGAGCAGTCCGAGGCCGAATGCGAGGCGGTCCGGCGCCACCTCGGTGCGCGGGCCGGGGGTGGAACGCTCCAGATGGCGGCCGTGGCGGCCGGCGTCGAGCTCCAGGCCCGTCCGGTCGACCGCGAACACCTCCTCGCCGTCCAGTAGCCAGCGGGCCCGGCCCGCCGACGGATCCACCTCAACCGCACAGCGATGCCATGCCTCGGGGGTGCGGGGAGCCACCGGTACGGCGTACGCGAACGAGCCGTGCGCCGCGCCGGGCCGGGGCAGCCGCTCGTACAGCACCCACACGAAGCCGTTCGTCAGGGCGAAGTCGAGGGCCAGGCCGGAGGCCATGTCCACGCAGATCAGCGCGGCCATGGCGCACCGCGGCCCGTCCCCGTCCGGATGCCGGTCTGCGCCGAAGACCCGCGCCGACAGCTCCGCCTCCGCCCGGAACGGCCCGGGCACCCGCGCCTCGGGCTCCGCGAACGCCGCCCACCGCAGGTGGGCCTCACCCTCCCGCCCCTCCGGTGCCCGGGTGAACGCGGGCCGCTCCCCCGCCCCCACGCCGCCGTACCCGGACTCCACGCACAGCCCGCACCCGTCGCCGGGCGTCCCCACCCGGCCGTCGCCCCGCGCCAGCCACGGCAGCGGCCGCAGCCGCCAGCGGGCCGCCCGCCCCGGCGCCGCCCAGTCCTCCTGGAAATCGTCCTCGAACAGCCTGTCCACGTCCGCCCCCACTCCACTCACTTCACTCCGCTCCCGGACGTCCTCGCCGAGGTTCCGAGGCTCTGCGGTCGGACTCAAGCCGTAGTGGAGGGGCCTTCGAGCCCGCCCGGCGAGGGTGACGCCACCGACCGTCGTCTCGCGCTCTGGAGGAACCGGTGACCGCCACCGCAGTCCGTACCGATGTCTACGCCCAGGTCCAGCACTTCTACGCCCACCAGATGCAGGCCCTCGACGGGGGTCGCTTCGCCGACTACGCGGCCACGTTCACGGAGGACGGCACCTTCCAGCACTCTCCCTCCGCCGCGCCGGCGGTGGGCCGGGCCGGGATCGTCGCCGAACTGGTGGAATTCAACAAGCGCTTCGACGGCGACCCGGTCCAGCGGCGGCACTGGTTCAACCACATCGCCCTGGAGCCCCAGGCCGACGGCTCGCTGCGCTCCACCGTGTACGCACTGGTCGTCACCGTCCGCCCCGGCGGGAAGCCGGAGATCGCCCCCAGCTGTGTCGTCCACGACGTCCTCGTCGTCACGGACGAGGGCGTACGGACCCGTTCCCGCCTGGTCACCCACGACCAGCTGGCCTGACCGGCGTGCCCCGACCGCAGGCCGGGCCGCGCATCCCGCCACCGGCTTCGGTCGCACCGGCCTCTCTCGGCGACTTCTTCCGAGACTCCCTCGGCGACGGACGGCCGCTGGTGATCCACGGCAGCGTCGAACGGTGGGCGCAGGCGGCCGAGGCCCGGGGCACGGTGCCGCTCGGCCGCCCGTACCCCGGCGACGACGCGGAACGTCTGCGCACCCTGCGCGACGACCGGCTGCGCCGGCGTTTCGTCGCCTCCCGGCTGATGCTGCGCAGCGTCCTCGGCGCGCTCGTGGGCCGCGACCCGGACCGGATCCGCCTCACCCGCACCGCGCTGGGCCGCCCTTACGCCCCCGACCTGCCGGAACTGGACTTCAGCCTCAGCCACACCGGCTCCCTGCTCGCCGTCGCGGTGGTACGCGGCGGCCGCGTCGGCGTCGACGCCGAACGGCAGGGGCGTCCCATGTCCGTACTGGAGCACCGGATGTGCACGCCCCACGAGCGCGCCGTACTCGACGGGCGCGGGCTGCGCGGGACCGCGCGGGACCGGGAGTTGCTGTGCCTGTGGACGCGCAAGGAGGCGTACACCAAGGCCCTCGGTACGGGACTGCGCCGGCCGGCCCGCACTTTCGGTCTGGACGCCGCCGATCCGGCGGGGCGGCCCGTGCTGCGGGACGCGGCCGGCGCCCCGCTGCCCGGCGGCTGGACCGCCATCACACACACTCTGAGCGAGACAGGTGCGGAGACGGTGCTCAGCGTGGTCGCGGCCTTCCGCCGCCCGCCTCCGCCCTCGACCCCGAACCGGGGGGAGCCGGTGGCGTTCGAGCCGGGCTCCAGCCGCTGAGCCGACGATGGGCCAGATCCATGATGTCGATGAGGAGGCCCACATGACCGGAGTGACCACCGCGACGGCCGTCGGAGCGACCGAGGGCGCGGCCGGCGGGGGAGCGACCGGCCGCCGGCCCGAGCTGACGGAGGTCGCCGACGGGGTGTTCGCCTACGTCCAGCCGGACGGAGGCTGGTGCCTGAACAACGCCGGCCTGATCCTCTCGGGCGACCGTGCCGCGCTCGTCGACACCGCGGCGACCGAGACGCGGGCCCGGGGGCTGCGCGAGGCGGTGCTCTCCGTCGCCCCGGCCGCCCCGCAGGTCCTGGTGAACACTCACTTCCACGGCGACCACACCTTCGGCAACTTCGTCTTCCCGGAGGCGCTCGTCGTCGGCCACGAACGCGCCCGCACGGAGATGACCGAGGCGGGCCTGCATCTGACGGGCCTGTGGCCGGACGTCGAGTGGGGTGCGCTGGAACTCGTCCCGCCGGCCCTGACCTTCCGCGACCGGCTCACCCTGCACATCGGCGACAAGGCCGCCGAGGTGCTCCACCTCGGTCCGGCGCACACGAGCAACGACACCGTGGTCTGGCTGCCCGCCGAGCGGGTGCTGTTCACCGGCGACCTGGTGATGAACGGGGTGACGCCGTTCTGCCCCATGGGCTCGGTCGCCGGCTCCCTGGAGGCGCTGGACACGATGCGCGCCCTCGCCCCCGAGGTGGTCGTCACCGGCCACGGACCGGTCGCGGGGCCCGGGGTGTTCGACGAGACCGAGGCATATCTGCGCCTGCTCCAGGATCTCGCCCGACAGGGTCTCGCCGAGAAGCTCGACCCCGTCGCGCTGGCCCGCCGTACCGACCTGGGCCGGTACGCGCGGTGGCTGGACGCCGAGCGGCTCGTCCCCAACCTCTTCCGGGCGTACGCCGAGGAACAGGGCGAGCCCCGCGGTTCCCGCGTGGACATGAGCGAGCTGTTCCGGCGCATGGTGGAGTACCACGGCGGGCTCCCCACCTGCCACGCCTGAGCGCCGCACGCTCACGCCCGCGCCCCGACCCGGGCGGTGACCGCTTCGACGGCCGTTTCGGCGACGGGGGCCTCCCACGCGGTGAAGGCCCCCCGCCGGTACAGCAGCGGGCGGGCCTCCTCGCGTACCAGGACCCGCTCCATGCGTCCGATCAGCAGCCGGTGGTCACCTGCCCGGACGCTGCTCTCCAGCGCGCACTCCGCGTGCGCCAGCACCCCCTCGCGCAGCACCGGGGAGCCCGGCACGGACTCGCCGTGCCGCCACGCCAGCCCGTCGAACTTCCGGTCCGAGCGCCCCGCGAAGGTCCGCGCCAGCTCCTCGCCGCCCTCGGCGGCCAGCAGGTGCAGCGCGAAGACCTCCGAGCCGAGCAAGGCGGGCAGCGTGCGGGACCGCTCGTCCACGCAGACCAGCAACAGGGCCGGGTCCAGGGAGACCGCGCTGAAGGCGTTGCAGGTGAACCCGAGCGGTCTGCCGTCGGCGCCGACCGTGGTCACCACCGCGACGGCCGTCGGTACGGATCCGAAGAAGTCGCGGAATGCCTCGGGCTCCACAGCCATGCCCTTCACTGCCGTCACCTCGCACGTCTCGCCTCGCCGGGGCGGGCCCCCGGACAGTGCCCGGGCCGCCCCGGACGACGCCCGGGGCGGCCTGCGGACCCGGCCAGCGTCTCCGGGCTGTCTGGAGGTCTCCTGGACTCCCACTGGAGCCCCACGGCACCCTCAACACCAGGGCCGTGATGCTCTTTCAGGCCCGTACGGCCAGGTCGGTGACGAGTCTCGCGACGGCCACCCGCGAGGTGGGCCGGTCCGGTGGCGTCGTGCTCGCCTCGTGCGCGGTCGTCGCCGTCACGGCGGCCGGACTCGGGCCGTGGGCCACGGTCGCGGTGCTCACCCCCGGCGCGGCCCTCCAAGTCGCCGCCGGGACGCGGCACTCCGCCGGGTCCTGGCAGATCGGATTCGCCCTCGCCCGGCCGACCGGATCGGGCAGTACCAGGGCTTCTACGGCGCGGGCGTCCCGGTCGCGAGGACCCTCGGCCCGCTGCTCGTCACCACGCTCCTGGTGGCCTGGGGCGTGCCCGGGCTGGTTCGTGCTCGGCGGCATCTTCCTGCTGGCGGCGGCCGCGACGAAACCCGTGGCGCGCTGGGCCGAGCGGGCACGGGCGGCGGCCTCCGCATCCCACCCCACCGTGGAGTGGGCGACGGCCCACTGAGCCGACCGGGTGGTGTTCATCGGAAGAACTGCGCGGTGACGGCGTCGGTCCTCGGAATCCGGGTCCGCGTACACATCATGAGAAAGGTATGGAAAGCGCGCAAACCGAAATGCACCATCCGAGAACGTCACGAAAGCGAGGGGCCATGGCCACCGCCAAGGTCAAGCAGTTCTGGACCGCCTTCATCTCCGTAGTCTTCGCCCTGCTCGCCTCCGTCGGCCTGGCGAGCACCGCCGCCGCCGCGCAGGCTCCCGCCGTCCAGCAGCCGGAGGAGCCGGCCTCGGCCACTCCCGCGGCCGCCCGCGCCCTCGCCGCCGTACCGGCTCAGCGAACGGCGCCACAGTGGCCCATGGCGCACGACCGCGCCCTGCCGCCCACGATCAAGCAGCGCATCCGCGCCGAGGCGCACAACTCCTCGCCGTCGGTACGCCATCTCCCCGCCGACGCGGCCCCGCTCGGGACCGGCCTCGCGGACCAGGCCGAGCTGTCCGGCCTGGCGCTGGCCGCCGCGAAGGCGTAGGCGCGGGGAGTGACTTCGCTCCCCGCACGCCGTGTCCTGCTGATCCACACTGATCCACCCGGCCGGAAACGCGGTCAGCGACGGTCGTCGCGCTCCGCGTCGGACTCGGCCTCCACTTGGGCTTCCGCCTCGGCTTCGGCCTGCTTGGCCTCCACCTCGGCATCGAGAGCGCCACTGCCGTCGACGGACGACAGCGGTGACGGTGACGTACGGGACGACGATTCCGACGCCTCATCGATCTCGGTAGCGGCAGGAGGCTCCACGAGCCAGTCCGGGTTGGCCTGCTTGTCCCACCACTTCCAGGCGGCGAAGGCGCCGCCGGCCAGCACGCCGAGGATGGCGAGACCCTTGGCGACGCGTCCGGCCCTGGCCCGACGCTCGTGCTTCCTCACGATCTTCCGAATCTCGTCCGGTGTCACCTGCCCGCGCAGCGCGGCCCAGGCGGCAGTGGAGCGCGACCCCGCCTCGTCGAGAACGGGACCGGTCGCGGCGACCGCGTGCTCGACGCGCGGAACGGTGTAGTCGGCCGCCTGACGGGCGGCCTTGCGGGTCACGACCGCGGCGCGATGCGCGGCCTCGTCGACCCGTGGCGGTACCAGCGGTGCGACACGGGTGTCGTACTGCGCACGAGCTTGAACACGGGCCCGCCGAGCGGCCTTCGTCACCTTCGGCGCGAGCCGGACACGTGCTTCGTGCGCGTAGAGAGCGGCGTGGTCCTTGGCCGAGCCCGCGTACGTCACGGCCTGTTCCTTGGCCGTGCTCGCATAGGGCGCCACCACTTCCGCGGCGTGCAACACGCTGTCCTTGGCCGAATCGGTCGCGGCGCGCACGCCGTCCATCCGGGTCACGGGATCCTCCTCCTCGGTGGTGGTGTCGGTTTTTCGCCTTTCCACCCTTTTCGAAATCATGCCTGCCGGGACACAGTCCGTCCTGCGGTGCGGGCATCCGGGGCATGCGACGGTCGTGCGCGGCGTGCGAGGATCGGACGCGCAGGGGACCCGGGCGCCGGGGCGCCCCGGAGGAGACCGAGGGAAGGCACACCGTGGCCGAGCAGCTTTACGCCACCTTGAAGACCAGTCAGGGCGACATCCGGATTCGGCTGCTGCCGAACCACGCGCCCAAGACGGTCAGGAACTTCGTCGAACTCGCCCAGGGGGAGCGCGAGTGGACGCACCCCGCCACCGGCAAGGTCTCCGCCGACCGTCTCTACGACGGCACGGTCTTCCACCGGGTCATCAAGGACTTCATGATCCAGGGCGGCGACCCGCTGGGGAACGGCACCGGCGGCCCGGGCTACGAGTTCGCCGACGAGTTCCACCCCGAGCTCTTCTTCGACCGCCCCTACCTGCTGGCCATGGCCAACGCCGGGCCGGGGACGAACGGCTCGCAGTTCTTCGTCACGGTCGGTGCGACGACCTGGCTGAACCGCAAGCACACCATCTTCGGCGAGGTGGTGGGCGAGGCGAGCAAGAAGGTGGTCGACGCGATCGCCACCACCGAGACCCACCCGCGCACCGAGCGCCCGCTCCAGGACGTGGTCATCGAGTCCGTCCTGATCGAGAAGGTCCAGAGCTGACCCCGCCCCCCGCACCGCGGCCCTGACAGGGCCGGGAACCTTTTCGCCCCGCCCGTCCGTCTGGAGGGCGGGGCGGTGCCGTGCGTACCCCCAGCCGTCCATGTCCTCGGGAGGACCCTCATGGAGCCGGAGTCCGGCCTGCCGCGTTGTTACCGCCACCCGGACGCCGAGACGGGCATCCGCTGCACGCGCTGCGAGAAGCCGATCTGCCCGCAGTGCATGGTCTCCGCGTCCGTCGGCTTCCAGTGCCCCGACTGTGTGCGGAACGGTTCCGGCACCGGCCACGCCGCCGACGCCAACCAGCCCCGCACCCTGGCCGGCGGCCGGGTGGCGACCGACGGGCGCTTCGTCACCAAGATCCTCATGGCGATCAATCTCGCCCTGTTCATCGCGGTCCAGGTGGCCGGCGACCGGCTCGTGGACGAGCTGTCGTTGATCGGCTACGCGTACAACCCGCAGCTCGGCGAGGTGGTGGGGGTCGCGGACGGCGAGTGGTACCGGCTGCTGACCTCCGCCTTCCTCCACCAGGAGATCGCACACTTCGTCTTCAACATGCTCGGCCTGTGGATCATCGGCGGGATCGTCGAGCCGGAGCTCGGCCGGGCACGGTACGCGGCGATGTGCCTGCTCTCCGGACTTTCCGGTTCCGCGCTCGCCTACCTGCTGTCCGCCGCCAACCAGCCCTCCCTGGGAGCCTCGGGCGTCGTCTTCGGCCTGATCGGCGCCTGGGCGGTGCTCACCCGCCGCCGCCGGTACGACATGCGGCCGGTCGTCCTCTTCGTGGGGCTGTCGCTGCTGCTGACCTTCACCCGCCCCGGAATCTCCTGGGAGGCGCACATCGGCGGCCTCATCGGCGGCGCCCTGGTGACCTACGGCCTGGTGCACGCCCCGCGCGCCCGGCGGAACCTGGTGCAGTACGCGGCCTGTGGACTGGTGGTCCTGATCGACGCCGGCATGATCCTGGCCCGCTCGGCGGCGCTCACCTGAGCGAAGGGGTCAGTGGAAGAGCTCTCCAGGAATCTTTCCCCAGAGTTATCCACAGCGCGTGGCGGGGCGTGGGGGCTCGCGGTCTGCCCGAGTGCGCCCCCTGAACAGGGGTGTCCCAGTCAGACCGGCGTCAACCTCGCCCTGAGTTATCCACAGATCTTCGTAAGTTATCCAGTGCTGTGCACAACGCTGTGGATAAGTTCAGGGCAAGGCTTGACGGCCGCGATGGGAAGCGGCTACTTCCACTGCGTGGAGACGCCGAACCCGGCCGCGATGAAGCCGAATCCCACCACGATGTTCCAGTTGTTGAGGGACTTCACCGGCAGGCTGCCGTCGGTGACATAGAAGACGACGATCCACACCAGCCCGATCAGGAACAGCGCGAGCATCACCGGAGCCACCCAGCTGCGGTTGGTCAGCTTGATGCTGGTGGCCTGCTTGGCGGGCGGAGGCGTGAAGTCGGCCTTCTTGCGGATACGTGACTTCGGCACGAGGGACTCTCCTGTCGATGCGCTGCGTGACCGCGCAGGGAACTGTGGGTGGCGCCGGGATGTGACGCAGGAGGACCACTGCGTCCCCCGGGCGTCCGTTAGCGTAGTGGTTCCGCGGCACCGAAGGGGATCAGGGTACGTTGAGCAATTCCGCCGACTCTCCTCCCGGGCCGGTCCGACCTTCCCCATGGCGGCCCGTCCGGGTGCTGACCGCTGCCGTTTTCGCCCTCGCCGGGCTGATCTTCGTCACCAGCTTCAACACCGCCAAGGGCACCAACATCCGCACGGACGCCTCGCTGCTGCGGCTCTCCGACCTGATCGAGGAACGCAGCCACAAGAACGCGATCCTGGAGGAGTCCACCGCCGCGCTGCGCGAGCAGGTCGACGCCCTCGCGGCCCGCGACGACGGTTCCACCCGGGCCGAGGACGAACGGCTGGGCGCCCTGGAGGCGGCCGCGGGCACCACCGAGACCTCCGGGCCCGGACTCACCGTCACCCTCAATGATGCCCCGCCCGACGCCCAGGCCGCCCCCGGCTACCCCGAACCGCAGGCCAACGACCTCGTCATCCACCAGCAGGACCTCCAGGCCGTCGTGAACGCCCTCTGGAAGGGCGGGGCCAAGGGGATCAAGGTCATGGACCAGCGGCTCATCTCGACCAGCGCCGTGCGCTGCGTGGGCAACACGCTGATCCTCCAGGGCCGGGTCTACTCACCCCCGTACAAGATCACCGCCGTGGGTGACAGGGGAGCGCTGAACAAGGCGCTCGCCGACTCCCCGGCCATCCAGAACTACCAGCTGTACGTGAAGGCGTACGGTCTCGGCTGGAAAGTCGACGAGCACGGGGCGGTGACTCTTCCCGGCTACTCGGGCACAGTGGATCTCCACTACGCGAAGCCGGTGGGTTAGCGACGGGGAGGGCCGGGTGGGGCTGTCCGTACGACTGGTCGTGAGGACCCTCAGCGAGCTCTGCATCACCGTCGGCACGGTGATCGTCCTTTTCGTCGTCCACGTGATGTTCTGGACCGGGATCAAGGCGGACAGCGCCACTGCGGCCCAGGTCGACCTCCTCCGTCGCGCCTGGGTGGACCAGCCCCTCCCGCCGGCGACGAAGGCCCCGGAGGCCACGGGAACCCTCACCCCCCAGCCGTACGCGGCCGGCAAGGGCATCGCCGTCATGTACATCCCCCGCCTCGGCGAGGACTGGGAGTGGCCCGTCCTGGAGGGCACCGCGCCCGCCACGCTGAAGAAGGGCCTCGGCCACTACGCCTCCACCGCCCGGCTCGGGGCCACCGGAAACTTCGCCGTGGCCGGCCACCGCCGCACGTACGGAGATCCGTTCAAGGACTTCCCCAGCCTGCGCCCGGGTGACGCGGTGGTCCTCACCGACGGCGCCACCTGGTACACGTACCGCATCGAGCGGAAGCCGTACCGGACCGTCCCCACCGACACCGGCGTGATCGACCCCGTACCCCGCCCCCTGAGGAAGAACGCCGCAGGCTTCGACGGACCCGGCCGCTATCTCACCCTCACCACCTGCGAGCCGGAGTGGGGCAGCAGCCACCGCCTGATCGTCTGGGCGCACCTGGACGCGACCCAGCCTGTGACGCAGGGCAAGCCGCCGTCTTTGACCGGCTGACCCCTCTGGGCGGCATCGCCCCGTACTCTGGGTGCCGTAACGAACGGAAGGGACTGCGGACCTCATGTACGGCTGGATCTGGCGGCATCTGCCGGGCAACGCGTGGGTGCGGGGCGTCATCTCGCTCGTCCTCGTCCTCGCGGTCGTCTACGCACTCTTCCAGTACGTGTTCCCCTGGGCGGAGCCGCTGCTTCCGTTCAACGATGTGACGGTGGACGCCTAGTGAGCGCGCGGATTCTCGTCGTCGACAACTACGACAGCTTCGTCTTCAACCTCGTTCAGTACCTCTACCAGCTCGGCGCCGAGTGCGAGGTGCTGCGGAACGACGAGGTCGAGCTGAGCCACGCCCAGGACGGCTTCGACGGCGTCCTGCTCTCCCCCGGGCCGGGCGCGCCGGAACAGGCCGGCGTCTGCATCGACATGGTCCGCCACTGCGCCGCCACCGAGGTCCCCGTCTTCGGCGTCTGCCTGGGCATGCAGTCGATGGCCGTCGCGTACGGCGGTGTCGTCGACCGCGCCCCCGAGCTGCTGCACGGCAAGACCTCCCTGGTCCGCCACGAGGGCAAGGGCGTCTTCGCGGGCCTGCCGTCGCCGTTCACCGCGACCCGCTACCACTCGCTGGCCGCCGAGCCCGCGGCGCTCCCGGCCGAGCTCGAGGTCACGGCCCGCACCGAGGACGGCATCATCATGGGGCTGCGTCACCGTGAACTGGCCGTCGAGGGCGTGCAGTTCCACCCGGAGTCGGTCCTGACCGAGCACGGCCACCTGATGCTCGCCAACTGGCTGGAGCAGTGCGGCGACAAGGGGGCGGTCGGACGGTCGGCGGGGCTCGCGCCGGTGGTGGGCAAGGCTGTCGCGTGACGACGGGGTCGCCGTGGTTCCGGGCGACGAACCCGCCGGAACCGGAACCGGAGCAGCAGCGGGTGCAGCAGGTACCGGTGCCGCGGTACCAGGAGGCGGCGTACGGGGAGGCGGCGTACGAGACGGTGTACGAACCCGAGACCGCGGCCTACGAGCCGACAGCACCACCCTCGTCTCCTGAGCCCCACGAGCCGTATGAGCGGTCGTACGCGGAGTCCTACGAGCAGCCCTACGAACGGCCGTACGACCAGCCCCACGACGAGACGATGGCGCTGCGGACCGTGGAACCGGCCGCGACGCCGCTCCCCGGCCCCGGCAGGGCCGAGCGCCGCCGTGCCGCCAAGGGCCGCGGCGGCCGCCGGGGCGGCACGCCGTCCGCGAGGCCCGAGCAGGCCGCCGAAGCCCCCGCCGCCCCCCTGTCGCGCGTCGAGGCCCGCCGCGCTGCGCGCGCCCGCAAGGAGAGCGTCGGCGTCGTCGCCAGCCGGGTCGTGGGCGAGCTGTTCATCACCTTCGGCGTCGTCATGCTGCTGTTCGTCACGTACCAGCTGTGGTGGACGAACGTACGGGCCGGCCAGCAGACCGACCGGGCGAAGGAGCAGATCGAGGACGCCTGGTCCAAGGGGCGAGCGCCGGGCGCCTTCGAGCCGGGCCAGGGCTTCGCCATCATGTACATCCCCAAGCTGGACGTCGTGGTCCCCGTCGCCGAGGGGATCAGCAAGCCGAAGGTGCTCGACCGGGGCATGGTGGGCCACTACGCCGAGGGCACCCTCAAGACGGCGATGCCCTCCGACAAGCAGGGCAACTTCGCCGTCGCCGGCCACCGCAACACCCACGGCGAGCCGTTCCGCTACATCAACCAGCTGGAACCGGGCGATCCGATCGTGGTCGAGACCCAGGACGCCTACTACACGTACGAGATGGCGAGCATCCTGCCCCAGACCGCGCCGTCCAACGTCTCGGTGATCGATCCGGTGCCCAGGGGATCGGGCTTCACGGGCCCCGGCCGCTACATCACGCTGACGACCTGCACCCCCGAATTCACCAGTACGTACCGCATGATCGTGTGGGGCAAGATGGTCGAGGAACGCCCACGCAGCAAGGGGAAACCGGACGCGCTCGTAGGCTGAGAACCCCACACCTCCAGAACGGGACGACGTAGTGGCACGTGCGCGCAACAGGATCGCCGGCATCATCAGTGTCTTCGGTGAACTCCTCATCACCGCGGGCCTGGTCCTCGGACTCTTCGTCGTCTACTCCCTGTGGTGGACCAACGTCCTCGCCGACCGCGCCGCCGGCAAGGACGCCGACCAGGTCCGCGACCGGTGGGCGGGCGGTCCCGGCGCCCTGGACACCAGGGACGGCATCGGTTTCCTGCACGTCCCGGCCATGGGCGACGGCGAGATACTCGTCAAGAAGGGCACCGAGCCGGACATCCTCAACAACGGCGTCGCCGGCTACTACACCGACCCGATCAAGTCGGCCCTCCCTCAGGACAAGCAGGGCAACTTCACCCTGGCCGCGCACAGGGACGGGCACGGGGCGAAGTTCCACAACATCCACAAGTTGAAGAACGGCGACTCGATCGTCTTCGAGTCCAGGGACACCTGGTTCGTCTACAAGGTCTACAAGTCGCTCCCGGAGACGACGAAGTACAACGTGAACGTCCTGCAGCCGGTCCCGAAGGAGTCGGGCCGGACGAAGCCGGGCCGCTACATCACCCTGACGACCTGCACCCCGATGTACACCTCCGACTACCGCTACATCGTCTGGGGCGAACTCGAACGTACGGAGAAGGTCGACCGCGACCGCACTCCACCGGCGGAGTTGCGCTGACGCGGGACGAAAGCCCCGGCATCCCTGAGGATGCCGGGGCTTTCGTTTTCCCGCCT
>NZ_BMTO01000002.1:294717-342209 GCF_014649715.1 Streptomyces lateritius
CCGCCGAACGTCTTCACGTTGATCGCCTGGTTCGGCTGGCCCACCGTGCCGGCCTGGACGTCCTGCTCCTTGATGCGGGCGTTGCCGTCCGACGAGCCGTCCACGGTGCCGAGCTGGTAGCCGGCCGCCGCGAGCTGGGCACGGGCCTGGTCCAGGGTCATGCCGAAGAGGCTGGGGACGGGCTGCTGGGTCTGCTGCGGGCCCTTGGAGACCTTCAGCGTGATCTGGACGTCCTTGGGCTGGTCGGTGCCGCCGTTCGGGTTCATGCCGATGACCGTGTTGGCGGGCTGCTCCGAGTCCACGTCCTGGCGGGCGACGTTCTCGAAGCCCAGCAGCTTCAGGTCCTGGACGGCCTGGTCGTAGTTCCGGCCGGTGACGTCGGGCAGCTGCGACTTCTCCTTCTTCGCCACCGTGATCGTCACGTCGGAGTTCTGCTCCGCCTTCGAGCCACCGTCCGGGGTCTGTCGCAGGACCGTGCCCGGCTCCTCGTCCGACTCCTCCGACTTCACGACGACCTTGAAGCCCTTGTCCTTGAGCAGCTTCTCGGCGCTCGCCTGGGACATCTCCGTGACCGTCGGGACCTCGATCTGCGGAGCGCCCTCCGACATGACGACCGAGATGGTCTCGTCGACGGTCATCTTCGCCGTGCCGTCCGCCACGGGCGTCTGCCGGCAGATGGTGCCCTTGGGCTGGTCGCAGCGCTCGGCGCCGGACTGCGCCACCTTCACCTGGGCGTTGGCCGCGAGCCCGTTGGCCTCCTCCAGCGTCTTGCCGACCAGCGACGGCACGATCACCTGCTCCGGGCCCTCCTTGCCGTCGAAGAGCGCTTGGCCGATCAGGATCGCGCCGACCAGGACCAGGATGCCCGCCAGGACCAGCAGGATCGTCGAGGTGTTCGACTTCTTCTTCTGCTGGCGGCGGCGGTCCGGGCGGTCGTCGTAGCCGTAGCCGCCGTCGTCCGGGTTCATCGGCGGAAGCATGGAGGTCTGGCCGGCCGGATCGGCCTGGCGCAGCGCCTTCGTCGGCTGGTCGTCCGGCGGGTAGCCGCCGTAACCGCCGCCGTAGCCTCCGTACCCCGCGGCGCCCATCGCCGCCGCGGCCGCGACCGGCTGCCCGTCGAGGCACGCCTCGATGTCCGCTCGCATCTCGTCCGCGGACTGGTAGCGGTAGTCGGGGTCCTTGACCAGCGCCTTCAGGACGATGGCGTCCATCGAGGGCGTGATCTCGGCGTCGAAGTTGCTCGGCGGCTGCGGCTCCTCCCGTACGTGCTGGTACGCGACCGCGACCGGCGAGTCGCCCACGAAGGGCGGCCGGACGGTCAGCAGCTCGTAGAGCAGGCAGCCGGTGGAGTACAGGTCGGAGCGGGCGTCGACCTGCTCGCCCTTGGCCTGCTCCGGGGAGAGGTACTGGGCCGTGCCGATGACCGCCGCGGTCTGTGTCATGGTCATGCCCGCGTCGCCCATGGCGCGCGCGATGCCGAAGTCCATGACCTTGACCTGACCGGTACGCGTCAGCATGACGTTCGCCGGCTTGATGTCACGGTGCACGATGCCGGCCCGGTGGGAGTACTCCAGCGCCTGGAGGATGCCCACGGTCATCTCGAGCGTGCGCTCGGGCAGCAGCTTGCGCCCGGAGTGGAGCAGCTCACGCAGGGTCGAGCCGTCGACGTACTCCATCACGATGTACGGGATGGAGACCCCGTCGACGTAGTCCTCGCCGGTGTCGTAGACCGCGACGATCGCCGGGTGGTTGAGCGAGGCGGCCGACTGGGCCTCACGGCGGAACCGGGCCTGGAAGGACGGGTCGCGGGCGAGGTCGGCCCGCAGCGTCTTCACGGCGACGGTGCGGCCGAGCCGGGTGTCGTGGGCGAGGTAGACCTCCGCCATGCCACCACGGCCGAGCACCGAGCCCAGCTCGTACCGGCCGCCGAGGCGACGCGGCTCTTCCATAGCTAATCCAGCCCTCTCCGTCTGTCCCGACCGCACCGATGTGGTGGTCCGGCGGTGTGCTGTTCGCGCATACGCTACCGGCCCCGGGAAGGCGTTCCGCCCGCGACCGGCACCTGATACCTGACCGGTACCTGGCCGGTGCCCGGCCGCAGGGTCAGCTCCTGTTCTTCAGGACCGCCTTCATCACGGCCTTCGCGATCGGGGCCGCCAGACCGCCACCGCTGATGTCCTCACGGCTGGTGCCCGCGGAATCCTCGACGATGACAGCGACGGCGACCGGGGAGCCCTGGTCGGTCTTGGCGTAGGAGATGAACCAGGCGTAGGGGCGCTTGGCGTTCTTCTCGCCGTGCTGCGCCGTACCGGTCTTGCCGCCGACCTTCACGCCGTCCGTGTTCAGGTCGGCCTTGCCGCCGGTGCCGTTCTCGACGACGTTCTCCATCATCGTCTGGATCAGCTGGGCGTTCCGCTGCGACAGCGGGCGGCTCATCTCCTCCGGCTCGTTCTGCTTGATCACGTCGAGGTTCGGAGCCACGAGCTTGTCGATCATGTACGGCTTCATCAGCTTGCCGTCGTTGGCGATCGCCGCCGTGACCATGGCCATCTGGAGCGGAGTCGTCGCCGTGTTGAACTGGCCGATCGAGGAGAGCGCGTTGCCGCCGCGGTCCATCTTCTTGTCGTAGACGGAGGCGGCCGAACGGACCGGGGTGAACTGCTCGGCGTTGAATCCGAACTTCTCGGCGGTCTCGGCCATGGCGTCCCGGCCGACCTGGTCGCCGAGCTTGGCGAAGACCGAGTTGCAGGAGATGCGGAGTGCCTCGTTCAGGCTGGCGTTCTGGCAGCCGCTGGCGTGGTTCTTCATGGGCACGGTGGACAGCGGGATCTTGTACGGCTCGGGGGTGTCGGTGGCCGCGTCGATGTCCGTGACCTTGCCGTGCTCCAGCGCAGCGGCGGCCGTGACGACCTTGAAGACCGAGCCGGGCGGGTAGATCTCGCGCAGCGCGCGGTTCTGCTTCGGCTTATTCTTGTCCTCCTCCAGCGCCACCCAGGCCTTCTCGTCCTTGGAGGAGTAGCCGGCGAAGGAGGACGGGTCGTAGGACGGGGTGGAGGCGAGTGCGAGGATCTTGCCCGTCCTGGGCTCTATGGCGACGACAGCACCCGTCTTGCTGCCGAGCCCCTTGAACGCGGCCTTCTGGGCGGCGCTGCTCAACGTCGTGACGACGTTGCCACCCTTCTTCTTGTCGCCGGTGAACATCGCCAGCGTCCGGTCGAAGAACAGCCGGTCGTCGTTGCCGGTGAGGATGCCGTCCTCGATCTTCTCGATCTGGTTGGCGTCGTAGGCCTGCGAGGCGTACCCGGTCACCGGCGCCCACATGGGACCGTCAGTGTAGGTCCGCTTGAACCGGTAGTACGGGTCCTGGGAGTCGACCGACCCGGTGATCGGCTTGCCGTCCACGATGATGTTGCCGCGCTCATTGGCGTACCGCTCGATCGTGACCCGCTTGTTCCGCGGGTGAGAGTTCAGCTCGTCGGCGCGGACGTACTGGATCCAGTTGTCCCGGATCAGCAGGGCGAGGACCAGCAGGCCGCAGAAGATCGCGACCCGGCGCAGGGGCTTGTTCACGGACGGACCACCTGGGTCATCTCGGCATCGGGGGACGGGGCGGGGGCTGGCGCCGGGCGGCGCGCGGTGTCGCTGATCCGGATCAGGATGCCGATCAGGGCCCAGTTGGCGATCACCGAGGAACCGCCGTACGCGAGAAACGGCATCGTCATACCGGTCAGCGGGATGAGCCCCATCACACCGCCGGCCACGACGAAGATCTGCAGCGCGAAGGCGCCGGACAGGCCCATCGCGAGCAGCTTGCCGAAGGGGTCGCGGGCGGCTAGGGCGGTGCGGACACCCCGTTCGATGATCAGCCCGTAGAGGAGCAGGAAGACCATCACACCGGTCAGGCCAAGCTCCTCGCCGACGGTGGCGAAGATGAAGTCGGAGTTGGCGGCGAACTGGATCAGGTCGGAGTTGCCCTGACCGAGGCCGGTGCCGAGGATGCCGCCGGAGCCGAAGGACATCAGCACCTGGGTCATCTGGTCGCAGGCATACGCCATGTTGCTGCCTTCGGGCGCCGTCTTCAGGCACTCGAACGGGTCGAGCCAGGCTGCCACACGGGACTGGACGTGGCTGGCGAAGGTACTGACGAAGACCGCGCCGCCCGTGGCCATCAGCAGACCCATGACGATCCAGCTGGTCCGCTCAGTCGCCACGTACAGCATGATCACGAACATGCCGAAGAACAGGAGGGAGGTACCGAGGTCGTTCTCGAAGACCAGGATGAGGAGGCTGACCGCCCAGATCGTCAGGATCGGGCCGAGGTCGCGGCCGCGCGGCAGGTAGAGCCCCATGAAGCGGCGGCTGGCCAGGGCCAGGGCGTCCCGCTTCACCATCAGGTAGCCGGAGAAGAACACCGCCAGGACCAGCTTGGCGAATTCACCGGGCTGGATGGAGAAGCCGCCGACCCTGATCCAGATCTTGGCGCCGAAGCTGTCCGTGCCGAGGCCCGGGACAAGCGGCAGCAGCAGCAGGATGAGCGCCGCCACCATGGAGATGTACGTGTAGCGCTGCAGGACACGATGGTCCTTCAGAATCAGCAGCACGCCGACGAACATGGCGATGCCGATCGCGGAGTACATCATCTGGTTGGGCGCGGAGGCGCTGAAGGCGCCGTACTGGCGCTTCGCCAGGGCGATCAGCCGCGGGGACTGGTCGAGCCGCCAGATCAGCACCAGGCCCATGCCGTTGAGCAGCGTGGCCAGGGGCAGCAGCAGCGGGTCCGCGTACGGCGCGAACCTGCGCACCACGAGATGCGCGACGCCTGCGAGCAGGCCGAGGCCGAGCCCGTAGCCGAGCATGCCGGACGGCACTTCGCCGTCCAGCGCCAGCCCGACGTTGAGGTACGCGAACACCGGGATGACGACGGCGAACGCGAGCAGCGCCAGCTCGGTGTTGCGGCGGCTCGGCGCTTCGATCGCGCCGATGGTGGTCGTGTTGGTGACAACGCTCATGGTGGTGAAAGGCCCCCTACGGGTGCTTACTGCTTGCCGCAGTTCGAGGCCAGCTTCTGCTCGTCCTCCGTGAGGGTGGGGCCCGGGGAGGGAGCGGCTGTGGTGGGCTTGGAATCTGGCGGGGTCGCGCCGTCGGCCGGCGGCTTGCTCGCCTGGTCGGCGGCCTTGTCGGCCGCCTCACGACGCTGCTCGGCCTTCTTGCAGGCCGAAGCCTGCGCGGACAGCTCCGCGATCTTCGTCTGCGCTTTGCCGAGGCTGCCGCCGG
The DNA here is from genome assembly GCF_014649715.1 of Streptomyces lateritius. Classification (GTDB taxonomy): domain Bacteria; phylum Actinomycetota; class Actinomycetes; order Streptomycetales; family Streptomycetaceae; genus Streptomyces; species Streptomyces lateritius. The sequence goes on from NZ_BMTO01000002.1 coordinate 299,992, forward strand.
CGATCGTGTCCTCGACCTGCTTGCGCTGGTACTGCGGGAGGTACTTGAGTTCGATCTCGGGGTGGTCCTTCTCGACCTCCGAGAGCGAGACCCAGGCCAGGTCCTGGCTGATGCCCCGGTACAGCGCCACATGCTGCTCGTTGGAACCGACGTAGTACTGGGTCTGCGTCCAGCGGTAGCCGCCGTACAGTCCGCCGCCGAGCACGGCGAGCGCGAGGAGCAGGAAGAAGCCGCGCTTGAACCACTTCCACCCGGTGCGCGGCTTCTCGTACTTCTCGTACTTGTCGAAGTCCTCGTCGTTGTACGTGCCGAACGAGCCCTGCGGCGGCATGGAGCCGTAGCCGTGGTCGTCGCCGCTGCCGGGCGGGCCGAAGCCGCCCGCCGGGGGCTGCTGGTGCGGCGCGGGGCGGCCGAGACCGGAGGCCCGGCCGGCCGGGGTCTGCATCGCCCCGCCGTCCGCCTGCGGCACCTGGTTCTCGGCGACCGCGCCGACGATGACCGGGGTGTCGCTGAGCTGCCCGGCGAGGGTGTCGCCGCCGTCGACGTCGAGGACATCGGCGACGATCACCGTGATGTTGTCGGGGCCGCCGCCGCGCAACGCGAGCTGGATCAGCTCCTGCACGGTCTCCTGCGGACCCTGGTAGCTGGCGAGGGTGTCCTCCATCGTCTGGTGGGAGACGACTCCGGACAGCCCGTCGGAGCAGATCAGATACCGGTCGCCGGCCCGGACCTCACGGATCGACAGGTCCGGCTCCACGTGGTCGCCACTGCCCAGCGCCCGCATGAGGAGCGAGCGCTGTGGGTGGGTGGTGGCCTCTTCCTCGGTGATCCGGCCCTCGTCGACGAGCCGCTGCACCCAGGTGTGGTCCTGCGTGATCTGCGTCAGCACACCGTCGCGCAGCAGGTACGCGCGCGAGTCGCCGACGTGCACCAGGCCGAGGCGCTGGCCCGTCCACAGCAGGGCGGTGAGCGTGGTGCCCATGCCCTCCAGCTGCGGGTCCTCCTCGACCATCATCCGCAGCTGCTCGTTGGCGCGCTGCACCGCGGCACCGAGCGAGGTGAGGATGTCCGAACTGGGGACGTCGTCGTCGAGGGTGACGAGGGTGGAGATCACCTCCGAGGAGGCGACCTCGCCGGCGGCCTGGCCGCCCATGCCGTCCGCGATGGCGAGCAGACGGGGGCCGGCGTAGCCGGAGTCCTCGTTGCCCTCGCGGATCATGCCCTTGTGCGACCCGGCGGCGAAGCGCAGAGAGAGACTCATGCGCACCTCCCCTGTCGACGCCGCCTCGGGGTACAGCCGGTCTCGAGCCACACTGCCCACCCTCCGGTCGGGAGCCCGTGCCGGTCCGCGGCCCGGACCTGTCGGTCCGTCGCACGGCTCGTCGTGGGGACCGCCTCGGCCCGCTCGCTCCGCTCGCTCATTGTCGTACTACTTCCGCAGCTCGATGACGGTCTTGCCGATGCGGATCGGCGCGCCCAGCGGAATCGGTGTGGCGGTGGTGAGACGGGTCCGGTCGAGATACGTGCCGTTGGTGGACCCGAGATCCTCGACGATCCACTGGCCGTCCCGGTCCGGGTAGATCCTGGCATGCCTGCTGGAGGCGTAGTCGTCGTCCAGCACGATCGTCGAGTCGTGGGCCCGGCCCAGCGTGATGGTCTGCCCCTGGAGGGCGACCGTCGTGCCGGTGAGGGTGCCCTCGGACACGACCAGCTTGGTCGGGGCGCCGCGGCGCTGCCGTCCGCCGCCCGCGCTCTGCTGGCCACGCTGGGGTGGCGGCGAGGCCGCCTGCCGCGCGTTCTGCTGCGGCCGGGCGTCCTGGCGGCGCGAACCGCGCTGCGTGACACGCGTGCCGAACAGGTCGCTGCGAATGACCTGGACGGCCACGATCACGAACAGCCACAGAACGGCCAGGAAACCCAGCCGCATGACCGTCAGGGTCAGCTCTGACATTGCCCCCGCTTCACCCTTCGGCTTGCCGGTAAACGATGGTGGTGCTGCCCACGACGATCCGCGAGCCGTCGCGGAGCGTAGCGCGGGTGGTGTGCTGCCCGTCCACCACGATGCCGTTGGTGGACCCGAGATCCTGGATCGTCGAGGGCGTTCCGGTCCGGATCTCGCAGTGCCGGCGGGAGACGCCGGGATCGTCGATCCTCACGTCCGCGTCGGTGCTGCGGCCAAGGACCAGGGTCGGGCGAGAGATCTGATGGCGGGTGCCGTTGATCTCGATCCACCGGCGCACCTGGGCGCCGGAGGAGGGCATGGGGCCGGGACCGCCGGCCGCGGGACGGCCGCCGACGGGCGGCTGGCCGGGCCGCTGCATGCCGGCCGCGCCCGGCGGCGGGGCCGCGGGCATCGGCGGCGCACCGGCCGGAGGATAGCCGTATCCACCCGGTGCGCGGCCCTGCTGGGGGCCGGCGACCGGAGCCTGCTGCTGTGACGAACTCGACGCGAGCGTGCGACTGCGCACCCGGTACAGACCGGTGTCGAGGTCGTCGGCCTTCTCCAGGTGGACCTTGATGGGGCCCATGAAGGTGTAGCGCTGCTGCTTGGCGTAGTCCCGGACGAGACCGGACAGTTCGTCGCCGAGCTGTCCCGAGTACGGGCTGAGACGCTCGTAGTCGGGGGTGCTCAGCTCCACGATGAAGTCGTTGGGGACGACGGTCCGCTCGCGGTTCCAGATCGTCGCGTTGTTGTCGCACTCGCGCTGCAGCGCGCCGGCGATCTCGACGGGCTGGACCTCGGACTTGAAGACCTTGGCGAAGGTGCCGTTGACCAGACCTTCGAGCCGCTGCTCGAAACGCTTCAGGACTCCCATGGGGCACCTCCTCCGTCGTTGTCGTCCTGGTACTGCTTACTGATCGTATCCACGCGTCGGGAAATCGGCTGGTTCCCCTTCTCTGCCCTGTGGACGAGTGTCACCTCTCACAGACCTTTCCCCACGGATCGTAGAGGCGGCCTGTGGACAGTGTCCCGCACCCGGGGGCCAAGCAGGGGGAGCGGGGCGGGGCTGTGACCGTCCGGCTCGTCCGGCGGGGCTCGTCGCCCGGTGCCGCCCTCCCGTTGGCCTCCCTCCTCCCTCGTCCCCGCTTCCCGTCTCCCTCCCGCCGACGCCTGGTGTCTCCTCCTGTCTTCCTCCTTGTTCGCTCGAAGAGGGGGCGAAACAACGGATGTGAATCCACCGTCTGCGACGTGCTAATCTTCAGATGTCGCCAGGCGATCGCACCGAAAGGTGAGGGAGCCCGGAGCACACCCAATGCGCGGGTGGCGGAATAGGCAGACGCGCTGGATTCAGGTTCCAGTGCCCGAAAGGGCGTGGGGGTTCAACTCCCCCCTCGCGCACCAGACGGAAGCCCCGTAGGTCATCGACCTACGGGGCTTCCGCGTTTGACCGACGTTGCGAACGTCACATTCGTCACGGCGCGGGGGCCGCGCGGTCGGACGTTCGGAACGGGGACGGGCATCGGCGGGGTGGGACGTTCGGAGCAGGGACGGGCGTCGGCGCGGTCGGACGTTCGTCGACGTTCGTCGCGGAAGAGCGCGACGAAAGAGGGCCGCGGGCGGCGCGGCGCGCTGCCTATCGTGCGGGTGTGGACGCGTCTTCGAAGATCAGAGCCGGGATCGGCGCCGGGTGGCGGTGGTTCACCGTGCCCGGGATGTGGTCGCGGCGCAGGGCCGCCGGCGAGGCGGTCCTCGCCGTCGTCATGGCGCTGCTGGCCGCCGGGACCGAGGAACTGCTGGGCGGCGAGGGATGGCAGCTCGCCGGGGTCGCCCTGGCCGCCGCCCTGTTGTCGCTGCTGCGGCGCCGACTGCCCGCGACCGTGCTGGTCGTCACCGGCACGCTCGCCCCTCTGGTGCCGGGCTTCCTGGTGCTGCTGATCCTCGTCGGCTGGTCGGCGGGGCGTTACGTCGCGGGCGCGGGCCGTGCGCTGGTGGTGTTCACGGTCGCGTACGTGCTGAACCTCGCGACGACACTGGTCGAGGCCTGGGACCTGCACAGGGTGCTGAGCCTCGCACTCCTGTCGACGCTGTACTACCTGGCGACGACGCTGGCGCCCGGACTCGCCAACCGCTACTGGACCCAGCGGCGGACCCTGCTGCACGCCCTGCAGGAACGCAACGCCCAGTTGCTGCGGGAGCGGGCCATGGTGGCCGGGCAGGCGCGGCTTCGGGAGCGGCAGCGCATCGCCCAGGACATGCACGACAGCCTCGGGCACCAACTGGCGCTGATCTCCGTCCACACCGGAGCACTGGAGGTGGACCGGGAGCTGACCGACCGCCAGCGCGAGGCCGTCGGCGTTTTGCGGAACGCGTCGGTGACCGCGATGCACGAGCTGCGCGAGGTCGTCGGCATCCTGCGCGACGGGATCGAGGCACCGGCCGAGCCGCCGCACAGGGCCGTGCGCGCGGGCGACGAATCGGGACGGGCGGCGCGGGGGACCGCAGGTATCGAGGGGCTCGTGGAGGCCGCCCGGTCGGCCGGCACCCAGGTCGAGCTGCGCCGGATCGGGGAGTACCAGCCGCTGCCGCCGGCCGCCGACCACGCGGCGTACCGGATCGTTCAGGAAGCGCTCACCAACGCCTACAAGCACGCGCCGGGCGCGCTGATCGGTGTGGAGCTGCGGTACGAACCGGACTCCTTCGTCGTGGAGATCGTCAACGAGGCGGCCGGTGCGGCGCCGCAGGACGTGGTCAGCGGAGGCCAGGGGCTGACGGGGCTCCACGAGCGGGCCCGGCTGGTGGGCGGCATGGTGCACACCGGCCCGACCGACGACGGCGGCTTCCGGGTCGCCGGAGTGCTGCCGTACGGGGTCGTCGAAGCAGCGCCTTTGGTCGATGCGGCCGACGACTTCCGACAGCAGTCGACGGCGCCCGTGGTGCGCCACGGTGGACCGGTCGCAGTCGGACCGGCCGACTGGACGTTCACTGAGCGGGAGTTGGCGATGGCGTTGCGCGGAGGCGGCAGAAGCAGGAGCGGCGGGGTCGCGCTGGGGTGCGGGATCGCGTTCGCCGCGCTGGTGCTGCTGATGGTGGCGGCCGGCTTCGGCATCTACTTCATGGTCGGCTCGTTGAAGGAGGGGATGATCGACCCCGCCCAGTACGACGCGGTGAAGGTCGGCACGGCCGAGCGGGAGGTCCGCGACAAGCTGCCCTCCGGCGACACGGTCACCACCGCCGGGCTGCACGGCAAGGGGCCCGCGGAGCCCGCCGGATCGAAGTGCCTGGTCTTGATGTCCTCGGAGATGGGCGACAGCTTCGAGACCGAGCCGGTTTTCCGGTTCTGCTTCAAGGACGGCAAGCTGATCGAGAAGAAGTCGTACGAGGTCAAGCGGTAGCGCTGGCCCCGCCGTATCGGTAGCCGTGGGGGAGAAGCAGTGGCAGGGCAGCGCATCAGGGTCGTGATCGCCGACGACGAGCCGCTGATCAGAGCGGGGATCCGGATGATCCTCACCTCCGACCAGGAGATCGAGGTGGTGGCGGAGGCGGCGAACGGCCGGGAGGCGGTCGAGCGGGCGCGGACGCACGCCGCCGACGTCGTGCTGCTCGACATCCAGATGCCGCTGCTCGACGGGCTCTCCGCGCTGCCGGAGCTGCGCAGGGCGGCGCCGGCGGCCCGGGTGATCGTGTTGACCACCTTCGGGGAGCGGGAGAACGTCCTGCGGGCCCTGGAGCACGGGGGCGCCGGGTTCCTGCTGAAGGACACGGCGCCGGCCGAACTGATCCGGGCGGTGCGGGCCGCCGCGGCGGGGGACGCCTATCTCTCGCCCGCGGCCACCCGGCACGTGGTGGAGCAGCTGGCCTCGGGCCGGGAGGTGGCGCGTGCCGAGGAGGCCCGACGGCGGGTGGCGGCACTGAGCGAACGGGAGCGGGAGGTTCTCGCGCTGCTCGGGGAGGGGCTGTCCAACGCGGACGCGGGGCGACGGCTGCACATGAGCGAGGCCACGGTGAAGACGTATGTGAGCCGGATCCTGGCGAAGCTGGACTGTGAGAACCGGGTGCAGGCGGCGCTGCTGGCGCGGGACGCCGGACTGTAGCTCTGTAGGCCGCCCGGGTGGATCCCGCGGGGTCCCGTCAGCGGATGGGGCCGGGGAGACCGGCGGTGCCCGCGGCGTTGTAGCGGATCAGATAGGCGGCGAACCGCTCCAGGTCCTCGGCCGACCAGTCCTGTAGGCGTTCCTGGTAGGCGGCGAGGCGGCTCGCCTGTGTGGAGGCGAGAAGGTCGTCGCCCGCCTCCGTCGGGTGCAGGACCTGGACGCGGTGGTCGTCCGGGTCCGGGCGGCGCTCGACCAGACCGAGCTTCTCCAGACCGGCGACCTGCCGGCTGACGGTGGACTTGTCCAGCAGGTAGTGCGCGGCGAGATCGGTGGCCCGGCAGCCCTGCTTGTCGACGATGTGCGCGAGCAGCGTGTACGAGACGAGCGGCAGCTCGGGATGGAGCCGGGCCGCCGCGGCACGCGCCCGGCGGGCGAAGGCCGTCAGCTCCCGCTGGATGCTGTCGACGGATGTGTCCCGCGCGCCGTCGGTCATGGTGCGCTCCTCACTGTCGCTCGCGGCCTGTCCCGCTTTGGTTGTACAGTACAACGGTAATTTAGTTGTAAAAGCCAACCAAGGAGCTCGCTCGTGTCCACAGGACTGAACCCCGCAGGCCGGAACTCGGCACGACCGCACTCCCCGAGCGCGTTGCGGCACGTCCTCGGGCACCTGCTCACCCCCCTGCTCATGTGCATCGGCATGGGAATCGCCTACCTCGGCGCCTTCCACGCCCCCGCACCCCACGACCTGCGCGTCGACGTCGTCGGCTCCGGCCCCACCGCCCAGGTGCTCGCCCAGACCCTCCACGACAAGGGCGACGGCGCCCTCGACGTCCGCACCGCCGCCGACCGCGAGACCGCCGTCTCCGCGCTGCTCGACCGCTCCAGCTTCGGCGCCTACCTGCCCGGCCCCCGGCCCGAGCTGCTCGTCGCCTCGGCCTCCTCCGACACCAGCGCCATGGCCGTCGAAAAGGTCTTCACCAAGGTCGCCGCGGACCAGGGCGCACCGCTGAAGGTGACCGACGTCGCCCCCGTCTCGGCCGGCGACCCCACCGGACAGGGCATCTTCTTCCTGCTCGTCGCCCTCAGCATCGGTTCCTACGCCTCCGTCGCCGTGATCGCGGGCGCCGGCGCCGTCCTCCCCCTGCGCGTCCGCGCACTCCTCGCCGCCGGAACGTCCCTCGTCGTCAGCCTGATCGGCACCATCTTCGCCGGACCGATGTTCCACCTCGTCGACCACGGACTCGGCGGACTGTGGGCCCTGTCCTGGCTGTACGCGGCCGGCATCCTCCTCATCGGCGTCGGACTCCACACCTACCTGCGCCGCTGGACCACCCTCGGCGTGATGGTCCTGTTCGTCATGCTCAACTTCACCAGCTCCGGCGGCATCTACCGCCCCGAACTCCAGCCCGGTTTCTTCGGCTCCCTCCACGCCTTCTGGAACGGCGCAGGTTTCGTCGAAGGCGTCCGCGGCCACGTGTACTTCGACGGCACCGGACTCGGCCGGCACACCCTGGTCCTCGCCCTCTGGCTCCTCGCCGGCCTCGCCCTGACCGCCGCCGCCGGCCTCACCGAGGCACACCGCCGACGGCCCGCCCTGACGACCGGGACCGCCAGCGAGAAGGAGGAGGAAGAGGAGATCGAGGAAGCCGTCGGCGTCTAGAAGGGGTGACGTAGTTTTCCCCGAACCGCAGGTTGTCCACAGGGGCAGACGGGCCGCCGGGCCCGGCTGTACCGTCATGCCCAGTTGATGTTGGACAGCGTCGTACGAGTCGGGGGAGGACGTCCCATGGGCGAGATCGCGGCAGCGGTACCAGAACAGCGGAGTACCGGACACGCGCGCATTCCGCACGTGCCCGGATTCGCGAAGCGAGCCCCCGCCGGGGCCACCGACTCCCCCAAGGAACGCGGCAAAGCCCTGCGCGGACGAGTCCCCCGCTCCACCCACGACACCCTGTCACTCGCCGCCGACCGGCCCGACGCCGTACGCGCCGTCGAGGAGTCGAGCCGCGACCGGGTACCGGAGCTGGCACCGATACGCGTCGGAAGAATGACCGTGAGCCCCTTCGCGTTCCTGCGCGGCTCCGCCGGGCTCATGGCCCACGATCTCGTCGGCTCCCCTGTCACCGGCGTCGGCGCCCAGATATGCGGCGACGCACACGCGGCGAACTTCGGCCTCTACGGCGACGCCCGCGGGCGGCTCGTCATCGACCTCAACGATTTCGACGAGACCGTCGTCGGCCCCTGGGAATGGGACCTCAAGCGTCTGGCCACCTCCCTCGTCCTCGCCGGCCGTGAAACCGGCGCGAGCGAGGACACCTGCCGGGCCGCGGCCTTCGACACCGTGGGCGCCTACCGGCGCACCATGCGGCTGCTCGCCCGCCTCCCCGCCCTCGACGCCTGGAACGCCATCGCCGACGAGGAACTCGTCTCCCACACCGACGCCCGCGACCTGCTCGGCACCCTCGAACGCGTCTCGGAGAAAGCCCGGAACAACACCAGCGCCCGGTTCGCCGCCCGGTCGACCGAGTCCGTCACCGACACCGAAGGCGGAGGCCGCCGGTTCGTCGACGCACCCCCGGTACTGCGCCGTGTCCCCGACGAGGAAGCGGCGGCGGTCACCGCCTCCCTCGGCGCGTACCTGAAGACCGTGTCGGAGGACCGGCTGCCGCTGCTCGCGCGGTACGCCGTCCACGACGTCGCCTTCCGCGTCGTCGGCACCGGCAGCGTCGGCACGCGTTCCTACGTCGTCCTGCTGCTCGACCACCGGGGCGAGCCGCTGGTCCTCCAGGTGAAGGAGGCACGGCCCTCCGCCCTGCTCCCCCACCTTCCGGCCGTCGGCTTCCCCGACGCCGCCCCGGACCACGAGGGGCGGCGAGTGGTCATGGGCCAGAAGCGGATGCAGGTCGTCAGCGACATCCTCCTGGGCTGGACGACGGTGGACGGGCGCCCCTTCCAGGTGCGTCAGTTCCGCAACCGCAAGGGCAGCGTCGACGCCACCGCCCTCACGCCCGACCAGCTCGACGACTACGGGCGCATGACCGGCGCACTGCTGGCCCGCGCCCACGCCCACAGCGCCGACCCGCGGCTGATAGCCGGCTACTGCGGCAAGAACGAGGAACTGGACGAGGCGATCGCCGCCTTCGCCGTGGCATACGCGGACCGCACCACGGCGGACCACACCGACCTGGTGAAGGCGGTGAACAACGGCCGGATACCGGCCGAGCGGGGCGTGTGACGGCCGACGGCAGCTGATGCCTGCCGCCTGCCACCACGCCGCGCCGACGAACACGGGGGATGGGGCGGGGGGAGGGAGGGGGGAGGGCCCCCCGGGGGATCGTAGGCTGGTGGGGTGACGAGCCGGAGCGAGGACGTGGACGTGGACCAGGGCGCGGACCGGGGTGCCGGCGCGGAGGGTGCCGCCACGGGCGGTGGGCCCGGAGGCGAGCGGCCCGAGGCGCGGCTGGAGAAGGCCGTGCGGGTGGCCGAGCAGGCGCTGATCGAGTTCGAGATCGCGTTGGAGACCTTCCGGGTGGAGGTGGACAACTTCTCCCGGCTGCACCACCAGAAGCTCGGCCCCATGTACGCGCGGCTCGACGAGCTGGACGCGCAGATCGCCGAGGCACGGGCCGCCCGGAGCGGGGATCCGGAGGATCTGCGGCGGGCGCAGGAGGCGCGGGCGGGCGTCATGCCGATGCCGGGCGTCGAGGAGCTGTTCCACGACTGGATCGACTCCGAAGGGCTGTCCCCCGAGGCCGCCGCGATGCTGACCGGGCAGTCGGTGCAGCCGCCCAAGCGGGTCCGGCCGAGCGAGGAGGCCCGCAAGCTGTATCGCGAGCTGGCCCGTAAGGCGCACCCGGACCTGGCGCGGGACGAGGACGAGCGGAAGCGGCGTGAGGAGTTCATCACGCGGGTGAACGCGGCGTACGCACGCGGTGACGCCGGGCTGCTGCGGGAGCTGTCGGCCGAGTGGGCGGCCGGTCCGGTGCCCGAGAAGGAGCCGCTCAGCGAGAGCGAGGAGCTGTACGCGCGGCTCGAGTGGCTGTCGCACCGTAAGGAGCTGCTGACCGTGGTGGCCCGGGAGCTGGAGGAGAGCGCGATCGGCGCGATGCTGCGGATGGCGCCGGACGACCCGGACAGGCTCCTGGAGGAGATCGCCGAGCAGCTTCTCGCGCAGGTCTCCGAGCGGGAAGCGGAGCTGTCCGCGCTGGTGCAGTAGGTTTTTTTCGAAGAGCGGTTCCGACGAGAGAAGGCCTGTCCCATGAATTTCGCCCCGCTGCCCTCGGTGGACGTGGCCTCCGTGCCGGCCGATGCCCTGGTGCTGGACGTCCGGGAGGACGACGAGTGGGCGGCCGGTCACGTCGAGGGCGCGCTGCATGTGCCGATGAGCGACTTCGTGGCGCGCTTCGGTGAGGTGACGGAGGCGGTGGCCGAGGGTCGCCGTGCCTTTGTGATGTGCCGGGTCGGTGGCCGTTCGGCGCAGGTGACGCAGTACCTGGTGCAGCAGGGGATCGACGCGGTGAACGTCGACGGCGGCATGCTGGCCTGGGACGGCGCCGGGCGTCCGATGGTGACGGAGAGCGGCAGCCCGGCCTTCGTCCTCTGATCAGGTTCTTCTAGGCGAGTGGGTGGGCGGCCAGCAGGTCGCCCAATGCTTCCTCGTGGGCCGGGGCGGGGCCGAGGGCGAGTTCGAGCTGCTTGGCCCAGGCGTGGTAGCGGTGCAGGGGGTGGCCGGTGTCGGCGCCGATGCCGCCGTGGAGGTGCTGCGCGGTCTGCACCACGCGGCGTACGCCTTCCGATGCCCAGATCTTGGCGACGGCGATGTCCGCGGCGGGGGGTAGCGGTCCGTCGGCTCCGGTGCTGATGCGCCAGGCGGCCTGCCAGAGGGTGACTTCCATGGCGCGCAGGTCGATGTAGCGGTCGGCGGCCTGGACGGCGACTGCCTGGAAGGTGGCCACGGGGTGGCCGAACTGCTCGCGTTTTCCGGTGTACCGGCTGGTCATGGTGAGGACGTTCTCGCCGAGGCCGAGGGCGAGGGCGCAGGTCCCGGTAGTGAGGACGCCGCGGAGCCATTCCCAGGCGCCGTCGGCGGTGATGACGTCGTCGTCGGTGAGGCGTACGGAGTCGAGGTGGAGTTCGGCGAGGAGTTCTCCGCTGGTGGAGTACTGCTCGGCCAGGGTGAGGCCCGGATGGGTGCGGGGGACCAGGGCGAGGACGGTGTGTCCTTCGGAGGTGTGGGCGGGGACGGCGATGCGGTCGGCGGCGTGTGCCCAGGGGACGGCGCTCTGGAGGCCGTCGAGGGTCCAGCCGGTGCCGTCGCTGCCGTCGCGGTGGGCGGTGACGGCGAGTTCGGCGGGGTCGTGTCCGCTGCGGCCGTTGGAGGCGGCGGTGAGGACGAGTTCGCCGCGGCCGACGCCCGGGAGCAGGGAGGCGGCGGTGTGGGCGTCGGCGTACCGCTGGACGGTCATGGCGACCGCGCTGGTTTCCAGGAGGGGTACGCGGGCGAGGACGCGGGCGGATTCGCGCAGGACGAGGCAGAGCGCGATGGTGTCGAGGCCGGCGCCGCCGTGTTCGGGGGCGAGGGCCAGGCCGAGGAGGTCGGCGGCGGCGAGGCGGGACCAGAGCGGTCGGTCGAAGTCGTCGGCGACGGCGCCGGGGGTGAGCGCGGGGCTCGGTACGCCGTCGGGCGGGACGTCGGAGAAGATCGCTCGGGCTGCCTCGACGGCCGCCTGCTGTTCCTCGGTGAAGGTGAAGTCCACAGCCGTGCCCTCCCGTTGGTGCTGTTTCCGCCTTGACGATCCGGCGTCTGACGGATCGTCAAGATAGAACAGGTTCTAGGGGAAGGGAATGGCCGCGCAGGGCTTCCGGTGCCGCCGGGTGTCAGCGGTCGAAGTCGAGCTCCACTTCCGCCGTGGCGGGGTGCGACTGGCAGGCCAGGACGTAGCCGGCTTCGGTCTCCTCGGGCTCCAGTGCGAAGTTGCGGTCCATCCGGACCTCGCCGCCGACCAGGAAGGCGCGGCAGGTGCCGCACACGCCGCCCTTGCAGGCGTAGGGGGCGTCGGCGCGGGCCCGGAGCACGGTGTCGAGCAGCGTCTCGCCCTCCTGTACGGGCCAGTTGCCGGAGCGGCCGTGCAGGGTGGCTGTCAGGGTGGCGTGGACGGGTGCGCCGGTGGTGGGCGCCGGGGCGGGGGCCGATCCGTCGTCGACGTGGAAGATCTCCTGGTGGATCCGGCCGCGTTCGACGCCGAGTCCGCGCAGGGCGTGTTCGGCGCTCTGCACGAGGCCGAAGGGGCCGCACAGGAACCAGCCGTCGATGTCGCCGACGGGCAGGAGCGCGGGCAGCAGGCCGGTGAGCCGTTCCTGGTCGAGGCGTCCGGAGGGGAGGCCCGACTGCTGTTCCTCCCGGGAGAGCACGGTGACGAGCTGGAAGCGGTCGGGGTAGCGGTCCTTGAGGTCGGCCACCTCGTCGAGGAACATTGTGGAAGAGGCGGTTCGGTCGCTGCGGATCAGGCAGAACCGGGCTTCGGGTTCCTGTGCGAGGAGTGTCGCCGCCATCGAGAGGACTGGGGTGATGCCGCTGCCGCCGACGACGGCGGCGAAGTGCCCGGGGCGGGGAGCGAGGACGAAGCGGCCGGTGGGCTCCATGACCTCGACGGTGTCGCCGACGGCCAGTTCCTTGAGGGCGTACGTGGAGAACTCGCCGCCGTCGACCCGGCGGATGCCCACGCGCAGTACGGGGTCCTGGCCGGCCGGGGTGGCGGGGGCGCAGATCGAGTACGTGCGGCGGATCTCCTCGCCGTTCGGCGTGGTGCGGCGCAGGGCGAGGTGCTGGCCGGGGAGGTGGCGGTAGGTTTCGCGCAGCTCGGGCGGGACCGCGAAGGTGACGGCCACCGAGTCGTCCGTGAGCTGCTCGACCTCGCTCACCTCGAGCGGGTGGAACATCTACAACTCCTTGAAGTGGTCGAACGGTTCGCGGCAGGTCGTGCAGCGGCGCAGTGCCTTGCAGGCCGTGGAGGAGAACCGGCTCAGCAGTTCGGTGTCGGTGGAGCCGCAGTGGGGGCAGCGGATCGCCAGGGTGAGGGGTATGGGGCCGTCGGCCGGGCCCTGCGGGCGGGGCGGGGCGATGCCGTACTCGGCCAGTTTGCGGCGGCCTTCGTCGCTGATGTCGTCCGTGGACCAGGCGGGGGCGAGGACGGTGACGACGGAGACCTCGGGCACGCCGTGGTCGTGCAGGGCGCGCTCGATGTCGGAGGCCATGGCCTCGATCGCGGGGCAGCCGGTGTAGGTCGGGGTCAGTTCGACCTCGACCCGGCCGGGGCCGAGCACCTGGACGCCGCGCAGGACTCCCAGTTCCCGCAGGGTGAGGACGGGCAGCTCGGGGTCGGGGACGGCGCCGGCGATCCGGCTCAGTTCCTCCTCCAGGGCCGTCATGGTCACCATGTCGCCCCCGGGTGGCTGCGGTGGAGGTGCTGCATCTCGGCGAGCATCCGTCCGAAGGGTTCGGTGTGCAGGCCCTGTCGGCCGGCGCCTGCGGTCCAGGCGCCGGTGCGGGGCCCGTCCGGCACGGTGAGGGTGGCCTGTTCGAGGACGGCGGTGACCGATGCCAGCCAGCTGTTCTCCATGGCGGTGAGGTCCACGTCGAGCCCGTCGACGGGCTGGAACATTTCGCCGGTGTAGCGCCAGAGGGCGTCGCAGGCCCGCTGCATGCGGGTGTGGCTCTCGGGGGTGCCGTCGCCGAGGCGCAGGGTCCAGTGCTCGGCGTGGTCCTGGTGGTAGGCGACTTCCTTGACGGCCTTGGCCGCGAGGCCGCTGAAGGGTCCTTCGCCGGATGCCAGCTGTCCGTAGAGGAGCTTCTGGTAGGTGGAGAAGTAGAGCTGGCGGGCGATGGTGTGGGCGAAGTCGCCGTTCGGCTGCTCGACGAGCTGGGTGTTGCGGAAGGCGCGCTCTTCCCGGAGGTAGGCGAGTTCGTCCTCGTCGCCGACGAGGGAGAGCAGGACGCGTGCCTGGCCGAGGAGGTCGAGCGCGATGTTGGCGAGGGCGACGTCCTCCTCGAGGACGGGGGCGTTGCCCGCCCATTCTCCGAGGCGGTGGGAGAGCACGAGGGCGTCGTCGCCGAGGGCGAGGGCGGCGGCCTCGATCGCGGTGGTCTGCGCGGTCACAGGTGCTTCACCCCCTCCGGGATCTCGTAGAACGTCGGGTGGCGGTAGGGCTTGTCAGCCGACGGGTCGAAGAAGGGGTCCTTCTCGTCGGGGGAGGAGGCGGTGATCGCGGCGGAGGGGACGACCCAGAGGGAGACGCCTTCGCCTCGGCGGGTGTACAGGTCCCGGGCGTTGCGCAGGGCCATTTCGGCGTCCGGGGCGTGCAGGCTGCCCGCGTGGGTGTGGGAAAGTCCGCGGCGCGAGCGGACGAACACCTCCCACAGGGGCCATCCGTCGGTGGTCATGCCCGTGCCTCCCCGTTCTCCTGCTGCTCCGTGCGCTGCTGTGTGTGCTGCTCTGGGTGGTTCGTCGAGTGCTTGTCGGCGTACGCGGCGGCGGCTTCTCTGACCCAGGCGCCGTCCTCGTGGGCCTGGCGGCGCTTGCTGAGCCGCTGTTCGTTGCAGGGGCCGTTGCCCTTGAGGACGTCCCAGAACTCGGTCCAGTCGATGGGTCCGAAGTCGTAGTGTCCGCGTTCCTCGTTCCACCGCAGGTCCGGGTCGGGGAGGGTGAGTCCGAGGGCTTCGGCCTGGGGGACGGCGATGTCGACGAAGCGCTGGCGCAGTTCGTCGTTGGAGTGCCGCTTGATCTTCCAGGCCATGGACTGGGCGGAGTGGGCCGACTCGTCGTCCGGCGGGCCGAACATCATCAGGGACGGCCACCACCAGCGGTTCACCGCGTCCTGGGCCATGGCGTGCTGCGCCTCGGTGCCCTTGGAGAGGGCGAGGAGGGCTTCGTATCCCTGACGCTGGTGGAAGGACTCCTCCTTGCAGACCCGGATCATGGCGCGGGCGTACGGGCCGTACGAGCAGCGGCAGAGGGGGACCTGGTTGGTGATGGCGGCGCCGTCCACGAGCCAGCCGATCGCGCCGACGTCGGCCCAGGTCAGGGTGGGGTAGTTGAAGATCGAGGAGTACTTCTGGCGGCCGGAGTGGAGTTTGTCGAGGAGCTCGTCGCGGCTGGTGCCGAGGGTCTCCGCCGCGCTGTACAGGTACAGGCCGTGGCCTGCCTCGTCCTGGACCTTGGCCATGAGGATGGCCTTGCGCCGCAGTGTGGGGGCGCGGGTGATCCAGTTGGCCTCCGGCTGCATGCCGATGATCTCGGAGTGGGCGTGCTGCGCGATCTGGCGGACGAGGGAGGCCCGGTAGGCGTCGGGCATCCAGTCGCGCGGTTCGATGCGCTCGTCGGCGGCGACGGCGGCATCGAACACCGCCTCGTGGGCGGCCTGGCCGGCCGCCGCGGCGGTGTCCTGCTCGGCTCGCACGCCCTGTGCGTCCGCGGTCACTGCTGTCACGGCTGTCGCTGCCGTCCCTGCGGTCATCGGACCCCCTACCGACCGATCGTTCGGTTGAATGACTTCAATGGTCGGTCGGCGGCCCGTATGGTGTCAACCCTGTGGATAACCGGGGTGGGCCGAACGGGATCGGGGCAGGATGGACGCGTACGACGACGCGGGCGGACTCGAGGAGCCCCCGGCCCCCGAACCGGACGCCCCCTCCGGTGCGGGGATCGCCTCGCTCTCGCTCCCGTACCAGGTCGTGGCGGCTGTCGCGCTCGCCGTCGTCGGCGTCCTCGCCTGCGCGCACCTCGCGATGGTCTTCCTGCACGTCGCGCCCTCGAACACGCTGACCAAGCGGCACGGCGAGGCCGTGGACGACTGGGTCTATCCCGAGTTCGAGCAGAACTGGAAGCTCTTCGCCCCCAATCCGCTCCAGCAGAACGTCTCCGTCCAGGTCCGCGCCCAGGTCGCACCCGCCGACGGCTCCCGGCGCACCACGGGCTGGATCGATCTCTCCGCGCAGGACGCCGAAGCGATCCGCGGCAGCCTGGTGCCCAGCCACACCGAGCAGAACGAGCTGCGCCGGGCGTGGGACTTCTATCTGAACTCCCACACCGACGACCATCGGCCCAACGGCCTGCGGGGCACGCTCTCCGAGAGTTACCTACGCCGGATCGTCATGCTGCGCCTGGAGGGGCAGCGCCTCGGCGGCACGGTGGAGCGGATCCAGCTCCGCCAGACGGTTCGGGCGGTGCCCGCCCCGCCGTGGAGCACCGAGCGGACCGACGCCGCCCCTGCCCACCGGGAGCTGCCCTGGTGGCGGGTCGGCCCCGCCGATCTGCCCGGCGCGGCGCAGGAGAACCGTACGGAGGAGGCCCGGTGAACGCACCTTCGGCGAGCCCGGACCCCGGTCGGCACGTCCAGCACGTCCGGCGCGTCCGGCGGGAGGACGGCCGGGAGCCGCTCGACCGGCGGCTCGGCCGGGCCGTCCAGCGGGTCACGGCCTCGGCGCTCGGCCCGTACCAGACCGCGATCGTACGGATCGGCGTCTCACTCACCTGGCTGCTCTTCCTGCTGCGCGAGCTGCCCCACCGTCATGAGCTGTACGGACCCGACGGCCCCTGGTCGTGGGAGATGGGCCGGCAGCTGATCGCCGACAACGACGCGTTCACGGCGCTGATGTGGTCGGACGGCCGGCTCTGGTTCGAGATCGTCTACGCGCTCGCCGTGCTCTCCGCCGCCCTGCTGCTGCTGGGCTGGCGGACGCGTGCCGTGTCGGTGGTCTTCATGGTCGGGGTGCTCTCACTGCAGAATCGCTCCGTCTTCGTGGGCGACGGCGGCGACAACGTCCTCCACCTCCTCGCGATCTACCTGGTCCTGACCCGCTGCGGCCAGGTCTGGTCACTGGACGCCCGCCGGGCCGCCAGGGAAGCCCGCGCCGCGGCGCACGGCGAGGCCCGCGACGAGGCGAACGAGGACGCGCACGGCCTGCCGCCCCGCCGAGACGTCGTCGGCCCGCTGCTGTGGACGGTGCTGGGGGGCTTCCTGCTCGCCGCCACCGCCTTCGCCGATGTGACCGGATCTGTGTGGCTGGTGGTGCTGCTGTGGGTGCTGTGGCTGGGGCAGGCGCTGTGGTGGCTGGTGTGCCGCTTCACCCCGGGCGAGCCGCGCACGCTCCTCGACGTCCTCGCCAACCTCGCCCACAACGGCGCGCTCGTCGTGATGATGGCCGAGGTCTGTCTGATCTACGCCACGGCCGGCTGGTACAAGATCCAGGGTTCGCGCTGGCAGGACGGCACGGCGCTGTACTACCCGCTTCATCTGGACTACTTCACGCCCTGGCCGGCCCTCTCCGACCTGCTCGCATCCAGCGGCGTGATGGTGATGGTGTTGACCTACGGCACCGTGCTGGTCCAGGTCGCCTTCCCGTTCGCCCTCTTCAACCGCAGGGTGAAGAACGTCCTGCTGGTCGCGATGATGCTTGAGCACGCCGGGATCGCCGTGCTCCTCGGGCTGCCGCTGTTCTCGCTCGCCATGATCTCCGCGGACGCGGTGTTCCTGCCGACGGCTTTCCTGGTCTGGCTCGGGGCGCGGGTGGGGCGCGGCCGGGACCGGCTGCTGTCCCGGCTGTTGCCGCGCCGGTACGGGGGGAGGGTGCCGGAGCAGCGTCGTACGGGCGGTGAGAACACCCCCCGTACCCTCGTGGGGTGAGCACCGCAGAAGAGTCCGAGCCGATCCAGTTCGACGAGGGGTACGCCCCCGAGGTCGGTGTGGGGCCGCATCCGCAGCCCTGGCCGGACGGTGAGCGCTACGACCCCGAGCTGCTGGCCGGGGGCGACCGGCGCAACGTCGTCGACCGCTACCGCTACTGGACGCGGGAGGCGATCGTCGCCGACCTGGACACCCGCCGGCACGACTTCCATGTCGCGGTGGAGAACTGGGGCCACGACTTCAACATCGGGTCGGTGGTGCGGACCGCCAACGCCTTCCTGGCCAAGGAGATCCACATCGTGGGCCGGCGGCGCTGGAACCGGCGCGGTGCCATGGTCACCGACCGCTACCAGCATGTGCGCCACCACCCCGACACCGCGTCGCTGACGGCGTGGGCGGCCGCCGAGGAGCTGCCGATCATCGGGATCGACAATCTGCCGGGCGCGGTGCCGCTGGAGCGGACCGTGCTGCCGCGGCGCTGTGTGCTGCTGTTCGGGCAGGAGGGGCCGGGGCTCACCGAGGAGGCGCGCGAGCACGCGGCGATGGTCTGCTCGATCGCCCAGTTCGGCTCGACCCGGTCGATCAACGCGGGCGCCGCGGCCGCGATCGCGATGCACGCTTGGGTGCAGCGGTACGCCGAGGTCGGCGACGGCGCCAAGCCCCTGCAGGGGCAGGGGTCGGGCCGGGGCTGATACGGCGCTGAGGCCTTGGGAGTGCTCGCGGGGGCCCTGAGGGCCCCCGCGAGCGCCCTGGCTCACGCCTGGCGGCGAACCTCCACCACCCGGAAGCGGTTGGCGACGAAGGCGCTGTCGCACAGCGCCGCGTTCGCGGCAGGGTTGCCGCCGGAGCCGTGGAAGTCGGAGAAGGCGGCGGTCTGGTTGACGTAGACCCCGCCCGTCAGGTTCAGCGAGAGCTGGGCCGACTCCTCCAGGCAGACCTCCTCGACGGCGCGCTCGGTGTCGGCCGAGGTCGTGTACGCGCCGACCGTCATCGCGCCCTTCTCCCGGACCGTGCGGCGCAGCAGCTCCAGCGCGTCGGTGGTCGAGTCGACGGAGACGGCGAAGGAGACCGGGCCGAAGCACTCGGAGAGGTACGCGGCCTCGTCGTCCGGCTTGGAGCCGTCGAGCTTCACGATGACGGGCGTACGGACCACGGCGTCCGGGAAGTCCGGGTTGGCGACCTCGCGGGAGGCGAGCGCCACCTCGCCGAGGCCGGCCGCGGCCTCCAGTCGCGCCTTCACATCGGGGTTGACCAAGGCGCCGAGCAGGGCGTTCGCCCGCGCGTCGTCGCCGAGGAGACCGCCGACCGCGGCGGCGAGATCGGTGACCACCTCGTCGTACGACTTGGGTCCCGCGTCCGTGGTGATGCCGTCGCGGGGGATCAGCAGGTTCTGCGGGGTGGTGCACATCTGGCCGCTGTAGAGCGAGAGGGAGAACGCCAGGTTGGACAGCATTCCCTTGTAGTCGTCGGTGGAGTCGACGACCACCGTGTTGACGCCCGCCTTCTCCGTGTAGACCTGCGCCTGGCGGGCGTGGGTCTCCAGCCATTCGCCGAAGGCGGTGGACCCGGTGTAGTCGATGATCCGGATCTCGGGGCGGACGGCCAGGGTCTTGGCGATGCCCTCGCCGGGCCGCTCGACGGCCACCGCGACCAGGTTGGGGTCGAATCCGGCCTCGGCCAGGACCTCGCGGGCGACGCGGACCGTGAGCGCCAGCGGGAGGACGGCACGCGGGTGCGGCTTGACCAGGACCGGGTTGCCGGTGGCCAGGGAGGCGAACAGGCCCGGGTAGCCGTTCCACGTCGGGAAGGTGTTGCAGCCGATCATCAGCGCGATGCCGCGGGCGACCGGCGTGAAGGACTTGGCCAGCTCCAGAGGGTCCCGCTTGCCCTGCGGCTTGGACCAGTCGGCGCTGCCGGGAGTGCGGGTCTGTTCGGCGTACGCGTACGCCACCGCCTCCAGACCGCGGTCCTGGGCGTGCGGGCCGCCGGCCTGGAACGCCATCATGAAGGCCTGGCCGCTGGTGTGCATGACCGCGTGCGCGAACTCGTGCGTACGGGCGGAGATCCGGGCGAGGATCTCCAGGCAGACCAGGGCGCGCACCTCGGCGCCGGCGTCGCGCCAGGCGGCCATGCCGACGCGCATCGCGGGCAGCAGGACGTCGATGTCGGCGTGCGGGTACTCCACGCCGAGGGCGGGGCCATAAGGCGAGATCTCGCCACCGGTCCA
This sequence comes from Streptomyces lateritius, assembly GCF_014649715.1. GTDB lineage: Bacteria > Actinomycetota > Actinomycetes > Streptomycetales > Streptomycetaceae > Streptomyces > Streptomyces lateritius. The sequence goes on from NZ_BMTO01000002.1 coordinate 319,934, forward strand.
GCCGTCCGTGCCGGGCTGGTCCAGTTCGAAGCGCCGGTCGAGGAGCGACTTGTACGCGTCGAGGCCCGCGGCGGCGTCCAGCGAGCCGTTCTCGCCGTAGGCCTTGGGATGCTCGGGGTGCGGCGACCAGTAGGCACGGGTGCGGATGGTGTCGAGAGCCTGGTCGAGTGTGGACCGGTGCTTCTCGGCCAGGGCGTCGGTGGTCAGCTGAGCGGCGGCCATTGCGGGACCAACTCCTCGTCGAGCTGGGCGTGGACGGGCGGACAGAGTTAGAGTAACCGAACGATCGGTCGGGACAAGGGGTTCTGTCGAAGCTGTGGACAACCCATCGGGGAGGATCAGTCGTATGACCGCCAATGTGAGCGACGCCGTACCGGACGCCGCGCCGGGGACCGGAGCCGAGCCCGTCGACCGGAGCCGTACCGTCGCCGTCGTCGGCACGGGGACCATGGGCCAGGGAATCGCCCAGGTCGCCCTGGTCGCCGGACATCCCGTACGCCTCTACGACAGCGCCCCCGGCCGGGCCGAGGCGGCCGTCACCGCGCTCGCCGCCCGCCTGGACCGCCTGGTCGCGAAAGGCCGGATGGACCGGTCGGAGCGCGACGGCGCCGTGGCCCGCCTGCACGCCGCGGCCGAGCCGGCGGAGCTGGCCGACGCCGCCCTCGTCGTCGAGGCGGTCGTCGAGGACCTCGCCGTCAAGCAGCGGCTCTTCGCCGAGCTCGAGAAGATCGTCGGCGACGACACCCTTCTCGCCACCAACACCTCCTCCCTCTCCGTCACCGCCGTCGCGGGCGCGCTGCGGCTGCCCGGCCGGTTCGTGGGGCTGCACTTCTTCAACCCGGCCCCGCTGCTTCCGCTCGTCGAGGTCGTCAGCGGCTTCGCCACGGACCCGGCCGCCGCCACGCGCGCGTACGAGACCGCGAAGAGCTGGGGCAAGACGCCGGTGCGCTGCGCGGACACCCCCGGCTTCATCGTGAACCGCATAGCCAGGCCCTTCTACGCGGAGGCGCTGCGGGTCCACGAGGAGGGTGCGGCCGATCCGGCCACCATCGACGCGGCCCTGCGCGAGTGCGGCGGCTTCCGCATGGGGCCCTTCGAGCTGACCGACCTCATCGGTCAGGACGTGAACGAGGCCGTCACCCGCTCCGTCTGGGAATCCTTCTACCAGGACCCCAGGTTCACCCCGTCCCTCGCCCAGCGGCGCCTGGTGGAATCGGGCCGGCTCGGCCGCAAGTCGGGGCACGGCTGGTTCCCGTACGGGGAGGGCGCGCCGGCCGCCGAGCCGCACACCGCGCCGCCGGCCAGGCCGCCGGCCTCCGTCACGGTCCAGGGCGACCTCTACCAGGCCCGCGAACTGGCACGAGTGATCCAGGAAGCCGGCGTCCCGGTCGACTTCGCGGACGACGCCGTGCCGGGCTATCCCGGCTGGATCGAGCTGCCCAGCGGCACCAGGCTCTTCCTCGCCGACGGCACCGCGGCCGACGACGCCGAGATGCCGGTCATCCACTTCGACCTGGCGCTGGACTTCCGCACCTGCGAGCGGATCGTCCTGGCCCCGGCCTCCACAGTGGCGGACGGCGCACTTGCCGAGGCGATCGGCCTCTTCCAGGCGGCCGGCAAGAAGGTCAGCGTCATCCGTGACGTCCCCGGCATGATCGTCGCCCGGACGGTCGCGATGCTCGCCGACTTCGCGTTCGACGCCGCCACGCGCGCGGTGGCGGAACCCGACGACATCGACACCGCGATGCGGCTCGGCGTGAACTACCCGCGCGGGCCCCTCGCCTGGGGCGAGGAGCTGGGCGCGGGCTGGGTGCTCGAGACGCTCTCGAACCTCCACGAGGAGTACCCGACGGGCCGCTACGCCCCCTCCCAGGCGCTGCGCCGGCGCGTCGCCGCCGAGCACGCCGCGGCAGCCGAGCAGTCCGCCGCCGAGCAGGCCTCGGCGGGCGCGGAGGCCTCGTCATGACCACCGCGAAGCGCGACACGTACACCCCCGAGACGCTGCTCTCCGTCGCCGTGCGGGTCTTCAACGAGCGCGGCTACGACGGCACCTCCATGGAGCACCTCTCCAAGGCGGCGGGGATCTCCAAGTCCTCGATCTACCACCACGTCACGGGCAAGGAGGAGCTGCTGCGGCGCGCCGTCAGCCGCGCCCTCGACGGGCTCTTCGCCATCCTCGACGAGCCGGGCGCCGGGCAGGGACGGGCCATCGAGCGGGTCGAGTACGTGACCCGGCGCACCGTCGAGGTGCTGACGGCGGAGCTGCCGTACGTGACGCTGCTGCTGCGGGTGCGGGGCAACACCGGCACCGAGCGGTGGGCGCTGGACCGGCGCCGGGAGTTCGACCAGAAGGTCGCCGAGCTGCTGAAAGCCGCCGTGGCCGACGGGGACCTGCGGGCCGATGTGGACATCAAGCTGGCCACCCGGTTGCTCTTCGGCATGATCAACTCGCTGGTGGAGTGGTACCGGCCGCACCCCGGCGGCAACGCGGACCGCGAGCAGCTCGCCGACACCGTCGTCCACCTCGCCTTCGACGGGCTGCGCACCGTCCGCTGACGAGCCGGCCCCCGGAGCCGCCTGGCGGAGGAGGGGCCCGCGCGGCGGGCCGGCCGGGTCAGTGGTCCGGATCCAGGTCCGTCTCCTCGAAGACCAGCAGCGTGCGGGTGGAGAGCACCTCGGGGATCGACTGGAGCTTGGTCAGCACCAGCTCGCGCAGCGTCCTGTTGTCCGGCGTGTGGACCAGGAGCAGGACGTCGAAGTCTCCGCTGACGAGTGCGATGTGCGCGGCGCCGGGGAGGGCCTGGAGCTGCTCGCGCACGGTGCGCCAGGAGTTCTGCACGATCTTGAGCGTGATGTACGCCGATGCTCCCTGCCCGGCGCGTTCGTGGTTGACGCGCGCGCTGAAGCCGCGGATCACCCCGTCGTCGATGAGCCGGTTGATCCGCGCGTAGGCGTTCGCCCGCGACACGTGGACCCGCTCGGCGACGGCTCGTATCGAGGCGCGGCCGTCCGTCTGGAGGAGGCGGAGGATGTCGCGGTCGATGGCGTCCAGGGGGCGCACCACCGGCGCCTGGGACGTACCACCGGGCCCGGGGCCGGGCGGTGTGCTCGGGCCGGGGGGCAGGCCCCGCTCCCGGCCCTCGGCCATTTGTTCATCCGCCATGTCCCCCCGCCTCTCTCCCATGGACGACATGCTCCTATCCCAGGCTGTGGAGAACCGATTGTCCACAGGCTGAGGGCGCCTGTAGCCAAAATGCCTCCACGACCGAACAATCGGTAGGTGAGGCGCGCCACATTCGCGCCACCCGCCCTCGGGTCTTATGCCCGCTCCCACGAGGAGGTGGACTCGTTGCAACAGCGCAGTTCGACAGTCCAAGAGCCGCCCGCCGCCACCCCTGCCTACCGGCCCACTCCGCCGCCGGCGTGGAAGCCCCGCACCGACCCGGGCCCGCTGCTGCCCGACGCCGAGCCGTTCCGGGTCCTCGGCACGGACGCCGTGGCCTCCGCCGACCCCGAGCTGCTGCGGCGGCTCTACGCGGAGCTGGTACGCGGCCGTCGGTACAACGCGCAGGCCACCGCCCTGACCAAGCAGGGCCGCCTCGCGGTGTACCCCTCCACCACCGGCCAGGAGGCGAGCGAGGTCGCGGCCGCGCTCGCCCTGGAGGACCGCGACTGGCTGTTCCCCTCGTACCGCGACACCCTCGCCGCCGTCGCCCGTGGCCTCGACCCCGTCCAGGCCCTGACGCTGCTGCGCGGGGACTGGCACACCGGGTACGACCCGCGTGAGCACCGCGTGGCGCCGCTGTCCACCCCGCTCGCCACCCAGCTGCCGCACGCGGTGGGCCTGGCCCACGCCGCCCGGCTCAAGGGCGACGACGTGGTCGCGCTCGCCATGGTCGGCGACGGCGGCACCAGCGAGGGCGACTTCCACGAGGCGCTGAACTTCGCCGCCGTCTGGCAGGCGCCGGTGGTCTTCCTGGTCCAGAACAACGGCTTCGCGATCTCCGTGCCGCTCGCCAAGCAGACCGCGGCCCCCTCCCTGGCCCACAAGGCCGTCGGGTACGGCATGCCGGGCCGGCTCGTCGACGGGAACGACGCCGTCGCCGTCCACCAGGTGCTGACCGAGGCCGTGGCACGGGCGCGACGGGGCGGCGGACCGACGCTGGTCGAGGCCGTCACGTACCGCATCGACGCGCACACCAACGCCGACGACGCCACGCGCTACCGCGGCGACAGCGAGGTCGAGGCGTGGCGGGCACACGACCCGATCCTCCTCCTGGAGCGGGAGATGACCGAGCGCGGAATCCTCGACGAGGACGGGAAGCGGGCGGCGGCCGAGGCCGCGGAGACGATGGCGGCGGCGCTGCGCGAGCGGATGAACGCCGACCCCGTCCTCGACCCGATGGATCTGTTCGCGCACGTCTACGCCGAGCAGACCACCCAGCTGCGCGAGCAGGCGGCGCAGCTGCGTGCCGAACTCGACGCCGAGAGCGAGGCGTGATGACGACCGCGCAGAAGACGGCGGACAAGGCCTCGGCCAAGCCCGCCACCATGGCCCAGGCCCTGCAGCGGGCCATGCGCGACGCCATGGCCGAGGACCCGACCGTCCATGTGATGGGCGAGGACGTCGGCACGCTGGGCGGTGTCTTCCGGGTGACGGACGGCCTGGCGAAGGAGTTCGGCGAGGACCGCTGCACGGACACGCCGCTGGCCGAGGCCGGCATTCTCGGCACGGCCGTCGGCATGGCGATGTACGGGCTGCGTCCGGTCGTCGAGATGCAGTTCGACGCGTTCGCCTACCCGGCGTTCGAGCAGCTGATCAGCCATGTGTCGCGGATGCGGAACCGCACCCGCGGCGCGATGCCGATGCCGCTGGTGGTCCGCGTGCCGTACGGCGGCGGGATCGGCGGCGTCGAGCACCACAGCGACTCCTCCGAGGCGTACTACATGGCGACTCCGGGGCTCCATGTCGTCACCCCGGCCACGGTCGAGGACGCCTACGGTCTGCTGCGGGCGGCGATCGCCTCCGACGACCCGGTCGTCTTCCTGGAGCCCAAGAGGCTGTACTGGTCGAAGGCCGACTGGTCGCCCGAGGCGCCCGCGCCGGTGGAGCCGATCGGCAAGGCCGTGGTGCGGCGCAGCGGAAGCAGCGCCACGCTGATCACGTACGGGCCGTCCCTGCCGGTCTGTCTGGAGGCGGCCGAGGCCGCCCGGGCGGAGGGCTGGAACCTGGAGGTGGTCGACCTGCGCTCGCTGGTGCCGTTCGACGACGAGACGGTCTGCGCGTCGGTGCGGCGCACCGGGCGGGCGGTCGTCGTGCACGAGTCGGCCGGCTTCGGCGGCCCGGGCGGCGAGATCGCCGCGCGGGTGACCGAGCGCTGCTTCCACCACCTGGAGGCGCCGGTGCTCCGGGTCGCCGGATTCGACATCCCGTACCCGCCGCCGATGCTGGAGCGGCACCATCTGCCGGGCGTGGACCGGATCCTCGACGCGGTGGCGCGGCTGCAGTGGGAGGCGGGGAGCTGATGGCCCAGGTGCTCGAGTTCAAGCTGCCGGACCTCGGGGAGGGGCTGACCGAGGCGGAGATCGTGCGGTGGCTGGTGAACGTCGGCGATGTCGTCGCCATCGACCAGCCGGTCGTCGAGGTCGAGACCGCCAAGGCGATGGTCGAGGTGCCCTGCCCCTACGGGGGCGTGGTGACCGCCCGCTTCGGCGACGAGGGGACCGAACTTCCCGTCGGCGCACCGCTGCTGACGGTCGCGGTGGGAGGAACGGAGGCGCCGGCGACAGGCGCCCCGGGCGCCTCGGCCGCGAAGCCCGCTTCCTCGGAGTCGCCGGTGCCGGCGGAGTCGGCGGTGTCGTCGGAGTACTCCGGCAATGTGCTCGTCGGGTACGGCACGGCCGGCCCCGCGGCGCGACGCCGCCGGGTGCGCCGTGACGACCCGGTGCTGACCGGTACGCCGTCGGGCGCCCCGGCCGGATCGGCGCAGGTGGTCGCCACCGCCCCGCGCACCGCCGCGCCCACCGCCGGTCACCAGGGGCCCGTGCCGGTGATCTCGCCGCTCGTGCGGAAGCTGGCCCGCGAGAAGGGGCTGGATCTGCGCGAGGTGCGGGGATCGGGTCCGGACGGGCTGATCCTGCGGGCCGACGTGGAACGGGCCGTGACCGCAGCCGGGACGGCTGCCGCACCCGCGGCACCCGCGTCCGTGCCGGTGTCCGCGAACGGGTCGGCGCCCGGCCGGGTGTCGACGTCCGCGCCGGTGGCCGCGGGTGCCGGTGAGCGGATTCCCCTCAGGGGAGTCCGCGGCGCCGTGGCCGACAAGCTGTCGCGCAGCCGTACGGAGATCCCGGACGCGACCTGCTGGGTGGACGCCGACGCGACCGAGCTCATGGCGGCACGGACCGCGATGAACGCCGCAGGCGGGCCGAAGATCTCGCTGCTCGCGCTGCTCGCCCGGATCTGCGTCCATGCGCTCTCCCGCCACCCGGAGCTCAACTCCACAGTGGACATGGCCGCCCGGGAGATCGTTCGGCTGCCGTCCATGCACCTCGGGTTCGCGGCCCAGACCGAGCGTGGTCTGGTCGTCCCGGTGGTCCGGGACGCGGGGACGCGGACGGCGGAGTCGCTGACCGAGGAGTTCGCGCGGCTGACCGAGGCGGCGCGGCAGGGGACGCTGACCCCGGCGGACCTGACGGGCGGGACGTTCACGCTGAACAACTACGGGGTGTTCGGGGTCGACGGCTCCACGCCGATCATCAACCACCCCGAGGCGGCGATGCTCGGAGTCGGCCGGATCATCCCCAAGCCATGGGTCCACCAGGGCGAACTGGCCGTCCGCCAGGTCGTCCAGCTGTCGCTGACCTTCGACCACCGGGTCTGCGACGGCGGCACGGCCGGCGGCTTCCTCCGCTATGTCGCGGACTGCGTCGAGCACCCCGCGGTCCTGCTGCGCACCCTCTGACAGCGTGCCGGGGGCCGGGCGGCCCCCGGCACGCCGCACGGGCCGCAGCCCCGGCACCCGTCTCCGTCCTTGAGACAGTGGCCGGTCCTCCGGGCCGGAGCGGGCGGAGGCGGACCATACTGCTGGGATGACGACCGCGTATGACGCCATCGTGCTGGCCGGAGGTGCCGCCGGCCGGCTCGGCGGGGTGGACAAACCCGCCGTGCGGGTCGGGGGCCGGGCCCTGCTCGACCGGGTGCTCGCCGCCTGCCGGGGGGCCGGGCGCACCGTGGTCGTCGGCGGGCGCCGGGAGACCGTACGACCCGTGGTCTGGGCCAGGGAGCAGCCGCCCGGGCAAGGGCCCCTGGCGGCGCTCGACGCGGGGCTGTGCCGGGTCGAGGCCGGCACCGTGCTCGCCCTCTCCGCCGATCTGCCGTTCCTCGACGAGGGGACCTGCCGACAGCTCCTCGACGCACTGGGCGGGGCCCCCCATTCCGAGGCCGCGCTCCTGGTGGACGCCGGCGGACGGGACCAGCCGCTGGTCGCCGCCTACCGCACCGAGGCGCTCCGGCGTGAGCTCGCTCTCATCACCTCCGCGCACGGCACCCTTTCCGGCCTGCCGCTGCGTCTGCTCACCCAGGAGCTCCGCGTCATCCGGATCACCGCGGCGCCCCTGGCCTCCTTCGACTGCGACACCTGGGAGGACATCGCAGCGGCCCGGACCCGGATCAGGGAGCATGGGAACGTGCTGGACGAATGGATCACCGCAGTCAAGGACGAACTGGGCATCGAGATCGACGTCGACACCGGCGTGTTGCTCGATCTGGCCCGGGACGCCGCCCACGGCGTAGCCCGCCCCGCCGCACCGCTGACCACGTTCCTGGTCGGCTACGCGGCGGGCAGGGCCGGAGCCGACGGGGGCCCGGAGGCGGTCGCCGAGGCGGCCCGCAAGGCCGCCGCGCTCGCCAACCGCTGGGCCGCCGAGACGGACCAGGGCAAGCAGGACGACGCCGGATGACCCACCCTCAGCAGCGCGCCGCGGGGAAGGTCATCCGACCCGTCACCGGCTCGGGACCGGTCGCCGGCGCCGAGACGGGCGCCGAGCCCGGCGCCACATCCGGCGCAGAGCCCGAGAGCGATGGCGTCGACGAGGCGCTCGCCCTCGTCGCGCCGCGCACCCTCGCACACCGGACCGCCTCGCCGCGCAGCGCGCCGCCCGGGACCGCCTCGGTCCGCGCCGAGGATTCCCCTGCCGGGGTGCCCCGCGCCAAGACGGAACGCCACCGCGCCACCCCCTGGCCCGACGCCCGGGACGTCGCCACCCGCGCCGGAGCCCACACCGGCCCCGCCCACCCGGGCCCGGGCCACCCCACCACCGGCCCCTCCGGCCCCGCTCGCCCCGGCTCCAGTCCCGACCACCGCGATCCCGAGCGCCCCCGTCGCCACGCGACCCCTCTCGGGCAGGCCCTCGGCCACGTCCTCGCCGAGCCGCTCCGCGCGCTCACCGATCTCCCGTCCTTCGACACCTCGGCCATGGACGGCTGGGCGGTCGCGGGCCCCGGCCCCTGGGCGATCCGCGACGAGGGAGCCGTCCTCGCCGGGCACGCTTCCGCCACCGCGCTGGAGGACGGGACGGCCGTGCGGATCGCCACCGGCGCCCGCGTTCCGCCCGAGACCACCGCGGTCGTCCGCAGCGAGCACTCCCGAACCGACGCCGGCGGTCATCTGCACGCCCGGCGCGAGGTCGTGCCCGGCCAGGACATCCGTCCCCGGGGCCAGGAGTGCCGGTCCGGAGACCAGCTGCTGCCCGCCGGAACCCCGGTGACTCCGGCCGTCCTCGGCCTCGCCGCGGCCGCCGGTTACGACGAGCTGCCCACGCTGCCCCGCCCCCGGGTGGAGATCCTGGTCCTCGGCGACGAGCTTCTGACGGCCGGACTCCCCCACGACGGGCTGATCCGCGATGCTCTCGGCCCCATGCTCGGCCCCTGGCTGAACACGCTCGGCGCCGACGTCCTCGCCACCCGCCGGATCGGTGACGACGCCGACGCCCTGCGGGCCGCCGTCATCGGGTCCCCGGCGGATCTGGTGATCACCACCGGAGGTACGGCGGCCGGCCCCGTCGACCACGTCCACCCCGTGCTCGCCCAGGCCGGAGCCGCGCTCCTGGTCGACGGGGTGAAGGTCCGCCCCGGCCACCCGATGCTGCTCGCCCGCCTCGAAGGCGGCCGGCACCTGGTCGGGCTGCCCGGCAACCCCCTCGCCGCGATCTCCGGGCTGCTCACCCTCGCCGAGCCGCTGCTGCGCGCCCTCGCGGGAGCCCCGGCCTCCACCCCGTACCGCGCAGCCGTACGGGACGAGGTGCACGGTCATCCGCACGACACCCGGCTGGTCCCCGTCGTCCACCGGGGCGATCAGGTCGTCCCCCTGCACTACAACGGTCCGGCGATGCTCCGCGGTATCGCCGCGGCGGACGGCATGGCCGTGGTCCCGCCCGGCGGCGCGCGCCCCGGTGACGTGCTGGAGATCCTCGACCTGCCCTGGCCGGTGTCGCCGGCCCCGGGCGCGGCACAAGGAGCATGTTTCACGTGAAACTTCCCAGTCGTGACGTCATGGCCCGTCACGTGGACGAGAAGGTCTCCCCCTCCCGGGTGCACCTTCCCCGCCAGATCGTCGAGAAGCCGCTGTGGCAGGTCGGCAAGCGCCTGTTGATGGCGCTGGGGGTGCTGGCCCTCACGACCCTCATCGTCTACCTGGACCGCGACGGCTACCACGACAACGCCAACGGCACCCTCGACTTCCTCGACTGCGCCTACTACGCGACGGTGACCCTCTCCACCACGGGCTACGGCGACATCGTCCCGCACAGCGACTCGGCGAGGCTCGTCAACATCCTGCTGGTCACGCCGTTGCGCGTGTTGTTCCTGATCATCCTGGTCGGCACCACTCTCGAGGTCCTCACTGAAAGGACCCGGGAGGAGTGGCGGCTGAACCGCTGGAGGTCCACCTTGCGCGACCACACCGTCATCGTCGGCTTCGGTACCAAGGGCCGTTCCGCGATCCAGACCCTCTGCGCGACGGGGCTGCGCAAGGAGCAGATCGTGATCGTCGATCCCTCCAGCAAGGTGATCGACACCGCCAACGCCGACGGGTTCGTCGGCGTGGTCGGCGACGCGACGCGCAGTGATGTCCTGCTCCGTGCCGAGGTGCAGAAGGCCCGTCAGATCGTCATCGCGACCCAGCGCGACGACACGGCCGTCCTGGTCACCCTGACCGCCCGCCAGCTCAACCGGGGCGCGAAGATCGTCGCCGCGGTCCGTGAGGAGGAGAACGCGCCGCTGCTGCGCCAGTCCGGTGCGGACGCCGTCATCACCAGCGCCAGCGCCGCCGGACGGCTGCTCGGACTCTCCGTGCTCAGCCCCAGCGCCGGCACGGTCATGGAGGACCTGATCCAGCAGGGCTCGGGCCTCGACCTGGTGGAACGGCCGGTGATAAAGGCCGAGGTGGGCAAGAACGTGCGGGAGACCGACGACCTGGTGGTGAGCGTCCTGCGCGGGCACCGGCTGCTCGGTTACGACGACCCGGCCGCCAGTCCGCTGCAGTTGACGGACCGTGTGATCACGATCGTGCGCGCGGCGCCCGTCCCGCCGCTGACGACTCCGCCCGAGTAGCCTCGCCGCCATGCATGCGATCACGATTCCGGAACCAGGTGGACCCGAAGCCCTCGTCTGGGCCGAGGTGCCCGATCCCGTGCCCGCCGAGGGCGAGGTCGTCGTCGAGGTGGTGGCCAGCGCCGTCAACCGTGCCGACCTGCTCCAGCGCCAGGGCTTCTACGATCCCCCGCCCGGCACCTCTCCGTACCCCGGCCTCGAATGTTCGGGGCGGATCGCCGCGCTCGGTCCGGGGGTGTCGGGCTGGTCCGTCGGCGACGAGGTGTGCGCGCTGCTGGTCGGCGGCGGTTACGCGGAGAAGGTCGCCGTGCCCGTCGGGCAGCTGCTTCCCGTGCCGGACGGAGTCGACCTCGTCACGGCCGCGGCGCTGCCGGAGGCCACCAGCACGGTCTGGTCGAACGTGTTCATGATCGCTCACCTGCGGCCGGGCGAGACGCTGCTGGTGCACGGCGGCGCGAGTGGCATCGGCACGATGGCGATCCAACTCGCCAAGGCGGTCGGCGCCCGGGTCGCGGTCACCGCGGGCAGCCCCGAGAAGCTCGCGCGGTGCGCCGAGCTCGGCGCGGACATCCTGATCGACTACCGCGAGCAGGACTTCGTCGAGGAGCTGCGCAAGGCGACGGACGGCGCCGGCGCGGACGTCATCCTCGACATCGTCGGCGCGAAGTACCTGGACCGCAATGTGAAGGCCCTCGCGGTCAACGGGCGCCTGGCGATCATCGGCATGCAGGGCGGGGTGAAGGGCGAGTTGAACATCGGCGCGCTGTTCGCCAAGCGCGGCGCGATCACGGCGACCACCCTGCGGGCCCGCCCGCTGCACGAGAAGACGGCCATCGTCGCCGCCGTACGCGAGCACGTGTGGCCGCTGGTCGGCGCGGGCACGGTCCGCCCGGTCGTCCACCGTACGGTGCCTATGCCGCGCGCGGCCGAGGCGCACCGGGCGGTGGACTCCGGCGACCACGTCGGCAAGGTCCTCCTGCTCGCGCCGCAGCGCTGACCGGTCGACCCGACCCCGCAACGCGTGAGGGCCCGGCACACGGTGTGTGCCGGGCCCTCACGCATGCCGCGTACAGCGACGGACCTTACAGGTGACGGACCTACAGGTACGGGCCCGAGCGGACCGCGTGTCCGGGGCCCTGCTCGTCGTCATCGTCGTGGGACGCTCCCGGCGGGAGCGCCCGGCGCATCTGCTCCAACTGGGCGCGGGCCGCCATCTGCTGGGCGAACAGCGCCGTCTGGATGCCGTGGAAGAGGCCCTCGAGCCAGCCGACCAACTGCGCCTGGGCGATGCGCAGTTCCGCCTCGGAGGGGATCGCCTCGTCCGTGAACGGCAGGGAGAGACGCTCCAGTTCCTCGACCAGCTCGGGGGCGAGCCCGTCCTCCAGCTCCTTCACGGAGCTGGCGTGGATGTCCTTGAGTCTGACCCGGCTCGCCTCGTCGAGAGGAGCCGCCCGTACTTCTTCCAGGAGCTGCTTGATCATGCTGCCGATGCGCATGACCTTCGCAGGCTGCTCGACCATTTCCGTCACCGGGACCTCGCGGGATTCGTCGTCACCCTGAGTGCCGCCGAGCGCCATTCCGTCCTGTCCCACGATGAGGACCTGGGGGCTCTCCTGCGACCGTTCATTCCTCGGCATCTCCATGCCGCCATTCTCTCGCACACGTGCGTCACCTCACGGTGTGCCCCTGGTGGAGCGTGATCCACCCTCCTCCAGGGGCACGACAAGGCAACGAATCCGGTCAGATCGCGGCGCGGCGGGCCACGGCGCCGCGCGAGCGCGTCACCAGGGCGGCGAGCAGCGCGGCACCCAGCGGTACGAGCACCAGGAGCGCCGCGAGCGTCTCCCAGGGGACGACGATCGGCACGTACGGCGGGGACGACATGGCGCCCCAGCCCTCGTCCAGGCTCTCCTCGTAGAAGCGCAGCCGCTCGCGTTCCTCGGTCAGCCGCAGCCCGATCGCCGGCAGCACCCCGGCCGCTGATCCGAGGATCACCCCCATCGCGGCCACCACCCCGCACTGGAAACCGCTGAGCGTGCGGCGCACCCGCGGCGGCGCCCCGACGGCGGAGAGCGTCTTGAGGTCGGCCTCGGCGTCGGCCTGGGCGAGCCCGGTGGCGATGCCGGCGGCGCCGATGGTGACCAGACCGGCGAAGACGGTCAGCACGAGGAGCACGATGCTGCTCTCCCCGACGAACCCCTCCTCCAGGTGGAAATCGACGTCGCTGCCGAGCTTGGCGATCTCGCCGTCCAGCTTCTGGCGCTGCTCGGCGGTGGGCATCCGTTCGGTGGAGTAGAACGAGCCGAGCGGCACCGTGGAGAGACCGGCGGCCTTGGCCGCGGCCGGGGTGATCAGCGCCTGCACGCCGTACGAGTTCGGGTCGCCGGACACCTGATGGGCCGGGAGGGCGGTGAGGGTGCCCGGAGCCGGCTTGCCTTCCTGCTCGGCCTTCAGGGCCTTCTCCGTGTCGGTGATCACCTTGACGGTGACCTTGCCGTTCCGGTCGAGCTGGGCCTTGGAGAAGGAGACGACCTTGCCTTCGGCCAGGGCCTTCTCCGCGCCCGCGTCCTCGATCCCGAGGACCTTCAGGAGCTTCGCGTCGCCGACGAGCAGTCCGCCGTCGCCGTGGAAGCCGCCGCTGTGCTCCTGGCAGCGCCAGTCCTCGGCGAGCTTGCGCCGCTCCTCCTTGGAGAACTTCTCCGAGGGGTCCTCGCCGCGGTCGGAGCGGGCCCAGAGCGGGCACTCGTTGGCCGGGGGGATGACGATCTCGTAGCGGCCGCAGCCGGCGCCCTCGCCGTAGGGCGAGCAGCCGGGCTTGCCGACCGAGACGCGGTTCACGTCCGCCCGGGTGTCGATGGGAAACAGGCGCTGGACGGCCTCGCGGACCGCGGGGACGTCCCGCCCGCCGTCCTCGACGACGAGGGCGGAGACCGCGCCGTGCGGGAGCCGCGCCGTGTACTCGGCCGCCTGCTGGGCGTCGTCGCTCGCCGCGTACGTGGAGACGGCGACGGTTCCGGCGACGGCGGCGAGCACCGCGGCGACGGCGGGTGCCGTACGGCCCCGGTTGCGCACGGCGTCGCGCAGCGCGAGCCGCGGAGAGAGCGGCAGCCAGCGGCCGGTGCGGCCGAAGAGGCCGACGAGCGCGGGGGTCATGGCGACCACACCCAGCTCGGCGATGGCGCTGCCGCCCGCGACGATGACGAACTGGTCGGAGACGAGCGATCCGTAGAGCGCGATCGCGCCGCCCAGGAGCAGGGCGCCCAGGCCGACCAGCGGCAGCACGCGACTGCTGCGGCGGACACCGCGACGGCCGGTGAGCGAGGCCAGGACGGTCTGACGGGAGGAGGTGATGGCCGGGACGATCGCGGCCAGCAGGCCGGTCAGCACGGCGAGCAGCGCGATGGCGAGCAGTTCCAGGGGGCGGATGTCGAAGTGGCCGAACCGCTGCCCCATGGCGTCCTCGAGGAGCGGTTGGAGGGCGAAGGTCAGGATCAGCGCGAGCACGGTGCCGGTGACGGCCGCGGCGACGCCGATGACGAGTCCGCCGCTGAGCACGATGGCGCGGATGTGGCTCCGGCTGCCGCCGTTGGCGCCGACGAGCCCCAGCTGGCGGCGTGAGCGGCGGGCGCCGACGGCGAACGCGGGCCCGGCCAGCAGGCAGATCTCCAGCATGGCGAGGCCGACGACGGTGCCGAGAGCGGCCAGTTCCGCGGCCTGGGCGCCCGCGCTGGTCTCGAAATTGGCCCAACCGTCCTTCTGGTAGAGCGGGACCTCGGAGTCGGCGGGCGGATCCAGGAGGACGGCACGCGAGGTGACCGCCACACCCTTGGTGTTGATCTGCTGGACCATGTTCCACGTGAAACCACCGGGCGTCTTCACCAGATACGTGGTGGAGACGCCGGGCGCGGTCAGCCCGGCCTTCTCGACGGCCTTCGCGTACGGGGCGAGGAAGGCTCCCGGCAGGGCGTTGACCTGATCGGTCTTCAGGTCGTTGGGAAGCTCGTAGGAGCCCACGATCCGGTACGTGGTGTCGGAGCCGCGCGGGGAGAGGGCGGAGCCGACCTTCAGCCCGCTGGTCTCCAGGAAGTGCGAGGTGGCGGCGACCTCGTCCGCCTTCTCCGGGAAGCGGCCGTCCAGGAGCGTCAGGATGCCCCGGGCGACCGGGTCGGCGGCCTTGAGCTCACGGACCTCGGTCTGGAGCAGGCCGTGGGCGGTGGTGAGCTTGGCGCTTCCGGAGCTGTCGGTCAGGACGACGGCGCCGGCCGGGAAGGTCTTGGTGACATCGGTCGGGCCGCTGGGCCAGACCTTGTCCCCGTAGTCCTTCGCCGGGGTGTGCATCTCGCCGTCGGGCGTCTGGAGGATCGGGACACCAGCCACGGCGGCGTCGTTGAAGCGGGCGTCGGCGGCGCCGATCATCCGGTCGAGACTCTCCGAGGCGGAGAGCTCGGAGCTGCGCAGGGTCAGGTCGACGGCGCTGACGCCCAGGATGGGCAGGGCGATCATGGCGAGGACCAGGAAGCTGCGGCCCTTGTAGCGCCAGGCGTCGCGGCGGGCGATGCGGACCGCGGCGCGCCAGGAGTGGAACCAGTTCTTCACCGTTCGGCCGCCTGGCCGGACAGGAGCGAGTCGGCTTCGCTGCGTGCGGTCTGGTCGACGACGGCACCGTCCCGGAGGAAGACGACGCGGTCGGCCCAGGCGGCGAAGCGCGGCTCGTGGGTGACCAGGACGCCGGCGGCGCCCGCGTCGCAGCGGCTGCGCAGCAGGGCGAGGACGGACTCGCCGGTCTCGGAGTCCAGGGCGCCGGTGGGCTCGTCGGCCAGGACGAGGCGCCGGTCGCCGACGAGGGCGCGGGCGATGGCGACCCGCTGCTGCTGGCCTCCCGACATCTCGTCGGGGAAGCGGTCGGCGAGATGGCCGAGGTCCATTTCCTGCAGGGCGGCGAGGGCCTCGCCGCGTGCCTTGCGTGCGGAGGTCCCGTCCAGCTCCCGGGGGAGGGCGACGTTCTCGGCGGCCGTCAGGGCGGGGATGAGGTTGTAGTCCTGGAAGACGTAACCGATGCTGCGGCGGCGCAGGGCGGCGAGGGCCTTGCGGTCGGCGGTGGTGATGTCGGTGTTCTCGACGATCACCCGGCCGGAGGTGGGGGTGTCCAGGCCGCCCGCGATGGTGAGCAGGGTGGACTTGCCGGAGCCGGAGGGGCCCATGACGGCGACGAGTTCCCCGGGGAACACGTCGAGGTCTATGCCGCGCAGGGCATGCACCTCCGTGGCGCCGGAGCCGTGGACGCGGGTCAGGTTCTGCAGTCGCAGCACGGGCTGCTGTGTGGACATGGAGGGGTCCCCCTAAGGCGTACGCCGGCGGACGTCCGGGTGCCGGACGGCCACCGCGTACGGAGCGGTTGAGAGGTGGTACGGGACATGGGGTGGGCGAGGTGCGGGCCTGCGGGCGTGCTGGGCGCGCGGGGCCCGGCCGGGCGCCCGGTTCCAGGGCCGGGCCCAGGCCGGGGCACGGGCCGCGGGGTCAGTGCAGCGGTGTCGGGCCCACGGTCTGGACCGGGGCGGCGGCGGTCGGGGCCGGCCGGTTCTCGCCCACCGCTGTGGAGAGCCGGATCAGCCGGGACTCGCAGTGGTCGAGCCAGCGGGCCTCGGCCTCGGTCTGGAAGATCAGCTGCTCCAGGACGAGGAGCCACGCCACGTCGTCGCGTTCCCGGGACGGGCCGCTCTCGAGGGCGGCGAGCGCCTGGACCTTGAGCCGGGTGTAGTCCTGCATCGCCTTCACGGTGTGGTGGCGCTGCGACTGGATGACGGCGCGGATGTCGACGCCGGGTGCCCCGACGGCCATGGCGAGCTTGATGGCGAGCTCGTCACGGGCGGGGCTGGTGCGGTCGACGGGCTTCTCGAACCAGCTCCTCAGTTCCTCCCGGCCGCTGTCGGTGATCGAGTAGAGGGCGTGGCCCGCCTCGTCCTCGCCGTCCTGCGTGACCATGCCGTCCCGTTCGAGACGGCTGAGGGTCGTGTAGACCTGGCCGACGTTGAGGGGCCAGGTGGAGCCTGTGCGGGACTCGAACTCCGTACGGAGCTGCGAGCCGTAGCGCGGCCCGCGTTCGAGGAGGGCCAGAAGCCCGTGGCGGATCGACATACTCAGTATGTATACCGAGTATGCCCACGCGGACAAGCGACCTCGGGGGGATGCCGAGGGTCCGTCTCAAGGGGGACGGAAGGGGGTCGTCCGGGGGACGCCGGCGCTCAGTGGCGGCGCATCCGGACACCGAGGAAGCCGATGCCGAGCCCCATCATCGCGAGCCCCGCGCCCAGGGTCAGGACGGGAATCTGCCGGTCAGCGAGGGTGCCGGTGGCCCCGGTGATGGTCCCAGGGGCGGCGGCGGGCGCGCTCGCGGCGGGGGACTCGAAGGGCGGGACCTCCCCCTCGGGTACCGCTTCGAGGGCCTCGTCCGGTGCCTCCCACTCCTCGGGGGGCGGGTCGGCTGTTGCAGTTTTGGTACGTGAGGGGCTCGACGCCTGGGGGCTGCTCGGGTCGCCCGGCCCGGGCGACGAGGGCGGGCGGCCGGGTCGCTCGCGCCCCTCCCCGGCCGGACGCCCGGCCAGTGATCCGGCAGGGCCGGGGCCGGGAGACTCGCTCGCGTTCGCGGAGGCCGGTACGGAACTCGTCGCCGAGACCGGTCCGGACGGCGCCGAAGGCGCGACCGTTCGCGAAGGGCCGGGCGGGCCAGGCGGGCCCGGCAAGCCAGGCGAGCCAGGCGGGCCGGACGGAGGGGGAGGGGCAAGAGGGCCGGAGGGCCCGGCGTGGGGGCTCGCGCCGGGCGAGCGCGGGCGATGCGAGCCGTGGGAGCCGTCCGAGCCGTGGGAGCCGTGGGAGCCGTGGGGGTCGTCCGAGCCGTATGAGCCGTATGAGCCGTCCGGCGACGGGCCCGCAGCCGTTCCCGACGCCGTTCCCGGCCCATGCGACGTGGTCTCCCCCGGAACCTTCCCCCGTGTTCTCCACGAACCAGAGGCGTGCGGCGAGGTCTTCGCGGGCGCCGGCGCCGTCCCGGGCGCCTTCGAAGGAGTCTTCGAAAGGGCCTTCGTCGAGACCGAGGGGTGAGGCGCCGGCCCCCTCTCGGTCCCGTACGCCGTCGGCACGACACCCATCACCAGCCCGCACACGAGCGCCGGGCCGAGGGCCCGCGTCCGCGCGCGGCGGAGTCCTGGAACCACCGGGACCGCCTCCCGTACCGAGCCGCCGAGATCTGCGCTTCAGCGTCACATGTCGGGGCATATCCGGCATCCCGGCGCCTGCGCACGAATGACGGACACCCCGGGACCCAGCGGCTCGGGCCCCGCCGCCCCGGCCCCCGGGCCCGGCGGCGACGCGGCCCTCTACTGCGGCGGGTTGCCCGTCGAGATCTCCAGCGTGAACTCGGCGTTCTCCGCCGTCGCGTCCTCACCGGCCGGCGGGTACTGGCTGAGGACCGTGCCCTCGCCGTACGTGGCCTCGTCCACCGGCGTCTGGGTCATGATCTTCCAGCCCGCGGCCTGGACACAGGCCTTCACCGACTGGATGTTCTTGTAGGTGAAGTTCGGGATCTCGAACTTCGCCGGGTCGTCTCTCGACTCCTTCGGCTCCGTGCACTTCTTCGGGTCGATCGTCTTGGTCAGATCGGGACCCTTGTGACCCGGCGCCGCCGTCTGGCTCTGGCTCGGGTCGTCACCGTCCGCATTGGTGTTCGGGTCCTCCTTGATGGAGAGCGCCGTGATGACACCACCGATGGCGACCAGCGCCACGACGATCGCGCCCACGATCACCGGCATGTTCCGGCGTGACCCGCCGGCACCACCGCTCACGGGCGACGACGGCTGCGGCGACATCGTGTACGGACCCGGGGTGGGCGTCTGGTACATCGGAGCCGGCGTCGGGGCCTGCTGCGGATATCCGTAGGAAGGCGTGGGGGCCGGCGTCGCGGGTCCGTACGGGCCCGGCTGGGGCGTGTGCGGCTGGTACGGCTGCTGGACACCGTGCGTCTGGGGCGGCGGCGTCTGCCCGACCGGCGGGAAGACCGCCGAACCGACTCCGGAACCGCTGCTGACCGGACCGCCCGCCACGATCACCGGAGCGCTCGTCTGGCCGGCCGACAGCACTCGCAGGCACTCGTCCCGCATCGCCGCCGCGCTCGGGAACCGCTCGTTCGGGTTCTTCTTCAGCGCGCGGCCGACGAGCGCGTCCATCGCCGGCGTCACCGAGCGGTTGACGGAGGACGGCGCGACCGGCTCCTCCTGCACGTGGGCGTACGCGATGGCGAGCGGCGAGTCCGCGTCGAAGGGCAGCCGGCCCGTGAGGAGCTGGAAGAGCATGATGCCGACCGAGTACAGGTCGGAGCGGGCGTCCACCGCACGCCCGAGGGCCTGCTCGGGGGAGAGGTACTGCGGGGTGCCGACGACCATGCCGGTCTGCGTCATGGAGGTGACACCGGACTGCATGGCGCGCGCGATGCCGAAGTCCATGACCTTGACCACGCCGCGCTTGGTCATCATCACGTTGCCGGGCTTGATGTCCCGGTGGACGAGGCCCATTTCGTGGCTGGTCTCGAGCGCGGCGAGCACGTCGGCCGTCACCTTGAGCGCCTTGTCCGCCGGCATCGCGCCGTACTGCCGTACGTCCGAGGCCAGGACCGAGCCGAGCGGCTGGCCCTCGACGTACTCCATGACGATGTACGGCATGACGGCGCCGTCGAGGGTGTCCTCGCCGGTGTCGAAGACCGAGACGATGTTGGTGTGCGACAGCTTCGCGACCGCCTGTGCCTCACGCCGGAACCGCTCGCGGAACGACTGTTCCCTGCCGAGCTCCGTGTGCAGCGTCTTGATGGCGACCTGTCGGTCGAGCGCGCTGTCGTAGGCCAGGTAGACGGAGGCCATACCGCCCTCGCCGAGCAGGTCGCGAAGCTGGTACCGGCCGCCCGCGACCGAACCGCCCGCATAGCGGCCCTGTGCGCCGTCCTGGCTCATTCGTGCTTCCCCCTACGCGCGCGTGGCGGCGCTGATCCGGAATTTCCTGGCCAAGTCTGCCCGAGGGCACCGACACGTCAAGCCGGGTGCCCGTTCCGTGACCCTCCGCACAAGAAGCGTCTCGCAAGCGTTACAGGAATGGGCCCGAATTTGCACAGGCGTACGCGGAGGCGGTTGGATGGCCGGTCCATCTCGGACCGTGTTGCCGGACGGAGCCTGTAGCGTGACGGCGGTACGGGAAGACACGCGGAACAGATGACGGCGAGGACTGATGGCACCCGAATCCGAGGCAGGCGGCGGTGTGTCGGGCGCTGCTGCGGAGTCCTGGGGCGTTGGCGGAGTGGTCGGTGACGGCCGCTACCGGCTGACCCACCGTCTGGGACGCGGCGGCATGGCCGAGGTGTTCGCCGCCGAGGACGTACGTCTCGGCCGCACCGTGGCCGTCAAGCTGCTCCGCTCCGACCTCGCCGAGGACCCGGTCTCCAAGGCCCGCTTCACGCGCGAGGCGCAGTCGGTCGCCGGACTCAACCACCATGCCATCGTGGCGGTGTACGACTCCGGCGAGGACGTGGTGGGCAGCCAGTCCGTCCCGTACATCGTGATGGAGCTGGTCGAGGGCCGCACCATCCGCGACCTGCTGATCAGCGCCGAGGCGCCGGGCCCGGAGCAGGCCCTGATCATCGTCTCGGGCGTCCTCGAAGCGCTCGCGTACTCGCACCAGCACGGCATCGTGCACCGTGACATCAAGCCCGCGAACGTCATCATCACGGACGGCGGCGCGGTGAAGGTCATGGACTTCGGCATCGCCCGCGCCCTGCACGGCGCGCAGTCGACGATGACTCAGACCGGCATGGTCATGGGCACGCCGCAGTACCTCTCCCCCGAGCAGGCCCTCGGCAAGGCCGTCGACCACCGCTCCGACCTGTACGCCACGGGCTGCCTGCTCTACGAACTGCTCGCGTCGCGCCCCCCGTTCACGGGCGAGACCCCGCTCTCGGTGGTCTACCAGCACGTCCAGGACGCGCCGATCCCGCCGTCGGACGTGGCCCAGGCGGCGCCGCCGGAGCTCGACGGTCTGGTCATGCGGTCGCTCGCGAAGGACCCGGACGACCGGTTCCAGAGCGCGGAGGAGATGCGCGGGCTGATCCAGTACGGCCTGCAGATGCTCCAGCAGCAGGGCGGCCACACGGGCACGTGGAACACCGGGCCGGTGGAGCTCCACGAGGGCGGCCACACACCGGTCGGGGGCGTCGCCGCGACGGCCGCGCTCGGCCACCCGATGCACCACGAGACCGCGCAGCGCCCGATCCTGCCGCCGGTGAACGCCGACGACGGCGGCTACGACGGCGGCGGGCACGGCGGTTACGGTCCGGACGGCGGCTACGGCTCCCAGGGCCGCAGGGGCGGCCGCGGCAAGATGCTGCTGTTCGTGGCGCTCGCGCTGATCGCGATCATGGCGGGTGTGGTGTACGCGCTGGACAAGGCCGGGGAGAAGGGCGGCGGTAGGACGACGCCGCCGACGGTCTCCAACTCGCCCTCCAAGACGCAGGACTCGCCCACCCCGACGCCGACGCCCTCGCAGGAGACGAGTGAGCCGGCCACGTCCACGGGCGGCAACCAGCAGCCCTGGACCCCGCCGTACACGCCGTCGTACGAACCGTCGACCCCGAGCACGCCGACGGACACCCCGTCGTCGCCGTCGACGGACCCGTCCGACGGCGGGACGGACACCGAGGGGACGACGGAGGGGACCGAGGGCACCACGGAGGGCAACACCACCGAGGGGACCACGGAAGGCAGCACCCAGGGCACCACGGAGGGCAACACCAACACGGGTACGTCGGCGGGCAACTCGAACACCGGCACGACGACCGGCAACACCAACACGGGTACGACGACCGGGGTGGGCGACGGCGGGACCACTCCCTGACCGGGAGCCGGACCGCTCACCCCGCGAAGGCGTCGCGCACCGCCTCGTACTCGCGGGTCCACCACACCGCCAGGGCCGACGCCGCAGGAAACTGCGGGTCGGCCCTTCGGTCGTGGAGCTGGTAGCGCCAGCGCAGTATCCAGAAGTCGTTGAGGCGCTCCCACCACACCCGGTGCACCGCCGCGGCGAGTTCGGCGGCGTCCGCACCCGCCGCCCGCCGGTACGCCCGCGCGTAGGCCCGCACCTTCCCCAGCGCCAGTTCGCCCGCCGGCCGTACGAAGAAGATGGCGGCGGCCCTGACGGCCTCCTCGGCCCGGGGCTGGACGCCCAGGCGGTCCCAGTCGAGGATCGCGGCCGGCTCCGCGCCCCGGTAGAGCAGGTTCAGCGGGTGGAAGTCGCCGTGCACCCAGCCGGCCGCGGCGGCGGGCGGGGGGCGGCGGTGGGCGTGCTCGGCGAGGAGGACCCGGCGTTCGAGCAGCCGGTGCTCGGCGAGCTCGTCGAAGCAGGTGCGGGGCCGGCGGGCCCGGGCGAGGGGGAGCAGCTCGTCGATGACCCGGAAGGTGTCCTCGGGGCGGGCGCTCTCGTACTCCTCGCCGGGCGGCGTGCGCTCCATGACCTGCTCCAGGCAGGTGTGGACGTGTCCGAGGAGGGTGCCCAGGCGCCGGGAGCCGCCGGTGGAGAGCTGGGCGCCGTCACGGTGGCGGCCGTCGATCCAGGGGTGCAGGGCGTAGCAGCGGGCGC
>NZ_BMTO01000002.1:342335-418911 GCF_014649715.1 Streptomyces lateritius
GGTGGGTGGCGCGGTGCTGGCGGCTGATGGTGTCCCGGTCGGCGGTCGGGGCGTCCAGGTGCTGCTTGAGGAAGTAGGCGCCGCGGGTGGTGGCGAGGCGGTAACCGCGGTTGAGGAGGCCCTGGGTGACGGGTTCGCAGGAGAGCGGCTCCCCGGCGTCCCGGTAGCGGCGCAGGAGAGCGCCGACGGGAGGAGCAAGCGTTTCAGATGAGCGCGGCACTCCCCATATGTTAGATCACGCTACGTGGTGGAGATGTCGCTCCCCGGAGGGGCGGTGGGGGCTCGGTGGCGTGGTCGAGCGCGTGCACGGTCACCCATCACGGTGCGACGCGCGGCTACACCGGGGCGAAGGGATCGCCGTCCGGCGCGACGAAGTGCATCGTCCGCATGATCGCCGCCACCCGCCCGTGCGGCACCCGGTTCAGCGGCTCGATCGCGCGGGCAACGCAGGTGGCGTCGGTCGCGTGGGCCGCCTCGGATCACGCGGCCGGCGCTGCACTCCTCGGCTCGGGTGGACATGGCCGTCCACTCTCGGCCGCCGCCGCCGTGCCGCAGAAGGGCCTGTGGCCCCCGCCCGGCGGGGAAGTGGGCCCCGAATGCCGCCGGCCAGGACGGGGCCGGTGTCAGTGGCGCCCGGCCTGCATCCGGGCCACGTACGCCGCCGCCTGCGAACGCCGCTCCATGCCCAGCTTCGACAGCAGACTGGAGACGTAGTTCTTGATGGTCTTCTCCGCGAGGTGGAGCCGCTCGCCGATGACCCGGTTGGTCAGGCCCTCGCCGATCAGATCCAGGATCTTGCGCTCCTGTTCCGTCAGGCCGGCGAGCCGGTCGTCACCCTTCGGGCTGTTTCCGTCGCGCAGCCGCTCGAGGACGCGCGCGGTGGCGACCGGGTCGAGCAGGGACTTGCCGGCCGCGACGCCCCGCACCGCCGACAGCAGTTCGTTGCCCCGGATGGCCTTGAGGACATATCCGGAGGCCCCGGCCATGATCGCGTCGAAAAGGGCCTCGTCGTCGGCGTACGAGGTGAGCATCAGGCATTTGATGTCGTCGTTCCGCGACCGCACCTCGCGGCAGACCTCGACCCCGCTTCCGTCCGGCAGCCGGACGTCGAGCACGGCCACGTCCGGACGGGTCGCAGGGATCCTGACCAGGGCATCCGCCGCTGTTCCGGCCTCGCCGACGACCTCGATGTCGCCCTCCACGGAGAGCAGCTCGTGGACGCCTCGCCGGACGACCTCGTGGTCGTCCAGCAGAAATACCCGGATTTTTCCCTCTACGCGCACGGGGTCAGTCTCACATATTGGCTCTTCCCGTGCCCGGGGGTGCCGGGATAACGTGCCCGTGTTCCGGCGGCCCCACGGCCGTTGCACCGCGCTGACCAGCTGTGTTCCCGCATTTCTCGATTTACTTGGAAATCCAAGCAAAATCGCAGGTCAAATGGGGTTTCGCAGGAATGCGGCGTACTGGGTAACGTGCCTATGACAGGGCGCTCGCCGGGGCACCTGTCACGCCCGACCCCGGCCGAGTCGCACCCACCCCGTGCGCGGGCACGGACAAGGCGAGCCGCACTGGCCTACCCGGCGAACCCGGGGGCCGGACCGACGGAGGAGCACGCACGTGACCGTGGAGAGCACTGCCGCGCGCAAGACGACGCGACGCAGCAGCGGCGCCAAGCGCACCGCCAGCGCGAGCGTCAAGAAGGGGCAGGGCGCCGAGCCCGAGCTCGTTCAGTTGCTGACGCCCGAAGGGGAGCGCGTCCAGCACCCCGATTACGACATCGACCTGAGCGCCGACGAGCTGCGCGGCCTCTACCGGGACATGGTCCTCACCCGCCGCTTCGACTCCGAGGCCACCGCCCTGCAGCGCCAGGGCGAGCTGGGTCTGTGGGCGTCTCTGCTCGGCCAGGAGGCCGCGCAGATCGGCTCCGGCCGCGCGCTGCGCGACGACGACTACGTCTTCCCGACCTATCGGGAGCACGGTGTCGCCTGGTGCCGCGGGGTCGACCCGACCAACCTGCTGGGCATGTTCCGTGGTGTGAACCACGGTGGCTGGGACCCCAACACCAACAATTTCCACCTGTACACGATCGTCATCGGCTCGCAGACCCTGCACGCCACCGGCTACGCCATGGGCGTCGCCAAGGACGGCGCGGACTCGGCCGTGATCGCGTACTTCGGTGACGGCGCGTCCAGCCAGGGCGATGTCGCCGAGTCGTTCACCTTCTCCGCGGTCTACAACGCCCCGGTCGTGTTCTTCTGCCAGAACAACCAGTGGGCGATCTCCGAGCCCACCGAGCGGCAGACCCGCGTCCCGCTCTACCAGCGCGCGCAGGGTTACGGCTTCCCCGGCGTCCGCGTCGACGGCAACGACGTCCTCGCCTGCCTGGCCGTCACCCGGTCGGCGCTGGAGCGGGCCCGCCGCGGCGAGGGCCCGACCCTGGTCGAGGCCTTCACGTACCGCATGGG
Source organism: Streptomyces lateritius (assembly GCF_014649715.1). Classification (GTDB taxonomy): domain Bacteria; phylum Actinomycetota; class Actinomycetes; order Streptomycetales; family Streptomycetaceae; genus Streptomyces; species Streptomyces lateritius. The sequence goes on from NZ_BMTO01000002.1 coordinate 344,801, forward strand.
CGCCCACACCACCTCGGACGACCCGACGAAGTACCGCGCCGACGAGGAGCGCGAGGCCTGGGAGGCGAAGGACCCGATCCTGCGGCTCAAGGCGTACCTGGAGAAGGCCGGCCACGCCGACGCCGCCTTCTTCGAGGAGCTGGAGACGGAGAGCGAGACGCTCGGCAAGCGCGTCCGCGAGGCCGTCCGTGCCATGCCCGACCCGGACCACATGGCGATCTTCGAGAATGTCTACGCCGACGGGCACGCGCTCGTCGACGAGGAGCGCGCGCAGTTCGCCGCCTACCAGGCGTCCTTCGCCGACTCCGGCGCCGAGGAGGGCAAGTAACCATGGCCGTACAGAAGCTTCCCCTCGCCAAGGCGCTCAACGAGTCGCTCCGCAAGGCCCTGGAGACCGACCCCAAGGTCCTCATCATGGGTGAGGACGTCGGAAAGCTCGGCGGTGTCTTCCGGGTCACCGACGGGCTGCAGAAGGACTTCGGCGAGGACCGGGTCATCGACACCCCGCTCGCCGAGTCCGGCATCGTCGGCACCGCGATCGGCCTGGCCCTGCGCGGCTACCGGCCCGTCGTGGAGATCCAGTTCGACGGCTTCGTCTTCCCCGCGTACGACCAGATCGTCACCCAGCTCGCCAAGATGCACGCCCGCGCGCTCGGCAAGATCAAGCTGCCGGTCGTCGTCCGTATCCCGTACGGCGGCGGCATCGGTGCGGTCGAGCACCACTCCGAGTCCCCCGAGGCGCTCTTCGCGCACGTCGCGGGCCTCAAGGTCGTCTCGCCCTCCAACTCCTCCGACGCGTACTGGATGCTCCAGCAGGCCATCCAGAGCGACGACCCGGTCATCTTCTTCGAGCCCAAGCGCCGCTACTGGGACAAGGGCGAGGTGGACACCGAGGCCATCCCCGGCGAGCTGCACAAGGCGCGGGTCACCCGTCAGGGCACGGACCTCACGCTCGCCGCCTACGGCCCGATGGTGAAGGTCTGCCTGGAGGCCGCCGCGGCCGCCCAGGAGGAGGGCAAGTCGGTGGAGGTCCTGGACCTGCGCTCGATGTCCCCGATCGACTTCGACGCCATCCAGACCTCGGTCGAGAAGACCCGCCGCCTGGTCGTGGTCCACGAGGCCCCGGTCTTCTACGGCTCGGGCGCGGAGATCGCCGCCCGGATCACCGAGCGCTGCTTCTACCACCTGGAGGCCCCCGTCCTGCGGGTCGGCGGCTACCACGCGCCGTATCCGCCGGCGCGCCTGGAGGAGGAGTACCTGCCGGGCCTGGACCGCGTGCTCGACGCCGTCGACCGCTCGCTGGCGTACTGAGGAGAGCATCGTGACGATCCGCGAATTCAAGATGCCCGATGTGGGCGAGGGCCTCACCGAGGCCGAGATCCTCAAGTGGTACGTCCAGCCCGGTGACACGGTCACCGACGGGCAGGTCGTCTGCGAGGTCGAGACGGCCAAGGCCGCCGTCGAGCTGCCGTGCCCCTTCGACGGCGTGGTCCACGAACTGCGCTTCCCCGAGGGCACGACGGTCGACGTCGGCGAGGTCATCATCTCCGTGAACGTCGGCGGTGGAGAGCCCGAGGCCGCCGCGCCGGTGCAGGCCCCGGTCGAGACCCCGGCCGCCACCCCTGTCGCCGAGGAGCCGGCCGAGGCCGAGCCCCAGGGCCGTCAGCCGGTCCTGGTCGGCTACGGCGTGGCCGCGACCTCGACCAAGCGGCGGGCCCGCAAGACCACGGTCGAGGTCCCGGCCGCCGTCGCACCCGTCTCCGTCGCGCCCGCCCCCGTACCGGAGCAGCTGAACGGGCACGGTTCCGCGGGCGCACGCCCGCTGGCCAAGCCGCCGGTGCGCAAGCTCGCCAAGGACCTCGGGGTGGACCTGGCGACGGTCACCCCGACCGGACCGGACGGGATCATCACCCGCGAGGACGTCCACGCGGCGGCCGCCCCGGCCCCCGCGCCGGCCCAGGCGCCCTCGGTCGAGGCTCCCCAGCCCGTGGCCGTACCGGCTCCCGCGCCTGCCGCCGCCGCGTCGGGCGGGGCGACGGAGGGGGCGCGCGAGACGCGTGTGCCCATCAAGGGCGTACGCAAGGCCACGGCCGCGGCGATGGTCGGCTCGGCCTTCACCGCGCCGCACGTCACCGAGTTCGTCACCTTCGACATCACGCGCACGATGAAGCTGGTCGAGGAGCTCAAGGCCGACAAGGACATGGCGGGCCTGCGGGTGAACCCGCTCCTCCTCATCGCCAAGGCCGTCCTGGTCGCCGTCCGGCGCAACCCGGAGATCAACGCGGCCTGGGACGAGGCGAACCAGGAGATCGTGGTCAAGCACTACGTCAACCTGGGCATCGCCGCGGCCACCCCGCGCGGTCTGATCGTGCCGAACATCAAGGACGCGCACGCCCAGACGCTGCCGGAGCTGTCGCGCTCCCTGAGCGAGCTGGTCGCCACCGCGCGCGACGGGAAGACGACCCCGGCGGCGATGCAGGGCGGAACCCTCACCATCACCAACGTCGGCGTCTTCGGCGTCGACACCGGTACGCCCATCCTCAACCCGGGCGAGTCCGCGATCCTCGCCGTCGGGGCGATCAAGCTCCAGCCGTGGGTCCACAAGGGCAAGGTGAAGCCGCGTCAGGTGACGACCCTTGCGCTCTCCTTCGACCACCGGCTGGTCGACGGCGAGCTGGGCTCCAAGTTCCTGGCGGACGTCGCCGCGATCCTGGAGCAGCCGAAGCGCCTCATCACCTGGGCGTGACGACCCGAGAACGAAGCGAGGGGCCCGGACACCCGTGGGTGTCCGGGCCCCTCGCCGTAGGTGCCGCGTCGGCAGTGCGTCCGTATGGCGGACACGGGTGTCTGTTGCACCCCACTTGTATCTAAGCTGTGCGCATGACACCCGCGCCCCCCGCCGCCGACCGCGTCTACATGCACGTCAAGCAGGCGGTCCTGGACCGCCGGTACGAGGGCGGGACGCTGCTCACCGAGGGTGAACTCGCCCTGGCGGTCGGGGTGTCCCGGACGCCCGTGCGGGAGGCACTGCTCAAGCTGGAGATGGAAGGGCTGCTCAAGCTCTACCCGAAGAAGGGCGCCCTCGTCCTCGCCGTCTCCGCGCAGGAGATCGCCGATGTGGTCGAGACCCGGCTGCTCGTCGAGGAGTTCGCCGTCCGCCGGGCCGTACCCGCGCCGCCCGCGCTGATCGCCCGGCTCGAAGAGCTCCTGGAGGAGCAGAAACGCCGGGCCGAGGCCGGCGACCTCGCCGAGGTCGCCGTCACCGACCGCTGCTTCCACGCCGAGATCGTCAAGCACGCCGGAAACCAGATCCTCGCCCGCCTCTACGACCAGTTGCGCGACCGTCAGCTGCGGATGGGCGTCGCCGTGATGCAGTCCCAGCCCGACCGCATCGCCAAGAACATCACCGAACACGCCGAGATCCTGGAGCGGATCCGGGAGGGCGACGTCGAGGGCGCGGCCGCCTGCGTCCGGCTCCACCTCAGCTGGGTCAAGGACCTGGTCAGGGGTGACGAACGGTGAGCGGAAGGGGGTTCGGATCCGCCGCCGTCCTGCCCGGTGACCCGCCCGGCGGCCGGCGCGCCGCCCTCGTCTGGGGCGTCGGCGTCGCGGTCTACTTCGTCGCCGTCATCTTCCGTACGTCGCTGGGCGTCGCAGGCCTCGACGCCGCCGACCGCTTCGACGTCAACGCCGCGGCACTCTCCACCTTCTCCATCCTCCAGCTGCTGGTCTACGCCGGCATGCAGATACCCGTCGGCCTCATGGTCGACCGGCTCGGCACCAAGAAGGTGCTGACCCTCGGCGTCGTGCTCTTCACCGTCGGGCAGCTGGGCTTCGCGCTCTCCCCCTCCTACGGCACGGCGCTCGCCTCCCGCGCGCTGCTGGGCTGCGGCGACGCGATGACCTTCATCAGCGTGCTGCGGCTCGGCAGCCGCTGGTTCCCCGCCCGGCGCGGGCCCCTCATCGGCCAGGTCGCCGCGCTCTTCGGCATGGCCGGCAACCTCGTCTCGACCATTTTCGTCGCGCGGGCGCTGCACGGCCTGGGCTGGACGGCGACCTTCGTCGGCAGCTCGGTCGCCGGTGTCGTGGTGCTCGCCCTGCTGCTGCTCTTCCTGAAGGACCACCCCGAGGGGCACGAGCCCGCCCCCGCGGCGCACGCCGGCGCCGCGTACGTGCGGCGGCAGATCGCCGAGTCCTGGCGGGAGCCCGGCACCCGGCTCGGCATGTGGGTCCACTTCACCACCCAGTTCCCCGCGATGGTCTTCCTGCTCCTGTGGGGAATGCCGTTCCTGGTAGAGGCCCAGGGCCTCTCCCGGGGTGTCGCCGGTGAGCTGCTGACGCTCGTGGTGCTCTCCAACATGGTGGTGGGGCTCGCGTACGGGCAGATCATCGCCCGGCACCACGGTGCGCGTGCCCCGCTGGCCCTCGGCACGGTGGCGGCGACCGCGCTCCTGTGGGGAACCACCCTCGCCTACCCCGGCGACCGGGCGCCGGTGTGGCTGCTGATCACACTCTGCGCGGTCCTCGGCGCCTGCGGCCCCGCCTCCATGATCGGCTTCGACTTCGCCCGCCCGGCCAATCCGCCGGAGCGTCAGGGAACCGCCTCGGGAATCGTCAACATGGGCGGTTTCGTGGCCTCGATGACGACTCTGCTCGCGGTCGGCGTCCTCCTCGACGCGACCGGCGACGACTACCGGATCGCCTTCTCCTCCGTCTTCGTCCTGGAGGCGCTGGGCATCGTGCAGATCCTGCGCCTGAAGGCACGCACCGCGAAGCGCGAGCGGGACCGGCTGGTCGCGAGCCGGGTGGAGGCCGTGCACGTCCCGGTGTGAGCCGGGGGCCGGTGCTCTACCCGGGCTCTTCCGGGTCTCTACCGGGGCGTGACCGCGAAGTTGTCCAGGATCGCCTGCGCCAGGTCCAGATCGCCCTCGGTCTTGACCCGGTCGGCCACATCGGCAGGCCGGACCCGGCCGCAGGCCAGCCGGACGTACGTCTCCCAGTCCATCGCCAGCGTCGCCGCGGGTCCCAGCGAGGGCGCCCCGTCGACCGAACCACGGCCCTCCGCGTCCACCCGCACCGTCCGCAGGAACTCGACCGGACCGTGCACGTCGAAGACGACCGCCGAACCGTTCGGCGCGCCCGCGTCCTTGGCGACCACCTTCGGCAGCGCTTCGAGCAGCACGTCCCGCGTGACCAGCGCCCCGGGGGAGTCCAGGTTGCCCGGCTGCCGGAGCGTGGTGCGCAGGTCCTGCTCGTGGACCCAGACGTCGAAGGCGCGCATCCGGTAGGCCAGTTCCAGGGTCTGCTCGGCGCCGAGGGGGGCGCGGATCAGGTGGTCGGGCTTGCGGTTCTCGTTGCGCAGCTGCCGGGCCCGGCGGATCAGGACGTACTCCAGCTCCGAGGTCATCTCGGGGCCGGTGTGGTGCCGCCGCACATCGACCTGCATCTCCATGTAGCGGGCGAAGTCACTGCGTACGTGGTAGAGATCGCGGGGCAGGGAGTGGATGGGGCGCGGGTCGCCGAGCATCTCGCACTCCATGCCGATCACATGGGACACGATGTCGCGCACCGACCAGCCCGGGCACGGTGTGGCGCGGTTCCATTCGCCTTCCACGAGCGGCTGCACCAGCTCGGCTATCGCCTCGATGGAGTGGGTCCAGGCGTCGGCGTAGGTCTGAAGGCTGGGATGGACGGTCACGGGACCCCTCGGCGTTTCTGCGGTGCACGGGCTGACGATCGAGCGGACAGGCGGGCTGAAGACACGACGGCGTGGGAGGCTCGGACGCTAAGTTACGCTGCCCGAAGGCACCCCGGCAGTGCTTTCGTGTGACGATCGTAGGCCCGTGTTGACGGCTCGAATGCCAGGACGGTGGTAGTGTGCGCGCCTCGCTCATCCAGATCGCAGTAGACCCGGACGAACCGGTCGATTCCCGCCGGACGCGCGTGGCGCAGCTGGTACGGGAGGAACGCGGCGCCGCGGACCTCGTCGTCCTGCCGGAGCTGTGGCCGATGGGAGCGTTCGCGTACGAGTCCTTCGCCGCGGAGTCCGAGCCGCTGCGGGGGCCCACGTACGAGGCGATGGCCGCGGCCGCCCGGGACGCGGAGGTCTGGCTGCACGCCGGGTCGGTCGTCGAGGCGGTGGGCGGCGCCCTCTACAACACCTCCCTCGTCTTCTCGCCGCGCGGCGAACTCGCCGCGAGCTACCGCAAGATCCACCGCTTCGGCTTCGACAAGGGCGAGGCCGTGATGATGGCGGCGGGCGAGGAGCTGGTGACGGTCGAGGTGCCGGGGCAGCTGACGCTCGGCGTCGCCACCTGTTACGACCTCCGCTTCCCCGAACTGTTCCGGGGCCTGGTGGACGCGGGCGCGGAGGCCTTCGTCGTCCCGGCGGGCTGGCCCGAGCGCCGCCGGACGCACTGGACGCTCCTGGCGCGGGCGAGGGCCGTCGAGAACCAGGCGTACGTGCTGGCCTGCGGCACCGCCGGGACGCACGCCGGCGTGGAGCAGGCCGGCCACTCGATCGTGGTGGACCCGTGGGGCGAGGTCCTCGCGGAGGCGGGACCGGACGAGGAGGTCCTGCGCGTCACCCTCGACCCGGCGAAGGTGACCACGACGAGGGACCAGTTCCCGGCGCTGAAGGACCGGGTCCTGGGCGTGGCGAGGCCGGAGCGCGGCTGACCGCAGGCGTTCCAAAGGCGTTCCGCAGGCGTTCGGGAGGCGCCCGTTCAGACGGTGATCGCGTTCAGCGCCGCCGGGGCCGGGGTCGGTTCCGGTGCCGGCCCCGAGCCGGGCCCCGGTGCGTGCGGGGTCGGGGCGTACTCCCGCCAGGCCGCCGCCAGCCGCCGTACCGCCTCCGAGAGCACGTCGGGCGGCAGCAGGAAGTGCAGCCGCAGGCACCGCGTGCTGCCGCCGAGCGCGTCCATCGTGGCGCCCGGCAGCACCGCCACCCCATGACGGAGCGCGACCTGGGCGAAGGCGACACCGTCGCCGTACGGAAGGCGGACCCACAGCGTCTGGCCGCCCGAGGCCGCGGGGCAGCTCCAGGACGGCAGCAGCCGCGCCAGTTCCGCCCGGAGATGGTCATGGCCGGAGCGCAGCGTCCGCACCCGCCCCGCCACGATCGTCCCGTACTCGCCCAGCAACCGGGTGGCCGCAAGCTGCGCGGGCACGTCGCACCCCAGGTCGTGGATGGCCTTGAGCCGGGCCAGCCGGGCGACCAGCGCCGCGGGCCCCCGCACCCAGCCGATGCGCAGCCCGCCCCACACCACCTTGCTGAGCGAGCCGACCCCGATCACCTCGCCGAAGGCCGAGAGCGGCGGCGGCTCGGGCAACCCCTCGCCCGGACCGGTGACGAAGGCGAGATCGGCGAGCACCTCGTCGTCGACGAGCGGCACCCCGAGGGCGTTCGCCGCCTCGACGAGCCGCCGCCCGGGCAACGGCGGAAGCACGGCACCGGTCGGGTTCTGGAAGCGGGGAACCACATAGGCGAGCGCGGGCCGCTGACGGTCCATCACGCGGACCGCCTCCGCCACGTCGATCCCGTCCGGACCCACCGTCACCGGGCACGGCACCGCCGCCGCCTCCCGGAAGAGATCGAGCGCCCCCGGGTACGTCGGCGACTCGACCAGGACCCCGTCGCCGGGCGCGACCAGGAGCCGGGTCAGCAACGCGAGGGCCTGCTGGGCGCCCGTGGTCACCAGGATCTGCTCCGGACCGGTCGGGACGCCCCGTACCCCGTACCGCTCCGCGATCGCCGTTCGCAGCTCCGGGAGCCCGGCCGGGTGATAGCCGAGATCGCCATCGGGGAGGGTCATCGTCCGGTACGCCTGGGCCAGTTGGGGCGGCGGACCCACCGGAGCGGCGCAGCTCAGCAGGATCACGCCGTCCGGCGCCTCCAGCAGGTGCAGGAAGAGCGGGTTGGAGGTCTCCCGCACCCGGGGGCCCGGCGGGAGCGCGGCCGACGCCACCCGCGTCCCGCTGCCCTGCCGGCGCACCAGCCGGCCCTCCTGGCGCAGGGTGTCGTACGCCGCCACGACCGTCGTCCGCCCCACCGCGAGCGCGGCGGCGAGCCGCCGGTCGGGCGGCAGCGCGGCGCCCGGAGGCAGCAGCCCCTCGTCGATCAACTGCCGGAAACGGGCGGCGAGCAGGAGGTACAGCGGACCGCGCCCGGCCGCCCAGCGGCCGAGACGGGCCACAAGGTCGTCCAGATCGTCCAGGGGAAAAGAGATTGGCTCCATCGCCGGACCAATCTCCCGCGATTGGTCCTGTGACCGCAAGAGGGTTCCCACTTCACTGGGTTCCATGAGCGACGACACCTCAGCACTCCGGCCCGCGACACCTCCGACCACGGCGCTCCGGCCCGAGACCCTCGCCGTCCACCCTCCCCAGGTGCGGATCACCGGCAGCACGCCCCTCGGCGTCCCCCTCCACCAGGGGCACGTCTTCGCCTTCGACAGCGCCGACGCGATGGCGGACGCCTTCCACTCGCCCGACACCTTCCTCTACAGCCGCCTCGGCAACCCGACCGTCCGCGCCCTGGAGGACGCCGTCACCCGCCTGGAGGGCGGAACGGCGGCCCTCTCCTTCGCCTCCGGCATGGGCGCCATCAACGGCGTCCTGCTCGGCCTGCTCTCCTCGGGGAGTCACGTCGTCGCCCAGAGGTGCCTCTACGGCGGGACGTACGCCGTCCTGACCGACCTCGCCGAGCGCTGGGGCGTCGAGGTCACCCACGTCTCGGGCACGGATCCGGAGGAGCTGCGCCGCGCCCTGCGGCCCGAGACGCGGCTGCTCTACCTGGAGACGATCGCCAACCCGACGACCCGCGTCGCCGACCTGCCCGCCATGATCGCCGTCGCCGCCGAGGCGGGCGTCCCGAGCGTCGTGGACAACACCTTCGCCTCGCCGCTGCTGTGCCGGCCGATCGAGTTCGGCGCGGACGTCGTCGTCCACTCCGCGACCAAGTACCTCGCCGGGCACGCCGACGTGCTCGGCGGGATCGCCGTCTTCAAGGACGCCGAGCTGTACGGCCGTATCCGCCACTACGCCGTCGAGCAGGGCGCCATCACCGACCCGTTCGCCGCCTGGCTGACCCTGCGGGGCCTGCAAACCCTGCCGCTGCGCATCGAGCGGCAGAGCGCGAGCGCCCTCGACCTGGCCGGCCGGCTCGCCGCGCACCCCGCGGTGGCGGCCGTCCGCCACCCCGCTCTGGCCGGGCACCCGGACCACGCCGTCGCGGAGCGGCTGCTGCCGCGGGGCGGCGGCGGGGTCGTCTCCTTCGACCTCGCGGGCGGGCGCGAGGCGGGCCGCACCTTCATCGAGGCGGTGCGCGTGGCCTCCCTGACGGCCTCGCTCGGCGATGTGAAGACCCTGGTGATGCACCCGGCCTCCACCTCGCACCGCCAGCTGGACGCCGCGACCCTCGACGCGGCGGGCATCGGCCCGGGGACGGTACGGATGTCCACCGGCATCGAGCACGTCGAGGACCTCTGGGCCGACCTGGAGCAGGCCCTGGAGCAGGCGGCGAAGGTGTCCTGAGCACCCGTGAGCCGGGGGCACGGGTGCGGGGCGGGTGCGGGTCAGTCCTCCCGTTCCCGCTCCGCCATCCGGATCACGCACACCGCGACGGCGATCAGCAGCGCCGCGTCGGCGTCCTCGCGGACCACGTTCACGGCGTAGGTGTCACGGACGTGGAACCACTGCCGCGAGATGTGGGCGAGGAGTTCGCCGTCGTACTCGACGGTGAACTCCCGGTCCAGGATCCGGCCGCTGACGTCCAGCTCCGTGCCCTCGGCCAGGGTGACGCGGAAGTGGTTGCGGAGCAGCGAGAGCCGCTTCCTGCGGATGGTGGCGAGCGGGCGGTCGTCCCGCTCGATCGTCATCGCGTCCCGCAGGCTGAACATCTTCTGGCGCAGGGTGACCAGGACCTGCCCGGCGGGGTCCTTCAGCTCCAGGGTGTCGCGCAGCCGCAGCGCCTTGCCGTCGACGAGGAAGGCGTGGCGGCCGTGCTCGTCCTCGATCCAGTAGTCGTCACCGACGGCGAAGATTTTGTCCCGTACGAGATATTTCATGGGGATACGCGTTCCCCGGGATGCGGTTCTTCACGCCGGGCGCTCGGACACCGCGAAGCAGCGGGTGAAGGGTCAGGCGCTTCGCACGGGAGTGATCCCGCGTTCACGGGCGGATGGCAAGCTTGAAGGATGAACGATGCTGCCCCGGCGCCCACCCCCGCGCCCGCGCCCCGCCGTGCCCGTGTCCGTGCCCCCGAGCTGATCGGCAAGGGCGGCTGGATCAACACCGGCGGGAAGGACCTGAAGCTCGCCGACTTCCGAGGTCGCACATTGATCTTGGATTTTTGGACCTTCTGTTGCATCAACTGTCTGCACGTCCTCGACGAGCTGCGCGAGCTCGAGGAGAAGCACCGGGACACCCTCGTGATCGTCGGGGTGCACTCGCCCAAGTTCGTGCACGAGGCCGAGCACCAGGCGGTCGTCGACGCCGTCGAGCGGTACGAGGTGCATCACCCGGTGCTCGACGACCCGGAGCTCGCGACCTGGAAGCAGTACGCCGTGCGGGCGTGGCCCACGCTCGTCGTCGTCGATCCCGAGGGATATGTCGTCGCCCAGCACGCGGGTGAGGGGCACGCCAACGCGATCCGCACCCTCGTGGAGGAGCTGGAGGCCGAGCACGAGGCCAAGGGGACGCTGCGGCGCGGGGACGGGCCCTATGTGGCGCCGGAGCCGGTCGCGACCGATCTGCGTTTCCCCGGCAAGGCGGTCCTCCTGCCTTCGGGGAACTACCTCGTCTCCGACACCACCCGGCACCAGCTCGTCGAGCTGGCCCCGGACGGTGAGACCGTGGTCCGCCGTATCGGTGAGAAGGACTTCCGCGAGCCGCAGGGCCTCGCGCTGCTTCCCGACGGGAAGGTCGTCGTCGCCGACACCGTCCACCACGCGCTGCGCACCTTCGACCCGGCCACCGGCGTGATCGAGCTGATCGCCGGCACCGGGAAGCAGTGGTGGCAGGGCTCGCCGACCTCCGGCCCCGCGCTCGACGTCGACCTCTCCTCGCCGTGGGACGTCGCCTGGTGGCGGGGCAAGGTCTGGATCGCGATGGCCGGCGTCCACCAGCTGTGGACGTACGACCCGGAGACGAGGACCGTGGAGGTCGCGGCCGGCACGACCAACGAGGGCCTGCTCGACGGCGCCGCGGCCGAGGCCTGGTTCGCGCAGCCGTCCGGGCTCGCCGCCACCGAGGACCGGCTGTGGATCGCCGACTCCGAGACGAGCGCCCTGCGCTGGATCGACCCCGAGGGAGTCGTCCACACGGCCGTCGGCACCGGTCTCTTCGACTTCGGCCACCGCGACGGCGCCGCCGGTCAGGCGCTCCTCCAGCACCCGCTCGGCGTGACCGCGCTGCCCGACGGTTCGGTCGCGATCTCGGACACGTACAACCACGCGCTGCGCCGCTTCGACCCGGCCACCGGCGAGGTCACCACGCTCGCGACCGATCTGCGCGAGCCCAGCGACGCCGTGCTGGCCGGGGACGACATCGTCGTCGTCGAGTCCGCCCGGCACCGGTTGACCCGGCTGCGGCTGCCCGAGGAGGCCGTCCAGGTCGAGTCGGTGGCGCACCGCACGCGGCGCGAGGCCACCGAGGTGGCGCCCGGCCGCCTCCGTCTCGACGTCGTCTTCCAGGCCCCGACGGGGCAGAAGCTGGACGAGCGGTACGGTCCCTCGACCCGGCTGCTCGTCTCCTCGACCCCGCCCGAGCTGTTGCGCGCGGGCGAGGGCACGGGCACGGACCTCTTCCGGGAGCTGGAGCTGGACCCGGCGGTGCCCGAGGGCGTACTGCACGTGTCGGCGATGGCGGCGTCCTGCGACGACGACCCGGCCAACGAGTACCCGGCCTGCCATGTCCACCAGCAGGACTGGGGTGTTCCGGTGAAGGTGACGGAAGGCGGCGCGAACCGGCTTCCGCTGATCCTCGCCGGCATGGACACCCCGTAGGCGGGTCCGTGACGTCCCGTCTGGCCCGCGACGCCTGGCACGCACGTCCGCCGCGTTGTCGGGATCACCCGAGTACGCCCGGTACGAGGGCGGCCCTCCGCCTTCTCGATCGCACGCACCGGACGCCGCGGGCCCTGCCCTGCGGGCAGACGGCGCTACGTTCCGGACACGACCGAGGGACTGTCAGGCGCAGAGCGTCAACGCACGACCCCCTGATTCCTGGAGGGGTGGCCCGCCGCCCCGTCCAGGCAGCCGGACACCCATGCCTCGGGGTCGTGCACGGAGCGGTCGCCGCCCATTCCCCGGCGCTCCATTGCGGCGCACTCCCCGGCCAGCAGCGCTCGGGTCCGTTCGCCGCTCAGGTCGTACTTCCGGATGCGGACCGCCTGGAGATAACCGCCCTCGTACGCGATGTCCGTGCCCCAGGGCGGGCGTTCGTGGTACGTGGCGACGACGCCCCACGCCGCCGCCGTGCCGAACAGCACGGCGGCGGTGAGGCAGACGGTGAACTTCCCCCGCGATGGGCCCTCCTGACGAACCATGCGGTGCACGGTGCCAGGAGGGGCCTTTCGCGGATGTTTCGCCCGCCGCGGGCGTCAGTCGTGTGTGTCAGTAGCCGTGGTCACGGCGGTCGTCCTCGACCACCGTGGTGGCGACCGGTGGGACGACCGCCCGCCGGCGCCGCGCGATGCTGGTGAAGGTCGCCGTACCGATGAGACCGACCGCCATCATGATCAGTCCCACCAGGTCGAGGTTGACGCCGTCGAGCTCCCAGTCCGTGGCGAACGTGAGGATCGCGCCCACGGCGATGAGGATGATGCAGCCTCCCAGGCCCATGGATCCCGCCTCCTAGTGGTAGTCGGGATCGGGTACCCGGGCCGGGCGCTTCTACCCCTCCGCCACCTGTCCGCTATCCCTCCAGGAAGGCGACCAGTGCGTTCGCGAGGAGGAACGGGTCGTCCGCGCCGCAGAGTTCGCGGGCGCTGTGCATGGAGAGGATCGCGACGCCGATGTCGACGGTCGTGATGCCGTGCCGGGCGGCGGTGATCGGGCCGATCGTCGTGCCGCAGGGCATGTCGTTGCTGGAGACGAACGTCTGCCACGGCACGCCGGCCTTCTCGCAGGCGGCGGCGAACAGGGCCCGGCCGCTGCCGTCGGTGGCGTACCGCTGGTTGACGTTCACCTTGAGGATGGGGCCGCCGTTGGCGCGCGGGTGGTGCGTCGGGTCGTGGCGTTCGGCGTAGTTGGGGTGGACGGCGTGGCCGGTGTCGGAGGAGAGGCAGACCGTGCCGGCGAAGGCGCGGGCCTTGTCCTCGTAGGCGCCGCCGCGGGCGAAGACCGAGCGCTCCAGGACCGAGCCCAGCAGCGGGCCCTGGGCGCCGGTGTCGGACTCGGAGCCGTTCTCCTCGTGGTCGAAGGCGGCGAGGACCGGGATGTACGCGAGGTCCGGCCGGGTCGACACGGCGGCGAGCGCGGCGACGCCCGCGTGCACGGAGATCAGGTTGTCCATGCGGGGGCCGGCGAGGAGTTCGCGGTCGCGCCCGAGGTAGGCGGGGGCTTCGACGGCGTGGACCATCAGGTCCCAGCCGGCCACGTCCTCGGCGTCCACGCCGGCTTCCTCGGCCACGAAGGCGATCAGGTCGCCCTCGTGGACGTCCCCGAGGCCCCAGATCGGCTGCATGTGGCGCTGCCGGTCGAGCTTGAGGCCGTCGTTGACCTGGCGGTCGAGGTGGATGGCGAGCTGCGGGACGCGCAGGACGGGCCGGTCGATGTTCACCAGGTGGTTGACGCCGTCCCGCAGGGTGATCCGTCCGGCGAGCCCGAGGTCGCGGTCGAGCCAGGTGTTGAGCAGCGTGCCGCCGTAGAGCTCGACGGCCACCTGGCGCCAGCCCTGCGCGCCCATGTCGGGCTGGGGCTTGACGCGCAGGTTGGGGGAGTCGGTGTGGGCGCCGACGATGCGGTACGGGGTGTGGGGGGCGGCGCCCTCCGGGACGTACCAGGCGATGATCGCGCCGCCGCGGATCACGTACTTCCCGCCGGACGTTCCGTCCCAAGCCGCGGTCTCCTCGACCTGCTGGAAGCCGGCCTTCTCCAGGCGCTCGGCGGCGTTCGCCACGGCGTGGTACGGCGACGGTGAGGCCGCCAGGAAGGTCATGAGGTCATCGGTGTGGCCGCGGTCGAACGTCTGCGACGGGCGGGAGGGTGCGCTGGTCATGCGTTCACCTTACGCAGGGTCCGAAAGCCGTCGAGGCGACCCCGGAAAACGGAACGGGGGGACAGGGAGAGGGAACGGCGCCCGCCGGAAAGGCCCGGCCGGGGGACCGGGGGAAGCCGGTCCTGGGCCTCGGTGAAGCCGGTCCTGAGCGTCGGGGAAGCCGGTCCGCCACCTCGGGGAAGCCGGTCCTGGGCCTCGGAAAGGCCGGTCCGCGGAAAGCCGGAACGGCCCGCCCCCCTCCCCGGGGACGAGCCGTTCCTTCGTGGAGGAGGCGCGTCCTAGAACGCGGCCTCGTCCAGGTCCATCAGCGAGTTGTCGACGGCCTCGGCCAGCGCGCGCTCGGTGGAGACGCCGGGCAGGACGTTGGCGGCGAAGAACTTCGCGGCCGCGATCTTGCCGGCGTAGAACGCCTTGTCCTTGGCGGAGGCGGTCGGCAGCTTCTCGGCGGCGACGGCCGCACCCTTCAGCAGCAGGTAGCCGACGACGACGTCGCCGGAGGCCATCAGCAGACGGGTGGTGTTGAGGCCGACCTTGTAGATGTTCTTGACGTCCTCGCCGGTGGCGGTGAGGTCGGTGAGCATCGCGCCGACGATGCCCTCCAGGTCCACGGCGGCCTTGGCGAGCGCGTCGCGGGCGCCGGCCAGCTCCTCGCCGCCGGTGCCGACCGCGAGGAACTTCTTGATCTCCTCGGCGAGCGCGTTCAGGGACGCGCCCTGGTCGCGGACGATCTTGCGGAAGAAGAAGTCCTGGCCCTGGATGGCCGTGGTGCCCTCGTAGAGGGTGTCGATCTTGGCGTCCCGGATGTACTGCTCGATCGGGTACTCCTGCAGGAAGCCGGAGCCGCCGAAGGTCTGGAGCGACTGCGCGAGCTGCTCGTAGCCCTTCTCGGAGCCGTAGCCCTTCACGATCGGGAGCAGCAGGTCGTTCAGGCCGTGCAGGGCCTTCGCGTCCTCGCCGGCCGCTTCCTTGAGCTGGATCGCGTCCTGCACGGAGGCCGTGTAGAGGACGAGGGAGCGCATGCCCTCGGCGTACGCCTTCTGCGTCATCAGCGAGCGGCGGACGTCCGGGTGGTGCGTGATGGTGACCTTGGGGGCGGCCTTGTCCATGAAGTTCGCCAGGTCGGTGCCCTGGACGCGCTCCTTGGCGTACTCGAGGGCGTTGAGGTAGCCCGTCGAGAGGGTGGAGATCGCCTTCGTGCCGACCATCATGCGGGCGAACTCGATGATGAGGAACATCTGGCGGATGCCGTCGTGCTTGTCGCCGATCAGCCAGCCCTTGGCGGGGTGCTGGTCGCCGAAGGTCATCTCGCAGGTGTTGGAGGCCTTGAGGCCCATCTTGTGCTCGACGTTGGTGGCGTAGACGCCGTTGCGCTCGCCCAGCTCGCCGGTCTCCCAGTCGAAGTGGTACTTCGGCACGAGGAAGAGGGAGAGGCCCTTGGTGCCGGGGCCGGCGCCCTCGGGGCGGGCGAGGACGTAGTGGAGGATGTTCTCCGACATGTCGTGCTCACCGGACGTGATGAAGCGCTTCACGCCCTCGATGTGCCAGGAGCCGTCCTCCTGCTGGATGGCCTTCGTGCGGCCGGCGCCGACGTCCGAGCCCGCGTCGGGCTCGGTGAGGACCATGGTGGAGCCCCACTGCTTCTCGACGGCGATCTGCGCGATCTTCTTCTGCGCCTCGTTGCCCTCCTCGAAGAGGACGCCGGCGAACGCCGGGCCGGAGGAGTACATCCACACGGCCGGGTTCGAGCCGAGCAGCAGTTCGGCGTACGCCCAGATCAGGGAGCGCGGGGAGGTGGTGCCGCCGATCTCCTCGGGCAGGCCGAGGCGCCAGTACTCGGAGTCCATGAAGGCCTGGTAGGACTTCTTGAAGCTCGCGGGGACCGGGGCGGTGTTGGTCTCGGGGTCGAAGACCGGGGGGTTGCGGTCGGCGTCGGCGAAGGACTCGGCGAGCTCGTTCTCGGCCAGGCGCTGGATCTCCTCCAGGACGCTCTTGGCGGTCTCGACGTCCATCTCCTCGAACGGACCGGTGCCGTACACCTTGTCGCGCCCGAGGACCTCGAAGAGGTTGAACTCGATGTCGCGGAGATTCGACTTGTAGTGCCCCATGGCGACGGCTCCGTAAGGATCGGGGAGGCAGGGTTCCTCGTACACGTACCAGCAAGTAGCTAACGCTCTCTCCGATGATGCTACCCACCGGTAATAAGAAGCAACCCCTAGCGGGACATCTGTGACGTCAATCGCTGCCGTCAACCCTTGCGGTCAAGGCGGGCGGGCGGCTCGCTCACGTTCGAGCGGAAGGAGTGGCGCCGCGTCGCGCACACCGCGTGACCGGTCCGCCGCACGTGACCGATGGAGTGCCCGACGACGACGGCGCCCGTCTCTTCGGAGGCGGGCGCCGTCGTGTCGGCGACTCGTCGCCCTCAGTAGTGCTCGACCGTCTGGCCCTCGGGGACCTCGTAGCAGCCGGAGATCACGTCGATGATCAACGAAGGCGGCTTGGTCTGCCCGAGGACCGTGCGCTGCTTCCAGAAGCTGATGTGGACGCCGAACTTCTTCTCGTCGTTGTCGGCCGTGAGTTCCAGGCTCTTGGAGGGGCTGGAGTCCGGCCCGTACTTCACGATCTTCCAGCCGTGCTGGGGAAGCTTCTCCTTCAGGCGCTCCATGGCCTCGGCGAGCTCGGCGTCGGTCTCCGCGGCGAGGCTCCACGGGTGCTTCATGATGTAGAACTTCTCGCGGTCCTTGCCCTCGCAGGACAGGACGCCGGGCCCACCCTTGGACGTCGTCCCCTCCACACCGATGAGGTCGTAGATCTCGCTCGACACCTTCTTGGTCGCGGCGTTGACCTCGTCCTGCTCGCGGACGCCGACGACCTTCGTTCCATCGGATTCGGACATGCTGCATCCCGTGAGTGTGAGGAGTGTGGCGGCGACCGCGACGGCGCCGGTCTGGAACCTATTCAACGTGCTTCACCTGTCCGTACTCACCTGTCACCACCGCCGCCTGGTTCCTCAGGCTCTCGGTGTCCGGCTTCCAGTAATCACTGTGACCGGTGGTGTCCGTGGCCATCTGGTTGGCGCCGAAGGGCTCGTCGCTCGGGATCAGGAACACACCGCCGCCCAGCCGCCACTGGCTGCCGCCGTGGCCCCAGCGGCCGATGTCCGGGACCGGGTCGTCCTCGGCCTCCTGGTTCCAGACGTGGCCCTTCGGCACGTCCATCTCGCCCGCCGAACCGACCTGGACGCCCGGGCTGCCCGCGAAGATCACGTCGTCTGCGTGCAGATCGCCCTGGCGGGCCGCCGAACCGATCAGCGTCGTGCCGTACGAGTGCCCGATGGCGGTGGTGTGACTCCCGTCGGGGCCGCCCTGAGCGGTCTCCAGACCCTGCATGAACTTGTTGTAGGCGGGTGCGCCGTCGTTCGCGTAATGGCTGAAGGGGGCGTCCTTCACGATGTCCTGCGGGGCGTCGTACCCGAGCCAGGTGATGGTCGAAGTCGTCCCGCCCCCCATCGCGTCCGACGCACGCCACAGGCCGACCATCCGGTCGATGTCCCCGCCGACCTTGCCGAGGTTCGACGTGGTGCCGGGGACGTAGACGGCGGTGTGGTCGGCCGTGTCCGGGTTGCCGTTGGCGACGATGGCCCGGCCGTTCCCCTCGGCCGAGAAGCCCAGCAGGTACGCCTCCGGCAGCCCTTCCTTCCCGGTCTGGTCGAAACGCTTCTCGATGCTCTTGATGCCGTTCAGGGAGCTGTCGAGGTGCGCCTTGCGGTCCCCGTACTCCTTGTTCCACTTGATCCACTCGTCGCTGTAGATCATGCCGACGCGCGGGCCGCCGAAGACCTTCTGCGGGAAGGGCTCCGGCGGGATGGCCTTGAGGTCCGTCTGGATCTGGGCCTTGGACTCCGCGAGGACCATCCGGTTGGCGTCGTCGCGGACGGCGGAGGGGATGCCGTCGAGGGCGCCGACGGAGGCCGGGTAGAGCGTGGCGTACTCGTCACGCTGCTCCTGGGTGAGGCTGTTCCACCAGTCGGCGTTCTCCTTGGGGGACTTGCCCTGGGGGATCTTGTCGTCGTCGGCGTACTTGCCGGCGGCCTGCTGCATGGCCTTGGTGTCGGCAGCGGCGTCGACCAGGGTCGCGTCGTCGACGGTGAGGCCCGGCGGCGCCTTGAGTTTGCGCAGGACGGCGGCGTAGCGGCCGTCTATCTCGTTGGCCTCGCGGACGGCCTCGCCGATGCGTTCGGCGATGTCCTCGGCCTTGCCCTTGTTGGCATCCGGGCTTCCGATGCCCTCGGCCGCGCCGGGCTTGTACGGGATGGGGGCGCCGGGCTGGGCTGTGTTGGTGCCCGGCACGAGGACGGACGACTGCGTGGGGTATTCCACCGAACCGTCGGGCTTGACCGTGAACTTGAGGTTCTCGGCGTCTTCCAGCGCCTGCTTCAGCTTCTTCTGCGGCGCGGCGAGTTCGGAGGCGAGGCCGTTGAGCGCGGTGCGGATCAGCCCGCACTCGGTGTGCAGGTACTGGTAGTTGCGGCTGAGCTGCTGGACGTCGGCGGCCGCGCGGGTGGCCGTCTCGCCCTTCTGGGTGTCGTGGATCTTGGCGAACATGCCGTTGTCGACACGGTCCTTGTCGGTGTTGGACCGGGAGGAGACCTTGCCCCAGCCGTCCGCCGCGTCGGTGTATTCGTTCAGCTTCACGTCACGCAGTTGCTGCCAGGTGGGCATGAGGGGCTCAGTTCCCCTTCTTCTGTGCCGGGGCCGGCGATTCGGCGGCGATCTTCCGCTGCGTGTCGGCCTCGCGCTCACCGAAGTCGCGGCCCGCGCTCTTCAGCGCGGACTCGAGGCGCCCGCATTCGTCGCGTACGGCGGTCAGCCGGGTCTTCCAGGTGCCGAAGATCTCGGTGAGGGCGGCGGAGGAGTCGAATCCGGCGGTTGCGCCTGTGACGCCCTCGTTCGCACTGTCGAGGTCGGTGAGCGAAGTGGTGGTACTGGTGCGCAGCTCGCCGGCGGTGTTGCCCGCCTTGTGCCAGGGCCCTTCGTCGGCCTTCAGGTTCGGGTCGCCGCTGCCCCCGCCGTCGGGGGAGGGGAGGCCCGCCAGGTTCATCGAGGCAGGCGGCTGCCCCGGATGCGAGGTCTCGCCGAACAACTCGTCCCATTTGGCGTTCAGAGCCATGTTCCACCCCCGTGGCGACTGGATTGCTCACGCGAACCTAGCAAGAGATCGAGGGCGATGCGAAGAACAGTGCGAAGGGCACCTTCCTCGGGGGCGGAGTCGTACCCGCCCTGCGGACGGAGTCGTACCCGCCCTGGGGGCGGAGACGTACGTGCCCTGCGGGCGGCGACCGCTCGATAGGCTGGGGGCCATGTACGGATACGGCCAGCACGGGGACGGCAGCGCCGCCCAGCAGCAGTACGCCCCGCCGCAGCAGCAGCCGATGCAGGGCGGAATGCAGGGTGGGTACGGGCAGCAGCCGCCGCTGTACCCCGAGCCGTCGCCGCCCTCGCTCGCCGACGCCGTACGGGCCTTCACGACCGGTTCCATGGCCGCCGAGGACTTCCAGCAGATCTTCGCGACCTCGAAGGTCTACTGCCCGCGCGGGGACAACCCCGGCTTCCTGGCCCTGCACAACACGCAGCAGCCGGTGATTCCGATGTTCACCTCGCTGAAGGAGCTGCGGCGGTACGCGGGCAAGGAGTCGAAGTACTTCGTGATCACCGGCGCCGAGGTGATCGACCTGCTCCCGACCGGCTACGGCTTCGTCCTCGACATGGAGGGCGACCACCGGATGGTCTTCGACGCGAAGGCCGTGGAACAGATGGTCGACTTCGCGATGCGGCGGATGTACGGCTGACGCAGGCTGGAGAGACGGGAGAGCGCCCGGGAGGAATTCCTCCCGGGCGTTCCGCGTTCCGGGTGGCAGGAAGTTCATTGTTCAACTAAACTGGTCGCACAAGGAGGTCCCGCCATGCCCGCTGTGACTGTCGAGAACCCGCTCACCCTGCCGCGCGTCGCCGCCCCGGCCGACGCCGTCTCCCGCCCCGTGCTCGCCGTGACCACGGCGCCTTCCGGCTTCGAGGGCGAGGGCTTCCCGGTGCGCCGCGCGTTCGCCGGGATCAACTACCAGTACCTCGACCCGTTCATCATGATGGACCAGATGGGGGAGGTGGAGTACGCCCCCGGTGAGCCGAAGGGCACCCCCTGGCACCCCCACCGCGGCTTCGAGACCGTCACGTACATCATCGACGGGATCTTCGACCACCAGGACTCCAACGGTGGCGGCGGCACCATCACCAACGGCGACACCCAGTGGATGACCGCCGGGGCCGGACTGCTTCACATCGAGGCCCCGCCGGAGTCCCTCGTCGTCAGCGGCGGACTCTTCCACGGGCTCCAGCTATGGGTGAACCTGCCCGCCGCCGACAAGATGATGGCCCCGCGCTACCAGGACATCCGCGGCGGCCAGGTCCAGCTGCTGGCCTCGCCCGACGGCGGCGCGCTGCTGCGCGTCATCGCGGGCGAGCTCGACGGCCACGCGGGACCGGGCGTCACGCACACCCCGATCACGATGATCCACGCGACCGTCCGGCCGGGCGCCGAGGTGACCCTGCCGTGGCGCGAGGACTTCAACGGACTCGTCTACGTCCTGGCCGGCCGCGGCGCGGTCGGCGCGGAGCGGCGGCCCGTCCACATGGGCCAGACCGCGGTCTTCGGCAAGGGCGGATCGCTGACGGTCCGCGCGGACGAGAAGCAGGACGGGCACACGCCCGACCTGGAGGTCGTCGTGCTCGGTGGCCGGCCGATCCGCGAGCCGATGGCGCACTACGGTCCGTTCGTGATGAACAGCCAGGCCGAGCTGCGGCAGGCCTTCGAGGACTTCCAGGCGGGCCGCCTCGGCACGATCCCCGCGGTCCACGGCATGGGTGAATAGCCCCGGGTGGGTGTTCGGCGCGGGCGCGCGGCGGGGTCACGGCCTCGGAGCGCGCCCGCGTCGTCGGCTGGGGGTTCGCCGGCGTCCGTGTCCGGCGGCGGCCGGTGGCGCAGGAGGCGTACGGACTGACGTGTGGGCATCACCGGAGGGGTACGGACTGACGTGTGGGCATCACCGGAGGGGTACGGACCGGCCTGAACCGCCGTGGCACTGGAGGCGTCCGGCCTGACGCGCCCATGGGGCCGGAGGGGTACGGCCTGTCCGGCCGGGCGGAACCGGGACGTACGCCTGACGCGCCGTCACCCGGGCGGACCCGTAGCGGAGGACGACACGCCGACGGGCGTGGTCGCCTGGCAGCGTGCAGACGCCGAGGCAACCACCCGCGCCCCCGCCGCCGCCCGCGTCGAGGCCGCTCCTCCCGGAGGCGGTCCGGCGGGTCGCCGCCTGGTGCGTCGTCGTCCTGCTGCTGACGGGGGTCACCGCCGTCGGCGTGTGGCTGTGCGGCGTACTGAAGACGGCCGTCACCCCCGTGCTCCTCGCCCTCCTGGGCACCGCGCTCCTCGGGCCCCTCCACCGGCGGCTGCTGCGCATGAAGGTGCAGAGGTCGCTCGCCGCCGCGATCACCGTCGTCGCGGTCGTCGCCGTCGTCGGCGGCGCCACCTACATCGTCGTCAGCGCCCTGATCGAGACCGGCGACCAGATCATCGCCTCGCTGCGGCAGGCCGCCGACGACCTCGCCCGGCACCTCGGCGCCGCCGGGACCTCCCTCGACGACCTGGCGAGCAACGCCAGGGAACTCCTGCAGAAGTTCGGCGGCACGGCCGCCTCCGGGGTGATCAGCGGCCTCAGCGTCGTCGGTCAGATGCTCGCCACCGCCGTCCTCGCGATGTTCCTGATCTTCTTCTTCCTCCGGGACTCCAACAAGGCCGTCGGCGCCCTGCGCTCCCTCGCCCCGCGCTCCACCGGCGACACCGTCGAGGCGATGGGCCGCCGCGCCTTCGGGGCCGTCGAGGGCTTCATGCGCGGCACCACGTTCATCGCCCTGATCGACGCCCTCCTCATCACCGTCGGGCTGCTGATCCTGCGCGTACCCGGCGCCGTGGGGCTCGGCGCGCTCGTCTTCGTCGGTGCCTACATCCCGTACCTCGGCGCCTTCATCTCCGGCGCGGTCGCCATCCTCGTCGCCCTCGCCGACCGGGGGTTCGTCATCGCGCTGTGGGCGCTCGGCGTCGTGCTCGCCGTCCAGGTCATCGAGGGGCACCTGCTTCAGCCGGTGATCCAGAGCCGGACCGTACAGATGCACCCGGCCGTGGTGATGCTGGCGATCACGGCCGGGGCGTCCGTCGCGGGGATCCTCGGCATGCTGCTGGCCGTACCGCTGACGGCGGCGGCGTTCGGCGTGATCGGGGAGATGCGCGCTCGTTACGGAGACCACGCCGGCGAGGTGTGAGTCGAGTCCCCTCCGGGCTCCGCCGCCAGGTCGTCAGGTGGCCGCCGGAATGCCGCCCGGTTCGAACGAGGCCAGCATCTGCTCGAGTGCCGCCTGGTCCGGGCCCACGAACGGGTCCGAGTCCGGGGCCATCGTGATCGTCTCCAGCATCCGGTCGGTCATCCGTACCGCCGGCGGCAGATGCGTGGACAGCACGATGTCCGGGTTGATCTCCCGCAGCGGCTGCACGGTCGCCCGGTACTTCTCCGCGTCCACGACGTGCACCCACGGGCTGTCGACCGTCGCCCACAGCAGCTGCGCCTGCCGCAGCTCCTCCGGCTTCAGGTCGCTCGCGTGCCCGCTCTCCGCCATCTCCATGGTCGGCATGGGCCCGCCGAAGCAGTCCGAGCTGAAGCAGATGCGGGTCTTCTCGTCGTAGAAGCCGACGGTGGCCGGATTGTCGAAGAGCGGCGGCCGGAAGGCGTGCAGCTCGCGGTCGCCGACGTCGAGGGCTTGGCCGGGGTTGAGGAAGTAGACCCGGTCCATCGGCAGGGGCCGCTCGGTCGTCATGATTCCGGCGCCGATGAAGGTGGTCACGACCCGTGCTCGGGGAGCGGCGACGAGCAGGTCGAAGATGCCGCCCGTGTGGTCGCGGTCGGGGTGCGTGAGCCAGATCCAACGGACGTCGGCGAGGTCCATGACGTCGCCGACCGCCGCGACGAAGTCACGGTCGGAGAGGGAGAGTCCGGTGTCGACGACGACCGGCTCCTTGGCGGTGAGCACGTAGGCGTTGACGGGGATGTGGCCGATCCCGGGTATTTCGAGACTGTCGGCCAGGACGGTGGTGTCGCTGCCGACCTTGTGGGTGTCCATGGCAAGCTCCGTGGTCCCCCCTGCGGCCGTACGAGACCAGTCTCCCCCGCTCCCGCACGCCGCGCGCGGCGGGCAGGGGCCACCCGCACCGGCCGCCGCCTACGCGCAGCAGCCCTCACCCGACGCGGGCTCGTTCAGCTCGAACCAGATGGACTTGCCCTCGCCGCGCGGATCGACGCCCCACTTGTGGGCCAGCATCTCCATCAGCACGAGGCCGCGACCCGAGGACGCCATCTCGCCCGGGTGCCGCTTGTGCGGCAGCTCGTCGCTGCCGTCGGAGACCTCCACCCGCAGCCGCCGCGCGTCGTCGTCGCAGGTCACCGAGGCGACCAGGAGCGCGTCGCCGTCCGTGTGGATGAGGACGTTGGTGAGCATCTCGGAGACCATCAGCACCGCCGAGTCGACCTGGTCCTCGTCCGCCCAGTCGTGCAGCAGCTGGCGCAGGTGCCGGCGGGCCGCCGCGACCCGCTCCGGCTCGGCCTGGGCGACGGTCATCATCGTGCGACGCGGGCCCTGGCGGCCCTGGCGGGTGGCCGGGCCCTGCCGGGAGAGGAGCAGGACGGCGATGTCGTCCTCGCGGCGGTCGGCGAGCGGCCCGGTGGTGTGGTGCGAACCGGGGCCGTGGACCGCCTCGACGAGCCGGTCGGCGAGCTCCTCCAGGGACTCCCCGTCGTGCCCTTCCAGCAGCGTACGGACGCGTTCCCAGCCACTGTCGAGGTCGTGGCCGCCGGTCTCCAGGAGCCCGTCGGTGCACATCATCAGGGTCTCGCCGGGCTCCAGGGTGAACCGGGTCGTCGGATAGTCGGTGTCCGGGACGATGCCGAGGGGCAGCCCGCCGGCGGTGGGCCTGAGGAGAACCGTTCCGTCGGTCATCCGGACCGCCGGGTCGGGGTGCCCGGCCCGGGCCAGGTCGACGACCCCGGTGGCCGGGTCGATCTCCAGATAGAGACAGGTGGCGAAGCGGTGCCCGCCGTACCTGTCCCCGTCCCCGCCCGCCTGTCCGTTCCCCTCCACGCCGATCGTGCCGCCTGCGCCGCCCACGCCCCCTGCGCCTGTGCCCCCGTCCCCGTCGGTGATCCCGTACAGGAAGCGGGAGGCGCGGGAGAGCACCGCGTCGGGCCGGTGGCCCTCGGAGGCGTACGCGCGCAGGGCGATCCGGAGTTGGCCCATGAGTCCGGCGGCCCGCACGTCATGGCCCTGGACGTCGCCGATGACGAGGGAGATACGCCCGCCGGGGAGCTGGATCATGTCGTACCAGTCACCGCCGACCTGCAGTCCGCCGCCGGTGGGGACGTACCGCGCGGCGACCTGGAGGCCCGGGATGCCGGGGCCGAGGACCGGCATCATCGTGCGCTGCAGCCCGAGGGAGAGCTCGCGCTCGGACTCGGCGACGCCCGCGCGGGCGAGGGCCTGGGCGAGCATGCGGGCGACGGTGGTGAGGACCGAGCGCTCGTCGGGGGTGAAGGCGACGGGGTGCTTGAAGGCGGCCATCCAGGCACCCATGGTGCGCCCGGCCACGATGAGCGGGAGGTAGGCCCAGGACTGCCGGCCGAACCGCCGCGCCAGCGGCCAGCTCACCGGGAAGCGCCGCAGGTACTCCTCCGGCGTCGGCAGGTAGATCGCCCGCCCGGTCCGTACGACCTCGGCCGCCGGATAGTCGGTGTCGAGCGACATCGAGCTGAAGGGGCCCTCGTCGCCCGTGTTGTGACCGTGGTGGCCGATGATCGTCAGGCGGTCGCCGGCCGCCCCGAAGACGGCGAGCCCGTCGGGCGAGAAGCCCGGCATGGAGAGGGAGGCGGCGACCCGGAGCACCTCGGCGGTCGACCGGGCCTCGGCGAGCGCCCGCCCCGCGTCGAGCAGGAACGCCTCGCGCGACCGGCGCCAGTCGCCGGTGATCGGGGTACGGGCGGCGGTGCCGGGCTGGGGCTCGGCGACTTCCTGGAGCGTGCCGACGAGCTGGTAGTCGTCGCCTTCGACCAGCGGCTTGGACCGGCTCCGTACGGTACGGATCACCCGGCCCTGGCTGTCCATGATCCGCAGCCGGGCCTCGGCGAGGGTGCCCTCCGCCACGGCGAGGTTCACCACCCCGTCGATCTCGTTCCAGTCGACGGGATGAAAACGGGAGCGTACGGCCGCCTCGGTGAGCTGGGCGGGCTCGGCGGGCAGCCCGAGGAGCCGGGCCGCCTCCGCGTCGAGCGTGACGATGCCGGACGAGTTGTCCCAGCGCCACAGGCCGGTCGCGATCGCGGCCAGGACGTCCTCGGTGCGCATTGCCCTACTTTATGAATAGCGGACTCCAGGTCGCCACCGAGCGTATTCGAAAAGCGATCTCGGGTGGCCCGGTACCCTTGACGGGCCTGGATGTGTTCAGGCTCCCCACCGATTTCCGAAGACTGGATGAACGACGATGCATCGGTACAGGTCCCACACCTGCGGCGAGCTCCGCGCCTCTGACGTCGGTACCGACGTCCGGCTGAGCGGCTGGCTGCACAATCGGCGCGACCTGGGCGGCATCCTCTTCATCGATCTGCGCGACCACTACGGCATCACGCAGCTCGTCGCCCGGCCCGGCACCGCCGCCGCCGAGGTGCTCGACAAGCTGACGAAGGAGACCGTCGTCCGCGTGGACGGCAAGGTCGTCTCGCGCGGCGCCGAGAACGTCAACCCGGACCTCGCGACCGGCGAGATCGAGATCGAGGTCGGCGAGGTCGAGGTCCTGGGCGCGGCCAAGCAGATCCCGTTCACCGTCAACGCCGACGACGGCGTGAACGAGGAGCGGCGCCTGGAGTACCGCTTCCTCGACCTGCGCCGCGAGCGCATGCACCGCAACATCATGCTGCGCTCCGCCGTCATCGCCGCCATCCGCTCCAAGATGGTGGCCCTCGGCTTCAACGAGATGGCGACCCCGATCCTCGCCGCGACCTCCCCCGAGGGCGCCCGTGACTTCGTCGTCCCGTCCCGGCTGAACCCGGGCAAGTTCTACGCCCTGCCGCAGGCGCCGCAGCAGTTCAAGCAGCTGCTGATGATCTCCGGCTTCGACCGCTACTTCCAGATCGCGCCCTGCTTCCGCGACGAGGACGCCCGCGCCGACCGTTCGCCTGGTGAGTTCTACCAGCTCGACGTCGAGATGAGCTTCGTCGAGCAGGAGGACGTCTTCCAGCCGATCGAGAAGCTCATGACGGAGATCTTCGAGGAGTTCGGCGGCGGGCGTCACGTCACGTCCCCGTTCCCGCGGATCCCGTTCCGCGAGTCGATGCTCAAGTACGGCAACGACAAGCCGGACCTGCGCACCGACCTGGAGCTCGTCGACATCTCCGACGTCTTCGAGAACTCCGAGTTCAAGGCCTTCGCGGGCAAGCACGTGCGCGCGCTGGCGGTGCCGGACACGGGCGACCAGCCGCGCAAGTTCTTCGACTCGCTCGGAGACTTCGCGGTCTCCCTCGGCGCCAAGGGCCTGGCCTGGGTCCGCGTCGGCGAGGGCAACGCCCTCACCGGCCCGATCGCCAAGTTCCTCACCGAGGAGAACGTCAAGGTCCTCACCGAGCGCCTTGGCCTGCAGCCCGGCCACGCCGTCTTCTTCGGCGCGGGCGAGTTCGACGAGGTCTCCAAGATCATGGGCCCGGTCCGGGTCGAGGCCGCCAAGCGCGCCGGCCGGTTCGAGGAGAACGTCTTCCGCTTCGCGTGGATCGTCGACTTCCCGATGTACGAGAAGGACGAGGAGACCGGCAAGATCGACTTCTCGCACAACCCCTTCTCGATGCCGCAGGGCGGCCTGGAGGCCCTGGAGACCCAGGACCCGCTGGACATCCTCGGCTGGCAGTACGACATCGTCTGCAACGGCATCGAGCTGTCCTCGGGCGCGATCCGGAACCACGAGCCCGAGATCATGTTCAAGGCCTTCGAGATCGCGGGCTACTCCCGCGAGACGGTCGAGCACGAGTTCGCGGGCATGCTCCGCGCCTTCGAGTACGGCGCCCCGCCGCACGGCGGCATCGCCCCGGGCGTGGACCGCATCGTGATGCTCCTGGCCGACGAGCCGAACATCCGCGAGACGATCGCCTTCCCGCTCAACGGCAACGCCCAGGACCTCCTGATGGGCGCCCCGACGGAACTGGACGAGGCCCGCCTGCGCGAGCTGAACCTCCAGCTCCGCAAGCCGGTGGCAAAGGACAAGCCCGCCGACACCCGCCCGATCACGGAAGCGGTCCACCCGGACGCGGCGCGGTAAGCCTCACGGATGGGTGAAGGGCCCGGAACCGTACGCACGGTTCCGGGCCCTTCGCGTCTCCCGCGATCCGCGCAGAGAACCCTCAGCCTTCGAGAATGTCCTCGACATAGTCGCCGAGCTCTCCGGGGAGCCTCTCGATGTCGAGGGCCCGCAGCCTCGCGACCATTTCCGGTTCGGCCAGGGAGCCGAGCTGGATGATCGCGTTCAACTGGGCTTCCAGAGCGGCCGGGTCCGTCTCGCACTCCGCGGCTGCGGCGAGCACACCGGCAAGGACCCGCCCGTCGGCCAAGGAATAGACGGACACCAGATCCGTCACCTCATCCGCCGCCGATTCTCGGACCTTCGGGTCAGGGGCAGCGACGTTCCGCATGAATGCGAGGAGTCGGGACGCGGAAACCGACATGAGGATCCCCTCTCGGATCAGCAGGGCCACGAGACCAGCACCGAGCTTGCCGGCGGCGGGTGAGCGGCCACCTGACAGCTGGATCAGCGCGCTGTGCTCAAGGAAGCCTCGGGACGAGATCGAGCCAGACGAGCGTCTCCCGTATGACGGGGTCATCGCTGTCCAGGAGTGCCCGGACAGGCAAGAGCGCGGCCAGCATGTTCTTGATTCGGCGCAGGTGCAACATCTGCTCTCGTGGTGCTGCCCGCCATTCTTCGGACAGCCGCACGGCCACCTCGTACGACACTCCCAGGTGCCGCAGGATGTCCGAACAGAGAGCGGAGAGATCCCGGACCGCGTCCGCGTCACCGGTCCCAAACTCCCTGATCATGTAGACGCGCACGTGGGCGGCCTCGGCCATGGCCTGCTGGGTCAGTCCGTCCGCGTACTTACCCGAGATGGCGGCCAGGGCGAGTCTGCCCCATCGGAGCCTGTCCTCGTCGGGGAGCTCAGAGCGTTGCATACGGCCGACAGCCAGCTCACGCACCTGCTCCCGGCGCTCCAGCGAACAGGAGCCCGCGCCGGCTTTCTGCAGGAATTGCTCCAAAGCCTCCAAAGATGCACCAGGGAAACCAACCTGGTCCGGCTCGCAGCCGTGTGCGCCTGGCGAAACTTCAGAGAATGGGGATTCCGGCACGCTCGAACGCCTCCTTTCCGATCTCCAGACTCTCCTGCGACGGCCAGTAATGTCCACTCTGGTTGTTGATCTCCATTCCGAAGTAACTGCCCCCGCCACCAGCGATCTCCGCTTCGCCCGCCGCGCGCACGGGTGCTCCGTTCGTGAGCACGGGGTGCTTCAGCTCGGTTCCTTGAATGTGCTTCGGGATGAACACGAGCTCTCCTTCCTGCGTTACCGCCCACTTCACTGTGCCGGAGTTGATGACGTCATCGAAGCCCTCATCGCCGACACGTATGGGCTTCACTCCGAGACGTTCGGCGTCGGCCAACTCGCCTTCCAGTTCGTCCGGCATCCGATTGTGGAAGAGACACGGTGAGAGTCCTCTCGGATCGCTCCACGTGTGCGGATTGTGGACGTACGTCGCCGGGTTCGGGGCCGGGGCGAGACCCAGAGGGTCCGTCGAGAGGTAGCGGGCTGATTCCGGGTCGTAGTAGCGGAAGTGGTTGTAGTGGAGGCCCGATTCGGGGTCGAAGTACTGGCCGGGGAAGCGCAGGGGGGTGTAGGCGGTGGCCGATCTGTTCCACGTCGTCGTGCCCCAGAGGGTCGTGCGGGTGCGCCAGGCCAGTTCGCCCGACTCGTCGACGAGTTCCGTCGGTGTGCCGATCAGGTCGGTGACGATGGCGAAGAAACGTTCGTCCGTGGAGTCCGGGTCCGTGCGGCGTTCCGTCTGGGCCAGGGGGCGTAGACCCGCGTGGTCCCAGGTGAGGGTGATGCCCTCGGTCGTCTGCTCGCAGAGGGTGGGCCCGTCCCAGGTGAAGTGGACCGTTTCCAGCAGGGATTGCTTCGATATGCGGCGACCCAGGGGGTCGTACGTGTATCGCCAGACCGTGCCGTCCGGTGTCGTCACCGAGGTCAGCCGGTCCTCCGCGTCCCACTCGTAGCGCCAGGTGTCGGGCTTCCGAGAGAGACGGGTCTTCTGGCGCAGGACGATCCGGCCCTGGGCGTCGTGTTCGTAGCGAACGGCTCCCGCCCTGGTGACGCGCGTGCCCCGGTAGGCGCGTGTACGGGTTGCCCCGGACGTGGTGGGACTGGCTCGGGGCCGCCAAGGTCGCCGGGACCGTCGGGCTCCTCGTCGGGTTCTTCGTGCCCCTGATCGGGACCCTCGCCGCCGTCGGACTCGTCCTGTACTTCGCCGGGGCCGTCGTCACCGTCCTCCGGGCCCGTTCCTACGGACACGCGGCCGTCCCGCTCGTCTACATGGCCCCCGCCGCCGCCGTCCTCGTGCTCGCCTGACACGGCGAAGGCCGCCGTCCCCGTCGATCACGGGGCGGCGGCCTTCGCCGTACGGGAAGCCGTCAGTCCTTCTTCGGCTCCTCCAGGCGCGGGAAGAGGACCGCGCCCTTCGTCACCGTCGAGCCCGCCGGCAGCTTGCCCCACTCGCCGGCCGACTGGACCGGCTGGGTGGCGAGGGCGCCCAGGCCGGGCTCCGCGCCGAGGGAGTCCCAGAGCTTCTGGGAGGTCTCCGGCATGATCGGGTTGAGCAGGACCGCGACCGCGCGGAGCGACTCGGCCGCCGTGTAGAGGATCGTGGCCAGGCGGGCGCGGCCCGCCTCGGACTCGTCCTTCGCGACCTTCCACGGCTCCTGCTCCGTGATGTAGCCGTTGACCTGCTTCACGAAGTCGAAGATCGCCAGGATGCCGCCCTGGAAGTCCAGCTGCTCGCCGATCTTCCGGTCCGCCTCCACGACCGCCTTCGCCAGGCCCTCGTGGACCGCCCTCTCCGCGTCGCCGTCGGCCGTCGCGGCCGGCAGGGCGCCGTCGAAGTACTTGCCGACCATGGCCGCCACGCGCGAGGCGAGGTTGCCGTAGTCGTTGGCGAGCTCGGAGGTGTAGCGGGCGGTGAAGTCCTCCCAGGAGAACGAGCCGTCCTGGCCGAACGCGATCGCCCGCAGGAAGTACCAGCGGTACGCGTCCACGCCGAAGTGCGAGGTCAGGTCCTGCGGCTTGATGCCGGTCAGGTTCGACTTCGACATCTTCTCGCCGCCGACCATCAGCCAGCCGTTGGCCGCGACCTTGCCGGGCACCGGCAGGCCCTGCGCCATCAGCATCGCCGGCCAGATGATCGCGTGGAAGCGCAGGATGTCCTTGCCGATGAGGTGCACGTTCGCCGGGAACGTCTCGTCGAACTTCGCCTGGTCCGAGCCGTAGCCCACGGCCGTCGCGTAGTTCAGGAGCGCGTCGATCCACACGTAGATGACGTGCTTGTCGTCCCACGGCACCGGGACGCCCCAGTCGAAGGTCGAGCGCGAGATCGAGAGGTCCTCGAGGCCCTGCTTGACGAAGTTCACGACCTCGTTGCGGGCCGACTCCGGCTGGACGAAGTCCGGGTTCGACTCGTAGAACTCGATGAGCTTCGGGCCGTACTCGCTCAGCTTGAAGAAGTAGTTCTCCTCCTTGAGGATCTCCACCGGCTTCTTGTGGACGGCGCACAGCTTCGTGCCGTCCTCGGCCTCGATGAGATCGCCCGGGAGCTTGTACTCCTCACAGCCCACGCAGTACGGGCCTTCGTACCCGCCCTTGTAGATCTCGCCCTTGTCGTAAAGGTCCTGCACGAACTCCTGGACGCGGTCCGTGTGACGCTTCTCCGTCGTCCGGATGAAGTCGTCGTTCGCGATGTTCAGGTGCTCCCAGAGGGGCTTCCACGCCTCCTCGACGAGCTTGTCGCACCACTCCTGCGGGCTGACGCCGTTCGCCTCCGCGGTGCGCATGATCTTCTGACCGTGCTCGTCCGTGCCGGTGAGGTACCACACCTTCTCGCCGCGCTGACGGTGCCAGCGCGTGAGCACGTCGCCTGCGACGGTCGTGTAGGCGTGGCCCAGGTGAGGAGCGTCGTTGACGTAGTAGATGGGGGTCGAGACGTAGTACGCCTTCGCCCCCTGCTTCTCGGATCCAGTGGCCGCCATGGTCGAAATCCTAACGGTCAGTTCAAGATCCACTCACATCGATAAGGGCGCCCCGGAGCGGACGGTGGGAGACGGAGAGGTCCGCGAAACGTTTCCCGGCGTAGAAAGCACTGTGCACACCAGCGAGGAAGAGAGCATGCGCGTACTGGTCGCCGAGGACGAGCAGGCCTTGGCCGAGCTCGTCGCCACGGGACTGCGCCGGGCCGGCTTCGCCGTCGACACCGTCTACAGCGGCGACGCCGCCCTCGCCTACCTGGGCCTGCACGACTACGACGTCGTCGTCCTCGACCGCGACCTGCCCCGCGTCCACGGCGACGAGGTGGCGCGCCGGCTCGTCGCCTCCGCCGCCAGGACCCGGATCCTGATGCTCACCGCGTCGGCGGCCACCGAGGACCGCGTCGAGGGGCTCGACCTCGGGGCGGACGACTACCTCGGCAAGCCCTTCGAGTTCCCCGAGCTCGTCTCCCGGGTCCGGGCGCTCAGGCGGCGCAGCGCCCGCCTCGTACCGCCGCTCCTCGAACGCGCCGGGCTGCGGATGGACACTGTCCGCCGCACCGCGACCCGCGACGGGCGCGACCTCGACCTCTCCCCGAAGGAGTTCTCCGTGCTGCAGATCCTCCTGGAGGCGGACGGCGCGACCGTCTCGGCCGAGGAGTTCCTGGAGCGCGCCTGGGACGCGCACACCGATCCCTTCACCGGCGCCGTACGGGTCTGCATGAGCAAACTCCGCGGAAAACTCGGGGAGCCGGCGCTCATCCGCACGGTCCAGGGCGTGGGGTACGCGCTGTGAGCGCCGCCGACCGCAGGCTGGGCGCGGGGTCCACGATCCGCACGCGTATCGCGCTCGTGTACGGAGGGGTCTTCCTCGTCCTCGGGGGCACCCTGCTGGGAGTCGTGAACCTGCTCTCCCGCGCCGGTACGGCCGGGGAGGCGGAGGCCATCGCCGCCCGGGTACGGGTCGTGGCCCCGTTCGAGACCGTCACCGCCTACCGGCTGAGCGACGACGTCAGCCGGGCCGCCGGCGAGCAGATGCTCATGTGGTCGTGCCTCGCCCTCGTCGTCATGGCCTTCGTCGCGGTCGCCGTGGGGTGGTGGACGGCGGGGCGGGTGCTGCGGCCCGTCCACGAGATGACGGCGCGGGCGCGGAAGCTGTCCGAGCGGAACCTGCACGAGAGGATCGCTGCGAGCGGGCCCGACGACGAGCTCAAGGAGCTGGGCGACACGATCGACGCGCTGCTCGGACGCCTGGAGAAGGCCTTCGACAGCCAGCGGCGTTTCATTGCGAACGCCTCTCACGAGCTGCGGACCCCGCTCGCCACCCAGCGGGCCGCGATCCAGATCGGGATCGACGACTCCTCGGACGTCAAGCAGGTCCTCCTCGACAGTAACCGCCGCAGCGAGCGGCTCATCGAGGGGCTGCTGGTCCTCGCCCGCAGCGAGCGGGGACTGGAGGAGCGGGAGGACGTACGGCTGGGGGAGGTGGTGGCGGAGGAATGCGAGAGGTACGGGGTCGAGTGCGAGGGCCCCGGCGGCGTCGTCAGCGGGAGCCGGGTGCTGCTCGGGCAGCTCGTACGGAACCTCGTCGCGAACGCCGTCGCCTACAACCTGCCGGAGGGCCGCGTGGAGGTGACGGTGGCGGGCGGCGAGGTGACCGTCGCCAACACCGGGCCCGTCGTCCCAGCCGAGGACGTGCCGGGGCTCTTCGAACCGTTCCGCCGGGGGGAGGGCCGCGACAGGATGGGGCCCGGCGCGGGGCTCGGCCTGTCGATCGTGCGGTCGATCGTCGACGCGCACGGGGGGACGGTGCGCGCGGTGGCCCGGGGGGCGGCGGACGGGGGCGGCCTGGTCGTGACGGTGACGCTGCCCGACCAGGCCGTTGCCGTCGCCTAGAGCTCCCACCCGGCGAGCAGGCCCCGGAAGAACGCGGGGTGCGCGGTCTCGGCGGGAGTCGGGCCGGCCAGGAAGTGGCCGGTCCGGGGAGCGGTGAGCTTACGGAGGTAGTCGAAGGCCTTGTTGTCCTCATCGCCCCAGGCCACGAACTGCCAGTGGATCGGGCGGTCGGCGGCCTGGGCCAGCGCCTCGGTGGCGGCGGTCTTCGACTCCGGGGCGCCGTCGGTCTGGAAGACGACGAACGCGGGCCGGGTCGGGTCGGTCTTCTCGTGGTGGGCGAGGACCTCTTCGACGGCACGGTGGTAGTTGGTGCGGCCCAGGCGGCCGAGGGTGCCGTTGATCTCGTCGATGCGGGTGGGGGTGAGGGTGGCCGGTGTGAGCTCGGCGGTGCCGTCGATGTCGGTGGAGAAGAAGACGGCGGTGACGGTGGCGTCCTCGTCGAGGTGCGCGGCGAGGGCGACGGTCTGCTCGGCGAGGCGTTGTACGGACCCGTCCTTGAAGTACCCGCGCATCGAACCGGAGCGGTCGACGACGAGGTACACGGCGGCCCGCGCCCCGGTGAGCCCCTGCTTCTTGAGCACGGCACCGGCGGCCTTGTAGGCGTCCACGAGGTGGGGCGCGTCCGCCTTGACCCGAGCGAGGGTGGTCGCGGGGGTGGTGGGGAAGGACTCGGTGACCTCGGTCGACTCGGTGACCTCGGTGGGGGCGGGCTCGGGTTCGGCCGCCACGGGCTCGGGCTCGGGCTCGACCTCGACCTCGGCCTCGGGCTCGGTGGGGGCGGGCTCGGGCTCGACCTCGGCCTCCACAGGCTCGGGCTCGGTGGGGGCGGGCTCGGGTTCGGCCTCCACGGCCTCGGCCTCGACCGGCTCGGGTTCGGCGACCGGCTCGGGCTCGGTGGCGGCGGGCTCCGCTTCTACCTCGGCCTCGACCGGCTCGGGCTCCGGTTCGACCGGCGCGCTCTCGGCGACCGGTTCGTCGGCCTCGGCCTTGACCGGCTCGGTCTCGACCTCGGCCACCACGGGCTCCGCCTCGACCGGCTCGGCCTCGGCCGGCTCGGGCTCGACGACCGGCGCCGTTCCGACCGGTTCCGCCTTCGGCGTCTCCGCCGAGCGGGCCTGCGGGACCTTCGGGTTGTCGAAGGCCGCCGCCACCAGGTCGTCGGCGGCGAGCTTGGCCGCCGTCTCCGGCGACCTGTCCGGCGTCTTCTCGGGCGACCGCTCGGCCGTCCGCTCCGTCGTCTCCTCGGACGAGGTCCGCTCGGCCGAGGCCGAGGCCGGGGACGGGACCGTCACCGACACGGGCTCCTCAGGCGTGACCCGTTCCGTCTGGGGAGGGACGGAGGTCGCCGGAGTCTCCTCGTGCTGTTCCGCACGGTCGCGTCCGAACACCTTGCGCAGCAAGCTCCGAATACCCATGGGCGAGGCCTTTCGCATGAGTTGGGTGCGGTGAATGTCCGTACTGGGAGGATCATCCCTGGCCAGGGCGGACACGTAAGGTTAGCGGCCCGGGGTGTGTCGCCCCCGGTCGCCTTGATTCCCTTTGTGTATCGGCTGCTCTGGCGACCGCCCGTACCGGCCCGTCGCCCCCGGTCGCCGCGCATTCATCCGCCGTTCACTCCGGCGCCGCCCCCGTGCAGATGTGCGCACATAGCGTCGCCGCCGAACGGATTCCCGACACACTGTCGGCGCGGTGTGCGCCGTAGGAGGACGAAGTGCGCAAACTGCTGCCGCTGCTGAGCACCAACCCGCACGGAGGCGGCCGTTCCGCCCTCACCTGCCGGTTCCGCTGTGGTGACGCCTGCTTCCACGAGGTGCCCAATACCAGCGACAACGAGTACGTCGGCGACGTCATAGCCGGCGCGCTCTCGCGCCGTTCGATGATGCGTGCCGCCGCCGTGGTGACGGTGGCCACCGCCGCCGGAACCAGCCTGGCCGTCGGCAACGCCCCGGCGGCGCAGGCCGCTTCCCAGGCCCGTCCGCACACCCCCGGCCGTACCGAGGGCGCCCGTGGTCTGCGGTTCTCCCCCGTCGCGCCCAACACGGCCGACCAGGTGACCGTGCCCGCCGGCTACGCGCAGAGCGTCGTCATCCGCTGGGGTGAGCCGATCCTCCGCGGCGCCCCCGCCTTCGACGCCGACAAGCAGACCGCCGCGGCGCAGGCCGGACAGTTCGGCTACAACAACGACTTCCTGAGCCTTCTCCCCCTCCGGGGCGAGCACGGCCGCCAGGTCCTCGTCGCCAACCACGAGTACACCGACGAGATCCTGATGTTCAAGGGGTACGACTCCGAGAACCCGACCCGCGAACAGGTCGAGATCGCCTGGGCCGCCCACGGCCTCTCCGTCGTCGTGGTCCAGGAGGAGCACCGCTCCGGCAAGCTGACCCCGGTCACCCGCCACCCCCTCAACCGCCGTCTCCACACCACCAGCGAGTTCGAGCTGACCGGCCCCGCCGCCGGCTCCCCGCTCCTGCGGACCTCCGCCGACCCGTCCGGACGCAAGGTCCTCGGCACGCTCAACAACTGCGCCGGCGGCACCACCCCGTGGGGCACCACCCTCCACGGCGAGGAGAACTTCAACCAGTACTTCGCCAACGGGTCGAGCCCCACCGACAAGCGGTACGGCATCGGCTCGGGCGCCACCGAGCGCAAGTGGGAGCGGTTCGACAGGCGCTTCGACCTCAAGCAGGAGCCGAACGAGGCCCACCGCCAGGGCTGGGTCGTCGAGCTCGACCCGTACGACCCGGACTCGACGCCCAAGAAGCGCACCGCGCTCGGCCGCTTCAAGCACGAGGCCGCGCAGCCCCGCCTGACCGAGGACGGCCGTCCGGTCGTCTACATGGGTGACGACGAGCGGTTCGACTACTTCTACAAGTTCGTCTCCTCGAAGCGGATGAAGAAGGGCAACTCGCGGGCCGCCCGCGAGCACAACCTCACCCTGCTCGACGAGGGCACGCTGTACGTCGCCAAGCTGACCGGCGACACCCCGCAGGACATCGACGGCACCGGCAAGCTCCCCGCGGACGGCGAGTTCGACGGCTCCGGCCAGTGGATCCCGCTCGCCACCGGCGACGTCTCGCACGTCCCCGGCATGACCGCCGAGGAGGTGTACGTCTTCACCCGCCTCGCCGGTGACAAGGTCGGCGCCACCAAGATGGACCGCCCCGAGGACGTCGAGCCGTCGCCGCGCACCGGCCGCGTCTACGTCGCGCTCACCAACAACACCAACCGCGGCAAGGGCACCAACCCGGGGGCCGACGAGGCCAACCCGCGCAACCTCAACAAGCACGGCCAGATCCTGGAGCTCGCCGAGCACTGGGACGACCCCGCCTCCGACGGCTTCGCCTGGCGCCTCTTCCTGGTCGCCGGCGACCCGAACGACCCGGCCACGTACTACTCCGGCTTCCCCAAGGAGAAGGTCTCCCCCATCTCCTGCCCGGACAACGTCGCCTTCGACCCGTACGGCAACCTGTGGATCTCCACCGACGGCAACCAGCTCGGTTCGCACGACGGCCTGTTCGGCGTCGCCACGCAGGGTGAGCGGCGCGGTGAGCTCAAGCAGTTCCTGACCGTGCCGAAGGGCGCGGAGACCTGCGGTCCGATCATCCAGGACCGCCGAGTCGTCGTCGCCGTCCAGCACCCGGGCGAGATCGACGGCGCGTCGGTCGAGAAGCCCGCCTCGGTCTGGCCCGACGGGCCCGGCAGGCTCGTCCGCCCCTCCGTGGTCGCCGTCTGGCGCAGGGACGGCCGCGACATCGGCGTCTGACGAGGCGGCAAAGAGCCGGGGGAGTGAGGAGCGGGGGGCTCCTCACTCCACCCCCAGGGTCTCCCTGAAGCGGACGAACTGCTCCTCCGGCTCCCCGGTGTACGACCACGGCACCCACGACGCGCGGGTGCCCAGCATCCCGAGCAGCTCCCGGGCCACCTCCGTCTGGCCCGCGTAACAGGCGGCGTGGGCGAGATAGTTGAGGTCGGCGACCTCCTCGGGGGCGACCGGGCGGTCGGGGTCCCGGCCGCCGATCCAGCGCGCGTACGTCCGGCGCAGCTCGGTCACCGCGAGCTCGTGTTTCCAGTGCTGGTCGAAGCCGCGCACCGGTCCGCGGCCGAGCGCCCCGTCGGCGATGTAGCGGTACTCCTCCACCCGGGCGACCTGCACCAGGACCGGCAGCGGCGACCCGGGCGGTGCCACGCCCGCCGCGTCGCGGGCGAAGTCGTACATCGCCCCGTGGGTGCCGTGCCACCGGGCCGACCAGTAGCGCATCACCTGGGCGTGGCCCTCGGTGTGGTAGGGGTCACGGTGGCGCAGCTCGTCGAACCACTGGCGCAGTTGGCGGCGCGGGACCCCGCCCTCGTAGAGGCGGGCCACCGAGAGCAGCGAGACCCAGGGCATCGGGTCGGCGGGGGCCGCCTGGGTCGCGCCGAGGCAGGCCTCGACGGTGGCGTCGAGCCGACCCCGGTCCACGGTGCTTCCCCGGCCGGCCGCGATGGCCGTGTCGAAGACGCGGACGACCTCGGTCGCCGCCCGCAGCACAGCCGCGTCCGGGTTGTCGGGTTCTGCCGCCCGCCATGCTTCGACGGTGGAGCTGCCCGCGGCGGCGTGCGCGAGGAGCCGCAGCCGGTGCGTACGCCGGGACCAGTTGTCGCCGGTGGCGCGCAGAAGGTCCCTCACGCCCTGCCAGCGGCCGATGACGATGTCGTGCCGGGCCTCGGTGAGCGCGCGGTCGCCGTAGTCCGGGTCGAGGTCCGGCGTGAAGCGGGACGAGCGGGACGAGCGGGACGGACGCGATGAGCGGGACGGGCGGCGGCCAACGGCCATCGTGGTTCCTCCCTCGGGGTCGGCGCCGGGTACGAAGGTGGCCGGTGGCCTCAGAAGTCGGTGGCGAGGGACTCGTCCGCGCGGCGGGCGCGCGGGGTCGTCGAAGCGAACGGTTCGGCCGCGGCCAGGGCCCGGACCGCGTCGAGCCGGGCGGGACGGTAGTAGGCGCTGCCCTTCCGCCAGTACACGACCAGCGGCACCACGCCGACGAGGAGCCCGCCGAGGCCGATGACCAGGGCGGTCGTGGTCAGCTCACCGAGCGACTCGACGAACGCCCACAGCATGAACGCGGAGCCGAGCAGCGGCCACGCCCCGCCGAGGAGGAAGTTCCGTACGGAGGTCAGCAGCACCGATTTGTACGCGACGACGGCGGCGATGCCGGCCAGACCGTAGTAGAAGGCGATCTGCAGGCCGATCGCGGAGACGGCGTCGCTGAGGATCCGTCCCACCGAACCGGCGGCCGCCGCCGCGCCGAACATCAGCATCGCGGCGACGCCGACGGCGGCGATCGCGACCCACGGGGTGTTCCAGCGGCGGTGCACGGTGCCGAGCGCGGCGGGCATCGTGCGGTCGCGGCCCATCGCGAACAGCGAGCGCGTCACCTGGATGAGGGTGGTCTCCAGGGTGGCGACGGTGGAGAGCAGCACCGCGGCGATCAGCAGCTTGCCGCCGATGCCGGGCCAGATCTCCTGGCCGAGGACGGCCAGGACGTTCGCGCCGGCCGTCTCGATCTGCCCGGAGGTCAGCAGCACGTTGACGGAGATCGTGAACGCCTCGAAGAGGAGGAAGACGACCCCGACGCCGACGAGCGCGGCGAAGCCGGCCGTGCGGCGGCTGTCCCGGGTCTCCTCGCTGAGATTGCTGGTGACGTCCCAGCCCCAGTAGTAGAAGGCGGCGATCAGGGCGCCCGAGGCGAAGCCGGCCGGGCCGTCGAAGTGCCCGAAGCCGAGCCAGGACCAGTCGAAGGCGGTGGCGTGGCCCCGGTGGGCGAGGGCGGCGAGGACGAAGACGAGGAGGATCACGATCTCCACGCCGGACATCAGCAGTTGGGCCCGTACGGTGAGGCGGGCGCCGCCCAGGACGACGAGCAGCATCATCAGGAACCAGCCGGCGCCGACGGCGGCGGCGAGCGGGGTGTGGTCCGCCAGTTCGGGGTCGATGAGGGAGAGCGTCATCGATCCGGCGGGCAGCGATCCGGCGACCATGAAGATGGTCGCGGAGATGACGAGGGCCCAGCCGGAGAGGAAGCCGAGGAAGGGGTGGAGGGTGCGGCCCACCCAGGAGTATCCGGCGCCCGCGTTGACGTCGATCCGTCCGAGGCGGGCGTAGGCGAGGACGATGCCGAGCATCGGTATGGCGCAGTAGAGCAGGGCCGCCGGGCCCGCCAGGCCGACCGCGCCGAAGAGGACGGCGGTGGTGGCGGCCAGGGAGTACGCGGGTGCGCTGCCCGCGACGGCCATGACGATGGTGTCGAAGGTCCCGAGGACATTGGGCTGGAGCCCTCTGCCGGTGGTGGTGCGCATGGCGGTGTCCTTGGGTGGCACGGGGAGATGGCGCAGGACGAAGTGACCGTGCCCGTCGGGTCAGTTGTTCCGGTGGAAGCACGGGTCAGGTGAATCGAGCGCATCGTAGTCGCACCGGTGGGTTCCGGTAACGGCGGTATGGAGGCTTCTCCCGGGTGACCGCCGGTAAGGGCACCGTGTGCCCCACGGCGGGGGTTCGGCCGGGCTTCAGTCCCGCTCCCGCTGGGGAGTCGCGATGGCCCGGGCCGCTCTGACCTCCTGCCGGAGGGGAGCGAGGACCCCGTCCTCGTCACCGGTCAGCTCCGCCCGGACCTCCACCAGGACGTCGCTGCCGCGCAGTCCGTCCGCGAGTTCCCGCAACTGCCGTTCGACGGCCGCCGCTTCCTCCGCTTCCGGGGCGGGCGCGCCGTGGTCCACACGCACCCGGGCGGCGGTCGTGGCGTCCACGATCCGCTCCACGGCGACGACCAGCGGCCACCAGGCGGCCGCCAGGGTGCCGGTGGGCGGCGGCTCGGTCAGGGCCCGCTGGAACTCGGAACGTACGGCGGACAGGTCGCGGTAGAGCGCGCGCCGGGCCCGGACCCGGGCGGCCGGCTCCTCCTCCTCGGGCGGGCAGAACGCCCGTCGCACGTAGGTCGCCGTGTCGGCGACCGCGTCCGCGAGCCGGTCGCCGATGCGGGTGTGCCAGGACTCCGGCCACAGCAGATAACCGGCGACCAGGGCGATGGCGCAGCCGAGGAGGGAGTCGTAGAGCCGGGGGAGCACCAGGTCGAAGCCCTGCCGGTTCAGGAGGTCGGAGAGCAGCAGGATGACCGGCGTGATCGCCGCGGTCTGGAAGGCGTATCCCTTCGCCGAGAAGGCGGGGATCAGCCCGGCGAGCACGAGCATCACCGGGACGTCCCACCAGCCCCGGGGGACCTCGGCCAGGACCAGGGCGGCGACGACGAGCCCGGCCGCGGTGCCGAACGCGCGCAGCACCGCGCGGGAGAAGACCGAGCCGAAGTCCGGCTTCATGACGAACGTGACGGTGAGGGCCACCCAGTACGAGCGGGGTACGGAGATCAGCGAGACCAGCGCCTGGGCGAGGCCGATGCAGAGGGCGAGCCGCAGGCCGTACCGCCAGGACGCCTCGGAGAACAGCACGGCGCGGGCCGCCCGGCGGGCCCGCACCCCGAGGGCGGCGGGCCGGCCGAGCCGGTCGTCGACGTTGAAGGGTTTCGGCTCCGCCTTGTGGACCACGGTCGCCGCGTGCCGCAGAGCCTGGTCGACGGCCTTCTCGGAGGGGCGGGCCGCCTCAGGGAGCTCCAGGACCGGTGTGCCCGTGCGGCCCTCCTCGACGGCGGCGGCGAGGTCTCGCACGGCGGCCGGGATCTCGGGGGGCAGCGGCCGGTGGAAGCGGCGCGCCGCGAGATGCGCGGCGGGCGCCGCCTCCACGAGCGGGATCACCACGTTCAGCTGGGCGAGCAGCCGGACGAGGGCGGGGGTGCGGCCGTGGTGGCGGGCGCGGCGGGCGAGGACGAGGTCGTAGGCCTGGTCGAGGGCGGTGGTGACGGCCCGGCGCTTCTCGTCGTACGTGTCGTCGGATCCGGCGGCTTCGAGGAGGTCGGCGACGGCCCGGTAGGTGCCGGCCACGGCGGTCCGCTCGGGGACGCCGCCGCGCAGGGGCCATCCCAGGAGCGTCAGGACGAGGACGACGACCCCGCCGAGGGCGAGCAGGAGAGGCGGCTTCCACCAGGGCTCGGGCATGGGCAGGTCGGCGCCGACGACGGCGTTGAGGAGCAGGAGAAGGCCGGAGACGGAGGCCACGGAGCCGATCGACGAGATCATCCCGGAGACGAGCGCGACGAGGGTGAGGACGGCGACGGCGAGCCATCCCCGGTCGAACACGAGGGCGCCGAGGGTGACGCCGAGCGCGCCGAAGAGCTGCGGGACGGCGATGTTGTAGAAGCGCATCCGGTACGCGTCGGCGGTGTCGCCGATCACGCCGGAGAGGGCGCCCATGGAGACGAGGGCGCCGTAGACGGGCTGGTCGAGGGCGAACCCGACGGCGAGGGGCGCGGCGAGCGCGAGGGAGGCGCGGGCGACGGCGGCCCAGGGGACGGGCGCGGCCTGCGGCCGGAGCCCGGCGGTGAGCCAGGGGGGCGGGCTGAGCCGCGAGGTTCGCGCCATGGGCCCAACTTACGTCCCCGCCCGCCTCGGCCCCCACCGCTGTGGGTGGCAGGCTCAGCTGCGGTAGTTCTCCACCTCGGCCGCCGGGCGGACCGTCGCCGTGTCGGGGTCTTCGCCGAATTCCGCCTTCGCGCGGCGCTGGCGCAACAGATCCCAGCACTGGTCCAGTTGCACCTCCAGTTCCGCGAGGCGGGACCGCTCCTCCGGCAGCAGGCCGCCGGTCCGCTGCCGCAGAGCCCGTTCCTCCTCGACGAGTGCGCCGATGTTCTCCAGGATCTGCTCGTCGTCGTGCATGTGGTCCATGTATTCAGCGTGGCCGATCAACGGCCCGCGTGCAGGTCGAGCTCCGCGAGGACCGCCCGGTGGTCGCTCCCCGCCAGATCGAGGAACCGCACCTCCCGGACCCGGAAGTCGTCGCTGACCAGCACGTGGTCGATCTGGACGTACGGCGGCAGCGGCCCCTCCCGAGGCCAGGTGGGGGTCCGGGCGGAGCCCGCGAGGCGGGCCGCGTCGTGGAGCCGGCCGGCGGCGAGGACGGAGCGGAAGGCGGCGTGGTCCTGGGAGGCGTTGAAGTCGCCGGCCAGGAGCACCGGGCCGGAGTCGCGGTGCGCCGCCGCGAAGCGCTCCAACCGGCCCAGCTCGATCTTCCACCGGTCCACGAGCCCGGGCAGCGGCGGCAGCGGGTGGGCGAGCCGGAGCTCCACCTCCCGGCCCCCGAAACGGGCCGTGGCGCCCGGCATCCCCATGGCGCCGGGGATCGGCGGACGGGCGGTCAGCGGCCGGGTGCTCAGGATCGCCGAGCCGGTCGAGCCCTCGCCGTCCACGACGGCCCGGTACGGGTGGGACGTGCCGAGTGCGGCGGTGAGGGTGCGCACACAGGCGCGGTCGCACTCGGAGATGTGGACGAGGTGCGGCCGCTCCCGGCGTACGGCGGTCACCAGTTCGTCCGTCGCCTGCCCGAACTCGACGTTGGCGGTGAGCAGCCGCAGCCGTTCGACGACCGGTCCGCGAGCGGTCGTCGCCCCGGGTCCGTAGGGCTGGACGCACCAGGCCGTCGCCCCGACGACCAGCGCCGCCCACCCCGCGAGTAGCCGGCGGCGGGCGACCAGGGCGAGCGGCAGCGCGAGCGCTGCCGGGACGATCAGCCAGGGCAGGAAGGACAGCGCCTGCGGTACGGGGGTCAGCGCGTCGGTGCCGAGGAGCCGGCAGCCGGTGACCAGGGTCGGTACGGCCACCAGCGGCCCGGCGGCCCAGGCGGCGAGACGCCGCCCGGGCGGCCGGTCGAGCGCGGGGTCCGGGGTGATGGCCGCGGCGACCGGGGCGACGGGGGCTCGCGCCGGATCTGCGGCACGGGCACGTGCACGGTCCACACCGTCAGTGTCGCAGCGCCTGGGCGATGTCCGCCGTCGTCTCTCCCGGCAGGGTCCGGTTGCTGCGCGCGGTCCCTGTCCCGGACTTCCCCGGCTCGACGCCGCCGATGTTCAGGACGACCGAATCGAGTAGACCGCCCTCGCCGTCACGGAAGTTGACCATGACCGTGTAGTCGGCCGTCCTGTCCCCGGGGTTGGTCGCGGTGATTTCGGCGACGGTCCGGTCGCCGTCGGTCTTGGTGGGGCCGGCCTTCACGTCGCCGGTGGCGTTCACCCCGTCCTTGACCTCGCCCATCTTCGACGCCGCCGCCTCGGTGGCGGACGAGGCGATGTCCCCGACCTTCGCCCGGTCCTCCTCGGTGCAGGCGGCGGTGGTCAGCGCGAGGACGACGGCGCAGACTGCGGCGACCACGCCGGTGCGGGTGCGGTGCACGGGCGCTCAGCCCTTCGCCCGACCCGTGCCCCCGATGTGCGTGTGGTCCGTCGCCAAGGCCCAGATCACGAAGATCGAGACGGCCATGGTGAACAGCGACCACCAGGGCTGGTAAGGCAGGGAGAGGAAGTGGGCGATCGTGTTCAGGGCGGCGAGCGTGATGCCGGCGGCCCGTCCCCACTCGGTCCCCTTGAGGATCCCGTAGGCGGTGAGGACCACGATGATGCCCAGGATCAGGTGGATCCAGCCCCAGGCGGTCAGGTCGAACTTGAAGGTGTAGTCGCCGACGCGGGTGTAGACGTCGTCCTTGGCGATTCCGGCGATGCCCCAGATGATGTCCAAGATGCCGATGACCAGCATCATGACACCGGCGAAGAGGGTGCCGCCGGCGGCCCAGGCGCTGGCGGCAGTCGAGGTACGGGGCGGGGTGGGCGCGCTCGGCGTCGTGTTCTGGCTCATGGAGTCATCGTCAGGCCGCCGGCCGCAAAGCGAACCTTCAGCGGGTCCGGACGAGTGAGCGGAGGAACTCCGCCAGGGCCGTGTCGAACTCCTGCGGCCGTTCCAGGTTCGGCATGTGCGCGGCGGACTCGACGATAGCGAGGGTCGAGTCGGGCAGGGCCGCGTGCA
Organism: Streptomyces lateritius; assembly: GCF_014649715.1. Lineage (GTDB taxonomy): Bacteria > Actinomycetota > Actinomycetes > Streptomycetales > Streptomycetaceae > Streptomyces > Streptomyces lateritius. The sequence continues at coordinate 389,322 of NZ_BMTO01000002.1, forward strand.
TCGCCTCCGCGTCCGCCACCGGGGTGAAGGCGTCGTCCCGGCCGACGACCACCAGGGTCGGGACGCGCACGGTGGTGAGCAGCTCGCGGTAGTCGGGGCGCTCCGCCCGCCCGCGCAGGGCCGCCGCCGCGCCGGCCGGGTCGGTGGCACACATCATCCGGTGGACGTGGGGCGCGGCATGGGTGTTGTACGGGGCGACCATCCGGTCCAGTACCTCGTCGGCGTACGCCCGCATCCCGGCGACGCCCTCGGTGAGCAGCCGGTCGGCCGTCGCGTTCCGGGCGGCCCTGCCCTCCTCGGTCTCGGCGGCGGGGAAGGTGTCGGCGAGGACCAGGCCGAGGATCCGCTCGGGGAAGAGGCGGTAGCACTCCATGGCGATCTGGCCGCCCATGGAGAGCCCGGCGAGGACGAACTCCCGGACGCCGAGGTGGTCGAGGAGCGCCGCGAGGTCCTCGGCGAAAGCGGAGAGCGGGGTGGTGCCCGGGACGACGGTGGTGGCGCCGTAGCCCCGCAGATCGGGGGCGACGACCCGGTGCGTGGCGGAGAAGCGGTCGATCTGGGGCTGCCACATGGTGCGGTCGAAGGGGTGGCCGTGGACCAGGACGAGCGCGGGGCCCGGGCCCGCGCCCTTGTCCTCGTAGCCGATCGTGAGTCCGTTGATCTCTGCGGAAGGCATGCTCAGAGGCTAGGCAGGGGCCATGGCTCGGTGCAATAACATCCTTTGCTCTCGGTGCAATGTGCCGATCCGGGGAGAGGGGTTCGGTTCCGTGGAGGAGTACCGCAGGATCGCCGATCGGGTGGCGGAGCGGATCGCGGACGGGCGGCTGCGGCCCGGTGACCGGCTGCCCACCCAGCGGGCCTTCGCCCGCCGCCACCGGATCGCCAACTCGACGGCGATCCGGGTGTACGGAGAGCTGGCCCGCCGGGGTCTCGTCGTCGGCGAGGTCGGCCGTGGCACCTTCGTACGGGCCGCACCGCCGCTGCCCGGGCCCGCGCTCGCCGAGGCGACCGGGGACGCGCCGGTCGACCTCCAGCTCAACTATCCGGTGGCGGAGGGCCAGTCGGCGCTCATGGCGCGGGCGCTCGGCTCGCTCGCCCGGGCCGATGTGCTGGGGGAGGCCACGGGGCGTCCGGCGGCGGCGGTGGGTACGGCGGAGGCCAGGGCGGCGGCGGTACGGGTGCTGAAGCGGGCCGGCTGGGAGCCGGATCCGGAGCGGGTGCTGTTCGCCGGCAACGGCCGTCAGGCCATCGCGGCGGCCGTCTCGGCGCTGGTGGGCCCCGGAGGGCGACTGGGCGTCGAAGCGCTGACGTATCCGCTGGTCAAGGCGGTGGCGGAGCGGATCGGCGTACGGCTGGTGCCGATCGCGCTCGACGAGGACGGGATGCGTCCCGACGCGCTCGCGGCGGCCCATCGCGCGGCCCCGCTCTCCGCCGTGTACGTCCAGCCGACGCTCCACAACCCGCTGTCGGTCACGGCGAGTCCGGGGCGCAGGGCCGAACTGACCGACGTACTGCGGGAGTCGGGGTTGACGGCGATCGAGGACACCACCTGGGCGTTCCTGGAACCGGACGCCCCGGCGCCGCTCGCCGCACACGCCCCGGAGCGGGTGGTCCTCGTGGACAGCCTGTCCAAGCGGCTGGCACCCGGCCTGACCGTCGGCCACCTCGTCGCGCCGGAGGGGCGGGTGGAGGACCTGGCGCGCGCCCTGCGCTCCGGGGCCTGGACCGCGGGCGGCCTGGCGCTCGCGGCGGCGACCCGGTGGGCGGAGGACGGGACGGTGGCGGAGGTCGTGGCGGCGAAGCGGGCGGACGCCGCGGCCCGGCACGCGCTGGTGCGGCGCCATCTCGGGGCGTACCGGATCCGTACCGCGCCGCGCGCCTACTACTGCTGGTGGGAGCTTCCGGCGCCGTGGCGGGCGGAGACGTTCGTGGCCGCCGCGGCGCGGCGGGGCATCGCGCTGACGCCGGGCACCGCGTTCGCCGTGGGAGGAGGGGCGGTCCCGGGCTCCTCAGCGGTCCCGGGCTCCGGGGCGGCCGTCGACGCGGTGCGGGTGGGGCTCGCCTCGCCCGCCCTGCCGGTCCTGGACGACGCGTTGGGGCGGCTGTCCGTCCTTGCCTCAGAGATTCTGGATGTTTAGTATCCAGAATCATGAGAATGAGCGAGGGTGTGGAGTGGGCGCTGCACAGCTGCCTCAATCTGGCGTGGATCGGGCCTGAGCGGGCGGTCACCGCGGCGCGCCTCGCCGCCTACCACGAGCTGCCGGCCGCCTACCTCAACAAGCAGCTCCAGGCCCTCTCCCGGGCCGGGATCCTCGGATCGGTCTCCGGCCCCAAGGGCGGTTTCCGGCTGGCGAGGCCGCTGGACCGGATCACGCTGATGGATGTGGTCGCGGCGATCGAGGGCCCGGAGGAGGCGTTCCGCTGCTCCGAGATCCGGCAACAGGGGCCGGGTGCCGGGCCTGCCGGGACCTCCACCGCCGCGTGCGCCATCGCGGAGGCGATGGCGAAGGCGGAGCTGGCCTGGCGTCGCGAGCTGGCGGCCCGGACGCTCGACGACATCCGCCTCCAGGCGGAACGGCAGGCGCCGACGGCGCCGGACCGCATCCGCCGCTGGTTCGCCAACGTCTGAACGCCACGGTGGGCGGGCCACCGCCACGGGCACTTCCTCCCGTACTCCTTCGTCCGGCCCGTCCTCACCGAGCACACCCACGTGTCCGACGGCCTCGTCGGACCGCTCCTCCTCGGGTACGGACTCGCGGGGCTCGTGGGGAACCCCCTCACGGCGTCGGTGGCCGGGCGCGCCCCTCGCCGGACCCTCGCCCCCCTCGGCGCCGGCCTGACCGCCGCGCTCCCGGCCTCACCCTCGCCGGGGTGACGCCCCCGGCGGGCGCCGTGCCGCTGCTCCTGGGGGGACGCGCCTACGGCGGCGTCTCGGTCGGCCTCCAAGCCGGGTTCATGGCCGCCGCCCCCGACGACGTGGAGACGGCGACCGGCCTCCACGTCAGCGCCTTCTGCCTCTCGATCGCGCTCGGCGCCCTCCCCGGAGGGCTGCTTGTCGACGCCCATCCGCTCACCGCGGTGCTCGCCACGGGCGCCGCGTTCACCCTGGCCGCCTCCCTGGCGGCCGTACTCTCCGGAAGGACATCTCCGACATGACCGCGAACGACCCGCGCACCCTCACCAACCCGGCCACGCTGCACGACCCGTCCCCCTTCGGCTACAGCCACGCCGTCTCCGCCCCGGCCTCCGGTGAACTGGTCTTCATCGGCGGCCAGTACGCCTCCGACGCGACCGGCGCCCCCGTCCCCGGGGACTTCGCCGCCCAGGTCGAGCTCTCCTTCACCAACCTCCGGCTCGCCCTCGAGGGCGTCGGGCTCGGCTTTCAGCACGTCGTGCGGCTCGGGACGTACATCGTCGGCCACGACCTCGGGAAGCTGGAGGTCCTCGGCAAGGCGCTGCGCGCCGCCTTCGGCGACCGGCTGCCCGCGCAGACGCTCAGCGGGGTCGCCTCGCTCGCACTGCCCGGGATGCTCTTCGAGATCGACGCGGTGGCCGTACGACCCGCCGGCTGAGCGCGGCTGACCCTCGCCGACCTCCGGCGACCCCGCCCCCGTCCGATCGCGGCGGCGGGGTCAGCGGGTGTGCTTCCTCTTCGGCCTCTCCGGAGCCGGCGTGCTGTCCGGGGCGGTCCTCGGCCTGGTGGTGGCGGCAGCCACGTACCTCGCCACGTTCTTCTGCTTCTCCACGCACGAGGACGCGGCCGGGCCTCCGGTGCGTCCCTCGTCGTAACGGCTGTTGCCGTCGTGCGGGCTGTTGCCGTCGTGCCGGCCGTTGCTGTCGTAACGGCCGGTGCGGCGGCGGTGGTACGCGACCGCGACGGCGGCGAGCAGCGGGCCCCACGCGAGGAGCGGCAGGTAGCAGACGTAGAGCAGGACCTGCTGGACCGGCCCGTCGGTGTGCGTGCCGACGGAATTCTGGCCGAGCCCCGCGTACGCCGCGTACGTGAACCAGCCCACCAGCGCGAAGAGTCCGAACGCCCCGCAGAGCGCGGCGGTGGTCGCGCCGCGCGTGGAGACCGGGCGTCCGCCGACGAACGGCAGCCGGCGGGGGAACACTTCGCCCCAGGACCGGACCAGGCCGAGGGTCAGGAAGGCGAGCAGCTCGGCGACGACGGTGAGGACGATCTGGTACACGTCCTGGCCGAGGCCCGGATCGTCGACCTCGGCGACGGGCGCGCCCAGGGTGAGCGCGATCCGCCAGATGCCCGAGGGGATGACGATCAGCGGAACGGCGTGCGCGGCGAGGGCGGCCCAGCGGGGCGTACCCGGCAGGGCGTTCGTCTTCATCATGAGGATCAGCGTGCCGTCGGGGCGGTGGCCGTCGCGTCGGCACGGGGGCCGGGGCTTCTCCCCCGTGCGGGGGAGACGTAGTCCGCCCTCGTCCTTCCCCTGGCATACCGGCCGCCTCCGTCGGAGACTGGTGGGTGGCAGTGAATGGTTGAAGCGGACCCGAACCCGGCAGCCGGGAGGACAGCGCATGGCCGACCTCGCCATCGAGACCGAGGGCCTGGTCAAGGTCTTCGGCACGAACCGGGCCGTCGACGGCATCGATCTGCGCGTCCCGGCCGGCACCGTCTACGGCGTCCTCGGCCCCAACGGCGCCGGCAAGACCACCGCCGTGAAGATGCTCGCCACCCTCCTGCGGCCGGACGGCGGCCGGGCCACCGTCTTCGGCAGGGACGTGGTCAGGGACGCCGACGCCGTACGGGGCCGGGTCAGCCTCACCGGCCAGTACGCCTCCGTCGACGAGGACCTGACCGGCACCGAGAACCTCGTCCTGCTCGGCCGGCTTCTCGGCCACTCCCGGCCCGGCGCCCGGGAACGCTCCGCGCAGCTCCTCGCCGCGTTCGGGCTCTCCGAGGCCGCCGACAAGCAGGTCAAGAACTACTCGGGCGGCATGCGGCGCCGTATCGACATCGCCGCGTCCATCCTCAACACCCCCGACCTGCTCTTCCTCGACGAGCCGACGACCGGCCTCGACCCGCGCAGCCGCAACCAGGTCTGGGACATCGTCCGGGCGGTGGTGGCGCAGGGCACGACCGTGCTGCTGACCACGCAGTACCTGGACGAGGCGGACCAGCTGGCCTCCCGTATCGCCGTGATCGACCACGGCAAGGTGATCGCGGAGGGGACGAAGGGCGAGCTGAAGTCCTCGGTGGGTTCGGGATCGGTGCAGGTTCGGCTGCGCCACCCCGAGCAGCGCCCGGCCGCCGAGCGGGTCCTCGCGACCGCGCTGAAGGCCACCGTCCAGCTCGACCCGGACCCGGTGGCGCTCACCGCCACCGTCGACGGCCAGGGTACGGACCTGGGCGCCGCCGAACAGGCCGCGCGGGCCCTGGCCGAACTCGCCGGGGCCGGGATCACCGTCGACAACTTCGCGCTCGGCCAGCCGAGCCTGGACGAGGTCTTCCTCGCCCTCACCGACCGGAAGGGAACGACGGCATGAGCACCGTCGCCCCCGGCAAGGACAGCCGGCAGACCGACGCCCTCGCCTTCGAGGCCCCGCGCGCCGAGGAACTGGCCGCGCTCCTCGTCGGACAGGAGCGGCCGCCCCGGCCCGGCGCGCTCTCGGCCTCGCTCACCTTCGGCTGGCGGGCCATGCTCAAGATCAAGCATGTGCCGGAGCAGCTCTTCGACGTGACGGCGTTCCCGATCATGATGGTGCTGATGTACACGTACCTCTTCGGGGGCGCGCTGGCCGGCTCGGTCTCGGCGTACATCCAGTTCCTGCTGCCGGGCATCCTCGTGATGAGCGTCGTGATGATCACGATGTACACGGGTGTCTCGGTCAACACCGACATCGAGAAGGGCGTCTTCGACCGCTTCCGTACGCTGCCGATCTGGCGGCCGGCCCCGATGGTCGGCTACCTCCTCGGCGACGTCGTCCGCTATCTGATCGCCTCCGCCGTCATGCTCACCGTCGGCATGATCATCGGCTACCGGCCGGACGGCGGGGTGACGGGCGTCCTGCTCGGGGTCGCGCTGCTGATGGTGTTCTCGTTCGCCTTCTCGTGGATCTGGACCATGTTCGGGCTGATGCTGCGCAGCGAGAAGTCCGTCATGGGCGTCTCGATGATGGTGATCTTCCCGCTGACGTTCCTGTCCAACGTCTTCGTCGACCCGAAGACGATGCCGGGGTGGCTCCAGGCCTTCGTCAACAACAGCCCGGTGACGCATCTGGCGACCGCGGTACGGGAGCTGATGGCGGGGAACTGGCCGGCGGCGGACATCGCCTGGTCCCTGGGGTGGTCGGCGGTGTTCGTGCTCGTCTTCGGGGCGGTCACGATGCGGCTCTACAACCGCAGGTAGCTCTGCGGCGGGCGGGCGGCCGGTCAGTCCAGACGCAGGTCCGCGAGCTGCTGCTCGAAGGGGACGACCTCGTCGTCCTCCGCATCCCGCGCCGCGGGCCGGGCCGCGACGAACTCCGCCAGCTCCCGCCCGGCGCGCTGGATCCGGGACGGCAGGCCGTCGCCCCCGAAGCCGATGGGAAGCGTCTCGTCACCGCCCGAGCCCCAGTCCTCCGATGCCGCGTACACGGCCGTCGGCACGACGAGGGCCCGCAGATAGGCGAAGAGCGGCCGCAGCGCGTGGTCGAGCACGAGCGAGTGCCGGGCGGTCCCGCCGGTGGCCGCGACGAGCACCGGCTTGCCGGTCAGCGCGTCCGGGGCGATCAGGTCGAAGAAGGACTTGAACAGACCGCTGTACGAGGCGGTGAAGACCGGGGTCACCGCGATGACCCCGTCCGCGCCGGTCACCGCGTCGATCGCGGTCTCCAGCTCGCCCGACGGAAAGCCGGTGACGAAGTTCTTCGCGATGTCCACGGCGAGGTCGCGCAGCTCGACGACCTGTACCTCGACCGCGTACTCCTGCTCGGTGAGGCGTGACTCGGCGGCCTCGGCGAGCCGGTCGGCGAGCAGCCGGGTCGAGGAGGGTGCGCTGAGTCCGGCGGACACGGCGACCAGCTTCAGGGTCTGCATGACTTACGCCTCCTGCGTGCGCGTGCGTTCTGCGGCCGTGCGTTCCACGGCGGGGTGGAGCGGGGCGGTCTCCGGGACTCCGGCCGGCCGCATGTTGGCGAACTCCTTGCGCAGCACCGGGACGACCTCCTCGCCGAGCATGTCGAGCTGTTCCAGGACCGTCTTCAGCGGCAGGCCCGCGTGGTCCATCAGGAAGAGCTGACGCTGGTAGTCGCCGACGTATTCCCGGAAGGACAGCGTCCGTTCGATGACCTCCTGCGGGGAGCCGACGGTCAGCGGGGTCTCCTCGCTGAACTCCTCCAGGGACGGGCCGTGGCCGTAGACGGGAGCGTTGTCGAAGTAGGGGCGGAACTCCCGTACGGCGTCCTGGGAGTTCTTGCGCATGAAGACCTGGCCGCCGAGGCCGACGATCGCCTGTTCGGGGGTGCCGTGACCGTAGTGCGCGTACCGCCGGCGGTAGAGGCCGACCATCTTCTCGGTGTGCTGCTTGGGCCAGAAGATGTGGTTGGCGAAGAAGCCGTCTCCGTAGTACGCGGCCTGCTCGGCGATCTCGGGGGAGCGGATCGAGCCGTGCCAGACGAACGGCGGTACGCCGTCCAGCGGACGCGGCGTGGAGGTGAAGCCCTGGAGGGCACTGCGGAACTTGCCCTCCCAGTCGACGACGTCCTCCCTCCACAGCCTGTGGAGAAGCGCGTAGTTCTCGACGGCGAGCGGGATGCCCTGGCGGATGTCCTGCCCGAACCACGGGTAGACCGGGCCGGTGTTGCCCCGGCCCATCATCAGGTCGACGCGCCCGTCGGCGAGGTGCTGCAGGGTCGCGTAGTCCTCGGCGATCTTCACCGGGTCGTTGGTGGTGATCAGCGTCGTGGACGTGGACAGGATGAGTCGCTCGGTCCGGGCCGCGATGTGCCCGAGGAGGGTGGTGGGCGAGGACGGGACGAACGGCGGGTTGTGGTGCTCGCCGGTGGCGAAGACGTCGAGCCCGACCTCCTCGGCCTTGAGTGCGATGGCGACCGTGTTCTTGATCCGCTCGTGCTCGGACGGGGTGCGGCCGGTGGTGGGGTCGGCCGTGACGTCGCCGACGGTGAAGATCCCGAACTGCATGGTGCTCACCTCTCGCGGGGCCGGCCTCTGCGACCGGTATTGGTTGAATCTTAAATCAACATCCCGTCCAACGGCACCCTCCCCCGCCCTATTCCCGCCCCTCGCGCCGCTTCCTCCGCCCGTTCCACGGCTTCGAAAGGCCCTCACGTAGAGTTCGCCGACGTGAGCACCGTGCCCCTGCCCGGTCCCCTGCCCGCGATATCGGTCGTCGGAATCGGCGCGGACGGCTGGGACGGGCTCCCCGAGAACTCCCGCCGGACCCTGCGCGCCGCCGAGGTCCTCATCGGCGGCCCCCGCCAGCTGGAGCTGCTGCCTTCGGACGAGTGCCCCGGCGAGCGGATCGCCTGGCCCTCCCCGCTGCGCCCCGCCGTCCCCGGTCTGCTCGCCGCCCACGAGGGCCGGAGGACCGCCGTCCTCGCGAGCGGGGACCCGATGTTCTACGGGATCGGCCGCACCCTCGGCGAGACGGTCGGCGCCGACCGTCTCCACGTCCTCCCGCACCCGTCCTCGGTCTCGTACGCCTGCGCGCGCCTGGGCTGGCCCCTGGAAGCCGTGGAGACGGTGTCGCTGGTGGGCAGGCCGCTCGCCTCGCTCACCGCCTCCCTCTACGACGGGCGGCGCCTGCTCGTCCTCAGTGCGGACGGCGCCACCCCGGCGGAGGTCGCCGGGCTCCTGCGGGAGCGGGGCTTCGGAGGGACCCGGATGCGCGTCCTGGAACAGCTCGGCTCGGAGCGGGAGCGGACCGTGGAGGCCACGGCCGACACCTGGCCGCCCGAGCGGCCGAGCGACCCTCTCAACATCGTCGCGCTCGACTGCGTACGGTCCGCCGACGCGCCCCGCCTGGGCGCCGTGCCCGGTCTGCCCGACGAGGCGTACGACCACGACGGCCAGCTCACCAAGCGGTACGTCCGCGCGGCGACGCTCGCGGCCCTGGCGCCCGCGCCCGGCGAGCTGCTGTGGGACGTCGGCGGCGGCTCCGGCTCGATCGGCATCGAGTGGATGCGTACGGACCGCTCGTGCCGCGCGGTCGCCGTGGAGAAGTCGCCCGAGCGGGCGGCCCGTATCGAGCGAAACGCGGCGGCCCTCGGCGTACCCGGCCTGCGGGTCGTCACCGGTCCGGCACCCCGGGCACTGGCCGGCCTGCCCACCCCCGACGCCGTGTTCATCGGCGGCGGCCTGACCGCACCCGGCCTCCTCGACGCCTGCTGGGACGCGCTGCCGGCGGGCGGCCGGCTGGTCGCGAACACGGTGACGCTGGAGTCCGAGGCGCTGCTCGCGGACCGGTACCGCCGCCACGGCGGAGAGCTGATCCGGCTCGCCGTCGCCCAGGCCGTCCCGGTGGGCGGCTTCACCGGCTGGCGCCAGGCGATGCCGGTCACGCAGTGGTCCGTAACGAAATCAGGAGTTGGAGCATGACCGTCTACTTCATCGGCGCGGGCCCGGGCGCGGCCGACCTGATCACGGTGCGCGGGGCACGGACCCTCGCGCGGTGCGGAGTCTGCCTGTACGCCGGGTCCCTCGTCCCCCGCGAACTGCTCGCCGAGTGCCCGCCGGACGCGCGCCTGGTCGACACGGCGGACCTGGACCTCGACCGGATCGTCACCGAGATCGTCCGCGCCCACGAGGACGGCCACGACGTGGCGCGGCTCCACTCGGGCGACCCGTCCGTCTTCAGCGCGGTCGCCGAGCAGATGCGGCGCCTGGACGCGGAGGGCATCCCGTACGAGGTGGTGCCGGGCGTCCCGGCGTTCGCGGCGGCGGCCGCCGCCCTGAAGCGGGAACTGACCGTCCCGACCGTGGGCCAGACGGTGATCCTCACCCGCATCGCCCAGCAGGCGACCCCGATGCCGGAGGGCGAGGACCTGGCGACCCTGGGCCGCAGCGGCGCGCTCCTCGTCCTGCACCTGGCCGCCCGCTACGTCGACCGGGTCGTCTCCGAGCTGTTGCCGCACTACGGCGCCGACTGCCCGGCCGCAGTGGTCGCGATGGCCAGCCGCCCGGACGAGGTGGTCCTGCGGGGCACCCTCGACGACATCGCGTCCCAGATGAAGACGGCCGGGATCACGAAGACGGCCGTCATCCTCGTCGGCCGCACGCTGGCCGCCACGCAGTTCCGCGACAGCCACCTCTACGACCCGGCGCGCGACCGCCACGTCTGCTGATCCGCGAGGCCGCGGGGCCGGTACGTCGCGTACCGGCCCCGCGCCCCCGTAGACGGAACAGGCTCAGGCGTTGGGCCGCTTGCCGTGGTTCGCGCCCTTCTTCTTCCTGGCACGTCGCTTGTTGCCTCGCTTCGACATGGGCACACACCCTTCGATCGGGACCGGTTGCCTGGCAAGCCTAGGTTCGCGGGGTGGCGGCCGCATCCGCTGCCCCGCTGTCGGTGGCGGGCGATTGGATGGGCGCATGACCGTATACGACGTGGCCAGGAAGCTGCCCGGGACCGACGTTCTGCTCGACCACTGCCGTGGGCTGGCGATGCTGGACGCGGTGCTCAGTCCCGAGTGGGACGGGCGGTACTACTCGTTCCACTCGCGCTGGTCCGGGGGCGGACAGTTGGCCTCGATGTGCAACGGACAGGGCGACCAGTACTCCCTGGTCTTCTCCGCCGCGGGCGTCTACATACGCGGCTTCTGCCACGAGTCGCTGATGAGCCCGTACGGACCCCTGGCCGACGGCTCGCCCTGGCCGGGGGTGCTCGACTCGGTGCCGGAGGTCTTCCGGGCGTACGTCGAGGAGCCGGCGTTCACGGACGAGGACGGCGGACCGGTCGTGACCGCCTGCCTGTGGCGGGAGCCGGCGGACACGGCCTGGCGGACGGGGACGATCGACTTCCCCGAGGAAGGCGACGACCCGGAGGACGCGGACGGTGCCGGCTATCTCTTCGAGCTGCTCGTCGACCGTTCGGCGGAGGCGTACCAGGAGTGGGCCGAGTACTACCACGAGACGTCGGTCGACCTCGACGCCGTCCGCCATGTGCTCGCCCTGCGCCCCCTGACCGCCCCCGTCGTCACCGCCCTCAACCCGGGCACCGACCTGGCCGCACTCGCCGACGACATCGCGGAGATCGGATACCCCGCGTGATCCGGCCGCTCACCGGTCACAAGGCTTTCCGGTTGTCGCCCGGGAATCTGGGCCGGGCGCCCGCTACGGCCCCGCCACCGTCGAGCGGCCCACGACCGCGCCCGCGCGGTCGATGCAGACGACGTCGACCGCGACCGGCGCCCCGCGGAGGACTGCGAGGGCCTCGTCGCGGGCGCGGGCCGCGACCAGGTCGCCGAGGGGTACGCCGGCCGCCTCGCACAGCCGGAGGGCCGCCAGGCCCGTGTTCGCGGTGGCGATCTCCTCGGCGAGCGCCTCGGTCGCACCGCCGGACCGGGCCAGGTCCGCCAGGAACGGCTTGTCGACCTGGGAGCGGGCCGAGTGGAGGTCCAGGTGACCGGCGGCCAGCTTGGAGAGCTTGGCGAAGCCGCCGCAGATCGTGAGCCGGCCGACCGGGTGCTGTCGTACGTACTTGAGGACCGCGCCCGCGAAGTCGCCCATGTCGAGCAGGGCGATCTCGGGCAGGTCGTAGAGGGTCGTCACCGTCTTCTCCGAGGTGGAGCCGGTGCAGCCCGCGACATGCGTCAGGCCCGCCGCGCGGGCCACGTCCACACCCCGGCGGATCGAGTCGATCCACGCCGAGCAGGAGTACGGGACGACGATGCCGGTCGTGCCGAGCACCGACAGACCGCCGAGGATGCCGATCCGGGGGTTCCAGGTGGAGCGGGCGATCTCCTCGCCGTGGTCGATGGAGACCGTGATCTCGACGTCCCTGGAGCCGCCGTGCGCGGCGGCGACCTCGGCGACGTGCTCGCGCATCATCCGGCGCGGGACCGGGTTGATCGCCGGCTCGCCGACCTCCAGGGGCAGGCCGGGCAGGGTGACCGTCCCGACACCGGGCCCGGCCCGGAAGACGACCCCGGAACCGGCCGGGAGGACCCGTACCGTCGAGCGGACCAGCGCGCCGTGGGTGACGTCCGGGTCGTCACCGGCGTCCTTCACGACCCCCGCCATGGCGGCGCCGGCGGAGAGCTCCTCCGCCGCGAGCGCGAACGCCGGGCGCCCGCCCTTCGGCAGCGTGATCGTCACCGGGTCGGGGAAATCCCCGGTCAGCAGCGCCGTGTACGCGGCCGTCGTCGCGGCCGTCGCACAGGCACCGGTCGTCCACCCCGGGCGCAGACCCGTGTGCTTGAGTTGGGCCTCGCGCCCACCGGCCGGATTCACGAAGGGACTCCTGTGCACGTACTCATTCTGGGCGGGACGACGGAGGCCCGCGCTCTCGCCGGAATGCTCCAGCCGCACGGCGAGCTCCGCGTGACCAGCTCGCTCGCGGGACGCGTCGCCCAGCCCCGGCTGCCGGCCGGCGAGGTGCGCGTCGGCGGCTTCGGCGGTGTGGAGGGGCTCCTGGACTGGGTGCGCGAACACCGTGTGGACGCGGTCATCGACGCCACCCATCCCTTCGCCGAACGGATCAGCTTCAACGCGGCCCGGGCGGCCGCCACCGCCCATGTTCCCCTGCTCGCCCTGCGCCGGCCGGGGTGGGTCCCGGTCGAGGGCGACCGGTGGCACTCCGCCGCTTCCCTGGAGGAGGCGGCGGCTCTCATCGACGGCCTGGGCGAGCGGGTGTTCCTGACGACGGGCCGGATGGGCCTGGCCGCTTTCGCCGACCGCCCCCAGTGGTTCCTCGTCCGCTCCGTGGACGCCCCCGCCCCCCCGATGCCGGCCCGCACCGAAGTCCTCCTGGACCGTGGCCCCTTCACCCTGGACGGCGAGCGCGCACTGCTGAACCGGTACGCCGTCGACGTCCTCGTCACCAAGGACAGTGGCGGCACGGCGACGGCCCCGAAACTGACGGCGGCCCGCGAGGCGGGCATCCCGGTGGTCGTGGTCCGCCGGCCACCGGTGCCCCAGGGCGTCCCGGTGGCGGTGGCGCCGGAGGAGGCCGTCGCCTGGGTGTGGGAGACCCGGGGCCGGGGCTGACCTGACGCTCGCCGGATCAGCGGCCTCCCCGACCACGCCGGGGACCTCCGGGGTGGCCGACGCCGTCGCCCTCGACTTCTTCGACATCGCGCAGGACGGCAAGCCGAGCCGCGACTGGATCCCGCTGGTGGACGCGCTCTACCGGCAGGAGGCGGACGCGGGGCCGGTCCACGACCGACTACGCCCGGCCGCCGTCCGACGCCGCTCCGGCGAAGGACGCCGACACCTGCACCGGCACGTACGACAACGCGTACTACGGGAAGCTGTCGGTGACCGAAGGCCAAGGCGGTGGCCTGACGCTCCGTCTGGGGCCGAAGCCCCAGACGTACCGGCTGACGCACTACGACGGCGACACGTTCAGCTTCCGGACCGCCGGCGAGGACGCCGGGGGGCTCACCGGAGTCACCTTCTCCCCTGACGGGAAGTCCGTCCGCGTCGAGTACCTGGACACGGAGGGACTCGGCACCTTCACCCGTAGCGGCGCGGCGTCCAGGTGATCGTGCGGCCGTCGGCCCGTTCGACCGCACGGGTCTGGGACGAGCCGATCAGCAGCAGCGTCCGCATGTCGACCTCGGCCGGCTCCAGGGTCTTCAGGGTCACCACCCGGACCGACTGCTCCGGGCCGCCCACGTCCCGCGCCACGACCACCGGGGTCTCCGGCGACCGCAGTTCGAGGAGCAGGTCCCGGGCGGCGGCCACCTGGTGGGTACGGGACCTCGACCCCGGGTTGTAGAGCGCGAGGACCAGGTCCGCACCGGCCGCCGCGCGCAGCCGCTCCGCGATGACCTCCCAGGGCTTGAGGCGGTCGGAGAGGGAGATCGTCGCGTAGTCGTGGCCCAGCGGCGCACCCGCCGCCGCGGCCGCCGCGTTCGCCGCGGTGACCCCTGGCAGGACCCGTACGGGCACGTCCGCGTACCGCGGCTCCGAGGCGACCTCCAGGACCGCCGTCGCCATCGCGAAGACGCCGGGGTCGCCGCCCGAGACGACCGCGACCCGCCGGCCGCGCCGCGCCAGGTCGAGGGCGAACTCGGCACGCTCCGACTCGACCTTGTTGTCCGAGCCGTGGCGGCGCTGGCCGGGACGCAGCACCGGGACGCGGTCGAGGTAGGTGGTGTAGCCGACCAGGTCGTCGGCGTTGAGCAGGGCGCCGCGCGACTCGGGCGTCAGCCAGGGCGCGCCCGCCGGACCGGTGCCGACGACGACGACCTCGCCGGCCTCCCGTACGGGCGGAAGCGCGTCGATACGGGAGGGCAGCACGGCCACCGAGAAGTACGGGACGCCGGCCGGGTCGACCTCGGCCAGGGTCTCCGTCCGCTCGCCCGCCATGAACGCCCGCTCCACATAGCGCGCGTCCTCCAGCCGGCCCGCCCGCTCAAGGGCGCGCCGCACCGTCGGGAACGTCCGGCCGAGCTTCATCACGACGGCCGAGTCCGTGCCCGCGAGCCGGGCGGTCAGCTCGTCCTCCGGCAGCGTGCCGGGGATGATCGTGAGGACTTCCTCGGCCTCGCACAGCGGCTCGCCGAGCCGGGCGGCCGCCGCGCTGACCGAGGTGACACCGGGGATGACCTCGGTGTCGTAGCGGTGCGCGAGCCGCTTGTGCATGTGCTGGTACGAGCCGTAGAAGAGCGGATCGCCCTCGGCGAGGACCGCCACCGTGCGGCCGGCGTCCAGGTGCGCGGCGAGCCGCTCCGACGCCTCCTCGTAGAAGTCGTCGAGCGCGCCGCGGTAGCCGCCGGGGTGGTCGGTGGTCTCCACGGTGAGCGGGTACATCAACCGCTCCTCGATGTGGTCCTCACGGATGTGCTCCGCGGCGATCGAGCGGGCGATGGAGCGGCCGTGGCGGGCCGAGTGGTAGGCGATCACGTCGGCGGAGGCGATGGCCCTGACGGCCGCCACGGTCATCAGGTCCGGGTCGCCGGGCCCGAGGCCGACCCCGTACAGCTTTCCGCTCATGCCTGGATCTCCGCTTCGGTCGCCATGGCGTTGATCGCGGCGGCGGTCATCGCGCTGCCGCCGCGCCGGCCCCGTACGACGAGGTAGTCGAGACCGAGGTCCTGCCCCCGGTCCGCAAGGGCGTCCTTGGACTCGGCGGCGCCGATGAAACCGACCGGTATGCCGAGGACGGCCGCGGGGCGGGGCGCGCCCTTGGCGATCATCTCCAGGAGGTGGAACAGCGCGGTGGGGGCGTTGCCGATGGCGACGACGGAGCCTTCGAGGCGGTCGCGCCAGAGTTCGAGGGCGGCGGCGCTGCGCGTGGTCCCGAGCTCGGCGGCGAGGGCCGGAACGGAGGGGTCGGAGAGGGTGCAGATCACCTCGTTGTCGGCGGGCAGCCGTTTGCGGGTGACACCGCTGGCGACCATCTGCGCGTCGCAGAGGATCGGAGCTCCGGCGCGCAGGGCCTCCCGGGCGCGGGCGACGACCTGTGGGGAGTAGGCGATGTCGCGTACGAGGTCGGTCATGCCGCAGGCGTGGATCATCCGCACCGCGACCTGGGCGACGTCGGCGGGCAGCCCCGCGAGGTCCGCCTCGGCGCGGATCGTGGCAAAGGACTGGCGGTAGATCTCCGCGCCGTCCTTCTCGTAGGCGAACATCGTGTCGTTCTCGCTCATCTCGTTGTGCGGGCCGTTGCGACTGCTTCGGTCAGGGAGGTACGGGGTGTGGGGGCGCCGTCGACCAGGTACGAGCCGTCGGTGGTGGCGACGACGTCGACCCAGGTGCCGTCCGGTCCGGTGGGGTGGCCGCAGCGCCGCTCGCAGCCGGAGAAGTGGACGGGGAGGCCGGCGCGACCGGGTACGGCGTCGGCGCGGACGTCGGCGAGGGCCTTGCCGCAGCCGGGGCGTCCGGTGCAGGCGCCGACGCCGAGCCAGGGGGAGTGGGGGTCGGTGATCAGGCCGTGCGCCGCGAGCACGGCGAGGCGTTCCTCGGCCGCGGCGCGGTCGGGGAAGCCGGTGACGACGGCTCCCCGCCAGGGGGTGAGCCGCAGTTCGCCGCCGTGGGCGGGGGCGAGGGCGCGGAGCTGACCGGACGTGAGCCGCCCGAGCGGCACGGCCACGGCCACGGCCCAGCGCCCGTCCCGCCCGCCCTGCCCGATGACGCCGGGCAACGGCCCGGCACCGCCGCTCCGGCCTGGGATGCCGAGGGCTTCGGTGGGGCGGACGGCTTCGGTGGGGCGAACCGCTTCGGTGGGACGGACGGCTTCGGTGGGGCGAACCACTTTCGCGTCGCCCACCGCTTCCGCGTCGCCGGTCCCTTGCGTGCCGCCGATCGCCTCCGCGGCGCCGATCGCCTCCGCGGCGCCGGCCGCCTCCGCGGCGATCCCGGCCCGGCGCAGGGCCTCCGCCAGGTCCGGTCGCACGTCCTCCGGGAGTTCCCGTACCCGCCAGGCACCGTTGCCGGCCTCGCGGGCGGCCGTGAGGAAGGCGTCGGCCGCGGCGAGGGCCGCGCGAGGCGCGTCCGCCTTCGCGATACGGAAGGCCTGACCGCCGACGTACAGGAATGCGGCACCGACCGCCGAGGGACCGGCTGCGATCAAGGTCACATCTCCGCCGAGCCCGGCCACGTCCCCGCGGCCGTCGTCCAGGACGAAGAGAAAGCGACCGGAAAGGGCCGCCGTCCACTCCCGCGCGCACAGCAGCGCGTCCAGCTCGCGCGCCCACAACTGCACGTCACCGCCGCCGAGTCCGTCCAGTCCCGCGGCCGGAGAGGCCACCACGTTCCGGACGCGTTCGTGGGCCGGGGACGGCAGCAGGCCGGCGTCGGCCAGGCGGGCGCCCAGCTCCGCCCCGCATCCCTCCCCGAGCCCCCGCAGCTCCGTGTTCCCCCGCGAGGTGACGCTGATCCGCCCGTCCCCCAGCTCCTCTGCCGCGGCGGCCAGCACTTCCACCTGACCTGCCGTCAGCAACCCTGCGGGCAGGCGCAGTCGAGCCAGGCGGCCGTCATCGGCGGGGTGCAGCCGAAGCGCCCCGGGGCAGGCGTCGCCACGGTCCCGTATGCGAGGTTCGCCCTGGTTGGGCGTGGAGGGTGGGGTGGGCGGCATGGCGGCGAGCATACCCACGTGGTTCCGGGTGACCCTCCGGGCCGCCGGGCGCAGGATCTACTATGCAGACGGCATGGGGTCCCAGACCCCGGGGAGGAAGCCCGGTGAGAATCCGGCGCGGTCCCGCCACTGTGAGCCCGGCCCGGAACCACGGGCCGGGTGAGTCAGGAACTCCCGCCGTCCACACGACCACCCGGGGCGCGGACAACCCCGAGGAAGGCCTGCGCTCGCATGCGAATTCTGTTGCTGTCGCACTCCGACACGGACCTGCTCAGCGCCCGCGCGGCCGGCGGGCCGGTCGCGTACCGGTTCGCCAATCCCTCCCGGCTCGGACTCGACGAGCTGCCCGGGCTCCTCGACGGCGCCGACCTCGTCCTCGTACGTCTCCTCGGCGGTCTGCGGGCCTGGGACGAAGGGCTTCAGGCGCTGCGCGCCACCGGTAAGCCGCTGGTCGTGCTCTCCGGCGAACAGGCTCCCGACGCCCAGCTCATGGAGGCATCCACGGTCCCGGTAGGCGTCGCCACCGAGGCCCACGCCTACCTGGCGCACGGCGGCCCGGGCAACCTGGAGCAGCTGGCCCGGTTCCTCGCCGACACCGTGCTGCTCACCGGCCACGGCTTCGAGGCGTCGGCCGCCGCGCCCACCTGGGGCCCGCTGGAGCGCGAGTCGAGGAACGACGGCGGCCCCACGATCGCCGTGCTCTACTACCGCGCCCACCACATGAGCGGGAACACCGCCTTCGTCGGCTCCCTCTGCGACGCGATCGAGGACGCCGGCGCCCGGGCCCTGCCGCTCTACGTCGCCTCCCTGCGCGCCCCCGAGCCCGGACTCCTCGACGCCCTGCGCGGCGCCGACGCGATCGTCACCACCGTCCTCGCCGCCGGCGGCACCAAGCCGGCCGAGGCCCAGGCGGGTGGCGACGAGGAGGCCTGGGACGCGGGAGCGCTCGCCGCCCTCGACGTGCCGATCCTGCAGGCCCTCTGCCTCACCGGTTCGCGCTCCGCGTGGGAGGAGAACGACGAGGGTCTCTCCCCGCTGGACGCAGCGAGCCAGGTCGCCGTGCCCGAGTTCGACGGCCGTCTGATCACCGTCCCGTTCTCCTTCAAGGAGATCGACGAGGACGGTCTGCCCTCCTACGTCGCCGACCCGGAGCGCGCCGCCCGGGTCGCCGGGATCGCCGTACGCCACGCCCGTCTGCGGCACATCCCGAACGCCGACAAGCGCCTGGCGCTCGTCCTCTCCGCGTACCCGACGAAGCACTCGCGGATCGGCAACGCGGTCGGCCTCGACACCCCGGCCTCGGCCGTCGCCCTGCTGCGGCGGCTCCGGGAGGAGGGGTACGACTTCGGTCCGGTCGAGGAGATCCCCGGCCTGGTCTCCGGCGACGGCGACGAGCTGATCTACGCCCTGATCGAGGCCGGCGGCCACGACCAGGACTGGCTGACCGAGGAGCAGCTCGCCCGCAACCCGGTCCGTATCCCGGCCGCCGACTACAAGCGCTGGTACGCCACGCTCCCCGCCGAACTGCGCGAGCAGGTGGAGGAGCACTGGGGCCCGGCGCCCGGCGAGATGTTCCTGGACCGGTCCCGCAACCCCGAGGGCGACATCGTCCTCGCCGCCCTGCGGCGCGGGAACCTGCTCATCCTGATCCAGCCGCCGCGCGGCTTCGGCGAGAACCCGATCGCGATCTACCACGACCCCGATCTCCCGCCCTCCCACCACTACCTGGCCGCCTACCGCTGGATCGCGGCGCGCGCCGAGGACGGCGGCTTCGGGGCGGACGCCATGGTCCACCTCGGCAAGCACGGCAACCTGGAGTGGCTGCCGGGCAAGAACGCGGGTCTGTCCGCCGCGTGCGGGCCGGACGCGGCGCTCGGCGACATCCCGCTGATCTACCCCTTCCTGGTCAACGACCCGGGTGAGGGCACGCAGGCCAAGCGGCGCGTGCACGCGACCCTCGTCGACCACCTGGTGCCGCCGATGGCGCGGGCCGACTCCTACGGTGACATCGCGCGCCTGGAGCAGCTGCTCGACGAGTACGCGCAGATCTCCTCCATGGACCCGTCCAAGCTGCCGGCGATCCGTGCCCAGATCTGGACGCTGATCCAGGCCGCGAAGCTCGACCACGACCTGGGCCTTGAGGACCGGCCTGAGGACGACGGTTTCGACGACTTCCTGCTGCACGTCGACGGCTGGCTGTGCGAGGTCAAGGACGCGCAGATCAGGGACGGCCTGCATGTGCTGGGCGGTGCGCCCGAGGGCGAGGCGCGGGTCAACCTGGTGCTCTCGATCCTGCGCGCCCGGCAGATCTGGGGCGGTACGCAGGCTCTGCCGGGTCTGCGTGAGGCCCTGGGTCTGGACGAGTCGGCCGCGACCCGTACCACCGCCGACGAGGCGGAGGC
This sequence comes from Streptomyces lateritius, assembly GCF_014649715.1. GTDB lineage: Bacteria > Actinomycetota > Actinomycetes > Streptomycetales > Streptomycetaceae > Streptomyces > Streptomyces lateritius. Next base: position 408,922 of record NZ_BMTO01000002.1, read on the forward strand.
GACGGCGCGCGAGCTGGTGGAGGCGATGGAGGCGGCGGGCTGGTCCGTGGACGCGGTCCCGTCGGTCGCCGCCGCGCACGGTCCCGATGTGGCGGCCGTCCTGCGGTTCGCCTGCGAGCAGGTGGTGCCGCGTCTCGCCGCCACCACCGACGAACTGGCGCACACGGTACACGCGTTGAACGGCGGTTTCGTCCCGGCGGGGCCTTCGGGGTCCCCGCTGCGCGGTCTGGTGAACGTGCTGCCGACCGGCCGGAACTTCTACTCCGTCGACCCCAAGGCCGTCCCCTCGCGCCTCGCGTGGGAGACCGGTCAGGCGCTCGCCGACTCGCTCCTGGAGCGCTACCGCACCGACAACGGCGAGTGGCCGACGTCCGTGGGTCTGTCGCTGTGGGGGACGAGCGCGATGCGGACGGCGGGCGACGACGTGGCGGAGGCGCTGGCCCTGCTGGGCGTCCGCCCGCGGTGGGACGACGCCTCGCGCCGGGTGAACGGACTGGAGCCGATCCCGCTGGAGGAGCTGGGCCGCCCGCGCGTCGATGTCACGCTGCGCATCTCGGGCTTCTTCCGGGACGCCTTCCCGCACGTGATCGGACTCCTCGACGACGCCGTGCGGCTCGCGGCGTCCCTGGACGAGCCGGCTTCGGAGAACTTCGTACGGGCGCACACGCAGGCCGATCTGGCCGAGCACGGCGACGAGCGGCGGGCGACGACCCGTATCTTCGGCTCCCGGCCGGGCACGTACGGCGCGGGCATCCTGCAGCTGATCGACTCGCGCGACTGGCGTACGGACGCGGACCTCGCCGAGGTGTACACGGTGTGGGGCGGGTACGCGTACGGCCGCGGTCTCGAAGGCCGTCCGGCCCGTTCGGAGATGGAGACGGCGTACAAGCGGATCGCCGTCGCCGCGAAGAACACGGACACGCGCGAGCACGACATCGCCGACTCCGACGACTACTTCCAGTACCACGGCGGCATGGTGGCGACCGTCCGCGCGCTGACGGGCACGGCGCCCGAGGCGTACATCGGCGACTCCACCCGCCCCGAGACGGTCCGCACCCGGACCCTGGTCGAGGAGACGTCGAGGGTCTTCCGCGCGCGGGTGGTGAACCCCAAGTGGATCGAGGCGATGCGCCGCCACGGCTACAAGGGCGCGTTCGAGCTCGCGGCGACGGTCGACTACCTCTTCGGCTACGACGCGACGACCGGCGTGGTCGCCGACTGGATGTACGACAAGCTGACGGAGACCTACGTCCTGGACCCGGAGAACCAGGCCTTCCTGAAGGAGGCCAACCCCTGGGCCCTCCACGGCATCGCCGAACGCCTCCTGGAGGCCGAATCCCGCGGGATGTGGGAAAAGCCGGACCCCCAGACCCTCGCGGCCCTGCGCCAGGTCTTCCTGGAGACGGAGGGCGACCTGGAGGGCGACGACGAGGGCTGAGGCCCACGGGCCCGTCCGCCCCCGTCAGGCGACGGGGGCGCGGTGGGGATCGACGGGGTTGATTCCCGCCTGGTCGAAGAGCCGCTCCAGCGCCTCCGTGCCGTGTGCGCGGCGGTACACGATCTCTGATTCCGTCACCGGCAGCAGCCAGAGGAAGCGGGCGTGGCCGCCGCTCGGCAGCGGGCAGTGCTCCAGCTCGGGCCCGTGCGGGTAGGGCAGGCTGACGAGCAGGTGCGTACAGGCCGAGCCCGGGAGCCACGGTTCGCCGATCGGCAGGCTGTGACCGAGGTCCAGCGGGCGGTCCGCCGGATCGCGGTGGTACGCGACCACCATCGCGAGGAGGTCGGCGAACCGCGTGTCGGAGACCGGCGCGGTCAGCACGAACTCCAGTCCGTCGGCGCCCTCCGGCGAGCGCCGGGCGGTGACGTACGTCCAGCAGTCCCCGGGTCCCTCCGGCGCCACCTCCAGCACCTGGAAGCCGGGTTCCCGTCCGCGGCGCCCGTCGCGCAGCGCGTGGTCGACGGGGCGGACGGACCGGCCCGCGAAGAACCGTCTGACGTGTGCTTCGAGCGGGCCGATGACGGCTTCCGGTGGCTGGAGCATGCGGGGATGCTACGCGGCGCGGCCGACCGGCACGGCCCACGGGGTCAGTTCGAGACGGCGGCCGTGGAAGTGGTGACGGATGCGGCGGTCGTGGGTGACGATCACCAGGGTGCCGGGGTAGAGGGCGAGGGCGGCCTCCAGTTCTTCGACGAGGGCGGGGGACAGGTGGTTGGTCGGTTCGTCGAGGAGGAGCAGGTCCGCCGGGTGGGTGACCAGGCGGGCCAGTTCGAGTCTCCGGCGCTGGCCCGCCGACAGTTCCCGTACGGGCGTCGACAGGTCGGCCGCGGCGAACAGGCCGAGGGTCAGGAGCTGCTCCTCGCGGCCCTCGCCGAAGGCCTCCGCGACCGTGCGGCCGTCGGTGGGCAGGGCCAGGTCCTGGCGGAGCGTGCCGACCCGGGTCGGGATCGTCACCGTCCCGCCGTCCGGGGCGAGTTCGCCCGCGAGGACCTTGAGCAAGGTGCTCTTCCCGGCGCCGTTCGGGCCGGTGACCAGGAGGCGTTCGCCGGGGGCCAGGTGCAGGGAGTCCAGCCGCAGCCGGCCCTCGACCCGTATGCCGGTCAGCGCGACCGGCGCGCCCTCACCCTCGACCCGCGCGGTGAAGCGCAGGGGGTCCGGCGGTGCCGCCACCGGGTTCTCCCGCAGCCGCTGGAGCCGTTCCCTCGCCGCCCGGATCCTGCTCATCGCGCCGTGCGCCCGTGACCGGGCGCGGAAGGCCCCCGCCCCGCTGAAGGACGCCGGGGCCTTGCGCGGGATCGCGGAGAAGCGGTCGATGTTCGTGTCGGCGAGAGCCGAGGCACGGGCGGTCTCGGCCCGCCACTCCTCGTACCTCTGCTCCCACCGGGCCCGCTCGGCGGCCCGGCCGGCCAGATAGCCGGCATAGCCGTCGCCGTATCTGCGGACCGTGCGCAGCTCGCCGTTCACCTCCAGGACGGCGGTCATGACCCGGTCGAGGAACACCCGGTCGTGGGTGACGGCGACGACCGTCCCCCGGTGCGTGCGCAGCCGCTCCTCGAGCCAGGCGACGGCCTCGTCGTCGAGGTCGTTGGTCGGCTCGTCGAGGAGCAGCAGCTCCGGGTCGGCGGCGAGCGTCGCGGCGAGCGCGAGCCGGGAGCGCCGGCCGCCGGAGAGCGTGCCGAGCGTGCGGTCGCGGTCGAGCGGTGCGCGCTCGCCGAGCTGATGCAGGGTCGTCTCGACCCGGCGGTCGGCGTCCCGCCCGCCCCGCGCTTCGTACGCGGCGAGCAGGGCGGCGTAGCCGTCGAGATCCCCGGTTTCCTGGAGGCTCGCCTCCGCCGCCCGGATGCGCCGCTCGAGCTTCCGTACGTCGGCGAGCGCCAGGTCGACGGCGTCACCGACGGTCGCCGTTCCCGGCAGGTCCAGGGTCTGGGCGAGGTGACCGAGACCGCCGGGGGAGTCGACGGCGACGGTGCCGTTGTCGGGGGTCTCCAGGCCGGCGAGGAGCTTCAGGAGGGTGGACTTCCCGGAGCCGTTGTCACCGACGACCCCGACGCGTTCGCCGGGCCGGACGGAGAGGGAGGCCCGGTCGAGGACGAGCCGGTCGTCGTAGCGCTTGGTGACGTCGGTGAGTTGGACACGGAACAAGGGCGACATCCTTCGACGGAGTGCAGTCGGAACGAGTGCGGGACAGGCGTTTAGCGAGACGAGACGTATCGTCTTACTTCGAGGGAAGGTACTCCCTGTCGCCTCTCGACGCAAGACGTCGCGTCTCGTGGGATAGGTGGGCGCTGTGCGCAGCACCGGCGCGGCCGCCGGCGGAGCGGGAACTGTTCGCGAACCTGTCACCCGCCGAACAGGCCGTCCTTCGCGGCCTGTGGACCGGCTCAGCGTGACGCGAGCGACCACGACCGCTCGGCAGAGGCGCCTTGGCGATCTCGGCGGCCGAACGGACGATCACCGACGGCCGACCGGGTGCCCGGCGCCGGCCGGCCTGCGGCTCACCCGCGGGTGCCCAGGGCCCCCGCGCCGGCAGACCGGCGGCTCACCCGCGGGTGCCCAGCACCCGCACCGCCTCCACGATCAGATCCCAGAACGCCGGGACGTCCACCTCCATGCCCACGTCCACGTTGGCGGGCCGGCCCGTCACGCCGTCCAGGTCCACGACCGTCATGCCCCGCGTGTACGTCCCCGTCAGTTCCACGGTGACCGGAGCCCGTACCAGACTGATCACCGACGGGTCGATCAGATGCGCCACGGTCAGCGGGTCGTGCAGCGGCGGCGCGTCGAAGCCGTAGACCTCGCGGTAGCTCCCGGCGAAATAGGTCAGCAGCTCGACGCAGAGCTTGCCGAGCGGGGTGCCGAGCGCCGCGATGCGGGCGACGACGTCCGGCGTCGCGCGCACCTGGTGGGTGGCGTTGAGCCCGAACATCGTGATCGGCAGTCCGCTGGCGAAGACGATGTCCGCCGCCTCCGGGTCGCAGAGGATGTTGAACTCCGCGGCCGGGGTGGTGTTCCCGCGCCCCGCGGAGCCCCCCATGAGCACGATCCGTTCGATCCGCCGGATCAGCTCCGGATACGCCAGCAGGAAGGCCGCGATGTTGGTCAGCGGCCCGGTCGGCACCAGCGTCACGGGCGCGGGGTGGGCGAGCAGGGTGTCCCGGATCAGGCCGAGGGCGTCCCGCGGGTCCTGCGGGACGTCCGGTTCCCCCTCGCCGAAGCCCGGCCCGTCGAGGCCGGAGCCGCCGTGGATGTTCTCGGCGACCCGGGCCGCGCCGTGCAGCGGACGGTCCCGGCCCGCCGCGATCGGCACTCCGCGGATGCCGGCGACGGCGCAGACCCGGCGGGCGTTGAGGGTGGTCTTCTCCAGCGTCTGATTGCCGGCGACGGTGGTGACGGCGAGGAGGTCGACGGCCGGATGGGCGGCGGCGAGCAGGATGTTGAAGGCGTCGTCGTGGCCGGGGTCACAGTCCAGGATCACGGGTACCGGCATACGCCCACCGTCCCACACCACCACCCGGCCGTCTCCCCCGTCGCGTACGACGGCGGCGTGCCCGGCGGGCCACCGGTCGAACGCGCACGCACCCCGAGCGACGCCGCATGCGGGGTCACCCCAGGACGCGCACCGGCGTTCCCGCCAGGAACGCCTCGATGTCCTCGACCGCCTGACCGAAGTAGCGGCCGTAGTTGCCCTCCGTCACATACCCGAGGTGGGGCAGGGCCAGGACGTTCGGCAGGGTCCGCAACGGGTCGTCCGCCGGCAGCGGTTCCGTGTCGAAGACATCGAGGCCGGCCCCCGCGATCCAGCCCTCCCGCAGCGCCCGCAGCAGCGCCTCGCCGTCGATCAGACCCGCCCGCGAGGTGTTGACGAGGTACGCCGACGGGCGCATCGCGCGGAGGTCGGCCGTGCCGATCAGACCCCGCGTACGGTCCGAGAGGACCATGTGGAGCGAGACCACATCGGCGCTCTCCAGCAGCTCCGGCTTGCTCGCGGCCCGTCGTACCCCGTGCTCGGCAGCCCGTTCGTCCGTCAGGTTCGGGCTCCAGGCGAGGACGTCCATGCCGAAGGCGAGCCCCACGCGGGCGACCCGGCCGCCGATCTTGCCGAGACCGACGACTCCGAGCGTACGACCGGCGAGGTCCGTGCCGACGGTGGACTGCCAGGGCCCGCCCTCGCGCAGGGCCCGTGCCTCGACGGGCACCTGCCGGGCCAGGCCGAGGATGAGCGCCCAGGTCAGCTCGGCGGGGGGCTCCGGACGGCTGTCGGTGCCACAGACGGTGATCCCGAGCCCGGCCGCGGCGGCCACGTCGATGGAGGCGTTGCGCATACCCGAGGTGATGAGCAGCCGCAGGCGTGGCAGGCGCTTCAGCAGCTCGGCGTCCAGCGGCGTCCGCTCCCGCATGACGACCAGGATCTCGCAGTCCTCGACGGCGGCGACGAGCGCGTCCCGGTCGGTCAGGTGCTCGCGCAGCACGCGTACGTCGACGCGGCCGGCGAGGGGAGTCCAGTCGGCGGAGGTGAGGGCGACACCCTGGTAGTCGTCGAGAACGGCGCAACTCAGCTTCATGCAGCGATGATCGCGCAGCGTCTCGCCCGTGCGACAGCTCCGTGCGACAGCCCGGCACGACACCCCCGTACGAGGGTTCCTGCGGCTCCGCCGCGCCCCGTACCGCGCCGCTCATTCACCCAGGCCGACGCGGACCAGGGCGAGCGTGATGTTGTCCGGGCCACCGGCCTCGATGGCGGCCTTCCAGAGCTCGTACGCTGCCCTGCCGTCGTCGTCGTGGGCCCGCAGCAGCTCCTCGATCTCCTCGTCGGGCAGCGGGTCGGTCAGACCGTCGCTGCACACCAGACAGCGTTCGCCCGGCGGCAGCGGGAAGTCCGCCACGTGCGGGGTCACGGAGCCGGGGAGGCGGTTGCCGCCGAGGGTCTGGGTGACGGCGGAGGTGGTGCGCCGCCCGGGCGTCGGCGGGGGACTGTCGTCGACGCTGACCTGGCGCAGGCCGTCCTGGCCTGTGTGGAACACCTTGCTGTCGCCGACGTTGAAGGCCAGCACCGAGTCCTCCAGGAGGAGGACGCCCGCGACCGTGGTGCCCATGGTGGTCAGCTCGGGGCGGCCGGCGGCGGCCGCGTACACCGCGCGGTTGCAGGCTTCGACGGCCTCGCCGAGGCTCTCCGCACCGTCGAGGTCGGGTCCGGCGGCGGCGAGGCGGAGTACGACGAGCTCGCTGGCCACCTCGCCGGCCGGCTGGCCGCCGAGCCCGTCGGCGACCGCGACGACGAGCGGTCTGCCGAGAGGGAAGAGCAGCGTCTGGGGGCTCTCCGTCACCGTCCCGCACAGGGTCCACGGCCCGACGACCAGACTGTCCTCGTTGTGTTCCCGGACCAGCCCCGCATGGCTCAACGCGGTCACAGCGATGTACGGCACCACGACTCCCGCCTCTCCTCGACGGATGGGGCTACGGATGGGGCTATGACGATGACGCTCCTCCATTGTCCCGTCCGCCGACGGAACCGGCTCGGCATGCGGTGTGCGTCCCGCCGGAGCACCCTGTTCCTGGAGGTGCCGGTCCGCCGACCGGCAGCCCGGTCAGGAAAGGACTTCCGGCGATGTTCGCGAGGCTGAGCACCTACCAGGGGTCACCGGTTCCGCCCGGGGGCGACCTCACCGCGAAATCGGAGGAGATCGTCCGGCTGGTCCGTGACCTGCCTGGCTTCCGGGGCGCGTACTACCTCGTCGACCGGGAGACGGGGAAAGCCAGGTCGCTGACGCTCTGGGAGGACGAGGCGGCGATGCGGGCGAGCGAGGACCGCGCGGCGGAGATCCGCTACGAGGCGTCGCAGCGGGAAGGCCAGCGGGTGATCTCCGTCGACCACTTCGAGGTGGCCTTCACGACGCTCGAATCCTGACGCCCCGGTCCGCGTGACGGCGCCTGCCCGGATTCCCTCCGGGCAGGCCCCCGTCTCTTCCGTGCTGATCACCGCCCCACGTGGACCTCCAGGGCGGTCCGTACCGCCGACTCCAGCGCGCCTTCGATCCACGCGGGCTTGACGGACGTGTGGTCCCCGGCGAAGTGCAGGCTGCCTTCGGGCGTACGGACGTGGGGGAAGAGCTCGGTGTGCTGGCCGGGCAGGAGGACGGAGGCCTCCCCGTAGGCGTAGGGGTCGCGCATCCAGGACTGGGTGCGTCCGACGCCCGTGTAGAAGACCTCGATCCGCTGCCCGAACACCTCCTGCACGCCGGCGAGGGCGCGCGGGTAGCGCTCCTCGTCGGCGAAGGAGTCCCACTTCAGGGCGTCGTCGGACCAGCTGTAGGCGGCGAGGACCACTCCGCCGCGGCTGCCCTCGACGGGGTAGGAGGGCGGGAACATGAAGCGGTTGGGGTTGTCGGTGGCCGATCCGCCACCGATGACGTGCGCGGCCTCGGGCTGGTCCCGGGCGACGAGGCGGCTGGCGGCGTAGTGGGCCCGCTGGGCGTCGGAGATGCGGCCCTTGGGTACGGAGGGGTGGGCGCCGAGCAGCCTGCCGTCGTCCGGTGTCCGGCCGAGCTGGTACTGCCGGTACAGCCCGGGGCGTACGGCCTCCAGCTCGCGCTTCCACTCGGCCTCGTCGAACTCCCACCAGCGGCGGCTGAACTCCAGCAGCACCTTCGTCGCGGCGTCGTAGTGGAGCTCGGTGACCGCGCGCCGCTTGCCGTACGACAGGGCGGGGGTGACCGGGATGTGGCGGAGGCCCGAGAACGGGACGGTGATGATCGCCGTGTCCCCGGTGAAGGTCTCCCGCTCGACGGTTCGCCCGCCGCGGCCCTCGGAGACGGTGTCGACGGTGACCTTGCCCTCCCCGTGGGTGATCCGGGTGGCGCGGCGGTCGAGCCTGACGAGGTCCTCGACGCGGGCGTAGAGCTTGTCGACCAGGGTGCCGCTGCCGCCGGGCAGTTCGAAGAAGGCCGTGTCCGGGCTGATCAGCGAAGCCCCGATGAAGCTGTGGATGAAGGCGAGGTGGAGTCGGGAGGTGAGGTTGTCGACGGTTCCGATCAGGTCGACGGTCCGCTCGTCGAGCTTCGCCTCGTCGGTCAGGTAGCGGTACATCGACATGTGGCCGTAGCGCTGGACGACGCGGGCCCAGCCCTTGACGAGTTCCTCGTCCTGCTTGCCGTCGATCTCCTTGCGCACCGGGGCGAGGGCGCCCCGCAGGATCTGGGTGGAGGGGATGGACTCGTAGGCCGTCGGCACCCCGAAGGAGCGGTTGAGGGCCTGCGGGCTGCGCGCGTAGTCGGCCCGGCGGACCCGGATGCCGTTGACATGGATCCAGGAGCGGTTCACGGGCCGGCCGGCCGCGTCGACGTCGACGAGGTGGAAGCGCCGGCGCTGGAGGCCGAGGCTGTCGATCAGTCCGGTGACGAGCGGGTGGCTGTCGGGGATGCGCATGGCGCCGGCTTCGGCGTACTGCAGCGGGTCGGCGAAGGGGGAGGGGGAGCCCTCATGGCCACCCGTGCGGAACGTCTTGATCCGGCCGCCCACGCGGTTGCCGTTGGCCTCGATGACGGTGACCCGGTGCCCGGCCTCGCGCAACAGGTGGGCGGCGGTGAGCCCGGCGGGCCCGGCGCCGACGATCAGCACCTTGCGACGGTTGCGGCCCCGGGGCAGCCCGGTCCGCAGGAGGATGTCCGCGTAGCGGGGCGCCAGCGGCCGGTCGTCGTCGTCCCGTACGAGAATGGCCCGGGCGACGGCGAGGCAGGTCCCCCAGTCGGGCCGCGGCCCGATGGGCGCCGCGACCGCCTCCGACGCTCCGACGGATGCCCCGGCCCCTGCGAGCGCCCCCGTTCCGGCAGCCGCGGCTGCCCCGGCCATGAGGGTGCGGCGTGACGGCCGGTGGGAGGGGTCGTTCGATGACTGAGGTGTGCGCGATGGCTCGATGATCACGAACCACACCCTGGCCGCCCTCGGAGCTCCCGGCCGCCCAAAAGCGCGAACACGGTCCGTAACCACCCGGACGTGCGATCAGACCGCCCCGATGCTGACGAACGGGCGTCCGGGCGGGACGTGTGCTCCGGGAACGGTCGGTGGTGTGGCGTCCGCCGCGGCCGGTCAGTGTTCCTCGACGTGAGGGCCGGCGCCGGTGGATGGTCTGCTGGTGGCGAGCCAGGAGCGGGCGGGCCCGGCGGCGGTTTCGGTGTCGACGGTGAGGTGGAGCCGGGTGCCGCCGCCCGGGGCGGGGTAGCTGCGCTGCTCGGCGCCGGCGAAGCAGTGGCGCAGGACCTCGGCCACCGCGCGGGCGGTTTCCGGCGAGGCGGCGACGATGCGTACCTCCGCATGTCCGGCCGGGGGCAGAATCTCTGTCTCGTGGGGGTCCAAGGCTGGGTCGTCCTTTCGCGAGGGCGTACGGGGGCGGGCGGGGCGCCCGGGGCGGCCCGCCCGCTGTACTGCGGGGAGACGGGTTCGGGTCACCGGGCGGAGCCTCCCGGTGTCCTCGGCCGTCGCCCGGGGCGGGGGGCGGC
>NZ_BMTO01000002.1:419053-628470 GCF_014649715.1 Streptomyces lateritius
TCATGACAATGATCGCCGCGATGAGGATCAGGGTCTCCATGGTTCTCACCGTCCGGCAGAGGTGCGGGGGCGACCGGCGGACCTTTGACCGGTCGGGTGCCCGACGGGGGCCGTACCCGCGCCGCCCTCGGTCTCCCAGTCGTCCTCCCGGCGGTGCGCGTCGGCGGCGCGGCGTACGACATCGTCCGCCGCCAGCAGCCCGGTGGCCTTCAGCACGCTCCCGGGGATCGCGGCGGCGGTCATCAGCCGCGCAGCGGAGGCGGGTTCGGTTTCGGGCGGAATCACCAGCAGGTCCCAGCGGCCGGTCGTGTAGGCGAGCAGGATGATCTTGTCGGGGTCCTGCTCGGTGAACCAGCCCACGTGGACGGTGTGGCCGGTGGCTGTGACCTTGCGGGGGACGACGGGCCACCGGTCGGGATTCACCGCGACGCGGGTGATACGTCCCCAGTGCCCCTCGAGCGCGTCGACCAGGGCCGGCAGTTCGGCCGCGAGGTCGCGTGAAGAGGGCCACCATGCGCCGTCGAGCTGACCGGCGAGAGTGGTCTTCCGGGTGAGGGACAAGCGCGCCGGAAGTCCCGGAGCGAGGGCGCGGGTCGCGGCCCTGTCGAGGGTGGTGGTCATGGTGCGGACCTGCCCCCGGGCCGCCTGTCGGCAGCCCGGTTCTTCGTGATCCCCGGAAATGACACCCGCATGAGGGCCGATGTGCGAAATACTCCCGGTAACTCCACTGTACGTCCGGCCGACCCCGTTCTTGCGCGGGGCATTGCCCGCGATCCTCCCGGCCGCGCCGGAAGCCGATGCCAGGACGAGCGGGCGTACGGGCGTGGGGGTTACCGTGAAGCGACGGCATTGCCGCCCCGTCGCGGCGGCCGGACCCCCGTCCGGTGCCGGACGTGGCAGCTCCCCGGTGGACGGATCCCGACCATGGCCGACTCCGATGTCCCCCACACCCGCCCGATGCTTCTGCCGGACGCGATCCACAAGGCGGTGCGGCCCGGTACGGCTCTGCTGCGCCTGGAGACGGCGCGATCCCGGCAGGGTGTCCTCGACGGGGCGTGGTGGCCCCGCACACGTGACGTGGAGCAGGAGCTTCCGCCGCTGGTCGCCGTCCTGACCGAGCATCTCGGGCCCATCACCCGGGTCGGTCTGGACGCCTCCGCCTGGAACGGCGTACCGACCCGTCTGGTCGTCGACGAACGGGTCGTGCACCTCGACTCGTTCCCCGTCGGCGACGACACCGTCCTGATCACTCGCGGCGAGAACGACCACTTCGCGCTGATGGTGGTGCCGCCGGACACGGCGCCGGAGGCCGCGCGTACGGCCATGGCCCGTGCGGTCCACGCGGAGAACGTCACGCATGCCGCCGAGATCCTCGTCGCCGCGCTTCCCCCACTGACGACAGGCCCTGAGGAGTCGGAATGATCCGGACGGCGGACATACGGGAGTGGCGCACCCAGAACGTGGTGGACCCGCGGGGTCGCGCGATCGGTGAGCTGGAGGCGGTGTACGTCGACACCCGTACCGATGAGCCGGCCATGGCCACGGTCCGCGTCGGCCTGCCGGGCCGTCGTCGCCTGGTGTTCGTACCCCTGGAGGGGGCGATGGTGGGGCCGGGTTATGTGCAGGTCGCCCACGACAAGGCGCTGGTGAAACGGTGCCCTTCGATCGGCACCGACGACGTCCTGCCCGTCGAGGACGAGGAAGCCGTCTTCCGGCACTACGGCCTCGCCTACCAGCCGGGGGCGAACGGCGAACGCCAACTGGCCCGACGCTGAGCCGGCGACCGCTGAGCAGCCGGCCCGTATGACACACGCGGGTGATGCCCACGGTCGTGGCCGGAAAGTAGCGCCGTCTGCCCGCCGGGCCAGGCGTGACTTTACGGACACGACCTCAGGGCGACCGCGGGGCGAGGAGCCGCCGCAGTGCCGTTGGTGTGTGGCCGAGGTACTGGCGCATGGTCCGGCAGAGATGGGCCTGGTCGGAGAAGCCCAGGTCGGCCGCGAGGCCGGCGAGGCTGTCTTCGCCCGCGTCCAGACGGTCGCGAGGTCGGAGCCGTGCACCGACGTCTGGTGCCGGGCTTCGTCACGGACACCCGCATGGAGACGGACACCAGGATCGTGACCTTCGCGAACGGTGTCGTCGTGCACGAGCTGATCGTCGACATCGACGACACGGCCCGCCGGGTGGCCTACGCGGTGGTCGGCGGCTCGATGGCGCCGAAGCACCATCACGCCTCGATGCAGGTCCTCGCCGGCATCGACGGGCGCAGCCGGTTCCTCTGGACGATCGACGTGACGCCCGACGAACTTGCCGGCCCCATCGGCGAGATGGCCGATCAGGGCGTGCGCATCATGCAGGAGACGCTGAGGGCCACGCCGGTCCCGACGGACGGGTAGAGGCCCTCTACAGGGGCCGGGCCGAGAGCGTGCCCCGGTCCGGCCCGGCGGGGCAGGTCGACCTCGGAGGGCTGGCCGGCCGAGATCCCTCTCGGTGGGGGCGGAGCCTGTCGCCTGCCGAACCGCGCTGACAGCCCTCCGCGAGTCGGCCGCCGGCTACCCGAACGCACCCAGGTGATCTGTGGGACTCGGCCGTGGAACACCACCGACGAGCCCCCACGCGGGACACCGGGCCGTCCAACTAGGCGCGGGCGGGCCGGTCCAGGGATCCAAGGCACGGGCTTTGGCCGCATACCCTTGCCGACGCTAAGGTGCGGCGCCGTACTCGGCGGATCGCTCCCCTGAGGGAGGTTGGAATGGGGCTCATGGATGCGGACCACGCTGGGCTGGTCGCCGCGGCGCAGGCCGGTGACGATCGGGCGCGCGAGGAGCTGATCGCCGCGTACCTGCCGTTGCTCTACAACATCGTCGGGCGAGCGCTGAGCGGACATGCCGACGTCGACGACGTCGTCCAGGAGACCCTGCTGCGCGTGGTGCGCGACCTGCCTGCCCTGCGTGCCCCGGAGAGCTTCCGGTCCTGGCTGGTGTCGATCACGCTCCGTCAGATCAATAACCACTGGCACCGGCAACGCGCCTTCGCCGACCGGACCACGGTCATCGACGAGGCACGCCAGATACCGGATGCCGGCGCCGAACCTGTGGACGCGACGATCCTGCGTCTGCACGTGTCGGACGAGCGCCGTCGGGTTGTCGAAGCCGGCCGGTGGCTCGACCCGGACCATCGGATGCTGCTGTCGCTGTGGTGGCAGGAGAGCGCCGGCTTGCTGAGCCGTGACGACATCGCCGCCGCGACGGGGCTCACCGTCGCCCACGTCGGAGTGCGCCTGCAACGCATGCGCGAGCAGCTGGAACTGAGCCGGACGATCGTCGCCGCGCTGGAAGCCGACCCGCGCTGTCCGCAGCTGGACGAGACCGTCGCCGGCTGGGACGGCCTCCGTACATCGGTGTGGCGCAAGCGGATCGCGCGGCACACCCGCGACTGCCCGCTCTGCATGGCGACGACGACAGAACGGGTTCCGGCCGAACTGCTGCTCCTCAGCCTCGCGCCGCTGGCCGTCCCGGCCGCACTCGTCGCCGCGCTGGCCGCCAAGGGGTTGCTGTCGGGGACGGCCGCGAGCGCGGCCGGACTGGCCACGGCACACGTCACCGTCGGCACGGCGGCGGCGACGGGGGGCGGCGGTCTGCACAGCGCGCTGATCGGCAAACTCCACGCGGTGACCGCTCATCCGCTGGTGAGCCTCACCACCGGCGCGGTGCTCATCGCCGGGACCGCCACCTACGCGACCTGGCCCGAACCGGCGCATCGGGTGCCCGGCGTCGTCGCCGCTCCCACGGTCGGCAACCCCACGCCGGTCCCGTCGCGCACCACCACGTCGGCCGAACCGTCCCCGGTGAGTCCGTCCGCCGTCGTCGGCACTGTTCCGCTGGGCCCCCAGTCGCTGGAGTCCGTGGACGAGCCCGCCCTGTACCTCACGTATGCCGGCGACTTCGCGACGCTCGGCCGAGTCTCCGCGTCCAGTGGCGCGCAGACACGGCAGCGGGTCACCTTCACGGTCATCCGGGGGCTGGCCGACACCGGGTGCGTCACCTTCCGCGCCGCCGACGGCCGCTACCTGCGCCATCGTGACCTGCGGTTACGGCTGAGCACCAACGACGGCAGCGAACTGTTCCGGGAAGACGCCACCTTCTGTCCGAACCCCGGGGCGGTCGCCGGGTCGGTAACCCTGCACGCGCACAACTATCCCGGATCGGTCCTCCGCCACCGCGACGGTGGCGTCTGGCTCGATGGCTCCGACGGCACTCGGGCCTTCGCCGGCCAGGCTTCCTTCATCATGCGCAGAGCCTGGGCTTGAGAACCGCTCCTTGATCAGGGCGGCGCGCCCTTTCCACGGGGACGACCAGACCGCGGGGCTCGGCATAACGCTTTTTGCCTGCGAGATGCATCACTGAGCGATCGGCCGGACGGGGCGACTTTTCTGTTACGAGGCCGTGAGTTCGGCGGCCTCCACTTCGGGGGGTGCTCTTCCCGCCGCTCATGACGTGTCGGCGTGGCGGGTTCCTCGACTTCCCCCCGTTGGCCTGTCCCCTGAAGAAAGCCTTTCCCATGACGCGACACACCCACGACCCCCGGGCGACCGGTACGCAGGAACGGCTCCACGTCCTGCACCGCACCCACGCCGCGGCGGATCAGGCCGTACCGGCCGATGCGCGCACGATCACGGAACCCAGGGTGACCCGCGACCTCCGAGGAGAATCATGAAGGGCCTGCACCGGCTCAGCCGGCGTCGCCGAACACTGACGACAGGACTGGCGGCCGCGGCGCTGGTGGCCGGTGTCGTGACGCTCCTCCCCAGCTCCGCCGGAGCCGCGGCCCTGGGTACGCAGGCGGCCCCGTCGGGCAGGTACTTCGGCACCGCTGTGGCCGCCGGCAGGCTCGGCGACTCGACGTACGCCACGATCCTGGACCGGGAATTCAACATGATCACCCCGGAGAACGAGATGAAGTGGGACGCCGTCCAGCCGTCCCGCGGCAATTTCAACTTCGGCCCCGCCGACCGGATCGTCAGCCACGCGAAGGAGAACGGCCAGCGCGTGCGCGGCCACACCACGGTCTGGCACTCGCAGCTCCCGGCCTGGGTCGGATCGATCGGCGACGCGAACACGCTGCGCAGCGTGATGAACGGCCACATCACCACCACGATGACCCATTTCAAGGGCAAGATCTACGCGTGGGACGTGGTCAACGAGGCATTCGCCGACGGCCCCGGCGGCCAGCTCCGCAGCTCGGTGTTCCAGAAGGTCCTGGGCAACGGCTTCATCGAGGAAGCGTTCCGCACCGCCCGTGCGGCCGACTCCTCGGCCAAGCTCTGTTACAACGACTACAACATCGAGAACTGGTCGGACGCCAAGACCCAGGGCGTCTACAGAATGGTCAAGGACTTCAAGTCCCGCGGCGTGCCCATCGACTGCGTCGGGCTCCAGAGCCACTTCGGAGCGGGGGGCCCGCCGGCGAGCTTCAAGACCACCCTGGCCAACTTCGCCGCCCTGGGCGTCGACGTCCAGATCACCGAGCTGGACATCGCCAAGGCATCGCCCACCCACTACGCCGACGCGGTCAAAGCCTGCCTGTCCGTGGCCCGGTGCACCGGCATCACGGTGTGGGGCGTCCGTGACAGCGACTCCTGGCGAAGCGGTGAAAGCCCGCTGCTGTTCGACAACAACGGCAACCCCAAGCCCGCGTACACCGCCGTCATGAACGCCCTCAGCTCCGGCTCGGGTACCACCCCGAGCAAGCCGTCCGACGGTGCCGGTGCTGGTACGGGGGAGATCAAGGGCGTGGCCTCCGGCCGCTGTGTCGACATCCCCGCCTCCACCACCGCCAACGGCACCCAGGCGCAGCTGTGGACCTGCAGCGGACAGGCCAACCAGCGCTGGACCTACACCGCCGGCAAGCAGCTGAAGATCCACGGCGACAAGTGCCTGGACGCCAGGAGCAAGGGCACCACCAACGGCACCGCGGTGGTCATCTGGGACTGCAACGGCGGCACCAACCAGCAGTGGAACATCAACACCGACGGCACGATCGCCGGTGTCCAGTCCGGGCTGTGCCTCGACGCCGTCGGCGCGGCCACCGCCGACGGCACCAAGATCCAGCTGCACTCCTGCTGGTCCGGCAGCAACCAGAAGTGGGCCGCCCCCTCCGGGTCGGGCGGCGGCGCGTGCGCGCTTCCGTCGGCGTACAAGTGGAATTCGACGGGCGCCCTGGCGCAGCCTGCGAACGGGTGGGCCTCGCTGAAGGACTTCACCAACGTGGTGCACAACGGCAAGCACCTGGTCTACGGGTCGAACTTCAACGGATCGAAGTACGGCTCGATGACGTTCAGCCCCTTCACCAACTGGTCGGACATGGCGTCCGCCGGACAGAAGGCGATGAACCAGCCCGCGGTCGCGCCCACGCTGCTCTACTTCGCGCCCAAGAAGATCTGGGTCCTCGCGTACCAGTGGGGTCAGTGGCCCTTCATCTACCGCACGTCGAGCGACCCCACCGACCCCAACGGCTGGTCCGCGCCGCAGCCGCTGTTCACCGGCAGCATTCCCCGCACCGACTCCCCAACCGGCCCGATCGACCAGACCCTGATCGCCGACGACCAGAACATGTACCTGTTCTTCGCCGGTGACAACGGCAAGATCTACCGTGCGAGCATGCCGATCGGGAACTTCCCGGGCAACTTCGGCTCGTCGTACACGACGGTCATGAGCGATACGGAGGCCAAGCTGTTCGAGGCCCCCCAGGTCTACAAGGTCCAGGGCCGGCAGCAGTACCTCATGATCGTCGAGGCGAAGGGGGCGAACGGGCGCTACTTCCGCTCGTTCACGGCCTCCAGCCTGAGCGGTTCGTGGACCCCGCAGGCCGACAGCGAGAGCAGCCCCTTCGCGGGCAAGGCCAACAGCGGTGCCACCTGGACCAACGACATCAGCCACGGTGACCTGGTCCGCAACAACCCCGACCAGACCATGACCATCGACCCCTGCAACCTGCAGTTCCTCTATCAGGGCAAGTCCCCCACCGCGGGCGGCCCCTACGACCGACTGCCGTACCGGCCGGGTGTCCTCACCCTGCAGCGCTGACCTGCCCGATCCACGGTGATCGCGATTCGGGGCGGCCTGCCGGCGCGGAGACGAGCGGTCCACGGCACGGGCTGCTCCACCTGCTGACCGGTATTCACCGCCTCGAGGAACCCCAGCCGTTCGTCGGCTGGGGTTCCTCTTCTTGCGGACCCTCATCCTGGCTGACGGGCTTCCCGGCCCCTACGGCCCGAGGTGTCCGGAGGAGCAGGCCGAGCTGCGGGGCGTGTCGAGTGGTACGCGGGGAAGGGCCCGGGGGCTCCTCTTCCTGGGGCGAAGGGGGCGCCGCCACCGCCGCTACCGGCACGTTGTGGCACGGCCATCGAGTCGGCATGGCCCGTGCCCGCCGCGACGCGACCATGACTGCCTGCTCCTGTCCTCACCTCAGGAACGCGGGGGCGGAGGGGCGGTGGGAGGTGTCGGGGTGAGGATGGCGCCGTCGTAGAGGCGGAACAGGCGCAGGCGGCCGGGATCCCGGCCGGTCCCGGCGGCGAGGGCTTCCCAGCACTGTGCGGCCAGGGTGCGGGCGCGGCTGCCGGGCCAGGGCTGGGGGAGCAGTTCGGGGGGCAGCAGAGGGTCGGGTTCCATGGCGGTGGTGAAGGATGCCGCCAGCTCGATCGCGTACGTCAGGCGCTCGGTGTCCGTGGGTCGGTCCGTGCCGGACAGCCGGGCCAGGCGGGCCGTGGCGAGGGCGGCGAGCGCCTCGTGGCGGTCCGCGATCTGGTGGAGCGGCCAGAGAAGGGCGGCCAGCCGGGCCGGGGCGGCCTCGTCCCCGACCCGCAGGTCGCGGCTGGTGAGGCGGGTGAGGGAGGGCAGGACGCCCAGGTGGCGGGCGTGGGCTTCGACGATCTCGCCGATGTCGTTGGCGCTGACGTAGAGCCCGCCTTGGAGGGGGGCCGCGCCGAGGCGGAGGAGGGTGTCGCGCAGGGTGTCGCGGGCCTGCCGCGAGGTCTCGGGGATGGCGAAGGCGAACAGGTGCCAGGTCCCGTCCCAGGGGGCGAGCCCCTGGTCCTGCCGGTAGGCGTGGCGGACGTACTCCACGTCCGGTGCGGCGGCGCCGGTCGCGTCGGCGGTGGCGCGCAGTACGGCCTTGCGCCCTCGCCCCTCCTGGGTGAACCGGCCCTCGGCGACGAGCCGTTTGAGGCAGAGCCGGACCTGCTGATCGGTCATGCCGAGGGTTCCGGCGACGGCGTACAACTCGCCGGCGTCGACGGTGCCGTCCTCGCGGAGGAGGGCGAACACCAGGGTCCGGGTGCTGATCTCGGGCGTGGCGGGCTCCGCCGCGGGGGCGCTCGCGGGCCTGCTGGTCATCGCTGCTGCTCCAAGGTGTCGCCGGGTGCGCCGCCGCCCGGGTGGTCCGGGACGGCGCGATGCATCGTAGTCACGGCGCCGAAGCCCATCAGGGCCCGGAGGTACGGGGTCCGTTCGGTGCGTACGGCGGTGAAACCGTGCCGCTCGTACAGGGCGCGGGCGCGCGGGTTGACGTCGATGACGTCCAGGCGGACCCGGGTGCTGCCGTGTTCGGCGGCTACGGCAGCGATCTCCGTCAGCAGCAGACCGCCGATGCCCGCGCCGCGGTGGGCGGGGTCGACGGCGATGCCGTCCATGACGAGTTCCCCCGGCTCCGGGGTGCGTTCGAGGAGCGCCAGCACGGCGAGCCGCGGCAGGCCGTTGAAGAGTCCGTAACTGGAGAGCACGTCGTGTGCCCCGCCGCCGATCAGGCCGCGTCCGCCGAGGTGATAGCCGGCTACGCCCACGACGTGGCCGCTGCCGGGGGCGAGCGCGACGGCGGCGCGGTCGTGGTGGATGTGGCGGGCGATGAAGGCGCGGCCGTGCTCGGCCGGGCCAAGGGCGGCCCCGAGCTTGCGGCCGAAGGCCTCCCAGTACAGCTCGGCGACCCGCTCCTCGGCACACCGGGGCACGCCACGCCGGATGACTGTCGCTGCGTCCATGACTCCTCCGTGTGCTCCTCCGTGCGTTCTCCCTCGCATTCTACGTATGAACATAGTACGGTCGAAATGAAAACGAGCGTTTTTGATTCGAACGTTTTGGAGAACGAGTGGCGACGAAACCGCAACGCAAGACCTCGGCGTGCCGCCGCCGGGCGGCGCGAGTCGCGCTCGCGGCCCTGGTGGCTCTGGCGGTCGTGGCAGCCGGCCTGGGCGGGCTGGTGGTCTGGCAGAACACCTATGACCTGCGAGAAGAGGCGGTGACCGTGCGGTACGGCGGCCGGACCCTGCACGCTGTGCTGGCCCTGCCCAAGCGGGGGAAGGGACCCTTCCCCCTGGTGGTCGTCGCCCACGGGGACGGCCCGGTGGACGCAACGCACGACGGCTTCTACCGGCCGATGTGGGAGGCATTCGCCCGGGCCGGGTACGCCTCGCTGTCCTGGAACAAGCCGGGCGTGGGCGGAGCGCCGGGTGACTGGCTCGACCAGACCATGGAGGACCGGGCGCAGGAGGCCGCCGACGCGATCGCCTGGGCCCGGCAGCGGCCGGACGTCGACGGCCGCCGGATCGGCTTGTGGGGCGCCAGCCAGGCCGGCTGGGTGCTCCCCAAGATCGCCGCCAAAGACGGTCGGATCCGGTTCGCCATCGCCGTCTCACCCGCCGTCAACTGGCACCGGCAGGGCCGCTACAACCTGATTGCCGAGCTGCGCCGCGACGGCGCCTCCGACGCGGAGGTCGCCGCCGCCCTGCGCCACCGCGAGACCGGACTGAGGTTGCTCGGACGGGGTGCCACGTACGAGGAGTACGTGCGGGCCGTCGGGGACCCGCAGGGCATGACCGCGGCCCGCTGGCGGTTCGTCTCCAAGAACCACACCGCCGATGCCGGCGCCGACCTGCCGGCCCTGCGCGGGGTTCCCGTCCTGCTGGTGCTCGCCGGACACGACGTGAACGTGGACACCGCCGACACCGAGGCCGCCTACCGCCGGCTGCTTCCCGCCCCGTCACTGCGCGTCACCCACTACCCCGACGCCACCCACGGCCTGGTGAGGCACGACGTGGAGCGTTCGTCGCTGCGCCTGACCCTGACCGCGCTGTGCGCGCCACGAGCCCTTTTCGCCGAGGGCTTCCTGGCCGACCAGCGGCAGTTCCTGTCCTCTCTCGACACCGAAGGACCAAGGCGATGACCACTCGACCCACGGCGGGCGCCACGGCAGGGGCCGGCGCCGACGCCACAACGGGCCCCGCGGCCCGGTCGGCCACCGGGCCGACGGCCTCGTCCCGCTTACGCGACGTGGATGCCCTGCGCGGTTTCGCGCTGCTGGGCGTCCTCCTCGTCAACATCACCTACATGGCCTCGGCCTACCAGGGCACCGGTGTCGCCGATCCCGCGTTCGGCTCCGCCCTGGACGGCACGGTCCGGTTCCTCACCGAGGTCTTCTTCGAGGCCAAGTTCTACCTGCTGTTCTCCTTCCTCTTCGGCTACAGCTTCACCCTCCAGCTGGCCTCCGCCGACCGTGACGGCGCGGCCTTCCCGCCCCGCTTCCTGCGCCGCTGCGCGGGCCTGTTCGTCCTCGGCCTCTGCCACGCCGTCCTGCTCTTCCCCGGCGACATCCTCACCACGTACGCGGTGCTGGGGCTGGTCCTGCTCGCCCTGCACCGGATCAGGCCCCGTACCGCCGCGCGCACCGCCGTCGTCCTGCTCTGCCTCACCGCCGCCGGCTACCTGCTGCTGGCCGTGGCGGTCGCAGGCACCGGCGGGATCGACACCGCCACCGTCACCGAACACGGCCGCCAGGCGACCGAGGCACTGCGCGGCGACGCCGGCTCGGTGATCGCCGCGCACCTTCGGCAGTTGCCCGACGTCGTGTTCATGCTGGCCTTCTTCCAGGCACCGGCCGCCTTCGCCGCGTTCCTGCTGGGCCTGGCGGCGGGCAAGCGCGGCACACTCAACGACCCCACCGGCCACGGGCCGTTCCTGCGACGCCTCCAGTGGGTCGGTTTCCCCGTCGGCATCGCCGGCGGTTTGGTCTGGGCGCACGCTGCCCAGGGGCACTCCGATACGGCATACCAGCTGGTGGCGATGGCCGTGAATGTGATGACCGCGCCGCTTCTGGCCGCCGCGTACGCCGCGACGGTGCTGCGGGTGCTGACCGGACCGCGGGGCCGACGGATGGCGGCGGTCCTGGCTCCGGCGGGCCGCATGACGCTGACCAACTACCTCACTCAGTCCCTGGTCCTGGCCTTCGTCTTCACGGGGTTCGGCGCCGCGCTGGTGGGCCGCCTCGCACCCGCGTGTACCGTCCTCACCGCCCTGGCGCTGTTCGCCGCCCAAGCGGTCTTCAGCCGCTGGTGGCTGGCCCGGCACCGCTACGGGCCGGTGGAGCACGTGCTGCGCGCGGTCACCCTGGCCCGGCAGCCGCGCCGGACCGAGAAGGCGACATGACAGCGCGCCTCGGCCGGGCAGGGGCGCGTCCCCGAGCGATTCGGACAGCGTACGTTCCGGCGGTCCCGCCTTCCTCGGCCCCGTCCGCCCTCGGCGGGCGGTGAAGAGGCGTCACGTTCGCCCGCATGGCCGCGCACCCCTCGACGGCGCCGCCGCCGTCATCCGCCGCTCTGGCCACCTGATCGTCGATGACGGCCTCCCCGGCCCGTTGGCCGCCTGCCACTTGCGGACCGAGCTGGAGAAGGGCGTGGCCGTGGCGGACGCGGCGACTGTCCTCGCGGCACCGGGTCGAGGTCGCGATGAGGGGGCACCTCGGAGCTCGTGGCATGCGGCGGTCGCAGCAGGTCTGCCCGGCTTTGGACACGAACGAAGCCCCAGGTCTCCGACCTGGGGCTTCGTGGAAGAGCGGATGACGGGAATCGAACCCGCGCTCTGAGCATTGGGAATCACCGACGCCCAGCTTGGCCACCCTCTGTCTGACCTGCGGAAACGGGTCCTTTCGTGGCGCTTTTCGCCGGCTCGGCGATACCTGTGGTGACCGCTGTTCACCGCCTCGAAGGGCACGGCTGGGGCACGACCAGTTCCATCGGAGATGCGGTGCTTGCTCCGCGTGTGCGATGCCCGGTGATCAGTCGTCGGGTGGGCTTTCCGCTTCCTGGAGTCTCTCGGCGATGTCATCGGCCCACTCCTGAGCCCACCGGCGCAGCTCGATGGTCTGCTGGTCGTCGAGTCCGTAGGCCGTGAATTCGGTGTCATCGATCCAGTCCGCGCCGGCGAGCCGGGCCTGAAGGTCGGAGAGGTCGAAGCTGTCACGGGCGTGGCGGCGGCCGAGCTCTTCGAGCTCGATGTGACTCCAGTGATCCGTTGCCGCTCGGACGTCGATCAGGTCACGCGCCAGGCCCCCGGTCTGCCAGTGCGCGAACCTTCGTGCCGACCACGTCCTCCAGGGAAAGCACCAAGCCGTGCTGAGTCTTCACAGGCGGACGCCAGAGTGCTTCCTTGAGGACATCGACCTCGCACTCCTCGCCGGTGGAGGTGTCGGTGACGATCAGCCGCGCGGACAGCGGGTCGGTTTCCAACGCTCGTACCTGCCAGCCGCGTTGTTCCAGCCCGGCGCGCACGGCGGCGGCGATCTTCTCCATCGGTTCCGGGTTCTCGGTGGCGACATCGAGGTCCTTGCTGAGCCGGTCGACCAGTCCATGTGCCTGGACGGCATAGCCACCCGTGAGCACGAGCGGGTAGACATCGCCCACGGCGAGGACATCCGCGAGGAGCCGCCGGTGCAGTTCCGTGAGATTGACGCAGCAGTCTGGGCGTCGGGCGTCAGTTCGTCGAAGGCGTCCTCCCAGACATCTCGGATGTCCCGGCTGATCAGTGTCCGCAGGACGGGCCACATAGCGACGAGCAGTTCCCGGTTCAGGTAATGGACCAGGTCATCGTGCTGCCCTTCGGCCAGCACGATCCGATAGCAACTCATCCGCAATCGGGGCTGGTCCAGGTCGAACCGGGACAGGCCGGACCACGCGAGGTGCAGCGGAAGGTCGACGTGGCCGTGGGCGGGGCCGCCGAGCTCCGAGAGCGTGGCGGGAAGCCGCCTGGCGAATCTGGTGCGGCGGAGCTCGGGAACGCTGGGCGTGGCTGCCATGCCTTGATTATTCCGCAAGAGGGCGAGGCGGCCCCCTGATTCCGGTACAGGTAACACCCGGCTCAGGGCTTCTACCTGGCCGCAGTAGCGGTAACGCCGTCGTAAGGGCACGTGAGAGTGCTCATGCGACACCTCCGGCGAGACAACGCAGTGTCCATGCCCTCCGCGTGCCCCGTCTCGCGGGGGTGAAAGGTGTACGAACGGCGAGACTGGCCTGCCAACAAAGAAGCCCCAGGTCTCTGACCTGGGGCTTTGTCGTGGAGCGGATGACGGTAATCGAACCCGCGCCATAAGCTTGGGAATCACCGCCACCTGTCTCGATCATCTGGCAACTGACCTGCGAAAACACCCGTTGGAACGGCTTCTCTGGCTGCCTTCGAGGCATCCGTGTCGACCGCTGTTCACCGCCCTGATGGGCACGGATGGGGTACGTTCCTCCGCAGCCGCTGGGATGCCGGCGGATCTGTGGCTGTCCTCCTCGACTGACGCCCGGTCCGCGCACGCCGAGGAAAATGGTGGCGCAGTCTGTGCCGACGGCCTCTAGGGTCCTGAGCTCATGACGTCGTTCCTTCGCCCGCCCGCTCTTTCCGCCGATGAGCTCCTGCTTCTCCTGCGAGAGTGGTGGCCCGAGGCCGAGGTCGCGCGGGCTGTGACGGAAACGGGCGTCGACATCGTCGGAGTGCGCGTGCCCTCGGAGCGGGCCCGGGACGTGTGGGAGACGGGGCGGCGCAGGCACGGGCAGACCGGCTGGTGGCCCTATGTCACGTCGGCCTCACCGAAAGGGGAGGCCGCCTACGACGACGAAGCCGGCCACGACGCGGCCGAGCGGGAGCGTTCGGTCGGTGAGGCCGTCCGTCAGGACCACGACGCCCGGGCCGCGTCGGTCGTGGTCTCCAGCTTCCGGTGGTCGACCGCGGGTCTTCCCTTCGACGACGAGGACTTCGAGGGATGGCGGGACGACCACGATCCCGACCGCCTGGCACCGTTGCTCGGTCCTGCGGTGGTGGGCGCGATGCTGGGAATGCCGCGGTGGGCCACTGACGGCAGCGCCATCTACAGCGGCATGCGATGGATCAACTTCGTGGTCGCGCGGGGCGGTTACGAGGTACCCGTACTCCTCCCGCGTCTGTACAACAACATGAACTGGTTCGGGCACGGCGGCCGGTGCCTGACTCCCCTCGATGACGCGGCTCTCCTGCGCCGCTGGCAGGAACAGTGGGGCGCACAGCTGTTCTTCGCCACGGGCCCCTACCTGGAGCTGGTGGTCGACCGGCCGCCCCTGGACCCACGGGGTGCCGCGCAGGCCACTACCGAGCTGCTTGCCTATTGCGGCGACACGGTGCAGGACGCGATCAAGACCGGCGACGGCATGGCCCGCTCGACGATGTGGTCCCTCTGGTGGGACTGAGCCGGACGGCTCAAGACGGAAGGGGCCCGGCCGGTGCCGGGTCACCAGGACGAGCGCGGGTCTTGCACGTGCTCGGGCGAGTGCCGGTCCTCTCCCCGGCCCAGGCCGGTCCGGACCAGGAAGCCGGGGTCCACGTCAGACGGCGGGCCGGCGATGTGCCCGCCCCTGACGAACCAAGGGATCTGCATGAAGCAGCCTTGCCGACTACGGGCCTGGTCCGGTCGCGTCAGCGGCTCCATCACCTCGTCCTCGTATCGCGCCAGCACGATGACCTGCGCCATTCTGCTCATGCCCCATGCCCCATGCCCCATGCCCCATGCCACACCGTGCCAGGTGCCGAGGGCAATCGGTTCGGAGCCCGAAGTCGGCGGGGCTGCTTCCTTACGTCGTGCCGACCCTGAATAGATCCCTGATGGCACGCGAATGGCATGCGCCCCAACAGGTCTGGACAACAACGAAGCCCCAGGTCGCTGACCTGGGGCTTCATGCAAGAGCGGATGACGGGAATCGAACCCGCGCTATAAGCTTGGGAAGCTCATGTTCTACCATTAAACTACATCCGCGTAAGCGGTCGAGTGATCCGTACCGCAGACCAGGACACTGTACCGCATGGTGAAGTCGTGGCGTACCTCCCTGTGACGGAGTGCCGCCTGGAGTGGTGTCCCGTTGATCCCCTAATGTGGCTGTCTCGTCACGCTCGTTGGGGAAGGGACTTGATGGGTTCGATGGAGCACACCGTCGTCCGCTGTGCCGAAGGGCACGTGTTCAGTACCGCGTCGTTCCCGCTGCAGCAGCTCGGGGCCGGGCGCATCGGGCCGGGGCGGCTCATCCGGTGTCCACGGTGTGCGCGGCTGCGGCAGGCGGTGCCCGTGACCGGGGAGCTTGAGCGGCAGGGGCGCTGAGGGTGGAGCCGGGCGCGGAGCTTTCCCGATTGGGGGAGGTCCGCGCCCTCTGCGTATCGTGGGGGCGTGCTTCTCTCAGACAAGGACATCCGGGCCGAGATCGATGCCGGACGGGTGCGCATCGACCCGTACGACGAATCCATGGTGCAGCCCTCGAGCATCGACGTGAGGCTTGACCGCTTCTTCCGGGTGTTCGAGAACCACCGCTACCCCCACATCGACCCCGCCGTCGAGCAGCTCGACCTGACCCGTGAGGTCGAGCCGGAGGGCGACGAGGCGTTCATCCTCCACCCGGGCGAGTTCGTGCTCGCCTCGACGTACGAGGTCATCACGCTGCCCGACGACATCGCGTCGCGCCTGGAGGGCAAGAGCTCCCTCGGCCGGCTCGGGCTCGTCACGCACTCGACCGCCGGGTTCATCGACCCCGGGTTCTCCGGGCACGTGACCCTGGAGCTGTCGAACCTCGCCACGTTGCCGATCAAGCTGTGGCCGGGGATGAAGATCGGGCAGCTGTGCATGTTCCGGCTGAGCTCGCCCGCCGAGTTCCCGTACGGCAGCGAGCGGTACGGCTCGCGCTACCAGGGGCAGCGGGGGCCGACGGCCTCCCGCTCGTTCCTGAACTTCCATCGGACCCAGGTGTGAGGCGGCGGTCGTCATGAGTGAAGTACGCGAGAACCTGACGTACGAGGGCTTCGGGCGCGCGATCCGCGAGCTCGCGCAGACCATCGCCGACGACGGCTACGAGCCCGACATCGTGCTCTCCATCGCCCGCGGCGGCGTCTTCGTCGCCGGCGGTCTGGCCTACGCGCTCGACTGCAAGAACATCCACCTCGTGAACGTGGAGTTCTACACCGGCGTCGGTACGACGCTGGAGATGCCGGTCATGCTGGCGCCCGTGCCCAACGCGATCGACTTCTCCGACAAGAAGGTCCTGATCGCCGACGACGTCGCCGACACCGGCAAGACGCTCAAGCTGGTCCACGACTTCTGCGTCGACCACGTCGCCGAGGTCCGATCCGCCGTCGTCTACGAGAAGTCGCACTCCCTCGTGAAGTGCGAGTACGTGTGGAAGAAGACCGACGAGTGGATCAACTTCCCCTGGTCGGTCGAGCCGCCCGTGGTGAAGCGCGAGGGGCAGATCCTCGACGCCTGACGGCTCCGAGCGGCCCCGGCGCGTCCCGGCGGGCCTCCGCCGCGCCCCACGTGGGCGCTGATGACGTGACCCAGCTCGCCGTACTTCCGGTCGTGGGACGTACCCGGGGCGCGCACGGGAAGGGCCCCCGCCGTCGTCCGGCGGGGGCCTCTCTCGTACGTACGGGTCTACAGCGTGCCCAGCTTGATGATCGACAGCAGCGCGATCAGCTGGATCGCCGAGGCGCCCAGCGCCTTCGGCCACGGCAGGTCGTGGGAGCGGCTCACCATGGCCGTGAACAGCACGCCCGCCGCCAGCCAGGTGACCCAGCCGAGGACCTGGACCAGGGCGTTCTCGCCGCCGAGGAAGATGGCGAAGATCAGGCGGGGCGCGTCCGTGATCGACATGATCAGCATGGACAGGCCCACGGTCGGCTGCCAGGAGCCGTCGCCGCCCAGCTGGCGCGCCAGGGTGTGCGTGACGGCGCCCAGGATCAGGCCGCCGACGACGAAGCCGGCGCCCGTCATCAGGACGTACGGGATCGCCGTCGACAGGGTCGCGTTGATCGCCTCGTCACGCGCCTGGTCGAAGCCGAAGATCGCGAGCAGTCCGTAGAGGAAGGTGACGACCAGGGCGGGGCCCCAGACGGCGTGGTCGCGCATCTGGAGGAACGTCGGCCCCGGGCGCAGCACGATGCCGCTCAGGAGGGCCTTCCAGGGCAGCCGGGGGCCCGTGGGGACGGCGGGGGCGGCGTGGTAGGCCGCCGCGTCGCCGTAGGGGTCGTCGTTCACGCTGAACATCTGCGTGTGCCCCGGAGTGTTCGCCGCGTAGTGCTGTTGCTGCTGCGCCGCGTGCGGGTCCCCGAAGTACTCCGGCTCCCCGTATCCGCCGCCGCCCTGCGGGGCCTGCGGGGGCCACTGCTGCTGCGGGTGGGGCGGCGGGGCCGCGTTGTACCCGTACGGCGCCTGCTGCGGTCGATGTTGCGGGGGGCGGTTGTCCCGGCCGCGTCCGTTCCTGAATCCAGCCACGTCATCGAACGTACCCCGTCCCGCCGTGAGGGGCTCAATCACCGCCGAGCTTGCCACTGAGCTGTGACATCCCCTAGGGGGTGCCAGGGGCCCGGACGCGGCCCACGGAGAAGAGGAAGGGCCGCCCCGCGGTCGTGCGGGGCGGCCCTTCCTCTGCGTACGGGTGTTACTGCGCGGGCTCCGGCTCCTCCGCCGGCTCCGCGGGCAGCTCCTCCACCGGCTGCTTCACCGAGTCGAGCAGCAGCTGCGCCACGTCCACGACCTGCACGGACTCCTTGGCCTTGCCCTCGTTCTTCTTGCCGTTGACCGAGTCGGTCAGCATGACCAGGCAGAACGGGCAGGCGGTGGAGACGATGTCCGGGTTGAGGGACAGGGCCTCGTCGACGCGCTCGTTGTTGATGCGCTTGCCGATCCGCTCCTCCATCCACATCCGCGCGCCGCCGGCGCCGCAGCAGAAGCCGCGCTCCTTGTGGCGGTGCATCTCCTGCTGACGCAGGCCCGGGACGGCCGACATGATCTCGCGCGGGGGCGTGTAGACCTTGTTGTGGCGGCCCAGGTAGCAGGGGTCGTGGTACGTGATCAGACCCTCGACCGGCGTCACCGGGATCAGCTTGCCCTCGTCGATGAGGTGCTGGAGCAGCTGGGTGTGGTGGATGACCTCGAACTCGCCGCCCAGCTGCGGGTACTCGTTCGCGATCGTGTTGAAGCAGTGGGGGCAGGTGGCGACGATCTTCTTCGCCGACTTCGGCTTCCTGGTCGACTCGTCCTCGTCGTCCTCGCCGAACGCCATGTTCAGCATCGCGACGTTCTCGGCGCCCAGCTGCTGGAACAGCGGCTCGTTGCCCAGGCGGCGGGGCGAGTCACCGGTGCACTTCTCCTCGCCGCCCATGATCGCGAACTTGACGCCCGCCATGTGCAGCAGTTCGGCGAAGGCCTTGGTGGTCTTCTTGGCCCGGTCCTCCAGGGCGCCGGCGCAACCGACCCAGTAGAGGTAGTCGACCTCGGTGAGGTCCTCGACGTCCTTGCCGACGATCGGGACCTCGAAGTCGACCTCCTTGGTCCACTCGACGCGCTGCTTCTTGGCCAGACCCCAGGGGTTGCCCTTCTTCTCCAGGTTCTTGAGCATCGTGCCGGCCTCCGACGGGAAGGCGGACTCGATCATCACCTGGTAGCGGCGCATGTCGACGATGTGGTCGATGTGCTCGATGTCGACCGGGCACTGCTCGACGCAGGCGCCGCAGGTGGTGCAGGACCACAGGACGTCCGGGTCGATGACGCCGTTCTCCTCCAGCGTGCCGACCAGCGGGCGCTCGGCCTCGGCGAGCGCGGAGGCGGGCACGTCCTTCAGGGCCTCGGCCGAAGCCTTCTCGTTGCCCTCCATGTCCTTGCCGCCACCGGCCAGCAGGTACGGGGCCTTGGCGTGCGCGTGGTCGCGCAGCGACATGATCAGGAGCTTGGGGGAGAGCGGCTTGCCCGTGTTCCAGGCGGGGCACTGCGACTGGCAGCGGCCGCACTCGGTGCAGGTGGAGAAGTCGAGGATGCCCTTCCAGGAGAACTGCTCGACCTGGGAGACGCCGAAGACGGCGTCCTCGGCCGGGTCCTCCCAGTCGATCTCCTTGCCGGCGGTCGTCATCGGCTGGAGCGCGCCGAGCGCGGTGGAGCCGTCGGCGTTCCGCTTGAACCAGATGTTCGGGAAGCCGAGGAAGCGGTGCCAGGCGACACCCATGTTGGTGTTGAGCGAGACCGTGATCATCCAGGTGAAGGACGTGACGATCTTGAGCGCCGCGAAGAAGTAGGTGAGGTGCTGGAGCGTGCTCAGGCTCAGCCCGTCGAGGGCGGCGATCAGCGGGTACGAGGCGAAGAAGCCCGGCTCCCAGCTGGTCACGTGGTGCTGGGCGCCCTCCAGGGCGCGCAGCGTCATGATGCAGACGCCGACGATCAGGATGACGGCCTCGACGAAGTACGCCTGGCCGGTCTTGGAGCCGGCGAAGCGGGACTTGCGGTCCGCCTTGCCCGGCCGGTTCAGCTGCCGGATCACGATGAGGGTCAGGATGCCGAGGACGGTCATCAGCCCGAGGAACTCGGTGAAGATCTCGTACGGCAGCCAGTCACCGATGACCGGGATCAGCCAGTCGGCCTGGAAGAGCTGGCCGAAGGCGTTGACGATCGTGAGCAGCAGCGAGAAGAAGCCCACCGCCACGAACCAGTGCGCCACGCCGACGATGCCCCAGCGGTTCATCCGGGTGTGGCCGAGGAACTCCTTGACCAGCGTGATGGTGCGCTGCGTGGGGTCGCCGGTGCGCGTGCCCGCGGGTACGGGCTGGCCGAGCCGCACGAAGCGGTAGATCTGTGCGATGGCGCGGCCGAACAGCGCGACGGCCACCACCGTGATGACGATCGACACGATGATCGCGGCGAGTTGCATGAGGGGCTCCTCGGGCGGGCCTGCGAGGCGGAGTACCGACACTGCCGAGTGTGGCACTACTAAGCGGTAACTTATTCAGTCCGTGCTGAGATTACCGCTTCACGGCTCCGTGCTGTAGCGGCGCCCGCGGTGATCTGTGTCGCTCAGGCAAGCCTTGCCGGCCGGGTCTCACCCGCCGCCGCACGACGCCTGCGAACTGCTGGAAGCGTACGCGCCAGGATGGCCAGATCCATCCCCAGCCAGTGATGGTCCACATAGTGGAGATCGAGCAGCTCGCGCTCCTCCCACGGCAGCTCCGAACGGCCGCTGATCTGCCAGAGGCCGGTGAGGCCGGGGCGTACCGACAGCCGTCGGCGGGCCTCCCCCACGCACTCGCGGTGGTCCGGTACGAGGGGGCACGGGCCCACCAGCGACATCTCACCCCGTACGACGTGCAGCAGCAGTGGCAGCGCGGCGAGCGGGCCGGGTGTGCGGAAGGTCAGTATCGGGAAGGGGTGCCCCTCGCGGCCGGCCATGACGCGGCGGCGCAGGACGCCGTCCAGGCCCTGCGGGCGCAGTGCGATCAGCAGGGTGACGGCCGGGAACAGTGGGGAGAGGGCGAGCAGCAGGATCAGTCCGCCGATGAGGTCGAGTGCGCGCTTGGCCGTCATGCTGCCCCACACCCTTTCGTGGGATATTCGGGAGGTATCGGACTCTCTCACGGAGGGGCCCGCCGGGCCCGGGAGCGACGCGCCCCAGGGCCTCCTTTGAGTGAACTCCAGGACGAAGAGTTGAGTCACCCCTGCTCATGTCTGTTGACTCGCGGCTGCCCGTCATGCATCCTTGAGTGAGTTCCACTCAAGTCGGTCAGCTGGAGGAATCGAAATGGCACGTGCGGTCGGCATCGACCTGGGCACGACTAACTCCGTCGTCAGCGTTCTGGAAGGCGGCGAGCCCACCGTCATCACCAACGCCGAGGGCGCCAGGACCACGCCGTCCGTCGTCGCTTTCGCGAAGAACGGCGAGGTGCTCGTCGGCGAGGTCGCCAAGCGTCAGGCGGTCACCAACGTCGACAGGACCATCCGGTCGGTCAAGCGCCACATGGGCACCGACTGGAAGATCGACATCGACGGCAAGAGCTTCAACCCGCAGCAGATGAGCGCCTTCATCCTGCAGAAGCTGAAGCGCGACGCCGAGGCGTACCTGGGCGAGAAGGTCGTCGACGCGGTCATCACCGTCCCGGCGTACTTCAACGACTCCGAGCGTCAGGCGACGAAGGAGGCCGGCGAGATCGCGGGCCTCAACGTCCTGCGCATCGTCAACGAGCCGACCGCCGCCGCCCTGGCGTACGGCCTGGACAAGGACGACCAGACGATCCTCGTCTTCGACCTCGGTGGCGGCACCTTCGACGTGTCCCTCCTGGAGATCGGTGACGGCGTCGTCGAGGTGAAGGCCACCAACGGTGACAACCACCTCGGTGGTGACGACTGGGACCAGCGCGTCGTCGACTACCTGGTGAAGCAGTTCCAGAACGGCCACGGTGTCGACCTGGCCAAGGACAAGATGGCCCTCCAGCGCCTGCGCGAGGCGGCGGAGAAGGCGAAGATCGAACTGTCGTCCTCCACGGAGACCTCGATCAACCTGCCGTACATCACGGCCTCCGCCGAGGGCCCGCTGCACCTGGAGGAGAAGCTCACCCGGGCTCAGTTCCAGCAGCTCACCGCCGACCTGCTCGAGCGCTGCAAGACCCCGTTCCACAACGTCATCAAGGACGCCGGCATCCAGCTCTCCGAGATCGACCACGTCGTTCTCGTCGGTGGCTCCACCCGTATGCCGGCCGTCGCCGAGCTCGTCAAGGAGCTGACCGGTGGCCAGGAGGCCAACAAGGGTGTGAACCCGGACGAGGTCGTCGCCATCGGCGCCGCCCTGCAGGCCGGTGTCCTCAAGGGTGAGGTCAAGGACGTCCTGCTCCTCGACGTGACCCCGCTGTCCCTCGGTATCGAGACCAAGGGCGGCATCATGACCAAGCTGATCGAGCGCAACACGACGATCCCGACGAAGCGTTCGGAGATCTTCACGACGGCCGAGGACAACCAGCCGTCGGTCCAGATCCAGGTCTACCAGGGCGAGCGCGAGATCGCGGCGTACAACAAGAAGCTCGGCATGTTCGAGCTGACCGGTCTGCCGCCGGCCCCGCGTGGTGTCCCGCAGATCGAGGTCGCGTTCGACATCGACGCCAACGGCATCATGCACGTGACCGCGAAGGACCTCGGCACGGGCAAGGAGCAGAAGATGACCGTCACCGGCGGCTCCTCGCTGCCGAAGGACGAGGTCGACCGGATGCGCCAGGAGGCCGAGCAGTACGCGGACGAGGACCACCGTCGCCGCGAGGCCGCCGAGTCCCGCAACCAGGGCGAGCAGCTCGTCTACCAGACGGAGAAGTTCCTCAAGGACAACGAGGACAAGGTCCCGGGTGAGGTCAAGACCGAGGTCGAGACCGCCGTCGCCGAGCTGAAGGAGAAGCTCAAGGGCGACGACACCGCGGAGATCCGCACCGCCACCGAGAAGGTCGCGGCCGTCTCCCAGAAGCTCGGCCAGGCGATGTACGCCGACGCTCAGGCGGCCCAGGCCGCCGGCGGCGAGGCCCCGCACACCGAGGCCAAGGCCGATGACGACGTCGTGGACGCCGAGATCGTCGACGACGAGAAGCCGAACGACGCGAAGGGTGGCGCTGCCTGATGACGGAGGAGACCCCGGGCTTCGAGGAGAAGCCCGACGTCCCCTCCGGCGCCGAACCTGACGACGCCGCCGAAGCCGCCGAGACCCCCTCCACGGAGGAGGGCCCGGCGGCCCCGGCCGGGGACGTAAGCCAGACGGCCGGTCTGACGGCCCAGCTGGACCAGCTCCGCAGCGCGCTCTCCGAGCGCACCGCGGACCTCCAGCGGCTCCAGGCCGAGTACCAGAACTACCGCCGCCGCGTCGAGCGGGACCGGGTCACGGTCAAGGAGATCGCCGTCGCGACCCTCCTGACCGAGCTCCTGCCGGTGCTCGACGACGTCGGCAGGGCCCGGGAGCACGGTGAACTCGTGGGCGGGTTCAAGTCGGTGGCCGAATCGCTGGAGACCGTCGTCGCCAAGATGGGACTGCAGCAGTTCGGCAAGGAGGGCGAGCCCTTCGACCCGACGATCCACGAGGCCCTGATGCACTCGTACGCGCCGGACGTCACCGAGACGACCTGCGTGGCGATTCTGCAGCCGGGGTATCGCATCGGCGAGCGGACCATCAGGCCCGCCCGCGTGGCCGTGGCCGAGCCCCAGCCCGGGGCGGCGCCGGCCGCGAAGGAAGAGAAGTCGGCCGACGAGGAGAGCGGTGCCCCCGAGGAGGGGTGACGCAATGATCGTCCGGGAGGAGGGACGTCGATGAGCACGAAGGACTTCGTCGAGAAGGACTACTACAAGGTTCTCGGCGTCCCCAAGGACGCCACCGAGGCCGAGATCAAGAAGGCGTACCGGAAGCTCGCCCGCGAGAACCACCCGGACGCCAACAAGGGCGACGCGAGCGCCGAGGCGCGGTTCAAGGAGATCTCCGAGGCGAACGACATCCTCGGTGACCCCAAGAAGCGCAAGGAGTACGACGACGCTCGCGCGCTCTTCGGCAACGGCGGCTTCCGGGCCGGACCGGGCGGTGCGGGCGGCACGTTCAACTTCGACCTGGGCGACCTCTTCGGGGGCGCCCAGGGTCCCGGCGGCGCGGGCGGGGCGGGCGGCTTCGGCGGCGGCCTCGGCGACGTGTTCGGCGGGCTGTTCAACCGGGGCGCGGGCGGTGGTCCGGGAACGCGGACGCAGCCGCGCCGCGGCCAGGACATCGAGTCCGAGGTGACGCTCAGCTTCACCGAGGCCATCGAGGGCGCGACCGTTCCCCTGCGGATGTCCTCGCAGGCGCCCTGCAAGGCGTGTTCGGGCACCGGCGACAAGAACGGCACGCCCCGGGTGTGTCCGACCTGTGTCGGCACCGGCCAGGTCTCGCGCGGCGGCAGCGGTTCGTTCTCGCTCACCGACCCGTGCGTGGACTGCAAGGGCCGCGGCCTGATCGCCGAGACCCCCTGTGAGGTCTGCAAGGGCAGCGGGCGGGCCAAGTCCTCCCGCACCATGCAGGTCCGTATCCCGGCGGGCGTCTCCGACAGCCAGCGGATCCGGCTGCGCGGCAAGGGCGCTCCGGGCGAGCGCGGCGGCCAGGCGGGCGACCTGTACGTCGTCGTCCACGTCGACACCCACCCGGTCTTCGGCCGCAGGGACGACAATCTGACCGTCACCGTGCCCGTCACCTTCGCCGAGGCGGCGCTCGGCGGCGAGGTCAAGGTGCCGACCCTCGGCGGTCCGCCGGTGACACTGAAGCTTCCCGCCGGCACCCCGAACGGCCGGACGATGCGCGCCCGCGGCAAGGGCGCCGTCCGCAAGGACGGCACGCGCGGCGACCTGCTGGTGACGGTCGAGGTCGCGGTGCCCACGGAGCTGGACGACAAGGCCCGCGAGGCGCTCGAGACCTACCGCGAGGCGACGGCGGGCGAGGACCCCAGGGCAGAGCTGTTCCAGGCGGCGAAGGGAGCTTGACGCGATGGACCGACCAGGACGTAGCCGTAACCCCTACGAGCTGACCGACGAGAGCCCGGTGTACGTCATCTCGGTGGCGGCCCAGCTCTCGGGCCTGCACCCGCAGACCCTCCGGCAGTACGACCGTCTCGGCCTGGTCTCTCCCGACCGCACGGCCGGGCGGGGCCGGCGCTACTCGGCCCGCGACATCGAACTGCTGCGCACGGTCCAGCAGTTGTCGCAGGACGAGGGCATCAACCTGGCCGGCATCAAGCGCATCATCGAGCTGGAGAACCAGGTCGCGGCGCTGCAGGCCAGGGTCGCGGAGCTGTCGGCGGCCCTGGACGGCGCTGCCATGGCGATGCAGCAGCGGGAGGCGCAGGTGCATGCCTCGTACCGGCGCGACCTGGTGCCGTACCAGGATGTGCAGCAGGCGAGCGCCCTGGTGGTCTGGCGGCCCAAGCGTCCCGAGTGACCTGAAGCCGTGTGACCTGAAGCGGCGTGAAGGCCCCCTCCCTCCGGAGGGGGCCTTCACGCTCTTCGGATCACGGGATCAGTTCGCTCACGATGTCCCCGACCGTCTCGAACCAGGGTGCGGCGCCGGTGCCGAACGCGGCGGCCAGCGCGGTGCCGACGGCGATGTCCCGGGGGGAGGCGCCGACGGCCCAGTCGGCGTCGACCCGGCCGTTCCCGGTGGACGACAGCGCGCCGATCCGGCGCCCGTCACGGGTCAGCCGGCTCCTGTCGTACGCGTAGGGCATCAGGCGGTAGCGGGTCCCCTGGACCCGCGCGTCGACCCGGTACGAACGGCGCAGCAGCCGCCCCCGGGCGGGCCGGATGCGGGCGGGCGCGCCGTCGACGGTGAGGGTGAGCTGCGCGGGGCGGCGGGTCCCGATGGGGACGAGCCGGTTCACCGTGGCCCCCGTCGCCCGTACGAGCTCCACGGTGGGCATCCCGTACCCGGACACCCGCAGGGTCCCGGCGGGCCCGTCCAGGTCGATCTGTGCGTACATCCTCAGCGCCCCCGGGTCCTCAGCCGTCCTGGTCCAGGATTCCCGACTGGGCGATCAGGTAGCCGAGCTGCGCCCGGCTGCCGCTGCCCAGCGCGGCGGCGAGTTTGGCTATGTGGGCGCGACAGGTGCGGACGTTCATGCCGAGGCGGCGGGCGATGGCCTCGTCGACGTGGCCCTCGACGAGGAGTTTGGCGATCGAGCGCTGCACCCCGCCGATCCCGTCCACGGACGGGCTGTACGGGATCTCGTCCTCCCACGGCACGCCGTGGAGCCAGAACTGGTCGAAGACGCCGACGAGGTACTGGACGAGCCCTTCGTGCCGCAGTTCGAGGGCGACCCGCCGGTCCCGGCGCGCCGGCACGAAGGCGATCTTGCGGTCGACGATGATCAGCCGGTCGATGATCTCCTCGAGTGTGCGCACCTCCAGTCCGTAGGGGGCGATCCGCTCGACGTACCCCATGGTCGCGGAGTGGTGCCGGGCGGTGTGCTGGTAGAGCGTGCGCATCCGGATGCCCCGGTCGAGCAGCGGCTCCACGCGGCGCAGTCCGGCCTGCACCACCTCGGGCTTGCGGCCGCTGCCCGGCTGGATGGTGAGCAGTTCCTCGGTGCACTCGTTGATGACGCGGTCGAGGGTGGCGTTGATGAGGCTGAGGCCTTCGAGGACGGTGATCGCCTGGGTCGCGGAGGGGTCCGGGGCGTTGATCGTCATGAATGGCTCGAACGTGTCCGCCAGGGAGATGGCGAGCTGCCGGCGCTGCTGGATCTCCCTCTCGATGGGGTGTATGAGCTTGTTCAGCGCGATGGACGGCGGTATCGGCCGCAGCCACTGGGAATCGTCCGGATCCGGGTGCAGCAGGGCCAGTTCGATCAGGCACGGGACGGATTCCACCTCCGCGCGGGAGATCCGGCCGGCCCGCAGCGCGGTCGCGTACAGACGCCTTCCGGCGTCGCACAGCTCGCCCGGACCGTGCCCGGCGTCCGTATCGCCCTGTTCCGGCTCCATTTGCACCCCCCTCAGGGTCCTGAATTACAGGAACATGATGCCTGGCACCGCTGGTGGAAGGGTTCGGAGTGAGCCATCGTCTTATTCGCGGGGGAGGAGGTAATGATCAAAAGAGGTGGAGATCGGCCATGACCAGGATGGTTCGTGCACTTGGCGCCATAGCTTTCGCTGCAGCGGCTGCTCTTGGCGCTCTCGCCGCCAACGGCGAGCCGACGTGGGACACGCCGCCGGCGAACAACGTTGTCGCGGCTCCCGGCGAGCCGACGTGGGACTTCGTGAAGACGGTCGCGGGTGAGCCCACGTGGGACCTCGCTCCGACGGCCGTGGGCGAGCCCACGTGGGACTCCGGCACGACCGGCGAGCGTGAGCCGACATGGGACTCTGCCCCGGCGGGCGCGGGCGCATGACCGTGCCGCCGGACGACCGGGTCTTCCGGCGAGAGATGGCCTCGGCCTATCGATCCGGGTGGCATTTCATCGATCTCGTCACGGCCATCCCCCACCGTGGTGATTCGTTGATGGTCACCCTCTTCGGAGAACCGATCGTCGTCGCTCGTGAGCAGGACGAGGACGTTCGCGCCTACCGGTGCCTGCGGCGGCCTCGAGGAGCTCCGCAGCCCGTTCGCTGTGCCATCCGGTACGGCATGATTTTCGTCAATCTCGATCAGCGGGACCACCAGCTGGTCGAGTCCGAGACCACCACCGCCACCCCCCGCAGTGCCTGAGCGGTTCCCCCGTCGTTGTAGATCGCTCAGGTGCTTCCCCCACACAGCGGCGCCATCGCGGACCTGAAACGCGATGGCGCCGCTGTGCTCCCCGAAGGTGTGCGTCCGCTACGCCCGGCCCATCGCCCGCGTGAGCGCGATCTCGATGACCACCCGGTCCGGGTTCGGCGCCGGCGTGCGGCCGTAGCGGGCCGCGTAACGCTCCACCGCGTCCGCGACGACCTCACCCTCCGTGCGGATGCGCGCGACGCCCTCCAGGGTCGCCCAGCGGCCCTTGTCCACCTGGCAGACGGCCACCCGCGCCCCCTCCGGGCCCGCCGCCAGTACGTTGGCGACCTTGTGGCTGTGCTTGTTGGTGATGACCCGCGCCAGGCCGTTCTCCGGGTCGTACGTCACCCCCACCGCCACCACGTGCGGCGTACCGTCCGCGCGCGGGGTCGTCAGGGTGCACATGTGGTACTCGCGCCAGAAGCTGAGATACGCGTCGTCCGGGTTCCTCGGGTCAGTCGCCATGCCGCGACCTTATCCTTGAGTGGAATAGACTCAACTTTGTGTGGGTTGGACGAGTCAGCCAAGGGCAGGACGACGACAGGAGGAGACACCGCACGTGGACGCCGAACTGACCAACAGGAGCCGGGACGCCCTCAACACGGCCACCAGCCGCGCCGTGTCCGACGGCCATCCCGACCTCACGCCCGCGCATCTGCTGCTCGCGCTGCTCTCGGGACAGGACAACGAGAACATCATCGACCTGCTCGCCGCCGCCGAGGCCGACCAGGCCGCTGTACGGTCCGGTGCGGAGCGGCTGCTCGCCGCCCAGCCCAGCGTGACCGGTTCCACGGTCGCGCCGCCGCAGCCCAACCGTGAGCTGCTCGCCGTCGTCGCCGACGCCGACGAGCGAGCCAAGCAGCTCGGGGACGACTATCTGTCCACCGAACACCTGCTCATCGGGATCGCGGCGAAGGGCGGAGCGGCGGGCGAGGTGCTGGCCCGGCAGGGGGCGAGCGCCGCCAAGCTCCTGGACGCGTTCGAGAAGGCAAGGGGAGGGCGCCGGGTGACCACACCCGACCCGGAGGGTCAGTACAAGGCGCTGGAGAAGTTCGGTACGGACTTCACGGCGGCCGCGCGCGAGGGAAAGCTGGACCCCGTCATCGGGCGCGACCAGGAGATCCGGCGCGTCGTCCAGGTGCTGTCCCGCCGCACCAAGAACAACCCGGTCCTCATCGGAGAGCCCGGCGTCGGCAAGACCGCCGTCGTCGAGGGCCTCGCCCAGCGGATCGTGAAGGGCGACGTGCCCGAGTCGCTGAAGAACAAGCGCCTCGTCTCGCTCGACCTCGGCGCGATGGTCGCCGGCGCGAAGTACCGCGGCGAGTTCGAGGAGCGCCTGAAGACCGTCCTGTCCGAGATCAAGGCGAGCGACGGGCAGATCATCACCTTCATCGACGAGCTGCACACCGTCGTCGGCGCGGGCGCCGGCGGCGACTCCGCCATGGACGCCGGCAACATGCTCAAGCCCATGCTGGCCCGCGGCGAGCTGCGCATGGTCGGCGCGACCACCCTCGACGAGTACCGCGAGCGGATCGAGAAGGACCCCGCCCTGGAGCGCCGCTTCCAGCAGGTCCTCGTCGCCGAGCCGTCCGTCGAGGACACCATCGCGATCCTGCGCGGACTCAAGGGCCGGTACGAGGCCCACCACAAGGTCCAGATCGCCGACTCCGCGCTCGTGGCCGCGGCCACCCTCTCGGACCGGTACATCACCTCCCGCTTCCTCCCCGACAAGGCCATCGACCTCGTCGACGAGGCCGCCTCCCGCCTCCGGATGGAGATCGACTCCTCGCCGCTCGAGATCGACGAGCTGCAGCGGTCCGTCGACCGGCTGCGCATGGAGGAGCTCGCGCTCAAGAACGAGACCGACGCGGCGAGCAGGCAGCGGCTGGAGAAGCTGCGGCGCGACCTCGCCGACCGCGAGGAGGAGCTGCGCGGCCTGACCGCCCGCTGGGAGAAGGAGAAGCAGTCCCTCAACCGCGTCGGCGAGCTCAAGGAGCGCCTCGACGAGCTGCGCGGCCGGGCCGAGCGCGCCCAGCGCGACGGCGACTTCGACACCGCCTCCAAGCTCCTCTACGGCGAGATCCCGGCCCTGGAGCGGGAGCTGGCGGAGGCCTCCGAGGCCGAGCAGGAGGTCGCGCGGGACACCATGGTCAAGGAGGAGGTCGGCCCCGACGACATCGCCGACGTGGTGGGCTCCTGGACGGGAATCCCGGCCGGCCGCCTCCTGGAGGGCGAGACGCAGAAGCTGCTGCGCATGGAGGAGGAGCTCGGGCGGCGCCTGGTCGGCCAGACCGAGGCCGTCCAGGCCGTCTCCGACGCCGTGCGGCGGACCCGGGCCGGCATCGCCGACCCCGACCGTCCCACCGGCTCCTTCCTCTTCCTCGGCCCCACCGGTGTCGGCAAGACCGAGCTGGCGAAGGCGCTCGCGGACTTCCTCTTCGACGACGAGCGGGCCATGGTCCGTATCGACATGTCGGAGTACGGCGAGAAGCACTCCGTCGCCCGGCTGGTCGGCGCCCCGCCCGGCTACGTCGGGTACGAGGAGGGCGGCCAGCTGACGGAGGCGGTCCGCCGCCGCCCGTACAGCGTGGTCCTGCTCGACGAGGTGGAGAAGGCTCACCCGGAGGTCTTCGACATCCTGCTCCAGGTCCTCGACGACGGCCGGCTGACCGACGGCCAGGGACGGACGGTGGACTTCCGCAACACCATCCTGATCCTGACGTCCAACCTCGGCAGCCAGTACCTCGTCGACCCGCTGACCTCGGAGGAGCAGAAGAAGCAGCAGGTCATGGACGTCGTACGGGCCTCCTTCAAGCCGGAGTTCCTC
Organism: Streptomyces lateritius; assembly: GCF_014649715.1. Taxonomy (GTDB): domain Bacteria; phylum Actinomycetota; class Actinomycetes; order Streptomycetales; family Streptomycetaceae; genus Streptomyces; species Streptomyces lateritius. The sequence continues at coordinate 449,251 of NZ_BMTO01000002.1, forward strand.
AACCGGCTCGACGACCTGGTGGTCTTCTCGGCGCTCGGCGAGGAGCAGCTGGGCCGGATCGCGCGGCTCCAGATCGACCGGCTCGCGGCGCGCCTGGCCGAACGCCGGCTCACCCTCGACGTCACCCCGGACGCGCTGCGGTGGCTGGCCGAGGAGGGCAACGACCCGGCCTACGGTGCCCGGCCGCTGCGCCGCCTGATCCAGACGGCGATCGGCGACCGGCTCGCGAAGGAGATCCTCGCGGGCGAGGTCGTGGACGGCGACACGGTACGGGTGGACCGGTTCGAGGACGGCCTGATCGTGGGCCCGGCGCGGTAGGCGCGACGTTCCGGGTCAGGTGTTGAAGGCCCTGAGACGTACGAGGGCGGTCTCGCCCTCGTACGTCACCTTCACGTCGACCCCGACCGGGCCGTGCGGCTCGACCGCCTGGCCGTACTGCACGTTCAGACACAGGTCGGCCTCGCAGAACTCCTGCTTGTCCGGTTCCGTGCCCGGGTAGGTCCCGGCGAGCCAGCCGGCGACCTCGGCGCGCGGCATCCGGAAATCGGCCGTGACGTAGGTGTCCAGCCAGCTCGCCGTCGCGCACCGGGGCTCCCGCGCGCTCTTCGGCAGGGTCGCCTGGGCCCACTTCATCGCCTGTGCGCAGTCCACGGGCTTCGGATCGCCCGCCTGGCCGAACGCGATCGCACCCCACACCAACAGGGCGAGCGGGCCGCCGCAGACCACCGTCACCAGTACCGACACCCAGATCCAGGTGCGCAGGCGCGGCTTCACCGGTTTCGGATTCTCCCCCATAGGCATCAGATCTTGTCAGCCCGCAGCGGATCGCGGCAGACGGGGCTTGCCATGGACCGCCCGGCATGGGAGAGGATGGCGGCAACCGTACGAAGGGATATTCACGGTGAGCATCGACCCGTCCTCGATTCCGAATTTCGGGGGCCAGCCCCAGCCTCAGGCCGCAGGACCGGCGGGCCCCGTCGTCCCCGACCAGGACCTGGTCAAGCAGCTCCTGGACCAGATGGAGCTGAAGTACGTCGTCGACGACGAGGGTGACCTCGCGGCGCCGTGGGAGGAATTCCGGACGTACTTCATGTTCCGCGGCGACGAGGACCAGCGGGTCTTCTCGGTGCGGACGTTCTACGACCGCCCCCACTCGGCCGACGACCGCGTCAAGATCCTCGACGCGATCGACGACTGGAACCGCCGCACCCTGTGGCCCAAGGTCTACACGCACCTGCACGAGGAGGAGGACGGCTCGGCCACCCTCCGCCTCATCGGCGAGGCGCAGATGCTGATCGGCACCGGCGTCGCCCTGGAGCACTTCGTGTCCTCCACGGTCAGCTGGGTCCGCGCCTCGATCGAGTTCGACAAGTGGCTCGTGGAGCAGTTCGGCCTCCAGTCCCCCGAGGACAAGGAGTCCGGCGAGTCCGGCGAGTAGACGGACCCCTCGGTCACAGGGCCATGCGCGCGAGCGTCAGCGCGTACACCCCGTAGCTGAACGAGAGCCCGGCCAGGGCCGCGATCACCACGATCGCAGCCCTCGGCCGGGCTCTCGTCAATGCCAGGGCCAGCGGCAGCAGCAGGGGGAACGCGGGCAGCAGGAAGCGCGGCTTGGACTCGAAGAAGCCGGAGCCGAAGACCGTGATGACGACGAGCACGCCCGTGTAGACCAGGACCGGCAGCGGGGGCCGTTCCACGAGCGCGAGCAGCGCGAAGAGCAGGACGCCGGCCGCCGTGATCACCAGCGCCATCACGAAGCCGAACTGCGTCGGCCCCCTGAGCATCTCCCGTACGAAGCGCAGCGCGCCGATCCCGAAGTCGAACCGCGAGGTCCAGCCGTCCTGGACGGCGAAGTAGCCGCCGACGAGATCGCCGCGCCGGGCGCCGACCCACAGCAGGTACGAGAGCCAGCCGACCGGCGCGAGCGCCGCACCCGCCCACACCCGCCACGGCGCACTCCTGTCGCGCCACAGCTCGCACGCCGCCGCCACGAGGACCGCCGCGGCGATGGCGATGCCGTTGGGCCGCGAGAGCCCGGCCAGGGCGGCCAGGGTGCCCGCCCACAGCCACCGGCCGGTGAGGAGCGCGTACAGCGACCAGGCGGCGAATGCGGTCATCAGCGGCTCGGTGTACGCCATGGTCAGCACGATCGAGTGCGGCAGCAGGCCCCAGAGCAGCACGAGGAGGACCGCGGCGGGCCGCCCGTACAAACGCTCCCCGACCAGGTAGATCCCCCACGCCGCCGCGCCCGCCGCGAGCCAGGACAGGAGCAGCCCGGCGGTGCCGCCGGTGACCGGCAGGACGGTGGTGACGGCCCGGACAAGGCCCGGGTAGAGCGGGAAGAAGGCCAGATCGGACTGGACGACGCCATCGGGCCAGTGGAGCGTGCGGCCGTAGCCGTGCGCGGCGATCCGGGTGTACCAGTCGGAGTCCCAGGACTTCGCGAGCAGCGCACGCGGCGAGCGCCCGATGTGCCAGGACCAGAGCGCGAGCACGAGCATCCCGGTCAGCCGGGCGGCGGCGAAGAGCCCGAGCGCGGGAGCGGCCCGGTGCAGCGAGGCCCGCCAGCGGGGGACGCTCCGGGCACCGGCGGACGTCGGCCGGTCGAGAGTCTCGGCGGACAGGGTGCACCTCCGTGCGCGGGAATCAGGTCGGCCCGACAAATCGGTCTACCCGACTATCACCGGGGCGCGCGGGGGGCGCGCGCGAGCGGTGGGCCCAACCGGGTGGAACATTCCGGGGTGGGGGCGGCGCGTGCGTGGCGCCGTGACAGCGGAGGCCCAGGTCCGGTGCACTCCCGCACGGTGGTGCGGGAGACCGCCCCCGCCCTCATCCCGAAGCCGCGCCGCTCCCCCTCGTGACCTCGCCCGTCCTCGTCACAGCCCCCGCAGCCGTGACACCGCCTCCTCCAGGACACTCGTCCGCTTGCAGAAGGCGAAGCGCACGAAGGGGGCGCCCTCCTCGCGGTGGTCGTAGAAGACCGCGTTGGGGATGGCGACCACGCCGGCGCGCTCCGGCAGGGAGCGGCAGAACGCGAACCCGTCGGTCTCGCCGAGCGGGCGGATGTCGGTGGTGACGAAGTACGTGCCGGCCGGCCGGTACACCGCGAAACCCGCCCGGGCGAGCCCGCCGCAGAGGAGGTCGCGCTTGGCCCGCAGGTCGGCGCGGAGCGCGTCGTAGTACGAGTCGGGCAGCCGCAGCGCCTCGGCGACGGCGTACTGGAACGGGCCCGAGGAGACGTACGTCAGGTACTGCTTGGCGGACCGGACGGCGCCGGTCAGTCCGGGCGTCGCGGTGATCCAGCCGACCTTCCAGCCGGTGAAGGAGTAGGTCTTGCCGGCCGAGCCGATGGTGACCGTGCGCTCCCGCATCCCCGGCAGGCTCGCGATCGGGATGTGCGCCGCCTCGTCGAAGACGAGGTGTTCGTATACCTCGTCCGTGACGACGAGCAGGTCCCGCTCGACCGCCAGCTCCGCGATCGCGGTCAGCTCGGCGCGGCTGAGGACCGTACCGGTGGGGTTGTGGGGGGTGTTGAGGAGGATGAGCCGGGTGCGGTCGGTGACGGCGGCCCGCAGTTCGTCCAGGTCGAGGACGTAGCGGCCCTCGGCGGCTCCGCCGACGGGGCCCTCCTGCGGACGGAGGGTGACCGGTACGCGGGTCCCGCCCGCCATGGCGATGCAGGCGGCGTACGAGTCGTAGTACGGCTCCAGGGCGATGACCTCGTCGCCCGGTTCGAGCAGGGCGAGGAGGGAGGCGGCGATCGCCTCGGTCGCGCCCGCGGTGACCAGGACCTCGGTGTCGGGGTCGAAGGCGAGACCGTACCGCTTCAGCTGGTGCTCGGCGACGGCCGTGCGCAGCTCCGGCACACCGGGTCCCGGCGGGTACTGATTGCCGCGCCCGTCGCGCAGCGCCCGGACCGCCGCCTCCCGGATCTCCTCCGGGCCGTCGGTGTCGGGGAAGCCCTGGCCGAGGTTGATCGCGCCGGTCCGGGCGGCCAGCGCCGACATCTCGGCGAAGATCGTCGTCCCGAACGGGGCGAGCCGGCGGTTGAGCAGCGGTCGTGTCATGCCCGCCATCCTGCGGCGAAGCTCTGGAGTTCCTCAAGTCCGGTTGGGAGCGGGGCCGTGCAGGGCATCCCCCTCCCACCACAGACACACGGGGGTGACACGGATGGAAGCACTGGTGATCGGAGGACTGATCCTCCTCATCGTCCTGGTCTTCGCGGCCGCGCGCGGTGGCGGCTCACGGGGGCGCCGGCGCAGCCGGTGGGAGAGCGGCGGCGGCTCGTCGGGCGGGGGCGGCGGCTGCGGAGGCGGCTCGTCCTGCGGGGGCGGAGGCGGCTGCGGAGGCGGTGGCGGGGGCGACTGACACGGGGCAGTCGACTCCGCGCTCACCGAGGTGCCCGGCCGGTTGGAAGCCTGCCGGGCATCCCTGCGTCAAAGGCCCCGTCGACTCTGATTGAACAAGTGAACAGAGGGGTCCCCGAAGGGGATGGAAACCACGTCAAGTTGGGTAAAAGCGCTGCGAGTCGTTCAACGTCCATGATTCCCTCGCTGTTGATAAAGACAGCCCTCGGACCGTGTGTGGACCCGAGTGGCGATCCCCCACTCCCGTTGAACCCTTTCTCCGGGGCGCCCCCGGCCCACCCGCCAAACCGTGCTTGCGGAGCCGACCCATGCTCACGACCCTGAAGACCACCTATACCGACACGCGCGCGGCCGACCTGGCCTGGGCGCTGGGCCGCGAGCCGCTGCCCGCTCTCGCCGTACTCGATCTCGAACTGAACGGCGCCAAAGTGCAGTTGAGGCTGCTCGGTGCCTCGCACCAGGTGCTTCTGGAGGAAGAGGAGCGCAGCTGTTCGGAGACCGTCGCCTGCATGCCCGGCAGCAGCACGCCGCTGCCGCTGGGCGTCTCCAAGCGCATCGGCGAGTGGGAGTACGAATTCGCCGCCCGCGTCGAAACGTTGTCCCGTGGCTCGTTCGCGGGCCGCGCCCAGGAGTTGCTCGCCCTCGTCGCCGACCATCCCAACGGCCTCGCGGGGACCTTCCCCGGCTCCCCGCACGCCTTCACGGCGATGGTGGCGCAGCGCCACGAGGGCCAGGTGCGGTGGCGCACCTGGCACGCGTACCCGCAGGAAGGGCAGTTGGTGGCCACCAGGACCCAGATCGGCGTTCGTAAGCCTGCTACGCGCTGATGCGCCGGCTCTGAGCCCCAGGTGCACTCGTGTGGGTGACGAGCAGCGACAGGAGTGTGACGTAGCGTTACGAACATGATCGACCCGCCCGTGACCGTGCCGCCCAAGAGGGTGGCGCGGCTTCCCGTGCGGCCGCGCGCGGTGCGGTATCCGGTCCTCGCCGTGGTGTTCGTGTGCGCCGCGTGCGGGCTGGTCTACGAGCTCGAACTGGTCGCCCTCGCGTCGTACTTGATCGGCGACTCGGTCACCCAGGCCTCCGTCGTCCTGTCCGTGATGGTCTTCGCGATGGGCGTGGGCTCGTTGCTCGCCAAGCGGCTGCGCTGCCGCGCGGCCGTCGGCTTCGGCCTGGTCGAGGGCGGGCTCGCGCTGATCGGCGGCTGCTCCGCGCTGGTGCTGTACGCGGCGTTCGCCTGGCTCGGCGAGGCGCGGTACGTCCTGGTGGCGTTCTCGCTCGCCATCGGGGTGCTCATCGGGGCGGAGATCCCCCTGCTGATGTCGCTGATCCAGCGGGCGGAATCCGCGCGTACGTACGGCGCCGGGAAGTCCGGCGTACGGGAGTCCGGCGTACGGGAGTCGGAGGCGGACGAGAAGGACGATCCGGCCGGGACGGTCGCCGATCTGTTCGCCGCGGACTACGTCGGGGCGCTGGTCGGCGGCCTCGCCTTCCCGTTCCTGCTGCTGCCCTGGCTCGGCCAGCTCACCGGCGCGCTGGTGACCGGCGCGGTCAACGCGGTCGCGGGCGGCGCACTGGTGCTGTGGCTGTTCCGGTACGACCTGACGGCGAGGTCCCGGGTCCTCCTGATCGGCGCGAACCTCACCGTGCTCGCCGTCCTCGGCACCGCCACCGTCCTCGTCGACGACTTCGAGGGAGCGGCACGACGCGCGGTGTACGGCGACAGTGTGCGCGTCGCCGTCCACACCGACCTCCAGGAAGTGGTGGTCACGGGCGAGCGCGGTGGACCGCCGGACCTGTTCGTGGACGGCCGGCTCCGCGTGGGCGGACAGGACGAGCACCGCTACCACGAATCGCTGGTGCACCCCGCGATGAACGGGCCCCGCGAGCGGGTGCTGATCATCGGAGGCGGGGACGGTCTCGCTCTGCGCGAGGTGCTGCGCTACGCCGGCGTCCGCTCCGTCACCGTCGTCGAGCTCGATTCCGGGGTCGTACGCCTCGCCCGGACCAACCCCGAACTGGCGGCCCTCAACGGCCACGCGTACCGCGACCCCCGGGTCCAAGTCGCCTTCGCGGACGCCTTCCGCTGGCTGCGCGGCGCCGGCGCGGATGCGGGCGCGGGCGCGGACGGGTTGTACGACGTGGTGGTCTCGGACCTCCCCGACCCCGGCATCTCCGCCAGCACCAAGCTGTACTCGGAGGAGTTCTACGGGCTGGCGGCCCGGGTCCTCGCCGACGGCGGACGGCTCGTCGTCCACGCCGGCTCGGCCTCGGCCCGGCCCCGCACCTACTGGACCGTGGACGCCACCCTGCGCGCGGCGGGCTTCTCGACCCGGGCCTACAGCGCGAGCGGTGGCGAGGCCGCGCGCGCCGCCGGACCCGACCGGGCCGAGCGCGCCCGGCGCTCCGGCGGTACGGACACCGCGCCGGGGGACTGGGGTTACGTCCTGGCGGCCCGCGGCCCGTACCCGCCCGCGCTGGGCCTCGCCCCCGACGCGCCGCGACTGCGGTCCCTCACGGCGGAGGGCCTGACGAGCGGGGCGCGGGCGGCGGAGCGCACGCGGGACGCGCTGGGAGCCGAACCGCCGCCGTCGACGCTGGTGCACCCGCGGTACGGCGGATGACGAGGCAGACGGGGCGGGGAGAGGGCCTCAGGCGTACAAACAGGCGACGGAGGGGCCGGGGCTGAGTAGGCTCGGCTTCCATGGAGCATGAGGTGTTCGTTCCGGTTCCGGCCGAGGTCCTGCGCGAGACGATCACGGACCCCGCGCGGGTGGCGCGCTGCGTCCCCGGCCTCCAGCAGGACGCCGACACGGAGGCGGGCCCTCTCTCCGGCCGTCTGAGGGTCCGGGTCGGCGGCCACACCATCACCTATCGGGGCACCCTGCGGCTGATCGACCGCGAGGGTGCCCTCGCCGTCGAGGGCGACGGCACCGAGGTGCGCGGCAAGGGCTCGGTCTCGTTCTCTGTGGCGATCGCGCTCACTCCGGTGGCGGACGGTACGACCCTCGCCTTCAGCGGCGCCCTGACGCCGACGGGCCGCCTCACCGAGCTCTCGGAGGAGGCGCGGGAGTCGGCGGCCGTGCGGCTGCTGGAGAAGTTCGCGGAAGGGGTGGCAGCCGTCGCCGAGGAGGGCCCGGCAAGCGACGTGGAAACCGGGTCGGCGACCAGGGTGGACGTCGACATCGAGACGGAGACCGCCCCCGGCGCCGACCTCGACGCGGAGGCGGCCGACGAGGGGGACGGGGCTGACGAGGGCGACGAGGCCGACAGCGACAGCGACGGGGTGGACGACGGCGTCGAGGAACCCCACCGCCCCTCCGTCTTCGAAACGCCGGTCCCGCCACCGTCCCTCGACCCGCCGCTCGACCCGTTCCCGGGCGACGACCTCGACGACGCGCCCATGGAGTACCCCGCCGAGCCGCCCGCCGCCGAGGCCGCCCACGCCCGGCGGACCATGATCGGGCGGAGCGCCGAGGAGGTCGACCACGCCCCGCCGCGCGGGCGGTACGCCCCCGTGCCGGCACCCGACGCCTCCAGTGCGGGCGACACACTGCGCTGGATCGCACCCGCCGCGGCGCTCGCGCTCGCCTCCGCGATCGTCGTCGGCCGTGCCCTGCGCCGCCGACGCTGATCCCGTCTAGGGTCGGGGGCGTGAGCAAGCAGACGCGACTGACGGCGGGCGACGCCGAGTTGACCATCAACCCCGACAACGGCTGCCGGATCGAGAGCCTGCGCATCGGCTCCACCGAGCTGCTGCGCGAGGGCGAGCGGTACGGGTGCTTCCCGATGGTGCCCTGGTGCGGGCGCATCGCGAACGGCCGCTTCCAGAACGGCGCGACCGGCCACCAGCTGCCGCTCAACTCGCCTCCGCACGCCATCCACGGAACCGGCCGCGACACCGTGTGGCGGACCGTCCGCGCCGACGCGCGAGAGGCCGCCTTCACCTACGACCTCGCGCCGCCCTGGCCGTACACCGGCCGGGTCACGCAGACCTTCGCCCTCACCGAGGACTCGCTCACCCTCCAGCTGGGTGTCGAGGCCGCGTCCGACTCCTTCCCGGCGCAGGCCGGCTGGCACCCCTGGTTCCGGCGGAACCTGGGCGACGGCGGCAAGGACGTCCACCTCGACTTCACCGCCGACTGGCAGGAGGAGCGCGGCGCCGACCACCTCCCCACCGGTCGCCGGATCGGCCCCACCCCCGGCCCGTGGGACGACTGCTTCGGCATGCCCGACGGTGTCGACGTCACCCTCACCTGGCCGGAGCAGCTGGAGCTGAAGGTCACCAGCCGCGCCCCCTGGGTGGTGATCTACGACGAGCAGGAGGAGGCCGTCTGCGTGGAGCCGCAGTCCGGCCCGCCGAACGGCCTCAACACCGCGCCGCGCTATGTGACGCCGATCGACCCTCTGGAGATCTCGGCGACCTTCGCGTGGCGCAGGCTCTGAGCACCCGGCTTTAAGCTCGTGTCCATGACTGACGTACGCGCTGACCTGCTCCAGCAGATCAAGGACAAGGCCGTGGTGCACGGCAAGGTGACCCTCTCCTCGGGTCTGGAGGCCGACTACTACGTCGACCTGCGCCGGATCACGCTGGACGGCGCCGCCGCGCCCCTGGTCGGCCGGGTCATGCTCGACCTCACCGCCGACCTGGAGTTCGACGCGGTGGGCGGTCTGACGCTCGGCGCCGACCCGGTCGCGACCGCCATGCTGCACGCCTCCGCCGCCGAGGGCCGGCGCCTGGACGCCTTCGTCGTCCGCAAGGCCGCCAAGGCGCACGGCATGCAGCGTCAGGTCGAGGGCCCGGACATCAAGGGCCGCCGCGTCCTGATCGTCGAGGACACCTCGACCACCGGCGGTTCGCCGCTGACCGCCGTCGAGGCGGCGCGGGCGGCCGGTGCCGAGGTCGTCGCTGTCGCCACGATCGTGGACCGGGCCACGGGCGCGGGCGAGAAGATCAGCACCACGGCGGGCGTGCCGTACCTCTACGCGTACGCGCTGGACGAGCTGGGCCTGGCCTGACGTCCGCCCGTGCGGGAGGCCGACCGACGCGAAGTCGTGACTTAGCTCCCGGCTCGCCCCAGGACCGGCTCTGACCTGCGGATTTGGCGAGGGGCGGAGTGTTTCACGTGAAACGCTCCGCCCCTTCCTCCTGGTGTCCTGAGGAGAGTCTGGAAAGATGGGCCCCGACGATGACGTCGCCCCAGGTCAGGGTTCAAGCAACGCCACGCACACACCGCACATCACAAGGAGCGGACGAATGCCCATCGCAACCCCCGAGGTCTACAACGAGATGCTCGACCGGGCGAAGGCAGGCAAGTTCGCCTACCCGGCCATCAACGTGACCTCGTCCCAGACCCTGCACGCTGCGCTGCGCGGCTTCGCGGAGGCCGAGAGCGACGGCATCATCCAGATTTCGACCGGGGGCGCCGAGTTCCTGGGCGGCCAGTACAGCAAGGACATGGTCACCGGCGCCGTCGCCCTGGCCGAGTTCGCGCACATCGTCGCCGCCAAGTACGACATCACGGTCGCCCTGCACACCGACCACTGCCCGAAGGACAAGCTGGACGGCTACGTCCGCCCGCTGCTCGACATCTCCGCCGAGCGCGTCAAGGCCGGTCAGAACCCGCTGTTCCAGTCCCACATGTGGGACGGCTCCGCCGAGACCCTCGCCGACAACCTGGCCATCGGCCAGGAGCTGCTGGCCAAGGCCGTCGCCGCCAAGATCATCCTTGAGGTCGAGATCACCCCGACCGGTGGCGAGGAGGACGGCGTCACCCACGAGATCAACGACGAGCTCTACACGACCGTCGACGACGCGATCCGTACGGCCGAGGCCCTGGGTCTGGGCGAGAAGGGCCGCTACCTGCTGGCCGCCTCCTTCGGCAACGTGCACGGCGTCTACAAGCCGGGCAACGTCGTGCTCCGTCCCGAGCTGCTCAAGGACCTGCAGGCCGGCGTCGCCGAGAAGTTCGGCAAGGCCTCCCCGTTCGACTTCGTCTTCCACGGCGGCTCCGGCTCCACGGCCGAGGAGATCGCCACCGCACTGGAGAACGGCGTCGTGAAGATGAACCTGGACACCGACACCCAGTACGCCTTCACGCGTCCGGTGGCCGACCACATGTTCAAGAACTACGACGGCGTCCTGAAGGTCGACGGCGAGGTCGGCAAGAAGTCGACCTACGACCCGCGCACCTGGGGCAAGCTGGCCGAGGCGGGCATGGCCACGCGCGTGGCCGAGGCGTGCGCCGCGCTGCGCTCGACCGGCACGAAGCTGAAGTAAGCGGAATGTGAGCGAGGGGCCCGGCACCACTTCGGTGCCGGGCCCCTCGTGCGTCCTGGCCGCCTCCGCGCGGGGACGCACCCCCGGCGTACGACCCCGCTTCCGCCACGCGGTCGCCGGCTTGATGCGCCCGGGCGGCCGGCCTCGCAAGCCCCCGCCTGCCTCCGGGTGCCGCTGCGGGTGTGCGCCGGGAGCGGTCCGCGGGGACGATGGCAGGCATGGACATCAGGCTCGCCTCGGCGACGGGGCGGTGGATCGTGTTCACCACCGTCCTGGGTTCCGGGATGGCGCTGCTGGACTCCACCGTCGTCAATGTCGCCCTGCCCCACATCGGCGAGGATCTCGGCGCCGACCTGGCCGACCTCCAGTGGACCGTCAACGCCTACATGCTCACGCTCGCCGGTCTCATCCTGCTCGGCGGGGCGCTCGGGGACCGCTACGGGCGGCGGCGGGTGTTCCTGGTCGGGGTGGTCTGGTTCGCCGTCGCGTCGCTGCTGTGCGGCCTCGCGCCGAACGCCGGCGTCCTCATCGCCGCCCGCGCCCTCCAGGGCATCGGCGGGGCGTTGCTCACTCCCGGGTCGCTCGCGCTGATCCAGGCGAGTTTCCATCCGGACGACCGGGCCAGAGCCGTCGGGCTGTGGTCCGGGTTCGGCGGGGTCGGGGCGGCGATCGGGCCGTTCGTCGGCGGCTGGCTGGTCGACGGGCCCGGCTGGCGCTGGGTGTTCTGGTTGAACGTGCCGCTGGCCCTGCTCTGCCTGCCGGTGGCGCTGCGGCACGTCCCGGAGTCGCGGGACGAGGCCGCCCACGGCCGCTTCGACGTCCTCGGGGCCGTCCTCGGTGCGGCGGGGCTCGGCCTCGTCACCTACGCGCTGATCGGTGAGGCGTGGTGGGCGGGAGGGCTGGGGATCGCGACCGGCGTATGGTTCGTCGCCGTGGAGCGCCGCCGGCGTGCGAGCGCGATGGTGCCGCCTGCGATCTTCGCGTCCCGGCTGTTCACGGCGGTCAACCTCGTCACCCTCTGCGTGTACGCGGCGTTCAGCGGCTTCTTCTTCCTCGCCGCCCTCCAGCTCCAGGTGGTCTCCGGCTATTCGGCGCTCGGCGCCGGGACGGCGCTGTTGCCGACGACGGTGCTGATGCTGCTGCTCTCGGCGCGGGCAGGGGAGCTGGGGGAGCGGATCGGGCCGAGGATCCCGCTGACCGTGGGGCCGCTGCTGTGCGCCGCGGGGATGCTGCTGATGCTGCGGGCGGGGGAGAACGCCTCGTACGTACGGGATGTGCTGCCGGCGCTGCTCGTGCTGGGTCTGGGGATGACCGCTCTGGTGGCGCCGCTGACCGCGACCGTCCTGTCGTCGGTGGACGTGGCCAGGGCCGGACTGGCCAGCGGGATCAACAACGCGGCCGCCCGGGCGGCCGGGCTCCTCGCGGTGGCGGCGCTGCCGTTGCTGGCGGGGATGGGCCCGGAGTCGTACCGGTCGGCGGCCGAGTTCGGCGAGACGTTCCGGCGGGCGATGCCGATGTGCGCGGGCCTGCTGGTGGCGGGGGCGGTCCTCGCCTGGGCGACGGTCCGGACGCCGGCCGCGGCGGCGGCCTGCCACCCGGAGTGCCGGGTGCACTGCGGGGTGACGTCGCCCCCGTTGGACCCCGGTGAGCGGGAGGGGTCCGGCGACCGGCCCGACCAGCCCGATCGCAGCCACCCGTCCGACCCGGGCGATCGGTGAGACGCCGCTGAGGCAGACTGGCCCCATGGCCATCCACGAGAACCTTCTGGGGGGACCGCCCCCCACCCATCTGCCCGACGATCCGGAGCCGCGCGAGCTGCTCGCGAACGGCACGCCGCCGGCGGAGGTCGCCGCGAAGTACCCGACCTCGTCGCTGGCCTGGGCCCAGCTCGCCGACGAGGCGTACGAAGGCGGCCGGGTCATCGAGTCGTACGCCTACGCCCGTACCGGCTACCACCGTGGCCTGGACGCGCTGCGCCGCAGCGGCTGGAAGGGCCACGGCCCGGTGCCGTGGGAGCACGAGCCGAACCGGGGCTTCCTGCGGGCGCTGCACGCGCTGGCGCGGGCGGCGGGGGAGATCGGCGAGAAGGACGAGTACGAGCGCTGCTCGACGTTCCTGCGCGACTCCTCCGAGACGGCCGCGGAGACGCTGGGCTGACGTCCGGCCCGAAGCCACGGCCCGGCCCGCTCGCGACGCACGGTCGTAACGCACGGCGCGGCCCGGTCGCGCCGCACAATCCGGCACACGCCTGACGCACCGGTTTCCGCCTCCGGGGGCACCTCCCCCGCCCGGGGGTGGAAACCGGTCATAGTTCGACAGGCGTTCGAGGGCGTTCGAAGCTGCGGTTACGATCCTTCGGACCGTTCGTAGTACCGAAGCCGCTGGCACAGAGGCCCCACCCTCTTCCCCCACACCGGCCGACGTAGGGGAGAAGTCTGTCTTGGGCAAGCGTGCCGCCGCACCCACGGGACGGGGCCGACCGCGGAGCCGTCGGCGCGGAAGGGGCCGGTCCCGACGGCGTCCCGTGGCCCGTCTCGTGCTCCCGACGCTCGCACTGGTCGCGCTCTCCCTCGGCGGCGGTGCCGCGCTCGCCCACTTCAACGGCGGCGGGGACGCCGGTTCCGCCCAGGCGGCCGCCCCCACCGCCGATCCGACCACCGCGCCCCCCAGTCCCAGGGCGACGACGCCGAAGCCGACCCCGAAGCCCCCGCAGCCGAAACCGAAGCCGAAGCCGCCCGCTCCGAAGCGGACGACCGTCCCCGCCTCCGGTGCCGGGACCTTCACCACGGCCCAGGCCTCCGGCGACGCCGTCGGCACCGGCGGTTCCCTGCGCCGCTACCGCGTCCAGGTCGAGGACGGCATCGACCTCTCCGCCCGCCAGGCCGCGGCGGAGATCCAGCAGATCCTGGCCCACCCTCAGGGCTGGGCCGCCCACGGCCGCGGCCGCTTCCAGCTCGTCTCGGAGGACGCCGACTTCGTCATCCGTATCGCGACCCCCGCCACCGCCGACAGGCTCTGCCTCGCCAACGGCCTCAACACCCGCGGCGAGCTGAACTGCGAGACCACCTCTGGCGTCGTGGTGAACCTCAAGCGGTGGATGCTCGGCTCCCCGACCTTCGCCGGAACCCCCGCGGAGTACCGGCACCTGATCATCAACCACGAGGTGGGCCATGAGATCGGCATCCGGCAGCACATGGGCTGCTCCGGCCCGGGCCGGCTCGCGCCCGTGATGATGCAGCAGATCAAGGGGCTCAACGGTTGTCGTTCGAACGCGTATCCGTATGACGAAGACGGTAGCTACATCAGCGGTCCGATCGTGTCATGATGCGGTTGGGCCGTGCGACGAAGCACGGCCCGAGGGGACCGGGGCTCCACTGCCACACGGAAGGAGCGGACCGCTACCCGGTAGTACGTATCGAGGAGACAGAAATGTCCACCTTCCCCGATGCCTCCGGAGCCGGTTCGGTCGATGACCCGAACCTCGACTTCGCAGGCACGACGCCGTACGAGGACTATGTACAGGCGGACGTTCTCACCCACCTCCAGCACCTGCGCTCCGACGATCCGGGCGAGATGGTCTTCCTGGTCACCACCCAGGTCATGGAGCTGTGGTTCACCGTCATCGTGCACGAGTGGGAGACCGCGAGCCGCGCGCTGCGCGAGGACCGCGTCCCCGTCGCGATGGACGCGCTCAAGCGCTCCGTGCGCGAGCTGGAGGCCCTGAACCACTCCTGGCGGCCGCTCGCCCAGCTCACCCCCGCGCAGTTCAACGCCTACCGCGGCGCCCTCGGCGAGGGTTCCGGCTTCCAGTCGGCGATGTACCGGCGGATGGAGTTCCTGCTCGGCGAGAAGTCCGCGTCGATGCTGGTGCCGCACCGCGGCGCCCCCCGCGTCCACGCTGAGCTGGAGAAGGCGCTCCAGGAGCCGAGCCTGTACGACGAGGTGCTGCGGTTCCTCGCCCGGCGCGGGCTGCCCGTGCCGGCCGCCGTGCTCGGCCGGGACCTGGCGAAGCGGTACGAGCCCTCGCCCGAGATCGAGGAGATCTGGGCCGGGATCTACGCGGAGCCCGACCAGAACGGCGAACTCGTCCGCCTGGGCGAGGCGTTGAGCGACGTCGCCGAGCTGGTCTGGCGCTGGCGCAACGACCACCTGGTCGCCACCCGGCGGGCCATGGGCTCCAAGACGGGCACCGGCGGATCGGCGGGCGTCGCCTGGCTGGAGAAGCGGGCGCAGAAGAACGTGTTCCCCGAGCTGTGGACGGCGCGCAGCCATGTCTGAGACCTTGCGCGAGAAGGCGCTGCGCCTGGACGGCGAGGACGGACTGGGCAAGCTGCGCGAGAAGTTCGCTCTCGACGAGGTGACCTACCTCGACGGGAACTCGCTCGGGGCCCTGCCCGCGCACGTCCCCGCCCGGATGGCCGACGTCCTCACCCGTGAGTGGGGCGAGCTGCGCATCCGCTCCTGGGACGAGAGCGGCTGGTGGACCGCGCCCGAGCGGATCGGCGACCGGATAGCCCCGATCCTCGGCGCCGCCCCGGGCCAGGTCGTGGTCTCCGACTCGACCAGCGTGAACGTCTTCAAGGCCGTCGTCGGCGCCGCCCGCCTGGCGGGTGACGACCGGGACGAGATCCTCGTCGACGCGACGACCTTTCCCACGGACGGGTACATCGCCCAGTCCGCGGCCCGGATGACCGGACGCCGGATCGTGCCGGTCGCCCCCGCCGACATGCCGTCGGCCGCGGGGCCCCGCACGGCCGCCGCGCTGGTCAACCACGTCGACTACCGCACCGGACGGCTGCACGACCTGCGCGGCATCACGGCCGCCCTCCACGAGGCGGGCGCGCTCGCCGTCTGGGACCTGTGCCACAGCGCGGGCGCGCTGCCGGTCGGTCTGGACGCGCACGGCGTCGACCTGGCGGTCGGCTGCACCTACAAGTACCTGAACGGCGGCCCCGGTTCGCCCGCGTACCTGTACGTCGCCGAGCGCCACCAGGCGGCCTTCGACTCCCCGCTGCCCGGCTGGAACTCGCACAGTGACCCCTTCGGGATGACCCCCGGGTACGAGGCGGCGGCGGGCGCGCTCCGCGGCCGCGTCGGCACCCCGGACATCCTCTCCATGCTGGCGCTCGAATCGGCGCTGGACGTGTGGGACGGGGTGGACGTCGAGGACGTGCGGGCCAAGTCCCTCGCGCTGACGGACTTCTTCCTGGAGTGCGTACGGGAGTACGTGCCGGCGGGCCGGGTCGAGTCCCTCACGCCGGGCGCGCACGCCGAGCGCGGCAGCCAGGTAGCCCTGCGCTGCGCCGAGGCGCCCGCCGTCATGGCCGAGTCGATCCGGCGCGGAGTGGTGGGTGACCTGCGCCGCCCGGACGTGCTGCGGTTCGGCTTCACCCCGCTGTACGTCGGCTTCGCCGACACGGAGCGCGCCGCGCGTGTGCTGGCGGAGGTCCTGGCGGAGGTTCCCGCCGGCTGAGGCCGCGCGGTCGGATGATCGCTTGATCTGTGGGGGCGTCGGTGCTGATACGGTCCCCGCAGGTCAGGCCAATTCGGCCCCGTCCCCAGGAGGTTGGAACAGCATGCCGGACCCCGCCGCGCGCGACGCCGCCGAAGAAGCATCGGCCTTCTCGCACCCGGCCGTCGCCCCGGACGCGTCCGCCGCGTACGGAGAACACCCCGACCAGGTCGTCGACTTCTACGCCCCACGAGACGGCCGGCAGCGGGCCCCGCTCGTCGTCGCCCTGCACGGCGGCGCGTGGCGGGCACCGTACGACCGTCGGCATCTGACCCCTTTCGTGGACTTTCTCGCCCGCCGGGGGTTCGCCGTCGCCAACGTCGAGTACCGGCGCGGCGGTTCGCTTCCCCGGCAGGGCGCGACCGGCCCGGTCGCCGGGCGGTGGCCCGAGACCTTCGACGACGTGGCCGCGGCGCTGGACGCCGTACCGCGGCTGTTGGCCGAGCATCTGCCGCAGGCCGACCCGCGCCGGATCGTGCTCACCGGCCACTCCGCGGGCGGTCACCTCGCCCTGTGGGCCGCCGCCCGTCATGTCCTGCCGCCCGACGCGCCGTGGCGGCTGCCCGCCGCGCCCGCGCTGCGCGGCGTGGTCGCGCTGGCTCCGATCGCCCACTTCGGCCGGGCCGTCGAGCTGGGGGTGTGCGGCGGTGCGGTCACCGAACTCCTCGGTGGTGAAGGGGAGTTCGACGTAAGGGCCCGGCATGCCGACCCCGCCCTGCTGCTGCCCACCGGGATCGCGACCGCCGTCGTCCAGGGCCGGGACGACGTCGTCGTCCCGCAGGCCGTCGCCGACGCGTACGTGGAGGCGGCGGCGAAGGCGGGCGAGACGGTCGGCCTCACGCTCCTGCCGGACGTGGGCCACTTCCCGCTGATCGATCCGGCGGCGGACGCCTGCGCGGTGGTGGCGGAGGAGATCGCGCAACTCGCCTTCTGACCGTGGGAGTCCGTAGGCTTGCGGACGGAAGCTGACCGCAAGCCCTCCTACCTTCTGAGCATGAACCACACCACGCTCCCGCACAGCGGCCAGAAGGTCCTCGTCTCCGGCGCCACCGGCACCGTCGGACGCCAGATCGTCACCGAACTCCTCGCCCGCGGGCACGCCGTCCGCGCCCTCACCCGGGACGCGGCGAAGGCCCGGGCGGTGCTCCCCGACGCCGTCGAGGTCGCCGTCGGCGATCTCACCGACCCCGACTCGCTCACCGAGGCGCTGACGGACGTCACCGGCCTGCACCTCATCACCTTCGGCGGCGCCGCGTTCGCGCCGCTGGAGACCGGCCCCCGCGTCCTGGAGCTCGCCCGGAAGGCGGGCGTGCGCCGGGTGACCGTGCTGCACGGGGGCGAGGACACCCCGGTGGAGCGCGCGGTCAAGGAGACCGCGGACCTCGACTGGACGGTCGTCCTGCCCGTCGAGTTCATGTCCAACGTCCTGGAGTGGGCGCCCGGCGTCCGGGCCGACGACGAGGTGCGCGAGCCGTTCGCCGACCGGCTCAGCGCCATGGTCCACGAGGGTGACATCGGCGCGGTGGCCGCCGTCGCGCTCACCGAGGAGGGCCACGGCGGACGGTCGTACGTCGTCACGGGCCCCGAGGTACTCACCCTCCGGGACAAGGTGGCGGCCCTCGGCGCCGCCCGCGGCCGGGAGATCCGGCTGGTCGAGCTGACCGAGGAGCAGGCCGTCGCCCGGTGGCGGCAGGCCGGGCTGCCCGAGCACGTGATCGGCTTCCTGCTGGAGGCGTACGGGAACACCCCCGAGGTCGGCCGCACGGTCGTCGACACCGTGGAGCGGGTCACCGGACACCCGGCCCGTACCTTCGCCGAGTGGGCGGCGGATCACGCCGACGCCTTCCGTCCGTAGGGCCCCGGACAGCGGTGGGGCCGGCCTGAGGGGCCGGAGCGGACCCCGCGGGGCCCGCGTAGTACTTGGGACGGACGCGGGAGGATCCATATTCATGGGGACGACCGCGTCCGCCCGCCCCCCGTACCTTGGCTGATGTGACAGACACCCGTGAAACGAGCCGCAGCCCCGAGTTCCGCCTGGCCCAGGGCGCGCTCGGCGGGTTGCGCGAGGACCTCTTCCACGACGCCTTCGCCTACCGGCCGCTGCATCCGATGGCCGTCGACGGGCCGGTGACCCGGCGCCTGCCGGGGCGGATACGGGCCTCCGCGGTCTGGACCCCGCACGCGGTGGTCGCCGGCTGCGCGTTCCTCGTGTTCCTGATCGGGGCGACGGTCGCCGACGGCGAGGCAGGACCGGTGTCGGCGGTGTACGCGATCACGCCTGCCGTGATCGTTCTGCTCACCCTGGTCCGCCCGGTCCTCGCCTTCTGGGCCTCGCTCACCACCACCCCCCTCATCGGGTACATGGGGAGCTTCGGCGACGGCTGGCCCTGGTCGCCGAACTCCTTCGGCGCGCACCTCGTCGTCCTGACCGTGGTCGCCGCCCGGACCCGGCCCCGCACCGCCGGCTGGATGTGGCTGCTGACCGGCGCCTACGCGATCTTCGTCGAGTTCTTCCTCGGGATCGGCCACGGCACGGACGCGCCGCAGCTGCTCTTCTTCTCCGCTCTCGTGCTGCTCGTCGTGACTGTCCGGCAGGTCCGCCGCGAGGCCGAGAAGACCGTCACCGCCCAGCAGACCGTCACCGCGCAGGAGCGTTCCCGCCGCACCCTGCTCGAAGAGCGGACCACCATCGCCCGCGAGCTGCACGACGTCGTCGCCCACCACATGTCGGTGGTCGCCATCCAGGCGGAGGCCGCGCCGTACCGGGTGGAGAACCCGCCGCCGGAGCTGGAGCAGGCGTTCGTCACCATCCGCGAGAACGCGGTGGCGGCCCTCACCGAGCTGCGGCGCGTCCTCGGCGTCGTACGGGCGGAGGACTACGAGGCCCCCGACGCCCCGCAGCCCACCCTCGCCGACCTGGACGGGCTCGTCGCCAACGTCCGCGAGGCCGGCCTCGACGTCGAGAAGACGGTGACCGGCGCGGTGCGGGAGCTGCCGCAGGGCGTCGAGCTCTCGGCGTACCGGATCGTCCAGGAGGCGCTGAGCAACGTGCTGCGGCACGCGCCGGGCGCCGGGGCGAAGGTCGAGGTCAGTTACGTCCTCGGCGGCCTGGGCCTGCGGATCGTCAACGGTCCGGCGCGCGGCCTGGTGAAGGCCTCGCCGGGCGCCGGGCACGGCATCACCGGCATGCGGGAGCGGGTGACCATGCTGAGCGGCGAGATGACGGCCGAGCCGGCCGAGGACGGCGGCTACGAGGTGACGGCGTTCATCCCGGTGGCGCGTCAGGGGGCCGAGCAGTGATCCGCGTACTGATCGTCGACGACCAGATGATGGTCCGCGAGGGCTTCTCGGTCCTGCTCGGCGCCATGCCCGACATCGAGGTGGTCGGCGAGGCGGTCAACGGACGAGAGGCGGTCGCGCAGGTCGCGGCGCTCCGACCGGACGTCGTCCTGATGGACATCCGGATGCCGGAACTGAACGGCATCGACGCGACCCGCGAGATCGTGGCCGCGGACGCCGACGCGAAGGTACTGGTCCTGACGACCTTCGACCTCGACGAGTACGTCTACCAGGCGCTGCGGGCCGGGGCCTCGGGCTTCCTCCTGAAGGACGCCTCCGCGCGCCAGCTGGCGGACGGGGTACGGGTGGTGGCGGCCGGCGAGGCGCTGCTGGCGCCGACCGTGACCAAGCGGCTGATCACCGAGTTCGCCAAGGCGGCCCAGGCGCCGCGGGCGCCCTCGCTGTCGCAGGTCGGGGAGTTGACCGAGCGGGAGACGGAGGTGCTCGTGCTGATCGCGCAGGGCCTGTCGAACGCGGAGATCGCGGACCGTCTGGTGGTGGCCGAGTCGACGATCAAGACCCATGTGAGCCGGATCCTGGTGAAGCTGGGGCTCAGGGACCGGACGCAGGCGGCGGTCTTCGCGTACGAGGCGCGGCTGGTCCAGGTCGGGGGGTAGGGGCTGCCGGCGGGTCTCGGTCGGTCCCTGACCCGCCCGGCGGACCCCCGGCACTCCTGCCGGTGCCCCTCCCGTGGGCGCCCCGGCGCGGGTAGCGTCCGGGCATGGACGTTCCCTTCGCCCCCTGGTCCCCGGAGTTCGTCGCCGACCCGTACCCCGCCTACGCCGAGCTGCGGGCGACGGGCCGCGCCCACTGGTACGCGCCGACCCGGCAGTGGCTGATCCCGCACCACGCGGACGTCTCCGCGTTGCTGCGGGACCGGCGCCTCGGCCGCACGTACACCCACCGCTTCACCCACGAGGAGTTCGGCCGCGAAGCACCGCCCGCCGCGCACGAGCCGTTCCACACCCTCAACGACCACGGTCTGCTCGATCTGGAGGCCGCGGACCACACGCGGATCCGGCGGCTGGTGTCGAAGGCGTTCACCCCGAGGACGGTGGAGAACCTGGCGCCGACGGTGGAGCGGCTCGCCGGGGAGCTCGTGGGCGGTCTCGTCGCCCGGGGCGGCGGGGACCTGCTCGCGGAGGTGGCCGAACCGCTGCCGGTCGCCGTGATCGCCGAGATGCTGGGGATTCCGGAGGAGGACGAGGAGCGGGGACGGCTGCGGCCCTGGTCGGCCGACATCTGCGGAATGTTCGAGCTGAACCCCTCGGAGGAGACGGCCCGGCGGGCGGTGCGGGCCTCGATCGAGTTCTCGGACTATCTGCGGGAGCTGATCGAGCGGCGGCGGAAAGACCCGGGGGGCGATCTGATCTCCGGACTGATCGGTGTGGAGGAGCTCACCGAGCAGGAGATGATCTCCACGTGCGTCCTGCTGCTGAACGCGGGGCACGAGGCGACGGTGAACACCACCGTCAACGGCTGGTGGACGCTGCTCCGGGAGGGCGTCCGTCCGGAACCCGGAAAGTTGTCCACAGCTGTGGAAGAACTTCTGCGGTACGACACCCCGCTGCAGATGTTCGAGCGCTGGGTCCTCGACGACATCGAGATCGGCGACCAGGTCATCCCCCGCGGCTCGGAGGTGGCCCTCCTCTTCGGCTCAGCCAACCGCGACCCCGCCCGCTTCGGCCCGACGGCGGACGCCCTGGACCTCACCCGCGCGGACAACCCGCACATCACCTTCGGCGCGGGCATCCACTACTGCCTCGGCGCCCCGCTGGCCCGGCTCGAACTGACCGCCGTCTTCGGCGAGTTGTTGCGACAGGCGCCGGGGATGCGGCCGGCGGCGGAGCCGCGGTGGAAGCCGGGGTACGTGATCCGCGGCTTCCACGAGCTGCTCGTGGAGGTGTGACCACCGCTGCCGTCAGGGTGCCGTCACATCCCGGCGGCGCAGGCGCAGGAGGCCCGCCGCGACAAGCGCCGCCGCCGGCGCCGTCAGGACCGGGGCCGGGGTCCACGCCATGTCCTGCCGGGGAGCTTCGGCAGGTGGCCGAAGGGCGACAGATTCAGGACCGAACGCGGCAGGTCGAGCGCCGGGCCGACCCGGCCGAGGGCCGGGGCGAGCCCCGCCACGCCCCACGCGGCGACGGCTGCCTCGGGACGGCGCCCCGGAGCAGGACGGCCAGACCCGCGAGTCCTCCAGCAGGAGATGCTGGGCCTGCTCGACCGCCGGCGCGCCGACAAAGCCGGGCAGAGGGTCAAGCAGGCGGCCCGGCAAGGGCCTCGGCGGGACGCCCCTCAATCCGCCGGCAGGGTCAGCCCCCACGCGTCCGCCCGCACCGTCCACGTCCTTCTGCGGACCGGCCCCGCCACCACCGTGTCGGCCCGGTAGCGGAAGTCCGGGCCCGACACCGTGAGGGTGCGGGCGTCGGTGTGGAAAGGCGGCGCGAACGGGGGATGGACGGTGACTTCCGCCACACCGCCGAGGGACCGGACGCTCACCCCCTCCACGGGTGCGTTCACATCGCTGAGCAGGACGCCGTCCGCCTCCACCCGCAGCCGGTGCGTACGGATCGCGAGGTGGGTCGGGTCCGGGCGGACCAGGGTGCGGACGAGGGAGCGGCAGGTGCTCCAGACGGACGGCCCGGTGAGGGCCGTCGTCGGGCCCGGTGCCGCGGGGATGCGCAGATCGCCGAGGACGACCCCGTCGCTGTCGTCGACCAGCAGGTCCAGTCGGCGTACGACTCCGTCGAGGACCGCCCGGGCGGCCGTCACCGCGTTCTGCGGCACGCCGAGGGCGTGGGCCACATGGAGGGATCCCGGGGCGCCGATCGGAACGAGGGAGAGCGGTCCCCGCGCGAGCTCACGCTCCCGGTGCAACACGGTCACCGTACGGAGCAGCGCACGGTCGTCGCCGAGCACGACAAGGCGGCGGGAGCCGCGCCGCGCAAGGGCCCGGGAGAATTCTTCCGGACTGTCCGGGAGGCAGATCTTCGCTTCCGCTCCCGCACACAAGACATCTTTCGCGATCCGTACGGACTCGCCGTCACTTCGGCGGGCGACCGGGTCGATGACCACCAGCAGCTGGTCGTGAGCCGACACCTCGGTCCTTCCTCGGGTAGCATCTTTGTGCAAGAGCCCCTTGCGCTATTGCGCCAGGGGCTTCGTCTATTCCGGGGCACACCGGTGAGGCGGCGGACGCCCGCTGACCTTGACATGCCCCGCCCGGAAGGGGTGTACGCCTGTGCCCGCACTTGTGCTGCTCGGTGCTCAGTGGGGTGACGAGGGCAAGGGAAAGGCCACCGACCTCCTCGGTGGATCCGTTGACTATGTAGTGCGTTACCAGGGCGGCAACAACGCCGGCCACACCGTCGTCGTCGGCGACCAGAAGTACGCGCTGCATCTTCTCCCTTCCGGAATCCTCTCCCCGGGGTGCACCCCGGTGATCGGAAACGGTGTCGTCGTCGACCCGGCGGTCCTGCTCTCCGAGCTGAGCGGGCTGAACGAGCGTGGCGTCGACACGTCCAAGCTCCTCATCAGTGGCAACGCGCATCTCATCACGCCGTACAACGTCACCCTCGACAAGGTGACGGAACGGTTCCTCGGAAAGCGCAAGATCGGTACCACCGGCCGTGGCATCGGCCCGACCTATGCGGACAAGATCAACCGTGTCGGCATCCGGGTCCAGGACCTGTACGACGAGTCGATCCTCAACCAGAAGGTCGAGGCGGCGCTCGAGGGGAAGAACCAGCTCCTCGCGAAGCTCTACAACCGCCGTGCCATCGACGCCGCGCAGATCGTCGAGGAGATGCTCCAGTACGCGGAGCAGATCAAGCCGTACGTCGCCGACACCACCCTGATCCTCAACCAGGCGCTCGACGACGACAAGGTCGTGCTCTTCGAGGGCGGCCAGGGCACCCTGCTCGACGTCGACCACGGCACGTACCCCTTCGTCACCTCCTCGAACCCGACCGCGGGCGGCGCCTGCACCGGCGCCGGCGTGGGCCCGACGAAGATCAGCCGGGTCATCGGCATCCTCAAGGCCTACACGACCCGTGTCGGTGCCGGCCCGTTCCCCACGGAGCTGTTCGACGAGGACGGCGAGGCGCTGCGCCGCATCGGTGGCGAACGCGGTGTCACCACCGGTCGTGACCGCCGCTGCGGCTGGTTCGACGCGGTCATCGCCCGCTACGCGACCCGCGTCAACGGCCTGACCGACTTCTTCCTCACCAAGCTCGACGTGCTGACGGGCTGGGAGCAGATCCCGGTCTGCGTCGCGTACGAGATCGACGGCAAGCGCGTCGAGGAGCTGCCGTACTCGCAGACCGACTTCCACCACGCGAAGCCGATCTACGAGATGCTGCCGGGCTGGACCGAGGACATCTCCAAGGCCAAGACCTTCGCCGACCTGCCGAAGAACGCGCAGGCGTACGTGAAGGCCCTGGAGGAGATGTCGGGCGCCCCGATCTCCGCGATCGGCGTCGGCCCCGGCCGCACCGAGACGATCGAGATCAACTCGTTCCTGTAGGAACTCCTGCGGGAATTCCTGGAGACACACGTGCCGCAGGGCCCGCTCCCCGCATCCCGGGGTGCGGGCCCTCCGCGTCGGCTACTGGTCCAGCTGGGTGTCCCGGCCGACCTTCTCCCAGGTGGTGAGGTCGGCCCGCACCTGGTCGAGGTGGGTGAGGATCGTGTCGATGGAATCGCCGCCGAGGGCCAGCCGCAGCGGGGTGTTCTCCGCGTCGAGGGCCGTGACGACCGCCGCCGCGGCCTTCGCCGGGTCGCCGGCCTGCGTGCCGCCGCCGGTCTCCACGTAGCGGCGGGTCGCGCCCACCGTGTCCGCGTAGTCGGCGATCCCGTCCTCGCTCAGGCTGTGGTTGCCGAACAGGTTCGTACGGAAGGCGCCCGGCTCCACGATCAGGACGTCGATGCCCAGCGGCCGCACCTCGACGGCGAGCGCCTCCGACATCCCCTCCAGGGCGAACTTGGTGGCGCTGTAGGCGCCGAAGCCGGCCATCGACATCTGCCCGCCCACGCTGCTGAGCTGGACGATCGCCCCCGAGCGACGGGCCCGCATGTGCGGCAGGACAGCGCGGGTCAGCGCCGCGGGCCCGAAGACGTGCACGTCGAAGAGGGAGCGCAGCTCGGCGTCGCCGGTCTCCTCGACCGAGCCGACGTGGGTCCGGCCCGCGTTGTTGACCAGGACATCGATACGGCCGTGCCGCTCGGCGACATCGCGCACCACCGCGTCGATCGCGGCCGTGTCGGTGACGTCGAGCACGACCGCGTCGACCTGGTCGGGGTGGGCGGCGACCAGGTCGTCCAGGGACTCGACCCGGCGGGCGGTGGCGACGACGACGTCGCCCGCGCCGACGGCGGCCTCGACGAAGGCGCGTCCGAAGCCGCTGTTCGCGCCGGTGATCAGCCAGACCTTGCTCATGTGCGTGACTCCCTCGTCCGTCTTCTCGGTTCTCGTCGTTTCCTCAACAAGACTGCGGGGCAAGGGCGTTGCTCGTCCAAGATCCGTCGTGATAACCCATGGGCATGGATGTGCACGTACGGGATCTGCGGTACTTCGTCGCCGTTGCCGAGGAGCTCCACTTCACCCGGGCGGCCGAGAGGCTCTTCCTCTCGCAGCCGGCCCTGAGCAAACAGATCAGAGCCCTGGAGCGGCAGCTGGGGGCCGTGCTCTTCGACCGTGACCGGCAGGGCGTACGCCTGACAGCGGTGGGCGGTGCGCTGCTGCCGCACGCCCGCGCGGTGATCGCCGCGGGCGAGGAGGCGTGGGCGGCGGTCCGCGGCGCCAGGGAGGCCGCGAGCAGCACCCTCGTCGTGGGGATGAGTACGAGCCCGGGGCGGGGCGGGCTGCTGCCCGCCATCCGCTCACGCTTCACCGAGGCGCATCCCGAAGCCCTGCTGAAGCTGCGGCAGGTCGGCTGGGAGGACCCGACGGCGGGTCTCGCCGACGGAACGAGCGATGTCGCCTTCGTCTGGCTGCCGTTGGCCGGAGCCGAGCGGTACCGCTGGGCGGTGGTCGCCACCGAACCCCGGCTGGTCGCGCTGCCCGAGACTCACCCGCTGGCCGGCCGCGGGAGCGTCGACTTCGCCGAGCTGCTCGACGAGCCGTTCCTCGCCCTGCCGGCGGCCGCCCCCGAGCTGCGTGACGACTGGCTGGCCCTCGACGCCCGCGACGGGCGGCCGCCGGTGGTGGGGGCCGAGATCGCCAGTACGGACGAGACGTACGAAGCCCTCGTCGGCGGCCTCGGCATATGCCTGGTGGCCGAAGGCAACGCGCCGCTGCTGACCCGGGGCGGGGTCGTCACGCTGCCCGTCCACGGGGTCCCACCAAGCCGTTTCGCCCTCGCCTGGCGCGCGGAGGACACTCGCGCCCTGGTCCACGACTACGCGAAGGCGGCGGCTGAAAGCCGCTGTTGAGCGACCGTCAGGTGGCTTGTGGTGTCGGTGTGACAGGTGCTTAATGGCCCTTCATCGTGTACACGGGCCAATGCCGGGGGAGACATGGACGAGAAGACAGGCACACCGCCACCACCACTGTCGCCGCCACCGCCACCGCCACCGCCCGCGTCGCCACCGCCGTCGCAGGCCCCGCCCGCTCCGGAGGCCGGGTACATGAGCGGTGTCGACGTGAGGGTGAGCAAGCGGCTGCTCTGGGTCGGAGGGGCCTGCTACCCGCTGCGGAACATCGCCCGTGTCTACACCTTCACGCTGCAACCGCGGCGCAAGGACGCCGTCGTCCGCTGCTTGAAGCGGTTCGCGTTCACGCTCCTCACCGCGATCGGTCTCAGTCTGATCGCGGCGATGTCGCGCTTCGACTCCGACGGCGAGGGCTACCTGGACCTGATCTGGTTCTTCACCGTCGCGTTCCTGGTCTACGCGGTCGGGGACATGATCTCCGTCCTGGTCGCCAAGTCCCACTTCGTGCTCGCCGTCGAGACCTCCGGCCCCTCGACCGCGCTCGTCACCGCCCAGAACCCCGCTCACCTGCACGAACTCGTCCGTTCCCTCGCGGACGCGATCGAGAACCCGGAGCGCGAGTTCACGGTGCACGTGCAGACACTGGCGATCAACCCGAGCAACTACTACTTCGGCGACAACGTCAACATGTACGGCGGGAACGGCAACACCGGGGTGAGCAACTCATGAGCGGCGACCACTACTACGGACCCACCGTCAACATGTACGGCGGTCAGGGCAACCAGGGCATCGTCAACTACGGGACGACGTCCTCGCCGACCCTGGACGCGGCCGTCACGGAGCTGTTCCGGCAGCTTCAGGAACTGCGGGCCCAGGTGCCGCCGATCGCCGCCCAGTCCATCGACGAGGCCCTCCCGGCCCTCGCCCCCGCCGCCGACGTCCCCCCGCGCGAACGGCATCGCGCCCTCATGGCCGTGGCGGGCATCGCGGCGACGGCCGGGGCGATCGGCCAGCCCGTCCTCGACTCCGTCCGCGCCCTCCTCGAACTGCTCGGCGCCTGAGAGGGTCCGGAAAGCGTCGGCGTCCGCCCGGAGGGCGTCGCGCACCAGGGGAGACTTGCCGGACACACCGAGGGGCCCTCAGCGGCGGTAGTACTCGCCCGGCTCCCCGTCGAGCATGGGGAAGACCAGCAGCCGCTCCTTGCCCTCTGAGCGGACGATCGTCAGGTAGCTGGAGTTGCCGGACTGATGGCAGTCACGGTCGGAGGAGTCCTGGTCGGGGGTTCCGGGGCCGATGACCAGGGGGGTGCCGGAGCCGGCCAGCAGGGCCGTCCAGGTGCAGCTGACCGCGTCACCGGTGAGGTTGCCCTCGTCGTCCTGGCGGGGGTAGACCTGCACGCTGCGGAAGACGGGGGCGCCGATGGGGCCCTGGGTGATGGTCACCTCGTCGGTGTAGCGGTCGGCGTTCTCGCCGTAGATCAGCGGGTCGTTCTTCATCTTCCAGGTGCCGACGAGCGCCGCGGGGACGATGTCCGTCCCCGTTCGCGCCTTGCGGAAGGTGGCCTTCGCGGCGCCTGACGACCACTCCAGGACGTCGGGGGAGCGCAGGCGGAGCGTCTGGTGGGCGGCCGGCGTGCAGCGCTCGGCGGGGACGCTGGTGGTCACGTCGGACTCGCCGAGGACCACCTTGTCCTCGTCGGCCGAGACGAGGCGGGAGCGGCCCATGCAGAGCCGTTCGTCGTTCACCTGGACGTAGACGGCGGCCTTCGCGCCCGCCGCGCCCTGGCTGAGCTCGATCCGGGCGGTCTCCCGGGGGTGGTCGGACGAACCGCGCTGCACGCCCTCCCAGGCCCCGAGGAAGGCGGCGGGGACGATCCCCGCCGGGCGGGCCGACACGTCGCCGGTGTGGCCGCGGGGCAGGTTCTTCTGCCCGTCGGTGCCCGTGGCGGTGTCCGGCCAGAAGACGTACGTCAGGGAGGCGGCCGCGGCCACGACGAGCGCGCCGGCCGCCGCGATCAGCCCGGTACGGCGCCGCCGGTGCGGCTTCGGGGCCGGCACGGGTACGGGTGTGGGGTCACCGGCCGCGGCGCCGGTGCTGGTCGCTTCCGCCGCGGCCTCCGCCTCCGCCTCCAGGAGCTGGGCCGCGTGGCGGCCGAGGCGGACCAGGACCTCTGACGGCAGCCAGGGGTCAGGGACCGTGATCGTCTCGACGAGCTCGGCGGCCGAGGGCCGGCCGGCCGGGTCCTTGGCGAGGCAGGCCCGCACCAGGCCGCTGAGCTCGGGGGCGAGGCCCGTCAGGTCGGGCTCGTCGTGGGCGATGCGGAACATCGTGGCGTGGACGCCGCTGTCCGCCGTACCGAACGGGGAGCGGCCCGTCGCCGCGTACACGAGGACCGAGCCGAGGCAGAAGATGTCCGAGGCCGGCGTCAGCTTCTCGCCCCGCACCTGCTCCGGGGACATGAAGCCCGGCGAACCGACCACCGCGCCGGTGCTGGTCAGCCCGCCGTCGGTGACCGTGTCGACGGCGCGGGCGATGCCGAAGTCGATGATCCGGGGGCCGTCGACGGTGAGCAGGACGTTGGAGGGTTTGAGGTCGCGGTGCACGAGCCCGGCGGCGTGCACATGGGTCAGCGCCTTGGCGAGTCCGGCCGCGAGCGCCCGCACGGTCGTGGTGGGCAGCGGCCCGAAGTCGTCGCCCACCACGGACCGCAGGGAAGGACCCGGGACGTAGCCGATGGCCACCCAGGGCGCCTCGGCCGCGGTGTCCGAACCCAGCACCGAGGCGGTGCCCGTGCCGCCGACCCGCTCCAGGGCGGCGACCTCACGGGCGAACCGGCGTCGGAACTCGTCCTGCGCCGCCAGTTCCGTGTGCACGACCTTCACCGCGACCGTACGGCCGCCCGACGAACGCGCCAGGAACACCCGGCCCATCCCGCCGACGCCGAGCCGGCCGAGCAGGCGGAACGGGCCGATGCTGACCGGGTCTTCCGCGTTCAATGGCTCCACGACGAAAGAGGATGCCAGACGGCCCCCGCCGCTTCTCACCCTTGTCCTCGGCCCGTTCTCAGCCTTCACCGCAGATCCGCAGTCCCTTGGGCGTCGCGCACGGCAGGTGCCCGTGCGTGCGGATGACGTCCTGGCCGCTGCCCCGGCTCAGGTAGGTGAGGAAACTCGAGGTCAGAGAGTCGGCGGGGGGCTGCCCCCAGGTGTACGCGTACTCGATCTCCCGGTATGGGTACGTCGACTCGCCGATCTCGTCCACGCTCGGCACGCGGCCGTCGATGGCGACCCGGTGGAGGCCCTTCAGCCCGCTGCCGGCGCGCAGTTCGGCGTAGCCGATGGCCCCGGGCAGCCGGGCCACCGTCGACAGCACCTGCTCCGTGCTGCCGAGCTCGCAGCGCACCACGGGCGCCGCCGGGTCGTCCTTGGTCTCGCAGTCCAGGGAGGAGTTCGCCGGCTCGTTGCGGTCGAGGACCCGGCGCTGGAACACCTCCCGTGTACCGGAGTTGGCGTCCCTGCTGACCAGCAGCACCGGCCGGTCGGGGCCTCCCGGGATCTGCTTCCAATTGGTGATGTCGCCGCGGTAGAGGCGGCGGACCTCGTCGAGGGTGAGGCTGGTGAGCGGTATCTCGTCGTTGAGGACGAGGGCGAAGAGGGAGACGGCGACCATGGACTCCCGCAGCTGCGGGAAACCTCCGGGCTTGCGTCCGTCGGAGAGCGCGATCATCGCAGGGGAGCCCTTGCCGCTCGTGGCCCCGACCGCCGCGAGTTCCCGTATGCCGGCCGTCGAGCCGTGCGCGTCGACCACCACGGTGGCGCCGTCGCAGTCCTTCTCGTACTTCTTGGCCAGCTCCCGCACCACCGGGGCGAAGGCGGTCGACCCGGTGACGGTGAGGGTGCCACGGGCGCAGCCGATCGGCGGTGGGGTCTCGGTGCGGACGATGATCGTGGCGAGGGTGACCACGCAGGCGGTGAGGGCGAGGACGATGTTGCGGGCCGCGGGGCTGAAGGTGGGGGTTCTGTCGTCGACGCTCCTGCTCTGGTTGCGGTGGATGTCGGTTTCCTTGAGCGTCCCGGTGAGCTCGATCTCGTCGGGGGCGACGGGGCCGGAGAGCAGGACGAGCAGTTTGAAGTACTGCTTGCGGGTCAGTGACACCTTGGGCATCAGGACGGCGTTGCCCTCCTTGCGCAGCCCTGGATCCGCCTCCAGATTGCGCTTCACCCGGCCGAAGTCCCGGGGGACGGTGGCGACGACGGCCTGCACGGTCTTGTCGTCGAAGGTGACCCGCAGCCCCTCGAAGTCGTCGGACCGCTC
Source organism: Streptomyces lateritius (assembly GCF_014649715.1). GTDB lineage: Bacteria > Actinomycetota > Actinomycetes > Streptomycetales > Streptomycetaceae > Streptomyces > Streptomyces lateritius. Next base: position 479,495 of record NZ_BMTO01000002.1, read on the forward strand.
GTAGTCCCCGTGGTAGATGTCGCGGAGCCCGTCGTTCTCGATGCGGAGGAGGACGAGGGTGGAACCGCCGGTGCTGCCGACCTCGCCGTCCCGCACGGTCAGGTCGCCGACGGTCTCGGCCCCGTCCCGGAGCGGTGTGTTGAGCTGCACGCGGTAGCCGAGCCGCCTGCCCCGCTGCATGAAGCGTTCGTAGGCGACGACACCGGCCGACACGAAGACACCGATGAGCGCGGTGACCACGGCGATGACGTTCTCTGCGGTTATCCACTCCATGCCCGCGACGGTACGGACGCCTGTGCGAGCCGGGGGGCGGTGTCGCGGGCCGACACCGGGAGTTCTCCGTTCGTTCAGGTGGCCGGACAGCGGTTGCCGGGGGTGGGGAGCGTGGGTGTAATGGCGACGAGGGGGCCCCGTCGGAGAGGAACCCCATGCGTGTCGTCGAAGTGACCGCCTACGGCGGCCCTGAGGTGCTGAGGATGGTCCGCCGGCCCGAGCCCGAGCCCGGCGAGATCCCAGGCCGCGTACGTGTGCGTCTGAAGGCGGCCTCCGTGAACCAGGAGGACCTGAAGATCCGCTCCGGCGCGCGGGCCGCCGTCCTCGGAAACCTCGCTCCGCCGTTCGTCCTCGGCTCCGACTTCGCGGGCACCCTCCTCGACCCGGTGCCCGGGCTGCCGGCGGGCACCCGCGTGGCGGGGTTCGTCCCCTGGACGGAGACGGGCGGCCAGGGGACCTATGCCGAGACCGTCCTGGTCGAGCCGGAGTGGCTCGCCCCGATCCCGGACGACGTGGACTTCACCGCTGCGGCGTCGCTGCCGCTCTCCTCCCTGACGGCTCGACAGGCGATCGACCAACTGGGGCTCCCTTCGGGTTCGACCGTGCTCGTCACGGGCGCGAGTGGTGTGGTGGGACGGTTCGCGGTGCAGCACGCGGTGGCGGACGGCCATCGGGTGGTCGCCCTGGGCCTCCCGGGTGACGAGTACGAACTCGGTGTGCTCGGCGCCGAACGGGTCCTGCCCGTGCCCCGGGGCGCGCCGGCGGACATGATCACGAGCGTGCTCGCGCCCGTCCCGGACCAGGTGGACGGCGTCTTCGACGCGGCACTGATCGGCGGCCCGCTGCTGCCGACCGTGAAGGACGACGGCGTCTTCGTCTCCGCCTCGCACGAGCGGATGCCCGTCACCGAGCGGGGCATCTCGGTCTCGGCGGTGCGGGGCAGGCCGGACCGCGCGCGGTTGAAGGAGATGCTGGAGCAGGTGGCGGCCAGGAAGCTGATGACACGGGTGGCGGACGTCATGCCGCTGGAGGAGGCGGCGGAGGCCCACCGCAGGGTGGAGGCCGGCCACCGCCCGGGCCGCCTGGTCCTGCTGATCTGAGTCAGCGGAGGGCCCGCCGGCCCGCTGGCCCGTCGGCCGGAGAAGCTCGCCGGCCCGTCGGCCGGAGATCCCGCGGACCGGCCGCCGGCCCGTCGGCCGGAGCAGCCCGCCACGCCGCCGGTGGACAGCTCGCCGGACAGCCCGCGGACCGCCGCCGCCGTGCCCGGGCGGACGCCGGGCCGTCTAGCGGCCCAGGCCGTGGCGGTCCGCCCAGGCCGTGACCGCCGCGGCGATGGCGGCCGGCTGGTCCTCAGGGGCCTGGTGCCCCGCGAGGCCGCAGTGGACCGTGGCCAGGGCGGATATGTTCTCCGCGCACCAGGCGGCCATGGGCGGGTCGATCATCAGGGTCGGTGAGCCGTCGAAGGTCAGGAGCAGCTTGGGCACCTCCGGGCTGGACGCCAGCCAGTCGCCGTACACCTCGATCCGGGCGACGGCCTCGGCCGGCTCGCCGTCGAGGGGCATCGCGCGCGGCCACTCCAGCAGCGGCCGCCGGGACTCGGGAGTGGGGTACGGCGCCCGATAGACGTCGAGGTCCGCCGGGCTCAGGCCGGTGAGGACGGTCAGGGTGAAGGAGTCCTCGATGAAGACGTTCTTCTCCAGGACCAGCTCCTCGCCCAGCCCGGGGGTCTTGAACGCCCGGAACCGGTCCCGCGCCTTCGCGGGGAACTCCTCCCAGGTCATGGGTCGCGGGATCGTCTCCATGAAGGCCACGCCCCGCACCCGTCCCGGGTGCCGGGCGGCCCAGTCGAACGCGAGCGAACCTCCCCAGTCGATGCCGACCAGCACCACGTGGTCGAGTCCGAGCGCCTCGATCCAGGCCTCCAGATACCGCGCCTGGTCCTCGTACCTGTAGGCGATGTCGGGCTTGCCCGAGCGGCCCATCCCGATCAGGTCGGGTGCGAGGAGCCGCCGGCCCCCGCCGACTGCCGGCAGGACATCGCGCCACAGGTGGGAAGAGGTGGGGTTGCCGTGCAGGAAGACGAGAGGGACGGCGGCACCGGGCTCGGCCGCGCCGGATTCCTCGTGGTACATCGCCGAGTCGAGGACCTGGGTCATGGGCATACCACTCACTCCTTCAACGTTTGTCCCGCTAACGTTTATGACACTAACGAAGCTATATCGTTCGACGCACTAACACAAGGGGTAATCTGCGCGGCATGAGCACCGAGAGTGGGCGCCCCGCGCCCGAGCCCGCCGACGAGACCGCCCCTGTCTCGGAGATGGGGGACCGGGAGGCGCCGGCCCGCCTGCGCGGCCTGCCCAGCCGCCTTCTCGCTCTGACCGCCGCCCGGGCGGACCGTCTGGTCAGCGAGGGCCTCGCCGAACAGGACGCGCGCAAATGGCACTACGCCGTACTCGCAGCCCTCGATGAGCACGGCCCCACCAGCCAGGCCGGCCTGAGCCGCCGTACCGGCATCTACCGCAGCGACCTCGTCGCCGTCATCAACGAGCTCGCCGAACGCGGCCACGTCGAGCGCACGCCCGACCCCGAGGACCGTCGCCGCAACGTCATCACCATGACCGCGCGCGGCCGCGAACACCTCGAGCGTCTCGATCGCGTGCTCGCCGACATCCAGGAAGAGCTGATGGAGCCGCTCTCGAAGGCTGAACGGGCGCTGCTCACCAGTCTGTTGGGGCGCATGCTCGACCACTGACGGGGTGGGGAGGCGAAAAGAGGGGTGGACTGTCACGAAAGTTGGTCTAGACCTTGACAGGTCCAGACCAAAGCCGCTTGGCTGGGCCTTCCCCCACGGAAGGACGAGCGCATGCTGCGACGCCTGCTCACCCTCATGGCCGCCCTCTGTACGGCCGCCGGACTCGCCGTGCTCCTCCCCGCCACGTCGGCGGGCGCGGCACCCGCCTGTGTGACGGCATGGAACTCCTCCAGCGTCTACACCGGCGGCATGACCGCCTCGTACAACGGCCACAACTGGTACGCGAAGTGGTGGACCCAGAACGAGCGCCCCGGCAGCGCCGACGTCTGGCGTGACGAAGGCTCCTGCGGAGGCGGCGGTACGGACCCGAACCCGAGCCCGTCCGGATTCGTCGTCAGCGAGGCCCAGTTCAACCAGATGTTCCCGAGCCGGAACTCCTTCTACACGTACAGCGGTCTGACCGCCGCCCTCGGCGCCTACCCGGGCTTCGCGAACACCGGCGGCGACACCGTGAAGAAGCAGGAGGCCGCGGCCTTCCTCGCCAACGTCAGCCACGAGACCGGCGGCCTGGTCCACATCGTCGAGCAGAACACCGCCAACTACCCCCACTACTGCGACACGAGCCGGCCCTACGGCTGCCCCGCCGGCCAGGCCGCCTACTACGGCCGCGGCCCCATCCAGCTCTCCTGGAACTTCAATTACAAGGCCGCGGGCGACGCCCTCGGCATCGACCTCCTCAACAACCCGTACCGCGTCGAGCGCGAGGCGGCCGTCGCCTGGAAGACCGGCCTCTGGTACTGGAACACCCAGAACGGGCCCGGCACCATGACCGGCCACAACGCCATGGTCAACGGCGCGGGCTTCGGCCAGACGATCCGCTCGATCAACGGCGCGCTGGAGTGCGACGGCAAGAACCCGGCCCAGGTCCAGAGCCGGGTGAGCAAGTACCAGCAGTTCACGCAGATCCTGGGCGTGCCGACAGGCGCGAACCTGTACTGCTAGGTCGTGTGCGGGGCCCGTCCGGAACAGCTCGGGCGGGTCCCGTCGCGTCCCCTCGCTCCTGAGAGACGCCGCGTCCGAACTCCTCGGAATTCTCGAGCGAATGAGGACAGAAACCGGCCTGATCGCCCTCTAGCGTCGGAGACATGAACGCGATCAAGGCCGTTCCGGACGGCTACACCACCGTCACGCCCTGGCTCATCACTCCCGACACCGCCGGGCTCATCGACTACTTGCAGCGCGCCTTCGGCGCCGAGGACCTCGGGCGGGTCGTCATGGAGGACGGCACCATCGGGCATGCCGAGCTGCGGATCGGGACCGGGCGGCTCATGGCCTTCGACAGCCCGCCCGGCTGGGGCCCGACGCCCGCCTTCGTGCGGCTGTACGTCGAGGACGCCGAAGCCGTCCACCGGCGGGCCGTCGAGGCCGGCGGCACCTCCGTCACCGAGGTCACGTACCTCGCCTTCGGGGACAAGGTGGGGCGCGTCCGCGACCCCTTCGGGAACCTGTGGTGGATCCAGACCCACATCGAGGACGTCGACGAGGAGGAGATGGCACGGCGCTGGGCGGACCCGGAGTTCAGTCGGGCGATGGAGTACGTGATGGGGGCGCTGTACCGGCCCGAGACGGGGGAGGGGAAGGAGAAGGCGGCGCCTGGCTCGCACTGATCGCCTCCATCGCCGCCGACAGGCGTTCGAGGATCCGTGCCGTCTCCTCGAACGCCTCCCGGCCGCCCAGTTCGCGCGTCAGCCGTGCCGCCAGCTCGGCGTGGCCCGGGTCGATGCGGCCGATCGCCGCGCGGCCCTCGGGGGTGGGCGTGAGGAGCTTGGCGCGGCGGTGGGCGGGGTTGGGTTCGTACGCGGCGAGGCCCTGCGTCACCAGGAGGTCCGCGATCCGCTGGACACTCTGGCGCGTGATGCCCATCGCCCTGGCGATCCCGGCGACGGGCAGCGGCTCGTGCAGGACGGCGCCGAGGACCTGCCACCAGGCGGCGGTCAGGCCGGCCGGGCGGGCCAGTTCCTCCGAGACCGCGAGGAACTGGCCGTTGAGACGGAAGACGCCGAGGGCGGTACGGGACAGGGCGTCCTGCTCCTCGCGGCTCACGACGCTCCGGGCGCGGTCGGCTCCTCGTCCGCGCCCTGCTCCTCGTCCGCGTTGAGCTCCTCGAACGCCGCCGGGTCCGAGTCGTGGAAGAGGCGGTACCAGGCGTCGAGCTTCGAGCCTTCGAAGGCGCCCATCCGGCCGAGGATCTCGCGGGCGAAGGCGACCGGTTCCGTGGGGCCCGCCGTGATCAGGTCGCCCACGCCGTCGCCGGTGTCCGTGACCGCGTCCGTGTCGACGTAGTGGTCGGCGCCCTTGTAGCCGGTGGCAGCCAGGTAGAAGGACACGGCGCTCGTGTGTGAGCGGTCGTCGAGCAGACCCTCGCGGGCCAGGCCGGCGGTGGCACCGCAGATCGCGGCGACGGGCGTTCCGGCGTCGAGGAACCGGCGGGCCTCGGCCGCGAAGGGGGCGAGGTCGTCGGTCGTGTCCCAGAGGTCGGCGCCCGGCAGGATGAGCAGCTCGCTGTCCTCCGGCCGCAGGTCGGCCAGGGCCAGGTCGGGGGTGATGCGCATCCCGCCGATCGAGGTGACGGGGGCGGCGGTCGGCCCCACGGTCTTCACCGTGAACCCGGACCTGGCCAGCCATGCCGTTGCGTGGCCGGTCTCCCAGTCGGCGAAGGTGTCGTAGACGGCGAGGTGGACGGTGCGGGACATGGTGGGCTCCTGCCGTTGTCAGTGCCTGTCGTGCCTTGTCAGTGCCGTGCGTCTATGACAGAAGACTGTCATGTCGACAGCTTCCTGTCAATCGAAGAGGCAGCAGCGCACCCGCCCCCACGGAGTCCCCCCAAGGTGTCGCGTCGGCCCCGGTCTCGGTGGACAAGATGGTCATGGCCGCTCCGACCTGCACATCCTTACCCTGGCCACATGACCCCTCATGTCGAACCCGACCCCCAGGCCGGCGCGGCCGTGAAGGCCGCCGACCGTGCGCATGTGTTCCACTCCTGGTCCGCCCAGGGCCTGATCGACCCGCTCGCCGTCGCCGGCGCCGAGGGTTCGTACTTCTGGGACTACGACGGCAACCGCTACCTCGACTTCACCAGCGGCCTCGTCTACACCAACATCGGCTACCAGCACCCCAGGGTCGTCGCCGCCATCCAGGAGCAGGCCGCGAAGCTCACCACCTTCGCGCCCGCCTTCGCCATCGACGTACGCTCTGAGGCCGCACGTCTCATCGCCGAGCGCACTCCCGGCGACCTGGACAAGATCTTCTTCACCAACGGCGGCGCCGAGGCCGTCGAGAACGCCGTCCGGATGGCCCGTCTGCACACGGGCCGCCACAAGGTGCTCTCCGCCTTCCGCTCGTACCACGGCGCCACCTCCACCGCGATCAACCTGACCGGCGACCCCCGCCGCTGGGCCTCCGACACCGGCTCCGCGGGCGTCGTGCGCTTCTGGGCGCCGTTCCTCTACCGCTCGCCGTTCTACGCCACGACGGAGGAGCAGGAGTGTGAGCGCGCCCTCGCGCACCTGGAGGACACGATCGCCTTCGAGGGTCCGGCGACCATCGCCGCGATCATCCTGGAGACCGTCCCCGGCACGGCCGGGATCATGACCCCGCCGCCCGGCTACCTCGCCGGCGTCCGCGAGATCTGCGACAGGTACGGGATCGTCTTCGTCCTCGACGAGGTCATGGCCGGCTTCGGCCGGACCGGCAAGTGGTTCGCCGCCGAGCACTTCGACGTCGTGCCCGACCTGCTGACCTTCGCCAAGGGCGTGAACTCGGGCTACGTACCGCTCGGCGGCGTCGCCATCTCCGCCGAGATCGCCGCCACCTTCGACAAGCGGCCCTACCCCGGCGGGCTCACCTACTCCGGGCACCCGCTGGCCTGCGCCGCCGCCGTCGCCACCATCCAGGTCATGGAGGACGAGAAGGTCGTCGAGCACGCCGCCCACATCGGCGAGACCGTCCTCGGCCCCGGCCTGCGCGAGCTGGCCGAGCGGCACCCCTCGGTCGGCGAGGTGCGCGGCCTGGGCGTGTTCTGGGCGCTCGACCTCGTCAAGAACAAGGAGACGCGCGAGCCCCTCGTGCCGTACAACGCGGCCGGTGAGGCCAACACCCCCATGGCGGCCTTCGGCGCGGCGGCCAAGAAGCACGGCCTGTGGCCCTTCATCAACATGAACCGCACCCACGCCGTCCCCGCCTGCAACGTCTCCGAGGCCGAGGTCAAGGAGGGCCTCGCCGCCCTCGACGCGGCGCTGGGCGTCGCCGACGAGCACACCGCGTAGACATACGTACGCGGGGGTTTCCCTCCGTCTGGTCTAGGGTGTCCCGGAACCGGACGGAGGGGGCCGACCATCATGCCCGCGAGCGGAGCTGTCACCCGCAACACCCTGCGGCGGCAGATCGCGGACGCGCTGCGTGACGAGATCCTCGCCGGGCGTTTGCAGCCGGGGGAGGAATTCACCGTCAAGCAGATCGCCGAGCAGTACGGCGTGTCCGCGACGCCGGTGCGCGAAGCCCTCGTCGACCTCTCGGCGCAGGGGCTGCTCGACTCCGACCAGCACCGCGGATTCCGGGTGCACCAGTTCTCGGTCGACGACTACCGCGGGATGGTCGAGGCCCGCATGCTCGTCGTCGACGGCATCTTCCGACGCCATGTGCCCCCTTCCCCGGCCTCCACCCCTGTCTCCGACGCCGCCCCCGAGCCGGATGTGACGCGGGGAGTCGCGCTGCTCTCGGTACGGCGCCGGGGCGAGGCGGCGGTACGGGCGGCCCGTGCCGGGGACCTGGACATCCTCATCGGGTACGACATCCGCTACTGGCGCGAGCTGGCCCGGCTGGTCTCCGCCAACGACTACATCGCCGACTTCCTGCACCGGCTCCGCGTCCAGGCGTGGGTCTTCTCCGTGCCGTACCTGCGTTCCGACCGTGACGTGCTGGGCTGGCTGTGGAGCGGACACGTCGACCTCGTCGACGCGCTGACGCTCGGCGACGCGGAGGCGGCGGTCGCGGTCGTGCGGGCGTACAACACGCAGTCGCTGGAGTGGGCGGACCGGCTGGAGCGGCTCGCGACGTGAGCCGGCGGTGAACCCGACCGGGCAGCGCGGCGGGTTGACGCGGGGCGTCGAGGGGCAGGTCACCAGCGGGTGTGCGAAGCGGACCGCGCCGACTACCCTGGCCGTCCCTGCAACTGACGGAGAGCGAGCCTCCCTTGGCCTGTGACCTGTGGCTGGTCCCCCTCGTCGACGTGCTGTGCCACAGCCCCGACAATCCCTTCGCCGAAGAGATCGCCGCCTACGACAAGGCCCTCACCGAGTCCGGCCTGCCCACCGTCCCCGTCTTCGCCTACATGCCGGGGCTCTCCGGCGACGTGGCGCCCGTCGCCGGATTCGACTACGACGCCCTGCACTTCCTGCGCCGTGCCTATCTGCTGCGGATGTGCGGTCTCGCGGTCGAACCGGTCGACGAGCTCGGCGGTGACTACGAACAGCTCCTGGAAATGTTCGAGGCGACGGCTCAGCAGTCCCACCTCGTCTGGCACTACGACCACGCCGGGGCGTACGTCCCGGTGGACTTCCCGGTCCCGCTCTTCAACGACGAACTCCTCGAGGGCGGCGGCCCGCTCGGGTCCTCGCACGGGCTGCTGCGGGAGCTGGAGTTCGTCGCGCCCTCGATCGGCATCGACCCGGCCAACCCGCCGGGCGCGCCGCTGCCGCCGGAGCGGCCGACCTCGCTCGAGGAACCGGCGGGACCTATCGCGTACGACGACAGTCCGTTCGCCCGAGAGCGTCATGTGTGGCTCGGGCTGCACGCGGCGGCGACGCGGAGCCTCGGACAGGGCTCGATGATCGTCCTCAGCTGACCCCCTCGCTGACCCGATAGGCCGCCCCGGGAATTCCGGGGCGGCCTATCGGCGAGGTCGGCGCGGCCGGCGGTCTTCCCGCGAGGTCGGCTGCGGCGGCGGGGCTCCGACCCCTCGCCGCCCTCAGCGGGGCTCCGACCCCTCGCCGCCGTCAGCGAGGCTCCGGCGCCCTCCGCCGCCGTCAGCGAGGCTCTGGCGGCCTCTGGCGCGGCATGTTCGGGCGGGTCCCCGGCGGGAGGGGGAAGCGGGCCGTGGCCGGTGCCCCCTCGGGGCGGGAGGGGCCTCCGCCCCCGCCCGCCGACTGAAGCGCCAGCGGCGCCGGACCGGAGCGGAACTCCACCATCCAGTCCGCCGTCTCCACCCGCACCAGCTCCGTCACGTCCTCGGAGAACCGGCGCAGCACCCCCAGGCACCGCTCCGCCGCCTCGCTCGCCGTACCCTCCGTCGGCCCGAGGACCTCACGCACGCTCTCCGACGCCCAGTCGAACCGCAGCGCCTGCAGCCGGCGCTGCACCGCCTGCGCCGTCGCCACGTCCCTCATCCACCCCGACGTCAGCCCGAAGTACCGGTCGCAGCCGATGCACGCCGCGCCCAGCAGCAGGGACAGATACCCCCACCCGGCCGCTCCGTCCGCGACGCCCGTCAGGTCGAGCAGCGGCAGCGCCGCGCCCGCGATGACGCCCAGCGCCGTACCGATCCGCAGCACCCGCGCGCACCGGCGCTTCCAGACCCGGTCGGAGAGGTACCACTCCGCCGTCCGCAGCGCGTTGGACTCGACCCAGCGGTACAGCTCGTCCAGACGCTCCGCGGGCTCGCCCCAGTCGCCGAGCGGGAACGCCGTCCCGGACAGATCGCGGCTCGCGGCGGCGCCTCCGGGCTGTCCCGCCGGCGGCTGCGGCGGCTGCATCTCCGGCTGCTGGCTCACCGGGGCACTCCTCTGTTCAGCTCGGGCGCTCATGTCCTTCTGTGACGTGCGGTGCACGTGGTGCCTGCCCTTCCTACCGCCGAATGGTGGGCCGTGGGCCCGGAATCCCGGTATTTCCGCCCGCAAGAGCGTCTTGATCAGGTTGAGGCGCCCGCAGTTTCTCACTCGAAAGAGTTGTGCGGCAGCGCGGTCAGGGACCACGTAGGCTCGGCGTACCGAACACTCGGCGTACCGAACAGTCGTCAGCGAGAACACCAGGAGTGAGTGACCGTGATCCCCGGTGGTGGCCAGCCCAACATGCAGCAGCTCCTCCAGCAGGCCCAGAAGATGCAGCAGGACCTCGCCCGCGCCCAGGAAGAGCTCGCCGCGACCGAGGTCGAGGGTCAGGCGGGCGGTGGCCTGGTGACGGCCACGGTCTCCGGCTCCGGCGAGCTGCGCGGCCTGGTGATCGACCCCAAGGCCGTCGACCCGGAGGACACCGAGACGCTGGCCGACCTGGTGGTGGCCGCGGTCAAGGCGGCCAACGACAACGCGCAGCAGCTGCAGCAGGCCAAGCTCGGCCCGCTGACCCAGGGCCTGGGCGGAATGCCGGGTCTGGGCTTCTGATCCCCGGCTGGGCTTCTAAGGCGCCCCGGCAGCCACTACCGTAAGAATCAAGCACTCCCCGGAAGGGCGTTCCGTTGTACGAAGGCGTGGTTCAGGACCTCATCGACGAACTGGGCAGGCTGCCCGGCGTCGGTCCCAAGAGCGCGCAGCGGATCGCCTTCCACATCCTCCAGGCCGAGCCGACGGACGTGCGCCGTCTGGCGCACGCGCTCCTGGAGGTCAAGGAGAAGGTCAGGTTCTGCGCGGTCTGCGGCAATGTGGCGCAGCAGGAGCAGTGCAACATCTGCCGTGATCCGCGCCGGGACCTGTCGGTCATCTGTGTGGTCGAGGAGCCGAAGGACGTCGTGGCGATCGAGCGGACGCGTGAGTTCCGCGGGCGCTACCACGTGCTCGGCGGCGCGATCAGCCCGATCGAGGGTGTCGGTCCGGACGACCTGCGCATCCGCGAGCTGCTGACCCGGCTCGCGGACGGCACGGTCACCGAACTGATCCTGGCGACCGACCCGAACCTGGAGGGCGAGGCCACCGCGACATACCTGGCGCGGATGATCAAGCCCATGGGACTGAAGGTCACGCGTCTCGCGAGCGGTCTTCCGGTCGGCGGTGATCTCGAATACGCGGACGAGGTCACGCTGGGCCGTGCCTTTGAGGGGCGGCGCCTGCTAGATGTATGACGACAGGGCCGACAACGGCTCGTGCGCTCACTCGTGAGCACAAGGGAGGCACCCTCGATGTCTGACGCCACGCTGCACTCCATCACGCAGGATCCGGACGACTTCGCGGTCCAGATCGCCGACTCGATCGAGTCCTTCATCGTCGCCACCACGGAAGTCGCCAAGGGCGACGAGCCCGACAGCGCGGTGCCGTTCCTGCTCCTGGAGATCTCGCAGCTGCTGCTCGCGGGCGGCCGCCTGGGCGCGCACGAGGACATCCTCCCGGAGGAGCGGTACGAGCCCGACACGGGCCCCGACGTGGACATGGACGAGCTGCGTATGCGGTTCGCGGTGCTTCTGGAGCCGGTGGACGTCTTCTCCGAGGTCTTCGACCCGTACGAGCCGCGCAAGGCGCCGGTGCCCTGCCGGATCTCCGACAACCTCGCCGACATCATCACGGACCTGCGGCACGGCTTGGCCCACTACCGGGCGGGCCGGACGACCGAGGCGCTGTGGTGGTGGCAGTTCTCCTACTTCTCCAACTGGGGACCGACCGCGTCCGGGACCCTGCGCGCCCTGCAGTCGCTCGTCTCCCACGTCCGCCTCGACCAGCCGCTGGCGGAACTGGACGGCCTCGACATCGACGAGGACCTGGCGGAGGACGAGCTGGCGGAGGAGGCGGGCCGGGTCATGGCCCGCGAGATCGCCGGACCGCTGGGCCTGGGATCTCGGAGGGGCGCGCTGAAGAAGTAGCGCCCGTCGGTGCGGTCCGTCAGTGCGGCGGGTCGGTGCGGCCCACTCGTCTGGGGCGGTCCCGCTGTGACCAGGGGCTTGTGACCCCTCCCACACCTCCGCGTACCTCGTTCCCCTCTGGGCAGGGGGTCGACCACGGGCAGTCCGGGCCGACGGGCGGGATCACCACCTGAGCGGGACATCTCAGGATGTGATATACGGTCGGCGATTCCGGGCTGCTCGTTAAACTGAGCCGACCGCAGTGATGACTGCGGCAGAGACCGAGCGAGGAGCGCACGTGGGCCTTGTCGTGCAGAAGTACGGAGGCTCCTCCGTTGCCGATGCCGAAGGCATCAAGCGCGTCGCCAAGCGGATCGTGGATGCCAAGAAGAACGGCCACCAAGTGGTCGTCGTGGTTTCCGCGATGGGCGACACGACGGACGAGTTGATCGATCTCGCCGAGCAGGTATCCCCGATTCCTGCCGGGCGTGAGTTCGACATGCTGCTGACCGCCGGAGAGCGGATCTCCATGGCCCTGCTGGCCATGGCGATCAAAAACCTGGGCCACGAGGCCCAGTCGTTCACGGGCAGCCAGGCCGGTGTCATCACCGACTCGGTTCACAACAAAGCGCGCATCATCGATGTCACGCCGGGCCGGATCCGGACCGCCCTCGACGAGGGCAACATCGCGATCGTGGCCGGCTTCCAGGGCGTGTCCCAGGACAAGAAGGACATCACCACGCTGGGCCGCGGCGGCTCCGACACCACGGCCGTGGCGCTGGCCGCCGCGCTCGACGCCGAGGTCTGCGAGATCTACACCGACGTCGACGGCGTGTTCACGGCCGACCCGCGTGTGGTGAAGAAGGCGAAGAAGATCGACTGGATCTCCTTCGAGGACATGCTGGAGCTCGCCGCCTCCGGCTCCAAGGTGCTGCTGCACCGGTGCGTCGAGTACGCACGCCGTTACAACATCCCGATCCACGTCCGCTCGTCCTTCTCGGGGCTGCAGGGCACGTGGGTCAGCAATGAGCCGCAAGGGGAACGCAAGGTGGAGCAGGCCATCATCTCCGGTGTCGCCCACGACACCTCCGAGGCGAAGATCACCGTCGTCGGCGTGCCCGACAAGCCGGGCGAGGCCGCGGCCATCTTCCGCGCCGTCGCGGACGCCGAGATCAACATCGACATGATCGTGCAGAACGTGTCCGCCGCCTCCACCGGCCTGACGGACATCTCCTTCACCCTGCCCAAGGCCGAGGGCCGCAAGGCCATCGACGCCCTGGAGCGGGCGAAGGGCGCGATCGGCTTCGAATCGCTGCGCTACGACGACCAGATCGGCAAGATCTCGCTGGTCGGCGCCGGTATGAAGACGAACCCTGGGGTCACCGCCTCCTTCTTCCAGGCGCTGTCCGACGCAGGGGTGAACATCGAGCTGATCTCGACCTCCGAGATCCGCATCTCGGTCGTCACCCGCGCGGACGACGTGAACGAGGCTGTGACGGCCGTCCACACCGCCTTCGGTCTGGACAGCGACTCGGACGAGGCCGTGGTCTACGGCGGCACCGGCCGGTGACGTGCCGCTCGACGTCTCACCGTTCGACGCGCCGCGGGGCGGGGCTGACGCGTCGCGGGGCGGGGCTTTCGGCTCCGACGCGCCGCGCCGCGTGACGTGACGACGGTGAACCGCAAGCCGACGCTCGCGGTCGTGGGAGCGACCGGAGCCGTCGGGGCGGTGATGCTCCAGCTCCTGTCGCAGCACGCCGACGTCTGGGGGGAGATCCGACTCCTCGCCTCCCCCCGCTCGGCGGGCCGCAAGCTGGCCGTCCGCGGGGAGGAGACCGAGGTCCTCGCGCTGGACGAGGACGTCCTGGAGGGCGTCGACGTCACTCTCCTCCTGGCGCCCGAGGACGTGGCGGCGCGATGGGCGCCGATCGCGGCCGCCAAGGGCGCGGTCGTCGTGGACACCTCCGCGGCGTTCCGGGCGGATCCGGACGTGCCGCTGGTGGTCCCCGAGATCAATCCCCACGCGGTACGGGTACGGCCGCGCGGGATCGTCGCGAGCCCCGGCTGCTCCACCCTGGCGCTGATCGTCGCCGTGGGCGCCCTGCACGCCGAGTTCGGCGTCGCCGAGTTGGTGGTGACCGCCCAGCAGGCCGCAAGCGTCGCCGGGCAGGCGGGTGTCGCGGCTCTGCGGGAGCAGCTGTCGCTGGTCGCGGGCACCGAGCTGGGTCACCGTCCCGGTGACGTGCGGCGGGCCGTCGGCGACGACACCGGGCCCTTTCCCGGGCCGGTCGCGCTCAATGTACTGCCCTGGTCGGGGACTCCGACCGAGGACGGCTGGTCCTCCGAGGAACTGCGCATCCGCGAGGAGACCCGGAAGATCCTCGATCTTCCCGGACTGCCGGTCGCCGCCACCTGCGTACGCGTACCGGTGGTCACCGCGCACTCCGTCTCCGTCCACGCGCGGTTCGAGCGCCCGGTCACGGTCGGGCGCGCGCACGAGATCCTGGCGACCTCGCCCGGTGTGGTGCTCTACGACGATCCGGCCGCGGGAGGTTTCCCGACGCCCGCCGACGTCGTGGGCACGGACCCCACCTGGGTGGGGCGGGTGCGTCGGTCGATGGACGACGAGCGGGCGCTCGAGTTCTTCGTCTGCGCGGACAACCTGCGCAAGGGTGCGGCTCTGAACGCCCTGCAGATCGCCGAGGCGGTCCGTCCGGAAATCGGCATCGGCTGACCGTTCACTTTTGTAGGATCTGTGAAGCCCCAGTGATCAATTCACCGACAAAGGGCTCTTGAACTGGGGCGATGCCATGTTCGAGGATGCTCTTCCCGCTTGCCGCAACCGGTGGTTGGGCGGGATGCGTCTCTGCGTGCGCCTCTGGGATGTTGGCGCACAACGTGCGGAGAAACCGGGGCATTGGGGAAGAGCGTGTACGCATGAGGGCGAACTGCACACCGTCAAAAACGGTGGCGTACGCGTACAACCCTGACGGGGGGAAGCGTGTCCAACAGGCGTGGCAGAGGTACTCGACATCGCAGCGGTGGTCCCGCTCCGCGGAGTGCGCCCGCTCAGGCGGCCGCGCCCGGCCGGCGGCATGCCGGTGATCGCCCCCATGCCGACCCGAGTCAGGACGGCCGGGGTGACCGGCATTCCGTCGCCGCGCGAGAGCGCTGACAACACCATGGCCGCGGGCACCACCGTCGACCATCTGACCGAGACCTACCGGGCGCACTACCGCTCGCTGCTCGGACTCGCCGCGTTGCTCCTGGACGACACGGCCTCCTGCGAGGACGTGGTCCAGGAGGCGTTCATCCGCGTCCACTCGGCCCGTAACCGGGTCAGGGACCCGGAGAAGACGCTCGCCTATCTGCGCCAGACGGTGGTCAACCTCTCGCGCTCGGCGCTGCGCCGCCGCATCCTCGGACTCAAGCTGCTCTCCAAGCCGATGCCGGACATGGCGAGTGCCGAGGAGGGTGCGTACGACCAGCTGGAGCGCGACGCGCTCATCAAGGCGATGCGCGGGCTGCAGCGGCGGCAGCGTGAGGTGCTCGTCCTGCGGTACTTCGCGGACATGACGGAGGCCCAGGTCGCCGAGACGCTGGGCATATCCCTGGGGTCGGTGAAGGCGTACGGCTCGCGTGGCATCGCGGCGCTGCGCGTCGCGATGGAGGCGACGGCATGAGCTCCGGCGGTACGGGACCCGGCGGTACGAGCGGGCTGCCCGACGGTGAACGCGACGACATGGGACACGAGATTGTGAACGACGGGCCGGACAAGGCGAGGGCCGAGGACCGCCCAGGCGGCGACGGCCCCTTCGCGGACGAGGACGGGCAGGGGCTCTTCGCCGGCGAGGAGCCGGCGCTGCGGAGCCTGCTCCACGGCGCGGTGGCGGACCTCCAGCCCTCCGAGGGCGCACTCGACCATCTGCGCCGTGCGGTGCCCGCGCGGCGCGCCCGCAAGCGGCAGGCCATCGTCGGGATCGCCGCCGCGGCGGTACTGATCGGCACGGCCGTGCCGGCGTTCGTGCACGTGGCCAACTCGGGCGGCATCGCCACCGACCAGTCGGTGAACGCCGGCCACGGTCAGCAGGCGCAGGGCGGCACGGGCACCGGCGCCGAGACCGGCGTCGAGGGCGGCGCGAAGACCGCGGCGCCGTCGGCCGCCACGGTGAGCCCCAGCCAGGGCGAGGCCGCGGGCGCGGGCCGGCCCACCGACGCCGCCCCGGACAAGAGCGGCGGCACGGGCGCCGACGCGACGCAGCCGGTCGAGTCCCAGCCGGACTCCTCGCCGGTCTGCGAAGCCGGCCAGCTGGGCGTCAGCTCCGCGCAGGCGGGCGGCCCCGACGCGGAGGGGAAGGTCTACGGCACCTTCCGCATCGCCAACATCTCCGGCGAGGACTGCGTCGTGAGCGGCGCCGGCAGCATCGGCTTCCAGGCGCTCGGAGCGGCGGACCCGGCCAAGATCACGGTCGTGGAGCACGCGGCCGGAGACCCGGCGAGCGGCCTGCCCGACCCCTCCCAGGAATCGCCCACGCTGATCCTCAAGCCGGACAACGCCTACGAGGTGCGGTTCGCCTGGGTCCCCACGGAGACGTGTCCGACCACAGGCACCCCACCGGACCCGACCACGAGCCCGGACGGCGACGGGACGGGCGGCACGGGCGGCACGTCGGCGGGCGGCGGCGGATCGTCCGGGACGGACTCCACCGGCGAGAACACCGCACCCCAGCTCGGCACGGAGGACGGCACACCGGCGGACGGCTCCATCGCCGTCAGCCACACCGCGGAGCCGGGCAGCCCCCAGGCCGCGACGACGATCCCGAACGCCTGCGCCGGCACGATCTACCGCACCGGAGTGCTCGACGCGTCGTAGAGGGTCAGGCTCTGAGGTTCAGGCCTCGGAGGGGCGAGCCCTCGGAGGGATGAGCACCGGGAGGGCCGGGTCTCAGAGGCCCAGGGCCGCGTCCCGCTCCGCCTCGGCCTCGCGGCGCAGGAGCCGGAACCACATGAAGACGACGAAGCCCGCGAAGACGAACCACTCCGCCGTGTAACCGAGGTTCTGGAAGGCCTTCAGGTCCAGGGACGTCCCGGCCGCGGCGGTCGCGGGAACCGGCGTCAGGCCGGCGGGGGAGTCGGTGAGGGTGACCCAGGCGTCGTAGACCTTGTCCGGCACCACGTTGATCAGCGAGCTCGCGCTGATCATGCCGAGCTGCCCCTCGGGCAGCCCGCCCGCCGCGTGGACACCCTTGCTGCCCGCGTTCTCCGAGGCCTGCAGGGCGCCCACCACGGTGACCTCGCCGGACGGCGGGGCCGGTGCCTTCGCACCGGCCGGCAACCAGCCCCGTACCACCGGCAGCAGGGTGCCGCTGTCCGTCTTCAGCATTGTCAGCACATAGCTGCCGGTACGGCCGTCCAGCTCACGGTCCGGCACCAGGAACTGCCTGCCGTACGTGCCGCTCGCCTCCGCGTGCCGGCCCGAGGTCTCCTTGTCCACCGGCAGGAGCCGCTCCAGCGGTTCCGTCCTCATCGTCCCCGGGTCCGGGGCCCGCTCCGCCTCCTGGTGGGAGTCGACGCGGTCCTCGAACTTGCCCATCTGCCAGGTCCCCATGAACAGGCAGAAAGGGATCGCCAGCAGGACGAAGACATTGATCCCCCACCAGCGGGGCGTTTTCAGGAACCGGTACACCCCTCCACGGTACGCAGTCCGTCTCACCCCCCGACCGGCCGGGTCCCCAGGTGCCGGGCCGCGAAGTCCAGCTCCAGGCGCACCTGCTTGATCCGTTCCTCCACCACCAGCGAGCCGTGCCCCGCGTCGTACCGGTAGACCTCGTGGACCGCGCCGCGCGCCGCCAGCCGCTCGACGTAGTTGTCGATCTGGCGGATCGGGCAGCGCGGGTCGTTGACGCCCGCCGAGATGTACACCGGGGCCGTCACCTTGTCGACGTACGTCAGCGGCGAGGAGGCCTCGAAGCGGTCCGGCACCTCCTCGGGCGAACCGCCGAAGAGCGTGCGGTCCAGCGCCTTCAGGGCCTCCATCTCGTCCTCGTACGCCGTCACGTAGTCCGCCACCGGGACGGCGGCGAGCCCCACCGACCAGGCGTCCGGCTGGGTGCCGAGCCCCAGCAGCGTCAGATAACCGCCCCAGGAGCCGCCCGAGAGCACCAGCTTCGCTGGGTCGGCGAGACCGGAGGCGACCGCCCACTCCCGGACCGCGGCGACGTCCTCCAGCTCGATCAGGCCGACCCGGTGCTTCAGCGCGTCCGTCCACTCCCGGCCGTAGCCGGTCGAGCCGCGGTAATTGACCCGGACCACCGCGTAGCCGTGGTCGAGCCAGGCCGCCGGGCCCGAGGCGAAGGCGTCGCTGTCGTGCCAGGCCGGGCCTCCGTGCACCTCGAAGACGGTCGGGAAGGGCCCCTCGCCGCTCTGCGGCCGCTGCACGAGCGCGTGGATGCGACCGCCGGGCCCCTCCACCCATACGTCCTCCACCGGAACCGAACCGGGCGCCTTGTCGCCCGGCGGGTCGAGGACGACCCCGCCGCCCGTGGAGCGCACCACCGGCGGCATCGCGGCCGAGGACCAGAGGTACTCCACGCTGCCGTCCGGGCGTGCCGTGGCGTCCGACACCGAACCGGCCGGGGTCTCCACCCGGACCAGCGCCCCGGTCGCGATGTCGTACCGCCACAGCTCGCTGCGCGCCTCGAAGCTGTGCACGATGAGCAGGCCCGTGCCGTCCGCGTACCACTCCGCCGACACGTCGCCCGGCAGGTCGAGGCGGAGATCGGTCTCCTCGCCGGTCGCCACGTCCCACAGCAGCGGCTCCCAGCGGCCCCGCCGCTGGTGCCCGACGAGCAGCCGGGTGTCCCCGTCCACCGGAGCGAAGCCCAGCACCGCCAGGCCGAGCTCCTCGGTGCCGCCCTTGGTGTCGTCCAGCTCGGCGACCACCGAGGAGTCCTGGGCCCGCAGCACCCGAAGGGCGGAGTGCATGGCGTCGCCGTGCTCGGTGTGCTCGATGGCGATCAGCGTGGAGTCGTGCGAGAGGTCGCCGACGCCGGCCGACTCGCGGTGCCGGTAGATCTCCACCGGTGCCGCGCCGTCCCGCACGAGATGGACCGTGGAGCCCTCCTCGTCCGTGGAGCGGCCGACGGCCACCGTGCCGTCGCGGCCGATCGCGAGTCCGGCCGGGTAGGAGGGCGCGAGCCCGGGGACCGCGGGCTCGTCCGCCCCGCCGTCGAAGGGCTGCCGCATCCACACCCCGAACTCGTCCCCGTCCTTGTCCGAGAACCACCAGATCCACCGGCCGTCGGGGGAGAGTGTGCCGTCCGTCGTGCCATTCGGCCGGTCGGTGACCTGCCGCTGTCCGCCGCTCGCCCGGTCCCAGGCGTACAGCTCGTACGTGCCCGTCGCGTTGGACACGAACAGGGAACGGTCGGGGGCCTCCTCGGCCCACTCGGGCAGGGACACGCGGGGCGCCCGGAACCGCTGCTCCCAGACGGGGACGTCGATGATCTCGTTGCTCTCACTCATTGCCCCATGATGCTCCTAACCGCCGACGAACCGTCCGCCGCGTCCGCAACCTGTGGATAACCTCTCGGAGCCGAGCCGAGCCGAGCCGAGCCGAGCCTGGTCAGCCCGGGGAATCGTCCGACGGCGATCCCGGCCGGTGTTCGCGCGGGGGAGATTCGCCGGCCGACTTCGACAGACGGTTGCGTACGACGGCGGTGCCGATGGCGCCCGCCAGTGCGGCGGCGCCGAGACCAAGGGCGATCGCGGACGGGCCGGAGTCGGAGACGGCCTCGGCGGGGACGGTGGACGCCGCTTCGGCCGCCGCCCGCAGAGGGTGCAGGTCGAGGGAGTTCAGGTCGAGGGGGCGCATGTCCCCAGGGGAACGGACCGGGGGCCTGCGGGCCACCCGGAGGACCCCGTTCGGGTCAGGGAGGCCGGGCCGGGAGGACACGGCCTAGGAGCCGGTGGTCGCCGTCGGGAGGGTCGAGGGCGTCTCCGCCGAGCCCTCCTCGGGCGCGAGCCAGGCCATGCCGATGAGCAGGAAGACCACGAAGGCGATCCCGCCGGCCACGGCGGCCGTCTTCCTCGGACGGCGCCGGGAGAGGGCCGCGAGACCGCCCTCGCCGCGCGGAGCCTGCCGGGGGTTGTGGGGCCGGGCCGAGGGTCTCGCGGAGGGTCTGTGCTGCGGTGCGGTGTGCTGCCCGGGCCGGGAGCGGGACGGCGTCGGAGTGTGTGCGAGCGGCTGAGCGGGCGGCCGTCCCTGGGGCCGCCCCTGCGGCTGGCGGTGCGACTGCCGCCCCTGCGGCTGGTGCGGCGCCTGTTGCTGATGGAACTGCTGCTGATGGAACTGCTGGTGATGGGACTGCTGCTGATGTGATTGCTGGGGCTGGGGCTGCTGGTACGTGGGCACGTGCGACTGATGTCCGCGCCACGCCCCCGAGGCGAACCAGTCCGCTATCGCCTGCGCCGGAGGACGCTGTTCGGGTTGCTTGGCCAGCAAGGTCAGGAGATACGCCTCGAACGCGGCCGGCAGCCCCACCCCGAGCTGACGCGGCGGCGCCGGCGGCGTGTCGATGTGCTGGTACAGCAGCGCAGTCGCGGTGTCGCCCTGGAACGGCGGTCGCCCGGTGAGGAGTTGGTACAGCACACAGCCGAGCGAGTACACGTCGGAGGCCGGCGACGCCGGCTGCCCCAGGGCCCGCTCCGGGGCGAGGTAGAGGCCGGTGCCGACGATCTGCCCCGTGCTGGTGAGCGCGGCCGAGGGATCGTCGACGAAGCGGGCGATGCCGAAGTCCGCCAGCTTCACCGTCCCGTCGCCGTCCAGCAGCAGATTGCCCGGCTTGATGTCCCGGTGCACCACGCCCTCCCGGTGCGCGGCGGCCAGCCCCGCGGCGGCGTGCGCGGCCACCACGGCGACCCGCTCCGGCGACAGCGCCTGGGGAGCCCCCGCGTCCCCCGCGAGGCTGCTCCCCTCCACCAACTCCATGACGAGGTACAGCTTTCCGTCCCACGTGCCGAAGTCGAAGACTCCCACGACATGCGGATGGCTCAGCCGCGCCGCCGTCTGCGCCTCCAGCCGGAACCGCTCGGCGGCCGACGGATCCGACTCGTGACCCAGCATCAACTTCACGGCCACGGAACGCCCGAGAACCTCGTCGGTGGCCTGCCACACCTCGCCCATGCCGCCACGCCCGACACACATGTGGAGCCGATATCGGTCCGCGACCAGCACCTGAGACCCAGCCTTTCGACGGTCAGCCAACCTGATGACGTTCCAGAGTAGAGCGGCTTGATCCCCACCCGGTCGCCGGATGGCCGCCCGACCCGCACCGGCGACCGCGCGCCGCCGCCGATTCCCGCCGCATGTCACCCTGGACGCCGCGTCGATGACGCGTACACGCAGGGGATCGCACAGGAGGAGGGCCATGGCCGAGGGGGCGCACCGGCGGAACACGTGGTGGGATACGCCGACATCCTGCTCGACGCCTGTGCCACGGGCCGGCGGCTCACCCGGGACGAATTGGAGTCCCGCAGAGCGCAGGGCAAACGGGCCGCGGAGGCGGGACTGACGCTGTGGGGGCTCATCCGCGAGCAATTGGCGGTGGCGCGGGAGATCCAACCCCTGCTGCCCGCGCGGGCCTTCGGTCCTCTCCTTGCCGCCGTCGAGCAGGCGGTGGACGCGTTCGCCGAAGGGTACGAGCAGGCGCAGCAGCAGGCGGTACGGCAGGAGGAGGCCGCGCGGCGGGAGTTCGTCGACGATCTGCTGTACGGGGGCAGTGATCTGGGGCGGCTCGCGGAGCGGGCCGAGCGGTTCGGGCTGCGACTTGCGCAGGCTCATGCCGTGGCGGTCGCTGAGGGGCCCGAACCCTACGGTGACGGCTACCCGGTGGCCCGGGGCATCGAGCAGACCGTCCTCGCCCGCTTCGATAACCGGAAGATCCTGCTGACCACCAAGGACGGCCGGTTGATCTGCGTGGCCCCCGGCGACCAGCCGGACGTTCTGGAGTTCTTCGCGAAGCAGGCGTACGCGGCCACCGACGGCGGCCGTGTCGGGATAGGCCGCTCCCACCATGGAGCCGGCGGAGTCGTCCACTCGTACGAGGAGGCGCTCAACGCCCTCGACCTCGCTGAGCGGATGGGCCTGGAGGGGCCGGTGCTGTACGCGGCGGACCTGCTGGTCTACCCGGTCCTGACGCGGGACCGGCAGGCCATGGCCGACCTGGTGGAGAGTGTTCTCGGACCCCTGCACCAGGACAACGCCCGCCAGGCCGCCGAGCAGGCACGGCTCAAGGCCGAGGAGGAGATCGCCGTCGCGCAGCGGACCCTGTACGTGCGCCAGGCCGAGATCAAGGCCGAGACGGACGCGGCGGCCGCCCAGGCCAACGCCGCCGGTCCGCTGGCCGAGGCCGACCGCCAGCAGCAGATCCTCTCGGAGCAGGAGAAGGTCGCCGAGCGCCAGGCAGCCCTGACCGACCGGCAGCTCGACACCCAGGTCCGCAAGCCGGCCGACGCCCGCCGGTACCAGGCGGAGCAGGAGGCTGAGGCCCTGCGCGTCGCCCGGGTCAAGCAGGCCGAGGCAGAGCGCCTGGCCGCGATCGCCGCGGCCGAGGCGGAGGCCGAGCGGGCCCGGCTGACCGGTGAGGGCGAGAAGCAGCGCCGTTCGGCTCTCGCCGAGGCCGAGGCCGTCGAAGGTGCCAAGCGCGGTGAGGCCGAGCGCGCCTGGCGCGCGGCCATCGCCGAAGCGGTCCGCCTCGAAGGCGACGCGGAGGCCGCCGCCATCGCGGCCAAGGGCTCGGCCGAGGCCGAGGCCATGCGGCAGAAGGCGGAGGCCTTCGAGCGCTACGGTGACGCGGCGATGGTCCAGATGATGGTCGAGGCACTGCCGGAGGTCGTCGCCAAGGCAGCCGAACCGCTGAGTGCCATCGACCGGATGACCGTCATCTCCACCGACGGGGCGAGCAAGCTCTCCCGTACCGTCACCGACAACGTCGCCCAGGGGATGGAACTCCTCGGCGCCACGACCGGAGTCGATCTGGCTCAGCTGCTGAAGGGCCTGACGTCCGGGAAGCCGCCCGTCGCCGTCGAGCCGTCGGCCTCCCACGAGAAGATCGACATCACCGGCTGACGACCACCACCGCCGCTCATTTACCGGCGGAGAGCTCCCCGCTGAGGCTGCCGTGGAGGCGGGCGCTGGCCGTGTTCAGGCCGGTGATCTCGACCCGCTTGCCCCGCTGCGCGTACCGGTGCTCGATCGCGTCCAGCGCGGCCACGGAGGACGCGTCCCAGATGTGGGCCGCGGAGAGGTCGATCACCACCGTGTCGGGGTCGCCGGCGTAGTCGAACCGCCCCACCAGGTCGTTGGAGGAGGCGAAGAACAACTCGCCGGTCACCCGGTACACGACCTGGCCCCCGCCCGGATCAAGGACGGAGACGACGTCCGCCAGATGGGCGACGCGCCTGGCGAAGACGACCATCGCCGTGACGGAGCCGACCACCACGCCCACCGCGAGATTGTGGCTGGCGACCACACAGACCACGGTCACGACCATCACGACGATCTCCCCGGCGGGCATCCGCTTGAGGGTTTTCGGCGCCACGGAGTGCCAGTCGAAGGTCGCGACGCACACCATGACCATCACGGCGACGAGCGCGGCCATCGGGATCTCGGAGACGACCGGCCCCAGGGCGAGACACAGCACCAGCAGGAACGCTCCCGCCAGGAAGGTGGAGAGCCGCGTCCGAGCCCCGGACACCTTCACGTTGATCATCGTCTGGCCGATCATCGCGCAGCCGCCCATGCCGCCGAAGAAGCCGGTGACGATGTTCGCCACGCCCTGGCCGATGGACTCCCGGGTCTTCGAGGACCGCGTGTCGGTGATCTCGTCGACCAGCTTCGCCGTCATCAGCGACTCCATCAGCCCCACGAGAGCCATGGCCAGCGCGTACGGAGCGATGAGCGTCAGCGTGTCCAGGGTGAAGGGCACGTCCGGCAGCCCCGGCACGGGCAGCGCGGACGGCAGCTCGCCCTTGTCGCCGACGGTCGGCACGGCGATGCCCGCCGCGACCGTGATCACGGTGAGGGCGACGATGGACACAAGCGGCGCCGGGACCGCCTTCGTGATCTTCGGGAAGAACACCATCAGCGCGAGGCCGGCCGCCATGAGCGGATAGACGGCCCATGGCACGTCGTACATCTCGGGCACCTGGGCCATGAAGACCAGGATCGCGAGCGAGTTGACGAAGCCCACCATCACCGAGCGCGGAATGAACCGCATCAGCTTCGCCACGCCCAGCAGTCCGAGCGCGATCTGGAAGACGCCCGCCAGGATCACCGCCGCGATCAGGTGGCCCAGCCCGTGTTCCCGGTTGAGCGGGGCGATCACCAGGGCCACGGCGCCGGTCGCGGCGGAGATCATCGCCGGTCGGCCGCCGACGACGGAGATCACCACGGCCATGGTGAAGGAGGCGAAGAGCCCGATCGCCGGGTCCACCCCGGCGATGATCGAGAAGGAGATCGCCTCCGGGATCAGCGCGAGAGCGACGACCAGACCGGCCAGCACTTCCGTCCGCAGCACCTTCGGCGAGAGCGTCCTGGACAGCGCGGACCGCACGGACAGGGAGGGAGGAAACACGGCGACAGACCTCGGGTTCGATCGCGAGAACACGCAGGAAGGGCCTGATCCGCAGTGCGGATCAGGCCCTTGACCTGGTCTTACGAAGTCGGGGTGGCGGGATTTGAACCCACGACCTCTTCGTCCCGAACGAAGCGCGCTGCCAAGCTGCGCTACACCCCGATGTCACTGCTCTGTTGTTCACGTCGCGGCGACATCGATTACTTTAGCCCACCCACGCCCGGAGACGAAATCCGGTTCCCGCCCGCCCGCACCGCAGGTCGGACGCGGTCCGCGCCGACGATCGCCGGCCCGACCGCGCAGACGAACCGCTCAGACGCGTGCGGTCAGCGTGAGCAGGGTCGCCTCCGGCGGGCAGGCGAAGCGGACCGGGGTGTAGCGGTTCGTGCCGCAGCCCGCCGACACGTGGAGGAACGAGGTCCGGCCCTCGACGGTGTGCGTGGACAGCCCCTTCACCCGGTCCGTGTCCAGGTCGCAGTTGGTCACCAGAGCGCCGTAGAAGGGGATGCACAGCTGACCGCCGTGCGTGTGGCCGGCCAGGATCAGCTCGTACCCGTCTGCCGTGAACGCGTCGAGGGTCCGCAGGTACGGGGCGTGGACCACGCCCACCGAGAAGTCCGCGGACAGGTCCGGGCCGCCGGCCACCCGCTCGTAGCGGTCCCGCTTGATGTGCGGGTCGTCCAGGCCGGTGAAGGCGAGCTCCAGGTCGGGCAGCTTCAGCCGGCCGCGCGTGTTGGTCAGGTTCTGCCAGCCGGCCGCGTCGAAGGCCTCGCGCATGCCCTCCCACGGGTTGTGGATCGCGCCCACCACCGGCGCGTTGCCGTTGAGACCGTGGCGGCCCTGCGCCTTCTCCATCAGATAGCGGGCGGGATTGCGCAGCCGCGGCCCGTAGTAGTCGTTGGACCCGAAGACGTAGACGCCCGGGAACTCCATCAGCGGACCGAGCGCGTCCAGGACCTCGGGGACGGCGTCCGTGTCGGAGAGGTTGTCGCCCGTGTTGACGACGAAGTCCGGCCGCAGCCCTGCCAGCGACTGCAGCCACGCCCGCTTCTTGCGCTGACCGCACACCATGTGGATGTCGGAGACCTGAAGGACCCGCAGGTCGCGCATTCCGCGCGGCAGTACGGGGATCGTCACCCGGCGGAGACGGAACGAGCGGGCTTCGAAGCCCGCCGCGTAGACGAGTCCGGCCGCCGCCGTCGCGGTAAGACCTGCCGTGACCTTCAGGGGGATCCCGTACCGTGCGCGCATTCCCCCATCGTCGCAGACGGAGCCGCGCCCTTCGATGCGCGGGCGTCCAGGGGGAGGACGGCGGGGGCCCGGGGCGGGGAGGAGGGCGGGGATTAATGCGCGGGCGTGCACAACGCCCCACCTGACACACTGGGCTGTATGACCACGCTCAAGGCCAAGCTTCAGGACGACCTCAACGCCGCCATCAAGGAGCGCGACGAGCTGCGCTCCTCGACGCTGCGGCTCACCCTCGCCGCGATCACCAAGGAAGAGGTCGCGGGCAAGACCAAGCGCGAGCTCTCCGACGACGAGGTGCAGAAGGTGATCGCCAAGGAGGCGAAGAAGCGCCGCGAGGCCGCGGACGCCTTCGCCCAGGGCGGTCGCGCCGAGTCCGCCGAGCGGGAGAAGGCGGAGGGCGTCATCCTCGACGCGTACCTGCCGAAGCAGCTCAGTGACGAGGAGCTGGAGCAGATCGTCGCCGCGGCCGTCGCCGAGGCCACGGGCGCGGGTCACGAGGGGCCGCGCGCGATGGGCGCCGTCATGAAGATCGTGAACCCGAAGGTGGCCGGCCAGGCCGAGGGCGGGCGTGTCGCCGCCGTCGTGAAGAAGCTCCTCGCCGGCTGACCACCCGCCGCGAGCCGTACGCACCGCCTACGTGCCTGAGGGCGCCCCCCGAGATCGGGGGGCGCCCTCAGGCGTACGTACCGCGACTACCGGTTTCCGCCACCGCCGCCGTTGCCCTGGCCGCGGTTGTTCCCGCCGCCGATCAGGTCCGGCGGGATGGTGATCCCGGGGAAGACGTCCCCGCCGCCCGGCCTCCGGTCGCCCGGCTTGCCGTCGTCGCCCGGCCTGTTCTTGTCCTTCTCCTTGTCCTCCGGCTTCTCGCCGCGAGGCACGGAGATGGGCGCGAAGGACGGCGTCTCGGAGGCGTTCAGCGCCCCGGTCATCGCGATCCGCCAGATCGGACCCGGCAGGCAGCCACCACAGACCTTGTCGTAGACCTCGCCGCCGATGGTGATGTCGTACATCGACGTCTTCTCGCCGACGTCGTCACCCACCCACACCGCCGTGGACAGGTTCGGGGTGTAGCCGACGAACCAGGCGTCCTTGCGGTCGTTGGTCGTACCCGTCTTACCGGCGTTGTCGCGGTCGCTCAGACCCGCCTTCGTACCGGTGCCGTCCTCGACGACGCCCTTCAGCATCTGGTTGATGGTGTCGGCGGTCCGCTCGCTCATCGCGCGCGAGCACTCGCTCTTCGGCACCTTCAGCTTGTCGCCGGCCGCGGTGGTGATGGACTCGATGGCGACCGGGGTGCAGTACGTGCCCCGGTTGGCGAAGGTGGCGTAGACGGCCGCCATGTCGAGCGGGGTCGCCTCCTGACCGCCGAGGGTGATCGACGGAAGCTCCTTGAGCTTCTTGCCGAGTTCCCTCTCGTACCCCATCTTCTTCGCCATCTCGACCGTCTCGCACAGACCGGTCATCTGCTCCAGGTGGGCGAAGTAGGTGTTGATGGACTTGCCGAGCGCGCTCGTCATGTCCCAGGTGCCGGCCTCGGACTCCAGCTCGTTCTGGAGGTCCCAGTCGCCGCCGCCGGCCGGCCCGCCCGCACAGGTGCGGTACGAGTCCATCGGCAGCGAGATCTTCCACGGCGTGGAGAACGACTGAGCGGGGCTCAGACCCTTCTCCAGGGCGGCCGCGGCGGTGATCGGCTTGAACGTCGAACCGACCTGGAAGCCGTAGGTGGTGCCACCCATCTTGCTGCCGACGGCCAGGTTGAGCGTCGTCTGGTGCTGCTTCTGGTCGAGGCCGTACGGACGGGACTGGCCCATCGAGAGGATCTTGCCGCTGCCCGGCTGGACCTGGACGACCGAGGCGGCGACCTTGTCGTCCTCGTAGATCTTCGCGACGGCGGCCTCGTTGGCCGCCTCCTGCGCGCGGGGGTCGAGCGTGGTCCTGACGGTCAGTCCGCCCAGGTTCCACAGCTTCTGCCGCTCCTCGACCGTCTTGCCGAAGACCGGGTCGTTGAGGATGGTCTTGCGGACGTAGTCGCAGAAGAAACCGGCGCCGTCGACGGCGGTGATGCAGCCGTTCTTCGGGCTCTTCACCTTGAGCCTGATCGGCGACGCCTTCGCCCGGTCCGCCTCGGCCTGGCTGATGTCCTTCACGTCGGCCATCCGCTGCAGCACGACGTTGCGCCGCTTGGTGGCCTCCTGGAGGTCGTTGACCGGGTCGTAGCGGCTCGGCGACTGGACGAGGCCGGCCAGCATGGCGGCCTCCTCCACCTTCAGGTCGGCGGCGGGCTTGGAGAAGTAGCGCTGGGACGCCGCCTCGATGCCGTACGCCTGCTGACCGAAGAAGGTGATGTTGAGGTAGTTCTCCAGGATCTTCTTCTTCCCCAGCTCCTCCTCGACCTGGATCGCGTACTTCAGTTCGCGCACCTTGCGGCCGATGGTCTGCTGGGTGGCCTGGGCGACCTTCTCGGGGTCGTCACCCGCCTCCTCGACGAAGACGTTCTTCACGTACTGCTGCGTGAGGGTGGACGCGCCCTGGGCCACGCCGCCCGACTGGGCGTTGCGGTTGATCGCGCGCAGTACGCCCTTGAGGTCGATCGCCCCGTGCTCGTAGAACCGCGAGTCCTCGATCGCGACGATCGCCTTCTGCATGTACGGAGAGATCTTCTCGATCGGCACGACCTTCCGGTCGCGCGAGTACACGGTGGCGAGGTGGCCGCCCTCCGAGTCGAGGATCGTGGTGCGCTGACTCAGCGGCGGTGTCTTCAGGTTGGACGGGATCTCGTCGAATCCCTCGACCGTGCCCTTGGCGGCCAACCCGAGCGCTCCGGCCGCGGGCAGGGCGATGCCCGCCAGCACGGCTCCGGAGAGCACACTGACACCGAGGAACTTGGCGGCCTGCTGGGTCCCGGTCAGACCACCGCCCGAGCGCTTCTTTGCCATGGGGGCAGCCTACGTTCTGAATCGCCGGACACGCGTATATGCCTTGGCCTAAGCTGCTCTCAACTGTCACAGCAGTGTGGTTCTGCATCAAGACCCGGGCGTGACATCGGCAAGAGAACCCATGACCCCGAAGCGTGGGAAGCCCTGCCCGATTCCGCCCCATGCGTCACTCGCCGTCCCAAGTGGCTCCGTCATAACAGGTTGGGTTGTGGCGATCTGACGGTTTCGGCACGTATGTCCTCCGGTCACTCCCCTGGGTGATCTGCCGCGTACGCATAGTCCGTTCGGGCCATTCAAGATTGGGCCCGAAGGGGGTGTTGCGCTGTGCCCACCTTCCGTAACGTCACCAACTGGCAGCGGTGAATATGCCGCTACCGCCGTGGGGGAGCCTCGATTCGGGAGAGGACGGCGCCGGTATGGGCTGGGTAGCTGACTGGAGTGCGCAGGCGGCCTGCCGCACTACCGATCCGGATGAACTTTTCGTGCAGGGAGCGGCACAGAACAGGGCGAAGGCGGTGTGCACCGGATGTCCGGTGCGGACCGAGTGTCTGGCCGACGCCCTGGACAACCGCGTGGAGTTCGGTGTGTGGGGCGGTATGACGGAGCGCGAGCGCCGTGCCCTGTTGCGCCGGCGGCCCACCGTCACCTCGTGGCGGCGACTGCTCGAGACCGCGCGTACGGAGTACGAGCGGGGAGCGGGCCTGCTGCCCGTGGCGATCGAGGACGACGCGACGTACGAGGCGTACGCGGCGGTGGGCTAGACCCACCGGAGCTCGCCAGAGCTCCACCGGAGCTCCGGTGGAGCGGGAACAGCTCAGGCCGAGGGCATGCGCCCGGCCGTGAGCCGGTCACCGATGGCCCGCAGCCCTGCGAGATCGTGTACGTCGCCGGGCAGGGCGGCCACTTCGGCGACCGCCACCTCCGGGTGGAGCGCGGTGAAGCGGTCACGCGTGCGCTGTTCGCGCGCGAGCACCTGCATCCGCTCGGCATGCAGACGCAGGAGACCCGCGGTCAGTTGCTCGATGTCCTGCACTTGCTCGATGTCCTGTACGGCGGGGCCGTACGCGGCTGTGTCGTACGCGGCTGTGGGGGCAGCCTCGTCGTCGTGCGAGGAACGTGCGGCGGCGGTGGCGATGTCTGACGGCTCGGGGGATGTGGCGCGGGAGCCACGCTCACCAGTCTTCCCGGCCGCCTGATCCACCATGCGCCCCTCCTCAAGATTTTCTGCCGCTGCCCGCGCCCGCTCGGCCGACAGGCGGGCGGCGCCGCTGCCGTGGACGCGGTTGAGGACGAGACCCGCCAGCGGCATCTCGTCGGCGGCCAGCCGCTCCACGAAGTACGCCGCCTCGCGCAGCGCGTCCCGCTCCGGCGTGGCGACCACGAGGAACGCCGTCCCCGGCGCCTGGAGCAGCTTGTACGTCGCGTCCGCCCGGGTCCGGAAGCCGCCGAACATCGTGTCCATGGCCGCCACGAAGGTCTGTACGTCCTTCAGGAACTGACCGCCCAGCAGCTTCCCCAGGGTCCCCGTCATCATCGACATGCCGACGTTGAGGAACTTCATCCCCGCCCGGCCGCCCATCTTCGCCGGCGCCATCAGCAGCTTGATGAACCTCCCGTCCAGGAAGGACCCCAGCCGCTTCGGCGCGTCGAGGAAGTCGAGCGCGGAGCGGGACGGCGGAGTGTCGACGACGATCAGGTCCCAGGCGTCCCGGGCGCGCAGCTGCCCGAGCTTCTCCATCGCCATGTACTCCTGCGTCCCGGCGAAACCGGCCGACAGCGACTGGTAGAAGGGGTTCGCCAGGATCGCCCGGGCCCGTTCGGGGTCGGTGTGCGCCTCGACGATCTCGTCGAAGGTCCGCTTCATGTCCAGCATCATCGCGTGCAGTTCCCCGCCGCCCGCCCCCTTGATGCCGTCCACCTTCCGGGGAACGTTGTCGAGCGAGTCGATCCCCATCGACTGCGCGAGCCGCCGCGCCGGGTCGATCGTCAGGACGACGACCCTGCGGCCCCGTTCGGCCGCGCGGACCCCCAGGGCGGCCGCGGTCGTCGTCTTGCCGACGCCCCCGGCACCGCAGCAGACGATGATCCGGGTTCCCGGGTCGTCGATGAGCGGGTCGAGTTCGAGCGTGGGAACGGAGTCGAGGCCGTTCACCGGAAACGGGACGTCCTGCGCCGTCATCTCCGTCACGCGTCCACCCCTTGCTTCCGCAGTTCCTTCGCCAGCCGGTACAGGCCCGCGATGTCCGCCCCGTCCCCCAGGAAGGGCAGTTCGTACGCCGGTACGTCGAGCCCGGTCAGGACCGCCCGCTGCTCGCGCTCCAGCTCCACGCGCTGCGCGTGCTCCACGGCCTGTTCGAGGAGCGGCTCGACCAGCTTCGTACCCCCGGTGATCCCGGCGACGGCCAGGGTCTTCGCGACCGCGTCCCGGTGGTCGCCGGAGGCGGCCCGTACCGCCGCCTCGTCGAGGACGTGCGGACGGACCATGTTCACGATGACCTTGCCCACCGGCAGTTCGGCGTCCCGCAGTTCGGCGATGCCGTCCGCGGTCTCCTGGACCGGCATCTCCTCCAGGAGGGTGACCAGGTGCACCGCCGTCTCGGGGGACTTCAGCACCCGCATCACGGCCTGCGCCTGATTGTGTATCGGGCCGATCCGGGCAAGGCCCGCCACCTCGTCGTTGACGTTGAGGAAGCGGGTGATCCGGCCGGTGGGCGGCGCGTCCATGACGACGTAGTCGTAGGTGTAGCC
The DNA here is from genome assembly GCF_014649715.1 of Streptomyces lateritius. Classification (GTDB taxonomy): domain Bacteria; phylum Actinomycetota; class Actinomycetes; order Streptomycetales; family Streptomycetaceae; genus Streptomyces; species Streptomyces lateritius. The sequence continues at coordinate 510,908 of NZ_BMTO01000002.1, forward strand.
GCCGTGCTTCTCGCGTCGGCGGACCGCCTCGCACGCCTTGCCGGTCAGCAGGACGTCCCGTACCCCGGGCGCGATCGTCGTCGCGAAGTCGATCGCGCCGAGCTTCTTCAGGGCCCGGCCCGCGCTGCCCAGTTTGTAGAACATCTGGAGGTAGTCGAGGAGCGCCCGCTCGGCGTCGATGGCCAGCGCGAACACCTCGCCGCCGCCCGGGCCGACGGCGATCTTGCGCTCCTCGTACGGAAGCGCCTCCGTCTCGAAGAGCTGTGCGATGCCCTGCCTGCCTTCGACCTCCACGAGGAGAGTGCGTCTGCCCTCCGTCGCGAGGGCGAGCGCGAGGGCGGCGGCGACCGTCGTCTTACCGGTACCGCCCTTGCCGCTGACCACCTGGAGCCTGCTCACGTCTTCGAGCCTAACCACTGCCGTGCCGCCCTAAGCAGGAGGTGTCCGTGGCAGCGGATACAGTCGGCTCCATGACCAAGTGGGAATACGCGACCGTGCCCCTTCTCGTGCACGCGACGAAGCAGATTCTGGACACCTGGGGCGAGGACGGGTGGGAGCTCGTCCAGGTCGTTCCCGGACCGAACAACCCCGAGCAGCTCGTGGCCTACCTGAAGCGGGAGAAGGCGTGAGCGCCGTCGAGGCCAAGCTCGCCGAGCTCGGCCTGACCCTGCCGGAGGTCGTGCCCCCGCTGGCCGCCTACCAGCCGGCCGTCCGGTCGGGCGTGTACGTGTACACCTCGGGCCAGCTCCCGATGGTGGACGGCAAGCTTCCGGTGACCGGCAAGGTCGGCGGCGAGGTGACAGCGGAGGAGGCCAAGAAGCTCGCGGCCACCTGCGCGCTGAACGCCCTCGCGGCCGTGAAGTCGGTCGCCGGTGACCTGGACCGGATCAAGCGGGTCGTGAAGGTCGTCGGCTTCGTCGCCTCGGCCGCCGACTTCACCGGCCAGCCGGCCGTGATCAACGGCGCCAGCGAGCTGCTCGGCGCCGTCCTCGGCGACAAGGGCGTGCACGCCCGCAGCGCGGTGGGCGTGGCGGTGCTCCCGCTCGACGCCCCGGTCGAGGTCGAGGTCCAGGTGGAGCTCGTCCAGGACTGACCGGTACCTCGGAAAGTCGTGCGGAGCCGGTTCCCCCCTCAGGGGGGAACCGGCTCTCGAACATCCCGACCGCCCGGCATACCATCCGGCCATGGCGAATGGACAGTGGTACCCCCCGGAATGGCCCGACCGCATCCGCGCTCTCGCCGCGGGCGAGCTGGTCCCCGCGACGCCCAAGCGGGCCGCCACCGTCCTGCTGCTGCGGGACGCGGCCGAGGGGCCGAGCGTCCACATGCTGCGGCGCCGCGCCTCCATGGCCTTCGCGGGCGGCGCGTACGCCTATCCCGGCGGCGGGGTCGACCCCCGGGACGAGCACCCCGTGCGCTGGGCCGGGCCCTCCCTGGCGGTCTGGGCCGAGCGGCTCGGCGTGCCGGACCACGCGCAGGCCCAGGCGATCGTCTGCGCGGCCGTGCGCGAGACGTACGAGGAGGCGGGCGTGCTGCTCGCCGGCGAGACGGCGGACTCGGTGGTCGGCGACACGACCGGAGACGACTGGGAGGAGGACCGGGAGGCGCTGGTCGCCCGCGAGCTGTCCTTCGCGGACTTCCTCGACCGGCGCGGACTGGCGCTGCGGTCCGATCTGCTCGGCGCGTGGGCGCGCTGGATCACGCCGGAGTTCGAGCCCCGGCGGTACGACACGTGGTTCTTCGTGGCCGCGCTGCCGGCCGGGCAGCGTACCCGTAACGCCTCGACGGAGGCGGACCGCACGGTCTGGATCCGCCCTGCGGAGGCCGCGGCCGGTTACGACCGCGGTGAGCTGACGATGATGCCGCCGACGATCTCGACCCTGCGCGGACTCGAGCGCTTCGGCTCGGCGGCCGAGGCCCTGGCCGCGTCGGTGGAGCAGGACCTCACTCCCGTACTCGCGCAGGCGCGGCTGGACGGTGACGAGCTGATCCTGAGCTGGCCGGGCCACGAGGAGTTCACCAAGCACATTCCGACGGGCGGGGAAGCGGGGACGGGCCGGGCAGCCGCCGAGACCGGCGGCGGCTCGGGTACGGGCGCCGGGAGCGGGAGTGGTACGGGTACGGGCGCCGGGAGCGGGAGTGGTACGGGTACGGGCGCCGGGATCGGGGGCGCGTCGTGAGTGACGCCGCCGCACTGCCCGGACAGCCCCGGGGAACCGTGGTCTCCGGACCCGCGACCGCCCGCGCCGTCAACGTCCTCGCGCCCAACCCCTCCGCGATGACCCTCGACGGCACGAACACCTGGATCGTCTCGGAGCCCGACTCCGACCTGGCCGTCGTCATCGACCCCGGCCCGCTCGACGACGGCCATCTGCGGCACGTCGTCGACATCGCCGCCGAGCTCGGCAAGCGGGTCGCGCTCACGCTGCTGACCCACGGCCACCCGGACCACGCCGAGGGCGCGGCCCGGTTCGCCGAACTGACCGGGACCCATGTACGCGCCCTGGACCCGGCGCTGCGGCTCGGCGACGAGGGACTGTCGGCCGGTCAGGTGGTCACGGTCGGCGGTCTGGAACTCCGCGTGGTGGCGACCCCCGGCCACACCTCCGACTCGCTCTCCTTCCATCTGCCCGCCGACGGGGCCGTGCTGACGGGAGACACGATCCTCGGGCGCGGCACGACGATGGTCGCGCACCCCGACGGACGGCTCGGCGACTATCTGGACTCCCTGCGCCGGCTGCGCTCGCTCACGGTCGACGACGGGGTCCACACGGTCCTGCCGGGCCACGGGCCGGTCCTGGAGGACGCTCAGGGGGCCGTGGAGTTCTATCTGGCCCACCGTGCCAGTCGCCTCGCGCAGGTCGAGACGGCCGTGGAGAACGGCTACACGACCGCCCAGGAGGTCGTGGCCCATGTGTACGCGGACGTGGACCGCTCCCTGTGGCCGGCCGCCGAGCTGTCCGTACGGGCGCAGCTGGAGTACCTGCGGGGACACGACCTGATCTGACCCCGGCGGAAACCTGATCCGACCCCACCCCCCGGGGCCCCGGGGCCCGAGGCCCGTGCTTTACGCTCCGTTTACTTCTGGCCGTAGTTCTCGGGGGGATTGCCCATGTTCGTCGTATCCATCCTGCTGCTCATCGCGGCAGTGGTGCTGTTCTTCGTCGCCCGCGCCAACGACACGCGCGGGCTGAGGCTCGGCGCCCTCGGCGCGCTCATCGCCGGTGTCTTCGCGATGCTCGCTTCGACCCTCTACGTCGTCAGCGCGTACGAGGTCGGCGTCCCGGTCGCCTTCGGCAAGGTCGGCTCGCCGATGACCTCGGGCATGCACATCAAGTCGCCGTTCACCGACGTCACGACGTTCTCCACCCGGCCCGTCGATCTCAACCTCTCGGACAAGGACGTGGTGGAGGTTCGCTCCTCGCAGGGCGGTGTGATGGAGGTCGAGGTGACCGTGAAGTGGGCGGTCACGCCGGCCAAGGCCGTCGAGCTGTACCGCCTCGCGGGCAGCGAGGAGGCCATCCAGCAGCGTCTGGTCTACCCCGACAGCCGGGAGATCGTCCGTAACGTCTTCGCGCGCTACACGAGCGAGCAGGGCTACGCCACGGACCGCGAGAAGATCAACGCCGAGATCGGCACGCTCATCAAGGAGCGACTGGCCCCGCGCGGGATCGACGTCACCGCCGTCAACCTGCGCAACGTGAAGCCCTCGGCGGCCCTGCAGGACCAGATCGACCGCAAGATCCAGCAGCAGCAGGCGACCGAGCGCGCCACCGAGGCCTCCCGTACGGCCAAGGCGGAGGCCGACCGGCGCCGTATCGAGGCGGAGGGCATCGCCCGCGCCAACAAGATCCTCAACGAGTCGCTGACGGACAAGGTCCTGATGAACCAGTGCATCGACGCGTACAAGGAGGCCGCGGGGAAGAACCCGGTCTACGCGGTGCCCTGCGGCGGCGGCAGCGGGACCCCGCTGATCGTGGACGGTACGAAGCGCTAGGCCGTGTCCGTACGAACGGAAAGGCCGCCCCGGTCGTGGACCGGGGCGGCCTCTCACGTACTCCGTACGTGCTGGGGGCCTGCGTGCTAGCGCGAGCGCTTCGCGAGGCGCTCCACGTCCAGCAGGATCACGGCGCGGGCCTCCAGGCGCAGCCAGCCGCGCTGGGCGAAGTCCGCCAGGGCCTTGTTGACCGTCTCGCGGGAGGCGCCGACCAGCTGGGCGAGCTCCTCCTGGGTCAGGTCGTGGACGACGTGGATGCCCTCCTCCGACTGCACGCCGAAGCGGCGCGACAGGTCGAGGAGCGCGCGGGCGACACGGCCCGGGACGTCGGAGAAGACCAGGTCGGACATCTGGTCGTTGGTCTTGCGCAGCCGGCGGGCGACCGCGCGCAGCAGGGCGGTGGCCACCTCGGGGCGGGCGTTCAGCCAGGGCTGGAGGTCGCCGTGGCCAAGGCCGAGGAGCTTGACCTCGGTCAGCGCGGTCGCGGTGGCGGTGCGCGGGCCCGGGTCGAAGAGGGACAGCTCGCCGATGAGCTCGCCGGGGCCGAGGACGGCCAGCATGTTCTCCCGGCCGTCGGGCGAGGTGCGGTGGAGCTTCACCTTGCCCTCGGTGACCACGTACAGGCGGTCGCCGGGGTCCCCCTCGTGGAACAGCGCGTCGCCACGGGCGAGCGTCGCTTCACTCATCGAGGCGCGCAGCTCCGCGGCCTGCTCGTCATCGAGCGCCGCGAAGAGCGGGGCGCGCCGCAGAACGTCGTCCACGAGTTCTCTCCTATGTCGACCTGCTCAGGGGACCTTGATCCCATGATGCCGGACGCACAAAACAGTGCGATCAATCACAACAAGTTTGACGTACCGAACCGCCCGTCCGTACGCCAGGGGCCCGATTGGGTCGTGATCGGCCGTGCCCGGGGCGGATGTCGGTGGTGGCCCTTAGGCTGGCCGGGTGTCCAACTCGCCGGTGAGAGCGCAGGCCAAGGGGGCTGGGAGAGTGTCCGCCAAGGGTAATTCCGCTGTGGGCGAACAGGGTGCGTCGAAGCGAACGAATGCCGCAAAACGCCCATCCGTGTCTCCCGCTAAGGCACCCGCGAGCCCCGCGAAGGCGGCCGGAACCCCCGCAGAGAGGGCCGCCAAAAGCTCCGCCAAGGCGTCCGCCACGCCGTCGGCGAAGACCGCCAAGGCTGCGAAGCCCGCGAAAGCGGAATCCCGGCTCGGGATGGTCCGCCGGGCCCGGAAGATCAATCGGGAACTGGCCGAGGTCTATCCGTACGCCCATCCCGAACTGGACTTCCGGAATTCCTTCGAGCTGCTCGTCGCCACGGTCCTCTCCGCCCAGACCACCGACCTGCGGGTCAACCAGACCACCCCCGCGCTCTTCGCGAGGTATCCGACGCCCGAGGACCTCGCCGCCGCGGACCCGGAGGAGATCGAGGAGCTGATCCGGCCGACCGGTTTCTTCCGCGCCAAGACCAAGTCGATCATGGGTCTCGCCGCGGCCCTGAGGGACGACTTCGGGGGAGAGGTCCCCGGACGCCTCGACGACCTGGTGAAACTCCCCGGTGTCGGACGCAAGACCGCCTTCGTCGTCCTGGGCAACGCCTTCGGCGTGCCGGGCATCACGGTCGACACCCACTTCATGCGGCTCGCCCGCCGCTGGAAGTGGACGGACCAGGACGATCCGGTCAAAATCGAGGCGGAGATCGCCGAGATCTTCCCGAAGAGCGAGTGGACGATGCTCTCGCACCGGGTGATCTTCCACGGCCGCCGGATCTGTCACGCCCGCAGGCCCGCCTGCGGCGCGTGCCCGATCGCCCCGCTCTGCCCGGCGTACGGCGAGGGCGAGACGGACCCCGAGAAGGCGAAGAAGCTCCTGAAGTACGAGAAGGGCGGCTATCCCGGCCAGCGCCTCAACCCGCCCCCGGACTACCCCGGCCGTCCGGCGCCCCCGGCCGTCGGCGTGTCGCCGGGTGCCGGTGCATGAGGCCACGGGCCCGGGCCATGAGGCCATGGGGGAACGAAGCCGCCGTCCGATCGCGTTGTGAAACACGGGGTGCCTATGACGCGCACTGAAGAAGAGACCGAGAAGACGACCGGAGCGTCCGGTACGACCGAGGACCGGCAGGTCTACGGCGTGGGGACCGGCGGCCTGCTGGACCGCGAAGGGCTGCCCGCCTGGCTCGCCCCCGTCGACCGGGCCGCCCGCACCGTCGCGCCCGAGCAGCTCAGCCGCTTCCTGCCGCCCGCGAGCGGCGCCGGCCGTCAGTCCGCCGTCCTGATCCTCTTCGGCGAGGGCGAGCGCGGTCCCGATCTACTGCTCATGGAGCGTTCCGGCAGCCTCCGCTCGCACGCGGGACAGCCCTCCTTCCCCGGAGGCGCCCTTGACCCCGAGGACGGCTCCCCGGCCGACGGGGGCCTGCTGCGGGCCGCGTTGCGGGAGGCCGAGGAGGAGACCGGTCTCGACCCCTCGGGCGTCCAGATCTTCGGTGTCCTGCCCCAGCTCTACATCCCGGTCAGCGGCTTCGTCGTCACCCCGGTCCTCGGCTGGTGGCGCACCCCCACCCCCGTCGGCGTGGTCGACCCCGCCGAGACCGCGCGGGTCTTCACCGTCCCCGTGGCGGATCTCACGGACCCCGCCAACCGCGCGACCACCGTCCACCCGAGTGGCCACCAAGGCCCCGCATTCCTGGTCGAATCCGCTCTGGTCTGGGGTTTCACGGCCGGAGTGATCGACCGGATCCTGCACTACGCGGGCTGGGAGAGACCGTGGGACCGGGCCAAGCAGGTCCCGCTGGACTGGCGTGCATGACAGGCTGACCCCCGGGCGACCGAAGACGAATCTGCGAGGCTATTGACGGTGAACGTGCTGGACATCCTGTTGCTGCTCGCCGCCGTGTGGTTCGCGATCATCGGTTACCGCCAGGGTTTCGTCGTCGGCATCCTGTCGGTGATCGGATTCCTCGGCGGCGGTCTCGTCGCCGTCCTGCTGCTCCCGGTCGTCTGGGGCCAGCTGACGAACCACTCCCAGGTCTCGACCACGGCGACCGTCGTCTTCGTGATCGTGGTGATCGTCTGTGCCTCGGTCGGCCAGGCGTTCACCACCCACCTCGGGAACCGGCTGCGCCGGCACATCACCTGGTCACCGGCGCGAGCCCTGGACGCCACCGGCGGCGCGCTGGTCAACGTGGTCGCGATGCTGCTGGTCGCCTGGCTGCTCGGCTCCGCCCTCGCCGGCACCACGATGCCGACCCTCGGCAAGGAGGTCCGCAGCTCCAAGGTGCTGCTCGGTGTGGAGCGGGTGATGCCCGCTCAGGTGTCCAGCTGGTTCGCCGACTTCACCTCGATCCTCGCCCAGAACGGCTTCCCCCAGGTCTTCAGCCCCTTCGGCAACGAGCCCATCACCGAGGTCCGGCCCCCGGACCCGGCGCTCGCCGGCAGTCCGGTCGCCGCCCGCGCCCAGTCCTCCATCGTCAAGGTCGTGGGCACGGCGCCGAGCTGCGGGAAGGTCCTGGAGGGCACCGGGTTCGTCTTCGCCGACCGCCGGGTCATGACCAACGCCCACGTCGTGGGAGGCGTCGACGAGCCGACCGTCCAGATCGGCGGCGAGGGCAAGCTGTACGACGCGAAGGTCGTCCTCTACGACTGGCGGCGCGACATCGCCGTACTGGACGTGCCGGACCTGGACGCCGAGCCCCTGCGGTTCGCCGAGGAGGACGCGCGCAGCGGCGACGGCGCGATCGTCGCGGGCTTCCCCGAGAACGGCTCGTACGACGTCCGCTCGGCGCGCGTCCGGGGCCGTATCAACGCCAAGGGACCCGACATCTACCGTCAGGGCGAGGTGCGCAGGGACGTGTACTCGCTGTACGCGACGGTCCGTCAGGGCAACTCCGGCGGCCCGCTCCTCACCGAGGACGGCGAGGTGTACGGCGTGATCTTCGCCCGCTCGCTCGACGACGCCAACACCGGTTACGCCCTCACCGTCGACGAGATCCGGGACGACATCGTCCAGGGCCGCACCGCGAACCAGCAGGTCGACAGCGAGGGGTGTGCGCTGTAGGCGACCCGAGGCCGGCACGTGTCCGCGACGAGCGGTCGCGGACACGTGCCGGCCCCGGGGCTGGGTGTCGGTCGGGGGTGTCAGTCTCGCGTGTGCCGGAGCCGCGCCGAGACCCACCGGGCCCGGCGGCGCAGGATGTGCGGGATCCCGATCTCCTGCGCGGAATGCGAGCGGCCGTGGTCCTCGGGGCCACTCCTCTCGTGGGCGCCCGGCACCGTGGCCGAGCGGCGATCGCGTGCGGTGTCACCGTAGTCGTACGTCCAGCCCATACACCGACGTCTGCCCGTGGCCCAAGGTCGGTAACCGCCCCGGCGCCCGCCAATTGGAGTATGCGGCGGGCACATGGCCGTTCGCAGAACAGAGGTTCCCGTGGCTCCGCACGCCGGGCTCAGCGGTCGGGTTCGGGGTCCTTGAGCCAGTTGATGAGCTCCGTGGAGAACGCCACCGGATCCTCCTCGTGGGGGAAGTGCCCCAGGCCGTCGAAGAGCCGCCAGCGGTACGGCGCCTCCACGTACTCACCGGAGCCCGCCGCGCTGCGCGTCCGCATCGCCGGGTCCATCGAGCCGTGCAGATGCAGCGTGGGTACCCGCACCGGGCGCTTCATACGCCGGTTGAACTGGATTCCGTCGGGCCGCGCCATGGACCGCACCATCCACCGGTACGGCTCGATGGAGCAGTGCGCCGTCGACGGGATGCGCATCGCCCGCCGGTACACCTCGATCGCCGCCTCGTCCGGCAGCCCGGGCCCCGACCAGTCCTCGATCAGCCGGCCCACCAGGGCGGCGTCGTCGGCGACGAGCTGACGCTCCGGCAGCCAGGGGCGCTGGAAGCCCCATACGTACGAACCGGCGCGCGACTGCGAGAAGTCGGAGAGCATGGCCGAGCGCCAGCGGCGCGGGTGCGGCATCGAGGAGACCGCGAGCCGGCGCACCAGCTTGGGCCGCATGACCGCGGCCGTCCAGGCGAGATAGCCGCCCAGGTCGTGTCCGACAAGCGCCGCGTCCGGCTCCCCGAGGGAACGGACGACGCCGGTGATGTCGAGCGCCAGGTTGGCGGGGTCGTAGCCCCGGGGCGTACGGTCGCTGCCGCCCACGCCGCGCAGGTCCATCGCCACGGCCCGGAACCCCGCGTCGGCGAGAGCGGGCAGCTGGTGGCGCCAGGTCCACCAGAACTGCGGGAAGCCGTGCAGCAGCAGGACGAGCGGTCCGTCGCCCATCTCGGCGATGTGGAAGCGCGCGCCGTTGGCGGCCACGTCGCGGTGGGTCCACGGGCCGTCGATCCGTACGGGACTGCCGTTGCCGCTGCCGGTGCTGCTCTCAGGGACGGTCATGCAGACGAGCGTCCCACAACAGCGGCCTTCTCCTGGACCGTGCCCGGCAGGACCGCCCGTTCGGGGCGGGGGTGCGGCTTGGCGTTCTGCAGGACCGCGGCGGTCCGCTTGGCCGAGTTGATGGACTTCTCCGGCTTCTTGACCTTCTTGAACTTGGCGTAGGCCAGGAGCCCGAGCAGCCCCGCCAGCAGCACATTGGCCGCGAAGGAGAGCAGGAAGCAGACGGAGATGTGCCAGTGGCTCCAGGCCTGGATGCCGTAGGCGAGCGCGAAGCTCAGCATCGGCAGGGAGAAGAGCAACACCGCGGCCGCGGCGCCGCCGGCGGCGCCGCCCATCGCGCCGCGCTTGACGTCCTGTCGGATCTCGGCCTTGGCCAGGGCGATCTCGTCGTGCACCAGCGCGGACATCTCGGCGGTCGCCGAGGCGACCAGCTGTCCGAGGCTGCGCTCGGCTCCGTTGACCGGGTCGCTCATAGCTGCTCCCTCTTCTCTTCTACGGTTCCGACCTCAGATCATGCCGGACTGTCGGCGTCATCGCGCGATGCCCCCGCCAGTTGTGCGCGCTCGCGGTGTTCGGCGGCCTTCTTCTCGTAGATCGCGGCCATGCGCAGGTGGTACTCCGGATTGTCCCGTTCGTACACGTCGGGGATGCCGTCCATGTCCTCGTCGCGCTCCTCGTCCGCGACCAGCGCCTCGTACGTCCGCACCCGCAGCTTGAGCAGGACGGTCGCGAGCACGGCCGCGATCAGGGAGCCGAACAGGACGGCCGCCTTGACCTCGCCGGTGAGGGCCTGGTCGCCCTCGAAGGCCAGTTCGCCGATGAGGAGGGAGACGGTGAAGCCGATGCCGGCGAGCGAGGAGACGGCGAAGACGTCCGGCCAGGTCAGGTCCTCGTTGAGTTCCGCGCGGGTGAAGCGGGCGGCGAGCCAGGTGCCGCCGAAGATGCCGACCGCCTTGCCGACCACGAGACCGAGCACGACGCCGAGGGTGACGGGCTGGGTGAAGACCTCGCCGATCGACTTCCCCGAGACGGCGACCCCGGCCGAGAACAGCGCGAACAGCGGGACGGCGACGCCGGCGGACAGGGGGCGGACCAGGTGCTCGATGTGTTCGCCCGGGGAGTGCTTCTGGCCCTCCCGCCTGCTGCAGTCCAGCATCAGGCCCATGGCGACACCGGCGATGGTGGCGTGGACGCCGCTGTTGTACATCAGGCCCCAGACGACCAGGGCGAGCGGCACGTAGACGTACCAGCCACGGACCTTCTTGCGCAGGAGCAGCCAGAAGAGGGCGAGGCCCACGAGGGCGCCGCCGAGGACGAGGAAGTTCAGGTCGCTGGTGAAGAAGACCGCGATGATCAGGATGGCGAAGAGGTCGTCGACGACGGCGAGGGTGAGCAGGAACGCGCGGAGCGCGGACGGCAGCGAGGCGCCGATGACGGCGAGGACGGCGAGCGCGAAGGCGATGTCGGTGGCGGTGGGGACGGCCCAGCCGTCCATCGAGCCGCCCCCGATGGCGTTGACCAGGGTGTAGACCAGCGCGGGCACGGCCATGCCGCAGAGGGCGGCGATCACGGGCAGGGCGGCGGCCTTGGGATCGCGCAGCTCGCCCGCGACGAGTTCGCGCTTGAGCTCGATGCCGGCGACGAAGAAGAAGATCGCGAGCAGCCCGTCGGCGGCCCAGTGCTGGATGGAGAGGTTGAGGCCGAGGACGGAGGGCCCTATGTGGAAGTCCCGTACCGTCGCGTAGCTGTCGCCGACGGGGGAGTTCGCCCAGACGAGCGCGGCGACGGTGGCGAGGAGGAGCAGCACACCACCGACGGTCTCGGTGCGCAGCGCGTCGGCCAGGTACTGCCGCTCGGGCAGCGACAGCAGGCCGAGGAACTTGCGGCGGCTGGGGGTGGGAGAGGGCGCTGGCGCGGGCACGGGGGAGACCTCCGGTCGGTGGGCAGGGCGAAGCTCATGCCGACCAGACTTCCCGGCGCACCTAGGTCTTCTTGTCGCGTCGTCGACGCTTTCTTTACCTTACCTAACGAGCCAGGGTTGTGTCCGGCGGGTTTCACTTTAGGGAGGGATGGCTGGTTCGTCCCGTTGTGATCCGCCGCTGGGCGCGGGCGCCGGGCGCCGACCGCTGGAAGCCGGCCGTCGGCCGTCGGCCGCGCTGGACGCGAGTGCGCCCGCCCCGGGAGGCCGGGGCGGGCGCTCTTCTCCATGGCTGGTCCGGTCCTGGTCAGTCCTCGCTGGAAGCGCTCGGCAACTGCGTCTGGATGAGCGCCATCACCGAGGAGTCCGTCAGCGTCGTCACGTCACCCAGCTCCCGGTTCTCCGCGACGTCCCGCAGCAGGCGCCGCATGATCTTCCCGGAGCGCGTCTTCGGCAGCTCCTGGACGGGCAGGATCCGCTTGGGCTTCGCGATCGGTCCGAGCGTCGTGCCGACGTGGTTGCGCAGCTCGGCGACGAGCCCGTCGCTCTCGCCGGCCGTACCGCGCAGGATGACAAAGGCCACGATCGCCTGACCGGTCGTCTCGTCGGCGGCGCCGACCACCGCCGCCTCGGCGACGGACGGGTGCGAGACGAGGGCCGACTCGACCTCCGTGGTGGAGATGTTGTGCCCGGAGACGAGCATGACGTCGTCGACCCGGCCCAGCAGCCAGATGTCGCCGTCCTCGTCCTTCTTCGCGCCGTCGCCGGCGAAGTACTTGCCCTCGAAGCGGGACCAGTAGGTGTCGAGGAACCGCTGGTCGTCGCCCCAGATGGTGCGCAGCATTGACGGCCACGGCTCCGTGAGGACCAGGTAGCCGCCGCCTCCGTTCGGCACTTCGTGGGCCTCGTCGTCGACGACGGTGGCGGAGATGCCGGGGAGCGGGCGCTGGGCCGAGCCCGGCTTCGTCTCGGTGACGCCGGGCAGCGGCGAGATCATCATCGCGCCGGTCTCCGTCTGCCACCACGTGTCCACGATCGGGGTCTTGCCGGCGCCGATGTGCTCGCGGTACCAGATCCACGCCTCGGGGTTGATCGGCTCGCCGACCGAGCCGAGCACGCGCAGGCTCGACAGGTCGAACTTCGCGGGGATGTCGTCGCCCCACTTCATGAACGTACGGATCGCGGTCGGCGCGGTGTAGAGGATCGTGACGCCGTACTTCTGGACGATCTCCCAGAACCGGCCCTGGTGCGGGGTGTCCGGCGTGCCCTCGTACATGACCTGCGTCGCGCCGTTGGCCAGCGGTCCGTACGTGATGTACGAGTGCCCGGTCACCCAGCCGATGTCGGCGGTGCACCAGTAGACGTCGGTCTCCGGCTTGAGGTCGAAGACGGCGTGGTGGGTGTACGCGGCCTGGGTGAGGTAGCCGCCGGAGGTGTGCAGGATGCCCTTCGGCTTACCCGTCGTTCCGGAGGTGTAGAGGATGAAGAGCGGGTGTTCGGCCTCGAACGCCTCGGGGGTGTGGTCGGCGGACTGGCGGGCGACGATGTCGTGCCACCACACGTCCCGGCCCTCGGTCCAGGCGACGTCCTGACCGGTGCGGCGGACGACGAGGACGTTGCGCACGCGGTCGACCCGGCCGAGGGCCTCGTCGACGGCGGGCTTGAGCGCGGAGGGCTTGCCCCGGCGGTAGCCGCCGTCCGCCGTGATGACGAGCTTGGCGTCGGCGTCCTCGATGCGCGTGGCGATGGCGTCGGCGGAGAAACCGCCGAAGACCACGGAGTGCGCGGCGCCGATGCGGGCGCAGGCCAGCATCGAGACGACGGCCTCGGGGATCATCGGGAGGTAGATCGCGACCCGGTCGCCCTTGGTGACGCCCAGCTCGGTCAGGGCGTGGGCGGCCCGGGAGACCTCGTCCTTCAGTTCGGCGTAGGTGATGGCGCGGCTGTCACCCGGCTCGCCCTCGAAGTGGAGGGCGACCCGGTCGCCGTTGCCGGCCTCGACGTGCCGGTCGACGCAGTTGTACGCCACGTTGAGCGTGCCGTCGGCGAACCACTTGGCGAACGGCGGGTTCGACCAGTCGAGGGTCTCGGTCGGCTCGGTGGCCCAGGTGAGCCGCCTCGCCTGCTCGGCCCAGAAGCCAAGCCTGTCCGCCGCGGCCTGCTCGTACGCCTCCGCCGTCACGTTGGCGTGCGCGGCCAGCTCGGCCGGCGGTGCGAACCGACGCTCCTCACGAAGCAGGTTGGCCAGGCTTTCGTTGCTCACGACATCTCCCTTTCCCAGGGCGTCCTATGTGCCTATGTGTCCCGCGTCATAGCTCATCAGTCAGATGCCCGGGTGACAAGGGTCTCCAGGAAATTGGTTTAGACCTGTGAGCGGATGGGCGTGGGGTTGGCCCCTCCCTCCCGGGGCGGCGGGAAGAAGGGGCCACACACTCTCACGGACGTCCGCACGGGAAGGTTCAGGACGCGTGCGCTTCCTCCCGGGGCGGCACGCGACCCGGCTCGTGCTCCACGTCATGGGCAGGTACGCAGTCCTCGCCCCGGGCGGGTACGTGCTCGTCCTCCCGGGCCGGTACGCGGACCTCCTCCCAGGACGGCACGAAATCGTTCCCCTCGCGGGTGGGTACGCGGTCCTCCTCGCGGGCGAGGGAGGGCGGGACACGGTCGAAGACGTCGTCGTAGCGGTGCATCTCGTCCGGCCCGGCCAGCAGATACGCCTGCGCCTCGCCGACGTGGAAGTACATCCCGTGAAGCGTGAGCGTGCCCTCGGCGAGTCGCCGCGCCACCGCTTCGTACGCCCGCAGATGCTCCAGCTGCTGGACCACATTGGTCAGGCAGAGCTGCTCGACCCGGTCCGCCGGCAGCCGCCCGGAGATCCGCGCCCAGGCGTACTCGCGGCTCGCCATCCGCTCCAGGCTGGGCAGGCCATGACGCAGCCAGCGCCGCAGCGGGGTCTGCGGGGCGTCGGGCCGGCTGTTGAGCAGCGCCTGCATCGCCCCGCAGCCGGAGTGTCCGCAGACGGTGATCGACTCGACCTGCAGCACCTCCACGGCGTATTCGATCGCCGCCGCGACCGAATCGTCCCCGCTCTCCTCACCCGGCAGCGGAACCAGGTTCCCCACGTTCCGCACGGTGAACAGGTCGCCGGGACCGCTGGAGGTGATCATGCTGGTGACCAGGCGGGAATCGGCGCAGGTGAGGAAGAGCTGCGACGGTCGCTGGCCCTCTCGGGCGAGCCGGGCGAGCTCGTCGCGCACCAGGGGGGCCGTGTTGCGCTGGAACTTTTCGATGCCGCTCGCCAGCTGGTGCCCGGTCAACCCCCGTGCCTCGTCCGCCGGCCGCTCCCCGCAGTGGTGGTTGCGCCAGGGGGTCCAGGGGCGGCAGCAGGCGTGTGCCTCGGGCGCGGGCTCGGCGATCCGGGCGCCCGAGGGTCCGGTCATCTCGACCGTCCCGCCGTGCCGGAGGTGAGCCGCGTGCCAGTCGTGCAGCGTCTCGTACGCGGCGTGGTCCATGAAGGACCCGTCCAGCTCGACCACGACGTGGGAGCCGTGCGGCAGCTGGTGGAGGGCCCGGCTCAGCCGGGGCACGGCGAGGAAGGTCAACTGTCCTCGTACGCTCACCCGATGGCGTCCGTCCTCGTCCTCGCGGCTGATCCGGGTCTTGGCGAGGCGGTGCAGGGCGACGGCCGTCGCCGCGACGATGCCGAGGGCGACGCCCTGCAGGATGCCGATGAGGACCACACCGGTCAGCGTCGCCGCGTACACCAGGACTTCGCGGTGCCGGGTCACGCTGCGGATGTGGGTGATGCTCACCATCTGGATGCCGACGACCATGACCAGCGCGGCGAGCGCGGGCAGCGGGATGAGGTCGATGACGGGGACCAGGAAGAGCGCGGCGAGCACGATCCACAGGCCGTGCAGCATCGTGGAGTTCCGTGTCATGGCGCCCGCCGAGACGTTGGCGACACTGCGGACCGCCACCCCGGCCACCGGCAGCCCGCCCAGTGCGCCGGAGACGACGTTCGCCGCGCCCTGGCCCGCGAGTTCGCGGTCGAGCCGGGAGCGGGGGACGCCGTGGCCCCGGTCGGGGCGGGCGGCCACCAGCTTGTCGACGGCGACGGCGGAGAGCAGCGACTGCACGCTGGTCACCAGCGTGATCGTGAGCACCCCGGCCGCGATGCCGAGGACCGGGCCCTCGGGCAGCCCGGGCAGGGCGTGGCTGCTCCAGGAGGGCAGGTCGACCCGGGGGACGGCGAGTCCGGCGATCGTCGCCAGGGCCGTCGCCGCCGCCACCGAGGTGAGCGCGCCCGGAATTTTCCGCAGGAGACGGCCCGCGCGGCCGGGGAGTCTCGGCCACAGCAGCAGGACGGCGACGGTGAGCGCGCTGATGGCCAGGCCGGTCCGATGCGGATCGGCCAGTTGGGCGGGCAGCCCGAGGGCGTTGTCCACGGCGGAGCTCTGCGGTGTGCCACCGAGCACGATGTGGAGTTGGGCGAGGGCGATGGTGACGCCGATGCCGGCGACCATGCCGTGCACGATCGCGGGCGAGACCGCGAGGGCGGAGCGGGCCACCCGCAGGGCGGCCAGGCCCAGTTGGGCGAGGCCGGCGAGGACGGTGATGGCGCAGGTGGTGCGCCAGCCGTACCGCTGGATCAGCTCGGCGGTGACCACCGTGAGGCCTGCGGCGGGCCCGCTGACCTGGAGCGGAGCCCCGCCGATCCGGCCGGCGACGATACCGCCGACGGCGGCGGCCACCAGGCCGGCCTGGAGTGGCGCTCCGGTGGCGAGTGCGATGCCGAGGGAGAGCGGCAGGGCGATCAGGAAGACGGAGATGGACGCGGAGAGGTCGGCGCCCGCGACACCGAAGCGTCCCCTGCCGCCGGGCGGGCTGTGCGGGCGCTGGAAGCGGGGCCTGGTGGTCGTGCGGTCGGTGGGGCAGAGGGTCATGGTTCCCGTCTCCTCCGGGGCAGCGCGGTCGCGGCTCGTGCGGGACGAACGTGGGGGTCGCGGCCGTGGGTCACGGCGTGCAGCGGCGGGATACCGGCGTGGACCTCGCAGGTCACTGAGACGAGTATCAACGCTCGGTAAATGGATCGTAATGCAGAGTAAAGTCTGCGGCATTATTTTCGGGGCAAACAGGGCAATGCTTCACCGGTTCGGGTGATAAGTGGGGGTAGTGCCGCTTGTCGTTTCATCTCCCCGGGCGGCCGAGTGCGACGTTGGCGCCGCTCGCACGGAACCGAGGAGAGGTGGGCGGATGACAGCCGCCGGGAGAAGGACCACTGCCCGCACGAGGACACTCGCCGTCGGCGCTCTTGCCGTCGCCCTGATCACCGGCCTCGCCGGCTGCTCGGGCTCGGACGAGGACGCCCCGGCGAAGGGCGCCTCGGGGGCGAAGAAGGGGCAGGCCGCGGCTCCGCAGAACGCGGTGCGGCTGATCGGCGACGGCTCGACCGCCTTCACCGGCGCCCAGCCCCACCAGCCCACCTGGGAGAGACTGAAGCCCGGTCAGAAGCCGCCGCAGTTCGTGGTGTTCTCCTGGGACGGCGCGGGCGAGGACAGCCAGAAGCTCTTCTCCCACTTCCGCAAGGTGGGCAAGAAGTACGACGCGAAGATGACGTACTTCCTCAGCGGGGTCTATCTGCTGCCCGAGGAGAAGCGGAAGCTCTACAACCCTCCCCAGCACGCGGCGGGCCGCTCGGACATCGGCTTCAACGACACCGAGGGCATCCGGGCCACCGTGCGCGAACTGCGCGGAGCCTGGCAGGAGGGCAACGAGGTCGGCACGCACTTCAACGGCCACTTCTGCGGCAAGGAGAGCGGCGTCGGCAACTGGTCGGTCGAGGACTGGAAGAGCGAGGTCCTGCAGGCCAAGTCCTTCGTGAAGAACTGGAAGACGAACGCCGGCCTGACCGCCGAGCAGCCGCTCCCGTTCGACTACGACAAGGAGCTGATCGGGGCCCGCACTCCCTGCCTCGAGGGCCGGAAGAACTTCGTCCGGGCGGCGGCCCAGATGGGCTTCCGCTACGACACCAGCGGCGTCAACGACCACATCTGGCCCAAGAAGGACCAGGGCCTGTGGGACCTCTCGATGCAGCTCGTCCCGGTCCCGGGGCGCGCCTTCCAGACGCTCGCGATGGACTACAACTTCCTGGTCAACCAGTCCGGCACGACGCAGGGCGACCCGTCCATGCACGAGTTCTGGGGCAACCAGATGCGCGACGGCCTGGTGCAGGCCTTCAACCGCTCGTACCACGGCAACCGGGCGCCACTCATCATCGGCAACCACTTCGAGTCCTGGAACGGCGGCACCTACATGCGCGCCATCGAGCAGACCATCGCCACGGTCTGCGTCCAGAAGGACGTGAAGTGCGTGTCCTTCCGCCAGCTGGCGGACTGGCTGGACGCCCAGGACCCCGCGGTCCTGGCCAAGTTGCGCACCCTCAAGGTCGGCGAGGCACCGAAGGGCGGCTGGGCGACCTTCCTGGCCCCCCAGCCGGCCACCCCGTCGAAGCCGGCCGTCAAGCAGCCCGAGCAGAGCTGACGCTCACCCGGGGCCGACCGCCACCATCAGGGCCGGCCCCGGGCCGTACGGGCGTTCTCAGCCGGGCTGGGGCACGGCCACCGCCTCGGCGAGTACGAACCCGGGGTCGACCTGCGCCGCCAGGTCGGCCCCCGTCTTCGCGTTGCCCCAGCTCTCGGCGTTCTTCAGGTGGAAATGGACCATCTGGCGGGTGTAGCGCTCCCAGTCCCGGTGCGCGTACGAGTCGTCCGCCGCGTTCTGCAGGGCCTGCAAGCTCATCCGGTTGTCCGCCTCCAGGAGCTCGAAGCGCGGCGGCCGGCCCTTCTCCATCGCCCGGACCCAGTCCGAATGGCCCACCGTCACCAGCAGGTCGTCACCCACCTCGGCGCGCAGGAAGTCCACGTCCTCCGGGCCCTGCACCTTGTTGCCGACGACCTTGAGCGCGACTCCGAAGTCCCGGGCGTACTCCTTGTACTGGCGGTAGACCGAGACGCCCTTGCGGGTCGGCTCGGCCACCAGGAAGGTCATGTCGAAGCGGGTGAACATCCCGGAGGCGAAGGAGTCCGAGCCCGCCGTCATGTCGACGACGACGTACTCGTCCTCGCCGTCGACCAGGTGGTTCAGGCACAGCTCCACCGCGCCGACCTTGGAGTGGTAGCAGGCGACCCCCAGATCCGACTCGGTGAACGGCCCCGTCGCCATCAGCCGGATCTCGCCGTCGTCGAGCCGCACGGTCCGCGCGCAGGCCTCGTACACCGGGTTGTCCTCGCGCACCCGCAACAGGCGTGATCCCTCCCCAGGAGGGGTGGTCTTGATCATGGCGTCGGCGGAGGCGATCCTCGGATTGCTCCCGCGGAGGTAATCCTTGATCAGCGGCAGATGCGCGCCCATCGCCGGCAGCGCCGCCGCCTCCGCCTCGTCGAGGCCGAGCGCGGCGCCGAGGTGCTGGTTGATGTCGGCGTCCACCGCGACGACATGGGCTTCATTGGCGGCGAGGTGGCGGATGAAGAGCGAGGACAGCGTGGTCTTCCCGCTGCCGCCCTTCCCTACGAAAGCGATCTTCATGTTCACCTAGCGTAGCGGCACGACCGCGGTGTGTGGTCAATGTGCGTGAAGAAGACCACTCCATCGTGGGGCCGCGCCCCGGGGCGCGTAGCCTCGCTACTTATGAGTACGCACGCCTCTGACCCCCTGGCCGCCCTCGGCTCCCTGCCGGGCGTCGCCGAATCGGTGGACTCCGTACGCAAGGCCGTCGACCGGGTCTACGGGCACCGCGTGATGCGGCGCCGCAGCAACGAGATCACCTCCGAGGCCGCCCTGCGCGGGGCGCGCGGCTCGGCCGCGCTGTCCGGCGCCGACTGGGCCCTCGAAGAGGTCCGCCGGCGCACCGACTTCGGCGGCGACCCCGAGGCGCGCACGGTCGGCGCCGCTCTACGGCTCGGCGCCGAGGCCGGGCAGCTGCTCTCCATCTGGCGCCAGTCGCCGCTGCGTGTTCTGGCCCGGCTGCACCTCGTCGCGGTGGGCGACGCCCCCGGCTTCGGTGACTCGGTGGGCAGGCCGCGACAGGCCGGCGAGACCGTCGACGAGCCGCTGATCGGGGCGCCGCTGCCGGACCCGGCGGAGGTCTCTGGGCGGCTCGACGGGCTCTCGGACCTGATCATCGCGGGCGGCACGGCCCCGGCGCTGGTGACGGCGGCCGTGGTGCACGGCGAACTGCTCGCGCTGCGCCCGTTCACCTCGTACAACGGGCTGATCGCGCGGGCCGCCGAGCGGATCGTGCTCGTCGGCAGCGGGCTCGACCCCAAGTCGATCTGCCCGGCCGAGGTCGGCCACGCGGAGCAGGGGCGCGCGGCGTACGTCGCGGCGTTCGAGGGATACCTGTCGGGCACCCCGGAGGGCATGGCCACCTGGATCGCCCACTGCGGCCGGGCTGTGGAGCTGGGAGTCCGGGAGTCCACGGCGGTCTGCGAGGCGCTGCAGAGGGGCGCCGCGTAGGCGGGCGGCGCGAAGGTTCGGCACAAAGGGTTGCGGCGGTACCAGTCCTGGTACCGCCGCTGGCACGTCTGCCGAGTTACCAAGCGTCCTCGATATGTGCCCATCAGGCGGGGAACTTGGCCCTACGCCTGGTGCGGCTGGCCCGTAATCGACGGGTCGACGTCGCGTGGGTGCTCGGCTTCAGTGCGAGGTCCGTGGGGCCTTCTTGCTCAACAGGTGATCCTCTCGGATGTCCTAGGTCTCGCGGGCCTGATTCCTTTCTACTCCTGTCGGATCGGAAGGGAAAGCCCTGGCTCCACTTCTTTACTTTCTTCTCAAATCCGGGCAAAGCGATTGGCAAGAGCGGCGTGTCGCCGGCGGTTGGCGTACCAGACCAGTCCGGCGGTCGCCGCGGCCGCGCTCACAGCGGCCGCCGCCACGAGCGCGGGGCGCGGCGGCATCCTGAAGGCGGGCAGTCGCTGCTTGAGTCGGACCGGCTTCTCGAAGGCCAGAATCGGCCAGTCCCGGGCGGTCGCCTCACGGCGCAGGGTCCGGTCGGGGTTGACGGCGTAGGGGTGGCCGACGGCCTCGAGCATCGGTACGTCGGTCGCCGAGTCGCTGTAGGCGTAACAGCGAGAGAGGTCGTACCCCTCCGACTCCGCGAGCTCCCGGATCGCCTCGGCCTTGGTGGGCCCGTAGGCGTAGTACTCCACCTCGCCGGTGAAGCAGCCGTCGTCCCCGACCACCATCCGGGTGGCGACGACCCGGTCGGCGCCGAGCATCTCGCCGATCGGCTCCACGACCTCGGCGCCCGAGGTCGAGACGATCACGACATCGCGGCCCGCGGCGTGGTGCTCCTCGATGAGCGAGGCCGCCTCGTCGTAGATGATCGGGTCGATCAACTCGTGCAGGGTCTCGGCGACGAGCTCCTTGACCTGCGAGACGTTCCAGCCTTTGCAGAGCGCGGAAAGGTATTCGCGCATCCGCTCCATCTGATCGTGGTCGGCGCCGCCCACGAGGAAGACGAACTGGATGTAGGCAGTCCGCAGGACGGCGCGGCGGTTGATCAGCCCGCCTTGGTAGAAGGACTTGCTGAAGGTCAGCGTCGAGGACTTCGCAATGACCGTCTTGTCCAGGTCAAAGAAGGCGGCTGTGCGCGGCAACGAGTGGTTTTCCACGAGCCCGAGCATAGGTGCCCGCCATTCGGCGTACGCTCGGGCGTGTGGGTTTGCCTGAGAGGGCTCTCGGGTACACCATGGAAGTCACGGATCGTTCGCGACCGTGCTAACCCGGTCCGGCTCCTCCCCCCCCGAGTCGGCCGGAGAGACGACCCCCGCTCTCCCCCCCGGCGGGGGTCGTCGCATGTCCGGACGCGTTTTCGTCTGCCGGATCCCCATTGCTCCCCCTTCTGTCGGCCCTGCGGCCGCGACGGCGCAATGCCCTCGATTCGTCACTCACGGTAATCGCAGCGCTGCTCTCCGGCCATCCCCGGTATGGGTCACGAAGTTATTCACAACCGGTGAGTTATCCACAGTTTTTGAGCAAGATCCACGCGATTTCCGGGGCGGGGGCACGGTGATTCCCGCCGCGAACTCCGCGGGCAGCAGGAATCACCGATCTCGGCCGTGCGACGGGCACGTGCGGGATCACAAGGGGACAGGGGGCGTGTGCCGTGGCCGGAACCATGACTTTCAGAATGCCGAGGCCTTCCAGGGCTTCGCGATCCGCCGGCTCGTCCGGGCGCTTGCCCGGAGGCTCGGTGGGCTCGGACGGGCAGTCGGCGGCCGAGACGCGCCGGACCGGGCCGCTGATCGTGACCGAGGACCTCGCTCTCCTCGACGACCTGCTGCGGCTGTGCGCCGCCGCGGGAGCCGAGCCCGAGGTGCACCACACGGTGCCGGACGACCGCGCGAGCTGGGCCGACGCCCCGCTCGTCCTGGTCGGCGACGACGCGGCGGGCCGCTGCCGTGGGGCCGCCCGACGGCACGGGGTGATGCTCGTGGGCCGCGACGAGGACGACCCGGACGTATGGCGGCGGGCCGTCGAGATCGGCGCCGACTGCGTACTGCGGCTCCCGGACGCCGAGAGCTGGCTCGTCGACCGGATCGCCGACGCCGCCGAGGGCGTGGGCTGCCAGGCGCTGACCGTCGGCGTCATCGGCGGCCGGGGCGGCGCGGGGGCCTCGACCCTCGCCTGCGCTCTCGCGCTCGCCGCTGCCAGGACCGGCCGGCGGGCGCTGCTGGTGGACGGCGACCCGCTCGGTGGCGGGCTCGACGTCCTGCTCGGCGGCGAGCGGGCCGAGGGCAGAAGGTGGCCGGACTTCGCCGCCTCCAAAGGGAGGGTCGCCGGCGGCGCCCTGGAGGAGTCCCTGCCGTCCGTGCGCGGCCTCCGGGTGCTCAGCTGGGACCGGGGCGACTCCGTCCTCGTGGCGCCCGACGCCATGCGCTCGGTGCTCGCCGCGGCCCGCAGACGGGGAGGACTGGTCGTCGTCGACCTGCCGCGCCGGGTCGACGAGGCGGTGAGCGAGGCCCTGGTCCAGCTCGACCTCGGACTGCTCGTCGTTCCCGGTGAGCTGAGGGCCGTCGCGGCGGCCCACCGCGTCGCCGCGCTCGCCGGCACGGTGCTGCGCGACCTGCGCGTGGTCGTGCGCGGGCCGTACGCCCCAGGACTGGACGAACAGTGGGTCGCGGACGCCCTGCGCCTGCCCCTCGCCGGTGAACTGCCGCACGACCCCGGCCTCCTGGCCACCCTGGACGCCGGCGACCCGCCGGGCTTCGACGCACGCGGGCCGCTGGGCCGGTTCTGCACGGAGTTCTGGGAGCGGGCGCTGACCCCCGAGGGGGCCTCATGAGCCCCGTGCCGGCCCTGGGCGGGCCGAGCGGTGGTCAGGGCCTTCTGGAGGCCGTGCGGCGGCGGCTCGCGGAGAGCGGCGCGGAACCGACGCCGGCGAGGGTGGCGGCAGCGCTCAGGGCCCAAGGAAGGCTGCTCGGTGACGCGGAGGTTCTCGGTGCGGCCGAGGCCCTCCGGTGCGAGCTGGTCGGCACGGGACCGCTGGAGCCACTGCTCGCCGACCCGGCCGTCACCGACGTCCTCGTCTCGGCCCCCGACCGGGTCTGGGTCGACCGCGGCTCCGGCCTCGAACTCACCGACGTCTCCTTCGCCGACGCGCCCGCGGTGCGACGGCTCGCCCAGCGGCTCGCTGCGGTCGCCGGACGGCGCCTGGACGACGCCAGGCCCTGGGTGGACGCACGACTGCCGGACGGGACCCGGATGCACGCCGTGCTGCCGCCCGTCGCGGTCGGATCGACCTGCCTGTCGCTGCGGGTGGTGCGGCCGAGGGCCTTCTCCGTGGCGGAGCTGACCGATGCGGGCACCGTTCCGCCCGGTGGGGAGCGAATCCTGCGCGCCCTGATCGAGGCCAGGGTCTCGTACCTGATCAGCGGCGGCACGGGGTCGGGGAAGACGACGCTCCTCTCGACCCTGCTCGGTCTGGTGGGTGAGCGCGAGCGGATCGTGCTGGCCGAGGACTCGGCCGAGCTGCGGCCCGATCATGCCCATGTGGTGCGCCTGGAGGCGCGACCCGCGAATCAGGAGGGCGCGGGTCTGGTGACCCTCCGGGACTGGTCCGCCAGGCCCTGCGGATGCGCCCCGACCGGCTGGTGGTCGGTGAGGTACGGGGCGCGGAGGCCGTCGATCTGCTGGCCGCCTTGAACACCGGACACGAAGGCGGTTGCGGGACCGTCCACGCCAACACCGCTGCGGACGTCCCGGCCCGCCTGGAAGCCCTCGGGACGGCGGCGGGCCTCGACCGGGCGGCGCTGCACAGCCAGTTGGGCGCCGGGCTGTCGGCGGTGCTGCATCTCGTACGGGACCGGGCAGGGCGGCGGCGAATCGCCGAGATCCATGTCCTCGAAAGGAACCGGGAGGGGCTGGTGGTCACCGTGCCCGCGCTGCGCTGGGGAGCGGCCGGGTTCGAGCGGGAGCGGGGCTGGGAGCGGCTGCAAGCGCTGATCGGGGGCGAGTTGTGGTGAGGGAGCAGTGGGTGCTCGCGCAGGGCGCGGCGGTTCTGTGTGCCGGGGCCGCGCTGTGGCGGGTGGCCGAGCGGGAACGCGGGCTGCGCAGGGCGAGGGCGGTGCTGGCGGGCGTGGGCTTTCCCGCCGGCGTGGGGACTCCGGCGCGTACCGGGCCGTCGTGGCGGGGCCTCGGCGAGCGGTGGTGGGCCGTGGCGCGGGGACGGCGCGCATGGCTGTGCCTGCCTTTGGCGGTGGTGCTCTCGCTTCTCGGGGAGTCGCCGCTGCCGCTGGCGGCGGGGCTGGTCGCGGTGCCGCTGGTGGGGCGGAAGCTGCGGGCGGTGACGGCCCGGAAGGAGCGGGAGGCGCGGGCCGACGCGGCGATGGCCCTGTGCGGTGCGATCGCGGGGGAGCTGAGAGCCGGCCGTCAACCGGCGCAGGCGCTGGTCTTCGCGGTCGGCACGACCGGGGCGCTGAGCCCGCACGAGGAGACAGCGGTGCTCGCGGCGGCGCGCTTCGGCGGAGACGTGGCGGAGGCACTGCGGCGGGCCGCCCGGCGGGACGGCGCCGACGGACTGGCCGGTCTGGCGGCCTGCTGGCAGGTCGCCGTGGACGGCGGCGCGGGGCTGGCCGCAGGGCTCGACCGGCTGGAGGCCGCGCTTCGGGAGCACCGGGACCAGCGGGAGCGGATGAGAGCGCAACTGGCCGGCGCCTGGGCGACGGTGACGGTCCTCGCCGTCCTGCCGGTGGTGGGGCTCGCCCTCGGTACGGCGCTCGGAGCCCGACCGCTGCACGTCCTGCTGCACACGCCGGTCGGGCTGGGCTGTCTGGCCGTCGGCGCGGCTCTGGAGGCGGCCGGTCTGTGGTGGGCGGCGCGGATCGTCCGAGGAGGGGAGCGGGTGTGAGGGCTGTTGTGGCGCTGGTGGAGGAGTTCGGGCCCAGGGCGGGGATGGTGGCCGGGCCGGCCGGCGGGGCCGTCTGGGCGGCCTGGGCGGTTGCCGACCGGCGACGCGAGCGACGGACACGGAAGCGGCTCGCGGCATTGCTGGAAACCGACCTCGGGCGGGAGCGGCGAGGTCCGGTGAGGGTGCTGCCGTGGGCGCGCGGGTGGGCCCTGCCGTTCGTCGCGGCGCTCACTGGATGGGTGCTGGTGGGCGGAACGGCCGGCCTCCTGGTCGCGGTCGCGGCGGCCTGGGGGGTGTGGCGGTGGAGCGCGCGCCGCTGCTCTGCGGTGCCGGACGACGGGGAGGCCGCTCGCCAACTGCCTCTCGCCGCCGATCTGCTGGCGGCCTGCGTGTCGGCCGGAGCGGGGCCCGGAGAGGCCGCGGAAGCGGTGGGCGGCTCGCTGGGAGGCCCGGTCGGTGAGCGCCTTTCGCGGACGGCGGCGGAGCTGCGCCTCGGCGGCGAACCGGCCGAGGTGTGGCGGAGGTTCGGCGCGATACCCGGCGCCGAGGGCCTGGCCCGCTGCCTGGAAAGGGCTGGCTCCTCCGGGGCGCCCGCCGCGGAGGCCGTGTCGAGACACGCGGCCGATCTGCGGGCGGACCGGGCGCGGAGGGCGGCGGCCCGGGCGCAACGGGCGCAGGTGCTGATCACCGCGCCCGTGGGGCTGTGTTTCCTGCCCGCCTTCCTGGCGGTCGGAGTGGCCCCGGTGGTGATCGGGCTCGCCACCGGACTGCTGCGGGCCTGACAGAAGTGCACATCAAGACGTCAAGACGAAGAACACCTCAGGGGGTTGGCATGAAGTACGTGAGCACGTGGTGGCGGGCCCGATGGGCGGCCAGGTCGGACGCGGGGATGACCACGTCCGAGTACGCGATGGGAACGATCGCGGCGGCGGCCTTCGCGGCCGTGCTCTACAAGATCGTGACGAGCGGGTCGGTCTCCGGCGCGCTGGAGTCCGTGATCGGAAAGGCGCTCGATGCGCCGTTCTGAGGACCGGGGCGCCGTGACCGTGGAGGCGGCCATGGCCCTCCCGGCCCTGGTGGTGTTCACCATGGCCCTGGTCTGGGCACTCGCGGCCGCGGCGGCGCAGATCCAGTGCGTGGACGCGGCCCGGGCCGGGGCACGGGCGGTGGCCCGCTCCGAGCCGGTCACCGCCGCTGAGGCCGCCGCACGGGCGGCCGCCCCTGGTGGGGCCAGGGTCTCGGTGACCCGGTCGGGGGAGCTGTGGCGGGTGACGGTGGAGGCTCCGGCCCCCGGGCCGGGGGGCCTGGGGCTCACCCTCCGCGCCGGAGCGGCGGCTCTGGCCGAGGACGCGGTGGGGGTGAACCCACCATGAGCGGGAGCGGGTGTCTCCCGCCGGCGGGACGGAACCCCGGCCGGAGCAGCCGTAAGGCCGGCCGCACCCGCCCCGCGCCGCGGCCGTCCGTGCGGAAGTGGCGCGTCCCACGGCCGGGGGCCGGGGACGAGGGGATGGCGACGGTGTGGACGGCGTTCGTGGCCTGTGCGCTGTGCGTGGTTTTCGGCGCGGTGCTCGCCCTCGGGCAGGCCGTGGCCGCCCGGCACCGAGCGGGTGGGGCCGCGGACCTGGCCGCGCTGGCCGCCGCCGACCGGGCCCTGGGGGATGAGCGCAGCGCCTGCGAGGCGGCGGCACGGGTGGCCGGCGCCCAGGGGGCCGCCCTGGTGCGGTGCTCCGTGCGGGGCGATGTGGCGGACGTGACGGCGGCCGTGGCCCTCGGGCCGTACAGACCGGCCGTCAGGGCCCGGGCGGGGCCTGCGGGGCCTCCTGAGGGCCTGTGGGGGCCTCCCGCAGCAGTTCCGTGAGGAGGCGTACGGCACCGCGCTTGTGGAGCGGGTCGTTGCCGTTGCCGCACTTGGGGGACTGGATGCACGACGGGCAGCCCGCCTCGCACTCGCAGGCGGCGATGGCCTCGCGGGTGGCGGTAAGCCACTCCCGTGCCGTGTGGAAGGCCCGCTCGGCGAAGCCCGCGCCACCCGGATGGCCGTCGTAGACGAAGACGGTCGGCAGCAGGGTGTCGGGGTGGAGCGGGACGGAGACGCCGCCGATGTCCCAGCGGTCGCAGGTGGCGAAGAGCGGCAGCATGCCGATCGAGGCGTGCTCGGCGGCGTGCAGGGCACCCCCGAGGATCTCCGGGTTGATCCGGGCGGCGTCCAGCTGGTCCTCGGTGACCGTCCACCACACGGCCCGGGTGCGCAGGGTGCGGGGCGGCAGGTCGAGCTTGGTCTCGCCGAGCACCTCGCCGGTCATCAGACGGCGGCGCAGGAAGGAGACGACCTGGTTGGTGACCTCGACGGAGCCGTAGCAGAGGCGGCCGGCTCCCCAGGGGATCTCGGTGTCGGTCTCGAGGACGGAGATGGAGGTGGTGTCACGGGCGGTGGTGGAGTACGGAGGACTGGCCTCCTCGACCAGGGCCACGGAGTCCTTCAGGTCCAGGTTCCGCACCAGGTAGGTGCGGCCCTGGTGGAGGTGGACGGCGCCGTCGTGGACGGCGGCGTGGGAGGCGGCCTCGTCGACCGTGCCGAGGAGGCGGCCCGTACCGGCCTCGACGATCTGGACCGGGTTGCCGCCCCCGCCCCGGATGTCGGTCAGGTCGGCGGCCCGCTCACGCCGGGTCCAGTACCAGCCGGAGGAGCGCCGGCGCAGCAGCCCGGCGGCCTCCAGCTGAGGCAGCAGCTCGGGGACGGCCGGGCCGAAGAGGGCCAGGTCGCTCTCGGTCAGCGGGAGCTCCGCGGCGGCGGCGCACAGATGGGGGGCGAGGACGTAGGGGTTGTCGGGGTCCAGGACGGTCGATTCCACCGGCTGCTGGAAAAGGGCCTCGGGGTGATGGACCAGGAAGGTGTCCAGCGGGTCGTCGCGGGCGACCAGGATCGCGAGGGCGCCCTCGCCGGAGCGGCCGGCCCGGCCCGCCTGCTGCCACAGGGAGGCCCGGGTGCCGGGATAGCCGGCGATCACGACGGCGTCGAGGCCCGAGACGTCCACGCCCAGCTCCAGGGCGGTCGTGGCGGCCAGGCCGAGCAGTTCGCCCGAGTGCAGGGCGCGCTCCAGGGCCCGGCGTTCCTCGGGGAGGTAGCCCCCGCGGTAGGCGGCGACCCGGCGGGCCAGGGAGCGGTCGACCTGGGCAAGACGTTCCTGGGCGATGACCGCGATCAGCTCGGCGCCGCGTCGGGAGCGGACGAAGGCGACCGAGCGGACGCCCTGGACGGTCAGGTCGGTCAGCAGGTCGGCGGTCTCCGCGGTGGCCGTGCGGCGCACCGGGGCGCCCTGCTCGCCCTGGAGCTCGGTCAGCGGCGGCTCCCAGAGGGCGAAGACCAGCTCCCCGCGCGGGGAGGCGTCGTCGGAGACCTCCGAGACCGGCAGGCCGGTCAGGCGGCCCGCGGCGAGGGCCGGCTCGGCCGAGGTGGCGGAGGCGAGGAGGAAGACCGGATCCGCGCCGTAGCGGGCGCAGACGCGGCGCAGGCGGCGCAGCACCTGGGCGACGTGAGAGCCGAAGACGCCCCGGTAGGTGTGGCACTCGTCGATCACGACGTAGCGCAGGGAGCGCAGGAAGGAGGACCACCTGGGGTGGGAGGGGAGTATGCCCCGGTGCAGCATGTCGGGGTTGGTCAGCACGTAGTTGGCGTACTGGCGCACCCATTCGCGTTCCTCGACCGGGGTGTCGCCGTCGTAGACGGCGGGCCGGATCCGGTTGCCGAGCGGGGCGGCCAGCTCGCGCACGGCGCGGCGCTGGTCGGCGGCCAGGGCCTTGGTGGGCGCGAGATACAGGGCGGTGGCGCCCCGACCGTTCGCGGCCTCCGAGCCGTCCAGGAGGGTGCTGAGGACCGGTGTGAGGTAGGCCAGCGACTTGCCCGAGGCGGTGCCGGTGGCGATCACCACGGATTCGCCGTCCAGGGCGCGCTCGGCGGCCTCTGCCTGGTGGGCCCAGGGGTGCTCGATTCCGGCCGCCTGAATCGCGCCGATCACTTCCGGCCGGATGCGATGCGGCCAGACGGCATGCCGACCCGCCCGGGCGGGCAAGTGCTCCGTATGAGTGATGCGCGCGGCCCGGCTCTCGCCCGACGAGAGCCGGTCGAGAACCATGGCGGGGGAGGGGCGGCTGCCCATGTCTCCCGCTGTTCGACTGGGGCGGTGATTCTTGGCCATCGGCACCGAGTGTGTCACTGGCGTGACGGACAATGCTCCCAAGGCGTCGTGCATGGCTGCTGGTAAGTGATTGAATGCCATCGCGGCTGGCGTTCCGTCCCCCCGACTCCGCCGGGGAGACCCGAGGGGCGACCGCTCGATAGCAAGGTGCTGGAGGATCCGTGGACCTGTCCCTGTCGACTCGCAATGTGTCCGGCCCGAGTGGCGACCGTACGGTCGTCGAGGTCGGTGGCGAGATTGATGTGTATACCGCGCCCAAGCTGCGCGAGCAGTTGGTCGAGTTGGTGAACGACGGCAGCTACCACCTGGTTGTCGACATGGAGGGCGTGGACTTCCTCGACTCGACCGGCCTCGGTGTGCTGGTGGGTGGCCTGAAGCGCGTGCGCGCGCACGAGGGCTCGTTGCGCCTGGTCTGCAACCAGGAGCGCATTCTCAAGATTTTCCGGATCACCGGTCTGACCAAGGTGTTCCCCATCCACACCTCGGTCGACGAGGCCGTCAACGCCACCGACTGACGGCCCGCCGCGCGGGAAACCGCCGACGTCGGAAGAAGGGTCAGGAGGGCCGGGCTGTGACGCCCGGTTCTCCGAGCTGCCCACCCATACGTTCCTAGGGGGACCGCATGGCCACCGTTGAACTCCGTTTCAGCGCCCAGCCCGAGCACGTCCGCACGGCCCGCCTGGTGGCGGCCGCGGTGGCGCGCCGGGCCGGGGTCGACGAGGCGGTCCTCGACGAGGTCAGACTCGCCGTGGGCGAGGCGTGTTCCCGCGCGGTCGGCCTGCATCGCAGCAACGGGGTCCTCACCCCCGTCCGGGTCGTGCTGACCGAGGAGGAGAAGTCCTTCTCCATCGAGGTCGGCGACGAGGTGCCGGGCGCGGGGGTGGCGGCGGCCGATGCCGTCGGTGTCCCCGGGGCGCGCGACGAGGCGCCGGCCGAGGAGTTCGACGACGCCGACGGAGAGGACGAGATGGGCCTCGCGGTGATCCGCGGGCTCGTCGACGACGTCGAGGTGAGAGCGGGCGAGGAGGGCGGAGTGATCCGCATGACCTGGCCGACGACGCCGGCCGTCGCACTCCCCTGACCCGCACGCCCGCGACACGCACGCACCCGACACGCGTCGCACCACCGACCGGATCATGAGAGAGGCCCTGCCGAGCAGGGCCTTTTTTCATTTCTTCCGATCATGCATTCATGCGGCAATGCTTTTGCCTCATTACTGCTTTCGGCGGTACATGTGAGGTATTAGAGAATTCCGATGGCGGCGCCCTGTTTTGATCAGGATCCGCTCCTTACAATCCGTCCACATCTTGACCTCGCAACGTCAAGGAGGACGAATGGCGGGTCTTGCAGCCGCGGTGCTCACTGAAGAGAACCGCGTGATCGTGATCGTCGTCGCAGCCATCGCGCTCGCGGCACTGGTCGTCGCCCAGCTCCTGGTGCGCCAGGTACTGGCCGCCGGTCAGGGCACGGATTCCATGAGGAAGATCGCCGCCGCCGTGCAGGAGGGCGCGAACGCCTACCTGGCACGTCAGTTGCGGACTCTCGGGATCTTCGCCGTCGTCGTGTTCGTCCTGTTGATGTTGTTGCCGGCCGACAACTGGTCGCAGCGCGCAGGGCGTTCGCTGTTCTTCCTGGTGGGTGCGCTTTTCTCGGCGGCCACCGGATACATCGGCATGCGACTCGCCGTTCGGGCGAATGTGCGCGTGGCCGCCGCGGCCCGGGAGGCGACACCGGGGCCGGGTGAACCGGAAAAGGATCTGACGGCCGTCTCGCACAAGGCCATGAAGATCGCTTTCCGTACCGGTGGCGTGGTCGGCATGTTCACCGTGGGCCTCGGCCTGCTCGGTGCCTCGTGCGTCGTCCTCGTCTACGCCGCCGACGCGCCCAAGGTCCTCGAAGGCTTCGGCCTGGGCGCCGCGCTCATCGCCATGTTCATGCGCGTCGGCGGCGGCATCTTCACCAAGGCCGCCGACGTCGGCGCCGACCTCGTCGGCAAGGTCGAGCAGGGCATCCCCGAGGACGACCCGCGCAACGCCGCCACCATCGCCGACAACGTGGGCGACAACGTCGGCGACTGCGCGGGTATGGCCGCCGACCTCTTCGAGTCGTACGCCGTCACGCTCGTCGCCGCGCTCATCCTGGGCAAGGCGGCCTTCGGCGACGTCGGCCTCGCCTTTCCCCTGATCGTGCCGGCGATCGGCGTGGTCACCGCGATGATCGGTATCTTCGCGGTCGCCCCGCGGCGCGCCGACCGCAGCGGAATGACCGCCATCAACCGTGGCTTCTTCATCTCCGCGGTGATCTCGCTCGCCCTGGTCGCCGTCGCCGTCTACGCCTACCTGCCGTCCTCCTTCGCCGACCTCAAGGGCGTCACCGAGCCCGGCATCCAGGCTCACGGAGGCGACCCGCGTGTCTTCGCCCTGGTGGCCGTGGCCATCGGCATCGTCCTGGCCGCGCTGATCCAGCAGCTCACCGGCTACTTCACCGAGACCACCCGGCGGCCGGTCAGGGACATCGGCAAGTCCTCGCTCACCGGCCCGGCCACCGTCGTCCTCGCGGGCATCTCCATCGGCCTGGAGTCCGCCGTCTACACCGCCCTGCTGATCGGCCTCGGCGTCTACGGGGCGTTCCTGCTCGGCGGCACGTCCATCATGCTGGCGCTCTTCGCGGTCGCCCTGGCCGGTACCGGCCTGCTCACCACGGTCGGCGTGATCGTCGCCATGGACACCTTCGGCCCCGTCTCCGA
The DNA here is from genome assembly GCF_014649715.1 of Streptomyces lateritius. GTDB lineage: Bacteria > Actinomycetota > Actinomycetes > Streptomycetales > Streptomycetaceae > Streptomyces > Streptomyces lateritius. The sequence continues at coordinate 542,559 of NZ_BMTO01000002.1, forward strand.
CAACGCCCAGGGGATCGCCGAGATGTCCGGTGACGTCCAGGGCGCGGGCGCCCAGGTGCTCACCGACCTCGACGCCGTCGGCAACACCACCAAGGCCATCACCAAGGGCATCGCCATCGCCACCGCCGTCCTGGCCGCGGCGGCGCTCTTCGGCTCGTACCGTGACGCGATCGCCACGGCGGTCGCGGAGGTGGGGGCCAGGGCCGCCGAGACCAACCTCTCGATGGACATCTCCCAGCCCAACAACCTCTTCGGGCTGATCCTGGGCGCCGCGGTCGTCTTCCTCTTCTCGGGGCTCGCGATCAACGCGGTGTCGCGCTCGGCGGGAGCGGTGGTCTACGAGGTGCGACGGCAGTTCCGCGAGCACCCCGGGATCATGGACTACACCGAGCAACCCGAGTACGGGCGCGTGGTCGACATCTGCACCAAGGACGCGCTGCGCGAACTCGCCACGCCCGGGCTGCTCGCCGTGATGGCGCCGATCGCGGTCGGTTTCTCGCTCGGGGTGGGGGCGCTCGGCGCGTACCTCGCCGGAGCCATCGGCACGGGCGCGTTGATGGCCGTCTTCCTCGCCAACTCCGGTGGGGCGTGGGACAACGCCAAGAAACTCGTCGAGGACGGCCATTACGGCGGCAAGGGCAGCGACGCCCATGCCGCGACGGTCATCGGCGACACCGTCGGCGACCCGTTCAAGGACACCGCCGGACCGGCCATCAACCCGCTGCTGAAGGTGATGAACCTGGTCGCCCTGCTGATCGCGCCCGCCGTGGTGCAGTTCAGCTTCGGCGACGACGCCAGCCCGGGGCTGCGGGCGGCGATCGCGGCCCTCGCGATCGTGGTCGTCATCGGCGCGGTCTACGTCTCCAAGCGCCGTTCGGTGGCCGTGGGTGACGAAGACGACTCCGCCGAACGGTCCGGCACCTCGTCGGGCGCGCCGGTGGCTTCGTAACCCCCGCTCAGAGTGCGGGCGGGCGGCGCGTGTTGACGTGCCGCCCGCCCGTCGCTCGGGGCGCGTTCTGGGGAGCGTGAGGTGTCTTTCCCTGGTGCGAATGGCTGCAATCAGGGATGAACCGGTCGCACGAAAGGTGGATGTCGCCCGCTCGGCGTGTATGTTCCGGGGCCGAGAGCCTTGGAAGGGACCGATCCGGTGAACAAGAAGCTTGCGGCCGCACTGTCCGGCGGCGCGGTACTCGTGCTCGCGCTGTCCGGGTGCGGCGACGACGGCGACAAGGTGAACGACTGGGCCAAGACGGTCTGCGACCAGGCGAAGCCACAGATCCAGAAGCGTGCCAACGCCCAGCAGCTCATCATCTCGACGGCTGCCGACGGGAAGCCGGCCGACATCCAGGCCGCCGACTCGAAGGCGTTCCAGGACATCGCCGACGCGGACCGGGCGCTCGCGAAGGCCATCCAGGGAGCCGGAGCGCCGCCCGTCGACAACGGCGAGAAGATCCAGCAGGACGCGGTCAGGGAGCTCAACTCCACGGCCGTGGCGTACGAGGGGCTGAAGAAGCAGGTCGACGCGCTCGACCCGGGCAACCAGCAGAAGTTCGCGGACGGTCTGCAGGGGGTCGCCGACGGCCTGAAGAAGATCGAGAAGATGGACCAGGACGCGCTGGCCAAGCTGCAGTCCGGCGAGCTGGGCCAGGCGATGGCGAAGCAGCCGGGCTGCCAGAAGGCGACGCCTTCGGTCGCGCCGAGCCCGGCCTCGCCGAAGGGCGGTTCGACGCCGTCGTCCAAGCCCTCGGAGAAGCCCGCGGACAGCAAGCCCTCGGCCTCCGCGAGCAAGAAGAAGGCCGAGTAGCGCCAGGTACCGCCGGAGGCCGCGCCGAGGAGCGGCCTTCGCGGGGTCTCGCCGAGTGGACGCGGAGACCCGTGCGGGCGGGGCGCTCGGGGCGATGTCGGTGGCGGCGGTCACAATGGAGTGGTGAGTACGACCAGCCTGACCGCCGCCCTTCCGGCGCCCGCACACGCCGCCCGCCTCCGCGAAGCCCTGCTCGCCGCCGACTTCACCGCCGACGGCCTGCTCGAGCTCCTCGGCGCCCCCGCCTACGCCGCCCTCGCCCGCAGCGAGACCGTGCCCGCCCTGCGCGCCACCCGCGGCCACTCCCCGCTGGAGACGCTCGTACGGCTCTTTCTGCTCCAGGGGGCAGTCCCCGCCGAGCGCGCCGGCGCCGCGCTGCCGCTGAAGGAGGCGCTGGCCGACGGCTGGATCGAGGAGTCGGACGGCGAGATCCGGGCGACCGTCGACGTACGGCCGTACGGCGGGCCCGAGGGCCAGGACTGGTTCATCGTCTCCGACCTCGGCTGCGCCGTCGGCGGAGCCGGCGGTATCGGCAAGAAGGACGAAGGGGTCGTCCTCGGCGTCGGCGGGGCGTCCACGACCCTCGCCGGCATCACCGTCCGTACGCCGGTGTCCTCCGCGCTCGACCTCGGCACCGGCTCCGGGATCCAGGCGCTGCACGCCGCCCAGCACGCCACACTGGTGACCGCGACGGACCTGAACCCCCGCGCGCTCGGCTTCACCCGGCTCACGCTCGCCCTCTCCGGGGCCCGCGAGGCCGAGCTGCTCCAGGGTTCCCTCTTCGAGCCGGTCGACGGCGACACGTACGACCTGATCGTCTCCAACCCGCCGTTCGTCATCTCCCCCGGAGCCCGGCTCACCTACCGCGACGGCGGGATGGGCGGCGACGACCTGTGCCGCACGCTCGTGCAGGAGGCCGGGGAGCGGCTCAACGACGGCGGGTACGCGCAGTTCCTCGCCAACTGGCAGCACGTCGAGGGTGAGGAGTGGCAGGACCGGCTCCGCTCCTGGGTGCCGCGCGGCTGCGACGCCTGGATCGTGCAGCGCGAGGTCCAGGACATCACCCAGTACGCCGAGTTGTGGCTCCGCGACAGCGGCGACCACCGGGAGGATCCGCAGCGGTACGTCGAGCGGTACGGCGCGTGGCTCGACGAGTTCGAGGCGCGCGGGACCAAGGCCGTCGGCTTCGGCTGGATCACCCTGCGCAGGAACCCGGCCGTCGTCTCCGGCGCGGTCGAGCCGTCGATCGTGATCGAGGAGTGGCCCCACCCGGTCGAGCAGCCGCTGGGCGACACCGTGCGGGCGCACTTCGAGCGCCAGGACTATCTGCGGGCGCACGACGACGCGTCCCTGCTCGCCGAGCACTTCATCCTCGCCCCCGAGGTGGTGCAGGAGCAGGTCGGCCTGCCCGGCGCCGAGGACCCCGAGCACGTGGTGCTGCGGCAGAACCGGGGCATGCGGCGCGCCACCAAGGTGGACCACGTCGGCGCCGGGTTCGCGGGCGTGTGCGACGGGTCGCTCAGCGCGGGGCGCATCCTCGACGCGATCGGGCAGTTGACGGGGGAGGACCCGGTGCTGCTCCGGGACCGCACCCCGCAGGCGATCCGGCTCCTCGTCGAGGAGGGCTTCCTGCTCCCGGCCGGCGAGGGCCGGGAGGGCTGATCCGGATCGAGCGGGACGAGACCTCGCCCGGCGGGACCAGAATCGCGCTCAGCCCCCTGCGGGACGCCTTCTGCTCGATCCACCTCGCTCTGCCGCACCGGCGCCCTCCCCGCCGTACCAGGAGTGGGCCGGGCAGGCGCGCGAGGTGTTCCGGGAGGACGAGCGGACCGGACCGTACCGCTGCGCGCGCTGGTCGCCGAGGGGCCGTACGAGGTCCCGCCTTCCTGCTGCCCCGTCGCGTCGGCACGGCCGACGTCCACGAGGAGCTCGACCTGCCGCGCTCCATCGATGCGGAGTGCGTCCGCGAGCAGGTGACGGTCTGCTACCCGGGGATGGCCGACCAGCCCTTCGTCCAGCCGTATCTGAAGGACCCGCAGGCGACCTGCGCGGCGCTCGCCGACGCGTACGCGGCCTACTGAGAAGGGGCGGATCGAGCCGTACTGGCCGGCCGTGCGCCGCCTCGTCGAGGACGGAGCCCAGGCGCGGGCGAGGGCCGTCGCCGCCGAGGGGATCGAAGCGCTGTTCGGCGGACTCGAGCCGCGGGGCCGCCGGCAGCGGCCGGTACGCGAACGGACCAAGCACCACGAGGCGGAGCACGCGGCGGGGGAGCGGCGCCTGGTGCTCGTGCCGCTGGTCTTCGCGGAGCGCTGTCCGCTGGACTCGACGGACGGCCCCGAAGTCCTCGCGGTCACCTTCCAGGCCGGGCGCCACTGCCCTGCGCGAGCCGGCCGAGCCCGTCGCCGAGGACCGGCTCGGACCGATGCCCGGCCGCGGCTGCACGACCGTCCTGCGGAGCTGGGCGGCCCGCTGACCACCACCGGCCTCGCCGACCGGCTCGGGCTCGTGCTCGGCACGACGGGGCTGCTGCTCGCCGCCACCTTCGTCCTGCTGCGTAACGCCGACGCGCCGGCCGCCCCGCCGACACGCCCGTCCGGCTGCTGTCCGGGCCGCTCGTGCCGATCGGTGGGCTGCCCGCATGGACACATCCGATCCCCTGGGCGCCGCCCAAGGACCTGGGGGCGCGCGGGCGGTTCGCGCGGCGGCCACCGGCGGTGCCGTGGCCGGCCCGCTGCTCGGCGCCGCCGCGCTGGGCTGCGCGTATGCGCCGGCGCCGTTCACGTCCTGGGGCGCGTCGAGCGGCGGGCGCGCGCAGCGGCCCCACCCTCGCCCTCGCCTGAAAGGCCGTCAGGGATGTCATCGGAGAGGTCACCAGAGGTGTCACCGCAGAGGTTCCGTTTCCGCGCGTCGCCCGGCTCGTCGTGGTCGGCGGAGCCCTCTCCCACCGGGCCCTGTCCAACTGGACGACTCCGCCCATGCTCATCGGGACACCGCTGGTCGGGCCGTTGCGGCAGGTCTTCTTCCTCTTCTCCCTCGGGCGGGAACTCGGCGTCGTCGACGACCGGTTCCATTTCGTCGGCGATGCCGTGCCCGCGACCTCCGCCTCCTGCGTGTACGGCGGCACGACGGCGATCGCCGCCGAGCGCCGGTTCGGCACGCTGGGCGCCGTCCTCCTCCCGCCGCGCCGCCGGGTTCCGTTGGGGGCCGGTCGTGCCCTTCCGTACGTCCTGAACGGGGTGTTCGCCTTCCGTCCTCACCGCCGCCGCGCTGGTGTTCGACCTGGCCGTGTCCGCGGGCGCTCGCTGCCCGGGCTCGCCCTCGGGCTGCTCGCGGCGACCGGGGCCTGCCCGGCCTTCGGGCTTGCCCTGGCGGCGCTCGGGCTGCGTTTCCGTGACGTGTTCCTGGTGTCGAACGTGGCGAGCCCGGTGCTGCTGCTGATGACCGGGCCCGTCGTGCCCCGCGAGACGCTGCCGGAGTGGATGCGGACGGCCGGCGAGCCGCTGCCGCTGACCCACGCGCCCGAGGCGGCGCCCGGGCTGACCGGCCGGGGCCTCGACGGGGCACTGCTCGGCGCCGAGCTGCCCGTGGGCGCCGGGCACGGGGCCCACGCCGTGGCGTTGCTCGCCCTCTTCGAGCGGGGCGGCAGACGCCGGGCGGCCCCCCTCGATGTGATGAGACACATGCGGTGTGGCGGATGTGACGGATGCGACCCGGGCGGGTGGCAGGTGAGTACCGGCCATCTTCGTGAACCCGGGCGGGAGCCCCCGCGCCGTTCACCCGGAATTCGCGCCCACGACGCCGGGAGGTGCCAGCCTCTGCGGGAGGGGCGACCTGCGCACGACGGATGAACGGGGTACGGACATGGAGAGCGGGCCCGCGATCTTCGCCGGGACGGCGTTCGCGCTGTTCGGGGCCGCGCTGCTGCTGTGGACCGGGGTGCGGGTGGCGCATCGTGAGCCCGTCGCGCACGGAGTCGCCACGGCGGCGGCGATCACGCTGACGACGGCCTTCGGTGCCGCCTTCCTTCTTCTCGGCGTCTGGTGCTTCGGACGGCTCTGACGAGAGCGCCGCGCCGCCCCGACGGGAGCACGGCGCACCCCCTCGCCCCGCCCGGCCGGAGGTCCGGGCGGCAGGAATGGCAGGACTCGGGTTACCGTTCGAGTGGCCGTTGCGGGCTTTCGCCGTTTGACACGGGGGCGGGTTGTACCGTCACACTCCGCAGCGACGGCAGCGTCACCGCAGGTGCCGCTGCCGCACGTGCCAGCACCGTACGTGCCACCGAGCGTCGACCGGAGAGAAGAGCGAAGTTGTCCCCGACCAGCGAGACCGCACAGGGCGGCCGCCGACTCGTCATCGTCGAGTCGCCTGCCAAGGCGAAGACGATCAAGGGCTACCTCGGCCCCGGCTATGTCGTCGAGGCGAGCGTCGGGCACATCCGCGACCTCCCCAGCGGCGCCGCCGAGGTGCCCGAGAAGTACACCGGCGAAGTGCGCCGTCTCGGTGTCGACGTCGAGCACGACTTCCAGCCCATCTATGTCGTCAACGCCGACAAGAAGGCGCAGGTCAGGAAGCTCAAGGAGCAGCTGGCCGAGTCGGACGAGCTCTTCCTCGCCACCGATGAGGACCGCGAGGGCGAGGCCATCGCGTGGCACCTCCTCGAGGTCCTGAAGCCCAAGGTCCCGGTCCACCGGATGGTCTTCCACGAGATCACCAAGGACGCGATCCAGGCCGCCGTCGCCAACCCGCGCGAGCTGAACCAGCGGATGGTCGACGCGCAGGAGACCCGCCGCATCCTCGACCGTCTCTACGGCTACGAGGTCTCGCCGGTCCTGTGGAAGAAGGTCATGCGCGGCCTCTCCGCCGGCCGCGTCCAGTCCGTCGCCACCCGGCTCGTCGTCGAGCGTGAGCGCGAGCGCATCGCCTTCCGCTCCGCCGAGTACTGGGACCTGACCGGCACCTTCTCCACCGGCCGGGCCGGTGACCCCTCCGACCCGTCCTCGCTGGTCGCGCGCCTGGCGACGGTCGACGGCAGCCGGGTCGCGCAAGGCCGCGACTTCGGATCCGACGGACAGCTGAAGACCCAGAACGTGCTCCACCTCGACGAGGAGCAGGCGCGGGCGCTCGCCGCCTCGCTCGCCGACACCTCGTACGGCGTCCGCTCCGTCGAGTCCAAGCCGTACCGCCGCTCCCCGTACGCCCCCTTCCGGACCACGACCCTCCAGCAGGAGGCGAGCCGGAAGCTGGGCTTCGGCGCGAAGGCGACCATGCAGGTCGCCCAGAAGCTGTACGAGAACGGCTTCATCACGTACATGCGTACGGACTCGACGATCCTGTCCGACACCGCCGTCGCGGCGGCCCGGGCGCAGGTGACGCAGCTGTACGGCGCCGACTACCTGCCCGAGAAGCCGCGGGTGTACGCCGGCAAGGTCAAGAACGCGCAGGAGGCGCACGAGGCGATTCGCCCTTCGGGTGATCGTTTCCGCACCCCGGCGGAGACCGGCCTCACCGGCGACCAGTTCCGGCTCTACGAGCTGATCTGGAAGCGGACCGTCGCCTCCCAGATGAAGGACGCGACCGGCAACTCGGTCACCGTGAAGATCGCCGGCACGGCGGCGGACGGCCGGGACGTGGAGTTCAGCGCCTCCGGCAAGACGATCACCTTCCACGGCTTCATGAAGGCGTACGTGGAGGGGGCCGACGACCCCAACGCCGAGCTCGACGACCGTGAGCGCCGGCTGCCGCAGGTCGCCGAGGGCGACGCGCTCTCCGCCGAGGAGATCAGCGTCGACGGCCACGCGACCAAGCCGCCGGCCCGCTACACCGAGGCCTCGCTCGTCAAGGAGCTGGAAGAGCGCGAGATCGGCCGCCCGTCGACGTACGCGTCGATCATCGGCACGATCCTGGACCGCGGCTACGTCTTCAAGAAGGGGACGGCGCTCGTGCCGTCGTTCCTCTCCTTCGCCGTCGTCAACCTGCTGGAGAAGCACTTCGGCCGGCTCGTCGACTACGACTTCACCGCCAGGATGGAGGACGACCTCGACCGCATCGCGCGCGGCGAGGCGCAGGCCGTGCCGTGGCTGAAGCGCTTCTACTTCGGCGAGCGCGGCCAGGAGGGCGCGTCCGGCGGGGCCGCCGACGCCGGGAACGGCGACGGCGACCACCTCGGCGGGCTCAAGGAGCTGGTGACCGACCTCGGTGCGATCGACGCCCGGGAGGTCTCCTCCTTCCCGGTCGGCGACGGCATCATGCTGCGCGTCGGCCGCTACGGCCCGTACGTCGAGCGCGGTGAGAAGGACGCGGAGGGGCACCAGCGCGCCGACGTCCCCGAGGACCTGGCCCCGGACGAGCTGACCGTCGCGTACGCCGAGGAACTGCTGGCCAAGCCCAGCGGCGACTTCGAGCTGGGCGTCGACCCGGTCAGCGGCAACCAGATCGTGGCCAAGGACGGCCGGTACGGCCCGTACGTCACCGAGATCCTGCCCGAGGACACCCCGAAGACCGGCAAGAACGCGGTGAAGCCGCGGACGGCGTCGCTCTTCAAGTCGATGTCGCTCGACACGGTGACCCTGGAGGACGCGCTCAAGCTGATGTCCCTGCCGCGCGTGGTGGGCACCGACGCGGAGGGTGTCGAGATCACCGCGCAGAACGGCCGCTACGGCCCGTACCTGAAGAAGGGCACGGACTCGCGGTCGCTGACGGACGAGGAGCAGCTCTTCACGATCACGCTGGAGGAGGCGCTCGCGATCTACGCGCAGCCCAAGCAGCGTGGGCGGGCGGCGGCCAAGCCGCCGCTGAAGGAGCTGGGCGTCGACCCGGTCAGCGAGAAGCCGGTGGTCGTGAAGGACGGCCGCTTCGGCCCGTACGTGACCGACGGCGAGACCAACGCGACCCTGCGGACCGGGGACAGCGTGGAGACGATCACGCCGGAGCGCGGGTTCGAGCTGCTGGCGGAGAAGCGGGCGAAGACGCCGGCGAAGAAGACCGCCAAGAAGGCGCCCGCGAAGAAGGCCACGGCGAAGAAGACCGCCGCGAAGAAGACGACGGCGGCCAAGACCACCGCCGCGAAGAAGACCGCCGCCAAGAAGACGACGGCCAAGTCGACCGCGGCCAAGAAGACGACGGCCGCGAAGAAGACGGTGGCGGCGAAGCCGGAGGCGTAGCACCTGGAAGCCGGGGCAGACGGGGCGGAGGCGGTTGCCTCCGCCCCCGACGTTTGTTCGGGTGGAGGCCACAGGGAGTGAAGGGGTCCGGATAGGGTGGACGGATGACGCGAGCAGAGCAGCCAGAGTCCGATGCCGCCCTTGTCGCAGACTCCCGCGAGCGCGCCGTCCGCGCGCTTCTGCGCCACCAGCCTCTTCGACGGCTCTGGAGCGCGCAGTTCGTCGGAGGGACGGGGGACGCTCTCGCCCTCCTCGTCCTGGTGCTGCTGGGGTATCAGACCGCCGTGTCCGAGGGAGCCCTCGGAGGCGGGTACCGGGGCGCGGCGCTCGCCGTCGCCGCCGTGGTCGGCACACGCCTGCTGGCCTCCGTGCTCTTCGGCGCAGTCCTCCTCGGTCCGCTCACCGCGCTGACCGCGCCCGGCGGACCGCTCGACCGGCGCTGGACCATGATCGGAGCCGACGGGCTGCGGCTCGCGCTCCTCGTGGCCGCGCCGCTGTGGATCGACTGGACCCCGGACAAGGCCCTGTGGTTCCTGCTCGGCACCGTCTTCGTCACGGGCGCGGCCGAGCGGCTGTGGACCGTCGCCCGGGAGGGCGCGGCCCCCGCGCTGCTGCCCGCCCCGCCGCTGGAGGGCGCCACCGTACGGCCCCTGCCCGACCACCTGGACGCCCTGCGCCGGCTGTCCCTGCGGACGGGATTCCTCGCGGTCCCGGCCGCCGCCGCCGTGCTGCTCGTCGCCACGCTGATCGGCAACCTCCTCGGCACCGGCGTCGACTGGTTCTCGCTGCACCAGGCCGCCCTCGGCGCCTACGTCGCCGCCGGTCTGTTCGCCGCGTCCCTCGCCGTCCTGTACGCCGTCGAGCTGCCCGGCGGGCAGACGCCGAGGCCGCGCTCGCCCCTGGAGGGCCTGCGCCGCCCGTCGGCGGAGAAGGGCCGTACGGGTGTCGTCCCGCTGCTCGTCCTCGCCTGCGCCACCGTCGCCGCCGCCGTCGCCGCCGCCGCGGCGGTCGCCGTCCTGCACGCCCACGACCTCGGCGGCGGGCCCGTCACCTTCGCGCTGCTGATCCTCCTGCTCAGCGGCGCCACCGGCGTCGGCATCCGTACAGCCGGATCGGTGCTCCCCGCGCTCTCCCGCCGCCGGCTCCTCGCCCTCGCGATCGCCCTCACCGGCATCGCGCTGCTCGCGATGGGCCTGGTGCCCGACACGGCGACCGTCCTGTTCCTCGCCGTGCTCGCCGGATACGCGAGCGGTGTCGCCGCCAACACCGGCCACATCCTCATCGACCAGGAGACCGAGGAGGCCCGGCGCCCCCGGGTGACCGAGCACCTCCAGGCCGTCGCCCGGGTCGCCATGGCGCTCGGCGCGCTCGGCGCCCCGCTGCTCGCCGCCGCCATCGGGCCGCACCGCCTCGCCTCCGGCAGCTTCGTCTTCGCCCACGGCGGCGCCGCCTTCACTCTGATGCTCGTCGGCGCGCTGTTGCTGCCGGTCGCCGCCCTCGTCCTCGCCAAGACCGACGACCGGGCCGGCGTACCGCTGCGCCGCGATCTGCGCGACGCGCTGCGTGGCGCCGATCCCGTCCAGGCGCCGGCCGCGACCGGCTTCTTCATCGCCCTGGAGGGCGGTGACGGCGCCGGCAAGTCCACGCAGGCGGAGGCGCTCGCGGAGTGGATCCGCGCCAAGGGCCACGAGGTCGTCGTCACCCGCGAGCCGGGCGCGACACCGATCGGCAAGCGGCTGCGTTCGATCCTGCTGGACGTCTCCTCGGCCGGACTCTCGAACCGCGCCGAGGCGCTGCTGTACGCCGCCGACCGCGCCGAGCACGTCGACTGCCTGGTCAAGCCCGCCCTGGAGCGGGGCGCGGTGGTCATCTCCGACCGGTACATCGACTCGTCCGTCGCCTACCAGGGCGCCGGACGTGACCTCTCCCCGACCGAGATCGCCCGGATCAACCGCTGGGCCACGGGCGGGCTCGTGCCGCACCTGACCGTGCTGCTCGACGTCGCGCCGGAGACCGCGCGGGAGCGGTTCACCGAGGCCCCGGACCGGCTGGAGTCGGAGCCGCCGGAGTTCCACGCGCGCGTGCGGGCCGGCTTCCTCGCCCTGGCCGCCGGCGACCCGGGCCGCTACCTCGTCGTCGACGCCGGCCAGGAGCCGGAGGCCGTCACCACCGTCGTACGCCACCGGCTCGACCGGATGCTTCCGCTCTCGGAGGCCGAGGTGAAGGCCCAGGAGGAGGCGCGGCGGAAGGCCGAGGAGGAGGCGCGGCGACGGGCCGAGGAGGAGGCCGCGCGCAAGGCGGAGGAGGAGCGCCTGGAGCGTGAGCGCCAGGCGCAGCTCGCCAAGCTCCGTGCCGAGGAGGAGGAGCGCAGGCGCCGCGAGGAGGAAGAGGCGCGGCAGCGCGAGGCCGAACGGCAGGCGGAGGAGGCGCGTCGGCGGGCCGAGGAGGCCCGGCTGGCCGCCGAGGAGGAGCGCAAGCGGCGCGAGGCCGAGGAGAAGGCCCGCCGCGAGGAGCAGGAAAGGCTGCGCAAGCAGGCCGAGGAAGAGGCCCGGCTGCGCGCGGAGGCGGAGGAGCGCCGCCGCGAGAAGCAGCGCAAGGCCGAGGAGGCGCTGCTGCGGGCCGAGGAGGCGCGCCGGCTGGCCGAGGCCGCTGCGGCGAAGGCCGCGGAGGAGGCGGCACGGAAGGCCGCAGCCGAGGCGGCGGAGAAGGCCGCCCGGGAGTCCGCCGCCGCGAAGGCCGCCGCAGAGGCGCGAGCGGCCGAGGCCGAGCGGGCCGCCGAGGTGGCCAGGGCCGCGGAAGCCGCGCGTGCGGCGGAGGCCGAGCGTGCCGCGGAGGTGTCGCGGGCGGCGACGGTGTCGGCGAACGAGATCACCGTTTCGACGCCGATCGTGAAGCCGGAGGACATCCGCCCCGGGACGGCGAAGGGCGGCGCGGGCGATTCGGGTGCGAGGGACGCGAGGGATGCGGGTGCGGAGGATGCGGAGCGGGTGCTCCGGCCCGACGACGTGACGCAGACGGTCCCGCGGTTCTCGCCGGGCGAGATCACCGTCCCCACGCCGATCGTGAAGCCGGAGGACGTCCGGCCCGAGGAGGAGACGGCGGTTCTGCGGCCGGTGCGGGACGCGGACGAGACCGCCGTGCTGCCGCCGGTGCGGGACGCCGACGAGACGGCTGTGCTGCCGCCCGTACGGAACGCCGATCCGGTCGACCGGGTGCCGCCGGGCTTCTTCCGCGACGAAAAGTCCGACGGGTCGGCCGACCGGACGCGGGAGCTGCCCCAGCTCGACGAGCAGGGCCGCCCGCGACGCCGCTCCGACTGGGCGGAGGAGACCCCGCTCGACGACCTCCCGACCCTGGCGGACGAACTGCTCGGCCCGCATGACGACGAGGACGGCCGGCGCCGCCGCTAGGCCGTGGCGGCGGTCGGCCCGGTCGACGGGTCGGTATTCGACGGGTCGGCGGTGGTGCCAGGCGGGGGTGTCGGTCAGGTGCTCCACAATGGAGGGCGTACCTGAGGAGGGCACATGGCCGTATGGGACGACCTGGTCGGACAGGAGCGGGTCGCGGAGCAGCTCGGCGCCGCCGCGCGGGACGCCGACGCGCTCGTGACCGCCCATGCGGCCGGAGGGCCCGAGCCCGACGCGTCCAGCATGACCCACGCCTGGCTCTTCACCGGCCCCCCCGGCTCCGGCCGGGCGACCGCCGCGCGCGCCTTCGCCGCCGCGCTGCAGTGCCTCAGCCCGGACCGGGCGCTGGGCGGAGTGCCGGGCTGCGGGTTCTGCGACGGCTGCCACACCTCCCTCGTCGGGACGCACGCCGATGTCGAGGTCATCCGGACGGATCTGCTCTCCATCGGCGTGAAGGAGACCCGCGAGCTCGTCCGGCGCGCCCAGCTCTCGCCCGCCGGCGGTCGCTGGCAGGTGATCGTCATGGAGGACGCCGACCGGCTCACCGAGGGCGCGGGGAACGTCCTGCTGAAGGCGGTGGAGGAGCCCGCTCCGCGCACGGTCTGGCTGCTCTGCGCGCCCTCCCTGGAGGACGTGCTGCCGACCATCCGCTCCCGCTGCCGCCACCTGACCCTGCGTACGCCCCCGGTGGAGGCGGTCGCCGACGTGCTCGTACGGCGGGACGGCATCGACCCCCAGGTCGCCGCGGCGGCCGCCCGCGCCACCCAGGGTCACATCGACCGCGCCCGGCGGCTCGCCACCGACGAGCGGGCCCGTGCCCGGCGGGCGGTGGTGCTCAAACTGCCGCTGCGGGTCGACGACGTCGGCGGCTGCCTCAAGGCGGCCCAGGAGCTGATCGACGCCGCGGGCGAGGACGCCAAGCAGGTCGCCGACGAGGTCGACGTCAAGGAGACCGAGGACATGCGGGCGGCCCTCGGCGGGGGCCAGGGCGGGCGGATGCCGCGCGGCACGGCCGGGGTGATGAAGGACCTGGAGGAGCGGCAGAAGCGGCGCAAGACGCGTACCCAGCGCGACAGCCTGGACCTCGCCCTCACCGACCTGACCGGCTTCTACCGCGATGTGCTGACCCTCCAGCTGCGGGCGCGGACGGCGCTCGCCAACGAGGACGTACGGGACGCGGTGGAGCGGATCGCCCGGGACACCACCCCGGAGCGGACCCTGCGCCGGATCGAGGCGGTGCTCGCCTGCCGCGAGGCACTGGACCGCAACGTCGCCCCGCTGCTGGCGGTGGAGGCGATGACGATGGCCCTCCGCGACTAGGGGGGCTTGTGGATCAGTGCGCAGATCGTGATCCAGGCGGATGTCCACAGGCAGGGGTACCGACTGGACACCGAACGTACTCGTACGGATACGCTCCGGGAATGGACTCCAGGCGCTTGCTCCGTATGTCTGCCACGGCCCTCGCGGTGGCCGGGCTGATCCTCTCCGGCTGCGCGGGCGGGAGCGGCGCCGCCGGACCCTCCGGATCGAGGACGGCGACGACGTCCGCTGTCGCGACGGCCGCGACGCCCGACCCCGCCCTGCGCGGTTTCTACGGGCAGAAGCTCACCTGGCGCGACTGCGGTGTCCCCAAGTTCGAGTGCGCCACCCTGCGCGCGCCGCTCGACTACGCCAGGCCGGACGCCGAGGAGATCCGGCTCGCCGTCTCCCGGATCAAGGCGACGGGCCCGGGCAAGCGGGTCGGCTCGCTCCTGGTCAACCCGGGCGGTCCCGGCGGCTCCGCCGTCGGCTACCTCCAGGGGTACGCCGGCATCGGTTACCCGGCCCCCGTCCGCGCCCGCTACGACATGGTGGCCGTCGACCCCCGCGGAGTGGCCCGCAGCGAGCCCGTCGAGTGTCTGACCGGCCCGCAGATGGACGCGTTCACCCAGGTCGACCAGACGCCGGACGACGCGCGCGAGAAGGAGCTGCTCAGCACCTCCTTCAAGGAGTTCGCGGCGGGCTGCGAGAAGCGCTCCGCGAAGATCCTGCCGCACGTGTCCACCGTGGAGACCGCCCGGGACATGGACATCCTGCGGGCGGTGCTCGGCGACGAGAAGCTGAACTACGTGGGGGCGTCGTACGGCACCTTCCTCGGTGCGACCTATGCCGAGCTGTTCCCCGGCCGGGTCGGCCGGCTCGTCCTGGACGGGGCGATGGACCCGTCGCTGAAGGCGGCCGACCTCAACCGCGACCAGACGGCCGGTTTCGAGACCGCCTTCCGGGCCTTCGCGGCGGACTGCGTGAAGAAGACCGACTGCCCGCTCGGCACGGAGTCGGTCGCCGCGGCCACGGCCAACATGAAGACCTTCTTCCGTGACGTCGACGCCAAGCCGGTGCCGACCGGCGACAGCCGCGACCTGGGGGAGTCCCTGGCCACGACCGGGGTGATCGCCGCGATGTACGACGAGGGAGCCTGGCCCCAGCTGCGGGAGGCGCTGACGCGGGCGATGGGCGGCGAGGGATCGGGCCTGCTCGCCCTGGCCGACAGCTACTACGAGCGGGAGCCGGACGGCACGTACGCGAACCTGATGTTCGCCAACGCGGCGGTGAACTGCCTGGACTCCCCGCCCTCATTCGCCGGCCCCGTCGACGCAGAGAGGGCGGTGCCCTCGTTCGAGGAGGCGTCCCCGGTCTTCGGCGCGGGCCTGGCCTGGGCGGCCCTGAACTGCACCTACTGGCCGACCCCCGCGACCGGCCGCCCCCACCGCATCACCGCCGAGGGCGCCGCCCCGATCGTCGTCGTCGGCACCACCCGCGACCCGGCCACCCCCTACAAGTGGGCGCAGTCCCTGGCCGAGCAGCTGGCCTCCGGAAGCCTGCTCACCTACGAGGGCGACGGGCACACGGCGTACGGCCGCGGCAGCGACTGCGTCGACACCGCGATCAACACCTATTTGCTCGAGGGCACCGTCCCTCAGGACGGCAAGCGCTGCACCTGAGGGGTGGCGCGGGCCACTTGGAGGGTGGTCAGGAGCACCCCCGGAAACTGTGTAGACTTGGCGTCGCTGCTGCACCCACCATGGGACCGCACGGCATGCCGCCTTAGCTCAGTTGGCCAGAGCAACGCACTCGTAATGCGTAGGTCTCGGGTTCGAATCCCGAAGGCGGCTCTGTAGAAGCCTCAGGACTCACTCGCCGTGACCTGGGGCTTTTGCTTTTCTCCCGTGCGTCGGCAGGGTGACCCTCAACAGCGGGGCAGCGGAGGATGGTTCGGACACGAGGCGTCGAACACCGCACCGGAGGAGAGGTAACGATGAGCACCACCGCCGAGCAGGCGACCGCGTCGGGCGAGGGTGAAGCCCCCCGGACATCCGCGCCGGACCGGGAACTGGTGGCCACCGAGCGGACGCGGTTGCGCCGGATGCGCCACAAGGGAAGCCACCGGCGCGCCGACCTGGAAGCGGTGCTGGCCGCCGGGTTCCTGTGTCACCTCGGTGTGACCGTCGACGGGACGCCCATGGTGGTGCCGACCGCGTACGGGACCGAGGGCGACCGGATCTACCTGCACGGCTCGGTGGCCAGCCGCAGCCTGGTCCAGGCCCCCGACACGACGGTGTGCGTCACGGTGACGCACGTCGACGGGCTGGTCCTCGCCCGGTCGGTCTTCGAGCACGGCGTCAACTACCGCTGCGCGATGATCTACGGCGTTCCGCGCCTGGTCACCGACCCGGAGGAGAAGCTGCGGGGTCTGCGGGCGCTCACCGAGCAGTGCGCGCCGGGCCAGTGGGAGTACGCCCGGCAGCCCAGCCGCAAGGAACTCGCGGCGACCGCCCTGATCGCGCTCGACCTCACCGAGGCCTCGGTGAAGATCGCCGGGGGACCGCCGGACGACGGCGACAGCCCGGACGCGGAACTGGGCCTGTGGGCCGGTGTCCTGCCGGTGGTCACCACCTTCGGGGCGCCCCTCGCCGACCCGGTGCTTCCGCCGGGCATCGAGCCGCCTGCCCATGTGCGGGACCGGGAGGGCCTGGTGCTCGGCGAGGCGGTCCGGCCCCCGGCCGCCGACGACGCCTCTGTGTAGTGTTGCTAAAGCGTCCTTGAAGATCTATTCGCTTGTGCTGACGCGTCGGGGTGCGGCAGGTTCGCCGGTATGCGACTCGACTCACCCTGGCGCGTTGCCGACTTCCGTACGCTGTTCTCCGCCGCCGTTCTCAGCCACCTCGGAACCAACGTCGGTTACGTCGCCGTCCCGCTGATCGCGGTCGAGGCACTGGACGCGAGCCCCGGCGAGGTCGGCGCGCTCGCCACCCTCTCGACCCTCGCCTTCCTGCTCATCGGACTTCCGGCCGGCGCCTGGGTGGACCGGATGCGCCAGCGCCGGGTCCTGATCGCGGCGGACGCGGCGCGCGGACTGCTCTTCGCCTCCGTGCCCGTCGCCTGGTGGTGCGACGCCCTCACCCTCGGCCAGCTCTACGCGGTCGTGCTCATCAGCGGATGCGCCACGGTCTTCTACGACGTCACGGGGCAGAGCATCCTGCCGCGCTTCGTCGGCCGGGCCGGACTCGTGCAGGCCAACGCGGCCGTGGTCAGCCTGATGGCCGTCACCAACGTCGCGGGGCGCGGCGCGGGCGGTGGCCTGGTCCAGCTGCTCACCGCCCCGTTGGCGGTGGCGGGGACGGCAGTGAGCCATCTCGCCTCCGCCGTACGGCTCCTGTGGCTGAAGGAGCCCGCCGCCGTCCCCGCCGCCCCGGCCACACCGCGGCGCGAGCCGCTTCGGGCCCAGATCGCCGCGGGTGTACGGCACGTGTCCGGGAACAAGGAGCTGCGGGCGCTCGCGCTCTCCGCCTCCCTCACCAACCTCGGTTCGCAGATCCTCAACACCCTGATGCCGGTGCTCTTCGTCCGCGAGCTGGGACTCTCGGCGGGCGTCCTCGGCGTCTACTGGGCGGCCGGAGGCGTCGGCCTGCTGCTGGGCTCCCGGTGCGCCCGGGCGGTCGCCTCCCGCCTCGGTTACGGCCGCACCCTCGGCCTCGCCGGTCTCCTGCTCGCCCCCGCCGGACTGCTCGTCCCGCTCGTGGGCCACGGCCCCTGGCTGTGGATCGCGGGCGCCGGATGGCTGCTCGCCATGTTCAAGACCGGGATGGACAACGTTCTCGGCGTGAGTCTGCGCCAGCGGATGACCCCGGACGCCCTGCTCGGCCGCATGAACGCCACCTTCCGGTTCCTGCTCACCGGGGCCCTCGCGATCGGCGCCGCGGTCGCGGGCCTCCTCGGTGAACTCGCCGGCCTCCATCTCACCCTGTGGGTGGGCGGGGTCCTTCTCGCCACCGCCTTCCTGCCGGTGTTCCTCTCCCCGGTCCGCACTCGTCGCGACCTGCCGGCGGAGGCGCCGCGAGCGCCGGGGAGCGGCATCCCCGTGCCGGAGCCGGCCGCCCCCGTACGGGAGGCCTGACCGCCGGCCGGAAACGGCGAGGCGGACCAAAGGCGAGGGGGCGGGCGAGGGGCGACGGAGGAGACGGAGGAGGGGCGTGCCGAGGACCGGCCCGCGCGGCGGGGGCCGGTCCCAGCGCCGGGAAGGGGCTGGGCGGGTCAGTCGCCGTGGCCCGGGCCGCCGCTGCCGAAGCCGCCGCTGGAGATGCCGCCCCACTTGCGCTTCTCCTCGCTCGGCGGTTCGGGTGAGGTCTCGGTCCCGGACGTCCCCGAGTCCTTGAGCTGGTACGGCATGAGCCGGTGCTCGCCGTCGGTCTGTGGCATCTCGGCGGGCCTGCGGTACTCGGAGGCCTCGCCGGGGGGACGGTCCGTCTCCGGCCGGTGCGGCTGCTCCTCGGGCTTGGGCGTCGGGCTCTCCTTGTCCATGAGCCTCATCCCGAGCACGAACGCGCCGATCAGCACGGCGACGACGACCAGGCCACCCAGCACCTGGGCCAGCCCGGACTGCCAGACCTTGGCCGCCGTGACGACCTCTACGGAACTCATCACAAATGCGTTCATATCTCAGCAATACCCCGTCTCACCGGGGAGAGGCATTTCCGGAGGACCGAACTCGTGCCAAACCTCGTGTGAAACATTTCCCCGTGCCCGTCGCGTCATGGAGGTGTATGGCGACGACACCACGTGACACCACGTGACCGCGACGGAGGGAGGGGCATGAGAAAGTCCCGCGCGGACGAGTTCCTGGAGTTCGCCTCCGCAAGAACGGGACACCTGTTCCGTTCGGCCTGCCTGCTGACCAGCGGCGACACGCACCTCGCCGAGGACCTGACACAGGAGACGCTGGGCCGGATGTACGCGCTGTGGGGGCGCATGTCGCGCGTCGACAACCCGGCCGGCTACGCCCAGACCGTGCTGGTCCGCACGTTCCTCAGCCACAAGCGGCGCCGCTCCGCGACCGAGCGCCCGCTCACTGAGCTGCCCGACCGGGCCCCCGAGAGGGGGGACGACCCGGCGCTGCGGATCGCGCTGCTCGACGCGCTGGCCGCGCTGGCACCCAAGGACCGGGCGGTCGTGGTGCTGCGGTACTGGGAGGACCGCAGCGTCGAGGAGACCGCCGACGCGCTGCACGTGAGCTCCGCGGCGGTACGCACCCGCTCCACGCGCGCGCTGCGCAAGCTCCGGGAGCGGCTCGGCGGCAGCATCGTCGAGTTCGCCGCCCGCTGACCTCGGCATTTCTGAACCTCTGCACTTTCACCCATGGACCGGAGACGGTGATTCGGCATGCCTCTGAACGAGGGACACGAAGGACACGAAGGATTCGAAGGAGAGCTCGGCGAGGCCCTGCGCCGCACCGGCGAGGGCTTCGCCGCGGACGACCGCCGCGAGCTGGTGGCCGGCGGGATGAGCCGGGGCCGACGCCGCCTGGCGCGCCGCCGCGCGGCCGCCGTGACCGGCAGCGTGCTGGCCCTCGCGGTGATCGGCGTCGGCGGGGTGTACGGCGGTGACCTGCTGGGATCCGGCTCGGGCGGGGGGACGAAGGGCTCCTCGGTGGCGGGCCCCGCACCGACCGAGGGCACGGGCGAGTCCGCCACGGACAAGGCCGCCCCGGGCGTCGAGGGGCCGAGGGAGGCACAGATCCCGGTCAAGAAGATGGCGACCGTCCTCAAGACCAACACCCCGGCCGGAAACTGGTCGATCACCGACGAGAACGGCAAGGGGCACCACGTCTCGGCCGTCTACGACGACGGCAAGGGCCCGGCGGCCGTGTCCGTCGGTCTTTACCGGGCCGGCGAGAGCAGCGAGGCCGGCGAGGGGCAGGTGACCTGCCCGGACAAGACCTTCGTCCCTCACGACGCCTGCACCAGCGAGAAGCTGCCCAACGGCGACCGGCTGATGGTCTTCCAGGGGTACGAGTACCCGGACCGGCGCGTGGACACCAAGAACTGGCGGGCGGTCCTGCTCACCAGGGACGGGTTCCTGGTCGACGCGAGCGAGTACAACGCGGCCGCCCAGAAGGGCGCCCCGGTCAGCCGGACCGACCCGCCCTTCTCGCCGGCCCAGTTGAAGACGCTGGTCACGGCCGGGGGCTGGCGTCCGCTGTTCAAGCAGCTGGCCGTCGACAAGCCCGTGCAGGCAAAGCCGGGCAGTGACACGGCGCCGCCCGCCGAGCCGGACGGCGCCGCCGTCCAGGCGACTCTGCGCTCGCTGCTCCCCAAGGGACTGACGGTGGTCTCCAAGGGTGGTGACGGCCAGTTCGCCTACGTGGTCGTCGACGACGGCGAGGGCAGGAGCCTCGTCCAGATCAACGTGCAGAACGGCATGGGCGATGTGGCCGGGGAGCTGTTCGTCAGCGGCGCCACCACGCTGTCGGACGGACGGCTCGTCAAGGTGAGGCAGCACGCCGGCGAGAAGGGCGGTGGGGGCGTCGTCTGGTGGACGGCCGACACTCTCACCAAGGACGGCTTCCGGGTCGTGGTCTCCGCGTTCAACACGGGCGCGCAGCACGAGGACGCGACCCGCGCCGAGCCCGCGCTGACGACGGCGCAGCTCAAGGAGATCGCCCTCAGCGACAAGTGGGAGAAGTTCGCGGCGAAGTAGCGTTCCGCGTCGCACCACACAGGCGGGCGGTGGGCCGGACCCCGGCGGGGGCACCGGCCCACCGCCCTGTCGGTACGCGCTACTTCGCGTCCGAGTACCGCTCCACCGTCGCCGTCGTGAACGGGAAACGCACCGGTGTCGGCCCGAACGTGATCCGCCCCGCCTCGTCCCCGGCCGCGCGGATCGCCTCCGTGACCGCCTCCGACTCCTCGGCCGGGCAGTGCACGATCACCTCGTCGTGCTGGAAGAAGACCAGCTCGGCCCGCATCCCCGCCGTCGCGCGGCGCAGTGCGGCGAGCATCAGCAGCGCCCAGTCGGCGGCGCTGCCCTGGACGACGAAGTTACGGGTGAACCGGCCGCGCGCCCGGGCGTTGCTGGAGGCGTATCCCGGCGTGAACTCGCCCTCCTGGGACGGTGCCTCCGCGGCCTCCTGAGGGATGCCGGCCTCCTCGTCGTCCCCGGCGCCGGCCGCACGCGGGCTGGTGCGCCCGAGCCAGGTCCGTACGAGCCGGCCCTCCTCGCCGGCCTTCGCCGCGTCGTCGACGTACGCCACGGCCAGGGGGAAGCGGCGGCGCAGCGCGGCGAGGTTCTTCAGGCCGTCGCCACTGGTCTGGCCGTAGATCGCCCCGAGCAGGGCGAGTTTGGCGTGGTCGCGGTCACCGGAGAACGCGCGGTCCGACAGCCGGGTGTAGAGGTCGTCGGGGTGTCCGGCGACCTCCATCAGGCCGGGGTCGCGGGAGATCGCGGCCAGGACCCGGGGCTCCATCTGGTCGGCGTCGGCGACGACGAGCCGCCAGCCCTCGTCGGCGACGACCGCCTGGCGGATGATCTTGGGGATCTGCAGGGCACCACCGCCGTTGGTCGTCCAGCGGCCACTGACGGTGCCTCCGGGGAGGTACTCGGGGCGGAACCGCCCGTCCCGCACCCAGTCCTGGAGCCAGGACCAGCCGTGGGCGGTCCAGATGCGGTACAGCTTCTTGTACGCGATCAGGGGCTCGACGGCGGGGTGGTCGAGTTCCGCCAACTCCCAGCGGCGGGTGGACCTCACGCGAATCCCTGCCTGGGCGAAGGCCTTGACGACATCGGCGGGCAGGTCGGGGCGGACGCGGCGGCCGAAGGCGTCGGAGACCTGGTCGGCGAGCTCGGCGAGGCGGCGGGGCTCGCCACCGCCCGCGTACCGCTCGCCGAGCAGTTCGTGCAGCATCGCGCGGTGCACGTCGGCGCGCCAGGGGAGCCCGGCCCGGTGCATCTCGGCGGCGACGAGCATGCCCGCGGACTCGGCGGCGGTGAGCAGCCGCATCCTGCCCGGATGCTCCGCCCGGTCGTGGCGGCGCTGCTGCTCGGCGTACACCTCCAGGAGCCCCTCGAAGGGGATGCCTGCGACGGGCGCGGGCTCGAAGAGCGAGTCCTGGGATCCGGGCTCGGCGGCCCGCTGCGGAGGATCGGGCGGTACGGGGGCGTTCCGCAGCCGGGCGAGGGCGGCGGCCGCCGACCGGGGCTCGCCGAGGCGTCCCTCGTGGCCGAGGAGGAGTTGCTCGGCGTCCTCGATGTCGTAGCACCGATCGACGCGCACCCCGGCGGCGAGCAGGCGGGGGTAGACCTCGGCGGTCGACCGCCACACCCAGCGGGCGACGTCGGGCCGGGAGCGCACGGACTGGACCAGATCCGGCTCGCGCACGACGGGCCCGGCGGGCAGCCCGTCCCGGCCGAGCGGGACGAGCAGCGCTCCGTCCCCCTCCGCCTCACCGGCCAGCGCCCACCTCTCGCTCACAGGTGCGAGTCTGTCACCCGCCACCGACAACACCCGGCGACGCCACCGAGCGGATCGCCCGCCGCCACCGAGGCGGTCGTCCGGGCTCCGGCCAGGCGGACGACCGTTCACGCCACCGAGCGGGTGGCTCGTCCCGGCACGCGACCCAGGCGGGGGCGCCGTTCACGCCACCGAGCGGGTGGCTCGTTCACGCCACTGCGGCGAGTCGTCCTTCGCGCCACCGAGGTGGGCTGTCCGTCCCCACCGAGGAGGGTTGTCCGTTCAAGCACCGAGGTGGGCTGTCCGTCCCCACCGAGGAGGGTTGTCCGTTCAAGCACCGAGGTGGGCTGTCCGTCCACATCGAGGCGGGTTGTCGTGCACGCACCGAGGTGCGCCGCCCCTTCACACCCCCCAGCCGCCCCTTCACACCACCCCGGCGGGGCCTCCCACCCCGGCGGGTCCTCCGTTCATCCCGCCGGGGCGGGCCGCCTGTCCACGCCGTCGCGACGGGTCGGCCGTTTCATGCCACCGCGTGGAAGAGGGCCGCCGCCTCACCGCGGGAGGCCACTCCCAGCTTCGTCAGGATGTTCGCGACGTGGAACTTCACCGTCGACTCGCTGATGTGCAGCTCCTGGGCGATCTGCCGGTTGCGGTGGCCGAGCGCCAGGTGGGTCAGGACCTCCAGCTCACGTCCGCCGAGCCCGGTGAGCGGGTCCGCCGCCGCGATCGGAGCGTCCGCCGTGGCCAGCGGGATCGCCGCCGTGAGCGTCGTGCCCCAGCCGGGGACCGCGTCCATCTCCAGCCGGCCCCCCAGCACCTCCAGCCGGTCCGTGATGCTGCCGGCGCCCAGCGGGCAGGCGTCCAGGCCGCCCGCGCCGTCGTCCCGGACCGTCGCCCGCAGCTCGTGCTCCGTCAGCTGCCAGCCGACGTGGACGCGGCTGACCGTGTCCTGCTCCAGGACCACGAGCAGCAACGCCCGGACGATCGCCCGCGCGCCGTGCGCCACGTCCGCCGCGAGCGAGCGCGCGCTGTCCGGCGGGCCGAGCTCCAGCCGTACGGGACTGTGCCGCAGCATCGTCCGCAGCCCGTCCGCGAGCCGGTCGAAGGCCTCACGGGCCGGTTCCTCGGCGACCGAGCGGTCCCGCTTCGCCTCCGCGCGCATCTCGATCAGCGCGTTGACGGCGAGGTCGGTTGCGGTCACCCGGGCCGAACTGTCGTCCAACGCCCGGCTGCGGAGCACCCCGAGGACGCCGGAGAGCGCCGCCGCGTGCGCCGTCGTCAGCTCGGCGATCACCCGCGCCCGGGTGTCGGCCGCCGCCCGCGAACGGGCCAGCGCCCCGGGCAGCGCCTCCACGGCGAACCGGTCGAAGTGGCTGGTCACCAGGTCCCACAGGGCCTGCGCCACGGCCAGTCCGGGCTCGGCGACGGGCGCGGCCCCTTCGTCCCGCAGGAGCACGAGGACCGACCGGCGCGCGGTCGCGTCGCTGGTCACGGCGAGGACCTCGCGGGCGGCACCACCGGCCGTGGCGGTGCCCTGCCAAGGTGCCCCCGCCCTACCGGACATGAGCAGCGGAGTGAGTTCGGCGGCGGTGAGGAGGTCCGTCTCGCCGACCGCCTTGAAGGGGGAGTGGGCGCAGTGCGTGGAGAGTTCGGCGGCGCCGCGGTGCGGGATCAGGGGCGCGAGGGCGGCCGAGACCCGGGGCAGGATCTCGCCGAGCGGCTGCCGGATGATCTCGTACGCGGTGTTCAGCGTGGTCGCGTCCATGACGCTCAGCCTAGTGAGCGCGACCCGGGGAGCGGCTGGTCTTTCGGACAGGTGCGACTGGCCGTTGGGAGGGCGGGGCGGAGGCGCGGGAGATCGCAAGCTGAAGGCGACCTGAGGAGGTTGCGATGGAAGCGATCGTGTACGAGGAGTTCGGCGGCCCGGACGTGCTGCGCCACGAGACCGGTGTGGCGGTACCGGAGCCCGGCGCCGGCGCGGTACGGGTGAAGGTGGCGGCGGTGGGCGTCAACCCCGTGGACCACAAGCGCCGTTACGGCTGGGTCGAGGCCTTCTACCCGACCACGTTCCCGGCCGTGCCCGGCCTGGAGTTCGCCGGGACGGTGGACGCGCTGGGCGAGGGCGTGACCGGAGTCGCCGTCGGTGACGAGGTGTTCGGCTGGACGACGACCGGTGCCTACGCCGAGTACGCCCTTGCGGAGCTGTTCATCCCCAAGCCGCCCGGGCTGACGTGGGAGCAGGCCGCGAGCCTGCCGGTGGCCGGCGAGACGGCGGCGCGCGTCCTGGAGCTGCTCGGCCTGAAGGAGGGCGAGACCCTGCTCCTGCACGGAGCGGCCGGCGTCGTCGGCTCGGTGGCGGTCCAGCTCGCGGTCGCGGCGGGCGCCACGGTCATCGGCACGGCCTCGGAGGGCAACCACGCGTTCCTTCGGGAGCTGGGCGCGATCCCGGTGGCCTACGGGGAGGGCCTGGCGGACCGGATCAGGGCGGCGGCCCCGGACGGCGTCGACGCGGTCCTCGACGCGGCGGGGCACGACACCCTGCCGCTCTCGATCGAGCTGATGGGCGGCGAGAAAGAGCGGATCGTCACGATCGCGGCGCCGGACGCGGAGGAGCACGGGATCGTCTTCTCGGGCGTCGTCGCCGCACCGGCCGAGGTGCGCGCCTGGCTGACGGACCAGGCCCGCCTGGCGGTGGAGGGCCGGCTGACGGTCCGGCTCGCGCAGGCGCTGCCTCTGAAGGAGGCGGCCCACGCGCAGGAGCTCAGCGAATCGGGGCACGTGCGCGGCAAGTTGGTCCTGCTGCCGTAGGGATGGTGCGCGGCGCGGGCGGAGCGGACGGCGGCGCCGGGAGTGACGGGGGTGTCCCGGCGTACGCGGTGCTGGTGCCTGTGCAGGTGCTGATTGCTGGGCTGGTGCCGGCCAGGTCCAGGTGCGGGGCAGGAGCCGGTGGCTGGGCTGGTGCCGGCCGGGTACAGGTGCGGGGCGGGAGCCGGTGGCTGGGCTGGTGCCGAGCAGGTGCGGCTGGAAGGCCCGGGCCGGTGCGGGTGGAAGGCCGGGGCGGTGACCCGGCTCCGACCCCGGTCACCGCCCCGTTCATCCACCTTCCCCGCTCAGCGCGTCAGGCGCCACGCGGGGAGCGCCGCCGCGGCCGTCGCCACCACCGCGCAGGCCCCCGCCGCGGCCCCCACCGTGCCCCAGGGGACGGACAGGGCGACCGGCGCCGACAGGGCGGCGAGGCCCGTTCCCAGGCTCGCCAGGACCACCGCGGTCACCGCGAGTCCGAGCAGCGCACCGATCGTCACGGCCAGGGCAGCCTCACCGGTCACCACCCGCAGGACTTGCGTCCGGGTCGCGCCGGCCAGCCGTAGCGAGGCCAGCTCTCCGCCCCGCACCGAGGTCGCCATCAGCAAGGTGTTGGCCAGCGCGATCACGGTGTAGACGAGGGCGATGCCGAGGACCAGGAGCAGCCCGAGCCGGGTCTGCGGGCTGGTGGCGGGGTGCGTGGCGGCGGCCCACTCCTCGACCGTACGGACGGTTCCGCCGGCCCCGCCCAAGGCCGTGCTCAGGGCGGCCCCGGACGCTCCGTTCACCCCCTCCGCCCCGGACGCCTCGATCCGGTCCACCACCGATCCCGGCGCGTTCGCCCGGGTCACGTACGGCCCGTTGTCGCCCGTACCGAGCGCCAGGACCGCCACGACCCGCAGTGTGACCGGCCCGCTGCCGTCCGCGAGCCACACCTCGACCCGCTCGCCGACACGCCCTCGCTGCCACTCCTCGTTGACGACGATCGACCGGTCGTCGAGATCCCGTACGTCCCCGGCCACCACCGGGAGCCGGGCGAGGTCAGCGAAGGCCGCCGGGTCGGACACGGCCCGGGCCCCGTACTTCACGAGCGCCTCGGCCCCGTCCCGTACGAACACGGAGGTGGCCCCGGTCGCCGAGACGGTCGCCCCCGGCACCCGGACCGGCGTCAGCTCGTCCCCGTCCACCACCCACCGGGCCGCCGTCTGCCCGCGGGCCTCCGCCGCCTTCGTGCTGGTCACCGTCGTCGCGGAACCGAGCAGGGAGCCCGCCAGCGCGACCGTCACGAGGACGGGCGCGGCGACGGCCGCGGTACGGCGCACGGCGGCCGCGCTGTTCTCCCGTACGAGCATGCCCGTCGTCCCCGGCAGCCGCAGGGCCCGGGCCACGGGCCGGACGAGGAGCGGGGCGAGCAGCGCGACTCCGGTGATCAGGAGCATCGGAACGGTGGTGTACGTCTTGCGCTTGAGCAGCTCCGACGGCTCCGTCGCACAAGTCCGGAGGAGCAGCCCGGCGCCCGCGAGCAGCAGTCCCGCGCCCAGCAGCGCGCGACCGAGCGGCAGTGCGCCGGTGTCCACGTCCGCCTCGCGCAGCACGGCCGTCGGGCCGACCTTCCCGGCCCGGCGGGAGGCGGCGAGCGCCCCGGCGACGGCGACGGTCACACCCGTCCAGAAGGCGGCGTGAAAGGGCCAGACCGCGTCCCCGATCCTGAACCAGCCGGGGGCGAGATCCCCGTCGACCAGCACCTGGGCCAGCCAGGGCGCGCCCCACGCGCCGAGCGCGCATCCGGCGGCCGAGGCGAGGACGCCGACCCCCGCGGCCTCGGCCAGCAGCATCCGTCGCACCTGGCCGGGGGTGGCGCCGGCGGTCCGCAGCAGTCCGAACTCGCGTCGCCGCAGGGCGACCGCGAAGGCGAAGGTGGAGGCGACGACGAAGACGGAGACGAAGGTCGTGACGCCTCCCGCGGTGCCGAGGAGGGCGTTCAGGGCGACGAGCGCCTCGGCGTCCCGCTCCGGCTCGGGGTCGGCGAGCCGCCGTTCACCGCCGGTGAGCACCTGGGCGCGGTCGCCGACGAGGGTACGGACCTCGGAGGCGGGGCCGTGGACTCCGACGGCGTCGGGTCCCCCCGCGACGGTGACGGCCCAGCGGGCTTTCAGCTCGCGCAGCAGTTCGGTGTCCACAGGCTGTGGACGGTCGAGCTTCCGCGAGACGGAGGCCGTGTGCGGCCCTCGCCGCACGTCGACGGTGACCGCGTCCCGCCCCTTCACGACCACCGGCGCGGAGGCGAACCGCTGAGGGGTCCGCTCGGGGGCGTCGAAGGTGGCGGAGAGGCCGAGGCCCATGGTGGTGAGGAGCCCGACCCCGAGACCGAGGGCGACAAAGCTGCCCAGGAAGGCGGCCCAGCGGGCCCGCAGCCCGGAGAGAACGACCGTCAGCACGCGGCACCGCTCGTCGTCCCGGCGTGCCGCTCGCACTCGGTGTCCGGGCTGCCGGCCGCGATCGTCTCCAGGGCCGCCGTCCGGGCCGCCACCCGCTCCACGGTCGGGGCGACGAGCTCCCCGGCCACCCGCCCGTCGACCAGGAACACCACCCGGTCGGCGCGCGCCGCGGCCACCGGGTCGTGGGTGACCATGACGATCGTCTGGCCGTCCCGGTCCACCAGCTCCCGCAGCATCGTGAGCACCTCACGGCTGGTGGTGGAGTCCAGGGCCCCGGTCGGCTCGTCCCCGAAGAGCACGCCCGGCCGGGTGATCAAGGCCCGGGCGATGGCGACGCGTTGCTGCTGGCCGCCGGACAGCTCGCCGGGCCGGTGCCTCTCCCGTCCGGCGAGTCCGACCCGGCCCAGCGCCTCCCGCACCTCGGTACGGGACGGACGGCGCCCGGCGAGCCGCAGCGGCAGCGCCACGTTCTGCGCCGCCGTGAGGGAGGGCAGCAGATTGAACGACTGGAAGACGAAGCCGATCCGGTCCCGCCGCAGCAGCGTGAGCCGCCGCTCGCTCAGCTTCTCCAGGGCGACGCCGCCGACCTCCACCGTCCCGGCGGTGGGCCGGTCGAGGCCCGCCGCGCACTGCAGCAGCGTGGACTTGCCGGAGCCCGAGGGGCCCATCACGGCGGTGAAGGTGCCGGTGCGGAAGTCCAGGTCGACGCCGTCGAGGGCGCGGACGTCGCGGTGGTGGCGGTGGAGGCCGGTGAGCCGAACGGCGGTGTCGGAGAACGCCGTTGTCGCCACCCCCACCGCCGCCGTCTTGGCCGTCGTCTTTGTCATGGCTCAAGCGAACCGTTTCCGGCTCCGCCGATCACGACCCCTGGCAGGCGTCCCGGAGGTAGGGCCAGGCCTACTCCTTCGGTACGCCTACCCCTGACGTACCGCCGCCGCGAACACCTCGAGCGCGTCCAGCGGTTCACGGCCCAGCAGCTCCCGCAGGTCGTTCTTCACGCCCGTCCCGTCCATGAAGCCGTGCGCTATCGCCGAGTACGTGCCGGTCAGCATCGGGACTTGGAAGGCCTCGGCCCCCGAGGCGGCGAGGGTGGCCCGCGCCGCGGCCAGCGTGCCGGGGACGTACTCCGCGTCGAGGGCGCGCGCCAGGTCGGCGCCGCCGAGCGGGCGTTCGCCCACCAGCTCGTAGACGCGCCCGGCGTGCGGCGCCGGGTCGGTGGCGACGTTGACGGCGATCTCGGCGAGGTCCTCGCGGGCCACGGCGGCGAGCCGGCCCTCGCCGAGGGGGCCGGTGATGCGGTTCCCGGCGTCGGGTGTGGCGAGCCAGACGAGGAGCTCGGCGTAGAGCCCGTTGCGCAGCACGGTCCAGTCGACCGTCGAGCGCTGGAGACGCCGCTCGGTCCAGCGGTGGGGGAGGGAGTACGTGAGGTGGTCGCCGTCGCCGGAGAGGCTGGTGTAGACGATGTGGCCGACCCCGGCCGCCTCGGCGGCGGAGACGGCGGCCTCGTGGCGGGCCACGACCGTGTCGTCCTCGCCGTACCCGGCGGAGATCATCAGCAGCGTGTCGACACCGGCGAAGGCCTCCGGCAGGGTGCCGGGCTCGTCGAAGTCGACGAGGCGGGTGCCGGGCAGTCCGGCGCGGGTGCCGAGGACGACGTCGTCCCGGCCGGCGAGGCGCTCCGCGACGAGCCGGCCGAGACCGCCGGAGACACCGGTGACGAGCAGCATGCTTCCCCCTGATTTCGCGTTGGTGTTCGGTGAGGATCATTCTGTGAGGGCGGTCGTCGTCGCGTAAGGAGGCACATTCATGTCAGCGGGGCACACGGATGTAACCACCGGCCCGGTGGTGAGCTGCGCGGAAGAGTGCGGCGTACGGGACGTGCAGGACCGGCTCGGCGACAAGTGGACGGTCCATGTGGTGGTCGAACTGGCCTCGGGGCCACGCCGCTTCAGGGAGCTGCAGCGGCTGGTCACCGGCGTCTCGCAGCGGATGCTGACCTTCACCCTGCGCCGTCTGGAGCGGGACGGTCTGGTGACACGGACGGTGTACCCGACGACGCCGCCGCAGGTGGAGTACGAGCTGACGGGGACGGGACACAGCATGACCCACCTGATCAAGCAGCTGATCGACTGGTCGCTCGACCACCGTGCGGTGATCGGGCGGGCGCGCGAGGAATGGGACGCGAAGCAGACGTGAGCACGCGCACGACGGGCGAGAAGATCGAGACGGCGTTCACGGCGCTCTACACGGACGACGACACAGCTCTGGACACGGCGGCGTCCCTGCTCGCGGCCGACCCGGCGACGGACGAGGAACTGGCGCGGCGCGGCGCGGAGTTCGTCCGGCGGGCGTGGGAGCGGGGATGGCAGCCGGCGGACGTCGTACGGCTGGCCCGCCGCGACCTGGCGGAGGAGCACCTGCGGCTCCTCGGCGCGCTGATCGCCTCGGAGACGGCGCGCTACGAGCGGCTGCCGGCGCGGTGGGCGGCCCAGATCGCGGAGCTGGACACGCGCCCCTGGAAGGCGGACCGCTTCTCGTACGCGACGGCGGTCCTGGAGCTGTACCGCCTGCTGGTCAGGCTGCCCTCCCTGGAGCCGGTCGGTCCGGTGCCGGGCGACTCGTTGATCCCCCCGCCGGCGGTGGGCGAGTCCCGGATGCTGACCCGGATCCGCGCGCTGCTCGCCAAGGCGGAGGCGACGGGCTACCCGGAGGAGGCGGAGGCGCTGACCGCCAAGGCACAGGAGCTCATGGCCCGCCACAGCCTCGACGAGGCGGCGCTGGCGGCGGGAGCGCCGACGGGGGCGACGCCGGGAGCGGTACGGATCGGGGTGGACGCTCCGTACGAGCAGGCCAAGGCGATCCTGCTGGACGCGGTGGCGACGGCGAACCACTGCCGGGCGGTGTGGAACGAGGCGTACGGCTTCTCGACGGTCGTCGGCTTCGAGGCGGACCTGGAGGCGGTGGAGCTGCTCCACGCCTCGCTCCTGGTGCAGGGCACGGCGGCGATGACCCGGGCCGAGGCGGAGCAGCGGGCGGGGGGCCGCAAGCGCACGAAGTCCTTCCGGCAGTCCTTCCTGCTCGCCTACGCGAACCGCCTGGGTGCCCGGCTGGCGACGGCCTCCCGGCGGGTGGCCTCGGAGACGCCGACGCTCCTGCCGGCGCTGGCGTCGCGGGAGGTGGCGGTGACATCGCACGCGGACGCGATGTTCCCGCAGACCAGCACGGCACGGGTGCGGGCGATGTGGGACGAGGCGGGCTGGACCCACGGCACGACGGCCGCCGACCGAGCGGGCCTGTCCGCCCCCCACCGGGCGGTACGGCACCGCCCCTGACGCGGGGCCTTGCCGGTCCCAGCCCTCTCCGGCGGTTGTGGGCAGGCGTTGCGCGGGGCGATGGGGGTACCCCCGGACGGAGTCCGGCGGAGGGCGGGCACAACCCACGACGGCGCCGCACCCGTGGTGGCCGTACGGACCGGGAGCCTGGGCCGGGCATGGGCACCGTCCCGTTGTGTCCACCCGTTCCGCCCCGGCGGAACGAATGCCGACCGCCCCAGGCGGGCAGCCCCCCGCCAGGGGTGGCACGGGAGGCCACGCGTCGCCGTGCGACAGGCTCGGCCGCGGCCGCATCGCCGCTCGTCCGGCGCGCCGAGCCGGTGGCGGCCGTCGCCGGCCGGCCCAGGCCACGGCCCCGCCAGCCGCCGACGGGGGCCGACGGGGGCCGACGGGGGCGCCGCCCCCGTTACCAGGAAGCCTTCCGCACCCCCGGCAGGAAGCCCGCGTGCGCCTGTTCCCGCAGCCGGACCCGGGAGACGCCGAACTTGCGCAGGTGGCCGCGCGGCCTGCCGTCCACCGCGTCCCGGTTCCGTACCCGCGTCGCGCTCGCGTCCCGGGGCTGGCGGCGCAACTCCCGGACCGCCGCCTCGCGTTCGTCCTCCGGCGTGGACGGCCGACGGATGATCTCCTTCAGCTCGGACCGTCGCTCGGCGTACCGCTCCACGACGGTCCGCCGGCGCTCGTTGCGCGCGATCTTGCTCTTCTTCGCCATCAGACCCTGATCCCCCGCGCGCGGATCCGGGCCACCGCGGCCTCGATCCCGATGGTGTCGACGGTCTTGACCGCCCGGGCGCTCAGCGTCAGCCGGACGTGCCGGCCCTCGCTCGGCAGCCAGTAGCGCTTGCGCTGGATGTTGGGGTCGAAACGCCGTGATGTACGGCGGTGGGAGTGCGAGATGCGGTTGCCGAATCCGGGCTGGGCGCCGGTCAGCTGGCAGTGGGCGGACAAGGGTGACCTACCTCTCCGGGCGACTATTGGTAATGAGAACCATGTTCATTTACTCTACACACCATGGCCCGCAACGAACTCCGCCCGATCATCAAACTCAGGTCCACCGCCGGCACCGGCTACACCTACGTCACCCGCAAGAACCGCCGGAACGACCCCGACCGCCTCGCCCTGCGCAAGTACGACCCGGTCGCCGGCCGCCACGTCGACTTCCGAGAGGAGCGCTGACCGTCATGCAGCGCGGCATCCATCCGCCCTACGCCCCCGTCGTCTTCCGCGACAAGGCCGCCGACTTCGCCTTCCTCACGCGCTCCACGCTCACCAGCGACCGCACGGTGGAGTGGGAGGACGGCAACACCTACCCCGTCGTCGATGTCGAGATCTCCTCGGCGAGTCACCCGTTCTACACCGGCACCGCGCGCGTGCTCGACACCGCCGGCCGGGTGGAGCGCTTCGAGCGGCGTTACGGCCGCCGCGACGGCCAGGCCGAACGGCGCGAGGAACGCTGATGTCGACCGGTCTCTGCGTCGCCCTCGTCGGGGGACTCCACTCCGACGCCCGCCGCGCCACCGTGGACCGGCTCCTGGCCACCGTCCCCGGCAGCGTCGCGCTCCACCACGACCTCGCGACGGCCCCGGCGACCGGCACGGTCGCCCGGACCGTCCGCGACGCGACCGGCGTGCTGTCCACCGA
This sequence comes from Streptomyces lateritius, assembly GCF_014649715.1. Taxonomy (GTDB): domain Bacteria; phylum Actinomycetota; class Actinomycetes; order Streptomycetales; family Streptomycetaceae; genus Streptomyces; species Streptomyces lateritius. The sequence goes on from NZ_BMTO01000002.1 coordinate 574,906, forward strand.
CGAGACCCCGCTCGTCAACGACTGCGCCTGCTGCGCCCTGCGCGAGGACCTCGTCCCCGAGCTGGAGCGGCTCGCCGATGCCGGACTGACCCGGCTCGCGGTCGTCGAGCTCTGGGACTCGGTGGAGCCCAAGGCGATGGCCGAGGTCGTCGCCGCGGCCGGGCTCCGGCTCACCGCCGTGATCACCGCCGTCGACCCGGCCCTCGTGCTGCCGTACCTCGGCAACGGCGACGACCTCGCCGACGGCGGGCTCGCGGCGGCCGCCACCGACCAGCGGACCGTGGCCGACACCTGGGCGCGCCAGCTGGAGTACGCGCCCGTGCTGGCCGTTCTCGACAACCCTGACGCCGACGACGAGGACCGCGCGCTCCTCGCCCAGCTCCACCCCACGGCGCGGCAGGTCCCCGTCGAGGGCGGTACGGAGCTGGCCGCCGCCGCGCTCGCCGGCTTCGACGTCGAGGCCGCCGCGGCCGCCCAGCACCCGGCCTGCGCGCTGCTGCCCCAGGAGGCGGACGCGAGCGGGGTCGCCACCTACGTCTGGCACCACCGCCGCCCCTTCCACCCCGAGCGGCTCTACGCGGCCCTGGAGGACCTGACCTGCGCCGCGGCCCGCAGCCGGGGGCGGTTCTGGCTCGCGGACAGGCCCGACACGCTGCTCGCCTGGGACGCGGCGGGCGGCGCCCTCTGCGTCGAGAGCGCCGGGCCGTGGCTGGCCTCGCTGCCCGACGCCGCCTGGGAGATGGTCCCGCCGGTCCGGCGGGCCGCCGCCGCTCTCGACTGGGACCCGGAGCACGGCGACCGCTGCCAGCACCTCGTCTTCACCTCACCCGGTCTGGACCGCGAGGGCCTGGCCGAGGTCCTCGGCTCCTGCCTGCTCACCGACGCGGAGTACGCGGCCGGGCGTGACGCCTGGAAGCAGCTCCCGCCCGCCTTCGACTCCCTCCTGGAGGTCTGACCCGTGTCCCAGAAGTCCCCGTCCCCCCGCAAGCCCGCCAAGCCCCGTCCGAACCCGCTGGACCGGGACGACATCACGTACATCGACTACAAGGACACCGATCTGCTGCGGAAGTTCATCTCCGACAGGGGCAAGATCCGCAGTCGCAGGGTGACCAGGGTCAGTGCCCAGCAGCAGCGGCAGATCTCCCGGGCGGTCAAGAACGCCCGGGAGATGGCACTCTTGCCGTACTCGTCGGTAGCCCGCTAGGGGGCGCCTTGTGGATCTTGCCGGGCTCGCGGCCGGAACCACCACCCACCCGCCAGCACGCTGAGTCGTGTAGTCGCTACGCCACCGCGGGTGCACGTGCATCTGCTCATGCATGGGTACAGTGAACACAGCTATGATCCGAGGAAGTTGACACCTGCATCAAGCATCTCGGGGAGCTACCAGTGCATCATGCGCATCGCGCGTACAACGGCATGGCGGCCACGGAGCTTCGGGGTGTCGTCTGGCAGAAGAGCAGGCACAGCAACTCCCAGGGCTCCTGCGTGGAGTTCGCCAAACTGCCGGGCGGGGACGTGGCGGTGCGCAACTCCCGCCATCCGGAAGGGCCCGCCCTCGTCTACACCCCCGCCGAGATAGAGGCGCTGCTGCTCGGTGTGAAGGACGGGGAGTTCGACCACCTGGTCTGAGGCCGGCGGGGACGTGAACGTGGCACGGACGTGAAGAGGACCCCGGATGCCGGGGCCCTCTTCGTTCCCGCTTCGTGTGCGCACGGGCGCTACTCGGCTCCCAGCCGGAACAGCGCCCACACCACCTTGCCCTGGAGCGTCCCGGCCAGCGGGTGCCAGCCCCAGCCGTCGCTGAAGGAGTCGACGAGGAAGAGTCCCCTGCCCCCTTCCGCGGCGCCGTCCTCTTCCCCCTCGCGCGTCTCCGGGCTCTTGTGGCTCGGGTCGCGCACCGCGCACACCAGACGGCCGGTCCAGCGCATCAGGTGCAGGCGGACCGGAGGATTCTGGCCTTCCTCGCGGGGCGCCTGGGGCGCGTCCGCCGGCAGCGCGTGGCGCAGGGCGTTGGTGACGAGCTCGGTGACGACGAGGGCGACGTCGTCGAAGCGCTCGGTGAGATCCCACTGCGCGAGCGTCGACTGCGTGAACTTCCGTGCGCCGCGCACCGCTTCGTAACGGGGCGGCAGGGCGCAGGAGGCGGAGGTGGAGACGGCCGCGGGATCGATCGGTGGAAGCCCCTGCCTTAACGGCTCGAGCACGGTCGATCCATTCGTCCCCATGCGAGGCACTCCCGGGAATCGCGACTGTGGTGCGACAACACGAACGAGTACGCAGCTGCGCGGGGCCCATGGTTCCGAATGCGCCCACTGGATGCAAGGGCAGATGCACGTGCACGCGCCGGACCTGTCCTTCCCCGCGCCGATTCTGTGCATATCTTCTGCGGATCACTTTCGCCGTACGCGCGAAGTCGCCCGGAACTTGTCCTCTTTGCGTAATCGGATGTGTACGCGCTGAAGCGTTTAGTGGCAGAATCCGGGGGCCCGAGACCCGCGAAGGAGAGGCTGGAGCCGTGACCGCAGTCGAATCGAGCGGAGCGAGCGGGAGCGTGGTGCGACGCATCCTGCTGGGTTCGCAGCTGAGGCGGTTGCGCGAATCGCGCGGCATCACCCGCGAGGCGGCCGGCTACTCGATCCGCGCGTCCGAATCCAAGATCAGCCGTATGGAGTTGGGCAGGGTGAGCTTCAAGGCCAGGGACATCGAGGACCTGCTCACGCTCTACGGCGTCAGCGACGAGCGGGAACGCGGCTCCCTCCTCGGGCTCGCCCGCGAGGCCAACGTGGCCGGGTGGTGGCACAGCTTCGGCGACGTGCTGCCCGGCTGGTTCCAGACGTACATCGGTCTGGAGGGCGCCGCCTCCCTCATCCGCGTGTACGAAGTCCAGTTCGTGCACGGCCTGTTGCAGACCGAGGCGTACGCACACGCCGTCGTCAGCCGGGGCATGCCCGACGCCTCGCGCGCCGAGATCGAGCGCCGGGTCGCGCTGCGCCTGGAGCGCCAGAAGGTTCTCGTCTCCGAGAACGCGCCGCTGTTCCACGCCGTGCTCGACGAGGCCGCGCTGCGCCGGCCCTACGGCGACCGGTCGGTGATGCGAGGCCAGTTGAGGCACCTCATCGAGGTCTCCGAGCACCCGAACGTCACGCTCCAGGTCATGCCCTTCACCTTCGGCGGACACGCGGGCGAGAGCGGCGCGTTCACCATGCTGAGCTTCCCGGAGTCGGACCTCTCCGACGTCGTCTACCTGGAGCAGCTGACCAGCGCCCTCTACCTCGACAAGCGCGAGGAGGTCGGCCAGTACGCGCGCGTGATGGAGCGGCTGGGCAAGGACAGCCCTGATCCGGCCGAAAGTCGCGATCTTCTCCGGGGCCTCCTCCAACTCACCTGACCCGTCAGTACGATGACGTGACATCAGTTCGACATCGCTTCGCGCCGGATGCGCCGGATCGCGCCGGTACCGACGTCCGCCACGGCGGGTTAGGGGTCTCGTCACATGTCCATGTCCTACTTCACCGACCTGGCCCACCAGTACATAGACGGTGAGTGGAAGCCCGGCAGCGGCTCGTGGGACATCATCGACTTCAACCCGTACACCGGGGAGAAGCTCGCGTCGATCACCGTCGCCACCGCGGACGAGGTCGACCGCGCCTACCGCGCCGCCGAGCGCGCCCAGGCGGAGTGGGCCGCGACCAATCCGTACACCCGCCGGCTCGTCTTCGAGCGCGCGCTGCGGATCGTCGAGGACCGCGAGCAGGAGATCGCCGACACGATCGTCGCCGAGCTGGGCGGTACGCGCCTGAAGGCGGCCTTCGAGCTGCACCTCGCCAAGGAGTTCCTCCGCGAGGCGATCCAGCTGGCGCTGCGCCCCGAGGGCCGGATCCTGCCCTCCCCGGTCGACGGCAAGGAGAACCGCGTCTACCGCCTCCCGGTCGGCGTCGTCGGAGTCATCTCCCCCTTCAACTTCCCCTTCCTCCTGTCGATCAAGTCGGTCGCACCCGCGCTCGCGCTGGGCAACGCCGTCGTCCTCAAGCCGCACCAGAACACCCCGATCTGCGGCGGCACGCTGGTCGCGAAGGTCCTGGAGGAGGCCGGTCTGCCGGCCGGTCTGCTGAACGTCGTCGTCACCGACATCGCCGAGATCGGCGACGCGCTGCTGACCCACCCGGTCCCGAAGGTGATCTCCTTCACCGGCTCGGACAAGGTCGGCCGCCATGTCGCCACCGTCTGCGCGCAGAACTTCAAGCACGCCGTCCTCGAGCTCGGCGGCAACAGCGCGCTGATCGTCCTCGACGACGCCGACGTCGACTACGCGGTGGACGCGGCCGTCTTCAGCCGCTTCGTCCACCAGGGCCAGGTCTGCATGGCCGCCAACCGCATCCTGGTGGACCGGACGCTGGAGGCGGAGTTCACCGAGAAGTTCGTGGCGAAGGTGAAGACCCTGCGCGTCGGCGACCCGGCCGACCCCGCCACCCACATCGGTCCGCTCATCAACTCGCAGCAGGCGGAGACCGTCTCGGCGCTGGTCGAGCAGACGGTCGCGGCCGGCGCCACGGCGCTGCTGCACGGCTCGGCCGACGGCAACGTCGTCTCCCCATCGGTGCTGAGCGGCCTCGCGCCCGACGCGCCCGTGCTGGGCCAGGAGATCTTCGGCCCGGTGGCGCTGATCGTGCCCTTCGACGGCGAGGAGGAGGCGGTCCGGATCGCCAATGACACGCCGTACGGACTGAGCGGCGCCGTGCACACCGGGGACATCGAGCGCGGTGTACGGATCGCCCAGCGCATCCACACCGGCATGATCCACATCAACGACGGCACGGTGCACGACGAGCCGATCGTGCCGTTCGGCGGCGAGAAGCACTCGGGCATCGGCCGACTGAACGGCGACGCGATGATCGACGCTTTCACCACCCAGAAGTGGATCTCGATCCAGCACGGCCGCAGCCGCTTCCCGTTCTAGGTCGCCCCGTTTCGCGTTGAGGACAGCAACTGTCCGCAAGGGTCCGTAGCTTGGTCGGTGTCGGGAGGAGCGCAAGCCCTCCCGGCGTCCACGAGTCGTTCCACGGAAGCCCAGGAAGGCGGACATCATGGTTGCTCTCGTTCCCGCGGAGGCCCCCGGCGACGAGCGAGGCGCGTTCCTCAACTTCGTCGAGGCCCAGCGCGCGGCGCTGCGGCGCGCGCTCCTCGGCCTGACCGAGGAGCAGGCGGCGAGCCGTCCCAGCGCGAGTGAGCTCAGCCTGTCCGGTCTGGTCAAGCACGTCGCGGAGGTCGAGCTGAACTGGCTGCGCCTGGCGCAGCAGCGGCCGAACGAGCGGCGGCGTACGCGCGAGACCTGGGAGGAGGCCTTCCGGCTGGTGGGGGACGAGTCGATCCCGGAGGTACTGGCCTTCTGGGAGGGCGTCCAGAAGGAGACCGAGGAGTTCGTCCGCGAGGTGCCGAGCCTGGACGACACCTTCCCGCTGCCGCCCGCGCCCTGGTTCCCGAAGGACGGCCGGGTCTCGGTGCGGTGGATGCTGCTCCACCTCGTCCAGGAGATGGGGCGGCACGCCGGGCACGCGGACATCGTCCGGGAGTCCCTGGACGGACAGACCTCCTTCGCGCTGATCGCCCAGGAGCAGCAGGGCTGATCCTCGTGGCGCCCCGTACCCTAGTCAAAATTGATTAGGGAGGTGGTGGGGATGTCGGCGATCCGGCTCCTCGTCCTGGGCGCGGTCAAGCAGCACGGCCGCGCCCACGGCTATCAGGTGCGCAACGACCTGGAGTTCTGGGGCGCGCACGAGTGGTCCAACGCCAAGCCCGGCTCGATCTACCACGCGCTGAAGCAGATGGCGAAGCAGGGCCTGCTGCACGCGTACGAGATCGCGCCGAGCACGGCCGGCGGCCCGCCCCGCGTCGAGTACGAGATCACCGACCTGGGGCGGGAGGAGTACTTCGCCCTGCTGCGTGAGGCGCTGACCACCTACGACCAGAAGATGGACGTCCTGTCGGCGGGGATCGGCTTCGTCGTCGACCTCCCGCGGGCGGAGGTCGTGGAGCTGCTGCGGCGGCGGGTGCGGGCGCTCGACGAGTGGCGGGCGTCCGTCACGGAGTACTACACCCCCGAGGGCGGTCCCCAGCAGCTCGGGCACATCGGCGAGATCATGCACCTCTGGGTCCACTCGGCGGACGCCGGCAAGGAGTGGACGCTCGGACTGATCGAACGGATCGAGGCAGGGGCGTACTCCTTCGCGGGCGAGGGCGGGGAGCCCTTCGCGGGCGTGCTGACGGAGGGGGAGGAGAACCCGTTCGCGACGGGCGTGCCGCACGAGGGGGATAGAGGCTAATCAAGTTTGACTAATCGATCCGGCGGGCATACCTTCGATCGAGTGGTCAAGTTTGACTACTTAGGCTCTCGGGCTTCGGGGCTCCGGGGCGTTCGGCTGGAGGAGACGGATGACTGACGCGATCGTCGTCGAAGGCGCGCGGAAACGGTACGGAGACAAGCAGGCCCTCGACGGCCTCGGCCTCGTCGTGGGCGGCGGTACGGTGCACGGCCTGCTCGGGCCCAACGGAGCCGGAAAGACCACGACGGTACGGATCCTCGCGACGCTGCTGCGGCATGACGAGGGTCTGGTCCGGGTCGCGGGCTTCGACGTCCGTACGCACGCGGCGGACGTGCGGCGGAGGATCGGGCTGCTCGGGCAGCACGCCGCCGTCGACGAGGAGCTCGGCGGCCGGCAGAACCTGGAGATGTTCGGGCGGCTCCACCACCTCGGCGCCCGGCGGGCCGGCGCGCGGGCGGACGAGCTCCTGGAGCGGTTCGGCCTCGCCGACACCGGACGCAAGCCGGTCAAGCGGTACAGCGGGGGAATGCGCCGCCGCCTCGACCTGGCGGCCTCACTGATCACCGAGCCGGCCGTGCTCTTCCTCGACGAGCCCACGACCGGACTCGACCCGCGCGGCCGGGGCGAGGTGTGGGAGTCGGTGCGCTCCCTGGTCGGCGGCGGGACGACCGTGCTGCTGACGACGCAGTACCTGGAGGAGGCCGACCAGCTCGCCGACCGGATCTCGGTCGTCGACCGCGGGCGGGTCGTCGCGGACGGCACCGCCGACGAGCTGAAGGCGAGGGTGGGCGGCGACCGCATCGACGTCGTGCTGCGCGACGCGCGACGCCTGGACGAGGCGACGAAGCTGCTGCCCGGGAGCGAGGTGAGCGTCGACCGCGACCGGCGGCGGGTCAGCGCGCCGGTGACCGACCGGATGGCCGCGCTCGCGGAGACCGTTCGGGCCCTGGAGGCGGCCGGGATCGAGGCGGAGGACATCGCACTGCGGCGGCCCACACTGGACGAGGTCTTCCTCCACCTGACGGGCGGACGCGAGCAGGCGACGGAGGTGGCGGCATGAGCGCGGCGTACGTGATGAGCGACTGCTGGACGATGACCCGGCGCGAACTGGCGCACTGGGCACGGCAACCCGTCCAGGTGGTCGTCGGACTGATCTTCCCGATCATGATGCTGCTGATGTTCGGGTACCTCGTCGGCGGCGGGCGGGGGATCGAGGGCGAGTACGTCGACTTCCTCGTGCCCGGCATGCTCACGCTGACGATGGTCTTCGGCCTCGAAGGGACGATGACGGCCGTCACCCAGGACCTCGACAAGGGCGTGATCGACCGCTTCCGTTCGATGCCGATGGCCGACGGCGCGGTCCTCGTGGGCCGCTCGGTCGCCGACATGATCCAGTCCGCGACCGGACTGCTCCTGATGACCGGCGTCGGGTACGTGATCGGCTGGCGGGCCCACGGCGGCTTCGTCGCCTTCCTCGGGGCCATGGGGCTGCTGCTCCTGCTGCGCTTCGCGATGCTGTGGATCGGGATCCACCTCGCGATGATCGCGGGCCGGGCGGAACTGGTGCAGGCCGTGCAGATCCTGGTCTGGCCCATCGGCTTCCTCTCCAACGCCTTCGCCGTTCCCGAGTCCATGCCGGGGTGGCTGGGCACGGTCGTGGCGTGGAACCCGATGTCGGCGACCGCGACGGCGGTACGGGACCTCTTCGGCAATCCGGGCGGGGAGCCGGGGCACGTGGTGGCGGCCGTGGTGTGGCCGCTGGTGCTGCTGGCGGTCTTCTTCCCGCTCGCGGTACGGAAGTTCAGGCGGCTGAGCGTGTAGGCGGGAACCCGTCGGCGTCGAGCGGTGTGACAGAGGCGGGGCCGCACCCCGCTCGGCCTGCTCCGGCGCGCCGAGGGCTGCTCGTACCGGAGATCGGCCGACCGGGTGCGCTGGGCGGAGTTCCGGCCGGCGTGCGAGGACGACGACTCCTGAGCGGGGATGCGGCCGCCCGGCCGGGTCAGTGGTGGAAGGAGGTCGCGGCCTGCTTGTCGTGGCTCACAGGATGGGACTGCCCGCGGAGTTCGGGAAGCAGCCGGTGCAGGTCCTCCACGAACAGCTGGGCGAGGTCGGCCGAGAAGCCGTTGCGGCAGACCACGCGCAGCACGGAGAGATCCTCCCGGTTGGCCGGGAAGGTGTAGGCCGGCACGAGCCAGCCGTGCTCGCGCAGCCGCCGGGAGACGTCGAAGACGTCGAAGGCGGTGACCTCGGGGGCGGTGGTGAAGGCGAAGACGGGCAGTTGGTCGCCCCGGGTGAGGAGGCGGAAGTCGCCCGTGGCCTCGATCCGTTCGGCCAGCGCCCGGGCGACGTCCCGGGTGGTCTGCTGGACCGCCCGGTAGCCCTCCCGGCCGAGCCGCAGGAACGTGTAGTACTGCGCGACGACCTGAGCGCCGGGCCGGGAGAAGTTGAGGGCGAAGGTCGGCATGTCGCCGCCCAGGTAGTTGACCCGGAAGACCAGCTCCTCGGGGAGTTCGGCGGGCGAGCGCCACAGCGCCCAGCCGACTCCCGGGTAGACCAGACCGTACTTGTGACCGGAGGTGTTGATCGAGGAGACCCGGGGGAGCCGGAAGTCCCAGACCAGCTCCTCGTCCAGGAAGGGGGCGACCATCGCGCCGGAGGCGCCGTCCACGTGGACGGGGACGTCGAGGCCGGTCCGTTCCTGGAGGGCGTCCAGGGCGGCACAGATCTCGGCGACGGGTTCGTAGGAGCCGTCGAAGGTCGAGCCGAGTACGGCGACGACGCCGATGGTGTTCTCGTCGCAGAGTTCGGCGGCCGCCCGCGGGTCCAGGTGGAAGCGGTCGCCCTCCATGGGGACGAGCCGGGGTTCGACCTCCCAGAAATTGCAGAACTTCTCCCAGCAGACCTGGACGTTGACGCCCATCACCAGATTGGGCCGGGCGCCGCCCGGATAGCGGTCGGCGTTCCTCTTGGCCCATCGGCGCTTGAGGGCCATGCCGGCGAGCATGCAGGCCTCGCTGGAGCCGGTGGTGGAGCAGCCGACGGCGACCGAAGGGTCCGGGGCGTTCCAGAGGTGGGCCAGCATGGCCACGCAACGCCGTTCCAGTTCGGCGGTGCGCGGGTACTCGTCCTTGTCGATCATGTTCTTGTCGCGGCACTCGGCCATGAGGACGCCGGCCTGGGGTTCCATCCACGTGGTGACGAAGGTGGCGAGGTTGAGCCGGGAGTTCCCGTCGAGCATCAGCTCGTCATGGACGAGCTGATAAGCGCTCATGGGCGGCAGCGGCCCGTCGGGGAGGCGGTGGCGCGGCGGCGCGTCCGTCATGCCGCCGACCGGGTTGGCCTCGCCGTAGAAGGGGTTGAGGGCCAGGCGCCGGTCGGGCTGGGGCTCGGCGGGACCCTTGTGCAGCGGCATGAGGAGGCTCCTTGGGGGGCATGGGGGCGGCGTGGTCAGCGCAGGGGTGCGCCGGAGTCGTCCAGTTCGAGCTGGGGGCGGCCGGTGACGACCAGCCAGGCGGGCAGGGAGGCCAGGCAGAGGAGGGCGAGCATCGCGGGAGTGGCGGCGATCACGGCGGCCGTGAAGAGACTCACCCAGCCCTGCCGGGTGGTCGCGAGCAGCACACCGAGCACGCCGGCGGAGACGGCGACGGCCGGGTGGATCTCCGGGACGAGCGCCTGGACGAGCAGTCCGAAGGCGGCGCCGACGAACACGGCGGGGAAGATCCGGCCGCCCCGGAAGCCGCAGGAGGCGGCGATCAGCAGGGCCGCGAGCTTGACCACGGTCATCCTCGCCAGCTCGCCGGAGGACCAGCCGCCGATGTTCGAGGTGAGTTCCCTGACCTCCTCCAGGCCCTTGAAGAGGGTCAGATGCCCGCCGAGCGCGCCCAGCAGGCCGAGGACCAGGCCGCCGACGGGAAGCATCAGCATCGGGTGCCGCAGCCGCCGGAAGGCGCGGTGGGCATGCGGGAAGGCGTAGCAGGAGAGGAGGCCGAAGAGAGCGGCGGCGGTGGCGACGACCATCGCGGCCGACAGGTCGCCCCACCCGGGGTCGGTCAGGGCGGGCAGCGACATGTCGAAGCTGGGGTGGGCCAGGAGCGTGGTGGTCATCGCCCCCGCCCCGGCGGCGACCAGCGGGGCGAAGAGCCGGTCCCACAGCGAGCCGTGGCCCGGCCGGCCCACGAGGGCCTCGGAGATCACCAGCGCCGCGGCCACGGGGGTGCCGAAGAGGGCGCCGATGGTCGCGGCGGAGGCGAGCGAGACCCACATCGCGCCGGGCACGGCCGGCTGGGCCCTGCGGCCGAGCCAGTACGCGAGCGCGATGTTGGCCGCGATGATCGGGTTCTCCGGTCCGAGGCTCACCCCGCCGGCCAGCGCCAGGGCGGTCGCGACCAGCAGGCCGGGGACGACCCCGGGGGCCATCGGGGCGCCACCGAGCCCGGTGGAGGCCGAGTCGGGCCCGGCATGCCCGGGCACCTTCCAGACGACGAGACCGACCGCGACGCCGCTCGCGGTCAGCATGACGATCGTCCAGAGGGCGGAGAAACCGCCGATCCCGAGCGCGTCCGGAAGGGTTCCCCACACCACGTCCCGCAGCTTCTCCGCGGCCGCGGAGATCCCGAGGAACAGCAGACTCGCCGCCACGCCGACCACGAGGGCGGGCAGGACCTGGGGCAGCAGGACCCTGAAGGGCGTCCCGGGGATCTCGGCGGAGAGGCTGTCGGTGACCGCCACCGCGGCTCAGGTCCTCGGCGCGATCACGGCCGCCGTGCCGTACGCGCACACCTCCGTGCCCACGTCCGCCGCCTCCGTCACGTCGAAGCGGAACATCAGGACCGCGTTCGCTCCCCGTGCCCGGGCCTGCTCCACCAGCCGTTCCATCGCCTGGTTACGGGTCTCCACCAGGGTCTTCGTCAGACCCTTCAGCTCCCCGCCGATCATCGACTTCAGGCCCGCGCCGATCTGGCTCCCCAGATGCCGGGAGCGGACGGTCAGCCCGAAGACCTCGCCGATCACCTGCCGTACCTCGTAGCCGGGGATGTCGTTCGTCGTGACGACCAGCACATCGGACTGCGGTCCCTGACCGCCTCCGTACTCCTCGATGCCCATCCGCATCCACCTCCTGGCCCCCAGCCTCGGACCGGCGGCCCGCCGCCGCATCCCGGAAGGGGCCGCCGGTGGCCCAGCGGGGACCCCGTGGAACCCGGCACCACCGGAATGCGTTGATACTTTGAGGCAGCCGTCCCCCCGCCCCCACCGACCGCAGGAGCCCGGAACCCGTGAATACGCTTGCCCTCGGACCGAGCTGGCTCGACCCGGACTATCTGATCCAGACCTTCGGTCTGATCGGTGTCCTCGTCATCGTCTTCGCCGAGTCCGGCCTGCTCATCGGGTTCTTCCTGCCCGGCGACTCGCTTCTCTTCACCACCGGTCTGCTGGTCACCACCGGCAAGCTGGACACCCCGCTCTGGCTCGTCTGCACCCTGATCGTGCTCGCGGCGATCATCGGCGACCAGGTCGGCTATCTTTTCGGCCGCAAGGTCGGCCCGGCCCTCTTCAAGCGCCCCGACTCCAAGCTCTTCAAGCAGGAGAACGTGGAGAAGGCGCACGAGTTCTTCGAGAAGCACGGCCCGAAGTCCCTGATCCTGGCCCGTTTCGTGCCGATCGTGCGGACGTTCACGCCGATCATCGCCGGTGTGAGCCGGATGAACTACCGCTCGTTCATCACCTTCAACGTCATCGGCGGCGTCCTGTGGGGCGCGGGCGTGACGCTGCTCGGCGCCTCGCTCGGCAAGATCGACTTCGTGCACAAGCACATCGAGGCGATCCTGATCCTGATCGTGCTGATCTCCGTGGTCCCGATCGTGATCGAGTACCTCCGCGCCCGCTCCCAGTCCAAGAAGGCCGCCACCCGCGACGAGGACACCCCCGACACCCCGCCGTCCGAGCGCGGCCGCCACGCGCGGCGATAAGGGCTCGCCACAGAGCTGGGCCGTGTCCGTGAAGTCCCGCCTGCCCTGCGGGCAGACGGCGCCACTTTCCGGACCCGACCTAGAACCCACGCGTCCGCTTGGCCGCGCGGCGGGCCGCCGCCGCGCCGGGGGACTGCATGAAGAGGCGGGCCAGCTCGCCCCCGAGGTTCACGCCGATCGCGATCGCCAAGGACAGGGCCGCCGCCTTCGCCAGAGAGGCGAAGCCCTGGTCCAGGTTGTTCTGGGCGATCGCGAGCACGCCGAAGTAGGTCGCCGAACCAGGCAGCAGCGGCCCGATCGCCGCGGTCACGTAAGGCAGCGACGACGTGTGGTGGTAGCGGGCGATCAGCTGCCCGAACAGGCCGACGAGTCCCGCCGCCACAGCCGTCGCCATGACCGCCGACCCGTCGGCCGTCACCGCGATCGACGCGTAGATCACCCACGCCACCCCGCCGTTCAGCGTCGCGAACAGCACCGTGCCCCGTGACTGCTGCAGCAGGATCGCGAAGGTCGCGCACAGCACCATGGACGCCAGGATCTGCACCACCGGCCGCTCGACCGGATTGAGCACACCGTCCGGGTTGAGCTGCGCGTCGAACTGCACGGCCACGTACAGCACCGACAGCACGCCCACCACGATCGCCACGAAGAAGTACCCGACCTCCAGGAGCCGGGCCGAGGCCGTGATGTAGAAGCCGGTCAGCCCGTCCTGGACGGCCGCCACCAGCGCCCGCCCCGGGATCAGCGCGAACAGGCCACCCGTGATCACCGCCGAAGGCCGTAGATCCGCGTGCAGCAGGGTCAGCAGCACCCCCATCGCGGCCGGCGGCATCGCCGCCACCAGGAACTGGTAGAACTCCGGCAGTCCGCGCCCCGCGCACAGCCACGCCAGCCGGTCCCCGAGCACCGCGCCGAGCGCCGCGACGAAGAAGACCGTCGCCCCGCCGCCCAGCAGCACGGAGGCCGCGCCCGCGAGCACGCCCGCCGCCGTCGTCAGCACCCAGCCGGGGTACGGGTGCCGGTTGCGCCGGATCTCCGCGAGCCGCCGGTACGCCTCCTCCGGCGTGACCTCGTGCGCCTCGTCGTTGATGTCGGCGAGCAGCTGGTAGACCGCCTCCAGCCGCGTGTAGTCGGTGCCCCGCCGCCGTACCGTCCGGTTCGCGGTGACCGGATCGTCCACGAGCGACGGCTGATAAGTGATCGACAGCAGGGTGAAGGTCACGGTCGGCTCGCACCGGTCCAGACCGTACGAACGGCAGATCGCGAACATCGCCGCCTCGACGTCCTCCGCGCCCTCGCCGCCCGCGAGCAGCAGCTCACCGATACGCAGCGTCAGGTCGAGCACACGCCCCACGGCGGGGCCCGGCTCGTCCTCCTTGCGCGGCGCCTCCGGCACCGGCCGGTCGCCGACCGGCAGCCGCAGCATGGTCCGCATCCGGTCCTGCCACGGGGCGTCCTTCGACAGCCGCACCAGCGGAATGCCGTGCGCGGGCGTGAAGGCCGGTGGCGCGTGCTTCGCGGAGTACGTGGAGGGCGGCGCGAACGCCGAGCCCTCCGGCTCGGACGGCAGCTCCGGCGCCAGCCCCTCGGGAACGGCGAACTCCGAGGTCGGATGCTCCTCCTCCGGCACCCCCGGCTGCTCCACCCCAGGCGGCGGAGTGAAGGCGCTGCGTGCCTCGTCCGACTGTGGCTTCCGGTCCTCCGGGCCCTCCGGCTCCGCGACCACTGTGTTCGTCCTCACTCCCATTCGCCCCGCCTGCCCAGTATGGACATGCGCATACGGCAAGCGAGACGGGCGGCACACCCACAAGGGGTGCACCGCCCGTCACGTACGTCAGAAACGCCCCGCTCAGTGGGCGCCACCCTGCGCCTCGAGGCGCTTGTAGGAGGCCTCGATCTCGGCCTCGGCCTCGGCGCGGCCGACCCAGTTGGCGCCCTCGACCGACTTGCCCGGCTCCAGGTCCTTGTAGACCTCGAAGAAGTGCTGGATCTCCAGGCGGTCGAACTCCGACACGTGGTGGATGTCGCGCAGGTGCTCGACACGCGGGTCCGAGGCGGGGACGCACAGGAGCTTGTCGTCGCCGCCGGCCTCGTCCGTCATGCGGAACATGCCGATGGCCCGGCACTTGATCAGGCAGCCGGGGAACGTCGGCTCGTCCAGGATGACCAGCGCGTCCAGCGGGTCGCCGTCCTCGCCGAGGGTGTTCTCGACGAAGCCGTAGTCGGCCGGGTAGCTGGTCGAGGTGAAGAGGCGGCGGTCCAGGCGGATGCGACCGGTCTCGTGGTCGACCTCGTACTTGTTCCGCGACCCCTTCGGGATCTCGATGGTGACGTCGAACTCCACGGGTGGCTCCTCCTGAATCAAACACATGTGAATGCCTGCGACGACGCGCAGTGATTAAGTGTCCCTCACGCCTGTGTGTGATCGCGAAAGGGGCTGGTCAGCAATGCCGGAGCCGCGGACCTGGCAGCTCACGACGTGCTCTGCCGTACTCGGTCTGGCCCTGGCCGCCGGAGCGGTGACCGCCGCCGGCCCGTGGGACAACGGTCAGCGTAAGGCCGAGCGGGCCCGGGCCGCCGCAGCGGCCCCCACAGGTGGCGCACATCACGCGCCCGGCCCGGCCGCCGCAGGCCCCCCGCGCCCCGCCCCGGCTCCGAGCGCCCCCGGCGTCCTGCGCGCCCTCGCCGCCCCGGACTCCAGCCGCCCGGGCGACCTCGCCGCCACCCTCGTACCGCTCCTCGCCGACCCCGGCCTCGGCACGCTGCGCACCGCGTCCGTGGTCGACGCGACCACCGGCGAGCAGCTGTACGGCGAGGGCGCCACGACCCCCATGACCCCGGCCTCCACCGTCAAGATCGCCACCACGGTCGCCGCGCTCGCCGCCCTCGGCCCCGACCACCGCATCCCCACCACCGTCGCGGCCTCCCCGGACGGCCGCGCCCTCACCCTGGTCGGCGGCGGCGACCCCACTCTCGACACCGCCCGCCTGAAGAAGCTCGCCGGCGACACCGCCCGCGCCCTGAAGGGCAGGGGCGTCACGGCCGTACGCCTGGCCTACGACGCGAGCCTCTACCAGGGCCCGCAGCACCACCCCATCGGCCCCAACGAGAACCTGGCGCCCGTGGTCGCCCTGATGACCGACGGAGGCCGGCTGGACGATTCGGACAGCGGGCCCGCCCCCCGCTCCGCCGACCCGGCCCGCGCCACCGCCACCGCCTTCGCCGACCTCCTCGGCGCGGCCGGCGTCACCGTCCAGGGCGCCCCCGCCCCGGGCCGCGCCCCCCGGGCCACGCCCACGGCCGCCCCCCTGGCCCGTTCGTACTCGGAGCCGCTCTCCGCCCTCGTCGAGCGCACCCTCACCCACAGCGACAACGACCTCGCCGAGGCCCTCGCACGGCAGACCGCCCTCGCCCGCAAGCAGCCCGCGAGCTTCGACGGCGCAGGCAGGGCCGTCCGGGCGGAGCTGGACGCCCTCGGAGTGCCGACCGCCGGGGCGCGGTTCGCCGACGGCAGCGGCCTCTCCCGCGCCGACCGGGTCTCCGCCGCCCTGCTCACCGCCCTCCTCACCCGAGCGGCCGACCCCGCCCGCCCCACCCTGCGGCCCGTCCTGACGGGCCTGCCCGTCGGCGGCTTCAGCGGCACCCTCAAGAGCCGCTTCGACACCGCACCCACCGCGCCCGGAGCAGGCCTGATCCGCGCGAAGACCGGCACCCTGACAGGCGTCAACACCCTCGCCGGAACCGTCGTGACCGCCGAGGGGCGACTGCTCGCCTTCGCCTTCCTGGCCGGTCGGACCCCCTCCCCGTACACCGCCCAGCCCGCCCTCGACCGACTCTCCGCCGCTCTCGTCCCCTAGGGGGCGCCGGGCGCTGAACAGCTCCGAACCCTCACCGAACAGACGTCGAGAACGTACGGTTGACGCATGACGAGCATCGGTGGTGCCGAGATGGTCGACTGGAATCTCGCGGTCGCGACCGCGACCCGACTGGTGAAGCCGGGCCCAGAGGTGAGCCGCGAGGAGGCCCGCGACGTCGTCGCGGAGCTGCGCCGGCACGCCAAGGCGTCCGAGGAGCACGTCAGGGCCTTCACCCGGATGATCCCCGAAGGCCACGAACCGGCGGACACCCCCGTCCTCGTCGTGGACCGGGCGGGCTGGATCAGGGCCAACGTCGCCGGCTTCCGCGAACTGCTCTCCCCGCTCCTCGACAAGATGCAGGAGCGCCGCTCGGGCACCCCCGGCGGCGCCGTCCTGGGCGCGGTCGGCGGCAAGGTCACCGGCGTCGAGCTCGGCATGCTCCTCTCCTTCCTCGCCTCCCGCATCCTCGGCCAGTACGAGACCTTCGCCCCCGCGACCCGCGAATTCCCCGCCGGTGACCCCGCCGCCCCGGGCTCCGGCGGCGGACGCCTCCTGCTCGTCGCCCCCAACATCGTCCACGTCGAACGCGAACTCGCCGTCGACCCGCACGACTTCCGGCTCTGGGTCTGCCTCCACGAGGAGACCCACCGCACCCAGTTCACCGCCGTGCCCTGGCTCCGCGACCATCTGCAGGGCGAGATCCAGTCATTTCTCGGCGCCACCGACGTCGACCCCTCCACCGTCGTCGAGCGGCTGCGCGAGGCCGCCCAGGCCCTGGCCGGCGGCCGCCCCGAGGGCGAGGAGGGCGAGCCCGCACCCTCCTTCGTCGAACTCGTGCAGACCCCCGAGCAGCGCGAGATCCTCGGCCGCCTCACCGCCGTCATGTCCCTCCTCGAAGGCCACGCCGACTACGTCATGGACGGGGTCGGACCGCAGGTCGTGCCCTCGGTCGCCGAGATCCGCGAGAAGTTCCAGCAGCGCCGCGCGCGCGGTGCCTCACGCCTCGACCTCGCCCTGCGCAAGCTCCTCGGCCTCGACGCCAAGCTGCGTCAGTACCGCGACGGAGAGCGCTTCGTACGGGCCGTCGTCGACCAGGTCGGCATGGACGGTTTCAACCGCGTGTGGACGTCGCCCAACACGCTCCCCACCAAGTCCGAGATCGCCGAACCGGCGGACTGGGTGGCGAGGGTGCACCGTAGGGCAGACTCGTGAGACGGGTGCGACGTACGACGGAAGAACACCCCTCCAATCACCCATCCGAGGGACCCTAGGCAAGGGGTGGGGCGTGCAATGCTCGGGTAACGGCCAGGTTCTGTCACCATCGACGCACTCTGAGTGACCGAACCCCCTCTTCCGACCGTTAAGACTCCGACCGAGGCACCCCACTCCTTCACGAAGGGCACCGGACATGGGTCCCCATCCTGCGGTCGCGGCGATACGCCTGGCGGTCCGCCGCGTACTCCACGACGTTCTCACCGAGCACCACACCATCC
This sequence comes from Streptomyces lateritius, assembly GCF_014649715.1. Lineage (GTDB taxonomy): Bacteria > Actinomycetota > Actinomycetes > Streptomycetales > Streptomycetaceae > Streptomyces > Streptomyces lateritius. The sequence goes on from NZ_BMTO01000002.1 coordinate 592,542, forward strand.
GCACCACCGACACGACCGACGACAAGGCCACCCACCCGGCCCGCGACGACGAGCGCACGCACCCCCTCGTGCTCGTCGCCTGCTCCGGGGGCGCCGACTCCATGGCGCTCGCCTCCGCGCTCGCCTTCGAAGCCCGCAAACTCGCCGTCCGCGCCGGCGGCGTCACCGTCGACCACGGCCTCCAGGACGGCTCCGACCAGCGCGCCACCGAGGTCGCCGGCCGCATGGCCGCGCTCGGCCTCGACCCCGTCGAAGCCGTCGCCGTCACCGTCGGCCGTGAGGGCGGGCCCGAGGCCGCCGCGCGCGACGCCCGCTACGCCGCCCTCGACGCCGCCGCCGAACGCCACGGCGCCGCCGCCGTCCTGCTCGGCCACACCCGCGACGACCAAGCGGAAACCGTCCTCCTCGGCCTCGCCCGCGGCTCCGGCATCCGCTCCCTCTCCGGCATGGCCGCCGTCTCCGGCGCCTCCGGGCGCTACCGCCGCCCCTTCCTGGAGCTCGACCGGCAGACCGTCCGCAAGGCCTGCGTCGCCCAGGAACTGGCCGTCTGGGACGACCCCCACAACGCGGACCCCGCCTACACCCGCTCCCGCCTCCGCCACGAAGGCCTCCCCGCCCTGGAGAAGGCGCTCGGCAAAGGTGTCGTCGAAGCCCTCGCCCGGACGGCCCAGCTGTCCCGCGACGACGCCGACGCCCTCGACTCCTGGGCCGCCGATGTGGAAGCGCTGGTACGGGACGAGGCCGGCCGCCTTGAATGCGCCAAGCTCTTCGGACTGCCCCCCGCCGTCCGCCGCCGCGTCCTGCGCCGCGCCGTCATCGCCGAGGGCGCACCCGCCGGCTCCCTCTTCGCCCGGCACATCGAGGAGGTCGACCGGCTGATCACCGGCTGGCGCGGCCAGGGAGCCATCAATCTGCCCGGCCGCGTCGAGGCACGACGGCAGGGTGGCAGACTGGTCATTCGGCAAGGCTGAAGCACGCTGCAACGAAAGTGACCCGGGTGAACGAGAAGGACATGGGCACCGACCTCAAGTCGGTGCTCATCACCAAGGAAGAGATCGACGCGAAGCTGGCCGAGCTGGCCGCGAAGATCGACGCGGAGTACGCGGGCAAGGACCTGCTCATCGTCGGAGTCCTCAAGGGCGCCGTGATGGTGATGGCGGACCTGGCGCGCGCGCTGTCCACCCCCGTCACCATGGACTGGATGGCCGTCTCCTCCTACGGGGCCGGCACCCAGTCCTCCGGCGTCGTCCGGATCCTCAAGGACCTGGACACCGACATCAAGGGCAAGCACGTCCTGATCGTCGAGGACATCATCGACTCCGGCCTCACGCTGTCCTGGCTGCTGTCGAACCTCGGCTCCCGCGAACCGGCCTCCCTGGAGGTCTGCACCCTCCTCCGCAAGCCGGACGCCGCCAAGGTCGCGATCGACGTGAAGTGGATCGGCTTCGACATCCCGAACGAGTTCGTCGTCGGATACGGCCTGGACTACGCCGAGAAGTACCGCAACCTTCCGTTCGTCGGCACGCTCGCGCCGCACGTGTACGGAGGCTGAGGCAGGGGAACCCACGCCGCCCTCCCGCCGTTGGAGGAAGGGAAGGCGGCCGCGGGTGACAATGCTGGGGTACCGTCCGAAGAACAGCTTTTTCTCATAGCAGCTCTCACAGCAGCATTTACCTACGGGCAGGAGGGACGGAGCGTTCTCGCTCCGTATGGATGGACGTGAAGCGATACTTCCGTGGGCCGGTCATGTGGATCGTGCTGGCCGTCCTCGCCGTGGTCGTGCTGATGCAGGTCGTCGGCTCGTCCGAGGGCTACAAGACGGTGGACACCAGCAGGGTCGTCCAGGCGATCAATGACAAGCAGGCCGACCAGGTCAAGCTGACGACCGGCGACGAGCAGGTCATCAAGGTCGAGCTCAAGAAGGGCGCCGACAAGGACAAGTACGGCGGCAGCACCAAGATCCAGGCCAGCTACATCGGTGACCAGGGTGCCAACCTGACCACCACGCTCCAGGACCAGGCCGCCTCCGGCGCCCTGGACAAGGGCTACACCGTCTCGCCGGAGCGGCAGAGCCCGTTCCTGTCGGTGCTGCTCTCGCTGCTGCCCTTCGTCCTCATCGTCGTCGTCTTCCTGTTCTTGATGAACCAGATGCAGGGCGGCGGCTCCCGAGTCATGAACTTCGGGAAGTCCAAGGCCAAGCTGATCACCAAGGACACCCCGAAGACGACCTTCGCCGACGTGGCGGGGTCCGACGAGGCGGTCGAGGAGCTCCACGAGATCAAGGAGTTCCTCCAGGAGCCGGCGAAGTTCCAGGCCGTCGGCGCCAAGATCCCCAAGGGCGTGCTGCTCTACGGCCCGCCCGGAACCGGCAAGACCCTCCTCGCGCGTGCCGTCGCGGGCGAAGCCGGCGTGCCGTTCTACTCGATCTCCGGTTCCGACTTCGTCGAGATGTTCGTCGGTGTCGGTGCCTCCCGAGTCCGCGACCTCTTCGAGCAGGCCAAGGCGAACGCCCCGGCGATCGTCTTCGTCGACGAGATCGACGCAGTCGGTCGTCACCGCGGTGCCGGCCTCGGCGGTGGCCACGACGAGCGCGAGCAGACCCTCAACCAGCTCCTCGTCGAGATGGACGGCTTCGACGTGAAGGGCGGCGTCATCCTGATCGCCGCCACGAACCGGCCCGACATCCTCGACCCGGCGCTCCTGCGCCCGGGACGGTTCGACCGGCAGATCGCCGTCGACCGCCCGGACATGCAGGGCCGTCTGGAGATCCTCAAGGTCCACCAGAAGGGCAAGCCGGTCGCCCCGGACGTCGACCTGGGCGCGGTCGCTCGCCGCACCCCCGGCTTCACCGGTGCCGATCTCTCCAACGTCCTGAACGAGGCGGCGCTCCTGACCGCCCGCAGCGACAAGAAGCTGATCGACAACCACTCGCTGGACGAGGCGATCGACCGTGTGGTCGCGGGCCCGCAGAAGCGGACCCGGATCATGTCGGACAAGGAGAAGAAGATCACCGCGTACCACGAGGGCGGACACGCCCTGGTCGCGGCGGCCTCGCCGAACTCCGACCCGGTCCACAAGATCACCATCCTGTCCCGCGGCCGGGCCCTGGGTTACACGATGGTGCTCCCGGACGAGGACAAGTACTCGACCACGCGCAACGAGATGCTCGACCAGCTCGCTTACATGCTGGGCGGGCGCGCGGCCGAGGAGCTCGTCTTCCACGACCCGACCACGGGCGCGGCGAACGACATCGAGAAGGCCACGGCCACCGCTCGCGCGATGGTCACGCAGTACGGCATGACCGAGCGGCTCGGGGCGATCAAGTTCGGTGGCGACAACACCGAGCCGTTCCTCGGCCGCGAGATGGCGCACCAGCGCGACTACTCGGAAGAGGTCGCCGCGCTGGTCGACGAAGAGGTCAAGAAGCTCATCGAGACCGCGCACAACGAGGCGTGGGAGATCCTCGTCGAGAACCGTGACGTCCTCGACAACCTCGTCCTGCAGCTCCTGGAGAAGGAGACGCTGGGCAAGGAGGAGATCGCCGAGATCTTCGCCCCGATCGTCAAGCGCCCGGCCCGCCCGGCCTGGACCGGCTCCTCGCGCCGTACGCCCTCGACCCGCCCGCCGGTGCTCTCCCCCAAGGAGCTGGCACTGACGAACGGAGCGAACGGCAGCACGGCCACCCCGACGGTGGACACCGCCAAGACGCCGACCACCGGCATCGAGGTGGCCCCGGAGGAGACCCCGGAGGTCTGACCCGGAATGGATGCCGCGCCCCCACAGGTTCTAGCCTGTGGGGGCGCGGCGTTTTTCGCGCACATCAGTCAGACGGAACGAGGCACAGATGACCGACCCGGTGACGCTGGACGGCGAGGGTGAGATCGGCGAATTCGACGAGAAGCGCGCCGAGAACGCCGTACGGGAGCTCCTCATCGCGGTCGGAGAGGACCCTGACCGCGAGGGGCTGCGCGAGACGCCGGCGCGGGTGGCGCGGGCGTACAAGGAGCTGTTCGCCGGCCTCCGGCAGAAGCCGGAGGACGTGCTGACGACGACGTTCGACCTGGGCCACGACGAGCTGGTCCTCGTGAAGGACATCGAACTGACTGCGACCTGTGAACATCATTTGTTGCCATTTCATGGCGTAGCTCACATTGGTTACATTCCGGCTGAAACGGGCAAGATCACGGGGTTGTCGAAGCTGGCCCGCCTTGTCGACGTCTTCGCTCGTCGTCCGCAGGTGCAGGAGCGGCTGACGACGCAGATCGCCGATTCCCTGATGGAGATCCTCGAGGCGCGGGGCGCGATCGTCGTGATCGAAGCCGAGCACATGTGCATGTCGCTGCGTGGCATCCGTAAGCCCGGCGCGAAGACGACGACCTCGGCGGTGCGTGGTCAACTTCGTGACGCGACTACACGAGCCGAGGCCATGTCCCTGATATTGGCGCGTTAGGAGCGGTCCGGGTCGCCTCCCGCGGAAAGCGCTGCCGCAAATTGCAGGGCGCGGCTCACACCGGCTAGGCAGAGGCTGGTCTCACAGCTGTGCGTCTCGGACCGCCGGCCCCGGTGTCAGTGCGGCCGGTTAGCCTGCGGTCATGATCGAGACGACCGAAGACGACCGCCGCTTCCCGCCCGCGCTCGCCGAGGTGGCCCGTGTGGAGTTCGCGTACGCGGAGGGTGAGGGCGTCGATTTCGAGCCGTACGACGCCTTCGAGTCCGCCGGGGAGACTTCCGACTGGCTGCGGCACTGGACGGGGAACCACGAGCTCGATGGAGGGGCGTACCGGATCTTCGGGCAGGACGGGACCGGAGGGCTTGCCGCGGTCTGGTGTGTGAGGCCGGGGCGGGCGCTTGTCGAGCAGCCCGTGGTGTTCCTCGGGTCCGAGGGGGAGCGCGGAGTCGTCGCTGGGAACCTGTCCGACTTCCTCTGGGTGCTGGCCGACGGCTTCGGGCCCATGGAGGCCGCGCTGCACGTGGAGCGGGAGACACGTCCCGACCCTGCCCTGGGCACGCTCGCGGCGCGGTACGCCACCACTCCGCGCCGGACCGCACAGGCGATCGTCGCCGAGGCTCAGGCCGAGTTCGCGTCGTTCTCCGACGACATCGACGCGCTCTGCCGCTGAGCCTCAGGCCGCCGGGGCCGTGCCCTTGCCGTTCTCCTCGTCCTCGGGGAGTTTGCAGACGCGCTCCAGGAAGAGGGCCGCCGCGATCACGCCGATGCCGGCCAGGACCGAGAAGCCGGCGTAGATCGCCTGGTCGCGGCGGGACGGAACGTCCAGGGAGCCGAGCAGGAAGACGCCGACGCCGCCGTACATGCCGGCGACCATGGCGGCGACCAGGGCACTGGCCTGACCGAAGACCACCGCGCGGGCCGCCATCAGCGGCTCCACGCCCTTCGCGCCCGGCCGGCGCTCGCGCTGGGCCTTGAGGCGGGATCGCAGCGAGAGGGCGGTCGCCGTCAGGACGACCGCGATCGCCGCCAGCACGACCGGCGCGGCCAGCGGGACGCTCGGCAGGGTGCCCACCGCGTCCCACAGCCGGGCCGCGCCCCAGGACAGGATCCCGGCGACGACGAACAGTCCGGCGAGCACCTTGAGCCGCAGTTGTTTCACCGGGTGTCCTGTCCTTCGTCGTACGTGTCGGGTCTCCGAGACTAACGACTACTCGGGCAGACGGAGTTCCAGGTCGGCGCGTGGCACGACTCCCTCGCGGCCGACCGCCGCGAGCAGGTCCGCGACCGTGCCGCGGCCCGGCAGCTGGGCCTCGGGGTCCACGTCGTGCCAGGGCGCCAGCACGAAGGCGCGCTGGTGGGCGCGCGGGTGGGGGAGCGTGAGGACGGGGTCGTCGGAGACCACATCGGCGTAGGCCACGATGTCGACGTCGATGGTCCTGGCCCCCCAGCGCTCCTCGCGGACCCGGTGGAAGGCCTCCTCGACCGCGTGCGCCCGCTCCAGCAGGGAGGAGGGCGGCAGGGTGGTCTTCACGAGGGCGACGGCGTTGAGGTACGCGGGCTGCGAGCCGGCCTCGACGCCCCAGGGCTCGGTCTCGTACACGCCGGAGACGGCCTTGACCCGGAGGCCGGGGGTGTCCTCCAGGGCGTCGACGGCGCCCTGGAGGGTCTCCAGGCGGTTGCCGAGGTTGGCCCCGAGGGCGATGACGGCCCACCTGGGGTTGGAGAGCGTCACGTCGGCGGCGTCGACGGCCTCGACGACGGCGGCCGGTACGGGCTGCACGGTCGGGTCGCTGTGCGTGGCTTTCACACTCGGCTCCGGGTGATGGTGATGGTCACGTCGTCGAAGGGGACCGTGATGGGCGCGTCCGGCTTGTGGACGACGACCTCGACCTCCTGGACGCCGGCGTGCTTGAGGCACTGCTGGGCGATCCGCTCGGCGAGCGTCTCGATCAGGTCCACGGGCTCGCCCTGGACCACGTCGACGACTTCCTCGGCGACGACTCCGTAGTGCACGGTCTTCGTCAGGTCGTCGTCGGCGGCCGCGGGGCGGGTGTCCAGGCCGAGGACGAGGTCCACGATGAAGGTCTGGCCTTCCTCGCGCTCCTTGGGGAAGACGCCGTGGTGTCCTCGGGCCTTGAGGCCGCGCAGCGCGACACGATCCACGCGAATCACTCCTGCTGTCGTAGTTCTTGTGAGCACGCAGCCGGGTGCGGTCGGCGTCGTTGCCCACATCGAATCTACCTGCGGGCACCGACAACACGTGCCCACGAGGGCGGGAGGCGAGGCCACAGGCACTGGGCGTGGCCCCTACCCCGGGTCGCGTGATCCAACCCCCCGGGCCACCCGAAAGGGCCAGGGATCCCGTCAGGCGCCGGGCTCCTCGTCCTCCTCCTCTTCCGATTCGGTGAGGACGGGGGAGCCGTGGTGGGACCAGATCCGCCATCCCTCCGATGTGCGCCGGAACACATTCGTGGCGACGACCAGCTGGCCCACGAGCGGGCCGAGCTCGGCCCCGTCCTCGGCCGGCCCGCCGCTGAGGATGTTCTCGGTGCAGGTGACGACGGCCACGTCGCCGGCGAGGGAGACCTTCACGTCGGTGAGGAAGAACTGGATGTACTCGGTGTTCGCCATGATCAGGGCGTACGACCGGAGGACCTCGCCGCGGCCGGAGAGCACCGGCCAGCCGGGGTGGACGCAGGAGATCGGGGTCGCGCCGTCGTCGAGCCAGAGGTCGGAGACCTCCTCGAAGTCGCCGCGCTCCATCGCCTCGTAGAAGGCGGTGTTGGCGGCCTCGACCGCCTCGGTGTCGGTCTGGGGGGTCACGCGGCTCCCTCGACGGCTCGGGCGACCCGTACGGCGTCGGCGGTGGCTCTGACCTCGTGGACGCGGACGGCCCAGGCGCCTTCGTGGGCGGCGATGGCGGAGACGGCGGCGGTGGCCGCGTCGCGTTCGCGGGCGGGCGGCGGGGCGGCGCCCTCGCGGGCCAGGACGTGGCCGAGGAAGCGTTTGCGGGAGGCGGCCACGAGCAGCGGCCTGCCGAGCTCGCGCAGGTCGGCGAGGTGGGCGACGAGGGCCAGGTCGTGCGGGGCGTGCTTGGCGAAGCCGAGGCCGGGGTCGATGACGATGCGCTCGGGTGCGACGCCGCCCTCGACGACGGCCTCCATACGGCGGCGCAGTTCGGTGACGACCTCGCCGACGACGTCGTCGTAGACGGCGAGGCTGTTCATGTCCTGGCTGAAGCCACGCCAGTGCATGACGACGAAGGGGACCTCGGCGGCGGCGACGGCGGGGACCATCTCGGGGTCGGCGAGGCCGCCGCTGACGTCGTTCACCAGGCTGGCGCCCGCGGCCACGGCCGCGTGGGCGACGGAGGCGCGCATGGTGTCGACGGAGACGGTGACGCCCTCGGCGGCGAGGCCGCGGACGACGGGGACGACCCGGCGCAGCTCCTCGGCCTCGTCGACGCGGCTGGCGCCGGGCCGGGTCGACTCGCCGCCGACGTCGACGAGGTCGGCGCCCTCGGCGACCAGGTCGAGTCCGTGCTTGACCGCGGCCGTGGTGTCGAACCAGCGGCCGCCGTCGGAGAAGGAGTCCGGCGTCACGTTGACGACGCCCATGACCGCACAGCGGTCCCACTCCGGCAGGCCCCAGGCCGTGCCCCGTCCGCTCAACGTACTCATATGCCCAGCCTAGGGGGTGGCTTGCCGATCCTGCCGGGCCCGGAGGGCGTCAGGCTGCGCGGTCAGGCGGCGCGGACCTCGTGGTTGTCACCGGTGCGGCCGATGTGGGCGCAGTCGCGGGCGGCAGCCGTGCTGCGGCGGCGGGCGAAGGGGCGAGGCAGCTCGAGGTTCACGAAGCCCTCGGCCTGCATGGCGGCGAAGCCGATGCGGGGCAGGTCGCGGCTCTTGCGGTAGACGACGAAGCGGGGTTCCCAGCGGGGCCGGAACTTGGCGTTGAACTTGTAGAGCGACTCGATCTGGAACCAGCGGGAGAGGAAGACGAGCAGTCCGCGCCAGAGTCGCAGGACGGGGCCGGCGCCGATCTTCTCGCCGCGGGCGAGGGCCGCGCGGAACATGGCGAAGTTGAGGGAGACGCGCTCGATGCCGAGCCGGGGGGACTCCTGGAGGGCGGCGACGATGAGCAGCTCGTTCATGCCGGGGTCGGCGGAGCGGTCGCGGCGCATCAGTTCCAGGGACATGCCGTCCATGCCCCAGGGCACGAAGTGGATGATCGCCTTCAGGTCGCCGTACGGCGAGTCGGGATCGTCCTTGTGGGCGGTCGCTATGACCGCTTCCCCGTCGCCGGGGTCGCCGATCCGGCCCAGGGCCATCGAGAAGCCGCGTTCGGTGTCGGTGCCGCGCCAGTCGGCGGCGGCCCGCCGGACGCGTTCGAGCTCACCGTCGGAGAGGTCGCGGACGCGCCGGACCTTGGTGGTGTAACCGTTGCGTTCGATCCGCTTCACCATCTGGCGCACGTTGCGCATCGCGCGCCCGGAGAGGGAGAAATCCGCGACGTCCACCACCGCCTCGTCGCCGAGTTCGAGGGCGTCGAGGCCGGTCTCGCGGGTCCAGACCTCGCCGCCGGTCTCGGAGCAGCCCATGACGGCGGGGGTCCAGGAGTGGGCCTTGGCCTCGTCCATGAAGCGTTCGATGGCGCCGGGCCACGCCTCGACGTCGCCGATGGGGTCGCCGCTGGCGAGCATGACGCCGGAGACGACGCGGTAGCAGACGGCGGCCTTGCCGCTGGGGGAGAAGACGACGCCCTTGTCGCGGCGGAGTGCGAAGTGGCCGAGGGAGTCGCGGCCACCGTGCTTGTCGAGCAGGGCGCGCAGTCGGGTCTCGTCGTCCTCGGTGAGCCGGGCGGCCGGGTGTTCGGGGCGGAAGGCCAGGTAGATGGTGGTGAGGGCGGTGAGCATGCCGAGGGCGCCGAGGGAGTAGCCCACGGTCCAGTCGACGTTGCCGGTGTAGCCGACGGGGCCTTCGAAGCCGAAGAGGCCGTAGAGGACGTGCTCGAGTCGGTCGGTGAGGCTGGGGTTGCCGATGACGCGTCGGGGGTGGGCGCTGACGACGACGAGGCCGAGGGCGATGGATCCGGCGCCCATGACGACGAAGTTGGCGAGCGCCTTCCAGCGGCTGCGGGGGTCGGGCAGGGCGGCGAACTCGCCGCGGTGGCGCAGCAGCAGGGCGAGGAGGGCCAGGGAGAGCAGGGCGCCGAGGACGGAGTGGCGCCAGACGAACTGGGCGGCGGCGCCGAGCGGCAGCAGGATGACGGCGGCACGCCAGGCGCGGCGCTTGTGGCGCTTGAGGCCGTGGGCGAGGAGCAGCAGCAGGACTCCGGCGCTGAGGGAGAGGGCGGCGGAGAGGGGGCCCAGCGTTCCGGGCAGGACTTCGGCGACCGCGTGCATGCGGCTGGCGCGGAAGCGGGGGAAGACGCCCGCCGCGATGTCGATCAGGCCGATGAGCGTGCAGGCCGTGCCGACGAGGGAGGGGACCTTCTCGGGGCGAGGACCGCGCAGAATCCGGCGTACCCGATCCGGAACCGATCGTGATTTGTCCCCATCTACCGTGACAGACATCGCTTCCCGTACTTCCCGTGATCCGCGAGAGATTGGTGGTCCGGCGGCCACGCGGTGGTCAGGGGCGGGCCGGGCCGGAGGTTTTGCTCCCTCTAGGACGGCTCCGCGGGGAAGCGGGTTCACTCGCTCACACGAAATTCTCAAGGAAGAAAGCTCGGACGACTCATGGGTCTCACCAGCAACAATGTCCTGGGCCTTGCCGTCACGCTGGCCGTGGTGCTGTTCGCCGCCACGATCTGGCTCTGGCCGCGGCTCGCCCGCGGTGGCTGGCGGGCGATTGTGGGCCGGATCGGGCTGCTGCTCGCGACGCAGCTCGCGCTGTTCGCCTCGGTGGGGCTCGCGGCGAACAACTCGTTCCTCTTCTACGGTTCCTGGGCCGACCTCTTCGGCCAGGAGCAGGACCTCGGGGTGGTCGTGGACCACTCGGCGGGTTCGAAGGACATCAAGGTCGTCGGTACGCAGGCGCTGGACGTGCCCGGCGGCGGCCGTCCCTCGGTCGGCGGACAGATCCAGAAGATCGTCGTCGCCGGCGAGAAGTCGAAGATCGACTCCCCGGCGTACGTCTATCTGCCGCCGGAGTACTTCCAGGAGAAGTACGCGAAGAGCACCTTCCCGGCCTCGGTGGTCCTGACCGGCTACCCGGGGACGGCGGAGAACCTGCTCAAGGGGCTGAAGTACCCCAAGACGGCCTTCCTGCAGGCCAAGGCGGGGAAGATGCGGCCGATGATCCTGGTGATGCTGCGCCCGACGGTGGCGCCGCCCCGGGACACCGAGTGCGTGAACGTCCCCGGCGGCCCGCAGACGGAGACCTTCTTCGCGGAGGACCTGCCGAAGGCGGTCTCGGAGACGTACCGGGTGGGGACGAAGGCGCGGAACTGGGGGTTCATGGGGAACTCGACCGGGGGTTACTGCGCGCTGAAGATCGCCCTGCACCACCCGGACCGGTTCGCGGCGGGGGCGGGCTTCTCGGCGTACTACAAGGCGGCGGAGGACGTGACCACCGGTGACCTCTTCCACGGGGACGGCGCCGCGCGCAAGCGGGCGGACCTGCTGTGGAGCCTGGACCACGCGCCGCAGGGCGCGTCGTCCTTCCTGGTGACGACGTCGAAGAAGGGCGAGGGGAACCTCAAGGGGACCCTCGACTTCATCAAGAAGGTGAAGGCCCCGGCGCGGGTCTCCTCGATCACCCTCGACAGCGGCGGTCACAACTTCAACACCTGGAACCGGGAGATCCCGCCGGGCCTGGTGTGGATGAGCGGGCGGCTCAGCGCCGGCTGAGGGTTTCGGCGGGGGCGTCGTCCGACTTCCCGGAGATGGCGCGCGACTCTCCGGAACCGGCATCCGGCCCGCCGGCCGGGGTCGCCCGGCGCAGTGCCCGGTGGACGCCGTCCGGGGTGAGGACGCCGACGCAGCGGCCGCCTGCGGCGGGGTCGATGACGGGGAGCCAGCCGGCGTCGCCCCGCATGAGCGCGGCCAGCGCCTCCCGGAGGGAGGCGCCGAGCGCGACGGGTTCCGGGGCGGGCCGGGTGCGGCCGGGTTCGTCCGCCGAGAACCAGCCCTCGACGCGGCCGTCGGCGTCCAGGACGACCGACCAGGACCTCTCGGCGGGGGCACCGGGACGGTGGACGGGGACCTCCTCCAGGGCGGTGGGGTCCACCGGGGTGACGGAGAGCCGCTTGAGGCTGCGGTCCGCGCCGACGAAGTCGGCGACGTACGCGGTGGCGGGGGCGCCGAGCACGGTGGCCGGCGTGTCGAACTGCTCGATCCTGCCCTGTCCGTAGACGGCGATGCGGTCGCCGAGGCGGACGGCCTCCTCCAGGTCGTGGGTGACGAGCAGGACGGTCTTGCGGACCTGCGACTGCAGGCGCAGGAACTCGTTCTGCAGATGCTCGCGGACGACCGGGTCGACGGCGCCGAAGGGCTCGTCCATCAGCAGGACGGGCGGGTCCGCGGCCAGGGCGCGGGCCACGCCGACGCGCTGGCGCTGTCCGCCGGAGAGCTGCTCGGGGTAGCGGCCGCCGTACGTCTTCGGGTCGAGGCCCACCAGGTCGAGCAGTTCGGCGGCGCGGGCGCGGGACTCGGCGCGGGAGGCGCCGAGCAGGTGGGGGACGGTCGCGGTGTTGTCGAGGACCGTCCTGTGCGGGAAGAGGCCGACCTGCTGGATGACGTAGCCGATCCGGCGGCGCAACCGGACCGGGTCGACGGTGGATACGTCCTCCCCGTCGAGGAACACGCGGCCCTCGGTCGGTTCGACGAGCCGGTTCACCATCTTCATCGTGGTCGTCTTGCCGCAGCCGGACGGGCCGACGAGCGTGACCAGTTCACCCTCGGCGACCTCGAAGGAGAGGTCGTCGACGGCGGTGGTGCCGTCCGCGTACCGCTTGGTCACATGCTCGAACCGGATCATGGGTCCCATTCTGGCTCCTGGCGACGGGGCGCGTGTGAAAGGCGTGTTGCCGCATCGTGGCGGTCCTCGGTGATTGTCGGTGGCGGGGGTTAGGGTCGCCACACATACGTTCGGAAGTACGGGCGCCCCGGGAGGAGGGCACATGAGCGCGGCGAACTGCCTGGTGACGAACGACTGGATCTGTGGTGAGTATCTGCGTACCCGTAGCGAGGAGTTGACCGACGCGACGGTCCAGCACGTCGGGATCACCGTCGTCTCGGTGCTGATCGGGCTCGCCGTCGCCTTCCCGCTGGCGCTGCTGGTACGGGCCCGGCCGAGGCTCGCAGGACCGGTGCTCGGGCTGACGACCCTGCTCTACACGATCCCGTCGCTGGCCATGTTCTCGCTGCTGCTGCCGTTCTTCGGCCTCTCGGCGGCGCTGGTGGTCACCGGCCTCGTGCTGTACTCGCTCACGATTCTGGTGCGGAACATCCTGGCCGGCCTGGACGCGGTGCCGGCCGAGGCGCGGGAGGCCGCGCGCGGGATGGGATACGGCCCGGCCCGGCTGCTGTGGGAGGTCGAACTCCCCTTGGCCCTGCCCGCCCTGATGGCCGGGATACGGATGGCGACGGTCTCCACCGTCGCCCTGACGACGGTCGGATCGATCATCGGACGCGGCGGCCTCGGGAACCTGATCGAGGACGCGCTGCCGACCTTCTTCAAGGCGCAGGTGCTTGCCGCCTCGGTGCTGTGCGTGCTCCTGGCGGTCGTCGCGGACTTGCTTCTCCTCGGTGTGCAGCGGCTGCTCACGCCGTGGACCCGCATACGGACCGGGCCGGGAGGCGGGTGACATGGGGATCGTGACGGACGCCTGGAGCTGGCTGACCACCGGCGCCAACTGGGAGGGTGACGGCGGGATCGGGAGCCGGCTCGCCGAGCACGTCTACGTGAGCGGGGCCGCGCTTCTCCTCGCCTGCGCCGTCGCGCTGCCGCTGGGGCTGTGGCTCGGACATCTCGGCAAGGGCGGCGCGACCGCCGTCAACCTCTCCAACGCGGGACGGGCGGTCCCCGTCTTCGCGGTCCTGGCGCTGTTCATGGTGTCGCCGCTGCGCAACGCCGGCTACGTCCCGACGGTGATCGCGCTGGTGCTCTTCGCGGTGCCGCCGCTGCTCACCAACGCGTACGTGGGGATGCGCGAGGTGGACCGGGCGGTGGTGGAGGCCGCGCGGGGGATGGGAATGTCGGGCGGCCAGGTCTTCCGGAGGGTCGAGCTGCCGCTCGCCCGCCCGCTCGTCATGACCGGACTGCGCTCGGCCGCCGTCCAGGTGGTCGCCACCGCGACGATCGCCGCGATGGTCGGGCAGGGCGGCCTCGGCCGGATCATCACCGCCGGGTTCAACACGTACAACACCCCGCAGGTGGTCGCGGGAGCGCTGCTCGTCGCGCTGCTGGCCCTCACGGTGGAGGCCGTGCTGGTGGGGGCCGACCGGTTGCTCGGCCGGCGCGCGGGAAACGGCTGAACGACCGGCTGAACGACCGACGGAACGACCGATCGACCGAACGACTGGGATGGGTGATCTCGTGAGCAGGATCTCGCGTATCGCGGGTGCGGTACTGGGCATGGCGGCGCTGACCGTGTCCCTCGCCGCGTGCGGCGGCGACAGCCTGGAGGAGGGCAGGGCGGGCGGCACGTCGGGTCCCGGGAAGGGTTCGTTGGTCGTGGGCGCGGCGGCGTTCACGGAGTCCAAGGTGCTCGCGGAGCTCTACGCACAGGTGCTGAACGACGCCGGATACTCCGCGACCGTCACCACGGTGAAGAACCGCGAGTTGTACGAACCCTCGCTGGAGAAGGGCGAGATCGACGTCGTACCGGAATACGCGGCGACCATCGCGGAATTCCTCAATGCCAAGGTGAACGGTCCGAAGGCGCCCGAGGAGAAGCCGGTCGCCTCCGGTGACGCCGCCGCCACGGTGGAGGCGTTGAAGAAGCTCGCCGAGCCACGCGGACTGAAGGTGCTCGCGGTCGGCGAGGCCGTCGACCAGAACGCCTTCGCGGTGTCGAAGGAATTCGCCGAGAAGAACAAGCTGAAGACGCTTTCCGATCTCGGTCGCGCCAAGCTGAAGGTGAAGATCGCGGCCGGGGACGAATGCGAGATACGGCCGTTCTGCGCCCCGGGCCTGAAGGAGACCTACGGCATCGACGTGACCGGGATCGACCCCAAGGGCGTCGGGACGCCGCAGTCCAAGCAGGCGGTCAAGGACGGCGTGGACCAGCTGGTGCTGACCACCACGACGGACGCGACCGTCGAGAGCTTCGGACTCGTCTTCCTCGACGACGACAAGAAGCTGCAGAACGCCGACAATGTGCTGCCGGTCGTCAATGCGAAGGACGCCGGAGCACCGGAGATCGCCGCCGCTCTCGACAAGATCACAAAGGTGCTGACGACGGCCGATCTCGCCGAACTGAACCGCAAGGTGGACGCCGAGCGGGCGAAGCCGGCGGACGTCGCGAAGGCCTATCTGGAGTCGAAGGGGCTGGTCAAGAAGTAGCCTCCGGGTAAGGGGAGTCGGTTCGGTCCGGCGGCGTCTCGGCCCCGTCGGCGAGAAGTGGCCAAGAGATTGCCGGGCCGACACCCCATAGGGCGCCTACGCACGGTAAATTTCAGGCCATGCCACGTGGACGCCACCGCCATTCCCCACCCCTGCACAAGCTTCTGCCGCCCTCGGCGGTCGCCGGAGCTTCGCTCGTCTGTGCCGCGGGCGCCTGGCTGCTCGCCGATCCCGTGGTGCTGCGGCTGCTCGTGGCCGCGGCCGCGGCGGCCGCCGTCACCGGTGGCGTCATCATGCGCAGTTGGGACCGGAGCGCCGGGCGGCAGGTCGCCGAGCTGACCCGCGCGCGGACCGCGGACCAGTGGAAGACCGAGGAGCGGACAGCCGAGCTCGAGGCCGACCTCGAGGAGTCCCGGGAGCTGCGGGCCAAGCTCGACGCGAAGCTGCGCGCCAAGCGGGTCGAACTCGCCGGGCTGCGCGGCGAGCACGCCGAGCTGCTGCGCCGGTACGCCACCGCCGAGACCGAGCGGGCCAGCGCCCTGGAGGGCCGCCGACAGCTCGCCCTGGAGACGACCTCGCCGACCAGGGCACTGCCCGCCGCCGGATCGTCGCCCACCCCCGACGCCTACCGCCGGGCGGCCGACGCCCTGCGCGACCTCGCGCGCAACGCCGCGGCCCAGGAGGCGCGCCGCACCGCCGAGGCCGCCCGCAGCCGCGATCTCGCCGAGCGCGCCCGGGAGACGGAGGAGCCGCAGGGGAAGCACGCGGCGGCCGCCGGTGCCGAGCAGCACGCTCGTCCGTCGACCGCCGCGGTACCCGCCCTCTCCAAGGCGCCCGTCGTGCCCGCGATCAGGGCCGTCCCGGCCGCGTCGGCGATCGTCCCGTACGCCGCTCGCCGCCCGGCGCCCCGCCCGGAGGGAGGCTTCGACTTCTTCGGTACGCAGAAGGCGGCGGCCGCGATCGAGGCGGTGCAGGGCGTGGACCTCGCGGACGTGGTGGGCGAGGAGGTCCTGGCGACGGTCGGCACCGGTCGCGCCCCCGAGCAGCGGGCGATCGGCCAGGTCATCGACCTGACCGCGCACGACGAGACGGAGCAGCTCGACGTGGCCGAGCTGCGCGGAGCGGTCAGCTCGTGACGCCGAGAAGCGTCGTCCTCTCCGCCGGTGAGACGGCCGCGCTGAGGGACGAGCTGATCGCCCTGTGCGCGCAGGCCTTCTGCGGTGCGCCCTGGCACGAACCGCCGCGCGGGGCGCTGCGGACCGTGGAGCGGCTGCTGGTCCGGGCGGCCGGGCAGCCGGGCTTCAGCTGCGTCGCCGCGTTCGACCCGGACGGCGCGCTCGCCGGCCTGGCGGCCGGCTGGCTCGACAGCGCCCTCTCCGGCGGGGACGAGACCTTCGAACTCGCCGAACTCGTCGTCGCCCCCGCCCACCAGGGCCGCGGCCTCGGTCGCACCCTGCACGACGCTCTGCTGGCCACGGCGCCCGTGCCACGGCTGCTGATGACGCTCGACACCTCCGAGCTGCGCGACCGCTACGAGCGCTGGGGCTGGGACGTCGTGGAGCGGCGGCGTCCGGAGAAGGACCCCAGGGACTTCGTCGTGATGCGCCACGCGTGAGGCGAGGCAGACCGGGCGCGGAAGCGTCGCCGGTGAGAAGCCCTCGCCCCGCGCCTACTTGTCGATGTCGCCGACGACGAAGAAGAGCGAGCCCAGGATCGCCACCATGTCGGCGACGAGCGTGCCGGGCAGCAGCTCGGTCAGGGCCTGGATGTTGTTGAACGACGCCGAGCGGAGCTTGAGGCGGTACGGCGTCTTCTCGCCCTTGGACACCAGGTAGTAGCCGTTGATGCCGAGCGGGTTCTCGGTCCAGGCGTAGGTGTGCCCCTCCGGGGCCTTGAGCACCTTCGGCAGTCGCTGGTTGATGGGCCCCGGCGGCAGCTCCCCCAGCCGGTCGAGGCAGGCGTCGGCCAGCTCCAGCGAGTTGTGAGTCTGCTCCAGGAGGCACTCGAAGCGGGCGAGGCAGTCGCCCTCCTCGCGGGTGACGACCCTCAGCGTGTCCCGCAGCTCCCCGTAGGCCAGGTACGGCTCGTCACGGCGCAGGTCGAAGTCGACGCCCGAGGCCCGGGCGATGGGCCCGCTCACCCCGTACGCGTGCACCGCCCGGGGGCTCAGGACGCCGACGCCCCGGGTACGGCCCCGGAAGATCTCGTTGCCGAGGACGAGCTTGTCGTACACGTCCATCCGCGACCGCACGTCGGCGACGGCCTCCCGCGCCCGGCCCACCCACCCCGCCGGCAGGTCCTCCTTGAGGCCGCCGACGCGGTTGAACATGTAGTGCATCCGGCCGCCGGAGACCTCCTCCATCACGGCCTGGAGCTCCTCGCGTTCCCGGAAGGCGTGGAAGACCGGGGTGATACCGCCCAGTTCGAGCGGGTACGACCCGAGGAACATGAGGTGGTTGAGCACCCGGTTCAGCTCGGCGAGCAGGGTCCGGGTCCAGACGGCGCGCTCGGGGACCTCCATGCCGAGCATCCGCTCGACGGCCATGACGACACCGAGCTCGTTGGAGAAGGCCGACAACCAGTCGTGGCGGTTGGCGAGCATGATGATCTGCCGGTAGTCGCGTGCCTCGAAGAGCTTCTCGGCGCCGCGGTGCATGTAGCCGATGACCGGCTCGGCGTGCTGGATCACCTCGCCGTCCAGCACCAGCCGGAGGCGGAGCACACCGTGGGTCGAGGGGTGCTGCGGCCCGATGTTCAGCACCATGTCGGTGCTCTCCGCCGCCCCGCCGATTCCGAC
Source organism: Streptomyces lateritius (assembly GCF_014649715.1). GTDB lineage: Bacteria > Actinomycetota > Actinomycetes > Streptomycetales > Streptomycetaceae > Streptomyces > Streptomyces lateritius. The sequence goes on from NZ_BMTO01000002.1 coordinate 610,300, forward strand.
CGTCGTCTCCGTCATGGGGCACAGTATCCCTCGCCCGCCGGACCGCCCGTCCGTTGCCCGGCGGACCGGCGAACACACCCCTGGGCCGTGTCCGTAACGTCCCGCCTGGCCAGCGACGCCTGGCACGCACGCTCGCCGCGTTGTCGGGATCACCCGAGTACGCCCGGTACGAGGGCGACCCTCCGCCTTCTCGATCGCACGCACCGGACGCCGCGGGCCCTGCCCTGCGGGCAGACGGCGCTACGTTCCGGACACCACCTAGCCCACCGGCCGTGTCAGCCACAGGAAGTCGCCGAGCCCGCCCCGGGCCGTCAGCTCCGCCGCCTCACCGGCCGAGGCGAGCGCCCGCACATAGGCGGCCGGGTCGCTCGACGCCAGCGACAGCGGCGGCCGCTCCCCGCTGACCCCCAGCCGCCTCAGCGCCTCCCGCTGGGTGACCAGCTCGCTCCCGGGGCCTCCCACCGAGGCGACCGCGTCCATCGCCACATGCGCGGTCAGGTCGCAGGAACCGTCGGGCACCGGTTCCACCTCGCGCCCCGACCGGAACCCGGTCAACGTCCCGAAGGGCGGCCTGGACCCCCGTACATGCCCGTAGTCCACCGCCACCGCGAGACCGGCCTCCAGAGCCGCCACCGCGTCCGACCAGGCCTCGTCCCGGGCCCGGCCGATCTCCGCCCGCTCGCCGGGCTCCCCCAGCGGCCACCACCGCTCCAGCCACTCCGCGTCCGGGCCCCTGACCACCTCGCCGAGCCGCTCCGCGCCCACCCCGGCCCGGGTCCCGGACTCCGACCCCGCCTCCGAGCCGTGCTCCGTTTGGACCTCGACGTACCGGACGGCCCCCGCCTCGTCCACCTGCGCGACGTCCACCGGCACGTTGTCCAGCCATTCGTTCGCGAAGAGCAGCCCGCGCACCCCGCGCGGCACCCGGTCCGTCCACACCACGCGCGGATCGAGCCCTTCCGGCCGGGCCGCGCGCTCCACACCGTACGGCCGTACGGAAAGCCCGTCGGGTACGGCGGCCAGGACGCCCGTCAACAGCTCGCCGCGCCCCGCACCCACGTCGACCAGCGCGACCTCGTCCGTGCCGAGGCCGTCCGCCACCTCCGTCAACAGCTTCGCGACGGCCGCCGCGAACAGGGGAGAGGCGTGCACCGAGGTCCGGAAGTGTCCGGCGGGGCCCTCGGGGCTCAGGTAGAAACCACCCGGTCCGTACAGCGCCCTCTCGGCGGCCTCGCGCCACCGCTGCCACCCGCCGTAGTCCCGCCACTGACACGTCTCATCCGTCACGGACCCCAGTCTCCACCTTGCGGAGTACGGGCTTCCCGCGAAGGATCGGCCGCACGGTTGACCCCTGCACCTATCCGGCTTCCCTACGCTTGGTGACGTGCAGCGCCTCTACGACTTCCTCCGCAGACACCCGACGGGCGTCGACACCTTCTGGGCCGTCGTCCTCCTCGGGTTCTCGCTGCTGTGGGTGGGTACGACCTACCCGCCGGTCGCCCCCCCCGTCGCGTACGGCGTGGTCGCCGCGCTGTTCTCCCTCGTCGTCGCGTTGCGCCGCCGCGCGCCCCAGCGGATGCTGCTGCTCGCGGTCGCGCTGGGCCTGGCCCAGCTCGCCTTCGGACTGATGCCGTTCTTCGCGGACTTCGCGATCCTGGTGATCATCTACACCGTCGCCGTGCACGACGGGCCGCGCTGGGCCTCGCGGCTCGCGCTCGTCGGCGGGCTGAGCGCCGCCACCCTCTCCATGCTCCGATGGCCCGCCGAAGAGCCTGGCTCCGCGCTCGCGCACGTCTTCTTCACGGTGATCATGACCGTGCCGTTCGCCCTCGCGTGGGTGCTCGGCGACTCCCTGCGGACCCGCCGCGCCTACTTCGCCCAGCTGGAGGAGCGCGCCGCCCGCCTGGAGCAGGAACGCGAGGCGCAGGCCAAGGTCGCCGTCGCCGCCGAGCGGGCCCGGATCGCCCGCGAACTGCACGACGTCGTCGCCCACAACGTCTCCGTGATGGTGGTCCAGGCCGACGGCGCCGCCTACGTCCTGGACTCCTCGCCGGAGACGGCCAAGCAGGCCCTGGAGACCATCTCGACCACCGGCCGCCAGGCGCTCGCCGAGATGCGCCGACTGCTCGGCATCCTGCGCACCGGCGAGCACCAGGAGGCGGGGGAGTACGTCCCGCAGCCAGACGTCCAGCAGATCGAGGACCTCGTCGAGCAGGTCAGGAACGCCGGTCTGACCGTCGACTTCCGGGTCGAGGGGACGCCGAGGCCGCTGCCGAGCGGCGTCGAGCTCACCGCGTACCGGATCGTCCAGGAAGCCCTCACCAACTCCCGCAAGCACGGCGGTCCCGAGGTCGGCGCCAGCGTCCGCCTGGTCTACTTCGACGACGGACTCGGCCTGCTCGTCGAGGACGACGGCCGGGGCGCCACCCAGGAGATGTACGAGGACGGGGGCGCCGACGGCCGGGGACACGGCCTGATCGGCATGCGCGAGCGGGTCGGCATGGTCGGCGGCACCCTGGACGCGGGGCCGCGTCCCGGGGGCGGCTTCCGCATCAGCGCCCTGCTCCCCCTGAAGCCCGCTCACTGACGATCCGAAGGAACCACATGTCCATCCGCGTGATGCTCGTCGACGACCAGGTGCTGCTGCGCACCGGCTTCCGCATGGTGCTCGCCGCCCAGCCGGACATGGAGGTCGTGGCGGAGGCGGGCGACGGCGTGGAGGCGCTGGAAGTGCTGCGGTCCACGGCCGTGGACGTGGTGCTGATGGACGTACGGATGCCCAAGCTCGACGGGGTCGAGGCGACCCGGCGGATCTGCTCGCAGCCCGACGCCCCCAAGGTGCTGATCCTGACCACCTTCGACCTCGACGAGTACGCCTTCTCGGGGCTGAAGGCGGGAGCGAGCGGCTTCATGCTGAAGGACGTCCCGCCGGGCGAGCTGCTCGGCGCGATCCGGTCCGTGCACAGCGGGGACGCGGTCGTGGCGCCGTCCACGACGCGCCGGCTGCTCGACCGCTTCTCGCCGATGCTGCCGTCCTCGGGGAAGGACCCCAGGGCCGCCCACAGCGGGCTCGACCGGCTCACCGACCGGGAGCGCGAGGTGATGCTCCTCGTCGCGCAGGGCCTGTCGAACGGCGAGATCGCGGCGCGGCTGGTGCTGTCCGAGGCCACCGTGAAGACGCATGTCGGCCGCATCCTGACCAAGCTGGAGCTGCGCGACCGGGTGCAGGTGGTGGTGCTGGCGTACGAGACGGGCCTGGTGCGGGCGGGCGGCGGCGCGTTCTGAGCGGCGGAACCGTGCGGACATGAGGTGACCGTGCGGAGACCGCCTGGGCCGGGTCCGTGAAGTCCCGCCTGGCCCGCGGCGCCTGGCACGCACGTTCGCCGCGTTGTCGGGATCACCCGAGTACGCCCCGTACGAGGGCGGCCCTCCGCCTCGCGATCGCACGCACCGGACGCCGCGGGCCCTGCCCTGCGGGCAGACGGCGCTACGTTCCGGACACGACCTAGCGGAGCACGCTCTCCAGGAAGTCGCTGCCGAGGCGGGCCACGACGGCGACGTCGAGCTGGTGCAGGACGTACCGGCCGCGGCGCCGGGTGGTGAGCAGCCCCGCCCTCCGCAGGACGGCGAGGTGCCGCGAGACCTCGGGCGCCGTGATGCCGTACGCGTCGGCCAGCTCGCTCGTGGTGTAGGAGGCGCGGGCGAGATTACGGCACATCCGCATCCGCATCGGGTGGGCGACGGCCTCCAGGCGGAGCTTGACGGTCTCCACGGGGGCGGTGCCGGCGAGCTCGCGCCCCGAGACGGGGTACTGGACCACCGGTTGCCAGCCGGGCGCGTACAGGGCGATCAGGTGCGGCCGGCCGAACGCGGTCGGCAGGAACGTCAGCCCGGATCCCTGGGCGGTGGTGGTGCGGCCCTGGACCAGCTTGTCGACCACGATCCGGGACCCGTGCTCGTCCTCCTCCAGGCTCATGGCGGGCGAGGCGGCGACGACGGCATCGGCCAGACCCTTGCGGCGCAGCAGCTCCGTCTTGTGGCGGGCGTCGGCGGCGAGCTGGATCCGCACGCGGCGCCAGGTGTCGGAGAAGAACGCCTCGTCGCAGTCCTCCAGGAGGCGGCGGACCCACGCGCGCGTGCCGGTCGGATCGGCGAGCATCCGCTCCACGAAGGCGGCCTGGCGGGGGCCTCGGGCGGCGGCCAGGTCGAGGGCGCGTCGCCGCATCCGGGCGTCGACGAGGGGGGACGGCGCGCCGTAGGTGTAGTGGCTGGCGCAGGAGATCTCCAAGGCCGAGCCCACGTACCGCTCGTCGTCCATCCGGTCGAGGTCGTCCAGCTCCTCGGCGAGGGTCTCGCGGGGCCGGGCGGGCAGCAGGATGTCGGAGCGGGTGGACCGCCACATGAAGTCGGCCTCGTGGAGCCGGTCGGCGAGCTCGGGCTCGAGGGCGGCGGCGGTCGTCGTGGCCCACGCGTGGAGGCCGGGGTGATGGGCGGGCTCGGAGAGCGCGTGGAGCGCGGCGCCGAGCTCGGCCAGCGGCGAGGGGCAGAAGACGATCCGCTCGTGCGGGAGTCCGGTGATGTCGATGGTCACGCTCACGCCCCCTATGGTGCGGGTGGGAGCGGGGGTGGTGTCGCGTCGTTTGACGCGGCCCGTCAACCGATTCCTCGGCCGAGCCGTCGATCGCCCCGTCGATCGAGGCCCCTCGATCAGCCGCGATGATCCCGCGAGGAGGGCGTCGGCCGTGCTGCCGCGCCGTTTGACGGGGTGCGTCAAACGACGCGACCGGCCTCATCCTCCGGCGCATCGTGAGGGCATGAACGCGATGCACCAGCACCTCTTCGACGCCTACCGTGCCGCGCAGCACGGTGAGCCGACGCCGCCGCCGCCCGGCACCCACGACGTCGCGACCCTCCGCGCGGTCCGCGACCACCGGCGCTTCCGCCGCGTTCTCGCGGGCCGCCCCGCGCGGGGCGGCCTCCTCGCGGCCCTCACGCGCCGGCTCGGCCAGGGGCCCAGCTGACCTGCGTCCCGGCGGTGTCAGTCCAGCCGGGCCAGGAAGGCCCTCACCGCGGCCCGGACGTCGTCCGCCGTCCAGGAGAGCCCCGGTTCGGTCACCGTCACCTCCGTCACCGCCACGCCGGGCGGCCCGCCCGCGCCCGGGCCGGACCAGCGGCGGAAGAGGACCGTGCCCGTCTCCTCCGTCAGGGCCAGCGACGCCGCGGTCAGGACGTCCGGGGCGTACGGGAGCCAGACCTGGAACTGGTGCGTGTGCGGCGGCTCCGGGTGGATCCGGAACCAGGCCGTGCCCGCCTCCTCGAACCCCGCCCGGAGCCCTTCGGCGACCACGCGCGCGTGCGCCACGTACGAGGGCAGCCGGGGCAGTTCGCGCGTGAGGCCCCGGAGCGCCGAGACCGCCGCCGGATACTGCTGGAAGACCAGCCCCCCGTACCGGTGCCGCCACACCCGCGCCTCCTCCATCACGTCCGCCGGGCCGGCCAGCGCAGCCCCCGAGAGCCCGCCCAGGGACTTGTAGAAGGACACGTACACACTGTCCGCGAGCGCCGCGATCTCCCGCAGGTCGCGCCCGAAGTGGGGGGCGCACTCCCACAGTCGCGCGCCGTCGACGTGCACCACCGCGTCACGTTCGCGCGCCGCCTCCACCACCTCCACGAGCGCCTCCCAGGAAGGCAGCACGAAACCCGCGTCCCGCAGCGGCAACTCCAGCATCAGCGTCCCGAACGGCTCGGGGTGGTCTCGTACCTCCTCGGCAGTCGGCAGCCGCGGCTCGTCCGTCGGACGGACCGTCCGCAACCCGCTCACCACCGACAGAGCGCCCCCCTCGTGGACCTCCGGGTGGGCGAGCGGATGCAGCGCCACCACCGGGCTGCCGGTCCGCCCCGCCCAGCAGCGCAGCGCCACCTGCTGGGCCATCGTCCCGGTCGGGAAGAACACCGCGGCCGGCAGGCCGAGCGCGTCGGCGACCCGCCGCTCCACCTCCTCCACCGGGCCGTCGCCGTACGCGTCGAGCGGGCCTCCGTCGTCCCCCACCCGCTCGGCCCAGGCAACCAGTTCCCGCAGGCGCTGCCCGACCGTCCCGTCGATCGACGCGTGCCACAGCTTCCGCTCCGCCCCGCCCCACACCCTCGCCCGGTGCCGCCGGGCCGCCTCGTCATCCATGGCCCGATCATCACACCGGCGCCCACACCCTGTGGACAGCCACGGAGACGCGCGAAACGCTGGCGTAGCATGACCAGAAATCGTCCGGTACCCCCCGCGGACTGGAACGGAAGGCCGTTGCCGCGTGAACGCATCAGCAGAACCCCGAGCGGAAGACCGACCCGCGCGGCTCACCGTCGGAGTCGTCGGAGCGGGCCGGGTGGGCCCCGCGCTCGCCGCCGCACTGCAGCTCGCGGGGCATCGCCCCATCGCCGTCTCCGCGGTCTCCGACGCCTCCGTACGCCGGGCGGCGACCCTCCTCCCCGACGTGCCGATCGTGCCGCCCGGGCAGGTCGTCGCCGCGGCCGACCTCGTGCTGCTCACGGTCCCCGACGACGCCCTGCCGGGCCTGGTGGAGGGGCTCGCCGAGACCGGGGCCGTGCGGCCGGGCCAGCTGCTCGTGCACACCTCCGGGCGGTACGGCGTGAACGTCCTGGACCCCGCCCGCCGCGCCGGCGCGCTGCCGCTCGCCCTGCACCCGGCCATGACCTTCACCGGCACCTCCGTCGACGTCCAGCGCCTGGCCGGCTGCTCCTTCGGGGTCACCGCGCCCGTGGAGCTGCGGCTCGCCGCGGAGGCCCTGGTCATCGAGATGGGCGGCGAACCGGAGTGGATCGAGGAGGAGAACCGCCCGTTGTACCACGCGGCCCTCGCCCTCGGCGCGAACCACCTGGTCACTCTGGTCGCCCAGTCCATGGAACTGCTCCGTACGGCCGGGGTCGCCGCCCCCGACCGGATGCTCGGCCCGCTCCTGGGCGCCGCCCTGGACAACGCCCTGCGCTCCGGGGACGCTGCCCTCACGGGCCCTGTCGCACGTGGTGACGCCGGTACGGTCGCCGCGCACGTCGCCGAGCTGCGCAAGCACGCGCCCGGCACCGTCGCCGGCTATCTGGCGATGGCCCGCACGACCGCCGACCGGGCGCTCGCGCACGGCCTGCTCAAGCCCGAGCTGGCCCAGGACCTGCTGGGCGTGCTCGCCGAGGGGGAGTCCCGATGAGCTCCACGCCGTCCGTGTCGTCCCCGGCACCCGCGTCGTCCCGGGCGTTCACCCTGGTCCGAACGGCGGACGAACTCCACGCCCTGGCGTCCCGCCACGCTGTGACCGGGAACCGCCCCACGAGCGGCGAGAACCGCCCGGCGAGCGAGAACCGCCCCGCCGGCCTCCCCGCCCGCGCTTCCCGTACCGCCGTCGTCATGACCATGGGCGCTCTCCACGAGGGGCACGCCACGCTGGTCCGTACGGCCCGCGAGCATGTCGGTCCCGACGGCCTCGTCGTCGTCACCGTCTTCGTCAACCCGCTCCAGTTCGGCGCCGGCGAGGACCTCGACCGCTACCCCCGCACCCTCGACGCCGACCTGGAGACCGCCGAGGCGGCCGGGGCAGACACCGTCTTCGCCCCCGCCGTCGACGAGGTCTACCCCGGCGGAGAGCCGCAGGTCCGGATCACCGCCGGACCCATGGGTGAGCGCCTGGAAGGCGCCTCCCGGCCGGGGCACTTCGACGGCATGCTCACCGTCGTCGCCAAGCTGCTCCACCTCACCCGCCCCGACCTGGCCCTCTTCGGTCAGAAGGACGCGCAGCAGCTGGCACTGATCCGCCGGATGGCCCGCGACCTGAACTTCCCGGTCGAGATCGTCGGCGTCCCCACCGTCCGCGAGCCCGACGGCCTGGCCCTCTCCAGCCGCAACCGCTACCTCTCCGGCGGCGAGCGCCGCACCGCCCTGGCCCTCTCCGGCGCCCTGTTCGCCGCGGCCGACCGGCTTGCCGCCCAGCAGGCGCTGAGCGCGCGTGCCGCCTCGCTGCCCGGCTCCGAGTCCCGGGCCGAGGCGCTCTCCCGGCTCGGCGAGGCGCGGGCCGCGGCCGACGCGCACGCCGTCGCCCAGGCGAGCGAGGGCGGCGGCGCCGACGCCGTACGGGCCGCGGCCCGCGCCGTGCTCGACGAGGCGGCGAAGACCGAGCCGCCGCTCGCCCTCGACTACCTGGCCCTGGTCGACCCGGCCGACTTCACCGAGGTCGCCGACGACCACGACGGCGAGGCGATCCTCGCCGTCGCCGCGCGCGTCGGCACCACCCGGCTGATCGACAACATCCCGCTGACCTTCGGAGCCACCAAGTGACCGGAATACGGCTGCACGCGCCCGCGCCGGGCTGGGCCATCGACGCCGACGTCGTCGTGGTCGGCTCCGGCGTCGCCGGCCTGACCGCGGCCCTGCGCTGCACGGCCGCGGGACTGCGCACGGTCGTCGTCACCAAGGCCCGCCTGGACGACGGTTCCACCCGCTGGGCCCAGGGCGGCATCGCCGCAGCGCTCGGCGAGGGCGACACCCCCGAGCAGCATCTGGACGACACGCTCGTGGCCGGCGCCGGCCTGTGCGACGAGGAGGCCGTCCGCCTCCTGGTGACCGAGGGGCCCGACGCCGTCCGCCGGCTGATCGCCACCGGCGCCGACTTCGACAAGACGGACGCGGGCGAGATCGCCCTGACCCGCGAGGGCGGCCACCACCGCCGCCGGATCGCCCACGCCGGCGGCGACGCCACCGGCGCCGAGATCTCCCGCGCGCTCGTCGAGGCGATACGGGACCGGGCGGTCGCCACCATCGAGCACGCGCTCGTCCTCGACCTGCTCACGGACGCCGAGGGCCGCACCGCCGGCGTCACCCTGCACGTCATGGGAGAGGGCCAGCACGACGGCGTCGGCGCCGTCCACGCCCCCGCCGTGGTCCTGGCCACCGGCGGCATGGGCCAGGTCTTCTCCGCCACCACCAACCCGGCCGTCTCCACCGGAGACGGCGTCGCGCTCGCCCTGCGCGCCGGAGCCGAGGTCTCCGACCTCGAATTCGTCCAGTTCCACCCCACCGTGCTCTTCCTCGGCGCCGACTCCGAGGGCCAGCAGCCGCTGGTCTCCGAAGCGGTACGGGGCGAGGGCGCCCACCTCGTCGACGCAGACGGGGTCCGCTTCATGCTCGGGCAGCACGAGCTGGCCGAGCTGGCCCCCCGCGACATCGTCGCCAAGGGGATCATGCGCCGGATGCGCGAGCGGGGCACCGAGCACGTGTACCTCGACGCCCGGCACTTCGGCGCCGAGATGTGGGAGCACCGGTTCCCCACCATCCTGGCCGCCTGCCGGGCCCACGGCATCGACCCGGTCACGGAGCCGATCCCGGTCGCCCCCGCGGCCCACTACGCCTCCGGCGGCGTCCGCACCGACCTGCGCGGCCGGACCACCGTCCCGGGCCTCTACGCCTGCGGCGAGGTGGCCTGCACGGGCGTCCACGGTGCCAACCGGCTCGCCTCGAACTCCCTGCTGGAGGGCCTGGTCTTCGCCGAGCGCATCGCCGACGACATCGCGGCCCACGCCGCGCACGCGGCTCACGCGCCGCACGTGGCCCCCGGGGCGGGCGGCCCCGCGACCCGTGTCTCGCAGCCGGTCCCCGTTCCCCACCCGGCCCCCGTGGTCGTCCCGCTGCTCGACCCCGCCGCCCGCACCCGTATCCAGCGGGTCATGACCACCGGCGCCGGCGTGCTCAGGTCCGAGGCCAGCCTGCGCGAGGCGAGCGCGGCGCTCGACGCCCTGCACATCGGGGCCGTCCCCGACGGCACCGCCGACCAGAAGTCCGCCGAGCCCGGCACGGAGGCCTGGGAGACCACCAACCTCCTCGCCGTCGCGCGCTTCCTGGTCGCCGCCGCCTCCCGCCGTGAGGAGACCCGCGGCTGCCACTGGCGCGAGGACCGCCCCGAGCGCGACGACACGGCCTGGCGCCGCCATCTCGTCGTGCGCCTCACCCCGGAGCGGACCCTCGACGTCCGGCTCACCGACAGCCAAAACTTTCCCCCCACCGCCGCCGACGCCCCCAGGGAGCCGTAACCGTGAGCACGCCGAGCACGCCCGAAGAAGAACGCCCGCAGCCCGTGGACGTACCCCTGATCCAGATCAGCGCGCCCGGTACGGCCGCCGAGAACGCCGGCGGCTGCGGTGAAGGCTGCGGCTGCGCCGAGGGCGACGAGGTGTACGAGTGCGGCCTCGACCCCGCCCTCGCCCAGCTGCTCGCCGACGCCGGGCTCGACCCCGTCCAGGTCGAGGACATCGCCCACCTGGCCATCGAGGAGGACCTCGACGGCGGCGTGGACGTGACGACCGTGGCGACCGTCCCCGAGGACGCGATCGCCACCGCCGACTTCACCGCGCGCGAGGCCGGCGTCGTGGCCGGCCTGCGGGTCGCCGAGGCGGTCCTGTCCATCGTCTGCACCGAGACCTTCGAGGTCGAGCGGCACGTCGAGGACGGCGAGCGCGTCGAGGCCGGCCAGAAGCTGCTCTCGGTCACCACCCGCACCCGCGACCTGCTCACCGGCGAGCGCAGCGCGCTCAACATCCTGTGCCGCCTCTCCGGCATCGCCACCGCAACGCGCGCGTGGGCGGACGCCCTGGAGGGCACCAAGGCCCGCGTGCGGGACACCCGCAAGACCACACCCGGCCTGCGCGCCCTGGAGAAGTACGCGGTGCGCTGCGGCGGCGGCGTCAACCACCGCATGTCGCTGTCGGACGCCGCGCTCGTCAAGGACAACCACGTGGTCGCGGCCGGTGGCGTGGCGCAGGCCTTCAAGGCCGTGCGCGAGATGTTCCCCGACGTGCCGATCGAGGTCGAGGTCGACACCCTGCACCAGGTCCGCGAGGTCCTGGACGCGGGCGCCGACCTGATCCTGCTCGACAACTTCACCCCCGCGGAGACCGAGGAGGCCGTCGCCCTGGTCGCGGGCCGCGCGGTCCTGGAGTCGTCCGGGCGCCTCACCCTGGCGAACGCGGCGGCCTACGCGGCGACCGGCGTGGACTACCTCGCGGTGGGCGGGCTCACGCACTCGTCCCCGATCCTGGACATCGGCCTCGACCTCCGCGACGCCCCCGAGGCGGCCGTCTGATGCTGCTCACCATCGACGTCGGCAACACGCACACCGTCCTCGGCCTCTTCGACGGTGACGAGATCGTCGAGCACTGGCGCATCTCCACGGACCCGCGGCGCACGGCCGACGAGATGGCGGTCCTGCTCCAGGGCCTGATGGGCATGCACCCGCTCCTCGGCGTCGAGCTGAGCGACGGCATCGAGGGCATCGCGATCTGCGCGACCGTCCCCTCGGTCCTGCACGAGCTGCGCGAGGTGACCCGGCGGTACTACGGCGACGTGCCCGCCGTCCTGGTCGAACCGGGCGTCAAGACGGGCGTCCCGATCCTCACGGACAACCCCAAGGAGGTCGGCGCGGACCGCATCGTCAACGCGGTCGCGGCGGTCGAGCTCTACGGCGGCCCGGCGATCGTGGTCGACTTCGGCACGGCGACGACCTACGACGCGATCACCGCGCGCGGCGAGTACGCGGGCGGAGCCATCGCGCCGGGCATCGAGATCTCGGTCGAGGCGCTGGGCGTCAAGGGCGCGATGCTCCGCAAGATCGAGCTGGCCCGCCCGCGCAGCGTGATCGGCAAGAACACGGTCGAGGCGATGCAGTCGGGCATCGTCTACGGGTACGCGGGTCAGGTCGACGGCGTCGTGGCGCGGATGAAGCGCGAACTCGTCGGCCCGCAGGGCGACCCGTCGGACGTGACGGTGATCGCGACCGGCGGCCTGGCGCCGATGGTGCTCAGCGACGCCAAGGAGATCGACGAGCACGAGCCCTGGCTGACCCTGATCGGGCTGCGCCTGGTGTACGAGCGCAACGTGTCGCGGATGTGACCGGCGGGGCCCCCGGCCCCGCCCCTGCCGCGCGGCCCCCGCTCCTGCCGTGAGGAATCCCGGCCTCCGTGGGCCCCCGCTCCTGCCGTGAGGAACCCCGGTCTGCCACGCCCCTGGCCTCGCCTTCGCCACTCGGCGCGGGGCAACGCGCCGGGATGATCGGTAAACGAAATTTGTCCGATTAGCGCGTATCGTCACCCTATGCCCACGCCATACGGATCCCGCGGCGGCATGGCGTTCAGCGCGGACGAGCTGCGTGTGCTCCGACGTGCTCTCGCCACCGCCCTCCACCCTGCCCCCCTTCAGGACGAGGACGTCCAGGACTGCCTGCGCCTCGCCGAATCCGTGGACGAAGCCGTCCGCGAGGCCGGCCGGCTGCGCGCCTTCCTCCTCGCCGACCTGGCCCGCTACCGCGAGGCCCTGCCCGGTTCGCTCCCCGGCTATCTGGAGCTCCTCCAGGAGGCCCTCTCCGCCGGTTACGACCCCGAGGCCGACGACCTCGCCGCCCTGCGCGCGCTGCGCGCCGATCCCCGGGCCGCCGGCCTCCTGGAGCGCTGCCAGATGCTCGCCGAGCGCTCCGTGCGCGCCCGCCTCGCCCGTGTCATCCAGGCGACCGTCCCGGGCGCGCCCACGCCCGCCCCGGCGCCGCCCCGGCCCCGCGCCCGGCTGCTCGCCCTGCCCGGTGGCCGCGCCGCCGACGAGCCGAAGAAACCGTCCACGCCCAAGCCGCCGGTCCCGGACGAGCGCCCGGTGCCCAAGCCCTCCGAGGTGTTCCCGCCGCGCCGACGTCCCGTACCCCCGCCCCCGCCCGAGGAGCGCGTCGCCGGATAGCTACTCTGGACGCCATGGACTACGTATCCGCGCTCCTGCCCCCCGTCGTGATGGCCGCGTTCTTCATCGCTCTCGTCGTCACGATCGTCAAGAGCCAGGGCGGCCCGAACAAGGCCAAGGAGGACGCGGCCGTGGACGCCGCCCTCGCGCGCGCAGACGCCCCCCGCCAGTCGGGCGGCGACGCCGCGTAGCCCCCGCTCCGGTCCCTCGCGCCACCGAGGACGTACGCCCGCTTTCGCGGCGTACGTCCTTTTTGTGTGTTTCCTCCGCCAATAACCGGCCGCTCCCGTTCTCGCGCACTATGGTGGCCATGTGCCCCGTCAATTGGGAGAGCTCGAAGACGCCGTCATGACACGCGTCTGGCAATGGAACCGGCCGGTGACCGTCCGGGAAGTCCTGGAGGATCTCCAGCAGGAACGGTCCATCGCCTACACCACCGTCATGACCGTAATGGACAATCTCCATCAGAAGGGCTGGGTGCGCAGGGAAGTCGACGGCCGCGCCTATCGATATACCGCGGTCTCCACCCGCGCCGCCTACTCTGCCGCGCTGATGAACGAGGCCTGGTCGCAGAGCGACAACCCCGCCGCCGCCCTTGTCGCCTTCTTCGGCATGATGTCGTCCGAGCAGCGCGAGGCGCTCACCGACGCCATCCGCATCGTCGGCCACAACACCCCCGACGCGCCGCCCGCCCCGGCCGAGGGTGCCGACGAGGGCGAGGGCCAGGGGCGATAACGTCCCCCCATGTCGTCGTCCTCCGCATCCGCGTCCCCCCAGAAAGGCGTCACCGTACGCCGGGCCCGTACCAGCGATGTCCCCGCGGTCCGCCGACTCGTCGATCCGTTCGCCCGCCGCGGCATCCTGCTCGACAAAGCGACCGTCACCCTTTACGAGGACATCCAGGAGTTCTGGGTCGCCGAACGCGACGAGGACGCGGTGGTCGTCGGGTGCGGGGCGCTCCACGTGATGTGGGAAGACCTCGCCGAAGTGCGTACTCTCGCCGTCGATCCGGAGTTCAAGGGCGCGGGCGTCGGGCATCAGGTGCTCGACAAGTTGCTGCACACCGCCAGATGGCTCGGGGTGCGCCGGGTATTCTGCCTGACCTTCGAAGTCGACTTCTTCGCGAAGCACGGCTTCGTCGAGATCGGTGAGACTCCCGTCGACGGAGATGTGTACAGCGAGCTCCTGCGTTCCTATGACGAGGGTGTCGCCGAGTTCCTCGGTCTCGAACGAGTGAAGCCGAACACCTTGGGTAACAGTCGGATGCTTCTGCACCTGTGATCGTAACGAGCTTACGGAACCCTATGTCCGAATCGCGCACGTTTCCCGCGTTCCCGGGCTTCTGAACCTCTGCCAGGGGTTTGTGTTTTTCCGGGAAAAGCGGTTTCCTTTCCGCGTACTGCATTTTCGATGAAAGGAAATCCGGTGGCACAGAAGGTTCAGGTCCTTCTTGTCGATGACCTCGACGGTGTCGAGGCGGACGAGACCGTGACGTTCGCGCTGGACGGCAAGACCTACGAGATCGACCTCACCACCGCCAACGCGGACAAGCTCCGCGCCCTGCTCGAGCCGTACACGAAGAGTGGCCGGCGCACCGGTGGCCGCACCACCGGTACGCGAGGCAAGGGCCGGGTCGCCACCGGTGGCAGCCCGGACACCGCGAAGATCCGCGCGTGGGCCAAGGAGAACGGCTACAACGTGAACGACCGCGGCCGGGTCCCTGCGGAGATCAAGGCGGCCTACGAGGACGCGAACCGCTGAGGCGTCAGCTGCTGGGACGCCGCCCCGTAGGGACGGCACAGGGGCGAGTGCTCAGCAGTCGCACCCGGTGGCACTCCGCGGCGGCGGCGGCCACGAGCCGTACGAGACAGGGGGCGCCCGCATCGCCCCGCCCCGCGGCCCGCAGGGCCGGCAGCGAGGACTCCACTTCGTGGCCCGGCTCGGGGGCGCGCAGCCACACCGCGGCGCCCGGCGTGCCGGAACCGCTCCGTCCTGGGGGAATGGGGGCGGTCATCCGGCCGCCCGCGCCCAGCACGGCGAGATCCAGTGAGATCCCGCCCCACTCCAGCCAGTCGAGCAGCCCCGGCAGCTCCTCGGCGCTCCCCGCTGCCACGAGCAGCCGCATCCTCCGCCCCATGAGGGCCACCGGCCCCGTGGCGGCGCCCCGTCGGCGCAGCACCGCGCGGCCGGCCGCCGCGGGCAGCTCCAGGACGTCGAAGCGCAGCCCGGTGACCAACTGGACCGGCGGGCCGTCCACGGCCGCCCAGCCGAGTGTGTTCTCGTACCACCGCGCCAGGTCGTCGTCGAGCGGCGAGCGGGGGAGCGGGACGGTGAAGGCCATGCCCGGGGAACTCCCGGAAGGTCCCGTCGGTTACGCCCGGTGGTGACCCGGAGTCCCGCCGGTGGTGCGGAGCGTGTCCGTGATGGACGTCTGTGCGGGCCTACGGGTGCATTCGGGAGCGCAAGGGTGTTCGCCCGTAGCTGAGGGAACCGGGGTGTGCCGCATGGAGTGTCAGTGCTTACGGGTAAGACATTCCTAGTGAGGAGGGGCGACTCGCGGGCTTCCGCGTCTCACGTTCGCCATCGGCGTACTCAAGGCGCGGGTAACTGCTTGGCCTGCGGGAACATCGTCTCGCACCATCGGGTTGGAGCATTTGTCGGCTGTTCTGCAGCAGGTCTCCCCGCAGACAAGGGGGTGATCCGGACGGATGTCGGCAGTTGGAATGAGCGGTCCCCGCTTGCGGGACTAAGCTGCGGAAGGACAGGGAGGGGATCGACCCCTAACTGACTGACCGCTCTGAGGAGCGATTAACGATGTTCGAGAGGTTCACCGACCGCGCGCGGCGGGTTGTCGTCCTGGCTCAGGAAGAAGCCCGGATGCTCAACCACAACTACATCGGCACCGAGCACATCCTCCTGGGCCTTATCCACGAGGGTGAGGGTGTCGCCGCTAAGGCCCTGGAGAGCCTCGGGATTTCGCTCGAGGCGGTCCGCCAGCAGGTTGAGGAGATCATCGGGCAGGGGCAGCAGGCCCCGTCCGGGCACATCCCCTTCACCCCGCGTGCCAAGAAGGTCCTGGAGCTGTCGCTCCGTGAGGCCCTCCAGCTCGGCCACAACTACATCGGCACCGAGCACATCCTGCTCGGCCTGATCCGCGAGGGCGAGGGCGTCGCCGCCCAGGTCCTCGTGAAGCTGGGCGCCGATCTCAACCGGGTGCGGCAGCAGGTCATCCAGCTGCTCTCCGGCTACCAGGGCAAGGAAGCCGCCGCCGCCGGCGGTCCTGCCGAGGGCACCCCCTCGACGTCCCTGGTCCTCGACCAGTTCGGCCGGAACCTCACCCAGGCCGCTCGTGAGTCCAAGCTCGACCCGGTCATCGGGCGCGAGAAGGAGATCGAGCGGGTCATGCAGGTGCTGTCCCGCCGCACGAAGAACAACCCGGTCCTCATCGGCGAGCCCGGCGTCGGCAAGACCGCCGTCGTCGAAGGCCTGGCGCAGGCCATCGTCAAGGGCGAGGTGCCCGAGACCCTCAAGGACAAGCACCTCTACACCCTCGACCTCGGCGCGCTGGTCGCCGGCTCCCGCTACCGCGGTGACTTCGAGGAGCGCCTGAAGAAGGTCCTCAAGGAGATCCGCACCCGCGGCGACATCATCCTGTTCATCGACGAGCTCCACACCCTGGTGGGTGCGGGTGCCGCCGAGGGCGCGATCGACGCCGCCAGCATCCTCAAGCCGATGCTGGCCCGCGGTGAGCTCCAGACCATCGGTGCCACCACGCTCGACGAGTACCGCAAGTACCTGGAGAAGGACGCCGCCCTCGAGCGCCGCTTCCAGCCCATCCAGGTCGCCGAGCCGTCGCTACCGCACACGATCGAGATCCTCAAGGGTCTGCGCGACCGTTACGAGGCCCATCACCGTGTCTCGATCACGGACGAGGCCCTCGTCCAGGCCGCGACCCTGGCCGACCGGTACATCTCGGACCGCTTCCTCCCGGACAAGGCGATCGACCTGATCGACGAGGCCGGCTCCCGGATGCGCATCCGCCGGATGACCGCGCCGCCGGACCTCCGCGAGTTCGACGAGAAGATCGCCGGCGTCCGCCGTGACAAGGAGTCCGCGATCGACTCCCAGGACTTCGAGAAGGCGGCCTCTCTCCGCGACAAGGAGAAGCAGCTGCTGGCGGCGAAGGCCAAGCGGGAGAAGGAGTGGAAGGCCGGCGACATGGACGTCGTCGCCGAGGTCGACGGCGATCTGATCGCCGAGGTCCTTGCGACCGCCACCGGCATCCCGGTCTTCAAGCTGACCGAGGAGGAGTCCTCGCGTCTGCTCCGCATGGAGGACGAGCTCCACAAGCGCGTCATCGGCCAGCGCGACGCGGTCATCGGCCTCTCGCGGGCGATCCGCCGTACGCGTGCCGGTCTGAAGGACCCGAAGCGACCCGGTGGCTCGTTCATCTTCGCCGGCCCGTCCGGTGTCGGTAAGACCGAGCTGTCCAAGGCGCTCGCCGAATTCCTCTTCGGCGACGAGGACGCGATGATCTCCCTCGACATGTCGGAGTTCAGCGAGAAGCACACGGTTTCCCGTCTCTTCGGTTCTCCCCCCGGATACGTGGGCTACGAAGAGGGCGGCCAGCTCACCGAGAAGGTGCGCCGCAAGCCGTTCTCCGTCGTCCTCTTCGACGAGGTCGAGAAGGCTCACCCCGATATCTTCAATTCCCTTCTCCAGATCCTGGAGGACGGTCGGCTGACCGACTCCCAGGGCCGGGTCGTGGACTTCAAGAACACGGTCATCATCATGACGACCAACCTCGGGACCCGGGACATCTCGAAGGGCTTCAACCTGGGCTTCGCCGCCCAGGGCGACACGAAGTCCAACTACGAGCGGATGAAGGCGAAGGTCAGCGACGAGCTGAAGCAGCACTTCCGCCCGGAGTTCCTGAACCGTGTGGATGACGTCATCGTCTTCCCGCAGCTCACCCAGGCGGACATTCTCAAGATCGTCGACCTGATGATCGGCCGCGTGGACGAGCGCCTGCGCGACCGGGACATGGGCATCGAGCTCTCCCAGTCCGCGAAGGAGCTGCTCGCCAAGAAGGGTTACGACCCCGTTCTGGGCGCCCGGCCGCTGCGCCGGACGATCCAGCGCGAGATCGAGGACTCGCTCTCCGAGAAGATCCTCTTCGGCGAGCTGCGCCCCGGTCACATCGTGGTCGTGGACACCGAGGGCGAGGGTGAGGAGAAGAAGTTCACCTTCCGCGGCGAGGAGAAGTCGGCGCTGCCCGACGTCCCGCCGATCGAGCAGGCGACCGGCGGAGCCGGCCCGAACCTCTCGAAGGACGCGTGACGCCGCGCTGAGCGGCTGAAGGGGCGGCCCCGGACCCGTACGGAGACGTACGGGTCCGGGGC
>NZ_BMTO01000002.1:628574-662731 GCF_014649715.1 Streptomyces lateritius
GTTCTTCCGGGGCACGCCGGAGACGACCACGTTCAGATCGGGCACGGCGTGCAGCGGGGAGAGATCGAGCCGGCCGTCGTCGAGCTGCGGATCCCTCAGTCTCAGCTGCCGCAGTGCCGGTGCCCCGGCCACGGCCTCCAGCGCGGGCCGGCCGGCCGGCACGGAGCAGAGGAACAGTTCCTCCAGCGCCCCCAGCCCGGTGAGGGCCCGCAGATCCGTCAGGTTCGCGCAGAACTGCACGGAGAGGTAGCGCAGGCCGCGCACGTCCAGATGTCGCAGGACGTCGAGATCGGTCAGGGGTGGGTTGGCGGCCAGGGTCAGATCCCTGAGCGTCCTGCCGCCGAGTCCCTCGACGAGCTCGGCGGGCGAGAACCCGCCCGCGACGGCGATCCGCCGCTGGGGCAGCCTGCCCAGGACGGCCAGCTGGTCCCTGCGGGACAGGAAGAGCGATCCCCCAGGCGACAGGTGGGACAGGACGCGGTCCGCGAACTCTTCCGTGGGGAACTGCTCCCAGTGCAGCGCGATGGTCTCGGCCAGACCCGCCCGGGCGTACGCCTCCGCATGGGGAAGGGCCCGGGCCCCGCCGATCGAGGCGATCAGTTCGATCACCTTGCCGGAGCTCCGCGGGTTCCCGCCGGGCTCCGGCAACAGGGGAAGCACGTACTCGCCCAGGCGCGCGAGCTGGGTGACCTGCTCCCGGTTGAGCGGCGGGACCACCGACGTCACCGCCTTCCGGACCCGGCCGTGCAGCGTCTCCGACAGCCAGGCCGCGTGCTGGGCGCAGAGCGCGGCCAGGACGTACAGGGTCGTCTTCACGTCCCGCTTCCGGGTGGCCGAACCCGCGGCCAGCAGCCCTTCCACGAGGGCGGGCAGCTCACGGCGCGAGCAGTGCCCCGCGGCCAGCAGGAGGACGTCGTGCCACTGCTGTTCGTGCGCGTGGCGCAGCAGCTCGGACAGGAGGTCGTCCTCGACGAACTCCTTCGCCGCGAGGAAGTCCTGGAAGGTGCGGTGGGCGAACTGGAAGACGTCGTCGGTGCGCTCCTGGAGCAGGCCGCTGCGGTTCAGCAGATGCGTGAGGACGTCCGCAGTCGTCCCCTGCGCCTGGACCCTCGGCATCCCCGGCAGGACCCGGCCGAGCTGGTGCAGGGCCTGCTCGCGGGTGAACTCCGTCTGTCCGCCGCGGACCAGCCAGGCCGCCAGGCGCTGGAGCAGCTGCCGGTGCTCCTCGACCGACATGCGGATGCCGTCGGGGGCGTCGATCCGGCGCCGGTCGTCGCGGGCGCCCAGGAGCATCTGGAGAGCGGAGTCGTACAGCGCCCAGCGGGTCTCCGGCAGGAAGCCCTCCCGTAAGCGATGGAGGGCGCAGATCACCGCGCAGAGGAGCGGGGTCCGGGCCAGCTCGGAGAGGGACGGATTGTGCCGGAACTGCTGGAGCAGGTCCCGTTCCAGGCTCCGCAGGGCCTCCGGGTCCTCGCCGTCGAGCCGGGCGGCGTCGTGCCAGGCGGAGACGAAGGCCTCGACGTCCTGGTCCCGCATGGGGAGAAGGGTCAGCTCCTCGAAGTGCTCGGCGCCCAGCCAGTCCGGCTCGACGGCGAGGGGCCGTACGGTCGCGACACAGCGGGTACGGGGGTGGCGGGCCAGCAGCCCGGACAGCCAGGCGTGGGCGGCCTCGCGGTCCTCCGGCGGCACCTCGTCCAGACCGTCGACGAGCAGCAGGCCCCGACCGGCGGCCAGGACGCGTCCGGCCCAGCCGGCGGGTGCCGCGTCGACCACGAGGCCCGCGGCGGCGGGCAGCTCGGCGGGTGACGGGAAGCCGGCCCCCCTGGCCCGCAGGCTGCGCAGCGGGACGACGAAGGGGACGAGCCCGTTCAGCTCGGCCAGGTTCGGCCCGAGGGTCCCGGCGGCGGCGTGGGCCGCCAGCCACCACACGAGGGTGGTCTTCCCGGCTCCCGCGTCGCCCCGGAGCAGGACCCGCGGCCGGGTGGCGAGCAGATCGTCGACCCGCTGGGGCATCGCAGCCCGGCCGCTCTCCTTGGCGGTGGCCGCCTCCAGGGACAGGTAGGCCGTGTCGAGGTCCCATTCGGAGGCGCGCCTGCCGAGCTCGTCCAGGCCGAAGACCTTGGTACGGCGGTATGCGGCCCCGAGCGCCTCGGCGTACTCCTCCTCGTAGGGCGAGTCCTCGGACGTGTGACGGGTGTGGGCGGTCAGGGCGGGCGGCAGGCCGCCGGTCGCGGCGACGAACGCGCCCGTGAACCCGCTGCCGGCGACGATCGCGCTGAGGGGCACGCACTCCACGCGCCGGTGACCGCGCCCGCGCGGGACCTCCTTGACGATGCCCAGAAGCCCGCTGCCGGCGAAGACAGGGGCTCCGGAGAGTCCCGCGAGAGGCGAGGCGCCGTTGTCCCGTTCGGTGACCGAGGCCCGGTCGAGTTCGAGAACCATGGTGCGGCGGATGAGTCCGGCCAGCGGAAGAACGGTGCCGGTGTACTGATCGCTCTCCAGCCTGCGCCCCTCGTCGTAGCGCTGGACGCGCGGGAAACCGACGATCTCGCAGTCGGGCAGCGGTCGTTCGGTCGCGACGGTGCCGAGTCGGACGGTCGTCGTGTTCAGCGTGGTCACGGTCCCCGGGATCAGGCTCTCCGGCGCCTGAAGAAGCGCGGCGTCGAGCTGCTGGTCCGACCAGACGACCCGGCACAGGACCCGGTCGCGTCGGCCGGGCACGGACGCCCACGCCGAGAAACCCGCCTCCAGTACGTGTGCGCAGGTGAGGACGGTGTCGTCGGTGAGGAGCACCCCGCTGCCCTGCTGCCCCGAGCGCTGCGAGTGGACGGCGACGACGCCCCGGCCGGGCGGACGGCGGGTCATCAGCCGCCCGCCCCGGCGCCCGCGCCCGCACCGCCGAAGTCGGACGTGTCGCCGGCGTCCGCGTTGCCGACGAGCCACGCCCCGCCCGTCTCCGCGTTCCGGGGCTTGAGCGTGAAGGAGACGCGGTGGGTCTCGCCGCGGCTGCGGGACGCGTCGGCGCCGGCCTCGACGACCCAGGCCTTCACCTTCCCGCCGCCCTTCACCTCCTTGCGCAGCTCGATCGTGAACTCCATCTCGATGTCGCCCACTTCGAAGGCGACGGGCCGCCCGGTGGCGCGGCCCGCGGCCTCGATGAGCTGATCCCGTATGGATTCGATGGCGTCGGCGAGCTCGATGTCCGTCATGATCGCGAACGTACCGGAGGAGGCGGGGGCGGTCAGCTCAGGTGATGATTTCGACGGTGGGGAGATGCTCCTCGCCGGTGACCTCGGCGCCCAGCAGGATCGCCACCGAGAGGCGCTGGAGCGGGGCCAGCGGTGAGACGTCGTGAGGGCGGCTGCGGGGGAAGCCCGTGACGGTCAGGCGTTCGAGACCCGGGAAGATCCGGCCGATCTGCGCGAGGGGCGGAGCGGCGCGTGCGCAGCGGACATCGAGCACCTTGACTCCGGGCAGCCGGACCGAGTCCGGGCAGTTGGACAGAAGCCTCGCCGTCGTGTTGAGCGAGTCGAGCTGTTCCCACGAGGCGAGCGTCCGCCATTCGTCCTCGATGAGCGGAAGCGGCTGATGAAGGCTCAGGCTGAGCGAGCGCAGCTTGTTCTCGGTGGGGACGGCCGCGAGGGAGGAGAGGGCGGCGGGTTCGAGGTGCAGGCTGACGGCCGTCGCGAGCTGGGGGCTCAGCGTCGCGAGGCCCCGTTCGGAGACGCCGGGGCGGATGTCCAGGTGCTGGGGGCTCAGCCCGAGGCGGGCGATCTCGTCGGCCTGTTCGTCCGACTGCACGGTGTAGTGGAGACGGCGCCCGTCGAGCCGGGCGATGATCTCTCGCGCGTACGGTGCGGTCTCGAACCGCGACCAGCCCCACATCAGTTGGGAGCGGACCTCCAGATCGGGGTGGTCGGTGAACCGTGCGAGGAACGGCACGGCCGCCTCGCTCCGGATGTGGGTGGCGGTGACGACCACCCCCCAGGCCTCCTCGTCGTCCAGCCCCTCCGGTCCCGGCAGCAGGTCCAGTACCGCCCGTCCCGCCGACGCCAGCTCCCGCGCCTCCCCGGGGTCGCGCGGCGGGATCACCGCCGCCGTCCGTGCCAGGATCCGCTGCCGGATCTCGGGGGACACCTCCGTCGCCTCTGCCAGGGCCGTCGCCGCCACCACCAGGACGCGGAGCTGGGTACGGCGGTTCTCCGCCGCGTCCGCCGCCCTCAGCAACTCCTCGAAGATCTCGGCGCATTCGCGCGGGCGCGCGTGGCCGACGGCCATGCGGATGACGTCCTCCCACTGGTCGTCGGCCGCGTGGTCGACGAGGACGCCGATGTGCCAGTCGTCGACGAGGGCCTTCGCCGCGAGGTGGTCCTGGAAGGTGCGGTGGACGAAGTCGACGGTGTCCGCCGTCGGTTCGCGCAGCACGCCGCTGCGGTGGAGCAGGTGGGTGAAGACCGCCCCGGGGTCGTACGACGCCGCTTCCGTGATCGCGGGGACGGCCGACCGCACGATCGACTCGGCGTGCGAACGGTCCAGCTGAGTACGGCCGTTGAGTGTGAGCCAGTACGCCAGCCGTTGGATCAGCTGGATCTGCGGGGCCTCGCCCAGCTCGATCCCGTACGGCGCCCCCATGTCCCGCTCGCGGTCGCGCCGGGTGAGGAGCACGGAGAGCGCGGCCTCGTACAGCGCCTTGCGGCCCCGGGGGAGGAAGCCTCGCCGGTCGCGGTGGAGGGCGCAGATGAGACCGCACATCAGCGGGTTGGTGGCGAGCTGGGCGACGTGCTCGGCGGTGCGCAGGGCGTCGAGGAGGGGCTGCTCGTACGGCTGCGCCTCCGGCCCGGCCGCCCGGTGCCAGCGCTGGACGAAGGTGGTGACCTCGGCACGGGACATGGGGGAGAGGGTCAGTTCGGCGAAGCCGTCGGGCGTCAGCCAGTCGTCCCGTACGGCGGTGGGCCGTGAGGTCACCAGCCAGCGGTTGCCGTCGTAGGAGTCGAGGAGGTCGCGGAGCCAGCGGCGGGCGCGGTCGCGCTCCGCCTCCGGGATCTCGTCGATGCCGTCGACGAGGATCAGGCCGCGCCCGGCGGCCAGGACGCGGTCGGCCCACCCGTCGGGCGGGGTGAGCGGGCAGCCGGCGGCGGAGAGGAAGCGGTCGGGGGCGGGGAGCCGCTCGCCGTGGCGGGTGAGGGCGCGCAGGGGGAGGACGAACGGGATCCGGTCGCGCAGGTACGCCATGTTCTCGTCCCGGTTCTCGATCGCCGCCGAGACCGTCAGCCACTGGACGAGCGTCGTCTTGCCCGAGCCGGCCAGGCCGCGCAGGAGGACCTTGTCGTGACGGGCGAGGGCGAGGTCGGCGCGGAGGGGACCGGCGATCAGGAGGTCGGGGATTCCGGGCCAGGGGGCTGTCGCCGTCGGTGCCGTCGCCTCCAGGGACAGGTACGCCGTGTCCAGCGGCCATTGGTCGGGGGAGTGGTGCAGGTCGATGCCGTAGATCGTCAGCCGGCCGTGCTTCTTCGCCAGGTGGTCGAGGTAGCGCCGCTCGAATTCCGCGTCCCGCGCGTCCCCCCGGGGCGTCCGGCGGATCACCTCGTCCACCTTGGCCGTGAGCTCGGCCTGGCCCCGTGTCTGCTCCACCAGCGTCCGGGCGACGAAGGTGGAGCGCTGGGTGAAGAACTCCAGGATGTGCAGGCAGGCCCACTCGGTGAGAGAGCCCAGGAAGAGGACGGAGTCCGTGGACAGGCCGTCCGGGGGCGGGGCCGC
This sequence comes from Streptomyces lateritius, assembly GCF_014649715.1. Lineage (GTDB taxonomy): Bacteria > Actinomycetota > Actinomycetes > Streptomycetales > Streptomycetaceae > Streptomyces > Streptomyces lateritius. The sequence goes on from NZ_BMTO01000002.1 coordinate 634,332, forward strand.
CGCGCGCAGGCGCTTGGCGAGGGCCGTGTGGCCGAGGTGCACCGCCTGGACGTCGTCCATGTCGAGGTCGCCGAGGGCGAGGAGTGTGGCGGCCAGGGCGTCGGTGAGCGCCTCGGTCTCGTCGGCGGGGAACGGCGGCTCGCCCGGGCCGGCGCCGGCGCGCTCGACCAGGGTCGCGGCCAGGGTGCGGACGTCCTTGTCCGTGAGCGTGCGCTGCTCGCCGCGGAAGGAGACGAGCCGGGCGAGGCGGACGCGCCGGCCGCCGCCGGGAAGGCCCGCGCCGGGCCGGTCCTGGACCAGCAGTCGCTTCAGCAGAGGGCCGATCGCGGCCGAGGCCAGCCGTGTGCCGATGAGTGCCGGATCCATCTGCGTCCCCCGATGCAGCCGCGCCTGCCAACCGTCCTGCCAACGTGCCGTCAGCGTAGTCGGGGACGGGATCCGAGAGGCTTCCATCGCGTGACCCAGGTCGCATTCGGGGTGGCGGCTCCGTGACAAGGCGCACAGGCGTTTTGGGCGGTACTAGCCGGAATAGTGCTGACGTTTGGTGGCGATTCGGGACGTTCGGGACCGTGGCAGCGGGGCTTTGGTCCCGAGGGGGCGTGAACCCTGCGGTGAGCGGCCTCCCGGCCGTGTGGGGGCGGTCCGACGTGCGGATAAACCGCTTCTCTTGGGTCGGTTTGTCCGAGTTCAGGGTGAGGGGTCCGGAGTGGTCAAGACCTGAACTTCCCAGGAGATCGCTACGACGCGATGTCGTAGATGGGGTGTTTTACCCCGGATGGGGGTCCGGGTTACCAAGGAACAGCCAGCCCGGCGCGCCACTCGCGTCGGGTCCCGTTCTGCCCGGAGGTTTTCCCCCGTATGTCGAAGCGCGTCATGAACCCCGCCGCCCGTATCACCGCCGTCGCTCTCGCCACCGCGGGCCTGGGAGCGTCGCTGGTGGCCGGAGCAGGGTCCGCCTTCGCCGCCGAGGGCAAGGCCACCATCGCGACTGCCGCGACCGGTGCGTCCGCTGCCGTCGCCGCGCAGGCCGATGCTCAGGCCCAGGCGGCCACCAAGGCCGTCAAGGCCGCCGCGGCCAAGCAGGCGGCCGCGAAGCAGGCCGCGGCCAAGAAGGCCGCCGCTCAGAAGGCCGCCGTCAAGAAGGCCGTCAAGAAGGCCGCCCCGGTCGCCGCCAAGAAGAGCGCCTCCTGGGTCAAGCCGGTCGGCTCCTACACCCTGACCGCCAGCTTCAACCAGGGCGGCGCCATGTGGTCCCACAAGCACTCCGGCCAGGACTTCGCCGTCCCGGTCGGCACCCCCGTCAAGGCCGCGGGCGCCGGCACCGTCGTGAAGGCCGGCCCGAACGGCGGCGGTGACGGCCCGGCGTACGGCAACGCCGTCGTCATCAAGCACGCCAACGGCAAGTACTCGCAGTACGCCCACCTGTCGAAGATCAACGTCGGCATCGGCCAGAAGGTCGGCGCCGGCCAGAAGATCGCGCTGTCGGGCAACACCGGCAACTCGTCCGGCCCGCACCTGCACTTCGAGATCCGTACGACCCCGAACTACGGCTCCGCGCTGAACCCGGCCGCCTTCCTGCGCTCGGTCGGCGTCACCATCTGACCCGGGGAAAGCCTCAGCGCGCGCTGTGCGCCTGGGTGATCAGATCGAGGGCGACCTCGAGGACGGCTTCACGCTTGTCCTCGGGGTCGCCCTCGACGTTGTCCATGAAGAACATCCCCGCGTGCAGGGTGAAGATCGCGCTCACGCAGCGCACCCGGTCGATCACTGCGAAGTCCGGCTCCTGGATCAGGTTGCTCAGTTCGAGCATCCGCTCCTTGAAGGTCAGGCCGATGCTCAGCTCGCGGACGGCCGCCTGGTTCTCCTGCATGAAGCGGAACAGGGGGGCCGCGCCGATCAGGGATTCCTGGTAGCGGCGCAGAATCTCCTCCCTGACCTCCAGCGTGCGGGGCTGCTCCCGCGCCCATGCGATCAGCTCGTCCACGGGCCGGGTGAGGTCCTGGAAGATGCCGATGATGATGTCTTCCTTGGTCTTGAAGTGGTAGTACAGCGCGGCCTTGGTGACATCGAGGTGCTCGGCGATCTCGCGCAGCGAGGTCTTCTCGTAGCCCTGCTCGGCGAAGAGTTCGAGGGCCACGTCCTGGATGCGCTGGCGGGTGTTGCCTCTGGCCATGACTGCTCTCGCTCCCACGCTCTTACTTGCTTGACGACCGGCTAGTTACGGGTCTACCGTCCCCAGTGTAGTTACTAGCCGGGCGGCAAGTAAGTGCCCGAAGGGGTTGTGGGGAGCGGAAGCATGACGACCGAGACGGCGAAACCGGCCGCGGCAGCGAAACCGGCGGGGGAGGGTTCGGAGGAGCGTCGTCCGCGCAGCGTTCGCGTCGTCCTCCTCGCCCTGATGATCGCTATGCTGCTCGCGATGCTCGACAACATGATCATCGGCACCGCCATGCCGACGATCGTGGGCGAACTCGGAGGTCTGGAGCACCTCTCCTGGGTCGTCACCGCCTACACCCTCGCCACCGCCGCCTCCACCCCCATCTGGGGCAAGCTCGGCGACATGTACGGCCGCAAGGGCGTCTTCCTGACCGCGATCGTGATCTTCCTGATCGGGTCCGCGCTCAGCGGCATGGCCCAGGACATGGGCCAGCTCATCGGCTTCCGCACGGTGCAGGGCCTCGGCGCCGGCGGTCTGATGGTCGGCGTCATGGCGATCATCGGCGACCTGATCCCGCCCCGTGAGCGCGGCAGGTACCAGGGCATGATGGCCGGCGTGATGGCCCTCGCCATGATCGGCGGCCCCCTCGTCGGCGGCACCATCACCGACCACTGGGGCTGGCGCTGGTCCTTCTACATCAACCTGCCCCTCGGCGCCGTCGCCCTCGCGATGGTCACCGCCGTGCTCCACCTGCCGAAGAAGGAGCGCGACCGCTCCACCCGGATCGACTTCCTCGGCGCCGCGCTGCTGACCGTCGGCATCACCGCGATCGTCCTGGTCACGACCTGGGGCGGTACGGAGTACGCCTGGGGCTCCGCCACCGTCATCGGCCTCTCGGTCGCCGGTGTCGCCGCGCTCGCCGCGTTCCTCTGGGCCGAGACCCGCGCGAGCGACCCGGTCGTACCGCTGCACATCTTCCGCAGCCGCAACTTCACCCTCATGTCGGTGATCGGCTTCCTCACCGGCTTCGTGATGTTCGGCGCCGTCCTCTTCCTGCCTCTGTTCCAGCAGTCCGTGCAGGGCGCCTCGGCCACCAACTCCGGCCTGCTGCTCCTGCCGATGCTGCTGGCGATGATGGTCGTCTCGCTGGTCTCCGGACGGATCACGACCAACAGCGGCAAGTACAAGATCTTCCCGATCATCGGTACGGCGCTGATGGTGATCGGCCTGTTCCTGCTCGCCCAGATGGACACCGGCACCTCCCGCCTCACCTCCGGCGTCTACATGGCGGTGCTCGGCGCCGGCATGGGCTTCCTCATGCAGATCACCATGCTCGTCGCGCAGAACAGCGTCGAGATGAAGGACATGGGCGTCGCCTCCTCCGCGACCACCCTCTTCCGCACCCTCGGCTCCTCCTTCGGTGTCGCGATCATGGGCGCGCTGTTCACCAGCCGCGTCCAGGACGAGATGGCGGCGCACGGCGGCTCGGAACTGACCCGGCAGTCGGCCCAGCTCGACGCCGCCAGCCTGGCGAAGCTCCCGGCCGCGCTGCGCGAGGCGTACCAGGACGCGGTGGCCTCCGGCACCCACTCCGCCTTCCTGGTGGGAGCGGCGGTCGCGGTGACCGGCTTCGTCCTGGCCTTCCTGGTCAAGGAGGTGGCGCTGCGTGGGGCGGGCCCGGAGCCGAAGGCGGCGCCCGAGGACGCCCCGAAGAACGTCGAGACGGTCTGACCTTCCGGCGTACGGGACAAGGCCCCCGGCGATCATTCGCCGGGGGCTTCTCGCGTCCCGTACGCGCTCTCAGTCCGCGAACTTGATCATCGGGAAGCTGCCGGTGTTCGTCGGCGCGTGGTCCGGCAGCCAGAGGACCGCGATCGCGCCGCCCGCCCCCTCCGGAGTGCCCTCCGGCGCCGCGTTGCGGAAGGTCAGGCGGGCACCCAGCACCCGGGCCTGCCCCGCCGCGATCGTCAGGCCGAGCCCGTGCCCCTGGCCCGCCCGGTCGCTGGCACCGGTACGGAAACGGCTCGGACCCTCGCGCAGCAGCGCCTCGGGGAAGCCCGGGCCGTGGTCCCGGACACGTACCACCCGGCCCTCGACGGTGACCTCGACCTGCGGTTTGCCGTGCTTGGCCGCGTTCGCCAGCAGATTGCCCAGGATCCGCTCCAGGCGCCGGGGATCGGTGTTCACCCACGACTCGTGGACCACGTGCACGGCCGCCTCCGGGTCGAGCGCCCGCACCCGCCGCTCGACGAACTCGCCGAGCGCGATCTCCTGGAGCTCGGCCCGCTCCGAGGCGCTGTCGAGCCGGGCGACCTCCAGCACGTCCTCGACCAGCGTCCGCATGGCCTGCGCCCGGTCCCGTACGAGCTCGGTCGGACGCCCGGGCGGCAGCAGTTCGGCGGCCGTGAGCAGGCCGGTCACCGGTGTGCGCAGCTCGTGCGCGATGTCGGCGGTGACCCGGCGCTCGGCCTCGATCCGCTCCTGGAGGGCGTCCGTCAGGGCGTCGACCGCCCGCGCCAGCTCGTCCGTCTCGTCCCGTACGACTCCGCCGATCGCGTCCCGTACCCGTACGTCCGTGTTGCCCTGCGCCACCCGGCCTGCCGCCGCGGCGGCCTTGCGCAGCCGGCGCGAGAGCTGGCCGCCGATGAGCACGCCGAGCGCGCAGCCGCCGAACACCACCGACACAGAGCCGATGACCAGGGCCCGGTCGAGATCCTTCATGATCGTCGCGCTGCGGTCGGCGAACGGGATGTGGAGCGACAGCACGTCCCCGTTGCCGAGCGGCACGGCCGCCCACACATCGGGCGGACCGCCGTGGTGGTGCTCCTGCACATACGTCCCGCGCCGCTTGTCCCGCATGAGCTGGTCGAGCTGCGGCGGCAGCATCGGGTCGTTGATCTTGGTGCCGAAGCGGGGTTCCTTCGGCTTGGAGCTCTCGTACATCCGCTGGGCGAAGAGCAGCCGCTCCATCTGCACCTCGCGCGCGTTGTCGAGCATCGAGACGCGCGCCGAGTTGTGGACGACCAGGCTGAGGGTGACCGCGATGAGGGCGCCCACGGCCGCGATGGCGACGGCGATCTTCCAGCGGACCCCCGTACGGAGGGCGAGCGGCTTCACCTGTGGACCTGCTTCACCTGCGGACCTGCTTCACCTGCGAACCTGCTTCACGCGCGGACCTGCTTCACCGATTCCCCGGCTGATCTGCTGCGCAGACCGACCTGCCTCATCCCCTGAGCTTGTAGCCGAAGCCGCGGACCGTCTCGATCCGGTCCTGGCCGATCTTCGTGCGAAGGCGCTGGACGTGGACGTCCACCACCCGGGTGTCGCCGCCCCAGCCGTAGTCCCAGACCCGCTCCAGGAGCTTGTCCCGGGACAGCACCGTGCCCGGCGCGGAGGAGAACTCAAGGAGCAGCCGCATCTCGGTCGGCGTCAGGCCGACGGGCTCGCCGCCCCTGCGGACCTCCATGCCCTCGGTGTCGACCTCCAGCTCGCCGAAGACGAGCACCCCGCCATCCGGCGCGCCGGCGCGCCCCGCGTCACCGGCCGCCGGGCCGCCCGCGTGCCCGAAGCGGCGTAGTACCGCCCGGATCCGGGCCACGAGCACCGACCCGTCGAACGGCTTGGTGACGTAGTCGTCGGCGCCCGCCTCCAGGCCGAGGACCACGTCGATGGAGTCGGCGCGCGCGGACAGCATGATCACCGGCACCGCCGACTCGTCACGGATCCGGCGGCACAGGCTGACTCCGTCCATGCCAGGCAGCATCACGTCGAGCAGCGCGATGTCCGGCCGGTTCGCCCGGAACGCCTCCAGACCGGAGAGCCCGTCGGGCATGGCGGTCACCGCGAAGCCGTCCCGCTCCAGTGCGAGCTGGGTGGCTTCGCGGATCACGTCGTCGTCCTCGACGAACAGCACATGGGTCTCGGCCATCGGGCGCCTTTCTCCTGACGTCGGCTCGGAGCTCAGTTGCCGCCGGACTCGCTCGGCGCGGGGCCGTCCAGGCCTCCGTCACCGACGGCGCGGCTGTAGTCGTTGTGCACCCAGTCGTGCTGGATGAACTTGTTCCCGGCCCAGCGGTACGTGATCACGTCCTCGCCGGAGGGGTACGCCACCGGATCGCCCTTGGCGTACACCTGCCGGGTGACGACCAGGTCGCCCCGGTCGATCGTGGCATAGACCGCCGCGTCCTCGGCCATGAAGACGTTCTTGTACCGGTCGTTCTCCTCCCGGTACACATACGTGCCGATGCCGACGGCATCGCCGCAGGTCATCACGTTGACGACGACATCGGGCGAGGTGCCGCCGGTCAGGTTCCCGTAGGAGGTGTCCACCGGGTAGGCGTCCGCGACGCACGGCTTCAGATCGGCCTTCAGGCGTTCGCCGATCTTCGGGTCCCCCTTAATGAGCGCGATCGGGTCGACCCGCTTCTCGGGCTGCCCCGCGGAGGCCGATGCCGAGGGGGCCGGCGCCGCCGAGGCCACCTCGTCCGCGCGGGCCGCTCCCTCGTCCCGGGAGCCCGTACCGCCGGTCGAGCAGCCGGCCAGGAGCGTGCCGACGGCGACGAGCCCGGCCACCGCCGTTCCGCTCGTCGCCCGAAGCACCGCCCGCGGGCTCCCGCCCCCGGCTCCCTGCCCCTCGTCGCCGCTCTGTCTGGCGCCTAGGCCGCGCACCGGTCCTGCCCCCGTTCGTCACGTCGTACGGTCGACCGCTCCAGAGCGCGGGCGTCCTCGACGCCGCGGCTCTCCAGTTCCTGACGCAGACGGGCCAGGGCGCGGTGGAGCGTGGACTTCACGGTACCCGTCGACATGCCGAGCGCCGCCGCGGTCTCCTCCGTGCTCATCTGTTCCCAGTGGCGCAGGACGACGACGCTGCGCTGCTTCGGCGCGAGGACCTTCAGGATGTCCATGAGGAGGGCCCGGTCGGCGTGCTGCTCGGTGGCGTCGTCGACGGACGCGTCGGGCAGCTGCTCGGTGGGGACCTCGTCGAGCTTGCGGGCGCGCCACCACTCGGTCCGGGTGTTGATCATCACCCGGCGGAGGTACGCGTCGGCGAGCGACTTGTCGGCGATTCCGTCCCAGCGGCCGTACGTCCGGACCAGCGCGGTCTGCAGCAGGTCCTGCGCGTCGACGGGGTCGGGGACGAGACGGCGCGCGCTGCGCAGCAGCGCGTCCTGCCGAGTGCGTACGTACTCCTCGAAGTCGAGCACCTCGCCGTGCGACATCCCGACCGCCTCCATCCCCGTGACCTGCTCGTTCCTTTGACGTCGACGACGCTACGGAGCGGTTGTCACGGGGTTGTCCGGGGCAGCCGTCGGCGGACGCACGGCTGCCCATCGGTTGTGTAACGGGCCGGAGCGACGCCGGCCCGCGGCCTGTCGGCTCAGGGCCGCGGCAGCGGACGTTCCGGACCGCCGCGGGCGATGCTCAGCAGCAGCCCGGTGCTCAGGACTGCGGCAGGCGGTACAGGCCACCGTCCAGCGGTTCGACGAGGCCGTCGGCGACCAGGCCGTCGAGGGCGCGGGCGCGCTGCACCGGCTCGTCCCAGACGGCGTCCAGGGCGGCCTGCGGCACCGCGCCCACCGCCTCCCGGAGTACGGCGAGGAGCCTGCCGCGCACCTGACGGTCGGTTCCCGCGTACGTCTGGCCGCGCCGCGGCGGGCCGTCGTGCGCCGGCTTGCCGGAGAGCCGCCACACGCACCGCGCGGCGATGGGACAGCGCCCGCAGTCCTCGTTCTTGGCGGTGCAGACCAGCGCGCCCAGCTCCATGGAGGCCGCCGCCCAGCGGGCCGCCGTCCCCTCGTCCCGCGGCAGCAGCTCCCGCGCGAGCCTGCGCTCGGCGGCCGTGGTGGCGTTCGGCGGGTACTGGACGCCGGTGGCCGCCCGGGCGAACACCCGGCGGACGTTGGTGTCGAGGACCGCGTGGCGCTGCCCGTACGCGAACGAGGCCACCGCCGCCGCCGTGTACTCCCCGATCCCGGGCAGCGATAGCAGCTGCGCGTGTTCGCGGGGCACGTCGCCGCCGTGCCGTTCCGTTATGGCCTGGGCCGCCGCGTGCAGCCGGAGCGCACGGCGGGGGTAGCCGAGCCTGCCCCAGGCGCGGACGGCCTCGCCGGGCGCCTCCGCGGCGAGGTCGGCCGGGCGCGGCCAGCGCGCGAGCCACTGCTCGTACACCGGCAGGACCCGCACCACGGGGGTCTGCTGCAGCATGAACTCGCTGACCATCACCCCCCACGCCCCCGCCTCCGGGCGGCGCCAGGGCAGGTCACGGGCGTGCCGGTCGAACCAGGCGAGGACGGGCCCGTGCAGTTCCGCGGCGGGTGCCGGGGCGACGGGGAGGCCGGTGAGGTCGGTGAGGGGGGCGTCGATGGATGTCATGGCACCCCCGATCCTGACACGTTCAGTACGCGCCGTGGCGCACGCCCTCGGGGCGCGCGGAGGCGTGCGGGCGCGGCCCGCGCCCCGCGCACCACACCACCGGGCCGTTCCCGCTCGACCGGGCCGTCTCCACCAGCGTCCGGACGGGCCGGGTCGCCGTCTTGAGGACGATGACGGCGACCGCCGCGCCGAGCAGCAGTCCCACCGTCACGTCGTGCGGGTAGTGGACTCCGACGAAGACCCGGGAGAAGGCCATGAGCAGCGCCATCGGCACGGTCAGCCGGACCATTCCGCGCCAGGACAGGGCGAGCGCGACCGCCGCGGCGCCCGCGATGGCGGCGTGGTTGCTGGGGAAGGACCAGTCGCCGGTCGGCGGGCAGGGGACGAGCGGCGCGGGCGCGCCGGCAACGGCCCGGCACGGACGTTCCTCGTCCACCAGCGACTTGAGCGCCTCGCTCAGCACGTAGCCGAAGGCGGTCGCGAGCGGGGCGAGCAGCGCGAGGGCCATCGCGTCGCTCCCGCCGGTTCTGGCCCGCCACCAGCCGGCGAGGAACAGCACGCCGAAGAGCAGAAGTCCCAGTTCGGTCCAGACCTCCGCGAGCCACTGGAACCAGTGCGGGGTGCCGTGGGCGAAGTCGGTGATGTCGAGATACAGATCGTCGGAGAGCGTGTCCATGGCACAGGACGCTAATCGGCCGACGCGGACGGGCACCCGGGCCGAAGGGATCGGACCACCCCCTACGAAAGTCGGGGTGGGAGCCGGGCTCCAGATGTGATCATCGGCAAAACTTGATTCTGGGGCGGCGGGTGGGGCGGGAGTTGGCGCCGATCTCTCGTAAGGTTCGTGGCGTGGGATCACTGCGCAATCCGGTCGGGCCGCTTCCCTCCTCCATCTACTGGCGACGGAGGGCGGTCGCGCTGTGCCTGATCGCACTCGTCGCGCTGCTCGCCCTCTGGGCCGTCACCGCCGGTGACAACGGCGGGAAGAAGTCGAACGACGCCTCCAACGGCTCTTCTCCGGCTCCCTCGATCACTCCCGGACCCTCCGGTTCCGGACCCGCCATCAGCGAACAGCCGGGCGGGCGCGACGAGTCGGGCGCGTCGGCGGGGTCCGGCGAGTCCGGCGAGAACACGGGCGGCGACAGCGGTGCGGAGAGCGGCGGCGCGGACGGCGGTACGGACGCCGGTACGGCGAACGGCGGCAAGAACGGCGACACGGACGGCACGGGCGGCGACGGCGCGGGCTCCGGACAGCAGGTGCCCGCCGACTCTCCGCTGCCGAACTGCCCGCCCGGAGCACTGCAGTTGACGCTCCGCAGCGCCAAGGTCTCCTACGAGCCGGGCGAGAAGCCCCGCTTCCACCTGGTCGCCAAGAACACCTCGGCCACCGACTGCAAGGCCGACTTCGGCCCGAAGAACGCGGTTCTGACGATCAGCGACAGCAAGAGTGACGAGGTCTGGGCCTCCCGGGACTGCCCGCGCCCGGACGCCGGCATCCTGCTCCGGGTCCCGGCGGGCTCGTCGATCACGCACACGGTGGAGTGGGACCGCAAGCGGAGCGCCCCGCAGTGCGCCTCCGCCCCGGCGGCCCCGGTGGGCCCCGGAACCTACCTGGTCGAAGCGGCGATGCCGGGCGGGAAGGTCCTCCCCGCCTCGTTCACGCTGGCCAAGGACTGACGGCAAGGCCTGACGGCCAGGACTGACGGTACGCGGAAGGGGCCGTACGGAACTCCCGTATGGCCCCTTCCGTGCCCCCTTAGACGTACCGCTCCAGGATCGAGGACTCCGCGAGCCGCGAGAGGCCCTCGCGGACGCTGCGTGCCCGGGCCTCACCGACGCCGTCGACGGTCTGGAGGTCGTCGACGCTCGCCGCGAGCAGCTTCTGCAGGCCGCCGAAGTGCTCCACGAGCCGTTCGATGATCGCCCCGGGCAGCCGCGGGACCTTGGCGAGGAGCCGGTAGCCGCGCGGGGAGACCGCGGAGTCGAGCGTCTCGGGGGAGCCGCTGTAGCCCAGGGCCCTTGCCACGATGGGCAGTTCGAGCAGCTCGGCGTGGCTGAGCGCGTCGAGCTCGGTGAGCGCCTCGGCGACCGTACGGGAACGCTTGGCCGTGGGCTCGGGGACGTAGTCGCGGATGACGAGCTCCCGCTCGGGCTCGACGCCCGCGATCAACTCGTCCAGCTGGAGGGAGAGGAGACGGCCGTCCGTGCCCAGTTCGACCACGTACTCGGCGATCTCGGTGGCGATCCGGCGGACCATCTCCAGGCGCTGGGCGACGGCCGTGACGTCCCGGACGGTCACCAGGTCCTCGATCTCCAGGGCGGAGAGCGTACCGGCGACCTCGTCGAGGCGGAGCTTGTACCGCTCCAGGGTCGCGAGCGCCTGGTTGGCGCGGGAGAGGATCGCGGCCGACTCCTCCAGAACGCGCCGCTCGCCGTCCACGTACAGCGCGATCAGGCGCATCGACTGGGAGACGGAGACGACCGGGAAGCCGCACTGCTTGGAGACCCGGTCCGCGGTGCGGTGGCGGGTGCCGGTCTCCTCGGTGGGGATGGAGGCGTCCGGGACGAGCTGGACGCCGGCCCGCAGGATCTTGGTGATGTCCTTGTCGAGGATGAGCGCGCCGTCGAGCTTGCACAGCTCGCGCAGGCGCGTCGCGGTGAACTCCACGTCCAGCACGAAGCCACCGGTGCACATCGATTCGACCGTTTTGTCCATACCGAGGACGAGGAGGCCGCCGGTGTTGCCCCGGAGGATGCGCTCAAGACCGTCGCGCAGGGCGGTGCCGGGGGCGACGGCGCTGAGCGAGGCGCGCATGAGCGCCTCGATGCCGGAGCCCGCGCCGGACTTTCCGGGAGCTGCTGCCCCGTCCTTGGCTGCCACTGCACTCCTCCGGCTCGTACGGATGGGCGAGACCAGGGCAAAGTCTAGCGACACCGCTTGCGGGCACACGCTCCGCAAGGCGCGGGGTCTCCCGGGACGACGTGCGGAGTCCCTCTGGAACGACGTGCGGGGGACCCCCTGGCGACGTCCGCGGGGCGGCCCGCCCGGCTCTCACCGCTCGTCGTCGGCCTTGGCGGCGGGGGCCCTTCTGCTTCGTGGCAGCACCCTGAGCGCGTCCCCCATGTCCGCGACCTCCGTCACCTTCATGCCCGCCGGAACCCGTCCCGGGTCGGTCGGCACCAGGGCGTGGGTGAAGCCGAGCCGGTGGGCCTCCGCGAGGCGCCGCTGCACACCCGTGACCCGGCGGACCTCGCCCGCGAGGCCGACCTCGCCGATCGCCACCAGGTTCTTGGGCAGCGGGGTGTCGCTGGCGGCGGAGGCCAGGGCGAGCGCGATCGCCAGGTCGGCGGCCGGCTCGGAGAGCTTCACCCCGCCGACCGTCGCCGAGTAGATGTCCCGCTTGCCGAGCGCGGTGATCCGCCCGCGCTGCTCCAGGACGGCCAGCATCATCGAGACCCGGGAGGTCTCCAGGCCCGAGGTGGTCCGCCGCGGCGACGGGATCTGCGAGTCGACCGTCAGCGCCTGCACCTCGGCCACCAGTGGCCTGCGGCCCTCCAGCGTCACCGTCAGGCAGGTCCCGGGAACGGCCACGTCACGCCGGGTCAGGAACAGCCCGGACGGGTCGGCCAGCCCCGTGATCCCCTCGTCGTGCAGCTCGAAACACCCGACCTCGTCCGTCGCCCCGTACCGGTTCTTCACGCCGCGGACCAGCCGCAGGCGCGCGTGCCGGTCGCCCTCGAAGGAGAGGACCACGTCGACCAGGTGCTCCAGGAGGCGCGGACCGGCGATGGCCCCGTCCTTGGTCACATGGCCGACGAGGAGCGTGGACATGCCGCGCTCCTTGGAGGCGCGGATCAGCGCTCCGGCGACCTCCCGGACCTGGGCCATGCCGCCCGGCGCGCCGTCGATCTCGGGCGATGCGACGGTCTGCACCGAGTCCATGATCAGGAGCGAGGGCTTCACGGCGTCGAGGTGGCCGAGGACGGCGGAGAGGTCCGTCTCGGCCGCCAGGTAGAGATGGTCGCTGAGCGCGTTGATCCGGTCGGCGCGCATCCGGACCTGGCTCGCGGACTCCTCGCCCGTGACGTACAGCGTGCGGTGCTCGTCGCTGGCGGCCTTCGCGGCGACGTCGAGCAGCAGCGTGGACTTGCCGACGCCGGGCTCGCCCGCGAGCAGCACGACCGCGCCCGGCACCAGCCCCCCGCCGAGGACCCGGTCGAGCTCGTCGACGCCCGTGCTGCGGGCGGTGGCCTGGCGGCCGTCGACCTGGCCGATGGGGAGCGCGGCGGTGGAGACGCGTCCGGCGGCGGTCGTACGGACAGCGGGCGCGCCGTACTCCTCGACCGTCCCCCAGGCTTGGCACTCGGGGCAACGGCCGAGCCATTTGGCGGTCGTCCAGCCGCATTCGGTGCAGCGGTAGGACGGCCGGTCCTTGGCGGATTTCGTACGGGCAGCCATGCACCGAACCGTAGCGGCCCCCACTGACAACCGGTCCGGCGCCCGTCGCTCCCCCTGTCCCTCGGCAGCGGAATGCCGGGTTCCTGTCCCCTTTCGGGCGATACCTTCACCCGTATGGATTAAAAGTGTGCAAGCGGTACGAAGAGACCCCGCCGTCTTGCCTACGGTCGCCCAGTGACGAGCAGCAGGCTGGAAACCCCCACGAACACCACCGGCGCACACCGGGCGCATCGGGCGCATCGCCGAAGCGACGACGGACCCCGCACCCTCGGCCAGCACCCGCCCGCCCGCTACGAGGCGTATCTGGACGGCCTGTTCACCTACTGCCTCTCGGTGCTCTGCGACCACGACGTGGCGACCACCGTGCTCGGTGACGTCCTCGCCACCGCCGAACGCCACCAGAGCCGCTGTCCGGCCGACGGGAACGGCCGCACGGCATGGCTCTACGCGCTCGCCCGCTGGGCCTGTCTGCGCAGCCTCGCCGAGCAGCGACGCAAGCGGCAGGGCGCGCACACCGGCCGCCCCGCCGTCGTCGCGCCCGAGCCGCCCCGGGTCCCGGAGGAGGTCGCCGAGCGCCGCCGCGCCGAACTGGCGCTGCTGGCGTGGCCGGAGGCCGCGGGCACCACCCCCGAGCAGCGCGAGGCCCTGGAGCTCGCCGTCCGCCACGGCCTCGGCCACCGCGAAGTGGCCGCCGTGCTCTCCCTGGACGCCCTCGCCGCGCGCGAGCTGCTCGCCTCGGCCGCCTGCGAGGTGGAACGGACCCGTGCCGCCCTCGCGGTCGTCGAGACCGGCAACTGCCCCACCGTCGCCCGGCTCACCGGTGACCACCAGGTCCTGCTCTCCGCGACCCTGCGCGCCGAACTGGTCCGCCACGTCGACGACTGCCCCCGCTGCCGCAGGGCCGCCGAGCGCGCGGGCGCGGGCGGGCCGTGGCCCGGCGCGGCGACGGTCACCCCCGGCCGGCTCCCCCTCGTGGCGGCGCCCCGCGCGGCCGCGTACGCCGCGATGCTGCACGCCCCCCGCACGCGGGGCGGCGCCCCGCGCTTCGGCCCGGCCGGATTCCCCATGGACCCCAAGGACCACGCGGCCCGCCGCGACCGGATCCGGGCTCGGGCGGTGACGACCACCGTCGTTGCCGCCGTGGTCGCCGCCCCGGTGATCGCCCTGTGGGCCTCGTACCGCGGCGGACCGATGACCGGCGAGGGCCGCGAGGGCGCCCCCGTCACCGCGCGCGAGGCGGACGACCAGGTGAGCCTCGACGGCACCCCGTACGACCGCTACGACATCGCGGGCAACGCCCGCACCACCCCCGACCCGCGCTTCACCCAGGGCAGCCGGTCCCCGGACGTCTCCGTCGAGGTGATCAGCCCGGGCGGACCGGTCGGGCCGTCGCTGCCCGGGCAGCCGGGCGCCGGGCGGATCACGGTCACCGCGCAGGGCGACGGCGACACGACGTTCCTCACGCTCACCGCCTCCGGCGGCTCCCCCGTCGACTGGTCGCTGTGGACGGACGCGCCCTGGCTGTACGTGGACCAGGCCTCCGGCACCCTGCGGCCGGGCGAGTCCGTGACGGTCCGGATCTCCGTGGACCACGCGCACGAGCCGGCGGGCGCCTGGTCGGCGCGGATCGGGGTGAACCCCTCGGGCGCGGTGGTACGGATCGGCGGGTACGGAACGGCCACCCCGCCGCCCACGACGGAGGAGCCGCCGACGACCGATCCCACGACCCCGCCGTCCACGGATCCGACCACGCCGCCGCCGACGACCGAGGAGCCGCCGCCGACGACGGATCCCACGACCCCGCCGTCCACGGACCCGACGACCCCGCCCCCGACGACGGAGGAGCCGCCGCCGACGACGACCGACCCGGGAACCCCGAGCGACCCGGAGTCCCCGCCTGCCTCGCCGTGAGTCGTGCGAGCCGGTGCTTGCCCCGGTGCTAGCGGACCGGGTCGGCGGGGTGCGGGGCCACCAGCGGCAGCTGGGAGGCCAGCCGGGCCTCGCACAGCTTCACCAGCACGTCGTACGCCGCCTTGCCCATCAGCTCCGTGAGCTCGGGCCGGTACGTCACGTACACCGGCTCACCGGCCCCGTGCGCCGAGGTCGCCGACGTGCACCACCAGTGCAGGTCGTGCCCGCCCGGGCCCCAGCCGCGCCGGTCGTACTCGCCGATCGACACCTGGAGGATCTTGGTGTCGTCGGGCCGCTCGATCCAGTCGTACGTCCGGCGCACCGGCAGCTGCCAGCAGACGTCCGGCTTGGTCTCCAGCGGCTCCTTGCCCTCCCTGAGGGCCAGGATGTGCAGCGAGCAGCCGGCGCCGCCCGCGAAGCCCGGCCGGTTCTGGAAGATGCACGAGCCCTCCCAGCGGCGGGTCTGCCGGTCGCCGTCCTCGTCGGTCTGCGTCCAGCCCGTCTCCGTACCGACGTCGTGGAACTGCCACAGCTCCGGCGTGAGGCGCGCCACGTGCGAGGCGACCCGCTTCTCGTCGTCCTCGTCGGAGAAGTGGGCGCCGAGCGTGCAGCAGCCGTCGTCGGCGCGGCCCGCCTGGATGCCCTGGCAGCCGCTGCCGAAGACGCAGGACCAGCGGGAGGTGAGCCAGGTCAGGTCGCAGCGGAAGACCTGCTCGTCGTCGGCCGGGTCGGGGAACTCGACCCAGGCACGCGGAAAGTCCAGCCCCTTCTCGTCCGGTACGGCCTGTTCGACCTGGCCGAGGGCCCTGCCCAGCTTCTTCGGCGGCTTGAGAGCCTTGGCGGCACTGTCTTTGCCCGGCTTCGCCTTTTTCGTCTTTGGCACACCTCCAGCGTATGCGCGGGGGAGCAGTAGCGTTCCGCCCATGAGACTCGGAGTCCTCGACGTCGGTTCGAACACGGTGCACCTGCTGGTGGTGGACGCCCACCCCGGCGCCCGCCCGCTGCCCGCCCACTCCCACAAGGCGGAGCTGCGCCTCGCGCAGCTCCTCGACGAGCGGGGCGCCATCGCCCCCGCCGGGGTCGAGCGGCTCATCGCGACGGTCGACGGCGCCCTCCAGGCCGCCGAGGACAAGGGCTGCGAGGAAGTGCTGCCGTTCGCGACCTCGGCGGTGCGCGAGGCCACGAACGCCGACGCCGTCCTGGCCCGGGTCAAGGACGAGACCGGCGTCGACCTCCAGGTCCTCACCGGCGAGGAGGAGGCCCGGCTCACGTTCCTCGCCGCCCGCCGCTGGTTCGGCTGGTCCGCCGGCAAGCTCTTGCTCCTCGACATCGGCGGCGGCTCCCTGGAGATCGCGTTCGGCATCGACGAGGAGCCGGACGCGGCGGTCTCGCTGCCGCTCGGCGCCGGCCGGCTGACCTCCGGCTGGCTGCCCCGAGACCCGGCCGACGCGGCGGACGTACGGGCGCTGCGTCGCCATGTACGCGCCCAGATCGCCCGGACGGTCGGCGAGTTCGCCCGCTTCGGAAAGCCCGACCACGTCGTGGCCACGTCCAAGACCTTCAAGCAGCTCGCCCGGATCGCCGGGGCCCCCGGCTCCGGGGAGGGCCTCTACGTCCAGCGCGACCTCACCCGCAAGTCCCTGGAGGAGTGGGTCCCCAAGCTCGCCGTGATGACGGCCGACCAGCGCGCCGGCCTCCCGGGTGTCTCGGAGGGCCGGGCCCCGCAGCTCCTCGCGGGCGCGCTGGTGGCCGAGGGCGCGATGGACCTCTTCGGCATCGACGATCTCGAGATCTGCCCCTGGGCGCTGCGCGAGGGTGTGATCCTGCGCCGCCTGGACCACCTCCCGGAGGAGTAGTCCGCCCGGACGGTCTTTCCGCCTCCCTCACCGGGAGGGGGCGCCGTTCCGCGCCCGGACCGGCGCCCCGGAAAGCCGCTGACGGAGGCCGGGGAGGCCCGGAACGGGTAAGCGGAAGGCCCGGCACGGCGCACCACCGGGTACCCCGAGTGACCGGAACCACCTCCCCGGGCCACCGGCCCGCCCCGTACCCTGTCCTTCGTGGCAGAACCAGTGGTGCGCATCCCGGATGCGAAGGTCGCCCTGTCGACGGCCTCGGTCTATCCGGAGTCGACGGCGACGGCCTTCGAGATCGCCGCGCGCCTCGGCTACGACGGCGTCGAGATCATGGTGTGGACCGATCCGGTCAGCCAGGACATCGAGGCCCTGCGCCGGCTCTCGGACTACCACCAGGTCCCCATCCTCGCCGTCCACGCGCCCTGCCTCCTCATCACCCAGCGCGTCTGGTCCACCGACCCCTGGGTCAAGCTCCAGCGCGCCCAGGCGGCGGCCGAGAAGCTCGGCGCCTCCACCGTCGTCGTCCACCCGCCGTTCCGCTGGCAGCGCCAGTACGCCCGCGACTTCGTCACCGGCATCTGGCGGATGGCCGACGAGACGGACGTCCGCTTCGCCGTCGAGAACATGTACCCCTGGCGGTACAAGGACCGCGAGATGCTCGCGTACGCCCCCGAGTGGGACGTCACCAAGGACGACTACCGCCACTTCACGGTCGACCTCTCGCACACCGCGACCGCCCGCACCGACGCCCTCGCCATGATCGACCGCATGGGCGACCGGCTCGGCCACGTCCACCTCGCCGACGGCCGGGGCTCGGCGAAGGACGAACACCTGGTGCCGGGACGCGGCAACCAGCCCTGCGCCGAGCTCCTGGAGCGGCTGGCGCTCACCGGTTTCGACGGCCACGTCGTCATCGAGGTCAACACCAGGCGCGCGATGTCGGCGGCCGAACGCGAGGCCGACCTGGCCGAGGCCCTGGCCTTCACCCGGCTGCACCTGGCGTCGTCCTCGCGGCCCACGCGGGTGCGCCGGTCATGACCGACCCGGCCCCGCGCCGCCGCGGCCGCCCTTCCCGTACCGCCGAGGGCGGCGGACCGGGCACGCGCGAGCGGATCCTGGAGGCGGCCCGCGCCCAGTTCGCCGAGCGCGGCTACGACAAGACCTCGGTCCGTGGCATCGCCAAGGCGGCCGGTGTCGACGCGGCGCTCGTGCACCACTATTTCGGTACGAAGGACGAGGTCTTCGCCGCAGCGATCGAGGTCTCCTTCGAGCCCGCGCTCGTCGTCCCGGCGATCGTCGGCGGCCCGGCCGAGGACGTGGGCGAACGCCTGGCCCGCTACGTGATCGACATCTGGGAGAACCCCGCGACCCGGGCCCCCCTCCTCGCGATCATCCGCTCCGCTCTCACCCACGAGGCGGCCGCGAAGGTGCTGCGCGGCTTCGTGCTGCGGCGGCTCCTGGAGCGGGTGGCGGCGGACCTCGACGTGCCGGACCCACAGCTCCGCGCCGAGCTGGCGGCCTCGCACATGGTCGGGATCGCGATCCTGCGGTACGTCGTCCAGGTGGAGCCGCTGGCCTCGGCGGACCCGGAGGAGATCGTGGCGCTGGTCGCCCCGACCCTCCAGCGCTACCTGGCCCAGGCATGACGCGACCGCGCGGCGGGGTCGTGACCGAAAGCTGAACATGCTGTCCGTCATACGGACGTGATGTCCAGATCTTGGAGCGTCGGCGTACGCTCGAAGGCAAGCACACCCATCACGAGGAGCGAGCGACGATGCCCGAGCTGAGGTCCCGCACTGTCACCCACGGCCGCAACATGGCGGGCGCACGCGCCCTTATGCGCGCCTCCGGTGTACCTGGCGCGGACATCGGCCGGAAGCCGATCATCGCCGTCGCCAACTCCTTCACCGAGTTCGTCCCCGGCCACACCCACCTCCAGCCGGTCGGCCGGATCGTCTCCGAGGCCATCACGGCCGCCGGAGCCATCCCCCGCGAGTTCAACACGATCGCCGTCGACGACGGCATCGCGATGGGCCACGGAGGCATGCTGTACTCCCTGCCCTCCCGCGACCTGATCGCGGACAGCGTGGAGTACATGGTCGAGGCGCACTGCGCCGACGCCCTGATCTGCATCTCCAACTGCGACAAGATCACCCCCGGCATGCTGATGGCCGCCCTGCGCCTCAACATCCCGACGGTCTTCGTCTCCGGCGGCCCGATGGAGTCCGGCAAGGCGACCCTGGTCGACGGCACGGTCCGTACGCTCGACCTGGTCGACGCCATGTCGGAGGCCGTCAACGACAAGATCTCCGACGCGGACATGCTCCGTATCGAGGAGAACGCCTGCCCGACCTGCGGTTCGTGTTCCGGCATGTTCACCGCCAACTCGATGAACTGCCTGACCGAGGCCATCGGCCTCTCCCTCCCCGGCAACGGCTCGGTCCTCGCCACCCACACCGCCCGCAAGGCGCTGTACGAGAACGCCGCCCGCACGGTCGTCGACATCACCCGGCGCCACTACGACGAGGACGACGACTCCGTCCTGCCGCGCTCCATCGCCACCCGCGCGGCCTTCGACAACGCCATGGCCCTCGACATCGCCATGGGCGGCTCCACCAACACGATCCTGCACCTGCTCGCCGCCGCGCAGGAGGCCGAGCTGGAGTACGGCCTGTCCGACATGGACGCGGTCTCGCGCCGCGTGCCGTGCCTGGCCAAGGTCGCCCCGAACGTGGCCCCCGGCGGCACGTACTACATGGAGGACGTGCACCGCGCCGGCGGTATCCCCGCCATCCTCGGCGAGCTGTACCGTGCCGGGCTTCTCAACGAGGACGTCCACACCGTCCACTCCCGCTCCGTCAAGGAGTGGCTGGGGACGTGGGACGTGCGCGGCGGCTCCCCGTCGGACGAGGCCGTCGAGCTGTGGCACGCGGCCCCGGGCTGCGTCCGCTCCGCGACCGCCTTCTCCCAGTCCGAGCGCTGGGACTCCCTCGACACGGACGCCGCCGGCGGCTGCATCCGCGACGCGGCGCACGCGTACTCCAAGGACGGCGGCCTCGCGGTGCTGCGCGGCAACCTCGCCGTCGACGGCTGCGTCGTGAAGACGGCCGGTGTCGACGAGTCGATCTGGACCTTCGAGGGCCCGGCCGTCGTCTGCGAATCGCAGGACGAGGCCGTCGAGAAGATCCTGAACAAGCAGGTCAAGGACGGCGACGTGGTCGTCATCCGCTACGAGGGCCCGCGCGGCGGCCCCGGCATGCAGGAGATGCTCTACCCGACCTCCTTCCTCAAGGGCCGCGGCCTGGGCAAGACCTGTGCGCTGGTGACGGACGGCCGGTTCTCGGGCGGTACGTCGGGCCTGTCGATCGGCCACGCGTCGCCGGAGGCGGCGTCCGGCGGCACGATCGCGCTGGTGGAGGACGGCGACCGGATCCGTATCGACATCCCGAGCCGTTCGATCGAGCTCCTCGTCGACGAGGAGACGCTGGGGGCCCGCCGCGAGGCGCTGGGCGGCGTCTACGCCCCGAAGAACCGTCAGCGCAAGGTCTCGGCGGCGCTGCGGGCGTACGCGGCGATGGCGACGAGCGCCGACAAGGGCGCGGTGCGGGACGTGAGCAAGCTCGGCTGAGCCGGGCGGCGGTCGGCTCGATGACGCGGGGAGTGAGGCTGGATGCCCACTCCCCGCTCTCGTAGGTGTGAGCGCGGCACCCCCGCCGGGAGTCTCACCAGCCCCCGGGATCCCGCCCGTCCACGGCGAACACGGACCCGTCGGGCGCGCTCCCGAACACCCGCTCCCCGACGACGACGGGCGCGGGCACACTCGTCGCGTACCCGAGCCTGCCGTCCCCGAGCCGCGGCTCGGTCTGGCCGATCAACGCCCCCCGCGCGGTGTCCACGGCGAGCAACCGCCCGTCGGCCGCGGACAGATACAACCGCCCCCCGCCCCCGAGCACGGGCGCGGACACGTTCCCGGCGGCGGTCTCCAACTCCCACAGGACACGCCCGCGCGGGGCGGCGGTGTCGAGGGCGGTGAGGCGGCCGGAGGCGTCGAGGAGATAGGCGACGGCGCCGCGTACGGCGATCTTCGGATCGTCGAGCCGGTACGGCAGCGGGACGCGCCGCACGGAGCGGTCGGCGGGGTCGAAGCGGACGAGGGCGTCCGTCTGCGAGTCGGCGTTCGTCGAGCGCAGGAAGAGGGCACCGTCCGCGCCCGTCCCCACAGGGACGAGGTCGCCATCGAGCCGCTGCCGCCAGACGACGTCGCCGGTCCGTGGCCGCAGGGCCCCGAGCGACGTGCCGCCTCCGCCGCCTGTCGTCTCGAAGACGGGCACGAGGCCCGACTCCGCGTCGTAGGGGCCGAAGCGGGGAGCGGTGAAGCCGCGCAGCGCGCGGAGCCAACGCTGCTTCCCCGTCGCGGCGTCGACGGCCCTGACCTCCGTGGAGGAGGTCGGGAAGAGGAGCGTGTCGCCGGCCGGGTTGGCGCCTTCCCGGCGACCGGCGCCTGCGGTGTCCCAGACCGGGGTGCCGTCGTCCGCCGTGAACGCCCGCAGGGTTCCGTCGGCGTCGACGGCGCTCAGCAGACGGCCGGAGAGGACGGGGGGCGAGGCGACGAGGCTCCCGGCCGCCGCGGGACGCGACCAGAGCGCCCGGCCGGTCGCGGGGTCGATCCGGGCGAGCACCACGCCCCGGGCGGAGCAGTACAGCGCGTCGGCCGTGCCGGTGCAGGCCGGGGCGACGGCTTCGCCGTCCTTCTGCAGGCTGGTCTCCCAGGTGGCGAAGGCCGCGGCCGCCTCGGCGGGGTGCGGAGCGGGCGAGGAGGGAGCCTCGGGGGCGCCCGCACTCAGCAGTGCGAACGCCCCGCCGGCCGCGAGGACGACGAGTGCGGCGGCGGTCACGGCCCAGGGGCGGAGCCGTCGTCGGGGGCGGGGCGCCGGTGCTCGTACCGGGGTGTCCGCGTCCCAGGCCCCCGAGGCACCGGAAGGCGGCTCGGGCAGAACGAGCGGCCGCCGCTGCGCGGGTATGAACGCCGCCGCCTCGTACGAGGGCGGCAGCAGCGCCGCCATGATCTCGGCCGGCGTCGGGCGGTCCGCCGGTTCCTTGGCGAGGCAGCGCGCGACGAGCGGAGCGAGCTCGGCCGGGACCCCCGACAGATCGGGTTCGTCGTGCACGACCTGGTACGCGACGATGTACGGGCTGTCGGAGTCGAACGGCCCGTGCCCGGTCGCCGCGTGCACCAGTACGGAGCCGAGCGCGAACACGTCTGCCGACGGGCCCACCTCGCGGGGCCGTTGGAACTGCTCGGGCGCCATGAAGGGCGGCGACCCGATCAGCTTTCCCGTCTCCGTGTGCAGATCGCTGTCCATGGGCCGGGAGATGCCGAAGTCGATGACCTTCGGGCCGGTGTCGGTGAGCAGCACATTGCTCGGCTTGAGGTCGCGGTGCACGACCCCGGCGCGATGGATGTCGCGCAGCGCCTCCGCGAGTCCGGCCGTCAGCCGGCGCAGTTCGGCGGGGGAGAGGGGGCCGTTCCGCTTCACCTGGTCGGCGAGGGTGGGACCGGGGACGTAAAGGGTCGCCATCCAGGGGCGGACGGCATCGGGGTCGGCGTCCACGACGGGCGCGGTGAAGGCTCCGCTCACCCGGCGTGCGGCGGCTACTTCCTGGCGGAACCGGGCCCTGAACTCCGGGTCCTCCGCGTACTGACCGTGCACCACCTTGACGGCGAGCCGCAGCCCGGAGGCCGACGTGGCCAGATGCACCACACCCATGCCGCCCGCGCCGAGACATGCCTGGAGGCGGTACGCGCCGGCGTACTCGGGCTCTTCGGCTTCCCGGTTCGCACCGGTACTGCGCAACGGCGGCATCGTCCACCCCCGTGTGGTTCCCCGTTGAGTTCGCGCGCGTGCGCGACGCACGGAGCCTAGTCGATGGCGCACGGGATGTCGGTGGGGCTTGCTAGCCTGCGCGTCGCAGAGAGTGAATCGCAGCGGAGCGCTTGCGAATACAACGGGGGAGGACGCCATGGGCGTTGACAAGGCGGTCGACGAAGCGAGCGAATCGAGGGCGGTCGCGGAGCTGGACGGGGTGACCACCATGAGCGTGGTGCGCTACCCGATCGCGCCGGGGTATCGCGTGAACGTCCGCTCGGGCCCGGGCACGCAGTACCGCATCGTGCGGACGCTGGGCCTGGACGTTCGCGTGCCGATCTACTGCCAGACACCGGGCGAGTGGATCAGCGGCCCGTACGGCACCACGAACCTCTGGGACAACATCGCCTCGGGTGAATTCGTCTCCGACGCCTATGTGAACACCGGCAACGACGGCTATGTCGCCAAGCGCTGCGGCTGATCCCCGCCCCGCCGCCCGGGGATAATCGACCTCGTGAGCGACGACGACCAGACCGCCGAACCCAGACCCAGGCCCGAGCCCAAGGCCGCGGCCGGCGGCACCCCCGCCGGCCCGCTGCCCGAGGAGATCCGTTTCTTCGGGACGACCTGGGTCGACCACAGTGGCCGCTACGCGCTGCGCCGGGCCGGCCTCGCGGTCGGCGCGCTGGTCGCCGCGGCGGCCGGGTGCTTCGTGCTCCGGTTCGCCTACCAGGGCCTGGAGGTCGCCGAGGTCGGCGGTTTCGTCAACCTGCTCGTGGTCGTCATGTTCGCGATCTGCAGCACCATCGCCTTCCGCAAGACCTGGGAGGGCTTCGTCCGCCGCCCCGGAGACCCGGGCCGCGAGGACTCGCTGCGCAGCCTCAAGATGATCGGTTTCATCGGCTCGCTCCTCGCCTACTTCTTCCGCTGCCTCGTCGAGGCGCCCGGCGAGCAGCTGCGCCGCGCCGAGTACGAGACGGCCCGCGCCCGGTACGAGAAGCGCCGCGGCTCCCGGGCGGGAAACCCGGCCGCCCGCAAGAAGCCCAAGCGCAGGTAACCACCCCACCCGCCGAAGCACCCCACCCCCGCCCCGCTCACTCGGCACCCGGGGGTGCTTGACGACCCCACCCCCCGAGCGCATTATTCATCGCATGGTGAATTACTCGGAGAGTGCCACGCCGACCGCGATCCTCGCCCACGGCCTCACCGTCGTCCGAGGCGACCGCACCGTCCTGCGCGGCCTCGACTTCGCCGTCCCCCCGGGCCGCGTCACCGGCCTCCTCGGCCCCTCCGGCTGCGGCAAATCCACCCTGATGCGCGCCATCGTCGGCACCCAGGCCAAGGTCACCGGAACCCTCGACGTCCTGGGCCACCCGGCCGGCGACGCGGCCCTGCGCTCCCGCATCGGCTACGTCACGCAGGCCCCCTCCGTCTACGACGACCTCACCGTCCGCCAGAACCTCGACTACTTCGCCGCCGTCCTCCTCTCCGGCCGCGCCCACCGCGAGGACCGCCGCACCGCCGTCGACCGAGCCCTCCACGACGTCGACCTCACCTCGCACGCCGACGCCCTCGCCGGCCGGCTCTCCGGCGGCCAGCGCAGCCGCGTCTCGCTCGCCGTCGCCCTCCTCGGCACCCCGGAACTCCTCGTCCTCGACGAGCCGACCGTCGGCCTCGACCCCGTCCTCCGCCGTGACCTGTGGAACCTCTTCCACCGCATCGCCGCCGACCGCGGCGCCACGCTCCTCGTCTCCTCCCACGTCATGGACGAGGCCGAGCGCTGCCACCGGCTGCTCCTCATGCGGGAAGGGGAGATCCTCGCCGACGACACCCCCGAAGCCCTCCGGCGCCGCAACGACACCCCCACCGTCGAGGACGCCTTCCTCCACCTCGTCGACGCCGCGAACGCCCGCGCGGCAGCACCCCTTGAGGAGTCCCAGCGATGAACGGCGCCCGCACCCTCGCCACCGCCGCCCGCGTCCTGCGCCAGCTGCGCCACGACCCCCGCTCGATCGCCCTGATGATCCTCGTCCCGTGCCTGATGCTCGTCCTGCTCCGGTACGTCTTCGACGGAAGCCCCCGGACCTTCGACACCATCGGCGCCTCACTGCTTGGCATCTTCCCGCTGATCACCATGTTCCTCGTGACCTCGATCGCCACCCTGCGCGAGCGCACCTCCGGCACCCTGGAACGCCTGCTCGCCATGCCCCTCGCCAAGGGCGACCTCATCGCCGGCTACGCCCTCGCCTTCGGACTCGTCGCCATCGTCCAGTCCACCCTCGCCACCGGCCTCGCCCTCCGGCTCCTCGGCCTCGACGTCGTCGGCTCGCCGTGGCTCCTCCTCCTCGTCGCTCTCCTCGACGCCCTGCTCGGCACCGCCCTCGGCCTCTTCGTCTCCGCCTTCGCCGCCTCCGAGTTCCAGGCCGTCCAGTTCATGCCGGCGGTGATCTTCCCCCAGCTGCTCCTCTGCGGCCTGTTCGCCCCACGCGACCAGATGCAGCCCGTCCTCGAAGCGATCTCCGACGTACTGCCCATGTCGTACGCCGTCGACGGCATGAACGAAGTCCTCCGCCACCCCGACATCACCGCCGCATTCGTCCGCGACGGCCTCGTCGTCGCAGGCTGTGCCCTGCTCGTCCTCACCCTCGGCGCCGCCACCCTCCGCCGTCGCACGGCGTGACCGCCCCTCGGACACCCGCCCCGAGCGAAGGCGCACGGTGCGAGGATGGCGACACATACGCATCCACGGCGAGGTGAACAGAGCCATGACGCAGACCGTCGCAGTCCTCGGCACCGGCAAGATCGGTGAAGCGCTCCTCAGCGGCATGATCCGGGCCGGCTGGAGCCCCGCCCACCTCCTGGTCACCGCCCGCCGCACCGAACGAGCCGAGGAACTGCGCGCCCGCTACGGCGTCGAGGCCGTCAGCAACGCCGAGGCCGCCAAGCGCGCCGACACCCTCATCCTCGCCGTGAAGCCCCAGGACATGGGCCGTCTCCTCGACGAACTCGCCCCCCACGTCGCCGCCGACCGCCTGGTCGTCAGCGCCGCCGCCGGCATCCCCACCTCCTTCATCGAGGACCGGCTCACCGCCGGCACCCCCGTCGTCCGCGTCATGCCCAACACCCCCGTCCTCGTCGACGAGGGCATGTCCGTGATCTCCGGCGGCAGCCACGCCACCCCCGAGCACCTCGTCCACACCGAGGAGATCTTCGGAGGCGTCGGCAAGACCCTGCGCGTCCCCGAGTCCCAGCAGGACGCCGCCACCGCCCTCTCCGGCTCCGGCCCCGCCTACTTCTACTTCCTCGTCGAGGCCATGACCGACGCCGGCATTCTCCTCGGCCTGCCCCGCGCCCAGGCCCACGACCTGATCGTCCAGGCCGCCATCGGCGCCGCCGTGATGCTCCGCGACAGCGGCGAACACCCGGTGAAGCTCCGCGAAGCCGTCACCTCCCCGGCCGGCACCACCATCAGCGCCATCCGTGAGCTGGAGAACCACGGCGTACGGGCCGCCCTCATCGCGGCCCTGGAGGCCGCCCGCGACCGCAGCCGCGAACTCGCCTCCGGCAACGGCTGACCGACACCCCCCGCCCGCCGGGGTCAGCGCGTCCCGGCGGACGCCCCCTTCAGCACGTCCTCGGTCCTCACGACCTCCGCGAACCCGCCCCCATGCAGCGAGACCGCCGTCGCCCGCGTCAGCTCGTCGGCGCTCCGCGACCACCCGAACGGCCCGTCCTGGTCGAAGGTGTGCATGGCGTCGAGCGGAAACACCACCTCGTACCCGAGGTTCCCGCCCATCCGCGCGGTCGTCTCGTTGCACATGTTCGTCTGGATGCCGACGATCACGATCTGCGCGATGTCCTCCCCGGCCAGCCACCGCCTCAACGACGGCTCCCCGTAGAACGCGGAGTTCACCGCCTTCGTCACCAGCAGCTCCCGCCCGCCTCCCTTCCCCCGCCGCTCCTCGACGAAGTCCTTGAAGTCGTTGCCCGCGTACCCCTTCCTCAGCGGCGACCGCGACCCCTCGGGCGAGTCGTGCCGTACGAACACGACCGGCCGCCCCGTCTTCTGCCAGACGTCGATCAGGGCCGCGATGTTCTCCTCGGCCGCCGGGTTGTTCCGCTTCCCCCAGGACTCCTCCTCGTAGCCCTTCTGCACATCGACGACGATCAGCGCCGCGTTCTCCGCAATCTCCATACCTACGATGCTGCCCCCCTCACCAGGGGCCCGCGCGGCCACCGCACCGCGCTTCCTCACCCCGCCGGCATCAACCCGATCGCCCGATAGGCCCGGTCCACCAGGGGCCGCGCCATCCCCCGGGCCCGCTCGGCGCCGTCCCGCAGCACCTGATCCACATGTCCCGGATCGGCAGCCAGCTCCGCATGCCGCTCCCGGACCGGCCTCAGCAGCTCGACGACCGCGTCCGCCGTGTCCTTCTTCAAAGATCCGTAGGACTCGTATGCACCGGCCAGCACCTCCGGATTCCCACCCGTCGCGGCGGCCAACAGATCCAGCAGATTCGCCACGCCCGGACTCGCCTCCCGGTCGTACGCGACATCCCGCCCGCTGTCCGTCACCGCCCGCATGATCTTCCGCCGGACCGTCTCCGCGTCGTCCAGCAGATAGACGATCCCGGTCCCGTTCTCGTGCGACTTCCCCATCTTCGAGCGAGGGTCCTGCAGATCCATGACACGAGCGGCCACCGCCGGGTGCGTCGCCTTCGGCACGGTGAACACGTGCCCGTACCGCTGGTTGAACCGCACGGCCAGATCCCTGGTCAGCTCCACGTGCTGCGTCTGGTCGTCACCCACGGGAACCTCCTCGGTCCCGTAGGCCAGGATGTCCGCCGCCATCAGCACCGGGTACGTCAGCAGGGAGAGCCGCACGCTCTCCCCGGCGGC
Organism: Streptomyces lateritius; assembly: GCF_014649715.1. Lineage (GTDB taxonomy): Bacteria > Actinomycetota > Actinomycetes > Streptomycetales > Streptomycetaceae > Streptomyces > Streptomyces lateritius. The sequence goes on from NZ_BMTO01000002.1 coordinate 661,851, forward strand.
CCGTGCCCGAGCGCCCTTCTCCCTGTACTGGATCATCCGCCGCAGCTCGCCGTCCGTGGCCGTGCACTCCAGCAGATACGAGAGCCGGGCGTGTTCGTCCACATGACTCTGGACGAACACGGTGCACAGCCTCGGATCGAGTCCCGCCGCGAGAAGCAGTGTCGCCGCCTGCCGACTGAGCCGTCGCACCCGCGCCGGATCGTGTTCCGCGGTGAGCGCGTGCAGATCGACGACGCTGAACAGCGCGTCGGACCGGTGCTGATCATCCTCGACCCACCGCCGTACGGCCCCGAGGTAGTTGCCCAGCGTCAGATGTCCGGTCGGCTTTACCCCACTGAAGATCCGCTTCATCATGCGTCCTTTCCCTCTCCTGCTCCTGTGTCGGAGCGGCCGCCGGCCCGACGGCCGGCTCCCGGAGGGGGAAACGCGAACGGCCGCCGAGGCGGCGGCCGCTGAGCGCATGCGTGTCTCAGGCCGCCGTCAGGCGGCCCACCACTGAAGGGTGCACGCGTGCGTAGTCATACGCGGAGCGTACGCCCAGGGCCCGGGGTTGACACGGGATTAACGCGTCCGTAGTGTTCTCCGAGTTGTCCGACGTGAGCACCGACCCCGGTCGGCCCCGGACAGCGATTCCGCAAGAACCATCAGGAGCTGACGCCGCTTCATCGCGCCGTCGTGCTTTCTGTGCGTTTTTGCGAAATGAGGAATCCACGTTCGAAGGTTTGAACGCGAGTCCCCGATTAGCGTCGGCGGCCAGGAATCCGCTAAAGTCTCACTCGTCGGAACGGCCCAACAGCCGCAAAGACAACTCCCGCTGACTGGGAATCAGGCCCGAAAGGATCTGATAGAGTCGGAACCGCCGGAAAGGGAAACGCGAAAGC
>NZ_BMTO01000003.1:0-93249 GCF_014649715.1 Streptomyces lateritius
CGACACCGCGCCCGCGGCGGCAGGCCTGCAAGAGGTCGTCGCGCGGGCCACGCAAGGCTCCACCACCGACACCGCGCCCGCGGCGGCAGGCCTGCAAGAGGTCGTCGCGCGGGCCACGCAAGGCTCCACCACCGACACCGCGCCCGCGGCGGCAGGCCTGCAAGAGGTCGCCGCGCGCGCCGCGCAACGCTCCGTCAGCCATCTCCTCGGCCGCCAGGACGCCGAAGGCTGGTGGAAGGGTGACCTGGAGACCAACGTCACCATGGACGCCGAGGACCTCCTGCTGCGCCAGTTCCTCGGCATCCAGGACGAGGACACCACCCGCGCCGCCGCGCTCCACATCCGGGGTGAGCAGCGCGAGGACGGCACCTGGGCCACCTTCCACGGCGGGCCCGGCGAACTCTCCACCACCATCGAGGCGTACGTGGCGCTGCGCCTCGCCGGAGACCTTCCCGACGACCCGCACATGGCCCGCGCCGCCGCCTGGATCCGCGAGCGCGGCGGGATCGCCTCCGCCCGGGTCTTCACCCGGATCTGGCTCGCCCTCTTCGGCTGGTGGAAGTGGGACGACCTCCCCGAACTGCCGCCCGAGCTGATCTTCCTGCCGAAGTGGTTCCCGCTCAACATCTACGACTTCGGCTGCTGGGCCCGGCAGACCATCGTGCCGCTCACGGTGGTCTCCGCCAAGCGGCCGGTGCGCCCCGCGCCCTTCCCGCTGGACGAGCTGCACACCGACCCGGCCCGGCCGAACCCGGCCAAAACCCTGGCGCCCGCCGCCAGTTGGGACGGAGTCTTCCAACGCCTCGACAAGGCGATGCACCTCTACCACCGGGTCGCCCCGCGCCGGCTGCGCACCGCGGCCATGAACGTCGCCGCCCGCTGGATCGTCGAGCGCCAGGAGAACGACGGCTGCTGGGGCGGCATCCAGCCCCCGGCCGTCTACTCGGTCATCGCCCTCCACCTGCTCGGCTACGACCTGAACCACCCCGTCATGCGCGCCGGTCTCGAGTCCCTCGACCGGTTCGCCGTCTGGCGCGAGGACGGCTCACGGATGATCGAGGCCTGTCAGTCGCCCGTCTGGGACACCTGCCTCGCCACCATCGCCCTCGCCGACGCGGGCCTTCCACCGGACCATCCGGCGCTCGTCAAGGCCGCCGACTGGATGCTGGGCGAGGAGATCGTCCGGCCCGGCGACTGGGCGGTGCGCCGCCCCGGACTCCCGCCGGGCGGCTGGGCGTTCGAGTTCCACAACGACAACTACCCCGACATCGACGACACCGCCGAGGTCGTCCTCGCGCTGCGCCGGGTGAAGCACCACGACCCCGACAGGGTCGAGGGAGCGATCGCCCGCGGCGCCCGCTGGACCCTCGGGATGCAGTCGAGGAACGGAGCCTGGGGAGCCTTCGACGCCGACAACACCAGCCCCTTCCCCAACAGGCTGCCGTTCTGCGACTTCGGTGAGGTCATCGATCCGCCCTCGGCCGACGTCACCGCCCATGTGGTGGAGATGCTCGCCTACGAGGGCAAGGCCCACGACCCCCGTACCCGCAGGGGAATCGAGTGGCTGCTGGCCGAACAGGAGTCGAACGGCGCCTGGTTCGGCCGCTGGGGGGTCAACTACGTCTACGGCACCGGGTCGGTGGTCCCCGCCCTCACCGCCGCCGGTCTTTCCCGCTCCCACCCGGCGATCCGCCGGGCGGTCGCCTGGCTCGAATCGGTACAGAACGAGGACGGCGGCTGGGGCGAGGACCTGCGTTCGTACCGGCAACAGGCATGGATCGGCCACGGGGCCTCGACCGCCTCGCAGACCGCCTGGGCGCTCCTCGCCCTGCTGGCGGCCGGCGGGCGGCAGTCCAAGGCCGTGGAACGCGGCGTCGCCTGGCTCGCCGAGACCCAGCTCCCGGACGGCTCCTGGGACGAGCCGTACTTCACCGGCACCGGATTCCCCTGGGACTTCTCCATCAACTACCACCTCTACCGGCAGGTGTTCCCGCTCACGGCGCTCGGCCGCTACGTGAACGGCGAGCCGAACCTCTCCAGGGAGGCCTGATGCGCCCAGAGCCGGGGCCCACCGGCTCCGCGGCTCCGTTGCTGATCGCCTGCGCGCTCGGCATCGAGCAGCTCGCGCTGCGCAGCGGCGGCCGGGACGGGGCGTCCGGCCCGTTCACCGTGGTGCGCACCGGCATGGGCCCCGCCCATGCCGGCCGGGCCGTCTCGCGGAGCCTCGGCCGGGACCCCTGGCGGGACGCCGTCGTCATCGCCTCCGGCTTCTGCGCCGGCCTGGCCCCCGGGATGCACCCCGGGGACCTGATCGTCGCCGACGAGACCCGGGACCCCGAAGGCACCACTCCCTGCACCGGGACGGAGCTCCTGGTGAAGGCGCTGAGCCGGGCGCTGCCCGGGAGGACGGTCCACACCGGTCCGCTGACCGGCTCCGACCATGTCGTACGGGGCCAGGAGCGGGCCGAGCTGAGGGCCACCGGAGCGATCGCGGTGGACATGGAGTCCGCGGCCACACTCCGTACCGCGCTGACCGCCGGGCCTCGCCCGGTTGCGGCCGTACGGGTGGTCGTGGACGCTCCAGAATATGAACTGGTCCGGATCGGCACGGTACGGGGTGGAATATCAGCTTTCCGTGTTCTTCGTGCCGTCCTTCCCGCATTCTTCGAATGGCACCGTTCTTTGCTGCTCCCCAGGAGGTGAGCGAGTTATGGCCATGCCGCTCCGTCAGTCCATCCGGGTCGGGACCTATCTCTTCGAACAGAAGCTCCGCAAGCGGGACAAGTTCCCGCTGATCGTCGAACTCGAGCCGCTGTTCGCCTGCAACCTCAAGTGCGAGGGGTGCGGAAAGATCCAGCACCCGGCGGGTGTGCTCAAGCAGCGCATGCCGGTCGCCCAGGCGGTCGGCGCGGTCCTGGAATCCGGGGCGCCGATGGTCTCCATCGCGGGCGGCGAACCGCTGATGCATCCTCAGATCCACGAGATCGTGCGTCAGTTGGTGGCGAAGAGGAAATACGTCTTCCTCTGCACCAATGCCATGCTGCTGCGCAAGAAGCTGGAGAACTTCACGCCCTCTCCGTACTTCGCGTTCGCGGTGCACATCGACGGGCTGCGCGAGCGGCACGACGAATCCGTGGCCAAGGAAGGGGTGTTCGACGAGGCGGTGGCGGCGATCAAGGAGGCCAAGCGGCGCGGCTTCCGGGTCACCACCAACTCGACCTTCTTCAACACCGACACCCCGCAGACCATCATCGAGGTGCTCAACTACCTCAACGACGACCTCGAGGTCGACGAGATGATGATCTCCCCGGCGTACGCCTACGAGAAGGCCCCGGACCAGGAGCACTTCCTCGGCGTCGAACAGACCAGGGAGCTCTTCAAGAAAGCCTTCGCCGGCGGCAACCGCGGACGCTGGCGGCTGAACCACTCGCCGCTCTTCCTGGACTTCCTGGAGGGCAAGGCCGACTTCCCGTGCACCGCCTGGGCGATCCCCAACTACTCCCTCTTCGGCTGGCAGCGACCCTGCTACCTGATGAGCGACGGCTACGTCCCCACGTACCGGGAGCTGATCGAGGAGACCGACTGGGACAAGTACGGCCGGGGCAAGGACCCGCGCTGCGCCAACTGCATGGCGCACTGCGGCTACGAACCCACCGCCGTCCTCGCCACGATGGGCTCGCTCAAGGAGTCCCTCCGGGCGATCCGCGAGACCGTCTCGGGGAACAACGGCTGATTCCGCGGGGAGCCACGACGTGGTGGTGTCGTGTCTCCCCCTCGGACCGCCGACCGCATCGGACACGCCGTCGCATCGACCGAAAGGGGGCCGAGCGCGGGACGAGAGCAGTTCCCGCCGCACGCGAAGCGCGGCGAGCCGCTCGCCGGCCTCGGCCTCACCCCCGGTGGAGAGCGCCGGACGGATCAGCGCCGCCCTGGCACGTAAGGAGAACGGGCAATGAGCAAGGAGTTCGACCTGGCGGCACTGCTCGCCGAACGCGGCACCGAGCGCTACGAGCTGCACAGCCGGTATCTCAACCACCAGCTCCCGCGCATGCTCCACACGATCGGCTTCGACAAGGTCTACGAACGGGCCGAGGGCGCCCACTTCTGGGACGCCGACGGCGCCGACCACCTGGACATGCTCGCCGGCTTCGGGGTGATGGGCCTCGGCCGGCACCACCCCGTGGTCCGCAAGGCCCTCCACGACGTCCTGGACGCCTCGCTCGCCGACCTCACCCGCTTCGACTGCCAGCCCCTGCCCGGGCTGCTCGCCGAGCGGCTGCTCGCCCACAGCCCGCACCTCGACCGGGTCTTCTTCGGCAACAGCGGCACCGAGGCAGTGGAGACCGCGCTGAAGTTCGCCCGCTACGCGACCGGGAAACCGAGGATCCTCTACTGCTCCCACGCCTTTCACGGCCTGACCACCGGGTCCCTGTCGGTCAACGGCGAGAAGGGCTTCAAGGACGGCTTCGCCCCTCTGCTGCCCGACACCGCGATCGAGCTCGGCGACCTCGACGCCCTGGACCGGGAACTGCGCAAGGGGGACGTGGCCGCGTTCGTCGTCGAGCCGATCCAGGGCAAGGGGGTGCACGAGGCCCCGCCCGGCTTCCTGCGCGCCGCCCAGGAGCTGCTGCACGCGCGCGGGGCGCTGCTGATCGCCGACGAGGTGCAGACGGGGCTCGGCAGGACCGGCGACTTCTACGCCTATCAGCACGAGGAGGGCGTCGAACCGGACCTGGTCTGTGTCGCCAAGGCGCTGTCCGGCGGCTATGTGCCCGTCGGGGCGACGCTCGGCAAGGACTGGATCTTCAAGAAGGTCTACTCCTCCATGGACCGGGTCCTCGTGCACTCGGCGAGCTTCGGCTCGAACGCGCAGGCCATGGCCGCCGGCCTCGCGGTGCTCTCGGTCATGGAGAACGAGGGCATCGTGGCACACGTGCGCCGGGTGGGCGAGCTGCTCTTCTCGAAGCTCAGGGAGCTGGTGCCGCGCTACGAGCTGCTGCACGAGGTCCGCGGACGCGGGCTGATGATCGGGATCGAGTTCGGGCGGCCGTCGTCGCTCGGGCTGCGCAGCCGCTGGACCATGCTCCAGGCGGCCCGCAAGGGTCTCTTCGCCCAGATGGTCGTGGTGCCCCTGCTCCAGCGACACCGGATTCTGACCCAGGTGTCGGGCGATCACCTGGAGGTGATCAAGCTGATTCCGCCGCTGATCGTCGACGAGGCGGACGTGAACCGCTTCGTGACCGCGTTCACGGCCGTCATGGACGACGCCCACGCGGGTGGCGGTCTGATGTGGGACTTCGGGAAGACGCTGGTCAAGCAGGCGGTGGCGCAGCGCTAGGCCGCGGCGGCGAGGGTTTGCCTCTGAGGCAAGAAAGTTGCCTCAGGGGAAAGATCCTGGCGGAATGGCGACATGGAGACCCTCCCCGGGGAGCCGACCCCGGAACCCGCCGCACCGGATTCCGCCGCGCCGGGCGCGACCGACGCACCCGGTGTACCCGACGCGCCGGGCGACGTGCCCGACGTGGCTCCCCGGCTGCGGGGGCTGCGCAGGCGCCGGGGGCTGACCCTGGAGGCCGCCGCGCAGCGGGCCGGTCTCTCCCCGGCCCACCTCTCCCGTCTGGAGACCGGACGCCGCCAGCCCTCGCTTCCCATGTTGCTCGCCCTCGCCAGGATCTACGGTACGACGGTCTCCGAGCTTCTCGGTGAGGTCGCGCCCGAACGTGATCCGATCGTCCGGGCGGGCCGGTCCGAGCCCGTCGAGGCCGACGGCTGGATCTACCACCAGGCCGGCGGCCCCGGCCGCGCTCTGCAGGCGCTCCGGGTCCTCGTGCCGTACGCCACCCGGGCCGACATCGTGCGCGTCCACCCCGGCGAGGAGTGGCTGCACGTCCTCGACGGCCGGGTGCGGCTCGCGCTCGGCGACGCGGTGCACGTCCTGGACCCGGGGGACAGCGCCCACTTCGACTCGCTCACCCCGCACCGTATCGGCGCCGCCGCGCGTGGCGGCGCCGAGCTGCTCTTCGTCCACACCCTGATGCAGAGCCCCGTCGCCGACCTGTGCCTCGGCACCGGCGCTCCGCGTCTCCGCTGAACCGGTCAGAAGCCGAGCCCGACCGATGCTGAGCCCAACCGAAGGGGCAGATATGTCCGAAAAGTCAGTTACGACCACCGGTGAGGAGCGCGGGGGCGGGAAGTTCCCCAAGGGGCTGGTCCTCCGGCTCTTCGCCTACCTGGTGGCCGGCCACCTCTTCGCGGGCTTCCTCTACCTGCTCTTCATGCTCGGTGGCCAGAACCAGTAGCGGACGGGCCGCGCGGGCTACGCCTCGGTGACGAGGCGCTCGCGCAGCCGCTCACGCGTCGCGGGGGAGAGCTTCAGTCCGTCCGAGAGGTAGCTCTCGACCGTGCCCCAGTTCTGCTCGATCGTCTCGAACGCCGCCCGCAGGTACTCCAGACGCGCGTCGAAGAGGGGGCTGAGCAGTTCCATCACCTCGGGCGACAGGGCGTCGGCGTCGGTGGAGCTGCGGCGCACCTTGTAGCGGCGGTGCGGGTCGTTCGACTTCACGTAGTCGGCCTCGATCGCCTCGCGCTCGACGCCCACCGCGAGCAGCGAGATGGCGATGGAGAGGCCCGCCCGGTCCTTGCCGGCCGCGCAGTGCATGAGGGCGGGGATGCTGTCCTCGGCCATCGCGTGCAGGACGCGGCTGTGCTCCGCCGTCCGCTCGGCAATCATCTTCCGGTACGAATCGGACATTCGGGCCGCCGCCTTGCCGTCGGCGAGCACCGAGCGGAGCTGGTCGAGGCTGCCGCTGCTGACCAGCTTCCAGAACTCCTTGCCGTCGGCCGGGTCGTTGAGCGGTATGTTCACATTTCGCACACCCGGGAGCTCGACGTCGGCCCCCTCGACCTTCCGGTCCGCCTGATTGCGGAAATCGAAGACGGTGTGCAGGCCGAGGCCGGCGAGGAACGCCGCGTCCTCCTCGGTGGCGTGCGCCAGGTGGCCGCTGCGGAAGAGCCGACCGAACCGCACCGACCTGCCGTCCACGGTCGGCAGGCCGCCCACGTCCCGGAAGTTGCGTACCCCGCTCAGCTCGGGCTCGGTCGACGAGACCTGCGGCAGCTGTTGCGTCACGAGTGCTCCTGAGTGTTGTGAGGATGTTCGACGATACGAGATCGGTTCCTGGGGCAATCATCCCGGGTCGGCTCGCCCCGCACACCCCTCGGGCGGGAATGAGAGTTCTGTCCGAATTGAGATGTTAGAGATAACGCGCCCTGGTTACAGGGGAGATGGTCTCCGGCGCGTGAGCAGCGTCATAACCGTGACGGAACGTGCCTGATCGTCTCGCGCAATTGCCCAGCGTGAAAAGGAGATCGAGGTTCCGTCATCGACGGAGGGTGACCGGAATTCCGGGTGAATTCCGCGCCGGAGAATGCGAGACGAATCCGGCGGCTTGTTCGCGCCGACCCCGCTCGTCTACGGTCACCGTCAATCCGGTCGGACCGCCGAATCCTGCCACCGTCCGGAATCCGCACCCACCCCACGTACGGCAGGAGCGGGGGACCCAGGTAGTACGCCGTTCCGGTCGTTTCCGGACGGCTTGGGGTCAAGCCGCGTGAAAGCGCGGCCGGACATCTCCAGTCCGAACCCGACAGCTCACCTCGCAGGCGACGGAGAGGAATTCGCCATGCCCGCCAAGGGTAAGCACCGCCGTCCCAAGGTCAACCCGCTCACCCGCGGATTCGTCGCCGCCGGTACCGGTGGCGCCGTCGTCGCCCTCCCGCTCTTCGGCGCCACCGGCGCCCACGCCGCGGAGAAGGCCGCTCCCGCCGTGACCCCCCAGCAGGCCGTCGCCGCCGTCGCCGCGACTCCGGCCAAGGCCCCGGCCGCGCCCGCCGCCAAGGCCAAGCCCACCACGTACTCCGTCGTCGCCGGCGACTACCTGTCCAAGATCGCCGCCGAGCACCGCCTGGCCGGCGGCTGGAAGAAGCTCTACGCCGACAACCGCCAGGTCGTGGGCGAGAACCCCTCGCTGATCCTGCCGGGCATGAAGCTCACCCTCGGCGCCAAGTCGCCGGCCAAGGCGTCGGCGCCCAAGGCCGCTGCGCCGAAGGCGGCCCCCAAGGCCGCGCCCAAGGCGGAGAAGCCCTCCTCCGGTTCGGAGTCGCGCAGCTCGCGCTCCACCGAGCGCAGCACGGTGGAGTCCGCCCCGGCGCCCCAGGCCGCCCCCGCCCAGGCCGCGTCCTCCGGCTGGGTCGCCCCGGTCTCCGGCGGCGTCTCCACGCCGTACCGCGCCTCCGGCTCCATGTGGTCCTCTGGCTACCACACCGGTGTCGACTTCATGGCCTCCTCCGGCACCTCCGTGAAGGCCGTCGGCCCGGGCACCGTCCACTCCGCCGGCTGGAGCGGCTCGTACGGCAACGAGGTCGTCATCCAGCACGCGGACGGCACGTACTCCCAGTACGCGCACCTCTCCTCGCTCTCCGTCTCCGCCGGCCAGAGCGTCGGCGGCGGCGACCAGATCGGCCTGTCCGGCTCGACCGGCAACTCCAGCGGTCCGCACCTGCACTTCGAGATGCGCACCGGGCCGAGCTACGGCTCCGACATCGACCCGCTGGCATACCTGCGCCAGCACGGCGTCGGCGTCTGAACCGCCTGCGTCAGAGAGGCCCGGCACGTGTGTGCCGGGCCTCGGCGTATTCCGGCTTGGGACAATCTTGACCGGTGGCGTATCTCACCTGTCGTCAACCCCTCCTTACGGTCGCGTAGGTCACAGTCGTAAGGGAAAGATGTGCTCCCGTGGCAGACGATTCGAGATCAAGAGACACGCACGTATTCGGGTCGTACACGGCGATCGGTGACAGCTTCACCGAGGGCGTCGGTGACCCCGGGCCCGACGGAAGGTACGTCGGCTGGGCGGACCGCTTCGCGGTCCTGCTGGCGGACCGACTGCCGGAGCCCGACGCTTTCCGTTACGCCAACCTGGCCGTACGCGGCCGCCTCCTCGACCAGATCGTGGCCGAGCAGGTGCCAAGGGCGAAGCAACTCGCCCCCGACCTGGTGACCTTCTGCGCGGGCGGCAACGACATCATCCGCCCCGGCACCGACCCCGACGACGTCGCCGAGCGCTTCGAGCGCGCCGTCGCCGAGCTGACCTCCGCCGTCGGCACGGTCATGGTGACCACCGGCTTCGACACCCGTGACGTCCCCGTGCTCCGGCACCTGCGCGGCAAGATCGCCACGTACACGGCCCACGTCCGCGCCGTCGCCGACCGCTACGGCTGCCCGGTCCTGGACCTGTGGTCGCTCAAGTCCGTACAGGACAGGCGGGCTTGGGACGCCGACCGGCTGCACCTGTCGCCCGAAGGCCACACCAGGGTCGCGCTGCGCGCCGCCCAGGTCCTCGGGATCGAGATACCGGCCGACCCGGACCAGGCATGGCCGCCGCTGCCGCCGCGCGGCCAGCTGGAGGTCCGCCGCGACGACATCTACTGGGCCAGGGAGTACCTGGTGCCGTGGATCGGGCGGCGGCTGCGGGGCGAGAGCTCCGGAGACCACGTGGCGGCCAAGCGCCCGGACCTCCTGCCTCTGTAGCGAGCCCGGCGAGCTTCACGAGCCACGTGCTAGGCGCCGGCTCCGGAGGTACGGACGCCCGCCGCGGGAATCCTTTCGAGTACCCCGCCCGCGAACACGTCGTACAGCGGCAGCGTCTCCAGGTGGACGTAGCCGATGTGGCAGTCGCAGACGGTCAGGGGGCAGGCGCGGGGGCCGAGCGCGGCGCGGTACGAACCGTCGTAGAGGTTGCCCAGCTCGGTCTTGACGAAGTGGCAGCGCCGCACCGCTCCGTCGCCGTCCACCGAGATCACCGTCTCCCCGGTCCGGCAGGGGAGGCCGGCCGAGGGGTGCGGGTGGCGGCTGTACGGGAAGAGGGGGTCGAGGGCCGTCCAGTCCTCGGCCTCCTCGTCGGTGTACGTGTGACCTTCCGCCGCGTTCACCCAGAGGTAGACCTGGGACGGGAGGTCGGCGCGCAGCCGCCGGGCGTGCTCCCGATGCTCCGGCAGACCGACGATGCCGACGCTGAACCGCGTTCCCCGGCCGTCCAGCTCCCGGCACTTGGTGAGGAAGCGGTCGTACGGCGTCTGCCCGGGGTGGTACGTGCACCAGAGCGCGAGGGTCTCGGGATCGGCCTCGGCGAGCCAGTCGGTCCGGCAGCTCAGGTTGGTCTGGATCGCGACCCGTTCGATGTGCGGGAGGCGGGACAGCTCGCTGAGCGTCCGCCGGTACCAGGACCGGACGAGCCCCTCGCCCCACGGGGTGAAGAGGATCCTCAGGCGGTCGCCGGTCTGCGCGGCGGCCCAGGCGGCGAACCGTTCCAGCGCGGCCCGGTCCGCGCGCAGCTGCTCGCGGCTGTCGCGGCGCTTGGCGAAGGGGCAGTAGGGGCAGTCGTAGTCGCAGGAGGCGAGCGGTCCCCGGTAGAGGAGCGTGAGGTCCATGCGGGCGCCTCTACTTCGGCTCGTAGGCGGCCATCGCCGCCCGCACGGCGGGGGAGAACAGCGCGGGCCCGAGCGCGTCCGAGTGGGCCAGGCCCTCGGGCGAGAGCCGCAGGAGCCCCGCCGCCGCCTCCCGGTCCAGCCAGCCGAGCGCCTCGAACCGGCCCAGCTCGGCGGGGAAGTCGGCGAAGGGCGAGGTCCCGAACCGCGTTTCGTACTCCCGGACGGACATGCCCCGGGCCTGCAGCAGCGACTGGAGCAGATGGCGGCGCCGAGCCTCGTCCGCGTCGACCCACCGCCCCACCTGCGCCCGGGCGAAGCCTGCCGCCTCCGTCTCCGTGTACGTGTCGATGATCGAGCGGATCTCCCGCATGTCGACGGCGTAGTCGAAGGAATAGTGGAGCGACGACGTGTACGAACGGGCGCCGCAGCCCAGGCCGATCATCCCGTCGGTCTGGCAGGCGTAGTCGTCGGCGCCCTGCGGCGGGGCGTCGGCGCGGCGGAACATCCGCATCGACACCTGTTCGTAGCCTCGCGCCCGCAGATGGTCCCGGCCGCGCCGGTAGAGGCGCAGTCGCCGCTCGTCCCACTCGCGGTCGGCGGTGGGGGAGAGACGGCCGAGGCCGGTGAGCGGGCGGACGTAGAGCGGGTAGAGATAGAGCTCCTCGGGCCGCCAGGCCAGCGCCGCGTCGAGGGAACGGACCCAGCTCTCCTCGGTCTGACCGTCGATGCCGTAGATGAGGTCGATGTTGAGGACGGGGACGCCGGCCTCCCGGATGCGGGAGAGCGCCGCCTCGACGTCCGCACGGCGCTGCGGCCGGACGGCCGCGCGGGCCTCGGCCTCGACGAAGCTCTGTACGCCGATGCTGAGCCGGGTGGCCCCGCGCTCGGCCAGGACCGCGAGCCGGTCGGCGGTCGCCGTGGCGGGGGAGGTCTCGACGGAGAGCGGCACGGCCCGCAGGTCGACCCCCATGCGCTTCTCCGCGATGTCGCAGAGCCGCTCCAGCTCACCGGCGCTCAGGTACGTGGGTGTGCCGCCGCCGAAGGCGGCCGTGGCGAAGCGGACCGGCGCCCGGTCACCGAGCGCGTCCCGGACCGCCGACGCCTGCCGGTCGAGAGCGTCGAGGTAGCGGGTGGTGAGCTCGTCCGGGGCGCCGATCCGGGTGAAGAGATTGCAGAAGCCGCAGCGGACCTCGCAGAACGGTATGTGCGCGTAGAGGGAGAGCGCGTCCTTGGGCTCGTCCGCCCACAGCTCCGCGAGCGGCGGCGCGGGGTGGGGGAGCGGCCGGTACGCCGTCTTGTGCGGGTAGGCGTAGACGTAGCTCTGGTAGGGGCGCGGGGCATCGGTCATGCGACTTCCTCCCGCTTTGGGCCGTTCAGGAAGAAGTGGACGTACGGGACGGTCCACACGACCTCGTGACCGAGCCGGTGACCGGTGAAGCCGTCCTCGCCGTACGCCGTGCCGTGGTCGGAGCAGACGATCGCGAAGCAGCGCCGACGGCTGCTCATGGCGGCGAAGAGCCGGCCGATGTGCCGGTCGACGTACTCCAGCGCCGCCGCGTGCGAGGCGCGGGTGTCCCCCGATTCACGGGTCGCGCCGGGCAGATGGAACCAGTTGGGCTGGTGCAGCGCGGAGACGTTGACGAAGAGGAAGAGGCGCCGGTCGTGCGCGAGCCCGGCGACGATCTTCTCGGCGCGGGCCACCTGGGACTCGAAGGAGGTCGGGGAGGTGACGCCGAAGCCGGGCTCCCAGTGGCTCTCCTGGAAGAGGCCGGGCAGTACGGAGCCGAGGGGACCCTGGCCGTTGAAGAAGCCGACGCCGCCGACGCAGACCGTGCGGTAGCCCTCCTTCGCCAGCCCGGAGACCAGGTCAGGGGTGTCGTGGACGAAGGTGCCGTCGGCGGTGCTCTCACTGCCCGCGAACCGCGCGGCGAAGAGGCGGGGATGCGGACCCTGGGCGTCCGGAGTCGGCAGGAAACCGGCGAAGATCGCCTGATGGGAGGCGTAGGTGAAGCTGCCGGGGGCGTGCCGGCGCTCCCAATGCCCGTCGGGGAGGTGGCGTGCCAGGTTCGGGATGCGGCCGGCGGCCGCCAGCTCGGCGGCCACGTCGTACCGCAGGGTGTCGAGTGTGACCAGGAGGAGATCGTGGCTGCCCACGATCTCGTTCATGTCGGGTGCGGGCCGCTGGTTCACGGGGTGCTCGTTCCTGTGGTGCTCATGGTGGTTCGGGTGGTTCGGGGCGTCGTTCCGGTCGCGGGGGCGCGGAGGAGCGCGGCGAGCTGCGCCGCGTAGGTGTCCAGGTCCTCCGCGCCGCTGCCCGGAAGCCCGGTGAGGCCGGGCAGGAGATCGCCGAAGGCGTTGACCTCGCCGACGGCGAAGCGCCGCCAGCCGGACGAGGGCAGCAGATCGACCCCCACGCAGTGGGTGCCGGGGAAGGCGGCGGCGGCTCGCTCGCAGACCTCCAGCGCCTCCGACCACCGGCCGCCCGCGGCCCTGACCGCCGTGCGGACCGCGTCCAGGTCCCCCCGGGCTCCGCCCAGATGGAGATTGGTCATGGGGGAGCGGCTGGTGCGGACGACGGCGTGGGTGGCCCTGCCGTCGATCACCACCACCCGCAGATCGGCCGCCCGGCCGGCTTGCGACGCCTTCGGCATCCAGCGCTCGACGTGCAGCCCGTCCGGGGCGAGGGCGTTCACGATCGCGGCCACCTCGTGCTCCGTGCGATAGCGGCGCAACCGCAGCGAGTTGAAGAGCCGGCCGTCCGGGCCGCGCTCCACGGAGGTGGTCGCCTGGACCCGGCCGGACGGGGCCGACTCCACCGCGAGCACCCCGGAGGCGGAGGAGCCGTGCGCGAGCTTCACGAACGCCCGGCGCGTCCCGATCTCCGCCATCAGTGACCTGACGTCGTCCCAGCCGTGCACGGGCGGTGCGTCGGGACCCGACGTCGGCGACTCCGGTACGGGCACCGAGGCCTCGTGCAGCCGGCCGTGGCCGAGCCGCTTGTCGAAGAGGACGGCCAGCTCGTCCGGGTCGTCGACCAGGGCCGCCCCCGCCGACCGGACGCCGACCGCCAGCGCCGACACCGCGGCGGTGAACCGCTCGTACCACAGGCCCGTGCCCTCGACCCGGGTCGTGTCGGGCGTACCGCGCAGCAGCCGCTCCACTTCCGGGTCCTCGCCGGGCGAATCGAGGCGTACGGTCTCGCCGTCGAGGAAACGCGCCCCGCCCCGCAGGACGTCGAGCCACGGCACGACCCGCGCCTCCGGCAGCAGGGCCGCCCGCACCGCGTCCTGGAAGAACCGGACGCGGCGGTTGGCGGGGTTGCCGACGACGGCGAGGCGCGCGCGGCGCGCGTGTGTGAGGGGCGGGGGCGAGGTCATTCGGCGACCGCGACGTACCGGTAGATCTCGCCGTCGCCGTCGTCCTCCGGCTCCTGGGCGTCGCCGACGTCCACCGTCACGCCGTGCGGCGCCAGCGCGTCGACGACCCGCTCGCTCATCTCCTCGGAGAGGTAGTGGTGCGAGAGGTCGAGGTGCGCCAGGTGCGTCAGCGGCTGCCCGGCGAGCAGGGCGGCGGCCCCCTCGTCGGTCAGGACGCCCATCGACAGGTCGAGGCGCTCGAGCCGGGCGACGACCGGGGCGCTCGCCACGGCGGCGGCGATCTCGTCCTGGATCACGCTGTTGCGCAGCCCGAGACGGCGCAGGGCGGGGAACCCGGTGCCGGCGAGCAGCGGCTCCAGGTCGCCGACCGTGCTGTCGCCGCCGTACTCGTCCGTGCCGAGCCAGAGCTCCAGGTTCTCCAGGGAGGGCAGGTCGCTGCCCACCACACCCCGCACGACCTGGGCGCCCAGACCGCCCGACTCCACGACGAGCGTGCGCAGTCCCGAGTGGTGGATCGCGGGGAAGGCGAGCTCCGAGCCGCCGCGTACGCCGAACTCCTGCAGCTGCGGGTACGCGGTGAGCAGCGGCGTCACGTCGGACTGCTGGATCCACGAGATCTCGCAGTCCTCGAAGCCCATGTCGCCGAGAAAGATCGCCCGCAGGCCGGTGAGCCGGTCGTTGGCGGCGATGAGGGCCGTGACGATCTGCGCCGACGAGGTGTCGTACGCCTCGTCCCAGCCGCCGACGACCAGTGCGCGGACGCGGGCGGTGTCGACCGTCGCGAGAAAGCGGGCGAAGGCCTGCTCCCACTGCTCCTGGCCCGGATCGCAGTACGTCGGCGTGGAGACGCGCCAGGCCACCGAGGCGGCGTCGGGGAGTTCGACCGCGGCGTCGCTGTCCGGGAAGTCGAACACGGGCAGGCCGTTCAGCTCCTGCAGATGGCCCGAGATGGTCATGAGTGCTCCAGACACCGGACGGCGTTGGTCGGTTGATGCGAGAAGTTGTACCAAGGCGCACTGACAGCGCCGTACGCCGGGGGCGGCCGGGGAGGCGTTGTCAGTGCCGCCCTCTAGCGTCGTACGTGTGGTCGGCGCACCTCGCGCCGCAGGGGAGGGGAGAGCCATGTACCGGCAGGGCGACGTGCTGATCGTGCCCGTCACCGAGAGCGCGGTGCCCCCGCGTGCGAAGGACGCGGCGGGCGAGCCGCGAGACGCACGCGGGCGGCTGGTCCTGGCGCTCGGAGAGGTCACCGGGCACGCCCACGCGATCCCGGGCCCGGGGCGTCTGGTGCGCGAGCCCGGACCGTTCGGGCCGCTGCTGCTCGAACTGCCCGCGGGCGGACGGGTGGTGCACGAGGAGCACGCGCCGATCGCGCTGCCGAAGGGCTGGTACCGGGTGGTGCGCCAGCGGGAGTACACACCGGGCGCGTACCGGATCGTCGCGGACTGACGGGGGAAGAGATGAACGGGACCACGGCACTGGACAAGTGGCGGGCCGTCGCGGCCGCCACCGGCGCGGCCGACCGGGCCGCGGCCGAGGCGGGGGTACGGCTCGCGTACCGCACGGCCGGACTCGTCGAGCCGGAGCGGGTCGTCTGGGCGGACTCGCCCCGGGCGGCCGTGACGGCCGTACGGGAACTGACCGACGCCGGACGCTCGGTACGGGACGAGGTGCGCACCCGGCCCTGGGCCGAGGAGCGGCGCCGCGTGCACGACGCGCTCGGCCCGAGCGGCTGGGCGGAGCTCTGGACGCGTACCGGAGCCCGGCTCTGGGAGACCACCCGGGCGCTGGCGGACCGGATACGGTCCGGAGTCACCGAGGACCTCGCCGACGCGTCGGACGAGGGCACGGCCGTCCGTCTGGTGCTGCTCGACGCGGTCCTCGGCCAGCACGACGCGGCCTGGCTCGCCGCCTTCGACGGCCGTGACGGGGGCGACGGCTACGACGGTCGTGACGGGGGCGAGGGGGGCGGGCGGCTGGCGGGGCTCGCGGCCGTCGCCGAGCACGCGGGCTGGTGGTGGCCGTACGAGAAGGCCGTCGTGCTCTGCGAGCGCCCCGTCGAGCTGCACCGCGACGAGGCGGGGCGCCTGGACCGGGGTGACGGCCCCGCGCTCGCCTTCCGGGACGGCTTCGCCCTGTACGCCTGGCGGGGCATGCCCGTGCCGGCGGACTTCCTCGGCGGACTCGGCACGCTCACTCCCGAGCGGATACGCGCGGAGGAGAACGCGGAGCTGCGTCGCGTGATGCTCGAGTACTACGGATACGACCGCTATCTCGCCGAGTCCGGTGCCCGACCGGTGCACCGGGACGGTACGGGGGTGCTCTGGCGGATCGAGCTGGTGGACGACGAGGACGTGGCCATGGTGGAGGTGGTCAACGCGACCCCCGAGCCGGACGGCACCTTCCGCACGTACTGGTTGCGGGTGCCGCCGCAGACCGAGACCGCGCGGCAGGGGGTGGCCTGGACGTTCGGGCTCGCGGCCGAGGCGTACGAGCCGCTTGTGCAGACCTGAGCGGGTGACCGGGCAGGAGTGGCGCGCGGGAGGGGGAGTCCCCGGGTGCTGGGATGTCGGCGCCGGATCTTCCGGCATCCACCGCCGAAGGGACCGCATGTGACGACCCGCCACTTCCCGACCGCCCGCGCCGCCCTGCCACCCGTCGCCCGTCCGCCCCGCCGTGCGGTCCGCCGCGCGGTCGCCACGGGCGTGGTGCTCGGAGCGCTGGTGCTCGCCGGAGCGGGCCCCGCGCTCGCCGCGACCCCCGGAAGCGCCGCGCCCGCCGCCGTCGCCACGACCACACCCGTCCCCGGGGCGGCGCCCGGCGTCGCGGCGGGCACGGACCCGACGTCGGCGACGCTCACCGTGACCGGTACCGGCCGGGCCGCCGCCCCGCCCGATCTGGCCATCCTCTCGGTCGGCGTGGAGGTGGCCCGGCCGACCGCCAAGGAGGCGATGACGGCCCAGCGCACGGCCGCCGAGGCGCTGCTCGCCGCGGTGCGCAAGCAGTCCGTCGCCGACCGGGACATCAGGACCGACAGCCTGTCACTCTCGCCGGTCTACACCCAGAGCGCCGGCGGAGAGAGCCGGGTGACGGGTTACCAGGCCGGTCAGACCTTCTCCGTCAAGGTCCGGGACGTCGGGAAGGCCGGCCAGGTCATCGGGGCCGTCACCGGGGCGACCGGCAACGCGGGCCGGGTGAACAGCGTCACCTTCGACATCGCCGACCCGACCGCCCTGCGCTCCAAGGCCCGCGAGGCCGCCCACCGGGACGCGTACGAGAAGGCATCCCAGCACGCCAGGCTCAGCGGCCACCGCCTCGGCCGCCTCGTCTCCCTGACCGAGGGCGAGAGCCTGCGCCCCGGGGCCGGCATGCCCGCCGACGCGCCGGAGGTACCCCTGGCACCGGGTGAGATCGAGGAGCAGGTGACGGTCACGGCGGTCTACGAACTGCTGTGAGCCGTGGTCCTCGAAATGAGTCGGACCGGCCGGAGGTCCGGTCGGCCCGCCCAGGTGGCGTGCCGCCGACGGGGCCCGACCGCGGCACCGCGGGCTATGCGCCGCCGGGGTCGATCGGCCCGGGGCGGGGGGCGGCCGAGGCGGGAGCTTCCTCGGGGGGCAGACCGAGTTCGCGGACGAGGGCCGCGTCGGCCCACTCCAGCATGGCGGCGCGGGAGAGCGACCCGGCGTAGGACGTCATCTGCACGGCGAGCCCGTCCAGGAAGGCCGTCAGCCGCCAGGCCGCCGCGGCCGGGTCCTCGCAGGGGAACTCCCCGGCCTTCGTGCCCTCGGCGATCACCTGGGCCAGCGCCGCCTTCCACTGCTGGTCGAGCGCTCCGGCGACCTCGCGCAGGGCCGGCTCCCGCAGCCCGGCGGCCCAGCCCTCGATCCACAGTCGCCAGCCCTTGGCCTGTCCGGTGGGGGCGTACCAGCGCACGGCCGCGCGCAGCCGGCGCAGGGCGGTGGTGCGCCGCCCGAGGAGCCGGCGCAGATGGGCGAGGTCGGCCTCGGCGGCGTAGGCGAAGGCCGCGGCGACGAGCTTCTCCTTGGTCGAGAAGTGGTAGAGCACGAGCGCGTTGCTGACCCCGAGGGCGGCGGCGACGTCGGCGATCCGGACGGCGGCCACTCCCCGGGCCTCGATCTGCTCGACGGCGGCCCGCAGCAGTTCCTCTCGCCGCTCCGCCACGCTCAACCGCACTCTCGCCACGGCGGCCAGCCTACACAGAACATGACACGGGCATGATCAAACTGCGCGCTCCGGGCGGGGCCGGAGCGTCGGCCCGGAACCCCGCACCCGGAGGCGCGCAGCCCAGGCCACGCGCCTCAGTACCAGTCGCAGCGCTCGGCGATCTCCGGCACGCCGCTCCTCCACCATGCCGTGCGCCACCGCGTGCGGCATGCCGCCGTCCGCAGCCGCGCGGCGCCGCTCCGCGCTCCGGCGTCCGGCGCCCCGGGCGCCCCTCCCGTCCGGCGTCCGGCGCCCTCGGCGCCGCCCCCGGGGACGTACCGGACGGCCGGGGTAGTGCAGCGCCTCCTTCATGGTCACGCCCCACGCCGGCCCGGCCACCTTCCCCGACATGCACCCCGCACGTACCCGCGGCCCACTGCCGGCCACACCGCGCCTCAGGCGGTCCAGGACGAGAACGAGTGGCCGTCGTACTGAACGACGGTTCAGTATCGCCGGTCTCCCCGGCCGTAACCGGCGAGGGCCGCCCATAATGGAGTCCCGACCCTCAGGAGGCCCCGTGACCGGCACCGGCTCCGACCATTCGCTGCGGGCCCGTCTGCGCGCCCGGCGGCCCGAGGCCTTCGGCGCCGACCCGGCGGGCGAGCGTCTGGAGCGCATCAGGCGCTCGCCGAACTTCGCGGACGGCGTCTTCCAGAACCCCGTGGCGTCCCGGACCGTGCCCTCCGGCTCCGCCGTCGAGCTCGCCAAGGTCTTCTTCCAGAAGGAGGCGCGGGCGCGCCGAGCGCCCACCGGCACGGTCCCCGTCCACGCCACCACGCTGGCCGACCTCGCCAAGCTCCCCGTCTCCGGACTGCGGCTCACCTGGATGGGGCACTCCAGCGTCCTCGTCGAGATCGACGGTCACCGGGTGCTCTTCGATCCCGTGTGGGGAGACCGCTGCTCCCCGTTCTCCTTCGCGGGACCCAGGCGGCTGCACCCCGTGCCTCTCCCGCTCGCCGCGCTCGGCCCCGTGGACGCCGTCGTGATCTCCCACGACCACTACGACCACCTCGACCGGCCCACGATCAAGGCGCTGGCCTCGACCGACACGGTCTTCGTGGTGCCGCTCGGCGTCGGCGCCCATCTGGAGCGCTGGGGGGTGTCCCCCTCACGCCTGCGCGAGCTGGACTGGAACGAATCCACCGAGATAGGTCAGACGCGGTTCACCGCGACGCCCGCCCGCCACTTCTGCGGCCGGGGTCTGCGCAACCAGCAGCACACCCTGTGGGCCTCGTGGGTCGTCGCGGGCCCCGAGCACCGTGTGTACCACAGCGGCGACACCGGGTACTTCCCCGGCTTCCGGGAGATCGGCGCCGAGCACGGACCCTTCGACGCGACCATGATCCAGATCGGGGCGTACAGCGAGTACTGGCCCGAGGGTCATACGGACGCGACGCCGGTTCCCGGAGCGTGGCCGGACATTCACATGACCCCCGCGGAGGGCGTGGAGGCCCACCTCGATCTGCAGGGACGCAGCCCGCACGGCGTGCTGCTGCCGATCCACTGGGGGACCTTCAACCTCGCCTTCCACGCCTGGGCGGAGCCGGGCGAGTGGACGATGGACGCGGCCGTGGGCGCCGGACAGTCCGTCGCGCTCCCCCGGCCGGGCGAGCCGTTCGAGCCCGAGGGGCTCCTCCCCGTCGACCCCTGGTGGCGGGCGGTGTCCCGGCCCGTCTCCCGCCCCTGGCGCGGCCCGAAGACGCTGACCGTCGCCGCGGACCCCGCCCCGCGAGGCGACCTCGACCTCGCCGGCGAGCGTTGAGGGATGAGGGATGAGGGGCGAGAGGTCGCCGGGAGCGGTCGGGCGGTGACCTGACCGGCACAACCGGACCGGACCTACGGCCGTGGGCCCGCGGGCCCACGGGCCTCGACCCCTTGACCGGGACCGAGGGCGCGCGGGCCGGTTCCGGGTATACGGAGCTGCCCAGCCGGTCAGCTCTTGCCACCGCTCCCGAAAATGGCCTTCTGTACCTCATCGGGACCGTCGTACCGCTTCGAACCGGAGCTCTGGAGCTTCTTCACGACGGTGTCCTCGGCGCCGTTGCTCTTGGCCACGGAGACCAGGTCCTCGCCGCTGGCGGGGTACTCGGCACCCTTGAGAGCCTTCTGGACATCGATAGGACTGACGTCGGCCATGGTGGTGACCTCTCTCCTCGTCCGTGGGAACACCGGTCTCGTGGCCGCTGCCCAGAATCCGGTCGCCGATTCGGCGGCGGGCCGGGTCCTACGGACGGTCATGGTGACCCGCGCCTCCGAAACCGGGGCTCTCGCGCGTCCAGGGGCCCTCGGGCGCCGTACGGCGCCCTCCGCGGCGCTCCCCGCCTCGTGCGTCCCGTGCCGGCTCCCGGATCGCGGCAGCGGATTCCGGTCGGGGGTGATTTCCCCGGCGGAGGGTGGCGTACGCCCCCTTCCGTCCGCTTCCGCTCTCGACGTTCGCATCCTTCGTCGAGTTCCGGCCAAGCGTTCTCGGCCTGTTGGGCAAGGGGCAATACCAGAGTGGGCCGCCCTACGGGTAAGTTTGCCAACTCCGCACCCCGCCTGAGCGGTTGACGACTACAGTGTGTGGCTGGTGATCATCGGTAGGCTCATCAAACCCACGTAGTACACCCCCGTAGTACGCCGATTCCTGGGCACGCACCAAGGACACTCATGTCTCAACTTCGCGCACCCGCCCCGCGGTCCGAACGCCGCGAGGGCGGGCGGCACGGCCGGTCAGGCGCCCGCTCCGCCCCCAGCGCGGGGACTCCCAACCCCGCACCGCTCTCGACGGAAGCCCGCATACGACCACAACTCCTGCGCACGTCCGTGCTCCCGGCCATCGCGGTGGCACTCGGCGGCGCCGCCGCCGTCCTCTTCACCCTCCGCTCCACCGGGGCCTCTCCGACCCCCGGCCTCTGGGCCGCGCTGACGGGCGCCGCGGCCCTGACGGTCGCGTCCGTGACCGCGGCGGCCCTCGGCGCCGACCGGGCCGCCAAGGCGGTCCTCGACCGATGCAACGCCCTGCGCCGCTCCAGCGCCCGGAGCCAGAGCGAACTGCGCACGGTCGTCGAGCAGCTGCGCAGGGGCGAGGGCCCGCCAGCCCGCCCGGTCGTCCCGCCCGCCACCGCTTCCGGGGACGAATTCGACCTCCTGTCACAGGAGTTGACCCGCTCGCACGAGGCCGCCGTGGCCGCCGTGGTGCAGGCATCCCGGCTGTCGAGCAGCGTGGGCAACGAACAGAAGGTCGAGGTCTTCGTCAACCTCGCCCGCCGTCTGCAGTCCCTCGTGCACCGCGAGATCCAGCTCCTCGACGAGCTGGAGAACGAGGTCGAGGACCCCGAGCTGCTCAAGGGTCTGTTCCACGTCGACCACCTGGCGACCCGCATCCGCCGCCACGCGGAGAACCTCGCCGTGCTCGGTGGCGCCATCTCCCGTCGCCAGTGGTCCAATCCCGTCACCATGACGGAGGTGCTCCGCTCGTCCATCGCGGAGGTCGAGCAGTACCCGCGCGTGAAGCTCGTCCCGCCGATCGACGGTACCCTCCGGGGCCATGCCGTGGCCGACGTCATCCACCTGCTCGCCGAACTGGTCGAGAACGCGACGCTGTTCTCCGCTCCGCACACCACGGTGCTGCTGCGCGCCCAGTACGTCACGGCCGGCCTCGCCATCGAGGTCGAGGACCGAGGCCTGGGCATGCCCGTCACCGAGCAGAACAAGATGAACGCGCTGCTCGCCGACCCCGACCAGGTCAACGTGGCCCACCTGCTGCAGGACGGACGGATCGGACTGTTCGTGGTCTCCGCGCTCGCGCGGCGCCACGGCATCGCCGTACGCCTCCAGTCGAACATCTACGGTGGCGTCCAGGCCGTTCTCGTGCTGCCGCAGGGGCTTCTCGGTGCCGACCCGGAGGGGCTCGCGCGCAGCGAGAACCAGGCCGGAGCTGTGGCCGCGAGCCAGACGGCGCAGGTCCAGGCGGCTCAGGCTCAGGCAGTCCCGCCCCAGCCCCACCCCCAGCCCCACGCGGTCCAGGCCCCTCAACCTCAGGCCGCTCAGCTCCAGCGGCAGTCCCCCCTCCAGGCGCAGCCTCTCGCGCCGGGAGTCCCGGCGGCACCCGCGGTCCCCGCACCCGCTCCCGAACGCGTACCGCGGGAGGCCCCGCGGCCGCAGGCCGCTCACGCCCAGGGCCAGGCGCAGGGACCCGGCCACGGTCAGGGACACGGCCCGGGTCAGGCGCAGGGACCCGGCCACGGTCAGGGACAGGGCCCGGGCCGGGGCCACACGCCCGAGCCCGGCCACCGCCCGGTGACGTACACCCCTTCGTCACCGCCCGCCCTGCCGCACCAAACGGCGTACTCCGGTGAGTCCTCCCCGGCCACCGCGAGTGCCCGTGCCGGAGGCGCCCCCCTGCCCCCTCAGGCGCCCCCGTCCCCCCCGGCCCCGCGCGCGGAAGCGCAGAGCCGCCCCCTCCTCCCCAAGCGGCGCGCCCAGGAGCACCTCGTCCCGCAGCTGCGCGACGAGCCCGTGGCCCGCAAGCCGGAGGAGCACGCCCTGCACGACCCGGGCCTGATGGCCGCGTTCCAGCGCGGCATCGGACTCGCCGAATCCCAACCCTCCCCCCAAGAACCGCTGCGTCCCGGCGACGCGCACAAGGAGTAGATGCACCATGGCGAGCAATGTGCCGAACGGCCATTCCTCGGATCTCGACTGGCTGCTGAGCGGTCTGGTCCAGCGGGTCCCGTACACCCGCAACGCGGTACTGCTCTCCTCCGACGGCCTGGTCAAATCGGTCCACGGCCTCGACCCCGACGCCGCCGACCACATGGCGGCGCTGGCCTCCGGCCTGTACTCGCTCGGGCGCAGCGCCGGCGCGCGGTTCGGCGACGGCGGCGAGGTGCGGCAGGTGGTCGTCGAGCTCGACTCCACTCTGCTGTTCGTCTCCACTGCCGGGTCCGGCACGTGTCTGGCGGTGCTCGCCGGACGCGAGGCCGACGCCGCCGTCCTCGGGTACGAGATGGCGATGCTGGTCAAGAGCGTGCGACCGTATCTGGTCACGCCCGCCAGACAAGCGGCGGGCGCGGCGGGCAGAACGGGGCAGTGAGCGTGACGTCCCCGCAGGAGGGGCCCTGGCTCGACGACGCGGCCGGCCGGCTGATCCGTCCGTACACCGTGAGCGGCGGCCGGACCAAGCCCACCACCGCGCTGGACCTCCTCTCCATGGTGATGGCGACAGGCTCCTCTCCGCAGCCGCACATGGGTCCCGAGCACAGCGTGGCCCTCGGGCTGTGCGACGGACCCACCTCGGTGGCGGAGATCGCCGCGCACTTACGGCTCCCGGCGGTCGTCACCAAGGTTCTGCTCTCCGATCTCGTGGACTGCGGGGCGCTCACCGCCCGGGCGCCCCGTTTCCACGCCAACCCAACCGACCGTTCTCTGCTGGAGGCAGTGCTCGATGGCCTACGACAACGGCTCTGAGCGCCACGAGAGCGTGGCGACCGATCCGTTCCCCACCGCGCTCAAGATCCTGGTGGCGGGCGGCTTCGGCGTGGGCAAGACCACCTTCGTGGGCGCGGTCAGCGAGATCGAACCGCTGAGCACCGAGGAACTGCTGACCCAGGTCAGCGCGGCCACCGACAGCCTGGAGGGCGTGGAGTCCAAGACCACGACCACGGTCGCGATGGACTTCGGGCGCATCACCCTCGACGACCGCCATGTGCTGTACCTCTTCGGCACACCGGGCCAGGAGCGCTTCTGGTTCATGTGGGACGAGCTCTCCGAGGGTGCGCTCGGAGCGGTCGTCCTCGCCGACACCCGCCGCCTGCAGGACTGTTTCTCCGCGGTCGACTTCTTCGAACGGCGGGGCATCGGATTCGTCGTGGCCGTCAACGAGTTCGACGGTGCCTACCGCTACGAGCCCGACGAGGTGCGGGCCGCGCTCGACCTCAGGCCCGAGGTGCCGGTCGTGCTCTGCGACGCCCGGATCTCCAGCGCCGGCATCCGCACCCTGCTCACCCTCGTCCAGCATCTGCTCACCACCATCCCGGCCCCCGTGCCGAGCTACGGAGCACCGACATGACCTACGACCCGACCGGGCATCTGCTGCTGACCCCCGTCGACCGGGAGGCGCCCGCCCGTGTGCAGCGGCTGCGCGAACTCGGCCTCGGGGAGCGGCCGGAGCCGGCCTTCGACGAGTTCGCCCACCGGCTCGCGGAGGTGACCGGGGCGCCGTACTCGATGGTCAACTTCATCGATGAGAACCGGCAGTTCTTCGCCGGTCTGCACACCCCGGCGGGCACGCACACAGGCAGCGACCTGGGCGCGGCGGCGGCCGGCGGCAACGTCGGCCGGTTCATGGCACGTGACCACGGCTACTGCCCGCACGTGGTGGTGCGCCGCAAGGCGCTGGTGCTGGAGGACGTCTGCGACTACCCGCGGTTCGCGGGCAACCCGGTGGTGGACGAGATCGGCATCCGCTCCTACATGGGCGCCCCGCTGATCGACCGTACGGGCATCGCGCTCGGCACGATCTGCGTGGTCGACACGGACGTACGGCCGTGGGGCAGGGCCGGCCTGGAGAAGATCAAGACGCTCGCGGCGGAGTTGGTGGAGCAGATCCACCGCCGTGAGGACAACCTGATCTGAGTACTGACGGGGCGCCCCGGAACGGCTCACGGCCGGGCCGGGGCGCTTCTTCCGTCCCCGGCTGGGTCGTGTCCGGAAAGCAGCGCCGTCTGGCCGCAGGGCAGGGCCCGCGGCGTCCGGTGCGTTGGGATCGCAAGGCGGAGGGTCGCCCTCGTACGGGGCGTACTCGGGTGATCCCGACAACGCGGCGAGCGTGCGCGCCGGGCGTCGCGGGCCAGGCGGGACTTCACGGACACGGCCCAGGGCCGGGTGGTCAGAGGGGGGCCGACTCGAGTTTGACCAGGTCCGACAGCTTCTCCGACCAACTGCCCTTGTCCTGGCCGATGGCGACCTCCGCCAGGCGCAGCAGCTGGATGTCCGAGGTTCCGGCCGGGGCGAAGATGTGGTGCGCGTCGCGCACATAGCGCTCGATGGAGCGGTTTGTGAAAAGCCCGGCCGCGGCGTGGATCTCCATCGCGTTGCGCCCCGAGTCGAGGGCGGATTCGACGTTGACCAGCTTCGCGTTCATCAACTCCGCGTCGCAGGACATGCCCTGGTCCAGCAGGTGGACCGCGTGGTACGCGGCGAGCCGGGCCGTCATGAGACGGGACTGCATCTGACCCAGCTTCAACTTGACGGTTGGAAGGTCGTACAGGGGCTTTCCGTAGCGGTGTCGCTCGGCGCAGAACCGGGTCGTCTCCTCCAGCATCGCCTGGTGGATGCCGAGTGAGACGGCGGTGAGGTTGGCCCGGCCGTACAGCACGCTGGAGGAGTACGCCACGGACAGTCCGTCGCCCTCGTCTCCCAGACGGTTCGAGGCGGGGACCCGGCAGTTCTCGAAGATGAGCTCGCCGAAGCTGAAGCCGTGCAGACCCATCGCCGGCTGCTGGGGACCGGTACGGAACCCCGGGCGATCGGATTCGACCAGGAAGGCGGTGAGTCCCTTCGATCCGGGACCGGTCCTGACCACCACACCGTGCAGATCGCCCACATGGCTGTTGCCGACGAACACCTTGCTGCCGTTGAGGATGTAGTCGTCCCCGTCGCGCACGGCGCTCGCGGTCATGCCCAGGACGTGACCGCCCGACTCGGGCTCGGTCACTGCGATGGTCGGCAGGCACTCACCGGCCGCGATGGCCGGAAGCCATGTCTTGCGCTGGTCGTCGCTGCCGAAGTGCACGATCTTGGCGGTGCCGAGCTGCGAGGCCTGGACCATGGCACCCATCGCGCCGCTGACCCGGGAGAGCTCCTCGATGATGATGGTTTTGGCCAGGTGCCCGGCCCCCATGCCGCCGTACTCCTGGCTGATAGTCGCTCCCAGCCAGCCCTGCTCGCAGATGCGCCGGGAGAGTTCGTGGTGCACCGACCGGGACGTTTCCATCTCGGGTATACGTGGCCGGACCTCATTCTCCGCGAAGGCGCGCACCGTTTCCCTGAGCTGATGATGCAGCCGACTGCTGAAGTAGCCGTCCATTCGAGTCCTCCCCTGCGAAACCCTGCTCGTTCGATTGTTCGAGCAGATGGTGCATCGGCAGTGGTCCCGTCCCGAACAGGCCGACACTTCATGGTGTTGATCTTTCTGGGGCGGATCAATATCGCCACCGAGTTTGTCCGAAAGCTGAGTGGTTGACGTTTGAATCTGACTGTGTTTCGCGAGGACTTGGCCTGTTCGCGCGGGCCCCCTGGGCATTCCCCGTGGGCATCTTTCTGCCACATGCCAAGGGCAAGCAGTTCATGGGCATATGGTTTTGCGGCGCACCTGATCACCTCATGCGTCACTTCCTCCCCACAGGAGGGGCATGCCGGAAGTCCCCGCGAAACCCGCCGGGGCCCTGACCACCGGGATGCGGCCTCCTCCGGCCTGAGGCGGGGGCCTCGCGCGCAGCGCACGGGTGCGCCCGGCGGCGCCCCGGCGCGTCACGGGGAGTGACCGGCGTGCGCTCCGGCGTATACGCCGGCGGGGGCGCCTGCAGGGGTGAGAGCGCCTACGCGTCGGCGGTCAGTGGTCGAGGAAGGCTGTGACGCGTTCCCGCAGGGCGGCCGGGGCGAGGCCTTGGCCCCTCAGGTGTTCCTCCATGCTGCCGTAGGTGCGCAGCTCTCGGCGGGAGACGCCGAGGCCCAGCACCCGATGGGGCGTCTCGGCGAGGGCGTCGTTGGCGGCGGTGGTCGAGGTTCCGGCGAGGTAGGGCTCGACCAGGACGACGTCGGCGCGGGCCCCGTCGACCGCCCGGCGCAGGGCCTCGGCGTCGAAGGGGCGGACCGTGGTGGCGTAGAGGAGGGTCACGTCGAGGCCCTCGGTCGCGGCGAGGACGTTGTCCAGCATGGGCCCGACCGCGACGACGACCCCGTCACGGCCCTCGCGCAGCGTGGTGAAGCCGGGGGAGACGGGGCGGGCGGAGGCGTTGGACTGGAGGGAGAGCCGGACGTAGACGAGATCGTCGCCCGCGACGGCCCGTCGCAGCAGCGCCTCGGCCTCGTCCGGGTGGCCGGGGACGTGGACCGTCCAGCCGTCGAGGGTGTCGAGCAGGGCGACGTCACCGGGCGACATATGGGTGAAGCCGCCGGCGGGCCAGTCGTACGAGGCTCCGGCGCTGACCAGGACACCCGAGACGCCCTGATGGCCGAAGTCCAGCTTGACCTGCTCGAAGGGGCGCTCGACGAGAAAGCTCGCGAAGGTGTGCATGACCGGCCGCATCCCGGTCAGCGCGAGCCCGCCGCCCACGCCGATCATCAGCTGCTCGCGGATCCCCACATTGATCACACGGTCGGGGTGTCGGCGCTCGGCCTGCTGAAAGCCGTCCCTGCTGATCTCGGCGAGGACGAGCGCGAGCCGGGGATCGTCGTCGAGTAGGCGGCTGGTGGTCGAGATGAATCGGTCACGCATGGTGTCCATGGAAGGGCTCCTCGGGCTTCTCTGGCTGCTACGGCCTGTACGGCTTCTCGGGCTCAGGCGCTCGCTCTCGGGCGACGGCGCTCTTGGGCTCAGGCGCTCTTGGGCTCGACGCGGGCGACGACGGCGCGCGGACGTCCGGGGTGGGGGGCGGTGAAGGCGGCGTACAGCGCTTCGTGGTCACGGCCGTCGACGGTCTCGGCAGACCATCCCGCGGCTTCGAACCGCGAGGCGATCCCGCCGGGCCAGCCGTAGGTGGCGGAGCTGTTGTCGATCACGAGCGTGTGCAGCTGCTCCAGACCGGCGGGCCCGGCGTAGGCGAGGGCCTCGTGATTGCTTCCCTCGTCCAGCTCGGCGTCGCCGATCAGGACCCACACCCGCGGGTCGGTCAGCCCCTGCGCCCGCAGTCCCAGCACGCTCCCGACGGCGAGGGGCAGCCCATGCCCCAGCGAGCCGCTGCCGATCTCGGCGCCCGGCACCAGGGTCCGGTCGGGGTGGTGCCCGAGCGGCGAGTCGTACGACCCGAAGCCGGTGAGCAGCTTCTCCGGGAAGAACCCCTTGGCGGCGAGCACGGCGTAGTACGCCATCGGCCCGTGCCCCTTCGACAGCAGGAACCGGTCCCGCCCCCGGTCCCCGAAGCTCTCGGGCGAGACCCGCAGGACTCGGTCGTAGAGGACCCACAGCGCGTCGAGCGTGGACGTGGCGGCGGGCGAGTGCTTCTCGTCGCCGGTCATCAGCCCCATGAGCCGCTGAAGCCGGTCGAGGTCAGGGCCGGGATCGCGCGGGTCGAGGGCGTCCGCCGTGCCTGCCACGTCATGCCTGTCTGCCGTGTTCGTCATGCGCCCCACCGTGCTACCTCAAGCGAGGTTGAGGTCAAGCACGGAAAGGGGTTCGTGACCACTCGGGGAAGTGCGGTATTGTTCTCATGCACGTCCGGCAGGGGGAAACCCCAGGTCAGACGGGCACCGGGACGTGGCGCAGCTTGGTAGCGCACTTGACTGGGGGTCAAGGGGTCGCAGGTTCAAATCCTGTCGTCCCGACTTGCTTTTACGCAGGTCAGAGGCCGTATCGGAAGTATCCGATACGGCCTCAAGATCGTTTTTGGGGACCAGTTGGGGACCAGGACGGTCGGTGGGGCTCAGACGGCGGCAACTGCCGTGAGTGGCAGCGAACGAGGTGCACGGAGCACCATGAGGTGCGCGGAGAGGGCTGCACCGGCTGCGGTGATCTGGTCTGCGTCGGGGTGCAGGTAGCGCTGGGTGGTGGTCAGCGAGCCGTGTCCGGCGATCTTGCGCAGGACGTGCAGGGGGACTCCGGCGTCGGCGAACCACGTCAGCCCAGTGTGGCGCAGGTCGTGTCGTCGGAGGTGCTCGAAGCCGAGTTCGGTCACGACGTTGTCCCAGTGCGTGGCGTCACGCAGGACGGCGGTGGAGATGCGTCCACCGCGAGGGCCGAAGAAGATGCGGGCGTCGGGGCTGTCACCGGCCGCGAGCAGGCGTTGGGCGACCATCGGGCGGACTTCTTCGATGAGGGGCACCTTGCGGGCACGTTTGCCCTTGGTGGCCTTGTCGATGAGCCCGCCACGGGCGGGGGTGGTCTGCCGGCGGACGGTCCAGATCCAGTTGTCGGTGTCGATGTCCCGGACGCGGACCCCGGAGACCTCGCCGATGCGCGCTGCCGTGGACGCGGCGAAGGTGACCACGTCGCCCCACCCCTGGTACTGGCCGTGTGAGCGCGCGACCAGGGTCTTGGCGAGGGCCTGGAGAGTTTCCCAGTCGGGCAGAGCGAGCGCGCGAGGATCATTCAGCTCGTCCTCGACCTGCTGGTACTGACGCTGCCAGCCGCTGACCCGGGCAGGGTTGACCTTGATGAGGCCGTCGCGGACCGCCTGCTCCATGACGCGTACGAGGACGGCGATGGTGTTCTTGACGGTCGAGCGGCTGTACTCGTCGGCGATCCACCGGTACACGGTGCGGTCGACAGCACCGTTGGTGATCATTCGGACCGGCAGATGACCGAGGGCCGGCACAACTCTCAGTCGCCAACCAGCCAGATAAGGGTCGAGAGTCTTGAGCTCCAGTCCACGGAGCGCGAGTTCCATATTCGCGGTGCCGTAGTCGACCAGAGGCATGGTGGCGAGCGAGGGGTTGATGCCAGCTTCCGCCGCCTCGACGAGCGCCGTGATCCACTCCTGCGCTTCGTCCTCGGTGTCCTTGGCCTCGGAGAGGGACTTGCGGGACTTTGTCTCGGGGTCCCACCAGCGCACGCGGGCCCGGTAGGGAGAAGGGCGGTTGGGGCGGTATTCGACGTCGGCGGTGAGGCGGACGCCGATCGGAACGCTCTCAGCAGCGGGCGGTGTTGCTATCGCCACCTCAGGCCGCCTGCCCTGGGACGACGCGGCGACTGCGCAGCCAGTGCTCGACGTCGTGAGTGCTGTAGAGGGTCACGCGATCGGACACGGGGACGAAGGGCGGCCCCTGCGGAGGGCGGGCCGAGCGCCAACGACGGAGGGTGGAGGGGTCGACGTTCAACATGCCCGCGAGCTCATCGGTCGTGAACCACTTGCCGACGACCAGCTCAGGGGAAACGTTTCGTCCGTTCGCGGTGGATTCCTTGGATGGCATGACTTCCTTGCGACGGCGCAGCGCGCCGACTTGGTGGGGCGATGTATGAGGCAGGTCAGTCAGCTCCCTTGATCAGAGGAACGCCGGGACGACGACCATAGGGGCAACGGCGGAGAAGTCCAGCGGGAAACCCGTGGATTCGCACACGGAGAACAACCTGTTCCGATAAGTGCGGTTGACGCGATACGCGTCTCCCCGGGAGATCGTTCCCGGTCGGGCGGATTCAGCCCCGCTGATTTGCGGAGTGGTTGTGACCGATTTCAGCGAGGCTGCGCAAAGGTGATGCACCGTCGATCGTGGAGGGCGAGCAGGCTGGCAACCTGGGCGTCATGAACACACATGAGGCGGGCGAGGGCCTTTCAGGGATGGCGGACAGAACCGTTGCTGTGGAGGCTCGATCTTCCGAGCGAATCCCCGGTTTCGGAAACCGGGGACTGTGCGCTATATATCGCCCAGCCGTGATGTCGGGGGCAGCCCCGCGAAGGCGTGACCGTCATGATCATCATCAACCCGTCTGTTTACTCGGGAAGATGGCCGGTGGCGAAAGGCTGTAGCGGTTTCGGCGCCCTGCCCACGGACCGGTAGGCCTGGAAATAAACCCAGTGCATTGGGCGTTCATACTCGGCAGCCACAAGCACGGGGGTGTTCTGATCTGAAGCTGTTTCACACGATGAACGGCGTGCTCGAAGTCGTGCCGCGTCTGGCCGAGACCGAGGCCGATGTACAGGCGCTCGTCGAGAGCGCGATGGAGCCGATGCTCGGGGTCCGCTTCCTGGCGACCGAGTACAGCACCGGTCCCGTCCACGGCGGGCGTATCGACTCGCTCGGGCTGGACGAGAACGGCTCGCCGGTGATCGTCGAGTACAAGCGGGCGACCGACCCCGGTGTTCTGTCGCAGGGCCTGTACTACATGGCGTGGTTGATGGACCACCGGGACGAGTTCCAGGCCCTGGTCCATGAACGCCTCGGTGCGACCGCGGCCTCGGCCGTCCTGTGGAGCTCGCCGAGGCTCATCTGCATTGCCGGTGACTTCACCCGGTACGACTTGCACGCGGTGCGCGAGCATCGTCGGTCGATCGACCTCGTGCGGTATCGGCTGTTCGGCGAGCATCACATCGCGCTGGAGACGGTCGCCACGGGCGCCGCCCAGAGTAGGCCGGCTCACCGGCGGGGCCGTGCGTGCGGCGGGTGGGGGCAGGCGCCCCGCCGGCAGGCCGGCGGCATTACGGAGCTGGCGACGGTCGTCGACGAGGTGCTGCGAGGGCTGGGGGAGGACGTGACGAAGGTGCCACGCAAGCAGTACGACGCGTACCAGCGGCTGCGGAACTTCGCCTGCGTCACCGGACGACAGGACAAGCTCCTCGTCTACCTCAAGTGCGCGCCGGCGGTGGTCGACGTCGTGCCGGGTTTCACCCGGGACGTGACGGGGCTGGGGCACCACGGCACGGGGGACTTGGAGGTCCAGCTGCGCTCGGAGAAGGACGTGGAGCGGGCGCTGGAGCTGTTCCGGCTGTCGTACGCGGCGGCGTAGCCGGTGTGACGGGTGTGGATGTCTCGGTCGAGGCGCCTTTTCGACGAAGGGGCGGGGGAGTGGCGGTGGTGTCGTCCATCCTCCGCAGGATCCCCGGTTTCGGAATCCGGGGATCCTCGCCTATATTCCGCCCGCGCCTGGGGCGGGCGGGGTCACCAGCCGGAGGGCTTGGTGGGTCCCAGGGCGCGGGTGACGGTGATCTCGATAACGACCCGGTTGGGGTTCACGCGCGGGGGCTTGTACCGCTCGGTGTACCGACGCTCGGCGTCGGCCACGGAGGCGGGGTCGTCCTTGATGACTGCGGTGCCTTCGAGCGTGCACCAGCGCCGGCCCTCGGCCTGACTCACGGCGACACGAGCTTCGGTGCCAGCGGCCAGGGCGGCGCGGATGTTGCGGACCTTCTTGTTGCCGCCGTCGGTGATGACGCGGGCGATCCGCGTCTCAGGGTCGTACGTGATACCGACCGGGGTGACGTGCGGGGTGCCGTCGGGCCGGAGGGTGGTGATGAAGCACACGCGGCGCTCCTGCCAGAAGGCGTCGTCCCCGTCGGCGGGCGGGGTGGCGGTTTCCAACGGTCGGTCTCCTCGTTGCGAACGGCTCGGCACAGCACCCTCCGGCCTGGTAGTGCGGTGCGTGATGTGGGCCTCGACCGTAACGCGAGGACGAACGACGCCTGCGCCGGGCCCCGGCGGCCGCTTCAGACGGGATAGGGCTGGTCAGGTCAGGCGTCGTTCTCCGCGGGTCTTTAAATGTGGTCGAGGCCGCGCTCGCCGTATGGCTGTACATCGGAATCCTTGCGAAGACTCCGCGCAGATCGCTGACTCGTCCGGCGGCAGCCGACTCCCGCAGGCTGGCCGTCGCCAACATGGTCGAGCACGCGGTCAAGTACAGCCCGCCCGGGAGGCCTGTGCTGGTCGCGGCGAGCGCCCTGGCGGACCGCGTCGAGCTCAGGATCGTCGACGAAGCCCGGGCGTCCCCCACGAGGCCAAGCCCCGCATCTCCGGTGCCTTCCAGCGCTACGGAGACGCGGCGCGTGGCGAGGGCGTCGGCCTGGGCTTGGAGGTGGCCCGAGGCTTCCTGGAGGCGATGGGCGGCACGGTGACGGCGGAGGACCTCTGGGGGCGGCCTGACCATGACCCTCACCGTGCGAACGGCTGAGGGCTCCCCGCGGTCCGTTCCTGGCCCGGCGGCCGGGACGACCACCTGACACCGGAGTGCCGGGCACGTCGATCCCGAGGCCCGTCATCCGGCGGAGCCCAGCAGCCGCGCCGGCCCGTGGCCCGTCGGGAGTTGACAGCTGCATAGAGCCTTCAGCTTGGAGCGGGCCTCGACGCAGCGGCGACCAGGATTATCAACGGCAAGAGCGCTCGCTGCTGGTGTACCCGGGGGCGCGAAGCGGTGCCGAGGGCGACCATGGAGGCATGGAGGCCGCAGCCGCGACTCATGCGGCGGCACGGCGCGCGCCGAGGGATGGCATCGGATGAGTGAGCGACTGCCGATCGAGGAGCTGATCATCGGGGCCGCGCAGGACGCCGGTGGCTGGCTCGGCTCCTTGGCGGTGGCGCAAGTGGCCACGGCGGCTGACGGGACAGTGGTGCGCTGGAACCATGCCGCTCAGGAGCTCCTCGGTTACGCTCCGCCGCACGTGGTGGGGCGGCACATCGCCGACCTCCTCCATCCGGGGGCCGACCGCAGCCTGGGCCGTTCACTGTGGGAGGCGGCATCCAGCGGACGCGGGGTGATGGGTACAGTCACCGCCTGGCACCACGACGACTACCCCCTGGAACTGGAGATCTGGGCCTGCCCCGTTCCTGACCGGCACCGCGGCGCCTCAGCCGTGCTGATCTTCGCCGCCGACGCTCACACGACTCGCCGGATCCGCGGAACCTCGGCAGTCTGGGACGGGCTGTTCGCCCGCTCGCCGGTCGGCATCGGGCTTCTCGACACCAAGCTGCGCTTCCTCAGGGTCAACGCCGCTCTGGAGAAGATGAACGGCCTGGCCGAATCCGCGCATGTCGGACGACGCCTCGCCGAGCTGCTGCCCGAGGTCAACGCGGGCGAGATAGAGGACGCGATGCGCCAGGCCCTGGCCTTCGGAGAGCCCGTTCTGGACAGGCACCGCACAGGTCGTACACCGGCCGACCCGGAGCACGACCACGTCTGGTCGTGCTCCTACGTGCGGATGGAAGACCCGACCGGCCAGCCGATCGGTGTAGTGGCCACCCTCGTCGACATCACCGCCCAACATCGCGACCATGTCGATGCGGAGGCGGGGCGTCGCCGGCTCGCTCTGCTCAGCGAGGCCAGCGCCCGCATCGGTGGCAGTCTCGATGTGGAACGCACCGCGCAGGAACTGGCTGATCTGGCTGTTCCGCAGCTGGCTGACGCCGTCACCGTCGACATCCTGGACACCCTCGCCCGCGGAGACGAACCAGGCCCGGGGCTGGCCCGCGGTGTCGCTGTACGGCGCTTGGGCAAGGCACCTCTGACCGGCTCCGCGATCACGCGTCTTCTCGCCCCGCTCGGCCGTACGCTCACCTTCCCGGCCGGGGCCCCCTACACGCAGGCCCTCAGGGCCCGCCGGCCGTTCCTGATCGCCCACCTCGACGAGCAGACCATCGCGCCGGCGGCCCGCCACTCCGCCGTGCCCGGCCAGTTGCTCAGCAAGGGCGTGCACTCGTTCATGATGGTGCCGCTCATCGCCCGCGACCTCGTCCTTGGCGTCGCCACCTTCTGCCGCACCCGGCCTGGGGACCCTTACGGGTCCGAGGACGTCACTCTCGCCGGCGAACTCACCACCCGCGCCGCTGTCAGCATCGACAACGCGCGCCTTTACCAGCACGAGCACGAGACCGCCGTCGTCCTCCAGCGCAGCATGCTGCCGCAACACGTCACACCGCCGCCCGGCATCGAGATCGCCCACCGCTACCTGCCCGCGAGCGACATCAACGAGGTCGGCGGCGACTGGTACGACGTCCTGCCCCTGCCCGGCGGCAAGGCCGCTCTCGTCATCGGGGACGTGATGGGACACGGCATCGCCGCAGCAGCCGTGATGGGCCGCCTCTCGGCGACCGTGAGAGCCCTGGCACGCCTCGACATGGCCCCTGTTGACCTGCTCCACCAGCTCGAAGCAGCCCTGGCCGACCTCGCCGAGCCGATGCTCGCCACGTTCCTTTGCGTCGTCTGTGACCCCGCCACCGGGCACTGCACCATCACTCGCGCCGGCCACCCGCCCCCCGCAGTCCTGGAGCCCGACGGCAGCGCCTACCTCTTCACTGCCCCGGCCGGCGCGCCCCTGGGCGTCGGCGGAGTCGACTTCACCACCGCCGAAGCCACGCTGCCCGCCGACAGCCTCCTCGTCCTCTATACCGACGGCCTCATCGAAGGCCGGGACAGCGACCTCGACGATCGCCTCACCGAGCTGACCGGCCTGCTCAGCGAACCCCAGAGGTCACTCGATCACCTTTGCGACTCCCTACTTGCCCGCCTCGTGCCCAGCTCGGCCGACGATGACATCGCCCTGCTGGTCGCTCGCATCGCACCACCGGCGGGCAGAACGGGCTAAGGAGCCCGTGCGGCGAGTCAGGAGTATGGACATGAGACAGCCACTGCCCCCCGTCGGGGTGGGCGTTCGTGGTCGTCAAGAAGGGGCCGCGAGTTACCGCGACCGACCTCGATGACTCGCTGGGGCGTCGATATCTCTCAGACGGGAAACGCGTCTTCGTTCGACCAGAAGGAGCGGGTTCGTCTCCGGCTGCGCGCTAGAAGTCGGAGCGCCGCACCCGATGCGCTGCCGTTCCCGTCAGCAGGCGGTTGCGGACGGGCGTCGGCAGTCTGCGCAGACGCCCGTGAGTTCCAGGGTGTGGTGGATCTCGGTGAAGCCGGATGCCGCCGGTACGTCGGCGACCCAGCGTTCGACGACTTCGGTGTCGACCGGGTGGCTCCGGCCGCAGTCGCGGCACATGAGGTAGTGGCGGTGCTCGCCCGCGGAGCGGATCCGGTACAGGCGTTCCCCTGCCTCGTCACGGACGATGTCGACCTGCCCGGCGCGTTCGAGGGCCTGGAGCGCGCGATACACCGTGGTCAGGCCCGTAGGCGCCCCTGTCTCGATCAGTGAGGCGTGCAGCGCCTTGACGGAGACGAAGTCGGGCGAGTGCGCCAATGCGGTGTGCACGGCTTCGCGCTGACGGGTCGTACGTCTCCACGCGCCGGGCTGAGGTGGGGTCCGCGGCCCGGAGTCAGCCGGACTGATCCCTGCCGCCGGGCACCCTCGGTCACCCTCACGGGTGACGCGAGCATCCTGACTTTGAAGCGAACGCCGATGGGCATGCACCAGCGACGCCGAGTCAGTCCTGACTCGGACCGCAGGATTTGGCAGGCGATTTTTCCGGCAGTCCACCTCAATGTCGGTGGATCGTGTAGCAGTTGACAGGTGAAAACCCCGCCGAGGCGCTCAATGGGCCGACGGGGTGCGGCCGAGGTCATGGATGCGTAGGACCGTGCCAGGCCCGCCCAACCAGAGCACGATGGTTGAGTCGAGGCCGAGTGTGCGGCCCTCTCAGTCGATTCCCGGAAGTACTGACTACTCCGGACGCGCCGCTGGCTTGCGGTGTCCTTCCGAACCTCTGAGTCTGGCACCTGAAGATAACAGCGGCCTGCCCGCTGCGTCTGTCCCCCCAATGGAGGCAAAATGCCCACGGTTCGCAAAGACATCAACGCACTCACCGACGCGGAACTGGACGACTACATTCACGCGCTCGACATCCTGCGGCAGCGATCGGAGGTGAACGAGGACGATCCTACCGGTTACGCATTCCAGGCGGCGCTGCACAACGGTTTCGTGGGACCGGACGGCGTCGCCATCAGATGCGAGCACAACAGTGACCGCTTTCTGCCGTGGCACCGGGCGCATCTGTACTACTTCGAGAAGCTTCTCCAAGAGGCCGACCCACCGCGCACCCAGAACGTGACCATTCCGTATTGGGACTGGATCAGCGAACAGACCCCCGAGAAGTTTCCCCTCGCGTTCAAGAAGCCCGGCCTGAAGGCCCCGCGCAGCTCCGCAGCAGCGTTGCTGCCACCGGACACGCTGGAGATCGTCACGACGGAGACGGATCAGAAGGAGTTCGCCGGCTATCCAGTGGGGGACCTCTCCGGAGACGACGGACGGCTCGAAGGGGGCCCGCACAACAGGATGCACGGCTTCTACATCGGCGGGGCGATGGCAAACCCCTCGTCAGCGGCCGAGGACCCCATCTACTTCAGCTTCCACACCTTCATCGATCTGATGTGGGCGGAATGGCAGCGCCGTAACGGCATGCCGGCCCTGACGTCGCCGGACGAGGTGCTGCTGGGGTTCGCCTCGCAGCCCAAGAACAAGATCTCCGCATTCACCGACATCGCGGACCTCGACTACGAGTACGAGTACACGGAGCAGCTCAAGGCGGCCTTCGGAGCGCCCCCGTCGCCGGTGCCCCCGGCGCCGCTCAAGCTTCTGGCGACCGAGTTGCTCTCACCGCTCGACGCGAACGTCGACATCGTGACCGAACTGCGTGACAAGGAGGTCGTGCAACTCGGGTTCAAGGTGCCCGAGACCAAGGGGCGGCAACTGCGCGTGCGACTCGACGAGCTCAAGGTGCCGAACACCGGAAGCTACATGCTGCGCGCCTTCCTCCATCCGTCCGACGTGCCTTTCCAGCCCGACGACGGCGAGTTCGCACGTCGGTTCGGAGCTGGGTACGTGGCCCTGTGGCGATCTCACCAGCACCTGCACGGCGGCCACAACGGCCACGACGACCACCACCACGTCTCCCGCAAGGCTCGCTTCGACGTGACACCCGTCTTGGAGTCGCTGGGAGCGGACGACAGCGACCTGGTGTTCACCCTGCAGTTCATCCCTGCGCCCAGCGCGACAGGGCTGCCCCCGCATCCCCTGCCGCCGATCGACGAGGTCGACTTCGCGGACGTGCGCATGGAGGTCTACTCCTGATGCGCACCCCGGTGTACGAGCTGCACATCCGGCCCATGTTCACCGCGACCGACCGCGACCACATGATCCCCCACGGGCTGAACCTCTGGTCGTACGACGAGGTGGTCGAGCACGCCGAGCACATCCTCGACCGTCTGGAGGCCGGGACCATGCCGCCGACAGCCTTCGGCGGGCCGTGGCCACAGGAGTGGATCGATCTCTTCCGACGCTGGAAGGAGGGCGGTCTCAAGCGCCTGGAGCTCGGTACCGCCGTGATCACGGTCAACCGCTCGCCCAGCACTGTCACGGTCAAGGCGGTAGGCACGTTTCCCGCCGCGGGCTACCAAGGTTGGCTCCAACTGGAGAGCGAGTCCGACACGGCGAAGACCTACGTCCTGTACTTCGAGCCGCCCGACTCCCCGGTAGCTGGTACAGCCGATGACTTCGAGCTCAAGGAACGCTACAGCGCCTCTGACACCCGGGCCCTGTTCGTCCATGACAACACCGGCGTCCAGGAGCACTGAACACGTCTACGGATCGCTCGCCCGGATTTCCCAAACCGACGGGCGATCCATCACGGACCCTGTCGTCGATCCGCTCACCCGGAATCGCGGCATGACCGAGGAGGGACAGTGCAGGCGACAGACCTCACAGGCACCTACACCTATCGAAGTTTCCTCGACAGGCCGGAGCCCATCGACGACTTCAACGATCTCAGGTTCGCTCAACTGGAACTCAGGCTGACAGCCACTTCGGCGGGCAGTGTGAGCGGTCTGCTGGTCTTCCCAGCGCCGGCGGGCGTGGAACCGTTGGCGATGGAGATGGTCGGGCAGGCGGACGGGACGCCCTTGGCAATCACGCTCACGGGCGAGGGGGTTCCGGGAACCCCGATCGAAGACTTCCACTACGAGTACGACGGCGTGGTCCTCCGGCACTGGCCGACGGGAGTGGGCAGCGGATGACGCTCGCCGGAACCGTCCTTCGTGCCAAAGACCACGGCAGCGGCGCCAACCTCGCTAAGCCGGACAGACAGCGAGCTTCCTCGCGGTGAAGAGGGCGTCCTGACCTGCCCGTGGGACTGTAATCGTCGGCCCTGTCACGTAATCGGTGGTAGCGCTGGGCGTCCGTCAGCGTAGGAGGATGCGGTGGCGGAGGAGATTGAAGCCGGCACGTCCGTGCATCTGTCGCCTGATCCTCTTGGTGCGGGTGTTGACGCCTTCGGGGTGGGGCAAGGTAAGGCCGGCGTTCACGGCGGGTCGGTCGATGACGCCGTCTGATCGGCGAGTACTTCGCGGCCGAGCAGCCACTTGTTGGCGCCGCTGCCGGAAGAGCCGTTCGAGACGGGCAGGCTGTCCACACCGCGGGTCGACCGCTACAGCCAGATCGTTCAGCGCCATCGCCCGAGAACGCCGCGGTCAGGACCTCGCAAGCTGGATGACCCGAGCTCTCGACCAGGGCCCCTCACCAGTCCAGGGCTTCGCCGCTTTCCTCCAGAACGACTGGGACGCTGTTGTCAACGGCCTCACCCTCCCCTGGAGCTCCGGCGCCATCGAAGGCCAGGTCATACGCATCAAGCTGAGCAAACGC
The DNA here is from genome assembly GCF_014649715.1 of Streptomyces lateritius. Classification (GTDB taxonomy): domain Bacteria; phylum Actinomycetota; class Actinomycetes; order Streptomycetales; family Streptomycetaceae; genus Streptomyces; species Streptomyces lateritius. The sequence continues at coordinate 39,287 of NZ_BMTO01000003.1, forward strand.
CGGTCATACGGCAGGGCGTCGTTCGCTCTCCTGCGGACCCTCGTCCTGGCCCAGCCGCCATGACCATCACGAAATTTCCGCCACAGCCGTTTTCCAGGAATCGCCATCAGCGTTGCGGACACCCACTTCGACACCGCTGTAGTCCGGGATCCGGTTGGTCATAGTGATCCGTACCAGAGCTCCCCTGAAAGCCAGCGGCCCCGCGAGTAGCTCAGCTCCAGGGGCAGAGCGGGGCCCAGGTTGCGGTTGCCGACCAAGTGGCCTGCCCAGTGTGATCCGGGCAGTGAACTGGCCGGTACGCTGGTCGACTCCGCCTGCCACCGCGCTGGCGAAGTTCCCGGCCTGGGTGAAGAAACTCGGCGAACTCATGATGCGGACTCCCTGTGGAGGGGCCGGCATGCGGGTCCTACGAGGTGGGAGCTGATGGCCAAAACTGAGCTGCCGCGCGCACGCTGGAGCTGAGCGGGCTCAGCCGCCGCTGACGAGTTCCCGGGCCCGGGCCACGACCTCGGGCGTCGCCGTGGCCAGGGAGCCGCTGTCGTACGGCGGCTGGGGGCCGTACTCGGTGAGGAGCTGAATGGCCCGGGCGGTGAGTTCGTCGCTCAGCAACGCGCACAGCCCCAGGGCCATGTCGATACCGGCGGAGATCCCGGCCGCGGTGATGATCTTGTCGTGCCGGACGACGCGTTCCGCGGTGTAGGTGGCGCCGAACGTCTCCAGGTCGTCCATCGCCATCCAGTGGGTGGTCGCGGTCTGCCCCTCGAGCAGCCCCGCTGCCCCGAGGATGAGCGCCCCGGTACAGACCGAGGTGGTGAAGCGGGTCGTCTGGTGAATCCGGCGCACCCAGTCGATGAACTCCGTGTTGTTCAGCATCAGTCGCGCCCCCGCACCGCCCGGGACGAGCAGCACGTCGCAGGACTCGACCTCCGTGTACCGGTTGGGCACGTCCACCCGCATGGCGCCCAGCACGTCGGCGATCCGCCCCGGTTCGGGCGCGACGAAGCGCACCCGGGCGTCGGGGACGTTCGCCAGGAGCTGGTACGGGCCGATGGCGTCGAGCGGCTCGAAGAGCCTGAAGAGCGGGATCACGATGTCCATGCCGGGGAGCTTATGCAGGCATCTTCGTTACCTGAGGACGCATCTGCGGACACGCCCAGGCGTGCGCGGCAGGTTCACGAGAACGGGTGCCGGGCCGCCTCAGCCCGGCTCGACCAGCCAGCCGCCGTGCTGCCGTCGCCTGGTGCACGGCATCGGGGCATCCGGGGATGGCTGGGCCGGTTGCGCCGCCATGACACCGCACATCTCCGCAGAAGGGCCCGACTTCCCTGCTACGGGCTGGGGGAGTCGGGCCTGGTGGTCTGACGCGTCCTTGACCGTCTCCCGCACCTAGCCCGGCGTCTGAACCCGCCCCCAGAGTTGCTACGGCCGGCCGCCATACCGTCCCAGACGGCCGGGTGTTCCTCCTCGGTGTCCCAGACGATGACGGCGTCGACCGCTCCAGACTTCAGCTCCTTCGCGACTTGATCGTTCTGCCTCTCGGGGAAGCGTTTCAGCTGCGCGACGATCTTCTCGGGGTGTTCGGCGACCCGAAGAAGACAGGCAAACCCGTCCTGGACGACCCGCGGGAGGGCAAGAACACCGTCCTCATGGCGCTGACCCGGCATAGCGCCACCCCCGGCCAGAACCGCATCCTGCTAAATCTGGTGGAAAACCCGAAGCTGGACGGTGCCGGAGCGGCAAGGGTGCGGGAGGTCATCACCTCGACCGGAGCACAGGCCCACGTCGAGGACGTGATCCGCTGCCGCCACCGCGACGCCGTCGAAGCCATCGACGGCGCCCCCATGCCGGAGCCGGTCAAAGCCTCGCTGCGGACGATCGCTGAACGCGTCGTGGACCGCGCCACCTAGGAGAGAGTGGTGTCAGGCACAGGTGACAACGCCCTCGTTCCCTCCGCCAGGCTGTGACGGAACGGCGTGTGCGCCGGAGGCCTACGGCTCTGAGGCGAGGGATGCTCCAGCGGAGTGCCCTTTCGAGGAATGGGGTTACTGTGCCCATGGGTCCTGGAACCTGACCGGTGTGTGGGCTGCCATGAGAGGCACCATGCCCATGCTGCGGGGCGCCGAGGCGTTCCATCCTGGTAGCCGTGGTCAAGATCGAAGGACGACGTCCAGGTGTCGCTGGACCGGCTTGAAGAGTCCGTACGGGATGTACCGCGGGATCTCCGCCAGGGTCACCCAGGCGATCTCGGCGACTTCATCAGCATCCGCCACATGCGCGGTCCCGCCGACCACCTCGCAGGCCGTGTACGACACTTGCCGACCGGTGATTGGATGGACCCGCTCGCCCAGCCGAACAACGGCGACCACGTCCAGGCCGGCCTCCTCCTTCGTCTCGCGGACCGCCGCTTCCTCGCAGGACTCGCCCGGTTCGACTTTGCCCGCCGGGAACTGCCATGAGAGCTGGCCCTCTGCAACTCGTCGCCGTACGAGCAGTACGCGACCCTCGTGAACCACAACGGCCCCGGCGACCCGACGCTCAGGTTGAGCATTGCTATGCAGCGACGCCTCTCGGTCACTCACGGCAGGCGCCGTCGTTCGTGACTTTCGCGAGCCCCTTGTTGTTCTGTGATGAGTTGCATGGGCGGGGCTGTCCGATCCTCATCCCTCGAAGAGCATTTCTTCCACCGCGGCCGGCGCCGCTGCCTCCTGCTGTGCGCGCTCGAACTCGAGCTGCCACGCTCGCGCCTCGGCGTAAGCGACGTGGACCATGCTGCCCGGACACAGCACCAGTGCCCGGGGCTCGGTCTTGTGGTCCTTGACCGATCCGTACCCGATGCGTTTGGTAGGCAGCAAGGCGTGCGGAACGGAGCAAGAGGGGCATGGAGCCTTCGGGAGGGTCGCCATGTCAGCAGGATGGCCTAATGAGCCCCGGCGCGGCAGGGAGCGCATGAGCGCGCACTGTGGCACGTCGGGTCCATCCGTACCTAGGACAGGGGTGCCGATGGATCCAGAGGACTTCTTCGTGAGCCGCCCAGGTGGTTGGTTCGGCGGACAAGGTTCCCCGACGCTCGACGTGCAGCTGGTGAGGACTTCACCGCCTGTGTTGGCGACCACCTGACGCTGCCAAGGCCCCTGACAGTGGCTATCGCCACGGGGCCTGGGCGCTCTGGGCCTGCCGGCGGGCGGAGGCGGCGTCGGCGCGGGCCGTGGCCAGGAGGTGGGGGAGTCGACCGGCTGCGTTGGTGTTCCACCAACAGTGGGCGTCGGGGGAGAAGGCAGCCTTCGGGACGTTGTCGATGGCTTCTTGGTAGACGGTTGGTGAGTCGTGCCAGTCGGTGTCGGCGATCACGTCGAGGGAGCGGCGTGAGAGGCCGTCGAGGAGGGTGAAGAGCCGGGGGAGGGCGGTCAGGTGGTGCTGGCTACGGCTTGTCTCGCGGACACCGCCCGGGTATTGAACCCAGAGGAGTTCCTGGGCTGCCCAAGGCAGATCGATCACCTCGCGCCCGTCGTAGGCCACGACCACCCGATCGGCCATCGGCGCAGCGATGCCGGCCACCAATCCTCGGCCGGTGTGGTGCAGGCGGTCGGCCAGCCGCACCGCCCAGGGCTCGTCCTGAAGATCACGCTTGATCGCATGCTCCAGCACGTCGTGGGCGCGGGCCCATCGGGCCGCGACAGGTGAAGGACGGTCGTGCTGTTCGGCATGGGAGAGGTCCATGAGGGCCGTGAGCCACTTCTCGCACCACCGGTCGAAGCCGTACCGGTAGTCGTAGCGGAGCTGGTCTGACGAAGGGTTCTCCAGTTCCTGTGCCTCGAGGGCTTCTTCGCAGATCTCTTCCCAGGTCTCCTGCCAGGGCAGCCGGAACTTTCCAGGCCGGCGACGATGGAAGTCGGAGTGGAGCAGTGAGGCCGTGCCGATCAGCAGGAGTTCTTCCGTGGCCTCCCCGCCGCGGTAGTTGTGGGCGTGGCGCTCCGCCACCCGGTCCCGGGCCGCTGCCAGGGCCGCGAGCGGTTTGCGTAGGAGGCGGTGGGCGTCTTTCGGGTCACGCCCTCCCGGCCCGCGCATCCCGAACGTGAGCACCCCGCAGTAGGCGTCCAGGTCGTGTCCGGCCTCGAGGCGAGCGGCCAGCTTGCCGAGGTCTTCCATGCGTGAGACCAGGTGGCGGGCCTCGGTGTAGTAGTCCGGAAACGGGTTGGGGCAGCTCTGGCAGCCTCCCGGCTCGGGAACGTCGGCCATGCTGTCGCGGTCCGGAACGCGCAGACTGACCCCGGCACGCTGGGGAGGTACCCGGAACGCTCTGCAGTCGGCCGACAGGTGGAGCACTGCACCGGTAGCTGCCTTCCACAGTGGTACGTCCATACCAGCCAGGGGGCCGAGCGGAACGTCATGGGCCGTCGGAAGGGATGCCTCGTTCTGTGCTGCAACGCTCGCGGACACGCTCGTGCGCTCCTGCCCTCGGGATGTCGGATGGGTGCCGCATCAGCCTGTCGTACGGCTGAGGACCGCGGTGTGCCTTTCGCCGATCGAGTGACGGGACAGGCCATCGTGCCGACGGCCGGACCGGGCTGCGCGTCCCGCCGCAGCACACGGCTCAGCTCACCCGAGCGAGTGGCGAGTGTCACAATCGAGGGAGGTGGCTCCCATCTCGCCGGGGAGTCGAGCAGTGGAGGTGACGCCTGGTTGGGGACCACGTGGGGACCAGCATTGCCGCACGCTGGTGCACGGCACGTGTGTTCATGCACGTTAGCCGTCCTCAAATAGCGGCACATGTCCCAATTGTGGCCCTGGCGCAGCCATCTGGGAGTCAAGGGGTCGCAGGTTCAAATCCTGTCGTCCCGACTCGAAAGAGTCGCAGATCAAGGGGCCGTTTCAGAGCAATCTGAAACGGCCCCTTGATCGTTCTGGGGAGGCTCGGCGGCAGCGGTGGCCTCTTGATCGATTTCGGGTCCGGCTGCGGCATCAGGGCCGTGCGTCGGAAGAAATCCGGTGACGCGTGCGACGGACGCGTCCCCTCGCCCCGTAGAGCAGACGGCAGGAGCCGAGCGATGGGGAGGGGACCGACATATGGCGCGGCAGATTACGGGACGAGTACACAGGCGGGTCGGGGCCACGGCGGTCGTCGCGGCGGCCCTGGCGGCGCTGACCGGGTCGCAGGCGCCGGGGATCGCGGCGCGGGCCGCCGCGCCGCAGGTCGGTGCGGCGTCGGACGCGGAGACTCCGGGGGACGCGTACTACTTCAGCGAGCTGCCCCCGCTCCGGGTGCACAACCCGGTGCCGTCCGAGCCTTCCGTGCCCGGGGCGCGCTCCGCCGAGGGCTCCGGCTTCGTGACCGGCCGCGGGGCGCTGCCCGCCACCGTCCTCGCCGCGTACCGGCGGGCGGAGGCGGCGCTCGCGCGGAGCGCCCCGGGCTGCGCTCTGCGCTGGCAACTGCTCGCCGCCGTCGGCCAGGTGGAGTCGGGCCAGGCGCGGGGCGGCAGGGTGGACGCGGACGGCACCACGTACGCGCCCATCATCGGGCCGCAGTTGAACGGTCGCGGCTTCGCACTGATCCGCGACACCGACGACGGCGCCCACGACGGCGACCCGTCCTACGACCACGCCGTCGGACCGATGCAGTTCATACCCTCGACCTGGGCCCGGTGGGGGGCCGACGGCAACGGCGACGGCCGGTCCGACCCCCACAACGTCCACGACGCGGCGCTCGCGGCGGCGGGCTATCTGTGCGCGGGCGCCCGAGACCTCTCCCGGCCCCTGGACCTGGAACGCGCGATCCTCTCCTACAACCGGTCCCGGGCGTACCTGCGGGTCGTCCTCGCCTGGTACGGCTATTACAGGGGCGGCCACCAGGTGGTTCCGGACGCGGGCGGCGCCGGCTCGGGTACGGATTCCGGTACGGGTACGGGTACGAGTTCGGGCTCGCGTACCGGCGGGGCGTCACCCTCACCCTCACCCACGCCCTCGCCCTCGCCGCCTACGCGTTCGCCCTCGCGCCCGGAGGCGCCCGAGCCGTCGTCCTCGCCCTCGTCGCCGAAGCCCTCCCCGTCCGCCCCGAAGCCTCTTCCGTCCCGGATCACCGTCCCCGACGTGGGGCTGCCCACCGGCGGCGTACCGACGGAGCCGGACGCCCTCCCCGGCAACGTTTAGGCCTCACTCGCGTACACCCCCCTCCCAACAGCCGATACTCGGCGGTAACCTCCCCGGGCATGACGACGGACATGCATCCCTCCCACTCGACCGGACCGGGGGACCACACGGCCCACCTGCGGTGGCAGCGCATGTGGAGCCATCGTGAGCAGTTGCTCAAGGTGGCCCGCCGCAGGTCCATGAGCGCCGAGGACGCCGAGGACGCCGTCCAGGAGGCCATGCTGCGCGGCGCGCAGAACACCCACCTGGACGAGGCGCGGCTCGGCGCGTGGCTGACGACCGTGACCATGCGGCTCTGTGTCGACCGGCACCGGCAGGTCCGCCGGGAGGCCGAGGTGGGCAGCGCTCCGAAGCTCATGGCCCCCGGCCCGGTCCCCGTCGAGGAGGTCGTGTGCGACCGGGCGGAGGCCCGGTGGGTGGCGTACCGCAGCAGGGAACTGCCCGCCCGCCAGGCCGAGGCGCTCCGGCTGAAGTCGGAGGACCGGGACGTCGAACAGATCGCCCGGGAGATGGGGCTGAGCAGCAGGGCGGTCGAGTCCCTGCTGGCCAGGGCCCGGCGCACCCTGCGCAACTCGCTGGCCGGCACCCTCGCGCTCGCCCTGTGGCTCATCGGGCGCGGGCGGGATCAGGCGGGGCACGCCGGCCCGGCGGGTGTCCACGTCCAGGCCCTCGCCGCGACGTCGGCGGCGGCGGCCCTGGCCGTGGTGGGCCTGCTCGCCCCCTTCACGTACGAGAGGGACGCCCCGAGGCCCGCCCGCCCGGCCACCTCGGAGGAGGTGGGGGAGGAGAAGGCGGGGTACGCCGCACCGGCCGTCACGCCCGCGCCTCCCTCCGCTTCTCCGGTCTCCGCTTCCTCCGCTTCCGCCTCTTCGTCACCTTCCTCCGCGGCTGCCGCTCCCTCCGCGCGCCCGCACGCGAAGGCCTCACCCACCGTCCTCACACCGGTGGTGCCGACGCCGACGCTTGTACCGCTGCGGATCGCGGTGCCCTCCCAGCCCCCGGCGGCCGTGCCGGAGGTCCCCCTGCCGGAGGTGCCGGCCTCGCTGCCCTCCCCGTCGGCCACCCCCGCCGCGTCGCTGCCACCGCTGCCGCCGGCCCTGCCGCGCCTCCCCGCGCACCCCTGATGTCCGCCACGTAAAAATCTTCGATTTCCCGCGACGGACCCGGCGCCCCTCGCCGTAGAGCAGATGTACGAGCTGCTCCCCGCTGAAGGGTGAACCGGATGGGTGTCGAGATCCACGTGGAAGGGTTGACCAAATCCTTCGGGGATCAGGTCATCTGGCAGGACGTCTCGCTGACGCTGCCCGCCGGTGAGGTGTCCGTCATGCTCGGGCCCTCGGGCACCGGCAAGTCGGTGTTCCTGAAGACGCTCGTGGGTCTGCTCAAGCCGGAACGCGGATCGATCCGGATCGCCGGGCAGGACATCACCCGGCTTCGCGAGCACGACCTCTACGAGGTGCGCAAGCTCTTCGGTGTCCTGTTCCAGGACGGCGCCCTGTTCGGGTCCATGAACCTCTACGACAACATCGCCTTTCCGCTTCGCGAGCACACCCGCAAGCCGGAGAGCGAGGTCAGACGGATCGTCCTGGAGAAGATGGACATGGTCGGTCTGATCGGCGCCGAGGAGAAGCTGCCGGGCGAGATCTCCGGCGGTATGCGCAAGCGGGCGGGGCTGGCGCGGGCGCTGGTGCTCGACCCGGAGATCATCCTGTTCGACGAGCCGGACTCGGGGCTCGACCCGGTGCGCGTCGCCTATCTCAACCAGCTGATCGTGGACCTGAACGCGCAGATCGACGCCACCTTCCTGATCGTCACCCACGACATCGCCTCGGCCCGGCAGGTCCCCGACAACATCGGCCTGCTCTTCCGCCGCGAGCTGGTGATGTTCGGCCCGCGCGAGCAGCTGCTCACCAGCGACGAGCCGGTCGTACGGCAGTTCCTCAACGGCCGGATGCAGGGGCCCATCGGCATGGCCGAGGAGAAGGACGCGGCCCAGGTCGAGCAGGAGCTCGCGGGCCTCGACGGCGGGGACGAGGATCAGCCCGCGATGACCCCGCGCCTGCTGCCGAGCGCCGGCGTCACCCGGCCGCCCCGCTGGCAGGCGATCGCCGACCGCGAGGCGGTTCTCCGCAAGCGGCAGGTGGCGGACGCATGAGCCTCTCCCCGACCGGCGCCCTGCGCCACTCCGGCAGCCTCTTCGCGATGGCCCTGGACGTCCTGCGGACCCTCCCCCGACGCCCCTTCCAGGTGAGGGAGTTCATCCAGCAGGCCTGGTTCGTCGCGAGCGTCACCATCCTGCCCACCGCCCTGGTCTCCATCCCCTTCGGCGCCGTCATCGCCCTCCAGATCGGCAGCCTGACCCGCCAGCTCGGCGCCCAGTCGTTCTCCGGCGCCGCCTCCGTGCTCGCCGTCCTGCGCGAGGCGTCCCCCATCGTCACGGCCCTGCTCATCGCCGGGGCCGGCGGCACCGCGATCTGCGCCGACCTCGGGGCGCGCAAGATCCGTGAGGAGATCGACGCCATGGAGGTCCTCGGCATCGACCCCATCCACCGCCTCGTCGTCCCCCGCGTGCTCGCGACCATGCTCGTGGCGGTCCTGCTCAACGGCCTCGTCTCGGTGGTCGGCGTGGCCGGCGGCTACTTCTTCAACGTCGTTCTGCAGAACGGCACCCCCGGCGCCTACCTGGCCTCCTTCACCACCCTCGCCCAGCTCTCCGACCTCTGGGCGGCCGAGCTGAAGGCGCTGGTCTTCGGCGCGATCGCCGCGATCGTCGCCTCGTACAAGGGGCTGACCGCCAAAGGCGGTCCGAAGGGCGTCGGCGACGCCGTGAACCAGTCCGTGGTCATCACCTTCATGTTGCTGTTCGTGACGAACTTCGTGCTGACCGCGGTGTACTTCCAAATCGTCCCGCAGAGAGGTTGAGAGGTCGGACGTGCGAGGACTTCTCCATCGCCCCCTGCGCTCCCTGGAGGAGCTGGGCACCCAGCTGGTCTTCTACGGGCGTTCGCTCGCCTGGACCGGCCGCACCCTGCGCCGCTACAAGAAGGAGGTCCTGAGGCTGCTGGCCGAGGTCAGCTTCGGCCGCGGCGCGCTCGCCGTCGTCGGCGGCACGGTCGGCGTCATCGCCTTCCTCTCCTTCTTCACCGGCACCGAGGTCGGCCTCCAGGGGTACGCGGCGCTCAACCAGCTCGGCACCTCCAACTTCGTGGCCTTCCTCTCCGCGTACTTCAACACCCGGGAGATCGCGCCGCTCGTCGCCGGGCTCGCGCTCTCCGCCACCGTCGGCGCTGGGTTCACCGCCCAGCTCGGCGCCATGCGGATCAGCGAGGAGACGGACGCGCTGGAGGTGATGGGCGTCCCGTCGCTGCCGTTCCTGGTCACGACCCGGATGATCGCGGGCTTCGTGGCGGTGATCCCCCTGTACGTCGTCGGGCTGCTCTCCTCGTACTTCGCCGCCCGGACCATCACCACCGGCTACTACGGGCAGTCGGCGGGGACCTACGACCACTACTTCCAGCAGTACCTGCCACCGGTCGACGTGCTGTGGTCCTTCGGCAAGGTGATCGTCTTCGCCCTCGTGATCATCCTGGTCCACTGCTACTACGGCTACCACGCGAGCGGCGGCCCGGCGGGTGTCGGCGTCGCCGTCGGCCGCGGCGTGCGGACCTCCATCGTGGCCGTCAACCTCCTCGACTTCTTCCTCTCCCTGGCCATCTGGGGCGCCAACACGACCGTACGGATAGCGGGGTAGGGCCGATGCGTCGCACCATCAGACTGAGGCTGTACGGGATCGTCTTCGTCACCTTCATCGCCCTGCTGCTCTCGCTCTCCGTCGCCGTCTACCAGCAGGCGTTCACCCCCGTCGTACGGATCACCCTGGAGGCCGACACCCTCGGCAACCAGCTCGAACCGCGCGCCGACGTCAAGCTGCGCGGCCTCCTCGTCGGAGAGGTCCGCGAGGTGCGGGCCGACGGCGCGAAGGCGACACTCGGCATCGCGCTCAAGCCGGAGCACGTCTCCCTCATCCCGGCCGACGTGCACGCCCGGCTGCTCCCGAAGACCCTGTTCGGTGAGAAGTACGTCGATCTGGTGGCGCCGCCCGGCACGTCCTCGGCGCGGCACATCCGCGCGGGTGACGTCATCACCCAGGACCGCACCACGGTCGGCATCGAGGTCCAGCGGCTGATGAACGACCTGCTGCCGCTGCTCCGTACCGTGCAGCCCGCCGAGCTCAACGCCACCCTGTCCGCGTTCGCCACGGCACTCGAAGGGCGCGGCGACGACATCGGGGAGAACCTCACCCGCCTCGACGCCTATCTGCGCCGGCTCAACCCGCACATGCCGTCCCTCAAGGAGGACATCTCGCGCTTCGCGGACGTCGCCGAGGTGTACGGCGAGGCCGCCCCCGACCTGTTGCGGATCCTGGACAACACCCTCACCACCAGCCGCACGCTCGTCGAGAAGAAGGACCAGCTCGCCTCGCTGCTCGGCTCGACCGCCGCCGCCGCGAGGACCACGAAGGGCGTGCTCGACGAGAACGCGGCACGGCTCATCACCCTGGGCCGCGTCTCCCGCCCCACGCTCGCCCTCTTCGCCCGCTACTCCCCGGAGTACCCGTGCCTCCTGGCCGGTCTCGTACGCCAGGAAGCGGCGTCCGAGGAGGCGTTCAGGGGCGGGAAGATGCGCATCACCCTGGAGTTCGTCCGTCCCCGACCCCCGTACCGACCCGGCGAGGAACCGCGCTATGCCGAACGCTCAGGCCCGAACTGCCGAGGTCTGCCCCATCCCCACGTACCGGCGCCTCCGACCAAGCTCGACGACGGCACGTCGGCGTCGCCCGGTTCAGGAGGTCCGGTGTCCGGCACCTCGGCCGAGCACCGCGCCGTCGCCTCGCTCGTGGCACCCGTCATGGGCGTGCCCGCCGACGACGTCCCGGCCGTCGCCACCCTGCTCTTCGGCCCGCTGGCCCGCGGAACGGCGGTGAGTCACGCATGAACGCCCGCTCCACAGCGCCCCAGTTGACCAAACTCGGCATCTTCGCGGTGGTGACGATCGCGGCGACCGCCGTCCTCGCCGCCACCATCGTCAACCTCTCCTTCACCCCCAAGGAGACGTACACCGCCGTCTTCAGCGACGTCACCAGCCTGGAGGAAGGGGACGACATCCGGGTCGCCGGCGTCCGCGTGGGAGAGGTCGAAGAGATCCGGGTCAAGGACCGGACCCTGGCCGAGGTCACCTTCACCGTCTCCCGTGACCGCCCCCTGCTCACCACCACCCGCGCCGTCATCCGCTACCGGAGCCTGGTCGGGCAGCGGTACATCGCCCTCACGGAAGGGGCGGGGAACGCCACGCGGCTCGACCCCGGCGGCCGGATCCCGCTCTCCCGCACCGAACCGGCCCTCGACCTCAACGCGCTGCTGAACGGCTTCAAGCCGTTGTTCGCCGCGCTGAGCCCCGAGGACGTCAACCAGCTCGCCACCGAGATCGTCAAGACCCTTCAGGGGGAGGGCGGCACGGTCCGCAGCCTGCTCGCGCACACCGCCTCGCTCACCACGACGCTGGCCGAACGCGACAAGCTGATCGGGTCGGTCATCACCAACCTCAACACCGTCCTGACGACCGTGGACCGGCGCAGCACCCGCTTCTCCGACCTGATCACACAGCTGCAACGGCTGATCTCCGGTCTCTCGGCGGACCGCAGACCCATCGGTGAGTCGCTGGCCGGCATCAACGCTCTGGCGGCGGCGACATCGGGCCTCCTCAAGGACGCCCGGCCGCCCCTGAAGACCGACATCGCCGAACTGGCCCGCCTGACCGGCACACTGGGCGACCACGAGAAGACCGTGGAGGGCGTCCTGCGACGGCTGCCGAACAAGCTCGACAAGCTGACCGCCACCGCGTCGTACGGCTCCTGGTTCAACTTCTACCTCTGCGACTTCGACGGCCGGATCGTGCTGCCGAGGACGGACGAGGTCATCACCCCCGAACTCCACGTCGCCCGGGCGAGGTGCGGACGATGATCCCCTTCCGCGAACGCAACCCCGTGACGATCGGCGCCGCCGGCCTCACCACGCTCGCGCTGCTGATCGCCGCCGCGTTCAACGTCGAGAGCCTGCCGCTGATCGGCGGCGGAGACACCTACAGCGCGGCCTTCTCCGAAGCCGGCGGCCTGCGGCCCGGCGACGAGGTCCGGATCGCCGGCGTCAAGACCGGCAAGGTCGACGAGGTGGAACTGGCCGGCGACCACGTCAAGGTGACCTTCCGGGTCGAGGGCGACCCGGAGCTCGGGACCGGGACCGGCGCCTCCATTCGTATCAAGACGATCCTGGGCGCGAAGTACCTCGCCCTGGAGCCGAAGGGGCCCGGCAGGCTGGAGCCGGGCAGCGAGATCCCGCTGAGCAGGACCGTGCCCGCGTACGACGTGGTGGAGGCGTTCAGCGACCTCACGACCACCACCGAAAAGATCGACAAGCAGCGCCTGGCCACCGCCCTGGACACCCTCTCCGCCACCTTCGAGGACTCGCCCGCCGAGGTCAGGGCCTCCCTCCAGGGCCTGTCGAAGATCTCCCGGACCGTGGCCTCCCGCGACGAGGCGCTACGGGAACTGCTCGACCACGCCAACGGCGTCACCGGCGTACTGGCAGACCGCAGCGGCCGGTTCACCACGCTGGTCAAGGACGGGGACAAGCTGTTCAGGGAGATCCACGCGCGGCGCCAGGTCGTCCACGCCCTGCTGCGGAGTTCCGTCGCCCTCGGCCTCCAGCTCTCCGGTCTCGTACGGGACAACCGGGCGGCGATCGGGCCGGCCCTCACCCGGCTCCACACCGTGGTCGCCATGCTCGAACGCAACCAGGCGAGTCTCGACCGCAGCGTCCAGCTCCTCGCCCCCTTCGCCCGGGTCTTCACCAACACCCTCGGCAACGGCCGCTGGTTCGACAGCTACATCCAGAACCTGGTGGCCCCCACGCCGGTCGCCCCACGCCCAGGAGGGTCACGATGACCAGGCGGACCGTTCGCCGCGTCGCACTGGCGACGCTCCTCGTGGTGGCCGCGGTGCTGGCCGTCGTCCACCTGTCGCGGGAGGACACCGTCCGGGTGACCGCGTACTTCCCCCGTACGGTCGGCGTCTACCCCGGCTCGGACGTACGCGTCCTCGGCGTCCGTATCGGCGAGATCAAGGAGATCGTGCCGGAGGGGGACCGGGTACGCGTCGTGCTGGAGTACGCGGCGGAGCACAAGGTCCCGCCGGACGCCAAGGCCGCGATCATCAACTCGTCGGTGGTCAGCGACCGTTACCTCCAGCTGCTGCCCGTCCACCGCGGCGGCCCCGCGATGGAGAGCGGCGCCGTCATCCCCCTGCACCGCACCGCCGTGCCCGTCGAGCTGGACCGCGTCTTCGACAGCCTGCGGACCACGTCGGACGCCCTCGGTCCCCAGGGTGCCAACAAGGACGGCTCGCTGTCCCGGCTGCTCGCCGTCAGCGCCGACAACCTCCAGGGCCAGGGCGGGCAGCTGCACCAGACCGTCCGGGACCTCTCGCAGGCCGTCACCACCCTGTCCGACGGCCGTCAGGACCTGTTCGGGACCGTACGGAACCTTCAGGTCTTCACCGCCGCGCTGGCAGCCGACGACGCCTCCGTCCGGTCGTTCAACGCCAGCCTCGCCAAGGTGGCCGAACAGCTCGCCGGGGAGCGCAAGGACCTCGCCGCCGCGATCACCCACCTGGCGGCGGCGCTCGCCGACGTGTCCGACTTCGTGAAGAAGAACAAGAAGGCGCTGACCGCGGACGTGAAGGGCCTCGCCAAGGTGACCGGCGTGCTCGTCACCCAGCGCGCCGCCCTCGAAGAACTCCTCGAGGTCGCCCCCGCCGGCCTCTCCAACCTCCAGAACGCCTACAACCCGGCCTCCGGAACGCTTGACACCCGCGGCAACCCGGAGCAACTCCACAACCCGGCCGACCTGCTGTGCTCGCTGTTGAAGACGACCGGCGAGGAGGCCGGGGGGAAGGCCGCCGACTGTCAGAACCTGAAGAAACTGTTCGACTCCCTGCCCGATCTGCCCGAGGCCGACCCGGTCACCGGAGCGGCGCTTCCGGCGGCCGGAGCGCCCTCGACGGACAAGACCCTCGGCGGAATCCTGGAGGCCCGTACATGAGAGCTCCCCGAAAGGCCGCGCTGTGGGCCGCCGCCGGCTCACTCCTGCTGACCACCGGCTGCGAGTTCAACGGCCTCCACGACGTTCCCCTGCCCGGCGGCGCGGCCGCCGACGGCGACAGCTACCGGGTCACGGTCGAGTTCCGCGACGTCCTCGATCTCGTACCGCAGTCCACGGTGAAGGTGAACAACGTCACCGTCGGCGCGGTCGAGAAGGTCGAACTGGTGGGCTGGCACGCGCGCGTGCGGCTGCGTGTCGCCCGGTCGGTCACGCTGCCCGGCAACGCGATCGCCGAGCTGCGGCAGACCAGCATGCTCGGCGAGAAGTACGTGTCGCTGTCCGCGCCGCCGGCCGAGAAGCCGGTCGGCAGGCTCACCGACGGCGCGAGGATCCCGCTGTCGCGCTCCGGCCGCAACCCCGAGATCGAGGAGGTCCTCTCGGCCCTGTCGGCCCTGCTCAACGGCGGTGGCGTCGCCCAGCTCAAGACCATCACCACGGAGCTGAACAAGGCCCTGGACGGCCGCGAGGACCGGGTCAAGTCCCTCCTGACCGAGCTGAACACCTTCATCGGCGGCCTCGACGCGCAGAAGAAGGAGATCGTCCGGGCGCTGGAGGGCATCGACAAGCTCTCCGCGACCCTCGCCAAGGAGAAGGAGACGATCGCCCAGGCCCTGACCACCGTGCCGCCCGCCCTGAAGGTGCTCGCCGACCAGCGGACCAAGCTCACCACCATGCTGACCTCGCTTTCGGCACTCGGCACGACCGGCACGAAGGTGATCGAGGCCTCGCGCGCCGACCTGATCGCCAACCTGCGAGCGCTCCAGCCGATCCTGCGGCAGCTGAACAAGGCGGGTTCCGACCTGCCCAACGCGCTGGAGCTGCTGACGACCTACCCGTTCCCGCGCAACGTCGTCGACGCGATCAAGGGCGACTACGTCAACCTCGAAGTCACCGCCGACCTCGACCTCCGCGGCGTGTACGGAAATCTGGCCGACGAACCCGCGCGTCCGGGGACCCCCACGAATCCCGGGACACCCGCACTGCCCGGAAAGCCGCGGCCGCCGGAGGTGCCGGGACTGCCGGGTCTCCCCGCCCCCGGGCTCCCCGGCGTACCCGCCCCCGAGCCGCCCGGGACCCCGTCGCCTTCCCGCACCCCCGGCACGCCGGTGCCCCCGGGAACGGGCGGCGGCGGTGACGCCGACCTCGGCTGCCTGCCGCTCTGTTCCCCGGCCGACCCCGTCGCGTTCCGGCCGCAGGGCGACAGCCGCTTCCCGCCCGGCGTCGACCTCGCGCTCGCCGAGCTGCTGATGAAGGGACTGGTCCCGTGATCACCCGTACGGTCAAGGCACAACTGCTCGCGTTCGCGCTGGTCACCGCGGTCGGTGTCTCCTACGTCGGCGCCGAGTACACCGGCATCGTCGACCGTCTCCTCGACCGCGGATACACCGTACGGGCCGACTTCGCCGACTCCGGAGGCATCTACGAGGGGGCCGAGGTCACCTACCGGGGAGTACCCGTCGGCCGAGTCGGCGACCTGCGGCTGACGGAGTCGGGCGGGGTGTCGGCGGCGCTCGTCCTGGAGGACTCCCCGAGGATCCCGGCGGACAGCCTCGCCGTGGTGGCGAACCGCTCGGCCGTCGGTGAGCAGTACGTGGACCTCCAGCCGCGCTCCGCGAGCGGCCCCGCACTACGGGACGGCGGCACCATCCCGCGCCGCCACACGCGGGTGCCGGTGCCGGCCACCGAGATGATTCTGAGCCTGGACCGGCTGGTCGGGTCGGTGGACAAGCGGGACCTGCGGATCACCGTCGACGAGCTGGGCGAGGCGTTCTCCGGAACCGGGCCGCATCTGACCCGTCTGGTGGACTCGGGGAACGCGCTCGTCGAGTCGGCGTCGGGGTCGCTTCCCGAGACGATCACCCTGATCGAGGACTCCCGGAAGGTCCTGAAGACCCAGGCCGACCAGGGCTCCTCGATCACCTCCTTCTCCCGCGATCTCGCCGCGCTCACCGCCCAGTTGAAGGCGAGCGACGGAGACCTCCGGGCCCTGATGGGCAACGGGACCTCCGCCGCCCGCGAGGTGGAGTCGCTGATGCGGGACAACCGGCCACACCTCCCGGTCCTGCTCGGCAACCTGATCAGCGGCGGCCAGATCACGCTCGCCCGTCTTCCCGGCGTGGAGCAGACGCTGGTCACCTTCCCCGTCGTGGTCTCCGGCAGCTACACCGTGGTCCCCGGTGACGGCACCACCCACTTCGGTCTCGTCGTCAACGCCGACGATCCGCCGCCCTGCCGTCAGGGGTACGGAACCCAGCGCCGCGACCCGGCCGACACCTCCCACCGCCGGGCGAACACCGACGCCCACTGTGCCGCCCCACGCGGCAGTGGGACATCCGTGCGGGGCGCCCAGAACGCCCCCGCTCCCGCCCCCGCTTCGCACTCCGGAAAGCCCGTGCGGATCGGCTCCACGGGCGGGGCACAGACCGTCTTCGGAAAGGACTCCTGGCAATGGCTGCTCGTGGGACCCATGGCATGAACGGCATGATCCGTGTACTCCTCGCCCGCGTGGCCCGGCCGCTGCGCCACCGCGGGGCCGTCGCCGTCCTGGGCGTCCTGGCCGTGGTCCTGACGGCCGCCTCCGCGTGGCTCGGCGCGCAGGTGTACGAACGCCATGAGGAGGACCGGCGGAACCAGGACATCCTGGCGGCCGCCCGCCAGTCGGCGCTCAACTTCACCTCGCTGGACCACCGGCACTACGGCCGGGACAGCGAGAACGTCCTGAACGGCGCGACCGGGGACTTCAAGAAGCAGTTCGCGGCCCAGACCAGGGAGTTGACGAAGATCGTCGCCGAGAACAAGTCGGTCTCCGAGGGGCAGGTCCTCGACGCGGGCATCGTCCGGGCCGACGACCGGTCCGCCCGCGTGCTGGTTGTGGCCGACAGCAAGGTCACCAACGTGACGGCCCCGGAGGGCACTTCCCGCAACTACCGCCTTCAGCTCGACCTTGTCCTCGAGGACGGTCGTTGGCTGACGTCCAACGTCGAATTCGTCGGCTGACAGGAGATCCACCGTGGCGAACCAGACCCTCCGATCCGCGACCGTCCGCGCTGCCGCCAAGCGCGCCGAACGCGCCGAACGTACGCGCCGGTCGAACGACGGCCGGCCCGCGGCGACTCCAGTCCTTGAACGGACCGAGCCTGCCGAGAGCGCCGTACGGCCGGTCAGGCGGCCCGGCACGCTCGGCGCGGTACTCGCCGCCCTGGTCGTGCTCGCCGTGGCCGCCACGGCGACGCTCGGTCTGCGGTACCGCGAGGCCGACCGCACGGCCGCCGCCCGCACGGCCGCGCTGGCCGAGGCCCGGAAGGCGGCCCCGGCGATCCTGTCGTACGACTACCGCCACCTGGACCGCGACTTCGCCGCGGCCCGCGCCCACCTCACCGGACCGTTCCTCGACGAGTACGGGAAGACGACCTCGACCGTGGTCGCCCCCACCGCCAGGACGTACCACGGCGTCGTCAAGGCCACGGTCGCCAAGCCCCCGACAGGGGACGCGGCCCCGGCGGCGTCGGTGGTGTCGGCCTCCCCGGAGAAGGTCGTGGTCCTGCTCTTCATGAACCAGGTCACCACCAGCACCCAGGTCGCGACACCACGCCTCGACCTCAACCGCGTGAGGATGACGCTCGTACACACCCCGCAGGGCTGGAAGGTGAGCGCCGTCGACGCGCTGTAGCCACGCTCCCTCCATCCTCATGCCGGCTGGGGGGTGAAAGGGCGCATCTCGTCCGTGCCGGGCTGGACGACGCCGTACGTGCTCTCCGGGACCTCGTTCCAGGCGCCCGGGAGGTCGCCGAGGGGTTCGGAGACGATGAGACGGGTCTCCTCGGAGATGTCGCGGAGGAACGCGACGTCGGGGTGGAGCTTGCGCAGGGCGTCGACCCGGCTGCTGTAGAAGAGCGACCGGGAAGCGCGCTGGCTGGAGTAGCGGAAGGCCCAGAGGCGTTCGCCGTTGGTCACGGCCAGCGTCATCTGGAGCGGGTAGTCCACGCCGTGGTCGTGGCCGACGTCCTCCACGACCCCCGCCATCCGGGCCACGGCGCTCGGCGGGTCCTGTTCGAGGCCGAAGGTCAGGGCCAGGTAGAACATCACCTCGGAGTCCGTCGTCCCTTCGATGCTCGCGAACAGCGTGGGGTCGACGAGCATCGTCAGGTCGCGGCGAACGAGGTGGAAGTCGGCGATGGCGCCGTTGTGCATGAACATCCAGCGGCCGTACCGGAACGGGTGGGAGTTCGACTGCTGCACCGCCGTGCCGGTGGACGCCCGGATATGGGCGAAGAACAGCGGCGAGCGGACGTGATTCGCGATCTCGCGCAGATTGCGGTTGTTCCAGGCGGGCCCGATGTCCCTGATCAGCGCCGGGGTGGTGTCCTCCCGGGTGTACCAGCCGACGCCGAACCCGTCGCCGTTCGTGGTCTCCACCCCCATCTTGGCGTGCAGGCTCTGGTCGATCAGGGAGTGGTCGGGCTTGTACAGGATGGTGTCGAGCAGCATGGGCGTTCCCGAGTACGCGAGCCATCGGCACATGCGCGATCACCTGCATCCCCGTGACCACCGGTATCCCTACAGCTCTCATTCTCGGCTCCCTCCCCGGGGGACGCCACGCGACCTCAGGGGCGCAGGGTCCCGCGGCGGACGCCCTCCAGGCGGGCGCCGGTCATGACCGCCCCTTCGGTCCTCGCCGCGATCAGCACGGCCGACGACAGGTCCGCCTCCGACAGGTCCGCGTCCGTGAGGTCGGCCCCGACGAGCTTGGCGCCCCGCAGGGAGGCGCCCCGCAGGGTCGTGCCGACCAGGCGGGCGCGGGAGAGAACGGCGTCGTCGGCGTGGACGCCGCTCAGGTCGGCCGCCGTGAGGTCGCACAGGCCGCCGTTCACCCGCGTCAGGGTCGCGTCGACCAGGGTCGCCCCGCGCAGGTCCGCACCGGTCAGCGAGGCGTCGGTGAGATCGCAGCCGGTCAGCGCGCAGCCGCGCAGATCGGCGTAGCCGAGGTGGACGCCCGTCAGGTCGGTGCCCGAGAGGTCGGTCCCCGCCAGCGGGATGCCGGCCAGGTCGTTGTCGGTGCCCCACGGCTGGGTCCAGTCACGCAGCAGGCCGCGCCAGTCCCCGCCCCCGGTCAGGGCGTCCCGGACCGCGGCGAGGACGGAGGCGTTCTCCGGCCGGGCCCACCGCTCCCGTACCTCGGTCGCGTGACTGTTCTCGTCGAATGCGTCGGACGCGTCTGATGCGTCGGAGGGAGTGGTCATGCGTCAGGCGTTCCGTTCGTCTCGTTCCGTCACCGGTTCTGGATCTGGTGCAGGAAGCCTTTCACACGGTCCAGGTGGTAGACGGTCTCGTCGTGCTTCTTCAGGAGGACCTCGAGACCACGTTCGGTCATTCCCTCCGGCAGCCGTTCCATCTCCTTCCAGAGGATCTTGCGGACGTTCTCCAGGCCCTGCTGAGCCTGGGTGAGGTCCTTGACGTGGTCGAACGGTGTGCCGTCCGCCTTCCGTGCCACCACTTCGCCCGCCGCCTCACGTCGGGCCGCCGAGTAGTGGTTGTGGTTCGGCTCGGAGTTGATGCGGCCGATCGGGTCCTCCTTGATGTTCTCCAGCTTCTGGATGGCTCCCATCGCATCGTCGCTGAGGCCCAGCCCGCGGTACGGGGAGAGGCCCAGCGGGTCGGACCACGTGAACGGGTTGTGCACGTACGTGGCAGGGTTGGGCGCCGGGGTGAGGCCCAGCGGGTCCGGTGTGAGGTAGCGGGCCGTCTCCGGGTCGTACTGCCGGAAGTAGTTGTGGTGGAGGCCGGTCTCGGGGTCGTAGTACTGGCCCGGGAAACGCAGCGGCGTGTAGGCGGTGGCGCCCCTGTTCCAGGTCGTGGTGCCCCACAGCGTGGCGCGGTTGTGCCAGGCCACCTCGCCCGTCTCGCCGACGAGTTCGGTGGGGGTGCCCACGAGGTCCGTGGCGATCGCGAAGAAGCGCTCGTCGACCGCCTCCTGGGAGGCGTCCGGCCCGAGCATCCGCTCCGTCTGGGCGAGCGGCCGGGCGTGACGGTGGTCCCAGGTCAGGACGACGGGCCGGGGCAGCTCCGGGGCGGTGGAGGTCTGTTCGCACAGGGTCGAGCCGTCCCAGGTGAACAGGACCTCCTCGACGACCGTCTCGCCGTCGCCGGCCAGCCGCTGCTTCGCGGTACGGCGGCCCAGTGGGTCGTACCGGTAGCGCCACCGGGTCCCGTCGGGGGTGACGACGGCCGTCAGGCGGTCCTCGGCGTCCCAGGTGTACCGCCAGGTCTCGGGCTTCCGGGACAGCCTGGTGCGCCGGCGCAGCGTGATCCGGCCACCGAGGTCGTGCTCGTACCGCACCGCTCCGGCGCGGGTGATGGTGGTTCCGGTGTAGCTGCGGGGGCCGGTCGCCTCGTGGCCGGGGTGACCGGCCGGCCAGGACGCCAGGGTCTGGTTGCCGGCCGGGTCGTAGGCGTACGCCTCCGTCCAGTCCCCGGCGGTCACCGTCGTCACCCGGCCCGCGGCGTCGAGGTCGTACCGGAAGGAGCCGCGCAGCGCGTCGTCGAGCGCGGTGAGGTGGCCGTCGGCGCGGTAGGTGTAGGCGCGTCGGTTGACGGTGCGGGCGCCGGCGGTGAGGTGCTGTCCCACCAGCCGGCCGGTCTCGTCCCACGTCGACGTCAGCGCCAGCGTGTCGCCGAAGACGCGCCGCAGCTCGCGTCCCGCCGCGTCGTGGGCGAAGGCGATCCGGTGCGTACCGCTGGTCAGTTCGGTGAGGCGACCGGACACGTCGTAGCCGTACGTGGTGACGTGCCCGGTGGGGGTGACCCGGCGCGAGCGGCGACCCGCCGCGTCGTAGCCGTACGTGAGGGGGCGGCCGTCGACGAGCTCCGCCTTGAGGTTGCCGCGGCGGTCGTACTGCCGCACCAGCTCGCCGTCCGGACCGGCGGCCCGGACCATCCGGCCGGCCCGGTCGTACGCGTAGGTGGTGACGGCGCCCGCCGCGTCCTTCCGGACGACCCGGTCGAGTGCGTCGCGCTCGTACGACACCGTCTCGCCGGTCGGATTCCGCCGGGCCGTCACCTGCCCGACCGCGTCGAGGGTGTAGTCGACGGTACGCCCGTCGAAGTCGGTCTCGGACACCATCCGGCCGGCCCGGTCGTAGGTGTAGGACCAGGTCAGACCCTGTGGATCGGTGACCTCGGTGAGGCGCAGCGCCGCGTCGTACGCGAAGGTGTGGCGCGCCCCGTCCGGGCCGGTGCGGGCGGCGAGCAGGTCGAAGTGGGTGTAGGCGAAACGTGTCGTCAGGCCCGCCGGGTCGGTGTGGGCGGTGCAGTTTCCCTCGCCGTCGTACTCCCACGACTCGGTGCTGCCGTCGGGGCGGGTGCGCCTGGCCAGTTCGCCGTCGGGGGACCACTCGAGGGTGGTGACGGCGCCGATCGGATCCACGATGCGGGTGAGCCGGCCGAAGGCGTCGCGCTCGCACCGGGTGGTCCCGCCGGTGGTCTCCGCGCCGGTGGCGGGGGAGGGCTCGGTGACCTCCAGGGGCAGTCCGGCCGCATCGCAGCGGAACGTGGTCACGGCCCCCAGGCTGTCGGTGGTGGAGACGAGATGGCCGCGGTCGTCGTACGTGTACCGGGTGGTGCCGCCCGCGGCGTCCGTGACGGCCGTGAGGTTGCCCCGGGCGTCGAACTCCTGACGTACCGTCGTCCCGTCCGCGTCGGTGAACTCCACCGGAAGGCCCCGCTCGTCGCGGACGGTGCCGATCCGGCTGCCGTCGGCGCGGACGACCGAGAGCAGCCGGCCCTCCTCGTCGTACGAGAACACGGTCGTACGACCCAGCGCGTCGGTCCGGGTCAGGAGGTTTCCGCGGGCGTCGTGGGTGAAGCGGGTGGTGTGGCCGAGCGGATCGGTGGTGGCGACGACCCGGCAGGCTCCGTCGATCAGATGGCGGATGGTGCGGCCGTCGGCGGTGGTCAGCGTGGTGAGCCGGTGACCCGTCTCGGGGTCGGGCAGGCCGTACGCGAGGGTGAGCTGGACGTGGCCGGCCTGGCCTCCCTCGCCGATGACCCGGTCGAGATCGTCGTACGCGTAGTCGTAGCGGCTGTCGTTGGAGTCGATCCAGGTGATCACCCGGCGCCGGTCGTCGTACGCGAAGGTGAGGGTGGCGCCCGAGGGCTTGGTGACGGCGGTGAGGTTGCCGTCCGTGTAGCCGTAGCGCATGACGTCCAGCGCGGTGCCGTCGGGGAGTCGCAGGGCCAGGCCGGTCACCCGGCCGTCCTCCGTCACGACGGCGAGGTGGTGGCCCGCCGAGTGGACCAGGGCGAGCGGTGTGCCGTCCTCGGCGCGGTCGAGGGTGAACCAGTGGCCGTTGCGGTCGGTGATCCGGACCAGCCAGGCCTCTCCGTCGCCGCCCGGCTCGGCGCCGGACGGCGCGGCGAAGTGGCGGGTCAGGCCGCTCCCCGGGTCGGTGAGGGCGTAGTCGCCGCTCTCGTCGCGGGTGAGGATCCGGCGCACGGTGCCGGACTCGGGGAGCGTGGCCACCCCGGGTACGGGATGCGGGTAGGTGAGCAGGAGACCGTCGTCGGTGACGTGGACGACACCGCGCGCGTCGATCTCCAGGTGTTCGTCCACGGTCGAGGACCAGGACGGGCCGAAGAAGCGCCCGGCGGTGTACCCGGACTCGACGCGCCGGGTGAAGGCGAGCGGCAGCGTGCCGGGGAGGACGACATCGGTCTGGGGCAGGAACATATGGCCGGAGGCGAGGTCGACCGGGTCGGTCTCGTCGACGAGCCGCTGACCGTCGGGCCGGTTGTGGGTGCCGTCGGGGGCGTTGTCGAGGAGCCTGCGGGCCCGGTTGGCGTCGCCGGCCAGGTCCGCCGCCTCCGCCGCGACGCGCACGCCCTTGACGGCGCCCCCGGCGCCACCGGTCGCGGCGGTCAGCAGCGCGTCGGGGACGAGCCGGCCGAAGCCCTCCGCTGGGTCCTTCATGAAGTTGTCGAGCATCTGCTTGCCCGTGCCCCACGGGTCGTTGGCGGCAAGGACCAGGCCCGAGGCCAGGCTGTTCAGGCTGGTGACGTACTCCGCCGGATGCGTGAGGTTGTACGGGTCGGTGGGGTTGACGCTCCGTACGAAACTGACCAGGCCGGCCGTGCCCTTGACGATGCCGGCGCCGAAGTGGTTCTGCATCACCTGCAGTTCTTCCAGGCCGTCCATGGCCTGCTCGCCGTACGAGGGCTTGGCGGGAGCCGCGTCCCTCGCGGCCCGTACTGCGGCGCGCGCGGTCTCCGCCGCGGAGTTGCGCTGCTTGCGGGCCTCGGCGAGGATCTCCTGCGCCTCCTCCATCTGCGCCTTGCCCGGATCGCTGAACGTGCCCGGCTTCGGCGGCAGCGAGGAGGGGTCCCGCTTGTCGGACGGCTGGGCGTTGTACCGGTCGACCGCCTTGTTGTAGTCGTCGACCCGCTTGTTGTGGGCGTCGGCCGCGTCCGCGGACGCCTTGGTGCCGGCCTTCCACTTGTCGATGGCGGTCTGCGCCTGCCCCTGGGCCCACTCCACCGTCAGGGCGAAGCTCGCGAGCGCGTCGGCGGCCTTCCCGAAGGCATCCGCGCCCTTGAACCACTTCGGCGGCTCGATCGCCACGCTCTCACGGAACGCGTCCGCGGCCTCGCCCTTGACGGCGGACGAGTCGAGTCCCTTGAGGCCTTTGCCCACCTGGTCGAACGAGGACTGGAGGTCGCGCAGGTGAGAGGCGGTCGAGCGGAGCTTGGCCGGACTGCCGTAGATCAGCTTGGTCTTGTCCTCGGTCTGCCCGAGGTCCATCTCGTCGACCTCGGCGCCCATCCGGTTGGCCACCGAGCGGGACTGCTCGCGCACCCAGTCCGCGCCGGACTCCCAGCCCACGTCCTCCAGCCGGTCGGCGGTCCAGTTGCCGGCGTCCTCCACACGGTTGCCGACCCACTCCACACCGTCCTCGACCGCGTCCTCGACGACGTCCGGCGTGATGTCGCTGACGAAATCTCCGAAGCCCACGGCTCAGTTCCCCCCGGTGTCCGGCTGCTGGGTGGCCCTCTCCTCGGGAGACGGGCCGAAGGTGTCGTCCACGGCACGGTCGAAGGCGCCCTGGTCCACGCCGAGGACCTCGTTGAGGATCCGCGACTGGCGCCCGCCGTTGCCCTCGGTGAGCACGGTGCGGCCGGTGTCCTTCCAGGTCTGCTCGATGTCGTCCCCGGCGCGCTCGAACGACTCTGCGCTCCAGTCGGGGTTGAGATGGTCCGGGGTGAACACGTCGCCCCAGTTCTGCTTGACGATGTCCGCCTCGGAGGCGTGCGGGTTGCCCACGGCGGCGTTCACCGCGATCTTGAACGTGCCCTGGAGGTACTGGTCCTCCTCCCAGACGAGCCCGGCGGAAAGGCCCAGCGCCGCCGCGAGCGTGTTGGCGTCCTGGACCAACGCCCGCACGCCCCACTCCCAGCGCTCGCAGTAGTCCTCGAAGTCCGCCGACAGACCGTGGTGCCCGGCCTCCATGCCGGTCATCGCCAGGTCCGAGAACCCCTTGCCGAGCACGGCACCCGTACCCGTGCCGATGTCCCGCAGTTCGGCCATCGCCGTCCGGATGCCTTGCGTGATGCGGTTGATGCTCTCCGCGTCGAACCGCAGGTCCTCACCGCCGCCGCCCATCAGGCCACGCCCTCGACGGGCGCGTCGACCGCCACGGCGTCCGGCACGATGCCTCGGACCGGCGGGAAGACCATGGATCCGTCCGGATCGGCGATGTCGACGGCCACACCGGCGGGTACGCCCATGGCGGGGACGATCTCGTCGAGCAGGCGCGCCCCTCGTATCCGGGCGAACTCCCAGGAACGACCCGTCTCCTGGCCGTCACCCGCCTCCTGCCCCTGGCCGGTGTCCCGGGCGCGGGCGAACCGGGCCAGCGCGGCCTCCTCGGTGAAGGCGCAGATCCAGCGCACCCCGCCGGACTCCGCCGTCCACAGACCGCCCGCCTCGACGGGGACGAGGACCAGGGCCCGGCGGAACTCCCCGACCATGGCCATGGGGTCACCCGCCCCGTCGCGCCGCTCGGCGATCAGTTCCGCGAGCGCCGTACCGTCCGTCATCGGCTCCCCCTCACTTGGCCGGGAATCTGCGTGGGACTCTGTCCGTACCGCGTCCTTAGGACACCACACATGAGGCTGTTGGTTCCCGGAGTTGCGCCAGGGTTGCGCCGGGATTGCGCCCGCGTCCACGAGGCTCTGGACGCCCGGACAGTGCCCAGCTCCCGGTGGAGCCGGCGCACGACGAGCCGGGCCAGGTGTTCAGACCCAGTTGACCTCGGCCCGGGCCAGCAGTGGATCGTCGATCAGCTCCCACAGCGGTACCGCGAAGTTGCCGAGTCGGTAGCGGCCGCCGAAATGGAGGCCGAGCACCCGGTGGTCCGCGAGGTCGAGGACCGGGGAGCCGCTGTTGCCGCCCAGGGTGGAGCAGTCGTGCTTCATCACCAGGCCGCCGGGTGCGAACTCCGTCGCCGTGCCCGGCTGGAGCCGCTTCACGTTGTAGACGTCCATGAAGATCCGCCGCATCGACTCGGGTTCGTTGCGGCGGCCGTCCCAGGCCGGGTACCCGATCACGTACACCGGTCGGCCGGGCAGCGTCGCGGGCGCGTCGGCGGCCACCGCGAGCGGCGCGGGCAGCGGGGCGCCGTCGGGCGGCACGACGCGCAGCAGGGCCATGTCGAGGTCCGGGTGGATGCCGATGACGTCGGTGATCTCGTACGGGAGCGGTGCGGCGGCCGGTGCGCCGAGACCCGGTGCGAGGCCCGGTTCGGGGCCCGGCGTGGAGGGAAGCTCCTCGCCCGGGTCCACGCGGGCGGACATGCCCTGCTGGAAGGACCAGCCCGCCTCCTCGGCGCGGCTGAACTCCACGGCCACGTGCCGGTTGGTCATCACCGTCCGCGGGCCCACCAGGAAGGCGGTGCCGACCCAGTCCAGGCTCGGATGGCCCGTCACCTCCACGCGGCCGACCCGGGCGAGCGAGTCGCGGATCGCGGGCCGGTCGGCGTCCAGCAGCACCGACCAGTCGCCCTCCGGTACGACGAAGTCCTGGCCCTGCACCAGGAGGGCGGGCCTGCCCTCCAGGAGGACGATCGCCTCCACCCCGAAGTACTCGTCCTCGTCGATCTCGTCCGAGCGGTTCCCGGCCAGTTTCTCCAGGCCCGTGACCCCGGCCTCCAGGACCCTGGCCCGTTCCTCCTGCGCGAAGCGGGAGATCTGGCCCGCCGGCGCCTCCTGCGCCGAGGACTCCTCGACCGACTCGGAGATCTCCTCCTCCAGGTGCCGGCGCACCCTTTCGGCGACGCCCCGCAGGTCGTCGAAGACCTGCCCTGGCTCGGTCGCGACCGGTGATCCGTGCGGCATCTCCCGCCACCTCCGCCTCTGCTGCTCATGCGGCCCGTAGGTGCTCCTCGTGGGCCGTCGCGGACTGCGCCCGCATGATCTCCTCGTACAACTCCAGCCGGTGCTCATGGAGATGGGCGAGGATCCGGCTCATCTGCGTGCCGACGTTGACGAACGCCGTGTTCCTGCCCTGGTAGTTGACCTCCTCGACCCGACGCGTACCGCGGTGCAGCGCCACCACCGTCCAGTCGTCCGTGAAGACCGGTGAACCCGAGGACCCGCTGCGGGTGTCGGTGAAGTAGCGGACGTCGCGCTCGTCCGCCTCGAAGACGAGGTTGTTGCGCAGCGCCACCCGCTTCGGCTGTCCGCCGGGGTGCTGGATGATGTTCACCGCCACCGGTTCGGGGCCGTCCGTCCGCAGCGGCGCGGTCGCGATCCGCAGCACGGGCCGGGGAGGCAGCCCGTCCGAGAGCCGCAGGATCGCGTAGTCGAGCGTCTCGTCCCAGGCGACGAGCGCCCGTGCCGTCGCCTCCTCGGTCTCCGCCTCGTCGGAGCCGTAGTCGAACCGCGAGCGGGAGTTGCGCACCTGGAGCTGGAGATCGTCCTCCGTCACCCGGTGCCGCACGCCGGGCGAGCGCGTCCGGGCGTTCACCACATGGTGGTTGGTGATCAGCAGGCCGGGAGCGATGAGCCAGCCGGTTCCCGCGTGCGGATACGCGGGCCGCAGCGGTGCGCCGGACTCGTACGGCGGGACCTTCAGGCGGGCGACCGAGGAACCGGCCAGGACGCCACCGTGCAGGAACTCGTAGGGCACGGTGTCGTCCCGGAAGATGATCTCCTCCTTGGTCTCCGCGGGCATCGCCCCGGGCGGCAGGTCCGGCTCGCCGGCGGCGTCGCGCGCCACATCGTCGAGGGCGCGCTGGAGGACGCTGAGCGGGCCCGCCTCGACGGCCTGGGCAATCGCGTTGCGCAGCCAGACCTCCAGCGGCACCGTGCCGTCGATCAGCCGCTCGATCTGGTTCATCGTCTGCAGGTCGGAGTGCATCTGCCGCAGCGGCGTGTCCATCGTCGGCAGGCTCGCCCGGAAGCGGGCGGTGGTGCCGGCGAACAGGAGCGGCCGGACCGTGGTGTCCGCGAGCCCTGCGTCCAGGGCCGCGTTGCGGACCCGGACGACATCCTCGGCGGAGAGGTACGGGACGGAACGCACCGCACCCTCCGCGCGGTCGGGCGGCGGCTGCGACCACAGACCCGCCCGGCCACGGACCTGATGCCCACCGTCCCCGCCACCGCCGACCCCACCGCCACCGCCGGGGACGGCCGGGCCCGCGACCGCACCGGCGAGGTCGCCGGCGTCCGGCCGGGGCTCGGGGGCGGGCGCGCCCACGTCCATGGCGGCGGCCACGCCTTCCACCAGGTCGCCGCTGCGGTCGCGGAGCATCAGCGCCCGCCAGGCGAGGCTGTCGAGCGTCCCGCGCCTGCGCGCCTCCCACAGGGCCTCCTCGACCGAGGGGTGCGCCACGCCGGTCCATGTCGGCGCTCCCGCCGCCGACTCCAGGATGCGGGTCAGGGGCTCCCGCAGCTGGGGTTCGTCGGCCATCGCGGTGTCGATCCAGCGGGCGAGGGCGTCCACCACCGCTCCGTCGTCGGCCGGGAGCCCCACGAGCCGCAGGGTGTGCTCCAGGAGCCGCGGGTCGGCCCGGGCGGCCGAGGCCGCAGCGGCGCGGGCCAGCGCGGGCTGCCGGGCCAGCTCCTCGTCCGGCATGTCGCGCAGCGAGCGGGCCAGGCGCAGATCCATCTCGGCCGATCCCTCGTCCGAGAGCGCGGCCAGGCGCGACCTGGCGACCAGCACACCCATCGACTCATGGGCGAGGCCGAGACCGGCCGCGATATCCTCCGCCTCCTGCAGATCTCGGTCGGCGTCCGCGAAGTCACCCTCGTCCTGGGCGAGTCGGGCCGAGAGCTGGAGCAGCTCCAGCTGTCTCTCGGCGCATCCCGCCTCGCCCGCCCGGTCGACGGCCCGCTCGGCGCTCTCCCGCGCCTCCGGGACCCGCCCGGACCTCGCCAGCGTCTCCACCAGCAGTCCGTGCAGCCTGCTGCACGGCGTCCACGGGCGCCGCTCCGCGAGCCGCTCCGCCGCCGCCTCCACGTACCCCTGGGTGAGCAGGTCCTCGACCTCGCGGGCGGCGATCCGCTCCCAGTCCTCCTGATCCGCCTCGGTCATGATCCGGTCCGGGACGTGCCCGCCGATCTTCCCCAGCAGGAACGCGGCCGAGCGGGTCGGCATGTCCCGGTCGGCTCCGGTCAGGTGGACGGAGACCCCGGGCTCCCAACGGCGTTCCACGGTGCGGGGGTTCTGGCCGAGCCTGAGCCGGTGGTAGATCTCCTCGGCGCGCGCGCCGGGGCCCTCGCGGGCCGCGTAGTACGCCACCGCGCTGCGGTCGACGGCCCGCATGAGGTCGGTGCGGGCGCTGTCCGAGAGCCGCAGCATGATCGAGCGCAGATCCGCCCGGTGCCGTACCGCCTGGGGTCCGGCCGACTCCATCAGGTCCAGCCGCGAGACCAACCGGCCGAAGAGGGCGCGGGCCTGCTCGGAGGAGTCGACCCGCAGCCCGGCCGGTCCGGCGAGGACGTCCCGGATCAGCTCCGGGGTGATGAACCGCAGGGCCAGGCCCGCCTGCACGGTGGCGCGCAGGTCGTCGTCCGCGATGTGCTTGAGGATCCGGTCGTACAGCGTGCCCTGGATGAGCATCTGGTCGACCTTGTGGTGGAAGTAGCGCCTGCGCGAGGGCAGGCTGCGCAGCAGGTCGCTCAACGAGGCGGAGCCGGCGCCCAGGGCCACCGTGGTCTGTGCGGCGAGTTTGAGGCTGAGGGGGTGGCCGCCGACGCGGTCGACGAGGTCCCGGGCGATCTCCTCGTCGTCGACGCCGCAGGACATCAGCAGTTCCACGGCCGCCTGTTCGTCCAGGTCGCCCAGCTCCATGACGCGGGGTGTGAGGACGCGGGCGGGATGGTCGATGGGGGCTCGGCCGGAGACGATGAAGCGCAGTCGGGGGTAGGCCTCGCGCAGGGCCGTCCAGATGGCCCACATCCGGCCGATGACCGGTGAACCGCGGTACTGCGCCTCCTCGAAGGAGTCGAGGACGATCACCAGGGGCGGATCCATCCCCGGCGGCCGGTCGCTCCCGGGCGGCGGGGCCGGCGTGCGGACCGCTGTGGCGACCAGGCCGGCGACCTTCCGGGCGAGTTCCTGTTCCCGCGCGCTGGCCCGGGCGTGGAATCCGGCCGAGTAGTCGCGGCCGAGCGTCGCGCGGGTGGCCGAGACCTGGTGCAGCTCGTCGAGCTGGTTGCGCTCGCCGCGCTGCGATCCGGCGGTCTCCTCGCACTCGTCGGCGAGCGCGTCGAAGGCGGCGCGCCGGCCCGGGTACTGGATGCCGAGCTGCCGGGCTATCTCGGCGATCACCGTGGCCGGTTCGTGGATGGAGAGCGTGGGCCGCTCGAAGTCGATGTACGCGAAGGGGAAGGGGCGGGGCGCGTCGTGGAGGCTGTCGACGAGGAACTTGGCGACCAGGGTGCTCTTGCCGATGCCGCCCACACCGTGGAGGAGCACCGGTGGCTCCGCCGGCTCGGTGGGAAGCGCGATGTACGCCCGCAGGGACTCCAGTTCGCGTCGACGGCCGTGGAAGGCGCCCCGGACGAGCCGCCGCATCGGCTGCAGCAGCCGTGCTCGTTCCAGACGGTGCTGTACGTCGTCGGCGTCGGGCAGCCCGAGCCCGGCGGTGCCGGGGACACGGCTCAGCCAGAGCACGGCCCGCAGGGTGTCCGCGAGCGCCTCCACGTCCTGCGCCGCCAGGCCGGGGGAGAGGCCGGGTGAGCCGCCGGACAGCAGGGCGAGTGCGGTGCGCTCGGGGCCGGGCCCGTCCGGCAGGAGCGCGAGGTTGGCCTCCAAGGCGCGACGGGCGGCCTCGGGGCCGTCGAGGCCGCTCAGGGTCCGCTCGCGGACCTCCGGCTTGAGGACCCATGCCTGGGAGGGGTGCGGGGCGAGCGCCGTGCAGTCGTCGACGAGGGCCAGGGCGGCCCGCCCGGTCGGCTCGCTCTCGCCGGGCAGCCGGAGCCTTGCCGGGTCGAACTCCTCCAGGAGACAGGCCGCCTCGCGGTAGGCCTGGCGCAGCTCCGGGAGGACCGGCGGCGCACCCGGCCCCGGCGTCGCCCGGTGGGACGCGCCTCCGGCGCCGATTCCTGCCCCTGCTCCGCTTCCGGAGCGGTGGAGCCGCACCACCGCCTCCACGGCGGTGCAGACCCGCCGCATGTGACTCTCCTCCGATCCGGGGGCGTCGATCGCCGTCATGACGCCGGCGACGGCCCTCTCCACCAGCTCGGGGACCATCTCCGCGTCGGGCGCGGGCCGCTCCTCGGCGAAGAACCGCCGGAAGTACACGCGCAGATCCTCCTCGTCCACCATGCGCGCGGTGTCCCGGCACTCGTTCTTGCGGATGTCGTAGGGGAGTTGTCGCATGGTGGGGGAGTAGCCGAGCAGGACGAGCCGGGGCACGGCGTCCGCGCGTACCGGCGTGTGTTCGTAGATCGCCAGGGCCAGCTTGCCGATGCAGTCCCAGACGTCCGCGTTCGGGTCGAGCTTGTCGCACTCGTCGAGCACCAGCCAGAGCCGTTCCGGCGCGGCCGTGGCGCGGCTGACGATCCGGTGCACGGCGTCGTCGATCGAGGGCAGTGGATCGTTCAACCGTGTGGGATTCAACGGGGCGGACGAGAACCCGTCCGCCTCGGGCCCGGCCACGAACTCGGCGAGGCGCGTCACCAGACGGGCGGCCGTGGAGGTGCGGGACAGGGTCACCCGTACGGGACGGAACCCGCAGTGCTGGCCGAGATGGCGGATGAGGCGGTACGAGTACGAACGGCCGCTGTCGGGCTCGCCGTCCACGACCAGCACGGTCTGCTCGGGATCGGCGACGAATCCGCGGAGCTTCTCGCGCAGCTCGTCGCGGTCGATGAAGACCTCCGTACCGCTGCCGAGGACGAGGGCGCGGAACGGGTCCTGGGCGGAGCGCAGTGATTGCTCGTCGTCCCGCAACCGCGTCAGCAGGCCCCACGCCTCCACGGCCGCGGGCGGGTCGGCGGCGGCCAAGGTGTCCAGCTCGGCCAGAGCGGTCAGAAGCCGGCGCTGATGGGCGATGTCCGTGCGGGCGCCGCGCACCACGAGGCGCGCGTTCTCGTCGCGGTCCGGCGTGAGCGGGAGGTCCTCGACGAAGTCCGCTGAGAGACCGCTGCGCCGCAGCCGGGTGTGGGGATCGGGGGTGTCGAGGAGGTGGTCCCGCACCCAACCGGTGACGAGTCCCCATTCCGTTTCGGTGAGCGGCATACCGCACCTGCCCGGCGGTCCCTGCGCAGCGTCGGAAGGACTGGCTGATATCTGTCATGGTTTCACCGGGTGGTGACGGTGGCAAACGGGGACTTCAGCCCTGCATGGCGATGTCGTCGTAGGACTCCAGGCGACGCCAGCGGTCCTCCGGCGCCCGCGTCGGCGGCATCAGATCGACGTCCGGCAGCGGCCCGAACTCCAGCTCGGTGACCTCCGCGACGTCCGAGACCGGCACCTGGTACGTCCGGAACGGCCCCAGCGGCGGCGGCGCGCCCGCCTTCGCCCCGGCGAGCGCCCGCTCGGCGTCACGGCTGAGGTCGGGGCTCTGGTCGAGGACGTACGCGGTCGCCGCCAGGGCCCCGTCCTGCATGAACGCGACCACCTTCCAGAAGCGGAGCGGCACCTGGACACCCCGGTAGGGAGGATCGGAGTCCTGCAGCACGGGCCCCGTGAGCACCGTCATCCTCCGGTCGAACTCGGTGGCGTGCTCCAGGAGGTAGTTCTCCAGGCCCTGCCAGAGCTGCTTGCCCTGGTTGAAGACGTCGGACTGCGGCGCGGCGTTGGTGTAGTAGAACGTGTCGGTGTTGGCCTGGCCCGCCACGGCCGCGGGGCCCCACACCGGGTCGAGGCGGCGGACCAGATGGCCCCGGTCGAGGCCGTTGTTCCGGTAGATGTCACCGCCCGCCTGCTGCTCCTCGGGCAGCCGGGGATCGAACTCCCACGCGTCCTCCCGGGGTACGTCGTCGAGCAGTTGCTCACCCTCGATGCAGACGGCGGTCGACGCGGCCAGCCGCCGGTCCGGCCGGAAGACCACGGTGAAGTGGGTGTACGGCAGGAGCACCGTCTCGACCGAGGTGCGGGCGGGCAGCGGCAGCGGCACGACGGGCCCCAGGAAGCCCTCGTCGTAGCCGGTGCGGTCGGCCAGCGAGTCACGGCGCGGTCCGCCGGCCCGCGGCGGCGGCGGAGTGGGCGGGCGATCGGAGGTGTTCATATGATGTAAGTACCGCGCATGAAGGATCGCGCTCGGCGCCGGGCGGCAGGCCACTCGATCAGACGCTCCGGTGCCCTCCCCCTTCGGACCAAGGAGGCAGCTCATGCCCGCCGGTCTGTCCATCCACGCCGGACTCGACACCGTCGACCCGGCTCGCTACGACGGCTGGGACGGCGCCCTCGTGGCCTGTGAGAACGATGCCCGGGACATGGCCCGGATCGCCCGCTCCGCAGGGTTCTCCGAGACCGTCCTGCTGACCGCCGACGCCACCGTCGACAACCTCACCGCGGCGCTGCGCGAGGCCGCCGCCAAGCTCGTCCCCGACGACATCCTGCTCCTCACCTACTCCGGCCACGGCGGACAGGTGCCCGACGTCACCGGATCCGACGAGGAGCCTGACGCCCTCGACGAGACCCTCGTCCTCTACGACCGTCAGTTCCTCGACGACGAGCTCCACCGCGAACTCCGGGGCTTCGCCGAGGGCGTCAGGATCGCGGTGCTGCTCGACTGCTGCCACAGCGGCAGCGGCATCGAACTCCCGGGCGCGCCGCTCCCGGAGACCGGGATCCGCATGATGCCCGTGCCGAGGCAGCAGCGGATCTACGAACGGGACCGGGGCTTCTTCGAGGAGCTGCAGCGCTCCCTCCAAGAGGCTGCCGAGGAGGCGGCGGGCCCGTTCGGCGAGGCGCGGGCGGCACGGGAGGCGTCGGCGATCCTCATCTCGGCCTGCCAGGACAACCAGCTCGCCTCCGACGGCCCGGTCAACGGCGCCTTCACCGGGGCGCTGCTCGACGTCTGGCAGGAGGGGGCCTTCCGGGGCGGGTACCGGTCCTTCCACCGCGCGATCCAGCGGCGGCTGCCGGCCACCCAGAGCCCGAACCTCCATCTGACGGGCAGCCCCGCGGGGACGTTCCTGCGACAGCGGCCGTTCACGATCTGACGCACGATCCGACCGGCGCCCTTGTGCGCGCCGGTCACGCCGGAATCAGCCGCGCAGCGCGCTCGCCAGTTGCGCGCGGGAGCGCACGTCCAGCTTCTGGTAGATCCTGGTCAACCGTGCCTCGACCGTCTTCACGCTCAGATACAACTTCGCCGCGGCCTCCTGATTGCTCGCGCCCTGCCCCACCAGTCGGGCCAGACGCAGCTCCGCGTCCGTGAGCGAGGAGAGCGCCGGCAAGGAGTCCTCCCCGGCCGGGGTTTCGCTCGTCAGAGCCAGCCAGGGAGCCGCCCCGGCCCGCTCGAACACCGCCGCGGCCGCCTGCAGGGCGCTCTGCGCCGCCGAACGGCGACGCCGCCGCCGCTCCACCCGGGCGAGCGCGATCAGCGCCCGGCCGTGCTCAAGCGGAAGACCGGCCTCGGCGAACCGCCCGGCGGTGCGGGTGAGCAGCTCCGCCGCCTCGTCCGTCCTCCCGCCCGCGGCCAGGTAGAGGGCGTACGCCCGGTCGCAGCCGAGCAGTACGGTCGTACGGCCCAGGCGTTCCGCGACCGGACACACCTCGGCGAGCAGGTCGGCCGCCTCCTGGGCCGCGTCGTTGGCGAGGAGCGCCTCGGCCAGCTCCTCGTGCCAGCGCAGCATCGACGGGTCGACGGTCGACTGGGCGCGCTCGTTGGCTTGGACGCGGCGCAGGGTCTCCAGGGCCGAGGCGACGTCACCGTTGATCAGCTGGACGCGGCCGAGGGCGTACAGGCTGCGGGAGAGGAAGACCCGGTCGCCCTCCTCCTCCGACGCCTGAACGCTGCGCCGGGCGTAGCTCGCGGCCCGCCCGAAGCTGCCCCCGGCCGTCTCGGCGAGCGCGAGCGTGTACCAGGCCGGCCCGGGGGAGAGGCCCGCCTCCAGGGTCAGCGCGAGGGACTGTCCCGCGTGCGCGAGGGCCGCAGAGCAGGCCCCGAGCCGGGACTCGATCGCGGCCAGCGTGGAGAACAGCTCGATCGTGTCCTCGACCGAGCCGCGCCGCCGCACCAGCGGCAGCAGCGCGTTCAGCTGGTCGCGGGCGTCGGTCAGCCGGTCGTCGAAGAGCGCGTGACGGATCGTCAGGATCTGTGCGGCGTTACGGATGCCGAGCGGCCGCTCGGCCATCTCGAGCCCCCGCGCCTGAGCCAGCACCGCCTCCGCGTCCGACGCCCCCAGCGCCCGGTCCATCCGCGCCTGAACGGTCAGTGCCTGGGCGGCCGTACGTGGATCGCCCATCGAGGCCGCGAGCGCGGCGGACTCGACGGCCGCGGCCCGCGAACGCAGCGGATCGCCGTCGGCCAGTACGTACTTGACGGCCAGACGGAGCTGTACGGCGGCCCGCAGCGCGGTGTGTCCCTCGGAATCCTCCATGGCGTGGACGTACATCTCGTCGAGCCCGGTGAGACCCTGCCCCGCGGTGTCGAGGACGGCGAGCCGGGCCCGTACCCGGTCCGAAGGGCTCGCGTCCCTGGCCAGCAGATCGGTGGCGGCCCGCATCGCCAGGTCCGCGCG
Organism: Streptomyces lateritius; assembly: GCF_014649715.1. Classification (GTDB taxonomy): domain Bacteria; phylum Actinomycetota; class Actinomycetes; order Streptomycetales; family Streptomycetaceae; genus Streptomyces; species Streptomyces lateritius. The sequence continues at coordinate 74,837 of NZ_BMTO01000003.1, forward strand.
GGCGGCGCGGGCCGCCTCCTCGGCGGCGTCGACGAGGCGCGCGATCCGCTGCGTGGCGTGCCCCATCGGCGTCGACTCGGCGGCGAGCAGGGCCAGTTCGGCGGCGAGCGCGCTGTTGCCGCGGCGCCGCGCGAGATCCGCGGCGGCGGCGACCTCGGCGGCGAGCGCCTCGTCGGGGATGTCGGTGGCGAGCGCCCGGTGCCGTACCGCCTCGACGGAGTCGTCCACGACCTTCGCGAGCGCGGCGTGACCGGCGCTGCGCTCGGCCCAGCAGGCGTCGTGGACCAGCGTCGAGGGGAGGAGTCCGGCGGTGAAGGTGACCGTGCCGTCCTCGGCGAGCGAGACCAGGTCGGCGCGCTCGGCGGCCGCGAGGTCGGCCTCAGCGTCCGGCCGCCCGGCCCGGCGTATCAGCGCCGCGGAGGGACGCAGCGCGAGGGCGGCGAGCAGCAGCGTCTCGCGGACGGCCGGCGGCGCGGTGCCGAGCAGCTGCCGGGCCAGCTCGCGGGCGCGCCCGGAGAGGGTGAGCGCCTCGGCGTGGTGAACGGGGGTCCGCGCGTCGGCCAGCGAGCGGCCCACCGCGAGCGCGAGGCGGGGGTTGCCGCCGCTGGCCTTGTGGATACGGCCGGCCATCCGGGAGGGCAGCCGGTGGTGGATGAGGAGTTCGGCGATCTCGTCGGCCTGGAGCGGCGGCACGAGCAGGATGTCCGCCTCCGAGGGCACCCAGAGGTGGGTGTCGTGCGCCTCCTGCGCTCCGTACGCCTCGGGGGTCTCGACGGCGACGACACGCAGCGCGGGCGGCGCGAGGTGGAGTGCGAAGCGCAGCAGGTCGGCGCTGTCGGCGTCGATGTGCTGGACCCCGTCGACGACGAGCAGCGCGGGCCCGCGGGCGGTCAGGCTCCGCAGGATCTGGGCGATGCCGAGGCGCAGGGCGATCGGGTCCCAGCCGCCGTCGTGCAGCGGCGCCTCGCGGCAGAGCATGGCGACGGCGGTCCGCTGGGGGCCCGGCAGTCCGTCGAAGACACCGGACGCGCCGGGGCCGGGGCACTGGCGCGGTATCGCGGCCCGCGCGGCGGCCGCCGCCGGTGTCGTGGCATCCGGCCCGGCGCACACCGGATCGGGGACGTCGGTCCCGGCGCCGCTTCCGGTGCCGGCCCCTCCCGGCCAGGTCACCGTCGCCGCCACCGAGGCCACGAGCGCGGCCGCCGCCGCGCCGGGTATGTCACGGTCGGCGGGCAGGGTCGCGAGCCAGAGGACGGTCTCGCCGCGGGCTTCCGCCCGGGCCGCCTCCGCCAGGGCCACCTCGGTCTTGCCGACGCCGGCGGGCCCCGTCAGCAGGGCGCGCCCGCGCGTGTGCAGCACGCGTTCGAGTCGGGAGAGCAGTTCCTCCCGGCCCACCGGGGCCGGGGGTCCCCCCACGCCGGCAGGGCGTGCGGGGAGGTGCGGCGCAGTCGTCACGTTTCCACCCCCTCCGGCACTCGGGGCCTGCCCGTGAGCCCCGTGGGGCAGAGAATACGGAGCGTACCGGTGCAGTCCAGGCCTCTTGTCCGGCATACGGACAGCCGGTGCCGGTCGCCGACGCCAGGACGCGCCCGTGGTGTAGACCACGAGCGCGCCTCTGACCAGCAATAATGCTGTTGTGGGGGGTGGGTCAGGTGGTGATCAGAAGGTCAGGCTCCAAGAGTCGATGTAGCCGGTGTCACCCGAGGCCACATCGCGGACCTGCAGCTTCCAGGTGCCGTTGGCGAGCTCGCTCGACGCGTCGACCGTGTACGTGGTCAGCACGTTGTCGGCGCTGTCCGAGGACGCGGAGGCCTTCAGGTTGCGCACCGTGCCGTCGGGGGCGACCAGGTCGATGACCAGGTCCCCGCGCCAGGTGTGCTTGATGTCCACGCCTACCTTGAGGGTGGCGGGGGCGTTGCCCGTGCGGCCGGTGACGGAGATCGAGGACGACACGGTGGTGTTGTCCGAGATCGTCACGTTCGTCGCGTTGGTGAAGGCGGTGCCGGTCGGCGGGTTCGTGGTGCCGGTGACGGCGTCGACGGTCTTCGCCGTGTCGGCGATACCGGTGCCGCAGCCGCCGGAGCAGGTGCCGGGCAGCGGGCGCGCGTTGGTCTTGATCGCGGACTCGATCTCGGCCGGGGTGAGGCTGGTCTTGGCCGACTTGAGCAGCGCGGCGAGGCCGGCGATGTGCGGCGCGGCCATCGAGGTGCCCTGGTAGGGCTTGTAGTTCTCCAGCGACTGGGTGGTCGTGCCCGAGTTGAGCGTGGAGTGGATGCCGTTCTCGGGGGTGGTCACCGTGCCGGGCGTGTCGGTCGCGCGGCGGGTTTCGCCGCCCGGAGCCGCCACGTCCACGATGGTGCCGTAGTTCGAGTAGTACGAACGGTTGCCCTCACGGCTGGTCGACGCCACGGTGATGACGTTCGAGCAGTTCGCGGGGGTGAAGCCGGAGGTGTTGGCGTTGCTGTTGCCCGCGGCGACGACGACGGTGGTACCGCGCGAGACGGCGCCGTTGATCGCGGTCTGGTAGACGCTCGGGCAGGTGGAGCTGGCGCCGCCCAGGCTCAGGTTGATGACCTTCGCCGGGGTCGGGTTGGCCGCGACGCCCGGAACGGAGCCGCCGGACGCCCAGGTGATGGCGTCGGCGATGTCCGAGGAGGAGCCGCCGCACTTGCCGAGGACACGCACGGGCTGGATCTTCGCGTTGTACGCGATGCCCGCGATGCCCTTGGTGTTGTGGGTGACCGCACCGATGGTGCCGGCCACGTGGGTGCCGTGCCAGGAGGAGTTCGACGCGCGGGAGCCGGTGCCGCACTCGCCGTCGGTGGCGTTCCAGTCGCCCTCGTCCTTGGCGTCCGCGTCACGGCCGTTGCCGTCGCGGGCGTCGGCGGAGGTGGAGATGAAGTCGTAGCCGGCGACCACGTTGGACGCCAGGTCCGAGTGGGCCGCGTAGCCGGTGTCGATGACGGCCACGGTGACACCGGAGCCGGTCGTCTTGTCCCAGGCCGGCGGAACGTTCATGCCGCCGGTGGCCTCGAAGAGGTCCCACTGCTTGGCGTAGTCCGTGTCGTTCGGGGTGACCGCCATCGCGTACGCGCGGATGTCGGGCTCCACCGAGGCGACCTGCGGGTCGGCGCGGAAGGCGTCCATGACCTCGGCGACGTCCTGCTTGGTGGCGCTGTCGCCCAGGTCGACCAGCGCGGCACCGCCGGCGAGGCGGCGCTCGAAGGAGAGGCTCTCCCCGGTCTCGGCGCCCTTCGCGGCCGCGTCGCTCTTCGCGGCGGCGTTGGAGCCGGCCTCGGCGGTCTTGGACTTGTAGGTGACGATGACCTTCTCGACAGGAGCGCTGGGCAGCGCGGTCATCGCCTGCGAAGCCGGAGCCGGCTTCGGGGTGGCAGCGGCCGGGGCGGCGGCGAACGCCCCGGTGGACGTGGCAGCGGCGCCGATGATCGCGGCACTCGCGACCACGACGGATATGACTCTCCGCCTGGAACTGTTCAAGGTGTTCCCTTTCGAGCACGACGTAGGTGCGGAGCAGTGGCGGCGGCGCGGGAGCCGCGGTGCGAAGTGGGGGGTCGCGGTCCGCTGGTCCCTGGGCTGGGGGGCCCGTGCGCCGCCACCGGCGCGACGGCCCGGGTCAAGGCCGTCACCGGCGGACACCACCCTCCTCCCCTCATGCACCTGACAGGGCCTGAGCTCCTGTGGGGGGCGTGGTTCGGGGGATGGGATCTGCCGGTGCGGCAGACAGTAGGGAACGAGCAGGTGAACGCGATACGGGGAAAACCCTTGTCACCCCCCGAGGGGGGTGGGGGGAGGGAGAGGGGGCGGCATGCCGGGCCCCTCGGAAGGGCATCACCGGTGAGTGAAGTCGAGGAGATACCGGCGGAGTTGGTACGAGCGGCGGCTGCCCCTGCCGTTACGGGGGCTGATCGTCCTCGCGGCGGGGCTGGGCGTCTTCCTCTGCGGTCAGCTGGTCGTGGACGGATACCGGGCGACGATGGTGTATCGCGAGGCGCCGGTCTGCGAGGGAGCGGGGCAGGGCCGGGGGGAGGGGTGCGTACGGACCGCCGAGGGGAAGGTGACCGACCGCGCGACGGGCGAGCACTGCACGTCCAGCGGTACGAGCGGCGGGGGCGGCACCGTGACCGCCGGCGGCACGACGGCCGGCGGTGGAATGGCGACCGCGGGCGGCGGCGTGGGCGGCGCGGTGACGGCCGGCGGCGTGACCGCGGGCGGGGGCGGCGGCACCACCTGCACGCGGTACTACCGGGTCGAGGTCGAGTGGCCGGAACGCACCGAGTGGCTCTCGGTGGACTCGGACGCGTACGACGAGGTCGCGTCCGGTGACCGCGCGAGGCTCAGGCTCTGGGAGGGCGAGGTCGTCCGGCTGGAGGTGCGCGGCCACACCCACACCTACCCGACCTCCTCGGAGAGCGGCGTGGGAGTGTGGCTCGCGGTCGCCGCGCTGATCCTGGCCACGGGGGTCTGGGGAGCGGTGAGCGGCCGGCTGTCGGGGCTCATCGCGTTCCCGAACTTCGGCTGGCTGTTCGTGGCCGTCGGCATCGGATGGCTCGGTTCCATGGCCCTGTTCGGCGGACACGTGCTCGTCTGGGCCTTCGCGATCCTGTGGACGGGGTTCGCGGTCTTCTGGATCGTGGGCGCCTGGCGGGACGGCTGAGAGAGGCGGCGACGGGCGCGGAGAGGGCGTCAGTCCGGTTCGAGGGTGGTCGCGCCGAGGCCACCGTCCTGCGCGACCGGCCGGACCCGGGCCGGTGTTTCCGGCCGTACCGCGACGGATCTGCCGTGCCGTGCCCCGCCAGGCGTTCGCGGCGGGTCAGCAGAGCAGCCGCAGGGCCGTCTCCGCCACCCCGACCCGCACCGTCTGACCCCAGGTCAGTTCGAGCGCGTCCGACTCCATGCCGTCGCCGAAGGCCACGAGCCGGTCGGACTCGACCGTGAGCCGCAGGGTCTCGCCAGGGCTCAGCAGGCCCTCCACGCGGGTGGTGCCGGTCGTCGGGGACGGCCAGGCCTCGCGGACGAACCAGGCGAGCCGCCGGTCCGTCGGAACGGGCATGCGCAGACGGCTCGATCGCTGCTCCCGGAGGGAGCGGAGCCAGCCCGTGGCCCCCGTGCCGGTGCCGACGAGCACGCCCGAGGACGCCTGGGGTTCGGGCGGCGCCGCGTCGGAGCCCTCGCTGCCGAGGCCGCTGCCGAGACCGAGGGTGTACCGGACCGTCTGGTGGGTCGACGGGCCCAGGTAGATCTCGTTGAGGGCCACGAGCCGTTGGGCGTCGTCGGTGACCGCCTCCACCATCGTGAGCTCCTCCACGACCGTTCCGGCCGCCGTCCCGGTCGTGGGCCGTCCGCTCGTCGCCGTACCGGAGGCGGCCGCGAGCAGCGCGCCCGCGTCCGCCGCGCGGTGCCGCACGAGGACGCCCGCGTTGCGCCCCGGGTCGGCGTCGATCCCGACGACCGGCTGACCGCTGAGGTACTTCGCCGCGTTGGCCACGAGCCCGTCCTGCCCGACCACGACGACCACGTCCTCGGGGCCGAACAGGAAGCGGTCCAGGTCGGCGCGTTCCACCCTGGCCCGCCGCCACCGCAAGGGAACCGCTGACGCCACCTCCGCCATCGCCCGCCGGGTCCGCTCGTGGCGTTGCCGCACCTCCTCGATGTCGCGGCCCCGGCGGGAGAGGAAGAACGCGGCCTGCCCGTGCGTACCGTGCCGGGCGAGCAGCTCCTCGTACTCCGTGACCCGGTGGACGAGGACCGCCCGGGGCGCCAGGCTCACGACGGAGTCCCGCCGCCCAGCTTGGCGAGCAGTCCGGTCAGCACATCGGGCGAGAGGGTCAGGCTCTCGATCCGCGGCAGGTTCTCCGCCGCACGGGTCGCGGCCAGCGCGTGCAGCGTCGCCGCGTCGACCTCCCCGTGCACCCGCAGCCACGCCGACTGCGCCGCCGCGCGCGCCTCGCCGACCTCCCGGGCCGCCTCCGCCTCGGCTCGCGCGAGCCGGACCTTGCGTACCGCCTCGGCCTCCGCCCGTACGGAGTCGGCTGCGGCGGACTCCTCGGCCTCGCGGCGCGCGTTGGTGCCGCGCTGGTCGACGAGCCGCTCCTCCTGACGGGCCAGTTCGATCTTGCTGCCCAGCTCGTTCTCGGCGATGGCCCGCTCGCGTTCGACGGCCACGGCGCGCCGCTCGTAGGTGGCTCGGTCGGCCTCCTGCTGGATCTGCTCGCGTGCCGGGGTGCGCAGCGCCCGTTCGACCTCCGGCTCCGGACGGATCGCCACCACGCGTACGGCCACCACCTCGATACCGGTGGCCGGCAGCCGCGGCTCGGCCCCGAGCCCGGCCGCGATCCGGTCGCGGACCGCCGCCACGCCGTCGACGAGGGCCGCGGCGAGCGGGGTGCGCGCCAGGACGTCGAGGGCGTGCTGCTGGGCGGTCTCGGTGAGCAGCGTCGCGATCTGATCCAGCGGCGCGCCGCGCCACGCGCCCGTGTCCGGGTCGATCGAGAAGTCGAGCCGGGTGGCCGCCGCGTCCGGCTCGCTGATGCGGTACGTGACCGTGGACTGCACGCTCACGTCCTGGAAGTCGGCGGTCCGCGCGTGGAAGGACATGGCGAGCTCCCGGTCGTTCACCGGCACTTCGGACAGCGCGGCGGACAGGGAACGGAACCAGAAGCTGAGCCCCGTGCCGTCGTGGACGAGCCGCCCTCGACGGTGGTGGCGGATGTGGCTGGTGGGCGCGGAGCGCAGATGGCGCCAGCTGGCCCGCCGGATGATGTCGGCCATGGAACCCCCTTGTCGTCACCTTGACGATAGCGAGCTCGCTCCTTTCTCGTCAAGATGACGAAAGTGGTTCTCCGGGGGTGGGTGGAGGCTGCGACCGCGCGGTGCCGTGCAGGCGGGCGGAGACGTCCTCGTGTGCCAGGCGTCGCAGCGCGAGCAGGATCGGCTCGTAGAGCGTCGTGTACGCGACGGTGGCCTCGATCGCCTCCTCCAGGACCGGATAGCGATCGAGCACGGCGTACTCCTCCGCCGCGATCGGGTGCATCGCCAGCGCGTACCGCCGGATGTGGTCGATGCCGCCCTCGTAGCCGAGCGAGCGCAGGGTGACGACCGCCCTGGTCAGTGCGGCGAGCGGGGGCGCCTCGTCGTACACCCGCCAGTCCAGCTCGGTGAGCAGCTCGCGCAGCTCCGCGAAGACCTCGTCCCAGAGCTCGCGCCGCGGATCGGACTCCTCCGGCGGAGTGATCCGCGGTCCCAGCATGTACTGGGCGATGCCCAGGCGTTCGTGGCGTCCGAAGGCGGGATCGTCGGCCACCGCGAGAACGTCCCTGGCCTGCTGGACCGTCATGCCGCCGACGGTGAGCAGGGCGCGGATCAGTCGCAGTCTGCGCAGGTGTTCCTCGCCGTACTCCGACTGCCGCGCGGTGACCGGCGTGCCCGGGGCCAGCAGTCCTTCGCGGAGGTAGTACTTCACCGTCGCCACGGACACGCCGCTGCGGCTGCTCAACTCGGAGAGGCGCAAAAGATGTTCACCGTTCCCATCGTCTCGACACGGTTACCGAGGAGTTCTACTCTGCCCTCCAAGGATAGTTCAGCTATCCATCAGCGGAGGGTGGGCGGAGACCATGGCACGGTCCGACTTCACGCAGGGGATACGGCTCCTCGCGACGCCTGAATGGAACCGCGGCGGTCCGGAGGGCCGCGCCGAGCGGCGCAGAGTCCGCCGGGGGCGCTTCGTGGCCGCGCACACCGAGCCGGTGGCGGTCTTCCTGATCGGCGCCCGCGTCAACCGCTGGCGCTCGGTCCGTGGCTGGCTGCCCGTGTTCATGGCCATGCCCGGCATGCTCAAGGAGTTGACGGCCGAACCGGAGAGTGGCTTCCTCGGTTACCGGATGCTCCTGGGGCCGTCCTTCGGCGAGGTGACCTTCGTCCAGTACTGGCGCAGGGCCGGAGACATCCGGGCGTACGCCACCGACTCGGCCCGGAGCCACCGCCCGGCCCAGAGCGCCTTCTGGCGCCGCTACTTCACGAGCAACGGGGCGGTCGGCATCTGGCACGAGATGTACGCGGTGCGCCCGGGCGCCTGATCCGCGCTGTACGGGGACATGCCTGCGACGGGGCTCGGCGCCCTGTTCGACCTCGAACCGGCGGTCTCGGGCGGGAAGGGCGGCCACCAGCCCTCGGCAGACCCGATCTTCGCGGCCCAGGTGACGGAGGAACGCCCACCGGCGGGGGAGTGACGGATGGGCCTGGACGGGGCGTCAGCCGACGGGGGCGGGGGCGGGGGCCGAACCCGGACCGAGCGCGCCGGGTGCCGGCTCGTCGGGGCGGGGCGGGGAGGTCGTCCGCGCGGGCGTGGGCGCCGGGCCGGGGACGGTCACGGGGGAGAACTGGAACGGAGGAGTGGCGGAAACGGGCGTGCCCGAGGCGGCCGGCGGACCGGTGGGCGTCGTGCTCGGACGCCGGGCGTCCGGGGCGGGCCCCGGGTCCGTCGTCAGGAGCACCACGCCGCGCGCGGCCACCAGCGACGCGACGGCCGCGACGAGCCAGCCCCACGCCCCCGCCCGGAACGACTCGCCGAGCAGCGCCACGCCGATGACGGCGGCCGCGGCCGGGTTCGCGAGGTTCACCACGGCGAGGGGTGCGGCGAGGCCGCCCCGGTAGGCGGCCTGGGAGAGCAGGAGGCCGCTCACCGCGAAGCCCGAGATCAGCCCGGCGAGCAGGGCGGCCTGCCACCAACGGGCCCCGCCGCCCGGCAGCTCGCGCGCGAGCGCGACGGTCAGAGTCTGGGTCAGCGCGGAGGCCACGCCCGAGGCGATCCCGGAGGCCGTCGCGTGGCCGAGGCCCCGCGCCCGCCTTCGTGCCCGGCCGCGCCCCTCGCGGTGCGATCGTCCCGAGGCGAGCGCCGCGATCAGCATCGCCGTCGCCGCGGCGACGGTCAGCGCCTCGGTGAGGTCCAGCGCCTCACCCGGCTTCGCCGGCCCCGTGACCGAGATCAGGCCGACGAGTCCGGCGAGCGTCCACAGCGCCCCGCGCCACTCCGACCGGGTCACCCGCCGTCGCGCGCCGTACGCCCCGACGGGCAGCGCCGCCACCAGGGTCAGCGCGCCGAGCGGCTGGACGAGCGTCAGCGGGCCGTAGTGCAGCGCGGCCACATGGGCGAGCGCACCGGCAGCGTTGAGGCCGACCGCCCCCCACCACCCGCCCCGGGCGAGGAGCGCCCGCAGCGCGCCGTGCCCGCCGTCGGAGTCCGCCGCGAGCCGGGCCTGTGCCACGGCGGCGAGGGCGTATCCGGCGGCGGAGACCAGGGAGAGGAGCACCGCGAGTACGGTGCCGTCCGGGCCGTTCATGGCAGGGACGCTCACCGCGGGGCTCCCGCCGGAAGGGGCGCAGGGGTGGCGGGGCCGGCATCACGAGCGGCATCCGGGCCGGTCGCGTGCGCGCCCGGCGCCCGAACGACGGCGAGTGCGAGGGCGAGCAGCGCGGCCGCGGCGAGCGCGTCGAACCAGTAGTGGTTGGCCGTGCCGACGATCACCAGCAGGGTCACCAGGGGGTGGAGCAGCCACAGCCACCGCCACATGCTCCGGGTGGCGACGATCAGGCCGATCGCGAGCATCAGCGCCCAGCCGAAGTGGAGTGAGGGCATCGCGGCGAACTGGTTCGCCATCGAGTCCGTCCGCGGGGTCGCGCCGTAGACGGAGGGGCCGTAGACCCGCGCGGTGTCGACGAGTCCGCTGGCGCTGAGCATCCGGGGCGGTGCGAGCGGCATCAGCAGGTGCAGCGCGAGCGCGGCGGCGGTGAGGAGCGCGAGGACCCGGCGGGACCACAGGTAGTGGCCGGGCCGGTGCCGGTAGAGCCAGGCGAGGAAGGCGATGGTGACGGGAAAGTGCACGGCCGCGTAGTACGTGTTGGCGGCCCGGACGAGCGGTTCGCCGTGCAGGAGGAGAGCCTGGACCGTGCCCTCGGCGGGCAGGCGCACGGCGCGCTCGGCGGCCCATATCAGGTCCGCGTTGTGGAAGGCGCGCAGCTCGTGGCCGTTGGCGAACGCCCGGCCCGATTTGTACACGAGGAAGAGTGCGGTGACGAGCAGCAGCTCGCGCACGAGGGGCGGCCTCGGGGCGCCGCCCGGCCGTTCCGGGGGAGCGGTCGGCCCCGGTCCTGCGGGCCGTGCGCCCGGCGGCGTCCCCCGTGTCCCGGGTATCCCGGCAGCCATGGCGCGGCCCCTTTTTCCGTCAAATCGGCAGCAAACGGAGGAAGCCTAGATCCGAATCTATCGAGACGCAAGCGTCTCGATACGTTTGCGTCTCGATGGGGCGGGCCCTACTCTCGTCTGTGCAGAGAGCTGTCCGGCACGACCGGTAGCCCGGGAGGAACCGATGTCCACGCAGGCCGCGACCGCCGCCCGGCGCAGCAAGATCACGCCCGAACGGGAGACCGAGCTGTACGAGGCCGTGATCGAGCTGCTCCGCGAGGGTGGCTACGACGCGGTGACCATGGAGGGCGTCGCCTCCCGTACCAGGTGCGGCAAGGCGACCCTCTACCGGCAGTGGGGGACCAAGGCGCAGCTCGTCACCGCCGCCCTCGACAAGCGGCGCTGCGCGTTCTTCACCGGTATCGACACGGGAACCCTCGCCGGCGACCTCAGAGAGGCCGCCCGCCTCGCCGGGTCCCGTCGCGACCGGGACGCCGAGCTGATGGAGGCCGTCAGCCAGGCGTACATCCAGCACCCCGACCTGCGCGAGGCGCTGCGCGAGACCGTCATCAACCCGGAGGTCGCGGCGCTCGACGAGATGCTCCGGCGGGCGGTGGAGCGCGGCGAGATCGACGTGGACAACCCCGCCATCGGCTTCGTGGCCCCCTGCTTCCTCGGGATGCTCCGCATCGAGCGGCTCTTCGAGGAGCGGTTCGCGGACGCGGCGACGATGCGCGTCTTCGTCGACTCCGTCCTGCTGCCCACCCTGCGCGTCGCCGTGTGACCGCCCCGCCCGTCCGGCACCCTGGGGACATGCCCGCCCCCACTCCCGGCGTGCGCGTCCGGCGCGTCTATGAGCCCCCGGCGGCCGACGACGGCGTACGGGTCCTCGTCGACCGCCTCTGGCCGCGCGGCCTCGCCAAGACCGACGCCCGCGTCGACGAATGGCCCAAGGCGCTCACCCCCTCCACCGAACTGCGGCGCTGGTACCACGGCCCCCACGGTGCGTACGAGGAGTTCTGCCGGCGGTACGAGAACGAACTGGCCGAACCCGCCGCAGCCGCGGCCCTCGACCGGCTGCGCGCCCTCGCCGCGGACGGGCCCGTCACCCTCCTGACCGCCGCGAAGGACCCGTCGGAGAGCCACACCTCCGTACTGCTGCGCGCGCTGAACGCCTCCCGGGCATAGCCAGGAACCCGCGGCGCCGGTCACCATGGCCGGACCGCACCGCGTTCCTGCCCGAACACCGCACCTGCCTGAGAACCGCGCCTGCACACATACCGCACTTGTCCGAGTTCCGCACCTTCCCGCCACGGAGGCGCCGCGTGGACCCGAAACAGTCAGCACGTCACGAACGGCTCGACGAGCTGCAGCGAGACCCGTACCCCCTCTACGCACGTGCGCGACAGACCGCCGGACTGACCTTCGTCCCCGAACTCGACGCCTGGCTGGTCGCCCGGGACGCCGACGTCCGCGAAGTCCTCCTGCGGCCGGACGACTTCTCCTCCGCCCAGGCCCTGCGCCCCGACGTCGTGCCCACGGCCGCCGTCCTCGGCGTCCTCGCGCGCGGCTTCGGCAAACGGCCCACCGTCGTCTCGACGGACGGCGCCGCCCACCGCCGGCACCGCGCCCCGATCAACGGCGGCCTCTCCGCCGGACGGGTGGCGGCCCTCGCCCCGCACGCAGCCGAGGTGGCCACCGGCCTCGTCGACGGCTTCGCCGCCGACGGGCACACGGAGCTGATGTCCTGCTACGCCCGCCGGCTCCCGGGCGCGGTCATCGGCCGGCTCATCGGATTCGCTCCGGAGGACGTGCCCGTCGCGGTGCACGGAGGACACCGCGCCGAACAGCTCCTCTTCCGGCCGCTGCCCGAGGAGGAACAGCTCGCCGCGGCCGAGGACGTGGTCGCCCTCCAGCACCTCCTCGACCGCTATGCCCGCGCCCGGCGTGCCGAGCCGCGCGACGACCTCTGTTCCGCGATGGTCGCCGCCCTGGCCCCGGACACGGGGCTGGGGCCCGGCACGCGCGAACTCACCACCGACCAGCGCGGCGAACTCGTCTCCAGCCTGCAGAACCTCCTCATCGCCGGGCACCTCACCACCACCGCCCTGATCGGCACGGCGCTGCTCCACCTGCTGCGCCATCGCGACCAGTGGGAACTGCTCTGCGCCCGACCCGAGTTCATACCCGGGGCGGTGGAGGAGGTGGCGCGCTACGACACCGCCGTCCAGGGATTCCGCCGCACCACCACCCGGCCGGTGATCCTCGCCGGCACCGAACTGCCCGCCGGAGCCACGGTTTTCGTCTCCTACGGCTCCGCAAACCGGGACGAGGCGCGCCACGAGGACGCCGACGTCTTCGACATCACCCGGACCCCGGCACCCACCCGTCACGTCAGCTTCGGCCACGGGGCCCACGGCTGCCCGGGCTCGCAGCTCGCCCGCACCCAACTCCGTCTCACTCTGGAGCTGTTCACCCGCCGTCTCCCCGGGCTGCGGCTGGCGGAGGGCCACGAGGTCGTGATGCGGCCCACCCTGATCCACCGCTCGCCCGAGGAGCTGCACCTGGCCTGGTGACCGCCGCTACGTCGCCAGCAGACGCGGCGCCTCCGCCGACGCGTCCGTCACGCTGTCCGCGCGCGCCGCCAACTCCCGCGCCCACCGGACGAGCCCGCCGATGTCGATGCCGTACGGATCGCCCTGACCGGAGATCCGTGCGGCACCGCGCCGCAACAGCCGGGCCCCGCCCGCCGCGTTGCCCCGGGCGGCATGGGTGAGCCCGACCGCCAGCTGGGCGAGCCCCTGCCACAGATCCCGCTCCTCGGCGGGACCGGTCTTCCAGGCGTCCTCGAAGACCTCGTGCGCGTGGAACGGCATCCCCGCGTCCAGCAGTCGCTGCGCCTCGCGGAGGGTCTCCCGCGGAGACCGCGCCACCCCCTCGGGCTGCCGCGGCACCCCCTCGGCGCCGTACGGCAACGGCCGCCCCAGCCCGTCCCGAGGGCGCGCACTGCGCGCCCGCCCTTCCTCGTCCCGGTCCCTCGGCGTCGTGTCCACGCCCCCATTGTCCCCACCCCCGCACCCCACCCGGCGCCGCACCGCCCCGACCTGCGACGCCGACCTCCGGCGCCGACCACCGGGACACGGACGCGGTGACACCCCGTGCGTCGATCGGCCCCGTGGAGTGAGGTAATGTTCTCTTGCACGCCGCCACCGGGGAACAACCGGCGGGACGCGCATCGGGACGTGGCGCAGCTTGGTAGCGCACTTGACTGGGGGTCAAGGGGTCGCAGGTTCAAATCCTGTCGTCCCGACTCGTGAGAGTCGCAGGTCAGGGGCCGTTTCAGAGCAATCTGAAACGGCCCCTCGATCGTTCTGGGGGCCGGTTGGGGACCAACTCGCCTTGACCGCGTCAGCGGGCTACCACGATCGGGCTCCGCAGGGACCGTGGCGCGCGTACCACGCTGATGCGGGCCGAAAGGGCGGCACCGGCGGTGATCCTGTGCACGTCGGGGTGCAGGTATCGCTGGGTGGTGGTCAGCGAGCCGTCCCCGGCGATCGGCGCAGGACGTGCAGGGGGACGCCGGCGTCCGCGAACCACGTCAGCCCGGTGTGGCGAAGGTCGTGTCGTCGAAGGTGCTCGAAGCCGATTTCGGTCACGACTCGCCCCATGCCCTGGCGTCACGCGTGAACCCGCCGTTCGTCACGGAGGGCAGTGAGAGCTTTCCCGGGTAGAGGGGCCGCGAAGAAAGGACGGCCGGTATGGGCGATTTTTTGATCGGGACGTGTTCATGGACGGACAAGGCGCTGGTGGCCAGCGGATGGTACCCACCCGGGCGGCGTGACCCGGAGGGAAGGCTGCGGCACTACGCCGAACGCTTCTCCGTCGTGGAGGTCGACGCCGGCTACTACGCTCTCCCCAGCGTGCGCAACAGTCTGCTCTGGAACGAACGCACTCCGCCGAGCTTCCGGTTCGATGTCAAGGCGTTCTCCCTCCTCACCGGCCACCCGACCCGCAAGACCGCTCTGCCCGCCGACCTGCGCGGCCACGCCCTCGGCGACCCGGAACTGCTCGACGAGGTCTGGCACCGTTTCGGCGCGGCCCTGCGGCCCCTCCGCGAGTCCGGCCGGCTGGGCGCCGTACTGTTCCAGTTTCCGCCGTGGTTCGGTCCGGGCGCGCGGGCGGAGACCGTGCTCCATGCCACCAGAAAACGGGCGTACCAGTGGCCGATGGCCGTGGAGTTCCGCCATCCCGACTGGTGGTGCGAGGACCGGCGGGAGCGCACTGCCGCCCTGTTGAGGGACCTGGACGCCACCGCGGTGGCCGTCGACACGGCCCAAGGGCTGCCCGCCTCGATACCCGCCGTCACACCCGTCACGTCCTCGAGGCTCGCAGTGGTCCGGTTTCACGGCCGTAGCGCCGCCTGGGGGACCGGAAGCAAGGAGGACCGCTTCCGCCATACCTACACGCGGGAGGAACTGGCCGCCTGGCTGCCGCGCCTGCGCTTTCTGGCGGACCGGGCCGAGCAGCTGCACGTCCTGTTCAACAACTGCTGCGGTGACGCCGCGGTACGCGCCGCCGAGACGCTGAGCGATCTGCTGGAAGGTTCCTGAGGCGACCGCCCGGTTACCGCCGCCGCAGTGGCGAGCGGGCGCTCACGCCGCAGCGGACTGGAACGCGGGTCGGAGGCCGTTCTCTCCTCCATCAGAGGGCGGCCCTTCGTGCGTCCCCGCCCCGCGTCCGCGACGGCGCGGGGCACCCGCAGGTGACCGCGCCGCGCCGGTCGCGAGGAAGCCGGCCCATCTCAGGACGTGCTGCTCTGCTCCACCCGTCGGTCCGGGAGTACGAGTCGAGCAGGTCCACCACGAAGACGAGGGTCGAGTGCGGCGGGATCAACGGTGAGGGCGGCTCCTTGCCGTAGCCGAGACGCGGAGGAATGACGATCTCGCGCCGACCGCCGGCCCTCATCCCCCGCACACCCCGGTCCATGCCCTTGATGACCCTGCCGCCGCCCAGGGCGAACTTGAACGGTTCGCCGCGGTCCCGGGAAGCGTCAAACTGCGTCCCGGACTCGAAGGTCACCCCTACGTGGGGACCAGTTGGGGACCACACGCTACGCGCGGTGGTGCAGGACGCATGCCCCTGCGCACAGCCTTTGCCTGGATTGAGCCTGCTGCATCCGGAAAATTCCCTTGACCCTCCTGGGGGTCAAGGGGTCGCAGGTTCACATCCTGTCGTCCCGGCTCGAAAGAGTCGCAGGTCAGGGGCCGTTTCAGAGCAATCTGAAACGGCCTCTTGATCGTTTTCGGGGAGCGGGCCGGCCCCACGGGTGGGCACGCGAGGCCAGGTCACTGCGCCGATCCGACGTCCCGCCGGGCGATGCGCTCCAGCAGGGGGGCCGCCCAGTCGGGGAGGTCGGACGCCGGAGGGCGCGGCGGGCGGGGGTCGGCGGTGATGCCGATGCCGCCCGCCGGGTCGCCGTACACGAACCGCTGTGACCACGAGAGCCACGAGCGGACGAACAGGTTCGCGCTCCACGCGAGGGCGAGCGCGCCGCGCCGCTCGGGGATCTCGTATCAGTAGCTGGTGAGCACCACGGCGCGGGAGACCGCCTCGTCCGGGTCCCCCGGCCGGGAATCGGCGGTGAGCCCGGCGGCCAGCACCGACGCCGCGAACCGGTTGTCCGCGAGCAGTCCGCCGCTCTCACAGACGACCGCGTCCAGGAGGTCCGCCGGCAGGTTCACGGCGGCCCGCTCCAGCCGCGCCAGCAGCTCGGGGAGCGCCGGATCGCCGGCCGTCTCGGGGCCGGGCACCACCCGCAGGCCGGCCGGCAACCGCTCGTCCGCAGTGCCGGTGGCCAGGAGGTGCACGTAGGCCAGCGCGCGCAGCGTCTGCCAGCGGCAGAGGGTGTCGAGCAGCGCGATCCGGGACCTGCGGAAGGCGAGCCGCACCGGCCAGTCGGCCGCCCGGACCTCGTCCCCGAGGGCCCGCAGCTCCCGCGGCACCGGGCCCGGGAAGACCCGGCTCCGGCCGGGGTCGTAGGAGGGCTCGGCACGGTAGCCCGGCGGACGAGGCGCGCGGTTCCGGGGGGTACCGCTACGACCGCTCATTCACTTCGTCGTCCTTCGGGGTCCGCCACTTCGAGAGGTCCTCCGGGTCGATGGGGTAGGCGTGGATCATATGGTCCTGGCGTCGAGACCGAGCCCCGCCCGGCGGGGCTCGGTCAGCGGAGCTGGCGGCGGACCAGTTCGTGGAAGAGGCCGGTCGTGTCGGCGAGCAGGTGGGCGGGGGGACCCTGCTGGACGATCCGGCCCTCCGACATGACGATCACACGGTCGGCGTCCATGACCGTCGACAGGCGGTGGGCGATCACGACGCGGGTCGCCCGCAGGGCGCGGGTGGACTCGATGACCACGCGCTGGGCCTCGTTGTCCAGCGCGCTCGTGGCCTCGTCGAAGAAGAGGATGCGGGGCTTGCGGATGAGGGCCTGGGCGATCATCAACCGCTGGCGCTGGCCGCCCGAGATGGTGCCCCCACCGTCGGACAGCATGGTGTGCATGCCCATGGGCATGGCCTTGATGTCCTCGGCCAGGCCCGCCATCGCCGCCGCCTCCCACGCCTCCTCGAGGGTGAACGCCTCGGCTCCGCGGATGCAGTCGAGGATCGAGCCGGTGAGGGGCTGGGCGTTCTGCAGAACGACGCCGCACTGCCGGCGCACGGCCGCCTGGTCGAGGGCGGAGAGGTCCTGGCCGTCGTACAGCACACTGCCCGAGGTCGGCCTGTCGAAGCCGATGAGAAGGCGCAGCAGGGTCGACTTGCCGCAGCCACTGGCCCCGACGATCGCGACGAAGTCCCCCGGCCGGACCTTGAAGTCGACCTCGTCGAGGACCAGCGGACCGTCCTCGGTGTAGCGGTAGGACAGCTGGCGGGCCTCGACGGCGCCGCTCAGCACGCCCGGCCGGGCGGCGGCGCCGCGGACCTCCGGGACCTCCCGCAGGATGGGCTTCACCTCCTCGAACATGGGCAGTACGGCGGCGGCCGACAGCAGCGCGCCGGTCACCTGCGTGACCGAGGCGAGCAGCAGCGTCACGGCCGTGCTGAAGGTGAGGAACTCACTGGCGGACATGGTGCCCCGGGCAGGTCCGGCCAGCAGCATGAACATGACCAGGGTGCACAGCGGCAGATAGACCGCGTTGAGCACGGTGATGACGTTCTGCAGCCGTCCTGCGCGCTGCTGCAGCACCCGTGTCCGGGCGAACTCCCGCGCCCAGGCGGCGTAGGCGAAGCTCTCGGCCGCGGCGACGCGCAGCTTCGGCAGCCCGCGCAGAGTCTGGAACGCCTGGTTGTCGAGACGGTGGCTGAGCTTGATCAGGCGGCGCTGGTAGCGCAGTTGCCACATGCCGAGGCCCAGGAAGACCACCGCGACGAGGAACAGCATCGCCAGCGCGGCCATCGCCAACGGCACGCTGTAGACGAGCAGCAGCACGAGGTTCATCGTGCCGACCGTCCCCGCCTGGACGCAGACCGACCCGATGCCGGACAGCAGGCGGCGGATGGAACTGATGCCCATGGCCGCACCGGCCAGTTCGCCCGTCGAGCGGCCGGCGAAGAAGGTGGTCGGCAGCCTCAGCAGCCGGTCCCACACCGCGGGCTGCAGCGTGGCCTCGATACGCCCTTCCATGCGCAGGATGGAGACGTTCTGCAGGAGCATGAACGCGGCCGAGACCACACTGGTCGCGATGAGCGCGATCGCCGCCTGCACGATGAGGCCGCTCTCGGCCTGCGGGACGTACGTTCCGAGGACCGTGCCGGTGGTGATCGGAACGAGGGACCCCAGGGCCACCGCGACCAGACCGCCCAGGACGATGCCGCGCAGTTCCCGGCGGGTGCCCCGCACGCTGAAGCGCATCAGCGACAGCAGGCTCAGCCGGCCGTCGGGCAGGGGGCGGTACAGCATGACGGCCTGCCGCTCGAAGGCGGCGGCCTCGTCGGCGTCGCCGATCCGCTCGCGCCCGCCGGTCGCGGGGTCGACCGCCACATAGCCGCCGCGCCGCCACAGCAGCGCGACCGGCGCCCCGTCCTTCTCGCGCCGGCCGACGAGGGGCCCGCTGTCCTCACGCCACCAGCGTCCCCCGAGGCCGATGACACGGGTACGGATCCGGGAGGCGAGCGCGATGCGTTCGACGGGGTCCATCCGCTCGGCGTCGGCGGGCGCCTC
>NZ_BMTO01000003.1:93395-251006 GCF_014649715.1 Streptomyces lateritius
CCGCGCCGGTGCGGCCGATGGAGGCCAGCAGGGCCTGGTCCGCTTCGGTACGAGCGGTCCGGCCGGCCTCGGCACCGGCCGCCGCGCGGTCCTCGTGAGCGCGTTCGCGTTGCTCGACCCAGCGGCCCAGGGCGTCCAGCAGCCGGTACTGCTGCTCCACCATGGTCTGCCACATCGCCGGGTCCACGAGCAGGGTCCCGGCCGCCTCCGTCGCGTAGGCGGCGCCGTAGCGCACGCTGCCGGGGGCGACCTGGAGCCAGACGATGTCCTCGTCGGACCCGGCCTGCCCCGCGCCGGCGGCGCCGTGGCCTCCGTCGCCTCCGTCGAGGGGGGCCTCGTACAGCACGCGCAGGCCGCGGCCGATGCCGCGCGCGAAGGCGGCCTCCAAGGGGCTCACGTTCCCCTGGGCGGCACCGTACGTGCCCTCGTCGGCGTACCACTGGCCCTCGTACCACCGGCCGTCGTACCACTGCCCCTCGTGCCACTGTCCGGCGGAGCCCTGACCGTCGTACCACTGGCCGTGCTGTCCCTGAGGGACCAGTTCCCGCAGTTCGATGCGGCGCAGCAGGCAGCCCCGCGCCGGACGGCCGACGAGGGTGTGCCCGGCGCCCTCGACGGGGCCGAGGAGCAGGGCGCCCGCCTCCAGCCGGCCCAGGAAGTGCCAGTTCCCGAGCTGTGCGGCGTCGACGGCGAACAGGTCCAGCTCGCCGTGCACGACGAGCCACAGCACGGACGGGCCCTCCAGAGAGAGGCTGGACAGGCCCGTGCAGTCCACCGGCGATCCCAGTCCGCCCAAGGCCGCGACGACCGAGTCCGCGACGGCCGGGTCCTGGGGCGCGACGGCGGGGCCGGTGGCCGCGTGGACCGGGTACGAGGGCGTCGTCTCGGCGCTCACCTCAGTGCTCCTTGACCAGTTGGGCGTACGGGCCCCCCGCGGCCACCAGATACTCGTGCCGCCCGCGTTCGACGACCGCGCCCCTGTCGAGGACGAGGATCTCGTCGCTGTCCCGCACGGTGCTGAGCCGGTGGGCGATGACCACGCAGGCGCAGCCGCGACGTCGCAGGTTGTCGATGACGACCCGCTCGGTCACCGCGTCCAGGGCGCTGGTCACCTCGTCGAGCACCATGACGCTGGGGTCCCGCACGAGGGCCCGGGCGATCTCCAGACGCTGGCGCTGCCCGCCGGAGAAGTTCCGGCCGTCCTGCTCGACGCGGCTGTGGATGCCGCCGGGGCGGCGGGAGACCACATCGAGCACGGCCGCGTCCTCGAGCGCGGCGACGACGGCCTCGTCCGTGATGGACGGGTCCCACAGCGCCACGTTGTCGCGGACGGTGCCCTCGAAGAGGAAGACGTCCTGGTCGACGAAGGAGACGGAGGCGGCCAGCGCGCTGCGGGGGATGTCGTCGAGACGCATCCCGTCGATGCGGATGGTGCCCTCCCACGGGGCGTAGAGCCCGGCGATGAGCCGGGACACGGTGGACTTGCCGCTCCCGGAGCCACCCACGAGCGCGACCTGCTGCCCGGGGCCGACCGACAGCGAGAAGTCCTTGAGCAGCGGGGCGTCCAGCGGGCTGTAGCCGAAGGTGATGTGGTCCAGCTCCACATGGCCGGAGAGCCTGCGGGTGCCGGCGGCGGGCTCGCGGCGCGCATGGACCGGGTCGACGGGGAAGTTCTCCACGTCCTTGAGCCGTGCGACGTCGGCCGCGAAGTCCTGGATCCGTCCGGCGACGCCGTTGAGCCGGGTGATCGGCGCGGTGAAACTGGTCACCAGGGCCTGGAACGCGACGAGCAGACCGACGGTGAGATGCCCCTCCACGGCCCGCAGGCCGCCGATCATCAGGATCAGCGCGCTGTTGAGCGCGGCGAGGGTGGGGGCGACGATCGCCAGCCACGCGCTGGGCACGCCGAGCCGCTGCTGTACGTCGAGGGTGACCGCGTGCTGCCCGGCCCAGCGCCGGAAGAAGCCGTTCTCGCCACCGGTGGCCTTCATCGTCTCGATGAGCTGGAGACCGCTGTACGAGGTGTTCGTCAGCCGAGCGCTCTCCGCCCGCAGTTTCCGGGTGTCGGTGGCCCTCACCTGGATCACGATCCGCATCGCCACCACGTTGAGCAGTGCGACCAGTACGCCGAGGACGGCGAGCTGCGGGTCGTACGTCCATAGCAGCACGGCGTAGAGCACGACCACGACGGCGTCCACACCGGCGGCGGACAGGTCGCGGGCGAGGGTCTCGGCGACCGCGTCGTTGGACCGCAGCCGCTGGACCAGATCGGCCGGATTGCGCTGGGCGTAGAAGGTGACGGGAAGTCTGAGGAGGTGCCGGAGGAACCGGGCGCTGCCCAGGGTGGAGGAGATGACGCGCCCGCGCAGCAGATTGGTCTGCTGCAACGCCGTGAGCGTGGCGGTGAGCACCAGTGTCGTCGCCATGGCGGTGAAGAGCACGCCGAGCAGGGACGTCTGCCCGCCGATGAGGAACATGTCGATGTACGTGCGGCTCAGCGCCGGCACCGTCGCGCCGACGGCCACCAGGAGGAGGCTGGAGATCACGGCGGCGGCCATGGTGCCCGAAGTGCCGCGCAGGCGGGCGGGCATGGCGCCCAGGACGCTGGGTTTACGGCCGCTGCGCCGGAAGTCCGCGCCGGGCTCGAAGGTGAGCACGATGCCGGTGAAGCTGGTGTCGAACTCGTCCATGGGGACGAACCGGCGGCCCTTGCCCGGGTCGTTGACGTACACGCCCCGGCGGCCGAACCGGCGCCCCATGCCGTCGTAGACGACGTAGTGGTTGAACTCCCAGAACAGGATGGCCGGGGCGCTGACCTCGGCGAGCGCCGCCAGGTCCATCTGCATGCCCTTGGCCTGGAGGCCGTAACCACGGGCCGCCTTCAGGAGGTTGCTGGCCCTGGAGCCGTCGCGGGAGACGCCGCAGGCGATGCGCAGTTCTTCCAGGGGGACGAAGCGGCCGTAGTGGCCGAGCACCATGGCGAGCGCGGCGGCGCCGCACTCCACCGCCTCCATCTGGAGCACGGTGGGGGTGCGGACGGTACGGGGCCTGCGGCCTGGTGGAACGGGGCGGCGGGCCCGGGGCGCGGGGCGGCGGCGCCGGCTGCCGGCGGGCGGGACGCGGCGGGCCGCCGCCCGGGAGGGGGCGGGGGCGTCGGGCTGGGCGGGCTCCGCGGAAGGGGCAGGGGCCGGGAGGGGGGCGTGGGTCCGGGCGGGTTCGTGGGGGGCGGTCACGGGAGCAGCCAGTCGACGGGGCGTTGTGCGGAGAGGTGGACGGCGCCGGTGACCGGCGTACCGGAGTCGACGGCGTGCGGGGGTCCGTCCGCGGAGGACCACGCGTAGCCGGACTTCGTGGTGGAGCGCTCCAGGGTCACGAGCACCGCGACCGGATTGCCCTGCCGGGAGAACTGTGCGGCGAGCCCGCTGTCGCCGAGGAAGCCGGCGATCTGTGCCTCCGTCTGGTACGCGCGGCCCACGGCCTTCACCCGGCCGCGCAGCACACCGAACCGGTTCCGGGGCACGGACTGGACGGTCAGGTCGACCGCGGCGCCGACCGGTACGGTCGACGCGCTGCCGCCCGGCACGTACAACACGGCCATCAGGGGGGCGTCGGGGCGCGTCACGCGCTCGACGGTGGCCACGTCCGCGCCGGTTCTGACGACCGCGCCCATCCTGGCGAACAGGGTGGTCACCCGGCCGCCCGCCACCGCGCGCACGGGCCGGTCGCCCTGCTCGGTGCGGACCGTGAGGAGAGGCGCACCGGCGGCCACGTGCCGGCCCTCCTCGACGAGGACGTCGGTCACCTGTCCGGCGACCGGGCTCTGCAACAGATAGCTTCCTTCGGCGTGGGTCAGGACGCCGGGGGTGCTCAGCTTGGAGGACACCGTGCCGGTGAAGCCCCAGTAACTCGCCGCGACCATGACGACGATCGTGACGGCCAGCACGAGACGGCCCTGCGGGCGCGCGAAGCGCACGGGCACGTCGAGTTCTTCGGGAGACTGCAGCTTGGAAAGTGCCTTTTGGCGGAACTGCACGGACTATTCCTTCTGCTGCGTCAGCTGCGTGAGCCGCGTGAGCTGATCAACTGCATGAGCCGCATGAGTCGCATTCACTGAGTTCGGGCACGGGCGTGACCATGAACCCCGGAGCTGGGAATGCTCCGGGGTTCATGGTCGTATTCCACTCAGAGACCGGCGATACCGGCGACGGCGGAGGTGTTCACCGAAACGCCGGTGATGCCCGAGGCCAGGCCGGGGACGCCGGCGGCGAGGCCCTCGACGCCCTGGACGGTCTGGAGGGAGCCGACGGCGCCCAGGACGGTGGTGACATCGCTGGTCGCGGCGCCGGCGAGACCGCCGGAGACGCTGACGAGACCGCCGGAAACGGCGTCCAGCTCGGCGTCGGCGATCTCACGGGTCTCGAGGTTGTCACGCATGATGCGCACCCTTCATGTGTTTGGGGGGAGGGGGAATCCATTCCTGCGACGGTCCGGCGGCCGTCGGGCCCGAAATCGGCCGCTGTTCTCTCGACCGTCGCAGTGCGCAAGATCAAAGCATGCGAACGGGTGACCCGGCTAATTCGGTTGACGCGTCTTCGCGGGCGAATGTGTGCCTCGGATGACCGGTCGACGGTTAATTTCACCGGATGGTGACAGCTTCTCCTCAAGACCGAGTAACACTTACGACGAGTCGGTCGCGTGCGGGGTGGATAACCGGACGTACCGGTACGGGAGGGGCGGGGTCGACGGCCGGAGTCGAGGAAAGGCGGAGGAGGGCGGTCCGCGTTGCCCGCACAATGTGCAGGTTTTCGGCAGATGCGGTGCCGTGACGGGGAGTGGTCGTGGGGGCGCGGGGTGCGCGGTGGGCTGCCGTGTCAGGGGAGGGGCGCACGGGTAGCCGCCCTCTGCGAGGGCCGGCTCACGCATGGGCACCCCGCCCTACGGTCCCCGCCCACGAGCCCCACCCCGGGCACCTGGGACGGGGCCGGCCCCGCGAAACCGGCACCCGGCGCGCACGGGCGGACACTCCTTCTCCTGGAGGAAGCCGTGAAGCTGCAGTTCCTCGCCCCGCTCTACGAGCACCCGGGACCCGTCGCCTCCGTCTACCTCGACACCTCCCAGGATCCGGGTGACCCGGCCAGGGCCATCGACCTGCGTCGGCACCGGCTGCGGCGCGGTCTGCTCGCGCACGACGCCGACGAGCCGACCGTCGAGGCCGTCGACGAGGCGATGGACATGGACAGCGAGGTCGCCGGACGCCACGGCCGGGCGATCTTCGCCGCCGAAGGGCGCGTCCTGCTGTCCGAGCGCCTGCCCGAACCGCCCGCCCGGGACAGCGCTCGGTACGGAATGCTGCCCGACGCGCTGCCCCTCGCCCTTCAGCACGCACCGGACATCCCGTACGTGGCCGTCGTCCTCCGCCGGACGCACGGGCATCGGGAACACGTCCCCGGCGGGGAGTCGGGCGGGACCGAGGATGAACTGGAACTGACGTACGAGCCCGGCAGGTGGCCGGCGAGTCGCGTCGTCTCCGGGCACCGGTCACACCGCCGTATGCCGGTGCACGAGTGGCCGAAGGAGGCGGGCCGGCTCCTCACCCGGCTGACGGACGGTGTGAGCGCCGAGCGCCCCGAGACGATCGTGCTCTGCGGTGACCCCTGGGCGGTCAACACCCTGATGGCGTATGCCCCGCACCACCCGTTCGTTCACTTCGTCAAGCTCAGGGACGGTCACGGGCGGCGTCATCCGGAGCCCGGCCGCGCGCTGCTGGAGGAGGAGCTCGGCGTCCTGTTCGCCGACCGGCTGTCCGAGCACGACAGGACGCAGGTCGAGGCCTATCTCGGCCGCCGCGCTCGTGACGTCGACGATGCCGAAGGGCTCGCGGCCACGGTCTCCGCCCTCCAGCGTGGACAGGCCCGCACGCTGATCCTCAACGCGCCGGTGGACCTCTCCCACCCGCTGTGGGTCGGCACCGCGCCCACCCATCTCGCGCTCTCCGGCGCGGACCTGAACGCGTTCGGACTGGCCGACTACTGGGAGGAACGGGCCGCCGGCGCCGCCTTGATCCGTGCGGCCGTGGGCACGCACGCCGAATTGATCGTCGTACGCCGGGACCAGCTGGAACTGGAGGACGGCCTGGCGGTCCTGGTGCGGTACACGGCCACGGCGTAGCTCCCCGGCATACGGCGTCGGGCCCGCGGCGCTCCTCGCCGCAGGCCCGACCAGAGATCGGCCCTCGCTCGCCGGCGCCCGGTCAGTCGGAGGACAGCGACTCGAGCAGATCGCCGACCTGGGGATCGGGCACAGCCCGTGCCACGTCGGCCTGGGCGACGATCCCGACCAGGGTGTGGCCGTCGATGACGGGCAGCCGGCGGACCTTGTGCTCGCTCATGGTGCGCAGGACCTCGGTGACGTCGTCGTCCGCGCCGATCGTGACGACCTCGCCCTGGGCGAGATCGCCGACCTGACAGTCGGCAGGGTCCTTGCCCTCGCCGAGAACCTTCACGACGATGTCGCGGTCGGTCAGCATGCCCTTGAGCTTCTCGTCCGGGCCGCAGATCGGCAGCGCTCCGACGCCCAGCTCGGTCATCTTCTTCGCGGCGTCGAGGACGGTCTCGTTCCAGCGGACGCACGTGGCGTCCGGCGTCATGATGTCGCGTGCGGTGGTCATGAGATCTCCCTGCTCCTTCTCGGCATGGCTCGTTCTCGGCATGTGGGGGTCGCCCTGACGGGCGCGTGCCCGGTCTTGCGCCGGACAATCCACCGCGAACGGAGCATGTCCGAGACGGGGGCGCAGAAGGCGCGGCGCGGAGGCGGCCGCGTACAGTGGGCTGCGGCGCGGCGTGATCATGAGGAGAACGAGTTCGTGACTGCGGTGAGCCTTGAGCATGCCACCGTCCCCGCCGATTCCGGTGAGGTGACGCTGCTGATCGCCCGTCGGGTGGAGCCAGGCCATGAAGCCGCCTTCGAGCGGTGGGCGAAGGGCATCCTCGACAGCGCGGCGAGATTCCCGGGCCATCTCGGCTACGGGCTCTTCCGCTCCTCCGGCGGTGACGCCCCCTGGTTCCTCGTCCATCGCTTCCGCGACGCGGCGGCCTGCCGGGCCTGGCAGGAGTCGCCGGAGCGGGCCGCGTGGTTCGCCGACTGCGAGGGGCATCACCACACCGAGATCGCGCGGCGTGAACTGACCGGAATGGAGACCTGGTTCGCCGAGCCGGGCTCGACACGACCGGCGCCCCCGCGCTGGAAGATGGCGATCAGCGCGACCCTGGCGATCTATCCCATCTCGCTCCTCGGCGGCTACGTCCTGGTGCCGCGGCTGACCGCGCTGCCGCTGGTGCTCAGCAGCGCGGTCATGGCGTGCGTCTTCAACGTCCTGATGACGTACGTGGCGATGCCGGCTGTCAGCAGGGTGCTGAGGGGATGGCTCCGCGGCTGACCAAGACGCCATCTCATGTGGCTGGTCTGCGGGTGCGGGCGATGCTGGTGCAGGCGAGGAAGTGGTCGGCCCTGCGTTCGTAGCGGCTCAGATGTCCAACGACGTCGCCTATCCCGTCTTCCGTACCCCCGACCCCGTACTCGCCCTGCGCACCGCGCGCCGTCTCATGGAGTTCGGCCGCTGCGAGTATTCCGCCGTCTCGGCTTTCGCAGAGCTTTCCTCCGTCGCCGAGGTCCGGCGGGCAACACCCATACCCGCGAGCTCGACGAGCCCGCCGACGACCACACCGTCCTCGTCCACGTCCGCAGCGTCAACATCGACGCCCGCCAGAGAAGAGAGCCGTACGCCCACTGGCTCGCCGCACAGGTGGGACTCACGGTCATCGGACCCGCACAACGGTGCTGAAGGCCGCCCGCCGGCCCTCGGCCGCACAGCCGACGGCGCAGCCGCTGGAACGACGACGTCGTCCGCTGGAGGCCGGACCTCCCAACGGCTGGGACGACGCCGACGTCTAAGGGCGCCCGGACGGGGCGGCGGACGCGACCCTGATCCGCTCCTCGTGGACACGCAGGTGCAGGGTGGCCAGGTCCAGGAGGGGTGTGGCCACCGACAGGGCCCGCGCACGGTTCACCAGGTCTCCGAAGAGGTGCTCGACCTCGGTGGGCCGCCCGGCCACGAGGTCGCGGTAGAGGGAGGGGACCATCGAGGAGCCGGCCGCGGTCACGATGCCGAGCGTCGCGGCCCGTTCGGACTCCGGTAGGGGACGGCCCGCCGCGGCGGCGACCGCCGCCGCCTCCGCCAGGACCGCGGGGCCCAGCTCTGTACCGCCCGGAACGGCGTTGACCTCGCCCACCGTTCCGCGCATCAGGCTGGTCACCGCGCCGAAGGTCGTGATGAAGACCCACTTGTGCCACATCGCGGTGATCACGTCGGCGGGGACCAGGACGTCGATCCCAGCCCCGGCCAGGACGTCCCGGATCTTCTCCACCCGGGGGGAGGAGGATCCGTCCTGTTCGCCGATCGTGAGATGGGCGAGCGGCGCGAGGCGGACGATGTCGCCCTCGTCGCTGAGGGTGGTGACCACCTTGGCGACCCCGCCGAGGACCCGGGCGGCGCCGAAGCGGGCGTTGAGGGCGTCCATGTGGGCGAGGCCGTTGAGCAGCGGCACGATCGCCGTGTCGGGACCGACGGCCGGGGCGATGTCCTCGATCGCCTGCTCCAGCGCGGTGGACTTCACCGAGAGGAGGACGAGGTCGTACGGCGTGGTCAGCGCGTCGGCCGTGACCAGCCCGGGCTCCAGGGACCACTCCTCTCCCCGGCCGGTGAGGCGCAGGCCGCGTTCCCGCAGCACGGCGGCGCGGTGCGGACGGACCAGGAAGGTGACGTCCTGTCCGGAGCGGGCGAGCAGAGCACCGAAGTAGCCTCCGGTGGCTCCGGCGCCGACGACCAGGATCTTCATGGGTGCGAACCTCTCTCGGAGCGTGGGGTGCGGGACGGGTCGAGCAGGGGCTGGAGCAGGCGGTGCGGGCGGGCGAGCGCCCGCGTCACCGGGTCGTCGTCCTCGGCCGCCGCGGCGAGCCCGGGGCCGGGGGTGACCAGGATGTCGCCGACGACGACCGGTGCTCCGCAGCCGGTACACCGGCCGTCGTCGGCGAGCGGGGCGTCGTCGGTGGCGTGGCGGAAGACCCGGCGCGGGCCGCTCCCCACGCCGTAGAACGCGTCGCCCCAGGCGGTGAGCGCGCGGACGGCCGGCCAGAGCGCGATCCCCTTCGGCGTCAGGACGTAGACGTCACGGCGCCCGGTGTCCGGTTTGCGCTCCAGGACTCCGGCCTCGGTCAGGGTGGTGAGCCGGTCGGTGAGGACGGCCCGCGGGAGGCGGAGATGCGCGGCGAACTCGCCGAAGCGCCGCACCCCGCAGAAGGCGTCCCGCACGATCAGCAGCGTCCAGCGCTCGCCGATGATCTCCATCGAGCGGGCGAGGGCACAGGTCTGGCCGCTGTAGTCGCGCGGAAGTGGCATGGCCCAGACAATAGCCCAGAGAGTTCGGTGATTGAACTGTCGGCTGGGGAGGCAGGGGGATTAGGCTCGGCGCACGATGAAGAAGACTCCGCGGACCGGGGGAGCGCACCCCGTGGAACCCAAGGCCGACAAGGCGAGCGTGCGGCAGCACAACCTCAGCCTCGTCCTGCGGACGGTCCACGAGGCCGGTGAGACGACACGGGCGTCGGTCGCGGCGCGCGTCGGGCTGACCCGGGCCGCCGTCTCCTCGCTCGTCGAACAGCTCCTGGAGCGCGGCCTCCTGGTCGAGTCGGGCAAGACCTTCAGCGGGCAGGCGGGCCGGCCGGGAACGGTGCTCAAGGCGGCCGACACGGGTCCGGCCGGCCTCGGGGTCGAGATCAACGTCGACTACGTCTCCGTGTGCGTCGTCGATCTGGCGGGCGCCGACCGCGTCCGCGTCACCGAGCCGCTCGACAACCGCACGGCCGGGGCGGCGAAGGTCCTGGAACGGGCCGCCCGGGTCGCGGCGCGCGTCCTCGGGAGCGCGGCCGCCCGTGATCTGCACCCCGCGGGCGTACGGCTCGCCCTGCCCGGCCTGGTCTCCGCCGGGACCGTCCACCAGGCCCCCAACCTCGGCTGGAACCGGGTCGAGGCCGACCGGCTGTTCGCCGCGGCGCTCGGGGGGTTGTGGCCGGGGCGGCCGGGGACGCCGGAGCTGCCGGTCGCCTCGGACAACGAGGCGAACGTGGCGGCGCTCGCGGAGCTGTGGTTCGGCGGGCTGGGGGAGGTGCGGAGCTTCCTCCACCTCACGGGCGAGATCGGCGTCGGCGGCGCGATCGTCGTGAACGGACAACTCCTGCGCGGCGCCCACGGGTTCGCTGGAGAGATCGGTCACCTGGCCGTCGACGGGAACGGGCCCCTGTGCCGCTGCGGCTCGCACGGCTGCCTGGAGCAGTACGCGGGACAGTCGGCGCTCCTTCGGGCGGCGGGGCTCGAGGACGGCGCGGGGGCGACCACCGGGGCGTCCGGGGTCGAGGAGCTGGCGCGCCGCGCGGACGCGGGGGAGGCGCGGGCGGTGGCGGCGGTGGAGGAGGCCGGGCGCAGACTCGGGCTCGCGCTCTCGGGAGCGGTGAACCTGCTCGATCCGGAGGTCGTCGTCCTGGGCGGCATCTACCCTCGCCTGATGCCCCGTCTGGGCCCGGCGGTGGACATGGAACTGGCCCGCCGCGTCGTCTCCGGCCTCTGGACCCCCGCTGCCGGCCGCCTCCGCTCCGCCTCCGCCTCCGCGGACGCGGCCCGCGGCGCGGCAGCCGTCGTCATCCGCGAGGTCCTCGCGGACCCCCTCGCGTACACCGGCTGACGGACCCGCCCGGCGCCGCCCGCGCCCGGCCCGCCCCCCTCCACTCTCATCCCACCCCTCCACTCTCGCTCTCGCTCTCACGGGGGCCTTGTCCGGCCATCACCGCCCGCGCCTTGCTTTGCGCCCAGGTTCCTCACCTACCTCCGGCGCGAGCTGCGCCTTCGCAGAAAGACGGCGCCCGTCGTCGCCTCGGGGCTCACGCTCGGGATCGCGTCGGTCATCGTCATCAACTCCGCCCGGTCGACGCCGTCGAGGCGTAGACCGCCCATCGCGCCCCTGGTGCTGGAATGATGTCCGCCATCACGTACGGCGGTACGGCGACGTGACGACCGGATGGCGTACGCATCATGACCCGGGGGGGTTCGTGGAAACGATCGGGACCGCGCTGAACGAGCTGAGATCCGCACAGAAGTCCGCGAAGGGAGTCTCGCTCTACACGCGCCACGTCAACCGACCGGTGGGCAGGTACCTCGCTGCCGGATCGTTCACACTGGGCCTGACACCCAATCAAGTCACACTCACCAGCGCCGTTTTCAGCTTCGCCGGAGTCGCCGCCATGGCGCTCGGGACCCCGTCCTGGACGCTGGGACTCCTCGTCTGGCTCGGCCTCGCGGTCGGTTACGCCTTCGACTCCGCAGACGGGCAGCTCGCCCGTCTGCGGGGCGGCGGCAGCCCGGCCGGAGAGTGGCTCGACCATGTCGTGGACTGCGCCAAGATCACCGCCCTCCACCTCGCCGTGCTGATCGCCTTCTACCGGCACCCGGAACACTTCGGCACCGCCACGGACACCTGGCTGCTCGTCCCCCTCGGCTTCCAAATCGCCGCCGTCGTCACCTTCTTCGGCGGACTGCTGACCGAGAAGCTCAAGCCCCGCCCGGCCCCCGGCATGCCTGCCCCCGCGCCCTCCGCCCTGCGCGCGGTGGCCCTGCTCCCCGTCGACCACGGGGGCTTCTGCCTGGTGTTCCTGCTGCTGGGCGGCGGCGCCGTCTTCCGCTGGGCCTACACGGTGCTCGGCGCCGTCGCCGTCGTCTTCCTCGTCGCCTTTCTCGCCAAATGGTTCCGTGAACTCAAGCCGGCCCGTCGCTGAGGCCGCCCACACCGGCCGCCGGGGCGTCCTGCGACAGAATGTCGAGGACGCGCCCGAGCTGCGTGCTGGATGTGCGAACGGTGTACGGGAAGTAGACGATCTCCACACCCACCTCGGAGAGATCCCGCTCCAGCTTGTCCCCCTTGGGCGTACCACGCCAGTCGTCGCCCTTGAACAGCACGTCGAAACGGACCTGCCTCCAGGTCTCCACCCGGTCCGGGATGGTCTCCACGAACGCCGCGTCGACGTACTTCACGTTGCGCACGATCTCCAGACGCTCGACCAGCGGGAACACCGGCCGGCGTCCCGTGGCGAGCTCTGCCGTCTCGTCCGACACCACACCCGCCACGAGGCAGTCGCACTGACTGCGCGCGTGCCGAAGGATGTTGAGGTGCCCTATGTGGAACAGGTCGTAGGTCCCCGGTGCGTAGCCGACGCGGTACGGCCTTCCTGCGGTCATGTGCCAAACCCCCCAGGTGCGTTCGCGCTCCCCAGCGCGAAGGAGTTTCGACGATAGCGTGCACGTTCCGTCGAGAGAGGGTGAACGACTAGGGTGAAGGACGGTTCACGTACGGGGGAGAGGGGCGCTCGCGTGGGGGAAGTGGCGGCAGGCGGGGAAAGCGGCGAAGACACGCCGGTCACACGGCGGCGCTTACTGATGGTGTCCACCAACTACGCGCCGGAACACGCCGGAATCGGCCCGTACGCCACCCAGATCGCGGAACACTGGGCGAGCCGGGGACACGAGACCCATGTCCTCGCCGGCATGCCCCACTACCCCTCCTGGTCCCTCGACCCCGCCTACGCGGGAGTCTGGCGCCGCACCGAGGAGCGCAACGGTGTCGTCGTCCACCGCAGACGCCACACCGTCCCGCCCCGCCAAACCGCCCTGAGACGAGCCACGTTCGAGGCGAGTGTGCTCGCCCACGGGCTGCTCGCCCCGCCCGCCATGGCCCGGCCGCACGCCGTCCTCGCCCAGATGCCCAGCCTGGCCGGCGGCATCATCGGCGCCCGGCTCGCCGCCCGTTGGCGCGTCCCGTACGTGCCCGTCGTCCAGGACCTGATGGGCGCCGCCGCCGCGCAGAGCGGTATCCGCGGCGGCGACCGGGCCGCGGCGCTCGCCGCCCGGGCCGAGTCCCACGCCCTGCGCGGGGCCACACTCGTCGGCGTCATCCACGAGACCTTCGTCGACAAGGTCGCCGCCCTGGGCGTCGACCCCGGCCGCATACGCCTCGTCCCCAACTGGTCGCACGTCTCCGGCCCTTCGGCCTCTCGGGCCGCCACCCGCGAGCGGCTCGGCTGGGGCGAGGACGAGACCGTCGTCCTCCACTCCGGCAACATGGGCCTCAAGCAGGGGCTCGAGGTCCTGGTCGAGGCCGCCCGACGGGACCCGAAGACCCGGATCGTGCTCCTCGGCGACGGCAACCAGCGCGCCCACCTCGCCGAACTCGGCGCGGGCATCGCCAACCTGCACTTCATGGAGCCGGTCGGCGACGACGAGTTCCCGGACGTCCTCGCCGCGGCGGACGTCCTCGCCGTCACCCAGCGCGCCTCGGTCCTCGACATGAGCGTCCCGTCCAAACTGACCTCGTACTTCGCCGCCGGACGGCCCGTGGTCGCCTCCGTGGCCGCCGAGGGAGGGACCGCCCTCGAAGTGCTCCGCTCCGGCGCCGGCGTCCTCGTTCCGCCGGAAGACCCCGACGCCCTGCTCGCCCAGGTCCGTAGACTCGGAGACGATCCGGGCGCCGCCGCCGCGCTCGGCGCCCAGGGGCCCCGGCACGTCGAGGCCCACCTGACCCGGGCGGCCGGACTCGCCCGGATCGACGCACTGATCGACGAGGCTCTGGGGGGTCCGGGCACGTGACGCACACGCACGTCAACGCGGTGGAGGACGACGAACCGGAGCTCCTGCGGGACCAGTTCCGTCAGCTCCTGCGCTACCGCACGATCATCGGCGCCGGCATCGGGATCGGCCTGCTCGGCGGTGTCTGGTTCGGGGTGTCCAACGCCGACACGTACGTCGCCACCAGCCAGGTCGTGCTCCGTGCCCCCGTCAACGACCCCTTCAACCCGAGCATTTCGCAGGACAAGACCCTCAACATGGGGTCCGAACGGCAGACCGCGCTCAGCAGCAGCGTCGCCGAGCGGGCCGCGCAGAAGCTCGGCTGGACCGGCACCCTCGGCAAGCTGCAGAAGGACCTGCAGGTCACCAACCCGCCCCAGAGCCAGGTCCTCCAGTTCACCTACACCGCCGACACGCCCCAGGCGGCCGCCGACCGGGCCAACGCGGTCACGCGGGCCTACCTCGACCTGCGCCAGAAGCAGTGGACCGACCTGCGCGCCACCATGCTCGCGGGACAGCAGAAGCAGCTCGACGAGGTCGCCAAGAAGCACGACGAGAAGACCAAGGAACTCGACCGGATGCCCGACGGGGCGGCCCGCGACGCCGAGTACGGCGTCAAGACCAACCTGCTCAACCGGATCAACGAACTCGACGCCCGGATCAGCCAGCTCAAGGCGCTCGACATGTCACCGGGCACGATCATCCGCACCGCGAGCGCCCCCGGCTACTCCGACGGCCCCGGTCTGCCCATGAGCCTCGGCCTCGGGGCGCTCGTCGGCGTGGCGCTCGGCCTGCTCGCCGCCTGGGTCCGGCTCGTGTTCGACCCCGCGCCGCGCTCCGCGGGCGACGTCGCCCGCGCGGTGCGCGCCCCTGTCCTCGGCACCCTGCCGCGCGGAGCCACCGACGTGCTGCTCGCGGACGAGCACACGGACGCCCGGATCGCCGAGGAGTACCGCTCCGTCGCCTTCCGGCTCGCCTACGACCAGCGGTTCGCCGACCGCCGACGGCTCCTCGTCGTCGCCCCGCGCGGCTCCAACGACGCCGCCGTCGCCGTCGCCTCCCACCTCGCCGCCTCCTTCGCCGAGACCGGCAAGGACGTGCTGCTCGTCGAGGCCGACCTGCGGGACCCCACGCTCGCCGGCCGGCTGCGCGCCCACGCCGCCGCCGCGCCCCGGTGGAGCAGTCCGGCGGAGACGGAGGAGGGCGGCTGGCCCACCCGGCGCCGGCTCACCGTCGACGCGGGCGAATCCGGCTCCTTCGGCCTGGTGCCGGGCGAGCGGGTACGGAACGTGGCGCGCGCCCTGACCGCCCCCAGGGTCACCCGGATGATCGCGGAGGCCGACTCGCCCAACTCCACCGTCGTCGTCCTCGCCCCGCCGGTCCTCAACTACGCGGACGCCCTCGCGCTCGTCGACCGGGTCGACGGCGTGCTGATCGTCTGCGACCCGCGCGGTGTCCACCGCACCGACCTCCAACGCATCCGGGAACTCATCGCGGGCGCCGGCGGCACGGTCCTCGGCGCCGTCGTGCACACCCCGGGCGGGCGCCGCGCCGCCAAGCGGTCCGCCGCCACACGCTCCATCGGCCGGCGCGGATCGGGTGACGGCCGAAGCCGCCTGCCCGCCCAAGCGGACGCCGACTCCGAGGAGTTCGCCGCCGAGCCGGAGCAGATCATCCTGGGCGACGGCTCCGACACCGTCGCACTGCGCTCGCTGCGCGCCGAAAACCTCCGCACCGGTGACATCCGCGCGGGCGATCGGTGAGACGTGCCGTCACGGTCGCCGCCTCGGTCCTCGACCAGGCGGCGGCCAGCCTCACCAACATCGCCGTCCTGGTGATCGCGGCGAGGACGTCCAGCGCGGAAGGCTTCGCCGCCTTCTCGATGGTGTACATCACCTTCACCGTGCTCCTCGGCCTCAACATGGCCTTCGTCGGGCAGGCCGTCGTCCTGGAGAGGGGCGAGGACGACCGGGTCGGGGCCGCAGCCCGATCCGCCGTCACGTTCACCGCCGCGGCCTCGGCGCTCGCCGCGCTCCCCCTGCTCGTGGCGGGCGCCCTCGTCGATGGCGCCGGCGGCCCCGCCTTCCTCGCCCTCGGCGCGGTCCTGCCGGTCGTCCTCGTCCAGGACGGACTGCGCTACAGCTTCTCCGCGCTGCGGCAGCCGCACCGGGCCCTGGCCGCCGACACGCTCCGCCTCGTCTGCGCCGTACCCGCCCTCCTGCTCCAGCCGTACGGCACCTCACCGGCCCGCCTCGTCCTCGTCTGGGGCCTGTCCGCGCTGCCCGCAGTCCTCCTCGGGCTCGCCCTGCTGCGGCCCTTCGTCAGAAACCGGCCCGGCGAGCCCCGCCGCCACCTGCGCAAGGGCCATCTGGGCCGCCGCTTCGTCGTCGAGTATGCCGTCGGCAGCGCCTCCAGCCAGCTCGCCGTCCTCGGGATCGGACTCTTCGCCAGCCCGCTCGCCGTCGGCGCGCTGCGCGGGGCCTCCACCCTCTTCGGGCCGCTGGGCGTCCTGCTCACCTCCGTCAACGCCTTCGCCCCACCGCTGTTCGGCCGGTCCGGCTCCCGCCGCGCGACCGTACGCGCCGCCGCCGCGCTCGGCGCCGTCCTCGCCCTCCTGGCACTCGCCTGGGGCACCCTGCTCTTCGCTCTTCCCGAGCGCGTCGGCCGCCAACTCCTCGGCGACACCTGGCAGTCCGCCGCCGACCTGCTGCCGGCCACCGGCAGCCAGTACGCGGTGATGGCGCTCGGCACCTGCGCTCTGGTCACGCTGCGGGTCCTCAGCCCCCGCGCCACCCTCTCCGTGCAGGTCGTCTTCTCCCTGCTCGCGGTCGCCCTGATGATCGGCGGATACCTCCTCGCAGGCACCGCCGGCGCGGCCTGGGGCCTCGCGGCCGGTTCGGCGCTGAAGGCCGTCGCGGCCTGGACACGCGTCGCGCGGACCCGCCCGGAGCCCGCCGCCGGGCAGGAGGACGGCCGTCAGCGCAGTGCCGCGCCCTTGTCCTGACGCCAGGTGGTGACGAGCGCGACGCAGATCAGCGCGATCGCCACCCGGCCCGACGCCTGCAGCAGCGGGCCGCGCAGCAGGATGAAGGAGTAGCCCGCCACCAGCGGCACCACCAGCGAGATGAGACTGCCCGGCGGCGCCCTGCGGGTGCCCCGCCGGGCGAACCTCCGGTCCACGCGCGCGGCGGCGTACCCCATGCCCGTCATCCCGGCGGCCATCCCCACCGCGCCGAAGTCGATCCACAGCTCGGCCCAGATCGGCGAGGACAGATTGGTGTTGACCGTCCCCATCCACTGGCCGACCATCACCCCCGTGTCACGCGGCTTGCCCGGCCACACCGAACGGGGCACCGCGAAGAGCACGGACCCGGCCAGCTGTCGGCCGTACCGGTGGCGGCTGCCCGAGTCCACGAGCGTGATCGTGTTCGCGAACATGCCGACCTGGTCGTAGTCCTTGAGCGCCAGCGGCTCCAGCACCGACGTCGTCTCGACCGGGCGGTAGTTCTTCTCGTCGTACCGGAAGCGGTCGGAGAACGGGAAGACGATCAGCGCCATCACCACCCCCAGGCTCAACGCCGACCGGTACATCGCGGCGCTCACCGGGAAGACGGTGAACAGCAGCGAGAACATCACCGTCAGGAACCAGTACCGCGGGTTCGAGATCGGGTTGTTGACCACGCAGTTGAGCAGCACCAGACCCAGGAACACCGCGATCACCATCGGGCGGCGCCGGGCGCGCCGCGAGGTGACCAGCCAGCGGCAGTACACGAGCAGCGCGAAGAGCGCGGGGACCGTGCCGAAGCCGCGCAGGAACGCCTGCCCGGCCTGCGAGTCGGCCTTCGAGAGGCCCGCCTCCTCGATCCCGGCGATGATCTCCTGACGGCTGGAGAAGAAGACCGCGGGCCCGCCCAGCTTGACGACGAACAGACCGCTGCACGCGAAGGCGAGCAGGACCAGTAGATAGAGTCTGCGCCGGTGGACCAGCGCCGGGCGTTCCTCGGCACGGTCAGAGCCGCCCGGCCGGCCCCGGGCCAGCAGCGACCCCAGGTCGAACGCGGCGCAGCCCACGAGGACCAGTGCCACCGCCGCCGTCAGATCGGAACGTGGCCCCACCACCGGCGTCGGCACCCGCCCCAGGACGGCCTGGGCGAGCGGCGCCACACCCATCGCCATGTAGCAGAACAGCCAGAACGAGCCCTGGAGCAGCTTGCGGCGGCTGGTGAGGATCATCGCCGAGAGCCGGGCTCCGGCGTACATGGTGAGCGCGATCTGGAGGTAGTACGCGGCGTCCCGCACGCCCGCGCCCGGCTGGGCCGCGACCACGAGCGGCAGGAACACGGTGAAGCCCAGGACCAGCGGGATCGACAGGGCGCGTGAGAGCAGGGTGCGCGGGGATACGGGAGGCGCGAGCAGCAGGGGCGCGGGAGCGGCGGGACCCGGTCGCGGCTCCGGCCGCGTCGCCGTACCGCGTACATCGGTCGTCATCGCGCCCCCTGGAATCCGCGGAGTCCCGGCCCCCTGGAGGTCACGGCCCCCGCCCCCGGAACGTCACTTCGCGGCAGTCTACCGACGCCCTCCTGTCGCTTCGCGTCAACCGCTAGTCTGAACGCCTCGGCGCCAGGGGAGGCGCCGATGGGGGTGAACTCATGCGGAATCTCCCGGCCTTCACGCTGGCCGGCTACGACAAGGGCCGCGGCAAGATCGTGCAGGCCCTCTGGTTCGCGGTGATGAACACGGTCTTCATGGCCTGGTTCTGCCCGGCCCGGCTGCGGGTCGCACTGCTGCGGGCCTTCGGCGCGACGATAGGCGACGGCGTGCTCGTACGGCACCGGGTCAGGATCCTGTGGCCGTGGAAACTGACCGTCGGCGACCACACCTGGATCGGCGAGGGCGCCTGGCTGCTCAACCTGGAGCCCATCACGCTCGGCGCCCATGTCTGCGTCTCCCAGGAGGCGTTGCTCTGCACCGGCAGCCACGACCACCGGGCCGCCGACTTCCGCTACCGCAACGCGCCGATCACCGTCGAGGACGGCGCCTGGATCGCCACCCGCGCCACCGTCCTCGCCGGCGTCACCGTCGGCCGTCACGCGGTCCTCGCCGCCGGCACCACCCTTCACAAGGACCTGCCCGAACTGACCCTGCACACGGCCGACGGCCGCCGACCGGTCCCGGTGCCCGCGTGAGCGGCCTGCGCGTCCTGCACGCGGTGACCCTGCACAGCCCCACCCACGCCTTCGGCGGACCGGTCAGGGTCGCGCTCAACCTCTGCCGGGGACTGGCCGAACGAGGCCACCGGGCGCGCCTGGTCGCCCTCGGCGACGGCTTCGGCGCCCAAGGGCTGCCCACCGAGGTCGACGGCGTGCCCGCCCGCCTCTACCAGGCGCGCTCGATCCTGCCGCTGGGCTTCAGCGGTATCACCTCACCCACGCTCCTCGCGCGGGCCAGCGCCCTGGTCAAGGACGCCGACGTGGTCCACGTCCACCTCGCCCGCGACCTGGTGACGCTGCCCCTCGCGCTCGCCGCGCTGCGGGCCGGCCGGCCGCTCGTGCTCCAGACGCACGGCATGGTCGACCCGAGCGAGAAGGCGCTCGCCCGGGTCCTGGACGCCGTCGCCGTACGCCGCGTCCTGAGGGGTGCCTCCGCCGTGCTGTATCTGACGGGCCGCGAACGCAGGGACCTGGACGCGGTGCTGGGCACCGAGCTGTCCCACGCGGTACGGCTGGTCAACGGCGTGCCCGCGCAGGAACCGCGGCCCGCGCCCTCCGGCCCGCCCCGCATCCTCTACGCGGCCCGCCTCCAGGCCCGCAAACGGCCCACCGACTTCGTCGCGGCCGTCCCGGAGATCCTTCGCCACCATCCCGAGGCCCGGTTCGTGCTCGCCGGCCCCGACGAGGGCGAGCGGGCCGCCGTGGAGGCGCTCGTCGCCGCACTCGGCGTCGGCGACAGGGTGAGCCTGCCGGGGCCGCTGTCCTCCGAGCGGATGCTGGAGGAGCTGCGCCGGGCGCACGTGTACGTGCTGCCGTCGGTCGACGAGCCGTTCCCCATGTCCGTCCTGGAGTCGCTGTCGGTCGGCACCCCGGCCGTCGTCACCACCTCCAACGGGCTGGCCCAGGACATCGAGCGGGCCGGCGCGGGACGGGTGGTCACGGACGCCGTGGGCATCGCCCCGGCCGTGTCCGCCCTCCTGGACCCGGGGGCGAACGGCAGCGCCTCCGCGGCGGCCCGAAAGCTGGCCACGGAGGCGTTCTCGATGGAGGCCGTCCTCGACACCCTGCTGAGGGTGTACGCGGACGCGCGTGAGGGTCAGGCCGGCAGCCAGGCGTAGCAGGACGTCGAGACGAACTCCACCGTCCCTGCCGGGACGGTGGCCTTCACCGGCCCCTGGGCGCCGGTCGACGGTCCCGAGGCGAGCAGCTTTCCGCCGCTGCCCAGCGCCCGCCAGGTGCACGACGGGTCGGTGGTGAGCGCGCGGTACGTGCCCGGCGCAGGCCGTGCGGTCGTACCGTCGGGGTGGCCCGTACGCGCTGTCGCGAGCAGCGGCTTCTGCGCGGGGCAGAGATGGTTCACGGCGGCCTCGGCGTCCGGGATGTCCCCGGCGACGAGGGCGCCGACGGCCGCGTCCCTGTCCCGCTTCGCGGTGCGTTCGAGACGCTGGCAGGACTCCTGGCCGTTCTGCAGCACGGCGGCCGGGTCCATGCTCTTCGGGACGCGCCCGCTCAGATATGCCTTCTGGTCCTTGGTGAACGAGCCGGTGACCGGCTTGAGTTCGGCGTCCGGCACCACTGGCCCTCTTGACGCCGACGCGGACGGGGCCGGGCCGGTGGGCGCCACCTCGGTCTGGCGGTCGGGCACGACCGCCGAACGCGAGGGACCGGCCGCGTTCGACCGGTCGGCGGCGCTGTCACCGTCGCCGTCGCCGTTCGAGGAACAGGCGGAGAGGGTGAGCAGTGCGGCGAGCGCGGCCGCCGCCGTGGCCACGGCGGCCGGGCGACGCCGGTGAAGGGGACGACGCATGAGGAGACTCCCGTGGTACGTCGGAGGCGGGGCCCGGATGCCGGGCCCCGCCTCCTGTCATGGAGGGTTCGACGCGCCCGGTTACGGAGCGCCGAAGGTCAGCACCAGCTGCGGGGTGCCCTCCGCGGCCGCCGCCTCGGAGGACCAGAGCCACAGCGGGTCCGTACCGGTACTCGTCAGCGCGAGGCTGTAGGAGCCGCCGAGCGCCGCCGAGATCGCCGAGGTGTTCAGCGCCGCGGAGTAGATCGCCGAGCCGTCCGTGGCACCGGTCAGCGTCCCGATCGGCGTCGGGCCGAGCGCCGGACGGTTGGTGTACGTCAGCCCGTCCTCGGTCCAGGAACCGGTGACCGGGACGACGGACTGGCTGTCCGCCGAGCCCGCGCCCGCCAGCGTGGTCGTCTTCACCGCGAGCCGGGCGCTCTTGAGGACGGTGCCGGCCGGCGCCGGCGGCAGCGTGAACCGCAGGTACGACTCGTACGCCGACGTCCCCCGCACGGCCAGCGAGCCGGACTCTCCGTAATTGGTACTCGGGGCACCGGCGTTGGCGTACGTGTCCTCCGTCGCGGTGACCGTGGCGACCGAGTCGGCGGGTGCGGAGGCCAGGCTGTAGTGCTTGGCGACCTGCGCCGCGGTGAGCGCCGACGGATAGACGGCGGCCTCGTCGATCCGGCCGGCGAAGAAGTTGCTCGTGGGGCGCAGCGGCCAGCCGGCGAGGTTGTCCGCCCCGACGTGCCAGTAGCCCGCGTACTGCTGGTTGGTGGAGACGCCGTTGGAGCCGACCAGCTTGCCGTCGACGTACAGCCGCATGCCCTCCGGTCCCTGCGTCCCGACCGCGTGGTGCCAGGCGCCGTTGTTGTACGAGCCAAGGGAAGTCAGCGTGCGGGCGGAGCCGGTGCTCACGCCGAACACCACGTTCCCGGTGTTGGTCATGTACAGATGCTTGTCGTAACTACCGCTGTTCCGGGTGGTGTTGTTGCCAAAGCCGATCAGCTTGCCGCCCCGGTTCGTGGTCGTCCTGAACCACGTCTCCACGGTGAAGGCGCCCGTCACGGTCTGCCGCCGGTCGCTGTGGATCTGCTCGTCGGTGCCGTTGAGCGCGACGGCCGTGGAGGCGCCGCCGACGGCTCCGGGGGTCTGACGCAGGGCGGGAGCGTTGATGTACAGACCGCTGTTGTCCCCGTTGGAGGAGTCGGCGGCGTAGGGGGTCGTCGACTCGTCGAAGCGCCAGTAGAGACCGGCGCCGTCCGCGATCACCTGGGAGGCGTACGGCTCGGGCGAGGTCGGCACCGTCACGGTCGCCGTCGCGGACAGGGAACTGGTGTTGCCGGCCGCGTCACTCGCGGTCACCCGGTAGGTGTAGGTCTGTCCGGGGGTCACGTTCGTGTCCTTGAACGAGACCTGAGGGCGCGACCAGTGCAGCGAGTCGCCCTGGACGGTCGCGACGGGGGCGGCCCCGCCGTTGCGGTAGACCTTGTACGTCAGTTTCGAGTCGTCCAGGTCGAGGCTGGAGCGCCACCGGA
Organism: Streptomyces lateritius; assembly: GCF_014649715.1. Classification (GTDB taxonomy): domain Bacteria; phylum Actinomycetota; class Actinomycetes; order Streptomycetales; family Streptomycetaceae; genus Streptomyces; species Streptomyces lateritius. The sequence continues at coordinate 115,656 of NZ_BMTO01000003.1, forward strand.
CGTGCACCGCGTTCGGGGAGACGGCGGCGGCGCTCGCCACGGGCACGGTCGGCGCGCCGGTGTCCGGGCCGGAGGCGAAGCGGGTCAGCCCCTGTGCCGGGGCGCTGTTGACCGTGGTGAACTCGCCGCCCACCCAGAGGTACTTGGTGGTGCCGGTGCCCGAGACGGTCATCACGCGCGGGCCGATGCCCTCGACCTCGGGCGGACCGTCGTTGGTGTCCGGGAGCCAGCCCAGCTTGCCCGTCGACGTGGTCGGCTGGGCGAGCAGGTGGTAGCGGCGCCCGTCGGGGAACTCGCCGACGCTGGCGCAGTCGTGGGCGTGGGAGGCGCTGTAGAGCACACCCTGGTAGGAGCGGACCGCCTGGGTCGCGCCGAGGCAGGTGTCGCGCCAGCGCTGCTCGAAGTCGAGGTTCAGGGCGATGCGGCCGTCGAACACGCCGCCGCCGGTGCCCTCGTTGGCGGTGTAGAAGCCGGTGGCGTCGGTCTCGATGTCCTTGACGACGGAGTTCTGGGGGATCCAGCCGTTGGGGTAGGCCTTGGCCACGGCACCGGTGGTGGCGTTCACGACGGCGAGGGCGTGCGAGTTGGCGCCGTTGACGGTGAAGAAGTCGCCGCCGAGCACGACGTGCTGTCCGTCGGGCGTCACCTCGATGGCCCGGCCCGGCTCGTCCGCGTTGGCGGTGAACGGCAGCAGGTCGCCCGCTGTGGTGATGGCGGCGAACCGCTGGCGGGTCTGGCCCTCGACGGTGCCGAAGTCGCCGGCCGCGTAGATCGTGGTGTCGGTGACGGCGAGCGCCCGCACGGTGGCGGGGAAGCTCGGGGTGAAGTTCGCCCTCGGGGCGCAGGTGGCGATGTCGATCGCGGCGAGGCTGGAGACCGGGGTGCCGTTGACGGCGCCGAAGTAACCCCCTGCGTACAGCGTCTTCTTGTCCGGCGAGACCACCAGGGTCCGCACGGTCGCGGTGCCGCTGCCGACGGTGAAGGAGAGGGTGCAGTCGGTGGGCGCACCCGTCGCCGCGTTCAGCGCGGCGAAGTTGACGGCGCTCTTGGGAGTGCCGCTGCCGCCCTCGGGCGGGCGGATCGCCGAGAAGGTGCCCCCCACGAAGACGGTGTCGTTCGCCTCGGCCAGTGCCCAGACGACGCCGTTGGTCTGCCAGGTCGGCAGATCGTCCGCGGTGAAGGCCACCGGCGGCGTGAGCGCCGCGGCCGTCGGAGCCAGCGAGCCTCCGGCTCCGGCCGCGACGGTCAGGACGAGGGCAGCCGTGAGCCCCCAGGATCTACGCATGTTCCCCCCAGGCGTGATAGCCCAGTCAATTGTGGCGTGAAGTGGTGCAAGTGCCATTGATGGTTGCGAACTTTACGACGAAGCCGCCTGCGGAGTAGGGCACTTGACCAATCCGGTACCTGTCGTACGGTTCTTCAGCGGTCGATGCGCACCATGGCGCCGGCCAGCTGCTCCTCGACGAGGCGGACATCGGCGTCCACCATGATCCGCGCCAGCTCCTCCACCTGCACGGACGGTTTCCAGCCCAGAAGCTCGCGGGCCTTGCTCGCGTCACCGATCAGGGCGTCGACCTCGCTGGGACGCTCGTACTTGGGGTCGTAGCGCACGTACCGCGACCAGTCGAGACCCGCGTGGGCGAAGGCCGTCTCCAGGAACTGCCGTACGGTCGCCGGAACTCCGGTCGCCACCACGTAGTCCGTCGCCTCGTCCTGCTGGAGCATCCGCCACATGGCGTCGACGTATTCGGGGGCGTAGCCCCAGTCGCGGACGGCGTCGAGATTGCCCATGTAGAGCCGGTCCTGCAGCCCCGCCTTGATCCGGGCGACGGCCCGGGTCACCTTGCGGGTCACGAAGGTCTCGCCGCGGCGCGGCGACTCATGGTTGAACAGGATCCCGTTGACGGCGAACATGCCGTACGCCTCGCGGTAGTTGACCGTCGTCCAGTACGCGAAGACCTTGGCGGCCCCGTACGGGCTGCGGGGGTGGAACGGGGTCCGCTCGTTCTGCGGCGGCGGGGTCGCGCCGAACATCTCGGAGGACGAGGCCTGATAGATCCGGGTGTCGATGCCGCTCGCCCGGATCGCCTCCAGGAGGCGCAGGGCGCCGAGGCCCGTCACGTCGCCGGTGTACAGCGGCGCGTCGAAGGAGACCCGCACGTGGGACTGCGCGCCGAGGTTGTAGACCTCGTCGGGGCGTATGTCCCGGAGCAGGTTCACCAGCGCCACCCCGTCCGAGAGGTCCGCGTGGTGCAGCACGAACGACCGGTTCGCCTGCTGCGGATCCTGGTAGATGTGGTCGATCCGCTCGGTGTTGAAGCTGGACGAGCGGCGGACGAGGCCGTGGACCGTGTAGCCCTTGGACATCAGCAGTTCGGCCAGGTACGAGCCGTCCTGTCCCGTGACGCCGGTGATGAGTGCGGTCTTGCTCATGCGTGGTGCCCCTCCCTCACGGCCCGGCCCCCAGCCGGTCCGTCATTTCTTGCGGATATTCCGAAACCTGATGTTCTGAGCCGATCCGGGAGAGAAAACCGGATCTGGGGCGCTGTGCTCCCCGAGGGCCTGGCATGATCCGGGCCATGACTGAATCCACGACCGACGTGACGCGAGCGCCGTCGTATCTGCCCGACCGGGCCCGGATATTCGTCGCGGGGCATCGGGGTCTCGTCGGCTCCGCGATCGCCCGCCGGCTGGCCGGGGAGGGGCACGAGGTGATCACCCGGACCCGCGCCGAGCTCGACCTGAGGGACGCGGCGCGGACCGCCGCGTTCCTGGCCGAGACCCGTCCCGACGCCGTGGTGCTCGCCGCCGCCAAGGTCGGCGGGATCATGGCCAACAGCACCTACCCCGTGCAGTTCCTGGAGGAGAACCTCCAGATCCAGCTCAGCGTCGTCGCCGGAGCGCACGCGGCGGGCGTCGGGCGGCTGCTCTTCCTCGGCTCGTCCTGCATCTACCCCCGGCTCGCGCCCCAGCCCATCTCCGAGGACGCGCTCCTGACCGGGCCGCTCGAACCGACCAACGAGGCCTACGCGCTGGCCAAGATCGCCGGCATCGTGCAGGTCCGGTCGTACCGGAAGCAGTACGGCGCGGCCTACATCTCCGCGATGCCGACCAATCTCTACGGCCCCGGCGACAACTTCGACCTGGAGACCTCGCACGTCCTCCCGGCGCTGATCCGCCGCTTCCACGAGGCCCGCGAGGAGGGGCGCGAGGAACTCACCCTGTGGGGCTCGGGCACCCCGCGCAGGGAGTTCCTGCACGTGGATGACCTGGCCGCCGCCTGCGCCGTGCTGCTGCGGAGCTACGACGGCGACGAGCCGGTCAACATCGGCTGCGGCGAGGACCTCAGCATCCGCGAACTCGCCGAGACAATCGCGGAGGTGACGGGTTACCAGGGACGGCTCGGCTGGGACACGAGCAAGCCCGACGGCACTCCGCGCAAGCTCCTCGACGTGTCCCGGCTGACCGGCCTCGGCTGGAAGCCCGCCGTCCCGCTGAGGGACGGCATCGCCTCGACCTACGCCTGGTGGCGGACACAGGGCTGACGTCATGCGGCGGCCCGTCAGTACGCTCCGCGACCGTCGACGACGGCGCGGAACGTACGGGCCATGACATCGACGTCGCTGGTGAACGACCAGTTGTCGACGTAGTGCAGATCCAGCTCCACCGTCTCGTCCCACGACAGGTCCGAGCGGCCGCTGATCTGCCACAGACCGGTCATCCCGGGACGCACGGAGAGCCGGCGCAGCTCCACGTCCCCGTACCGTGCCACCTCCTCCGGAAGCGGCGGTCGCGGTCCGACCAGGGACATGGACCCCAGCAACACGTTGATGAGCTGGGGCAGTTCGTCCAGTGAGGTGCGCCGCAGCAGGCGTCCCACCCGGGTCACGCGCGGATCGCGCCGCATCTTGAACATCAGCCCGTCGTGCTCGTTCGCCTGGGTCAGCTCCGCCTTGCGGGCGTCCGCGTCCAGGAACATCGTGCGGAACTTCCACATCACGAACGGGGTGCGGCTCTGTCCGATCCGCACCTGCCGGTAGAACACCGGCCCCGGTGAGGTCAGCCGTACCGCGACGCCGATCGCCAGGAAGAGCGGACCGAGGAGGACCAGGCCGACGGCCGCGCCCGCCCGGTCCATCACGGACTTCAGCAGCTGCTGCACCCCGTCACGGACCGGCGGAGCGACCCGGAGCAGAGCCATGCCGGCGGCCGAGATGGTCTCCAGTCGCTTCACGGCGCACTCCACCAGACCCGGAGCGAGGGCGAGTTCGGTACCGGCGTCGTGCAGGCCCCAGGAGAGCCGGCGCAGCCGCTCGCCGGCCATCAGGGCGCCGGCCGCGACCAGGACGACATCCGCCTCCAGTTCGCGGGCGGCGGCCAGGACGGGAACGGTGTCCCCGTCGGCGGCGTCCGGCATCGAGGCACCGAGCCGGGTGGCCACCGGAGCACCGGTACGGACCGGCCCGTCCCCGATCGCGACGACGCCCACCACGACGTACGGGTGCTCGGTGCGCCGGGCGAGATGCTCGGCGACGTCCCCTGCCGCCGTGGGTTCACCGAGCACCAGGACGCGGGTGACCACCTGGGCCTCCCGACGGGCGGCCACGAGGTGATGCCACGTCAACTTGGTGCAGGTCAAGGTCAGTACCGGCGCCGACAGCAGTGCGGCCAGGCAGAGCAGGGGAGGATGGTGCAGATCGGCGGCCGCTCGCAGCACGGCGAGCACGCCGAGCAGGATGAGCCAGTCGTGCAGGACGGGCAGACTTCCCCGCGACTCCCCGAGTTCGCGGCGCGTGTACCGACGGCGCAGCGCCCGTACGCCGGCCCAGGAGAGGGCGGCGACGACAGCGCCGGTGAAGGCGTACGGCTGGCGCTCGGTATGCAGGACGAGCGCCGTGGGCAGCCCCACGCCGAGCAGATCGACCGTCAGCGCGAGGACCGGGTACCAGCCGGCCTTGGCGCGCGGATGAGGAGGAGCCGGTGGTGAACCGGGCCTCGTTCCAGCGGACTTGGTCTCAGTTGTGCGGACATGCCACATGTACCCCCCAGGCACGTGTCGACGTTCGCCACCCCGTCATCGAGCCCCTAGTTCGATGAACAAGCGTCGCAACGCGGAACAGTACGACAAACACACGCACCTCCGCTGCTGTTCACGCGAAGGACTCCAGAAGGCGTTGGCGTGTTCATCTCGTGACATCGCGGTCGACGCGGGCACGGCCGATCGGATGACACGCCCCCGGAGAGGGAGTCGACGCACGTGAGGCCACCGGGAGAAGATCCCGTGAAGTGTGCCGGAGGGTACCGGCACCGGTGGTGACATCGGCCCCCACTGTGGCGCAAAGCACAACGGTGCTCGGAGAACGGAGACCGCACGCATGTACGGGTTGTTGTCCCGCCGTCCCGGATCGGCTGTACTACTGGCAGCCCGCAGGCCCACGCGGAGGTCCGCCGTGGGCACCTCGGCACACCTCCACGACCGGCCGGAAGGACGCCCATGGGGGACATCCCCGCACCACCGCCGCAGCCGTCCGGGCGGCCAGGGCGCGCGCGGTTACACCGGGCGCCCGGACGCCGTCGACTGGTCCCGGCACTAGCGCTGGGAGTCCTGCTCCTCGGCGCCTGGGCCGGCATCGGCACCGCGGACGCCCTGCGCGGCGGAGCCCCCGCACAGCCGGCCGCGGCGCCCCCGGAGGCGTACAGCACGGCCCTGCCCTTCGATCTGCCGGCCACCGCCGAGCTACGACGCTCCCCGAAACTCGTCTTCGCCCACTACTTCACGCCGTACCCACTCTCCCTGGACAACGAGCCGGCGGCTCAGGACTATTACAGTCGCAACTACCTGACCCCGGACGGCGAGAAGGGCAGGCACCGCGCCTACGGCGGTCTTCTGCGCGACCGCCCGCTGCCCACCGGGCCCGGGACCGGCAACTGGGAACTGGCCCATCTGCGTCAGGAGATCCGCACGGCACGCGACGCAGGCCTGGACGGATTCACCCTCGACCTGCTCTCCCTCGCCGGACGCAACTGGGACCGCGCCGAGCTGCTGATGCGCGCCGCGCAGGAGGAGGACCCGGACTTCCGGATCCAGCTCATGCCCGACATGACCTCACTGACCACCACGCCGGCCGCCCTGGCCGATTCACTCGCGCAACTGGCCCGGCACCCTTCGGCCCACCGGCTGCCGGACGGCCGCCTCGTCGTCTCGCCGTTCAAGGCCGAGGAGAAGGAGCCCGCCTGGTGGCAGCGGATGATGGGGGACCTGGAGACCCGGCACGGCATCCGCACCGCGCTCGTCCCCCTCTTCCTCGACTTCACCCCGGAGCGGGAGCGGTACGCGGCGATCAGTCACGGACTCTCCGAGTGGGGCGCCCGCAGCGCCAACCGTCAGGACGGCGCGACGGCCGACGCCGCCACGGCCCACCGGCTCGGCAAGATCTGGATGCAACCGGTCTCCGTCCAGGACGCCCGCCCCAATCAGGGAATCTTCGACGAGGCAGGCAACACCGAGACCCTGAGGGCCGCCTGGGAGGCGGCCATCGGCTCCGGTGCCGACTGGGTCCAGCTCACCACTTGGAACGACTACTCCGAAGGCACCCACTTCGCACCCTCGCTCCACAACGGGTACGCCTACCTGGACCTCTCCTCCTACTACCTGACCCGGTTCAAGACCGGCGCCTGGCCCAGGATCGTGCGCGACACGCTGTACCTGACCTCCCGCGTCCAGTTCGTCGACGACACAGCGCCCACCACGCTCCAACCCCGCGTGACAGAGCCCCGCCCGGGAACGGCCACCCCCCGGGACACGGTGGAGGTACTCAGCTTCCTCACGGCGCCGGCGAGCGTCCGCACCACGACCGGCGGCACGGAGAGCGGCTACCGGGCTCCGGCCGGTGTGCACGCGCGCCTGCTGCCGCTGCGCACCGGCCACAGCTCGGCGACGGTGGTACGGGGCGGGGAGAGCACCACCACGGTCACGAGCCGCTACCCGGTGCGCCGGCCGGTCGAGAAGCAGGACCTGCAGTACTACGCGGTGACGAGCGGCCGCGCGCAGCGTTAGCTCCGGACGCCCGTTGTCAGTGGTCGGCCCTACCGTTCTCCACATGACGACGAAGACCTATCTGGAGCTGTCGCAGGACGGCGAGGGCGCGCACAAGTTCTACGAAGTGACGGTCGACGACCTGGTGGTGTCGGTCCGTTACGGGCGGATCGGCGCCGCCGGGCAGACCCAGACCTCCACGTTCGCCACGGCGGACAAGGCGCGCGCCGCCGCGGCGAAGAAGATAGGCGAGAAGGTCCGCAAGGGGTACGCCCCGGCGGTTCAGGGGCAGCGCGCGGCCCGCTCCGTCACCCGCCGGGCGGTCGCCTCCGCGCCGTCGACGGCCGGTGCGGTCGCGCCCGTCCTGTGGCGGTTCCGGACCGGCTCCTCCGCCTTCGGCATCCATGTCGACGAGGACCGCTGCTGGGTCGGCAACCAGGCCGGCGACGTGTACACCCTGAGCCACGCCGGCGAGGTCCAGGCCCGCTTCTCCCTCCCCGACGGGGTGAAGTGCCTGGTCGCCGACGACTTCTGGATCTACGCGGGCTGCGACGACGGCCGGGTGTACGACCTGTCGTCGAAGCTGCCCTTCGCCGCCTACGACATCGCCGCCGATGTCGACATCTTCTGGCTGGACATCCACGAGGGCGTCCTGAACGTGGCCGACCGGTCGGGCCGGCTGACCGTCATCGACCACGAGGACGAACACCAGTGGTCCCGCGGAGGCCGGGGCGAGCACGCCTGGATGGTCCGCGCCGACGGCGACGCCGTCTACCACGGCGACACCAAGGGGGTGACGGCGTACGCCCCCGGCGGCGGCGGCGAACTGTGGCACACCGCCAGCGCCGGCGCGGTGCTCTTCGGCTGGCAGGAGGACACCGCCGTCTACGCCGGCACGGCGCGCTGGAAGGTCCAGCGCCTCGCGAAGAAGGACGGCCGCGTCGAGGCGGTCTACGCGTGCGACAACACGGTCTACTCCTGTGCGACCTCTCCCGGCGGCCGCTTCGTCTTCGCCGCCGACGCCTCCTCCTCGGTGTACTGCTTCGCGGAGGACGGCACGCGACTGTGGAAGCTGGGCACCGGCGCGGGTTCGGCGCTCTCCATGCAGTACCGGGACGAGCGGCTCTACCTGGTGACCTCGGACGGCTCCCTGGTGTGCGTGGACGCGAGCGAGGCCGCGATCACCGCCGCTCAGCGCGGCACGGTCCCGGTCGCCAGGGACGTCAAACTCGCCGCGGCGCTGCCGACGTACGAGCCGGCGACGACGGTGGCGGCCGTGACGGCGGTGAGCGCCGCGCCGGCAGGCTCGGTCGTCGTGGAGTGCGTCCAGGAGGGCGGCCGGACCCGGGTCCATGTGGTGTCGGACGGCTACGAACGGTCCTGGAACGTGCAGTTCCCCCGGGCCATCCGGGAGCCGGGCGCGCGGTACGTGGTCGACGCCCTGCACGCCGCGTCGGGCGGCTTCTACCGGGTCCGCGGCGACATCCGGCGGCTGCTGTGACAGGCGGGGCGTTCGAGGCGGCCACGGGGGACGGGCCGCCGCTCCCCGCAGGTGAGGCCGAGCAACGCTCCCGGGAGGTCCGGGCCGCGTTCGAAGGACTGCTGCAGATCCGCCGGTTGACCGCCCGGCCGGGCGGCGACCCGACCGAGGTGCCCGCCGAGTGGGAGCGCAGGCAGCCGGTCCGGGCGGTGGCCCTCGCCCTGGAGGCGGCGAAGATCACTCCCTCGGCGGTGGACGCCTCCGGCGTCCGGGTGGCGGCGGGCTACCGCGTCACGGCGGGCGAACGGCCGGGCACCGCCGTCGTCGAGTGGCTGGGCCCGCCGGGCGCTGGCGCCGCCCAGGAGGAGGAGTCCGCCCTCGGCGCGTGCGTCCCCCTCCTCGTACGGCTCGGCTGGGAGGCGCTGCTGTACCGGGGCCCGCGCCGCAGACGGTTCCTGGAGGTGGAGCCGATGCGCCGGTGATTTCTCGGGCGGGCCGGAGCGCGGTGGCCGGTGGGCTCAGGCGATGGACGCGGAGAGGATCGCGGAGACGGCGAGGTTGCACGAGGCCGTCACCCAGACCGCCGGGTGCGGCTCGGGGTCGACGAGGGTGGCGCCCAGCTTGCCGGGCGTTACCAGATCCAGGACGAGGAAGGCGACGGCCATCATCACCAGACCGAGCAGCCCGAACGCCGCCGTGGAGGCGAGGCCCTTGCCGAAGTTGTCGTAGGTCGTCCAGATCGAGGTGAAGACGATCCCGCCGATCCCAAGCAGGGCGGAGCTGAGCAGGACGGCCGCGTTGCGGTTGCGCTCCTCCCAGATCTGCCGGCCGAGCTTCCCGGGCGTCAGCGCGTCCACGAGGACGATGCCGAGGATCAGCAGCACCACACCGAGTGCGCCGTAGGCGGTGGCTCGGCCGAGGCCGTTGACGATGTCGCTCATGGGATGCCGGCTCCGAGGAGAAGTGATCGTGAATGATCGCGGTCAAGGACCGGCAAAATGTAGCGCATGGGTCAGGACCCCCGGCCGGGCGGCCGGGGCCCCGAGGGCTTCACCGCCAGACGCCCGGTGGCACCTTCTCCGCCCGCGAGCGCACCCGCGGGGCGGTGGCCGTCTCCACCGCACCCACGACGAGCTGCCAGACGCCGCCGACACGGTGAGGACCGCGGCCGATTCGAGCGGCGACACGATCAGCACCGCACCCGCGAGCGTGCTCACCTTCCCGAGGAACACGTGCCGGCCACGGCCCCGCGGGATCACGCAGACCGTGGCCGCGGCCTCCGACCCGGCGACGGCGCCCGGCCCGACCAGCACCAGGACACCCAGGACGAGCACGGCGAAGCCGACGAGGAGCAGTGCCCGCCCCATGTACTCCCGGCCGGCGCACCCACTCAAGCAGTACCGGACAAAGGCCGTAAGACATGACTCGCATGGAGCAGTAACGCTGCGGCCTCGGCCCCGAGGGCGGCGACAGTGGAAGACGTACGCCCCCTCCGCGCACCGACGTGCCGCACGCACCGGGAGACCTCTCATGACCTCGCTCAACCGACGCGACCTCGGGCTTCTCGTCCTCCGGGTCGGCACCGGCGCCGTCCTCGCCGCGCACGGCACGCAGAAGCTCTTCGGCTGGTTCGGGGGAGGCGGCCTGACGGGCACCACCCACGCGATGGAGGCCATGGGCTTCTCCCCGCCCCGCGAGAGCGCGATCGCCGCCGGCCTCGGCGAGGCGGGCGGCGGCGCCCTGCTGGCCCTGGGCCTGGCCACCCCGGCCGCCGGAGCCGCCGCGGCCGGCGCCATGGCGGGCGCGGTCGCGGTGCACGCCCCGGCCGGCTTCTTCGCCCAGGCGGGCGGCTACGAGTACCCCGCCTTCCTCGGCTTCACGGCGGCCGCCATCGGCGTCGCCGGTGCGGGCCGCTACTCTCTCGACCACGCCACGGGCCATGTGCTCGACCGCGCTTGGGTCGTCGCCACCGCCTTCCTCGTCAGCGCCCTCGCCGCCGCCGCGGTCGTCGGCCGCCGGGCCCAGGCCCAGAGCGACGCCGAAGGCCCGGAGGATGAGGCCGCGCCCCGGACAGCGGACGGCCGGTCCGACGACGCGGGGTAGGGGCGGACCGAGTCAGCCGCCCCCGGGCGGCGGATCAGGCGGTACCTCGGTCGGGTCGCCGCCCGGCCGGCCGTTCCCCGGGCGGTGCACCGTGTCCTTCCCTCACGCGGCGCGGCTGAACACCATCACGAAGTCCGTCATCTCCCGGACCCGGGGCCGGTCGGGCTCCGGCAGGGCCAGCAGCCGCTCACGGGCCTCGTCCACGAACCGCGCGTCGTCGTGGCCGACCGGCCAGGCGCCGGTGAACAGCCCGCCGGACAGCGACCGCGCCATGTGCCGGGGCGACACCTCGAAGGTCGTCCTGCGTTCGGACGCGGTCCCCTCGTACACCAGGCCGTGCGCGGCGGCGACCGGTGCCAGCGCCTCCGGACCGTCCTGGCGTGCCCCCGCCGGATCGAGGCGGTCCTCCAACGCGTTGACGACGCGCCCGATGTCGTCCACGGGACGCCTGCCCCGCACCGGAATCACCAGGTAGCGACCGCCCGGACGCAGCACCCTGGCCACCTCGCGGAAGACGGCCGTCCGGTCGGGCCCCGCATGTAACAGCCAGGTGGACACGGCCTGGGGCACCGACGCCGTACGGACGGGCAGCCGGCCCGCGTCACCCACCGCCACGCGCGGCCCCAGACGGCCCCGGGCGAGGGCGAGCATGCCGGGGGAGAGGTCGACACCGAACACCGTACGGCCGTCCCGGCGCGTCAACGCGGCGGCCACGATGCCGGTCCCGACGCCGATGTCGAGGACGGGCAGGGCCGGGTCGAGGAGCGGACTCAACTGCTCGGCGAAACCGTCCGCACGGGCCGCGCCGCCGCGCGACTCGTCGTACCCCGGCGCGATGCCGTCGAACTCCGCCGGGCCGGTACGGTACGGCCGGATCGCTTCAGTCACCCGCCGTCACCCCTGCGGAGCGAAGGTCACGGGCAGCGTGGCCATCCCGCGCAGGATGCCCTCGCGCCGGGTCAGCACCTCGTCCGGCGCGGCCAGCCGCAGGTCGGGGAAGCGGCGCAGCAGGGAGCCGATGGCGATCCTGGCCTCGGCCCGGGCCAGCGGCGCGCCGAGGCAGAAGTGCACACCGTGGCCGAAAGCGAGCTGTTGCGGCATCTCGCGGCGGGCGATGTCGAGGATGTCGGGCCGGTCGTACCGGGCCGGATCACGGTTGGCCGCCGCCAGCCCGATGATGAGCATCTCGCCCGCCGGGACGGTCACGCCGGCGATCTCGAAGTCCTCGACGGTGAAACGGGCGACACCGCGGCTGACCGGGCCCTCGTAGCGCAGCAGCTCCTCGATCGCGCCGGGCAGGAGCGAGGGGTCGTCCCGGAGCGCGGCGAACTGGTCCGGGTGACGAAGGAGCGCGTGAACGCCGTTGGCGATCAGGCTCGCGGTCGTCTCGTGCCCGGCGAGCGTGAGCAGAATGGCCATGGCGGTCAGTTCGCGGTCGCTGATCCGCTCCTCGGCCTGCGCCGCGCACAGCGCGCTGAGCAGGTCGTCACGCGGCTCCGCCTTACGCGCGGCGATCAGCGGCTCGAAGAACTCGGTCAGTTCGGCCCGGGCTCGGGCTCCCTTGGCGAGCCGTTCCGGGGTGTTGGGCGGCATGATGAGTCCGACCGCCAGCCGGGCGAACTCCGGCTGTCCCTCGGCGGGGATCCCGATGAGCTCGCTGAGCACGGCCATGGGCAGCGGGAGGGCGAACTCGGCGACGAGATCGGCGCTCCCTCTGGGGGCGATCGCGTCGAGGAACGCGTCGGTGTGCTCCTGGACCCTGGGCGCCAGTTCCTCGACGCGGCGCGCGGTGAAGGCCTTGGACACCAGGTTGCGCAGCCGCGTGTGGTCCGCGCCGTCGGCCACGAGCATGCTGGCCATCAGGACGTTGGTGCGCTCCTGGCGCGCCATCTCCTCGGCGAGGCCGTTGACCCGGACCGGGCTGGAGCTGAGTCTCGGGTCGGTGAGCGCCGACACCGCCTCGTCGTAGCCGGTGACCATCCAGACCTCGAGGGCCGGATTCAGCCGTACGCGCTGCACGGCCCCGTGCTCACGGATCCGCTCGAACAGCGGGTAGGGATCGGGCTGTTGAGCGACGTTCAGCGGGACATCGTGGACGATCGTCTGGCCTTGGTCCGGCATCCGCAGCTCCCCGCAGCGAGGTGGAAGATCTGTGGCAAGTAGTCATACCAGCCGACCGAGTTGCGTGGTAGCGTCGCCGACGATCAGCTCGGAGATGTACCCGTGAGAAGCCACGCCCACCGGCGAATCGGCGCTCTCGCACCGCTCTACCGGAAGCATTTGCGGCCTCAACCAGGCCTTCTGTGCAAGGGGAGACGTTTTCGTGGATCAAGCGGCTGTTGTGGACCCGATCCTGGACCTGGCCCGCCCGTCGGTCCTCCGGAACCCGTACCCCGCCTATGCGCGGCTGCGCGAGAACTCCCCCGTCTTCTGGCACGAACTGCTCGGCTCCTGGGTCTTGACGCGCCACGCCGACTGTCTCTCCGTCCTCACTGACAGCGCTCGTTTCGCCTCCGACTGGCGCCGGGCGGGCGAGGACATCCCGGCGCCGCTGCTGAGCGTGCAGACCCTCGATCCGCCCGAACACACCGCCATCAGGCACCTGTTGCTCGACGGTTTCCGCGCCCAGGATCGACAGGCGCTGTACGACGCGATGGAGCGCCAGGCCCGCGAGCTGCTGGCCGAGCTGGCGCGGCGGCCGTCGTTCGACGTCGTCGGCGAGCTGGCCGAACCGCTCGCGCTCCGGTTCGTCACCACCTTCCTCGGCGTACCCGCCCCCGACCTCGCCTGGTTCGTGCCGATGTCCCGTACCGTCGTGGACGGCATGGACGCCGGCCTCTGGCCCGAGAAGCACGAGCCCGCCGTCGCGGCGCGGGCCGAACTCGCCGACTACGCCGGCGGCTGGCTGGCCGGCCCGCCCAAGGGCGGCCTGATCGGCTACGTCGCCGAGCACGCCGAAGGCAGTGGCGTCGACCCGTCGGTGCTGCGTAACAGTCTGCGCGTCGTGCTCCACGCGGGCTACGAATCCGCCTCCCGTCTCCTCGGCAACGCCGTCGCGGCCCTGCTCACCTCTCCCGGCGCGCTCGCCACCTTCCGGGCGTCCCCGGCGACCGCCGTGGACGAGCTGATCCGGTACGACGCCCCCGTGCAGGCGGACGCCCGCGTCTGCGTGACCGACACCGAACTGGGCGGCGTCACCGTCCGGGCGGGAGATCCGGTCACGCTCCTGCTCGGCGCGGCCAACCACGACCCACTCCGCTTCACCCGACCCTCCGAGCTGCGACTGGACCGCGCGCCCAACCCCCACCTGGGGTTCGGCCGCGGTGCGCACGCCTGTCTGGGCGCGTCCATGGCGATCCGGCTGACCGGATCGGTCCTCACGACCCTGGCCACGGACCACCCCGACGCCAGGCCGGTCGCGGAACCAGAACACCGGCGCAACCTGACCCTCCGCGGCCTCGACCGCTTCGAGATCACGGTGCGCCCTCGAGCGCGGGGGAGGAGGAACTGACATGAAGTACTGGCACTGAACCCGAGGTCGAGACCGGTCCCGAGCATGGACGCGCGCACGAACGTGCGCGTGGACATGCTCGTGAACCCGCGCATGTTCGAGCGCGGTGCCCACGAGCCGGGCACCGCGCTCGACCAGGGGAAGGACCAGGGGCGACCGGTCCGTCCCGTCGACGGCACGGCAGGATGCCTCCGTGAATCATCTGCTGTGCGGACTCGCCGCCAACGCGGCGCTGCCCTCCGAGCTGGTAGACCGGCTGATCGCGCGCGCCGACGACGACATCGCGGGGGACCTCGCGCGGCGCACCGACCTCACCCACGCGCAGGCGGTCGAACTGGCGTCCCGCGTCGCGGAGTCGGCGCCGCAACTCGCGTACGGGGGCCGGCTGACCGCCGACGACATCGATCCCCTGACACATCCGCGTGCCGCGCTCGCCCTCCTCGAAGAAGGCAACGGCCGTGAGGAGTGGACACGCCTCTTCGCGGCGGACCCCGTCGTCGAGCGGCGGGAGAGGCTGGCCGCCTGCCCCGGCCTCCCGGCCGATGTCGCGGAGACGCTCGCGGCGGACCCGGACGTACGAGTGGTGGCGGAGCTGGCGCGATGGACGACGACGTCCGGCCTGGCCGCCCGGCTGGCGACGCATCCGCACACCGAGGTCCGCCGGGGCGTCGCGGCCAACGAGGCGACACCTCCCTCGGTGCTCGCGCGGCTGATCGACGGTGCGGAGCTGCCCCCGGCGCGGTGGTGCCCGGCCTGCGACGGAAGCGACGTCCCCTTCGGCCTGCCGCCCGGCGCCTCCTGCGACGACGGTTCGCACGAAGACGCCGTGACCGAGCTGTGGCGGACGGCGGTCCAGAACCCCACCACCCCCGCCGAGGCCGTCGCCGGCTTCGCCGACCACCCCTCGCTGCTGCTGCGTCTCCTGCTCGCCGCCCGTCCCGACCTGCCGTCGGCCGTCCGCCGACGCCTCGCCGCCGATCCTTGCCCGGCCGTCCGCGCGGACCTCGCCCGGAACCCCGCCGTGGACGAGGCGCTGATCCGCCGGCTGGCCGCCGACGAAGCGCCCGACGTTCTGCGCGGACTGGCGCACCACCCCCGCGTGCCGCTCGACGTTCTCGCCCGCCTGACCGCCGCCACCAGGATCGGCCCGACCCTGCTGCCCCGGATCGCCGACGCCTCCGCCGCCGAGGTGGAGAGCCTGGCCAGGTCACCGCACCCCGAGTTGCGGATGCTGCTGGCGGAACGGCGCGATCTGCCGCCCGCCGTCCGCGACGCTCTGGCCGCCGACACCGACGCGAAAGTGGTCAGGTCCCTCGCACCGCACCCCGGCCTCTCCGAGGCCCAGCTCGGTGCCATCCTCGACCGCCATGGAGGCCAGGTCGCCGCCCGGGTGGCGGCCAACCCGGACGCGACGCCGGCGCTGCTGGAGCGCCTGTCCCGCGCGGAGCCGCCCGTACGGAAGGCGCTCCGCGAGATCGCCGGACACCGCCACGCGACGGCTCCGGCGCTGCTCGCCTGTCTGGCGGACGCCCGGGCCAGGCCGACAGCCGCCGGCCGTCCCGCCCTTCCGCCGCCGGTCGTGGTCGAGCTGCTGTCCGACCCCGACTGGCAGGTCGTCGAAGCGGCGGCGGCCAATCCCTCGCTGCCGCTCGCCGTGATGACGGCTCTGGTACGAGACGTATGACCCCCGCCTGAACCGGGGCGGCGAGCCGTCGCCCCGCAGCCGCTGCCCTGGAGCGGGAGCGGTTCTTCGGCACGAGGGGGGTGTCAATAGGGTGACCCCATGTCTGCCACGTTGAGTTCCACGAAAACCGCCGCCGCGCTGCGCACGGCAGCACGTGCCTCCGGCCAGTCGCTGCTCGTCCTGGTGATGACTGCGGTGACCCTGTGGGTCCTGGGCCGGATGTGGTCGGTCGTCTGGCCGCTCATAGTGGCCCTGTTCCTCACCACCATGACCTGGCCCCTGACCCGCTTCCTGCGCCGCCGTGGGTGGGCGCCCGCCCTGGCCGCGGCCGTCGTCACCGTGCTGTTCCTCCTGGTTGTCGCCGGCATCGTCGCACTGATCGCGGTGCCCGTTTCCTCCCAGTCCGGGGAGCTGGCCGACGGGGTGGTCGAGGGCATCCAGAAGCTGCGCGAGTGGGCCGCCGGGCCGCCGCTGAACATCGGCGACGACCAGATCTCCGGCGCCTTCGACGCCGCCGTCGCCCGCGTCCAGGACAGCGTCGGAAACATGGTCACCACCATCGCCTCCGGCGTGAGCACCGTGTTCAACGGTCTCGTCACCGCCGTCCTGGCGCTCTTCCTGATGTTCTTCTTCCTCAAGGACGGTCCCCGCTTCCTGCCGTGGCTCACCCGCCAGCTCCCCGGCCGGCTCGCCACCGACGTCCCCGTCGTGGCCGCGCGCGGCTGGGACACCCTGGGCGCCTTCGTACGCTCCCAGGCCTTCGTCGGTTTCCTCGACGCCGTGTTCATCGGCCTCGGCCTGTGGATCCTCGACGTGCCCCTGGTGCTCCCGCTGGCCGTGCTGACCTTCGTCTCCGCGTTCGTGCCGATCGTCGGAGCCCTGTTCGCCGGCCTGGTCGCGGTCCTCATCGCGCTCGTGTCGAACGGCCTGACCGACGCGCTGATCGTGCTGGCGATCATCGTCGTGGTGCAGCAGCTCGAGGGCAACGTGTTCCAGCCCATGATCCAGAGCCGCGGCCTCGGCCTGCACGCGGCGGTCGTCCTGCTGGCGGTGACGCTGGGCGGCAACCTGGCCGGCATCGTGGGCAGTCTCCTCGCCGTCCCCGCGGCCGCGCTGATCGCCGTGGTCTGGAACTACCTGCGCGAGCAACTCAACGGCCCCGCACAGGAACCGGAGACCGGCGAGCCCCCCGCCCCGACCGCGACCACCGTCCCCGGCGCCGTGGGTGGGTGACGCGGAGGACGCACCGGTCTGCCGGCGCCGGCCCGGCGGACCGGCCCGCGGGGTCAGCGCAGATCGAGCCGCATCAGGACACGGGGGTGACCGGCCAGCACCGACGTGGTATCGGCGGCGTACGTGAACCCGGCACGCTCGAAGTTCTTCCTGATCCCGGCGTACGCCATCGTCATGTCGACGCGGGCCGCGCCGTTGTCCAGCGGGTACGCCTCGATCGCCGGCGCTCCCTGGGAGCGGGCGAACTCGACCGCGCCGGCGATGAGCGCGTGCGAGATGCCCTTCTTGCGATGACCCGGCCGCACGCGGACGCACCACAGGGACCAGACCGGCAGATCGTCGACATGCGGGATCCGGCGGCTGCGCGCGAAGGCGGTGTCGGAGCGGGGGGCCACGGCCGCCCAGCCGACCGGCTCGTCACCGTCGTAGGCGAGCACCCCCGGCGGGGGCCGCCCGCGGCACAGCTCGGCGACGTACGCGCCCCGGGCCGGCCCGCGAAGCTCCCCGTTCAGCTTCGACGGGATCCGGTAACTCAGACACCAGCAGACGTTGGCGTCGGGCGACTTCGGCCCGAGCAACGCCTGTACGTCCTCGAAGACCGAAGCCGGCCGAACCTCGATGCTCATGCGCCCCACGATGCCACGGAGCCCTGGGGAAGGCCCCTCGGGCCGCGTCGCGGAGAGGCGGTGGGCCCCGAGGACGGTCGGGTAGCGGTCCCGCGCGAGTTCCAGACGGTCGAGGGCGCGTCGGCGCGCCCCCGACATCACACCCCCGGCCTCACCGCGCGGACGACGTCACACCGCGCTGGGCGTCGCTGCCCGCGGACACCGACGGCGCGTCTCCGCCGGCCGCGTCGAGCAGCAGCTGCGCCGCCACCGTCGCCCCGTCGGCGCGGACCGTGCGGGCCACCGCCTTCGCTCGTACGCCGGTCTCCGGGGCCAAGGCCGTGCCGAGCGCGGCCGTCAGGGACTCGACGGTCGGAGCCGGACCGTCATGCGCCGCGCCGATCCCCAGGTCGGCCACCCGGCCGGCCCAGTACGGATGGTCCGCCCCCTGCGGTACGACCACCTGAGGCGCGCCTGCACCCGTGGCGGTCGCCGTCGTGCCGGCGCTGCCGTGGTGCACGACAGCGGCCACCCGGCGGAACAGAGCCTGGTGATTGATCTCGCCGACGACGAAACAGTCGTCCCGGTCGTCGACGGGGGCCAGGCCGGCCCAGCCGCGGGAGAGGATCACGCGACGGCCCTGCGCGCGGATCGCCTCGACGGCCACCCGGGTGACATCCTTCGGGGCGCTCATGGGCGTGCTGCCGAAACCCACGTAAACCGGCGGCTCGCCGGCGTCCAGGAACGCCGACAGCCCGACGGGCAGCGGGCGTTCGTCGGTCAGGGTCCACGCTCCGGTCTGCACCACATCGAGGTCCGGCGTCTGCCGCCACGGGTCCAGGACGGGGTCGGTGGCCAGCCACGGCCGGTCGGTGAAGGCGTAGTCGCGGACGTTGTCCACCGGCGGCAGGCCGATCGACGACCGTTGGTTGTCGAGCATCTCGCCGAACATCGTCTGCGCGATCCGGGCGTCCAGGTCCCACAGCGCCCGGTTGTCGGTCTCGTCCGTCGGCAACGGCCGGCCCCGCCGCGCGGGCGGCCGACGGTACGGCGAGGGCAGGACGACCGGCTGGTGGCTCACGTGCACGTAACGGATGCCCAGTTTCTCGGCCACCGACCGCGCGCCGGCCGTGACCGGCAGCGGCCCGGTCGCCACCAGCGCGTCACATCCCTCGGCCGCCGCGGCGACCGTGTCGAACTGCGCGGCCATCAACTCGGCCGCGCGCTGCGCCAGTCCGACCGCCGACCCCGGCGTCACCGAGGTCACCACCGGCCGCACCGGCCGACCGGTCGGCACCAGCGGCACTCCGATCTCGGCCAGCCGCTCCGCGAACTCCTCGTCCGGCGGCGCGCACATCCGCACCTCCGCGCCGAGTTCCCGCAACCGCACCGCGAGTCCCGCCACCGGTTCGACGCTTCCGCGCGCCCCGTACGTCGACAACACCACACGCACTTCGTGACTCCCAAGTTCCGCCTGTTCCGGGCCAGTCCGGAGATTCTGCGCCATGATCGGGGCCTTGCCGCAAGCCCCCTCCTGCGCTATACGTTGAGAGTGGAAATGGAGTGGCTACTCCCCTTTCCCCCGTACGGAGCCCGTTCGCTTCCGCCGGACGCGGAGGGGGAGTCGTGGCCTGGAGTCCGCTCATCTTCACGTTCGTCGACGGCGGTGGGGCGCCCGTGCCACCGGCCATGGCGGTGGAGCGTGCGGTTCTGGAACCGCACGAGGTCGGAGACCCACGGCTCACGGTGGGTGAGGATGGGACTTCGGGGTTCTGGATCCGGGCCTCGGACGGCGGTGAGGCCGAGATGTCCGCCGACCGGTACGGCATCCTGATCTCGCGCCCGCACGCCGGAGCCGTGCACGGGATCGTCGCGGAGCTCGTCTCCCGTCTCGGCGCGGTCGTCATCGACCCGAGCAGGGCCGGGGTCGTGCGCCGGGCGGAAGAGCGCGCGCATCTGCCGGCGGACACGCGAGACGATGCCGTCGTCATCGAGATGACAGGCGAGGCCCTCGAGGCCGCTCTCACCGGACCGCGCCGGCCCTGACGACCGCCCCTCCACCCGTGCCGCGCACGGCGGCGGCCCCTGCCGCGCCCGCCGGGCCCACGCGGTCGGCGGCACCGTCGTTTCCGCGAGCGCCGAGCGGTTAGCCGCCCCCCATGAACACATCACCGAAATCCGACGGCCGGGCCCCTGTCGTCAGCGCCGGCACGCGAGCCGCGAGGCGCGTGCTGCCGTCGTCGGAGGGCCCCGGATGGATCTTGCGGGGGATGGACCGTGTGGAGGGCGCCGCAGCGCTGGACGGGCTGGTCGACCGTGTCAGGGGCGCGGTGCGGGCGCTCCCGCTCGGGGACGGGCGGGACGCACTGCACGGGCGCTGGCTCGGCCACCCCCTGCACCCCCTGCTGGTGCAGGTGCCCATCGGCACATGGGTGTCCGCCGCGGTGCTCGACCTGCTCCCCGGACAACGGCGCGCGGCGCACGCCCTCGTCGGCGTGGGTCTCGCGGCCGTCGCCCCGGCGGCGATCGCCGGCTGGGTGGACTGGGCGGAGTTGCAGCGCCGCCAGATGAGGGTGGGGCTGATGCACGCGGCGGTGAACATCACCGCGGTCGGCCTGTACGCGGGATCGTTCACCGCGCGCATGCGCGGCCGCCCCGTGCTCGGCAAGGCGCTGGGCTTCGCCGGGCTGCTCACGGTGAGTGTCGGCGGCGCCATCGGCGGCCACCTGGCCTACCGGCAGGCATCCGGCGCCAACCACGCCGAAGCGGTGCCGCAGCTCGTGGAGCCGGGGTGGCACCCCATCGGCGCCGTCGCGGACTTCCCCGTCGGCGAGGCGGTACGGCGCCACGTCGACGACGTCCCCGTTCTCGTCGTGCGGGAGAGCGGCGAGCAGGTGCACGTCCTCGCCGAATCGTGCAGTCACATGGGCGGCCCCCTGTCCGAGGGGACCGTCGTCGACGGCTGCGTGCGCTGCCCCTGGCACGGCAGCGTCTTCCGTCTGGCCGACGGCTGGAACGTACGCGGCCCCGCGACCGCCCCGCAGCCCGTCTTCGACACCCGTGTCACGAACGGCCGCGTCGAGGCGCGGCTCGCCACCCCGGCGCCGGAGCACCCGGTAGAGGCCTCACGCCACGCCGCGTGACGATACTGCGGTGCGGTGTGACGCGGTGCGGCGAGGAAGGCAGGTGAGGACGTGGTCATCGACGAGGCTCTCGTACGGGAGCTCCTGGACGCGACGGAGGACGGCGCCGCGATCGTGCTGCTGGAGGGCCGAGCCGAGGTCGTCGCGCAGGCCGCCCTCGACAGCGACGACTTCCGCGGAGCGGCCGTACTCGTCTCGCGCGGGGAGCTCCGCGACCGGATGAGCGGGTCCCCCACCGACGAGGAGGTGACGCGCCTGGCAGCGTCCCTGAGCGACGCCGTCGACAAGCTCGGCGCCTGAGCCCTCGCCGCCCGGCAGCCGCCTTCGTGTGTTTTCACCCGTCCGCGCCCGCGCTGCACAGAGATCGGCAGGGCCGACAGGAGTAGAAAGGCCGGGGTCGAGATAACGGCAGCACCGCCGCGCCCGGACGCGGCCCACTTCTGCGAGAGGTCTCATGGCGACGTCGACAGAACCGGTCACCCCCATTCCCGTACCGGGCCGGAGCCTCGGGACCGTCGTCGTGTCCTGGGTGACCACGACCGATCACAAGAAGATCGGCCATCTTTATCTGATCACGTCGTTCGTGTTCTTCCTGCTGGGTGGCCTCCTCGCGCTGTTCATCCGGGCCGAATTGGCGCGGCCCGGGATTCAGATCCTGTCGCCCGAGCAGTACAACCAGGCGTTCACCCTGCACGGCACGGTGATGCTGCTGCTTTTCGCGACGCCGACCTTCGCGGGGTTCGCCAACGCGATCATGCCGCTGCAGATCGGCTCTCCGGACGTCGCCTTTCCCCGCCTGAACATGCTTTCCTACTGGCTTTTCCTCTTCGGTGGCCTCATCGCCTTCGGGGGCATTTTCACGACGCAGGGGACGGCGGACTTCGGCTGGACCGCCTACACGCCGCTCAGCGGCGGGGAACGCACTCCCTACGTGGGAGGCGACATGTGGGTCATGGGGCTGGCGCTCAGCGGATTCGGGACGATTCTGGGTGCCGTCAACTTCATCACGACCATCATCTGCATGCGGGCCCCGGGCATGACGATGTTCCGGATGCCGATCTTCACCTGGAACGTCCTGCTCACGTCGGTCCTGGTCCTGCTGGCGTTCCCGGTCCTGGCGGCGGCGTTGCTGGTCCTGGAGTCCGACCGGCAGTTCGGCTCGCACGTCTTCGACGCGGAGAACGGCGGTGCCCTGCTGTGGCAGCACCTGTTCTGGTTCTTCGGTCACCCCGAGGTGTACATCATCGCGCTGCCGTTCTTCGGCATCGTCAGCGAGATCCTGCCGGTGTTCTCCCGTAAACCGATCTTCGGCTACATCGGTCTGATCGCGGCTACGATCGCGATCGCCGGCCTCTCGGCCACCGTCTGGGCGCATCACATGTTCGCCACCGGCGCGGTGCTGCTGCCGTTCTTCTCCTTCCTGACGTTCCTCATCGCCGTGCCGACGGGGGTGAAGTTCTTCAACTGGATCGGCACCATGTGGAAGGGGTCGCTGTCCTTCGAGACACCGATGCTGTGGTCGATCGGATTCCTGGTGACCTTCCTGTTCGGCGGCCTGACCGGCATCGTCCTGGCCTCGCCCCCCATGGACTTCCACGTCACCGACACCTACTTCGTCGTGGCCCATTTCCATTACGTCGTCTTCGGCACCGTCGTTTTCGCCATGTTCGCCGGCTTCTACTTCTGGTGGCCGAAGATGACCGGCACGATGCTCGACGAACGTCTCGGAAAGATCCATTTCTGGACCCTTTTCATCGGGTTCCACAGCACGTTTCTCGTGCAGCACTGGCTCGGCGCCGAGGGCATGCCCCGCCGCTACGCCGACTACCTCGATGCCGACGGCTTCACCGCTCTGAACACGGTGTCGAGCATCGGCGCCTTCCTGTTGGGGATGTCCACCCTGCCGTTCTTCTACAACGTCTGGAAGACGGCGAAGGTCGCCTCGCGGGTCACCGTCGACGACCCCTGGGGCTTCGGACGCTCCCTGGAGTGGGTGACCTCCTGCCCGCCCCCGCGGCACAACTTCGTCACCCTGCCGAAGATCCGTTCCGAATCCCCGGCCTTCGACCTGCACTACCCGGAGATGGCCGCCCTGGACGTCGGCAAGTCGGGCAAGCGCGACGTGATCGACGATTCCTCCGCGGCGACGCACCAGGGGCCGGACGCCGGCGAGCACGGCCCAGCGCCCCGCTGAGGGCAGGTCCCCGATGGACCGCGATGAGACGGCCGCCGGCCTGGCCCGCCTCGAGGGCTACCTCATGAGCCAGGCGGTGCTGAGCGAAGCGAGGAGGGCGGGGGAGGACTTCGCCCGCGCTCTGTCCTGGCTCGGTCCCCTGGAGCGGGAGGAGATCGCCCGCCGCTTCGCCGACGAGCACCTCGCGCTCCGCCGGCAGATGCTGCACGCCGTCGTCGAGCGTGCGGCCGAACTCCGCGGGGAGTACAGCGACCGTTACGACCTGCTGCGCCGTCGCACCCTTGCCCTGGCCGTGACCGCGATGGCCCTGTTCGGCACGGCCGCCTTCCTGATCGCCTTTCTCGGCTGAGAAGCCCCGAGGACGAATGCCGACGGGTGAGGTGGGCACTGGCCCGAGGTGAGAGGAGGCCCCCATGGGCGCATACGGCCACAGCGCATACGGCCACAACCACGTACCCCGGGATCGTGCCGCCAGGCGGGAATTCCGGAGCGCCGTTCACGACCAGCTCCTGAGCCTGCCGATGCTCCTGGCGGCCGTCGCTCTGGTCCTGGGCCCGATGGTCTCGCAGGCGGGCCCCAAGGACGCCCAGATGAACGAGCTGATCGTCGGGATCGCTCTGCTCTTCGTCGTGGGGCGGCGGCTCTACCGCGGCAGCAGCGCTCGTTCCGATCTGGTGGTCGGAGGGCTGGGCGCGTGGATGATCGCCGCACCGTTCCTGCTCGGCCTGCAGAACACCGCGATCGCCGAGGGCAACAAGATCCTGGATGTGACCGCCGGCATCGTGCTCGTACTCGCCGCGGCGGCGTCTCTCATGACGATCAGAGGGAACCGGGACCAGCAGCGTCCCGAACACGCACGCACGACGCGGTGAGCCGGACCCCGACCCACGCCCGCGAGGTACGGAGGGGGTGATGGCCCATGGCCCGCCTGCTGGTTCACAACAAAGACGTGGTCGTACGGCTGTCGTGGCGAGAGGCGCTCGTCGCCCGGCGGAAAGAGGTACGGGTGCCCCTCGCCGACGTGCAGGGGGCGAGGGTCGAGGCGGACTGGTGGCGCACCCTGCGGGGCACCACCGCGCGCGGGCGTTGGCGACCGGGGCGCTTCTGCTTGGGCACGTGGCGGCATGCGGGCGGCGTCGACTTCGTCGCCGTACGTACCCCCGGCCCGGTGGCCGTCGTCGATCTGCTCCCGGGCCGCCGATTCGCCCGCCTCTCCGTCTCCACCGCCGACCCGGAAGGCGCCGTGCAGGCCGTGCGCCTCGCCGCGCAGTGGGCGTCCACCGGGCGCGCGTCGTAGATCGAGGAAGCGGCCAGCCCTCACGTCGCCGCCGAGGGGTTCGATCCGGTGTACGGAACCCGGCCCCTGCGCCGCATCCTCCGGCGGGGGCCGGGACCCGCATCGCACGCGCCCTCCTCTCGCCCGGCGGGCGCGTCAGCCGGCCTTCGTGCCCCCGCCGCCCCCGACGCCACGGCGGCCATCCCGACGCTCTGTGTGGTGGAGTGAGCGCCTTCGCTGAAGGATGAGTACATGGCCGCTGCCGCCGATCACGCGCGAATGCTCACCGGGCTGCTCAGAGCCAGCCATACGGCCGCCTTCGAGCAGCTCCCGGCCCTGGTGAGGCGGTACGCCTCTGCCGGGGGCTTCGATCAGGCGCGCATCTATGTGGTGGACCTGCGGGAGGACACCCTGCGGGAGATCACCGGAGAGGGCCTCGACGCCGGCCGGGGCGGGCAGGAGCTGAAGGTCGACGGCACGCTGGCGGGACGGGTCTTCCAGAGCACCGCCGTCCGCTCCTCACCCGGCGGATCGGGCACGCGGTACTGGATCCCGCTCCTGGACGGCACGGAGCGCCTGGGCGTACTCGGCCTGACAGTCCTGGGGGAGCCGGACGCGGCGGCCCGGCAGGCCATGGAGGACCTGGCCAGCGTCGTGGGGCTGATGCTGGTGTCCCAGCGGCCGTGCAGCGACTCCTACGCCCGGCTGACCCGCCTGGAGCCCATGTCGGTGTCGGCGGAGATGCAGTGGACGCTGATGCCGCCGCGTACCTACAGCGGACATCACGTCACCATCGCCGCCGCCATGGAACCGGCGTACACCACCGCCGGCGACGCCTTCGACTACGCGCTGGCGGGCCACGTCGCCCATCTCGCGATCTTCGACGCCATGGGACACGACACGGCCGCCGGTCTCACCGCCAACCTGGCGATGGCCACCTGCCGCAACCAGCGCCGCCAGGGTTCCGGCCTCCAGCAGGTGCGCGACGGCATCGAGGGAACGCTGATCGAGCAGTTCAGTCACGACCGCTACGCCACCGCCGTCCTCGCCGATCTCGACCTGGCCACGGGCGTCCTCACC
This sequence comes from Streptomyces lateritius, assembly GCF_014649715.1. Classification (GTDB taxonomy): domain Bacteria; phylum Actinomycetota; class Actinomycetes; order Streptomycetales; family Streptomycetaceae; genus Streptomyces; species Streptomyces lateritius. The sequence goes on from NZ_BMTO01000003.1 coordinate 141,001, forward strand.
TGGATCAACTGCGGTCACCTACCGCCCATCCTCATTCGCGAGGGGCGCTGGATCACCGCGCTCGACCGCCCGCCCACCCACCCGCTGGGAACCGACCTCGCGCTTCCCGCCCACGTGCACCACGAGCAGCTTCAGGCGGGCGACCGGGTGATCTTCTACACGGACGGCATCACCGAGGCCCGCGACCGCCACGGCGGCCAGTTCGGACTCGACCGCTTCGTCGACTTCATCGTCCGCCAGCAGGCAGCCGCACTGCCCGTCCCGGAGACCCTGCGCCGCCTCGTCCACGCCGTCCTCGACCACCACGACGGTCAGCTCAACGACGACGCCACGGTCCTCCTCGCCGAATGGCACGGCCCGGAGAAGGAGCCGGCCCGACCGGATGCCCTCCGTTAGACGCCCCCGCCGCCGGGAGGACAGGGCGGCGAGGGCGGCCCCCGCATCGGATCGACCCGGCGTCTACCCGCCGGGCACCGGCCTACACACACCGTCGGGGCCGACCCGGGGCCGTCGCGGGCGCCCGCCCCGGCAGCTACTTGCCGCGGCCGCTGAGCGCGTCGCGGAGGCGGTCGACGAACCCGGCGCCGGGCGCGAGGATCTTGTTCAGCGGAGGCTTGTCCGGGGCGGCGGGATGGGGACGGGTCGGGGCGGTCTCCTTGGACCTGCGCACCTTCTCGCCCAGCTCGTCGAGGAGTGCGGGCGGGCACGACTCGGCCAGCAGGGGGAAGAGGCGCTCCTCCTCGTCCCGGACATGCGCGGTGACGTTCTCCCTGACCTGAGCGACGAGCGTGCCGAAGGCCGCGTCACCGGGCTCGCGCCCCTCCAGATCCTTCAGCAGCCGCTCGACCTCGCCGTGGTCGGCGATCTCCTTGTCGGCGAGGTCGTCCCCGTCGTCCACGTACCGGCGGACCGCCGGGTAGAGATGCTGCTCCTCCGCCACCGCGTGCCGTACCAGCTCCATGGTCAGCCGGTCGGCCAGTTCCCGTCGCTCGGCGTCACCGGCGGCGGCCGTGTCGAGCTGAGCGAACATCGCGTCGACCTCACGGTGGTCGGCGGTCAGTTCTTCGATGACGTTTCCTCCGTGCCCCATTCCGGACGCTCCTCTCCAATGGCGGCACAGCCGTCATCACACCGGTGAACGCGAACGGACGCATGAGACAGCGCCCAGCACTCATCCCTGCCACCGGCGCGTCCACTCCTCACGCGCCGGAACGACCCCTCACCCCAGCGGGCGACAGGACCCCGGCCCCTCGCCCCCGCGGCCACACCCGGCCCGCACCTCGACCCCGGTCGACCCGCACTCGTCCGGGAGGTGGGGACGACGGGTTCGATCAGACATGGGATCGAGCTCCGTTCTGGCCGGGAATCCAGGTATCAGGGAGTGTTCGCCACGTACCCCCGCCAAGCGTCACCGGCAGGCGAGAACAATGGTCACGAGAAACGCCGGGTCGGCTGACCGGTGATCTGGCGCCATGTTGCCTCGCCGGCTGACTCGGTCGATTCGGCTCGTCCGCCCCGCGGCGCGGCCGCACCCGCGGTGACTTCCCGTCGACGGCCAGCCCACCCGGCCCGTTGCCCGGGGCTGCCGGTCGGCGAGCCCCCCGGATCGCGCGGGGTCGGGGACCTGCGCGCGACGTTCCAGCAGGCTCGGGATCTCGCTGTCAGCGGCCTCCGGATGCGGGCCGAGCTCGTCACGAGCCAGGGGCGATCAGGGATGATGCGTCGGCAGGCACGGGCTAAGCGCCAGGGGCCGACAGCGCGTCGCGTCGTCATACCGCACCGAGTTGGCGGAATTCATGTGTAGCGCGGGGGAACAAGGATGAGAGGATGTTCGACTGTAACTCTCCGTCAAGGGCAGACGCGAGGAATTGCGTGCAGGATACGGAGAAATGCTCCCACCGGTCGCCGCGCGCCTCGTTCACCATGACGGTCCATTGATCCGGCTCGAGGCCGGGGTGAACAAGCCAGTAGACGCATTCTCCGTTGTCCGTGGTCGCCCATGGGATGACTCGGGACCCCTCGACCTCCAACTCCGCCGGCTTTTTCTCGAATTCCCACAGGTCTTCCAGGTCTTCGGCCTGGTTCTCTGCCCATTCGGTGAGGTCGTAGTTCTCGTTGGGGCAGCCGGGCTCGAGGACGTACAGATAGTCGTCCCAGTTGCTTCCTCCATAGACGTGGATGAGCTCCTTGTAGTCGGCGGGAAGCTCAACCCCAAGCCTGCGCTCGACCTCGCCCCAGTCTTTCTGGCGGGGCTCGCTCGGCGCTGGGGCGATTTCAAGAAGACGCGTAAGGGCGTGGGTCATGCCGGGAGTCCTGTTTCTATGAGGGCGTCTCACGTGGCAAGTTTCGCGAGCTTCTTGTAGCAGGTCAGGGCAGCGGCCAGGCCGAGGAAGGCGAGGAAGTGCGAGCCCTTTCGTTCGTATCGGAGGGGCAGGCGGCGGTAGCCGAAGAGCCAAGCGATCGACCGCGCGATCTTCCAGCGGTGCCGACCGAGGCGTTCGCCGGACTCGATGCCTGGCCGCGCGATACGCGCGACGAACCCACGCTCGCGCAGTCAGCTGAGGTGGTCGGCGGAGTAGTACGCCTTATCGGCACGGAGTTTGACGGGCCGGCGCCGCCGTGGTCCCCGGCGGCCCTTCTTGCCGCGATCGACCGGGTTCGGCCCCGTCAGCGATCCCCCCTTTCTGGCGCGAACGCAGGCCGCGTCGACGATCGTCGAGGTCCAGTCCACCTCGCCCCGACCCCGAGTTCGTCCAGCACCGCTCGATGCAGCCGACGCCACAGGCCTGCCTCGGTCCATACCGTGAAGCGGCGATGCGCGGTGGCGGAGGACGTGCCGAACGTCGGCGACAGATGCCGCCAGGCACAGCCGCTGGTCAGCACGTACACCACTGCGGTGAACACGGCCCGCTCGTCACGCGGAGCGGTCCCGCCACCTTGCGGTCGAGCCGCGCACGACGGCAGTAACGGGGCGACCAGCTCCCAGAGCTCATCAGGAACCAGACGCTTCGACAGACCAGCACTCACGGCCGGCATGATGCCGCTCGAACATCAAGCATCAAGTCACGTAAGACCGCCTTCTATGCCTTGACTGATGCGGCCGATCTGGCGGCCTGCTCGATCTTCGCGCAGTAGGCGATGCGAGCGTCCTCATCGATCTGCATCTCGTGTTCGGGGCGCATCCCGGTTCGGCCGTCCACGCCTTCGCGCAGGATGTCGGCGTGCCCGGCATGCCGGTTGGTCTCGCCGAGGACGTGGACCAAGATGGCGAACAGGTTCGTGTTGGGACAAGGCTCCGGCCACCACGGCACGTGGCCGGGGGCATCGAGGGCAAGCTCGTCGATCGTCGCGTCCGAGTGTTCCCACGTGCGCCGGTAGGACTCGATGATCTGATCGCGCGCCTCGTCCTCAGTCGCCCACAGATCGCTGCCGTCCTGGTCCTGCCACCGGGGCAACGGTTCCGGGGACGGCCGGCCGAAGACCTCGCCCGACGCTGGCCACGTGTTTGACCAGGCCGAGGAGGTTGGTCCCGGTCGCTGTCAAAGGTCGGCGGGCGTCGTATTCGGACAAGCCGTCGAGTTTCCAGAGCAGCGCCTTGCGGTCCCGCCGCAGTCTCCCGTGCAGGGTGCCCTTCGCGAATTCATCGATCATGCGGCACGAGCCTGCCATGGACTACTCGTGGTCTCAAGATCCCGTACGTGGACCGCAACGACCGGCAGAGCCGAAGCCTGGCCATGGCCACCACCCCGAGCTACTGAAGAAGCTCGTGGAACTTGCGACGTGAGACAGCCTCTAAGCTTGTTCTTTATCTACCAAGATCTTCCGGGCTTGCCGATGGCCTTGAGGGTCTCGGGGCGTTTGACGGTTTTGCCGACGTCGTAGCGGGGTGCCCGGTGTTTGTTCTTGGTGCCGGGTGGCCGTCCGGGGCCGGTGCCTCGGGGTTTGGGAACACGGGTCGGGCAGGCGAGGTGGGCGCGGATGTTCCTGAACCCTCGGCGGACCCGGGCCGGGGTGAGCCGGCTGGGAATGGTGGGTTGCTCCCAGGGGCGGCGGAGGTCCGCGGCGAGGGGCCGGGCGAGCCGGAGCTGGGTGTAAGCGACGATCAGGATCCAGGTCCAGCGGTCCGCTGCCTCGGGAGTGCGGAGTTTCGGGGTGGTCCATCCGAGGGTCTGCTTCGCGAAGCGGAAGGTGTGCTCCAGGTCGAAGCGGCGGAGAAATGCCTGCCAGAAGCGGTCCACATCGTCGGGGGTGGCTCCGGTCTTGGAGGACCATAACCACACCGGCGGGGCGTCCCGGTCCATCGATAGATGCTCGACCTTCAACCGCATCAACGTACCTTCGACCAACGGAAGTTCACCATCGTGGTCAAGCCAGGAAGAGCGGTGAGTGAGTCTTGGGTGGACCCGGTCCCATGCCTGGGTTTCGGCCTTTCCGTAGTTGGTGGTGTCAGTGACGGTGGTGATGGCGGGCTCGGGCCAGGTCTCCGGCTTGGTGAAGCGGAATTCCGGGCCGTGCTTGGGCGGCCGGCCGTTGACGCCGTGCATCCTCGGTGGTTTCGGCAGACGCATGACGCGGTCGGAGCGGACCCGGCCGACCAGCTCAACGGGGAGGTCGCGCAGGACCCAGGCCAGGCGGGTGACGTCGTAGCCGGCATCGCTGACGATCACGATATGCGGGTCCCCGGCCTGCCACTGGCCCGCGGCGATGAGCCGCTCAATGACACCCCTCAACTGGGCGGCGGTGACCGCGGTCGCGTCGTCCGCCGGTCCGAGGCGGACCACGTCCAGGATCGCGGTCCAGGAGGTGGCGCCCGGCTCCAGTACGGCGACGAAGGAGTAGGGCCAGCCCGGAATGAACTGCGACGCCGTTCTCGCACGGCCATAGACGTGGCAGAACAGCCGCTCCGCCGAGCACGGCGCGTCCGAACGCAGCCACGGCGACACATCGACCGCCAGGACCAGGCGCCCGCCGTCGAAACGCGGCAGCGGCAGCCCGGCCAGCACCGTCCGCAGCCGGCCAACGTCGATGCGGCCGCGGTTCAAGCCGCCGTACATCGCTCCGTGCCCGCGACGATGCTCGGGCAACAGCGTCAAGTCCACCGGGGACTTCACCGCACCGTCCGCACACAGCACCGCGTCCGCCAGCTCGAACAACTCGTCGCGCCGAGCGGTCAGGCACTCGTAGAAGTCTCCCCGGAAACGTGACGCTTCCGCGAACGCTTCCCGCCGGACATTGTGCTGCAGCAGACTCACCCTCGCGGCCTTCGTCGTGGTCACGTGTACTCCTTGGTCGGAGCACATGATCAGACGAAGGCCGCCCCCACGTCCGGCGAATCCCCAGGCGAGCGAACTCGTTCGAGACACCGTTCGACCTTGTGGCACCATGTGCGGCATGACGACCAACCGAAAGGTCCATGCCGCGTAGACGGCCAGGACGCATCCGGGCCGGGAGCCCGGACCGGCGGCAGTCACAGCGCTCAAGGCCGGCCATTGACCGCCTCTCCTCGCGAGCGCTGTCCGAGATCGTGCGCCTTGAACACAGCCGGAACTACCTCCAACCGGGCGACATCAGTGCGGCATTGCGCCTGTGGAAGGACTACGTTCACAGGCCCGCGCGCGAGCTCTGGCACGACGACGAGTTCGGCAACGTGCACTGGTACTGCTGCGGCAACCCTCTCGAAGGCCGTGCCCTACTCGACGGCGTGATCCGAGCAATGTCGCCTCGCGGAGCCCGCGAGCTCCGCAAGATCATCGAAGAGCTCGACGCCTTTATGGGCCCGCCCGATCCAGCCGCAGACCGCCGAAGATAAAGAACAAGCTAAGTGTCTATGAGTCCGGACGGCAGCGAGGTTGGCTTCACTTGACTGCTCTCGTCAACCACCTCTCTTCTGGTTGGGTATGAATGCAGTATTTCCGAGCCGCTGGCGCGTGCTGACTGCCAACGCATCCTCGATGTGCTCCTCCCGCCGACGGAAGCTGTGCAGCGGATGATGCGGCCCCGCGCTGAGCAGAACAACTGAGTCAGCACCTCGTCCGGGCCACAGCCATTCGGCCGCTCCCTCGCGGTGGGGTCGTACCCGAGTCGGCGGAGGGTTCGTTCAGGGCCTGGTGGCGATGATCGCTTCGGTGCGGATCAATCAACACCGGTGCCAGGCACGCCCGGCGCTGCTGTAGGGCTGGAATGAGGCGGCGGGGTGATCGAGCGGAAGAGTGGGGGTCCTGGCTGTCAGCCACTGGCTGCTGGGCACGAACAGGGGTTGCGGAAGCGCGTCCAAGGGCCAGAACCGCCAGGCGCCGATGGCCTTCTCCCGCTCGTGAGGGACGCCGCTCCAGGTGGTGACCAGGACGGGGACCGTCAGCCGGACGACGTCGCCCCGGTTGCGCCGGCAGCAGAGGGGGTGGTCAGGGGCGCAGGGCGTAGCAGCGCAGGACGTCGAGGTCGGCGGTGCGTACGACGGACCATCCGGCTGTGAGGGTCTCGGCTTCCGCAGGGGTGATCCCAAGCCCCAGGAGAGCGGGATCGGTGGTGGTCCGGCGGCCGGTGATTTCATTGACGATCCAGAACACGCCACCCGGGGCGAGGAGTTGGCGGACTCGGATGAGGAACGCCGCCTTGTCGTCCATCCACCGGTAGACCAGGCGACAGGTGATGACCGCGTACGCCGGTTCCGGTAGGGCGGTGAGGTCGTCGGTGGTGATGTCCAGGCACTTCCAGACCGGCCCGGGGCATGGGCCGGTGTCCTGGGCGGCTGCGAGCGCGATGGCGCTGGGGGAGCAGTCGACGCCGGTCGTGCGGTACCCGAGCTCGTGATGGAGGTGCCGGGCCATGGCGCCGTCGCCGCTGCCGATGTCGAGGGCCGGGCGGGCGCGGCCGGGGCCGATGTGCTCGTCCAGCAGCCGCCTCTCTGCGTCGTCGAGCTGCCGGTAGCGGCGGCCCTGGGCCCACAGCGGCTCCCAGTAGGAGGCGCTCGCGGTGGACGCGGTGGTGGTCATGATGCTCCTTCACGGGCGGGCGGCACGGCCGGGGAGTCGGGTGGGGCGGGCATGTCCCGCAGGGCTCGGACGGGGGAGGCCACCAGCAGGACCACGGGCACGACCTGGAGGAGCGCGCCTACGGCGAGGACGGCCCGTACGTCGAGGAGGAGCGTCAGGGCGCCGGCGGTCGCGGCGGCCAGGGGACGGCTTCCGGCGGTCACCGTGGTGCTGACCGCCTGCATCCGTCCCTGAAAGCGCGGGTCGCACAGGATCTGGCGGAGCGATCTCTGGCTGACCCCTGACGCCGTCGCCCAGAACAGCTGCACGGCGAGCGTCGCGGCCAGAGCGATCTGCCAGCCACGGCCGGGTCCGGCGAGCAGCAGCGGTACCTGGGCGACGGGGCTGACCGCGAACCCGATGATGATCGCGGCCGGTGCGGGCTCGGCCGGTGTCGGGCCGACGCCGATCCGGACCGAAATCCTCGCTGCGAGCAGCGCACCGGCCAGGCTCCCCGCGCCGCCGACACCCATGATCACCTCGAACGCGGTCGGGGACGCCCCGAGCGTTGTCAGCAGGTGATACGCCCAGTACGTGTTCGTGATCGCCAGGCCGAAGGAAAGCGTGGACAGGGCGGCGATCACCGTGCGGATCGTGGGCTGCCCGATCACGTACCGCACACCCTCGGCGATATCCCGCCCGAGGCTGCGGTGCTTCGTGGACGAGTGGGCGAGCGGTTCGGGCGTACGGATGTACCAGACGAGTACGGCTGAGACCAGGAAGGAAGCGACGTCGGCGAGGACCGACCGCGCCGGGCCGACGGTGCCGACGAGCGCCGCGCCCGCGTTGCTGCCGACGCTGTCAGCCACCGAGGACGCCGCCCCGAGCCGGGAGTTCGCGCCCTGCAACTGGTGGGGCTCGACGATGCCCGGCAGGAGAGAGATGGCCGCGGCGTCGTGCTGCACCTTGGCCGCGCCGAGCACGAGCGACACCACATACAGCTGGCCGATGGTGAGCACGCCGGCCAGGGCGGCGGCCGGGACCGTGGCGAGAGCCGCAGCCGCCGCCAGGTCCGAGACGATCAGCTGGGGGCGCTTCGCGTACCGGTCGGACAGAGCACCGGCCCACAGCGCGAGCGTGCTCGGGAGCTGACCGAGGAAGGCCAGCACGGCCGCCTCCCCGGTGCTGGCATGGAGTTCGAGGACGGCGAGCGCAGGCAGGGCGATGGCGCTCACCGCCGACCCGGACAGGCTCGCGGACTCACTGCCGAGCAGGTACCTGAAGGTCGGGATCGCCCACGCGGTGGTCCGTGGTCCCCGGGTGGAGACCGTCACGCGGCTTCACCTCCGTCCGGAGCGTCCGGGGCGGTGACGCCGACGTTCCGGCGGCCGACGACGTGGCGCAGTGCCTCGTGGGCGACGGCGTGGCACGAGTCGGGCGGGCAGGAGGTATCGGCCCAGATCGCCTCGCTTCGTGTGCCCGGCTCGCGGTCGGTGGCTCGCCCGCCCGGTCCCGGCCGAGGAGAAGGAGCGCTGGGATGCCGCTGGGCATGTGAGCGCGAGTGGTTGGCACGGCGGTTCAGGCCCAGCCGAGTTCGCTGTAGAGGCGGCCGGCCCGAATGCCGTCGATCGCGGCCCGGGTGTAGGGCACGATCGGAGAGGGAAGCGTGTCGACCGGCCACCAATCCCAGCTGACGCACCGGTCCGGCTCACGCACCACCGGCTTGCCCTCCCAGCGGTGCGCGCGGAAGACCATTCCGATCCGGGGCCGGCCGCCCGGCTCGTCCACCATGTGTACGACGTGAGCCAGCTCAACATGCGCGGGGTCGATGACCAGCCCGGCCTCTTCCTCCGCCTCACGGACCAGACATCCGACGGCGGACTCCTGCTCGCAGTGTCCGGCGAGGAAGTGGTGGGTGGAGGCCGCAAACGCGGCGTCGGGGTGGCGCAGGCCGAGCAGCACCTTGCCGTCCTGTTCCAGGTAGAGGTGCACGCCAACGATGTTCAGGCGTGCTCGGCTGCCCGGGCGTACTTGTGCCGGCACAGGGGGCGGGACGGGGTTGCGGGCCTGGTGGAGGTCGATGACCTCCTGCGTCCAGGGGCACATCGTCAGATACGGCAGGGTCGCGGCGTCGAAGTGCCGGAACATGATTCCCTCGGGGCACGGCAGTTCGTCGGCCTCGCCGTCCCAGGCGCCGAGGTATACCCGGATGCGGCCCTTGGTCCCGTCCGGGCCCACACTGTCCACGACGGTGAACTCCTCCAGCGGCACGGTCAGGCCGGTCTCCTCCCGCAGCTCCCGCTCGACCGCCTCGCGGCAGGTCTCCGCTCCTTCGCGGTCGCCTCCCGGGATGCTCCACGTGCCGGGGTCGCAAATGGGTTTGTTCGCGTCGCGCAGGTGCAGCAGGTACCGGCCGCGGGAGTCGACCAGCAGTGCGGCAGTCCCACGGGGTTCCTCGGTGGTGATCACGAGCAGCTCCTCGGTCGGGGTCGGAAGGGGCGGTCAGCGGTCCTGGGAGAGTTCCAAGAGCTCGGCGAAGGTTCCGCCCGCGTGGACGAGGTCGTCGTAGCGGCCCTGTTCGGTGATCCGGCCGTGCTCCATCACGATGATGTGGTCGGCGACCTTGGTGTTCTCCAGGCGGTGGGTGACCACGATGGTGATGCGGTCGGCGGCGATGGCCTTGATCTGTTCGAAGATCTGATGCTCGCCGCGCGGGTCCATCTGGGAGGTGGGCTCGTCCAGGATCAGCAGGGACGGGCGGCGGTACAGGGCTCGTGAGCAGGCGAGGCGCTGCCACTGTCCGCCGGACAGTTCCGCGCCGCCGAAGATCTCGCGGGCGAGGAGGGTGTCGAGGCCGGCGGGGAGGTCCTCGACGGCCTCGCGCATGCCGACGGCGTCGACGGCGTCCCACACGGGGCCGTCGTCGTGGGTGCGGGGCTGTCCGAGGGTCACGTTCTCGCGGACGCGCAGGGGCCATTGGGCGAAGATCTGGGGGACCAGGCCGGTCTGCCGCCAGACGGTGGCCGGGTCGGTCTCGGCGAGGTCGCTGCCGTTCCAGGTGACGCGGCCCTTGTCGGCGAGGTAGATCCCGGTGATGAGGCGGGTGAGGGTCGACTTGCCGGAGCCGTTGACGCCGACGATCGCCAGAATCTCACCGCGGCGCAAGGTGAGGGAAACGCCGTCGACGGCCGGCGCGTCCTTCCCCGGGTACTGGTAGACGGCCTCCTCCAGGCAGATCTCCTCCGCGGGGGTGACCCCGAGGTTCCCGCGCTTGGGGGCCCGGGCATCGGCATCGTCCAGGAATGCCTGCATGTCGGACAGATAGAGGCTGGTGTGGAACAGGGCGGCGCCGTTGATGATCACCTGGGAGAGGGCGGCGAGTGTGGTCTGTACGGCGACGACGGCCGTCGCGGCGAGCGCGAGCGCGATACGGCCGGTGGCGGCGAGCCAGGCGAGTCCTCCCCAGGTCGCGACAAGGAAGACGCCGGCGACGAGGGAGGAGAGCAGCTGGATCCGTAGCGTGCGCGGAGCCGCGGCCAGGGTCCGTCGGTCGCACCGGTCGGACAGGGAGCGGTACCAGAACAGCAGGTAGTCCGTCATCGAGTTCGCGCGCACCTCGTCGCCGTACTTGGGCGATGTGGACCACCAGCGCATCATGCCGCGGACGTTGCGGTCCGCGATGTTCGCGTAGTGGATCTCGTAGTCGACGCGCGCGGTGAGCACCGCGCCGACGCCGGCCGGGAGCACGGCGAGCAAGAGCAGTGGAAGCATCAGCGGGTTGAGCACGCTGAGCACTCCCGCGGCCGTGACCATCCTGACGAGCGCCGAGAGGAACCGCTGGGCATCGGCGACCATCACATGGGTGCGGATCACGCCCATCTCCGCGGCCTCCTGCCGGTCGGAGAAGCCGTCGACCGCGTACGCCGACGCCTCGACCCGGCACACCGCCGCCACCAGGGCGGTGTCCGTCTCGGTGGTGAGCCGGGGCGTGATGCGGCGCTCGGCGTACGTGGCCACGGTGGCCGCCACGCGGGTCAGCGCGGCAGCGCCGCCGGCGACGGCCAGAGCCGGCAGGGCCTCGTGCAGCCTGTCGGCGACGGTTCCCGTACCGAAGAGCGGGCGCATCGCGCGGGCGGTCGCCGCGAGTAGCACCGCCGCCGCGGCACCGGTGACCACGGGACAGGCCAAGAGGAACAGCACCGCCCGTCGGTCGATACGCCACGACATGACGATGATGCGGTGCAGCACCTTCGGGACCTGCGCGCAGAGCGTGCGGAGGGAGGCTTCACCGAGGGGGTTGACGGAGTATTCCCCCGTGTACTGGATCTCCGCCGGCGGCGGAGGTGGAACCGTGTCGTTCTGCTTGAACTCGCGTGTGCCCGCTGTGCTCAACTGCGTCCTCCCTCACTGATCTGCCTGCCTTGCGTGACGACACCAAGGTCAACGACGTGGACCCCGATATCGAACACGCGTGTTTGAGCCGATGCCGGAACCCCGAGATGGCGGGCTCGGCGTCGCATGTAGAGCCCATGGATCCTTGTTCGGCCCGGACGCCCATCCATCCACCAGTGGCCGACACGCCGAGGTTCGATACGCCTGTGACGCTTGGGTTTTCGGGCCCCGGGCCCGTCGCGCCGACGCCGTTCTCGCGATCGGTTTCACGGAGCTGCGGGGGCCTGGATCGTCATCGGAGAGGGCTCAGAACGACGGAGCATGCCGGCTCTCGCCAGGTCCTCCGGTGTATCGACCGCCGTCCCTTCATCCACGACGCCGAGCTGACGCAGGTAACTCGGCCGGTCCCCGCGCGGGTAGGGGATCGGCTGCCTGGAGAACATCAGGGCGTTGGGCTCGATATCGACGACGACCTCGACGACGTTGTGGTCCAGGACGGCACCGACGTCGTCCAGCTCCGTGTACGCGTTCACTGCGAGCGTTCCGTGCGCCAGTTGCTCCAGAGCCTCGGAAACGGCGTCGATCGCGGCGGGCGAGATGAACGGCTCGTCGCCCTGGACGTTGATGTACGCATCGGCGGGAAGGTGCTCCGCGCACTCCGCGACCCGGTCGGTGCCGGTGAGGTGTTCTCCGGTGCGCACGCACTGGATGCCTAGTTCGTGGCACGCATGCTCGATGCGCTCGTCATCGGTGGCGACGACCACGCCGTCGAGGCGCTTCGTCTCCAGGCAGCGCTGGTGGACGTGCCACGGCAGCGGCTTGCCCCCGAGCTGCGCCAGGGGCTTCCCCGGAAACCGGGAGGCCCCGCCAGCGGCAGGGGATGACGGCAATGTGGCGGCGGGGCGTGGTGTTCGGCGGTGCGGCTGTGGTGGCGGCCACGGCGAACTCCCGTCGGTGAATATGCCAGAGTACGCGGCCTTCAGCGACCTGCCGGGCACGGTGAGCTTGTGGTGGGACTTCCCGGCGATCCAGAAGCAGTACGCGGAGTTCATCGACGCCTACGCACCGGTGGCCGCCCGCCTGGCGGCGACCGAGACGGAGCCCGAACCCGCCGAGGCCTTCCGCCACTACGTCCCACTGCTCACCCAATGGCGTCGACTTACTTACCTGGATCCGGGCCTGCCCACCGAACTACTGCCACCGGACTGCAACGCGGTGACGACACGTCAGGTCTTCCAGTAGCTGCACGAAGTCCTCCTCACCCCGAGCCTGCGCCACGTAGGCGAAGTCACCGGCCTGCGAGCCTGAGCACCCAACTCACCCGCGAGCCACTGCCGACACCCGAGCACGCACCGGCAGCCGCACACCTACGTCGTGCCCGCTGGGTTCGCGGGGCGGGCCTCGTCTGTAACCTCCTTACTCTTGGCGGAATCGCCCAGGACAAGGGCGGCCAGGTGCGCCGGCAGAGAGACCGTTCCGTCGTCGTGGTGGCGAACCACAGCGCTTTCGGGATACGGCGTCGCCGTGGCTGAGGCCGAGCTCTCCGCCGTCGCGGGAGGAATCAGAGCCTCCTTCACCACAACCACGTCTTGAAGACTGCCTTCCACCCCGGGTGCCGTGACGAGTCCACTGAACCGCCGCGCACTGGGGAAGCCCATCACGGTCATGACGGCGACGAAGTCGCTGTCAAGGGTGCGCATCACAGGCTTCACCTCCAGCCAGCTCATGTGCCCGGGTGAGATGGTCACCTCAAGGGAACCGCTGAACTTCGTCTCGCTGTTCCATGTCTGCGAGAATCCGGACCCCACGGACGCTTTGACCACGTTGAAGAACGAGGCTTCGAGCGTCGAAGAAATTGACCACGTGGATGACGTGCCCGCTGTTACCTCGCCGCCGATTGTCCGCTTGATCGGATCTGACGTGTTGTTGTACACGGCGCGTCCGAGGCCCAACGGTGTCCCGAAGTCGTACCGCATCACCTTGTGACGCCTGATGACCTCACCGCGGACATCGGGCCAGTAGTTCATTCCCGCCCACCAGTCGGAACCGATGTCGTTGGGGTCCACGACCGGCAGGCCGTAAAGGGCCGCCGGGTCTACGTCGACTCGAGATCAGGGACAGTCGTTTCGCATCCGAGCCCGACTCCTACATGCTGTCGGCTCCGGCCACACGGCTCTACTTGGAACTCGACGAACGTCCTTGCAACATCCACCGGGCGGTCCGCGCTCTGGCAGCAGAGGGGGCTCTGCTGCCCGAACAGGCCGAGCCGGCGCTGGACGAGCTGACTCGACGCCGCCTGCTGTGGCAGGAGGGAGACCTCGCCTTCGGCCTTGCTGTCGAGGCCTCACTCGTGAACGCCCACCGCGAAGGCTGGACACAGCAGTGGGCGGGCGTCTGGTGCTGATGACCCACTCCGGGTGCTGATCGGCTGCTTCGAGGCCATCGGCACCGCGTACCAGATCAGCGTCGACGCCGCCGACCTGACCGCCACCGCCGGCATCCGCAACGTCGGCAACCGCCTGGCCAAGATGCCGACGGACCAGCAAGGTCTCAGCCACTCCGTCGCCTCGCCACCGCTCCTGCTTGACCGCACCGACCGCAACCGTCTGCGTGAGGCCGTCCACGAGCGCTCCACGCCTGGTCGCGACCAGAGTGGCCGCCTTCTCATGAGCAGCGGCGCCGTGGAGGCCTGCCTGGGAGAACCTGTGCGCCCAGAAGCCGGCGGGCCGTGGCCGGCTCGGCCGGGAGGAGTCGAGCTGCGCCGACTCCCGTGTGGGGGCAGGATGGAGATACCGGGGCGGTGCGGCCGCGACATCGTCGCCCGCATCTGACGTCAAGAGGTTTCTCATGACTGGTGACGCGTACGAACCCTCTGTGTCCGAACACCCTGAATCCGAATCAGCCGGGTATGAACCCGTGTCCGAACACCCGCAGCCCGGTCCCGCCATCCCGGTCGTGAGCCCGCAGGAGGCCGCGAAGCTGCCGCGGGAGCTGCCCCCTCGCGGACGGGAGATCGCACGGCGCGAACGCGCCAGGCTCGCCCGGCACCAAGCGAAGCAAGCCCCCACACGCCCTCGCCACGCCGACGTCCCGCCCACGGACGTCGCCCCCGCCCCCCGGGAAGCCGACCGGGGCGACTAGCGCGAAACGAGGTGGCGCCGCATGCCATCCGTGAACCTGGTCCGGAACATCGGGCTGAACGACGCCGCGACGGGCCCCATCACGACGCTGGACGACGAACCGACCGCCGCTCGGGTCCTGAACCATGCCTTCGTGACGGGGAACGTCTACGCCAGCCGTTCGCAGGACGGTGGCTCGACGTGGACGCATGTCGATCCGTACACGACGTTCCCCTTCGCAGCCGGCGGCCTGTGCTGTGACCAGATGACGCTGCACGAGCGCTCACGGAACCTGTGGATCTGGCTCCTGCAGTACAGGACGAGCCCGCTCAACGGATCGAACGTCTTCCGGCTGGCCGTCTCCACCGACGGGACACCCGCCCCCGGGTCGTGGTTCTCCTGGGAGTTCAGCCCCGGCCTCTTCGACGCCGCATGGGCCACGAACACCGAGTTCGACCGCCCCGACATGGCGACCACCGACAACCATCTCTACATCACGTACAACGTCTTTCACGCCGGTACGGCGGTCGCCGCGATCGTCTTCAAGATCTCGCTGGCCCACCTGGCGCAGCATCAACTGTCCTACGTCTACTACAAGATCACGACGGACAGCTCTTTCTGCCTCACGCGCGGTGCGACCACGGACATGTACTTCATGTCGGAGGCCGTGCAGAATCCGGTACGGATCTTCCGGTGGCCGGACGCCGTCGGGAGCTCCCTGGGCAAGGCCGTCGTCAGCACGCCCGGAGCCTGGACGGGGAGTACGGTGCCGGGCACCTATGTCTCGAACTGTCCGAGCGGCACCAATTGGCTGGGGAAGGTGCACGCCAGGGCCACCGCCGGATGGGTCACGGGAGGCAAGGTCGGTTTCCTCTGGCACGCCCTCCCCACGAGCAGTCGCCCACAACCCTGGATCAAGGGCCTCGTGGTCGACGGGGCCACATCGGCGGTCGTGGCGGAGCCGGACATCTGGAACCCCGGCTGGGCCTGGGCGTACCCCGCGACCTGCCCCAACGCCAACGGCGTGGTCGGGATCTCCCTCTTCTACGGCGGTGGCGGAGTGTTCAACCCTCGTCACGTCGTGGGCTATCTGGACCCACCCGGCTGGGTGTTGCAGGGGACGCGCGACAGCACCCACGGTCCGGCCGGCGGTATCTGGGGTGACTACCTCAGTTGTGCGACCAGCCATCCGAACAACACGGAGTGGGTCGCCACGGGCTTCACCCTTCAGGGCGGAACGACTTTCGACTTCATCGAGCCCCAGTACGTCGAGTTCAGCGTCGGCCCCTGACGGGTCGGTCCTGAAGCCATGAAGGAGGGAACCGTGGAATCAGGCAGGATCGAACGCAACCCGGAGGCGCCGAAGTCAGCGCCGCCACCGCGAGGGGGCCGGGAACTGGACCGCGAGGCCGCGGAGCGGCTCGACGAGATCCGGCAGTACTTCAAGGACCTGTACGCGCGACGTGACGTCGTCGCCCGCACCACCACCCCGTACGGCGAGGACCTCGACTGGGTCCCCAGCGAGGCCGATGCCGAGCCACCCGATCTCGAGTACCCGGAAAGCTCCGGCAGCACCGACCGTCCCGCGTCCCCCCAGCCCTTCGAGGCGGGCGCCGGCAGCGCCCAGACGGGCCCTCCCGGCACGGTTCCCATGGTGCGCAAGCAGCTGGACAGCATCACCGCCGCCGGCACGCTCCAGGACTACCTCGCCAAGGGGACACGGGCGAGGGTCGTGACACCGCCCGACGATCCCGGTTTCGCGCCCCCGGGTGCCTCCCCGCACAAGTACGCGCACGCCATCCAGCAGGTCACGAACTTCGGGACGGAAGGCGTCATCAACACCTGGCGGCCCTACGTTCAGTGGTCGGACGAGTTCTCCCTCGGGCAGGAGTGGGTGGTGCGGGGCAGCTTTGCGCAGGGCACGGCCGACGGGCAGACGGTCGAAGTGGGCGCGCAGACCTACAAGGACCTCTACGGGGACTGGTATCCGCACCTGTTCATCTTCTACACGACCAACAACTACACGGCCAGCGGCCCGAAGAAGGGCGGCTACAACACCGACGTGCTCGGCTGGAAGCAGGCGTCGACCACGGTCTACCCGACCGTACGCCTCGCGGAGAGCGTGTACGGGGGAAACCAGTACGAACTCGCCATCAAAGTCACGCTCTTCAGCGGCAACTGGTGGATCCGGATAGGCAGCGAATGGATGGGGTACTACCCAGCCGGCGGCCCTGATGGCCTGTTCAACGCCGCGGGGCTGCTCAACCAGGCGCAGTCCATCGACTGGGGCGGTGAGGTCGTCGACGAGGTCGGCCACCCCGGGCCGACGGGCACCTGGATGGGCAGCGGCCACTTCCCGTACGAGGGCTGGAGCCGTGCGGCCTACATGCGCAACCTGGCCTACCAGTCCGACACCTCCGGAACGATGGTCAACATGCAGGGCTTCACCCACGAGACCAACCCGAACGCCTACAGGATCGCGACCGACTTCTCCGGGACGACGACCTGGGGCTCGAACTTCTACTGGGGAGGCCCGGGTGGAGTCGAGTGACCTTCCGGCCGAGGACGACCGGCCCGAGGTGATCCCTTCCGAGGTCGATCCGGACGTCGAGTGCGTCCGGATCGACGAGGCGGGCAGGGCGGCGGAGCCGCCGCCCTACTCGCCCGCGGCGCAGGACCAGCACCCCCCGCCGGTGCGGGGCGTGCGGCTCTGCCCTGAGGGGTATGTGCCCCGGCGCCGCCGCCGCGACTACACGCTGGACGGCAAACGGGTCGTCACCGACTCCCCGGCGACCCGCAACCCCGAGGAGCCGCCGGCTCATGGGGCGGCATCGCCGCCCGAGTCCCCCTGAGACGCTGAGGGAACGGTCACGCCGCACGGACTGTGGTCGTCGCCGCCCTCGTACGAGACGATGATCCCGGCCACGTCCGCCGGCAGTTCCGCCGTCCGCAGCGTCGCCATGCCCACCTCGTCCAGGAGGACCGTGCCGAGCACCCGGTCGGCCGTGCTGAAGGTGACGGGGCCGCTCGGCGGGGGACCGCCGGTGACCGTCGTCGTGACCCGTACCGTCAGCGTCGTGAGCGACCCCGTGGCCAGGGCCGGCCGGGTGGCGAAAGAGCGGGCGGTCGACGGATCGAGGGCGAAGGCGCCGTTGCGGGCGATTCCGAAGGCGCTGCACAGGCCGTGCGCGGTCCGCGCGAGGTAGCCCGTCGCCGGGGCGAGGACGGCCGTCAGCTCGCGGGGGGTCTGGGGCAGGGAGACCAGGGCCGTGACACCGAGGAGGTCGCTGTCCGACCGGGCCGTCGAAAGCACCACCGGAAACCCACCCACGACCAGCGTGTCCGTGCCGCGTCCTGTCAAAAACAGGTCGCAGGACTCCTCGTAGTCGACGGTGCCGTGGGACCGGACGGTGTACGCGAGGTCGGCGGTCACCCCGGGGCCCGCCTGGAGGAGGTACCCGGAGGCCGGGAGCGCGTGATCCGGTGCGTCGAGGTGCGGGGCGGGAAGCCCGTGCCGGCGGCGGGCGCGCCGACGGGCAGCAGGCCGTGGGAGAGCGCGCGGCCGTCGACGGTGATCGTGTGCCCGTGGACTGTCAGGGTGTTTTCGGAGGCGTCGGTGAAGCCGGCCGCCTCCGGGCCGAGCCGGACCCGGCCGTCCCGCGAGACGGAGAAGCCGAGGCCGCCGTCGGCGGTGCCGGCCGCGACCCGGGGCGGGCAGCGCGATCCGCAGCCTGCCGAGGATGCCCACCACCCCGCTGGGCAGTTCGAGCACCACGCCGACGTCGGCCGTGACGAACGAGACCGGACGGCCCCAGCCGACCCGGAACATCGGCCCGACAACCGTGCTCCCGGCCCGCGCGGGAAAGACCGTCCCCATCGTGGTCAGGATGCGCGGCGCCGCCGCGGCGGCGCCGCGGGGAAGAGCAGGTCGTCCAGGTGACCGGACTGCACGACCACAGCCAGGCCCGCCCCGTCGAGAACGCGGCCGACGCCGATCAGACCGCCGACGGCGTTGAGCGTGAAGGCGAGGCCCAGTTCGATGGCCGGCGTGAACTCGGCGCTCAGCGCCACGAGCACCGACGGCGGGCGGGGCTGCAGGATCCCGAACGCCTTGACCTCGACGAGGCCCAGGCTCAGCGAGAGCGCGCCGCGGTACTGCCCGTCCTGCTCGCCGAGGAACCCGCCGCCCTTCGCCGGGCCGACGGCCAGGGTGAGCCCGAGCCCCCTCGGCGGCACCACCGACGGCGTGTACCCGCCGGCCGACGGTCGGACGTCGAGGCCCGCCCCGTCGACCGCCGCGTCCGCGACGCCGAGTAGCGAGGCGCGGAAGGAGGAGGTGAGCTGAAGCCCGCCGTCGCGCGAGGACACGTACAGCGACGGCGCGCGCAGCCCGCCGGGGCCCGGTCCAGGGGCAGGGCGATGCCCTTGCCGTTGCCGCCGCCCTCGAGTCGCAGTCCCGTCTTGTCGAGGCGAGCCCCCAGACTCCCCTTGAGGGTGAGACCGTCGGGGGTGAGGAGCTTCAGCAGCTCGTGGTCCGCGAGCGCGAGCTCCAAGCCGTCGGCCCGGAAGACGAGGGTGGAGTCGTCGGGTACGGCCGTCGGCAGGGAGATTACGAGGCTGATCCCGTCCCGTACGGCCAGCCCCGGCACGAGCGTGAGCGAGTCGCTCAACCTGAACGTGAGGTCGATCACCGGGGGCAGGGTGGTCCCGAGCGGCTGCACCTGCGTGGGCCCGGCGAGGAGTACGTCCTCGATCAGCAGCGACCAGTTCGGCATCGCCCGCGTCGCACCCAGCACCGCCGTCCGCAGCAGGTCGACGAGGACCGGCCACAGATCCCCGGGCGGCGCCGCGCTCGGCAGTGCGAACCGCGCGAGCAGCGCCTCCGGGGTGAGCGCCTCGGAAGGCAGTCCGAGCGCCTGCGCCAGGCGCTTGCGGCGCTGGGCTTCGGGAAGCCCTTGGAGATCCGGGAGCAGGGGGACGAGCCCGTCGCGGACATCGGCCGCCAGTTGTGGCAGTGGGGTGGCTGCCATCAGCGGGTCCGCGCGGGGTGGGGGACGTTCATCGGATCGTCGCCGTTCTCCGCCCGTGGACGCGCAAGGGAGGGTACGCCGCCGGGCGGATGGGGATCGGAACGCGGACGCTAACCCCGGTCACGACGCGGAGCGCGGTCCCGAACCACCCGGGACGCCGAACCGGTGCCCTTTCACTCGCGCGGCAGGGGCGCGAACGGGAGGCTCGAACCCGTCATGGAGTCACGTAGAGGAACTCCGGCCCGTAGTTCTTACCGCCGCCGGGCAGCGGGCGCGCCATCAGCTGTTGTGCGGGGTCCTGCAGGGCAGACATCTGTGCGATCGCCTCGAACAGCAGCCCCTCCGCCTCGCCCTCGTCGTCCCGCCGCCACGCATCCTGCAGCAGACGCAGCAGCTTGCTGTACGCCTGGTTGAACTCGTCGAGGAGCTGTGTCGTCCCGGCGTCCGGTGCGGAAGGTCCCGTCCGGGGCCAGCCCCCGGCGGGAACGATCCCCATCGGCAGGGCGTCCGGAATCGGGATCTCCGCTCCCGTGAACTCGAACTTCCCGGTGTCGGGGTTCTTCCTGAGCCTGCGCTTGTGGAAGATCTCCCGGAAGGCGTAGTAGTGGGCCAGCTCTCCCGCCGCCCCAGGGTGCGGGTTCTCGGGTGAAGCGGTCGTGCCCTCGCCCTGTTCCTTGATCACGCCGATGGCCTTCTCCACGGCGGCGAGCGTGGCGAGGGGCACGACGGGGTTCCCCGCGCCGTGACCGAAGTGCAGGGTCAGCTGCCGGGTGCCGGTGATCCGCTCCGGATGCGCACGGAACGCCTCCAGGAGGGCGGTGTAGAAGGCCCCGATCGACGGGTGCGGCGCGGCGTCCCTCGCGAGCGGCTGGTCCGGCTGCTCGATGAGGGAGTACATCTCCGCCGCGTCCGTCGTCAGCCCGCTGAGGAAAACTTTGAGTTCGGGCCGCACGCCTCCCGGCAAGGGCCCCGGATACGTCGGCACCACCGAAGCGTCGTCGAGCACGGGAATCCCGCCGAGTGTGGTGAGCAGGTTGCACGCCAGACCGAAGTGCGACATCTCGTCGAAGACGATCTCGCGCAGCGTCCGGTGGACGGAGCCGTCCCCGGTCGACGTGTCGATCGACCACATGCCGCACAGATACGGGGGGAGCGTGGCGAGTTCCAGCAGGATCGCCTGCTGCGCCGCGTCCCTCATCCAGTCGGCGTCACGCCGCTCCGCGGGCTGCTCCATCAGTTCGACGATGCGGTTCTTGCTCCGGGCATACGGAAGCGTGTTCACCACCGGTCTCCTTCCGGTCGGATCCTCAGAGGGTGGCAGCGGTCCGTCACCCCGCCGTCATCGCTCTTGTCCTGTCACTGCTGTGGCTGGGGAATCATCCGCGCGAACCGCACGGACGGTTCGACACCGAGCTCGGCGCGCAGCAGATGCCGGAAGGCGTCATAGTGCCGGAGGGCCTCGTTCAGATTGCCCTCGGCCAGATGCGCGGAGACCACCGCCCGGTGGGCGCTCTCGCGGAGCGGCTCGATGCGGATACTCGCCAGCGCCGCCTCCAGGGCGAGGGCGGGCAGGCCCTGCCCCGCCAGCCGTTCCGAGAGTGTGTCGAGGGCGTTCAGGCGCAGTTGGCGCAGCCACTCCCGCTCGAGGACGACCCAGTCGTCGTCCCAGTCGGGCAGGAGGTCCCCGCGGTTCAGCAGGCCGAGGAGCGACTGGTCGTCGTCGAGGGGCCCGCGCCCGTACAGGACGTCCCGCGCGGAATCCGAGAGCGCGTGTGCGTCCACGCTCACATCGTCGGCGAGGGCGATCGTCCCCGGGGTGCACTGGATCAGCGCGGAGTCGTACCGCGCGAGTTTCCACAGAGCCGTACGCAGACTCCCGCGTGCCTGCGCCTCGGTCGCGTCCGGCCAGAGGCTTCCCGCGACCACGGAACGTCCGGCCCGTCGCCGGAGGCCGACGAAGGCCAGGAGCCGTTGCGCGTTTCCGCAGACCTCGACGGGCTCACGGTCGAACTCCAGCCGGAACTGACCGAGCAGCCGCAGGTGGGCGGGGCGAGACGGGAGGGAGGAAGAGGGGTTCATCTGCCGTCCTGCAGGGTGTTCCCGACACCGGGCCTTTGCTCTTCACCACCACCATCCATGGTAGGACGACGGATGGCTGACGGCGCGCCGCGGCGGCCCGGGGGCCCGCCGCGGTCGATCCCGTACAGGAGGCCGGGGACGTTTGGCTGATCACCGCGCGCCCATCGAGGCTCCTGGCTGCCCAGTGACGGCCGGCAGTCCCGCGAGCCGACCGCCCTGCCGCCGGCCGGCCTCTCGCTGTTGACGCGCGGATGACGCCCCGCTCGTAACGTGCCAAAGGTTCCGATGGGTGCGTCGAAGGAAGCAGCGAGATGACCGGCCAGGAATACGCTGATCAACCGGACCGGGACCGGGAGGCCGTCGGTCTGGCCGCCTCCGGGTTCGATACGGTCGAGGAACTCGACCTCGACGCTCTCTCGGACCCGGACATGACCCAGCGGGTCGTGACCCTGCTGCGGCGCGAGGACATGCTCGTGCTCGAGTTCCGCTTCTCGGGCATCATTCGGCTCGGGAACGGTGCGGGGCAGCGGCTGACGACGGCGAGCCCCACGCAGCCGGGCTCCCTCCTCATCCGCGTTCCCCCGCAGGCCATGCTGGAAGAGGCCACCACGCTGGGGGGCGCCTCCACCGGCGTGAAGAAGGCGTGGCTGTCCGACATCAGTCAGATCGAGCTGCGCGTGCCGGCCGGGTCGTCGATCCCGTTCAGCGCCGCCGGGCTGCTGGGCTGGACCGGACTGTCGACGGCCTCGGCGCACCTGGAGTGTGTGTGGGGGCTGCCCCTCGCGCCGGTGGAGGCGAACCGGGTCGTCTGGCTGCACAGTACGGAGCCGGTGACCGGGCCGACGGGAGCGACGGGGATCTGGCACACGCGACTGGCTCTTCCGCCGAATCCAGGCCCGCTCGCGGCTCCGTCGCGGCTGCCCGTGCCGGTCAAGTCGGCCGGAGAGATTTCGTCCGCCGAAGAGTTCACCAGTTCCCTGTCGGCGACGGCGCGACGTCAGATCGCCGCCGCCATGGACCGGCGCCCCGTCCTGGCCAGGGACACGGCGTTCAGCGCGCTCGGCGCGACCGTCGACCTCACGGGCAACTGGATGGGCGTGCCCGGCGTGGGGGTGGTCCTGTACCGGCACAGGTCCGTCATCGGCCGTGACATCACGGTCAACGTGGTGCAGCGCGGCTACCTGTGGCCCTTCGGCATCCCGGTGCACATCGCGACGCAGACCGAACGGCGGCTCGACCACGGCCTGGTGCGGACGAGCATCCTGACCGTGATGCTGCCCGAGGTCACGTACGACGGTGTCGCCGCACTGCCGAACGGGGGACGGGCGTTTCCCTTCGAGCGGGTCCGACTGGACGGTCCACTGGCCGTCGACGTCAGCGACAAGACCGACAAGCTGACGCCGAACGTCGGGTTCTGGGTGCGCGGGCCGGGCGCGGCCGACGGGCGATTGCGGTTCGCCCTGACCGCCATGGACAAGCGCCGTCACGCGGTCTCGTTCACCGCGCCGCTCGTGTTCATCGAGGGCGACCGCGCACACGGGAACCTCGGCCAGGCCGTCGAGGAGTTCAACAAGCAGGCCAAGGACATCGCGCTGCCCGCCTCCGGACGCCTTGAGCTGGCTCCGGCGACCGGCGCGGACCAGGAGTCGACCACCGTGGAGGTGGCGGCGCTGCGCATCGGCGCGGAGGCGTCGAGCGCCTCCCAGCCGGACCTGGAGGCGGCCGGTCGCCTCGGTGCCCTGCCCAGACTCATCGGCGTCGAGGCGCGGCTGCCCGCCCTGGACGCCCTCGCCTCGCGCTCGGCGGCAGCCCCGGGGGCCTCGGACGCCGACGGTGCCCGAGCGACCGCCCGTATGCTGCGGCTCGACGAGAAATACGTGAAGCAGGGCCTGGCCGCCACCCACCAGGTCTACGCTCGCCTGGACCCCCCCGTGGGCTTCGCGCCGCCCGCGACGAGCTCCGGCGGTCTCGCGAAGCTCGACCTCCCGGTCTCCGGTCTGTCGAGCGCGGCGGGCCTGGTCGGCGGGGACCTCGAAAAGTTCAAGTCGGGGACGTTCGATCCGCGGAGCTTCTTCACCCGCCCGCCCTTGAAAGGCGGATTCCCGACTCGGCTCCTCGGTGTCATCGACCTGACCGCACTCGTCGAGTCGGTGCCGAACATGGGCACGGGAGACGGTGAGAAGGTGCCGCGTATGGTGACCGAGGTCAAGCACCCTCCAGGCAGGCCCCCGGAGGAGGTTCGGACCACGCTCACCTGGCGTCCCGACGTGAAGACCACCACCTCCGGCTCGCTCACGACGACCGCCGACACGACCCTCGACATCCGTAGCACCACGGTGCTGCGCCTCGACGGAACCGCACCCCGCTCCGAAGTGCGCGGCGAACTCCACTCCTTCGACCTGACGTTCGCCGAGGTGCTGAAGATCCACGTCAAGAGCCTCGCCTTCACCAGCAAACCGGGAACCACGCCGACCCTCGACGTCAAGGTCGGGCAGGTGAGGTTCGACGGCAGCCTCCGATTCCTCGACCGACTGCGGGAGTACCTGCCGTCGCCGGCGAACGGGCCACGGATCGCCGTCGACTCCACCGGGATCGCGGTCGGCTACGGTCTGGCTATACCCGGCGTGGGCGTCGGTGTCTTCATGCTCCAGAACCTCGCCCTGTCCACCGAGGTCGTGCTGCCGTTCAACGGCTCCGCGGTGCGCGCCTCCTTCGCTGTGTCCTCGCGGGAGCACCCCTTCCTGCTCACGGTCTCCCTCTTCGGCGGCGGCGGATTCCTGAAGCTCACCGTCGAGACCGGTGAGGTCGTCGCACTCGAAGGCCAAGTGGAGTTCGGCGCCGCGGCCTCCCTCAACGTCGGCGTGGCCAGCGGCTCGGTGTGCGTGACGGCGGGCGTCTACATCAAGCTCAAGGACAAGAAGTCCGCCGTCACGGGCTTCTTCCGGGCCGTGGGCGAGCTCGACATCCTCGGCATCGTCAACATCTCCGTCGAGTTCTATCTCGGGCTGACGTACGAGTCTCCCAAAACGCTCCGCGGGACGGCCACGGTGACCGTCCGGGTGCGGGTCGCCTTCTTCTCCAAGTCGGTGTCGATGTCGCTGGAGCGATCCTTCAGCGGCGGTGACGATCCGGACTTCGCCAAGGCGTTCCCGACCGCGCGACCCTGGCAGGAAAGGTGCGCCGCCTTCGCGGCGATGGTGGACGCATGACCTCCGACGTGACGGTGGTATGGACGCTGCTCCCGGACCCGGCGGCGCCGCGGGCCGACGACGGAACCGCCCGTCTGTCCCTGGTGTTCGGGTTCCAGCTCACCCGCACCGCGGCCGACAGGGCGGACACCGAGGCCCTCACCCTCAAGGACTTCCCGCGGATCCGCACCTGGCCCGATCTCGCCTTCACCCTGGACGTCACCTTCCGCGAGGAGGCGACCGGGAAGACGACGTCGCGCACGGGCGTCGTCGAGCCGATTCCCCGGCCCGCGCTCTGGGGCGCGCTGTTCCCGTCGTCCACCCCGGTCACGCCGTACCTCTTCGACGAGGCCGTGACCACCGACCCGGTCCAGTCCTACCCCGTCCAGGCGGTGTCCGGTTCGCTGCGCGAGGAGTACGGGCGCCTGTTCACCGCCGTGGACGGCTTCACCGCCGTGGACGGCGTCCCCGGCGCGCCGGCGCCCGTGGATCCCGGCTCGCGGCCGGTACGGCGCGAGGACTGGCAGGCCGTCGACGCGCTCGTACGGACCGTCGGCGCACAGGACGGCGGCAGGGCCG
This sequence comes from Streptomyces lateritius, assembly GCF_014649715.1. Lineage (GTDB taxonomy): Bacteria > Actinomycetota > Actinomycetes > Streptomycetales > Streptomycetaceae > Streptomyces > Streptomyces lateritius. The sequence continues at coordinate 166,359 of NZ_BMTO01000003.1, forward strand.
CACGCTCCGCGGACGCCGACCCCTTCGCCTCGCTGCTGCGGCACGGGGTGCTGGCCGACGAAGCCCGAGAGGACCCCCTCGGCTGGCTGCGGGTCGCCGACTTCCACGAGCCGTTCGCGGCTCCGCTCGCACTGGGCGGAACGGCGGCCCCGTCCGGTGTCGTGCCCCCGGACCGTGACTTTCACGGCATTCTCGCGGCACTCGCCGAACATCCCGGCCTGATGTCCCTGATCGGTCTGATACGGCGGGTGAAGGTCCCGCTCCCAGAGGAACTCGACGGCGCGGTGGCCATCCAGGCCCACCCGGAGACCCTCACGCTCCTGCACAACGACCTCCCGTTCACCCGGTGCGTCATCCGCGGGGGCCGGCTGTTCCTCGCGGGCCGGGACGGTACGCAGGCCGCCCTGCACCTTCCGCTCGACGATGCCGACAGGTACGCGGCGCACACGGTCGACGTCGACGCGGCAGCCCTCGCGCTCCGGTCGTACGGCGACATGCTCGCCGGTCTCCCCCGGACCGAGCAGCCACCGGTGCTGCTCGCGCCGGCGCTGCGCTCCGACGGCATCTTCGTCGCCGAGAAGAACCGTCAGGTCGCCTTCCGTACGGTCCTGAAGGAATCCAAGGCCCTGAACGACGACCTTCACACGGCCACCGAGCCGGGCAAGGCCATCACCCTGCACGCGGGCAGGGTGCTTCAGGGGTACCGGGTGGACGTGTTCGATGAGAAGTCGGGCCGGTGGTACCCGCTGTGCCGGCGCACGGGCCACTACACCGTGCGGGGAGTCGCGGAGCAGGTGCCCGTCGACGACGAGGGTTCGGTGGCCGACGCCCTCACCCGGGGCAAGGACGCTCAGGACAACCGCGTCTCGCGCCTGCACCAGTCGCTGTTCCGCTGGAACGGCTGGAGCCTGGTCGCGGAACCCCCGGGCAAGATGCTGGACGTGTCGGAACAGCTCACCGACCCGGGTCCCGCGACCGACGCCGGCCTGCCGTTCTCGTCGACGCTGCGGCCGGCCGACGGCACGCTGCCGTCGCTGCGGTACGGCCGCTCCTACCGCTTCCGGGCGCGCCTCGTCGACCTCGCAGGCCGCAGTCTGCCCTTCACCGACCGGCCGACGGCCGGCGAGCCGGCGACCGCGCCGCTCCTCTACACACGCTACGAACCCGTCCCCGCTCCCGTGCTCGTGCCCCGGCGTCCCGTGGCGCCCGGCGAGTCGCTCACGGTGCTGGTCGTACGGACGGACAACAAGGACCCGGCCGCGCCCGTCCTCGGCGCCACGTGTGAACGGCATCTGCTGGCGCCGAAGGCCGCCGTGCAGATGCTGGAACGGCATGGCGTGCTCGACGTGGTGGGGCAGCACCGGCTGGACCCCGCCGTCCACGCGCTGCTCAGCCGGCTGGACGGCGGTGTCGTGACGGGACCCAGGGACCCGGGTGCCGGGGGCGCCCCGTACGCCGACGTCGATGCCATGAGCCTGCCGTGGCTGCCCGACCCGCTGTCCCGAGGTGTCGCGCTCGTGGGGCTGCCGCAGACCTCGGAGCTCCTGGCCGCGTGGCCGCACGGCAACGGCTGGCACGAGCGGCTGCCGGTGCGGTTCGTCGTGGCCCCGGGCGGTTCCGGCGCCACCCCGGCACCGGTCTTCAACCCCGCGGGGCGGCTGATCCGGGTGACGCTGCCGCCCGCCGCGGACGTCACGTCGCGGCTGAGCAGCATGCTGACACGCGGAGACGAGGAGCTGCTCGGCCTGTGGCACTGGTTCGCCGAGGGGGAGGGCCGGTCGGCCGAGGAGCTCGACGACGCCCGTGCCCAAGCCGTCGCGGGACACGTCGCACAGCTCACGCCGACGACGACGTTGCGGCTCATCCACGCGGTGCGCTGCCCCGTCGATCCCCCGGCGTTCGGCCGGCCGAGCGTCGAGCGCGGGCCGAAGGAGACCGCGTACGTCCTGGACGACCCGGCCCTGACCGTCCACGGTCCCTCGACCCTCTCGGTACACGTCGAGGCGATGTGGAACGAGATCGCCGACGACCCGGCGCAGAGCACGCCCTCCTACTCCGTCGGCCGTGCCGTCCTGCACCAGGGCGAGGACGGAATCCGTTCGGCGGCCGACGGGCCCGGGAGCGCCGCTCCCGTCGCCGTCAGCCCGTTCCGCTCGCGCCACGACGTGCACGACACCCGGCATCGTGCCGTGCGGTTCACCCCCGTCGGCACCTCGTCCTTCATCCCCTACTTCACCGACCGCCGCACGATCCGGCTCACCGCGCTCAACGAGGCACAGGTGGCGGCCTCCTTCGTCCCGGGCACGGTGGTCGTCCGGGCCGCCGTCGACCCCGTGACGGCCGCGGGGACACCCGCCGAGCCCGGCCGCGCCTACACCCTTGACCAGGACTACACCGTGAACCACGAGGCCGGCCGCGTCGCCCGCAAGGCGGGCGGTGCGATCGCCGACGGAGCCGATGTCGAGGTCTCGTTCGTCGTGCCGCCGGTCACGCGCGCCGGTTCACCGGTCACCCTGCACGTCCCGGCGACCGTCCGGCCGCCCGCGCCGGCGGTCCACTCCGTGGTGCCCGCCTTCCAGTGGAAGGACGAGTCGAGCGGCGGAACGCGGGCGAGCGTCCGGCAGGGCGGCGTCGTGCGGGTCTACCTACAGCGCCCCTGGTACGTGTCCGGTGAGGGCGAACTGCTCGCCGTACGAGTCCTCGGGCAGAACGCCCAGCCGGACGCGGCGTCCCAGCAGTGGGCCACCATGTGGGGGCGTGACCCCGTCCGCCAGGCGGGCGAAGCGCCGCCGATCGGCTTCCCGCGCCCCTCCGATCTGCTCGACGCCGTGGACGTGCAGATGTCAGCCGGACACGCCATGGGGTATCCGGTCGCCTACGACGAGCAGCGGCAACTCTGGTACGCGGACGTCCGGTTCAAGGCCCAGCGCGTCTACCAGCCGTTCGTGCGGCTCTGCGTCGCACGCCTCCAGCCGGACGCGCTGCGCACCCCGGAGGACCTGCGGCTGTCACCAGGGGTGGACGCCGGGTTCGTTCAGATCCCCGTCCACCGGCGGGCGTCGGTCACGCTGTCCGCCGGCGGTACGGAGGCCTCGGTGACGGTGACCGGTCCGCTGCCGCCGACGGCTCCGGGAAACTTCAGGACCACGATCATCGTCGGCAGGCAGCTGCTCGGCAGCACGTCGGTCGACGACCCGGCCCAGTGGCGGACCGTGGGGACGCCCGGGACGACTTTCCCGACGGGGGTCGCCCTGCCCCTCGTGGAGGTGACGGGCCCGCTGGCGCGGTGGACGGGCACGGTACCGCTGGCGTCGGCCTCGCCCGGGCCGGGACGCCAGCGGTTGCTGGTCATGGAAGTCGACGAGGTCGAGAGTCCGCGTGGGTTGTCCCGCCGTATCTCGTACCTCGACACCTTCACGATCTGAATCACTGCCTGCAGAATTCTCCGGTCGACACCCACTCGGTCTTCTCGGGGGAGTCGTCGCGGCTCGACTCCCAATCGTGGTAGCAGTCGGCCCTGATCTCGACGACGCCCTTCTCGCACCGCTGGAACCTGTTGCAGCACGGCACGAAGTAGCACGTGTTGAGACACTCCTCGCTGCACCGCTTGCACCGCGCACTGTTCCTGTGGGGGGGCTTGCACTCCTCCTTACAGAGGTGGTCGCATTCGAAGGGGCAGGCCAGTTCCTGCCAGAAATTGGGTAGTGCGCCGGCGCATTCGGGCGCGGTATCGGCGAATCCCAGAAAGCCCATGGCGCTTCTCCTTCTTCCGGGCACGAGGTCAGCGGTGGTCGTAGTAGTCGGAGATGCCGTGCCTGTGGAACGGATACTCGTCCGTGACATCGACCGGCACGAACTTCTTCTCCGTGACGTCGGTGCTCCGGCTGGTGTACGAGAACACGACGTCCACGACCCGGCGCGCACCGTCGACGCTGGACGGGCGGACGTCGATGGAGGACAGGGAGTAGCCGTCCATCGACCGTTCGAAGGTGGTCTGGTAGATGGCGGAGTAGCGGACCAGCAGATAGGTCAGGGCACGCTGGCCGTCGGTGGCGCCCGTGTTGCCGGACGCCCGGAGAACCGTCCTGAGCAGGTCCTCCGCCGCGCGGTCGAAGGTCTCTCCCGCCATCCTCTCGGGCTTCTCGATGGCGTCGAGGAGGTCGGTGACGGCGAAGGAGTACACCTGGTCCACCGACACCGTGGGCAAGGACAGACCCACGCAGGGCCCCGGATCCGCGAGTGGGTCGCGCACCCCGATGACACAGTCGAGGGCGGTCACCTGCTGGTCGGGGCGTATGGCCTCGGCCAGCAGACCGTAGTCGGCGGGATCGCGCGGTACAAGGAGGTAGGCTTCCACGCCCTGGACGGTGAACACGTAGCACACCTGCCGTGCCAGATAGCGGTTCTCCGGCAGGTTCAGAACCGTGCTCAAAGCCTGTCGGTCCGTGAGACCCGCCGTGTCGGCGCGGCTGATGCTCTGGGCGAGCTCCTTCTCCACGCCCTGGTTCGGGAAGTGGAGTTCGATCTGACCGAGTGCGTAGACGTACGACCGTGGCGACGCCGCGCGGGAGTGGTGCGCCTCGCAGGTCCGGCACGTTCCTGCCGTCGCGGTCTCGCCGGGGGCGGTGTGCGCCGATTCGTCTCTGACGTCTTCTACGCTCATGAGGACTCCTTGTCGCGGTGCCACGGCGAGAACGTGAGCCATCGGTTCATCCTGCGGGCGCGTTCCGTGCAGCCACCGCACGGCCTGATGCCGAGCGACTGCGTCGCGTGCTTGACGGCATCACCGAGCCCGACGTCGTCGTCCTTCACGAAGCCGGGGAGGCGCACGCGGTGCGCCGGGTGCCGTTCCTTCACCACTGGTACATGTACTGGCGCCACGTGCCGTGCCAGCCCGTGCCGTAGTACGTCCACGAGTCGGAGTCGAAGAGCGCCACGTGACCGCCCCAGTACACGTTCTCGTCGAGCTGGAAGACAGCCCACCATCCTGTGTACGGCGTCGGCGTGTAGCTCGTGCGAACCGCCTTCGACGCGAACCATGACCACATGTCCCGTGCTCTGATGGGCCGGCGGGCATTGGTGTAGCAACGGGCATTGATGTGCGGGTTGGGAGAGGAGAGCTCCGTGTACCCGGCGCGGATGAACGCGTCCGAGAGGAAGTGGGCGCAGTTGTTCGCGAAGACGTCGCCGGCGATGCAGCTGTTCGTCCAGTAGCTTCCGACGGTGGAGAGGGGCGGGGCGAGCACCCGGGGCTGGGCCTCCTGTGCCTGTCCTGCCTGTGCCTGTCCCGTGCCCGCTGCCGCGTAGCGCGGCGCGCCCGGCATGTCCACGGCCGGTGGAGGAGCCGTGTGCTCCATCGCTTCGGCGTTCCCGAGCCCGCCCAGCCCGCTTGCCGGCCTCGGCTCTCCCGGCACTCGGGGGCTCGTCGGCGGGGCTATGTCCTCCATGGCGACCATGAAGCCGGCCTGCGGTTCACCGGTGCGCAGCCGGCCCAGGCGGAATGCGGTGGCTCCCTCCCGCACGTACACCCTGATCCGGTCCGCGCCGATCGTCTCCCGGTCCATGATGTCGGACTTGGCGAAGGAATATACGCAGTCGCCGGATTCGACGATCAGGATGTTGCCCGGAATGTTTCCGTCATCGCGGCTATAGCCTTCGAAGGGGACGGTGGAGTCACGTTTCGACGCCCGCTCCATGAGCGAACTGAGGTCGTTCTGTTGACTTTTCATGATGTTGTCGGCCATTGCGTTCGCCTCCTGTGCGCGCGTGCGGCCGTCTGTATCCCCTCTTTCAGCGTGCACCCAGGAGCCCCGCTTGCGCCACCCGTGGAGGTGGTCCCAGCGCGCCAAATGTGGTTGCGAGACGTACTATTGAGGGCGACTGTGGCCTTCGAGGCCGCACACGCACGTATTCCGCGGGAGCCGCAGATGATGTCGTCTCCGCCCCCTTCCGCCTCCCTCTCGTCAGTGGGTGCCCGCTTGCGGCTGCTCGGACAATTCCGTCTCGAGTACGACGCCGCACCGGTCGAACTGTGCGGAAACGCGCAACGCCTGCTGGCCTTCGTCGGCCTGCACGGGCGCGTCAGCCGTTCCGCCCTCGCCGGCGCCCTCTGGCCCGACGTGCCGGAGGAGCGGGCCCGGGGGAGCCTGCGTACGGCGCTGTGGAAGCTGCCGCGCGGTGACCGGCCGCTCCTGTGCTGCACCCGGGAGACGATGGACATCGCCGATGGCGTCCACGTGGACGCCCATGTCCTGGCCGACACCGCGCTGAGGGTCCTGCACTCCCGCGACCCGCTCCCGGACCCCCGCGGGTTGCTGGACCTGCTCGTCGGCGCGGACCTGCTTCCCGGCTGGGACGACGAGTGGATCGTCCTTGAGCGCGAATGGCTGCGCCAGATGCGCCTCCTCGCCCTGGATGTCCTCTCAGAGCGCCTGGCCCGACAGGGTCGGTCGGCGCTCGCCCTGGAGGCCGCGCTGGCGAGCGTGGGGATGGAGCCGCTCAGGGAGAGCGCCCACAGGGCGGTGGTGTCCGCGCACCTCGCTGAGGGGAATCTGACCGAGGCCGTCCGGCGCTACGACACGTTCCGCGGCCTGCTGCGCAGGGAGCTCGGCGTCGAGCCCTCCCTGCGCTTCACCCGGATGATCCCGCTGACGGTCAGTTCTTCCGCATCACCGAGGGGGCGTTCCCGGCCGGGTCGGTGAACCAGGCGATTGCGTGGCGATCGAACTCGGGGTAGCGCTCCAGGGCCACGCCACGCATGGCCAGTTCGTCGACTTCGATGTCGATGCCATCCACGGGAAGTTCAGGATGGGCGCACGCACCGATGGGGCGCATTGGGACGTGCTGGGGCGTGCGCCCGTGCGCCCCGCGCGCGCACTCGGTTCGGGGCGTTGCATCGCGGGTCCTACACGCGGGCAGGGACACCGGTCGTGACCGTCCTCAACTCCATGGCGCACTGGGTGCGATGGGGGCGCGAGCCGAGGGCTCTGGCCCTCGGGAGGGCCTTCCGATTGCTCGTTCGAAACGTCCTAAGAGGGTGTCTCACGTGGCAAGTTTCGCGAGCTTCTTGTAGAAGGTGAGTGCATCGGCCATGCCAGTCCTCGGCTCGGCCGGTCGTTGCGGACCACGTACCGGATCTTGAGACCACGCCGCCGTCACCATCCCCGCCCACGCCCTGGCCCTGCGCGCACCCTGGCCTGACGCGGCAACCAGCCCTGCACACAAGGCCGAAGGCGCTGAAGGCGTCGGGCGTAGCCGGCCGGTCCTGCTGCTCGCCGCCGCCTTCACCCTGTCCGGCTTCGCGATGTACGCCGTCGTCGTCGCCCTCGTCCCCCTTCTCCTGGAACGCGGGTACACCACAAGTCAGGCCGCCTGGGCCCTCGGCCTCGGTGGCGCCGGACAGACCCTCGGCCGCACCCTGTACGCCGCCCTTGCCCGCCGAACCGAAGCGGCGACGCGGACGACGGTCCTCATCGCGCTCGGTGGCCTCACCAACGCCGCCGTCGCCGCAGTGCCCGGCCCTTACGCCCCTGCTCATCGCCGTATCAGTCGCGGTCGGCATGGTCCGCGGCAACCTCACCCTATGCTGGCATACTCGTGCACGAGCTGGTGTTTGTCGTCGATCGACTCCAGTGCGGACACGAGGCTTCGCCACCGTTCTAGGTCCCCCTTGGCATACGGATACTTCAGTCCGCGAACCTGTTCGAGGGTTGTCGTCGCCGTGAGGTTCGCCTGCACCAGGCGCAGGGCATCCCCGGGCACGAGGTGCGGAACGCCAAGGCTGTCTTCGATGAACGCCAGTCCATCCCTCATCTCATCTAGGCGAGCGTGCAGATATTGGACGAGGGCACTGCGCACCTGGGGCAGGTCGAGTCCCACTTCGCGGCGGAGCTGCGCGGCGATCCTCTGCGGAAGGTCCTGTCTCACGAGCCCGAGCGGACCATCGGCGCTGGCGTACTTCTTGAGCTCCGGGCCGAGTTCAGAGGGGGAGCCGTACGCCATGTACAGCTGACGGTAGGAGTCCAACGCGGTGCAAGCGGAGTCGAAGTAGATCAGGGCGGCGGGTTTGATGACTTCGGGCCTACATCTCGTTGCGGTACTTGTGCAGCTTTTCCAGGACGGGGCCGAGTGCAGCGTCCAAGGTTCCACGCTCGACGAGAAAAGCCACCTTGGCGTCGAAGTTGCGCTCGATCTTGTTCAGCTCGGACTGGCGCCTGCGCGCCGAGTTGATATTGGTGCGGGTCTCGTCGGAGTGCGATTCCACGGGCAAGATGGCTCCTCGAGGCTGGCCTGAGCCTGATCGCGACATTGGGCCGTGCGCTGCTCGGACCGGATTCGAAACACTGGTGGCACCCGCCCTGTGCCACCGCCAAGAGTCACCGGACGAGCTACAGCTATGGTCATGAGAATCGCCGGTTTGGGTAACCGGCGATCCGCTGCTACGTTGCCGCGCCGCTTCGGTCCCCAGATTCATCGTTGCACCAGAGGGCCTCCTTCCTCCTTTGAGACGGAAGAGGGGGACTGCCCCTCTGACCTATGGTGCTGCGCAGGCCGGCTTCCCGTCGACCGGCCCTCGCTCCCGACCGCCGTCCAGGCCGCCAGAGTGACGGTGATCACGGACGCCGTTCGCAGGGTGCTGCGTACGCTTGTGTAGTCGTCGCGGTGGGGTCGCGAGAGCGGGCGAAGCCCTCCCTCAGTCACCTGATGATGCGTCAGGAAAGTCAGCAAGTGGTCAGCATGAGTCCTGGAAAACCTGGGGAATGCCGGCCGAACGCGCGACTCGTTGTAGGGTAAGGAAACCGCCCTTGACCTGCAAAAACGCAGGCAGGGAGCCTAGATCCAGGAGTACCTCGATGCTTCGCACCATGTTCAAGTCCAAGATCCACCGGGCCACTGTGACCCAGGCCGATCTCCACTACGTCGGCTCCGTCACCGTCGACGCCGCGCTCATGGAGGCGGCCGATCTGCTGCCCGGGGAGCTCGTGCACATCGTCGACATCGACAACGGTGCCCGGCTCGAGACCTACGTCATCGAGGGGGAGCGGGGGTCCGGGGTGATCGGGATCAACGGGGCCGCCGCCCATCTCGTGCACCCCGGTGACCTGGTGATTCTCATCAGTTACGCGCAGGTCGAGGACGCCGAGGCGCGGGCGCTCGTGCCGCGGGTGGTGCATGTGGACGCGGACAACCGGATCGTCGAGCTCGGCTCCGACGCCTCCGCGCCGGTGCCCGGCAGCGACACCCTGCGCAGCCCGCACGCCGTACCCGCCCAGGTCTGATCGAACTCCGAGGGAGACGCACTGCATGGCAGCAGCGCTGGAGATCCGCGACGACCGGGAGAAGGGGCGCCTGGAGGCGTTCGAGGGGGACACCCGCGTGGGTGTCGTCGTCTACTTCGTCCTGGACGCCGAGCCGCGCGCCCTCGTCGCCGTGCACACCCTCGTCGAGGAGGGTCACGAGGGCAAGGGCATCGCCGGGTCTCTGGTGCGCGAGTTCTACGCCCTCGCGGCCCGTGAGAGCGTCCCGGTCGTGCCGCTCTGCCCGTACGCCGCCAAGTGGGCCGAGAAGCACCCCGACGAGGCCCCGGAGCCGCCGGCCGAGGTCGTCCACGCGGCCAAGGCGCAGCTCAAGGCGACCCCCCGAGCTGTGGTGACCGGCCGCTGAACGCGTCCCCGGCGGGCTCCTCCACCCGCCGGGCGGCGACCCGGATGAATGCGCCCGGCGGGCGCGGGCACACGCTCCGGGAGACCCTGGAGCCGTACGGCCCCCACCCGATCGAGAGGCCCGTCATGACCCACCCGTACCCCGACCCGGTGCCCCCTTCGCCGGTGCCGCCGCCGGGTCCCGTCCCGCCTCCGACGCCGGGCCCCGTTCCCGTGCCGCCGCCCAACCCGGTCCCCGAGCCGCCGCCGGGGCCCACCCCCGTACCGGAACCGGAGCCTCAGCCTCAACCGGGTCCCGCGGGACTCTGACTCGCCCGTGACGCAAGGGACTTGAAGGGCCCGGGCTTCGGCCCGGGCCCTTGTCACGGCCTGTGACTCTCCCTTACCTTGGGCGACTGCTGATTACGTTCAGCAGACGCGTTCAAGGGGGGCCCATGGCCGTACGCGGACGACACCGCAGACACCAGCCGAGCCGGATCAACCGCGCCTCGCTCACCGTCACGGCGGGCGGTGCCGGCATGGCGCTGCCGCTGATCGGGGCGGGGACGGCCCAGGCGGCCTCGCTCGACGTCTGGGAGAAGGTCGCGGCCTGCGAGTCCTCCTCCAACTGGCGGATCAACACGGGCAACGGCTATTTCGGCGGGCTGCAGTTCAGTCAGTCGACGTGGGAACGGTACGGCGGCACCCACTACGCCCCGCGCGCCGACCTCGCCTCCAAGGACCAGCAGATCGCCGTCGCGGAGAAGGTCCTCAAGGGGCAGGGTCCCGACGCCTGGCCGACCTGCGCGCCCCGGGCGGGCCTCGCCGAGCAGCAGCGGGAGAGCGGTAGCGGGGTCAGGCACGCCTCCTTACCGGGGCAGCGCACCGCCTCGTCGGCGGGTGCGACGAAGGCACCGGCGGGCACGACGCCGACCGCCGTGCCCGCCCTCCGCGAGATGTACACGGTCGCCCGCGGGGACTCGCTCTCCCGGATCGCTCGCGAGGAGCGGGTGAAGGGCGGCTGGCGGGGCCTCTACGAGGCGAATCGCACCGTGGTCGGCAGCGACCCCGATCTCATCCATCCCGGGCAGAGGCTCACCCTCCGGATCTCCGCGCCGCCCGCCAGGCCGGCGCCCGGAGACGCCCCCCGGACCACCCCACCGAAGACCACGCCGAAGGCGCAGGCGCCCGCGACGAAGGCACCCGCAGCCAAGGCCCCGGTCACCAAGGCCCCGGTCACCAAGGCCCCCATCACCAAGGCCCCCGCTCCCAAGCCTCCCGCCACCCAGGCGGAAGCCAAGCCGGCCCCCAAGCCCGCCTCGAAGCCTGCCCCCAAGCCCGCCGCCGCGCCGCGGGCCGATCACTTCCACGCCCCCGTCTCCGCCTCCCTCGGCACCCGCTACCGCGTGTCCGGTTCCTCCTGGTCCAGCGGGTATCACACCGGCGTCGACTTCCCGGTGCCCACGGGCACCTCCGTGAGGGCCGTCGCCACCGGCCGGGTCGTCTCGGCCGGCTGGGGCGGCGCGTACGGCTACGAGGTCGTCATCCGCCACGACGACGGCCGCTACAGCCAGTACGCGCACCTCTCCGCGCTCACCGTCCGCGAGGGCCAGCGGGTCAGTGGCGGCCAGCGCATCGCGCGGTCAGGATCGACCGGCAACAGTTCGGGACCGCATCTCCACTTCGAGGTGCGGACGGGTCCCGGGTACGGCTCCGACATCGACCCCTTGGCCTACCTGCGGGCGCGGGGCGTCTCGATCTGACACCGCGGGCGAGTCCTCGGAGGCCGCCAGCCGGTCCGTCGTGAGCTGGATCAGCCCGCCCGCCGCCACCGCGCCGCAGATCAGCGCGGCGACGGTGCCCGCCGCGCCGTAGCGGAAGGTCTCACCGAACAGCGTGAGACCCACCGCCGCGGCGACGACCGGGTTGACGACGGTGACCGTGGCCAGCGGAGCCGCGAGGCCCGCGCCCCGGTAGGAGGCCTGCGAGAGCAGCAGGCCGGTCACCGCGAGCGCCGAGAGGACCAGCAGGCTGGTCCACTGGGCGAGCGGCGCCCCCGGCGTCCACTCCACCGCCACCGTCTTGGTGAAGACCGAGGCGATGCCGAAGGACACCCCGGCCGCGGCGGCCAGGATCACACTGCGCAGTACCGAGCGCCCCACCACATGCGCGGCGGCGAACAGGATGCCGACCACCGCCCCGGTACCGGCGCACAGCAGCCATCGTTCGGTCCCGGGCAGGGGCAGGGGCTGGGACTCGGCGCTGCCCGTGAGGCTGAGCAGTCCGGCCAGGCCGACCGTGGCCATGACCGCGCCCCGCCAGGCGGTGCGCCCGGCCCGCCGACCGGCGAACAGTGCCGCCATGGGCAGGGCGAAGACGATCGTGAGCGCGCCCAGCGGCTGCACCAGGCTGAGCGGACCGTAGGCGAGCGCGGCCACGTGCAGAGCCGCACCGAGACCGTTGAGCAGGACCGCGCCCCACCAGACCGGGTTGCGCACCGGCGCGTACGTGCGGCCTCCGGCGGCGGCCGCGACCCGCTCCTGCACGATCGCCGCGGCCGCGTAGGCGACCGCCGAGACCAGCGACAGGATCACGGACACGAGGAGGGGGCTCATACATACAACGATCTCTCTTCCGGGCGTTCACGTCGTCGTACCTGGGAACGCGTTCCGTCGTACTGCCGCCGCAGTACGAGTCGGTGACGTACGCCTGGAGATGTACGCCCGCGCTGGTCAGGAGGGGTCGAACGCGACCTTTCCGGTATCCAGGTCGAAGCGGGCGCCGGCGATCCGGGCCTTGCCGAAAGCCTCATCCCGAGCCAGCCGCCCCCGTATTCGGGCCACATTGGCCCGCACCGTGTTCTCGACCCAGTCGCCGGGCAGGCCCCGGGTCGCGCGGGCGGCCGGGGCGATCTCCTCCACGACGCGGGCCAGGTGCCCCTCGACCGGCTTTCCGGTGCGGACGTACTCCACGGCGGCTGTCGCCGCCCCGCACCGCTCGTGCCCGAGCACCACGACCAAGGGGACCCCCAGCTCCTCGACGCCGAACTGGATCGAGCCGAGCACCGCCTCGTCGAGCGCCTGACCGGCCGACCGGATCGCCAGCAGATCCCCGAGGCCCTGGTCGAACACCAGCTCCGGCGGGACCCGCGAGTCCACACAGCCGAGCACGAGGGCGAAGGGGTGCTGGGAGACGGCGACGGCCGCGCGCCGAGCGGCGTCCTCGTGCGGGTGGATCTCCCGCAGGGCGGCGAACCGGGCGTTCCCGGCGCGCAGTTCGGCCAGCGCCCGGGCCGCGGTCGACGGCTTCCCGGTACGCACGGTGGCGGCCCGGGCGGCGGGAGCGGCCGCCGCCACCGTGGCGGCGGCCGTCAGAGCCAGCACCGCGCTCCGCCGCGAAAGAGGCCGCGAGAGAGAAGGGGAGGGGAAGGGCGAAGGGGAAGGTGAAGTGGTCATGCGCCTGAGCGTTACGGTGAGCGGCGGGTGCGGGGACCCGCTTGGTCCGGTCATGACCTGATCATGGTCAAGGGTGACCCGCACTTGACCGTCTCCATGCCGGGCGACCGTTCCAGGAGGCATTCGGACGGCGCGTCGGCCAGGCGGCAACGAGAGAGCGAGGCAGTGACGGTGGATCTCGACGAGAGCGCGTCGGTCGGCGGCTTCTTCGCCCTGCGCGCAGGCCCGCCCGGTGGCGACGGCTCCCATCGGCCGCTGGCGCGCCTTTACGCGGGCGAGACCGGCCCGCTGACCGCCCGTGTCGACACCGTCGCCGCCCGCCTCCGCACGCCCGAGCGCCGGGTCGCCGCCTCGATCGCCCACCTCGGGCTCGCCGCCCGGCTCTGGTCGACCGCGCTCGGTCCGGCCGCGCTGTACGGGAGGTTCCCCCGGCTCGACCCGGCGGAGCTGTACTGGGACGGGGCACTGACCTCGCCCGACGACCTGTGGTGGACGGGCAGCACCTCCCTCCCCGCCACGGTGGACCAGCTCCGCGCGACGGTCGTGGACGGTCATCTCGTACCGCTGTCCCGGGCGTTCCGCCAGGACGGACGGATCTCGCCCCGGCTCCTTCGGGGCAACGCCGGCTCCGCGCTGGCCGGGGCGCTGCGCGAGCTGATCCGCTGGTCCCACGCGCGGGACCGGCCCGAGGTCGCAGTCCGGGCCGCCGGACTCGTCTCGGGGCTCCTCGCCCACCCCGACCTGGCCGGCACCGTCCGCGGACCCGCCCTGCGCCGCGCCACCTGCTGCCTCTACTACCGCTGCCCGGCGGGTGGTCTCTGCGGCGACTGTGTGTTCGAACACGCTCCCGGTTCAGGTTTGGAGACACGGCCTCCCGCTCCGTAAGGTTTTCCTTTTGGGACATGGGCGCGCGCGAGCGTACGAGCGATCGAGGAACGACAGGCCATGACGGTGACCGAAGAATCCCAGGAGTACGGGCCGGGTATCGACCCCGAGCGCCTGGCCGTCTGCCTGAGCGTGCTCGACGAGCTCGACAAGCTGGACGTCGACCACCCGGACGCGATCGCCGTCCGGCGGGCCACCGCCGGGATCTACCGGACCGTGAAGCAGCGCCGCCGCCAGGAGCGCCGGGCCGCCAAGACCGCCCACGACAAGGCCGTCACCGAGTCCACCGCCACCGGCTCCGCCCAGCGCATCGACGACGAGACCGAGGGCCTCCTGCCCTCCTCCGTGACCGAGGCCGGCCGGATCGCCGGGATACTCCAGCGGCCCCGCTCCTGCTACATCTGCAAGACGCGGTACGTCGAGGTCGACTACTTCTACCACCAGCTCTGCCAGGCCTGCGCCGCCGAGAACCGGGCCCGGCGTGACGCCCGCACGGACCTCTCCGGCAAGCGCGCGCTGCTCACCGGCGGCCGCGCCAAGATCGGCATGTACATCGCGCTGCGGCTGCTGCGCGACGGTGCGCACACCACCGTCACGACCCGCTTCCCCAAGGACGCCATCCGCCGCTTCAAGGCCATGGAGGACTCGGCGGAGTGGCTGCACCGCCTGGAGGTCGTCGGCATCGACCTGCGCGACCCGGCCCAGGCCGTGGCCCTCGCCGACCAGGTCGCCGAGGCCGGACCGCTGGACATCCTCATCAACAACGCGACGCAGACCGTGCGCCGCCTGCCTTCCGCCTACGCCGCCCTGGTCGAGGGCGAGAGCGCCCCCCTGCCCGCCGGGGAGCTTCCCGCCCATCACGTCATCGGCGCCTTCAACTCCGGCGCGGTGGACGGCCTCGCCGCGCTGCCCGTCGGTGTGAGCGGGCTCGACGCGCAGAAGGTCGCGGACCTCGCCCTGGTGGCGGGCAACGCCAGCGTGGCCCGTCACCTGGACGGGACCGCCATCGACGCCGGCGGCCTGGTGCCTGACGTCGTCGACACCAACACCTGGGTGCAGACCATCGAGCAGATCTCCCCGGTGGAGCTGCTCGAGACCCAGCTGTGCAACTACACGGCGCCGTTCATCCTGATCAGCAAGTTGCGCCCGGTGATGGCGGAGGCCGCCGCGAAGGCGTCCAGCGGTCGCTCGTACGTCGTCAACGTCTCGGCGATGGAGGGCGTCTTCGGCCGCGGGTACAAGGGCGCGGGGCACCCGAACACCAATGCCGCGAAGGCCGCGATGAACATGGTCACGCGGACCAGCGCCCAGGAGATGTTCCAGACCGACGGCATCCTCATGACCTCCGTCGACACCGGATGGATCACCGACGAGCGCCCGCACTTCGACAAGCTGCGCCTGGCCGACGAGGGCTTCCACGCCCCCCTCGATCTCGTCGACGGCGCGGCCCGCGTCTACGACCCGGTCGTGCGCGGCGAGGCGGGCGAGGACCTGTACGGCTGCTTCCTCAAGGACTACGCGCCCGCCAACTGGTAAATCGTTCACCCGCGCGGCATTCACCCGATCGCGTCACACTTCCGAGCCCCATAGAGCGCGAGCGCGCTCATTTGGTTACTCTGATGTCCACGGTCGTCCACCGGGGTTTCACCAAACCCTCACGGTCGGCCTGGGGACTGGCCTGCCACCAAGGCCGCGGTCCCGCCCCCGAGAACGGCGCCACCGCGACCGAACGGCCATGTCCTCATTGGTACGCGACACAAGGGAGTGCGCGGTGACACCAGAACTGACGAAGCAGGAAAAGCGACCGGCCGAAAGTCCGGAGCGGCCCCGGCGGTCCGGCGAGCTGGGCAGCCTGGAAGTGTGGGCCCGTTCGGCCCCCATCCGGCTGGCGGGCTACGAGGAGGACCTCGCGGAGCCGCACATTCTGCCCGGTATCGACTGAGTCGAACCTGTCGTTTCGTCCTGTGCCCCCGGCCGGATCCCGGGGGCACCGGCATGTTCGGCTCTTGGGAGTGTCTCGCCCCTATCCGCGCTCCGGTGTCGGTGTCCGCAGCCGGGCCGGCGGCATGTACTCCCGTACGAGGGTGCGGTGCCACCAGGCTCCGGTCTCCCGCAGCTCCCGCCAGGTCGTGAACCGGTAGCGGTAGAGCCGGGCCCTGACGTGGGTCGGGGGCCTGTCCGGGAACGGGTTGTGGCGCAGCAGCCGGAGCGTGTCCCGGTCGCCTTCGAGAAGCCGCTCGACGAAGGGGCCGAACCAGTCACGGGCGTACGCGGGCGAGAGGGCCGCGAACCACATCAGCCAGTCGAGACGCAGGTGGTACGGGGCGTACTGACGGGGCAGCCGGCGCGGATCGCCCGGCTTGCCCTTGAAGCCGTACTCCCGCCACACCGTCCCGGGGTGCGGCGCCGGGTCGTCCGTGCCCTCGATGACGATCTCGTCACGCACCCGCCCGATCGATCCGAAGGCGCCGTACGTGTTGACCAGGTGGAACGCGTCGTACGAGCGGTTCATCGCCTGGTGGCGGGAGAGCAGGTTCCGCGCCGGGTGGTAGCTGAGGACCAGGATCACGGCGGTCGCCGCGATGACCACGACCACGTACCAGAGCGGCGGATCGGGCCGCGGGTGGGCACCGACGAGCGGCGAGCCGTCGATCACCGAGAGCGCGATGACGATGGTGAGCCAGTTCAGCCACGCGAAGTTGCCCGAGAGGACCAGCCAGAGCTGGGTCGCCACCATCAGACAGGCGGCGACCGTCGCCACCGGCTGCGGGGTGAAGAGCAGCACGGGGACCACGAGCTGCACGAAGTGGTTGGCGGCCACCTCCACGCGGTGCAGCGGCTTCGGCAGGTGGTGGAAGAACCAGCTGAGCGGGCCGGGCATCGGCTGCGTCTCGTGGTGGTAGTGGAGGCAGGTCAGATCGCGCCAGCAGGGGTCCCCGCGGAGCTTGATGAGACCGGCGCCGAACTCGACCCGGAAGAGCAGCCAGCGCAGCAGCCACAGGACGAGGACGGGCGGCGCCGTGTCCTCGTTGCCGAGGAGGATCGCGAGGACGCCGGCCTCCAGGAGCAGCGACTCCCAGCCGAAGGAGTACCAGGTCTGGCCGACGTTCACGATGGAGAGGTACAGCCCCCAGAGCACCGCCCACAGCAGCATCGAGACGGCGAGCGGCACCGCGTCCCCGGCGCCGGCCACCAGGGCGAGTGCCAGGGCCGCACCGGACCAGGCCACCACCGCGAAGAAGCGGTCCGAGTAGTGCCAGTGGAACAGGGTGGGCGTCCTGCGCGGCTCGACCCGGCGCAGATACTCCGGCACGGGCAGCATGCCGCGCGCGCCGATCAGGGCCCGGAACTGGAGAGCGGCCGAGAGGAAGGCCACCAGGTACAGCCCGGCGAGCCCTCGCTGGAAGAGGATCCGGCTCAGCCAGTGATCGGGTGCGGTGAACCACTCCATCCCTTCCAGTATCGACCCGGGGGCGTCGGCCAGGAGGCGGAGTCAGGCCTTGTCCTCGTCGTCCGCGCCGCGCTCGCCCTCCGCCTGGGAGGGGGTGGTACGGGTGGTCTGCGGATGGCGCTGCCTCCGCTCCTGGGGGTCCATGTCCTCGTCGAGCCGCTCGCCCTCGGCCTGCGAGGGGCTCGTGTATTCGTCGTACTGGCTCATCGCGGGCTCCTCGGCTGGAACGTATGGGTACAAAGGGAGCGTAACGCCCGAGTGGTGTCGCTCACCCCTCGACGATGCGCCGCAGAGTACGGCCGAGGTGGCGGGCGTAGGCGTGCTGGAGGTGCGGCACGAGGGGGCCCGCGAGGCGGGTGTACCAGGCGGCGGGGCGGCTGAAGGCGGTGACGGTGAACCAGACCGATCCGTCGGGGTGGAGGTCGACGACGAAGGACTCCTCGCCGCTCTCCGGGTGTCCGGCGAGGGTGCCGTACGCGAATCCGGTGCGGCCCCCCTCGTACGCCGTCCAGATCACCTCGCAGGGTGCGGTGAAGCGGAGGGGGCCGAGGCCGAGCGAGACCTCCACGAGAACGCCGGGGTCGGCGCGGACGTTCCGGCTGCGGACTCGTGCGCCGGAGGCGCGGTGCAGCCGCCAGGTGGTGACGGCGGCGCCGGCCGTCTCGAAGGCGTCTTCGCCCCTCCCGATCCGGACGGTGTGGTGGAGATGCTGGTAGCCGGACGGCAGCCGGTCCGCGGCGGTGGCGCCGACGTCGGGGTAGTTGAGGCCCGCGCCGGGCGTGCGTGGGGGAGCGGTGGGGGTGGTGGTGAGGGAGCGGACCAGGCGGGTCATGACGCGGTCTCCTTGGGTGCGGATGGTGCGGATGGTGTGGGCGTGGTGGACGCCTGGATGCGGCGCCAGGCGAGCAGCGAGCAGAGGGCGAAACCGAGGGCGTTGCCGAGACCGTGGGTGGCGGCCATCCAGGTCAGGCTGGGGTGGGGCAGTCCGGTGGCCTCGCCGAGCGCCCAGCTCAGGGCGAGGAGCATGGTCGCCACGAGGACGACGGCCGAGACGGCGAGGAGGCCGCGGGTGACCGGGTCGCCGGTGCCGGTCCGGATCTCCCGCCAGGTCGGCAGGGCGACGGCCCACATGCCGGCGGTGAGGACGAGCGCCCCGGCGAGTTCGGCCCAGTCGTCGACGAAGTAGCCGAGCAGGACGAGCAGCGTGCCGAGCGGGACGCTGAGGGCGGCGAACCGCGTGGCGGGTCCCTCGGACGTACGGCAGACCAGGCCGGCCACCAGGGCGGCGGCGAACCCCGCGAAGTGGAAGTGGGGCACGGTCAGGGCCAGGATGCCGAGGTCGAAGCCGAGGAGTTCGTGTCCGGCGCGTTCGGTGACCAGGGCGAGCCCCGCCACGGAGGGAGTCACCAGAGCGGTGAGCACGGCGATTTCCGAGGGCGCGAGGACGCGTGGCCGGTCCGGGCCGCCGCCGGCCGAGGGTCGGCGGAGCCGTGCGGCGAGGCGGGCCGGGGCGTACAGCGCCAGTGTCAGCGTGGCCAGCGCGTAGACGGTGGCGAGCGCCGCCGCCGTGGGGGAGCGCGGCAGCCAGAGGGCGACCGCGCCCGGCAGGGCGAGCAGCGGCCAGGCGCGGGCGAGGGTGCGCAGTCCGCGGGGCGTCGGCCCGGTCGGCCCGTCGATCAGCCGCAGGCCGACCGGGACCACGACGAACATGCCGAGCATCACGATGAGACCGACCAACACGGACATCCGCGCACCACCCCCCCGATTGAACGTGTTCAACTCGATGAGATGAGCCTAGGGGTTTCCTTGAACGTGTTCAAGTCTGTCGCTCGACCGGCCCTGCCCCGCTTGCGACCGACGGGCCGGTGCGACAGACATGAGGGAATGTCCCGGCCGGACACGAAGGAGCGGCCCGGGGTGGAAGAGGCGGGAGATCCAGGTGCGCTCACCCACACGCCGGTCACGAAGGCCCCACGTCGGCGCGCGGGCCGCGCTCACCGCGCTCGCCGCGGCGCTGCTGGTCGCGGGCTGCTCGTCCGACGACGGCGGCGGAGACGGGGGGACGACAGCCGCCTCCCAGGAGGTCTTCCTCCAGCCCGTCGCCGCCCAGGGACCCGACCCCTTCACCGAGTCCACGGCGAAGGCCGGCGCCCCGCCGGCCACGACACCGCCGAGCGGGACGGCGACGGCCGCCACGAACCATGAGGTCACCGGCTCCACCCCCGGCCTCTACGGCGGCACCCACTCCGCAACCAGTTGCGACGTCGAGCGGCAGGTCGCCCTCCTCACCGCCGACGCGCCGAAGGCCCGCGCGTTCGCCGACGGCGCCGGCATCCCCGAGGCCGACCTCGCGGACTGGCTGCGCGGCCTCACCCCCGTCGTCCTGCGCGCCGACACCCGCGTCACCAACCACGGCTATTCCGGCGGCCGCGCCACCGCGTACCAGTCCGTCCTTCAGGCCGGTACGGCGGTACTCGTCGACCGGTACGGCGCGCCGCGCGTCCGCTGCGCCTGCGGAAATCCGCTGCGCTCGCCGAGCGCCGGGCGGGGGGCCGCGCAGAGCGGGAAGCCCTGGAGCGGATACCACCCCGACCGGGTCGTGGTCATCAGGCCGACGGCGACGGTCGTGAACAGCCTGGTCATCGTCGACGTCGTCGACCACACGTGGATCGAGCGGCGGACCGGGACCGACGGCGACCAGGACAGGAAGCCCGCGGTGGATCCGCCCTGCGACCCCGACCGGTGCCACCGCCTGCTGCCGCCGACGCCCGCCCCCGACCCCACGACGCTGGACCCGGAAGTCTCGGATCCCATGTCCTCGGATCCCATGTCCCCGGATCCCATGTCGCCGGACCCCACGTCCCCGGACCCGTCGTCTACCACCGAGTGCCCCTCGCCGGTGCCGTACGAAAGCCCGTCCGTCCCGCCCGGCTGCCCGGCCCCGACCTGGTCCGAACCGGCCTCCCCGCCGCCTTCCGAGCAGC
The DNA here is from genome assembly GCF_014649715.1 of Streptomyces lateritius. GTDB lineage: Bacteria > Actinomycetota > Actinomycetes > Streptomycetales > Streptomycetaceae > Streptomyces > Streptomyces lateritius. Next base: position 186,775 of record NZ_BMTO01000003.1, read on the forward strand.
CCGTCGAACCCGATTCCCAGCCGCCCTCCTGGGAGGACCTCTTCCCCGGCGACACCGCCCCGCGGCAGCCGGAGACCTTCGAAGGCTGAGGGCTCCCATGTCCGCCGCCGTCTCCGCCGTGCGCCGGACCGGCCCTCCGCCTAGCGTGGCCCCATGAGCGCGGGCAGAGGGGGCGGCGAGGCGGTGGAGTGCCGCTGCGGATCGGGACCAGGGAGCCCGGCCTGTTGCTTTCTCCGGGACTACGGCCGGGCGTTCCGGATGGGCAGCTTCGACTGGGACCTGATGACCGGCCTGATGGCCATGGACGAGGGCGCCCTGGCCGTCTTCGACATGCGCCCCGAGGAGTACGACGGCGATCCGGTCACCCTCGGCTCCCGCGTGACGCCCGACGAGGCGCGCCGGCTCGACACACTGGTCACCCACGCGCTCAAGGACGGCAGCGGCCACTACGGCGCGTACTTCCGCGTCCGGCTGCGGGACGGCGCCTCCCGCTGGACCCACACCGAGGGGATCATCCAGCGCGACGAGACCGGCCGCCCCCGCCGGATCGTCGGCATCGTCCGGGACGCCTCGGAGGAGGTGACCGAGCAGGCCGCGCGGCTCGGCCTGGACGAAGGGCGGCGCAAACGCACCAGCGTCGTGGAGGGCACCACCGCGGCCCTGGCCCACGCCAGGACCGTGCAGGACGTCATCGACCTGCTCAACGACTCGCACGGGCTCGAGTACTTCGGCGCCACCAGCCTCGTCGTGGGCCTCCTGGAGGCGGGCCGGATCCATCTGGTCGCCGAGGGGCCGGACGGCGCCTTCGTCCCCGGCACGCGCTTCACCCGGGTGGACGAGCCGTACCCGATGAGTGAGGTGATCCGCACCCTCCGGCCCCGGTTCATCGACTCCCCGCAGGACTTCGCCGACTCGTACCCGGTCCTCTGGCCGCACATCAGCGGGCTCGGCATCACCTCGGCGGTGTATCTGCCGCTGATCGCCCAGGCCCGGCCGATCGGCGCGCTCGGACTGCTCTACAGCGACAAGTCCGGTTTCAGCGCCGACGAGCGCAACCTGCTGGTCGCGCTCGGCAGCAGCATCGCGCAGAGCCTGCAGCGCGCCATGCTCTACGAGCAGGAGCACGACCTGGCCCAAGGGCTCCAGCAGGCGATGCTGCCGCGCCGCATCCCCGAGGTGCCCGGCGCGCAGATAGCCGTCCGCTACCGCTCGGCCCGTCTCGGCCGGGACATCGGCGGCGACTGGTACGACATCATCCCGCTGCCCGGCGGCCGGGTCGGCGCCGTCATCGGGGACGTACAGGGCCATGACACCCACGCCGCCGCCGTCATGGGCCAGCTGCGGATCGTGCTGCGCGCCTACGCGGCCGAGGGGCACACGCCGGCGACCGTGATGGCCCGGGCGTCCGTCTTCCTCCACGAGCTGGACACCGACCGTTTCGCCACCTGCACCTACGCCGAGGCGGACCTCGCCACCGGCGTGATCCAGGTGGTGCGGGCGGGACACGTCGAGCCGCTGCTCCAGGACCCTGACGGCGGCAGTCGGCGGCTGACGGTGGACGGCGGGCTGCCGCTCGGCCTCTCGGCCGAGTTCGGCCGTCTCGACTACCCGGTGACCACGCTGGAACTGGACCCGGGCCAGACGCTCCTGCTTTACACCGACGGCCTGGTGGAGAAGCCGGGATCCGACCTCGACGAGGGCATGCGATGGCTCTCCTCGCTGGTACGGGGCGGGCCGCGCGACCTCCAGCAGCTCGCCGACCACCTGTGCGAGGTCGTGGACGAGCGGGGCGGCGAGGACGACGTGGCGATCCTGCTGCTGCGTCGGCAGGGCGCGTACTTCCCGCGCTCGGGCGGCCGGCTTCAGCAGCACGTGGGGCAGGGCGACCCGGAGGCGCTGAGCTCCGCCCGGCACATGATCCGGGCCGCCGTCCGCGCCTGGGGCGCGGGGGAGCGCTCCGACGAGATCGAACTCGTCTCCGACGAGCTGACGACCAACGCGCTGATGCACACCGACGGCGGGGCGATCGTGACGCTGCGGATGCTCGCGGGGCCGGACCGGCGGGTGCGCGTGGAGGTGGAGGACCGCTCCAGCGCGCTGCCGAGACGCAGGGAGGCGGGGGAGTCGGGCGTCTCCGGCCGGGGCCTGCTCCTGGTGGACCGGCTCTCCGACGTCTGGGGCGTCGAACCGCGCGGAGGAGGCAAATGTGTCTGGTGCGAATTTATTGTTAACGCTGCGTACATCGATCGTACTTGACCGTCACCGACCGTAGGCGGTTGACTTCGGTTCCCGGCCACTCCGATCGGGCCACCTCCAGGACATGGGGATCCTTTGAGCAGTGAGCTTCTGGCACCTCTCGATCTGGCCTTCTGGCACCTCGAATCCAGCGACCACCCCATGCACCTGGGCGCCCTCGCCCACTTCGGCCCGCCGCCCCGGGGCGACGAGCACGGGGAGCGCCGTGTGCCAGACCTTCCCGATCTTCCCGGTCTTCCCGGCCTTCTCGGACTCCTCGCCCGCCGCGCCGAGGCGATCCCCCGGCTGAGGATGCGCGTCCGCGACGTGCTGCTGCCGGTCGGCGGCGCCGTCTGGGCCACGGACAAGGACTTCGACGTGCGACGGCACGTGCGGGAGATCGCCCTGCCCGGCGCCGACTTCCCCGCCGAGGCCGCCAGGCTGGCGGGCGAGCTGATGGAGCGCCCGGTCGAACGCGGACTGCCGCCCTGGGAGATGTACCTGCTCACCGGCGCCCCCGACGGGTCGTTCGGCGTCCTCGTCAAGCTCCACCACGCCCTCGCCGACGGCATGCGGGCCGTCGCCATCGGGGCCGGCATCTTCGACGAGATCGCCGCCGTCACCCGCAGGCCCGGCCACCGCCGAGCCCGCCCCGTACCCCCGCGCTCCTGGCTCCCGGGGCCCGGCCGGCTCGTCGGCGCCGCACGGGACCGCATCGGGGACCTGGGCCGGGCCGTCGAGGTCGGCGCCTCCGTCGTCCGCGCCAGCCGGCTCGACCCCCGCGCCACCGCGGCCCTCGCCGCCCACTCCAGCGGAACGCGCCGGGTGGCCACCGCTGTCCTCGACCTGGAGCGGATCCACCGCGTACGCCGCCTCTCGGGAGGCACCGCCAACGACGTCCTGCTCGCCGTCGTCGCCGGAGCCCTGCGCCGCTGGCTCGACGGGCGCGGCGAACCGCTCCCCGGAGCGGACCCGCGCGCCCTGGTGCCCGTCTCCCGCCGCCGGCCCGGCTCCCCGGCGGGCTCCGGCAACAGCTTCTCCGCCTACCTCCTCACCCTCCCGGTCACCGAGCCCGACCCGGCGGCCCGGCTGACCGCCGTACGGCGGGCGATGGACCGCAACAAGGCCGACGGCCCGCTGCGCGGCGCCGGAGCCCTCACTGTCCTCGCCGACCAACTGCCGCCGCTCGCCCACCGCTTCGGTGCCCCGCTGGCCTCCGGAGCCGCCCGGCTGCTGTTCGACGTCCTGGTCACCAACGTGCCGCTGCCGCGCTCCGCGCTCTCCCTGGGCGGGGCCCCGCTGCGCGCCCTCTACCCGATGGCGCCGCTCGCCCGCGGCCAGTCACTGGCCGTGGCGATGTCTCCGTACGGCGGACAGGTACACGTCGGCCTGGTCGCCGACGGCAAGGCGGTCCCCGACCTCGACGCGCTGGCAGCCGCGTTCGCCGACGAACTGGACCTGCTCGACGAGTTCGGCGGGGGCCGCTGAACGTGAGGCGCTGAGCGCGCGGCGCGACGGCGGTCCTGGCAGGGTGGAGCCATGCCCGAACTGCCCGAGGTCGAAGCGCTGCGAGAATTCCTCGACGAGCATCTCGTGGGCAAGGAGATCGCCCGCGTGCTGCCCGTCGCGGTCAGCGTGCTCAAGACGTACGACCCACCCCTGAGCGCCCTCGAGGGTGCCGAGGTCGTCGGTGTCGCCCGGCACGGCAAGTTCCTCGACATCGAGAGCGCGGGCACCACGGGCGAGCTGCTCCATCTCCTGATCCACCTGGCCCGCGCCGGCTGGCTCCACTGGAAAGATCCCCTGCCCTCGGGGGCACCGCGCCCGGGCAAGGGACCGCTGGCCCTGCGGACCGCGCTCACCGGGGGCGACGGCTTCGACCTCACCGAGGCCGGGACCACGAAGCGGCTCGCCGTCCACCTGGTCCGCGATCCGCAGGACGTGCCGGGGGTGGCCCGACTGGGCCCCGACCCGCTCGCCGACGAGTTCGACCTCACCGCCTTCGCCGCCCTGTTGCACGGGGAACGGCGTCAGATCAAGGGAGCCCTGCGCGACCAGAGCCTGATCGCCGGCATCGGGAACGCCTACAGCGACGAGATCCTGCACGCGGCGAAGATGTCCCCGTTCAAACCGACCCAGAACCTGACGGACGACGAGACCGCCGTTCTCTACGAGGCCACGCGTACCACCCTCCGGGAGGCCGTCGAGCGTGCGCACGGGCTCGCCGCGGGCAAGCTCAAGGCCGAGAAGAAGAGCGGACTGCGCGTCCACGGGCGGGCCGGCGAACCCTGCCCGGTCTGCGGTGACACCATCCGTGAGGTGTCGTTCAGCGACTCCTCCCTCCAGTACTGCCCCACCTGCCAGACCGGCGGCAAACCGCTCGCGGACCGACGCCTGTCGAAACTGCTCAAGTAACCGCTCGACCACCCCTCCACCGGCCGACCACCCGCTCCACCGGCCGATGGCTCCCTCAGCCGGTCGACCACCCCCTCCACCGGCCGACCGCTCGCCTAGACTCCGCCGCATGCTGCGCGTACTGGCCGTCGACGACGAAGAGCCGGCCCTCGGGGAACTGCTCTACCTCCTGCGGGCCGATCCACGGGTGCGCAGCGCCGAGGGCGCCACCGACGCCACCGGGGCGCTGCGCAGGATCGGGCGGGCCCTCGAAGCGGGGCCCGACGGCGAGGACGCGGTCGATGTCGTCTTCCTCGACATCCACATGGCCGGGCTGACCGGACTCGACGTCGCCCGGCTGCTCGCCGGCTTCGCCCGGCCGCCCCTGATCGTCTTCGTCACGGCCCATGAGGGCTTCGCCGTCCAGGCCTTCGACCTCAAGGCCGTGGACTACGTCCTCAAACCGGTGCGGCGCGAGCGGCTCGCCGAAGCGGTCCGCCGGGTCCACGAGCTGGTCCACGCCTCCGCCGCCCCCACCGCGCCCCTCGGGACGCCCGAGCACATACCGGTCGAACTCGGCGGCGTGACCCGCTTCGTGGCCGTCGACGACATCGCCTACGTCGAGGCCCAGGGCGACTACGCCCGCCTGCACACCGACGAGGGCAGCCACCTCGTGCGCGTCCCCCTCTCCACCCTGGAGGAGCGGTGGGCCGCCCGCGGCTTCGTCCGCATCCACCGCAGTCATCTCGTCGCCCTCGGCCGGATCGACGAACTCCGCCTCGACGGCGGTGCCACCTCCGTCCGGGTCGGCACCACCGAGCTGGCCGTCAGCCGCCGCCACGCCCGCCAGCTCCGGGACCTGCTCATGCGTCGCGCGAGCGGCTGACCGGCCCTGGAGCCGTCGGCCCAGGCCGTACCCGCAGCCCCTACCCCCGCGCCCGTACCGGTGCGTACACTCCGTTGACTCCACAGCCCCTGCGAGGTCGACCGATGACGGAGCGGACACCGACGTCCGAGGAACCACCGCCGCGCCGGCCCCGGCGCGAGACCGTCACGCGCGCCTCCGCGCTCCGCGAGAACACCACCGGCCTGCCGCCGGCGCCCCGCGCGGGAACGCCGCGAAGGCCCGGCCATCCGCCCGCCCGCTCCGAGATCAGCGAACAGACCACCCTCGGTCACACCTACGTCCGCTCCCTCATGCGCAGCCAGCTCCGGGCCGCCCTCACGGCGCTCGGCGCGCTCGCCCTGCTCGTCGGGCCGCTGCCCCTGCTGCTCGCGCTGCCCGCGCCCGAGGGCGTCGTCTGGGCGGCACTCGGCGTCGGCGTGTACCCAGTGATCTGGGCCGTCGCCCGCTGGTACGTCCGCCGCGCCGAACGCAACGAGAGCGACTTCACCGGCCTCGTCGAGGGCCGCTGACCGCGGGGACCGGACGTGAACCACACCTACGCGGTGGCCGCCGTCACCGCCGTCGTCCTGGCCACGGTGCTCATCGGCGCCCTCGGCCTGCGCATATCCCGCACCACCTCCGACTTCTACGTCGCCTCCCGCACGGCCGGGCCCGGCCTCAACGCCGCCGCCATCAGCGGCGAGTACCTCTCGGCGGCCTCGTTCCTCGGCATCGCCGGACTCGTCCTCGTCCAGGGCCCCGACATGCTCTGGTACCCCGTCGGCTACACCGCCGGGTATCTGGTCCTGCTCGTCCTGGTCGCGGCCCCACTGCGCCGCTCGGGGGCGTACACCCTCTCCGACTTCGCCGAGGCCCGGCTCGAATCGCCGCCCGCCCGCCGGCTCGCCAGCCTCTTCGTCGTCGGGATCGGCTGGCTGTACCTCCTCCCGCAGCTCCAAGGCGCGGGACTCACCCTGCAGATCCTCACCGGAGCCCCCGACTGGGTCGGCGGGCTGCTCGTCGCCGTCGTCGTCACCGGCATCGTCGCCGCGGGCGGCATGCGCAGCATCACCTTCGTCCAGGCGTTCCAGTACTGGCTGAAACTCACCGCCCTGCTGGTGCCCGCGCTCTTCCTGGCCGCCGCGTGGTCCGGCGACGGCGCGCCCCGGGTCCGCTTCGACGCCCCGGCCGTCTTCCGCGAGCACACCGTCGTCCGCGTCGCCGACACCGTACGGATCGAGGTCGACGCCCCGCTCACGCTCACCGTCACCGGCCGGGTCGACACCGTCCCGTACGAGGAGCGGACCGTCACCCTCGACCGGGGCACGCACCGCGTCGAGGGCGGCAGCACGCTCGCCTTCCCCGAGGGAGCCGCCGTCCCCGCGCGGGCCTCCACCGGGGCAGATCCCCTCGGCTGGTCGCAGCCGCTGGCCGGCGGGCGTGACGGCCACCAGCTGTACGCGACGTACGGACTGATCCTCGCCACCTTCCTCGGCACCATGGGGCTGCCGCACGTGGCCGTCCGCTTCTACACCAGCCCGCACGGCCGCGCCGCCCGCCGTACGACGCTCGTCGTGCTCGGCCTCGTCGGCGCGTTCTACCTGCTGCCGCCGGTGTACGGAGCGCTCGGCCGGATCTACGCTCCCGAACTGGCCCTCACCGGAGCCGCCGACGCCGCCGTGCTCGTCCTGCCGGACCGGATGCTCGGCGGCGTGCTCGGCGATCTGCTGGGCGCGCTCCTCGCGGGCGGGGCGTTCGCCGCCTTCCTCTCCACCGCCTCCGGACTGACCATGTCGGTCGCCGGTGTGCTCACCCAGGACGTGCTTCCCTCCCGGGGCGTACGGCACTTCCGCCTCGCCACCCTGCTGTCCACAGCCGTCCCGCTGACCGCGGGGATCGTCGCCTCGAAGGTGCCCGTCGCGGACGCCGTCGGTCTCGCCTTCGCCGTCTCCGCCTCCTCGTTCTGCCCGCTGCTCGTCCTCGGCATCTGGTGGCGGCGGCTCACCCCTCCCGGCGCCATGGCCGGGCTGCTGCTCGGGGGCGGCTGCGCCCTCACGGCGGTGATGGTGACGCGGGCCGGGCTGCCGGCCGAGGGATGGCCGCACACGCTGCTGGCCTGGCCCGCGGTCTGGTCGGTTCCGCTGGGCTTCCTGGCCATGATCCTCGTCTCGCTGGCCACGCCCCGGCACATCCCGGCCGGAACACCCGCCCTGTTGGCCCGGCTGCACCTGCCGGAGGAGCTCAGCGGCCGGCCCCCCGCCCCGCGGGAAGGGGCGGACCGATGAGTGGGATCGCGCTCGCGGCCGCGACCGCGGTGGGGGCCGTGCTGCTGGTGGCGGGATTCGCCCTGGGGCGGCTCGCGGCCCGCCGCGGGGCCCGCACCGCCGACCTCGACCTCGGCACCCCGGTCGAGCGGGCCACCTTCCACACCTTGCACACCGCCTCGCTCGCGGCCCCGCCGCTGCGCGCCGGCCTCACCGAGGAGACCGCGCGCAAGGCCGCCCGGCGGCTGCGCCCGCTGCTGGGGACGGAGGCGCTCTGTCTCACCGACCGCTCCGCCGTCCTCGCCTGGGACGGGCCGGGTGAAGGGCACCACCGGGACCACGTCATGGAACAGGTCGCCGAGATCCTCGACTCGGGCCGCAGCCGCTCCACGCACAGCGGGTGCGCCGACGTGGACTGCCCGCTGCGCTGGGCGGTGATCGCCCCGCTCACCGGCGAGGACGGTGTCCTCGGCGCGCTGGTGGCCTACGGCTCGCGGGAATCGGCGGTTCTGGTGCGGGCCGCGACCGAAGTCGCCCGTTGGGTCTCCGTACAGCTGGAACTGGCCGAGCTCGACCGCTCGCGGACCCGGATCGTCGAGGCGGAGATCCGCGCCCTGCGCGCCCAGATCTCGCCGCACTTCATCTTCAACTCCCTCGCCGCCATCGCCTCCTTCGTCCGTACCGACCCCGAACGGGCGCGGGAACTCCTGCTGGAGTTCGCCGACTTCACCCGCTACTCCTTCCGCAGGCACGGCGAGTTCGCGCAGCTCGCCGACGAACTGCGCGCGATCGAGCAGTACCTGGCGCTCGCCGGCGCCCGCTTCGGCGACCGGCTCAAGGTCACCCTGCAGATCGCGCCCGAGGTGCTGCCGGTGACCCTCCCCTTCCTCTGCCTCCAGCCGCTGGTGGAGAACGCCGTGAAGCACGGTCTGGAGGACAGCGTGAACGCCTGCCGGGTCACGATCGCGGCCCGGGACGCGGGGGCGGAGGCGGTCGTGACCATCGAGGACGACGGCGTGGGCATGGACCCGGCCGAGCTGCGCGCGATCCTCGCCGGGGAACGCCCCACCGGCTCCGGTATCGGCCTGTCCAACGTCGACGAACGGCTGCGCCAGGTGTACGGGGCGGAGCACGGCCTCGTCATCGAGACCGGCCTCAGCGCGGGCATGAAGGTGACGGTCCGGATCCCCAAGTACCGGGCGGGCGTCCACCGGGGGACCCCCTAGGTGTATTGATCACGAGCGTTGTCAACAGTGCTTGCCCTGCGGGCAGACGGCGCTACCTTCCGGACACGGCCTAGGAGGCCTGGCGCACGCCGCTCCGTTCGACGCCCGCGCGCCGCCGGGTGACGATGGGATGGGACCGGTCCGGGGGCCGGGCACTGGGAGGCACCCGTGGCGCACACCCACAGCACCGACGTACTGATCGCGGGGGCCGGGCCCGTCGGGCTGAGCGCGGCCGCGGAGCTCCGTCGGCAGGGGGTGGGCTGCCGCCTTGTTGACCGGCTGCCCGCCCGCCTCCCGTACGCCAAGGCGGTCGGCGTCCAGCCGCGCACCCTGGAGATCTGGGACCGGATGGGCCTCGCCCGTACGGTCCTGGAGGCCGCCACTCCGCTGCTCGGCCAGCTGATCTACGTCAACGGCCGGGAGCAGGCGCCGCTCGACATGGCGCTGCCGCCCGATGTGCCCTACACGTTCGCGGCTCTGCCGCAGTACGAGACCGAGCGCCTCCTCGAGGAGTACGTCGCCGGCCTGGGAACGGTGATCGAGCGGGGCACGGAGCTGCTGTCGTTCAGCCAGGACGCGGAGGGGGTCACCGCCCGGCTGCGCACCGCGTCCGGCGTCGAGGAGGAGCTGCGCACCCGCTACCTGGTCGGCTGCGACGGAGCGCACAGTACCGTCCGCAAGGGCCTCGGCCTCTCCTACGAAGGCGGGGCCTTCCCCAAGGAGTACATGCTGGGCGATGTCGAGACCGACTGGGAACTGCCGCACGGGTACGGCGTACGGTCCAGCCATCGCGCCGAGGACGGCTCCGCCGACGAGGTGCTGGTCTGCGTCCCGCTGCCCGGTCCGAACCGCTACCGCATGTCGATGACGGTCCCGCCCGAGCTCTCCACGGCGGCGAACGGCCAGGGGCCCGCCCGGGGCGACCGGGTGGCGCACGGCCCGGAGGGAGGTCACGGACCGGAGCTGGCCCACCTCCAGGCCGTGGTCGACCGCCTGGCGCCGGTGCCCACGCGTCTCTCCGGGCTGCGGTGGTCCTCCGTCTTCCGCATCAGCCACCGCATCGTCGACCGCTACGCCGACGGGCGCGTCTTCGTCGCGGGTGACGCCGCCCACATCCACCCGCCCACGGGCGCCCAGGGCATGAACACCGGCATTCAGGACGCCTGCAACCTGGCCTGGAAGCTCGCCCTCGTCCTCCGGGGCGAGACGGGGCCCGCTCTGCTGGCCAGTTACGACGCCGAACGCCGCCCGGTCGGTGAGGAGGTCGTCGGACGGACCGTCCGGCACGCCACCCAGGGCATCGCGGCCGACCCCGACGACCCGCGGACCCTCGTGCTCCGCGAGGCCCAGCTGCTGGTCGGCTACCGGGGCGGCCCGCTGGCCGGCGCCCCGTACGGGCCGGTCGACGCGCCCCAGCCAGGTGACCGGGCACCGGACTGCGCCGGGCTGACCGTACCCATGGCGACCTATCCGTGGCGCCTGCTCGACATCCTGCGGGGCCGGGCCGGACATGTGGTGCTGTTGTACGCGGCAGACAGCGGCGCCCTGGCCGAGGCCGCCCGGACGACCGGACTGCCGACGGTCGCCGTCCGCGCGCGCGAGGCGCCGGCCACCGGCGCCGGCACTCCGGGCGTTCCGGAATACCGCGACTCCGCGGGGGAGTTCGCCCGGCTCTACCGTCCCGACGGCTCGACCGGCTTCGTCGTACGGCCGGACGGGCAGCTCGGTGCCCGCTTCCCTCTGGACCGCACGGCGCCCGCCCTGTCCGACTACCGCACGGCTCTGTCGGCGCCCCCGGTCTGAACGTCAGTACAGATGCAGGGCCAGATGGCCGAGGGGGAGGCCCAACCGCCAGGCCGGCAGCCACACTTGCGCCGACTCGTCCACGGGGAGGCCGGTCGCGGCCGACGGGATCCCGCCGAGGTCGGCGGCCCGCAGCTGCGTCGAACGGAGCCGGCGCCAGGTCTCTTGTGCCATGGCCAGGTCGGGGCTCTCCTCGCCCGCGTGGACCCGCTCGTCGAGCCGCTCGCGGACCCAGCGCGGCCACGGGCGGTCGTGGGCGGTGCGGGAGATCCACTCGTCGAGCCGGCCCGTGGCGCGTGTGCCGGAGGAGGCGTCCGCGCCCTCGCAGAGATGGATGGTGAGCGCCAGCGTCTGCCGGCCGGCCCGGTACTCGAGCGAGCCGGGCGGGACCAGGCAGCTCGCGCGCAGCAGATCGTCCGCCGTGAACTCGGCACAGAGCCAGGCCATCGGGACGGCGAGCCCGCCTCCACTGGTGCCGTTCGTACTCTCGGGCAGCAACGCTCCCACCTTCTCCCGGACGTGTTGGTCGGCGACCCCGACCACGAGCCTCCACCGAGAAGGACGGGCGTGGGACGCTCTTTACTCAACTCGCCCGTGTGGTTTCGGATACGTTCCCCCGCCGGATCGGTGCTGGTGGGAGGTGTGGGATCCGTGGGAGAGGTGGGGGATCCGGGACCCGGGAGGGGCGGACTCAGCCGAGCAGCGCGTACACCGCCGTCGCGTGGGCGGCCGTCTCGTGCGTGCCGTCGGCCGCCATCGTGATGTCCGCGAAGGCCATCCGCTTCCCCGTCTTGGTCAGCCGCGCCCGGACGAGGACGTCCACACCGAGGACGGCGCGCTGGAAGCTGATCGACTGCTGGACCGTCGTCATCGGGACGAAGCCGCCGCGGGCCGCGGCGACAGCGATCACGGTGGCCGTGTCGGCGGCGGCCATCAGGGCCTGGCCGCTGAGCCCGCCGCCCTCGCGGGCCAGCCGTTCGGACCAGGGCAGACGCAGGACCGCCTCCGGCCCGTCGAGGGAGACCACCGAGAGCCCCAGGTCGAGCACCCACGGGGCGAAGTTGTCGGAGAGGACCTTTTCCGCGGCGGCGAGAGTCAGCGTCACGCGGTCATTGTGCGGCCACGGCCCGTGACCCGGCAACGCCCCCGTGCCGGGGCCGGTAGCCCGGCAGGCAGCGCCCGAGCTGCCGGAGCGCGTAGTGGGAGCGCGACTTGACGGTGCCGGCCGGTATGCCGAGGTCGGCGGCGGCCTCGTTGACGGTCAGTCCGTGGAAGTACAGCCGGACCAGGACCGCGCGGTGCTCGGGGCTCAGTTCCCGTACGGCCGCGCGAACATCGAGCGCGGCGACCGCGGACTCCGTGGCGTCGGCCGGGTCGGGGGTGGCGGCGAGCACTCCGTCGCCGATCTCGGTGGGCCGGGCGAGCCGGGAGCGGCGGGCGTCGATGGCGAGGCGGCGCGCCACCGTGAACAGCCAGGGCCGCATCGACTCGTAGGGGCCGTCGAACGCCTCCGGGTGGAGCCAGGCCCGTACGAGCGTCTCCTGGACCAGGTCCTCGGCACGCTGCTGGTCGCCGTAGGTCAGACCCAGCAGGAAGCCGAACAGCGCGGGGCCGTGGTCACGCTGCAGCTTCGCCAGGGCCCGTTCGTCGGTCGTCGTCGCTGTCGCCGTCGCCATGCTCCACACCTCTCCTGTCTCCTGCCGGCTCCTCGTCCCACGGGCGTATACGAACGCATGCGGGCGGCGAGGGACAGAGAACGCGCAACGGTGTGCGACGAGCGGTCGCACCGAGCGGCGAATGGTGCGGCGAACGGTCAGGCAGAGACCATGCGTCCGTTTCGGCGGGGTTTGTATCTCTTGCGGCTTTGTTTCTTGACTGCGGCTTATATCCGGCCATGAATTCTCTGGACAGATGTTCATCCGATGAATCACGCGGAGCCGGCTGATGATGCAGCGCACGAGACAGGGGGCGATGGCCTTCGCCGCCGCCCTGCTCACGGCGGCGACCGGCTGTGCCGGCGTCGTCGACACTCCCGAGGCCGCGCCGTCGCGGAAGGTTCCCGCCCGCCCCGCCGCCCCCTCGGCGGCCGGCGGCGGAGCCTCCGCCCTGACCGGCTTCACCCTCGTCGCCTCCGGCGACGTCCTGCCGCACGCCTCCATCATCCGTCGCGCCGCCGAGGAAGCGGGCGGTAGCGGATACGACTTCCGCCCCATGCTCTCCGGGGTCAAGAGCGTCGTCTCCCGCGCCGACCTGGCGATCTGCCACATGGAGACCGTCTACGGGCAGGAGGGCGGCCCCTACACGGGCTACCCCGCCTTCAAGTCACCCCCCGAGATCGCCACCGCGCTCAAGGAGACCGGGTACGACTCCTGCTCCACCGCCTCCAACCACACCCTGGACGACGGCGCCGCCGGCCTCGGCCGCACCCTCGACGCGCTCGACAAGGCGGGCGTCCGTCACGCCGGATCGGCCCGCACCGCCGAGGAGGCCGCCACCCCCACCCTGCTGAAGGCGGGCGGAGCGACGGTCGCCCAGCTCGCCTACACGTACGACACCAACGGCTATCCGTTGCCGGCCGGGCAGCCGTGGGCGGTCAACCTCCTCGACGAACAGAAGATCATCGCCGACGCCCGGGCCGCCCGGAAGGCCGGCGCCGACGTCGTCGTGGTCAGTGTCCACTGGGGCACGGAGTGGCAGACCGCCCCCGACGAACGTCAGCTCACCCTCGGCAGGTCCCTCACGGCCTCGCAGACCGACGGCCGGCCCGACATCGATCTGATCCTCGGCACCCACGCCCATGTCCCGCAGGCCTACGAGAAGGTCAACGGCACCTGGATCATCTACGGCATGGGCGACCAGATCGCCGGCGACATGATCAACCACGCGGGCGCGTTCGACCCGCGCGGCAACCAGGGCACCCTCGGCCGCTTCACCTTCGCCCCGCCCAAGGCTCCGGGCGCGCGCTGGGAGGTGACCGCGGCCGAGTTCCTCCCGCAGTGGTTCGACACCGGCCGCGGCCGGGTCGTCAACCTCAACGCCGCCATCAAGGCGGGCGAACCCCTCACCGCCGTACGCGACACGATCCGTGACGTCGTCCTGGCGCGCGGCGCGGCCGGGGACGGCCTGGTCATGGGGGAGTAGCCGGTAGCCCGGCTATCGGCTCATCGGGTGTTTTCGGACAGACGGCCGGTGTGGGTGAGGGGCTGAGGCCTTCGGCCATGCGAGCCATTAGTCATGAAAAATGATGAGATGCCCCCAGGGCGCCGAGCGGTGCTGCGCATCGCCGCCGCCCTGGGGGCCACAGCCACGGTCGGCGTCCTCACGGCCGACCGCTTCGGTACGACGGACAGGGCCGCTCCCACGGGCGGCGGGGGCGGCCCGGGCGGCGGCGAGAGCGGGGGTCCGGCATCGGGTCCGCAGGCCCGCGCCCGGCTCAAGCCCTCCTCGTACCGGCTCCAGCCCATGACGGCCTACGCGCCCCCCGCCTTCCGGAAGGCGCTCCCGCCGGTCCGGCAACGGCCCTTCCTGAAGATGTCGGGGGTCGGCCGCTCGATGGTGCTCACCTTCGACGACGGGCCCGACCCCCGCTACACCCCGGCGATCCTCGCGACCTTGCGCCGCCACGGCTGCCGGGCGATGTTCTTCGTCTGCGGCGAGATGGCGGTCGAGAACCAGGACCTTGTCCGGGAGATGGCCGCCGACGGGCACGTGGTCGGCAACCACTCCTGGTCCCATCCGCTGATCCCCAAGCTGCGCCCCTCACGCATCCGGGAGGAGCTCGGCTCGACCAGTGACCTCGTCGAGAAGATCCTCGGCTCCGCACCGCTCTGGTACCGCGCCCCGTTCGGAGCATGGAACCGGCACTCCTTCGAGATCGGCGCCGAGCTGGGCATGGAGCCGCTCGCCTGGACCGTCGACACCCTCGACTGGAAGGAGCCCGGCACCGACAGCATCGTCCGCAGGGTCCTGGACGGGGCCGCGCCCGGAGTCGTGGTGCTCTCGCACGACGCGGGCGGCAACCGCGCGCAGAGCGTGGCCGCGCTGGGGCGCTACCTGCCCGAACTCCTCGACGCCGGCTACAGCATCACCGTCCCACGGCGCTGAACGCGTTCACGTACGGCGAGGCCCCCGGCACTCGGCGCCGGGGGCCTCTCGCCCTGCGCGGTGTCCTCAGCGGGAGCCGACCATGCGCGCGTAGACGACGACGTTGCCGTCGTAGCCGTGCGCCCGTGAGTAGCCGCCGCCGCAGGTGATGACCCGGAGTTCGGGTTCTCCGGTGTCGCCGTAGACCTGGACGCCGGGGAAGTTGCTCTTGGAGTACACCTCGACGCCGTAGATCTCGAAGACGGCGACCCGGCCGTCGTACCGCTCCACCTCGATGTGCTGACCCTTGTCCAGCGAGCCGAGGCCGTAGAAGACCGCGGGGCCCGCCGCGTTGTCGACATGGCCGACGACGACGGCCGTGCCGCGCTGCCCGGGCGCGATGCCGTTCTGGTACCAGCCCGCCAGGTTGGGGTCCTCCGGCGGCGGCGCAGCGATCCAGCCGTTCTCGTCCAGACCCACGTCCATGATGGGGGCGGCGACCCTGATGGACGGGATCTTGATCCGCGAGGCGGGGGCGTGGGGCAGGGGCTCCAGGCCGGTGGGGACGGGCGGAGCCCCGGTCGGACGGGTGTCGGGAGCAGCGGCGGCCGCGGGCTGCGGCGGGCCCATCTCCACGTCGACTCCATTGCGCACCATCGCCAGGCCGGACAGCATGACGAGAGCCAGGACGCCCCACGGTTGGCGTCTTCTGGGCTCAAAGACGCTGAAGTCCTTGGGGCTCATGGTTCTCCCTTCGTGGCGTCGTCAGAACGGTAAGGGGGGCGGGCCGGACCGGCGATCAGGGAAAGGCGAACGGGTGGCGGGCGCGCCGAGGCCGTGCGAAGACCGTCCGGTGCGCACCGGGAGCTCAGTGGTACCTCAGGGCGGGCCGGGTGACGAGAACGATGACCCATACGAGTAATCATCAGATAAGCATCCTGACGGGCTGTGACCTGCGGCTCCGTCAGATTCACCGGTCCATTCCCCGGCGTGTCGCCTCACCGGGGTGGACCAGTGCCGAGGTGCGGAGGTTGCCCGCACTTGTGATGGTTCGTCATGGAAGGCGTACTCGTCGAATTTCCCGGGGCACCGCTTTGGGGCGTCTTCCACTGGAGGTTCAACCATGCGTGCTGCACGCACTCTGGCGGTGGCCGCCACCGCTATCGCGGCGGTCGGGCTCGCGGCCCCCCTCGCCGCCGCCACCAACGGTCCCAGCACTGTCACTGTCGGCTCCTCCGCGGTCCAGCGGGGAGGCGACGGCTCTCACAACGTCACCGTCACCCCTTCCGCGGTCCACCAGGGGTCGACCCTCACGATCACCGTCAAGGGCTGCGCCGGGGGCACCGTCTCATCCGCCGCCTTCCCGACCGTCTCCCTTTCGGCGCCCTTCGGCGGTGTCTCCAGCGCCGTCGCCCGCATCCACAACAACGCCACGCTCGGTGAGCACACCCTGACCGTCCACTGCACCAGCCCCAACCGGGTGTTCACCCAGCGCTTCCGGGTGCTGGCCGGCCAGGGCTCGGCGGGCGGCATCGGCGGTTCGCTCGCACCGAGCTCCACCGAGATGGCCGTCGGCGGCTCGCTCGTCGCCGCCGCCGCGCTGGGCGGCGGCATGTTCATCGTGCGCCGGCGCCGTATGAGCGGCGGAACGGCCTGACCGGCCGAACCTCCCGGTCGGCCGTACAAGCCCGTCGCCCCCGAATCCTGTGAGGTCAGGATTCGGGGGCGACGGGCTTGCCGTGGTGCTCGTGGGCTCGTGGGGCTTGGCGGTTCGTGGAGCTTGTCGGTTCGTGGGGCAGCTTGTCGGTTCGGTCGGGGGCGGGCGCCCGCCCCCGACGTCAGTGACGCCGGCCCCGGTCGAGGTTCGACCGGCGCCGCAGGACGAGGACGAGGCCGGTGGTGGCGGTGATGACGAGGCCGGTACCGGCCGCCAGCGTCCACGCCTCGACGCCGCCGACCGAGCCGCCCAGGCCGCCCTGTACGCCCCGCGGAGGGGTGAGGACGGTGGACGTGGCGGTCGGACTCGTCGGGCTCGCGGTGGTGCCGCTGATGGTCAGGTTGACGGTGTCCGTGACGCCGCCGGTGCAGTTGAAGTTGACCGTGTAGACGGCACCCCGCCTGGCGTCCCAGTCCACCACGGCGGTGGCCGAGGAGCCCGGGGCGATGGTGACGGTGTCGAAGACGCCCGACGACGCGGTCGCCGTACTGCGGCAGCCGGGGGCGCTGAGCGTCACCCGTCCGCCCGGTGCGACCAGCGAGGGTGAGACGACGAAGTCGCCCGGCGCCTTCGCCCGCGCGGCCTGGGGGCCTTGTGGGTGGGGTGCGGGGGCGCCGTCCGCCGCGCCGGCGACGGGAACGGCCAGGGCGAGGGCGGCCGCCCCCAGCAGGGCAGTGGACGCGGCACGTATCGCGCGCATGGAAACCTCCGGGTCCCCGAGGAGCAGCTGCGGAAGGGGTTTCCGCATAGGTCATGACATGCCCCTCGATGCCCGAAACGCTAGAAGCCCCCTATCACAGCCGCGATCCCAGGCGCGCGAATGGGGCACCGGTGTCCCCCGGGTGGCCCATACGCGCGCCGCGCACCCTGCCCTCACCCCTGCTCACCGCCGTCCCGGCCTCACTCCGTGAGCTGCGGGAAGAGGTCGGTGAACGGTGTGGCCGTCGCCGAGATCCCGCGCCCGAACGGCGCGTCGAAGTCCCAGATGAGGAAGAGCAGGAAGGCGATGAGCGCGCTGAACAGGCCCGCGAGCAGCAGTTCACGTCCGGTACGCCGGATCTGCAGGGTGAAGACGAGGCCGACGGTCACCAGCGCGCCGATGATCAGGCCGAACCACACCACGCCCGGCATCGTCGCCCCCGCGCTCTGGCCCCGGGCGTTCCGGGCGTCGTCCGCCGCCGCGACCTGGTCGACCAGGGGCTGGTAGGCCTGTCCCTCGTGGTCGTCGGCCGGCTGGTAGTCGGTCACCCCGCGGCGCACCCGCTGGAGGAGGTCGGTGCCCTGCTCGCTGAGCTCGCCCTTCTCCGACATGTGGCGCCACTCGTCGTCGACGACGTACGCCACGTACGCCTCGACGTCGGCGCGGATGCGGGCGCGGACGTCGGCCGGGTACACCTCGACCCGCTCCGAGATCTCGTGCAGCGCCTGGGCCTCCTGACGCACGGTCTCCTGGGCGGCGCTGCGAGCCTCCCAGACGCCGGCGATGGCGAGGCCGAGGACGATCGCGTACACCACACCGATCATCATCGTCATGTACTCCATGACATCGGGGGTCTCGCTGGGATCGTCGTCGTCGGGGATCCTCCGGTGGTTGATGACGACGATGGTGAGGACGACGGCGCACGCGGCGGCCATCGCGATGGTCAGGACAAGCCATTCCGACATGGTTTCCTCCGGCGGGGGCTCAGCGGGAGCGGGGGCGCAGAAGCGCGGTCGCGAGCACCGCGGGAGCGGTGACCAGCAGCGTCAGGGACACGAGCGAGGGGCCGCTCTCGGGTTCGGGCCGAGTGGCCCGGCGGTAGGCGGGCAGGGCGACGGGGGTGGCGGCCGGCGGTCGCGGGCGTACGGACGGTGTGGGCGGCGGGGCGGGCGGCGCCGGCCGGGGCGGTGCCGGTGCCGGTGCCGGTGCGGGTGGTGGCGGGGCGGGCTTCGCCGGGCGCGGCGGATCCGGACGTACGGGGGGCGGTTCGGGCGCGGGGGCGGGCGGCGGCACCGGCTTCGGCACCGGCTTGGGCACCGGCTTGGGTGTCGGCTTGGGTGTCGTCGGCCGCGGCGCGGGTTCCGGGGGTGGGGGAGGAGTCGGCGTGGGCGAGCACGCGCCCGGTCCGACGACCGCGACCGAGGTGTTCGAGCCGCCGGACCCGGTCGTGGCATAGGCGCAGGCGTCGGCGGCGGCGGGCGCCGGTGCGGCGAGCAGCCACAGCAGCGCGGCGGCCGCCAGTGGCCGCGCGAGGAGCGATCCGTACAGAGACACGCCGAAGAGCTTGATCACAATCCGGGCGCCCCACGCCGTGAACGGCCCGGATTCCCCGGATGGAGGGGTTCTTCGGGAGCGCTGGATTGACGTTCCTGCGGAAATTTCTCGGCGCTCGTTGAGCACGGCACCCCCACGCCCCGTATCCAATGCCGGGAAGGCGCCCGACGCCGCTCCAACAAGCCATGAAGCAAGAGGAGTCGACATGAAGACCTGGGGGAACGCGGCACTCGCGCTGACGGCCGCCGCCGTGCTCGCGCTGACGACGGCGTGCGGTCAGGAGAAGGGCGAGTCGTCGCTCGGCGGCCAGCCGGCGGGCGCGGCGAAGCCGGCCGGAGCGCCCGCGGAGAACGCCTACGGCTCCGACGGATACCCGTCCGGGGGCTACGGATCCGGCGGTGCCGGCGGTGCCGCCGAGCCCGCCGGGCAGCTCGTGGCCGCCGACACCAAGACGCTCGGGAAGGTGGTCACCGACAGCAAGGGTTTCACCCTCTACCGCTTCGACAAGGACTCCGCCGACCCGCCGCGCGCCACCTGCGAGGGCACGTGTGCCGACGCGTGGCCCGTCGTCAGCCCCTCGGGCGCCAAGCCGCCGGCCGGCGTCGACCCCGCGCTGCTCGGCGAGGTGACCCGGGCGGACGGCAGCAAGCAACTCACCCTCGACGGCTGGCCGATGTACCGGTACGCCAAGGACACCAAGCCCGGGGACATCAACGGCCAGGGCGTCGGCGGCACCTGGTTCGCCGCGGCCCCCGACGGGAAGAAGGCGGCACCGGCCTCCGGCGGCGCGGCGGAGGAGGGCGCCGAGGAGGAGGGCGCCGAGGGTGAAGGCGCCGGCGGTGGCGACGACTCCACCGAGGAGGCCGCCGGCCTCTCCGTGCGCAAGGACCCCGAACTCGGTGACATCGTGGTCGATTCGCGCGGAATGACGGTATACCGCTTCAAGAAGGATTCGGCCTGGCCGATGAAGACGGCCTGTGTCGGCCCCTGCCTGGAGAAGTGGCCGGTTGTCGCCCCTGTCGACAAGAACGACACCGAGGGCATCAGCACGAAGGGATACGTCACCTTCAGCCGGCCCGACGGCATCAAGCAGCAGACCATCGACTGCTGGCCGCTCTACACCTTCGCCGGCGACAAGGCGCCCGGTGACACCAACGGCCAAGGTGTGGGCGGTACCTGGTACGCCGTCTCCCCCGAGGGAAAGCTGGTCGGAGCGCCCAAGTAGTCCCCCGCGCCGCGCTTCCGGCCGGCCGGCCCGCCGTCACCTCCTCGCGTGACGGCGGGCCGGCGCACGTCCATATGCACGTGAATTTGCACGGGCTGAAGGCGTGATCTCGGCGTTCTCGGCGCACGTGCCAATGGCGTGTGACCAAGAACGGACCGCTAATTTCCGTTTCTACTCGCTCTCCCGGCGGGCGATCAGTAGCCTCGGCTCGAACACCGGCCGCGAACACATGGCCGCATCCCCCGTGGCGACTTGTTGGAGACATTGATGGAGCGTCCCGCCTGGGCTCCGCCGGGTATCGATATTTCGGTTCCGAGCGTGTCCCGTATGTACGACTTCTATCTGGGCGGCTCGCACAATTTCGAGGTGGACCGGGAAGCGGCCCGCAAGGCCATGGAGTTCATGCCGGGACTGCCCAAGATCATGCAGGCGAACCGTGCCTTCATGCGTCGCGCCGTACGTTTCGCCGTCGACAACGGCATCACCCAGTTCCTCGACATCGGCTCCGGGATACCGACGTTCGGCAATGTCCACGAGGTCGCCCAGGCCGCCTGTCCCGAGGCGCGCGTGGTGTACGTCGACCACGACCCGGTGGCCGTGGCCCACAGCCGCGCCGTCCTGGAGGGCAACGACCACGCCACCGTCCTCTCGGCCGACCTCCGCAAGCCGCAGCAGCTCCTCAGCAGCCCCGAGGTGACCTCCTTCCTCGACCTCGACCGGCCGGTGGCGCTGCTGCTCGTCGCGGTGCTGCACTTCCTGGAGGACGAGGACGAACCCCAAGCCGCCGTCGCCGAACTCCTCGATGCTCTCGCGCCCGGCAGCCTGGTCATCCTCACCCACGCCTCCTACGAGGGCATCCCGCTGACGGAGGAAGAGGCCGGCGGCACGGTCGCGGTCTACCGCAACATCCGCAACCCCCTCGTCATGCGCTCCCACACCGAGATCGCCCGCTTCTTCGACGGCTGCGAAATGGTCGAGCCGGGGCTCGTGTCCATGCCCCGCTGGCGTCCGGACGTTCCGCTCGAGGAGGAGGATCCGTACGCCTTCTCGGGCTTCGCAGGGGTGGGGCGCAAGGCGTGAAGGTGCCGTCGCAGTCGTCCGGTTCGGACGCGGAACCGGACGGCCTCGAGGACAGACTCAGGCGGTTCGCGACCATCTGGAGCCGGGCGATCTTCCCGGTGACCGCCACCTCGCTGACCCGGGCCGAGTTCGAGCAGCATCTCCTGCCGCTCGCCCGCCGGTTGCGGGACGCGCTGCACGGCCGGCCGTTCGACACGGCGGTCGCGCACCGCACCGGCGCCGCGCTGGTGGCCGCGCACGTCACGGACCCGGACGCCCTCAGCCGGACCCTCGGCGTCGTCGACTCGTACCTCGTGCTGTACTGCGGCAGTGAGCAGGAGCATCCCGCCGAGGAACTGCGGGCCCGCTGCTCGCGGTTGCAGCACGCCATGGCCGCCGGCTTCACCCAGGCCCTGCGCGAACGGACCCTCGCCGAACAGGAGTCCATAGCCCGCTCCGCGTTCGCCGCCCGCAGCGCCGCCGAGCTCGCGCTGCACGCCACCGAGACCCGCTTCCGCGCGGTCTTCGAGGGCGCGGCGATCGGCATCGGCATCGCCGACCTCGACGGCAACATCCTGGAGGTCAACGAGACCCTGACCCGGATGTTCGGCGGCCTGGAGCACCACGTCCGCAGCCGCAACGTCCGGGACTGGTCGCACCCCGAGGACGCCCCGCACGTGTGGAAGCTCTACGGCGAGCTGGTTCGCGGCGAGCGCGAGCACTACCGCGTCGAGAAGCCGTACTACCGGGGCGACGGCACGGTCCTGTGGACCAACCTCACCGTCTCACTGCTGCGCGACGCCGAGGGCCTCCCGCAGTACCAGCTGGCGCTGATGGAGGACACCACGGAGCGGCGGCTGCTCAACCTGCGGCTGCGCTACGAGGCGACCCACGACGCGCTGACCGGACTGCCGAACCGCACGCTGTTCTTCGAGCGCCTGGAGAAGGCGCTCTCCCAGCCCGAGGGCGCCCGCTTCGGACTCTGCTACCTCGACCTCGACGGCTTCAAGGCCATCAACGACAGCCTCGGCCACGCCGCCGGCGACCGGCTGCTCGTCGAGGTCGCCGACCGGCTCCAGAGCTGCGCCACCGCCCCCGGGGAGATGGTGGCCCGGCTCGGCGGCGACGAGTTCGTCGCCCTCACCACCGGCCCCGGCACCGAGCGGAACGTGGTCGACCTGGCGAACCGCATCCTCACCACGCTCTCCGTGCCCGTACGGATCGACGGCCGTGAACTGCCCGTGCGGGGCAGTATCGGCGTCGTCGAGGGGCCGACGGGGGAGCGCACCCCGGCCGAGGTGCTGCGCAGCGCCGACATCACCATGTACCGGGCCAAGTCGGCCGGAGGCAACCGCTTCGAGTTCGCCGACGCGGAGGCCGACGCGCGCGCGATCACACGGCACGGGCTCACCACCGCGCTGCCGGCCGCGCTGGAGCGCGGCGAGTTCTTCATCGAGTACCAGCCGCTGGTGCATCTCGGGGACGGCAGCGTGCACGGTGCGGAGGCGCTCGTACGGTGGTGCCATCCGCAGCACGGGGTGCTGGGGCCCGACCGCTTCATACCGCTCGCGGAGAACACCGGCCTGATCGTCCCGCTGGGGCGCTGGGTGCTCCAGGAGGCGGTACGCCAGGCCCGCTTCTGGCAGACGCGGCACTCCGACGGCGGCCCCCTGCGGATCAACGTCAACCTCTCGCCGACGCAGCTGCACCACCCGCGTCTGGTGGCCGACACGGTCGACGTCCTGGAGCGCTCGGGGCTGGAACCGGGAGCACTCTGCCTGGAGGTGACCGAGTCGGCGCTGATCGGCGCGGACGACGACCTGCTGAAGCCGCTGCGGCAGCTCGCCGAGATGGGGGTGGACATCGCCCTGGACGACTTCGGCACGGGCTACTCGAACCTCGCCAACCTGCGCCGCCTGCCGGTGAGCGTCCTCAAGCTCGACCGGTCCTTCACGCAGGGCATGCAGCAGCACCCGGCGGACCCGGTCGACCTCAAGATCGTCGAGGGCATCGTCTCGCTGGCGCACAGCTTGGAACTGGCGGTGACGGTGGAGGGCGTGGAGACGGGTGCGCAGGCGCAGCAGCTGAGGGACCTGGGCTGCGACACGGCTCAGGGCTGGTACTACGCCCGCCCGGGCGCCCCGGACCGCATCCACTCCCTGGTCCTGGCAGACGCGGTGTAGGAACTGGGGGCTCCCGGCGCCCCCGTTGTGGGCATTCGGTCAACTGGGCGGAACGGGTGGGCACACGGGACGGCGCCCCTGCCGGACCCGGGCTCCCGGTCCGTAGGTCACCACAGGTGCGCCGCCGTCGCGGAACAGCTGCCCACAACGGCGTGGGGTGAGCGCGAGCGGAGGCCGGGGGCAGCGCCGCGCCGGCGGGACGGGGGCCGCGACGGACGGGGGCGGCGGTCAGGACGCGTCCGGTGGGGTGGGACGGGTGCGGAGCAGCAAACGCTGGAGTTCGCGGGCAGCGCGGGGCGGGGCCACGTCGCTGCGGTGTGCCAGCGCGATCGTCCGCCGCAGCCCCGGCCGCGCCAGCGCCGTGACCCGCAGGTCACGGCCCGCCCGGGCCGCGACCATGGCCGGTACGACGGCGACCCCCAGACCCGCCCGTACGAAGCCCAGGACGGCGTCCATCTCGCCGCCCTCCACCGTGAACGAGGGCTCGAAGCCCTCCGCACGGCACGCCGCCACCGTCAGCTCCCGCAGGTCGTAGCCGTGCCGGAACATCACCAGCGGCTGGTCCCGCAGGTCCGCGATCCGCACCGGCCGCCGGGGCGCGGGCGCCCCCGAGCTCGACACCACCACCAGGTCCTCCCGCAGCAGCTCCACCGTCGTGAGCGCCGGTGACGGCGTCGGCAGCGGCAGCACCACCAGCGCCAGATCGAGAGCGCCCCGCGCCAGCTCCCGCACGAGATCGTGGGAGCCGCTCTCCTCGATCTGCAGCCGGATCCCCGGATGAAGATCGTGAAAGGCGCGGAGCACGTCCGGCAGCAGGCCCGTGCACAGGCTCGGCGTCGCGCCCAGCCGCACTCGCCCCCGCCGCAGTTGCACCAGCTCCTGCACCTCCTGCCGGGCCGTGTCCGTGTCGGCGAGGATCCGCCGGGCGAGCGGCAGCAGCGCCTCGCCGGCGTCGGTGAGCGCGATGTTCCCCCGGGCCCGGCTGAACAGCTCCGCCCCCAGCTCCTGCTCCAGGGCGCGGATCTGCTGCGAGAGCGAGGGCTGCGACACATGGACCCGTTCCGCGGCCCGGGTGAAGTGGCGGGTCTCGGCCACCGCGACGAAGTAGAGAAGCTGCTGGAACTGCATAGGCTCAGCCTATCGAGATGAGCCGAACCATGTCTTGGACCTCTCGGCCCCTCCGCCCCTAGCGTCGACCGCATGGCTCTGGCAACGAAGACGACGACGGACCGGGGGACCGGTCGACCACCGTCCCCGCCGCGCTCGCGCACCTTCTGGGGATCCACGATCGGCAAGAAGACGGTCATGGCCGTCAGCGGCCTCCTCATGCTCGGCTACCTCGTCGCCCACGTCATGGGCAACCTCAAGGTCTTCTTCGGCCCGGAGGAGTTCAACGCGTACGGCCACTGGCTGCGCACCATGGGCGCCCCGGTCCTGCACCACTCCTGGGCCCTCTGGCTCGTCCGGATCGTGCTGCTCGCCGCCGTCGTCGCCCACGCCGTCTCCGCGTACCAGCTCAGCCGGCGCGACATCAGGGCCCGCCCCACCGCGTACGCCCACCGGCGCAAGCGCTCCTCCTACGCCACTCGCACCATGCGCTGGGGCGGTGTCGTCGTCGCCCTCTTCATCGTCTGGCACATCCTCGACCTGACCACCGGCACCGCGCACCCCGGCGGCTTCCAGGAGGGACACCCGTACCAGAACGTCGTGGACACCTTCTCCACCTGGTACGGCAACGTGATCTACATCGTCGCCATGCTCGCCGTCGGCCTGCACGTCCGCCACGGCTTCTGGAGCGCCGCCCAGACCCTCGGCGTCGGCAACGCCCGCCGGGAACGACTTCTCAAGACCCTCGCCAACGGTCTGGCCCTCGTCCTGACCGTCGGCTTCGTCTCCGTGCCCGTCGCCGTCATGACCGGAGTGGTGAGCTGACATGAGTTTCCTCGACTACGAGGTCGGCGCCCCCGTCGTCGACCACAAGGCCCCCGGTGGGCCGGTCGCCGAGCGCTGGGACACCCGCCGCTTCCAGGCCAGGCTGGTCAACCCCGCCAACCGCCGCAAGCACACCGTCATCGTCGTCGGCACCGGCCTCGCCGGCGGCTCTGCCGGCGCCACCCTCGCCGAACAGGGCTACCACGTCGTCCAGTTCTGCTACCAGGACTCCCCGCGCCGCGCCCACTCCATCGCGGCGCAAGGCGGCATCAACGCCGCGAAGAACTACCGCAACGACGGCGACTCCGTCCACCGCCTCTTCTACGACACCGTCAAGGGCGGCGACTTCCGTGCCCGCGAGTCCAACGTCCACCGCCTGGCGCAGATCTCGGTCGAGATCATCGACCAGTGCGTCGCCCAGGGCGTGCCCTTCGCCCGCGAGTACGGCGGACTGCTCGACACCCGCTCCTTCGGCGGCGTCCAGGTCTCCCGCACGTTCTACGCCCGCGGCCAGACGGGCCAGCAGCTCCTCCTCGGCGCGTACCAGGCGCTGTCCCGGCAGATCGCCGCGGGCAACGTCGAACTGCACGCCCGCACCGAGATGCTCGACCTGATCGTGGTCGACGGACGGGCCCGCGGCATCGTCGCCCGTGACCTGATCACCGGCGCGATCTCCACCCACTACGCGGACGCGGTGGTCCTGGCGAGCGGCGGCTACGGCAACGTGTTCTATCTGTCGACCAACGCGATGAACTCCAACGCCACCGCGGTCTGGCGCGCCCACCGGCGCGGAGCGTACTTCGCCAACCCCTGCTTCACCCAGATCCACCCCACCTGCATCCCGCGCACCGGTGACCACCAGTCCAAACTGACGCTGATGAGCGAGTCGCTGCGCAACGACGGCCGTATCTGGGTCCCCAAGGCGAAGGGCGACACCCGGCCGGCGGCCGAAATCCCCGAGGACGAGCGCGACTACTACCTGGAGCGGATCTACCCCTCCTTCGGCAACCTCGTCCCCCGGGACATCGCCTCCCGCGCCGCCAAGAACGTCTGCGACGAGGGACGCGGTGTCGGCCCGGGCGGCCAGGGCGTCTACCTCGACTTCGCGGACGCCATCCGGCGGATGGGCCGCAGGGCGGTCGAGGAGAAGTACGGCAACCTCTTCGACATGTACGAGCGGATCACCGCCGAGAACCCGTACGAGGTGCCGATGCGGATCTACCCCGCCGTGCACTACACGATGGGCGGACTCTGGGTCGACTACGACCTCCAGACCACCGTGCCGGGCCTGTTCGCCATCGGCGAGGCCAACTTCTCCGACCACGGGGCCAACCGCCTCGGCGCCTCCGCGCTCATGCAGGGCCTCGCCGACGGATACTTCGTCCTGCCGTCCACGATCAACGACTACCTGGCCCGGCATCCCTCCAGCGAGCCGCTCGACGACCGGCACCCCGTGGTCCGCGAGGTGCTGGCCGAGACCGAGGACAGGCTCAACCTGCTCCTCGCGGTGGACGGCGACCGGACGCCCGACTCCTTCCACCGCGAACTCGGTGAACTCATGTGGGAGTTCTGCGGCATGGCCCGCACCGACGAGGGACTACGCAAGGCGCTCGACCGCATTCCGCGGATCCGCGAGGAGTTCTGGCG
This sequence comes from Streptomyces lateritius, assembly GCF_014649715.1. GTDB lineage: Bacteria > Actinomycetota > Actinomycetes > Streptomycetales > Streptomycetaceae > Streptomyces > Streptomyces lateritius. Next base: position 213,683 of record NZ_BMTO01000003.1, read on the forward strand.
CCGGATCAAGGTCCCCGGCACCGGCGAGGAGTTCAACCAGTCGCTGGAGAAGGCCAACCGGATCGTCGACTACCTGGAACTGGCCGAGCTGATGTGCCTCGACGCCCTGCACCGGGCGGAGTCCTGCGGCGGCCACTTCCGCGAGGAGTCCCAGACCCCGGACGGCGAGGCCGCCCGGCGCGACGAGGAGTTCTCGTACGCCGCGGCCTGGGAATTCCGGGGCACCGGCGACGCCCCCGTCCTGCACAAGGAAGACCTCGTCTTCAAGTACGTCCACCCCACCCAGCGGAGCTACGCATGAAGCTCACCCTGCGCGTCTGGCGCCAGAAGAACGCCGACGCCGACGGCGCCCTGTCCACGTACGAGGTGGACGGCATCTCCTCCGACATGTCCTTCCTGGAGATGCTCGACACCCTCAACGAGGAACTCATCCTGCGCGGTGAGGACCCGGTCGCCTTCGACCACGACTGCCGCGAGGGCATCTGCGGCGCCTGCAGCCTGGTCATCAACGGCGACGCCCACGGCCCCGAGCGGACGACGACCTGCCAGCTCCACATGCGGTCCTTCCGCGACGGCGACACGATCGACGTCGAACCCTGGCGCGCCGCCGCCTTCCCGGTCGTCAAGGACCTGGTCGTCGACCGCTCCGCCTTCGACCGCATCATCCAGGCGGGCGGCTACATCAGCGCCCCCACCGGCGCGGCCCCCGAGGCCCACGCCACCCCGGTCCCGAAGGCCGACGCCGACTTCGCCTTCGAGCACGCCGAATGCATCGGCTGCGGCGCGTGCGTGGCGGCCTGCCCCAACGGCTCGGCGATGCTCTTCACCTCCGCCAAGATCAACCATCTCAATGTGCTGCCGCAAGGCGCGCCCGAGCGGGAGACCCGGGTTCTCGACATGGTGGGGCAGATGGACGCGGAGGGCTTCGGCGGCTGCACGCTGACGGGGGAGTGCGCGACGGCCTGCCCGAAGGGCATCCCGCTCCCCTCGATCGCGGCCATGAACAAGGAGTGGCTGCGGGCCCAGCGCAAGTCCGCCCGCAGGTAGGGACGTTGCGTCCTCCGCTCTATACTTCCTGTGCTCTACCGGTGGGTCTGGCAGGGACACGGGGGAAGCATGGCGGAGGGTTCGGTGTCGCCGGTTCTGGACATCCTGAGGGTGGTCGGGCCGGCATTGGCGCTGAGAGTGATGATGCTGCCGCTGCTGGTCAAAGCTCAGCAGGCCGTACGACGCCAGGCGTTGGCGGACCCGGCCACGCCGCCGCGGTCGGTACCCGGTGCGGTCGTGGGGGAGCTGGCGCTGGGAGTGGCCGGAGGCGTCGGCCTGTGGCTCCTGTTGCGCTCCGACGTCCTCAACACGTTCCACTTCCTGGGGCGCCCGGTCGCACTCGAGACCGGGGGGCGGTTGTCGGACCACTACGGTTACGCCCTCGGAGTGGCCTGGTTCCTCTACGTCGTCACCCTCATCCTGACATCGGTGGTCTTTCCCGTGCTGTGGGCCCGAACCCAGCGCACCCTGCTGACCACGGGTGTGTCCGGTGAATCGTGGACCTCGACCCCCGCGGGGCGGTTCCGGCTGAGGGGCCTGGTTGCCGTCCGTATCGCGCTGGGACTCCTTCTGCCCGTGGGTCTCGCCCTGGCGGCCGTCGTGTGCCAGGCGGTCGCGTACGGGGTGAGCCGCAGGTACCGGCACGGGGCCGAGGTCCCGGACGGCGGCGCTCCGGCGCCAGTCCTCCAGGCCCCCGCGGGCCAGGCTCCCGTCGGGCGGACCCCCATCGAGCAGGCCCTCGCCGACGCGCCGACCGCCGGGCCGGGGCCGGTCCGGACCGCCGCGCCCATGCCGACGCGGCCCGACCCGGTCGCCGGTGCCGTGCCGCACATCGCCCATCAGCGGCTCCGCCCGGGCGAACCGTCGACGATCGGCGGCTACCATCTCCTCGGCCGCATCGGAGCCGGTGGGATGGGGACGGTCTACCTCGCCCGGCGCGAAGGAGCGGCGACGCAGGTCGCCTTGAAGACCATCAACCCCGAACTCCTGGACGACGCCGATCTGTTGCGCCGCTTCCAGCGCGAGGCGGAGGCACTGTCCATGGTCTCCGGCGCCTACACGGCACGCGTCCTGGACTTTGGGATCGACGCCGGACGGCCTTACCTCGCCATGGAGTTGCTGGACGGACGTCCCCTGGACGTACACCTGCGGGAGCAGGGGCCGATCCGTACCCCCGCGGCGCTGCGGGCGATGGCACTCGCGCTGGCGGTGGCACTGTCCGGAGTCCACCGGCTCGGTCTCGTCCACCGCGACCTCAAGCCCGCCAACATCATGCTGACCTCGGCCGGGCCCCGTCTGCTCGACTTCGGCATCGCCGACCTGGTCGACGGCACCCGGCTCACCCGCACCGGCGCCGGGCCCGGAACCCTGACGTACATGGCGCCGGAGCAGTTCGGCGAGGACCGGGCCGGTCCGGCCGCCGACGTGTGGGCATGGGCCTGCTGTGTGGTCTGCGCGGCGTACGGCGCCAGCCCGTTCGCGGCGACCGCGCCCGGCGCGGTGATCCGACGGATCGTGGACGGCGCTCCCGAGCCGGCCGCGCTGGCGGCGGTGCACTCCCTCGACCCGGAGCTCGCGGCCGCCGTCGCACGGGCGCTGACCGCCGACCCGGCCGCCCGCCCGGCGGACGGCGCGGCCCTGGTGGAGCTGCTGACGTCCCACGGGAACCCGCACCACGAACCGACGCGGGTGGACGCCGTCCGCGAGGAGATCACCCGCGGCTGGCGCACCCTGGCCCTCTGACCGCCCTCTGACGGCGCTCCCGCCCGGACCCGCCCGGCGGTCGCCGTCCGGGCGACCTGCCGCCGGTCAGGCGGCGGCCCTCGCACGCGGTCGGCAGAGGTCAGCCCTCGGCGTCCGCCGGCCCGGCCGTGCCCGCGACGCGGGCGAGCCTGCGGTACGAGTCGAGCAGGGCGGCACGGTCGTACGTGCTGGTCGTGACCAGCACCTCCTGCGCCCCGCTCTCCTTCACCACCCGCTCCAGCGCCTCACCGACCTGCTCCTCCGTCCCGTACACGTGCCCGCGCAGCCCCGACTCGAAGAAGCCGCGCTGCTTTTCCGTCATCGTCAGCTCCTCGACGCGCTCTGCGGGCATCAGCGGCGGGAACACGCCCCGCGTACGGGAGTACGCGAGTGACCACGCCTCCGGGATCAGCAGCCGCCGGGCCGCCTCCTCGCTCCCGGCCACGGCGACCGTGCCCGACACGACGACGTACGGCTCGCGGGCCCAGGCCGAGGGGCGAAAAGCGGAACGGTAGGCATCGATCGCGCTCAGCATCCGCTCGCGGCCCCGCAGATCACCGACGACGAGCGGCAGCCCCGCGGCGGCGGCGATCGAGGCACCCTCGCCGATGGCGAGGACGTACGCGGGGACCCGCAAACCCTCGGCCGGCCGGGCGTGGACCTGCGGGTGGGCGGTCTGCGTGCCCGTGAACCAGCCGAGCAGCTCCGTCAGCTGTTCCCCGAACCGCTCGGCGTCGTCCTTGTCCCGGCCCAGCGCCCGGCGGATCCCGTCGGTGAAGCCGACCGAACGGCCGAGACCCATGTCGATCCGCCCCGGAAACAGCGACTCCAGCACACCGAACTGCTCGGCGACCACCATCGGCTGGTGGTTGGGGAGCATCACCCCGCCGGTGCCCACCCGGATGGCGGAGGTCGCGCCGGCGACCGCGGCCGCCAGGACGGTCGGCGCCGACCCGGCCACACCGGGCACGCTGTGGTGCTCCGAGACCCAGAACCGGTGGTATCCGAGCTCCTCCACCCGCTGCGCGAGCCGCACCGTGTCGCGCAGCGCCTGGGAGCCGTCCTCACCCTCGCGGGTCCGGGAGCGGTCGAGGACGGAGAAGCGGATGCCGTCGGAAGAAAGGGTCACGCCCGGTTCAACGCCCCGGCGCGCGGAGGATTCCCTACGCTGGCCCCGTGACACGAAACAGCAGGCCCGTGGCCGTCTTCGACCTGGACAACACGCTCTCCGGCACCGCCCACCGCCAGCACTTCCTGGAGCGGCGTCCGCGTGACTGGGACGGCTTCTTCGCCGCCGCGCCGGACGACCCGCCGCTCGCCGAGGGGATCGCGCTGTGCCGGGAGGCGGCGCGGGAGTGCGAGATCGTCTATCTGACCGGGCGGCCCGAGCGGTGCCGCCGTGACACGGTCGCGTGGCTGGCCGCGCAGCAGCTGCCGGCGGGTCCGATCCACATGCGCCGCAACGCCGACCGGCGGCCGGCGCGCGTCACCAAGCTGGAGATCCTCCGCCGACTGGGGGGCGACCGCGAGGTCCGGATGCTGGTCGACGACGACGAGCTCGTCTGCGACGCGGCCGAGAAGGCCGGCTTCCGGGTCGTCCGCGCCCGCTGGGCGACCCCCTCCGAGGAGCTGGAGAAGGCACAGGAGAAGGAGGGCCGCACCTGACAGGCGGCCCCCGACGGTTGAGCGTGAACGGGCGTGCGTGCCAGGCGGGACTTTACGGACAACACACCTAGCCTAAGGGGTGTCCTCCAGGCGGAAGCCGACCTTCAGGCCGACCTGGTAGTGCTCGATCGCCCCGTCGACGATGTGGCCGCGGACCTGCGTCACCTCGAACCAGTCCAGGCCCCGCAGCGTCTGCGCCGCACGCTCGATTCCGTTGCGAATGGCCTGGTCGACGCCGTCCGTGGAGGTGCCGACGATCTCGGTGACGCGGTAGGTGTGGTTCGACATGAGGGCCGAACTCCTCTCGGTGGGGTTGTTCCACCGTGCCCCAGCCCGTGCCGGTCCGCGACACGTCGGAGCGGAACCGAGCCGTCCAGGACTTGACCGCCCGGTTGGTCCAGACCAGAATCCAGGCCACTACCCGCGCGAACACGCCGTTCGCTCCCCCCACGTCGGGTCAGCTCCCCATGCCGTACTCCAGTCATGGAACGCAGAAGGTGACCTACGTGAAGAACCGCGCCCTCGCCTGCCCCCTGGCCGTCGCCACCGCCCTCGCGCTCGCGAGCTGCGGCCTCCTTCCCGGTGACGCCGAACGGAGCCGTACGGTCGACGTCTGGCTGATGCGGGACAGCGTCAGCGAGGACTTCCTCCAGCGCTTCACCGAGGCGTACGAGTCCGAACACGCGGGAGTCGAACTGGAGTTCACCTTCCAGGAGTGGACCGGCATCGGGAAGAAGGTCACCGAGGCGATCCAGGGACCGGGCGGGCCGGACGTCATCGAGGTCGGCAACACCCAGGTCGCCCAGTACGCCGACACCGACAAGCTCTACGACCTCACCCTGGAGTCCGTGCGCGACCTCGGCAGCGAGGACTGGCTGCCCGGCCTCGCCGAGCCCGGCCGCATCGGCGGGTCCCAGTACGGCATCCCGTGGTACGCCGCCAACCGGGTGGTGATCTACCACAAGGACCACTTCAAGGAGGCCGGCATCAGCAAGCCGCCCGCCACCCGGGCCCAGTGGCTCGACGACACGGAGAAGCTCAACCGCCACGGCTCCCAGGGGATCTACCTCGCCGGACAGGACTGGTACACGCTGGCCGGTTTCATCTGGGACGAGGGTGGCGAACTCGCCGACGACAAGGGGGGCGACTGGACCGGGGCGCTGGCCAGTCCGGCGGCCCTGCGCGGCATGGAGTTCTACAAGGAGCTCCAGTCCCTCGGCTCGGGGCCCAAGGACGCCGACGAGCAGACCCCGCCCCAGGCCGAGGTCTTCGCCAAGGGCGACGTCGCCCAGATCATCGCCACCCCCAGCACCGTCGCGGCCATCACCAAGGCGAACCCGGCGCTCGAGGACAAGCTCGGTTTCTTCCCCATACCGGGCAAGGAGGCCGGGCAGCCCTGTGCCGTCTTCACCGGCGGTTCCGACCTGATCATCCCGGAGAACGCGCCCGAGCGGACGGCGGCCATCGACGTGGTCAAAGCCCTCGCCGGCGAGAAGTGGCAGACCGAACTCGCCCGCGCCATGAACTACGTCCCCAACAAGACCACGCTCGCCCCCGTCGTCGAAGGACAGGAGGCCACCGCCGTCATGGCCGTCGGCGCGGCACGGGGCAGGGCGACCCCCAACTCCCCGCAGTGGGCCGACGTCGAGGCGGCCAACCCGATCAAGCCGTACATGACAGCGGTCCTGGAGGGCGAGGACCCGGAGACGGCGGCCGCGGCGGCGTCGGCACAGATCACGGAAGCCCTCGCCGAGTAGTCCGCCGAGCGGGCGGCGGAAAACCGCGCCGAACAGCATTCAGCGCATCCACACCCGCGATCCGCCGAAAGGTCATGTCGAATCCAGTCGGTCACGGAAGAAGTAAGGAGCCGGACCGCAGCTCAGGCGGTGGTCCGGCCCTCACCGTCCCCCTTCCGCGCACCGGAGGAGCCCGACATGCCCGCACCGTCGCCCGCAGTCGCCGTCGCACCCGCTGTACCCGTTCCGGCCGGTCTCCCCGCTCCTGCCGCCGTCCCGGCGCGACCCGCGGCTCCCACCGGGCCGCAGCCCCGCTACGTCGTCTGCCTCGCGCGCGACCAGGAGGACGTCCGCGCCGCCCAGCGGCTGCGGCACCAGGTCTTCGTGGGGGAGATGGGAGCAGGCCTCGACGGGCCCGAGCCCGGCCTGGACACCGACGCCTTCGACGCGTACTGCGACCACCTGCTCGTACGCGAGGAGGCCACCGGCGAGGTCGTCGGCACCTACCGCGTGCTGCCGCCCGAGCGCGCCCGGGTCGCCGGACGCCTCTACTCCGAGGGCGAGTTCGACCTCGGCCGGCTCGACCCCGTCCGCGACGACCTCGTCGAGGTCGGCCGCTCCTGCGTCCACCCCGCCCACCGCAACGGCGCCGTCATCGCCCTCATCTGGGCCGGACTCGCCCGCTACATGACCCGCACCGGCCACAACTGGCTGGCGGGCTGCTGCTCGATACCGCTCGCCGACGGCGGCACGCTCGCCGCCGCCACCTGGGACACCGTCAGGACCAAGCACCTCGCGCCCGAGGAGTACTGGGTCACCCCGCACAAGCTCTGGACCCCGGACGGCATCGCCCGCCCCACGGGCCGCACCGAGCTTCCCCCGCTGCTGCGCGGTTATCTGCGGCTCGGCGCCTGGGTCTGCGGAGCACCCGCCCACGACGTGGACTTCGGGGTCGCCGACCTCTACGTCCTGCTGTCGCTGCGCAACACCAACCCCCGCTACCTGCGCCACTTCCTCTCCCTCGCACCGCGGTGAACAGGGCCCGCACCGTTTCGCCGTGGCTGCCCACAGCGCCCTGTACCCCGGGCCGGTGCGCCCCGCACCCGGGCCCCGGCTCCGCCACCGTCCGCCCTCTTCTCGCCGTGGTCCGGCTGGTCACCGGCCTGGGCGTCGTCCTCACCGGCCTGCTGCTCGCACACCTGGCCGTGCCGCTGCCGGCCGCCGCCAGACGAAGCCTCGTCCGCCACTGGTGCCGGGCGGTCATCCGGGCCTTCGGCGTCCGCCTGCGGATCACGGGTGCCGCTCCGGCGGCCCCCACCGGCCCCCTGCTGGTCGTGGCCAACCACATCTCCTGGCTCGACATCCCGCTCGTCGCCGCCGTCCTGCCCGGCCGCATGCTCGCCAAGCGGGAGGTGCGGGCCTGGCCCGTCCTCGGGGCGCTCGCCGCCCTGGGCGGCACCCTGTTCATCGACCGAGACCGGCTGCGGACCCTGCCCGAGCTGGTCCGCACGATGACCCAGGCTCTCGCGGCCGGCGGCCGGGTGATCGTCTTCCCCGAGGGGTCCACGTGGTGCGGCCGGGCGGGCGGCGCGTTCCGACCGGCCGCCTTCCAGGCCGCCCTGGACGCCTCCGCCGCCGTGCAGCCCGTACGGCTGGAGTACCGGCCCATCGGACCCGCCGCCTTCGTGGGGGACGATCCGCTCGGCGCCTCGTTGTGGCGGATCGCGGCGGCCGGTGGACTGACCGCGGAGATCCGGATACTGGATCCGATATCCATCGTCCAGTATCCGGACCGCCGCTCCCTGGCCCGGGCCGCCCAGTACGCCGTCACCGGCGACAGCGCCTCGAAGGTCCGCGCGATTCAGGCGGTTCAGCGCGCGGTCGCCAGCGACAGCGCGAACCGCCCCTCCTCGTCCGTCCACCAGTGGGACAACTCGAGTCCCGCCGCCGTCAGCTCGTCCCGTACGCCGGCCTGACGGAACTTCGCCGACACCTCCGTCCGTACCTCCTCACCCGCCTCGAAGGGCACCACCAGATCCAGCTCGGGGATCTTCACGGTGAGCGCGTGACGGGCCCGCAGCCGCATCTCGATCCACTCCCGCTCCCGGTCCCACACCGCGACGTGGTCGAAGTCCTCCGGCCGCACGTCCGCGCCCAGTTCCCGGGCGATCACCGCCAGAACGTTCTTGTTGAACGCGGCCGTCACCCCGGCGGCGTCGTCGTACGCGGCGACCAGCGTCGCCTCGTCCTTCACCAGGTCCGTGCCGAGCAGCAGCGCGTCGCCCGGCGCCAGCATCGCCCGCACCGAGCGCAGGAACACCCGGCGCTCAGCGGGCAGCAGATTGCCGATCGTGCCCCCGAGGAACGCCACCAGACGCGGCCCCGGCGTTCCGGGCAGCGCCAGCCCCCGTGTGAAGTCGGCGACGAGGGCGTGGAGGTGGAGCGAGGGCCGCTCAGCGAGAAGCGCCTCGGCCGCCCCGGTCAGCGCGCTCTCGCTCACGTCCACCGGTACGTAGCTGTCGAGACCGGGCAGCAGTGCCTCGATCAGGAACCGGGTCTTCTCCGAGGAGCCGGAACCCAGCTCCACCAGCGTCCGGGCCCCGGTCGCCGCGGCGATCTCGGGTGCCCGGTTGATCAGGATCTCCCGCTCGGCGCGGGTCGGGTAGTACTCGGGGAGCCGGGTGATCTCCTCGAACAGTTCACTGCCGCGCGCGTCGTAGAACCACTTCGGCGGCAGCTCCTTGGGCATGCGGGTCAGCCCGTGGAGCACATCGGCGCGCAGATCGGCGTCGGTGGCGTCCTCGGGGAGGGTGCGGGTCAGCTGGAAGGGGCTCACGCGGAGGGCTCCTTGAGCGGGGTCAGGGTGACGTCGGCGCGGGTGGCGGACAGCAGGGTGCGGTCCGGCACCTCGCGCCAGAGCGGATCGTCGTCGTACGGCTCGGAGGCCACGACCGTGCGCGGCGCACCGCTCCGGTCGGGCCCGGTCAGGTACCAGAGGGAGTTGCCCCAGGCCGTCGCGGTGATCCGCGAGCCGTCCGTGAGGAGCAGGTTCAGCCGGGAGGCGGGGGCCGCGCCGGCGGTCTCCCGTACGGTGTCGGTGAGTGCCGGTCCCGGCTCGTCGCCGGCCCGCAGCCGGTGCAGCACGAGCGCCCACACCAGGGCCGAGTCCGTCCGCGCCTCGAGGCGCAGCCACTCCTCGGGCGGCAGTTCGGCGGCCAGGGCGGTCATCGAGCCGGGCCAGCCGCCGACCGCGCCGTTGTGGCTGAAGAGCCACGGCCCGGCGGAGAACGGGGCCGCCGCCGCCTCCCCGTCGGCGCCGGGCAGGGTGGCGCCCCGGACGGCGGCGAGCAGGGCACGGGTACGAACCACCCGCGCGAGGTCGGTGAGAGACGGGTCGGCCCAGATGGGGACAGCCCGGCGATAGCGTGCCGGGACCGGATCGCCGTCGGCGTACCAGCCGACGCCGAACCCGTCCGCGTTCACCACACCGCTCTCCTGCGTGCGCGGCTCCCACGCCTGGCGGTACAGGGCGTGCTCCGGCCCGATCACCAGCTCCCCGACGGTCGCGGGTTCACCGAGATAGGCCACATGGCGGCACATCAGACCGGCTCCGCGTTCCGTGCGGTGCGGAATCCGGAGAAGATCTGGCGGCGCACCGGAAGGTCCCAGTTGCGGAACGTGCCCCGGCAGGCCACCGCGTCGACGGCGAACGACCCGCCCCGCAGCACCTTGTGCGCCGGGCCGAAGAAGACCTCCGAGTACTCCTTGTACGGGAAGGCCGTGAACCCGGGATACGGCAGGAAGTCACTGGACGTCCACTCCCACACGTCCCCGATCAACTGCCGTACGCCGAGCGGCGAGGCGCCCTCGGGGTAACTTCCGGCGGCGGCCGGTCGCAGGTGCCGCTGACCGAGATTGGCGTGCACGGGCGCGGGGTCGGCGTCGCCCCAGGGGTAGCGGCGGGAGCGTCCGGTCGCGGGGTCGTGGCGGGCCGCCTTCTCCCACTCGGCCTCCGTGGGCAGCCTGCGTCCGGCCCACCGGGCGTAGGCGTCCGCCTCGTACCAGCTCACGTGCACCACGGGCTCGTCCTCGGGCACCGGTTCCGTCACCCCGAACCGGCGGCGCAGCCACTGTCCGCCCGAGCGGTGCCAGAACAGGGGGGCTTCGATGCCGTGCCGCCGGATCTGGTCCCAGCCCTCCGCCTGCCACCACCGTTCGTCCGTGTAGCCGCCGTCCGCGACGAAGGCCATGTAGGCGCCGTTGGTGACGGGCACGGTGTCGATGAAGAAGGCCGGGACGACCCGGGTGTGCGCGGGGCGTTCGTTGTCCAGCGCCCAGGCCTCGTCGGAGGTGCCCATGGTGAACGGCCCGCCGGGGACCAGGACTTCGGCGGGAAGCGGGCCGGTCTTCGGCGCCGGGGGCGGGGGAGCGCTCAGTGCCGCCGGCCCCCTGCGCAGCTGATGGGTGATCAGCATGGTTTCGTCGTGCTGCTGTTCGTGCTGGGCGATCATCCCGAAGGCGAAGGCGGCCTCGACCAGCGGGCGGCCCTCCAGCGGGGTGCGCTCCAGGACGTCCAGGACCCGGCCCCGTACGTCCGACGCGTAGGCGCGCGCCTCGGCCGGCGGCAGCAGCGGCAGGTTCGGACGGGTGGCGCGCGGGTGCTCGAAGGCGTCGTAGATCGAGTCGATCTCCGGGCGCAGGGCGTCACGTCCGGCGACGGCCCGCCACAGCCACTGCTCCTCCTGGTTGCCGATGTGCGCCAGGTCCCACACCAGGGGGGACATCAAGGGGGAGTGCTGCGCGGCGAGTTCGTCGTCCTCGACGCAGGAGGTGAGCAGCGCGGTGCGCTCGCGTGCGGTGGTCAGCGCGGCCAGCGCCCGCTGCCGCAGGTCCGCGGGATCGGCCACGGTAGCGGGATCGGTTGCGGTCATGACGCCACCTCCTGGAGTTCGTCCGCCGGACAGCCTCCGGGGATCACGTGCCGCTCGTGGAAGGCGGCCACCGCCCGCAGGACGGCGTCGCTCGCCCCGATCCGGGGGAGCGCCTCCAGGGCGGCCGGGAACGCCACCAGGGCGGCGGCGTGCAGATCGGGGTCGGAGAGCGCGTCACGGGCCGCGTTCCGCCAGAGCGGATTACGGGGCGCTGCCTGCGAACCGGCTTGCTCCGCAAGGGGCTTGACAGCACGGTAGACGGTCTCGGCGGCCTCCGGATCCTCGAACAGCGCGGTGGTCACGGCCACCGGCACGATCCAGCCGTCGGCCCCCGGCTGTGCGTCGATCATCCGCAGCTCCAGATGCCCGCGCGGCCGCACCGGCGGGAAGAGGGTCGTCAGGTGGTAGTGCAGATCGTCCTCGTCGGCCGGCCGGGGCCGGCCGGTGCGCAGCCACTCCCGGAACGTCAGCCCCTCCGGCACCTCCCACGGCGCCTCGTCTCCGCGTACGCACATCACCGGGGCGTCGAGCACGTGCGCCGCCCAGACCGCGCGCGGCTCACCGTCCGCCGGGGGCGCGAGCGCCCGTGCCGGGTCGAGATCGGTCCACAGGGCCTGCCGGGTGGAGCGCCAGCCGGTGCGGCGGCCCCCGTGGAGGGGGGAGTTGGCGAACGCGGCCACCAGGACCGCGCCCAGCAGGTGGGCCAACTGCCAACGCCGGTGGTAGCCGAGCGGACCCGGCTCCTCGTGACCGGCGTCCAGACAGACCTGCACCGAGGCCGATTCGCGCATCATGGCCCGGCCGGCGGGCCCGGTGCGGTCGAAGAAGGCCTCCATCGCGTCGTAACGGGGCTCGTGCAGCACCCGTCGGCGCGGCGCCTGCCACGGGTCGACCCCGTAGCCGCTCAGGGTGAGTCCGCTCCGGCCGAGGGCTTCCCGTACGGCGTGGAGGTCGGCCGTGACGGTGTCCAGGCACTGCATGAGGGAGGCGGCGGGCGGCGAGCTGAGCTCCAGCTGTCCGCCGGGTTCGAAGGTCAGCGCCGAGGCCAGCGGCAATGCCCGTACGGTGTCGACGGCCGAGGCCAGTCGGTGCGGTGGGACGGGAAGCCGCGGGTCACGCAGCTCGTGAACGAGCCATTCCACCTCCACCCCGACGGTGCGGGGCGGGCCCGTCTTGAAGCAGATACATCGCAGCAGATCCTCGGCCTCGTCCTCGGTGAGGGGCGGGCCGCTCGACGGTATGCCGTTCGACGACATTCGGTTCCTCCAGTCCTGGAAGGCGCTGATTCCACCTAAAGCCACCACCGACGGGCGTGCAAGACCGCCCCACCGGCCTCGCGGTGAATATCCCGTTGCCGCGGAGGAACGAAGTCGATCAAGCTTGCCGGCATGAGCGCACGACTGCGGGGGATCGCGAAGCAGACCGAGGACATCGTCGAGGGGGGCCGCTACCGGGCCCCCGGTGGCCGGACGGTGTCCATCGAGGCGGAGCTGACCGCGGCCCTGGAAGGCACGCGGCTCTACGGACCCGAACCCGTTCCCGTGACCCCGGAAACCGACCGCACCACCGCCGTCGAGGTCACCGACGAGAGCAGCCTGGTCGCCGCCCGCAGGCTCGTCCGGGCCGACCCGGCCCCGGTCGCGGTCCTGAGCTTCGCCTCCGCCCGCAACCCCGGCGGCGGCTACCTCAACGGCGCCCAGGCCCAGGAAGAGGCGCTCTGCCGGGCCTCCGCCCTCTACACCACCCTGCTGCGCGTGCCGGAGTACTACGCCCACCACCGCGCCGAGAGGGACGCCTTCTACACGGACCGGGTGATCCACTCCCCCTGTGTGCCGGTCTTCCGCGACGACCGCGGCGGACTCCTGGACGAGCCGTTCACGGTCGGGTTCCTCACCTCGCCCGCCCCCAACGCGGGCGTCGTCCGCCGGCGGACGCCCGAGCTCGCCGACCGGATCCCGGCCGTCCTCGCCACCCGCGCCGAACGAGTCCTGGAGACGGCGGTGGCGGCCGGCTACCGGCGGCTCGTGCTCGGGGCCTGGGGCTGCGGAGTCTTCGAGAACGACCCAGCCGAGGTCGCGGCCGTCTTCCGGACGCTGCTCATGGACGGTGGCCGGTTCGCAGGCCACTTCGACGAGGCCGTCTTCGCGATCCTCGACCGGACGGCGGCCGCGACGACCCTGGACGCGTTCCGGCGAGTCCTCCTCTCCCCCTGACGGGGGAGGCCGTCATCGGGCGGGTGGGCTCGGGGCGGCCGTGACAGCTGGACGGCCCAGTCCGCCGAGCGTGCCGCCGGCCGGGCCAGGAGGCTCGGGCCATGGCCCTCGCGACACCCTCACGTACCACCGTCCTCCTGACCGTGCTGCTCGCTCTCCTGCCGGCGCTCCTGTGGGGCGCCCCCCACCCGGCCGCCGCCGAGGAGCCGGCGCCCCGCCGCAGCGTCTCCGCCTGGCTGCCCTACTGGGACCAGGAGGCCGCCTACCAGAACGCCCTGCGTCACGCGGACCAGCTGCACACCGTCAGCCCGTTCTGGTACGAGACGAAGGCCGCCGACCGGATCGCCCCGCACACCGGCGCGGGTGACCGGGTCGTCATCGACGGCCTGCACCGGGCCGGTATCGACGTCGTGCCCACCGTCATGGAGTCCCTGCCTCCCGGCGCCCTCGCCGCCGTCGTCACGGACCCGGCCCGGCGCGCCGCCCACGCGGACGCCCTCCTCACCACGGCCCTCAGCCGCGACTACGACGGGCTCGACCTGGACTACGAGTCCCTCGCGACCACCGGCGACGCCACCTACGCGGCGGTACGGGACGGATACGCGGCCCTGGTCACCGACGTCTGCGCCCGCCTCCACGCGCGCGCCAGGACCTGCGTCGTCACCGTCATGCCGAAGACCGCGACCGGCGGCCGCGTCTGGGACTACGCCACCTTCGGGAAGGTCGCCGACCGGGTGCGGATCATGGGCTACAACCTGCACTGGGCGGGCGGCCCGGCCGGTCCGCTGTCCACCCCGCGGTGGTACGACGAGATGCTGCGGACCGCCACGGCGCTCGTCCCGCCGGAGCGGATCGAGGTCGGCCTGCCCGCCTACGGCTGGGACTGGCCCTCCGCCGGTCCCCGCACGGCCACCGCCGCCACCGGCACCGCCGTCAGCCGTGACGCCGACGGCACCGGCGCCACGCACGTCACCTGGAAGGAGGCCGAGGCGCTGCGCCGCGCGCACCACGTCCCGTACCGGCTCGACCCCGCCTCCAGCACCCCGCACTTCACCTACTCCGACGGGGAGCGCACCCGTGAGGTCTGGTATCAGGACGCTCGTGGCGTCGCCGGCCACCTGCCCGTACTGCGCCGGTACGGCATCGTGCACACCGCCCTGTGGGCCCTGAACTTCGAGGACCCGGCGCTCTGGCCGGTCCTCGCCCAGGGCGCGCCCCGCGTCTGACATGCGCCGTTCGTACCCGCGTGCGAGGCTGAAGACGGCCCATCGTCCGATCCGCTACAGGAGGCACGATCGTGGGCAAGAAACAGACCCGGGTGAACCATGGCGCCCGCACGGGCGGCCATGAGCACAAGGCGACGGCGAAGGAAGAGAGCGGCAGGTCGGCCGTGGGCGAGCCCCCGCGCCCGCTGCTGCCGCAGCCCTCGCAGAAGAAGGAGCGCAGGTTCGGCCACAACTGACGACCGGCCGATCCCGCCGGGCCCGCGCCCGTGACCGGGGCCCGACGCCACACACGGCGCCGGGCCCGGCCTCACGCGCACGGGCAGCCGCCCGGCTACTCCCGGTCGTCGCCGACCGTGATCTTCTCCGCCCGGGGAGCGGGCGGAGCGGCACCGTTCACCGAAGGCGGACCGGCCGGCGTGCCCGCCGCACCCGGATTCATCGTCGACAGCAGCTGGCGGGCCAGCCCCAGCCCGGTCCCGCCCATGGTCAGCGCCTTGGCGAACATCTCCGCCATGCCGTCGGCGCCGTTCAGCAGAACCATCTGGTCCACGTTGCCGAAGGCGGACGCGCCCGCCTCGACGATCTCCGGCCACCGCTCGGCCAACTGCTGCGCGACCACCGCCTCCTGGTTCTCGGCCAGCGCCGCCGCACGCGCCTTGATCGCCTCCGCCTCGGCGAGCCCCTTGGCCCGGGTCGCCTCGGCGATCGCCAGCCCCTTCGCCTGCCGCGCCGCCGCGTCCGCCTCACCGGTCAGCCGGGTCGCCGTCGCCTGCGCGGCACTCGCCAGCTCGGTCTCCTTGGCCTCGGCCTGCGCCGCCGAGATCCGCGCGTCCCGCTCGGCGTCGGCCCGGGTCCGGATCTCGTACGCCTTGGCGTCCGCGGGCTTGCGGACCTCCGCCTGGAGCTGCTGCTCCTTGCGGTGCGCCTCCAGCTCGGCGACCCGCGTCTCCTGGACGACGACCTCCTGGCGCGCCCCGGCCTCCGCCAGCGGACCCGCCTGCCGGGCCTTCGCGGACGCCTGGTCCCGCTCGGCCTGATAGCCGGCCTGAAGGATCTCGCTGTCCCGGGTCGCCTCCGACATCCGGGCCGCCGCCTGCTGTTCGGCCTCGGTCGCGCGCCGGTTGGCCTCCGCCTGCGCGATCCGGGCGTCCCGCTGGACGGCCGCCGCGTGCGGCGCGGCCAGGTTCTTGATGTAACCCGTCGGGTCCTCGATCTCGTGGATCTGCAGCGAGTCGACGATCAGACCGAGCTTCTCCATCTCCGTGCCACAGGCCGAACGTGCCTGCCCGGTCAGCTTCTCCCGGTCACGGATCATGTCCTCGACCGTCAACCCGCCCACGATGGCGCGCAGATGACCGGCGAAGACGATGTGCACGCGCTCCGACATGAGCTTCTGCTGGTCCAGGAAGCGGCGGGCCGCGTTGGCGATCGACACGAAGTCGTCACCGACCTTGAAGATCACCACACCGCGGACCTTGAGCGGAATTCCCTGGTGGGTGACGCATTCGACTTGCAGCTGGGTCTCGTTGAGGTCGAGCGACAGCTTCCGTACCGCCTGGACGCCCGGCAGCACGAGGGTGCCGCGCCCGGTGACGATCCGGAAGCCCATGCCTTCGCCGAGCCCCTCCATCTTGTGGTTGGAACCGGAGATGATCAGTGCCTCGTTGGGTTCCGCGACGCGCCACATCAGTTTGAACAGTGCGATGAGTACGACGACGGCGCCGATCGCGCCGCCCGCCAGGATGGCGATGCCCATGGGCAGCTCCCCCTTCACCGGAGCCGGGCGGATCCGGTGAAGGGAGTGTGCGCCCAGGGCGCCCGACGCTCAATGCTTCGGTCAACTGTCGTACAGGGCTGTGACATAGACGGTGCGGGGAGGGAGATGTTCCACGACCGTGACGACCGTCCCCGGTTCGATCCGGTCCTTCGGGGCGGCGGGATACGCGAGGAAGTGCTCTGCCCCGCCACGGATCCGGACGATCACCTCGCCGACGAGACCGGGCCCGACGGTGCCGGTCACCCGGCCGAGCAATCCCACCATCGAGACGTCGTCCATGAACAGAAGGTACGTCAGATCCAGCCCTCCAGAGCGGTCATGAACCCGTCGAAGTCGTCCCGGTGGATGGTGTGTCCGGCGCCGGCGACCGTACGGAGCGTGAAACCGCGCTTCTCGAGCATCCGGGCGTTCTCGGGGGAGACCACCACGCTCGGGTCGGCGAGCGTGACCAGCGAGGGGACCAGCGGCTCGACCGGCCACATGTCCCGCCCGGCGAACTCCACCAGACCGTGGGCCGTCCGCTCGTCCCAGAGCCGGACCGTCTCGATCTCGATGTCGAGATCCTCCTCCGCCCAGCGGGGGTTGAAGCTCCGGATGTGGTCGCGGGTCAGGAGCTTCGCCTGCGTGAAGAACTCGGGGCGGTATCCGTTCTCCCCGGCCGGCAGATGCCAGGCGGGGTCTGAGTAGACCACGCGCCGCGGCGCGAGTCGCTCCACCGCGGCGGCCAGGGTGAGTCCGCCGAGGGAGTGCCCGAGGGCCAACTCCGCTCCGGCGGGCAGGGTTTCGACCAGGTCGTCGGCGTAGTCCTGAGGGGTGTACGCCTCGGGACCATCGGCGCGGTCGCTCGCGCCGTGACCGCGCAGGTCCACGGCGATCGCCCGGTAGCCGCGCTGGGCCAGGGCCGGTCCCACCCGCCGCCACGTGCGGTGGTCGGCCATGATTCCGTGGACCAGCAGCGCGATCCGGTCGCCGGATCCCCAGGTGGTGGTGTGCAACCGCACGGTGATGCCTTTCGGGAAGGGGCGCCGTGTCGTTCAGCGCACGGTACGGACGGGGCGCACGGCGAGCGCTCCGAGGACCGACAGTACGGCCGCGACCACGAACAGGGCTGTGTATCCGCCACTCGCCGAGACGATGAGCGAGGCGACGAAGGGGGCGACGATCTGCGGTCCGGCGTTGGCGACGTTGAGCACCCCCATGTCGCGGGCCGAATCCTCGGTCTTCGGCAGGACCATGGTGACCAGCGCCGTGTCCACGGCCATGTAACAGCCGAAGCCGAGGCCGTTGACGACCGAGAACACGAGCATCGCCGTCCAGCCGGTCGAGACGGCCGGGACGACCAGCGCGGCGGCGGCGAGCGCGGCGGAGGTGCCGACGAAGAGCTTGCGGCGGTCGTAGCGGCCGGAGAGCCAGCCCCCGAGCACGGTCGAGACCACCATCGCGACCGCGTTGAGCGGCATCAGGATCGCGACCGCCTCCTCGGCCGCGAGCCCGGCCGGCAGCTCCGTGTGGTCCTTGAGGATGTACAGCTGGAAGCCGGCGACCGCGAAGTAGCCCAGCACCAGCAGCGCGCGGCCGATGAACGCCCAGCGGAAGTCGTGGTCCTTCAGCGCGCTGCCGAAGGCGGCGATCTGGGTCCTGACCGGCAGCGGAGCCTTGGCGGGCATCCGTTCCTCACGGGCGCAGGCGGTGAAGAGCACGGCGGCGGCCGCGACGATCACGCCGAGGACGAGGTAACCGGCGCGGTAGTTCTCCGAGAAGGCCGCGCCCAGCAGGGCGCCGATGACGGAGCCGATGGGGAGGCCGAGGCCGACGGCCGCCGAGGCCTTGCCGCGCGAGCCGGGTGGCACCCGGTCGGGCACGACCGAGGTGATGGCGGCCTGGTAGATGTTCATGACGGCCTGGCCCAGACACCAGGCGATCATGACCAGCAGGATCGTGTGGACGCTTCCGAGCAGGAACATCACGGGTATCGCCAGCAGGCCGCCCGCGAGGATCCACGGGTTGCGGCGCCCCGAGCGGTCCGAGAGCGCGCCGGCCACGGGGTTGAAGACGGTGGCGAAGACGGCGGAGACGCCGGACACCAGGCCGAAGTTGGCCACCTTGTCGGCGGGATCGATGTCCTCGATCTGGAGCGCGAGGAGCATGCCGGGGACGCCGACGTAAAGCGCGTACAACGCCGTGTTGCCGGTGAGCAGCAGAGGCAGCAGTCCACGGGTCGTCGGCCGGGGTGCCGAGGGGGTGCCGGGGCCGGTACCGGCACCGGTGTCGGAGGAGGAAAGGGCCACAGTGCCCTCCTGGGGAGATCGCCCGACGAGGGGGCGGGAGCGGAAGGGGAAGAGGAGAGATGACACGTGTCAGTGACACGTGTCAGCACTGTGTAGCACTCGAATCAGGCCATCCGCCAGACTCCGGGCAGGACCGGTCTGGAAGGATGCCGGAGCGATGAGGAAGCCAACCGAACAGTCCGCCGAACGTTCTGTCCCGACCAGCGCCGATGTCGCGCGGCTCGCGGGCGTGTCCAGGGCCACCGTGTCGTACGTGCTCAACAACACCGCGGCCGTACGGATCAGCGAGCCGACCCGTCGGCGCGTCCGGGAGGCGGCCGAGGAGCTGGGGTACGTCCCGCACGCCGCCGCCCGCAGCCTGCGCGCCGGCCACAGCCGGATGGTCCTCCTGCCGACCGCCCATGTGCCGATCGGCCCGCTCTACAGCCAGTTCTTCAACGAGCTCCAGTGGTCCCTGCGCAGGCTCGACTACACGGTCGTGCAGTACGGCAGCCTCGGCCTCGAGGCGGACGAGGCCGCCCGCGCCTGGGCGGAGCTGCGCCCCGTCGCGGTGGTCTCCCTCGGGCAGGTCCAGCTGACCCCGCAGGGCGTGGAGATCCTCAAGCGCTCCGGGGCGAAGGCCGTGATCACCCTCGGCTCGCAGCGCGTGGAGGGGGCGCACGCCCTGGTCATGGACCAGGGGCGGGTGGGCCGGGTCGCCGCCGAACACCTGGTCGAGGTGGGTCGGCGCCGGATCGGCGTGGTCGTCCCCGAGGAACCGGGGCTGGAGATGTTCGCCGAACGCCGCCTCGAGGGCGCCCGGCAGGCGGTGGCGGGGACCGGCGCCACCGTCGTGCCGCTGCCGCTGAGGTACGAGGAGGACTCGGCGAACGAGCTGGCCGGACGCTGGCGCGCCCTGGGTCTCGACGCCGTCTTCGCGTACAACGACGAGTACGCGATGCTGCTGATGCGGGCGCTGCAGGACGCGGGGATCTCCGTACCCGAGGAGACGGCGGTCGTCGGCTCGGACGATCTGCTGCTCGGGCGGCTGCTCCGGCCCCGGCTGAGCACGGTGCAGATCGACATGGTGATCGGCCGGCACCTCGCGGAGCTGGTCGACAGCGCGGTGCGCGACCCGGAGTCCGTACCGGAGGCGCGGGACCTGCTGGCCTCGCGAGTCGTCCGGCGGGAGTCCAGCTGAGCGCTTAGCGTCGAGGCATGAGCAGAGTTCCCCAGCGTTTCGAGATCCTGCTGGTCCCCCAGCACGTCGAGGACCGTGGCGGTGCCTCCGTGGAGGACACGGCGGTACGGTCCGCGGTGGTCGAGGCCACGGGCCGGCAGGGGGCGTCGGGCTATCCGCGCTACGAAGGCCACGGCATCGTCGCCGACATCGACCCCGAGACCCGCACGGTCGAGGCGCTGCTGGTCGACGGCCGCGAGCTCGACTACGGCCTCACCGCGCTGATCCGTCGTACGACCGGAGGCTGAACCGCGGCGTTCGTCGCGCCTGTCGGCGTGTCCGCGGGCGCGGCGGGCGGCGGTATCGGTTGTACCCACCAGCCATCGCTCTCCGGCCCGTTGACAGGAAGCGCACGACGGGCGGAGACTCGGCGACGCACGCCACCGAAGGATAATTCACCAGGCGAACACCTTCACGTTCGAAGGACACACGTCGTCACGTGGGAGAGAACCGATGAGTATCCGCGACGTCTACATCGTCGACGCCGTTCGCACGCCGATCGGCAAGTTCGGAGGCGCCCTCTCGTCCGTACGCCCCGACGACCTCGCCGCCCATGTGGTCAAGGCGCTCGTGGACCGTACCCCCGCCCTCGACCCGGCCCGGATCGACGACGTCTACCTCGGCGACGCCAACGGCGCCGGCGAGGACAACCGCGACGTGGCCCGCATGGCCGTCCTGCTCGCCGGCCTCCCCACCTCCGTCCCCGGCGTCACAGTCAACCGCCTGTGCGGCTCCGGGCTCGAAGCCGTGATCCAGGCCGCCCGCGCCGTGGCGCTCGGCGACGCCTCCGTCGCGATCGCCGGCGGCGTGGAGTCGATGTCCCGCGCCCCCTGGGTCCTGCAGAAGCCCGAACGCGCCTTCCCCGCCGGTCACCAGCAGCTGCACTCCACGACGCTGGGCTGGCGCATGACCAACCCGCGGATGCCCGCAGAGTGGACGGTCGCGCTCGGCGAGGGCGCGGAGCTGGTCGCCGACAAGCACGCCCTCACCCGCGAGCAGCAGGACGTCTTCGCCCTGGCCAGCCACCGGAAGGCGGCCGAGGCGTGGGGGAAGGGGCTCTACGACGACGAGGTCGTGCCGTACGACGGTGTGGAGCTCGCCCGTGACGAGTGCATCCGCGACACCACCTCGCTGGAGGCGCTCGGCCGTCTGAAGCCCTCCTTCCGCCCCGACGGCGGGACGGTCACGGCGGGCAACGCCTCGCCGCTCAACGACGGCGCCGCGGCCCTGCTCCTCGTCGACGAGGACGGCCTGCGGGAGACCGGACGCGAGCCGCTCGCCCGCATCCGCGCCTCCGCCGTCACCGGCATCGAGCCCCAGCTCTTCGGGCTCGGCCCCGTCGAGGCGGTGCGCCGCGCGCTGGAGAAGGCGGGCCGGTCCTTCGCCGACCTGACGGCCTTCGAGCTGAACGAGGCATTCGCCGCCCAGGCCCTCGGCTGCCTCGCCGAGTGGCCGGAACTCGACCCCGAGATCGTCAATCCCCGCGGCGGCGCGATCGCGCTGGGCCATCCGCTCGGCGCCTCCGGCGCGCGGCTCGCCGGCTCGGTGGCCCACCAGCTCGCCGCGGCGGGCTCGGGCACGGGTCTCGCCGCGCTGTGCATCGGTGTCGGCCAGGGCATCGCGCTGGTCCTGGAGCGCTGACGCGAAGGGGCGGTACGGATGATTCCCGTACCGCCCCTCCGAGCTGGTCGCCGACATTCACCGGCGGTGGATCACGGCTGCTTGGCGGCCTCGATGGACTTGCGCACCTCGTCCATGTCCAGCTTGCGCGCCTGGCCGATGACATCCTCCAGCGCCGCCTCGGGCAGCGCCCCGGGCTGGGCGAACACGGCCACGTTGTCGCGGACGATCATGAGCGTCGGAATCGAGCGGATCTCGAACGCCGCGGCGAGCTCCTGCTGTGCCTCGGTGTCGACCTTCGCGAAGACGAGATCCTCGTGACGCTGCGACGCCGCTTCGAAGACCGGCGCGAACTGGCGGCAGGGCCCGCACCAGGAAGCCCAGAAGTCGATCAGAACGAAGTCGTTGTCACTCACGATCTGGTCGAAGTTTTCCTTGGTGAGCTCAACAGTGCTCATGCTTCCTACCTCTCCGGGTCTCCTGGCGGGTGTCCTCACGGTCCCCTCGGGACTCGCCCCGCACAACGGCGTATCGGGCCGCGCTATTCCGTGCGCGCACGACCGCTGTTCCGTGCGCGCACGACCGCACCTGCCCCTGTGGCCACCGCGTACTCCTGCCGCCAGACTGGGCCCCATGACGCGAGCGGTGGAGCACGAGTACGACGTGGTGGTCCTGGGAGCGGGACCGGTCGGTGAGAACGTGGTGGACCGGGCCAGGGCGGCCGGACTGAGCGTGGCGGTGGTGGAGAGCGAACTGGTCGGCGGCGAGTGCTCGTACTGGGCCTGCATGCCCAGCAAGGCGCTGCTCCGCCCGGCCATCGCCCGCTCCGACGCCCGCAAGGTGCCCGGCCTTCGTCAACTGGTCCAAGGACCGCTGGACGCGGCCGCGGTCCTCGCCCACCGCGACTACTACGTCTCGGACTGGAAGGACGACGGCGCCGTCGGCTGGCTCGACTCCACCGGCGCCCACCTCTACCGGGGCCACGGCCGCCTGAGCGGCCCCCGCAGGGTGGCGGTCGAGAGCTCCGAGGGCGAGCGGCACCTGCTGACCGCCCGGCACGCCGTCGCCGTCTGCACGGGAACCCGCGCCGCTCTGCCCGAACTCCCCGGCCTCACCGGGGCTCGTCCCTGGACCAGCCGGGAAGCCACGAGCGCGCACCGTGTCCCGGACCGGCTGGTCGTCGTGGGCGGGGGAGTGGTCGCCGCGGAGATGGCGACCGCCTGGCAGGCCCTCGGCTCACACGTCACGGTCCTGGTGCGAGGCCAGGGACTGCTGCCCCGGATGGAGCCCTTCGTCGGCGAGCACATCGCGGACGCCCTCACCGAGCGCGGCGCCGACGTCCGTACGGGCGCCTCGGTCACCGCGGTGGTACGGGACGGGGGGACCGGACCGGTCACGGTGGTCCTGGAGGGCGGCGACCATGTCGAGGGCGACGAGGTGTTGTTCGCGACCGGCCGCACCCCGCGCACCGAGGACATCGGCCTGGAGACCGTCGGTCTGGAGCCGGGCTCCTGGCTGCCCGTCGACGACAGCCTCAGGGTCACCGGCAGCGACTGGCTCTACGCCGTCGGGGACGTCAACCACCGCGCCCTGATGACCCATCAGGGCAAGTACCAGGCGCGGATCGCGGGCGCCGCGATCGCCGCCCGCGCGGCCGGTGACTCCGGCCTGGAGACCGACCGCTGGGGCGCGCACGCGGCGACCGCCGATCACGCCGCCGTACCCCAGGTCGTCTTCACCGACCCGGAGGCCGCGTCGGTCGGTCTCTCCTTCGCCGAGGCCGAGCGCGCGGGCCACCGTGCCCGCGCCGTCGACCTCGACCTCTCGGCCGTGGCGGGCGCGGGCCTGTACGCCGACGGCTACCGAGGCCACGCCCGTATGGTCGTCGACCTCGACCGGGAGACGGTCCTCGGCGTCACCCTCGTCGGCCCGGGCATCGGCGAACTGCTCCACTCGGCGACGATCGCCGTCGCCGGAGAGGTCCCGATCGAACGGCTCTGGCACGCCGTCCCGGCGTACCCGACGCTGAGCGAGGCCTGGTTGAGGCTCCTGGAGGCATACCGGGACGGCACGGGCACGTCATGAGCGCCGGGGCGCCGCGGCTCAGCAACGACTACGACGGGCCCTGCGCCGTCTGCGGGGCCGTGGTGCCGGCCGGTACGGGGGTGCTCCGGCACGGTCCGACAGGCGGCTGGGAGGTCTTCCACCCCGAGCACGCGCGGGAGCCGCAGCCGCCGCGCCGCCGCGACCTGCCGGGCTGGCACCGCCGCCGCCTGATGGCGCTGGACATCGCGACCACCGGCAACCGGGCGGCGGTCGACCGGGTGCTCACAGCCGCCGTCCGGGGTAGCGACGGCACGAGCCGTGACTGGATGTTGGATCCTGGATCCAATCTCCTTTCCGCGGCGCCCGGCAAGGGCCACGGCGTCACGATCGAGCGGGCACGGGCGGAAGGCGTGCCCGCGCCCGAGGCGTTGGAGGAACTGGCCGGTGTGCTCACCGACCACCTGGCCGCGAAGGAGCTGCTGGTCGTCTGGTTCGCCCCGCACGTACTGACCCTCCTCCACGCCGAGTTCCTGAGGCATGGTGTGACCCCGCCGGCCGACCGCCTCCCCGCGGGGCTGGCTCCGGTCTGTGACCCGCTGGTCCTGGACCGCCACGCCGACCGGTACCGCCCGGGCCGTCGCTCCCTGGAAGCCGTCACCGCGTGGTACGGCGTCCCGCACGAGCGCCCCGGTGACGCGGCCTCCGACGCCGCGGCCACGCTCCTCCTCGCCCAGGTCATCGGCGCGTCCTACCCCGCCCTGGCGCGCCTCTCCCGCCCCGTGCTCCACGCCGAGCAGGTCCTCTGGCACGCGGACCAGTCCCGCCACCACCGTGACCCGCTGGACTGGCCGTTCACGGCGGTTCAGCCTCTGCCGTGGCAGGACCCGCCGCCCGCCTGAGCGGTGAGGCGGGATGCGTGCCTCCGCGTCGCCGGCCCCTCACGCTCTCGGGATCAGGAGTGCCGCCGCCGCGCGGGCCGTCTCCAGGGCCGGACGGGCGTCCCGCCCGGACTCCTGGCCCAGCACCACCCGTGTGCTCAACCCGTCGAGGAGAGCGAGGAGTTCGGAGGCGCGCGCGGTCACCTCGGCCGCGTCGAGCGAGGCGAAACGGGCCTGCGTCACCCCCTTGGCGAGCAGGGCCTCCAGATCGTCCTGCCAACCGCGGTCGAGATCGCGCTGGGCCTCGCGCAGGGAGTCGTTCGCGGGGGTGCGGGCCCAGAGTTCGATCCACAGCATCCAGCGCGGGTCGCGGGGCCCGCGCGGAAGGTAGAGCCGCAGGAAGAGGTCCAGTTTGCGCTCGGCCGTCAGTCGCCGGGACAGCAGCGCCCGGCGCTCCTCGGCCAGGGCCGCCTCGCTCCAGCGCAGGGCGGCGAGCAGCAGCAGGTCCTTGCTGCCGAAGTAGTACAGGATGTGGCCGCCGCTCGTGCCCAGACGTTCCGCGAGCGCCGACATGGTGAGCGAGGCCAGGCCGCCCTCGGCGATGGCGGCCATGGCCTCCTCGAGCATCCGCTCCTGGGTGATGTGCCCGTCGCGCCGTCGTGCCGCCCCTGCCACCCGCTCCGCCTTTCTCGCCCGCGACCCACCCGTACCGACCTCGTGTCGGCCCGCACCGACGTCACGACTCTAACCGCAGGTCGCCGAGGTCTTGACGCGGCGGTCACCTCTCCCACATCTTGAATGCCGTTCTAACTTATAGAACGGCATTCAAACTCTGGGAGTGGGCATGGCGCAACAGACGCGAGCGGCGGACGTCGGCCGCGACGAGGTCTTCCAGGTCGAGGGCCACGGCATCGACCCCATCCCGGACGCCGAACGGCACGGCAGCGCCAAGGACGTCTTCTGGCTCTGGTTCGGCTCCAACCTGACCTTCACCTACGTGATCAACGGCGCCCTCGCCGTCGCCTTCGGTCTCTCCTTCTGGCAGGCCACCGCCGTCGTCGTCATCGGCGGCCTCTCCTTCTTCGTCATCAGCGCCGCCGGACTCGGCGGCGTCCGCACCGGCACCGCGACCCTCGTCATCTCCCGTGCCGCCTTCGGTGTCCTCGGCAACTGGCCCGCCGGACTGCTCAACTGGGTCGTCTCCATCGGCTACACCATCGTCAACACGGTCGTCGGCACCCTCGCCCTCGAAGCCTTCCTCGCCGACCTCGGCTGGGGCGGCGGTCACGCCCCCCGCGCCCTCGCACTGGCCGTGACCCTGGCGATGACCTTCGCCGTCGCGCTCTGGGGCCACGCCACCGTCCAGTTCGCCGAACGCTGGATGGCCTACGCCCTCGTCGTCGGCTTCGTCGCCCTGCTCGCCTTCGTCCTGCCCGGCACCGACACCGCCGCCCCCGCGGCCGGGCCCGGAGCGTCCGGCTGGAGCCTCGCCTTCGTCGTGATGCTCGCCGGCCCCTTCTCGTACGTTCCCATGCCCGCCGACTACACCCGTTACCTCCCGCGTACGACCTCCCTGCGGGCCCTGACCTGGAGCGGCGGGCTCGGCGGCTTCCTCTCCTCCGTCGCCCTCGGCGTCGCCGGCGTCGCCGCCGCCACGCAGGCCGACATGACGGACGCGGTCGCGGGCGCCGAAGGACTGCTCCCCGGCTGGTTCCAGCCCCTCTTCCTCGCCCTGGTCCTCGGCGGCTCGGTCACCAACTCGATCATCACGCTCTACTCCTCCAGCCTGAACCTCCAGGTGCTCGGCATCCCCTGGACCCGCGCCCGCGCCATCGTGATCAGCGCCGCCGTCACCGCGATCGGCTCGCTCGGCGCCCTCTTCCTCACCGACTTCACCACCTCGCTGCTCTCCTTCCTCTCCCTCCTGATCATCGTCTTCGCCCCCTGGGGAGGCGTCTTCCTCGCCGACATGGTCCTGCGCCGCTGCACCTACGCCTCCGGCGCTCTGCACGCCGGGCCGGACGGCCCCTACTGGTACCGGGGCGGATGGCACCCCGCCGGTATCGCCGCCCTGCTCTCCGGCATGGTCTTCGCCGCGCTCACCTGTGACTCGGAACTCTGGACCGGCCCCCTCGTCGCCCCGCTCGGCGGTGCCGACCTCACGCTCCTCGGTGCCGTGGTCTCGGCGCTCGTGTACGTCCTCCTCGCGCGCCGCGCCGTCACGCCCGCGCCGGGGTTCGAGGCCCCCGCCGCCCCCGCCCAGCCGTAACACGCCCGCTCAGCCTCAACACCCAGGCACGTCCGCACGACAAGGAAGCCCCCGCATGAACAGCAGTGCTCCCGCCGACCTCGTCCTCACCGGCGCCCGCATCCACACCGTCGACCCCGCCCTGCCCGAGGCCGAGGCGCTCGCCGTGCGCGACGGACGGATCATCTGGCTCGGCGCGGCCGCCGACGCGGCCGACTGGACCGGACCTGGCACCCGGAGCATCGACGCGGGCGGACGGCTCGTCCTCCCCGGGTTCATCGACGCCCACAACCACGTGCGCCTCGGGTCCGACGACGACTGCGTCCAACTTGCCGGCGCGCGGAGCCTCGAAGCGGTCCACGAGCGGATCGGCGCCTGGCGGTCGGCCCATCCCGACGCCGAGTGGATCGAGGCGGAGGCCTTCGACTACTCGGCGATCCCCGGCGGACGCATGCCCACCGCCGCCGACCTCGACCCGGTCACCGGCGACACCCCCGCCCTCGTCCTCAGCTACGACGTGCACACCGCCTGGCTCAACACCGCCGCCCTGCGCAGCCTCGGCATCCGAAAGGGCCGCACCAGCCTGCCGTTCGGCGAAGCCGCCACCGACCCCGGGACCGGCGAACCGACCGGCTTCGTCAAGGACTTCGCCGTCAAGGGCCTCTCCCGGGACGGCCACCGGGCCCTGCGCGAGCTGGGCGTACCCTGGGCCGCGCCGGACCGCCAGTACGGCAGGCTCGTCAAGAGCCTCGACGACGCCATCGGATACGGGATCACCACCGTCGTCGAGCCTCAGAACTCCCTCGACGACCTCGCCCTCTTCGAGCGCGCCCGCACCGAGGGCCGGCTCCGCTCCCGTATCGTCGCCGCCCTCTTCCACCCGCGCGGCACCACCGACACCGATCTCGACGAGTTCTCGGCGGCGGCGGACACGTACGCCGACGACCGGCTGCGCGTAGGGCCGCTGAAGCTCTACATCGACGACGTCGTCGAACCCCGCACGGCCGCGCTCCTGGAGCCGTACACCGGCTGCGGCCACCACCGCGGCGACACCTTCTATCCGCCGGAGGAGTTCGCCGAGCTCCTCGCCCGCCTCGACGCCCGCGGCTTCCAGTGCTTCGTCCACGCCACCGGCGACCGCGGGATCCGTACGGTGCTCGACGCCGTGGCCCACGCCCGTACGGTCAACGGCCCGCGCGACGCCCGTCACCAGGTCGTCCACGTCGAATGCCTGGACCCGGCCGACACCCCGCGCTTCGCCGAACTGGGCGTGGTCGCCTGCATGCAGCCCCGTCACGCCGCCCCCGACATCGCGGGCCCGGGGCAGGACTGGGCCGAGAACATCGGCCCTGACCGTTGGCACAAGGCGTGGCCCCTGCGCAGCCTGCACGCCGCCGGAGCCGTCCTCGCCCTGTCCAGCGACTGGAACGTGGCCGAGATGGACCCCATGGTCGGCATCTACACGGCCGTCACCCGCCGCCCCCTGAGGGGCGGCGGGGAGCCCTGGACGCCCGAGGAGACGATCGACGTCGCCACCGCCGTCGAGGGCTACACCATGGGGTCGGCGTACGCGAACTTCCTGGAGGACGAGCGCGGTTCGCTGAGCGTCGGCAAACTCGCCGACTTCGTCGTCCTCTCCCGGGACATCCTCCGCATCGACCCGGAGGACATCCCCGGCACGGTGGCCGAGACGGTCGTGGTGGGCGGCGAGGTGGTCCGCCGCCGAGCGGACGGCTGAGGCGCCGACCGCGGCCGCGAGCGAGTCGGCGAACGATCCCGCGACCGAGGCCGGGCGGGTGGCCCCCTCAGGGCTGAGGGGGCACCCGCGAGACTGTCCGCGCGCGGCGGTCGGTCAGAGCCGGTCGAGGATCTTCCGCAGCTGCGCGACCTCGGCGGACTGGGTCCGTACCACGTCGTCGGCGAGCTTCTTGGCCGTCTCGTCACGGCCGTTCTTCCGCTCGGCCTCGGCCATCTCGACCGCCCCCTCGTGGTGGGCGATCATCAGCTCCGCGAACTTCCTGTCGAAGGCACTGCCCTTGGCGGCGGCGAGAGCCTTCATGTCCTGCTCGGACATCATCCCGGCCATGGCATGACCGTTGTGACCGGCGGACTCGGGCCGGCCCCAGCTCTTGAGCCAGGTCTTCATCTTCTCGATCTCCGGACCCTGCGCCTTCTCGATGTCGACGACGAGCCTCTTGATCTCGGTGTCCTCGGCCCGCCCGTCGGCGAGCCTCGCCATCTCCAGGGCCTGCTGGTGGTGCGGGATCATCAGCTGCGCGAACGTCACGTCCGCGTCGTTGAACGCGCCCGGGGCGGCGCTCTCGGTTGCGGTCGCGGACCTGGACGGGGAGGCGGAGGCCGTGGTCTCGCCGTGGTGAGCCTCGCTGCTCGCGGAGTCGTCGGTGCCGCAGGCGGCGAGCAGAAGGCCGGCGGCGGCGACGGCGCCGGCCAGGGCGAGCTTGCGGGTGGCGGGGTGGTCGAAGGTAGGCATGTGTGTCACACCTCGTGTGCTGTCGGTAGGCGTACGCGACGGGCGTACGCGCGGAATGGGCCGAAGGGACGCGTCTGCGGGCGGCGCGAGGCGCCCGCGGTGGCGGTACGGCCTAGATCCGCAGGACCGACAGCTGAGCGAGGTCGGGAGGCCGGCGCGGCGGGGCGTTCGGCCCGAGCGCGGAAGTGAGCTGGCCGATCAGCCGGGCGGGCCGGCCGGGACGACGGCGGAGGGCGGCGAGGACGAGCCGGGCGATCGCCCAGATGCCGAGCACGGCGACACAGAGCGTGGACATGTCCATGTCCATCCCGGTCCCCGAGCCGTGCGACGGCGACGAGGAGGCGGGACCCTCGCCGTGCACCAGGTGCTCAGGGGCCGACTCCGGGGCCACGGCATGGCTCGTACCGGTCGTGCCCGCGTCCGACGGGCTGTCGGGATGACCCACCGCGTGCATCACGAAGACGCCGAGCGCGAGCACCACGACGAGCAGCAGGTGCGCGAGGGCACCTCCCGCTCGTACGGTGCGGCGTCCCACCCGTCCCGTATGCATGGCTCGAACCTCCCGCGACGACCTTACCGAACGGACCGGGGTGCCCCGCAGGAGGCGACACCGTCACCGCGAGGCGAACCGGCCGCGTCGCGCGGGGGTCACTCGGGCGTCTCCCCGGCCATCGCGGCCGCGAGCCGCAGGTGCGGCGCGGCCTCGGCGGCCCGGCCCTGCCGCTCCAGCGTGCGCCCGAGCATCAGCCGGGCGTAGTACTCCACCGGGTCGCGCTCCAGCACCGCACGCAGCTCGGTCTCCGCACGGGTGAGCTGCGCCGAGTGGTAGTAGGCGCGGGCGAGCAGCAGGCGCTGGGCGGTCTGCTGGGGGTGCTCGGCGACCAGGCCGCGCAGGATGCGGGCGGCCGTCAGGTACTCCTTGGCGTCGAAGAAGAGCTGGGCGCGATCCCAGCGCTCGCCGGCCGTCCCGAACTCGAAGTAGGTCTCGTCCACTTGCTGTCCCTCACCGTTTCCCTCGAAGGGGCCCGTCCATGCCGCCCGGTGGGGCGGTACCTGCGTCAACATCGCCACATGGTTGAACATTCCACTATTATTTTCGCGTGGGCACACCCCACCTCGTGCTCGGACAGGAATAGGTTGAGCGCCATGAGCAATCTTGATCGTGAGGCGTCCCTCACCGTCTGCGGGGGCCGCGGTTTCGTCGTCGCCGAGCCGGTGCGGGAACTCCTCAGCCCCCGCCACGTCCGGCTCGGTGAATCGACCGAGGTCCGCCGCCTGCTCCCCAACCTGGGCCGCCGCATGGTGGGCGCGTGGGCGTTCGTCGACCACTACGGCCCCGACGACATCGCGGACGAGCCGGGCATGCAGGTCCCGCCGCACCCGCACATGGGGCTCCAGACGGTGAGCTGGCTCCACGAGGGCGAGGTCCTGCACCGCGACAGCACGGGCAGCCTCCAGACGGTACGCCCCCGAGAGCTGGGCCTGATGACCTCCGGCCGGGCGATCTCCCACTCCGAGGAGAGCCCGAAGTCCCACGCGCGCTTCCTCCACGGCGCGCAGCTCTGGGTGGCGCTCCCGGACGCCCACCGCCACGTCGAACCGCACTTTCAGCACCACGCGAGCCTCCCGCAGGTCACGGCTCCCGGCCTCACGGCCACGGTGATCCTGGGCGCCCTCGACGGCGCGGAGTCCCCGGGCACCACCTACAGCCCGCTGGTCGGCGCCGACCTCTCCCTCGCGGCGGGCACGGAGGCAAACCTTCCCCTGGAGCCGGACTTCGAGTACGCGGTCCTGTCGATGTCGGGCGAGGCCCGCGTCGACGGCGTCCCGGTGCTCCCCGGCTCGATGCTCTACCTCGGCTGCGGCCGCACGGAACTCCCTCTGCGCGCGGTCTCGGACGCCGGCCTGATGCTCCTCGGCGGAGAGCCGTTCGAGGAGGAGATCGTCATGTTCTGGAACTGGATCGGCCGCTCCCAGCAGGACATCGAACAGGCCCGCGAGGACTGGATGAACGGCACCCGCTTCGGCGAGGTCAAGGGCTACGACGGCGCCCCCCTCCCCGCCCCGGCGCTGCCCGCGACGCCGCTGAAGCCCCGGGGAAGGGTGCGTTGAACAGGGGGCGAGCTCTCAGTCACGGCCCTACGCGGTGCTCAGTCCTGGAGGCTGAGCGCCGGGCGGAAGCTGTGCACCTCTTCGGGGAACCGGCTCCACAGAACCTCTGAGCGCACTTCGCCCGCGAGTACCTGGGGCAGGAATCGCGTCACCGTCATCGCGTACCTTTCCCATTCCTCGCCTCCCTCTTCATTGATCATGATGGTCCATTCGTCCGGATCTTGACCGGGGCGCAGGAGCCAGAAGAGGTACTCGCCGTTGTCGGTGGTCGCCCAGGGAATCAAGCGGTTACCGGGTGAGATGTAGTCATGCGGCAGCCGGACGCCGGGCTCCTGCTCCACCGCCCCCCACCCCCTGGCGGGCGGGGCGGGGCAGGAGTCCCGTCAACCGGGCAAGTGGCATGTTCACGGTCGCACCCTATCGGCGGTGGTCCGGCGGGGACGGAGTCCTGACGGGGGAATTCATCGCTTGGGCACGTTCATGATGGTGACGATGTTGACGCCCGGCCCGCTGGGTCCTCTCGGAGTGAACGTGAACCCGTTGTTTCCGTATGCCTCGATGGTGACCCCACGGGGATCTTGCTGTTTCTGTCCGCGTAGATCGGGGTGACGCTGTGCGACTACTTCTCTGCCGCTGACGATCGGGCTGCCGTCGCAGCCTCCGGACTCCTGGAGGGCCGGGGCAGGCGGAACTCGAGGTGGTCTTCCTCGAGAACATCGATCCGGTCGTCGCGATCGCCCGGCTCGAAGCCATCATGACCGGCTGCAGCCATGAGGAGGCCAGCGAGCGCCCGCGGTCCGGGCAGCTACTGTCAGAGCCGGAGGACGGCCCGCCGTTCGTGATCAGCCTGTCGGACACCCTGATCGATGCCCTGCCCTCGCCACGGCATCGCTGGACGACCTCGTCCGCTTTGCCGAGCCGAGGTCGACGACCGACGAACTCCGGCAGATCGGGATCAGCGTCCAGGCCACGGCCGCTGCCCTGGAAGCCCTGGCCGGACTGGCTCAGCGCGCTCAGGCTTCCGGCCGGCGGCTGTATTGCCGGTGGGCCTTGTGACTCACCGGTGTCCGGTGCCGTTGTCCTTGTTCAGCAGCTCGCGCCGCCGGCGAGTGAGGTGGGAGTCTCCGGTAGGGGTGAAAACCTCGGCGTGGTGGACCAGGCGGTCGGTCAGCGCGGCCGCGACCACGTCGTCGGAGAAGGTCTCTCCCCGGCGTCCGAAGGGCAGGTTCGATGGCGTCCGCGACCTGGCCCGGGTCTTGTCGACAACGTGCTAACGCCTGCTCGCGGCTACCGCGACGATGCCGCTGAGCGCGGCGAGTGCCACACACAACGGTGAGTACAGGAACGAGTTCAGCCGCTGGAATTCGATGGCGGCTCCGGAGTTCATGAAGTATCCCCCCACACCCCGGGCGAGCAGAACCGCCGCCAGGCCGTACATGCCCACCACCCGCAGCCATTCTGGGCCGATTCCCGGGACGGACTCATTGACCATGAGGGTGAGCACAGCGCCACCGACCAGTGCCAGACCCACGAGAGCGGTGCTCGGTCCCGGTGGCATCACGCCGTCGTCGCTGCCACCGATCGTCCTGGTGAACGTCATCGCGTCCTTGAACGGCCACGGTGAGAAAACCCAGATGAAGTGCAGTACTCCGATGGCCGTAAGGACGATCGCCAATGCCATGGGGGCCACAGTGCGGACCATTCAGTCCCTCCGAAACTCGTCGGGCAACGGCCGCCGCTGCACGCGCAGTTGGCCGTACACCCATATCGCGTCGCGCCACGCCATTTGATGGAAAAGAACGCACGGGCTGGCTTCGTGGGCCTGATGCTACGCGGCCTGCACGAGGGCCACGCGGGTGCGGGGTGCCGAGTGGCTCACATCACCGCCGCGCCGAACCGACGTCTGTAGAGGGTGCGTTGACGCGTCGGTCACCAATTCTGCGTGCGCGAGACCGTCGCGGCGCCGGCGATGTCCCGCGCGGGGCCTACTGGAAGCTGAGCCGGTGGCGGTGTGTCGGGTCGACGGGGCAGGTATGGATGCGCATCAGGCCGCGACCGAGGTAGACGCCGACCGGGTCGATCACGACCGGGTCGTCGGCCGAGTCGCGGTCCTCGAGCGGAAGCCAGCTGCTCGAGCCGCCGTCCCACTCGCACTTGTCGACGGTGAGCAGGGGAGGCATCGGTGCGCCGCAGGCCGCGCAGTCGACCGGTGCGGGATCGGTGAGGTGCCAGGACGCGAAGCCGCCCACCTTCCAGCCCGGTGCGATGGACAGGTCTCCCATGTAGTCGACCTCGTACTCCTCCCGCGCCCGTGTCCCGGCCATCGCGGCCTCGTACTCCTCGTAGGTGGCGTAGCTCTGCGGGGCGGAGGAGTCGTACGCGTCCTCGTCGTTCTCCTCGTCGTCCAGGAGGCCCTCCTCCCAGTCGGCGATGTCGTCCTGGAGTGCGTCGCTCAGCAGGCCCAGGTACTCGTGCTCGACGACCCGTTCAGGGTGCAGGACGCACGGGGTGGGCACGCATTCCTCGCGGCCCGCCACCGGGGGCTCGGGCTGGTCCGTCAGGACGTCGCCGACTTCGTGCGAGCGCCGCCACTTCAGTACGACGTCGATGGTCCGATCGGGGCCGTGGACCTCGAAGGGACACCAGAACACCTGGAGCAGGTCGTGGCCTTCCGGACCGACGAGGTCGGGGATGTCCCGCGTGTACAGCTGGGCGACGGCCGACAGCGGCAGAGGCTCGCCCCCGAGGTCCGGGGCGTGCCGTCCGGGGCCGGTGGCGGCGAGGATCCGCCGCTCCTCGTCGGAGAAGTCCCGCCCTCTCGCCCCGGCGAGGACGCGGCGCTTGAGCCGCACGTCGGCAGGCCGATGGCCCGTGCCCTTGGTGTGCGCCGCGGTGCACACCGGCCACGGCTCGTCGGCCGGCCACAACAACGGGCCGGCCACCGAGCTTTCCTCCGCGTTCGCGACGCCCTGGCGGGGATGCAGGCGCGTGGCCGTACGCCGGTGGGCGGAGAGGGCGGGGAGAACGGCTTCGATGTCCACCGGGCGCGGGGGCGTGGTGCGGGTCATGCGGTCCTCCAGGGCGGTTCGGCGTCGGTGCCGTACACCGTTGTCGTCGCGGTCTCGATGCGCTCGTCGAGGACCGAGACCCACTCCCGGCCAGGCTAGAACAGGCCGGCGCGCACGTGCTGCGTGAGGTTCTCGAGGATCTCCCGCAGCCATGGGCTGCGGACGGTGGGTAGCCGGACCAGGGTGCGCTGGAACGCTGCCGGGTCTGCCCGGAACAGATGACAGGGGTGCGGCGCGGGCGGGTCGTCGCGGAGCACGCCGTCGGGCATGCCGCCCGACGCGGGGACGGGCAGACGCGGTTCGGGGAAGGCCAGCCAGAGCCACACCTGAACGGCAGCGGCACCGGATGTGCCGAGGCGGCCGGCCCGGCCGGGGCCCAGGTCCTCCCCGTCTGCGGATGGACCGGTACGAGGAGTATGCCGGCGTCCACGTCGGGGGCGGGCAGTCCCGGTCCGGCCAGGACACCGCGCCGCGCCGGCGGACCCGCGGGCAGCAGCGCGTCGAGTGCGCGTTGGAACACCTCCCCGGTCAGGCCGCCCGGGACGGTCAGGACACCGCGCCGCGCCGGCGGACCCGCGGGCAGCAGCGCGTCGAGTGCGCGTTGGAACACCTCCCCGGTCAGGCCGCCCGGGACGGTCACCGGCCGGCCTTCCGAGGCCGCCAGCAGGTGAGCGAGCGCCCGGCCGGCCGCGGCCTCCCACCGCGGGCTCCATGACCACCGGTGCTTCGTTCCCAGCCGCGATCCCCACGTGGCGATCGGCTCGAACGGGGGCGTGCCCTTCCCCTCCGCCCTCAGCTCCGCCCAGGAGAGCGGTGCGGCGCCGGCGCCGGCGACCGGTCGGCGACGCACGGCGCTCGGGGCGAGCCACACCGCCTGCCAGAGGGAGCAGTCGTCGATCCGGCTCGCAACAGGCCGGCCGCACGCCTCGCAGGCCATGTTGGGGCCGTCGGCCCCGTCGAGGCCGCAGCAGCAGCCGCCGCCCTTCTCCGGGATCAGCAGGGTGCCGCGGGCGTCGCCGGGTGCGATGACGACCGCGCCGGGCGCGCCGTCGGACAGGGCGTGGACCGGCGCGTAGACACCACGGGCCGCCGCCTCGTCCGGATCGAACTCCTCCCACCTCCGCCACGGCGGCCCCCAGGGCTCGGGGTCCACGGCGAACGTGCCCGACTCCATGAGCACGGGGAGCTGAATCCCGTTCCCGTACTTCTGATGGGCGTGGACCGGCAGGGTGACCTGGGACAGCGGGGCGGTCAACTCGGCGCCGCACCCCGCACACACGAAAACGAACAAATGCCCTCCGCTGGGAATCAAGAGAGCATCGTCGCAGCTCGGCGGCGGTCGGCCAACGAGTTTTCGCCCGCTTCGGGCCGGAGCCCCGTCGCCCGCCGCCTCCGGGGGTCCGCGCCCTCGCTGTGAGAGGCGGCTCGGACGGCCGTCGAGGTCATCCGGGCCGGCCTCGAGTGGACTTGACACCCCGTAGGGAGTGAGGGAAGTTAGGCCCGCCTTACCTTAGTGGCTCGTCGTGGGCGAGGAGCCGCGCGGGTGTGGCGATCAGTCCTGGATCCAACGGAAGGACCAGCATGTCGGGACGCCGCGAGGACAGTGGTCAGACCGCGGGCGGCGCCGCCCAGGACCTGGTCGGAATAGGGTTCGGCCCGTCCAACCTCGCTCTGGCCATCGCGGTCACCGACCACAATCGCCGCGATCCCGAACGGGCGCTCCGGGCGCGGTTCGTGGAGCAGCAGGAGCGCTTCGGCTGGCACCGGGGAATGCTGCTGGAAGGGGCCACCATGCAGGTCTCCTTCCTCAAGGATCTCGTCAGCATGCGGGACCCCAGCAGTCGCTTCTCCTTTCTGATGTACCTGCAGGAGCGGGGCCGACTGGCCGACTTCATCAACCAGAAGACCTTCTTCCCCACACGGATCGAGTTCCACGACTACTTCGAGTGGTGTGCCGCGGCGTTCTCCCGCGCCGTCGACTACGGGCGGCGCGTCGTCGAGGTACGGCCCGTGCGCGGCGGGGACCGGGTCGAGGCGGTCGAGGTCGTGTCCGAGAGCGTGTCGGACCCGTCCGACCGGCAGGTGCTGCGGGCGCTCAACGTCTCGGTCGGCACCGGTCTCACGCCCCGCCTCCCCGACGGGGTGACCCAGGGCGAGCACGTGTGGCACACCCGCGACCTGCTCTTCCGCGCTCCGGAGGCGACGAACCGCCGTTACCGCCGCTTCGTCGTCGTCGGTGCGGGTCAGTCCGCCGCCGAGGCCGTCGACTACCTGCACCGGACCTTTCCCGACGCCGAGGTCAACGCCGTCTTCACCCGCTACGGCTACAGCCCCGCCGACGACAGCCCGTTCGCCAACCGGATCTTCGACCCCTCCGCGGTCGACGACTTCTTCACCGCGCCCGAGAGCGTCAAGCAGGACCTCTACGGCTACCACCGCAACACCAACTACTCGGTGGTGGACGGCGACCTGATCGAGCAGTTGTACCGCACGCACTACCAGGAGAAGGTCAGCGGTCGCGAGCGGCTGAAGATACTCAACACCACCGGCCTTCAGGGCGTCGAGCAGCTACCGGACGGCGTACGCGTCCTGCTGCGTTCGCTGACCACCGGTCAGGAGAAGTCCCTGGACTGCGACGCCGTCGTCATGGCGACCGGCTACCGCCCCGTCGACCCCCGGAGCCTTCTCGGTGAACTCGCCGCCGACTGCCTCGCCGACGACCAGGGCCGGCTGCGCGTGGACCGCGACCACCGCGTACTGATGGCCGATCACGTCGACGTCGGGGTCTACCTCCAGGGCGGTACGGAGCACACCCACGGCATCACTTCCTCGCTGCTCTCCACGCTCGCCGTGCGCTCCGGGGAGATCTGCGACTCGCTCCTGCTGCGCCGCACGGCCGAGGCTCTGCGCGCCGACCGCGGCAAGGAGATCGACGCGCTCCTCGGCTGAGAAACGCGCCGGGAGGGACGAGGCCGCCCTCCGCACCGGACACGGCGCGGAGGGCGGCCTCGTCTCT
>NZ_BMTO01000003.1:251117-255176 GCF_014649715.1 Streptomyces lateritius
CGTCATGGTCCTCGGCGACGGTGTGCACCACGACATCGCCGTCCGTGTACGCCTCCCAGTCCTCGCCCGGGCACGGTGCGTCCGACGCCCTGAAGTGGAGCAGCGTGCCCCGGTACCGGGCGGGGGAGAAGGACGACAGAAGCCCGCCGGCCGCCGCGTAGTTGACACGCATCGCCGTCACCGTCGACTCCTCCAGACCCAGCCCGTCGACGGCGGCCGTCACGGTTTCCGTGTCCAGCCCCTCCGCCGGCGCGTCACCCGCGCCCGGATAGGAGTCGAGCAGCGCCAGCAGTTCGACGTCCTCACCGCGCTCCTGAAGACGGCAGGCCAGGGCCTGGGCGACGACGCCGCCCAAGGACCAGCCCAACAGCCGGTACGGACCGTGTGGCTGAACCCGCGTCACTTCCTCCAGGTGCACGTCGACCAGTCGTTCCAGCGATTCCACGGCAGGTCCGCCCGCCAGGTTGGGTGCCTGGAGGGCGTGGATCGGTACGTCCTCCGGCACATGGGCTCGCAGGGCCGCGTACCGCCAGCCGAGCCCGGTGGCGGGCGCCGGGCACCACAGGGGCGTGCGGTCCCCGGAGGAACGGAGGGGGAACAGCACGTCGAGACCAGGCGCGGCGTCCTCCATCGTCCGCAGCCGGTCCGCGAGGCCGGCCGCCGTCGGATGGCGGAAGAGGTCCGCCACCGCCACGTGCAGCCCGGTGGCGCGGTGCAGCCGGTCCCTCAGCCGGACCAGCAGCATCGAGTGGCCGCCGAGATCGAAGAAGCCGTCGTCGACGGCCACCTCGGACAGCTCAAGCACCTCCGCGAAGATCTCGCAGACGAGCGCCTCGATGAGGTCCCGCGGGCCCCGGCCCGTCCGCCGCTCCGCCTCCCGCGGAGCCGGCAGCGCCCGCCGGTCGAGCTTGCCGTGGTCGGTCAGCGGCAGCGCGTCCAGCTCCACGAAGGCCGACGGCACCATGTAGTCCGGCAGCATCCGGGTCAACTCCGCACGCAGCGCAGACGGGTCGAAGACGGCGCCCTCCGCCGGCACGACGTACGCGACGATGCGCTTGCCGCCCGGGCCTTCCTCCCGTACGTCCACCGCCGCCTGGACGACCGACGGATCGGCCGCCAACGCCGCGCTGATCTCGCCGAGTTCGATCCGGAATCCCCGGATCTTGACCTGGTCGTCGGTGCGGCCGAGGTAGTCGACGGTGCCGTCCGGCATCCAGCGGACCAGGTCGCCGGTGCGGTACATCCGGGTGCCGGGCGGGCCGAACGGGTCCGCCACGAAGCGCTCCGCCGTCAACGAGCGCCGGTCCAGATAGCCGCGGGCGAGGCCGGCCCCCGCCAGGTACAGCTCCCCGATCACACCGGCGGGCACCGGCTGGAGCCGGGCGTCCAGGACGTACGCGGTGGTGTTCGCCGTCGGCCGGCCCACCAGCGGGCGTTCGCCGTCGGAGACCCGCGCCGCCAGAGCGTCGACGGTGCACTCGGTGGGGCCGTACAGGTTGTAGCCGGCCGTGCCCTCCAGCGCCCGCATATCCCGCCACAGCGGGGACGGGACCGCCTCGCCGCCGACACCGAGCGCGAGCAGCGGACAGCGACCGTCCTCCACGAGTCCGGCGCCCGCCAGCTGCATCGCGTGCGACGGAGTGACCTCGATGAAGTCGATCCGGTGCTCGGTGATGAACGACACCAGCAGCTCCGGGTCGCGCAGCGTGTCCTCGGTCACGATGTGCAGGGCGTGCCCGTCGAACATCCACAACTGCGGTTGCCACGAGGCGTCGAAGGCGAACGACCAGCCGTGCGCCACCCGCAGGCTCCGCCCGCCCGCCGCCGCGACGGTGGGCCGGTAGAGGAGCTCGCGGTGGCTGTGGAAGAGGTTGGCGATGCTCCGGTGCTCCACGACGACGCCCTTCGGCAGACCCGTGGAACCGGAGGTGTAGATGACGTACGCCGGATGCTGGGGCAGCGGATGCGGGAGCTCGGTGCCTTCGCCGTCTCCGTCGGGGCCGCCGTCCGCCAGCAGCGCCTGCGTCTCCGGCGCGTCGAGGATCAGCGCCTGAGGGCCCCCATCTCCGGCCAGGTGGGCCAGCGCCTCTGTGGTGAGGAGCAGCCGGGGGCCGGCGTCACGGAGGATGTGCGCGATCCGCCCGGCCGGGTAGCCGGGCTCGATGGGGACGTACGCGCCACCGGCCCGCAGGACGGCCAGCAGCGCGACGACGGTGTCCGCGGTGCGCGGCAGCAGCAGCGCCACCATGCGCTCGGGACCGACACCCCGCTCCTTCAGGATACGAGCCAGCCGCGCCGTGCGCCGCTCCAACTCGGCGAAGGTGTACGTGATGTCGCCGCCGACCAGGGCCGTGGCGTCCGGCGTGAGCTCCACCTGGCGGGTGAACAGTTCGGTGAGCGTCGAGACCGGGGCCTCGACCACGTCACCCTTCCAGTCGACGAGCACGTGGCGGCGCTCGTCGGCGGAGAGCAGGTCCAGGCTGCCCAGCGGCCGGTCGGGGTCGTCGGTGACGGCCTGGAGCACCCGCAGGTAGCGGGTGGCCATGTTGGCGACCGTGTCGTGGTCGAACAGGTCGGTGCTGTACTCGACGCCCAGCCGCATCCCGTCGACGCCGTGTTCCTCGACGATCTCGAAGGCCAGGTCGAACTTGGCGGTGCCCATGTCCACCGGCTCCTGCCGGACCTCGACATCGCCGAGCGCCAGGTCCGTCGCGGGCCTCGCCTGGTGGCTCAGCATCACCTGGAACAGCGGGTGGCGGGCCATGGAGCGGGCTGGGTTGAGCAGCTCCACCAGGCGCTCGAAAGGGATGTCCTGATGGGCGTACGCCGCCAGGTCGGTCTCCCGGACACGGGCCACCAGATCGCGGAATCCCGGGTCGCCGGAGCTGTCCGTGCGCAGCACGAGCGTATTGGCGAAGAAACCCACGACGTCGTCCACGGCGTCGTCGCTGCGGCCTGCGATCGGCGTGCCGATGGGGATGTCCGAACCGGCGCCGAGCCGGTTGAGCAGCGCGCCGAGCGCCGCGTGCAGCACCATGAACACACTGGCGTCGCAGCGGCGGGCCAGCGCCCGCACGGCGCGGTGCAGGGAGGCGGGCACGTCGACGTCGACGGTCGCGCCGCGCAGGCTGGGCACGGCGGGCCGCGGCCGGTCGGTGGGCAGCGGAAGCTCCTCAGGCAGGCCGTCCAGCGTCTTGCGCCAGTACTCCGCCTGCTGGTGCAGCGCTCCGTCCGGGTCCGTCCCGTCACCGAGGAGTTCCCGCTGCCACACGGCGTGGTCGGCGTAACCGACGGGAAGCGGCGCCCAGTTGGGGAGCTCGCCGCCGGCCCGCGCCGTGTAGGCGTCCGCCAGGTCCCGCAGCAGCGGCAGCGCGGACCAGCCGTCGGCGGCGATGTGGTGCAGCACCAGGAGCAGGACGTGCTCGTCGGGGCCGAGGGCGAACAGCTCGGCGGCGAAGGGCGCTTCCTCGTCGATGCGGAAGGGGCGGGCCGCCGCGTCCGTGAGCCGGGCCGCGAGGCCGGCCTCGGTGACCGGAGTGACGGGCAGCCCAGGCCGTGTGGACTCCGCGTCGAGGATCACCTGACGGGGCGTACCGGCGTCGTCCGGCAGTGCGGTGCGCAGCGCCTCGTGCCGGTCGGTCAGGTCACCGAGCGCCGCCCGGAGCGCGGCGGCGTCCAGGGCGCCGGTGAGCCGGGCCGCGAACGCCATGTTGTACGCCGGGTTCGGTCCTTCCAGCCGGTACAGGAACCACATGCGCTGCTGTGCGAACGACAGCGGCAGCGGGTCGGGCCGCGCCCCCGCCCGCAGCGGCGGCCGGCTGCTGCGCGGGCCGAGGCGCTGTGCCAGCGCGGCGACCGTGGGCGCGTCGAACACGGTCCGCAGGGGCAGCTCCGCGTCCATGGTCGACCGGACGCGGCTGGCGAGCCGCGTCGCGAGCAGCGAGTGCCCGCCCAGCGCGAAGAAGTCGTCGTCGATGCCGACCTCCGGCACCCCGAGGACCTCGGCGAACAGATCGCAGAGGATCTCCTCCGACGGAGTGCGCGGCCGGCGGCCGGCGG
>NZ_BMTO01000003.1:255303-257601 GCF_014649715.1 Streptomyces lateritius
CGTCAGCGGCAGCGCGTCCAGCACCACGAACGCGGACGGCACCAGATGTTCCGGAAGGGCCGCCGCCAGACGGCGGCGAAGCTCCCCGGGACCGGCCGCCCCCGTCGTGTAGGCGACGAGTACCGGGTCGCCGTCCGCCCCGAGATCGCGCCGGGCCACCACGGCGGCCTCCCGCACGCCGGGATGCAGCGCGAGCACGCCCTCGATCTCACCGGGCTCGATGCGGAAGCCGCGTATCTTGACCTGGTCGTCGGTCCGGCCGAGGTACTCGATCACACCGTCCGCGCCACGCCTGGCGAGGTCGCCGGTGCGGTACATCCGGGTCCCGGGCGGCCCGTACGGATCGGCGACGAACCGCTCCGAAGTGAGACCCGCCCGCCCGAGGTAACCGTGGGCCAGCTGAGGACCGGCCAGATACAGCTCGCCCGGCACGCCGGCCGGGACCGGACGCAGCGCCGCGTCCAGGACGTACGCCGAGGTGTTCCACACCGGACGGCCGATCGGCACGCCGTCGCGGTCCCGGTCGTCCGCGGGGCACGGCCACGAGGTGACGTCCACGGCCGCCTCGGTGGGTCCGTACAGGTTGTGCAGCTCCACCGAGCCGCCGAACAGCCCGTGGAAGCCGCGCATCAGGCCGGGCGTGAGCGCCTCGCCGCTGCACAGCACCCGGGTGAGACCCGTGCAGGCGGCGGCCTCGGGTTCGGCGAGGAAGGCGCGCAGCATCGACGGGACGAAGTGCGCGGTGGTGATGGCCTCGTCCTGGATCAGCCGTGCCAGGTACTGCGGGTCCAGGTGACCCCCTGGGCGGGCCACGACCAGCGTCGCGCCGGAGATCAGCGGCCAGAAGAACTCCCACACCGACACGTCGAAGCTGGACGGGGTCTTCTGGAGGACGCGGTCGGCCGCCGTCAGGCCGTACTCGCCCTGCGTCCACAGCAGGCGGTTGACGATCGCCGCGTGCGGCACGACGACACCCTTGGGGTGGCCGGTCGAGCCGGAGGTGTAGATGACGTACGCCGGATCCGCCGGGGAGACGGTCGCCGCGGGGACACCTTCGGGGAGCGGGAGAGCCGCCGCCTCCGGACCGTCCAGGGCGAGCACACCCGCCGCCTGGGGAAGCAGGTCCAGCGTGGCGGTGTCCGTCAGGACGGCGACCGGGTTCGCGTCCCGCAGCATGAAGGCGATGCGGTCCGCCGGATAGCCGGGGTCCACGGGCAGGTATGCGGCGCCGGCGCGCAGAACGGCGGCCAGCGCCACCACGAGTTCGGTGGAGCGGGGCAGCGCGACGGCGACCACGGCGCCCGGACCCGCGCCCTGCCGGACGAGCCGGCCGGCGATCCGCTCGGCCCGGGCGTCGAGCTCGGCGTAGGTCAGCTCCGTGCCCTCGAACACCACGGCCGTGGCGTCCGGGGTGCGGGCCACCTGCTCCGCCAGGAGAGCGGTGAGGGTGGTGTCCGGTACGGCGTGGGCGGGGCCGGGAGCGGTCAGAAGCCGTGCCTCGTCCTCGCCGAACAGGTCGATTCGGCCCAGGGGGCTGTCCGGCTCGGTGGCGAACGCCTCGAAGGCGCGGCGGAGCCGGTGGGCGACGGCCCGTACGTACTCTTCGTCCAACGCGTCCGGCCGGTAACCCAGTTCGAGACGCAGGCGCGGTCCCGGCAGAACGGTCAGCGCGAGCGGATAGTGCACGCTTTCGTCGCCGCCCGCGTCCTCCATGCGGAGCCCCGGGGCCAGTTCGGCCAGCGAATCGGGGTCGAAGGGGTAGTTCTCCACCACGGCCAGGGTGTCGAACAGCTCCCGGCCGCCGGCCACCCGCTGGACGTCGGCCAGCCCCAGGTGCTGGTGCGGGACGAGCGCGGACTGCTCCTCCTGGAGACGGGCCAGGGCCTTCGCGTACGGCTCCGCCGGGGGCAGGGTGGCCCGTACCGGAACGGTGTTGACGAACACGCCCACCATCGACTCGACGCCGGGCAGGTCGGCGGGCCGCCCGGACACGGTCGTGCCGAACACGACGTCGCTTCGGCCGAGGGACCGTCCCAGAGTGAGCGCCCAGGCGCCCTGGACCACGGTGCCCAGAGTCAGGCCGCGGGCCCGTGCGAGGGCCGTGACCGAGGCGGTCAGGTCCGGGCCGAGTTCGACGACGACCTTGCGCGGCCGGGCCGTGACCGACTCGGACGCCCCGGGTGCGACCAGGACGGGGCCGTCCAGGCCGGCCAGCGCCGTCCGCCACGCCGCCTCGGCGGCGGCGCGGTCCTGGGCGGCGAGCCAGTCCAGGTGCACGCGGGGGGAGGGCGCCGGCGG
>NZ_BMTO01000003.1:257717-271819 GCF_014649715.1 Streptomyces lateritius
TCGGTGAAGCTCGGGGGCCAGGCGCAGCAGGGCGAACCGGACGAGCGGCGGCTGCCCGAGGTCGAAGCCGCGCTTGCCGTCCCGGGCCGTGTGGCGCTCGGTCTCCCGCTCCCGCTGGATGGCGGGCAGCCCCGACAGATCGGTGAAGCTCCACGGCGCCTCCACCCGGGAGGGGATGAGCGCCGCGGCCTTGCCCTGCCGGTTGCGGCGGAACGCGGCCCGCAGGCCCGGGTGGCGGTCCAGCAGGGACTGGGCCGCGGCCCGCAGCCTCGGCTCGTCCAGCGGCCCGCGCAGTGTCAGGGTGAGCCGCCCCACGTACACGTCGTGGCCGTCGGTGTCGAGCTCCGCGCGGAACAGCAGCCCCTCTTGCAGGGGGGTCAGCGGGAGGATGTCCTCCAGCTTGGAGCGGGCGGTCACGAAAGCCTCCAGTCGGCTTCGAAGTCGTCGATCTCGTCCTGGCTGAGGGAGATCAGGGAGAGGTCGGAAGGCGTCCGGCCCCCCGCGTCGGGCCTGTCGGTGTGGGCGATCAGCGCAGCCAGGTAGGTGAGCCAGCCGTCGGCGAGCGACCGGACGACGTCCGCGTCCACGGCTTCGCCCGCGTACGACCAGGTGGCGCTCAGCCGCGCTCCTTCGGGGCCCCCCGCGACGTGCACGTCGATCTCCAGGGCATGGGCGAGGGGCAGGGCCGGGTCGACGCCGTGGAAGAGGCCGTCGTCCCCCGGCACCGGCTGCCACGGTTCCCCGACGCCGGCGGAGCCGAACCGCCCCAGGTAGTTGAAGCAGATCTCGGGGACGGGCAGCCCGGCGAGGCGGCCCTCGGTCT
Organism: Streptomyces lateritius; assembly: GCF_014649715.1. GTDB lineage: Bacteria > Actinomycetota > Actinomycetes > Streptomycetales > Streptomycetaceae > Streptomyces > Streptomyces lateritius. The sequence goes on from NZ_BMTO01000003.1 coordinate 258,541, forward strand.
CCGGGTTGAGGTGACGCAGCGCCCCGAACCCGAGCCCGCCGTCCCTCACGGACCGCAGCCGCTCCTTGACCGCCTTCAGCGCCCGCCCCACGGCGGGGCCGCCGGCGCGGGCCTCGGCGAGGTCGACCGGCCCGGGATCGAGCCGCACCGGGTGGACGGTCGTGAACCAGCCCACGGTCCGGGCCAGATCGGTGCCGTCCGCGACGGACTCCTCACGGCCGTGCCCCTCCAACTGGACGCTCACCCCCGCGTCCGCGGCCGTACCGCCCGCAGGGGTGCGCCGGCGCTCGGCGACGGCGAGGGCCAGCGCCGTGAGCAGGACGTCCTCGACCCCGGCGTGGAAGGCCGCGGGCACCCGGGTCAGCAGCGCCTCGGTGTCCTGGGCACTCACGGACACGGCGTGCCCGCGCGAGGTCGCGGCGGTGTCCCGGGCCGGATCGAGGGGACGGCCCGCCACCCCCGTACCCCCGGCGCCCAGGGCCCGGGCCCAGTCGTCGGCCTGCCGGACGGTCTCCTCGCGCCGGGCGTACGCGCGCAGCAGCTCGCTCCAGGCCCGCGCCGACGTGCCGGCCGGTGGCGTCCGCTCCCCCCGCCACGCGGCGGCGAGGTCGGCGCACAGCACACGCCAGGAGACACCGTCGACCACCAGGTGGTGGATGACGAGGACCAGACGGCCGCTCACGTCCGAGGCGTCCGGCTCCCACCACACCGCCTGCACCATGACGCCGGCTTCGGGACGCAACCGGTCACGGGCAGCCGCCGCCTCCGTCTCCGCGTCCGCCTCCGGGGCGGCCTCGGCGCGTCGCAGCACGTCCCCGGCACGCACCGAGCCGGGCGGCGGTGCGTCCAGCTGCCACGTGCCGTCCGCCGCGCGCACCAGGCGGGACCGCAGCGCCGGATGGCGGTCGAACACCGTCTGGAGCACGGCGGTGAGCCGCTCGAACGTCAGCCCCGCCGGGGTGTGCACCGTCATGCCCTGGCTGTAGCCGTCGACGGACGCGGCGGGGGCCGCCGATCCGGCGAGCTCCCGCAGCCAGGCCATGATCGGTGTCTCCTGGACGAGCCCGACACCGTCGTCGGACGGGAGGTCCGGGCCGGCCTGCACCGGCTGTACGACGGTGGCCAGCGCGGCCGGTGTCTGGTGGCGGAAGACGTCGCGCGGGCCGAGCGCCCAGCCCGCCGCGCGGGCGCGGCCGACCAGCTGGAGGGAGATGATGCTGTCGCCGCCCAGCTCGAAGAAGTTGCCGTCGGCGTCCACCGTCTCCCGGCCGAGCAGGGTGGCGAACAGCTCGCAGAACAGCTTCTCCGCCTCGGTGACCGGCGCCCGTCCGCTGCCCTGTTCGGGCAGCTCGGGCGACGGCAGCGCGGCGCGGTCCAGTTTGCGGTTGGCCGACTGCGGCAGCCGTTCCATCGGCACCCACACCGCGGGGACCATGTGCTCGGGGAGCAGGGCGCTCGCATGGCCCCGCCAGACATCGGCGTCGGCCGGGTGGCCGGGCGCCGGCACGACATAGGCGACCAGTCGGCGCGAGCCGGGCAGGTCGTCGCGGACGATCACCGCGGCCTCGGCGACACTCCCGTGCCGGCCTAGGACGGCCTCGATCTCCCCCGGTTCGATGCGGAAGCCCCGGATCTTCACCTGGTGGTCGGCCCGGCCCAGGCACTCCAGCTCTCCGTCGGCGGTCCAGCGCGCCAGGTCGCCCGTGCGGTACATGCGGGACCCCGCCGGTCCGTACGGGTCCGCGGTGAAGCGCTCGGCGGTCAGGGCGGGCCGCCGGAGGTAACCCCGGGCGAGACCCGCGCCGGCGAGGTACAGCTCACCGGTCACACCCGGCGGCACCGGCCGGAGCCGCTCGTCCAGCACGTACGCCGTCGCGCCCCTGACGGGACGTCCGATGCGGGGCGTGCCCTCACCGGTGACACGGGCGACGACCGAGTCCACGGTGCACTCGGTCGGACCGTAGAAGTTGTACGCCGTCGTCGCCGGGTGGGCGCCGAGCTCCCGCCACAGGGAGTCCGGCATGGCGTCCGCGCCGGGGCCCAGCAGCGCGGGGCGGTGCCTGCCCTCCTCCAACAGGCCGTGATTGACGAGCTGCTGGAGATGCGCGGGGGTGAGGTCGAGATAGTCGATCCGCTCCTTCGCGACGTACGCGGCCACGGCCTCGGCGTCCGGGTAGCTGAGCTCGTCCAGGACGTGCAGCTCGTGCCCGCCCACCATGAGCAGCAGCGGGTCGAGCGAGGCGTCGAACGCGAACGAGGCGATGTGCCCCACCCGCAGCCTGCGACCGCCGACCTCCGGAACCTCGGGCGGGAACAGGGTCGAGGTGTGTGCGGAGAACAGGTTGGCCAGGTTCGCGTGGGTCACCACCACACCCTTGGGGCGCCCGGTGGACCCGGAGGTGTAGATGACGTACGCGGCGTCGCCGGGCCTGGCCTGCGTCAGGGGAGCGGGTGTCTCCGGCGCCTCGGCGTCCACGAACACCACCGGCGGCTCCGGCCTCTGCGGAAGGCCGCCCGCCAGCTCCCGCGTGGTGAGCAGGCAGACGGGTGCGGCGTCGTCCAGAATCTGCGCCAGCCGTTCCACCGGGTAGGAGGGGTCCAGCGGAAGGAACGCCGCGCCCGAGCGCAGGACGCCGAGCAGTGCGGCGACCATCTCGTGGCGGGGCAGGGCCAGCGCGACGAGCCGCTCCCGGCCCGCGCCCCGGGCGGCGACCACCTGGGCCATCCGCTCCACCCGGGCGTCGAGGCCGGCGTAGCTGATCCGCTCCACGGCACCGGATCCGGAGCCGAGGACCAGCGCGACCGCGTCCGGGGTGCTCCGGGCCTGCCGCGCGAACGCCTCGTGCAGCGGGGGCGCTTTTGGTGCGGGGACCGGGGGCGCCAGCAGCGTGTCCCTCTCGGCCTCCGTCAGCAGGTCGTGGTCACCGATCGGCAGGTCCGGCCGTGCGACCGCGGCGCCGAGCAGCCGTACCAGGCGATCGGTCAGCTCCTCGACCGTACCGGGGTCGAACAGGTCGGCGCTGTACTCGGCGAAGCCGCTGACCGCGGTCTGGTCGGCGTCCGGGTCGAACCGTTCGACGAAGGTCAGGCTCAGGTCGAACGTCGCCGTGCCGGTGGACACCACCTGCGGCCGGGACCGCAGGCCCTCGACGGGAAGACGCGACGCCGTGCCGCTCTGGTGCACGACCATCACCTGGAACAGCGGGTGACGAGCGGTGGAACGCGGCGGGTTGAGGATCTCCACCAGCCGCTCGAACGGCAGGTCCTGGTGCTCGAAGGCGGCCACGGCCGTGTCCCGGACCCGCCGCAGCAGGGTCTCGAACGACGGAGCGCCGGAGACGTCGTTGCGCAGGACGAGCGTGTTGACGAAGAAGCCGACGAGGTCGTCGAGCGCGTCCTCCCCGCGCCCCGCGACGGGCGTGCCGATCGGGACGTCGTCCCCGGCTCCGAGCCTGCTCAGCAGGGCCGCCACCGCCGCCTGGTACACCATGAACGGGGTGACGCCGAGCGTGGCCGCGAGCGACCGCACCTGAAGGGCGAGTGCGGGGCCGACGGTGAACCGGACCGTCCCGCCGCAGTTGGACGACTCGGCCGGACGGGGCCGGTCGGTGGGCAGCCGCAGCTCGTCGGGCGCGCCCCGAAGGGCCTCCTCCCAGAACGCGGCCTGCCGCGCGGTCAGGCTGCCCGGGTCACCGGCGTCACCGAGCAACCGCCGCTGCCAGACGGCGAAGTCGGCGTACCGCACGGGCAGCGGGGACCAGTCCGGTGCCCGGCCGTCCAGGCGCGCCCGGTAGGCGTCGGCCAGGTCGCGGACCAGGACCGGCAGTGACTGACCGTCCCCGGCGATGTGGTGCAGCAGGAGCAGCAGGACGTGCTCATCGGGAGCGATCTCGAACAGCACGACACGCAGCGGCGGTTCCTCCGCGAGGGCGAACACGTGCGCCGCCGCGGCGGCCAGCGCGGCCTCCACGTCGGCGGCGGTCGAGCGGCGCACCTCCAGTCGCGGGCCCCGCTCCGGTTCCAGGACGACCTGGCACGGTGATCCGTCCCGCTCGACGAAGACCGTACGCAGGATGTCGTGCCGTCCGGCGACGTCGGCGACGGCGTCGGCCAGGGCGGCGCTGTCCAGCGGCCCCTGGACACGGAGCGCGGTGGGGATGTTGTACGCCGGACCGGGCTCCTCCAAGCGGTGCAGCAGCCACAGCCGATGCTGCGCGAAAGACAGCGGCGCGCGATCGCCGGCCGTTCCGGCGGTGAGCTCCGGCCGGCCCGCGTGCCCGGCCCGGCCCTCGGCTTCCTCGAGTACGCGGGCCAGCGCGGCGGGCGTCGGGGCGTCGAACAGCGCGCGCAGGGCGGGGCGTACCCCGAACTCGGCCTGGACCCGCGTGATCAGCCGTGCGGCGAGCATCGAGTGGCCGCCGAGCAGGAAGAAGTCGTCGTCCGGTCCGACCGCCGGAAGGTCCAGCACGGCGGCGAACAGCCCGCACAGTCCGGCCTCCCGCGGGGTGGCGGGTGCCCGTCCGTCCGCGCGGGCGTACACCGGGGCGGGCAGGGCCCGGCGGTCCAGCTTGCCGTTGCCGGTCAGCGGCAGCCGCGCCAGTACGACGACGGCGGCGGGCACCATGTGCGCGGGCAGTGTGGACGCCAGCTCGTCGCGCAGCCGCCCGGTGTCCGGCGCGGCCGCTCCTTCGGCGGGCACCACGTAGGCGACCAGACGCGGGTCGCCCGGCTGGTCCTCGCGGGCGATGACGGCGGCCTGCGCGATCGCCGGGTCACGGCGCAGCAGTTGTTCGACCTCGCCGGGCTCGATCCGGAAGCCCCGGATCTTGACCTGGTGGTCGACCCGGCCCAGGTACTCCAGGACACCGTCCGCGGTCCAGCGGGCCAGGTCACCGGTCCGGTACATACGGCTGCCCGGCGCGCCGAACGGATCGGCGACGAACCGTTCCGAGGTCTGCCCCGGCCGGCCGAGGTAGCCGCGGGCGAGGCCGTCACCGGAGACGTACAGCTCTCCGGCTCCGCCCGGCGGCACCGGGCGGAGCCGGTCGTCCAGGAGCCGCACGGCGGTGTTGTGCACCGGGCCGCCGATCGGCACGACGGGCCCGGAACGGTCCGGTGAGCAGGTCCACAGGGTGGCGTCGACCGTGGTCTCGGTGGGGCCGTACGAGTTGAACATCCGGGTGGTGGCCGCCCAGCGCCGCATGAGCTCGGCGGGGCAGGCCTCACCGGCGACGATCAGTGTCGCTCCGGCGGGCAGCGACCGCTCGTCCGGCAGCGTGGCGAGCACGCCCGGAGGCAGTGTCAGATGGGTGATCGCGTGCCGGGCGCAGAACTCGGCGAGCGGCGGCCCGAGACGCTGTCCGGTGGGGACGATCGCGAGCGTCGCGCCGGTGAGCAGGCCCATGGTCCACTCCCACACCGAGGTGTCGAAGCTGAACGAGGCGAACTGGAGCACCGTGCTGCCCGGACCCGCGCCGAGCTCCTCCGTCATCGTGGAGACCAGGCTGGGAATGCCCTCGTGGGTGACCACGACGCCCTTGGGGCGGCCGGTGGATCCGGAGGTGTAGATCAGGTAGGCGGCGTGATTCGGCGTCGAGGGGAGGACTGGGACCCGCGTGGTACGAGTGGGACGCGTGTCGTCGTCGAGGAGGACGAGCGGCACGTCGCCCCGCGGGAGCCGGGCGGCGGACGAGGAGTCCGTCACCAGCAGGCCGGGCCGGGCGTCCTCCAGCATCAGCGCGACGCGGTCGGCCGGGTACTCCGGATCGACCGGCAGGTAGGCGGCGCCGGCCTTCATGACGGCGAGCGCGGCCACCAGGAAGTCGCCGGAGCGCGGGAGGGCCACGGCCACGACGCGTTCCGGTCCGGCACCCAGCGCCGCCAGTTCGCCGGCGAGCAGGTCGGAGCGCTCGTCCAGCTCGCCGTACGTCACCCGGTGCTCCCGCGCTCCCTCGGTCTCCCAGACCAGCGCGGTGGCCTCGGGGGCACGGCGCACCTGCTCCCGGAACAGCTCCGGGACGGTGGCGCGTTCCACCGGCCGCCGGTCGCTGCCCCAGGTCGTCAGGACCCGCTCGCGCTCGTCGGAGTCGAGCAGGTCCAGGTCGTCGAGGGACGTGTCCGGGGCGTCCAGCGCCGATTCCAGGAGCCGTTCGAACCGGCCGAGCAGGAACTCGACCGTGGGCTCCGCGTAGATGTCGCGGCGGTACGTGGTGTCGAGCGTCAGGGTGCCCGCGGCGTCCAGGACGGCGGAGACCGCCAGGTCGAACGCGGGGGAGTCGCCCGGTACCGGGCGCTCGGTCAGCCGTACTCCGGGCAGTTCGAACCCGTCCCAGACATCGCTGCGCAGGGAGAACATGACGTCGAAGAAGACCTGGTGTCCCGCCGAGCGCTCCGGGCGCAGCTCCTGGACCAGGGTGTCGAAGGGCACGGTCTGGTGCGCGTACGCACCGAGGCACACCTCTCGCACCTGCTGGAGGAACGACCGGAAGGTGGTCTCCGGGGTGGCACGGGTACGCAGCACCAGCGTGTTGCCGAAGTTGCCCACCAGCCGTTCCGCGCCGCCCTCCGTACGCAGGACGGCGGGCGAGCCGACGAGGACGTCAGGGGCGCCGGCGGCCCGGTGCAGCAGCGCGTTGAACGTCGCGAGCAGTGCCATGAAGGGGCTGACGCCCTCGGCCCGGCACAGCGCGTGCATCCGCTCGCGCAGCCGCGCGGGCAGCGTACGCACCACCCGGCCGCCTTCCTCGGCGCGGGCGGGGGAGCGGGGGAAATCCGTGGGCAGGGGGAGGGGGGCGGGCGGGTCCGCGAGCCGCTCGCGCCAGTAAGCGAGGTCCTCCGTGTTCCACGGCGGGCGCTGCCGCTCGCGCACGGCGAGGTCGGCGTACTGGACAGGCAGTTCGGGAAGAGTGCCGCCCCTGTAGGCGGCGGCGACCTCCCGCAGCAGGACCTGCCAGCTGCCGTCGTCCCAGGCGATGTGGTGGGCGACCAGCACGAGCACATGCTCGTCCGCGGCGAGCCGCAGGATCTCCAGCCGGACGGGCGTGTCCACGGACAGGTCGAAGGGGCGCCCCGCCAGCCGGGCCGCGGCATCGTCCACGGCCGCCTGCCGGTCCTCGGGCGCGATCGCCGTCAGATCGCTTGTGCCGATGGCCGGTTCGGCGTCCGGGGCGAAAGCCTGGACCGGCTCGCCGTCGTCGCCGGGGCGGTAGACGGTGCGCAGCACATGGTGGCGCTCGATCACGGTCCGCAGAGCCTGCCGCAGCCCCGGAACGGACAGCGCTCCGGAGAGGTGTACCGCCACACATATGTTGTAGGCGGTGCCGTGGGGCTCCAACTGTTGCAGCAGCCACATCCGGCGCTGCGCCGAGGAGAGCGGGGCCGGCCCCCCGGTCAGAGCCGGCGCTGTGTCTTGAGCGGTCTCGTCCTTGCCGGCCGGCTTCCGGGCGATGCCGCGGGCAGCCAGTTGACGACGCAACAGCTCTCGGCGTCGCTCGTTCGGGTCGTTGCTGCGGCCGATGTTCGCACCCGACAAGAAGGTTCACGTCCCCTCAAGGCCTGACTGATGGGCCGAACCATAACTTAGGATAGCCTTATCTTGCTATGGTGAGCCCGCTCGCCGGGCCGCCGCCCGGCGGACCGAGGCCCCGACGCGGAGGACCGGCGTTGCGCATCCGAGAACTCGCCCTGGACCTTTCCCCGTTGAGGGCGAGCGGCCCGCTCGGGCTGGTGCTGGCCACCCGCGTCCTCGCCCTCTTGTGCATAGGCCTGACCTCGGTCGGTGTGGTCGTGCAGGTCTACGAACGGACCGGCTCGTCGGCGCAGGTCGGCGCCGTCAGCCTGGTGTTGGGTACAGGGCTGCTGCTCGGCTTCCTGGTGGGCGGCGTGCTCTCCGACCGAAGGGATCGGAAGGGGCTCATCCTGCTCGGCAGCGGCTGGGCGGTCGTCACGTTCGCCGTCCTGTCGGTGAACGCGGCGGCCGACCGCCCGGCACTGTGGGTCGTCTACGTCTCAGGTGCCCTGTTCGGCTTCACGGAGGGGGTCGCGGAGACCGCGCTCACCGCCGTCGTGCCCACGCTCGTGAGCGAGGAGCACATCCCCGCCACCGGCGCCCTCGTGACGGTCACCACCACGCTGGGCTCGATCGCCGGTCCCATGCTGGGCGGCGTGCTGATCGCCGGCCCCGGACTCGCCGCCACGTTCGCGCTCGCCGCGGCCGGTACGGCGGTCACCACACTGCTGTTGACCCGTCTCGGGCCGATGCCGCCGACGGGCCCGGAAGTCGGAATCGCGACGGCCGAGACCGCCGGGACCATGTCCGGGGCGGGCAAGGCCGCCGTGCCCGTGCCCGAGGCCGCCGTGCCCGAGACCGTGGCGACCGAGACCGCCGTGACGCGGCCCGGCGTTCTCCGGTCGTTGCGCGAGGGATTCGCGTTCATCAGGGGCAGTCAGGTCGTCGCCGCCGTGCTCGTCGTGGACCTGTGCGCCGCCCTCTTCGCCACGCCGACCGCCCTCTATCCCCAGTTCGCCGAGGAACGCTTCGGCGGGGGAGCCGAGTTCGTCGGCCTGCTCACCACCGCACCGGTGATCGGCGCCGCGGTGGCCTCGCTCGCCTCGGGATGGACCGGCCGCGCGCGCCACCAGTGGCGGGTGCTGTGCGGGGCGGTCGCCGCATGGGGACTGGCCTGCCTCGGCTTCGGGCTCAGCCCTCTCCTCGGTTTCGGTCTGTTCTTCCTCGCGCTCGGCGGTGTCGCCGACACCGTCTCGGAGATCATGCGCCGCACCCTGTTGATGCGGCACACCCCGGACCCCCTCCAGGGGAGGGTGAGCAGCCTCTGGCTCGCCCAGGCCATGACCGCGCCCGCGCTCGGTGGTGTCCTGGCCGGACTGGCCGCTTCCGTCGTCGGCCCGGCCGCCACCGTCGCCGCCGGAGGCGCCGTCTGCGTCGGCACCCTGGCCCTGGTGGCGCTGCGCTACCGCGCTCTGTGGGCGGGCCGCGACGAGCCCGCTTCTCGACCGGACGGAGCGGCAGTTGACCCGGCGGTAGGGAGTAACAGTGACACAACGGCGCCTTCCTGAGCCTTGATTGTCAGTACTTAGGTATGGCTATCCTTTCCATGTGCTGTTCACCTCGCAGAGCCGATCCGCGGCGTCCGTTCGACCGCCCAAGCCGGCTCCGCGACGCACCCCTCCGCATCGTGTAGCCGTCCCGGCCTGCGTCGTCGTGCTCGTGCTGCTCTCTTTGACGTCCATAGCCCTGGGCACCAAGGCGATCGCGCCGGACCGCGTCATCGAACTGCTGTTGCGCCCGGACGGATCCGAGGAATCCGGAATCATCCATCAGATGCGGCTGCCCCGCACGGAGTTCGGCATCGTCGTCGGTGCCGCCCTGGGCATGGCGGGAGCCCTGATGCAGGGCCTGACCCGCAATCCGCTCGCCGACCCCGGTCTCCTCGGCATCAGTGCCGGTGCCTCCCTCGGTGTCGTCCTCACCACCGGACTGCTCGGCATCACCGCCGTACACGGCTCCGTGTGGTTCGCGTTCGCCGGAGCGCTGGCGGCGATGGCCCTGGTGTACGCACTCGGCAGCGCCGGCGGCGGCGGTGCCACGCCCGCCAAACTGGCCCTCGCAGGGGCCGCCGTCTCGGCCCTGCTCCAGTCCCTCGTGAGCGCCCTCCTGCTCTTCGACGCCGCCGCGCTCGGCGACTACCGCTTCTGGGCTGTCGGGTCGCTGACCGGACAGCCGGCCGCGATGCTCACCGACGTCCTCCCCTTCATCGCCGTGGGGGCGGCGCTGGCCGCCACCACCGCCCCGGCACTCAACAGCCTCGCCCTGGGCGAAGGCGTCGCCACCGCCCTGGGACAGAAGGTCGGCCTGGTGCGGCTGCGTGGCGGTGCGGCCGTCACCCTCCTCGCCGGCGGCGCGGTGGCACTGTGCGGGCCGATCGCCTTCGTCGGCCTGGTCATTCCCCACGTGGCCCGCTTCTTCACCGGTCCCGACCACCGCTGGATCCTGCTGTACTCGGCGTTGCTCGGCCCGAGTCTGCTGCTCGCCGCCGACATCGCCGGGCGTCTCGTCGCCCGGCCCGACGAGCTTCACGTCGGCATCGTCGTCGCGGCCGTCGGGGCGCCCTTCTTCATCATGCTGGTGCGCCGCCGCCGGATCCAGGAGCTGTGAGGCATGCCCGTCACCGACACCACGCACGGCGCTGCCGCCGTCCGCAGGGCGGGCGGGGCGGTGGTCCGGCTGCCCAGGACCAGGGCCTCCTGGATCCTCCGGCCGCGGAGCCTTCTTGTCAGCGTGCTGCTCGCCGCGGCGGTGACCGTCGCGTTCCTGGCGGAGCTCGCCTTCGGCGAAATGGATCTGCCTTTCCCGGAGGTGGCCCGCAGTCTCGTCGGCGGCGGCGACTCCGCGACCGCTCTGGTGGTCCACAGTCTGCGCCTGCCGCGCGCTCTCGTCGGGCTGCTCTGCGGCGCCGCCTTCGGCCTCGCGGGCGCCATCTTCCAGACCCTGACCCGTAATCCGCTGGCCAGCCCGGACATCATCGGCGTCTCCGCGGGCGCCAGTACGGCCGCGACCGCCGGAATGCTGATCGGCCTGGGGTCCGGCCTCGGCCTGCAGACCCTGGCGCTCATCGGAGGGCTCGGCGCGTCGGCGCTCATCTACGTCCTGGCCTGGAAGTCGGGCACCACCGGCTACCGCATCGTGCTCGTCGGCATCGGCATCGCCGCCCTGGGCGCGAGCGCGACCAGCTATCTGCTCCTCAAGGCCGGCATCTACCAGGCCCAACAGGCATTCATGTGGCTCACCGGCAGCCTCAACGCGCGTGACTGGGAACATGTCGGCCCGCTGGCCGTCGCCCTGGCCGTGCTGCTGCCGTGTGTGGTGCTGCTCGCGCCCTGGCTGGGCGGGCTGCAGTTCGGCGACGAGATCGCGAAGGTGCAGGGGCTGCCGGTGCAGACCGCGCGGATCGCCCTGCTCGCCGTGGGCGCCGGCCTGGTGTCGTTCGCCACGGCGGCGGCCGGACCGATCGCCTTCGTCGCCCTGATCGCACCCCAGATCGCCCTGCGCCTGGTGCGCGCACCGGGCCCCGCTCTGCTGCCGTCCGCGCTGGTCGGTTCCCTCGTGGTCCTCGCCGGGGACCTGGCGGGCCGCCGGCTTCTCTCCGGCATCGAACTTCCCGTGGGCGTCGTGACCGGTGTGTTCGGCGCCCCCTGCCTGCTCTGGCTGCTCGGCAGGTCCAACCGCACCGGCTCAGGAGGCTGACCGTGGAAGAACGACCGCAGGGGCTCACGGCCGAGGGTCTGAGCCTGGCGTACGACGGCCGCCGCGTGGTGAACGCCCTGGACGTGACGATCCCCGCCGGTCGGGTGACCGCGGTCGTCGGCGCGAACGCCTGCGGCAAGTCGACCCTGCTGCGCGGTCTCTCCCGGCTGCTCACGCCGCAGAAGGGCGCCGTCTACCTGGACGGCCGGCTCATCCACACCATGCGGGGCAAGGAGCTCGCTCGCAGGCTCGGCATGTTGCCCCAGTCCCCGGTGGCGCCGGACGGCATCACCGTACTCGACCTGGTCAAACGAGGACGCAGCCCGCACCAGTCCTGGTGGCGCCAGTGGTCGCCCGACGACGAACAGGCGGTGCACGGCGCCCTGGAGGCCACGGGCCTGCTGGAGCACGCCGAGCGCAGCGTGGACGAACTGTCCGGCGGTCAGCGCCAACGGGCCTGGATCGCCATGGCGTTGGCACAGGGCACGCCCGTCCTGCTGCTCGACGAGCCCACCAACCACCTCGACCTCGCGCACCAGATCGACATCCTGGATCTGGTGGTCGACCTCAACCGCGACCAGGGGCGGACCGTCGTCCTGGTGCTTCACGACCTCAACCACGCCTGCCGGTACGCCGATCACGTCATCGCCATGAAGGACGGCCGCATCGTCGCCCAGGGCGTTCCGGCCGAGGTGATCGACCGAGACCTCATCGAAGAGGTGTTCGGCCTGACCTGCACGGTGATAGAGGACCCGGCCGGGGGCGGCCCGCACATCATCCCCTTCGGCCGCCACCACGGCGGACGCACCGGACAGAAGCCGGCAGCCACGACCGTCTGAAACCGCCCGTCACGACCAGCAGCACCCCGACTCGCCACGCGCACGCACCGCTCATCTGCACGACACGCGGCGACAGCCGCCCGGAAGGACAGCCATGCCCCTTTTCCGAAGCACCCCCGCCATCGAGTCCGCCCAGGCGGCGCGGCTGGACCGCCGCCGTTTCCTCGCCCTGGGCGGGGCGGTGGCCGCGACGGGCCTGCTGGCCGCCTGCGGTGACTCCGACACGGGCAAGGGCTCCGACAAGGCGGCCACGGGCCCCTGGAGCTTCACCGACGACCGGGGCAAGAAGATCACCCTGAAGAAGCGCCCCGAGCGGATCGTGGCACAGTCGCACCCGGCCGCCGCGATGTGGGACTTCGGCATCCGGCCGGTGGGCATCTTCGGCCCGCAGAAGACCGCGGACGGCGGGACCAGCCCGCAGGTCGGCAACGTCGACCTGTCGAAGACCACCTCGGTCGGCACGAACTTCGGCGAGTTCCAGATGGAGAAGCTGATCTCCCTCAAGCCGGAACTGATCGTCACCATCGCCTACGGTCCGATGATCTGGTACATCCCCGAAGAGGTCATCAAGAAGGTCGAGGCGGTCGCCCCGATCGCCGTCATCCAGCTCATGGGTGTCGCCGTGCCGGACGCCGTCAAGCGCTTCGGCGAGCTGGCGGCGGCGCTCGGCGCCGATCCCGGGAGCGCCGAGATCCAGAAGGCCAAGCGTGACTTCGAGACGGCCGCGGCGGCGGTGACCACGGCCGCCAAGGCCAAGAAGGGCCTGTCCGTCGCGGTGGTCTCAGGCACCAAGGAGAACTTCTTCGTGGCCGACCCCGCCTTCCACGGCGACGTGAAGTACTTCCGGCAGCTCGGTCTCGACATCGTCAAGCCCGCCAAGCCCGAGGCCGGCTTCGAGTCGCTCAGCTGGGAGGAGGCCGGCCGCTACAAGGCGGACCTGGTCCTCGAGGACGCCCGCCCCGAGGGCGGCCTGACGCACCAGCAGCTGGGCGCCTACCCGACGTGGAAGGGCAGCCCGGCCGTCAAGGCGGGCCAGGTGACCGACTGGCAGACGGAGACGCCGTTCACGTACCAGCGCTTCACCAAGGTGCTGAACGACCTCGCCGGGGCCGTCACGAAGGCCCGCGTCGACGTCGTGTGACGCCGGCACGGAGCCCCCGCCGCGGTCGCGGCGGGG
>NZ_BMTO01000003.1:271923-328067 GCF_014649715.1 Streptomyces lateritius
CCACGTGGGCCAGCGCCTCGGATCGGCCGACCGGCCCCAGTACGGACCGCCAGCCGTCCGGGACGGCCTGGAAGGACGGCCACAGCGAGTGCTGGCCCTCGTCGTTCACCAGCACGAGGAAGGAACCGTTCTCGTCGTCGAAGGGGTTGGTCATGGGATGAAGCCTTCTTTCGAGTGGGACGTCGGGACGGGTGGGACGTCGGGACGGGTGGGGCGTCTCAGGCCCGTTCGCGCCCCTCCAGCATGCGCACCAGGGCCCGCTTGTCGATCTTCCCGATGGCCGTCAAGGGCAGGTCCGCGACCGACTCCACGCGGTCGGGCAGCTTGAACGCGGCGACACCACGCTCCAGCAGGAAGGCCCGCAGGGACTGAAGCGTCGGAACCGAGGGGCCGTCGGGGACGATCACCGCGCAGATCCGCTCGCCCTGGCCGGAGTCCGGCAGGCCGACGGCGGCGCAGCGCCGCACCTGGGGATGGGCCGTGACGTGGCCCTCGACCTCCTCGGCGGAGACGCTCTCGCCGTTGCGGTCGATGGTGTCCTTGACCCGGCCCTCCACGATCAGGTGACCCGACGGCAGCCGGCGCACCAGGTCACCGGAGCAGTAGTAGCCGTCCGGTGTGAAGGCGGCGGCGTTCACCTCGGGGGCGCGGTAGTAGCCGCGCAGGGTGTACGGACCGCGGACCAGGAGCTCTCCGACCTCACCGGGCGCGACGTCCTGTCCGTTCGCGTCCACGACGCGCAGCTCGTCGTCCTCGCTCAGCGGCCGCCCCTGCGTGAGCGCCACCGTCTCGGGATCGTCATCGGACCGGGTGTAGTTGAGCAGGCCCTCGGCCATGCCGAACACCTGCTGAACGGAGCAGCCGAGGGTGCCGGGGATGGTGCGGGCCAGGTCGGCCGAGAGCTTGGATCCGCCGGCCTGGAGGATGCGCAGGCTGGAGATGTCCGCGGGATCCCACTCCGCCGCGTCGGTCCAGAGGGGGATCAGCGGCGGCACCAGCGCGGTGTGCGTGACCCGTTCGGCCTCGATCAGCGGGAAGGCGTCGCCGGGCGCGGGGGAGGGGGAGAGTACGACGCGGCCGCCCACCGACAGCGTGCCGAGCATGCCCGGGCAGGCCAGCGGGAAGTTGTGGGCGATGGGCAGGCAGGCGAGGTAGACCGTCTCGGCCGAGAGCTCGCACGTCTGCGCGCTGGCACGGGCGTTGTACCCGTAGTCGTTGTGGGTGCGGGGAATCAGCTTGGGGACACCGGTGGTTCCGCCGGAGACCAGCAGCAGTGCGATGTCGGCGGGGTCGGGATCGGGAAAGTCGCGGGGCTCCGCGTCGACCTTCGCGAGCGCGGTGTAGGGGCCGGGATCACCCGCCACCAGGACGTGCCGCAGGGCGGGTGCCCCGGCCCGCACGGCGGCGGCGAGCTCCCGGTAGTCGAACCCGGCGTACTCGTCGGCGATGACGTACGCCACCGCTTCGGACAGTCGGGCCAGGTGGCCGATCTCGGTGACGCGGTGGGCGGGCAGGGTGAGTGCCGGGATCGCGCCCAGCCGGGCGAGGGCGAAGAACAGAACGGGAAACGCACCGGTGTTGGGCAGCTGCACCAGTACCCGGTCGCCGGCGCGGATGCCAAGGTCGGCCAGGCCGGCCGCCATGCGGTCCGCGCGTTCGTCGAGCTGTCGGTAGGTCAGCCGCTCCGTCGCGGCGACGATCGCGAGACGGTCGCCGTATTCGGCCGTCCAGCCGCGCAGCATGGTCCCGAGGGTGCGGCCGTCCCAGTGACCGGCCGCGACGTATCGCGCCGCGGAGTTCGCGGGCCATGGGG
This sequence comes from Streptomyces lateritius, assembly GCF_014649715.1. Classification (GTDB taxonomy): domain Bacteria; phylum Actinomycetota; class Actinomycetes; order Streptomycetales; family Streptomycetaceae; genus Streptomyces; species Streptomyces lateritius. Next base: position 273,737 of record NZ_BMTO01000003.1, read on the forward strand.
TCAGACCCGAAGTCCGGGGCGAGGGAGGCTCGGTGGCGAAGTGGGTCACGTTTCGGCTCGACTCTCGTGGCCGGAGGGCGACGGGCGCGCCTCGCTGGTTTCCGCTCATGGGTGTGGACGCCGGGCGCCGCCTCGGCATCCACAAACAGGTGTGGTTAGGTTAACCTAACTCCCGTCGGTGCACACCTCCTGTCGCAAGGGTGCTTATGGTGACCAATTCTGGTTCGTTCTAGGCGATTTGAGAGCGGTTCCTCCGTACCTCGCCCCATCCGTCCGCCGGTGCTCATGGGCTCACCCGGACGCGAGCGCGACTCTCCATCACGACACGACGTCCTAGGAAGAAGCCGCTTCATGCTGTCGATCGACGATCTCCGGCGCGTGGTCACCGAGTTGCTCGGCCCTGGCTCCGAGCCTCCCGGAGACCACGACAACCTCATCGAACTCGGTCTGGACTCGCTCAAGCTGATGAGGATCGCGGACCGCTGCCGACGGAACGGCCTCGACGTGGGTTTCGCCGACCTGGCGCGTCGGCCGACGCTGGCCGGCTGGGCCGGGTTGCGGGCGGAAGCGGCATCCGAGCCGGAGCCCGAGGCGGCGACGGCGTCGGCGGCCGGCACGACCGCACCCGGGGAACGTCGCGTACCCGGGGAACGCGGAGCCGCGCAGGGCGTACCGGCGGCGGACGTACGTGCCTCGGACGATCCCACGACGGACGCAGCCGCGACGGACGAACCATTTCCCCTGGCGCTGATGCAGCACGCCTACTGGGTCGGCCGGGGCGGCTCACAGGCCCTCGGGGCCGTGGCCGCTCACCTCTACACCGAGTTCGACGGCTCCGGTGTCGACCCGGCCCGCCTCGGAGCGGCCGTCGCCGCCCTGGCGGAACGACACCCCATGCTCCGCGCCCGTATCCTCGACGACGGCCGTCAGGTCGTCGGGCCGTGGACCCGCGGCACCGAACTCCCGGTCCTCGACCTGCGTGACCTCTCGCCGCAGGAGGCGGAGGAGCAGGCCGCCCGCCTGCGGGACCAACTCTCCCACCAGCTGCTCGACGTCGAGGCCGGACAGGTCTTCGACGTCCGGGTGACGCTGCTGCCCGCAGGCCGCACCCGTGTGCACGTGGACGTCGACATGCTCGCGGCCGACGCCCGCAGCTACCGCGCGATGCTCGCCGACCTCGTCCACCTCTACGAGAACCCCGGCCGGCCACTGCCGCCGCTCGGCTACAGCTACGCCCGATACCTGGCCGAACGGCGTTCACAGCCGCCGCGCGAGCAGGACGTGCGCTGGTGGCGCGAGCGGCTGGGCGAGCTGCCCGGCGCCCCTCTCCTGCCGACCCGGCCGGAAGCCGAGCGCGGCGCCGGCCACCGGGTGACGCGCCTGCACCACTGGCTCAGCCCCGAGCAGCGCGGACGGCTCACCGACCAGGCCCGCCGGCACGCCGTCACCCCCGCGATCGCGGCGGCCACCGCCTTCGCCGAAGTCCTCGGCGCCTGGAGCGGTGAACCGCGGTTCCTGCTCAACGTCCCCATGTTCGACCGCCGTCCGCTCCACCCCGACGTGGACCGTCTCGTCGGCGACTTCACCAGCTCCGTCCTGCTCGACGTCGACCTGACCGAGTCCCGTACCTTCGCCGAACGGGCCGCGGACGCGCAGGACCGCATGCACCGGGCCGCGCAGCACTCCTCGTACTCGGGCGTCGAGGTACTGCGTGACCTCTCGCGCCATCAGGGTTCCCAGGTGCTCGCCCCCGTGGTCTTCACCAGCGCGCTCGACCTCGGCGAGCTGTTCGGCCAGGACGTGGAGCGCTGCCTCGGCGAGCCGGTGTGGATCGTCTCGCAGGGCCCGCAGGTCCTCCTCGACGCCCAGATCACCGAGCTCCACGACGGCCTGCTGGTCAACTGGGACGTACGGGCCGACGCCTTCCCCGACGGCGTCGCGGACGCCATGTTCGCCGCCTTCGTCGAGCTGATCGGCAAGGTGTCCGACGGCAGTGCCTGGGACGCCCCCGTGGGGCCGCTCGCCACCCGTGAGCAGCTCGCCGTCCGGGCGGAGGTCAACCGCACCGACGGGCAGCTGCCCGAACACCCGCTGCACCACGCGTTCTTCACCCGCGCGGCCGCCACCCCCGACGCCCCCGCCGTCCTGGGCTCCGACGCCGTTCCCGGCTCCGGGACGACGACGGTCACGTACGGCCAACTCGCCGAGCGCGCCCTGCGGGTGGCCGGAGCCCTGCGTGAACGGGGTGTCCAGGCCGGCGACGCCGTGGCGATCAGCCTGCCCAAGGGCCCCGACCAGCTGGTGGCGGTCCTCGGCGTCCACGCCGCGGGCGGGCACTACGTGCCGATCGGCGTCGAACAGCCACCCGCCCGCGCCGAGTCGATCCGCGAGCGGGCCGGTGTCACCGTCGCCCTCACCGCGCCCGGCAGCGGCACGGACGCCGGGCATCTCCCACTGGACGAGGCCGTCGCCTGGCCCCGGCCCCTGGCCGAGCCCTTGTTCGCAGACCCGGGCACCGTGGCCTACGTCCTGTTCACCTCGGGCTCCACCGGCGAGCCCAAGGGCGTCGAGGTCTCCCACCGCGCCGCCGCCAACACCGTCGACGACCTCGTCGAACGGCTCGGCCTCGGTCCCGCGGACCGCGTGCTCGCCCTGTCCGCGCTCGACTTCGACCTGTCCGTCTTCGACATCTTCGCCCCCCTGGCGGTCGGCGGAGCGGTCGTCACCGTCGACGAGGCGACCCGCAAGGACGCCTCCGCGTGGGCACGGCTGGTCCATCGGCACTCCGTGACCGTGCTCAACTGCGTGCCCGGCCTGCTCGACATGCTGCTCACCGCGGCCGGGAGCGAGCCCCTGGGGACGAGCCTGCGAGCGGTCCTCCTCGGCGGCGACTGGGTCGGCGTCGACCTCCCGGTCCGGCTCCACGCCCAGGTCCCCGGCTGCCGCTTCCTCGGTCTCGGCGGCACCACCGAGACCGCCATCCACTCCACCGTCCGGGAGGTCGAGGGCGGCGAGGTGCCCGCGCGGTGGACGAGCGTCCCCTACGGGACCCCGCTGCGCAACGTCAGGTGCCGGGCGGTGGACGCCCAGGGCCGGGACTGCCCCGACTGGGTGCCGGGCGAACTCTGGATCGGCGGCGCCGGGGTGGCCGACGGCTACCGGGGCGACGCCGAACGGACCGCCGACCGCTTCGTCGAGACCGACGGGGTCCGCTGGTACCGCACCGGCGACCGCGCCCGCTACTGGCCCGACGGCACGCTGGAGTTCCTCGGCCGGGCCGACGACCAGGTGAAGATCCGTGGCTTCCGGATCGAACTCGGCGAGGTGGAGGCCGCGTTGGCCGAGCACCCGGCGGTCCGCCACGCCGCGGCGCTCGTGATCCGTACCGGCCCCACACCGCGGCTGTGCGCCGTCGTCGCCGCCGACGCGGGCACCGGGCCCGGCGACGTCAGGGCCCGCGCCGCCGACCGGCTGCCCGCCCACATGCTGCCGGACACCATCGCCGTCCTGGACGACATGCCCCTGACCGCCAACGGCAAGGTGGACCGCCGGGCGCTGCGGGAACTCCTCGCCGTACAGGCGAAGGAGGGTGAGCGCGAGGCACCGGCATCCGCCCTGGAGGAGGTCGTCGCCCGGACATGGGGCCGCGTCCTCGACGCGGAGAAGGTCGGTCGCCACGACGACTACTTCCAGCTCGGCGGGGACTCCATCCTCGCCACCCGGATCACCGCCCGGCTGCGCGAGGCCCTCGACACCGAGGACGTCTCCGTCCACGACGTCCTCGCCTCCCTCACGGTCGCCGGCCTCGCCCGGACGCTCCTGGACCGTGACGAGGAAGGCCGTTTGGAGCTCGTCGCCGAGGTCTTCCTGGAGATCGACTCGCTCACCGACGAGGAGATCGACGCGCAGCTGGACGACGGGCCCCGGGAGCCGGAGCGCGCCGATGGCTGAGCCCGCCGCCGGTGCGGCGGACCGTGGCACCTCGGAGGCATGGTTCCGCCGCTACGCCCCGAGGCCGCACGCCACGGCTAGGGTCGTGTGCTTCGGCCCCGCCGGAGGTTCCCCCGCCTTCTACCGCGACTGGGCCCGTTCCGTGCCCGGCGACGTCGAGGTGCTGTCTGTGGTCCTGCCCGGCCGTGAACGCCGGTTCGGCGAACCGCCGTCGACCACCATGGACGTGCTCGCCGACGCGCTGGCCGAGGCCCTCGTGCCCTGGCTCGACCGGCCCACCGTCCTGTTCGGCCACAGCATGGGCGCCTCGGTCGCGTTCGAGGTGACACGCCGTCTGGAGGCCTCGGGAGGGCCTCGCCCGGCCGCCCTTGTCGTCTCCGGCCGGCCCAGCCCCCGCCGGCTGAGGGAGTGCCCATCGCCCGTGGCCGACTACGACGACGACGCGATCGTCGCCTACCTGCGCGGTCTCGGCGGCACCCCGGACGAGCTGCTGGACGACCCGGAGACGCGGGAGCTGATCCTTCCCCCGTGCCGGGCGGACTTCCAGGTCATCGGCCGGTACGCCCCCGATCCGCACCCTCGTGTCACCACTCCGCTGCACGTCCTGGTGGGCGACCGGGACGAGAACGCCCCGGCGTGGGACGCGCCGCGCTGGGGCGAGGTCGCCACCCGGCTCGCCGGGATCCACGTCCTGCCGGGCGGGCACTTCTACCTCGTCCCCGGGCGCCCCGCCGTCATCGCCCACGTACTGCGGGCACTGCGCGAGGCGGACGCACCCGTGCGCACCACGCCCGCCGCCCCGCCACGCCTCGCCCGTTCCGAGAGGGACACCCGCCACGCCGGACATGCCGACTCCGGGAAAGAGAGAGAAGCCGTGACCTTCGCCCCTGCCTACCACGAGCGCCGCATAGCGCTGACCGGCGACGCGCTGAGCACCGCGGTGGCGCTGTCGGAGACCTCGGCCGACGCCTACGTGCTCTTCGAGAACCGGGGCGCCATCGGATGGGCGGAGGGCGAGTACGGCAGCATCGTCATCCGCGCCGAGGGGACCACGCTCAGCCTGGAGGGTGCCGACCCCGTCGAGTTCTCCGCCGGAGGGGGGGTGCTCCACGCGCTGGACCAGGCCCTGGCCGCCGTACGCCTCCAGGGCTGGCGGGCCTACGGATGGTCGACGTTCGAACTCAGCTATCCGCTGCACGGCCTGCCCGCCGTGCCCGGAGACGCCCCCCTCGCCCACCTCGTCGTACCCGGCCGGGAGGTCAGGCTCGAGGACGGCGGCGCCCTCCTGCGGACGCTGCGCCCCGAGGAGCTCGACGGTCTGGAGCAGCGGGTGCGCTCCGCCGCCGCCCTCGGCGGAGCGGTGGGCGACACGCGGCGGGTGACCGCGGACATCGAGCGGCACGACGCCGATGACTACCGCGCGTCCGTCGCCGCCGCCGTGGACGAGATCCGCGCCGGAAACCTGACCAAGGTGATCCTCTCCCGCGTCGTTCCGGTCACCTCTCCCATCGACCTGCCCGCCACCTACCTCGAAGGCAGGCGCGGCAACGACCCGGCCCGGTCGTTCCTGCTGCGCCTCGGTGGCTGGGAGACGGCCGGGTTCAGCCCGGAGATCGTCGCCCGGGTCACCGGCGAGGACCGGCGGGTCGTCGCCCAGCCCCTCGCGGGCACCCGGGCCCTGGAAGGCGACCCGCTCGCGGACAGCAGCCGGCGCGCCGAGCTCTACCGCGACGAGAAGGAGGTCTTCGAACACGCCGTGTCGGTACGGCTCGTGGCCGAGGAGCTCGAACAGGTCTGCACCCGGGAGTCGGTCACGGTCGACGACTTCATGTCGGTGAAGGAGCGGGGGAGCGTGCAGCACCTGGCCTCCCGGCTGTCCGGCTCGCTGGCACCGGGACGTACGGCGTGGGAGGCGTTCGGCGCGCTCTTCCCCGCGGTGACGGCTTCGGGCATCCCCAAGGCCGAGGCGTGCGAACTCATCCACCGCAGCGAGCGCGACTCCCGTGGCCTCTACAGCGGCGCCGTCATGACGGTCGACGCGGACGGCACGGTCGACGCCGCGCTGGTGCTGCGCAGCGTGTACCGCCACGAGGGCCGGACCTGGCTGCGGGCGGGCGCCGGTATCGTGGCGCACTCCAGCCCGGACCGCGAGCTGGAGGAGACACGCGAGAAGCTCCGCAGCGTGTCACGCTTCCTCGTCCCGGCCGCCCACGCCGGGGCCGAGCCGCAGTCCCCGCTCTCCGCCCGAGACGAGCAGTCCGCGGCGTTGGCCCGCTGAGTTGTCCGCCGAGTCCGGCGAGAACGGAGCACCGGTGACGGTCAGGACCTATCGGGATGCCTGGGGCATTCCGCATCTGCGTGCCTCGGGAGCGCTCCAGCTGGCTTTCGGGCAGGGCGAGAACGCGGCGCGGGACCGGTCCTGGCAGATCGAGGTGGAGCGGCACCGCTCCGAAGGCACCACCGCGTCCTTCCTCGGCGCGGACGCCGTTCCCTGGGACCGATTCGCCCGTCAGGCCAGACTGGACGACACCGCGCGGCGCTGCTTCGACCGCCTCGACGAGGAGACGGCGGCCTGGGTGTCGGCGTACGTCGACGGCGTGAACGCGGGTCTGGAGCGCGGCGCGGCAGCCGCTCCGGAGTTCGCGGCCACCGGCCTCGCGCCGCGGCCCTGGCGGCGATGGACACCTCTCGGTGTCTGGCTCACCCACCACATCCTCTTCGCGGGCTTCCCCACCAAGCTCTGGCGCGAAGCGGTCGCCGGACGGCTCGGCGACGGGGCCGTCGAACTCTTCGCCACCGACGACCCGGGAACCGCGGGATCGAACGGCTGGACGGTCTCGGGGGAACGCACCGCCGGCGGCGCGCCGCTCATCGCGGGTGATCCCCACCGGTTCATCCAGGACCCCGGGTTCTACCAGCAGATACATCTGTCCTGTCCCGATTACGACGTCGTCGGTCTCGCCGTCCCCGGTGTCCCGGGAATCGCCCACTTCGGCCACACCGGCACTGTCGCGTGGGCGATCACCAACGCCATGTCCGACTACCACGACCTCTACCGGGAACGGTTGCGCCGCACGGACCACGGCATCGAGGCGCTGGGCCCCGACGGGTGGCGGCCGGCCCTCCATCACCGGGAGACCGTCCAGGTCGCGGCAGCCGAGCCCGTCGAGGTCGACGTCATCGAGACGGAACGCGGCCCCGTCGTCATCGAGGGCCTCGCGGACACCCCCGGCACGGAGCCGGAACCGGGCGGCCTGCCCGAGGGCATCAGCCTGCGCTACCCGCCCCGCGTCACCGCAGACCTCGGCTTCGACGCGATCCCCGCCCTCCTGCGGGCCCGCACCGTCGCAGACGTGGACCGCGCGCTCGACCGGTGGATCGAGCCCGTGAACGTCGTCCACGCCGCCGACTCGACGGGCGGGCTGCTGCACCGGGTGGCCGGCTACGTACCGATCCGCGCTCGTGACAACTGGCTGCGGGTCGTTCCCGCTTGGGGGCGAGGACACGACTGGCGCGGGCGCCTCGGCCTGCCCCGTGCCGAGGTCGACGACCTCGCCGTGATGGCGAACGCCCGAGGCATCGCCGCCCCCCTCGGCGTGGAGTTCGCGCCGCCGTACCGCGCCGACCGCATCGAGGCGCTGCTGCGCGCGTCGCGGGACTGGACGGCCCCCCGTATGGCGGCCATCCACATGGACACTCACCTCGCGGCCGCCGCACCGCTGCTCGCACAGGTGGAGCGGCTCGGCGATCTCCGCCCCGAGGCCGAGCGGCTGAGGGAGAGACTGCTCGCCTGGGACCGCCACATGGACGCCGACAGCGTCGCCGCCGCGGACTACGCGCGCCTCCGCTCAGCCGTCACACGCGGGCTCGCCGCTGCCCCGCAACTGAAGGACCTCGCCGAACCACTGCCGTATCCGGCGGTGTTCGCGCCTTGGCTGACCCTCACCTCCAAGGTGGCCTTCGCCCTGGAGAATCTGCTGACCACCGACCTGTTGCCCGGCCTGGACGTGCCCGGAATCGTCCGCGCCGCCATGACCGAGGTCGCCGGCGAGGAGCCCGTCGCCTGGGGTGAACTCCACCGTCTCGCCCCCTGCCAGGCCGTCCCCGCGGTCGCCGACGAACCCTGGCCCGGGCTGGGAGGCGATCACGACTGCGTCCTGGCCACCTCCAGCACCCCCGGCATCACGGACCTCAGCCCACGCGGCCCCTCCGCCCGGTACGTCTGGGATCTCTCCTGCCGCGAGAACAGCCTCTGGGTCGTCCCCCTGGGCGCGAGCGGAATCCGTGGAGACCAACACCACCACGACCAGCTGCCGTGGTGGCTCCGCGGCGAACTGGTGCCCGTCGTCACGGATTTCTCGCGGCTCGTCGAGGAGGACGACGGGCGCTGAAGGGACCCCGCGGTGGGGACGGTCCGCTTGGTCAGGCCCGGGAGAGGGGCAGGCACACCACCAGCAGGCAGACCTCCGACGGCGCGGTCGCCGTGGGAGAGGTACTGGCCTGCGACGTTCCCGAGCCCGTGCTCTCGGTGCCGGAGTCGTCAGCCGGGGCAGCGGGCGCCGGTGCCTGGGAGGCCGTTGTGCCCGGGGTACTCGTGTCGCTCGCGCGGTCGAGAGCCGGCTGCGCGGAGGCCGGTGAGGCGCTCTGGGGCTGGTGGGCCGGCGCTGCCTGGGTCTCCTGCGAGGCGGCGGGGCCGGGTCGGGCGTCCGGCGGTGTGGTGGGGGGAGCGACCGCCGAGTCCGGCCGCGGGACGTCCGGCGCGGGAGGGGCGGCCTGAGAGACGGGCGGGGCGGGGCGCGTGTGAGGCGGTGTCGATGCGGGCCGGGCGTCCTGCGCCGCCTGTTCCTCGGCGGCGCCCATGCCCGGGTCCTGCGGCGCCGTGGCCGCCTGCGCCCGGTCGCCGCCCTGCCGGTCCATCGCGGTCATGGTCAGACCGCCGCCCACGAGCGCGACGGCGGTCGCGACCACGGCCCGGCGCTGGTTCTTCTTCCACCGGACACGCTGGCGTCGCCGTGCCGCCCGTCCCTCGGGCACGGACGGCACGCCCGCGAGATCCGCGGGCGAGTCGTCTCGAAGTCCCTCCTCCGGGACGGTCCCGGCCGCGGTCTCGCCGTGAGGCCGACCGCCGTGCCACGCGGCCGGGGCCGCCTCACTCATCGTCACCGTGGTGGCTGCCACCGAGAGGGGGCGACCGGCGGTGACGACGGGAGCGATGTCCGGGGCGTGGGCGCCGCATCCAGGGCACACGAGGGCGCCGTTGAGATGCCGGCGACACGAGGAGCAGTAGTCCATCTCGGTCTTCCTGAGTTGACAGGCCGCCGACCCGGTGGGGCCACGGCTCGATCACGTTCGCAATCGGAATCACGCGGCCAGTCACGCTAACCAAGTTTTCGAAAGACTGTGCGCAGCCTGTGTGGGGCTCCTGTGCGGATTCCCTCAGTGTGGGATGCGCCCGGCCGCCGCGTCCGCGACCGGAATGCCGAAGTCCGGGGTCCCGTCGGGGTTCCACCCCAAGACCTGGATGCGGGTGTGCCGGTTCGGATCGTTCAACGGGTCACCCGTGATGTCCTTGTACGGGCGGGCGTGGTACACGAGGACGTCGGTGCGGCCGTCCTCGGCGACGGTGAACGAGTTGTGACCGGGGCCGTACTGACGTGTGGCGTCGCTGCTGGTGAAGACCGGCGCCCTGGACTTCGTCCAGGAGTTCGGATCCAGCAGGTCGCTGCCGGCGCCGGCGGTCAGCAGGCCCATGCAGTAGTTGCTGTCGGTGGCGCTCGCCGAGTACGTCATGAAGACCCGGCCGTTGCGCGCGATGACCGAGGGGCCCTCGTTGACCTTGAAACCGCGCGTCTCCCAGTCGTACGTGGGAGAGGACAGCCGCACCGGCCGCCCGCCGATCGTCCAGGGGTTCGCCATCGGCGCGATGTAGAGATTGGTGTTGTTGTCGATCCCCGGCTCGTGCTGCGCCCAGGTCAGGTAGCGGACGCCGCGGTGCGTGAAGGTGGAGGCGTCCAGCGAGAAGGTGTCCCACGCCGTCGTGATCTGCCCCTTCTCGGTCCACGTTCCCCGCAACGGGTCGGGGTGGGAGTTCTCCAGGACGTACATCCGGATCTTCCAGATGTCGTCGGACCGACCCGCGGCGAAGTAGATGTACCAGCGGCCGCCGACGCGATGAAGCTCCGGTGCCCAGATGTGCGCGCCCATGTCGCCGGTGGTGTGCTTCCGCCACAGCACGGTCTCCGCTGCCCCGGTCAGGCCCCGCAGCGTCCGGGAACGGCGCAGGACGATGCGGTCGTACTCCGGCACGGTGGCGGTGAAGTAGTAGTACCCGTCGGTGTGCCGGTGGATGTGCGGGTCGGCGCGCCGCGGCACCAACGGGTTGGGGTACCGGGCGGCCGACGCGACGGCCGGGCCCTCGGCGGCCCGGGCCACGGCGGGCAGGCCCGCCGTGGCGCCCAGGGCAAGGGCGCCCGCCAACACGCCTCGGCGGCTCAGGTCGGTGTGCCTCATGGTGTTCTCCTCACGGGGGATCATGAACGTTTCTGCGGACCGAGCGTCTTGATCCGCATGAAGGTGATCGAGTGGGGCGGGAACGTGTACGTGAAGGCGGAGTCGACGCCGTCGAACGTCGACCGCCTCGGCCGGATCGGCTGAGACGCGGACGTGTTCTCCGAGCCCGGATCGCCCTGGAGCGTGGTCAGGCGGGCGACCGGTGCGACGTCGGTCTCCCGGCCCAGGTCGATCCGCGTACGGGCGGCCGCGTCCTGCGCGTTGACGACCTTGACGATCAGCTCACCGGTGGCCTCGTCCCGGGTGACCACCTGGCGGAACGGTTCGGCCACCTTGTCGTCCGTGAAGCCGCCCCACTTCTCGCCGTCCAGGAACAGCGTGACGTGCCGGCCGCGGACCTCGATCCTCACGTCGTACGCGCGGCCGCTCTCGATCGTCGTACCGTCCTCGACCATCGTCTGCTTGGCCCCGCCGACGGTCTTCTCCACCGCCGAGCGGGTGTTCCCCCAGCCTCCGAGGTTCCACCAGTAGTGGTTCCCGGTGTCCTTGACCCCGAAGGCGATCAGGAAGCCTTCGCGCCCGGCCCGCTTCGTGGCCTTCACCCGCACGTCGTAGTCCCGCCACGCCGGGTCCCCGGCGGTGACCAGCGTGTTCTCGGCGGTGACGTCGGACTGCACGTACGCGCCGTCCTCGACGGCCCACGCACCGCGTCCCGCGGCCGGTGTCCACCGCCCGTCGCCGTCCGAGAAGTCGTCGCCGAACAGGACGCGGCCGTCCGGTGCGGTGACCGTGACGTCGTCGTACGCGGCGCTGGTGGCCCAGGTGGACAGTCCGACGGCACCGCCGATGGGAGCGACGGTGGCGGGCGTGGGGGAGGCCTCGCTGGGGACGACCCGGTCCCCGACGTTGGTCATGAACAGCTTCTGCGCCTCGTAGCTGGTCGATCCCCACGACGTCCGGTTGTCGAACCAGATCATGTCGGGTCGCCACTGGACGGAGTCCGTGCGCGCGAGCAGCGGCGCGTAGGACGCGAGCTTGACGACGTCGGCGTTCCGCTCGAGTCCCGTCATGTAGGCCGCTTCGGCCAGCGCGTTGGAGAAGCGGTTGTCGAGGGAGGCGTACTCGCCGAGGAACACCTTCGGGCCCTCGCGGTCGTAGGAGTCGTAACGCTCGTTGTTCTCCAGGAACCACTGCGGGCTGTTGTAGTAGTGCTCGTCGACGAGCTTCACCCCCGCCGCCCGGTTCAGTTCCCAGAGCCGGTCGAAGGTCTGGCCGGCGTCGTCGGGACCGGAGTTGCCGACCACCGTGATCTCGGGGTGCGCGGCCTCGACGGCCTTACGGAACGCGGTGAAGCGCTCGAAGTAGGCGTCGGGGAGGTTCTCCTCGTTGCCGACCGCGAGGTGGGTCAGACCGAACGGTTTCGGATGCCCCATCGCCGCCCGCTTCCCGCCCCAGGGGGAGGTCACCGGGCCGTTGGCGAACTCGATCAGATCGAGGGTGTCCTGGATGTGCCGCCGCAGGAGCTCGGGGTCGTCGGTCGCGCGGTTCTGGCCGCACCCGGTGACGAGTGCCGGCACGACGGGCAGCGGCATGGCGCCGATGTCCTCGGCGAACTGGAAGTACTCGAAGTACCCCAGTCCGTAGGACTGGTTGTAGCCCCAGAAGTTGGCGTTGGCCGGGCGCTGCTCGACCGGTCCGATGGTGTCCTTCCACTGGTAGGAGCGCCGGCGCTCCCAGTTCGGGGCCTGGTACCCCTCGTGGCTTCCGGTGTTGACCAGGCAGCCGCCGGGGAACCGCAGGAAGCCCGGCTTCAGCGCGGCGATCTTCTCGGCGAGGTCCTTGCGCAGCCCGTTCGGGCGGCCGCGGAACGTCTCCCGGGGGAAGAGCGAGACCATGTCGAGCCGGACCGTGCCCGAGCCTCCGGCGACCACCGTGAGCCGGCCGGTCGTGCTCGTGGCGCGAGCGGTGAGCGTGCCGGTGTACTTCGTCCAGCGGTCTCCGCGCACAGTGATGCGCAGGGGGTCGGCCAGGGCCGTCTCTCCGGCGGCGTCCCGCAGGCCGACCGTCAGTGGTGTACCGGAGGAGCGGTCGGTGCGCGCCCACACCGAGAAGTCGTACCTCTCTCCTTCGCGGAGGCTGACGCCGGAGGCGTGCCCGGAGTTGGCGACCCCGATCCCGGCCCCCGCACCTCCCTGACCGCCGAGCCTCATCCGCAGGTGGCGCCGGTTGCGCTCGGCCAGGCGGCCGTCGTCGTCCACGACCTCGGCGGAGCCCGTCGCGCCCCCGGTCGCGGTCGGGGTCCACGCGGTCATCGGGGTGTACGAGCGGTTGTCCGCGGTGTCGTACTCGAAGGACCGGTTCCGCACCAGCTCGGCGTAGAGGCCGCCGTCGGCCGCGTGGTTGATGTCCTCGAAGAAGACGCCGTACATCGTGTCGTCGATGGCGGGGCCGGTACGGGCCGGGTCGAGGGTGAGCGAGTAGTCGACCTCGGCGGTGTCCGCGGCCGAGACCCGGGCCGGAGCGCTCGACGCGGTGGCGGGAAGCGGAAGCGGTAGCAACGCCGCGGCGAGCAGGACGCTCAGAGTGCTCAGGGCGGGGGTGAACCGTGATCGTCCGCGCGGTCCGCGCGGCTTGCGTGATCTGCCGAGTGTCATGGTGCGCCTCTCTTGTGTAGTTCGAAATATCGGACGGCGTCTGGGATTTCGCTCGCAGAAGAATGTCCGTCTCGGTGACCTCACGTCAACACCCCTGTCGCTCAGGGGAGATGTGCGACGCGAACCGTTGACACGCTCCCTGGAACGTCACTACGGTCACGCCACGATTTCGAACCCATGACGAAATATCGAACGACCTGGGTCGAGGAGTCGCATCGTCATGCGCATCAGCAGACGTACGGTGATGGCTGTCGTACGGCGGCATCGTCCAGGCCCTGGAAGTCCCCGACCGGCGCGGGCGCTACGCGAACGTGTCGCTGGGCTTCGACAACCTCGAGGACTACGTCTCGGGCAGCCCGTACTTCGGCGCGATCATCGGCCGCTACGGCAACCGCATCGCCGGCGGCGCCTTCACCCTCGACGGACGCACGTACCGGCCCCCCGTCAACGACGGTCCCCACAGCCTGCACGGCGGGGACAAGGGCTTCGACAAGCGGGTGTGGGACGTCGAGCCGTACACACAGGGACCGGACCGGCCTCACCCTGCGGTACGTCAGCGCGGACGGGGAGATGGGATACCCCGGCACCCTGCGCGTCCGGGTCGACCACGTCCTCACACCGCGCGGCGACTTCCGCATCCGGTACGAGGCCACGACGGACAGGTCCACCGTCGTGAACCTCACCAACCACACGTACTTCAACCTGGCGGGAGAGGGCAACGGCAGCGTCCTCGGCCACACCCTGAGGATCGCCGCGTCCCGCTACACCCCCGTCGACGCCACCCTCATCCCCACCGGCGACCTCGCCGGCGTCGCGCACACGCCCTTCGACTTCCGAGGCGGCAAGCCCGTCGGCCGGCACATCCGTGAAGGGCACCCGCAGGTCCTCTTCGGCCGCGGCTACGACCACAACTTCGTTCTCGACAAAGGTGCCACCGACGCACCCCGGCACGCCGTCACCGTGACCGAACCCGTCTCCGGTCGGGTGATGGAGATCGCGACCACCGAGCCGGGCGTGCAGTTCTACAGCGGCAACTTCCTCGACGGCACGCTGGCGGGCCCCTCCGGGAAGGTCTACCGCCAGGGCGACGGCTTCTGCCTGGAGACCCAGCACTTCCCCGACTCGCCCAACCACCCGTCCTTCCCGTCCACGGTGCTGCGCCCGGGGCAGACCTGCCGTTCGACGACGGTGCACTCCTTCGCCACCCGCTGACGCGGCCGGCCGAGCCTGCCCGCGCCGGGGCGGGCCCGGGCAGGCTCGGCCGAACGGAGGTTTCCCGCCACGGACCGGTACCGGGGCCGCCCCGGCGGGTATGGCGCCGCGCATGAGCGGATTGGAACTGAGCAGCCCCGCGTTCGACGACGGAACGGTGATCCCCCGTCGGTACAGCGGTGAGGGAGAGAACGTCTCACCACCCCTGACCTGGGCGGGCGTGCCCGAGGAGGCCACGGAGCTGCTGCTCCTGTGCGAGGACCCGGACGCGCCGGGGAAGACCTTCCTGCACTGGCTGGTCACCGGTATCGACCCGGGAACCACGGGTGTGGCGGAGGACCAAAAACCGCAGGGCGGTCTGCCCTGGCCCAACGGCTTCGGGCGCGTCGGCTGGGGAGGACCCATGCCTCCACCGGGGCACGGGCCGCACCGCTACTTCTTCCGCCTGTACGCCTTGTCCGAACCGCTTCCCCTGCACGGCCACCCGGGCGTCGAGGACGTGCACCGAGCCCTGAAGGGCAGGGAACTGGCCTCCGGCGCCCTTGTCGGGACCTACCAGCGCTGAGCACGTCCCCTCAACATCGACACGGCCGGGCCCCGGCCGACGCCCCGGCATCCGGCAGCGAGCCCTGAGCCGCCGCACGAGCCACGTTGATCCGCCGCCGAGGGCCTCGCGAGGTGGCGTGGGAAGTGTGTCGCGAGGCGCTTCGGAGGACCGGACGAACCCCGAGCGGGTCTCCGGTGCCTTCCCCCGAAGCTGCGGACGTTCCGTAGCAGCGGGGACGCCCACCGGCGAGGATGCCCACCATGGCCCTCGACAACGACCTCGTACCCGCCCGTTCGCTCCACTCGACACCCCTGGTGTTCGGTACGGGCGCGGCCATCGGGGTCCTCGGCGGGATGATCGGCCTGGGCGGCGCGGAGTTCCGCCTGCCGCTGCTCATCGGCCTGTTCGGCTTCGCCGCGCTCTCCGCGGTCATCCTGAACAAGGCGATGAGCCTGGTCGTGGTCCTCGTCGCGCTGCCCGCCCGCCTGGCAGCGGTGTCCGCCGCTGAGCTTGCCGCTCACTGGCCCGTCGCGCTCAACCTGCTGGCCGGAAGCCTGCTCGGCGCCTGGACAGGGGCGGCCTGGGCGGTACGCATGCGCGGCTCCACCCTCTACAAGGTGCTGGCGGCGCTGATGGTGCTCATGGCCGCGGCCCTGCTCGTCACGCACAGCACCAGCCTGGGGACGCTCGCGCTGCCGCTCTGGGCCCGGGTGCCCAGCGGGGGCGTGGCCGGCTTCGGCATCGGTGTCGTCGCCGCGATCATGGGTGTGGCCGGGGGCGAGCTGCTGATCCCGACGATCGTGCTCTTGTTCGGCGTGGACATCAAGACCGCGGGAAGCCTCTCCCTGCTGGTGTCGCTGCCGACCATGCTGGTGGCCTTCGCCCGCTACAGCCGCGACGGCAGCTTAGCGGTCCTGGGCGCCAGCCTCCGCTTCACCATGGTCATGGCCGCGGGTTCGGTCGCCGGCGCCGTGCTGGGCGGACTGCTCCTCGGCGTGTTCCCGGAGCTGGTCCTCATCCCCGTACTGGTGGTGGTCCTGCTCGTCTCCGCGGTCAAGCTCGCCCGCCACGACTGAGCCGTGGCCTCGGCCGCGCCCGGCGTGCCCGCGCGGTGCGTGCGGGGCACCCTGGAGGCATGGGCCGAGCCAACGACCAGGTCGAGGCGCTGCTCCAGGAGTACGCCGACCTCATCGCGATCCGGGGCGAGGAGGCGTTCAAGGCGCGCGCCTACGAGAAGGCGGCACGCGCCGTCGGCGGCTACCCGCAGGACGTCTCCACACTGGACGCCAAGGCGCTGCTCGAGATTCCGAACGTCGGCAAGTCCGTCGCCGACAAGATCGTGGAGTATCTGCGGACCGGCCGCATGTCCGTCGTGGAGAAGGCCCGGACGTCCGTGCCGGCCGGAGTGCGCGAGCTGATCGCGATTCCCGGGCTCGGGCCCCGCAAGGCCATGCTCCTCCACGAGGAGCTGGGCATCAGCACCGTCGACCAGCTGGTCGACGCCATCCACCAGGAACGGCTGCGGGACCTGAAGGGCTTCGGGGAACGGACCGAGGAGAACATCCTGCGCGGCATCTCCGTCCTGCAGCACGCCGGCGAGGGCCGGATCCTCGTCAGCGCCGCCATGGACATCGCAGAGCAGCTCGTCGCCGAGCTGTCGGAGATCCCCGGCTGCGTCCGGTGCACGTACGCCGGTTCCCTGCGCCGCATGAAGGAGACCATCGGCGACGTCGACATCCTGGTGGCGGCGCGCCGGTCGGCCCCGTTCATGGAGGCCCTCGCCGGCCTTCCGCACACGGCCGAGGTCATCGCGATGGGGCGGAAGAAGACGTCCGTACGGACCGTCACCGGCCTCCAGGTGGACCTACGCGTCCTTCCCCCCGCTTCCTGGGGCGCGGGACTGCAGTACTTCACCGGCTCCAAGGCGCACAACATCCGCACGCGCGAACTCGCGGTGCGCCACGGCCTCAAGCTGTCCGAGTACGGGCTCTTCGACGCCGAGAGCGGCGAGAGCATCACCTCCGAGACGGAAGAGGCGATCTACGAGAGGCTCGGACTGCCCTGGATCCCGCCGACCCTGCGCGAGGACCGCGGCGAGATCGCGGCCGGGCTGCGCGGCGAACTCCCCGAGCTCGTCACGGAGAAGGACATCCGCGGCGATCTGCACACCCACACCGACCTCACCGACGGGCTGGCGCCGCTGGAGGACATGATCGCCGCCGCCGCCGCCCGTGGATACGCCTACTACGCCGTCACCGACCACGCCCCGAACCTGTACATGCAGCGCATGACCGACGAGAAGATCCTCGCCCAGCGCGAGCGGGTACGCGCACTCGACGGCGCGCACCGCGAAATGCGGCTGCTGCACGGCACGGAACTCAACATCGGCCCGGACGGCTCCCTGGACTGGCCCGACGAATTCCTCGCGGACTTCGACATCTGTGTGGCCTCCGTCCACTCCCACTTCAACCAGAGCAGACGGGAACTCACCCGCCGTCTCATCCGCGCCTGCGAGAACCCGTACGTCGCCGTCATCGGTCATCCCACGACCCGCCGGATCGGCAAACGCCCGGGCATCGACGCCGACTTCGACGAGGTCTTCAAGGCCTGCGCGCGAGCGGGCACCGCGCTGGAGATCAACGCGCACCCCGAGCGGCTCGACCTCCGCGACGAGGACATCCTGCGCGCGAAGGAGTACGGCGTGAAGTTCGCCGTGAACTCCGACGCGCACGCCACCACCCATCTGCCGTACATGCGCTACGGGCTGGCGACGGCTCAGCGCGGCTGGCTGACGACGGACGACGTCATCAACACGTGGCCGTTGACCAGACTGCGCCGGTTCCTGCGCAAGAAGGGCGCATGAAGCGCAGCAGGGCGGTCCGCATCGCGCCGGTGTCCGGTCCGGTGGAGCGAAGGCGCACCGAGCGCCCCGCGCCGAACGTGACGCGCGCGCCCGGCCGGGATCACCCAGGAGCCGGTGCGCGGTCGTGAGGAACCCCGGCACCGGAGGACCGGCCCGCGCGAAGGTCTTGGTCACGGAACGGAGAAGGTGACTCCGCTCCTCCCCAGGCCGGACGCATGATGTGTCCCTGATCATCAACGTCCTGAGGAGACCATGCGCACCCGCACCGCCGCCCTGACCGCCTGTCTGCTGCTCGCACTCACCGCCTGCGGCATCGGCGACGAGCCGGACGCCGACACGTCGACGGCCGCGAGGACGCCGGAGGAGGAGTTCCTCGCCAACGCCAGGGCCGCCGACTTCGACAGCTGGAAGACGGCGGCGCCGACGGACGCCGAACTCGCCGCGTACCCCCCGCAGTGGTGCGCCGGGCTCAGGACCGGCCGCGGCGTCGCCTCCCTCCTCGAGGACGTCGCCCTCTACCCCGTCGGGGAGAAGTGGGGCACGGACAAGCCCGACGCCGAGGAACTCGTGCTCCTCGGCGTCAAGGCCCACTGCCCGGAGTTCGGTGACCGGGTGGCCGAAGAGGTACGGCTCGGCGGCCGGTCCCGGGGAGGCGGGTGACGCCCCTCTGCCGAAACGCCCCTCGGCGCCCGCCGTGCTGACCTAGCATGTCGACGACCAGTACGTCCGGGGGGATCGCACTGCCGAGGAGGACCCGTGTCTCGCATCATCGGCTACGCGTCAGGTGTCTTCGACCTCTTCCACATCGGCCATCTCAACGTGCTGAAGCACGCGAGCGCCCAGTGCGACTACCTCGTCGCCGGCGTACTGACCGACGAGGCCGCCGGCCACAAGGGGCACGCCCCTGTCGTACCGCTCCACGAGCGGCTGGAGATCGTGCGCTCGATGGCGTACGTCGATGAGGCGATCGTCGACAACACCCTGGAGAAGATGGAGGCCTGGCGCCAGGTGGGCTTTCACCGCCTGTTCAAGGGCGAGGACTGGAAAGGCACGGCCCGGGGTGCCCAGTGGGAACGCGACTTCGCCGCCGTCGGTGTCGAAGTCGTCTACGTGCCGTACACGATGCACGTCTCCAGCACCAAACTGCGCCAGATGATCCACCAGTTGATCTCGGAAGGCCGGCGCTGAGAGTCGGCCAGGTCAGTTCACACGGCGGGAGCCTGTGAGTGGGCTGCGGCATCCTGTCCTCGCCCCTCTGGTGGATCTCCCTGAACAGCTCTGCGGCCGTCTTCTCGCCCTCGTCCCGGAATGCCTTCAACCGCTGACCGCCACCGCCGGCGCCCGGCCGGAGCCGTGCCGGGCCCGCGCGTCTCCCTATATGTCCTCCCAGACCATCGAGCTCATCCTCCAGCCGGCCGGTGTCCGGACGAACTGAGTGGTCTTGCGGCCGGCGCCCTCGAAGGGTTCGCCGTTGAGGAAGCCGGACTTGCGGTACTCACTGGACCGGTGCGCGATCGACGCGAAGATCTCGGTCCGCTCGGCGACCTCCCATTCGGAGAACTCCGTCAGCGTCCCGTCGGTGAGGAGCTTCTGCCGCGGCTCGATGAACCGGTCGAGGTCGTAGACCACCGGCTCGCTCCCGACGTTCGCGATGATCGTTCCTTGGGGGATGAACACCTCGCGGACGACGTCGACGTTCGGCCGGCTGCCGCCGGTGTTCGTGAACGCGCCGAGGAACACGCGCATCAGCCGGTCGAGTTCAGCCTTTTCGGCCTTGACCGCGGGCGCGGGGAACTCGTACGCGTCCGTCGGCGGTACGTCATCGGAGAGCAGCGACCAGATCTCGATGTCGTGCCGCTTCCCCCCGTACGCGGAACGCTGTCGCAGCACCCCGTCACGGGTCATTCCGAGCCGGCGCGCGGTGTCGACACTGCGGGTGTTGTGCGCCGCGACCCACCATTCGACCCGTCTCATCCCGCGCTCCTGGAAGGCCCAGTCGATCAGGACCCCGCACGCCCGGGTCACCAGGCCGCGGCCCGCCGCCTCGGCCTCCAGCCAGCAGCCGAGCTCGCACACTCCGGTGGCCGCGTCGAAGTCGGTGAACATGACCCCGCCGACCAGCGTGCCCTCCAGCCAGATTCCGTAGATCCGGCGGGTGTCCTCGGCCTGTCGGTCCGCGTACCGCTGGAGGGTGGCCGTGGCGGAGTCGAGGTCCGTGCTGTACGTCGCCCAGGGGATCCACGGGTCCACGTAGGGGCGGGCGCGGTCGATGTGGGCGAGGAACTCCCGTGCGTGCCAGGGCTCCAGGGGGCGGAGCTGCGCGTCGTCGTCGCCGAGCGGCAGGGTGAACACGGACGACCTCCAGGTACGTTCGTACGTAACGAGCGTTCGGTATGTAAGCTGGCAGTATGCCTCCCGCACCCGGAGACCGTGAAGCCCGCCGCCAGGACGTGTCCGAGGCGGTGTGGCGCGTACTCGCCGACAAAGGGTTCGGCGGGCTGACGCTCCGTGCGGTCGCAGCCGCCATGGGCGTCTCGACCGGCATGCTCATGCACTACTTCCCCACCAAGCGGGCCTTGGTGGCGCACGCCCTTGACCTGCTGGAGAGGCGAACCGCCGAACGCCCGCGGCGCGCACGCCCCACCGAGGGCCTCGCCGCCCTGAGAGCGATGCTGCTGGACATCCTGCCGCTGACCGCGGACGACACCGCCCGCAACCGCATCTGGGTCAGCTCGTGGGATCTGGCCCTCGCCGACGAGTCACTCGGCAGGGACCAGGCCGACCGCTACACCCGCTTGCGCTCGGCGATCCGTCCGCACCTCGAAGCCGCCCGCGACCACGGTGAGCTGCCCGCGACCGCCGACCCGGACCAACTCGCCGCTACAGCCGTTGCGTTCACCCACGGCCTCGTCGTCCAGGCCCTCTTCGACCCCGCCCGCTTCCCCCCGGACGCACAGACCGCCCTGCTCGACACGTTCCTCGCGTCGATCGCAGGCCCAGCGTCACCCTCCGCTTGACATGAGGGCGCTGATGCCGTGGCGGCTGATCCTGCCGGGCGGTCTCGCCGCCGTACGCTCCGGGCCTGCACAATGCCGCTTGTGATCGATGACGACCCGTACCTGTGGCTGGAAGACGTGACGGACGAGGCCGCGCTCGCGTGGGTGACCGAGCGGAACGCGGAGACGGAGGCCGTGCTGGGCGCCGACGGCGCGTTCGCCGCCCTGAAGGAGCGGCTGCGGGAGGCGCTGGACGCCTCGGACCGCATCCCGTACGTCACCCGGCGCGGCGCATTCCTCTACAACTTCTGGCGCGACGCCGGGCACGCGCGGGGAGTGTGGCGGCGTACGACGCTGGAGCAGTACCGCAAGGACGCTCCCGACTGGGAGATCCTCCTGGACGTCGACGCGCTCGCCGCCGCGGACGGCGAGAAGTGGGTGTGGGACGGCGCGGAGGTACGGCACCCCGACCACGACCGGGCCCTGGTGCGGCTCTCGCGCGACGGCGCCGACGCCGTCGTGGTCCGCGAGTTCGACCTCGTGACCCGGAGCTTCGTCGAGGACGGATTCCAGGTGGGGGAGGCGAAGACCAGGATCGGCTGGATCGACGCCGACACCGTCTTCGTCGGCACGGACCTCGGCCCCGGTTCGCTGACCGACGCCGGCTATCCGCGTACGGTCCGCAGGTGGCGACGCGGCACGCCGCTGGAGGAGGCCACCCTGGTCTTCGAGGCCGAGGCGGGAGACGTGTCGGCCTGGGGCCGGCGCGACACCACACCCGGCTACGAGCGGGAGTTCGTCGGCCGCGCCCTGGACTTCTTCCGCAGCGAGCTGTACCTCCTGACCTCCGACGCCACGCTCGTACGGATCGACGTCCCCGAGGACGCCCTCGCCTACGCCCATCGCGAGTACCTGATCGTCACCCTGAAGTCCGACTGGCTCGGCCATCGGGCTGGCTCCCTGCTGGCGTTCGGCTTCGACGCCTTCCTGGCCGGCGACCGCACCGCCGAGGTGCTGTTCGCCCCGGACGGGCGGACGGCTCTGGCCGGGCACTCATGGACCCGGCACCACCTGCTCCTGGAGACCATGCGGGACGTCAGCACCCGCATCGAGGTGCTCACCCCCGCCCCCGCCGGGGCGTGGGCGCGTACGGGGCTCACGGACGTCCCCGCGCTCTCCGCGGTCTCCGTCGTGGACACGACCCCCGATCTCTCCGACGAGTACTTCCTCGACGTGTCGGGCTTCCTGCAGCCCTCCACCCTCTACCGCGGGCGGATCGGCGCCGACACGGAGATCCTCAAGCAGGCTCCGGCCCACTTCGACGCGGCCGGCCTGACGGTGGAGCAGTTCTTCGCGACCAGCCGGGACGGCACGCGCGTGCCGTACTTCGTCGTCGGGCCCGACCGGGGCCCCGGCCGTCCCGGCCCTGCCCTGCTGTACGGCTACGGTGGCTTCGAGGTGTCCCTCACGCCCTTCTACGGCGCGGTGAAAGGCCGGGCGTGGCTGGAGCGGGGCGGCACCTATGTGATCGCGAACATCCGGGGCGGCGGCGAGTACGGACCCGAGTGGCACCAGGCGGCGCTCGGCGCGGACCGGCCGCGGGCCTTCGAGGACTTCGCGGCCGTCGCCGCCGATCTCGTCACCCGGGGCATCACCACGCCGGACAGGCTCGGGGCGGTGGGCGGCAGCAACGGCGGCCTGCTCATGGGCGCCATGCTCACCCGCTGTCCCGAGCTGTTCGGTGCGATCGTCGCCCAGGTGCCGCTGCTCGACATGCTCCGCTTCCACAAGCTCCTCGCCGGCGCCTCCTGGACCGCCGAGTACGGCAACCCCGACGTCGAAGCCGATCGCCCCCACCTCCGCGACATCTCGCCGTACCACCGCCTGTCCGCGGACCGGGCCTACCCGCCCGTCCTGCTGATGACCTCCACGCGCGACGACCGCGTCCACCCCGGCCACGCCCGGAAGACGGCCGCCCGGCTTCGCGAACTCGGCCACGAGGTGCTGCTGTACGAGAACACCGGCGGAGGCCACGCGGGTGCCGGCGACAACGAACAGGCCGCCCACAACAACGCCCTGCTGCACACGTTCCTGTGGCGTCACCTCGCCCCCTCAGACTGACGGCGAGGCGGCACATCTGTATCCGACGCCCCGCGCCCGGCGAGAGCTGGCCGAGGTGCGGCGTCTCCAGGGAGCGCACCTCGCCCGCGCCCTCAGGTCGCTCACCGACGGTGAGCGCGACGCCCTGGGCTCGGCGGTCGGCGCGCTGACGGCGTTGACGCACCATCTCCACGCCGGCTCCGGAACGGAGTAGCACCCCCCGCGCCCGTCGCGCACTTCCGGCGGCGCTCGCGCGCTCCACGCAGCGACCGTACGTCCACTCCGCGCCGGTCACACCCACCCCGCACCGGACCGTCGACCTCGCGCGCCCCCGCACGCCCGGCCGTGGCCTTCCCCTGCCCTGACGCCTGCCGGCCGTCGGTTTCTTCCGTCACCCTTTCGACAGACAAGGCACCTTCATGTCGTCCACCGCCGTGGATCCCCTCTTCCCGCACGCCTCCTCCCCGCCCGGGCCGCAACGGTCCCGGCACAGGGGCGGGGACAGGAGGTCCAATCCGTGGCTGACCCTCGTCGCGGTCGCCTTCGGCCTGTTCATGGTGCAGCTCGACGCCTCCGTGGTGGCGATCGCCAACCCCGAGATCGGCCGCGCCCTCCCCGCGTCCACCGTGGACCTGCAGTGGGTCACCAACGCGTACCTGCTCGCCCTGGCGGCCTCCCTCATCCTGGGCGGCAAGCTCGGCGACCGCTTCGGACGCCGTACGTACTACATGGTCGGTGTCGTCGGGTTCCCCCTCGCCTCGGTGGCCATCGGCCTGTCGGGCTCGGTCGAGGGTGTCATCGGTTTCCGCGCGGCGCAGGGCTTCTCCGGCGGGCTCCTGATGCCGAACACCCTGGGGCTGCTGCGCGCCGCCTTCCCGCCCCGGAAGTTCGGCATGGCCGTCGGCATCTGGGCGATGGTGTCGGCGGTCTCGACGGCGCTCGGGCCCATCGTCGGCGGACTGCTGGTCGAGCACACCGCCGCCGTCGTCACCGCAGTGCTCTGCCTTCTGGGAGCCGTACTCGCGGCCGTCGGCCTCCGGCGCGGCGCCCCGGGACCGTCGACCGCCGCGCACTGACACCGGTTCATCCGGCGGCGAAGCCGGCCGCCACCCACCGCCCGAGCTCAGCGCGCACGGCCGTGCGCTGCTCGGCCGTCGCCGGGGCCGCGCTCACCAGCGCGAAGTGCACCGTCGCCGATCCCTCCGAGGTTCCGGACAGGAGGATCCGGCGGGCGGCCGTGCCGCCGGGCTCGGGGGCGATCGTGATCGCTCCCGAGGCCCCCGGCCCGGTCACCGTACCGAGGTCCGAGACGACCGTGGTCGTGGCGGGATCGAAGCCGGCCGGCAGATGCAGTTCCGTCGGCGCGCCCGACCCGCCGCCCCGCCACACCAGCAGACCGTACGGAAGGTCCGAGCCGGTCAGCTGTGCCAGGGCGGGCATGCCGGCGGGCACCTGGCTCCAGGTCAGTGTCTTCCCCGCGTCGCGGGAGCGGTCCTCGTAGAGGAACGCGAGCGTACGGCCGGCGACCGCGCTCGGATACAGACGGTCCAGGAGCCGCGCGTCCTGGCGGAGCTGGGGGAGGCCCCTGTCGTCGAGGCGTACGGCGGACAGGTCCTCGTCGTTCCAGGCGTCGCCCTCCGTGCGGATCTTCCGGGGGTTGTCGTTCATCGCCTCGTGATGGCGACCGCTGTAGACGTCCCACTGCCACTGCGTCGCGGACAGCACGGGTCCGGCGGCGGCCGGGTTCCGCCACCAGTTCCGGCCGTCGAGTCCGCTGTCGAGCGCCTGGTACTGGCCCTTGAGGACGGACGGCGCCTTGTCGGACGAGGTACCGGTCAGGGGGTGACCGAACTCGCTGACGACGGCGGGGGTGCCCAGGGCGGTGGACCGCTCCCGTACGGCGTTGAAGTCCCCGGCGTACTCACCGTCCTTCGCCTTGGTCAGGTCGAAGAAGCCGGACATCCGCGCCTGGTCGTAGAAGTGGGTGTTGAACACATAGCGCGGGCCCAGCGGCCCCACGCCGTGCAGGCCGCCGGGCTGTTTCATGAAGGAGAGGTTGGAGTTCCAGAACATGTGCGGCTCGACGAGGGCGGGTTTGCTCCGCCAGCCCGCCGCGTCCATGCGGGCCCGGAACCTCTCGTAGAACGGCCAGAGCAGATCCCGCTCCCAGCCGCCGCCGTCCTGCCCGCTCGCGTACTGCCCCGCATAAGGCTCGTTGTACGGGTCGAAGCCGACGATCCCGGCGAACTCGGCCCGGGTCAGATGCGTGGAGAGATACGCCATGGTCTCCTGCGCGGTGTCGAGGAAGGCGTCCTGGATTCCGTTCCGGTTGGTCCAGAAGTCGCGCATGGCGTCCTTGACGGTCTGGTTCTGGGTGATGTTCTGACCCCAGTGGGCGCAGATGCCGCAGAACTCCCGCGGGTAGCCGCCCGCTTGGACGACCCAGCGCGGTGCGCCGTCGCCCGAGTACCAGCTGTCCCCGTCGAAGACGTGGCGGGAGAAGAGGTCCTGATGGAAGTCGGGGTACACACGCAGCCCGACGGCCAGGAACTCCCGCATCTGTGCCGTCACCCGCGCCAGATACACCTGGTCCACCTGCCCGCGCACGGGCTCGGCTGCCGCCCATGAGAGCAGGAAGCGGACCGAGTTGGCGCCTCCCAGCTCGCGGACCGCCCGCGCCGACCTACGTGCGTCCTCGGCGTCGGCGAACGGCAGTCCGCCGTTCTCGGCCAGCTTGGTCTCGCCGGACACGTTGAAACCGCGCAGCACCACCTCGCGGCCGTGGCCGTCGAGGAAGCGTGTGCCGCTGACGGTCAGCTCCGCCGCACGCTCGTCGTACGGAAGGGGATCGGCCGCCGCTCGTGCCGGTACCCCTGTTCCGAGCGCCGAGGCGACGAGGGCGAGGAGCGCCGCTCCCCACGCCCACCGGCCGAGACGGTGTGGTACGCGAATCCCCTGGGTCGTCGCCATGGCGTCACTGTCACGGCAATCTGACGATACGTCAATCGTTTGGGTCCTCTCCGCGC
Source organism: Streptomyces lateritius (assembly GCF_014649715.1). Lineage (GTDB taxonomy): Bacteria > Actinomycetota > Actinomycetes > Streptomycetales > Streptomycetaceae > Streptomyces > Streptomyces lateritius. The sequence goes on from NZ_BMTO01000003.1 coordinate 299,596, forward strand.
TCCGCCGCCCGGGTGTCCCGTCCGCCGTGTCGGCCCCCGGGCGGACGGCCCCGGTATCAGGATGTGGCCCGCAGTTTCCGACCTGGCAGGAGGCCCTTCCATGCTCGAACGCAAACGCCGCAAGGGCGGCAAGAACCACACGGAGATCACCTTCGTCCTGCCGGCGGACACCCCGCCCGGACCGGTCAGCGTGGTCGGCGACTTCAACGACTGGAAGCCCGGCACGCACGAGCTGCGCCCCCGCGAGGACGGCAGCCGCGCGGTCACCGTCGCCCTGCCCGGTGCGAGCACGCACGCCTTCCGCTACCTGGCCGCGGGCGACTACTGGTTCAACGACGAGGCGGCCGACGCGCTCGAAGGTCCCAACAGTCTCGTGCGTACCTGAGACCCGTCCGGCCGCCTGCCGCTACCGCGCGCCTCCGAGGTGCGCGGGACGCGGCGGGTGGCAAGACTGAAGGCATGGCGAACAAGGCAGCACTCGAGGGCGGTCCGGCCGATCTGCCCGAGCGGATCGTGCCCCTCGACACGTCGGACGACGACCTGAAGATCCCCCACCGCGGCGGATACGAGCACTTCAAGGCCACCGCACGGCACCAGGACGGCCCGGAGGGCCGGCTCCCGGTCTACGAGTGGTGGGAGCGTACCGAGATCGCCGAGTGACCTCTCCGGCACCGGAGGCCACGCGTCGTCGCCGGACACCCGTCATACGACGGTCTGCGGCGCCGCAGGGTCGGTCGCGACAGGGTCGTTCGCGGACGGCTCCGTCGTCGCCGGTTCCGGTGCGGGGCGGCGGTTGCCGATGCCGCGGTAGACGACCGGCAGCCGGTGGAGCAGAGCCGGAGGCAGGCAGTTCTTCGCGTCGACCACCACCCGCGGCTCGCGCATACGGGCGGTGAGATCCGCCCAGTCCGCCTCGACGGCCTGCGGCCACTCCGTCAGGACCAGGATGGCGTGTGCTCCCGCCACCGCCGTGAGCAGGGCGGTGTGCGGGGTGGCCGAAGGGGCGAGGTGGCTCAGCTCGTCGGGGGTGAGGCCCGGGTCCCAGACCCGGACGGCGGCTCCCTGCTCCTGGAGGAGCGGCAGGAGCACGCGGCTCGGCGCGGACCTGAGGTCGTCGCTCCACGGCTCGTGACGGACACCGAGGACCGCGACCTCCCGCTCCCGCAACCGCCCGCCCACGCTCTCCCTGAGGAGCCCGAGGACAGCGGCGGGCTGCTGGGCATCGGTCCGCACGGTGGCGTCGAGGAGGGGCGTAGGGATGCCCTGCCCGGCCGCCCAGTGGAAGAGCGCGGCGGTGTCCTTGGGCAGGCAGGAGGCGCCGTGTCCCATGCCCGGCCGGAGCAGCGCGTGGCCGATGCGCGGATCGAGCCCGACGCCCTGGATGACGTGGTCGATGTTGAGGTCCGGCGCGGCGCACATGCGGGCCAGCTCGTTCGCGAAGCTGATCTTGGTGGCGAGGAAGGCGTTGCTCGCGTACTTGATCATTTCCGCCGTGGCCGGCGTGGACGTCACCCAGGGGCAGCTCACCGACCGGTACAGGTCACGCAGCACGGTGACGGCCTCCGGGTGGTGCGCGCCGGCGACGATCCGCGCGGGGGCCTGCCAGTCGTCGAGGGCGCTTCCCTGGTTCAGGAACTCCGGATTGCAGACGAAGCGCTGCCGCAGTTCGGGATACTCGGCGAGGAGCATGTCACTGGTCCCCGGCGGAACGGTCGACTTCAGCACCACCAGCGGGGCACCCGCCAGTTCGGCGGACTCCTCGATCGCCGTCAGGACCTGGGAGAGATTCGCCGACCCGTCGGCGGCGGGCGGGGTCCCGACGCAGATCATCACCACATCGAGCGGGTCGGCCACCATGGCGTCGGCGAGGTCCTCGACGAACTCCAGCCGGCCGGTGCGCAGGACGGCGGTCATCTGCTGGATCAGTCCCGGTTCCAGGACGGGCGGCTCCCCGGCCCGCAGGCACGCGAGCCGCTCCCTGTCCTGCTCCACGCCCACGACCCGGTGCCCCTGCTGCGCCAGGGCGACCGCCCCCGTCAGACCGACGTACCCCTGACCCACCACCGCTGCCCGCATCGCCGCTCCTCGGAGGTCGCCCGTTCCGTCCCCACCACAGAAGCACAAGGGGTGACCGGATCGCCTCTTGTGGTCACCCTACGTGCCTCTCCGGCGGGTCTCCTCGGGCGAGGCCTCGCGGCTCATCGGGCCCCACTCCCCGTTCTGACCGGCGACGACCGACTCGGCCTCCTTGATCACCGCATCGGCCACCCAGCCCAGTGGCGCCACGTCACGCACCAGCGGTTCGTTGTCCGGCCCGCGCCCCGCTTCCGTACCGCGCAGAAGCCACGGCCGGACGCCCGGCCCCCTTATGCGGGGCAGGTGCGAGTAGTCGTGGAGGCGGCGCGCCGCCCAGACGCGGAGCGACCGGTCCTCCCACCAGGGCTCGGCGTCGAGCGGGTTGGCCGAGAGGCCGGGCAGCTCGATGCCCGTCAGACCGTCGCGACTGGTGTGCTCGGCCAGGTCGAAGCCGGGTCCTCTCGACCATCGCAGGTACAGCCCGCCGCGGGCGGCGAGCAGGCCCGCGAGCTCGTCCAGCGACCCGATGACGGGCATGTCCTGGAGGGTGCGGAGATCGTCGGGGGTGTTCATGCGCGGCGGCTACCCGAGCCGGCCCGGCGTACGCCTGCGGGCATGCGACGAGCGTGTGGAGGGGCGGATGTGTGCGCGACCCGCCGTGGTCGCGATCACCGCCGTACGCGGAAGGCCCCGACCGGGGTCGGGGCCTCGCCGTGCGTGGGGGAGTCGGCTCAGCGGCTCAGAACTCGTCGGCGCCGTTGCGCAGTTCGGGCGTCCAGAAACCGGTCCTGGCGACGGCGTCGTCGACGGCGAGGCCGCCCTTGGGCGCGGAGACGACCTTGCTGCCCTCGGCGGGGCCGTCGGCGGCGAAGAGGTTCACGTGGAAGGAGGTGACCACCCGGTTGTTCTCGTCGACGCCGCCTTCGTTGACGCGGACGGCCGCGTACGCCGGGGCGCCGGCGTTCAGCACGACGGGGGTGGCGGGCCTGCTCTTGGCGACGGACGGGACGTCCTTGGCGGTCTGGATGTCGCCGAACGCGATGAGCGGGTACCGGAGCAGCGTGCAGGCGCGGCCGGAGACGTTCGTCGCGGTGAGGGTGATGTGCGTGGTCGGCACGCCCTCCTGCTTGGCCGCGGAGATCTTGAGGTCGTCGACGGTGCAGGCCGGGGCCTTGCCGCCGGGGTTCTTCTTGGCTCCGGCCTGCGTGGCGGGGTCGGCTGAGTCGGACGATCCGGAGGTTCCCGAACCGGAGGCGCTCGAACCCGAGGTGCTCGGGCCGGAGGTGCCGGAGCCCGCCGTGGCGGCGCCCGAGGTGCCCGTGCCGGCCGTGTCGCCGCCGGCCGTGCCCGTGTCGCCGCCCCGCGCGGCCGCCGAGCTGGAGGCGGGGACGGCGGCGCCCTGGTCCTTCGCGCCGTCACCGCCGCCACAGGCCGTGAGCGTCAGGCTGAGCGCGGCGACGAGGGTCGACGCGACAAGGGCAGGGCGGCGGATGGACGTACGCATAGGAGGCTCCCCGTGTGTGGTGGTGCGGTCGTTCGGTCGGTGGTCGTTCCGGGTACGGACGACCGGTCTCCCCACAGCTTCGGTGCCCGCCCTGCCGTTCCGCTGACGTACCGCTGACGTACGGCTCACGTCCGGGAGACGGCCGGCTCCAGGGAGATCGCGACCAGTCGCTCGCTGACCCCGGCCGGGCTCCGGCCCGTCACCGCGGCGCGATGGGCGCGGACCGCCGGGTCGGAGACGGTGAGGGTCACCACCGGGCAGTTCGCGGCGTCGTTGGTGTCCGTGGGCGAGCAACGGCCCACGTCGTGGAGCGTGTGTCCGGGGCAGAGCGCGCCGGCCGGGAGGTCGATGTCCAGCAGCAGGGGCTTGCCGGGCGCGACGCGGAACCGGCCGGAGGACGGGACCTTCGCCGGCCCGTCCGGCCGCGGCTCGTCCACGACGGTCGCGGTGAGCCCGTGGGCCGAGGCCCGGAGCCCCTCGCCGTGCGGGCCGTGGATGTCGACCGTGACCCGGCCCCGGGAGACCGGCGCGTCCAGCAGCAGAGGCCGGTCGGCGACGCGGACGGCCGCGTGGACGGTGAAGCGGCCCCGGCCCGGTGTCTTGGAACCCGGGTCGAAGTACCCCCAGCCGCCCAGCGCCAGGAGCGGATCCCTGCCCCGCTCCCCGTCGCCGCGGGCGACCGGCCGCGGCCACTCGTCCACCTGGCATCTGGAGAGCCGGGCCGTGCCGCCACCGGGCAGAGGCCTGTCCCGCAACGGCCCGGCGAGGACCGGAGGCCGGGCGGAGCCGCGGCTGTCCCCGGTGGCGGCTCCGTCGGACAACGGCGAGGACGGGAACGTCAGGAGTGCCATCAGTATGAGGAAGGCGACGGCGGGCACCGAGAGAATGAACCAGGAGCGTGGCGACAGGCGGAACATTCAGGCACGCCCCGGCACGGGCTCGTGGCGGCGGCCGTCGACCAGGGATATCGGATCACGTGTGCTCATGATCCTTTCAACGCACGCGCGGCCGAGAACGTCACCCCGCCCCCGCCCCGCCCGCGCGGTGGGCGAACGGTGGACAAGGCGCCACGGTCGTGAGCGCCGGGCCCGAAGTGAACGGGCGACGGGATTCGGCCACGGGGCGTCGTTCGACAGGTGGAAAGCCGCCCAGTGGAAGATCCTCGACCCATCGAGCGCTTACCGGAACAGAGGTACGCGACGGAAGGGACAGGCGCCGGACATGAAGATCGATCTCACCGACACCACCTCCGGCAAGATCAACAAGGCGATCCTCGCGGGTCGCCGCGCCGTCGGCACGCCCGCCGTCGGCGTGGTGCTCACCCTCGTCATCGTGACGGACGAGGAGAACGCCTACGACGCGGTGAAAGCCGCCGGTGACGCCTCCCGCGAGCACCCCTCCCGCACCCTGGTCGTCATCAAGCGCCATGCCCGTTCGCCGCGCGGGCGGCACGAGGCCCGGCTCGACGCGGAGGTCCGCGTGGGCAGCGACGCCGGCTCCGGCGAGACCGTCGTCCTGCGGCTGCACGGCGAACTCGGCGCGCGGGCCGACTCGGTGGTTCTGCCGCTGCTGCTGCCCGACGCGCCGGTCGTCGTCTGGTGGCCGGTCGACGCCCCGGAGGTCCCCTCCGAGGACCCGCTCGGCGCGCTCGCCCAGCGCCGCATCACCGACGCCTACGCCGTCGAGGACCCGCTGGCGGCGCTCGACGTCCGCGCCGCGTCCTACGCCCCCGGCGACACGGACCTGGCCTGGACCCGGCTCACGCCGTGGCGCTCGATGCTCGCCGCCGCTCTGGACCAGGCCCGTACGACGGTCGTCTCGGCGGCGGTTGAGAGCGAGGCCGACAACCCCAGCGCCGAACTCCTCGCCCGCTGGTTCGCGGACCGGCTGCGGGTGCCGGTCGAGCGGGTCGTCACCGGAGGGCCGGTCGTGACGGCCGTACGTCTCGGTACGCCCGACGGGGAGATCCGGATCGACCGGCCCGAGGGGCCGGTGGCCAGGCTGACCATCCCCGGACAACCCAGCCGTGTGCTCGCGCTGAAGGTGCGGACGACCGCCGAACTGATCGCGGAGGAGCTGCGCAGGCTCGACCCCGACGAGATCTACGCCTCCGCGCTACGGGCCAAGGTCACGCCCCTGCCCGCCACGCCGCACGTCCCGCCCGAGCGGCAGGGGCCCTCCGAGCCCCCCGGGGCGGCCGCGTCGCCCGGGTCCGCGGAGGCGCCCACCGGGCCGCCGCCCTCACCGCCGCCCGGGGCTCCCGCGCCGAGCGGTGCCTGAGGGCGGCGGCAGCCGCGGACCTCAGGCGGTGAAGCGCCGGACGTACCGCTTCTGCCAGGGCGTCTCGACGGCTCGCGGGTGGTAGCTCCGGCGTACGAACTCCACCGCCCGGTCCGGCGACACGCCGTCCAGGACCGCGAGGCAGGCCAGGGCCGTACCCGTCCGCCCGATGCCGCCCCCGCAGGCGATCTCCACACGCCCCTCGGCCGCTCGGTCCCACGCCTCGCCGAAGACGGCCCGGGCCTGGCCGGGATCGGCGGGAAGCCGGAAGTCGGGCCAGCGCAGCCACCGAGCCTCCCAGGGCACCTCGGGCGGGTGCTTGCCGAGCAGATGGACGGCGAAGTCCGGCGTCGGCCCCGGCGGGAGAGGGTTCCGCAGCCCGCGCCCGCGCACCAGGCGCCCGGACGGGAGCCGCAGGACGCCCGGGTCGCTCGCTTTCCAGAAAACGGTCATCAGATCACCGTAACCGCCAGAGTCGGTCCGCCGTGGCTGTGTGCGAAATCTCGAACACCGAGGGGCGCTCCCAGGGATAGGGTGGCGTCGCCGCGGGGGCAGCCGCGGACGGACCGAAGGTTGAGGGTGATACGGGTGCCGCGACTCACGCCCGCCGTCGTGCGGAGCCTGGACATCCTGGAGCTGTTCCTCGACGCGCGCGAGGGGCTGACCGCTCCCGACGTGGCGCGGCGCACCGGGCTGCCCAGGACGACCGTGCACGAGATCCTGACGACGCTGGCGGCACGCGCGTACCTGAAGCGGGACGAGGCCACGGCCACATACCACCTCGGCCTGAGTGTCTTCCGGCTCGGGAACGCCTTCGCCGAGCGGCTCGATCTGCACGCGGTGGGACTGGGCGTGGCCCGCGCGGTCTCGGAGGCGTGCGACGAGACGGTCCACGTCGCGATCCTGGACGGCGCCGACGTCCTCTACGTCTGCAAGGTGGACAGCACCCAGTCGGTCCGCATGGTCTCCCGGGCGGGTGGCCGCGTGCCGGCCCACTGCACAGCGGTCGGCAAGGCGCTCCTGGCGCATCTGCCGCAGGACGAACTGGAGCGGCGGGTCGAGGACGGCCTGGTCCGTCTGACACCGAACAGCGTCACCGAACCGGTCGCGCTCGCCCGCCAGTTGAAGGAGATCCGGACGGCCGGACTCGCCTTCGAGTACGGGGAGTCCAACCCGGACGTCTCCTGCGTGGCGGCGCCGGTGCGCGACCACACGGGCACGGTGGTGGCGGCGCTGAGCATCTCCGTACCCGACATGCGCTGGAAGCAACGCCCGGAGGCCGAGTGGGCGACCCTCGCCGCGGACGGCGCCCGGCACCTGAGCACGGAACTGGGCTCCGCCTGACGCTCCCCGCCCGGGCGGGGGCAGGGCGGCCTCGCCCAGGACTGACGCCGCTACCGAGGCCGGGACGGGCACCGGTACGGCGCGCCGGTGGTGCCCGGCACTCGGCGGCCGGCCCGTGCCCGGTCCCGGTCGTCCGGGACCGCCGGCCGGGAGCCGGGTCTCAGCCGCTGATGTCGAGCGCCGTCCCGTACAGCCGGGACACCTTCAGCCGGATGACCACCCGGCGCTCGGCGACCAGCTGCTCCAGGAAGGCGTCCTCCTCCTCGTCCCGCGGCCTCGCGGCCTCCGGCACCATCGAGAGCAGCTCCCGCCCGACCGCGTCGCCCGGCGTGGTCGTGATCTCGGAGACCTCGGCCTCGCCCTCGGCCACCGCGAACGACCAGACGTCCCCACCCGGAACATGCACGGCCGCACGCGGGTCACGCCGGAGCTGCTTGACCTTGATGCGGTCGGCGGTGGTGGAGAACCGCACGACGCGCGCCTCGGCGTCCCAGTGGTAGAGCATGGTCGTGGGGTGGGGGTGGCCGCTGCTCTTGTTGGTGGCGAGGGTGCCGAACCGCTGAGTGCTCAGCAGAGCGGAGAGAGCGTCGTCGGACAGGGCGCGGGGTGCTGGGCCTTGAGTCATGTCCTGGGCAACTCCCGTTCTCGTCCCGGCATTCCGTGACGGCCCGAAGTCAGCTCACCCGACTTTCAGTGCCGCGGATCGAGCGGCAGCCCGACGTAGTTCTCGGCCAGTTCGGTCGCCGCGGTGTGGGGCGCGTCCGCGATCCGGTGGAGCTGGGAGAGCTGGAGCCGGGTGTCGAACGCCGACTGCCCGGGTTCGGTGTGCAGGGTCGTCGTCATGAAGTACGAGAAGTGCGCGGCACGCCAGACCCGCCGCAGGCACGTGTCGGAGTACGTGTCGAGGAGGGCGGTCGAACCGGTGGAGGACCAGTGGGCGAGCGCACGCGCCAGCACGATCACGTCCGCCGCGGCGAGGTTGAGCCCCTTCGCACCGGCCGGGGGCACGATGTGCGCCGCGTCCCCGGCGAGGAGGAGGCGCCCGTAACGCATCGGCTCCGTCACCGGACTGCGCATCGGCAGCACCGACTTGTGGGTGACCGGCCCCCGCTTCAGCCGCCACTCGGGCTGGGCGGAGAGCGCGAGACGGGCGTCCAGCTCGTCCCAGATCCGGTCGTCGGGCCAGTCGGCCGGATCGGTGCCGTTCTCCACCTGGAGGTAGAGCCGGCTCACGGACGGCGATCGCATGCTGGCGAGCGCGAAGCCCCGCTCGGAGTGGGCGTACACCAACTCCTCGTACACGGGCGGCGCTTCGGCGAGGATGCCGAGCCAGGAGTACGGATAGGTGCGCTCGTACGTCGTACGCTCGTGGTCCGGGACGGCCGTCCGCGAGACTCCGTGGAAACCGTCGCAGCCGACCACGTAGTCGCAGGTCAGCGTCTGTTCGCGGCCTTCGTGGGTGTAGCGGATCACCGGGCGGTCGCCGTCCACGCCCTCCACGGCCCGCACCTCGGCGTCGAAGAGCAGCGGTCCGCCCTCGGCGAGTCGGAGGGCGATCAGGTCCTTGACCACCTCCGTCTGCGCGTAGACCCACACCCGACGGCCGGCTGCGAGCGAGGGGAAGTCCACCCGGTGCGCCCGGCCGTCGAAGCGCAGCTCTATCCCGTCGTGGACCAGGCCCTCGGCGTCGAGCCGGGTCCCGGCCCCCGCGGCGCGCAGAGCGTCGACCGTCGCCTGCTCGAGGATGCCGGCGCGCCGGCGCTGTTCGACGTACGGGCGGTCGCGGCGTTCCAGGACGACGGAGTCGATGCCGGCGTTGTGGAGCAGACGGGTGAGCAGCAGGCCGGACGGGCCGCCACCGATGATTCCGACGTGGTGTGCATACGAGTCTCCTCGTCGGTACACTAGTTCGCCTGGCGAAGAGAACTTCACGGAGGACGCGCGGGCCGAGTCTGCGCCCGCAGACCGCCCCTGTCGACGTCCCGCGCGGACACGGCGGGCCCGAACGCCCGTCACTCATTGCGGTGTCCCCAAGATCCCTCAGGGAGAGTCCATGCCACCGACCGAAAGCACGACGGCCCCGGGGGCCGGGGCGTCGGCGGACGTGCCACCGGAAGCCGTCGCACCGCTGATGCGCGGCCTCACCGTGCTGCGCAGGCTCACCGACGCCGACGGGACCCTCAGCCTCAGCGACCTGGAACGCGGCACCGGGCTGGCCCGCTCCACCGTCGACCGGGTGACCGGCACGCTCGCCCGCATGGGATACGTGCGCCTCGACGGCCGTGACGTCTTCCTCGCCCCCCGGCTCATGGAACTGGGCAACGCCTATCTGGCCTCGCTCCGTCTCCCCGGCCTCCTCGGCGGCCCCGCCGACGCGCTCGCCGACGCGCTCGACGAGTCGGTCTCGCTCGCGGTCGCCGACGGCGACGGTATCCGCTTCGTCCACCAGGCCACCCGCCGTCGCGCGATGTCCCTCAGCTTCCGCATCGGCGACCTGCTGCCCGCCGAACGCACCGCCCCCGGCGCTCTGTTCGCCGCCGACTGGACCGAGGCGGAGTGGGAGCGCTGGCGCGCCCGACGGGCCGCCGACCCCCACAGCTCCGGCTTTCCGGCCGTGCCGCCCGGGGCCGGACCGGACGGCGAGGAGTTCGCGGCGCGAGCGGCCCGGGCGGGGGAGTGCGGCTGGGCGGTGGACGACCAGCTCATCGAGCCCGGCCTGATCACCCTGGCCATCCCCGTACGGGACCAGGCCGGCGCCGTGGCCTGCGTGGCCAGCGTGGTGAGTCACACCAGCCGCCACACCGCCGACTCCCTGCGCGAGGCGATGCTGCCCCGGCTGCGCGAGGCCGTGGAGGGATGGGAGGAAACGCTGCGGCGGACGCCGCCCGCGCACCAGCCCGCGGAGGCGCCGCCGACCGCCGGCCTCGCCGCCTGGACCCACGCCTCGAAGCAGGAGCTCGGACGCGGCTTCGTCGAGTCGCTCGCGCGCGGTCTGACGGTCCTGACCGCCTTCGGCGAGGACCGTGCCGCCCTGCCCCTTACCGCCGTCGCCGAGGCCACGGGGCTCGCTCGCGCCACCGCCCGGCGCGCCCTGATCACTCTGGAGCACCTCGGATACGTCCGCACCGAGGGGCGCCTGTTCCGGCTCACCCCCCGCGTGCTCGCCCTTGGCTTTCCCCACCTTTCGCGTCTGCCCCTGCCGCAGATCGCGGCGCCCCACCTCGCCGAACTGTCCCGGCGGGTGCACGACTCGGCGTCCCTCGCCGTGCTGGCCGGTGCGGACGTCCGCTACACGGCCCGTGTCGCCACCCGCAGGATCATGAGCGTCCACATCACCGTGGGAACCCGCTTCCCCGCCCACGCCACCTCCCTGGGGCGGGTGATGCTCGCCGGCCTTCCGCCGAAGGAACGCGCCGAGTGGCTCGCGGGCGTCGAACCGCGGGCGCTCACCCCGCACACGGTCACCGGGCGCGTGGAACTCGCCGACATCCTGGAGCGGGTGCGGAAACAGGGGTTCGCCCTGGTCGACGAGGAACTGGAGCAGGGACTGCGGTCCATCGCCGTACCCGTGCGCGACCGCGCGGGCGTGGCCGTGGCGGCGGTCAACGTGGCCATGCACAGCAGTCGCCGCAGCATCGAGGAGTGCGTCGCCGAGGTGCTCCCCGAGCTGCGCACCGCTGTCGGGCGCATCGAGGAGGACCTGCGCACGGCCGGGCGGTTCGCCCGCGTACCGGCGGTGTGACGGCCCCGGGGGATCGAGGTGTGCCGGCCCGTGACGTGGCCTTCGCCGTGACCCGGCGGACCCTCGCAGAGGACGACGACACCACGACGGGGTGAACACGGCCACCGACGGCCTGCGGGCGCGTACGGGGGATCAGTTCGCGCTGTCCGCCGTCGCCGGCCTGCCGCTGCCCGCTCCCTTGTCCTCGCCACCGGCGGCCCGGCCGCCTCCGACCACCCCCCGGGGGACGAGCGGTACGGCCAGGAGCGGCACCGCGGCCAGGAGCAGCCAGGGAACGGGTCCCGGTCGTTCCAGGAGGGCGCCGGCAGGGGCGGCGCCCGCGAGGACGACCAGGCCCGAGACGGAGGAGAGCGCCCCGGTGAACAGCCCCAGCCTCTCGGCGCCCGCCAGTTCGGGAACGCACGCCCGCACCGCCGGAACCACGAGCATCTGACCGGCCGTGAGCAGCACCGTGAACGTCAGGGCGGGCCACAGACCCCCCACCGGGAGCAGGGCGCCGGTGGCCGTGAACGCGACGGCGATCACCACGAGACCGCAGCGGATCGTCGCCGGCCAGGACAGCCGCGCCGCGACCCAGCGCTCAAGCGGCAACTGACCGACGACGACCAGCGCCGAGGAGAGCGCGAAGAGCCAGCCGAGCGCCCGCTGCGACCCGGCGGCCCGGTCCAGTTCGGCCGGCAGCGCCAGATAGAGCTGGTTGTACGCCAGCAGGTAGCCGGAGTACGCGAGCGCGAGGCCGAGGAACCGGCGGTCGCGCCCCAGTGGCTTCCACGTGGTGGGCCGGTGCCGCCCGGCCGGCTCCGCGCGGGGCATGAGGAGCGCTTGCCCGGCGAGGACCACGACGAAGACGGCCGCCCCGGCCAGGCACGCGGCCCGGAAGTGCTCTCCCGAGGCCCCGTCGCCGGTCCCGTGGAGCAGCAGCGCGCCCAGGACGGGGCCGAGCAGGGCGCCGGCCTGTCCGCCGGCAGAGAAGAGGGCGAGGACGCGCGTGCGGGGCGGGCCGCCGTCGCCCTCGACGCGTACCGCCTCGCGCGCGATCTCGGTCTCCACGGCGGGCGAGAAGAGGGCGGCGGCGAAACCGACCAGGATCACGGCCCCCACGACCGCGCCCGTGGAGGTGGCGAAGGCCAGCCAGACGAAGCCGGTCACGCGCAGCGCGCATCCGGTGAGGACGACCGGCCGGGCGCCGTAGCGGTCGGTCAGCGCCCCGCCGACGACGAACATGCCCTGCTGGCTGAAGGTGCGCAGACCCAGAACGAGTCCGACCAGCCAGCCGCCGAGACCGAGCGCGCCGCCCAGGTGGTCCGCGAGATAGGGCAGTACGGCGAAGAAGCCGACATTGAAGGCGAACTGGCTGGCTATCAGCAGCCGGGCGAGCGGGGTCATGTGACGATCTTTCCGGCACGCATGGTGAGCACGCGGTCGCTCAGGTGCCGGACCGCGGCCATGTCGTGGGAGATGAAGAGATAGCCGAGGCCGAGCCTGTCCTGAAGGTCGAGCAGGAGGTTCAGGACGCCGGCGCGCAAGGAGGGGTCCAGGGCCGAGACGGGCTCGTCCAGGACGAGGAGCTCGGGCGCGCTCGCGAGCGCGCGGGCGATCCCGGCGCGCTGGCACTGGCCGCCGGACAGCTCGTGGGGGAGCCGCTCCCCGAGGACGGGGTCGAGACCGACCATGTCGAGGAGTTCGGCGACCCGCTCGGGCCCGGCCGGCCGCGACCAGCGTCCCTGGACCCGCAGGGGCTCGGCGATCTGTGCCCGGATGCGCCTGCGCGGGCTGAGGGAGCCGTAGGGGTCCTGGAAGACGGGCTGGAGACGCGGCCGGACCGCGCGCAGCCGGCGCTCGCTCAGCGCTGTCAGCTCCAGACCGTCGAACCGGACCTCGCCGGCGTGCGGCCGGCGCAGTCGCAGGACGGCCGCGGCGGTGGACGACTTCCCGCAGCCGGAAGGCCCGACGAGCCCCACCGTCTCTCCGGCGCGCACCTGGAAGGAGACACCGTCGACGGCGGTGGCCGCGCCGTAGCGCACGACCAGGTCTCGGACGTCGAGCAGCGGCGTCATGTCGTCTCCAGAGCGGCGTGGTGGCAGGCGACCGTACGTCCGTCGAGCGGGCGGGGCTCGGGCCGTTCGGTACGGCAGCGGTCGGTGGCGCGGGCGCAGCGGGGCGCGAAGGCGCACCCCGCCGCCGGCTCGCCCGGGGCCGGCGGGCGGCCGGGCACGACGGGCAGCCGGGTCTTCGGCGGCCTGGGGCCGCTGGGCAGGGAGGCGAGCAGACCCGCCGTGTAGGGGGCGAGCGGTCGGGCGAGGACCCGGTCCACCGGCCCGTACTCGGCCAGGGCGCCCGCGTACAGGACCGCCATACGGTCCGCGTGCGCCCGTACGACGTCCAGTGCGTGGGTCACCAGGACCAGGGAGGCGCCCGTGGCCGAGCACCGCTCGCGGAGCAGGCCGAGGACCATGTCCTGCGTGGCGGGGTCCAGCGCGGTGGTCGGCTCGTCGGCGACCACGACGTCCGGCCGGTTCACCAGCGCCATGGCCAGGACGGCCCGTTGCCGCATGCCGCCGGAGAACTCGTGCGGAAAGGAACCGGACCTGGCGGCCGGAATTCCGACCTCGGACAGCGCCTCCCGGGCCCTGAGACGGGCGTCCTTCCTCGACAGACCCTGAACCGACCTGACGGCGAGAGCGAGTTGGTCGCCGACCGGGTGGGCGGGGGAGAGCGCGGAGAGCGCGTCCTGCGGGACCAGCGCGATACGACGCCCCCAGTCGGCGGGCGTGACCGGGGAACCGTGCAGCAGCACACGGCCGGCGGACGTCGCCCCGCGCGGGGCCATCCCGAGCAGCGCGCGGGCCGTGAGCGACTTGCCCGCGCCCGACTCGCCCACGAGGGCCAGGACCTCACCGGGCAGGACGTCGAAGGAGAGGCCGCGGACGACGTCCACGCCGTCGAAGCCGACGCGCAGTCCGCGTACCGAGAGGAGAGCGTCAGACCGTGGCACGGGTCGTCCTTCGTCGCGGGGGAACGGTGTGGCCGCGCGCCGGCGTCCCCGACAGGGAGACGGCGAGCGCCGCGAGGAGTGCGAGGGCCACCGACGGCGCGAGGGCGGCGACCGGGGCCCGCTCGACGTAGTCGGCGGACTCGTCGAGAAGCAGGCCCCACTCGGGGGACGGCGGCTGCGCGCCGAGGCCGAGGAAGCCGAGCGAGGCCAGGGCGAGCGCGATGCCGGGCAGCCGCAGGACGGCGTGCCGGGCGACCGGGGCGGCCACCGATGGCAGGACGTGCCGACCGAGGATCCACAGCGGACCGGCGCCCATGGCGCGCTGGGCCATGAGGAAGCCGGAGGCCCGTACCTCCTGGGCCAGGGCGGCGGCGTGGGACGCGAGCGGCGGCCACGAGACCAGGGCGACGGCGAGGGCCGCGGCGCCGGTGCCGGGGCCCGTCGCGGCGGCGACGAGGATGCCGGCGACCACCGGCGGGACGGCGTTGGCGATGTCGGCGAGGCCGGAGGCCAGATTCGGCAGGAAGCCGATCGCGAGCGCGATCAGATACCCGAGCAGGCACACGGCCGTGGCCGTACCGACCGTCGAGGCCGCGCCGTGCCCCAACCGGGCCAGGACGTCCCGCCCGAGCGCGTCGGTGCCGAGCGGATGCTCCGCCGAGGGGGCGGAGAGCCGCAGCGCCGTGTCGACGGCGAACGGTTCGCGCAGCAGGCCCCAGCCGATCACCACGACCAGGACCGCCCCCAGTGCGAGGGGAACGGCCGGGGGTACCCGTACCGGACGGGCGGCGGGCAGCGTGAGACCCGCGTCGCGCAGGGCGGGGCCGAGCAGCCTGCGGCGTACGGCGGCGCACACCGCGCCCACCAGCAGCCCGAACCCGAGGAGCGCGAGCACCGTCCCCTGGAGAAGCGGCAGGTCCTGGGACTTGGCCGCGCCCAGAGCCGTACGGCCGAGGCCCGGGATCGCGAACACCGTCTCCACGGCGACCGCGCCACCGGTCAGACCGACCACGACCATCCCGAACTGCGGTACCAGCGGCGGCAGGACACGACGGACGGCGGCCGCGGCGACCTGGACGCGTCCGACACCCGCCCCGCGCCACAGCTCCACCCAGCGCTCCTCCAGGACCGAGGGCAGCGCGTCCGCGACCAGCCGGCCGAGCAGCGCACCCGCCGGAACGCCGAGGGCGAGCGCGGGCAGGACGAGGTGACGGGGCCCGGCCCAGCCGGAGGTCGGGAACCAGCCGAGCCCCACTCCGGCCACGATCAACAGGCCCAGGGCGAGGAGGAATTCGGGGACGGCGGCGAGCACCGCGGCGACCGTGCCCGCCGTGCCGCGCCCCCGTACGAGAACGGGCGCGGCGAGGGAGGCTCCCACGAGCAGCGCGACGGCCAGGGCGGCGCCCATGAGGGAGAGGGAGACCCGCAGACCGGCCGTCACCGACGGCAGGACGTCGGTGCCCGAGACCCAGGAGATCCCCAGGTCGCCTCGGAGCAGGCCGCCGGCCCACTGTCCGAGCAGGCCCAGCGGGCCCGCGTCGAGCCCGAGGTCCGCGCGGACCGCGGCGAGGGCCTCCGGCGTCGGTTCCTGTTCGGCGGACCTGGCTCGCAGCAGGCTGAGGGCGGGGTCCTTGCCGGACAGCCACGGCAGCAGCCCGGCCGCCGTCAGGACGGCGACCAGACCGGCCGCCCGCGCGAGGGTCGCTCTCACCTGACGAAGGTGTCGAGCGTGACCAGCTCGCGCTCGCGCGGATCGTGCGCGGCGCCGCTCACGTGCGCCGCGTCGCCCTGGATCACCCGCTCGTGCAGCAGGGGTACGGCGGCGTCGGTGGCGAGCACGGCGGCCTCCGCGCGCATGATGTCCCGGCGCCGGGCCTCGCCCGTCGCGGTCCCCGACGCGGTGGTCAGTGCCCGGTCGACGGCGGGGTCGGAGAGCTGGGCGATGTTGAAGGAGCCGCTGCCCGCGAAGTCGCTGTACAGGTACGCGGCGGGGTCGCCGGAGTCGAGGACGGTGGCCCGGGAGAGGATGAAGGCGTCGAACTTCCCGGCCAAGGCGTCCGCCTCGATGTTGGCGTACTCGCGGACGTCGAGCGTGACCTGGAAGCCGGCCGCCCGCAGCTGCTGCTGCAGGACCTGCGCGACCTCGGGCAGCTCGGCCCGGTCGGTGAAGGTACCGATGGTGATCCTGGCGCCCTCGGCGGCACCGGCCGCCGGGCGCGCGACCTTCCCGCGCAGCTTCGCCGCCCAGGGCAACGCGGGGCCGAGCAGGCCCTCCGCGACGTCGGCCCTCCCCTCGTACACGCCCTTGACGATCTGCTCGGCGTCGATCGCCTCGCGGGCCGCGGCGCGCAGCCCCGCGTCCTTGAACGGGCCGGAGCCCGTGTTGAGGTAGAGGGTGTTGGTGCGCGGCATCGGCACCTCGGTGATCAGCTTCGGGTCGAGCAGCGCGGCCTGCGACACGGGGACGGCCTCGACGATGTCGGCCTCGCCGCTGCGCAGGGCGGCCGCCCGTGCGGTGCCGTCGGGCACGAACTTCACGTCTATGCCGGAGGCCTTCGCCTTGCCGCCCCAGTACGCGTCGTAGCGGTTCAGCGTCGCCGACGCGGTGCCGGACACCTTCACGAGCTCGAAGGGGCCGGTACCGGCGCCCACCGGGTCGACGGTCCTGCCGCGGTACGCCTTGGCGGCCAGGACGGACAGCTGCGGCGAGCTGAGCCGTTGCGGTACGAGGGGGTCTGCGGTGGCCGTGGTGACGGTGACCGTGTGCGGCCCGGTGGCCCGGACGGAGAGGTCGACTCCGTCGAGGATGCGCGGCTTGGGGGAGGCGCCGGTGGCGGCCGTCAGGGATGTCACGACGGACCGGGCGGTGAGGGCCGTGCCGTCGTGGAAGGTGACGCCTCGGCGGAGTGTGAACGTCCAGGTCCTGTCGGTCCGCTTCCAGGCGGTGGCGAGGGCGGGGACGGCGTTGCCGTCGCGGTCGAGCCGGACCAGCGTCTCGGCGGTGGACCAGCGCGACAGCTTGAAGGCGTCGTCCGACAGCGGCGAGAGGCCCGAGCGGGGCGGCTGCATCATCGCGAGGCGCAGCCGCCCGTCCCGGGAGCCCTCCGAGGAGGTGCCGGAGGCGGAGAAGCATCCGGTGAGCAGGGTCGCGGCGGTTCCGGCGGCGAGGGTCGCGAGCAGGGCGCGGCGGGGTGTCGAGGGGTTTTCGGGCAGGCGCAAGTCGGGCCCCAACGGGAGGTGCGGCGGGTGGATGAGGCACCGACCCTAGCATTATGACAATCGTTTTCATTCATCCGCCCGCCCCGGGCGCGAAGCCCTCCCTTCCGGCGTGCGCGCGCCGGACGGAGGGCGGAGCATGAACGTGGGGAGACAGCGCACAAGCGGGGGCGGTGACCCAGGAGGGTGCCATGCCCGTCCGGGACGGCGGCAGCGGCGGCGGCCACGGAGACGGCCGCCACGGCGACGGAGACGGCGGCGACGCGCTCGTCGTCCTGCGGGACGTCGACAAGCACTTCGGTGCGCTCCATGTGCTCCGGTCCATCAACCTGACCGTGGGCCGGGGCGAGGTCGTGGTCGTGATCGGTCCGTCCGGCGGCGGGAAGTCGACGCTCTGCCGGGCCATCAACCGGCTGGAGACCATCGACTCCGGCGAGATCTTCATCGACGGCAGGCCTCTGCCCGCCGAGGGCCGCGAACTCGCCGCGCTGCGCGCCGACGTCGGCATGGTCTTCCAGTCCTTCAACCTCTTCGCGCACAAGACCGTGCTCGAGAACGTCACCCTCGGGCAGGTCAAGGTCCGCAAGAAGGACAAGAAGACCGCCGACGGGCGGGCCCGGCAACTGCTCGACCGGGTGGGAGTCGCCTCCCAGGCCGACAAGTACCCGGCGCAGCTCTCCGGCGGACAGCAGCAGCGCGTGGCGATCGCACGCGCGTTGGCCATGGATCCGAAGGTGATGCTCTTCGACGAGCCGACCTCCGCGCTCGACCCCGAGATGATCAACGAAGTCCTCGAAGTCATGCAGCAACTCGCCCGCGACGGCATGACCATGGTCGTCGTCACCCACGAGATGGGCTTCGCCCGCTCCGCCGCCAACCGCGTGGTGTTCATGGCCGACGGCCGGATCGTGGAGCAGACGACGCCCGACCAGTTCTTCAGCAACCCGAGCAGCGACCGCGCCAAGGACTTCCTGTCCAAGATCCTGCACCACTGAACCGCGGCTCCGCGTGCACAGCAGCCTCCAGGGGTGATCACATGAACCCGCGCAAGCTCACCAAGGCCGGTGTGGCCGCGGCCGCGGCCCTCGCTCTCTCCTTCTCCGTGGCCGGCTGCGGCGACGACGGCGGTGGCGGCGGCACCGGCGGCGACAACGAGAAGATCACCGTCGGCATCAAGTTCGACCAGCCCGGCCTCGGGCTCAAGACGCCCGACGGCACGTACACCGGATTCGACGTCGACGTGGCCACCTACGTCGCCAAGGAACTCGGCCACGATCCCGGTGACATCGAGTGGAAGGAGGCCAAGAGCGCCGACCGCGAGACGATGCTCCAGCGAGGCGACGTCGACTTCATCACGGCCTCCTACTCGATCAACGACGAGCGGGCGGAGAAGGTCGACTTCGCCGGTCCGTACCTCCTGGCGCACCAGGACGTCCTGATCCGGGCGGACGACAACTCCATCACCAAGCCCTCGGACCTGAACAACAAGAAGCTCTGCTCGGTCACCGGCTCCACCTCCGCGCAGAACATCAAGACGAAGGTGGCCCCGGAGGCGCAACTCCAGGAGTACGGCGGATACTCCGAGTGCCTCACCGGCCTGGAGAACGGCGTGATCGACGCGCTGACCACCGACGACTCGATCCTCGCCGGCTATGCGGCCCAGGAGGAGTTCAAGGGCAAGTTCAAGCTCGGCGGCTTCAAGCTGAGCAACGAGAACTACGGCATCGGCGTACAGAAGGGCAGCGAACTCAAGGCACAGATCAACACCGCGCTCGAGAAGATGGTCGCCGACGGCTCCTGGGAGCAGGCCGTGAAGAAGAACTTCGGCCCGGCCGGCTACAAGAACGAACCTCCCCCGAAGATCGGCGAGATCGTCCGGTGAGCAGGCCGACGTGTTCGACTTCCTCGAAGGGTACGACCTGCTGGGAGCCTTCTGGGTGACGGTGCAGCTCACCGTCATCTCGGCGATCGGTTCCCTGATCTGGGGGACGCTGCTGGCCGCCATGCGCGTCAGCCCCGTCCCCCTGATGCGGGGCTTCGGCACCGCCTATGTGAACGTCGTCCGCAACATCCCCCTCACCGTCATCATCGTCTTCACCTCGCTCGGCCTCTTCCAGACGCTCGGCGTCAGCATGGGCGCCAAGGACTTCACCACCATCAACTTCCGGCTGGCCGTGCTCGGGCTGATCGCCTACACCGCGGCCTTCGTCTGCGAGGCGGTGAGGTCCGGCATCAACACCGTGCCCGTCGGCCAGGTCGAGGCGGCCCGCGCCATCGGGCTCGACTTCCCCCAGGTGCTGCGCCTGATCGTGCTGCCCCAGGCGTTCCGCTCGGTCGTCGGGCCCCTCGCCAACGTCCTCATCGCCCTCACCAAGAACACCACCGTCGCCGCCGCCATCGGTGTCGGCGAAGCCGCCCTGCTGATGCGCGAGATGATCGAGAACGAGGCCCAGCTCATCCTCATCTCGGTGATCTTCGCCGTCGGCTTCATCTGCCTCACGCTTCCGACCGGGCTCCTCCTCGGCCGGCTGAGCAAGAAGGTGGCGGTGAAGCGATGAAGGAACGGCCCACCGTCCTGTACGACGTCCCCGGCCCCCGCGCCCGGCGGCGCAACGTCCTCTACACCGTGCTCTTCCTGCTCGCCCTCGCCGCTCTGATCTGGTGGGTGGTGCTGAGCCTGGAGGAGAAGAACCAGCTCGAATGGTCCAAGTGGTCGCCGTTCTTCACCGACTCCCGCGCCTGGACGACGTACATCCTCCCCGGTCTGGAGAACACCCTCATCGGCGCGGCGCTCGCCATGGTCATCGCCCTGCCTCTCGGCGCGCTCTTCGGTATCGCCCGGCTCTCCGACCACCGCTGGGTGCGGGGGGCGGCCGGGACGGTCGTGGAGTTCTTCCGCGCCATCCCCGTCCTGATCCTCATGCTCTTCGCCAACGCCGCGTACTCCGAGTTCACCGACATCAGGCCCGAGACCCGCCCGCTGTACGCGGTCGTCACCGGCCTCGTGCTGTACAACGCCTCCGTGCTCGCCGAGGTGGTGCGGGCCGGGATCCTGTCCCTGCCCGCCGGCCAGACCGACGCGGCCAAGGCCATCGGCATGCGCAAGGGCCAGACCATGGCGCACGTCCTGCTGCCCCAGTCGGTCACCGCGATGCTGCCGGCCCTGGTCAGCCAGCTCGTCGTCATCGTCAAGGACACCGCGCTCGGCGGCGCGATGCTCGGCTTCTCCGAGCTCCTCGCCTCGGTCCGGCCCATGAGCGCCAACTACGGCGCCAACACCATCGCCAGCTTCACCGTCGTCGCCGTGATCTTCGTCCTCCTCAACTTCGCGCTCACCACGTTCGCCGCCTGGCTCGAACGCCGGCTGCGGCGGGCGAAGAAGTCGACGGGCGCGGTCGTCGGAGCCGACGCGGTCGAGGAACTGGCCACACCCGGCGAGCACGTCGGCCCCGCCGACGGGCCGAAGTGACTCGAGGGACGCTCACGCGCCGGGCGGCCCCGCGGAGCGGGCCGGCATACCCGGCCACCACACCGGGCGGCCGATGTCGCGGACGAGGGCCGGCACCAGCAGCGAGCGGACCACGAGCGTGTCGAGCAGCACGCCGAAGGCGACGATGAAGGCGATCTGCGCCAGGAACGCCAACGGGATCACGCCCAGCGCCGCGAACGTGGCCGCGAGGACGACGCCGGCCGAGGTGATGACGCCACCCGTCGCGATCAGCCCGCGCAGGACGCCCTCCCGCACGCCGTGCCGCAAGGTCTCCTCGCGGACCCGGGACATCAGGAAGATGTTGTAGTCCACGCCGAGGGCGACCAGGAACACGAATCCGTACAGCGGAACCGACGGGTCCGTGCCCGTGAAGCCGAAGACGTGGGGGAAGACGAGGGCCGAGACCCCGAGGGTGGCGACGAAGTTCAGCGCCACCGTGGCGACGAGCAGCAGCGGCAGGAGCACGGAGCGGAGCAGCCCGACGAGAACGACCAGGATGATCAGCAGTACCACCGGAACGATCAGCGCCCGGTCGCGCTCGGCCGTCAGCCGGGTGTCGTACTGCTGCGCGCTCTGGCCGCCGACCAGGGCGTCCGCTCCGGGCACCGCGTGCAGCGCTTCCCTAAGACGTACGACGGTGGCCTTGGCGGCGTCGCTGTCCGAGGCGTCGCTCAGGGTGACGTCGATACGGACCCGCCCGCCGGCGATCAAGGGGGCGCCCGCTCCGGGGCGGCCGGAGGCGGTGAACAGGGCGGCGGAGTCGACGCCCTCGACGTCCTCGGCGGTCGCCCTCACCCGGTCGGCGGCGCCCGCCCGGGCGATCACGACGGCCGGGTTGCCGGCCCCGCCGGGGAAGTGACGGCCGAGCGTCTCCTGCGCGGCGACCGAGGGGGCGTCGCTCACGAAGATCTCGTCCAGGGGCACACCCTTGGAGTCGAGGGCCGGGGCGAACGCGGCGCAGGCGAGGAGACCGGCGAGCGTCACCGCCCAGACCTTGCGGGGCGCGCGGTCGACGATCCCCGCGACCCGGCGCCAGATCCGGTGACCGCCGCCGCGGGTCCCGTCCTGGGCGGGGTCCTGGGCGTCGCCTCGGGCAGCGCCCTGGCCCTCGGCCGGCCGCGGCCGGGCGGGCCAGTAGGCGGCCCGGCCGAGCAGGACCAGGACGGCGGGCAGGAAGGTCAGGGCGCTCAGGACGGCGCAGACGATGCCGATCGCGCCGACCGGCCCGAGGGCCCGGTTGTTGGTGAGGTCGCTGAGGAGCAGCGCGATCAGGCCGAGCGCCACGGTCGCGGCGCTGGCCGTGATCGGACCGTACGACTGCCGCAGCGCGGCACGCATGGCGGAGAACCGGTCGCCCCCCTCACGCGCGGAGAGCTCCTCCCGGTACCGCGCGGCCAGCAGCAGCGCGTAGTCGGTGGCGGCGCCGATGACCAGGATCGACAGGATGCCCTGCACCTGACCGTCCACCCGGACGACACCGTGGTCGGCCAGCACGTACACGACGGCGCAGGCCAGGCCCAGCGAGAACACCGCACCGACGATGATCACCAGAGGCAGCAGCACGCTCCGGTACACCAGGAGCAGGATGATCAGCACGGTGGCGAGGGCGACCCCGAGCAGCAGCCCGTCGATGCCGGCGAACGCCTGGGAGAGGTCGGCCTGGGTGGCTGCGGGCCCGGCGAGCCACACGGTCGTCCCGGGCACGGACGCGGCCGCGTCGTCGATCGTCCGCAGCGTCGTGGGCAGCGCGTCCCCGAGGTCCGGGCGGAGCTGGACGGCTCCCCGCAGGGCCTGGCCGTCCTCGGACGGCAGGGCGGGGGAGGGCGCGCCGACGACACCCGGTTCTCCCGTGAGGGAGGCCAGGGCGCGCGTGGCGGAAGCCTGCTGCCCGGCGTCGAGCCGGCCACCCTCGGCGGAGGTCCAGACGACGATCGCGGGGACCGTCTCCTCCTGACGGAAGGCCCGCTGCGCCTCGAGCACCCGGGTGGATTCGGCGCTGCGGGGCAGGAAGGCGGCCTGGTCCCGGGTGGCGACCTCGCCCAGCTTGCCGGCGTACGGACCGAGGCCGCCCCCGATCAGGAGCCAGACGACGAGGAGGACGAGGGGCAGCACTCTGCGGGCCCACGGGGCGGTTCGGGACATGGCGGCTCTCCAGTGAGGAGGTCTCTCAACGACAAACAATCTCAATGATTGAGAGAGATTGAACCACGGCGGAAGAGACGCCTGGACGGCGGCTCCCTGCCGTCTTCGGAACGGTGACGCCGAACGGATGCACCCACGGCGGGTACGGGCAGAAAGAAGAAAAGGGGGCCTGGGGGAAGAAGGACGGCCGTCAGCGGCGGGGGGCGCGCAGCTCGCCCAGTTCCGCGTTGAGAGCGTCGAGGAACCGCAGCGCGACGGCCAGCTCCTCCTCTTCGAACTGGAGCCGGGCCCGCTCCGCCGCCTGCGCCAGCGGCATGAAGTAGCTGCGCGCGGCGGCCCGGGCGCCCTCCACGTAATGCACGTGGACCACGCGCCGGTCGGCACTCTCCCGCGAGCGGCGGATGTGCCCGGCCCGCTCCAGCCGGTCGAGGCAGGCGGTGACCGCCCCCGAGGTCAGGCCCAGGTGCTCCCGCAGCCGGCCCGGCGTCAGAGGCTCCGGGCTGTCCAGCACGACGGAGAGCGCCTGCACGTCCGTGGGATGCAGACCCTGCGCGAGTGCGAAACCGTGGACGAGCCGGTTGATCTCACCGTTCGTCCGCCGCAGTGCGACGGCGAAAGCGTGCAGATCGCCCGGCGCGCGCTCGGGCGCGCTGCCACTGGTCTCTCGTTCCTCTGTGCCGGCCACACGATCAGCCTATAGAAACGCCGCGCATCCACAGCGGCCGCGACCGAGGAAGAGAAGGACGAAGCACCCGCGAACGGAGCACACACCTCCATGACCGACACAGCCCAGCACAGCACCCCGGAGTCCCACCCCTCACCGGGCCGGCGGTGCCTGGTCACCGGCGCCAGCGGCTACATCGGCGGACGGCTCGTCCCCGAGCTGCTCGCGGCCGGTCACCGGGTCCGCTGCCTCGCCCGCACCCCGGCGAAACTGCGCGACCACCCCTGGGCCGGCCGGACCGACATCGTTCGCGGCGATGTCACCGACGCCGCGACCCTGTCGCCCGCCCTACGGGACATCGACGTCGCGTACTACCTGGTGCACGGTCTGGGAGGCCGCGACTTCGAGCGCACGGACCGCGCGGCCGCCAGCACCTTCGCCGAACAGGCCCGCGCCGCCGGCGTGCGCCGCGTGGTCTACCTCGGCGGCCTCAGCCCACGCGGCGTCCCGGACGAGGAACTCTCGCCCCATCTGCGCTCCCGCGCCGAGGTCGGCCGCATCCTGCTGGACTCCGGTGTCCCCACCACCGTCCTGCGCGCCGCCGTGATCATCGGCTCCGGGTCCGCCTCCTTCGAGATGCTCCGCTACCTGACCGAGCGCCTGCCCGTCATGGTCACCCCGAGCTGGGTCCGCACCCGCATCCAGCCCATCGCCGTACGGGACGTCCTGCGCTATCTGGTCGGCAGTGCCCGGATGCCCGACGACGTCAGCCGGGTCTTCGACATCGGTGGTCCCGACGTCCTCACCTACCTCGACATGATGCGCCGGTACGCCGCCGTCGCCGGCCTGCCCCGACGGCTGATCCTCCCCGTGCCCGTCCTCACCCCACGCCTCTCCAGCCACTGGGTCGGCCTGGTCACCCCTGTGCCGAGCTCCCTCGCCCGTCCGCTCGCGGAATCCCTCCGGCACGAGGTCGTCTGCCACGAGCACGACATCGCCTCCCTGGTTCCCGACCCACCGGGCGCCCCGCTGCCCTTCGACACGGCGCTCACCCTCGCCCTCCAGCGGGTCCGCGAGGCCGACGTCACCACGCGCTGGTCCTCCGCCTCCGTGCCCGGAGCCCCCAGCGACCCGCTTCCCACCGACCCCGACTGGGCCGGCGGAAGCCTCTACAGCGACACACGCGAACGCACGGTGGCGGCCCGGCCCGAGGCGCTGTGGCGGGTCATCGAGGGCATCGGCGGCGAGAACGGCTGGTACTCCTTCCCCCTCGCCTGGGCGGTGCGGGGCTGGCTCGACCGTCTCGTCGGCGGCGTCGGACTGCGCCGCGGCCGCCGCGACGCCGCACGCCTGCGCGTCGGCGACTCGCTGGACTTCTGGCGGGTCGAGGAGATCGAGCGCGGCCGTCTGCTGAGACTCCGGGCCGAGATGCGGCTCCCCGGGCTCGCCTGGCTGGAGATGTACGCCGAACGGGACGAGGAGGGGCGGACGAGGTACCGGCAACGAGCTCTGTTCCATCCCCACGGCCTCGCGGGCCAGGCGTACTGGTGGAGCGTCTCGCCCTTCCACGCCGTCGTCTTCGGGGGCATGGCCCGCTCCATCGCGCGCACGGCGGAGGCGAGCGAAGCCGCCGGCGGCGCCCCGTCCACGGCGCCGCCCGCCCCCGCCGCCACCTCGCCGTCCGCCGCCTCCGCCCCACCGGGAGAAGCCCCATGACCGTCTCGGTCGTCCTGTTCACGTCGGACCTCCGGCTCCACGACCATCCCCCGCTGCGCGCCGCGCTGGGCCCGGGCGACGAGACCGTCCCCCTCTTCGTACGGGACCCGGCGGTGGACCGGGCGGGCTTCGCCGCGCCCAACAGGCTCGCCTTCCTCGCCGACTGCCTCGGCGACCTGGACGCCGGGCTGCGGGAGAGGGGCGGTCGGCTCGTGGTGCGCTCCGGCGACACCGTCGAGGAAGTCTGCTCAGTGGCGAGGGAGGCCGAGGCGGGGGAGGTGCACATGGCGGCCGGGTGCAGCGCGTTCGCCCGCCGCCGCGAGGACCGGCTGCGGTCCGCCCTCGAGGCGGCGGGCCGGCGGCTGTACGTCCACGACGGCGTGGAGACCGCCGTTCCGGCGGGCGCCGTAACCCCGCAGGGGTCCGACCACTTCGCCGTCTTCACGCCGTACTTCAGACGCTGGAGCCAGGAGCGGCTGCGCGAGCCGCTGGCGGCGCCCCGGCGCGTACGGGTGCCCGAGCGGATCCGTACCGAAGAGGTCCCGGCACGTGCGGCTGTCGCCTCCGTCTCCCCGGGCCTGGCCACCGGCGGCGAGAGGGAGGCCCGCGAACGGCTCACGGCCTGGCTGGCCGCGCACCTCGACGCGTACGCCGACCAGAACGACGACCTGGCGGCCGACACCACCTCGCGCCTCTCTCCGTACCTCCACTTCGGCGCCCTGTCCGCGACGGAGGTCGTGCACCGGGCCCGGTCCCAGGGCGGGCCGGGCGCCGAGGCGTTCGTACGGCAGCTCTGCTGGCGCGACTTCCATCGCCAGGTGCTCGCCGCCCGCCCCAGGGCGGCGGTCGAGGACTACCGTCCACGCGGCGACCGGTGGCGCGTGGGCCGCGAGGCGGAGGCCGACCTGCGGGCGTGGCGGGAGGGGCGGACCGGCTACCCCGTCGTCGACGCCGTCATGCGGCAGATGGCGTACGAGGGTTGGGCGCACGGCCGGGGACGACTGCTCGCGGCCTCCTTCCTCACCAAAACGCTCTACCTCGACTGGCGGGCCGGCGCCCGGCACTTCCTGGAACTCCTCGTGGACGGCGACGTCGCCAACAACCAGCTCAACTGGCAGTGGATGGCGGGCACGGGCACCGACAGCCGCCCCAACCGGGTCCTCAACCCGGTCCTCCAGGGCCTTCGGTACGACCCCGAGGGGGTGTACGTACGGCGCTGGGTGCCCGAGCTCGGCGGGATCGAGGGAGCGCGGATCCACGAGCCGTGGAAGCTGCCCGGCCTTGAACGGGCCCGCTACGACTATCCCGACCCGCTCGTCGAACTCGCCGACGGACTCGCACGCTTCCGACAGGCGCGCGGTCAGACCTGAGCGGTACTCACCGTGCCCGCGCACAGCCGGTGCAGGAGCGTCGCCGCCTCCCGCAGTCCTGCGGGCCGGAACATGCCCGGGCGGCCGGGCGGCGGGCCCGCCCAGCCGGGGCCGGCGAGGACCACGACCGCCCGGTTCCGGGCTCCCTTCACGCCCCAGGACGTGTCGGCGACATGCCGGGCGAGCGAATGGTTCGCGGTGGAGCGTGCCTGGGCCCACAGGACGACGGCGGCAGGGCCTGTCCTGCGTACGGCTTGGTCGAGGGCGTCCGGTGGCACGGCGGCGCCGAACATCCGGACGGGCACGCCGAATTCGGAGAGAGCGGCGGCGAGGGCCTCCAGCGGAAGGGTGTGCTGTTCGTTCGGGACGCAGGCGAGGAGAGCCGGCGGGACTCCGGCACGTTCCGTGTCGCTCAGGGTGGGCGCGGCGCCCGGCGCAACGCGGTCGCGATGTGCCAGGAGAGCAGGTGCTCCACCTCCACGTACCGGTCGCCGGAGGTCTCCCAGCGACGCCCCACGGCGTGCAGCGTCGGCACCAGCACGTCCTCCCAGGCGGTGACCAGACCGTGCTCCGCGATCGCGGAGCCCAGCAGCCGCTCCAGGGCGGCGGAGTCGAGGCGGACGGCGGCCCGGGCGAGCCCGCGGGCCGCGCGCCGGACGTCGCCGGGCGACAACCGGTCGTGCTCCGCCGCCGGGAGGGGGCTGGTCCGCTCCGCCGACGGCCCCGTGGGGCCGTCGGCGCGCGCCGCCCGGGCGGCCTCCGCGGGCGGCACGCCCGACGCGGTCAGCCGGCACATCTCCTCCAGCACCGCGATGTCCGAGGCCGTCCACCGGCGGTGCCTGCCCTCCTGGCGGGCGACCGGGCCGATGCCGTAGCGCTGGTCCCACGACCGCAGGGTCGTGGGGGACACGCCGAGGCGCGCGCGACGGCGCCGCTGGTGAGACCAGGGGGTGATGCGGTCATGGTTCGAGCGTACGACGCACGATCGATGCGAGTGGAACGCAGAGGGCGGGGCGGCCGAGCCTGGAAGGGCCCGAGCGGCGCGGGATCCTGTTCCGCCCCGCCCGTCCGCCCCCGCCCCGGTCGAGGCCCGAGGAGCACCGTCATGAGCGCACCGTCCGCCACTACCGTCACCGGGCTCCCCGACGAGGAGGTGGCCGCAGGGCTCGTCCGGGGTGACGAGCGCTGTGTGGACGAGGCGTACCGGCGCTGGGGCGGCCTGGTGCAGGGCCTCGCGGCCCGCACGCTCGGTGATCCGGGGGAGGCGGAGGACGTCACTCAGCAGGTCTTCCTCGCCGCCTGGCGCGGCCGCGCGGGCTACCGGCCCGAGCGGGGGCCGCTCGCCGGGTGGCTCGTCGGCATCGCCCGGCGGAAGATCGCCGACGCGCTCGCGGCCCGCACCCGTCGTCGCGAGCTGGTGGTCGCCGCCGCCCTGCCCCATGACGGAGCCCCCGGCGAGGTAACCGACAGGGTGCTCGACCGGGTCCTGGTCGCCGGCGAGCTGGCCAAACTTCCCCCGGTCCAGCGGGAAGTGCTGGCCCTGGCCTTCTACGGAGACCTCACCCAGCCGCAGATCGCCGAGCGCACGGGCATGCCGCTCGGCACCGTGAAGAGCCATGCGCGGCGCGGCCTCCTGCGCCTGCGTCGGGGTCTCGCGGCGCCGGGGGTGGCGACGGACGACGCAGCATCGATGCGTTCACGTCGGCCCTCGGGGGCAGGCGCCCCGTCCGCCGACCGGCACCGCGACGGCCGCCGGGGTGGACCGAGCCAGGCGGAGGCGGCCCCTGCGCCCGGGTGTGGCCCCACAGACGGGCCTACGTCGGGTGCGCGCACCGGCACGCTCGTCGCCGACGACGGCGCCCGCCCGGTCCTCGTCGGCGGCGGCACCGGCACGCTCGTCGCCGACGACGGCGCCCGCCCGGTCCTCGTCGGC
>NZ_BMTO01000003.1:328217-405967 GCF_014649715.1 Streptomyces lateritius
CAACCGGCGCGCGCTCGGTCCGCGCCGACGAGGGCGCCGGCGGGGTCCGCGCCGACGGGGCCCGCACGATCCCTGTCGCCGAGGACACTCGCGCTGCCGGCGCCGCCGACGGCGCCGGTACGGTCCCTGTCGCCGATGGCGGTACTCGCTCGGCCCCCGCCCGGACGGCGCCGCCTGGGGACGCCCGGCCGGCGGCACCGGCACGGCCGGCGCTGACTGCGACCTCGGCACGGTCCTCGCAGGCGGCGGCGCCGGTACGGTCCCTGTCGCGGATGGCGGCACTCGCACGGTCCCCGCAGCCGACGGCACCCGCCCGGGCAACGTCGCCGACCGCGCCGGCGGGTGCCGGACCGTGCGCCGAGCCGGCACCACGCGGTGGCCGACGGCCTTCGGCGTCGTCGAATGACCCGATCCCGGGGGCCGTCGGGGCCCGGCATGGGGGACACTGCTCCCGTGCGTGGACATCTACCGGACGAGAACGGCGACTTTGTGGGGCGACGCACCGAAGTCGCGCGCCTGGAAGCCGAGTTGACCCGTCATCGCATGGTCACCGTCACCGGGGTCGGCGGAGTCGGCAAGTCGCGCCTCGCCCTGCACACCGCCCGGCGGATCGCCGCCCGGTACCCCGACGGCGTGTGGTGGGCGGACCTCACCCCGCTCCAAGGGGACCGGCTGCTCGTCGCCACCGTGGCCGACGCGGTCGACCTGAGCGACCACACACCCGGCATGCCCGTCGCCGCGCTGGGCCGGTGGCTCGCGGCCCGGCGGCCGCTGCTCGTCCTCGACTCCTGCGACCACCTCGCCGAGCCCTGCGCCCTCCTTGTCACCGAACTCCTCGCCGCCGCCCCCGCCCTCACCGTCCTCGCGACCGGCCGCCGCCCCCTCGGAGCGGAAGGGGAACGGGTGATGCCCCTCGAACCGATGCCGCCGACCGGGCGCGACGCCCTCGACCTGCTCCGCCTGCGCACGTCGACCACCACCGGCACCGGCCGACGGGACGCACGGGGCGCCACGCGTGCGCCCGGCCGGTGGCGGAGCGGGCCCGCCGCCGAGATCTGCGCCCGTCTGGAGGGCATCCCCCTCGCCCTCGAGCTCGCCGCCGCCCAGATCCGTATCCAGGGCATGGGCGCCGTGCGCGCCCAGATCGGCTCCCGCTTCGAACTCCTCGTCCACGACGAGCGGGTCTGGCCGCAGCGCCACCAGACGCTCCGGGCCGCGATCGGCTGGAGCCACGAGCTGTGCGACCCGCTCGAACGGCTGCTGTGGGCACGGCTCACCGTCTTCCGCGGCCCCTTCGAGGCCTCCTCCGCCGCGTACGTGTGCGCGGGAGGCCCCCTGACCCCCCAGACCGTTCCCGACATCCTCGAAGCGCTGGCCCTGAAGTCGGTCGTCGGCAAGGAGGGTGGCCGGGACAGCGGCCGGTACCGGCTCCTCGACACCGTGCGCGAGTACGGCGCGGAGTGGCTGGAGCGACTCGGCGAGACCGAGGCCGTCGCCGACCGGCACGCCGCCCACTGTCTGCGCCTCGCCCGTCAGGCGGACGCCGGATGGCTCGGCCCCGATCAGCTCCGCTGGTACACGGTGATCTCCGAGCTCCACACCGACCTGCGCACCGCCCTGGACCGGCTGCTGCGCACCGATCCCGACGACGCGCTCGCGCTCGTCGGCGCGGTGGGCTTCTTCTGGACATGTTGCGGACGGCTCCGGGAAGCCCGTGACCACCTCGAACAGGCGTTGCTGCTGAGCGGCGCGCGCGGCTCCGACCGGGCCCGCGCGCTGTGGGCCCTGGGCGTGGCGCTGACCCTGCAGGGCGAGTTCGGCGCCGCTCAGGAGGTGAGCGAGGCGTGCGCGCGGGAGGCCCGGTACGCCGAGTACGACGCCGGCACCGCACCCGACGCCGGGGGCGGTCCGGGGGAGAGGACGCTGGACGCCGCGTACCTCGCCGGGCTCCTCGCCCTGCTGACCGGCCGTCCGACGGCGGCGCTCGTGGTCGTCGGCCATGTGCTGGACGCCGTCCCGGGTGGCCCGGCCGCCTCCGCCGCCCGCCTGCGCTGCCTGCTCGTCCGCGTCTTCGGCCTGACCGGTCTCGGCAGAATCGACGAGGCCCGGCGCGAGGCGCTGGCGCTCCGGGAGGTCTGTGCGGAGCTCGGTGAGCACTGGACACGCGCCTCGCTCGACTACCAGCTGGCTCTCACGGGGCTGCTCGAAGGGCGGCCCGCGATCGCCGCCGACCACGCCCGGGCCATGCTCGAAGGGAAGCGGCGGCTGGGGGACGGCTTCGGGGTCGCCCTCGGCCTCGACGTCCTGGCGGCCGCGCTCGCCGCGAACGGGGAAGGGGAACTGGCCGCCGACGTCTCGGGCACGGGGGAGGCGTACTGGCGCTCCACCGGCCACGCACAGCGCGGCATGCCGGAACTGCGCGCGCTGCGCGAGAAGTACGCGCACCGGGCGCGCGAGACGATCGGCTCGCCCGCCTACGAGGAGATCTTCCTGCGCGCGCTCTCCGGCCACCCGCAGGAAGGCCTCGACCGCGCCCTGCGCGGTTCCCCGCACCGCTGAACAGCCGCTGAACCCCCGGGGCGGAAGCCGCCGGAGGCGCGCGGCGTGACTTGTAAGGGCCCCAGGAAGTGGATCACCGGTGCTCGCCGGGGTGACGGGGCGGCGCGCCGGGTTCGCGTCGAGGGGCCGAGCGGCCTTGACGGGTGCGGGCGACACCGCGCCGCCACTGACCGGAATCCTCCGCTCCGCCCCGCGCGACCGCGACGCGCACGACACGCCCCGCGACCTGGTCGGCCCCGAACCGGCCCCCGAGTGCCAACCATGCTTGAACGTGTTCAATAATGCGGTCATGACCGTGATGCGCCCCCGTGCGTGGGCCTTTTCCGCCGCCGTCCTCTACGTCGGAGCGACGGCCGCCGCCGGCCTGGTCCACGTCCTCACGGGCGGATCCGTGGGGGGCTTCACCGTGCCGCACCTCCTGGCCTTCCCCGGATCGGGCGTGGTGACGGTGCTCCTCTTCCTGACGGCGGGGTTCTTCGGCCCCGGGCACCCGGCCGCCGACGCGTCCGCCGATCCGGGACCCACCCTCGGCTCGCTGGTGCCTGTCGTGGGTGGTGCCCTCGTCAATGTGCTGCTGATCCGGGGCATGGCCGGCTTCGTGCGGCTGTTCGTCCGCGAGTGGGCGGCGGCCCGCCGGGCGCGCGGGGCATGTGTGAGGCGCGGCGCATAGAGTCGTCCCCGGCCCCGGAACCCGACGCCTCGCCCCGTACCGTGGACGCGCGCCCGTTCCGTACGGCCGTCTTTCCGTCCGTGCCACCGACACCTCCCGAGGAGCACTCCGTGACCGACCCGGCGTCCACCGCCCTGCAGCAGCAGATCGCCCGGGAACTCGAGGTTTCCGAGACCTTCGACCCTCTCGCCGAGATCGAGCGCCGGGTGGCCTTCCTCGCCGAGCGCCTCACCTCCACGGGCCTGCGCTGCCTCGTGCTCGGCATCAGCGGCGGCGTTGACTCCACGACGGCCGGACGGCTCTGCCAGCTCGCCGTGGAGCGGGCCAGGACCGCCGGACACGAGGTCACGTTCTACGCGATGCGGCTGCCGTACGGCGTCCAGGCCGACGAGAAGGACGCCCAGCTCGCCCTCGGCTTCATCGCCGCCGACCATGTGCTGACCGTGGACATCAGGCCCGCGAGCGACGCCGCGCTCGCCGCCTGCCTGGCCGGAGGGATCACTTTCCGCGACGCCCACCACCAGGACTTCGTCCAGGGCAACATCAAGGCGCGGCAGCGGATGATCGCCCAGTACGCCGTCGCCGGCGCCCACGACGGCCTCGTCGTCGGCACCGACCACGCCGCGGAGGCCGTGTCCGGGTTCTTCACGAAGTACGGCGACGGCGCGGCCGACGTCGTGCCGCTGACGGGTCTGACCAAGCGGCGCGTGCGCGCCGTCGCGGAGGCCCTGGGCGCCCCCTCGGAGCTGGTGTGGAAGACCCCGACGGCCGACCTGGAGACGCTCGACCCGGGCAAGCCCGACGAGGACGCCCTCGGTGTGACGTACGACGACATCGACGACTTCCTGGAGGGCAAGCCGGTGAGCGAGGCGGCCTACGCCTCGATCGTCCGCCGCTACGAGCTCACCGACCACAAGCGGCGGCTGCCGATCGCTCCCTGAGGGTGACGGGCGGGACCCATCCGGACGCCTCCGCGTGGCGTGACGGGGGCCCGCCCTCCGCCGTGGTGTGCCCTGGAGCCCCCGAGGGGCACAGATGGGCACACAGGCGAAGGGAAGACGGCCATGTTCGGACAGGCGAAGGCGTTCAGCGGTTTCTCGGTGGACGACCTCGACAAGGCCAAGAGGTTCTACGGCGACACGCTCGGGCTCCGCGTCGAGGAGAGCGGCTCCGGGGACATGAGGATGCTCGGCCTCACCCTCGGCGGAGGCGCCCAGGTGTTCGTCTATCCCAAGGAGAACCACACCCCGGCGACGTTCACGATCCTCAACTTCCCGGTCGACGACATCGACACGGCGGTCGACGAGCTCGCTCAGCGCGGGGTGGGCCTCGAGCGGTACCCGGAGTTCGGCGCGGACGAGAAGGGGGTCGTCCGGGCCGGCCGCGGCGACGAGGGGCCGGCGGCCATCGCCTGGTTCAAGGACCCGGCCGGGAACGTCCTCTCCGTCATCCAGGAGAGCTGAGCGCCGCGGTGGTTTTCCCGGGGCCGGTACGGGAAGCCGCTGGCCGAGGAGACGGCCGAGGAGGTGCACCGTGACGCGGCACGAGGAGAGCAGGCGGGAGAGCGAGGGCGCGCACGCCCACGCCCAGTACCAGCGCGACAAGGCGGAACATCTTCTGCAACGGGCGCGTCGCAGCACCGACCCGGAGGAGGCCGCGCGCCTGCGCGAGCAGGGGGAGCGGCTCAAGGAAGGCAGCGAGCGGGCCCTGGCCGAGGAAAACGAGCCCCGGCCCGGCGACCTGCACGAGGAGTATCCCGGCTGACCCTCGCTGGGCAGTATCCCGGCTGACCCTCGCTGGGCAGTATCCCGGCTGACCCTCGCTGGGCAGTATCCCGGCTGACCCTCGCTGGGCAGTATCCCGGCTGACCCGCGCGGGGCGGGAACGGGCAGCCACGGGAGCGGCGCGGGGGCAGGGGCGCTCGACGGATCGGAGACCCGTGAATGACCGGAAAGGATGCCCCGGACCGGCCCGGTGACGGGTACGACGCCAGGCCGTACCTGCCGCGCGGCGGCGGGCTCGAAGCCCACCGCCGGGCCTCCGCGTCCTGCCAGGGCTGCCCCCTCTTCGCCGAGGCCACGGCGACGGTGTTCGGCCGCGGCGACCCCGCCGCCCGCTTCCTGGTCGTCGGCGAGCAGCCGGGCGACCAGGAGGACCGCAAGGGGCAGGCCTTCGTCGGGCCCGCGGGTCGGCTGCTGTCCAAGGCCCTGAGCGAGGCGGGTATCGACGAGGAGGACGTGTACCTCACCAACGCCGTCAAGCACTTCAAGTTCACGCAGTCGGGGCCGGGCAAGCGCCGTATCCACAAGGCGCCGAGCCTGCGGGAGATGACGGCCTGCCGGCCGTGGCTGGAGGCCGAGCTGCGGCTCGTCGACCCGAGCGTGGTGGTGGTGCTCGGCGCGACCGCGGGCAAGGCCGTCCTCGGCCGCGGGTTCCGCGTCGGCGCCGACCGCGGGGCGGTGCTCTCCCTGCCCGGCACGGACGGCGGCCCCCACGTCGTGGCGACCCTCCACCCGTCCGCCGTCCTGCGCGCCGACGACCGCGAGAGCGCCTACGCCGGCCTCGTCGCCGACCTGCGTGTCGCGGCCGACGCGCTGTGACACCGGCACGGCCGCCGGACGGCCCGACGCGCGGAGTGGGCGTACGGGCCACGGCGGCACCCGGGTGAAATCCCGGACTTTCAGGAGTGTTCCGACACGAACCGGGCACGTGGGCCGGCATGCCCCCCATGACACTCGACAGCACCGCCGCCCTGCTCATCAAGGGATACGCCTGGCTCCCCGACCTGCGCCGCCGCAGCGACGGCCGCCTGGTGCGGACCCGGCTCCTGGGCCACCCGACGGTCGCCCTGCACGGCCCGGACGCCGTCCCGTTCTTCTACGACGAGAACCACGTCCGGCGCCACGACGCCCTTCCCGGGCCCGTCCTGGACACCCTCTTCGGCCGCGGCGCCGTACACACCCTGGACGCCGAGGAGCACCGTGTACGCAAGGGACTGTTCGTCGGCGAGCTCACCGACCCCGCCGGCGTCGCCGAGCTCGTGGACCGGGTCCGGGCCGAGTGGCAGCGGACCTTCGCCCGGCCGCCCCGCCGCGAGATCGTGCTGTTCGAAGAGGCCGCGCACGTGCTGGCCCGAGCGGTCTGCGCATGGGCCGGTCTGCCATTGACCCGGGAGCAGACCGAGCGCATGGCCGAGGACTGCGTCGCCATGGTCGACGGCTTCGCGACCGCGGGTCCGCGCCACCTGCGGGCGAGGCGCGCCCGGGCCCGCCAGGAGCAGCTGCTCGCCCGGCTGGTCGAGGAGGCCCGCGGCGGGGCGTCGCGCGCCCCGGCGACCCCGTTCGACGCGGTCGTACGCCATCGCGACGCCGACGGCGAGGAGCTGGACGCCCGTACCGCGGCCGTCGAGCTCCTCAACATCGTGCGTCCGACCGTCGCCATCGCCTGGTTCGTCGCCTTCGCCGCCCACGCCATGGACAGGTGGCCCGCCCGGCGCCACCTGCTGCGCGAGGACGACGGCTCGTACTCGGAGCCGTACACCGAGACGTACGCCGAACCCTTCGCCCACGAGGTCCGTCGCTTCTACCCCTTCGCGCCGTTCGTCGGCGGCCTCGCCGCCACCGACCTGCGCCGGGACGGCGAGGAGATCGCCGCCGGGACCCTGGTCCTGCTCGACGTCTACGGCCAGAACCACGACCCCGAGCTGTGGCACGACCCCTACCGCTTCGACCCGGAGCGCTTCATGCGCCGGGCACCGCTGCGCGACGAATTGATCCCGCAGGGCGGCGGCGACGCCAAGAGCGGCCACCGCTGCCCCGGGGAGGACATCACCGTCGCCGTCCTCGCCGCCCTCTCCACCGAGCTGTCCCGGATGGACTACACCGTTCCCGAACAGGACCTGAGGATTCCGCTCCACCGCGTCCCCACCCGCCCCCGCAGCGGCTTCCGCTTCGTCCCCAGCCCCACCTGAGCCCCCGTGTCGTTCGTCACCATCGGGGCGATCGTGGACCACGGCGGCCTCGGCAACCTCCTCTACTCCGGTATGAACACCTACTTCACGTCACAGGTGCTCACCGCCTCCGTCCTCTGCGTGATCATCGCCGTCGTCGCCGGCCTGCTCCTCCTCGCCCTCAGCGGCTGACCCTCTGGAGTGCGACGACGTCACCGGGTCGCGGGCAGGCGGGGTGAGTCGACGGCGCCGAAGGGTTCGTCCATCGGGAGGACCGCGGGTCGGCGGCCAAGGCGCGGGCCACGCCGACGCGCCGGCGCCGGCCGCCGGAGTCCGGGTCGAGCAGGTCAGCAAGGTGTACGCGGACGGCACCGCCGTCGGCCTCTCCTTCGACGGCGCCGAGGCGAGCTGGCCGCAGAAGTCCCGGGCCCGCGCCACCGACCTGCTCGACCTCGTCGGCCTGGACCCGGGGACCTACGGCGCCCACCCCGCCGCACAGCTCCTCGGAGGGTCGCGGACCCGGTGCGGCGCGGCCGGGCGCCTCCTGGCCTGAGTCCGTGACGACCGGCGCCCGGCCGAGGATTGACCGGCGCCCGGCCGAGCACGATGCCGACAGCCCGCTGAACACCGTCTCTTGTCATGACCCTTGCGAGGCCGGCCGTGGGACTGCTATCCATCCGTTAGGAAACTTTCCTTCCAATCCATCGTTCCGGGAGACCCCCATGACATCGGCACGATCGGTACGTCCCCCTCTGCGATCACTGGGTGCCGCCGGCGCCGCCGTGGCCGCCCTGCTCCTCGGCCTCGCCGCCGCACCACCGGCCGCCGTCGCCGCCCCCGTGACCCACGAGGCGGAGACCGCCACCGTCTCCCAGGGCGCGGCCGAGTCCAACCACACCGGCTTCACCGGAACCGGCTTCGTCAACTACGACAACACCGCCGGCGGCTACGTCCAGTGGAACGTCGACGCCGCCCAGGCGGGCACCGCGACCCTCACCCTGCGGTACGCCAACGGCAGCACCACCAACCGGCCCATGGACATCGCCGTCAACGGCGCGGTCACCTCCTCCGGCAAGGCATTCGCCGGCACCGGCGCCTGGACCACCTGGGCCACGACCACCGTCACCGCGAACCTCAAGGCCGGAACCAACACGATCCGGGCCACCGCCACCACCGCGAACGGCGGCCCCAACGTCGACCACCTGAAGGTCGACACCGCCACCACCCAGCCGCCCACCGGCGCCACCCCGGCCGCCGTCAACGGACAGCTGAAGGTCTGCGGCACCCAACTCTGCAACCGGTACGGCAAGCCGATCCAGCTGCGCGGCATGTCCGGCCACGGCACCCAGTGGTACAGCCAGTGCCTCACCGGCGGCTCGCTCGACGCACTCGCCAAGGACTGGAACGCCGACGTCCTGCGCGTCTCCACCTACGTCCAGGAGGAGGGGTACGAGACCGACCCGCGCAAGTACACCGACCTGGCCCACTCGCTCATCGACCAGGCCACCGCACGCGGCATGTACGTGATCGTCGACTGGCACATGCTCGACCCCGGTGACCCGCACTACAACCTGGCCCGCGCCAAGACCTTCTTCACCGAGATCGCCCAGCGCCACGGCTCCAGGACCAACCTGCTCTACGAGATCGCCAACGAGCCCAGCGGCGTCGCCTGGTCCCGCATCAAGAGCTACGCCGAGCAGCTCATCCCGGTCATCCGCGCCAAGGACGCCGAGACCCCCGTCCTCGTCGGCACGCGCGCGTGGTCCTCGCTCGGCGTCTCCGAGGGGGCCGACGAGTCCGAAGTGGTCGCCAACCCGGTGAACGCCTCCAACATCATGTACACCTTCCACTTCTACGCGTACTCGCACCGCGAGGCGTACCTGAACACGCTCTCCCGCGCCGCCGACAAGCTGCCGGTCTTCGTCACCGAGTTCGGCACCCAGAACTACGCGGGAGAGGGTGCGAACGACTTCGCCATGACCCAGCGGTTCATCGACCTCATGGCCGCCAAGAAGATCAGCTGGGTCAACTGGAACTACTCCGACGACCACCGCAGCGGCGCCGTCTTCACCGCCGGCACCT
Source organism: Streptomyces lateritius (assembly GCF_014649715.1). GTDB lineage: Bacteria > Actinomycetota > Actinomycetes > Streptomycetales > Streptomycetaceae > Streptomyces > Streptomyces lateritius. The sequence goes on from NZ_BMTO01000003.1 coordinate 337,478, forward strand.
GCGCGAACAACGGCCCGTGGGCCGGTACGAGCAACCTCAAGCCCGCGGGTGTGTGGATCCGCGACCGGATCAGGACGGCAGACGACTTCCCCACCTCCTGACGCCACCTCGACGCGCCCCCGTCCCGCGCCCTGTGATGCACTGGGCGGGCGGGGGCGCATCGAACAGGAGCAGCATTGACCAGCTACCGCCAGCCCGGGCTCGTCCTCACCGACCGCCGTTTCACCGTCCCGCTCGACCACGCCGACCCCGAGGGCGAGCAGATCGAGGTCTATGGCCGTGAGGTCGTCGCGAGCGACAAGGCAGGGCCGGACGGGACGGACCTGCCATGGCTGGTGTATCTGGAGGGCGGCCCCGGCTTCGGGGCCCGCCGCTTCATCGGTCCGCAGGCATGGCTCGGCCGGGCCGTGCGGGAGTTCCGCGTCCTCCTCCTGGACCAGCGCGGCACCGGCAACTCCACCCCCGCCACCCGCCAGACACTCCCGCTGCGCGGCACCCCCGCCCAGCAGGCCGACTACCTCGCCCACTTCCGGGCCGACTCGATCGTCCAGGACTGCGAGCTCATCCGTAAGCGCCTCACCGGCGGCGCCCGCTGGACCGTCCTCGGTCAGAGCTTCGGCGGCTTCTGCGCCACCCACTACCTCTCGACCGCGCCGGAGGGGCTGAAGACCGTCCTGATCACCGGCGGACTGCCGTCCCTGCACGCGGACGCCGGCGAGGTCTACCGGGCCGCCTACCCCCGTATCCGGCGCAAGTCCGAGGCCCACTACTCCCGCTACCCGCAGGACGTCGAACGCGCCCGCCGGATCGCCGCCCACCTGCTCGACCACGAAGTCACCCTGCCGAACGGCGGCCTGCTCACGCCCCAGGCCTTCCAGTCCCTCGGCATCCTCCTCGGCGGCGGCGACGGCACCCACCAGCTCCACCTCCTCCTGGAGGACGCCTTCGTCCCGACGCCCGGCGGCCCCGCCCTCTCGGACGCCTTCCTGGAGAACGTCCAGGCCGTCCTCTCGTACGCCGGACACCCGCTGTACGCCGTGCTCCACGAGGCGATCTACGCCCAGGGCCGGGGCCCCACCGCCTGGGCCGCCGAACGCGTCCGCGCCGAATTCCCCGCCTTCGACGCCGAGAAGACGCTCGCCGGGGACGAACCGCTCCTCTTCACCGGCGAGACCGTGCACCCCTGGCACTTCGAGACCGACCCGGCCCTGCGCCCGCTGCGCGAGACCGCCCACCTCCTCGCCGAGCGGACCGACTGGACCCCGCTCTACGACCCGGCGCGGCTGGCCGTCAACGAGGTGCCGGTGGCCGCCGCCGTCTACCACGACGACCTGTACGTGGACACCGCCCACTCCCTGGAGACCGCCCGCGCGATCCGGGGCCTGCGCACCTGGGTGACCGACGAGTTCGAGCACGACGGCGTCCGGGCGGGCGGCCCGCGCGTCCTGGACCGGCTGCTCGCCCTCGCCCGGGGCGAGGTCTGACCGCCCCGGGGGAGGGAAGCGGGACGTGATCGCCCGAGGTGAGCCCTGATCCTCCGGGGATAGGATTCGGCGCGCAATCGGTCGGCGGTCGAGGCGAGTCCACAGGGGGCGCGGGTGGCACGCGACGAGGTTCCGGCGTCCGGACGCGAGCTGAAGTTCCGAGCCCTCATGGCGGAGCTGCGACGGGGCATCCTCGACGGCACGTGGCCGCCCGGCAGCAAGCGGCCCACCGAGCGGGCCCTGGCCACGGAGACCGGTCTCTCGGTGACCACGGTCCGCCGGGCGTACGAGGACCTCGTCGCCCTCGGTCTGGTCGAACGCCGCCAGGGAGCCGGGACGTTCGCCGCACACCGCCACGAGGAACCGGGCGACCGCCGGATCGTGGGCGTCCTGGTCCCGGACACCGCCTTCTACTCCCCCCGCGTCCTCCAGGGCATCGAGAAGGAACTCGCGGCGGCCGGCGCGCGGCTCGTCCTGGCCTGCTCGCACTACGTCCCCGCCGAGGAGGACGCGGCCGTCCGCCGGCTGCTCTCCTCCGGCGTCCACGGCCTGCTCCTCGTCCCCACCCTGCACACCGCCGTGGATCCCGGCCGGCGCGCCGAGGAACTCCTGGCCCTGCCCGTCCCCGCCGTCCTCGTCGAGCGCCGGCTGGCCGCGACGCACGGCCCGGGCGACCCCACCGAGCACGTCTGCACCGACCACGAGGGCGGGGCCTACGACGCCGTACGCCACCTGCGCGCGCTGGGCCATGACGGGCTCGCCCTCCTCGTACGCTCCGACGCGCCCACCACCGCGCCCATCGAGTCCGGCTTCGCCCTGGCCGTCGCCGACCTCGGCCTCCACGCGCCCCTGCGCATCCGGGAGGAGCGGCAGGGCTGGAACCCCCGGCGGGCGGACCGGGCGGTCGCCGACGCGCGCGGCGGGCGTCACCGCCGGCCTCTGCTTCGGCGACCGCGAGGCCGCTCTCGTCCTTGCGGCCACCCCGCCGCGCCGGTCTGCGGGTCCCCCAGGATCTGGCGCTGATCAGCTTCGACAACGAGTTCGCGGACGTCGCCGAGACCCCGCTGGCGGCTGTCTCACCGCCCAAGTACCAGGTGGGCAGGCTCGCCGCGCAGATCCTGCTGCGCCGGCTCGCCGACGGGGACGCCTCCCCGCTCCACCAGGTGCAGCTGCGGCCGAGGCTGGTCGTCCGGGCCTCCTGCGGGGCGGCGCGCGGGGTGGTCGCGCGCAAAAGTCCAAGCGGTGCGTACTGATTGCTCATGGTGTGCTCGTGCGGGAGCGGATAGAACTCGGCCCGGACCACCCATGAGGAGAGGACCCGGACATGACCACCCACGTCAGTGCCGAGATCGCCGGCCAGCCCGACTGCTGGCGCCGCGCCGCCGACACGGCCGCCGACCACGCCACGCTGCTGCCCCAGCGCGGTGAGCGGATCGCGGTCGTCGGCTGCGGCACCTCGTACTTCATGGCCCGTGCCTACGCGGCCCTGCGCGAATCCCTCGGCGCGGGCGAGACCGACGCCTTCCCGGCCTCCGACGAGACGCCGCTCGGGCGCGGCTACGACCGGATCGTGGCCCTCACCCGCTCCGGCGCGACGACCGAGGTGGCGACGCTGCTCGCCCGGGCCGCCGGCCGCATCCCCACCCTCGTCCTGACCAGCGCCCCGGACAGTCGCGCCGCACAGCACGCGGACGGAGTGGTCGGCCTCGGCTTCGCCGACGAACGCTCCGTCGTGCAGACCCGGTTCGCCACCACCGCCCTCCAACTGCTGCGCGCGGGGCTCGGGGTGGACCTGTCCGCCTCGATCGCCGACGCCGAACTGGCCCTGTACGAACCGCTGCCGACCGCCTGGGAGCAGCGCGGCCAGTTCACCTTTCTCGGCACCGGCTGGACGGTCGGACTCGCCGACGAAGCCGCCCACAAGCTCCGCGGCGTGGCGCGCGCGTGGACGGAGTCGTACGCGGCGATGGAGTACCGGCACGGGCCGATCGTCATCAGCGACCGCTCAAGTCTCGTGTGCTGCCTGGGGCCGGAGCCGGCCGGTCTCCGGGACGAAGTGGAGGCCACGGGCGCGCTGTTCGCGGCCGACGCCATCGATCCGGTCGCGGCTCTGGTGCGCGCCCAGCGACTCGCCGTCACGCTCGCGGCTCGGCGCGGGCTCAACCCGGACCGCCCCCGCCATGCGTCCCGCTCGGTGATCCTTTCCGGAGCGATCCGGAGGTGACGTCGTAAGCTGCGCCCATGATCGAGTCGAACGAACAGGCCCCGCAGCTCGCAGACATGCCCGATGACTGGCAGCGCGCCCTCGCCGTGGTGGCCCACCCCGACGACCTCGAGTACGGCTGCGCCGCCGCCATCGCCGGCTGGACGGACGCCGGCAAGGAGGTCACGTACGTCCTCACCACGCGCGGCGAGGCGGGGATCGACTCCCTCGACCCGGCCACCTGCGGCCCGCTGCGCGAGCGGGAGCAGCGGGCGAGTGCGGAGGTCGTCGGGGTGTCGACGGTGGAGTTCCTGGACCACCGCGACGGGGTGATCGAGTACGGGCTCGGGCTGCGCCGCGACATCGCGGCGGCCGTCCGCCGCCACCGGCCCGAGCTGGTCATCACCCTCAACCACCGGGACACCTGGGGCCCGGCGGTCGGCGGGGCCTGGAACACGCCGGACCATGTCGCGGTCGGCCGCGCCACCCTGGACGCGGCGGGCGACGCGGGCAACCGCTGGATCTTCCCGGAACTGCTCGAACGAGGCCTGGAGCCGTGGGGCGGAGTCCGCTGGGTCGCGGTCGCCGGCTCGACCACCCCGACGCACGCCGTCGACGCCACCCCCGGCCTCGAACGCTCCGTCCACTCCCTCCTCGCCCACCGCGCCTACATCGAGGCCCTCACGGACGAGGACCCTGAGGAGTACGTGCGCACCTTCCTCGCCGGCAACAACCAGCGCTTCGCGACCCGCTACGGAGGCCGCCCGGCGGTGGCCTTCGAGGTGTTTCCCCGCTGACCACCACCGGGCCCACCCCCGGACGGTGGGCTACGTCCGCGGCACGGGCTTCAGAACGGCGAACGGAGCTCCGAAGGGGTCGGCGAGCCACGCGATCCTGCCCACGTCCGGGACGTCCGCCGCCGGCATGAGGACCGAGCCGCCGTTCCCCTGAGCGCGGCCGACGACCTCGTCCGCGTCCCCGACACCGAAGTACGGGATCCAGCGCGGCTTGTCCCCGCCGTCCTGGAGCTCGGCGATGCCGCCGAAGGAGGCGTCCTGCTGGTCGCCCTCGGAGGTGGACAGGACCCGGTACGTCATCCCGGGCGCCTCCATCTCCTGCGAGCGCCAGCCGAACAGCTTCCCGTAGAAGTCCAGCGCCGCCGCCGGGTCGGCGACGTGGAGCTCGACCCAGCACAGCGTGTTGTCCTCGGCAGTCCTCTCCAGGCCCTTGACGGAGGCCGGCTGCCATACGGCGAAGTCGACGCCGCCCGGATCGGTCAACTGGGCCATCCGCCCGGCGTCCATGACGTCGAGGGGCTGGGCGCGCACGGTGCCGCCGCTCTGCTCGGCCGTCTTCGCCGTGGCGTCGACGTCGGGCGTCTGGAAGTAGACCGTCCAGGCGGAGTCGGCCCCCTCCTCGGTCAGCGGCCCCAGCGCGGCGACCGTCCGGCCGTCCCGCTGGAAGAAGCCGTAGCCCCCGGCGTCCGGTCCCGCCGAGGCGAAGTCCCAGCCGAAGACGCCGCTGTAGAACGCGGCGGCGGCCGTCGTGTCGGGACTGCCCAGGTCGAGCCAGCTGGGGGAGCCCTTGGTGAAGTCCGTACCGAGCATGTGGTCTGTCCTGTCTCTGCGCTTCCGGTCTCTCCGCTTCCGGAGGACTCCGGCCACCATCGCCGATCCTCGCCGCTCCCCCCGGCCCCCGCAGCGGTACGCCTCGCAGTTCATCCGCGTGGACCAGCCCCCGGCCGGCCGCGCGCGTCACCCGCCGGCTCGGGTGGCCGCCTCGCGGTCCAGGTCGGTGAGGGTCAGTTCCGCGTTGACCGCCACGCCCGCCCGGTAGCCCCCGCTCGCCGCGTTGATCACCTGTTCCGCGGGGCCGATCGCGTTCCCGGCCGCCCATACGCCGGGCACGCTGGTCAGGCCCGTCGCGTCCACCGTCACGAAGGCGCCCAGGGGGGTGTCGTGCGTCGCGGCGCCCAGCGCCGTCAGCAGTTCGTCCCGGGGTGTCATGCGGGTGCCGGCGAAGAGCACGGACCGCTCGACGATCCGCCCGTCCGTCATCCGCACGCCCGTCATCCGGTCCTCCTCGACGACCAGCCCCGCCACCTCGCCCGTCACCACGGTGATGCCCGCGGCCGCCACCCGGCCGAGATCCTCCTCGGTCAGGGCAGCGGCCGTGTGCGGGAAGAGGGTCACGTCGTCGGACCATTGGGAGACCAGCAATGCCTGGTGCGCGCCCATGACCGGGTGCGCGATCACCCCGAACGCCTGGTCGCGGACCTCCCAGCCGTGGCAGTACGGACAGTGCAGCACGTCGCGCCCCCACCGCTCGGCGACGCCGTCGATCGCGGGCAGTTCGTCCACCAGGCCGGTGGTGACGATCAGCCGCCGGGCCCGTACGGTGGGCCCGCCGTCGACCGTGACGACGAAGCCGTCCGCCGCGTCGGGGACCGCCTCCGTCACCCGGCCGGCCCGCCGTTCCACCCCGTACGCCGCGATCTCGCGCCGTCCGACCTCCAGGAACTCCGCCGGGCTCATCCCGTCCCGGGAGAGGTATCCCTGCATGTGGGCGGCCGGGGCGTTGCGCGGCTCGCCGGCGTCGACCAACAGGGTCCGGCGCCGGGACCGGCCGAGGACCAGGGCCGCGCTCAGTCCCGCCGCGCCTCCGCCGACGACCACGACCTCGTACCGCTCCCGCTCAGGTGTGCTCTCGTATGCGTCCATGCCCCGACCTTCACGCGGCGGAGACGAATCGACAAACATTCTTGCTGTTTCCGCAAGAATCCCTGACCATGAACGCCATGACCGAGGACGAACGCATCGACGAGGTGCTGAACGACGTCGGCCCGCGACTGCGCCGCATCCGGCGCGAGCGCGGGGCGACCCTGGGCGATCTCTCCGCCTCCACGGGCATCTCCGTGTCCACCCTCTCCCGCCTGGAGTCCGGGCAGCGCAGGCCCAGCCTGGAGCTGCTGCTCCCGATCGCCCGGGCGCACCAGGTGCCGCTCGACGAACTCGTCGGCGCGCCGCAGGTCGGCGACCCCCGGGTGCGCGCGAAGCCGATCGTGCGCAACGGCCGCACGATGTACCCGCTGACCCGCCAGCCCGGCGGTCTGCAGGCGTACAAGGTCGTGCAGGAGAAGCCGCACGAACACCCCGACCCGCGCGTCCACGAGGGGTACGAATGGCTCTACGTGCTCTCGGGGAAGCTGCGGCTCGTCCTCGGTGAGCACGACGTCGTGCTCGGGGCGGGGGAGGCGGCGGAGTTCGACACGCGCGTGCCGCACTGGTTCGGGCCGACCCCCGACGCGCCGGTGGAGTTCCTGAGCCTGTTCGGGCCGCAGGGGGAACGGATGCATGTGCGGGCCCGGCCGAAGAAGTCCTGAGAAGTGCCGGGCATACGGTTCCCCCAGAGCAAGCGACCGCTTAGTATGCGACCGATCGCGCAGTACCGACCGCGCAGTACGGACGACGGCTGGTGGAGGACCCGATGCAGGCATGGCGAGTGCACGAGAACGGTGAGCCGGGCGAGGTGATGCAGCGCGACGAGGTGGACCTGCCCGTACCCGGAGAGGGGCAGATCCTGCTCAAGGTCCGCGCCGCGAACATCAACTTCCCCGACGCGCTGCTCTGCCGGGGCCAGTACCAGGTGCGGCCCCCGCTGCCCTTCACCCCCGGAGTGGAGATCTGCGGCGAGACCGAGGACGGGCGCCGCGTCCTCGCCACCCCCGTCCTTCCGTACGGCGGCCTCGCCGACTACGCGGTGGCGGACGCCGCGGCCGTGCTCCCCGCGCCCGACGCCCTGGACGACGCCGAGGCCGCCGCCCTCCACATCGGCTACCAGACCGGCTGGTTCGGCCTCCACCGCAGGGCCGCCCTCAAGGAGGGCGAGACCCTCCTCGTCCACGCCGCCGCGGGCGGCGTCGGCAGCGCAGCCGTCCAGCTCGGCAAGGCGGCCGGCGCCACGGTCGTCGGCGTCGTCGGCGGACCGGACAAGGCCGCCGTCGCCCGCGAACTGGGCTGCGACGTGGTCGTCGACCGGAACTCCGAGGACGTCGTCGCCACGGTCAAGGAGGCCACCGGCGGCCGGGGTGCCGACGTGATCTACGACCCGGTCGGCGGCGCCGCCTACGCGCAGTCCGCCAAGCTCGTCGCCTTCGAGGGACGGATCGTCGTCGTCGGCTTCGCCAGCGGCACGATCCCCTCGCCCGCCCTCAACCACGCCCTCGTCAAGAACTACTCGATCCTCGGCCTGCACTGGGGGCTCTACAACCTCAAGGACCCGGCCGCGATCCTGCGCTGCCACGAGACCCTCACGGACTACGCGGCCAAGGGGCTGATCAAGCCCCTGGTCACCGAGCGGCTGCCCTTCGCCGACGCGGCGGACGCCGTGCAGCGGGTCGCCGAGGGCGTCACCACCGGCCGCCTCGTCGTCCTCCCGGAAGGAGCCCGCGCATGACGGACGCCGCCGAACTGCGCACCCGCACGCAGCGGTTGCTCGCCGAGCACCCGCCCGCCACCACCGCCCGCGAGGACTTCCTCCGGGCCCGCTTCGACGCCGGCCTCGCCTGGGTCCATTACCCCGTGGGCCTTGGCGGACTCGACGCCCCGCGCTCCCTCCAGGCCGTCGTCGACGCCGAACTGGCCGCTGCCGGAGCCCCCGACAACGACCCTCGCCGGATCGGGATCGGCCTCGGCATGGCCGCCCCCACCCTCCTCGCGTACGGCTCCGACGAGGTCAAGCAGCGCTTTCTCAAGCCGCTCTGGGTCGGCGAGGAGGTGTGGTGCCAGCTCTTCAGCGAGCCCGGCGCCGGCTCCGACCTCGCCGCGCTCGCCACCCGCGCCGTGCGGGACGGTGACACATGGGTGGTCAACGGCCAGAAGGTGTGGACGTCGAGTGCCCACGTCGCCCGCTGGGCCATCCTCATCGCCCGTACCGACCCGGACCTGCCCAAGCACCGGGGCATCACCTACTTCGTCTGCGACATGACCGACCCGGGCGTCGAGGTGCGACCGCTGCGCCAGATCACCGGCGAGGCGGAGTTCAACGAGGTCTTCCTGACCGACGTCCGCATCCCCGACGCCCACCGCCTCGGCGAGGCCGGCGACGGCTGGCGGGTGGCCCAGACGACCCTGATGAACGAACGCGTCTCCATCGGCGGCGCCCGCATCCCCCGCGAGGGCGGCATGATCGGCCCGGTCGCGAAGACCTGGCGCGAGCGCCCCGACCTGCGCACCCACGACCTGCACCGGCGCCTCCTCGACCTCTGGGTCGACTCCGAGGTCGCCCGCCTCACCGGCGAACGGCTGCGCCAGCAGCTCGTCGCCGGACAGCCGGGCCCCGAGGGCAGCGCCATGAAGCTCGGCTTCGCCCGGCTCAACCAGGCCATCAGCGGCCTGGAGGTCGAACTGCTCGGCGACGAAGGGCTCTTGTACGGGGACTGGACCATGCGCCGCCCCGAGCTCGTCGACTTCACCGGACGCGACGCCGGCTACCGCTATCTGCGCTCGAAGGGCAACTCCATCGAGGGCGGTACGACCGAGGTGCTGCTCAACATCGTCGCCGAACGCGTCCTCGGCCTGCCCCCCGAGCCCCGCAACGACAAGGACGTCGCCTGGAAGGACCTCGCGCGATGACGGATCTGCTCTACTCCGAGACCGAGGACGACCTGCGGGCGGCGGTCCGCTCCCTGCTCGCCGACCGGGCCGACGCCCAGACCCTGCTCGGCCGGATCGAGACCGGCGCCCCGTACGTCCCCGGCCTCTGGAAGTCCCTGGCGGGCGACATGGGCGCGGCCGGACTGCTCGTACCCGAGAAGCTCGGCGGCCAGGGCGCGAGCCACCGCGAGGCGGCCGTGGTCCTGGAGGAGCTGGGTCGCGCGGTGACCCCGGCCCCGTACCTGACCAGCGCCGTGGTGGCGACCGAGACCCTGCTCGCCCTCGACACGGAGGGCGAGCCCGTGGCCGAGCTGCTCGCGGGCCTCGCGAGCGGACGTACGGTGGCGGTCCTCGCCCTGCCGCTGTCGACGGCCCCCGGCACCGAACGGGGTCTCGCCACCGCGCCGCGGGAGCACGGGGTCGACATCGGCTCGGGCGCTCCGGAGACGCGAGAAGGAGGAGGAAGCGGGCGGCCCGGCACCGTGACCGGTGTCGCCGACGCCCTCGCCGCCGACGTCTTCCTGGTGCCGCGCGCGGACGGGCTGTACGCGGTCCCGGCCGGCGACGCCGTCGTCGTACCGCAGACCCCGCTCGACCTGACGCGGCCGCTGGCGGCCGTCACCACGGACGGCGCGGTCGGCACGCTGCTCGCCGACGCGGAGACGGCCGGGGCGGCGATCCGGCGGGGGCTGCTCTCCGGCGCGGGACTCCTCGCCTCCGAGCAGCTCGGGCTCGCCGAGTGGTGCCTGGAGGAGACCGTCCGCCACACCCGCCAGCGCTACCAGTTCAACCGGCCGGTCGGCTCCTTCCAGGCGCTCAAGCACCGGATGGCGCAGCTCTGGCTGGAGATCGTCAACGCCCGCGCGGCGGCGCGCGCGGCGGCCGACGCGCTGGCCACCGGCAGTCCCGAGGCGCCGCTGACCGTGGCCGTGGCCCAGGCGTACTGCTCGAAGGTCGCCGTGCACGCGGCCGAGGAGTGCGTCCAGCTGCACGGCGGCATCGGCATGACCTGGGAACACCCCGCCCACCTCGCGCTCAAGCGGGCAAAGTCCGATCAGGTCGCCCTGGGCTCGGCTGGCCGGCACCAGGACGCGATCGCCGCCCTGGTCGACCTTCCGGCACCTGCGTGACAGCGGGACTTCCCGCACCGGCGTGACGCCGGACCTTCGGTACCCGCCTGAGCCGGCTTTCCGGCCAAAGTAAGGGGCCCATGTGCCCCCACCCCTTTACATACTGTTTAATTGCGAGCTGTTCGCAACAACGGTTGATCTTCAAGAGGGGTGTGGGCACGATGACCGCCCGATCCATACGCGGCGTGGCCGCCGCGACCCTGGCCGGAGCCATGGCCCTGACCGCGGCGGCCTGCTCGAACCCGGGCGGGTCCGCCGTGGGCTCCGACGGGCGCAAGGATTCCGCGGTCGTCGGCATCGCCTACGAGCCCGACAGCCTCAGCCCCCTCCTCGGCTACGGCAAGGACGGCAACTCCAAGATCTTCGACGGGCTGCTCGCCTTCGACGGCGCCATGAAGCTCCAGCCCGCCCTCGCCACGGCCCTTCCCCAGGTCAGCGCCGACGGCATGACCTACATCTACAAGCTCCGCAAGGGCGTGAAGTTCAGCGACGGCGCGCCTTTCTCCGCCAAGGACGTCGTCTTCACGTACAGGACGGTGCTCGACCCGAGGACCAACAACCCGTCCCGGACCGAGCTCGACGCCCTGAAGGACGTCAAGGCCGTCGGGGAGGACACGGTCGTCTTCACCCTGAAGTACCCCTACGCGCCCTTCGCCGAGCGGACCGTCCTCGCCATCGCCCCCGAGCACATCGCGGCGGAGCAGGACGTCAACACCGGCAGCTTCACCACCCGCCCCATCGGCACCGGACCGTACATCCTCACCGACTGGTCCAAGGGCGAGAAGCTCAGCTTCAAGGCCAACCCCACCTACTGGGGCGGCGCGCCGCAGGTGAAGAAGTTCACGATGGCGATCATCAAGGACGACGACGTCCGCGCGACCCGCCTGCGCTCCGGAGACCTCGACGGCGCGATCCTGCCGCCCAACCTCGCCGCCGGATTCAAGAACGACCCGGCGAAGAAGACGTACGCCGCCACGACGTACGACTACCGGACCGTGACCCTCCCCACCCACAACCCCGTCACCGGGGACACCGCCGTCCGCCGCGCCCTCGACATCGCCGTCGACCGGCAGGCCATGGTCGACCAGATCCTCGAAGGCGCCGGCAGGCCCGCCTACGGACCCGTGCCCACCGACAGCCCGTGGTTCGCCAAGGGCACCGAGCGCCGCCACGACCTCGCCGGCGCGAAGAAGATCCTCGACGAGGCCGGCTGGAAGCCCGGCCCCGACGGCATCCGCGTGAAGAACGGCGTACGGGCCGAGTTCCCGCTCTGGTACCTCTCCGGCGACAAGCTCCGCCAGGACCACGCCCTCGCCTACGCCTCCGACGCCAAGAAGGCCGGCATCGCCGTCAAGACCCAGGGCGGCACCTGGGAGGTCATCGAGCCGAGGATGAAGACCGACGCCGTCCTCGCCGGCGGCGGCTCGCCCGGCGACCCCGACTTCGACCAGTACCTCCTCCTGAAGTCCAGCCTCGGCGGCGACGGCTTCAACAACATGGCGTGGTACGACAACAAGACCGTCGACAGAGCCCTGGAGGACGGCCGCCGCACGAACGACACCGTCGAGCGGCGGGCCGCGTACGACACCGTGCAGCGCGAGCTGGTGAAGAACCCCGGCTACACCTTCCTCACCCACATCGACCACCTGTACGTCGTGAACGACCGCTGGGACGGCCTGTCCACCCAGACCGAACCGCACGACCACGGCCTCGCCGCCGGCCCCTGGTGGAACGTCGAGCGCTGGATCCCGAAGGACGCGAAGAAGTGAGCCGGCGCCTCCCCTGGGGGGCCATGGCCCGGATGACGGGGCGGCGCGCCCTGGCCGCCGTCCCCGTCCTCCTCGCCGTCACCTTCGCGGTCTTCGCCGTCGCCGCGGCCTCCCCCTTCGACCCCGTCAAGGCCTACGCCGGCACCGCCGGACTCACCGCCTCCCAGGAGAACCTCGACCAGCTCCGCGCCAACCTCGGCGTGGACCGGCCGCTCGTCGCCCGCTGGTGGGAGTGGCTCACCGCGGCCCTCCACGGCGACCTCGGTGACTCCAGCGTCATGCGCCGGCCCGTCGCCGACGTCATCACCGAACGCATCGGGTGGTCCGCGCTCCTCGCCGGCACCGCCTTCCTCGTCGCCATCCTGCTCGGCACCGCGCTCGGCGTCCTCGCGGGACGCCGCCGCGGCGGACTGCTCGACCGGACCGTCAGCTCCGTCGCGTACACCCTGGAAGCCGCCCCCGCCTTCTGGCTCGGGCTGCTGGCCATCTGGTTCTTCGCCCTGAAGCTCGGCGCCCTGCCGGCTGGCGGACTCACCGACACGGCAAGCGACACCGTCACCTTCGACCAGGTCGCCGCCCACCTCGTGCTGCCCGCCCTCGTCCTCGGTGTCTCCCAACTGCCCTGGTTCTTCCTGTACGTCAGGCAGGGCGTCGGCGACGCGCTGGACGAGGACTCCGTGCGCGGCGCCCGCGCCCGCGGCCTGCGCGAACGCACCGTCCTGCTCGGGCACGCCCTGCGCTCCGGAATGCTGCCCATGCTCACCCTCGTCGGCTCCCGCGTGCCCGAACTCATCACCGGAGCCCTCCTCGTGGAGACCGTCTTCAGCTGGCCCGGCATCGCCGCGGCGACCGTCCAGGCCGCCACCTCCGTGGACTTTCCGCTGCTCGCCGCCCTCACCGTGCTCGCCACCGCCGCCGTCCTCCTCGGCAACCTCCTCTCCGACCTGCTGTACGGGCTCGCCGACCCGAGGGTGGGCTTCGATGGCTGACCGTGTGACTCCTGCGCCCCCTGCGACCCGTGCCTCCCGTACGACCCGTGCCCCCCGTCGTCTCGGGGCCGGCCGGCAGGCCCGGCGCGTACGGCTGTGGACGTCCGCCCTGATCGTCGGCGCGGTCGTCCTCACCGTGCTGCTCGTGCCGCCGCTCGTCCAGCTCGACGAACAGGCCGTCGACCTCTCCCGCAAACTCCTGCCGCCGTCCTGGGACCACCCCTTCGGCACCGACGACGTCGGCCGCGACCTGCTGTTCCGCTGCGTGTACGGGCTGCGGGTCTCGCTCCTCGTCGGCCTCGTCGCCGCGCTGGTCGCCACCCTCATCGGGACCGCCGTCGGCGCGGCGGCAGCCTCCCTGGGCGGCTGGACCGACCGTGTCGTGATGCGGATCGTCGACGCCTTCGCCTCCGTGCCGCACCTGCTCCTCGGGATCTTCATCGTCGCGATGTTCCGGCCCGGCGTCTGGCCCGTCATCGTCTCCGTCGCCCTCACCCACTGGCTGTCCACCGCGCGGATCGTCCGCTCCGAGGTGCTCTCGCTGCGCTCACGCCCCTACATCGACGCGGCGGTCTCCGGCGGCGCCTCACGGTGGCGGGTGACCGTACGCCATCTGCTGCCCGCCGTCCTGCCGCAGGCCGGGCTCGCCGCCGTGCTGATGGTGCCGCACGCCATGTGGCACGAGTCCGCCCTCTCCTTCCTCGGCCTCGGCCTCCCCAGCCACCAGGCCAGCCTCGGCAACCTGGTGCAGTCCGCCCGCTCCTCCCTGCTGGCCGGTGACTGGTGGCCGACGCTCTTCCCCGGGCTGCTCCTGATCGTGCCGACGCTGGCGCTCGCGGGGCTCGCCGGCGTCTGGCGGGACCGGCTCAATCCGCGCCGCCGATCGGAGCTGATGCTGTGAACACCCGAGTACTGCGGGCCCTGGAGGCCGTCACCGCCGAACGCGCGGAGGGCGCCGTGCTGAGCGTCCGCGGCCTCACCGTCCGCTTCCGGATGCGCGGCGGCCGGCAGGTCGCCGCAGTCACCGACGCCGACTTCGACCTGGCGGCGGGAGAGTGCCTCGCCCTCGTCGGCGAGAGTGGCTGCGGCAAGTCCGTCCTCGCCTCCGCGCTCCTCGGTCTCCTCCCGGGCAACGCCGAGACGTCCGGCACGGCAGTGCTCGACGGCGTCGACCTGCTGACCGCCGACGAGCGGACGCTCGCCCGTACGGTACGGGGGCGGCGCGTCGGACTCGTACCGCAGAGCCCCGCCGCCCACCTGACCCCCGTCCGCACCGTCCGCTCCCAGCTGGAGGAGACCGTCCGCGAACTGACCGGCGTCGCCCGGCGGGAGCGGCGCGCCGCCGCCGAAGCGGCCGCAGAACGGGCCGCGTTCCCGGCCGGCCACCTCGACCGCCACCCGCACGAGCTCTCCGGCGGCCTCGCCCAGCGTGCCGCCACAGCGCTCGCCCTGATCGGCGACGCCCCGCTCCTGCTCGCCGACGAGCCCACCACCGGCCTCGACCGCGACCTCGTCGAGCGGACCGTCGACGAGCTGCGCCGCCACGTCGACGAGGGCCGGGCCCTGCTGCTGATCACCCACGACCTGGCGGCGGCCGAACGCGTCGCCGACCGGGTGGCCGTGATGTACGCGGGCCGGATCGTCGAGACGTCCGCCGCCCACCGCTTCTTCGGCGAGCCGGGCCCCCGCCACCCGTACGCCCGGGGTCTCCTGAACGCCCTGCCCGACCGGGCGTTCGCCCCGATCCCCGGCATGCCGCCCGAGCTGACCGACCTGCCGCCGGGCTGCGCCTTCGCGCCGCGATGCGCGCGGGCGACGGAGGCCTGCGCCACCCTTCCCGAGCCGCTGGCGGGAGTGGCCTGTCACCACCCGGAGAGCCCCCGTGCTTGAACTCCACGACATCACCGCCGGCTACGACCGCCGGAACCCCGTCTTCACCCGTGCGGCGCTCTCCGTCGCGCCCGGCGAGTCGGTCGGTCTCCTCGGGCCCAGCGGCTGCGGCAAGTCCACGCTCGCCCGGGTCGCCGCACTGCTCCACCGGCCCGACGCGGGACGTGTCTCCCTCGACGGAACAGAGGTGAGGGCCTGGCGCCACCGTGCGCCCCGCGCCCTGCGGACCACCGTCGGCGTGGTGTTCCAGCAGCCCCGCATGTCCGCCGACCCGCGCCTGCGCCTGCGCGACCTGATCGTCGAACCGCTGCGCGCCGCCGGCCGCCGCACCGGGATCCCCGCACGCCTGGCCGAACTCGCCCCTGCCGTGGGCCTCACCGACGACCTCCTCGCCCGCCGACCGCACGAGGTCAGCGACGGCCAGCTCCAACGCGCCTGTCTGGCACGCGCCCTGGTGCTCCGCCCGCGCCTGCTGGTCTGCGACGAGATGACGGGCATGCTCGACGCCTCGACCACCGCCGCGCTGGTCACCGCGGTGGAGGCCTACCGCGCGGAGACGGGTGCGAGCCTCCTCGCCGTCGGCCACGACCGCCTGCTCCTGGAGCGCTGGTGCGACCGTACGGTCGACTGGTCCGACTGTCTGACACCGGCCGGAGGCGGCTCCCCGACCTCCTGAGCCGGAACGTCACCCTTTCGGCAGGCATGCCGTACGGCCGTACGGCGGCCCGGCTGCGCCACACTGGCCGCCGAACGCCGCGATTCAGGCGCGGCGCAAGGAGGGTGTGGGCGATGGCCGTAACCATTTCAGTCGTACTGCTTCTGCTCGTCCTGGCGGTGATCTTCCTCCGCAGCGGCGGCCTCAAGCTCTCCCACGCGCTGGTCTGCGCCCTGCTCGGCTTCTTCCTCGCCGGCACGAGCATGGCGCCGACCATCCAGAACGGGGTCGCCGCCACCGCCAACGTGGTCAGCAGCCTCAAGCCCTGAGCCGCGGGCTCCGTGGGGCGGCGCCGTAACGTTTCACGACCGTGAAGCCCCCCCCGAAACCGGAGGCGTTTCGCTCTTCGGCGCCCGTGAGAAGTACGTCGCCATCACCGACGACGCCGACGACCGGATGAACGTCCTCGTCCACCGGCGCGGCACGGACGTCCCGAGGCCCCAGCGGCTGGTCCGCGTGATCGCGGTCTCCCGCCCCGGCGCCTCCACCGCCGACAACTCCCTGATCAGCGGGGGCGACGGCCTCGCCGTCCGTGACCGAGCCCGAGACACGGCGACGCCCGGGGCCGCGAGAGCGGCGGCCCCGGGCGCCCGGCTCACCCGCGACTCAGATCATCTCGGGCATCTCGCCCTCGGTGGTCGACAGGTCGATGACGGCGAAGGCCGCACCCTGCGGGTCGAGGATCGCCGCGAAGCGGCCGAACGGGCTGTCCATCGGGCCGAAGACCTTCCGGCCGCCCAGCTTCTCCGCCTTCTCGACCGCCTGGTCGCAGTTGTCGACGGCGAAGTAGATCTGGACGTACGGAGGGATCTCCTCGGGGAAGTCCTCCGGCGTCATCGTCATCCGGCCGAGGACCGGCTGCTCGCCGCCCAGGTCGAAGACCTTGTAGTCGACATGGTCGTCCTGCATCGTCTTCGCGTTGTAGCCGAAGACCGAGGTGAGGAAGGCGTCGGACTTGGCGGGCTCGCGGGTGAAGACCTCGGCCCAGGCGAAGGAGCCGGGCTCGCCCTCCAGCTCGAAGCCCTCGTGGACGCCGGGCTGCCAGACGCCGAAGAGGACACCGGTGGGGTCCTGCGCGAGGCACATGGAGCCGAAGTCGCTCACCTGCATCGGATCCATGAGCAGAGCGCCGCCGCTGTTCTTGATCTTCTCCGCGGTGGCGGCCACGTCCGGCGAGGAGAAGTACAGACACCAGGCCGACTTCGGGTCGCCCTGGCCGGGCATCGGCGGGACGACGGCCGCGACCGCCTTCCCGTTCCGGTAGGCCTGCGTGTAGTTGCCGAATTCCGAGGAGGACTCGCCGAAGGTCCAGCCCAGCACCTCGCCGTAGAACTTCTTGGCTCCCTCGACGTCGGTGAACATCGCGTCGGTCCAGACCGGCGTGCCTTCAGGTCGTGCGGCCATGACGGTGACTCTCTTCCGATCGATGGTGTTGGCTCGATGTGTGTCTCGGTGCGCTTCTCGATGGGGGTTCCCGAGGGCCACGCTAATCAGGGCGTGCCCGCCTCGCTCGGTGACGGAGCGTAGTCAGGGGTGACGCGCCGGCTCGAAGGCGAAGAGGGTAGCCGCACGCCCCTAGGAACTGACGGTCCGTCAGGATAATCTCAGCGCATGATTCCGACGGTTGTCTGGGGCACCGGGAATGTCGGTCGCGCGGCCATTCGGGCCGTCGACGCCCACCCGGTGCTGGAACTCGCCGCCGTACTCGTCCACGATCCGGCCAAGGACGGTCGCGACGCGGGCGAACTCGCCGGACTCGACCGCCGCCTCGGCGTCGCGGCGACCCGCGACACCGCGGGGGCGCTCGCCGCCCGCCCCCGCGCGGTGGTGTACGCCGCCTCCGGGGATACCCGGCCCGACGAAGCGCTCGCGGACGTCGTCGCGGCGGTCCGGACCGGCGCCGTGGTCGTCACCCCCGCGCTGTATCCGCTCTACGACCAGCGGAACGCCCCGCCGGAGTTCCGGGACCCGGTGCTCGCCGCCGTCGCCGAGGGCGGCGGCTCGCTCTTCGCCTCGGGCGTCGACCCCGGCTGGGGCAACGACGTGCTGCCGCTGCTGATCAGCGGCCTCGGCACCACCGTGGACGCGGTCCGCTGCCAGGAGATCTTCGACTACTCCACGTACGAGCAGGAGGACTCCGTCCGTCACCTGATCGGCATGGGGCACCCCATGGGGTACGAGCCCCTGATGCTCGCCCCGGGCATCCCCGCCATGGTGTGGGGCGGCCAGATACGGCTCATGGCCAGGGCGCTGGGGATCGAGCTCGAAGAGATCCGCGAGACCCTGGAGCGCCGCCCGCTCGACGCCACCGTGACCACCCGGACGATGGGCGCCTTCGAGGCCGGCACCCAGGGCGCCGTCCGCTTCGAGGTGCAGGGGATCGTCGACGGTGAGCCCCGCCTCGTCGTCGAGCACATCACCCGCGTCCACCCCTCCTGCGCCCCGGACTGGCCGACGCCGCCCGACGGCGCCGGGGCGCACCGGGTGATCATCGAGGGCCGCCCGCGGATCGAGGTCACGGTCGAGGCCGCGGACGAGGGGGAGAACCGCTCCGCGGGCGGGAACGCCACCGCGGTCGGCAGGCTCGTGAACGCCATCGACTGGCTCGTGGCGGCCGGGCCCGGCCTCTACGACGCGCTCGACGTCCCGCTGCGTCCGGCAGTCGGCAGAATCGGAAGGAGACCGTCGTGATCATCGACATCCCGGAAGGGCGGGAGCCGATCGGGTACGTGTGGGGCGACATGGTCCCCGGGATAGGGACGGCCGCCGCGAACTTCTCGCTGTCGGTGTACGAGCACACGACCCTGGGGCTGCGCGAGTTCGAGGCGGCACGGTTGCGGATCGCCCAGATCAACGGGTGTGCCTTCTGTCTGGACTGGCGTACCGAACGGGACGGGGAGAAGGTCGAGGCCACGTTCGCCGACGCGGTGACCGAGTGGCGCACCACCGACGCCTTCGACGACCGGACGCGTCTGGCCGCCGAGTACGCCGAACGGTACGCCCTGGACCACCACGGCCTGGACGACGCCTTCTGGACGCGTATGACCGCGCACTACGGCCAGGCCGAGATCGTGGAGCTGAGCATGAGCATCGGTTCCTGGCTGGCGTTCGGCCGGCTCAACCATGTGCTCGGACTCGACAGCGTGTGCGTCCTGCCCGGGGGGTGAGCCGGGCCGGAGGTCGTCGCGGGCCGGCCGGGTGCGGCGGACCGGCTGGGCGCGGCGGTCACAGATCGGTGGCGATGATCTTCTCGATGTTGCGCTCGGCGAGCGCCGTGATGGTGACGAACGGGTTGACGCTGGTGTTGCCGGGGATCAGCGAGCCGTCGACGACGTACAGGCCCGGGTGGCCGTGGAGGCGGCCGTAGTTGTCGGTGGCCTTGCCGAGCACCGCACCGCCGAGCGGGTGGTACGTGAGGTGGTCGCCCCAGATCCTGTGGGAGCCGAACAGGTCGGTGCGGTAGATCGTCCCCTCCTTCGCGTTGATCCTGTCGAAGATCGTCTTCGCCGCGTCGATGGACGGTTGCTTCCAGGCGGTCTGCCAGTCCAGCTCGACACGGCCCGCTGCGGCGTTCCAGGTGAACTCGGCGCGGTGCGGGTTCTTCGTGATCGACAGATAGAACGAGGCGTAGGTCTCGATCCCGGTCGGCAGCGGCGCCACCTCGGCGAACGCCCCGCCGGCGTCCCAGTTGTCGATGCCGGCCGTGGGCATGGCCGACTGCAGTTTTCCGGTCGCGTCCCACATGTGGTTGGCGCGGCCGCACATGACGTTGCCGTTGTCGCCCCAGCCCTTGCCGATCTCGCTGTTCAGGCGCGGCAGCGCGCCGGTGGCCTTCAGCCGGGTGAGCAGCTTGCCGGTGCCGACGCTGCCGGCCGCGAAGAACACCCTGTCCGCGGTGACGGTCTTGACGGCGGTGGTGTTTCCGCCGGTGTCGAGCTGCTCGATGACGACCGTGTAGCCGCCGCCGGCCGCCGGGGAGACCGAGGTGACCCGGTGCAGCGGTGAGACGGTGAGTCTGCCGGTGGCCGCCGCCCGGGCGAGGTAGGTCTTCTGGAGCGTCTTCTTGCCGTGGTTGTTGCCGTAGATGACCTCGCCCTCCAGTGCCGACGTGGGGACGGCCCCGGCGGCCTCCTGCTTCATGTACTCCCAGTCGTACACGTTGGGCACGAAGACGAACGGGAAGCCGGAGCGCTGGGCGTGCTTGCGGCCGACCCGCGCGTACTGGTAGCAGGCGGCGCTCTCCCACCAGGCCGGGTCGACGTGGGTGACGCCGAGCCCCGCGTTGGCGCGCGGGTAGTAGACGTCGTACATCTCGTCGACGTTCACGGACGGCAGGACGGCGCCGAAGTTCTCCCGGCGCGGAGTGACGGCCATGCCGCCGTTGACGAGCGAGCCGCCTCCGACGCCGCGGCCCTGGTAGACGGTGATGCCGCCGAACTCCTCGGCGTCCAGGATCCCGGTGTACCGCGGGACGTCCTTGTCGAGCGGGAAGCCGAGGAAGTTGCTGAGCGGCTGCTTGGTCCGGGTGCGCAGCCAGAAGGACCTGTAGTCGGGCTTCGTGGTGTTGGCGAAGATCTTTCCGTCGGAGCCGGGGGTGTCCCAGGCCATACCCATCTCGACCAGGTGGACGTCGACACTGGCCCGGGCGAGCCGCAGCGCGGTGACCGACCCGCCGTAGCCGCTGCCGATGATCAGCGCGGGGACGTGGGATCCGGCGGCGACGGGGGCGGCCGTGGCGGAGCGGAGGGGGAGCGCCGTGACGGCGAGAAGAGAACCTGTTCCAGCGATGAATCTGCGTCGTGTGACCACGTGAAAGTCCTCACGCTCGGGGGGAAGGGGAACGAGTTCTACTGCTGCCCGCATGGGAAGTCACGGCATACCGATTGGTAACTTATGGGTGGATCGCGCATGTTCCGGGCGCGATCAGGTTCCGGGTCACTCAAGGCGTATCGGCATGAAGCCGACAATCCACTCAGCGAGAGGACCGAGAACCGACCGAGGAGAGCGCCCGCCCATGGAGACCGTCGCCCCCCACCCCGCATTCGAGACGGTTCCCGACACCGCCCCCGAGGCCGTCGACCGCGCCGCCGCCCGGCTCTACGACACCGCCGCCTGGCAGGAGATCGTCCGCCGCTGGGACACGACCGCACCCGCGCCGGGTCCCGTGCCGGGTCCCGTGCCGGCCCCCGAGGAGTGGCGCCGCCTGCTCTCGGTCCCCGTCGACGAGCTGGTCGCCACCGCCCTCGGCGCACTTCCCGCGCCCCCGCCCGTCGAGCGGCCGCTTCCCGGCCGGCTCGGTGCGATCCTCCCCGACCGCCTGCACGCCTGGCGCCGCATCGGCCAGCCCGACCTGCGCCCCTCCGCCCACCTCGCCCACGCCCGCCGCGTCCTCGTCGAGTGGGGCTGGCAGAACCGGCCGTACCGCCTCCGCGACGCCCGCGGGGCCCGCTGCCTCTGCGGCGCCCTGCTGACCGCCCACCGCCTCGGCCACGGCAGCGCCGAGACGATGAACCGCTCCGCCGCCTGGATCGTCACCGAACTGCGCGCCCAGGGCTGGACCGGCCTCATCGGCCCCTGGAACCGCGCACCGGGCCGCACCGCCGAGCAGGCGCTGGCCCTCATCGACGCGACGATCCGCCGGGCCGCGCACGCGGGAGAATGATCCCGTCAGGCGGCGGAGGATCCATGGCCCAGCGGATCGCCCGCGTCACCACCACGCCGCCCGCCCGCGCCACCGGCCGCGCCGACCGGGGCATGTACGGCAGCCCGAGCTGTTCGTGCGCCCACGGCGGCAGCAGCGCCAGCGCGCCCGCCGCGAGCAGCGCGTACGGAGGGCGGGCCTGCCAGGGCAGCGGTGGGCTCAGGAGCAGGAACCGGGCGGCCTCCCGGCCGGCGGGCGTACCCCGCAGCTCGCCGCGGTAACCGGCCAGCTGCTCCGCCAGTTCGGCGACGGTGCGGGGCGGGTGCTCCACACCGAGCTCCTGGGCGATCCGCGCCGCGTCCGCCACATAGCCGTCGTACCCGGCCCGGTCGAGCGGCGCCGCTCCGTAGCACCGATGGGCCCGCAGGAAGCTGTCCACCTCGGCCACATGCACCCAGCCCAGCAGACGCGGATCCGACGCGCGGTACGGAACACCTTCGGCGGTCGTGCCCGTCACCCGCCGGTGGACCGCCCGTACCCGGTCGACCGCGCGCCGCGCGTCGTCGGCCGTGCCGAACGTCGTCACCGCCAGGAAGGTGCTGGTCCGCTGAAGCCTGCCCCAGGGGTCGCCCCGGAACCCCGAGTGGGCGGCGACGGCGGCCATGGCGAGCGGATGCAGGGACTGCAGCAGCAGCGCCGCCAGACCCCCGGCGAACATCGAGGCGTCACCGTGGACCGTACGGATCGGACGCTCGGGGCCGAACCACCGCGGCCCCGGAGTGCCGTGGATGCGGGCACGCGTCTCCTCGCCCGACGGGCCGGCGACACGGCGGAAGAGCGAGGCGCCGAGCCGCACCCTCAGGTCGTCCACGGAGGCGGGTGGCCATCCCATGCGGCCAAGTATGCGCCCGCGCCGCCCCTTCCCCGGAGCGCGCCGGTCAAGAGCTACTGTCCGTCGGCCACCGTGAAGAGTCCGCCGTCCGGATCGCGCAGGGTGGCGCACCGGCCGTCCTCGGAGGGGTGCGGCGCCGAGGCCGGCGTCCCGCCGAGACGGACCGCCGTCTCGACGGCCTTGTCGACGTCCGGGACCCGGAAGTGGACGTGCCACCGGGGCCTGACCTGCGGGTCGGGGGCCGCTTCCACGGCGCCGCCGACGAGCCGGGCGACGGTCACGCCGGCGTGGCTCAGCACGACATGGTCGTCCTCGTAGGAGACCTCGCAGCAACCGGGACGCTCCCCGGCCCACTCCAGCACCTCGGCGTAGAAGATCGCCGCGTCGAAGGCGTTCCTGGTCCGCAGCTCCAGCCACGCCGGGGCCCCACCCTTGCCGACGCTCCAGTCGGGGATGACACGGCCCTCCCAGATACCGAAGACGGCACCCTCGCGGTCGGAGGCGAGCGCCGCACGGCCCGTGCCGAACCGCAGCGGTCCCACGGCCACTGTGGCGCTGCGCTCGCGGATGCGCGCCGCGGCGGCGTCGGCGTCGTCGACGGCGAAGTACGGAGTCCACGCGACGGCCACCGCCAGGCGGGGCGCGAGCGCGCCGATACCGGCGACCGGTGCCCCGTCGTGGAAAGCGACGGAGAACTCCTCGCCCAGCTTCGTGGGGCGGAACTCCCATCCGAACACGGCGCCGTAGAAGGACTCCGCCGCGCGCAGGTCGCGGGTCATCAGGCTGACCCAGCAGGGAGCGCCGAACATCGCATGGCTCGAGGTCGACACAACCTTCATCCATCCGTCGTGGACGTTTTGACCGCTTCTCATCCCACCGTACCCCCCGGAAGATCGCCATTCCGGCAACCTCCGCCCGGCCGCGCCGCCGCCGAGTGCGCGGCGACTTCGGGTACGAAAGCCTGATGGGGGCAGGAGAGGGCGAAGCCCACAGGAAAGGACCGTGACATCTGACGTGGCGGACATGGGAAACGCGCTCCGGCGGCCAGTGGCCGGCCTGCTCGCACGGCGAAGGGAACCGGCCGTCGTCCAGACCCTCCGCTCCACCGCCGCGGCGACGATCGCCTACGTCGTCGCGCTCCAGCTGAGCAGCGAGGCCGCCCCGCTCACCGCGCCGCTCACGGCGCTCCTGGTCGTCCAGGTCACCCTCTACTCCACGCTCACCACCGGGATCCGCCGGGTGAACTCCGTGGTCGTCGGCGTCCTCATCGCGATCGCGTTCAGCGCACTGGTCGGCCTGACCTGGTGGAGCCTCGGGCTGATCATCCTTGCCTCGCTCGTGGTCGGACGCTTCGTGCGGGTCGACGAGTTCGTGCCCGAGGTCGCGATCAGCGCGATGCTCGTCCTCGGTGTCACCCAGGTCACCGACACCGCCTGGGACCGCGTCCTCGAGACGCTCATCGGCGCGGTGGTGGGCCTGCTCTTCAACGTGGTCCTCGCCCCGCCCGTCTGGGTGGGGACGGCCGGCGAGTCCATCGAGGACATGGCCCGGCGCATGCGGCAGCTCCTGCTGCGGATGGGCGAGGAGCTCACCAGCCCCACCCTCGTCGAGGACGCGGCCGCCCGCCTGCACGAGGCGCGCCGCCTCGACAACGACGTGGCCGACGTGGACGCGGCCCTGCGTCAGGCCGAGGACAGCCTCCGCCTCAACCCCAGGGTCAAGGAGGGGCTGCTGCACCGCATCGTGCTGCGCACCGGTCTGGACACCCTGGAGATCTGCGCCGTCGTGCTGCGGGTCCTGGCCCGGACGCTCACCGACCTCGCCAAGGAGCGGCGGGAGGAGGAACTCTTCCCGCGCGAGGCGGCGCTCGCACTGGAGGAACTCCTGGCCCACGTCGCCGACACGCTCGTCAGCTTCTCCGTCCTCGTGACCACCCGGGTCACGGCGAACGCCGACGCGGCGGAGGAGCGGCTGACCGGAGAGCTCCTGGCGGCCCGCGCCGTCCGCGACAGGGCGGCCGACCTGCTGCTCCAGGGTGTGCTGCGGGATCCACGGCAGTGGCAGCTGCACGGGGCCGTGCTCGCCGAGGTCGACCGGATCCTCGACGAGCTGGACCTGGACCACCGGAGCCGGCGACTGATGGAGGAGCTGGACCGCCAGTCGCGCGAGCGCCACGAGAAGCGTCCGAGGCTGTCGGCGCTGCGCGCCAAGCTGGGGGTCTGAGCGGACTGACGGGTTCCACGCGTCAGCGCCGGGCGTTCATCAGCTCCTGGAACGAGCTCATGCAGGGGGTGCAGTGACGGTCGGTCCTCTCGCGCTCTTCGAGGTGCTCCTCGTGGAGGGACTGACCACAGAGGGCGGTCGCGGTGCCCATGGCGGCGACGTGCCAGACGAAGACCCCGTCCGGGGCCGCGAGGCCGACGTGCATTTCGTACATGGTCGTCTCCATGCTCGGCGGACGGTTGCCTCTCCAGTGCACCGGAGAGAGGGGGGGTTGCACGTCCGGAGCGCCGCTGTTCGGGTGACGGCTACGCTGGACCAGAGGGCGTTCGACGGCCCTGTCCGGCGGGAGACGACCCCATGAGACGACGCCACCACTTCCACACCGACCACGCGGGGCACTCCGTGAGCGTCACCGTCCAGACCGGGCACACCGCCGTGGTCGAGGTCCTCGTCGACGGCAAGGAGACGGGGTACGCCACCACCGGCGGCGACCGCCCGGTGAGCGTGCGTGTCGAGCTGCCCACCGATCCGCCGACCGCGGTCACGGTCCGCGCGACGCCGGGCCCCGGCGTCCCGCGCTGTGTCCTGGAGGTGGAGGGCGCCGAGGGCCAGGTCATGCCCCCACGGCCCTACTGAGGCTCCGCGGCGGGCCGGTCGGCCGGGCCGGTCAGCCGCCCGTGGCCGGCCGCGGGACGTAGCGGGGCCGTCCCGCCCGGGGCGGCAAAGAGGCTCCCGCCGTGCGCGGGGGCGCCCCAGGAGGCGATGGAGAGCCCGGGCCCGGCCGACCCCCAGCCGCTGCGGAACCGTCCCGCCGCGGCGCTCTCCCAGGCCACCGTCTCCACCAGCCGGTCGAGCCGCGGCGGCTCGCGGGCGAGCGCCTGCACGCCGGACAGGGGCGCGCTCCGCGCCGCATCAGCCGCGCTGGGGTGAGCAGCCCGTCGACGAGGCCGCCCATGCCGTCCGCGGGCCGCAGCGTCCGGCGCGGCACCTCGGCGCCCGCCCCGTCCCCCGCACGGCGCCGTCTCTCCGAGCATGCGCGGCGAGGCGACCGGAGTCCGCCGCGCGTGCGCCGCGTCGGCGGGCAACGACCCTGCTGCCGCAGCGCCGTCTGCGCCGGACGGGCCGCCCGCCCGGACGGCACATGGCCGACCGAGGCCGACAGGCACACCAGGACGGCGCGGCCGACGCTCAGCGGCCAGGCGTACGACGGTGGTCGGCGAGCGCGGAGGAGGCGCCGCGGACGGGGACCACGGCGCCGTCCCGGCCCGTGTCGCCCACCGCGGCCGGGGCGAAGTAGGGCTCGGCGAAGAGGCGGACCGGTCGTCCGTGCGTGGGGTGCCGGCCGACGGCGACGACGTCCTCCGTGCGGACGGCGGTCCCGGCCGCCGCCCGGACGTCGGCGGGGCGCCCGCCGGCCGGACAGGGCCGGTCCGGGGCGAGGTCGACGACGGGGTCCGAGGAGCCGTTCCGGGGGACGGAGCAGACGGTCGGGGGCGGGCATTCCGTGTCCATGGTCTCGACCACGTCCCGGCTGTCGGGCCGGTCCTCCTCGTCGTGCGTGAGGAGGCTGATCGCGTGCGTGGTGGCGAGGTTCATCGGCCGGTCGAGCCGCTCGCGCCACCACCGGTCGTCGCTGCGCACGGCGAAGACGGCCATCGAGCCTTCAGTGGTCGGAACGATCCGGCCATCAGGGGCGATACCCGCACCGATCACCACACCGTCAGGTCAACAGTCTGTAACGTCAACGGGCTTGTCGGACAGAACACTTCCTTCCGCACCGCATCGTCTGCGATCTTGCGTCCACCCCACACATCGCACGGCCCGGAGCCGGCGCCATCAGCGCCACCGGGCCATCGGAGGACGCATTGTTTTCCCACATATCCAGCCGGCTGAGACACTCCGCTCTGGCCGCCGCCGCGCTCGGCGCGACCATGGTGCTCGCCGCCCCCGCCGGAATCGTCCAGGCCGCCGAGTCGACCACCCCGGAGCCCTCGGGCGCCTCGGCTGCCCGGGTCGCGACCACGGCGGCCCCGGCCGCCTGGGCGGCCGGCACCCGCGCGTACCTGGTCATCACCGCTCCCGGTGACACCACCGCCGTACGCACCGCCGTCGCGAACAACGGCGGTTCCGTCTTCGCCTCGTACGACGCGATCGGCGTGATCGTCGCCCACTCCACGTCGACGACCTTCGCCTCGACGATGCGCGCGGTCAGCGGCGTCCAGCAGGTCGGCGCGACCCGTACGTCCGATGTACCGGCCGACGCCTACAACCCGGCGCTCCCCGCGAACCCGGCGCAGTCGGCGACCACGCTCACCGAGTCCAACCGCTGGGACATGACGCAGATCAAGGCCGACCAGGCCTGGGCCGTCACCACCGGCTCCGCCTCCGTCAAGGTCGGCGTGCTCGACACCGGCGTCGACGACCAGCACCAGGACATCGCGCCCAACTTCAACGCGGCCGACTCGGTCTCCTGCGCCTACGGCAAGGCGGACACCCGCGCCGGGGCCTGGCGCGACGTCGGCACCCACGGCACACACGTCGCCGGCACCATCGCCGCCGCGAAGAACGGCAAGGGCGTCATCGGCGTCGCGCCCGGCGTGAAGATCTCCTCGGTCCGCATCGCGGAGCCGACCAGCAGCCTCTTCTTCGCCGAGAACACCGTCTGCGGCTTCATGTGGGCCGGTGACCACGGCTTCAAGGTCACCAACAACAGCTACTACACGGACCCGTGGGCGTTCAACTGCCCGGACAACGTGGACCAGGCCGCCATCATCGAGGGCGTCAAGCGCGCGCAGGCGTACGCGGAGAGCAAGGGCTCGCTGCAGATCGCCGCGGCCGGCAACTCCAACTACGACCTCGCGAACAAGACGACCGACAGCGAGAGCCCGAACGACTCCACGCCGGTCACCCGCACCATCACCAACGCCTGCATCGACATCCCGACCGAGCTTCCGGGCGTCGTGACGGTCGCGGCCATGGGCAGCGGCAACGTCAAGGCCTCGTACTCCAACTTCGGCAACGGCGTCATCGACATCGCGGCCCCCGGCGGCGACGGCGCCTCCGGTGTCTACTCGACGCTGCCGGGCGGCAAGTACGGCAGCAAGAGCGG
Source organism: Streptomyces lateritius (assembly GCF_014649715.1). Lineage (GTDB taxonomy): Bacteria > Actinomycetota > Actinomycetes > Streptomycetales > Streptomycetaceae > Streptomyces > Streptomyces lateritius. Next base: position 365,177 of record NZ_BMTO01000003.1, read on the forward strand.
TACGTCGATGGCCTCCCCGCACGTGGCGGGTGTCGCCGCGCTCATGGCGAGCGTCGACCCGGCCCTCACCCCGGCGGACATCCGCGCCCGGCTCTCCACCCAGGCCAACGACACCGCCTGCCCCTCGGACAGCCGCTGCACCGGCACGACGGCGAAGAACGGCTTCTTCGGCGAGGGCCAGACCGACGCGCTGAAGGCCGTCGGGGGCTTCACCCCGCCGCCCGGGAAGTACTTCGAGAACCTCACCGACGTCACCGTCGCCGACAACGCCACCGTCGAGAGCCCGATCACGGTCAGCGGGGTGACGGGCAACGCGCCCGCCACGCTCAAGGTCGGCGTGGACATCAAGCACACCTACATCGGTGACCTCAAGGTCGACCTGGTGGCCCCGGACGGCACCGTGTACACGGTGCACAACCGAGCCGGCGGCAGCACGGACAACATCGCCGCGACCTACACCGTCAACGCCTCCTCGGAGGTCGCGAACGGTGTCTGGAAGCTCCGCGTGAACGACAACGCCAGCCAGGACACCGGCCGGATCGACGCCTGGAACCTGACCTTCTAGCTAGGTCGTGTCCGGAAGGTAGCGCCGTATGCCCGCGGGCCAGGCGGGACTTCACGGATACGGCCCAGGACCCCGGCACGACAGGAGGCGCCCGCCCCGGCAGCATGCCGGGACGGGCGCCTCCCGCCGTCCGCTCGGGCCGTCAGGCGTCCGCCCGCATCAGATCGGCGCACTTCTCGCCGATCATCATCGTCGTGATGCACGGATTGACGGTGACGAGATCCGGCATCACGGACCCGTCCGCGACCCGCAGCCCCCGCACCCCCTTGACCCGCAGCCGCGCGTCGAGCGGCGCCGAGACGTCGTCGTCCGCGCCCATCTTCACCGTGCACGCCGGGTGGTAGACGGTGTTGTGCGTCTTACGGATGTAGTCGAGCAGCTCGTCGGCGGTGCGGACGTCGGGTCCCGGGGCGAGCTCGGCCCCCGCCCACCCGGCGAGCGCGGGCTGCGCGGCGATCCTGCGGGCCAGCTCGATGCCGTACGTCATCACCCGGACGTCGTGCTCGTGCGTGAAGTACCGCGGGTCGACCTTAGGCTTGTCGCGGTAGTCGCGCGTCCGCAGCCGTACCGTGCCGCGCGACTTGGCACGCGTGACGTTCGGCGTCAGACAGAAGGCGTTCTCCGACGTCGGATAGCCGTGCCGGGTGGTGTTCATGTCGAAGGGCACCGAGCCGTAGTGGAACATCAGGTCCGGCCGGTCCAGGCCCGGCTCCGTGTCGTAGAAGATGCCGGCCTCCCACCACTGGCTCGACGTGGTGGTCATCGGCTGCTTCGCCTCCCACATCACGACGCCCTCGGGATGGTCCTGGAGGTTCTCGCCCACGCCGGGGGAGTCGACGAGCACGTCCACGCCCACCTCCCGCAGATGCTCCGCGGGGCCGATGCCCGAGAGCATCAGCAGCTTCGGCGTGTCGATGGAGCCGCACGAGACGACGACCTCGCGGCGGGCGCGGACCGTACGGGTGTGGATCAGGTCCGGGTCCAGGTACTGCGCGCCGACACAGCGTCCGCCCTCGATGACCAGCTGCTTCGCCCGTACCCCGGTCCGTATCTCCAGGTTGGGGCGCTTGCCCATCACCGGGTGGAGGTAGGCGACCGAGGAGGACTGCCGGATGTTGTTCTCGTCGGCGTTGATCTGGAACCAGTTCGCGCCCCGCACCACCGTCGAGCCGGTGTTGAACGGGGTCGTCGGTATGCCCGCCTGGGCGCACGCCGCCAGCAGGGCCGTGCCGCACGGGTCCCCGCCCTTGAGCGTGCGCAGCTTCACCGGCCCGGACCGGCCGTGGTGGTCCCCGGGCGCGTCGTTGTTCTCCAGCCGACGGTAGAGCGGGAAGAGGTCCGCCGCGCTCCAGCCGGTACAGCCCGCGGCCGCCCAGTCGTCCAGGTCCTCCGCCGGCGCCCAGAAGGCGATGCACGAGTTGTGCGAGGAGCAGCCGCCGAGCACCTTGGCGCGGGCGTGCCGCATGAAGCTGTTTCCGCTGACCTGCGGCTCGACCGGATAGTCCCAGTCGTAGCCGGAGTCCAGCAGGCCCATCCACCGTTCCAGTCTGAGGACGTTGTCGTCCCCGACGTCGCTGGGACCCGCCTCCAGGACGCACACGGTGACGGACGGGTCCTCGCTCAGCCGTGCGGCGACCACGTTGCCCGCGGTGCCGCCGCCGACGACGACGTAGTCGAACTCATCACTCTCGAGGGCGTTCATGAGGGGATGACCTCCTTCGGTGCGACATGCTCAGGGGACGCCACGACGGCGTGTTCGGCGAGGACGCCCGTACGGTGCCGCTGGACGAACCAGTAGTAGGTGAAGCCGCCGAGCGCGATCGCGCCGACGAACAGGACAGCGCCCCAGCGCAGATACCAGTGGTACGGCTCCGCGGCGTTGTAGACGGCCGCCCGCGGCCAGATGAGGTTGAGCGTCATGGCCCCGCCCCACAGCACGGCCAGGATGTTGACGGGGAGGCCCCAGCGGCCGAGCGAGAACCTGCCCTCGGCGGGCTGCCACCGGCCGCGCAGTCGAGCCACCAGCATCGGCAGGGTGACCAGCAGATACGCCACGTAGATCATGACGATGCCGATGCTCGTGACCACCGTGAAGATCTGCGGCTGGCGGATGTTGACCAGCAGGATCGCCAGCGCGAGTACGCCGATGATCACGGTCGGCAGGATCGGGGTGCCGAACCGGGGACTGACCTTGGCGAGCCGCGAGGAGGCGGGGAGGTTGTTGTCCCTCGCCATGGCGAAGGCGAGCCGGACCGCCGCCGTGTGCACGGCGAGGGCGCAGACGGTGACCGCGATCAGCACGCACCACAGCATGGCCTTGCCGGCCGTCGGGCCGAGCACGTCCAGGACCACGTATTGCAGGCCGTCGGTGGACAGCTTCTCGCCCCGCAGGTTCGAGACGCTCATCAGCGCGAGGATCAGGATGAGCCCACCGAGGACGAACGAGGCGACGATAGCCCGGATGACGGCGCGCGGCGCGTTGCGCGAGGGATCGAGGGACTCCTCACCGAGCGAGGCCGCCGTGTCGAAGCCGTACATCACGTACGCGGAGGCGAGCGAGGCGATCAGGAACGCCCCGAGGTAGCCGAAGGGCTGGCCCGAGCCGGTGCCGGCCGTCTCGGTGACGACCTGCGGGCCGCGGACCACGTTCACGGCGAGCAGCACGATCAGCACGACCGTGGCGATGAGTTCGAGGAAGACACCGGCGGTGTTGATCCGCGCCATCAGCTTCACACCGAAGGCGTTGACGACCGTGGTGAAGAGGATCAGCCCCGCGGCGAGGATCACCGCGTTGGTCGCCACGTCGTACGTCCCCGTCCCGTCCCCCACGAACTGGAAGACGGAGGAGATCTGCGGAAGGGTCAGCTGATAGGCGAGGGCGACGGCGGCGATCGAGACGACCGAGGCGATGAGCATCATCCAACCGGCGAGCCAGCCGACGTGACCGTTCCCGACCTTCTTCGCCCAGTTGTAGATGGAGCCCGCCACCGGGTAGCGGGCGGCCAGCTCGGCGAAGCAGAGCGCGACCATGAACTGCCCGGCGAAGACCATCGGCCAGGACCACCAGTAGGCGGGGCCGCCGCTGGCGTAACCGAAGTAGAACAGCTGGAAGGTGCCGGTGAGGATCGATATGTACGAGATGCCGGCCGCGAACGTGTGGAAGTTGCCGAGCGTGCGCTTGAGTTCGGGCCGGTAGCCGAACTCCGTGAGTTCCGCGTCGTCGCCCGGCGGAGAGGAGGGAGCGGTTGCTGCCATGGGTCAACTCCTGGTCGGTGGGGGATGGTTCAGGCGAACCAGGCCTGCGGCTCCGGAGCGGTGTTGCGCCAGATGTGCTTCGTCTCGCGGTACTCCGCGAGGCCGGCCGGACCGAGTTCCCGCCCGGTGCCTGACTGCTTGAACCCGCCCCACTCCGCCTGCGGCAGGTAGGGGTGGTAGTCGTTGATCCACACCGTGCCCAGCCGCAGCCGGGCCGCGACACGCCCGGCCCGGCCCTCGTCGGAGGTCCACACCGCGCCCGCCAGGCCGTAGATCGTGTCGTTCGCCAGCCGGACCGCCTCGTCCTCGTCGCGGAACCGCTCCACGGTCAGCACCGGGCCGAAAGACTCCTCCCGCACCACCGACATGCCGGACCGGCACTCGTCGAGCACGGTCGGCAGGTAGTAGTGGCCCGCGTCGTACGCGGGACCCTCCGGCCGGGCGCCGCCGCAGCGCAGCACCGCGCCCTCCGCCACCCCGGCCGCGACGTAGGCTTCGACCTTCTCGCGATGGGCGGCCGAGATCAGCGGCCCGGTCTGCGCCCGCTCGTCGAAGGGCCCGCCGAGCCGGATCTCCCGGGCCCTGCGTACGACCTCGTCGACGAAGCGGTCGTGCAGCGAGTCCTCCACGAGGAGCCGTGCCCCCGCCGAGCAGACCTGGCCGGAGTGCAGGAAGACGGCGGTCAGCGCCATGTCGACGGCCGTGTCGAAATCGGCGTCCGCGAAGACGATGTTCGGGTTCTTCCCGCCGAGTTCGAGCGCGACCTTCTTCACCGTCCCGGCGGCGGCCGCCATCAGCCGGCGGCCGGTCTGCAGCCCGCCGGTGAAGGAGAGCAGGTCGACGTCCGGGTGGTCGGCGAGCGGCGCACCCGCCTCCGGGCCCGCGCCGAGGACGAGGTTGGCGACACCGTCCGGCAGCCCGGCCTCGGCGAGCAGACGCATCAGATGGATCGCCGTGTGCGGGGTCAGCTCGCTGGGCTTCAGGACGAAGGTGTTGCCCGCGGCGAGCGCCGGTGCCACCTTCCACGCCGTCTGGAGCAGCGGATAGTTCCACGGAGTGATCAGCCCGCAGACGCCGACCGGCTCGTACACGACCCGGCTGTCGGTGTTCGCGGTGCCCGTCTCGATCACCCGGCCCGTCTCGGCCGCCGCGAGCCGCCCGAAGTACCGGAAGCAGTTCACGATGTCGTCGATGTCGTACGCGCTCTCCACCAGCCGCTTGCCGGTGTCGAGGGACTCGGCGCGGGCCAGGGCGTCCTTGTCGCGAGCGAGCAGATCGGCGACGCGCAGCAGCAGGTCGCCGCGGTCCGCGGCCGTCGTCGTGGGCCACGGGCCCTCGTCGAAGGCACGGCGGGCGGCCGTGATCGCCTCGACGGTGTCCTTGGCGCCGGCCTCGTCGACGACCGCGACCAGGTCGCCGTCGGCGGGGCACCGGATCTCCCGGGTCCGCCCGTCGAGCGCGGACCGCCAGGCTCCGCCGATGAAGAGTTCGGGCATGCTTCTCGTTCCTCCTGGTCAGCGCCGGAGTGGCGCACCCTTGCCGCTGGTACCTCACCGGACGGTCGCGATCCATGCCGAATGTGACCGTCAACACTCCGGGGCGGGGGAGGGTTCGCTCAGCTTCCGCCGCAGCCACGCGTGGAAGGTCTCGATGTGGTGCTCGGTCGACACCAGCACCCCGCCGGCGCGGGAGGCGCGGGAGGCCATCGCGGGCTGGGTGCGCTCGCAGGCCTCGCAGTCCTGGACGTTGACCCGGTGGAAGAGCTCCACCGACTCCGACACGTCCGCGCCGGACTCCACGACCTCCGGCGCGTACAGCCAGTCGCACTCGACGGCCGTACGGTCCTCGGCGAACGGGAACATGCGGTGGAGGATCACATGGTCCGGCACCAGGTCGATGAAGACGGTCGGCTTCACGGTGATGGCGTAGTGGCGCCGGTCCCGTTCGTCGGCGACCTCCGGCAGCCGGGCGAAGCCTCGCTGCCGTCAACGGTGAACCCCTCGGCCTCCTCGGCGAACCCGGCGCCGTGGCCGACGTAGTGCTGCGCCGCGTAGCCGTCCGCGAACTCAGGGAGCACCTCGGTGAGTTCGGGGTGGATCGTCGCGCGGTGGTAGCACTCCATGAAGTTCTCGACGATCAACTTCCAGTTGGCCTTCACGTCGTACGTGATGCGGCGGCCGAGCGCGAGATCCTCCGCGCGGTAGCGCTCGGTGGAGGCGGCGTCGCCGAGCCGCTCCAGGCCGCGCCGATCACGGTCTCCTCGAAGGGCGCCGGCTCGCCGGCTCCCCACTCCTGCTGCACGACGGGGTGCTCTGCGACGTCGGCTGCGTCACCGCACTGCCGCAGGTCGTGGCGGTGGGCGATGTCGCCCGCGGCGGAGGAGTACGCGCGGAACACTGGGCCGGCGCGACCGACCAACCGCCGTCGCCGTACGCAACCTCCTGGCCGGCCGGACGGTGGACAGCAACCGCCCCCTGCCAGTCTTCTGGTCGGACCGGTACGGCGCACGCGTCCGGTGCGCGGGCCGGCGGCGTGAGGGGGACACCGTCCGTGTCGTCGAGGGCCCCCACGGAGGAGGGCAGCTTCCTCGGCGTGTACGAGCGTGACGGCCGTACGACGGCCGTACGACGGCGGTGCCGGCCGTCGACCGGCCCCGGGCGTTCCTCCGGGCCCGCCGCGAACTGGCGAGCCGCGAACTCGCCCACGTGACGGGGCCCGCCGCGAACCCCGTGTGCCGGGGGGCACCGCACCCGCGCTACTCCGGTCGCCGGGGGCCGCGACGGTTCTTCGTCTCGGACGCCGTGCCGGGGTAGAGGTGATCGACCTCCGGCCGGAGGTCGAGTATGTCGAGGAGCTCCGCCAGCTCCGCCCGGTCCACGACCCGGCTCGCGACGGTCCGCCGGGCGGCCTGGCGTCGACTGCCGGGGGCGGGCCCCGGTGCCGGCCCGTCGTTCTCCTCTGCGAGGTCCATGACGCCGATCCGACCACACGACGGCCCGCCGCGCATCACCCACGCCGCCCGAGGGGCGGGGCGGCTCAGTAGATGCCCAGGAAGATGCCGCCCGGCGTGTTGAGATCGTCGTTGTGAAGGTGGAAGGCCCGAAGGGACCTGGCGATCTCCCGCTGGGAGATGAACGCGTCACGGTCCAGGTCGAGACGCTCGAAGACCACCGGGTCCTGCTCGCTGGAGACGCCCCAGACGGAGAGGTAGGCGGCGAACTCGTCCCGGCTGACCCGCTTGTCCCCCTTGGTGTCCATGATCCGGAAGATGGCCTCCGCCAGGTTCTCGAGCAGCTCCGGCCGGTTCGCGTCGTAGCCCACCGCACGCTGCGCCGCGACGAACTCGTCCTGGTCCAGCCGCTCCCGCCCCGGCTCCGACTGCGTGAGCAGGCCGAGCCACAGCGCCCAGTACGCCTTCTCCAGGGCCCGGATCCTGTCGTCGTCCCCGGCCAGCCCGTAACCGGCGGCGTACGCGTCCACGATCTGGCGGTGATCGGACCAGGTGACGAAACCGTCCTGGTCGGAGTCGAGGACCCCGAAGAGCCGCCGGAGCCTGCGCGTGATCGGATCGAACATCGGCATGCTTTCGTGTTCCTTCCGTAGGGGTCGTCGAGAAGCTGAGGCCTGGCCTGGTGCCGTCCGTCGCGGTCCAAGTGTCGTTCCCCGCCCGGGCCGGGCGCGGCGCGACACCCAGCCCTTGCGAGGCGCGGGGAAGCCGACGAGGGTGAGGGAGAGAGGTGGAGCCGCCCCCGCCATGGACCAGGACCTCGGTAGCGACCTTCCCACGCTCGTCCGCGCGCTGAGCGGGCGGGTCGACCCGGCGCGCCTGCGGTACGACGTGGAGCTTCTGGCCGACCGGCCGCGCGGCCGGACCGCCGCGCCCGAGGCCATGGCACGGGCCGAGGCACATGTGGTGCGGGAGCTGACGGAGGCCGGCTGGCGGACAGAGCGGCGGCCCTTCGACGTACGCGGCCGCCTGGGATGCTCGGACCGCCCAGGCGGAGGAATGTCCCCGCTCCGTCTCCGCCTGCACCGGCGGCTCACCGGCGCCAACCTCCTGGCCCGGCTGCCGGGCGCCGACGACCGCCCCACCGTGATCGTCGGGGCGCATCTCGACACCGTGCGGGGGAGCCCCGGCGCCGACGACAACGCCTCGGGGGTCGCCGCGCTGCTGGAGACCGCCCGGCTTCTCGGCGGGCTGCCGGGGCGGCCCCCCGCGGTCACCCTCATGGTCTTCGACATGGAGGAGCTGGGGTTCATCGGTTCCCGGGTCGCGGCCCGGCGTCTTCGCCGCGACGGCACCACCCCGCAGGCGGGCATGATCTGCCTCGAGTCGGTCGGCTGCTTCGCGACCGAGCCCGGGACCCAGCGTCTGCCCAAAGGGTTCGGCCTGCTCTTCCCCCGTGCGGTCGCCGCCGTGCGCGCGACCGGGCTGCGGGGCGACTTCACTCTCGTGGTCCATCGGCGCTCGACCGATCAAGCCGCCTCCCTCTGGCAGCGGGCCGCCGGCGCCGCCGAACCCCCGCTGCCCGTCGTCACGCTGCGCGACCCGCGCCCCGACGGCCCGCTCGGCGCCCTCGCCGGCCTCCTCCTGCCGCCGCTCAACCAGCTCGGCCGCAGCGACCACGCGGCCTTCTGGAACGCCGGGATCCCGGCCGTCCTGCTCACGAGCACGGCCGAGTTCCGCAACCCCCACTACCACCGGCCGACCGACACCCCGGACACCCTGGACTATTCACGCCTCGCGTCGGTCACCGCCGCGACCACCGCGACGGCCCTGTCCTGGCGACCCCGTCGACCCGGATAGTCCGCACCGGGGGTTACGGATAGGTCCGCACGTCGTCGTTGTACTCGCTGGCCCGTTCCCGTACCAGCTCGGGGAGGGTCCCCGCCGCCAGATCCGCGAGGGTCGTGCCCTCCAGGACGTGGCGAAGGCTCGCCCGGACGGCACGCCACACGTCCGGCATCGGGGCGGCGGCGCCCTGGTACTCGAGACCCGTCAGTTTCAGGTCACGCACGCTCACGAGCGGACCGTCCATGGCACGGATGACATCGGCGAGAGTGATGTCCGCCGCGGGCGCGGCGAGTGAGTAGCCGCCCTCCGGGCCGCGCACGCTCCGCACCAGCCGCGCCTGACGCAACTCGCTGAGGACGACGAAGAGGAAGCGGACGGGGATGTCCTGACGGCCGGCGATCTCCTCCGCCTTCAGAGGCCGGTCGGGCGAACACGCCAGCTCCGCCATGGCCCGCAGGGCGTAGTCCGTTCTCGCTGAGATCCTCACCGCCTCAATGTCTCACGGTTGGCGCGAAACTGATCCGGCATCCCCACCGCCGACTGAGCGGGCTTGTCATTCCACATTCTCCATCGACATAGTGAACATCGCCGAACTTCACCGTGCGCCATCCGCCTTGGCTCGGAGGTTTCCGTGGTTCCCGTCGCGTCCGTGGTGTCCACCCGTCAGCGATCGACCGTGGCCGTGGTCGGCGCGGGCGCCGCCGGCGCGCTCGTAGCCGTCCAGCTGTGCGAAGCCGCGGCCCGGCGCCGCACCCCGCTCGACCTGGTCCTGATCGACCCCGCCGCGGAGGCGGGCCGCGGCACGGCCTACGCCACCGAGGTCCCCGAGCACCGCCTCAACGTGCCCGTCGGCGGAATGAGCTGCTACCCGGACGACCCCGGGCACTTCCGCCGCTGGCTCTGCCGCCACGGCGAATCCACCGTCACCGCCGCCGACTTCGCCTCCCGCCACCGCTTCGGCTCGTACCTCGCCGACACCCTCGGACGCGCCATCATCACGGCGCACGGCACAGTCGCCGTACGCCGGCTGCGGACCACGGCCGGGAACTGCGCCGACACGGCCGACGGGCGCCTCGCGCTCACGCTCGCCGACGGTGGGACCGTGACGGCCGACAGCGTCGTCCTGGCCACCGGGCCCGCCGCCGGAACGGCCGGCTGGGCCCCGGCGGAACTGCGCGGTTCCGACCGGTTCGTCACCGACCCCTGGGCGCCCGGAGCACTCGACGCGGTGGACCCGGCGGACGACGTCCTGCTCGTCGGCACCGGCCTGACCGCCGTCGACCTCGCCCTCGTCCTCGACCGGCCGGGTCGCACGGTGCACGCCGTGTCCCGCAGCGGACTCCTGCCCCGGCCGCACGCCGTCGCCCCGCTGCCGCCCGTGCCCCCTCCGCCCGGTATCGGCGCCCTCCCGCTCCACCGGCTGCGCCCGGCACTGCGCCGGCACCTCGCCGCCGTCCTGCGGGACCACGGCGACTGGCGGCCCGCCTTCGACGGACTGCGCCCCGGCATCGCGGCGCTCTGGCAGGGCCTCACCGACGAGGAGCGGGCCGAGTTCCTCGCCCGCGACGCCACCCGGTGGAACGTCCACCGCCACCGCATGGCACCGGCCACCGCGGAGGCCGTCGCCCGTGCCCGCGCCGCCCGCCGCCTGCGGATCCACGCCGGACGGATCGCCGCCGCCGAGCCGCTCGAGGACGGCCGGCTCGTCGTCCGTCTCGCCGACGGCCGGGAACTGACCGTGGCCCGGGTGGTGGACTGCACCGGGCCCGGACTCCGGATGGACGGCGCCGACGACCCGCTGTGGGGCGGCCTGATCGCCGACGGCCTCGCGGTGCCGGGCCCCTTGGGCATCGGCGTCGCCACCGACGCGGGCCGGCTCCTCGACGGCCAAGGACGCACCGAGCGGCCGCTGTTCACCCTGGGCGCGCCCCGGCGTGGCGAGCTGTGGGAGACGACCGCGATCCCGGAGATCCGTGTCCAGGCCAAGGAGATCGCCGAGGCCGTCCTCGCACCGCTCACCCCCGCCCGCCCCGCCGGGCGCCGCAGGCCCACCGACCAGTTCGGGCTGCCGCTCTCCACCCACGCCGCCGCCGCCACGGCCTTCCGCACCGGGCTCGGCCGGGTCGTCACCGTACGCGCCAAGGCGGCCGAGGCGTTCGCCCGATCCGTCGAACTCGACCCCGGCTTCGCCCTCGGCCATGCCGCGCTCGCCCTGCTCGGCCACGAGAGCGGCGCGGACGTCGACGTCTCCCGCGCGCTCGCCGACGCCCAGCGCAGCGCCGCGGAGCGTGGTGACGAACGGGAACGCTCCTTCGTCGACGTCGTCACCCGACGCGTCCGCGCGCACGACGGAGGTCCGGCGTCGGCGGACGACGGGGACCGGGCGCTCGTCGACCACCTCGACCGGTTCCCCGGCGACGCCTTCGCGCTCGGCATCGCCGTCCCCACGATCGCCTTCTCCGGGGTCGGGGACCTCGACGGCTCCCTCGCGCTGCGGCTCGTGGAACACACCGCGCCCGCCTACGACGGTCACTGGTTCCACACCTCGCTCCTCGCCTTCGTCCGTCAGGAACAGGGCCGGATCGACGAGGCGGGCGCCCTCGCCCGGGTGGCCCTGGCCGCCGAACCCGCCTCCGGGCACGCCGTGCACGCCCTCGCCCACGTCCACTACGAGTCCGGCGCGCACCGCGACGGCCGCGACTGGCTCGACGGCTGGATCGGCGGCCAGGGCAGGGGAGCCGTGCACCGGGCGCACTTCTCCTGGCACGTGGCGCTGCACGAACTGGCCCTGGACGACACCGAGGCGGTACGCCGCCGCTGGTTCGCCCAGCTGGCTCCCCGTCAGGTGAACGGCGTACGGGCACTCGTCGACTCCGGATCCCTCCTGTGGCGGGCCCGGATGTCCCGGAACTGGACGGGCCGGGTGCCCGTCGAGGGGGTTCTCGACGCGGTCGCCCGTGACCTGGTCGAGCGACCCGCCACCGCCTTCACCGCGCTGCACAGCGCCGTCGCCCTCACGGCGGCGGGCGACCTGCCCGCGCTGCGCCGTCTGCGCACCCACGCCGCCGGAGCCGATCCCGTCCAGCGGGAGGTCGTCGTCCCGCTGTGCCGCGCCCTCGAAGCCGTACTGGAGGAGCGGTGGACGACGGCGGTGACCGGACTGCGGGCGCTCCTGCCCTCCCTGCGCAAGGTGGGCGGCAGCGCCGCGCAGCGCGAGGTCGTCGAGGAGACGCTGCTGTACGCGCTGATGGAGGCGGGCCACAGCGACGCCGCCCGCCACCTCCTGGAGGAGCGCCTCGACCGTCGGGCCTCCCCGCTCGACCGGCGACGCCTGGCCGACCTGCCCGCCTGACGGGCGGGGCGGGGTAGCGGGTCGGCACACGGCGCGGCGGAAGCGGGTGCGAGGCGAGACGGGGGCCGCATCGGCTTCCGCCTCCGTCAGCCCGCCTTCGCGTCGGCGATCAGCCGCTGGAGCAGATCGGCGGCGGCACGGCCGAACCACGGGTCGTTGAGGTGCGTGTCGATCTCGACGACCTCGACGGCGCTCCCCCTCAGCCCGTCCCGCAGGGCGGCGAACAGCGCCTCGTCCGCGGCCGGATCGTGGTACGGACCGCCCGGCGCCCCCAGCGTGGACAGCCCGCGCAGCGGCAGACACACCGCCGTCGGTCCAGTCGACACCCGTAGCTTCGCGGCGACATGCGCCCCCAGTTCGGCGCACTCCCGCGCCGTCGTGCGGACGACCGAGACGGACGGGTTGTGCACCCGTACGTCCCGGTCGCGCACGCGGGCGGGAACGGTGTCGAGCGGGCCGAACTTCACCAGGTCCAGGGCCCCGGGGCTCACCACCTGCGGCACCCCGCGGCGCCCGGCGGCCGTCATCCGGTCAGGCCCCGCCGTCAGGATGCCCCCGAACAGCTCGTCCGCGATCTCGCAGAGCGTCAGATCGAGTACTCCCGCGAAGAGCCGCCGCTCGGCGAGCGATTCCAGGGTCCTCCCGCCGGACCCGCTGGCGTGGAACACCAGCACCTCGTAGCCGTGCCCGGTCAGCCGCTCCCGCGCCGCGTCGACGCCGGACGTCGTCACCCCCGCCATGCTCGCCGCGATCAGGGGGCCACCGCCCTCGCCGCCCGCTCCGTCGTCACCCAGCTCGGCGGGGCGTACGGCCCGGGGCTCGGCGGCGAACCCCTTCGCCATGCTGGCGACCGCGTCGACAGCGTTGGCGAGGATCGGGGCGGAGAGACGGTTGACGCCGGCGATGTCCACGACGCTGTACATCATCGTGATGTCGGCGGAGCCGACGTAGGGCGAGACGTCGCCGGCGGCCATGGAGGAGACCATCACCTTCGGAACTCCGAGCGGCAGTTCCCGCATCGCCCGGGTCGCGATCGACGTACCGCCGCTGCCGCCGAGAGCGAGCACCCCGTGCAACCGTCCTTCCGCGTGGAGCCGCCGCACGATCTCGGCCGCGCCCCGTGCCATGGCCGTCACCGCCGCGCCCCGGTCGCCCTCCGCCCGCAGCCGCTCCAGGTCCCCGCCCGCAGCCCGCGCCACCTCCGCGCGCGGCACGTCGGCGGGTATGCGCGGAGTTCCCACCACCCCGGCGTCGACCACCACGACCTCGACGCCCCGTGACAGCAGTCGCTCACGCAGCCAGCCGTACTCCAGCCCCTTGGTGTCCAGCGTGCCCACCAGTACAACGATCGTCATGCCCGTCAATGTGCGGGGAAGGGGCCGGATCGGCAAGACCATGGCTGTCCCTCGCCACTGCCCGGGAGCTGCCGTCCGTACGGCGGGACGACCTCGCCGCCCACGCGCCCGCTCGGCATACTGACCCCGCTTGATCACCCCGGATCAATGCCGATCGACATCTGATTGCTCTTGATCATCGCAGGAGGAGACATGGCCGCCAGTTTCAAGACCGTCATCGAGGTGGGCCCGGACCATCTCGAACAGGCCCGTGCCATCGACCGCTTGTTCCAGGAGGCGATCGCTCCGGCGACCGTCAACTTCGACTTCGACAACATCCGTCAGGCGGCCGCGGCCATCCCCGACAGCACCGTCGTGAAGATGGTCCGCGGCTGGGGACTTCAGGAGGAGGCCCCGGTCGTCGTCATGGTGCTCTCCCTCAAGGAGGCCGTACGCCAGGCGCTCCCGGCGGAGTTCGCCGACGCCCCCTTCTGGGACACGATCGAGCAGGAACTGGTCCACGCCTTCACCGGACTCGCGGCGCAGGAGAACGAGCCGGGGCTCTCGTACTACGACGAGGGCCCCGAGCACACCAGCTACTACCGGGACCTGTTCTTCGCCCTTCAGGACGAGGAGACCGGCGAGCACATGTACGCCGTCGCCTTCTGCATCGACGTGACCGTCGGCCTGGAGAAGGAGAAGGCCGGCGCGCTGCGGACGGGGGACATCGCCCCCTACACGATCCGGCTCAACGCGATCGTGGTGCGCCAGGAACTGGGCCTCGCCGCCTGACGGTCGTGTGAACGTGTGAACGTGCCGCCGGCCCGGTACGCCCGTACACCCCGTACACCCCGTACGCCCGTACCGCATCGCACCGGAGCGCCCCGGCTCGCACCGACGCACCGGCCCGCCGTCCCGGGCCGGTCCCACCCGGAACCTAGACTGCCCGCATGGCGAAGTACTTCGACGTGCACCCCGACAATCCTCAGCGGCGCACCATCAGCAGTGTGGCGGACAGCATCCGGTCCGGCGCGCTCGTCGCGTATCCGACGGATTCCTGTTACGCCCTGGGATGCCGACTGGGCAGCCGTGACGGCATCAGTCGCATCAGGTCCATCCGGAACCTCGACGACCGTCACCATTTCACCCTGGTGTGCCAGAACTTCGCGCAGCTCGGACAGTTCGTGCACATCGACAACGACGTCTTCCGCGCGATCAAGGCGGCGACGCCCGGCAGGTACACCTTCATCCTGCCCGCGACGAGGGAAGTGCCGCGCCAGTTGCTGCACCCCAAGAAGAAGACCGTCGGTGTCCGCATCCCCGACCACGCCGTCGCGCAGGCCCTGCTCGCCGAACTCGGCGAACCGCTGCTCTCCAGCACCCTGCTCCTGCCCGACGAGGAGGAGCCGATGACCCAGGGCTGGGAGATCAAGGAACGGCTCGACCACGTGGTCGACGTCGTGGTGGACTCGGGCGACTGCGGCACGGAGCCGACCACGGTCATCGACTTCTCCGGCGGCGAACTCGACATCGTCCGCAGGGGAGCGGGCGACACCACGCGGTTCGAGTGACCGGCGCCCCACGCCGGGCCGGGGCCGCGTGTGATGATCGGCGCATGACCGTCATATCTGTGAGGCGCGCGCTCGTGGTGGCCGCGGGGGTGGCCGTCGCGGCCGTGGTGACCGGCGGGTGCGGACTCTCGGCGGAGATCGACCGTGAGGTCGACCCCGAGCGCACCCGGGCGGCGGCATCGCCGAAGCCGCCGCCCATCGTGGCACCGGTGGAGACGGGGGCACCCCGGCCCGGGGACGCCGAACCGACGCCCTCCGTGGCGGCGACGGGCTGCCCGGCGACCGGAGTGACGGTGTCGACGGGCGCGGTGAACGCCGCCATGGGGCTCCGGGCCATGCCGGTGACGCTCACCAACTGCGGTGGCGGCACCCAGCGGTTGAACGGCTACCCCGATGTACGGGTACGTGACGTCGAGAACGAGCGCATGGACGTCACCGTACTCAAGGGGACGGGACCGATCACCCAGCTCGACGACCCGGGGCCGCACCCCGTCACGCTCGCGCCCGGAGAGTCCGCGCGCAGTGTGTTCGTCTGGCGCTACTCCGCCGTCGACGCGGCGACGCTGCGGGGGAGCGGCGTGCACGTGGAGATCGGCCCGGCCGTCGGGGCGGAGCGGCAGACCGTCGAACCGGAGGGCGGCCTCGACGTGGGGGAGACGGGACTGCTCGGCACGACGGCGTGGCAGAAGGTCGTCGACTGAGCCGCCCGAACGTGCCTGATCTCCCCCACTCCGGCCCGCCCGGTGCTCAGCTCCGGCCGCGCCGGCGACCGCGCCTGCGGGCGAGGCGGTGGAAGGCCCGCGGGGGGCGCGTCGGCGTGGGCAGGGCACCGGCGACCGCGTCCGCGAGGAGCGTGCCGATGGTCTCGGCGGCGCAGGTGCGGTTGGCCCCGATCCCGCCCGAGGGGCCGCGCTTGATCCAGCCGACGACGTACGTCCCCGGCATCCCGTCCACCCGCCCGCCCTGGTGCGGCACCGTCCCGGTCGCCTCGTCGAAGGGCAGCCCCGCCACCGGAACCCCCCGGTGTCCGACGGCCCGCAGGAACAGGCCGGCCGGTATCGCGCGCTCGCCCGCCTCCGCCGTCGCCTCCGTGACCCGTACGCCCCTGACGCCGTCCGCGCCGAGCACCTCCAGGGGCGCGGAGTGGAAGCGCAGGACGATGCGACGGCGCTCCGACCCCGGCGCACGCGACCAGTCCACCGGCTCGCGCGGAAGCCCTCGCAGCAGCGCGGCCTTCCCGCCCCCGACCCCGTCCGCGCCGTCGATCGTCGCGCCGGTCCGCGGGTCGTGGTCGTCGACGACCAGGTCCACGCCGGGCAGGTGCGTGAGGGCGAGCAGTTCGGAGGCGGTGTACGCGGCGTGTTCGGGGCCGCGCCGCCCCAGCAGGACCACCTCGCGCACCGGGGCGTCGCGCAGGGCGGCGAGCGCGTGGTCGGCGATCTCGGTGCCGGCCAGCGACGCCGGGTCGGTGACGAGGATGCGGGCCACGTCGAGGGCGACGTTGCCGTTGCCGACCACGACGACCCGCTCGGCGGTGAGGGCGACCGCGTCCGCGGCGACCTCGGGATGGGCGTTGTACCAGGACACGAACGTGGTCGCCGGGATGCTGCCCGGCACGTCCTCGCCCGGGATGCCGAGCCGGCGGTCGGCCGAGGCGCCCACGGCGTACACCACCGCGTCGTGGTGCGCGGCGAGCTCCTCCGCGGTGATGTCCTCACCGACCGCGACGCCCAGGTGCATCCGTACCCGCGGGTGGCTGTGGAACCGGGCGAAGGTGTCACCCACTTTCCTGGTCGCGGGGTGGTCCGGCGCCACCCCGTACCGGACCAGACCGCCCGCCACGGGCAGCCGGTCGACCAGCGTCACCTCGGCGTTGGTGTGCAGCAACAGGTCCTCGGCGGCGTACATCCCGGCCGGTCCGGTGCCGACGACCGCGACCCGGATCGGCGCGAAGTCGGACGGCAGACCGCGCTCGAAGACGGGCGCGCCCCAGGAGTGGAAGTTCGGCCCGGCGCCCACCGGTTCGGGTTCCTCGGCCGTGAAGTAGGCCGCGTTGATCGCGGCGTACTCCCGCTGCGGCGCGGAGAGGCTGTCCACGGGGAAGATCGCGTCGACCGGGCAGGCGTCCGCGCAGGCCCCGCAGTCGATGCACGTCCCGGGGTCGATGTGGAGCATCTCCGTGCTGCCGAAAGCCCGTTCCTGCGGGGTCGGGTGGATGCAGTTGACGGGGCACACGGCGACACACGTGGCGTCGCTGCAGCACGTCTGGGTGATGGCGTAGGTCATGTCGTCAGTCCGGCTCAGTCGGTCGGAGGAAGGGGGAGGGGAGGCGGCGCGCCGGCGCGGCTGCGGTCAGATGAGGTGGGCCCGCTTGTAGAAGAAGAGCGCCGGCCTGGTGAGCAGCCGGGCGGAGGCGAGGAAGTCCATCAGGCCCGAGCAGCTGGAGCGCATCAGGGCCTTGTGGTGTTCGTTCGCCCGTGCCTCGGCGAGGGCGCGCGCCGTGTCGAGTCCGGCGTTCGCGTAGACGTTCCGGTTCACCATGCTGGTGACGATGTAGTAGGAGGCGATCGCGATGACGAACGCGTTGAGCTGCCGGCGCAGCGGGCCCGCGTCCCGGAGCCGCTTGCGCGTCTCGTCGCGCGCGAACTTCATGTGCCGTGATTCCTCCACGACATGGATGTTGTTGATGGTGCGGACGAAGGGGGCGACACGCTCGTCCCGCATCCAGTCGCGCTGCATGACGTCGAGGACCTCCTCGGCGACGAGGATCGCGGCGTAGGCGGCCTCGCCGAAGGCGAGCGTCTTGAAGGCGCGGCCGAGTTCGACCACCGCGCGCCGCGGCCGGTAGGCCGGAGCGCCCAGTTTGGCGGCGCCGCGCGCGAACATGATGGAGTGCCGGCACTCGTCGGCGATCTCCGTCAGCGCCCACTGGAACCGAGGGGAGGTGGGGTCCTTGGCGTACATGTCGCGCAGCACCATCTGCTGCAGGATCATCTCGAACCAGATGCCCGTACTGGCGACCGAGGCGGCCTCCTGCCGGGTCAGCTCTTTGCGCTGCGCGTCGGTCAACTCGCCCCAGTACGAGGTGCCGTAGAGAGTGCTCCACTCCGGGCTCGCGCCGTGGAAGTCCTTGTCCAGCGGTGTGTCCCAGTCCACCTCGGTGGCCGGGTCGTACGACAGCTTCGCGGCCGAGTCGAGCAGCCGCCGGGCGACGTCCTGCTCGGCGCTCCGGTCCTGGGTCTCCGGGCGAACGGTGCTGCTTGCCATGGTGCGGCTCCTTGAATCGAGAGATCGACTCGACGCCGGCCGCCCCCGCCCCATCCCGTGCCCGCCCGATGAGGCGAGGGCGGCCGCGCGCCACCCTCGCTTGTTAGATGTGACGTCTAGCAAGCTGTTAGACGGAACGTATAACAAGGCGGGGTCGCCGGCCTACCCCCGCGACGGAAATCGTCGGCGCGACGGGCGACTCGTCACGCCTTTCGCGCCGGTTCTTCCCGCTCTGGGGGTTTGCAACTCTCCTCCGGCCCGGGGCGCGTACCACGCCGTCGACCTCACCAGGCAACCCCTGGACGCCCGTTGCCGTCCTCGGAGGGCGAGAGAGGCACCACGGAAGCCGCAGGTGCCGACGAGACCGATGGTGAGGAAGACCGCTTTGATACGTCTCACACGCGCGGTGACCGCCGCCGCGGCGTTAGTCGCGCTGGCCGCGGCGTCGCCGGGAGCGGCGCACGCGCAACCGGACCCCGGCCCGCTGTCGAGGACGAACCAGACGAGGGAGGACGGAAACCTCCCGGAGGGCTGGCGGTTCACCGGCGAGGGCGCCGGAAGGGAACTGATCTGGACCTCGTCCGCCCCCGTGCCCATGGGCGACGCCCGCGTCGAGTTCTACGCGGGGAACAGGCTGCTCGGCCGGCCCGAGGCCACGCCGGACGGGCGCGCGTACCGGCTGAAGGTCGACGGCACGCGGATCGGCTCCGCGGCGGAGCTGCGGGTGATGGCGGGCGGCCGGCGCCTCGACGCGGGCGCGAACGCCCCTGGCGGCACCGGGCGACTCTCTCCCTCCATGCCCCGCGAGACACCTCCCCCCGCCCACCTGGAGGCCCAACTCCCCGCGAATCCGGTCGATCCCGGCGTACGCGGCGGCCACCGCACCGTCACCGGCGAGTACACCCTGCCGTCGGTACGGCTGCCCGGATTCGCCGCCCCGGTGGAGATGCGGGCCACCGTCGTGGGCCCGGTCGGCGCCCCCGGCAAGCGCCCCCTCGCGCTCTTCCTGCACGGCCGTCACGCCACGTGCTTCAGCGCCGCCGGTGAGGTCACCGGCGAGTGGCCCTGCACGGCCGGAACACAGCCGATCCCGAGCCACCAGGGCTATCTGCGCGCCCAGAAACTCCTGGCCTCTCAGGGGTACGTGACCGTCTCCGTCTCCGCCAACGGCATCAACGGGCAGGACCACGCGGCGGAGGATGGCGGCGCCCAGGCCCGCTCCTCCCTCGTGCGGCAGCACCTCGCCCGCTGGGCCGACTGGGCCGCGAAGCCGACGGGCGCACCGGCCGCCGTCCGCGCCACCTCGCGCGCCGACCTGTCCCGCGTCCTGCTCGTCGGCCACTCCCGGGGCGGCGAGGGCGTCAACCGCGCCGCGCTCGACAGCCTCTCCCGGCCGCCCGCCGACCAGGACGGTCACCGGGGCCCGGTGCGCTGGACCATCCGCGGCAACGTCCTGATCGGCCCCACCGTCTTCGGACAGAACCCGGTCCCCGACGTGCCCTCCGCGTCCCTCCTGCCTGGCTGCGACGGCGACGTGTCCGACCTGCAGGGCCAGATCTACGTCGACGGCACACGCGGCGTCAGCCGCGGCGCCGCCCTGCACAGCGCGGTCTACATGATCGGCGCCAACCACAACTTCTTCAACAGCGAATGGACCCCCGGCCAGGCGAAGGCGCCGGCCGACGACGACTTCTGGTCCGACGAGACGCCGGACCCCGTGTGCACGCCCGGGGCGAAGACGCGGCTGACCGCCACGCAGCAGCAGGCCGCCGGTGCCACGTACATCGCCGCGGCGGCCCGGCTGTTCGTCGCCGGCGACGACCGGGTCCGCCCGCTCCTCGACGGCACCGGCCGCCGCGCGCCCTCGGCGGACCCCGCCCGGGTGCTCACCCACGCCGTCGGCGCGCACCGCACACCGGCCTTCCTGCCGGACCCGTCGGTCGCCGTGACCGGCGGCCGGCTGTGCGCCCAGGTCCATCCCGACCCGGCCCGCGCCTGCCTGCCGCCCGACGCGGGCGGCCAGTCGCCGCACTTCGCCTCCTGGGAGGCGTCCCCGGAGCCCGGCCGCGACGCGATCGCCCTGAACTGGTCCCGTGCCGGGGGAGCGGTCACGGTACGCCCCGCACGGACGGTCTCCCTCGCGGGCAGCGAGGCCCTCGCCCTGCGGGTGATCGTCCCGCCCAACACCACCGGCACCGAGCTTGACGTCGCCGTCGTCGACGCCTCGGGCCGCCGCGCCGGCCTGGGCCGGGCACGCGTCGACGGGCTCCCCGGAACCGAGCGGACCGCCTCCTACTGGGGGCGCGAGATCCGGGTCCCGCTGTCCGCGGCCGTCCGCGCCGGCCTCGACCTGAAGCGGGTGAAGTCCCTCGAACTGACCCCGCGCACTGGCTCCGGGCGGGCATGGCTGATGGACGCCTGGGGCTGGCGCCCGGGGACACCTGCGGTCCGCGCCGCGGCCCTGCCGCGCGTCGACATCGGTCGTCTGACGGTGGACGAGGGCGACTCAGGGACCCGTACCTACCGCGTTCCCGTGCGGGTCTCGGGTCAGGGCAGCGGCCAGGTCCGCGTGTTCGTCGCCCAGCCGGACACCGGAGAGCTGACCTCCAAGACGGTGACGGTACGTCAGGGCAGCAGCGGCATCGACGTGCCGATGGTGGTACGTGGCAACACGCGTTACGGCTACGACGTCTCGCAGGAGGTCTTCGTCAAGGCGGTCCGGGGCGCGGTGGTCGGCTCCCACCGCGGCGGCGTGACCGCGCGGAACGACGACGCGATGCCCGGACTCACGGTGGCACCGGTCGCGGGCGACGTCACCGAGGGCAAGCCCCTGACCTGGCGGGTGACCCTGTCCGAGGCGGCCGACGCCGACGTCTCGGCCGGGATCGAGTTCCTGCCCGTCGCCGCCGGCGGCCCGGAACTGTCCACCGCGGACGTCGACCGCAGGTGGCTGGAGGAGAACTTCGGCGAGGTGCCGGAGTCCGCCCTGCCGCTGTCGGGGATGGAGATGGGCTTCCTGTCGGTGTACGTCCCCGCCGGCGAGACGGCCGTCGACATCTCGGTGCCCACCGTCGCCGACGCGGCACGTGAGCCCACGGAGTCGTTGCGGGCCCGGATGAACACCTTCGACGAGTCGGGGGAGCCGCTGCCGGGACCGGAGCTCACCGGCACGGTACGGGACGCTTCGTAACGTCACCCATGACGGACGCCGGCCCGCGCCCCCACAGGAGGGGGCCCGGGCCGGCCTTCGCGTACCGTTCGCCACGCCGCCACCCCGCCGCGTCTCAGACGTGCGCGAGCAGGCGCTCCAGGGGCCGGGGGACCTGGCCGGCGTCCAGGCTCTCGACGAGGGCGCGGGCGTACTGCGCCTTGCGACCGCTGTGCGTGCCCAGGAAACGGCGGAGCTGCCGCTCCACGGGCCGGCCCCGCTGCGCCGGCTGGTTCTGGAACGTGAGCAAGGAGCGCAGCTCGCCCTGCGCCTCGACCACCTTCCGCACGGCGTCGGCACCCAGCGAGCGGATCAGCTCGTCCTCGAGATCCGCGTCGCACACCTGGAAACCGATCGCCTCCAGATCCTCACGCGTCACCGGGCTGCCCAGCCCCACCCGCTCGAGGGCCCGCCGGAAGTGACGCTCCTCCCCGACGTCGCACAAGCCCGCCAGGGGCAGCCCGAGCCCCTGAGGTCCGCACAGGTCGAGGAAGCGCCCGATGTTCGTCGCGCCCCCCAACGGCACGACCGGGACTCCCTCCGCGTCGAGGCTCCGGCCGTACCGCGTGGCCAGCGCGTCGAGCGCGGCCCGGTCGCTGCCGCCCTCGACGAGTACGACCGTCCGCACCCCGCCGCCCGCGGCCACCTCCCGCGCCGCCGCGGCGGCCGCACCGGCCTCCGCCCCGCCCGCCGCCCACGCGACGAGCGCCTGACGGAAACGGACCGCCTCGTCCACGGACCCTCGATTCACCACGTCCGGCTCCCCTTCCTCCCGCCTCGCGGGCGGGCGCAAGCGGACGGTACCCCGCCCGGGACCGCCGAACGAAGGGGATTTCGTCCACCTCCCGCCCCGCCGCCCCCGCTCCGGCCGGGAGCGTGGATGTGCGACCCGGATCCGGGTAGGCGCCGCGCGGAGGGAACGGTGTGGAGACCGGAGGAGGCTCGGACCATGACCGGGAAGCGGACCGGGAAACGGACGGTGACCGTGTTCGGGGCGACGGGACGCCAGGGCGGCGGCTTCGTCCGGGCGGTTCTCGCGGACGGTGAATTCGCGGTGCGGGCCGTCACCCGAAGGCCGGACTCCGCAGCGGCCAGGGACCTCGAGCGACTGGGGGCCGAGGTGGTCCAGGCCGACATGGACGAGGAGGAGAGCCTGGGCCCCGTCCTCGAGGGGGCGTACGGGGCGTTCCTGGTGACCAATTACTGGGAGCACACCTCCGCGGAACGGGAGAAGGCGCAGGCCGGGGCCCTCGCCCGGGCGGCCGGGCACGCCGGAGTGCAGCACGCCGTCTGGTCCACGCTGGAGGACACCCGCGAGTGCGTCCCCTTGGAGGACGACCGCATGCCGACCCTGCAGGGCTCCTACAAGGTGCCGCACTTCGACGCGAAGGCGGAGGCCGACCGGTACTTCGAGGACGACGGCGTACCGACGACGTACCTGCGAACGACCTTCTTCTGGGAGAACCTGCTCACCCTGTTCCCGCCGCGGCGGGACGACGACGGCGTTCTCGCCCTCGCTCTGCCGATGGGCGACCGCAGACTCTCCGGCATCGCCGTCGACGACATCGGCAGGACGGCGCTGGCCGTCCTGAAGCGCGGCACCGACCTCCTCGGCGCCACGGTCGCCATCGCCGGCGAGCACCTGAAGGTCGCGGACATGGCCGCCGCCATGAGCCGGCACCTCGGCGAACCGGTCGAGTACCGGCCGCTGACACCGGACGCGTTCCGCGCCCTGGACGTCCCCGGCGCGGAGGAGGCGGGCAACATGTTCCAGTTCTACGCCGACTGCGAGCACCGCTTCACGACCGCCCGCGACATCGACGCCGTACGCGCGCTCAACCCCGCGCTCCAGGACTTCAACACCTGGCTGATCGCCCACCGCGCGGAGTTCGCCCCCCAAGGGCGGGGCGAACGGGAGGCGGACGGCGGTGAGTGACCCGGCCGACCGGGTGCTGCGTACCGCCGTCGTCGACCAGGCGGACTCCATGCTGCGGGCGCTCGCCGCGTGGGTGTCGATCCCTTCCGTCTCGGCGGAGCACGCCCACGCCGTCGACGTGACGCGCTCCGCGCGGTGGCTCTGCGCCGCCCTGCGGGAAGAGGGCTTCCCGGTCGTCGAGGAGTGGGGGACGGACGGCCTGCCTGCGGTGTACGCGTGCCGGCCCGCCGATGACCCGGCCGCCCCGGCCCTCCTCGTCTACAGCCATCACGACGTCCACGCCGTCAAGGAGGAGGAGTGGCGTGAGACGCCCCCCTTCACGCCGGCCCTGCGCGAGGGCCGGCTGTACGGCCGGGGTGCCTCCGACGCCAAGGGGCAGGTCCTCTGCCACCTGTGGGCGCTCCGCGCCCACCTGGCCGCCCTTCGCGGCACCGGCCTCGGCGAGGCGCCCGCGGTGACCCTCAAGCTGCTCGTCGAGGGCGAGGAGGAGACCGGTTCCGTCCACCTGGCGGACCTGCTCGCCGATCACCAGCGAGAACTCGCGGCCGACGTGGTGATGGTGTCGGACACCATGCTCTGGTCCCTGGAGGACGCCGCCGTGTGCACCGCCGTCCGCGGCTCCGTCAACGCCCGCCTGGAGATCCGCGGCGCCGACCGGGACCTGCACAGCGGAGCGGCCTCCGGCGGCGCGCCCAACGCGCTCGACGAACTCTGCCGGCTCCTCGGCGGGCTCCACGACGAGCACGGCCGGGTCTCGCTGCCGGGGTTCTACGAGCCGGCACGCGAGCCGTCGCCAGCCGAACGTGCCGAGCTCGACGCACTGCCCCCGTTCGACCCCGCCGCCTGGACCGCCGCCACCGGAACCTTCGGCATCCCGGGAGACGACGGACGCGACGTCCGCGAACGCGTCTGGTTCCGGCCCTCCGCCGAGATCAGCAGCATGACGGGCGGCGACCCGGAGGGGCCCGTGAGCGGCCTCATTCCGGCCGGCGCGTCCGCGAACCTCCTTCTGCGCCTCGTCCCGGACCAGCGCGCGGACGACGTCGCCGCTCAGCTCCGCGCCTGGCTGCACCACCACGCCCGGGCCTGGTTCCGCTACGACCTGCACGTGTCGCCGACCATCTCCGATCCGTACACCACGCCCTCCGGCCACCCGGCTCTGGCGGCGCTGCGGCGCTCCATGAGCCGGGCCTTCGACGCGCCCGCCCGGCGGATGGGAAACGGCGGCGCGGCACCCGCGGCCCAGCTCTCCCGGAGCCTGGACGCCCCGGTGCTGTTCTTCGGCACCGGCCTCCTCGACGACCGCTGGCACGGCCCGGACGAGAAGGTGGAGGTCGAGGCGCTGCAGCGGGGCGCGCACACGCTCGCCGCCTTCTACCAGGAGCTCTCCGAGGGACCGGACGCCCGACGAGGCAGGTCCCGGACGTGAGAGCCCCGGACCGCAGGAAAGTCCAGGGCCGCCGCCAGCCGGGCCTCCTGCTCCGCCACCCCGTCGCCGTACTCGCCGATCACCGCGTACCGCCAGGAGTGCCCGTCGGGCGGCGCGTCCGCGTACAGGACGACGCCCTCGCCGCGCGCGGGATCGAAGGCGAGGCCGTGCCCCGTGAGCCGGTCGACGGCCTCCTGAAAGCCGAAACGCCGCCGCGCCCGCCCCTTGCCGACCGACCACGCCCGAGGGGGCCGGCCCGACAGGGCGCGGAGCCGTTCGACCATCGCCTGGACCGTGGTGGTGGCGGTACGGCGGACGTTGCTCTCGCCGGCCAGAAGCGTCCCGTCCGTGGTGACCATCGCGTCCAGGCCGAGAGGACCGGCGTAGCCGCACCGCGCCAGATGGCCGCCCATGGCTCTTCCCCACCGCTCCAGCTCCTCGGACACATGCCGGGAGGCGGGCGGAAGCGGCGAGGCGTAGCCGGTGTACGCGCCCCGTGACGTGCGCATCACCCCGCTGTACAGGGGGCGAGTTCCCGCCGGCGACACCTCCAGCTGAACGCTGACCGACTCGGCCACGTCCACGCACTCCTCGACCACCCAGATGCCGTCCGGACCGCCGACCGGCTCCAGGGCGTGCTCCGTCCACGTCGGGTCGCCCCGGGAGACGAAGCGCAGCCCGTGGCCGCCCGCGGAGCGGTCGGGCTTCACGACCACCCGGTCGTACGTCCTGAGAAGCTCGCGCACCGTTTCGTGGACCTCTCCGCGGCGGCACACCCGACCGTCCGGAAGCCGTACGCCCAGCTCGGCGGCGACCTCGCGGAAGCCGGCCTTCGTGTTGAGCCGCCGGGTGACCTCCAGGGCGGCCGCCGCCGCCTCGACCGTGGGAAAGGGCCGCACGGTGACGCCGAGGTCGCGTGCCAGCGTGACGGCGGACGCGTCCAGAGCCGTGGGCAGCAGCGCCCCGCCGGATCCGTCGGCCAGAGTCCGCAGCCGCTCGGTCAGACCCGCCTCGCGCAGCGCCTGCCCCATGGGCACGGCGCCGACGGAGGGCGAACCGCCCGCGGCCGAGGGCACCTCGACGACCGTCACCTCGTCGGCCGGCACCCGGGTGAGACCGCCGACGTACCGCAGGAACGCCTGACTCACCGGTACGGGTGTCACGAGCACGTCTCCCGGCCGCAGCAGCCATGCCTTGCGCGGCGCCTGCTCCGCCCACTGCGCCAGTGCCCCGCTCTCCTCCAGGTCGACCGCCAGGTCGGAGAGGAAGTTGGCGAAGACGACCACGGGCCCGGTTCCGTCCACCGATCGCGCCCCTCTCGATTCCGTCCTGGGTGACCACCTTGCGCCATCCGGCTGCCCCTGCGCACGACCGGCGAAACCGCGGCCCGGCGTGCTCATAGGCTCTTCGTGTGACCGAGAACGAGATCAAGCTCAAGGCCATTGCCGCGCTGACGGGACTGCGCGGAGGCGTGGAGGAGAGCCTCGTCTCCACTCTGCTGGAGGAGGTCATCCCGGGGCAGTTCACGGTGCCCGTCGGCGGCGGCCCGGAGGAGGTCGGCATGGCGGTGCTCAGCCAGCTCTCCGCCCCGCTCTCCGCGCTGGTGAACGGTTTCATCGTCGCCTTCGAGGCGGTCGCCGACGCCTACGACGAGACCGGATCCGGGCCGCGCACCGAACTGATCCTCCAGGAGCTGGCCCTCGTCCTGGCCCGCGACGACGCCGAGGAGTGATCCGTGACGACGCCGGGAAGCGGCCGCGACGCCGGAAGCGGTCAGTCCTGCCGCTGCGGGCGACCGAAGAGCAGGTCGTACCCGGGTGGCAGCTGGAGGAGGAGCCGACGCAGCAGGTCGTCGCCCGCGCAGTCCGCGACCACGCTCAGGACGGCGCTGACGTCCCACTTCGCGGTCTCCTCCGTGGAGCCCTCGATCCACGCGGCGGTCGCCCGCACGAACCGTGCCGTGTCCAGGGGTTCGGCGGCCTGCAGCGGATTGAGCAGGATCAGGGCGAAGGTCTCGGGCAGCCGGGCGGCCAGTTCGGCGCGGTCCGCACCGACCACATGCGCGCCCAGCAGGGCGAGGACGGTGCGGGCGGCACGCTCCGCCTCGTGCGGAGTGGCGTAGTCGCCGCGCTCCTGAACGGACTTGAGGAATGCGTCCCATTGCATGCCCATCGCGGTGTCCCTTGCTGGCGCGTGCGTTCGATTCCGGCCTCGACGCTCAGGTGCCGCCAGGTGCTGCGCGTCACCTACTCACCCTTGTAGCATGTCGTCCAAACGATGACAAGACGACATGTCATTGACCCGGTGACGTACCGGGTGAGGTACCGGGTGACGTAAGGAGGCGAAGGTGTCCCCCGTCGAGAAGACCCCCGTCGAAGAGAACGGACAGGCGAGCGGTCCGACGTCATTCCTCGCCGCCATGGCGGCGCTGCGCACCATCGAGGAAGCGGTACGCGACGCCCACGCGGGCGCCGACGGCGACGGACGGGAGCCCGACGGCGCCTTCCCCGAGCAGGCCCTCGCCGCCCTCCTGCTCCTGCGCAACGTACGCGACCAGCTCGCCGGCTGGGAGTCCGGGCTGATCGAGACGGCCCGCGCGGCCGGCGCCAGCTGGGCCGACCTGGCCGAACCGCTCGGCGTCGCGAGCCGCCAGGCGGCCGAGCGCCGCTACCTCCGGCTGCGCCCCGGTGCCGAGGGCACCACAGGCGAACAACGCGTCCAGGCCACGCGCGACCGCCGGGCCGCGCACCGCACCGTCGCCGCATGGGCCCGTCACAACGCCGCCGATCTGCGCCGGCTCGCGGGCCAGATCGCCTCCCTGCCCGATCTCCCGGCCGAAGCCCGCACCCCGATCGACGACCTCAACCGCGCCCTCGCCGACGACGACGCCGCCAACCTTGTCCGCCCCCTCACCGCCACCACCCCCCACCTGCGCGGCGGACACCCGGAACTGGCCGCCCGCATCGAGGACCTCACCCGGCAGACGGAACGACTGCGCCAGGAGAGCACCGAACAGCGCCGCAACCCCGCCTGACCCGGCGCCGGGCAGGGGGCGATGAGAAGATCTTGTCCATGACACGATCGTTCGAGGAGCTCGTCGCGGAGGCGGAGACGGTTTCCGTCGAGGGCTGGGACTTCTCCTGGCTGGAGGGGCGGGCCACCGAGCAGCGGCCGTCGTGGGGCTACCAGCGCATCCTGGGCGAACGCCTGGCCGGGGCCTCGGCAGCGCTCGACATCCAGACCGGCGGGGGAGAGGTGCTGGCCGGCGTCCCGAAGCTGCCACGGCTGATGGTGGCCACGGAGTCGTGGCCCCCGAACGTCGCCAAGGCGACCCGGCTGCTGCACCCGCTGGGCGCGGCGGTCGTCGCGGACGCCGACGAGCCGCCGCTGCCGTTCGCCGACGCCGCGTTCGACCTCGTCGTCAGCCGCCACCCGGTCACGGTGTGGTGGGAGGAGATCGCCCGGGTCCTACGGCCCGGAGGAGCCTACTTCTCCCAGCAGGTGGGCCCGGCCAGCGTCTTCGAACTGGTCGAGTATCTGCTCGGCGCCCAGCCTGAGAACGTCCGCCGCGCCCGGCACCCCGACGACGCCCGCGCGGACGCGGAGGCGGCCGGCCTCCAGGTCGTCGATCTGCGGTCCGAGTCGCTGCGCACCGAGTTCCACGACATCGGCGCCGTCGTCTACTTCCTGCGGAAGGTGATCTGGATGGTGCCCGGCTTCACCGTCGAGGGGTACCGGCACCAGCTCCGCGAGCTGCACGACCGGATCGAGACCCAGGGCCCCTTCGTCGCCCATACCACCCGGTTCCTCATCGAGGCCCGCAAGCCCGGCTGAGACCCGGCGGACGCACTCCGGAGGCACGCGATCGCGGCGGACGCACACCCGTTTCGGACGCCCCCGAACGGGCAGCCGCGCCGCTGACAGACGTATGCGGAACCGACCGAGGGGGCCAACCCCGATGTCAACAGGGACGCTCTTGGCCATCATCATCCCGGTCGTGGTGGTGCTCGCGCTGATCGCCGTCGCCATGACGGTCGCACGGCGGCGCCGCCGCCTCCGGGACCGCTTCGGGCCGGAGTACGAACGGACCGTCGAGGACGCGGGAAGCCGGAAGGCCGCCGAGCGCGACCTCGCCGAGCGCGAGAAGCGCCACGACTCGCTCGAGCTCCGGCCCTTGGAGGACAGGGAAAGAGACAGGTACGCGCGCGAGTGGAACGGCGTGCAGGAGGAGTTCGTCGACCGTCCCGAGGACGCGGTGCACGACGCCGACCGGCTCGTGACCGCGCTCATGCGGGCGCGCGGCTACCCCACCGAGGACTTCGACCAGCAGGTGCGGGACCTCTCCGTCGAGCACGGCCGCACCCTCGAGCACTACCGAGCCGCTCACGAGATCAACACGCTCAGCTCACGCCGCCAGGCGACCACCGAGCAGCTGCGCGGGGCCATGGTGCACTACCGGGCCCTCTTCGACGAACTGCTCGCCGACGGCCACCGGTCCGGCCCGGCCGAGACCTGACCGTCCGCGAGAGCGCACGGCAGGCGTACGAGGAGATGTCATGCAGCACAACGACATGCCCGACCGCTCCGAGGACAGCGGCCTGACGACCGAGGACATCGCCGGCTTCGGAGACCCGGACGCGGGCGGCGGACAGGAGTCGCAAGCGCCCATGTACCCGGGCGAGGCGACCCGTACGGCACCGGAGACGGAGCCGGCGGAAACGGAACCGATGGGATCGGAGGCAATGGGATCGGAGGGAGCGGGAACGGAGCCTGAGGCGGAGGGGAGAGGTGCGGGGGTCCGTGCCGGTGAGGGTGCCCAGGACAACGAGGACCTCTCGGAACTGCTGTCGGCGGACGACGTGGAAGCCTTCCGCTCCCGCTGGCAGGAGATCCAGAACCAGTTCGTGGACGACCCGCGGGAGGCGGTCCACTCGGCTGACGGCTTGGTCGCCGACGTCATGCGGACCCTGGCCGAGACCTTCGCCGACCACAAGAAAGACCTGGAAGGCCAGTGGAACCAGGGCGAGGCGGTCGACACGGAGAGCCTGCGCAACGCCTTGCGCCAGTACCGGTCCTTCTTCAACCGGCTGCTGACGAAGTGAGACCTGGGCCGGAGGCCGGAAGGAGACGGACGGAATGGCAAGGGGTGGGAAGGGCCGAATCGGCCCTTCCCACCCCTTCCCACCCCTTGCCATTCCGTCCGTGTGCGTCAGTGGCCGTGGCGCGTACGTCCCCCGGCGAACACCCGGTAGACGGCGAGCAGGATCATCGACCCGATGATCGCCGCTATCCAGGTGGACAGCTCGAAGAATCCGTCGATCGAGTCGACGTCGAAGAGGACCTTGCCCAGCCAGCCGCCGAGCAGGCCGCCGGCGATGCCGATCAGCATGGTGATGATGAGACCCCCCGGGTCCCGGCCCGGCATGAGTGCCTTGGCGATCAAGCCGGCCAGCAGTCCGATGACGATCCAGGCGATGATGCCCATGGTGGTCCTCCCTCTCGGCTTGGCGTCCTGCGGTTCTTCTCCCCTCGAATGCGCGGGATGGCCGATTTCAAACGTGTCTAGACGCCCGTGCGCCCGTCGATGAGTTCGCGCACGATGTCCAGGTGGCCGTTGTGGCGGGCGGTCTCCTCGATGAGGTGGAGAACGATCCAGCGGAGGTCCACGTGGCGCCCGTCCCGGATGGGGCGGCTCGCCTTCGCGTTCAGGTCGTGCTCGGACAGCAGGCGGCGGTAGCGGTCACTCTGCTCCTCGTACTCGGCGAGGAGACGAGGCAGCGGCATGTCCCGGGCCAGCCGCATCTCCGGGTCCGGATCCTCGTCGGACGCCTCGGTGAGAGGGCCCTCGGGCTCCTCGCCCAGGAACACCACCTGGATCCAGTGGTGCTCGACCCACCGGAGATGGCTGATCAGGCCGCACACCGTCATCAGCGGTGACAGCGGCAGCGGAGCCTTGCGGGCGTCCTCGGGGGAGAGTCCCTCGCACTTGGCCCGTGCCGTGTCCCGGGCGTAGTCGAGGAAGGTGGTCAGCTGTGTGCGCTCGTCCCATGCGGGAGGCGTATCGGTACGTCTTGTCATCCCGGGAAGCCTCCCGCGCCCGCGCCACCGTGTCGAGCGAATTCCGCCACGTCGAGGCGACCGAGGCCCGCCGCCCTCCCCCGCCGTTCTTCGGGGCGCTGGCGGGAGCCGCCGGTTCAGGGCACAATCCCCGACCGTGAAGATCACCGCGCGGGCACTCAACCGGGCCACCCTCAGCCGCCAACTGCTGCTGGAACGGGCGCCGCTGAGCGTCCTCGAGGCGACCCGCCGGGTGGTCGCCCTTCAGGCGCAGCACGCCGGCTCGCCGTACCTCGCCCTGTGGAACCGGCTCGCCGGCTTCGACCCGCGCGACCTGGACGACGCCTTCGCCGCGAGCTCGGTGGTCAAGGCGACCCTGATGCGGATCACCCTGCACGCCGTCCACGCCGACGACTACCAGGCGTTCCGCCAGGCGATGCAGCCGACGCTGTACGCCGCGCGTCTCGGCCCGCGCTTCGCCCCGGCGGGCCTCACCCCGGCGGACGGCGAAGAACTCGTGCCGCAGCTGCGGACGTTCGCGGACCGGCCCCGCACCGGCGCGGAGATGGAGACGTGGCTGGAGCGGCGGCTCGGCGTGGAGAAGAAGGCCGCAGCCTGGTGGGGACTGCGGGCCTACGCGCCCCTGCTCCACGTCCCGACGGGCGGACCGTGGTCCTTCGGCACCCGCCCGTCCTTCGTCGCCGCGCCCATCGACTCCATACCCACCGGACGGTCCACCGTGCCGGGCGCGCTGCAGACGCTCGTCCTTCGTTACCTGGAGGGCTTCGGGCCGGCCTCGGTCGCGGACGTGGCACAGTTCTCCATGACGCAGAGGGCGCCCGTACGGGAGGCGCTCCGCGCGCTCGACGGCGCTGTCGAGCAGCTCGAAGGGCCCGACGGCACCGAGCTGTTCGACCTCCCCGGCGCGCCGCGACCGCCCGCCGACACCCCGGCCCCGCCCCGCCTGATGGCGATGTGGGACAGCACGATGCTCGCGTACGCCGACCGCGGCCGGCTGATCCCGCCGGACTACCGCCGCCTGGTGATCCGCAACAACGGCGACGTCCTGCCCACGCTGCTGGTCGACGGCCAGGTCGCCGGCGTGTGGCGCCCGGTCGAGAACGGCATCGAGGCGACGGCGTTCCACGACCTCCCGCCCGGGGCATGGGACGGCCTCGCCGCGGAGGCACACTCCCTGGCCGCGTTGCTGGCCGACCGGGACCCCCGCCTCTACAGCCGCTACGGCCACTGGTGGGCCAAGCTCCCGGACGCGCGGGTACGCCTGTTCCCCGGATAGGACCCGCCGCCGCCCCTGCTGCTGACGCCACCCCGTCCGGCTCGGCTCGGCTTCGGCTAGGTCACGGTCGGGGCGGGCGGGGTCCAGCGGCGGGTGCGGGAGAGGCCGGTGTGCACGCCGTAGTCCTTCTTCAGCCGATCGGGGATGGCGTAGTGCATCACCCGGCCGCGGGTGAGGGAGGACAGTTCCAGGAGAGTGGTGAGGTGGCCCAGGCGGTCCAGGGCCCACGCGCCGAGCGGTGAGCGGTCCTCGATCGTCTCCAGCACGCCCAGCAGATGGGGTGCGGCCTTGACGACGGTGTCCCACGACGTGCGGGGGACGTCGAGCCAGTCGGCGCAGGTGTCACCGATCAGATGGCGGATCAGCGCGGAGACGACCGGGTCGAAGAAGGTGCCCGGCACGACCTCCTCGTACAGGTCGATCAACTGCCGGGTCAGGTGGGCGCCCTCCGCGGACGGCCCCATGTGGCGGAGCATGTACAGGTCCAGGAACCGGCGCGCGGCCTCCAGGTCCTTGGGGACGGCGTCCTGGTCGACGCCGAGCATGGCGCCGACGACCCGCCAGGCGTAGAAGTACGCCTCGGCGCCCTCGGTGCTCATATGGACGCCCAGCCGGTCCAGTGAGTCCAGCACCAGCAGGGAGAAGAACATCTGCCCGCCGATCATGTCCTCCTGGCAGATCGGTGTCCCGAGGGCCGCGGTGTCCCAGCTGTTCTCCCGCTTCAGGTGGTGGCGGATGGAGGCGTGCAGCAGGCGCACCTTCTGGGCGGCGGGGAGGAACCGGCTGCCGGCCTCGAACGCGTCGGGCTGCATGAGGTAGACCGTGAACTGGCCTGTCTCCGCCATGCGCTTGGAGGGGTAGTTCAGCCCGTGCGTCGCCGACAGGAGCCGGGCGACGCCCGGGACGAGGTAGCAGGCCGGCATGGCGGCGAAGGAGAGGGCGGTGGAGATGTGCACGTTGTTGTCGACGAAGAAGAGCCGGGCCTTCTCCATCTCCTCCCAGTCCACCCACGCCGGCGGGGCGCTCGTGGCGTGGAGGTACTCCCGGGCCACCTCGGGCAGCCCGTCGGGCAGGTCCTGTCCGACCCTGGAGACGTACCGCATCAGGGTGTTGAACGTGCCCACCTCGCCCCGCTCGAAGAGGGTGGCCACGGTCGCGTCGGCAAGCTCGTCCCCGTCCCTGCGCAGCGCCTCCAGCGACGCTTCCGTATAGGGCATGCCCGTAGAGGTCATGACGTCTCTCCTGGTACGCGTTCGGCACGGATTCGGGTGCGGGGTCAGTGGCGGCGGTGGGCGGCGTCGGCCGCGAGGCCGGTCAGGGCGCAGGCGGCGTCCGCCGGCAGCCGGGCCTGTTCCACGACACGGACGGCGACCCGCACCCGCTGGGCGATCATCTCCTCGACGCGGTCAGGCGCTCCGGTCCCGAGCATGATCGCGCGGACCCGCCGCAGACTGTCCTCGTCGTGGCGGGCGCGGCCCAACAGGCAGCCGAGGGCCTCGCGTTCGTCCGGCGTCGCCCGGCTCCAGGTCTCGGCGAGGAGCGCGGTGGGGCGGTGTCCGTCGAGGTCGTCGGTGTTCGTCTTTCCCGTACGGGCGGTGTCGCCGAACAGGCCCAGCAGGTCGTCCCGCAACTGGAACGCCTCGCCCAGCGGGAGCCCGTACTCGGTGAAGACCTCCCGCAGTTCCGGCGAGGCCCCGGCGAGCGCGCCGCCGATGAGGAGGGGCTGCTCGACGGTGTACTTGGCCGTCTTGTACCGGATCACCTTCAGCGAGCGCCGCAGGTCGGGTTCGGCACCGGTGCGCAGGATCTCCAGGCACTCCCCGGCGATCAGCTCCCGCGCCAGTGCGGCCCACAGCGGGCGCGCCCGGGACAGATAGGCGGCGGGCAGGCCGCTGGTGACGAAGAGCTGCCCGGCCCACGCCATCAGAAGATCCCCCACCAGCATGGCCAGGGATCGTGCCGCCCTCGGCCCGCCGCGGCCGGTCACCGCCGCGCGCAGGGCGATGTGAGCGGTGGGCAGGCCGCGCCGCAGCGGACTGTCGTCGATCAGGTCGTCGTGGACCACGGCCGCCGCGTGCACCAGCTCCATCGCGGCCGCGGCCCGTACCAGCGCGTCGCTGTCCGGCTGCCCCGCGGCCCGCCATCCCCAGTAGCAGAACGCCGCTCGCAGCCGTTTCCCGTACGCCGTGGCGGTACGCAACTGCTCGGCGACCGGCGCCAGTTCGCCGTCGACGCTCAGCAGCTGACCGATCTCGTCGTCGACGAAGCGGTCCAGAACCGCGTCGACACGGCTCTGGAGGACACTCCGCGCATCGCCACCGGCGCCGGGGCGCGGCGTGCCGTCAGCCGTCCCGACGGACATCCCCACCGTCACCCCCGTCCCCTCCGTCGACCTCGTCGGCGCGCCGGGCGGCGACCTGCCGGGCCAGCACCTCCAGGTACGCCGGCGACGAGGGCGCGAGCCGATCGAGAGTCAGACGGTCCAAGGTCAGACGCCCCCGGGCCCTCAGCTCCTGCCGGCCGTCCGCCGCCAACGCGTCCCTGTCCGCCCGGCCGAGCAGACCCCGCAGGCCCCTCGCCGCGCCGACCAGACCGTCGAGGGCCCAGTCCGCCGCCCCCGCGGCGAGCAGCACCGCGTCACTTCCCCTCAGGCCGTGCTCCGGTCCCGTTCCGTGCGTCACCGCATCCCCTCCCGCGTCTCCCCGAGCTGTCCGTCGCCAGCGTGATCGAAGGCGGACGGCGGCGTGCGGTGGATCACCGATCAGGCGAACGGCCGCACTGGTGTGCGCGCTCCGGCCCTGCCCGGTGGGGCGTTGGTGTCAGCGATGCGTCAGCGGTACGTCAGCGGAACGGCAGGGCCGGGCGCCACGCTGGGAGGTCCCTTTCCTCCAGGAGGCCCCATGCACCGCCGTACGTTCCTCACCCGCACCCTGACCGGCGCGGCACTCGCCGCGGTACCGCTCACCACCCTGCTGTCGTCCCAGGCGTCGGCCGCCGAGAAGCGCGTCACGTCCCTGGCCGCGCTTCAGCAGGCGATCAACGCGGCGGCGCCCGGCGACCGGATCGTCCTGGCCGACGGCACGTACACCGTCCCCGCGGGCAGCGCCCTCATCGTCTCCGGCAAGAACGGCACCACGAGCGCGCCGATCACCATCGTCTCGGCGACTCGCGGCGGCGCGGTCCTCCAGGGCGAGCGCGGCTTCGTGTTCAGCGACTCCAGCGACATCGTCGTCAGCGGCTTCGCCTTCCGGCAGAGCACCACCCTGGAGATCCCGGAGAGTTGCTCACGCATCCGGCTCACCCGCAACGACTTCCGCTTCGCCGAGGTCAGCGGTCTCTACTGGGTCGTCGTGAGGGCCGACGACACCAAGATCGACCGGAACCACTTCCACCACAAGGCCACGGCGGGCATCTTCGTCGTCCTCGACGGCCCCACCGGTTCGACGGCCCTGGCCCAGCGCCTGCACCTCTTCAAGAACCACTTCTCCGACCACAGCTTCACCGGCACCAACGGCGGCGAACCGATCCGGCTCGGCGTCAGCGGCCGGGCGCTGTCCAGCGCGCACGCCCTCGTGGAGTCCAACCTCTTCGAGCGGTGCGACGGAGACCCCGAGACGATCTCGGTGAAGTCCTCGGACAACACCGTCCGGCACAACACGATCCGCGACAGCCGCGGGGGGATCGTGCTGCGCCACGGCAACCGCTCGACGGTGGACGGCAACTACCTCCTCGCCGGTGGCGAAGGCGTGCGGATCTACGGCAACGACCATCTGGTCGTCAACAATTACCTCAGCGGTCTGTCGGGCCGCGCCCTGGTGATCGGGAGCGGCACCACCCGCGACCACCATGCCGGGGAGACGACCGACGAGCGGCGGGGCAACGACGCCTGCGACCGCGCGGTGATCGCGCACAACACCCTGCTCCACAACACCGGGACGCTCTCGGGCGAGGACCGGGAACACGAGCCGCGGGGCGTTGTCGTCGCCGACAACCTGCTGGTCGGCAACGCCGGCAGCCTGGTCGCGATGAGCAGGACCAGCGGCTTCACCTGGCAGAGCAACCTCCTGTGGGGCGGTGCCGCCAACGGCACCATCCCCTCCGGCGGCTACACGAGGGCCGACCCGCTTCTCCGGCAGGAGTCCGACGGGGTGTTCCGGCTGTCTGCGGGCAGCCCGGCGATCGGCGCGGCCACGTTCACCGGCCCTGTGGTGGGCGAGGACATCGACGGCCACAGCCGCGGCACCACCCGTGACATCGGCGCCGACGAGTACACGACACTGACCCCGCTCCGCCGCCCCCTCACCCCGGCGGACGTCGGCCCGAACGCCTCCTGAGCGCTCCGGTGACCGCCTGCTGACTCGCCGGGGGTCACGCCCCCTGGGAACCGGCTGACAGGAACGCCGCCGTGGTCGCCACGAAGCGGCCGGCGTCGTCGAGCCACGGATAGTGACCCGCCCCCGGCTGCACGCGCAGCTCGGCACTGGGGAACAGCGCGGCGAACTCCGCCACCGACAGCGGGGGACTGTTCACGTCGAACTCCCCGGCGAGCAGCAGAACCGGTGCTTCGAAGGAGGCGAGCGCCGCGCGCGCGGCCGCCGGCGCGAAGGCGCCCTCGGCGGCGAAGCGCGCGACGGCCTCCTCGTTCTCCGGGCGGCCGGCCGCATGGTGCCTGCGTGCGGCCGCGTCCCACCGTCCGTAGAAGAAGGGCGCCACGGCCTCCCAGGCGCCGCCCTCGCCCCGGGTGATCGCCTCCAGCGCCGCGTACGCGGCCGGGAACCACGGCTCGTCCCGCCGAAGCCGGGCGACCCCCCGGCGCACCTCCCCGGTGATCGCGATGCCGACGGCGCGGCTGCCCGGGGTGATCAGGGCGAGCCTGCCGACGTTCCCGGGGTACCGAGCCGTGTACTGCGCCGCCAGGTTCGCGCCCGCGGAGTGCCCCAGCAGACCGATCCGGGAGAGCCCGAGATGGACGCGGAGCGCCTCGACGTCGTCCACGAGGTGATCGCAGCGGTAGGTGGAGGCGTCTTCCGGGACCGCGGACCGACCGGTGCCGCGCAGGTCCAGGACGATCAGCCGGTGGTGCGCGGACAGGCCGCCGAGGTCGCCGAGGTACGCGGAGTCGGCAGGGCCTCCGGGGACGCAGACGACCGGTGTGCCGTCTCCGGTCACGCGGTAGGCGAGCCGGGTTCCGTCGGGTGCGCTGAAGGTGGGCATGCACGGATCCTGACATTCATAACCCGGTTGTACAACCTAGTTATGAAGACGTGCCCGGCGGGTGTATAACAAGGCTGTGACAGGCGAGCAGAGCGCGTACCGGAACCCCGAGACGCTCACCGAGGAACAGGCCGGGCGGATGCTCGCCTCCATGAACGAGGTCATCCGTGCCGGCGACGAGATGCGCAGGCTGCGCGCCGAGATGATCCAGGTCTTCGTCCATCTCGGCTGGACCCAGGAGAAGATCGCCCGGCTCACGGAGATGAGCCAGCCGGCCGTCTCCAAGCAGGTGTCGAAGCACCGGGAGGGCGGCACGTCGGCCGCGACGGGACTCTCCCTCTCCCTCGACCAGCACGACACCCCGTGGCTGGAGGGGCGCCTGTGGGGCCTGGCCGAGGAGATCGCGGAGGCGGTCGGCGACACCGCGCGCTGCACTCCGTACGTCATCGCCGTCGCCCGGGGGAGGCAGCGCTTCACGCCTCGGACCGTCGACGAGCTGCGCCGTCTCGTCGAGGAGGACCTCCGACGGCACCGTACCGAGCTGCCCGCCGGCTACCGCGACGCGTACGACACGATCAGCCGCGGCCTCGACCTCCCCCCGAAGACCGTCCCAGCCCCCACCGGCACCCCGACGGCCTCGGCCCGCCGCGCCCTCGCCTGCCAGGTCCAGCGGATCCGCCTCCAGGAACCGGAGGCCTAGGAGGGGTCTTCGAACCTGCCCCCTTCCGGCGCGGACGTCGCGAGCCGCCTCGGTCACGGCCCACTTCGGAGAGGTTGCGGAGGCGAAGGCGAGAGGTCCAGTATCGAAGTGGTCACCCCGCCCGTCCCGCGGCGGACCGGGTCCCACCGAACGGCCTTCCATCCTGGCAGGTGAGATGCCATGGAAACCGTCGACAGCGGCAACGGCTTCCGTATCGTCGTGCGGCGATACGGCCCCAGCGTGCACCTGACGCCGTCCGGCGAGCTCGACATGAGCGCCGAGGCCGCTTTCGCGAGCGTGCTGTGGTCCCTGGGGGACGGTGTCGCCGTCGTCGCCTGCGACCTGAGCCAGGTCCCGTTCGTCGACGTCGTCGGCATGCGCTGTGTGCGGGAATTCCAGCGGCGCGCGGTCGCCCGGGGCGCGACCGTGGTCTTCTACGACTGGCAGCCCCAACCCCGACGCCTCCTCGGCCTCCTCGGCGATCCCCACCTCGTGGACGGGACCGCGTGGTTCGACCGGCTGCGGCATGGTGAAGGCCTGATCAGGTCCCTGCGGAAACACGCCCAGACCGGCCGGGCCCTCGAAGCCTCCACCGCCCGGCGGCGCGCCCCCCGAGCCGACACCGGCCGGAGGAGCGCCACCGTGTACGGCATCCGCTCCTACCCGCTCCCGCGCGCCCACTGAGGGCGCCCGGCGGCCGCCGCCGGGAGGCCGCCGTGATCCGAGGACGGACGCGTGGGAGGTCAGGCTCCGAAGATCTGCCGGAGCCCGGCCCGGTCGGTGCCCACCTTCATGAAGACCGCCGACAGCAGCTCCGAGACCTCCTGGACGTCCCTGCGCATCTCCCGCGCGATGGCCGCGTTGTCGAGACCCAGAGCGGCGTGACGGGCCGCCGTGTCCTCCGCGACCGTCAAGGTCTCCTGCTCCGAGGTGTGCAGTCGGCGGGGGCGCAGTCCGGCCGAAGCCAGTTGACCGCGGGCCCGGTCCGCGAGCGCGTCGGCACCGCAGGCGACGGCGGTCTCCAGACCGCGGTAGAGCTGCAGCGCCGCCCGGTGGGTGTCACCGATGGTGTGCAGGGCCGTGCCGTGGTCGACGAGCGCGTGGGCGAGTTCGTAGGCGGCCGGTGACTGCCCGAGATGGGTGACCGACTCCTCCAACTGGAGCGCCGCCTGGGACGCGTCGGCGGCCGTGGCCGCCGACACGCGCAGGGCATGGCCGATCACACCGGACGCCCCGAACGCGCGGGCACGTGCCACCGCTTCGGCCGCCGTGGCGCGCGCCTGGTCGGGGGCGTGGGTGAGCTGGGCGAGGGCCAGGTCGAGCTGCCAGGGACTCCACGACGGGTTACGCGTGCCGCGCAGGTCGAGGCGCCTGCCCGCCGCGACGAGGTGTCGCTCGGCCTCCTCGATCCGGCCCTGGGCCAGCAGGAGTTTGCCCCACACGGCCTGCGGGTCGGGGTAGACGACGGCCTTGGGGAAGCCGTCCGCCAGCTTGTAGGTACGGGCGACCTTCTCGGCCTCGGCAACGTTCCCGCGGGCGAGCAGCGTCTCGATGAGGGTGCCGATCGCGTACCACTGCGCCGGGATGCCGTGTCCGATGCGGTCGGCGATCTGGAGGCCGTTGCGCACGAAGTCCTCGGCCTCGGCGAGGCGACCGCGCCGGTAGCGGACGTAACCGAGCAGCGTGTAGACGAACGACAGGTGCGCGCCGCGCCAGCCCTTCGACTCGAACTCGACGATGCCCGTGTTGAAGAGCTCCTCGGCGCGGCCCGGCTGGTCGCAGTACATGAACGTGACCGCGACGGAGGCCGGCACCTCGAAACCGAAGTCCTGGTCGGTCCAGCTCATCCCGCCGTCCAGCGCCTGCTCGGCGTACTCCAGGGCGGTGGCGACGGGTTCACCGCGCATGGCGGCGTCCCAGGCGCGCAGACCCAGAATGTGGCGCTCGGGCAGCCCGCGGCCGGTGAGCCGCCGGGCGAACTGGGCGAGCAGCCGGGAACGGGCGGGGGAGTTCTCCTCGTCGACCCGGACCGCGTTCCACTTGAACTGTTCGGCCTGCATGCGCAACCGGGTACGTGAGCTCGTGGCGCGCCCGGCCTCCTCGTGGAGGAGGCTCGCGGCCTCCGCCAACTGGCCGGTGTGGGCGAGGGCCTGGGCGAGCCGGTACGTGATCGCCTCCCGCAGCTCCTGGTCCGAGTCGGGCTCCTCCAGGGCGGTCCTGAGCTGGTTGATCGTGGTCGTGGGGTCGTGCAGCAGGTTGGCGGAGCCGAGTTCGAAGAGGACCTCGGCCCGGTCCTCCGCCTCCGGCGGTTCGCGCAGGGCCCGTGCCAGATAGCGCCGCGCGGCGTCCGGGGCTCCCGCGGAGAAGCTGTCGCGCGCGGCCCGGCGCAGCTGCTGCACCACCCAGGGGTCGCCCTCGGGGTGCATCTCCAGGAGGTGACGGGCGGCGGCCGCGGCGCCGTGCCCGTCGTCCAGCAGGGCCCTGGCGGCCATCCCGTGCATCGCGACCCGCACACCGGGCGGGATCGAGCGGTAGACGGCGGTGGCGATGAGCGGGTGGAAGAACTCCACGACTTCCTGACGGCGCACGCTGGTGAGGACGGTCAGGACGCGCGCGGCGCGCAGCCGCTCGATGGCCTCGGCGGCCTGTGCCTCACCGAGGGCCGAGACGCCTCCCACGATGCTGATAGGGACCGCCGTGCCCAGGACCGCGGCGGCCCAGGCGAACCGGAGGGTCGACGGCCCGAGCTGTTCCAGGCGGTCGATCAGTCCGCTGCCCTTGACGGCGGAGGCCAGGTCGCGCAGTTGGGGG
>NZ_BMTO01000003.1:406028-445458 GCF_014649715.1 Streptomyces lateritius
CAGAACACGTCGTCGGCGTTCTCGTCGAGGGCCTCGCGGACGATGCGCGCCACCGCGCCGGTGCTGAGGGGCGCCAGTTCGTGCGGACGCGTTCCCTGGCGCCCCATCAGGGCGCGCAGCGAGGCGGCGTCGGCGGGGATCTCGTCCGGCCGGCAGGCGACCATGATCAGCATGGCCAGTTCCTCGGCCCGGGCCGCGAAGGCGGTCAGCCAGGCCAGAGACTCGGCGTCCGCCCAGTGCGCGTCGTCGAGGACGAGGACGACCGGTGCGTTGCGTACGGCGAGATGAGTGACGACCCAGTCCAGGCCGTCCCGCACGCCCTGCGGGTCGGGCGG
Source organism: Streptomyces lateritius (assembly GCF_014649715.1). Taxonomy (GTDB): domain Bacteria; phylum Actinomycetota; class Actinomycetes; order Streptomycetales; family Streptomycetaceae; genus Streptomyces; species Streptomyces lateritius. The sequence goes on from NZ_BMTO01000003.1 coordinate 406,364, forward strand.
CGTCTGTCCCTTCGGAGCGGCGGTGAGGCCGAGCGCCGGCGCGACGATGTCGTACCAGTTGCCGAGGACGTCGCGGCGCGCTTCCTCGCTCATGGCCGCGAACCTCGGCTGGATCAGCTGCCGCATCACATGGAACGGCACCTGCTTCTCCTGCTCGCCGCCGCGGGCGAACAGCACGGTGCAGCCCCGCTCGGCGGCGTGCCGACGGGCCTCGGCCAGCAGGGTGGTCTTGCCAATGCCGGCCGACCCGGCGAAGGTCATCACACCCCCGCGGCGGGCGACCGTACCGGCGGGGGAAGTGCCGCAGAGATCGTCCACCGCGCGTTGGATGGCGAGAATCTCGGATTCCCGTTCGAGAAGAGGCTGTGAGGCCCACATCCTCACTTCGCCGACCTGTGACATTCGTGCCCCCTCCTGCGCGTGCGGCCGAGTGTACGGCCCACAGGCGGAATGATGTTGATCAAAGCTTCTTTTCCGGCATCTCGCCACAGACAGAGTCACGATGCTGTACCCTTCGCGACTCCACGCGAGTGAAGTGCGCTGTCGGTGGCGGGAGTTGTCAGTGACGCGCGACGGGGATCATGGGCAGCTCGCTCGGCTGCGGGATGCCCGCAGGGACCTCCCGAACGGTGACCTCCGGGGCCGGCCGCAGATGCCACCGTGACGCCACGGTCGCCAGCGCGGTCACGATCTCCGCCACCGCGAACTGATCACCGATGCACTTGTGCTGGCCTGCTCCGAACGGGACGAACGAGTGCGGGCGTGGCCGCTCGGCCGCCTCCTCCGCCCACCGGTCCGGGTCGAAGACCGTGGGGTTCCGGAACAGCGCCGGGTCACGGTGCAACGCGTAGGGGCTGTAGGCGAGTTCGGCTCCCTCGGGGATCGAGACGCCGCCGAGGGTGAGCGGGGCCAGGGCGCGCCGGGTGAAGAGCAGGGGCGAGTGGAGGCGCAGCGCCTCCTGGAAGACGTGGTTCGTGTAGGTGAGCCGGGAGAGGTCTTCGGGGCGGACCGAGCGCGTTCCCACGACAGCGTCGACCTCGGCGTGCAGGCGCTTCTCCGCCTCGGGATGGCGGCCGAGTTCGTGGAAGATCCAGGCCAGCGTGGTTGCCGGGGTCTCCGTACCGGCGAACATGATCGCGATCACCTCGTCCCGTACCTGCTCGGGACTCATCGGCGCGCCCGTGTCGGCGTCCACGCCGGCGAGCAGCAGGGAGAGCAGGTCGGGACGGTCCTCTTCCGCGGAGCGGTACTGCGCGATCACCTCGTCGATGATGCTCCGCAGGCGCGCGGCGGCGGAGTCGAACCGCCGGTTGAGCGGGAGGGGCAGCCGGTCCAGGGACTTGGGCATGACCGCGCGCAGGAGCATCCCCTCCAGGACGATCGGGAGCGAGCGGTGCACCTCCGCGACGGCCGGCCGGCTCAGGTCGCCGGAGAAGATCATCTCGGCCACCGAGGACAGCGCGTACCGGCGGGTCTCGTTGACCATCGAGACCTCGACGCCCGGGGTCCACGACGACGACATCGCCTCCGCCTGGCGGACCATCGTCTCGGTGTACTCGGTGATGTGGTTGCGGTGGAAGGCGGGCTGGATCATCCGGCGCTGCTTGCGGTGGAAGTCGCCGTCGGTCGTCACGATGCCGTTGCCGAACATCGGCCTGAGGCGGTCGAAGATCCTGCCGCGGCCGAACTTCTGGGCCTGCTCGACCAGGACGGTGTGGACGTGCTCTGGGCGGGTGAGCACCAGCACCGGCCACGTCCCGATGTCGAGCCGTACGACCTCGCCGTGGTCCCGCAGCGACTCCAGGAACGCGATCGGCTCCCGCATGAGTCGCGGCACATGGCCCAAGAGCGGTATGCGCCCCGGAGCGACCGGAGCCTGGACCGCGGAGCCGGAGACTTCCAGACCTGCCATGGACCGACTCCCTGTCATGCCACCGAGATCAGGTCCGGGCGGGTGTACGCAGACTCCAGCCCGGCTGCGAACCGTTCGTCGCTGTACCGCGTGCACTCGTAACGCTGCCACAGATCCGTACCGATGATCCAGTCCTCGTAGCTGCGCACGCACCGGGAGACCGTCTCGCGGAGCTCCGGCGTCGTCGTCCCGTCGGCGTCCAGGACCTCGAAGAGGTGCTTCTTCCCGGCCAGATACTCCTCGATGCGGATCTGGATCCGGCTCTCGACGGCCCGGACCGCGTCGGAGAGCGAGCACCGCTCGTGGAAGGAGATGAGGGAGACGAGGTTGTTGTGGTCCCCGCAGGCGTACTCCTTCGGCAGCGAGAACATGTCGTTCCCCCACGAGATGATGTCGATCGCGCTCGCGATGAGCTCTTGGAACGCCGTCAGCCCGTGGATCCGCCGGGGCAGGTCGATGCCGAGTCCCGCCTCCACCATGTCCATCATGGGCAGCAGTTGGGAGCTGTGCCTGCGCATGACGATGTAGTCCTCGACCGACGGGCGGCCCGGGGCCTCGCGATTGCCCGCCTCCTGGTCCAAGGAGCGCAGCATCATCGCGACATGGGCCCGGTAGCGGGCGGCGGTCGTCTCGGACATGCCGTCCAGGATGCGGTCGCAGAGGTCGACGAACCCGTTCACGAGGGGATTGCGCCGCGGCGACGAGCTGCCGACCCTCCCCGTCTCGACATAGGTGGTGATCGCCTCGGCGACGGGCTCCCAGGCCGCCACGTCACCCGTCCTGATGAGATGGTCGTGCTGGTCGTCCAGGACGAAGGACCAGGCCATCCACTCGGCGAGCAGGAGGACCCTCTCGTACCCGACCTCGCCGCTCACCCGGCCCGCGAGGTGGCCGCAACCGATGCCCGTGAACTGCTCCGTCGCGTCCGTGACGAGCTCGTGGCGCACCACCCAGGCGGTGGCTTCGACGTTCGCCCGCGCGGCCTGTGGGTGCTTGGAATTGCCGAACGGAAGATGGAAATCGGCAACGGTGAAAGAGTTGAGCCGGGTCATTGATCCCCCTGAAGATGTCTGCTGCGCCCATACCCGCTCAATGAAGATCCGCGACTGCCGTGTCTCCCAACTCGCTCATCACAGCGCATACTTATGGCGGCAGAGCCGCGTCCGCCGGAGTCGCATCAGGCCACTCGTTGATTAATTAACCTCAGGGCGTCGTGCAGTGTCAACGACGTTCGGGCTCCCGGCGTGACGGTGCCTGACGTGCATTCATGACGAATATGCGCGAGGCATGTTTGACGCTCAGAGGCGCACCGTCGTTCACGGCAAGGGGTACAACTCGGCCACAGGGCACGAGCGATGCCCACCGGACCGGCGGCTGCCGGTCCGGTGGGCGCGGTGGGCACGAGGTGCCCGTGGGCACGGTCGGACGGTTACGGGACCCAGTGGTTACCGGAAGCGGTGATCATGACCTGCAACTGGATGCTCGCCGAGAAGTAGCTGCTGGTGTCGACAGGGGTGGCCAGCATCTTGTTCCAGAGTGCGTCGAGCCACGCCTGGCTGCCGGCGTCGGTCATCGCCGCGACCGCGAACGGGGCGAAGAACGCCGCCTCGCTGCCGGCCGAGATCTGCGTGCCGTTGAGCTGGTAGCCGATTGCGATCTTGTTCGGGTCGCCGCCGGTCTTCGTCTTGATCCAGCTGTTGAGTTTGCGCGCCGCCGCGAGCGACTTCGCGTCCCCGCTGGTGACGGCGTCGTCGGCGATACGCCACGGCGTACGACAGGCGTTCCACCAGAAGGCGCCGTCGTTGGGGTCCTCCAGGACCTGCCCCGGGGCGGGCTTCGGCGTGGTGTTCGTGTTGACGACGAAGTCGGGGAGCAGACCGGTGCCCGGCGCGTACGCCGACTGGAGACCGGCGATCTGGTTCTGGTGCGCGGTGCGGATGGTGTCCCAGGCCGCGTCGCCGGTCGCCGTACGGAAGGCGCGGAAGTGGTCGATCATCCAGTCCGACGTGCGCGAGATGTAGTAGTACTGGTCGCCGGAGCTGCTCCAGTCGCCGAGCTTCAGCAGGTTCGTGGCCGGGTTGACCTCGTCCTGCTTGATCGCGTTGATGTGCTTGACCGCGAGATCCTTGTAGTTGTACGTCCCCGCGCTGCCCCACTGCTTGTCGGCGAGCAGCAGCCCGTACGCCACGTCCAGGTCACCGTCGGTCGCGGCATCCCCGCCGTTGACGCTCTTGCAGGTGACGTCCTGCTCGGCCGCCAGCAGGTTCGGGTTGATGGCGGAGGGGTGGTCGATCTTCCACTTGACCAGGCCGTCGAAGATCTTCTTGGCGTCGGGGTCGGCGCCGGCCATGGTCGCGGCGATGACCATCCCGTACCCCTGCGCCTCGGCGACGTAGGGGTGGTCGGCGTCCGGCGAGATCACCTGGTACCAGCCGTTGCCGCAGTTCTGGCGGACGAAGGCGGCCTTCCAGGTCTTGTAGTGGTCGACGGCCTTCTGGTCGATCGTCGTCTGCGTGCCGGAGGGCTTCAGCATGCCGGAGGCGTAGGGCCTGAGGTGGCTGCCGAAGGGAACCGCCGGGGTGGTGACGGCGAGGGTGTTGCTCGCGGCCGAGAGGTTCCCGGCGGCATCACGTGCCTTGACGGTGTAGCTGTACGAAGTCGGCGCGGTGAGGCCGGTGTTGGTGTACGTGGTCCCGGTGGTGGAACCGACGAGTACGCCGCCGCGGTAGACGTTGTAGCCCGTCACCCCCACGTTGTCGGTGGCGGCGTTCCAGGCGAGCGAGACGCTCGTCGACGTCGACGCGGTCGAGCGGAGGCCACCGGGGGCGCTCGGCGGGGCGGTGTCACCGCTGCCGGTGGCGGAGCCGTAGACCTCGAACTCCCAGAGGGAATACCCGTACGGGGTGCCGCGGCTCGTCCCGTACATCCGGACGTAGCGCCCGCTCCCGGAGACGGTCAGGTCGTCGACGGCCCCGTCGCCCGCCGTCGTGGAGTAGACATCGCTCCAGGTCGAACCGTCGGCGGAGGTCTGGATCCTGTACGTCTTGGCGTACGCGGCCTCCCAGTTGAGCTTCACGCGGGAGATGGTGTGCGTGGCACCGAGGTCGATCCGGACCCACTGCGGATCGACGCCCTCGGCGCTCGCCCACCGGGTGGCGGTGTTCGCGTCGAACGCGAGAGCCGCTTCGAACCCGCTCCCCTCGATCGACGAGGTCGTCGCCGGCTTGCCGACCGACACCAGGGTGTCGGCGGCGGAGGCGGCCTGGGGCAGCCCGAGCACGGGCAGGGGCAGCAGGGCCGACGCGATGAGAAGGGATATGCCTCTTCGGCTCATGGCGGTGGTCGTTCCTTTCGTCCGGACGTGACGCCCGGTCAGAGCGATCCAATGGTTAGGAAATGTTCCTAACCATTCGCCGGGAGAGTAGAGAGGCGGGCGGGGTTCGCGCAAGAGCCCGTTGGACGCCGGCGGGCTGACAATCCCCGTGATCACCGGTTGGGTGGCTGGAAAAGGCGCACCATGCGTGTGCGGCGGTGTCACGGCCGTCGGGACGGTCGGGCCCCTGGGTGCCGTCGGGCAGCGGTGATCGCCGAGAACGGCGGTCACGACGACTTCGTCGACCGGATCGCCGGCGCCCCTGGCCGACTTCGACGAGGAGGCCCACGGCTGGACCGAGCGCCTCCGAGGCGACGGCGAGAGCGTCATCGGCGGTCTCTGGCCGTCCCACGCCGACGGTGCACGGCCGGCCGGGAGTGGTCACCCGGCCGACCCGTCCGCCGGGTCGACCGGCGAAGAGGCCTCGGCCGGTGAGGGATCGGGCGGTGAGGGATCGGGCGCCGGGGGCCAGGGGCCGGAGAGGAGGTGGGTGGCCTCGGCGACGATCGCGTCGGCCAGCGGCTCGCGGGCGCCGCGGGGGAGCGCCGCCCAGGCGTTGTACGCGTCGACCTTGTCGACGAACGGTCGGAGCGACCGCGGCCGGCCCAGTGCGCCCCAGCCCTCGTACGTGATCACGTCACCGCCGTCCTCCGGCGCCATGCTGCCGCTGACGATCAACCGGAGCCACCAGCGCACGAGTTCCCAGCGGGCCGCCTCCCCCGGAATGTCGGTGTCGTCGGCGGGAAGGCCCTCGGTCAGCCCCAACTCGGTCAGGACCTGCTCGAACAGCGCGTCGGCGCTCTCGTGCTCGGTGCGCAGCAGCCCGGCGAGCAGCGGAAGGGACTCCGTGTCGACGCCGACGTCGAACATCAGCGCCGTGAGCCCCGCCTCGATCAACTGCTCCGGCCGGAACCGACGGCCGATCAGGCGCTCCAGTGCCAGCATCCAGAGGTACTCGACGGCCTCCTGCGCGTCGACGGCGTACGGTCGGTGCGGCGTGGGCGCGGTGACGTCGACGCCCGGACCGCCCTCGACGAAGTACGACCAGAACCCGACGGTCGAGTGGGTCGCGTGGAGACCGCTCGCCCGGCCGGTGAACTCGTGCCGGATGTAGTCGGCCAGGTCGGTCCCGTAGAAGATGATGTCGGTCTGGTGGACGGACAGCACGGGGTGGCCCGACCCGCCCGCCGTGCCGGGCAGGTAGCGGTGGCTGTAGACGGGGACCAGCCGTGGAGCCGTCGCCAGTTCGGTTCGCGCGATCCGCAGCGCGTCGGACGTCTCAGCGGGCCTCGGGCGCCAGGCGGGGTGCCAGAAGCGGGCGTGCTCGACGTCGAAGAGCACACCCTCCACCGGCCGAGCGAGCCGCTGGGCCAAGTCCTCGGGGTCGCCGTTCCGCCAGTCGGGCCAGCCGTGCGACCCGTGCGGCAGCCCGGCGGCGAGGAAGACCCGGTGGTCGGCTGCGAACGTGAAGCCGAACCGGGACTCGACCGCGTCGAGTTCCCGCTCGGTGAGGCCCGGCCCGATCTCGGCCGGGAGCAGGTTCTGAAGTGCCCGGGCTTCTTCGAGGGTCAACGGTGCGGGAGACGGAGCGATCACGTCCGGCAGCGTAGCGACCGCTTCGGCAGGTCGGTCCCCTGGGTGACACCGCGCCCGAACTCGCTGCCGCCACCGTGTACAGGCCCGCCGGTCGGCCTGCCGGGCGAGCCGTACCGCGATGCCCACCTGAGGCCGGAAACCGGAGCTACCGGCCCAGCCAGAGGTCCGGGCCGAACACCTCGTAATGGATCGCTTCCGCGGGCACGCCACGGCGCAGCAGGTCGCCACGGACCGCGCGCATGAACGGGAGCGGGCCGCAGAGGTAGGCGGTGACGCCGTGGGGGAGTTCGAGGCCGCTGACGTCGGCCCGGCCGGCCGCCGCCTCCGGAGCCTGGGTGCCGGGCTCCTCGTACCAGAGGTGGAGGCGGGCGCCGGGCAGCGCCCGCACCAGGGCGCGGTGCTCCTCGCGGTGTGCGTGGTCGGCGGGGGAGCGGTCGGCGTGGACCGCGACGACGGGGCGGGCCGAGCCGGTGGAGAGGAGGTGGTCGAGCATGGACAGCATGGGCGTGTTGCCGATCCCCGCGGACGCCAGGAGCAGCGGGCCGTCCCCCTCCGGCAGGACCAGGTCACCGAACGGCGCCGACACGGTCAGCTCGTCGCCCGGCCGGGCGTGCGCGTGGAGCCAGGACGAGACCTCCCCGTCCGGGCCCGCCGCCTCACGGAGCCGCTTGACGCTGATCCGCCAGTGCGACCGGTCAGGGGCGGAGGAGAGGCTGTACTGGCGGATCTGCCGTGCTCCGTCGGGGAGTTCGACCTGGACGCCGGCGTACTGGCCCGGCCGGAACGACGGGACCGGGCGGCCGTCGGCCGGCCGCAGCAGGAACGAGACCACGTCCGGCGTCTCCCCGCGCCGCTCCACGATCTCCATGCGCCGGCGGACGTCACCCTCCGCGCCGCCGGCCTCCTGGTAGAGACGCGTCTCGATGGCGATGAGGGCGTTCGCCATCAGCCAGTAGACCTCGTCCCAGGCCGCGGCGACCTCCGGGGTGACGGCGTCGCCGAGCACCTCGGCGATCGCGTCGAAGAGGTGCCGGTGGACGATCTTGTACTGCTCGGAGGTGACACCCAGCGAGGCGTGCTTGTGCGCGATGCGGGCGAGCAGCGCGTCGGGGCGGTCCTCCGGCTTCTCCAGCAGCATCCCGGCGAACGCTGCGATGGAACCCGCCAGTGCCTTCTGCTGTTCGCCGTTCGCCTGGCTGCCCCGGTTGAACAGGTCGCGCAGAAGCTCGGGGCGGGCGTCGAACAGCTTCCGGTAGAAGAGCTCGGTGATCTCTCCGATCGCGGCTCCGACCACCGGAAGGGTGGCCCGGACGACAGGAGTGGACTGCTCCGAGAGCACGGTGACTCCTCAAGAGGTAAGTGATCTTCGTGTTTTGATGGTGTGTGTCTGTGCGTCCCCCGGGGCGGGGGCGCGGACTACTCCGGTCGGCGGCCGGTCAGCGCGACAAGGACCGGTCCGGCGGGGGAGGCCACGAGGTCGGCCACGGTCAGCGCGTCGAGCGTGGCGTAGAACGCCTCCTGCGCCTCGCGCAGTGCCCCGCGCAGACGGCACGCCGCCCGAAGCGGGCACGGTGCGTCGTCGTCGCAGGCGACGACCTCGCCCCCGCCCTCCAGCTCCCGCACCAGCCAGCCCACCGACGCCCGCCGGCCCAGACCGGTCAGGGCCAGCCCGCCGCCGCGGCCCCGCCGCGCCTCGACCACACCCAGGTGCTGGAGGCGCGTGATCGCCTTCGCGAGGTGTGCGTGCTGCACACCCATCACCTCGGCCACTTCGCGTGTGGTCGGAGATTCGCCGTTCTCGGAGACCGCCAGGCGCATCACGGAACGCAGCGCCAGGTCGGTGAACTTGGTCAGTCGCACGGCCCGGACGCTAACAAACACGCATGTAAGATTCCTGTTCAAATCGGTGCCCGTGACCTTGTGGGATGTGTCACGGGCGGGACGGACGGGGCGCTTACGACGTCGGGCCCTTGGGGAGGTGGTCCGTCGGCGGGACGACGCGTAGCGGATGGTGGATCGAATGACGGTGGAAGACGGCGGCTCCTCGCCCCCGGCCGACCGCGGACCGGTGCCGAGGGTCCTCTTCGGTACGGGAACGCTGAAGGCGCTCGACCCGGAACGGGCCGGCGCGGTGTGGCGGCTGGCGGAGCCCGGTCGGCAGCTCGACGCCAATGTCGTCCGCCTTCCGCCCGGGCGGCGCGTCGAGACCCACACCGAGCCGGATCTCGACGTCCTCCTCCTGGTCGTCACCGGAGACGCCACCCTGGTCACCCCCGAGGGACCGGTCCCGCTGGACGAAGGCGCCCTCACATGGCTGCCCCACGGCTCCACCCGCGCACTCGTGGCGGGCGACCAGGGCATGTCGTACCTCACCGTCCACCGCCGCCGCCCGGGCATGCGGATCCGATCCGCCTCCCCCGGCGCGAGGGACGCGGAGCACTGAGGGAGGTCCCGTGGTCGACGCCCACGTCGGCCACGCCCTCTTCTGCTCCTACGGGGGCAACGGTCCGCCGTCGAGCCGCGTCTGTCCAGGCATGATCGAATCTCTCGACCTCTCCGACTCCGACGACCACGACGAGGCCGTCCGGCCCGGTCCGCTGTGGCGGCATGCCCTGTGGGTGGCGGGCGTCACCGTCACCGGTGTGGCCCTGGGCTGGGCCACCGCCCTGTTCCGCATAGGCCCTGAGCAATACGGGCTGCCGTCCGCCGCTCCGGGCGACGTGTGGCCGTATCTGTATGCCTGGGCCGCGACCGGCCTCGCGCTCGCGGCAGCGCTGCGGGCGGCCGCGACCAGAGTGCCCCTCTACGCCCCCGGGCGTATCGCGGTCGTGCTCACGGCCCTCGGAACCCGGCTCTCGCTGGGCTGGCGGCCCGACACCATGGTGCTGGCCGCGATGGCCGCCGCCGCGCTGACGGCGGCGGTCCTGTGGTGCGCCTTCGCACTGCACGGGTACCGGCGAGGACCCGCGAACCCGTCAGGACCTGAGAATCCGTCAGGACCCGCGAACCCGTCAGGACCCGCGAACCCGTGAGGACCCGCGCGGTGCTGCGCGGCACGTCCTGGGCGAACACGTCGTGAAATCGGTCCGCCCGCAGCCTGAGGTCGGCATGGGGCCCGCCCTCCGGCCGGGGCGCGGCCACCTGGGGCAGTGCTCCGACCGCGGCGCCCGCCACCGTCGCGCGGTCTCCGCAGGGCCGGCGGTCGAAACAGCGAGGCGCGCTCCCCGTACCGTGCGGGTACAGGGAGCGCGCCGGCCGGCCGTCTTGTCAGCGCGTGGCTCGGACCGCGTCACGGATCAGTTCGGCCACCTCCCTGGGGCGGGACAGCGCGACGGCGTGCGAGGCGCCCTCGAGCTCGACGATCGTCGCCCCGGCGCGCTTCGCACCGAAACGCTGGACCTCCGGGTTGATCGCCTGGTCCGCGGCGGCGACGAGCGCCCAGGACGGCTTGGTCTTCCACGCGGCGGCCGAGGCCGGCTCGGTGAAGGCGGACGCGGCGAGTGGCCGCTGCGCCACCGCCAGGACCTTGGTGACGGCGGCCGGGACGTCGGCGGCGAAGATCTCCGGGAAGGCGTCGGCCTTGATAGTGACCTCGACGGCGGGCTCCGCGCCCTGCACGGGGTACGTCGCCTCCTTCAGGTTGCTGACCAGCGGCGAGAGCGGGAAGCGGCCCTGCAGCTCGCCGAGGCTCTCGCCTTCGTCGGTGGCGTACGCGGCGATGTAGACCAGGCCGACGACGTTCTCGGCGGTGCCGGCGACCGAGATGAGCGCCCCGCCGTAGGAGTGGCCGACCAGGACCACCGGGCCGTCGATCTGGGCCGCCACGGAGGCGATGTACGCGGCGTCGGACGCCAGGCCGCGCAGCGGGTTCGGCGGCGCGACCACGGGGATGTCGTGATTCCGCAGTTCCGTGATGACCCCGGTCCAGCTTGCCGCGTCCGCGAACGCTCCGTGGACCAGAACGGCCGTGGGGGTGGAGTTCGTTGTCATGTCTGTCTGCTCTCCTGCTTGGGGAAGGGAAGGGAAAAGAAGGGAGGAAGAGAAGGGAACGCGCGGGGTCAGCCGGCGTGGAGCGCTTTCCGCAGGGTGCTGCCGGCCAGCGTGATGGCGGCCTCGGCGGCATGGGTCTCGCGCAGGGCGTTGAGCATGACGAAGTCGTGGATGACGCCCTGGAAGCGGACGGCGGTGACCGGGACACCCGCCTCCCGCAGCTTGTCGGCGTAGGCCTCGCCCTCGTCGCGCAGGACGTCGGCCTCCGCGGTGATGACCAGGGCCGGGGGCAGGCCGGTGAGCTGCCCGGTGGTGGCCCGCAGCGGCGAGGCGGTGATCTGGGCGCGCTCGGCCTCGTCGGTCGTGTACTGGTCCCAGAACCACCGCATGGCGTCGCGGCGCAGGAAGTAGCCGGTGGCGAACTGCTCGTACGAGCCGGTGTCGAAGCTCGCGTCGGTGACCGGGTAGAACAGCACCTGCTGGACCATCGGCACGTCGCCGCGCTCCTTGGCCATCAGCGTCAGCGCGGCGGTCATGTTGCCCCCGACGGAGTCGCCGGCCACGGCCAGCCGGGACCCGTCCAGGCCCTTGGACGAACCCTGCTGGACGATCCACCGGGCGACGGCGTAGTTCTGCTCGATGGCCACGGGGTAGCGCACCTCGGGGGAGAGGTCGTACTCCGGAAAGACCACGGCGGCGTGGGCGCCCACCGCGAGTTCGCGCACCAGGCGGTCGTGCGTGTGCGCGTTGCCGAACACCCAGCCCGCGCCGTGGATGCAGAGGATCACCGGCAGTGTTCCCTCGGCACCGGCGGGCCTGACGATCCTGGCCCGGACGCTCCCCGTCGGACCGCCGGAGACGGTGATCCACTCCTCGTCGGTGGCCGGCTTGACGATCTCACCGGACTGCACCTCGTCGACCGCCTTGCGGCCCTCGGCGGGCGCCAGGTCGAAGAGGTACGGCGGGTGGGTGGTCGCTTCGGCGAAAGCGGCCGCCGCCGGCTCCAGGACCGGGCGTACCGGCCGTACCGGCTCGACGGTGTCGGACATGAGGGTCTCCTGCTGGTTCGGTGATGTGCCGGTGTCGCCGACGCGTGACTCCGCGCGAACACCGCGATCCGCGGGGGAGCCGTCGATCGCCACGCTAAGAGCCACGAAGCGGGGCGGCTTGACCACCAGCGCACAGGTCGTGATGCGGGAGCGCACGGAACCACGGGGCGTGCACGGCCGGAACGCGGGCCGGCGAGGAGAGCGGCTGCACTGCCGTCGGCCACCCGGCCGGACCGCAACCGCGCCCGTAGCCGGCGCGGCACGAGCGTCTGAGCCGCCCTTGCCCACGTGGTCGTAAGAGCCGTCAGCAGTTGGACGGTGGACTACCTGATCGAGGAACTCCTCCGCAGGCACGAGGAGGACCAGCGCGAACACGTCGGCACCGGCCCACCCGACGCGTCACCGAGCACCCAGCCGGACCGACGACTGCACACCGCAGGCATCCGCATGCGGGCCACTGAACCGCCGGGCGCCGGACCTCGGGACACGTGGTGCGGTGCGCCCCGCCGAGCCGCCGCCCGCCGCCGGCGGTTCGGCGGCGACGGTCGATCCAAGGGACTACCTCTCGGGCACCCACGACCGGGGACACCTCATCGGCGACCGGTTCGGCGGCCGGGGAACGCACGTTGAGCCGCATCGCCGTACTGGTGGGAGACCGACTCGTCCTTCGCCGCCTCGGGCGCGGCCGGCGTTGGGCCCGCCGGCCCCATGCATCCCCGCCACGACGAGCAGCGCGAGCACAAGGGCACCGCGGCGATCCCGCCCTTCGCCCAAGCCCTGCGGCACGCCCGCCACCTCCATGGCCGGCCTCGCCGCCGGAGCCCGCACCGCCACCGTCCCGCACGGGGATCAAAAGGTGCTTTTCGCGGTTGAGGGTGTGGTCGGGCCGCACACGTGGGCCGGCGGTCGGCGCTCACTCAGCCTTCCTCGGCGCGTTCCTCCCCGTCCCCGCGCCGACGGCGCGCTCGCTCCGCGATCCCGCTGGACAGCTTGCCCTTCACCGAGCCGGCCCGGTCGAGGGTCTCGTTGCCGAGGCTTCTGGCGGCATCGACGCCCTTCGCTCCTGTCTCGAGCGCCTTGTCCCTCGCCTCCGCGGCCGCGTCCACCCATCGTCTCGCCTCCGATGACCGGCGGCCCGACTCAATCCCGAGGCGCCCGTGGAAGTCATGGACGCCGGTCGCGACATGGTTGCTCGACTGGACTACGGCCGGGGACTTGGCCGGGTGCAGCAACACCTTCGCGTTGGCGGTGCCGGCAGCCGCATTCATCCTGGCCACCAGCCGCTCGGTGCTCCGCGAGATGTGTTCCAGCCGGTCCTGCCGGGCAGCCTTCAGTCCGAGGCGGTGCCCGTTCAGCTCCTCCGGAGACGCGTCCAGCACCCGGTCGAGTTCGAGCACGGCGATCGCGTCCTGGAGCTGGAAGCAGCGAGCCAGAACAGCGAGCCACTCCCGAACCCCGGACTCGGCTTCCCTGGCCGTCGTGGCGAGATCACCGATCTTGGTCTTGCGCTCCATCTTCTCCGCGAGTGCGTCGAGTTGACGCAATGCGTACGCCTGGGTCTCCGCGATCGTCGCCGGCGCGGCCTGCACCTTCGACCACGTGATCTCGTCGACCCTGCCCCTCTTCTCGCGAATGGTCATGGCCTCCTCGATGACGAAGCCCACTCCGATCACGCGGGCCAACACCGAGTCCTTCTGGGCGCGCAGCACGTCGTCGACCTTCTCGTTGATCGTTGCGAGATAGTCGGTGATCTCGTCCATGGTCTGCTGCATCGCAATCTGCGCCATGATCCCCGCAGCACCAGCAAGAACCGCGGGGTTGGTCAGAAGCGAGCGGGGCCCCTTCACGAATTCGACGAATCCTCTGACCTGGCCCTTGTGCCCCTTCACCACACCTGTGCTGAGGCCCGTCTTCGAGCTTTCCCTCAGCCCGTACTTCTTGACAAGCTGTGCGGACTCCCGGGTCAGCTTCACCCAGCGACCGGAGTCGGCGGCAATCTCCGAACCCGCCTGCGCGACTACAGCCCCGGTACCGACGACGGACTTGAGCCGTTGCACTCCGAGGTCCTTCGATGACAGTCCCTCCGATACGAGGAAACCTTCGACGTCCGTCGCATTCCCGATGACCGCCAGTCCATCACCGTCACTGATCAGCTGAATCTCGTGGTCCATCGCCCGCTCCTGAAGTGGCTACTCGCAGTTGAAGGTAGTCGGGGTGCGCGCGCTGATCGGCGGGCAGGGGCCGAGGTCTTCCGATGATGGGAGATCACCCCTGCACACCGGGGCCGATCTGCTCCCCGCCCGGCCGGGCGACCCCCGTACGCCGATCTCAGCCGCCCCCGGCAACAGCTCCTGCCCGCGGTCGCCGACCTGGAAGAAGGCCGATCGACGAATGTCCGTGGGCCACGGAAGAAGTGCTAGACCTCGGGAAGGGAAGGATCGGGCGTCCAGGGAGCTGGCGCGGTGATGGACCAACGTTCGTGGTCGCGCCAGGCCCCGTTGATGTAGAGATAGGCGGGTGACATGCCTTCGTAACGAAAGCCCAGGCGCTGGACCAAGGACAAAGACGCCTTGTTCGCCGGCTGAATGTTCGCCTCCAGCCGGTGGAGCCGCAGGTCGTCGAAGGCGTGCTGCAAGGCGAGGGTGAGCCCTTCGGCCATGTAACCCCGCCTCGCGGACGGAACGAAAGCCGCATAGCCGAGGGACGCGCCCTGGTAACGGCCCCGGATGATCGAGTTGATGTTGACCATGCCGGCAGCTGCGCCGGTCTCCTGAACGCGGATCACGAAGCCCCGGTTGGTGCCATCGCTGAAGCGGCTCATCCAGCGCCGGAACTCCTCCGGTGTCGCGGGCAGTTGCATCCACGGCGCATGGAGCTCGGCGCTGGCCCTCACGCGTGAGCAGAACTCGTCCTGGTCGGCGAGGGTGAGCGGAGAGAGCTCGACCCGTGACGGCATATGGGGCATGACCCAATGTTAGGGCCTCATCTGAACAGACGATCACCGGTCAAGTCCTAGTCGCCGGGGTCAGGCTCCTTCTGTCCCGACTTCTTCGCACAGTCCGGACACAACGAGGCGCTCCACGTACCCGTGTGCCGGGCACCGCACTTCGTGCACTTCAGTTCATTCGACCGGGCCATGGCCCCTCCGTAGCGTGAAAGTGTGTTGCCTGCGATCGCTGCCGCCGTCAGTACCGGTACCTAGTCGGGGGCCGGTCCCAGAACTTCGGTGATCTCCCCCAGGAACTCGCGCCATGGCTCGGCCTCCGCGTCGCCACCGTTCTGGAGGGCACTGGCCCACCCCTGCATGACCCACAACCGGTAGTCGTTCCAGATGTGCCCGTTGCCCGGCGGCAAGAGGATCGCCGCTTCGAGGAGACGTCTGTACATCTCCGGCCTGGCCTCGGTGAAGAGCATGCCCTGGTCAATGGCCTGCTGGTAGCCGCCGATCTCTTCGAAAAGAACCTTCAGCCGGTCCATGGTGCTGGTCACTCGTCCTCCTGTGCGTCGCTCGCGCGCTTGTGCCAGGGCCGGTGTGGGGAGCGTCCGGGGTGCCAACGGTAGGTGGGAGTGGCCGCGTTGGCAGGGTATTGCGCAGGGTCGGACCCTTGCGGGCGGGGCGATCTTCGCTACGTCGAAGCCCTTCCGCGTGTAGACGCGACGTGTCGTCGTCGACCCAACAGTCGTGCGGACCGATGGCGCTCCTGTGTCCTCGGACGGTGCGTCCTGCCGGAACCCCTCAGGAGGCGGCGCAGTTGTCGATGGCGTCACCCTGGTGGTCCGAAGGGCGAGCCGGAGCTGTATGCGGTCCTGGGCTTGCGGTCGGCCTCCAAGATTCGACCCCGTCGACCACCGGGAGCGCCACGCGGTCGGTGTGCCATCAACCGGCTGAAGCGGCACCGGGCCGTGGCCACCCGGTACGAGAAGTTGGCGGTCCGCTACGAAGCCACCCCGCTCGTCGCCGCCATCGACGAGCGGCTGTGTCGTACGGCGTCAGTTCAGCGTACGGCGTGCGACGGCGAGGAACTCCGCCTTGAACGGTTCCAGGCGCTCGGCCACACAACGCTTCGTTGTGCTCCTGCCAGACCGCCTGGTTCAGGGCGCGTGCGCAGGCCGTCGTCGGCGTATGGAGGTCAGGAGCGCACGGCAACTGGACGCCGTTCTCCGCTATGCGCAGGCCGTCCACCGCCGGCCTGGCTGTCCGGTACCACTCATCACCCACCTCCCAGTGGGGCGGCCGTGCATGAGCCACGCCCTCGGCCTCCAGCGCGAACCGAACGAACTCCAACACGGCCCTGATCTGCTCGGCACGTCGCTCCTCCGCCGGCGTCGCAGCCCTCCTCGCTCCTCAGCCCGGTCGGCTGCCCGCTGTGTCGTGCGTTGGGTCAGACAGGTCAGCGCACCTCCCACGGCCACACCGACCATCGAGAGCACGGGCGTCCACAGAGCACTTGTCATGCCCGACTACTACGAGCCTCTGCTCACCGCCACTGTCAATTCCCGCTGGCTACTCGGGGCAGGCTCGCTCGCCCTGGACGCAACCCGATCGGAGAAGCATTTTCGCTACACGCCCTGGACGTCGCCGTCCGGGGCGGATGTCCGGTCCGTGCGGCGGAAGGCGGCCCGGTAGGCGTTCGGGCGGTGGCCGGTGTGGCGGGCGAAGAGGGCGGCGAAGGTGCCGGGGTCCTGGTAGCCGACGGCCGCGGCGACGGCGGCGACGGTGCGGTCGGTGGTCTCCAGAAGGTGGCGGGCGCGGCGGATCCGGGAGGCTTGCAGATGGGCCAGCGGGCTGCGGCCGGTCTCTTCGGCGAAGCGGCGCAGCAGCGTGCGGGTGCTGACCCGGAAGGCGTCCGCGAGCGCGGTGAGGTCGTACCGCTCGGCGAGGTTCTGATCGAGCCGCCGCATGACCCGCTGGGAGAACTCCCGGCCGGGCTGCGGGAGAAGCCGCGGATCGACGTACGGGGTCTGGGAGGTCCGCGCGTCGTCGACGAGCGCCACCCGGGCGGTGGTCCGCGCCACCCGGGCGCCGTTGTGCCGGCGGATCAGGTCCAGCGCGAAGTCGTACATGGAGCTGAAGGCGGCCGTGGTCGTCACTCCTGTGTCGGTGACGACCAGGTGCTCGGGTCGCACGTCGGCGTCCGGACAGCGCCTGGCCAGTTCGCCGGCGTACAGCCAGGAGGTGGTGGCCCGGCGCCGGTCGAGGAGCCCCGCCTCGGCGAGCAGGAACGCGCCGACGCAGAGGGAGACGACGGCGGTGCCGGCGGCGGACTGCGCGCGGATCGCCGCGATCTCGGGGGCGAGCCGGGCGAGTCTCGCGTCGAGGTCCGTGTCCGGGCGCAGTTCGAAGCCGGGGACCACGAGGACGTCCACCTCGCGCAAGGGACGCACGTCCAGGCTCGCGCCCCCCGAGGCGGTGACCCGGCGGCGGGGCGAGACGACCGAGACCCGGTAGCCGGGCGCGTCCGGTCCGGCGACGTGCCCGGCCATCGTCAACAGGTCGGGGACGCCGAATACTTCGGACGCGAAGCAGCCCGGGTACGCCAGGACCCCGACCCGCAGCGCACCCGGCCCGGTGCCCGGACCCGCACCCTCCTCCGCCTGCCGCGCCGCCTCCGCCATCGCTCCCGTACCCCCAGGTGTCCCCGGCACCGGGTCGCCCGACCGCGAACCACTCGCCTCCCTCACGTGTGGCGAGATTACCCCCGGCCTTGGCGATCCCGCCCCTCACCCGGCGGCCGGCCCGAGGACCAGGCTGGCCCCATGAGCGACGACGACCCGATCACCGACTTCACCCGCCGGAGTGTGGCCGTGGAGGGGGTGGAGAAGACGGTGTACGTGGCCGGGGCCGGGCCCGCGGTCGTGGTGCTGCCCGAGATGCCCGGCATCAGTCCCGATGTCCTGCGGCTCGCCCGCTGGGTGCGGGACGCCGGCTTCACCGTCCATGTGCCCTCCCTGTTCGGAACGGACGGCGCCTTCCCCACCGTCGAGGGCGGCCGGGAGGTCGTCCGCCGCGCCTGTGTCAGCGCGGAGTTCCGCGCCTTCGCCGGGGGCGGCACCAGCCCGGTGACGGTCTGGCTGCGCGGCCTGGCGCGTCAAGCCCACACCGCGTGCGGTGGGCCCGGGGTGGGCGCGATCGGCCTGTGCTTCACCGGGAACTTCGCCCTCACCATGGCCCTGGAGCCGGCGGTGATCGCTCCGGTGGTCAACCACCCCTCGCTCCCGCTCGACGACCCCGGCGGACTCGAACTCGACGCGGCGGACGCGCGCGCGGTGCGCGACCGGCTCGACCGCGACGGGCTCACTGTCCTCGCCTACCGTTTCGAGGGCGACCGCTGGTGCACGGGTCAGCGCTTCGCCGCCTACCGCGCGCTGCTCGGCGACGCCTTCGACGGACGCGTCCTCCCGGCCGCCGCCGCCAACCCGGCCCCGTCCCCCTTCTTCGCCGACCTGGTCGGCACTCCGCACAGCGTCGTCACCGCCCATCTCGTGGACGAGGCCGGCCACCCCACGGTCCAGGCCCGCGACGAGATTCTCGCCTTTCTCACCGAGCGCCTGTGCACGGGCGGCTGACTGTGCTGGGCCGGTGGCCGACGGCCGGGACGACGGTCGCGGCCCCGGGCGGTATCGCTGCGGTCGACCGCGCAGGAGCTGACCCGCCTCCACGCGACCACCGTGGTCGACACGGTCGCAGCGCTGTTTCACGCGCGGGTGAGCGGTGTGTCGTCCACTACCTGGCGGGGCGGGCGCTTCGGAGTGGGCGCCGAGAGGGGCAGCGCGCGTACGAGTTCGGTGGTGGCGGTCGCAAGCGCCTGCGCGCCGAGGTCGGCCTCGAGGCGGCCGTGCTCGCGGCACCTCTGCCCGTGACTTCGGCGCGGTGGGCGGCCGGGGGCTGAAGCGAGACCCCCGTGGACGACGTGGTCGGGCAACGGGCAAATCCGTGAGTGCGTGATGAAACGCGCCGGGGCGCCTTCCGCCTCACCTCACAGACCAGGGAGGCGCCTCCACGGGAGCCGCTTCGCGGGAGGGCGGGCGTGGGGTCCGCGCCCCCCGGGACGGCGTGCCGGTCCCGAGGCAGACAGACCCGGGGCCGGGGGGCGGGCGCCCTTGTCGCTAGGTCGGCCCAGCGGGGCCTTCCCCGGATGGCGCAGTGTCACAAGCTGCGCACTAGTTGTACGTAAGTGTGCGCTATATGGCGCATCACGAGACAGCCACGGTGGACGCCTACCGGATGTTCCACGAACGGAGCCCGCGACATGACCCCCGACCTCTCCCACGGCAATTCGTCGGAAGACGACACAGACCAGACCGCCGGGCCCGCCCAGACGCCGGCCCACCGGTTCGCCGTCTCCCCGCCCCCTGCGACCAGCCTCCCGAACATACCCGCCCGGCCGACCACGCCGCCCGCTGTGCCCGGCGTCCCGGTCCTGGGGGCGGCTCCGTCCGGCCCTGAGCACCCCGGCGAAACCGCCCGCCCGGTGACCGAGCGACACGAGCCCGCGGTGGAGCCGATACGCCCGGCGGAGGCGCCCGCTCCGGCGCCGGCTCCGCCCCCCGCTGCCGAGGCCCCGGCCCCGGCCCCGACGGCCCACGCTCCGGCCCCTGCTCCGGAGCCGGCTGAGGCCAAGGTCGAAACAGGCGCCGAAACAGGCGAGGCGGCAGAGACCGAGGCAGAGGCCGACGCCGAGAACGTCGACGAGGCAGTGCACACCCTCCTGTGGACGGCGGCGACCGAGCGTCCGGTGGAGGAGGTCGCCTCGCTGGTCGCCCGGCTCAAGGAGACCGGCCAGGTCTCAAGCCCCGCCGACGTGGCGCTCCGCGCCGCCGCCGTCTCCCGTCCCCTGGGCGAGGTACGGCAGCTGCTCGCCCTGCTCAACGCGTCGGGGTACGACCTCCGCCAGGCCGAAACGACGCTGCGGGCCGCGGCCGTGGGCCGCTCCATCGAGGATGTGGTGCACCTCGTGGACATCCTCGGCACCGACAGCAGCGACTGGCACCCCACCGGCGGCGGTTTCGGCGAAGGCAAGGAGCGGAAGGCCACGCTCGGCCGGGACGAGGGAGTGAAGCCCGAGCGGGACGCCGTCCCGGTCATCGACGGCGACAAGAAGCGCCCCCGAGGTGCCGCGAAGGGGACCAAGTCGGTCCTTGACGGCGCACTGGCCACAGGTCCGGGCAGCCACACCGCCTCCCCGGCGCTGCGGTCGGCCCTCCACTGGCCGGCGGCGATCGCGCTGTTCGCCTGCGGTCTCATCCATGTGCCCCTGGATATCGCGAACCAGCGCTTGGGCGGCAACGCGGAGATGCTGTCCCTGGTCGTCACCATCGTCTGCCTGCTCTGCGCCGTATGGCTCGCGGTACGGGACACGCTGATCGTCTGGGCCGCCGCGGCGGGGTTCGCCGTCGGTGTCATCGCGATCCACGGACTCGCGAGCGCCCGCACCATCGATCTACTGGACAGCAGCCTCGGTTCCACGTTCACCTGGGCGAAGGCCACAGCCCTGCTGAGCGCCGTGGCCGTGGTCCTCATGGCCGGATCGGCCGTGGTCCGTCACACCCGGACGACCAGTGCCCCGGACAGCGTCTGACGCCCCGGGCGCAACCTGATGATCCACTCCGCCGGGCAGCCTCGCGCTGCCCGCGCGGCCACGTGCGGGCCCGGCCCCGCCGGGCCGCTCCGCCCGTCCCGACGGTCGTGGGAAAGGCCGCTCCCGGCGACGCGTCCGATCCAGGCGACGCGTAGGCTGCCGCGACGCGGAATTCTCGGCGTTTCCTGTTATCGGGCGGTGGCCCGGACATCTCCCAGGTGTTGGGCATCGACAACAGGCGGGACAAGCAGGATGAAACAGAGCATGAGCGGACAGAGCGGTGTGGAACTGGTCAGGGCGGCACAGGGCGGAGACCTGTGGGCGCAGGACCGGCTCATCGCCACCTACCTGCCGCTCGTCTACAACATCGTGGGCCGGGCGATGAACGGCCACCACGACGTCGACGACGTCGTGCAGGAGACGATGCTGCGAGCGCTCGACGGACTCGGCGGCCTGCGCTCCCCGGACAGCTTCCGCTCCTGGCTCGTGGCCATCGCCATGAACAGCATCCGCGGCCACTGGCAGCGGCAGCGGTCGGGCTTCCCCACAGGCGTCCTCGACGACGCCCGCGACCTCGCTCAGCCGGACGCCGACTTCGTGGACCTGACCGTGGTCCGCCTGAACCTGTCCGGCCAGCGGCGCGAGACCGCCGAGGCGACCCGATGGATGGAGCCGGACGACAGCGCCCTGCTGTCCCTGTGGTGGCTGGAGTGCGCGGGCGAGCTGACGCGCCACGAGGTGGCGGCCGCACTCGAACTGTCCCCACAGCACACCGCGGTCCGGATACAGCGGATGAAGGCGCAACTGGAGGCTGCCCGTGTCGTCGTACGCGCCCTGTCGGAGAACCCGCTCTGCCTCACGCTGCGCTCCGAGCTCGGCGGCTGGGACGGTCGTCCCTCCGCGCTGTGGCGCAAACGAATAGCCCGGCACGCCCGCGCCTGCGCTCACTGCGCGGGCCTGTGGAGCGGCCTCGTCCCCGCCGAGGGGCTGCTCGCGGGGCTGCTGCTGGTGCCCCCGGCGGCGCTGCTGCTCGCGAGCGTCCGGGACAGCGCGGGCTTCGGCCTCGCCACCGCCACCGTCTCGCTGCCCACGACTCCGCCGTACGGCACCGGGGCAGCGCACGAGCAGGCCGGAGCGTACGAGCCCACCCCCTCCGCCGAGCCCACCGTGTCGTACGGACTCCAGGGCTCGGGCGGCGCCCCCGGCCCCGGACCTCGTGGCACCCGCAGGAAGCGGCGACAGCAGCAGCGCGGTCGTCGCCGGGCGGTCGTCGCCGGTGCCGTCGCCGTGGTGGCGGTCACGGGCGGGTCCTACTCCGTGGTCGGCGGGCCAGACGGGAACGTGGACGCCGGAGAGGCGACACGCGCGGCGGCGTCCGAGACCGTCCGGCCGACCTCGGTGGCGCCGCCGGCCACGACCGCGCCCACACCGAAGGCCGCCCCGTCGACGTCCGTGCCGCCGACCCCCACCACGAGCTCCTCCCCGCGGGCGGCCCGTACCGCGAAGCCCTCGCCCACGCGCACGGCCGTACCGCGCGTCTCGTCGCCCGCGCCCCGGCCGTCGCAGCCCACCGCCGCGACCGGAGGCTCCGGTGCGGACGCCACCGCCGCCCAACAGGTGATCGGCCTGGTCAACTCCGAGCGGGCCCAGGCCGGCTGCGGGGCGCTGACCGAGAACGCCCTGCTGACCGAGGCGGCCCAGGGGCACTCCGAGGACATGGCCGCGCGCGACTTCTTCGACCACACCGATCCCGACGGCAAGGGACCGGGCGAGCGGGTCACGGCCACCGGATACGCCTGGTCGACCTACGGCGAGAACATCGCGATGGGCCAGCGCACCGCCGCGCAGGTGATGGAGTCCTGGATGAACAGCCCCGGGCACCGGGCGAACATCCTGAACTGCTCCTTCAAGGAGATCGGGATCGGCCTCCACCACGACGGCGGCCCCTACTGGACGCAGGTCTTCGGGGCGCGCTGAGGCGGGCTGAGGCGGGCTGAGGCGTGGGCGGGGCGCGCCGTGGGTAGCCGCACTGCCGGAGGAGGGTGCCGTGACGTACACAGACTGGCTCCTGGCCACCGGCGAACGCGGCAACACCGCGACCCGCCTGGACAGGCGACGCCCCCAGGGGCAGGCATGGTCCGATGGGAACCAGGCACGGCCCCTGGTCCACGGCGCCACGTACTTCGCCGAGCTCCTGGAGGCCGTGAACGCGATGCGCGCGGGAGATCTGCTCCTGTTCACCGACTGGCGCGGCGATCCCGACGAGCGGCTCGACGGACCCGGCACCGAGATCGGCCGGGTTCTGGGCCGGGCGGCCGAGCGGGGCGTGATCGTCAAGGGCCTGCTGTGGCGCTCCCACCTGGACAGCCTCCACTTCAGCGAGGAGGAGAACCGCCACCTCGGGGAGGAGATCGAGGAGGCGGGCGGCGAATGCCTGCTGGACATGCGCGTACGGCCCGGCGGCTCGCACCACCAGAAAATGGTGGTGCTGCGCCACCCCGGCCGGCCGGAGCTCGACGTCGCCTACATCGGCGGCATCGATCTCTGCCACAACCGCAACGACGACGCCCACCACCGCGGCGACCGCCAGCCGGCTCCGATGGCCCCCGAATACGGGCCCCACCCTCCCTGGCACGACGTCCAGCTCGCCCTCCGCGGACCCGTCGTCGGTGATGTCGAGGCCGTCTTTCGTGAACGCTGGGAGGACCCGGCACCGCTCTCCCGCAGTCCCCTGACGCGGCTGCGCGCGCGCCTGCACCGGGAGGACGAGGACGCGGGCGGCCTGCCGCCGCAGACGCCCGACCCGGCGCCCTGCGGCACGCACACCGTGCAGGTGCTGCGGACCTATCCCAACCGGCTCTTCGGCGGCTACCCCTTCGCTCCCGACGGCGAGCGCAGCATCGCGCGGGGCTATCTCAAGGCGCTGCGGAGGGCCCGGTCGCTGATCTACCTCGAGGACCAGTATTTGTGGTCGCCCCGGGTGATCGACTGCTTCGCCCGGGCACTGCGCCGGCATCCAGGGCTGCGGCTGATCGCCGTCATACCCCCGGTCCCGGAGCAGAACGGCCGGCTCAGCCGCCCCATGAACCTGATCGGCAGGATCACGGCCCTGGACGAACTCCGCCGCGCCGGCGGCGACCGGGTCGCGGTGTACGGCCTGGAGAACCACGGCGGGAACCTCGTCTATGTGCACGCCAAGGTGTGTGTGATCGACGACGTGTGGGCCTCCGTGGGCTCCGACAACATCAACCTGCGCTCGTGGACCCATGACTCGGAGCTCAGCTGCGCCGTCCTCGACCGGACCGAGGACCCCCGGCCGCCGCGAGACCCGGCAGGGCTCGGGGACGGCGCGCGCACCTTCGCCCGGGACCTGCGCCTGGAGCTCATGCGGGAGCACCTGGACGCCCAGGACGCCGGCCCCTGGTCACAGGACGTGCTGTGCGACCCCGAGGTCGCCTTCCGCGCCTTCGAGGAGACAGCAGCGGCCCTGGACACCTGGCACGACGGCGACCGCCGCGGTCCACGGCCGCCCGGCCGCCTCCGTCGCTACGCCCCACCCGAACTCCCCAGGGTGCAGCAGATCCTCGCGACCCCGCTGCACCACATCCTGGTCGACCCGGACGGCCGCCCGTTCAGGCTGCGCCGCCGCAACGCGTTCTGAGGACGCGGTCGGCCGCCCGGGAAAAGGGGACCGGAACGCGCGGCCGAAAGCGTCGGCCCCCGCCCCGGCCCGGTCCGGCCCCGTCCCCGTACAGTCGACGCATGCCGCATCTCACCCTCGCCCAGGTCGAAGCCCTCGCCGTCGCCGCCCACGCGGGCCAGACCGACAAGGCCGGCCGGCCGTACGCCGAGCACCTGCGCGCGGTCGCCGAGGGGGTGCGGGTGCGCGGCGGGACGGACGAACAGATCGCCGCCGCCTGGCTGCACGACTCCGTCGAGGACGACGCCCTCTCCGCCGAGTGGCTGGAGGGCGCCGAACTGCCACGTGCGGTCAAGGACATGGTCCTCGCGCTCACCAGGCGACCGGGTGAGGAGACGGCGTCGTACGCCCGCCGCGTCCTCGCCGTCCCCGGCGCCCTCCTCGTCAAGGAGGCCGACCTCGCCCACAACGCGGACCCGGCTCGCCTCGCCGTCCTCGACGAGGCGACCAGGGACCGCCTGACCGCCAAATACGCCTCCGTGCGCGCCTTGCTCGGACTCACCACCCCCTGACGGAGAGCCCGCCGCTCAGCAAACCGTCAAGGCGGCGATCGCCGCCTTCTACGAGTGGTACGACGCCGTGCGCTTCCCGGTCCCGGGCGGGAGGTCGACGTGCACCAGGCCGAAGCGCCTGCTGTACCCGTAGGACCACTCGAAGTTGTCCAGGAGCGACCAGACGGTGTACCCCCGCGGGTCGACACCGTCCGCGAGTGCCTCGGCGACGGCCTGGAGGCGGCTCCGCGGGTAGGTGATCCGCTCGGTGCCGCGCACGGAGCCGTCCGCGACGGGGGAGCGGTCGGGTGGGAGGAGTGGTCGGGCGGGAGGGGCGGTCAGGCGGGTGGAGCGGAGGTGCTGCCGCGCGGGACGAAACGCGCGTACTCCCCCTCCACGTCCGCGACTTCCTCACCCGCGACGAGCGACAGCAGCGCCCTGGCGGCTCCCGCTCCGTACGCCGGGATGTCGCGGGCCATGGCGGACAGCGGAGGCCGGACCACCTGCGTGAGGGGGGACTCGTCCCAGGCCACGATGGACAGAGCGGAAGGAACATCGAGGCCGAGCTCCTGGGCCACGGACAGCCCCGCCACCGCCATGATGTCGTTGTCGAAGATCATCGCGGTGGGGCGATCCGCCGCGATGAGCAGGCGGCGGGTGGCGCGGGCCCCCTCGTCGCCGGTGTAGTCGGTGTGGACGATCTCCGGCCCGGGCAGGCCCGCCTCCGCGCACGCCGTCCGCAGCGCCGCGTCCCGGACGGCGGTGTGCGCGAAGTCCGCGGGCCCCGCGACCCGGGCGACGCGCCGGTGACCGAGCGCCGCCAGGTAGCGGACGGTCTCGACCACGCTCGCCCCGTCGTGCGACCAGACGGCGGTCAGGGTGCCCGAGCTGTGCGGCGGACCGATGGCGACGGCGGGCAGGCCGAGCGCGTCCATCGCGGGGACGCGCGGGTCGTCGGTGTGCAGGTCCACGAGGAACACGCCGTCCACCCGGCGCTCCCCCACCAGCGTCGGTAGACCTCCAGCTCGTCCTCGTGGCTGTCGGCCATCTGCAGCATCAGGGCGTACGAGCGGTCGGACAGGACGCTCTCGATGCCGCTGATGAACTCCATGAAGAAGGGCTCGACGCCCAGTGTGGACGCCGGCCGTCGCACCACAAGGCCGACCGCCTGGGCCCGGGCCCCGCTGAGCGCCCGCGCCGCGCTGTTGGGGCGCCAGCCGAGCTCCTCGGCGATCGCCTTGATCGAAGCCCGGGTCGCGTCGGACACACCGGGCTGATCGCCTCGCATCCCCGTGACTTTACCCGCAGCGCCGGGCTCGGCGACGCGCCCCACCGTGCCCGGCGACGCGCCCCACCGTGCCCGGCGACGCGCCCCACCGTGCCCGACCGTGCCCCCGGCCGCGCGTGGGCCCGCCCCCTGTGGCGGCGGGCCCACGCGCGTGGCGCGAGCCGCCTACCAGATCGCCTCGACCCACTCCGGGTGGTCGATGAACGGGTTGCGGTTGCCCTGGTACGTGCCGTAGATGACGTCGTTGCGGCGTTCCTCGAAGGCGCTCGGCGGGTCCTGCTCGTTCCACTGCTTCAGGATCGAGAGGCGGCCGTGGTAGGGGACGCTGCCGTTGGAGACCGAGTCGTTGGGCTCCAGGTCGGCCCAGGCGTCGTCGCCCTCGTAGCGGACGGCCATGTAGAGGATCATGCGGGCCACGTCGCCCTTGTCCGCGTCGCGCGGCTCGAAGGAGTTGCTGTCCGTGTAGCTGCCGGACGCGCCGCTGACCGGGCTGCCGCCGTTGTCGAAGTCCTTGTTGCCGCGGATGGTGTTGACCTGGACGTCCGCCGGGCGCAGATGGTGCAGGTCGGTCCCGGGTCCTGCCGAGGTGCCGAAGTTGCCGTGGGACTGGGCCCACACGTGTTCGCGGTTCCAGTCGCCGAGGTCGCCGCCGCTCAGGGCCTTGCTGCGCGAGGTGCCGCTGTACAGCAGGATCACGTTATTGCTGTTGCCGGGGTCCTGGTCGGTGACCTTCAGCGCGTTCCAGACCGCGTCGTACGAGATCTTGTTCTGGCTGCTGATGATCGTGTGCAGCGAGGACTTCAGGCTCGTACCGGACTTGCCGATCGCGTTCTTGTAGTACGTGCTGTCGTAGGCGGTGGTCGTGGCGCTCGCGGGGGTCGCGGCGACCGTCGGAAGGGTGAGGCCGACGAGGACGGCGGATATGGCTGCCGCCAGCGCCTTCCATCTGGCTGTCCGGGCAACGGACATGGGGGTGCCCTTTCTCGGGGACGGCACGCGCCGGAGACCCGGCACCCGCTCAACGGCACCGGGTTCTACGCGTGTTGATCTGTCGTCACCGGGAGGGTGGCACGGGACGGGGGCCGGCTGTGTAACTGAGAGAAGGCTTTTCCGTGACGTTCTCGCATACGGCGCAACCGTCGACCGTTCCCAGGTCAGGGGCGTGCGCCGGACGACGGCCGCCCGAATCCGGGGCAGACTGGACGCGTGGACACATTCCCCTTCGTGGACCAGGAGCCCGCCCCCGAGTGGTACGGACGTCTGCGCGTCGAGACCGAGGACCTCGGGCCGGCGCACTGGCTGACCGAACGCCGGCCCGGGTACGGAGACTTCGGCACCGTGGCCGGTGTCGCCGCCCCCGGCTTTCCGGCCTACGCGCGGGTGCTGCACCCCGCCGGTCTCGACGAGCGTCCGGTCCGCTGGGACACGGTCGCCGCCGCGTACGGCCGGCGGGTCGGGTCGCTGACGGGCTGGCACGAGGTGATCGGCGCGGAGCCGTACCACTACCAGAACGAGCAGGAGTACGGCCTGGCCGGAGTGTGGGACGAGCACCCGGACGAAGGCCCTACTCCCGTGCAGGTCGCGCGGGCTTTGATCCCCGTCCTGGCCCGGCACACGGGCACGCCGGAGCGGTGCTGGTACGGACTGTGGGACGGGTACGGCTCGTGGGACTGGCGCGGGCTGCCCACCTTCCCGACTCCGGGCCGGGACGAGATCCCGCTGTCCGGACCGCTGGCCGACGCCGCGTCCCCGGGGAACCTGGACATGTTCGCCGAACTGCCCGATCTGTGGTGGCCGGAGGATCGCCGCTGGTGTGTCGGGGGTGACGTCGACCTGGTGAGCACGTACGTCTGCGGTTCCGGGGAACTCGTCGCCGACCTGCTGGCCGCACCCGGCCTGGAGGTCCACCGGGTGACGGCGGTCGACCGGGTCGGCTGACCGCCTCAGAGCAACTGTCCTCGCACGCAGGGCAGTTGACCATTTCCACGCGTGCAGGAGCCTTGTCAGCCTTACGGGAGCCACCCTATTGTCGCCGAAAGAAAGCGCTTTCCACACAGGGGAACGAGAGGTGAGACGAGGATGAAGCGACCAGTCGCACGGCGACTCTCCGCGGCACTCGGCACGATGGCGCTCGCGGCCGCCACCGGTGTGGTGATGGCGACGCCCCAGGCGTCGGCGGCGACCGGCGGCGCCACCGGGTACGCGACGCAGAACGGGGGAACCACCGGCGGGGCGGGCGGGCGGACCGTACGCGCCACCACAGGTACCGCGATCCATGCGGCCCTGTGCGGCCGGGCCCACAGCAGCACCCCGATCACCATCCAGGTCGAGGGCACCATCAACCACGGCAACACCAGCAAAGTCTCGGGCACCAGCTGCAACACCGCCGACGGCGAGATCGAGCTCAAGCAGATCAGCAACGTCACGATCGTCGGAGTCGGCGGCGGAGCCGTCTTCGACCAACTCGGCATCCACATACGCGAAGCCAGCAACATCATCATCCAGAACGTGACGGTACGGAACGTCAAGAAGTCAGGCTCGCCCACGTCCAACGGCGGGGACGCCATCGGCATGGAGAGCGGCGTCCGCAACGTCTGGGTCGACCACGTCAGCCTGGAGGCGTCGGGTGGGGAGTCGGAGGGGTACGACGGCCTCTTCGACATGAAGGACAACACCCAGTACGTGACCCTGTCCTACAGCAGCCTGCGGAATTCCGGCCGCGGCGGCCTCGTCGGGTCCAGCGAGACCGACCTCTCCAACAGCTTCATCACGTACCACCACAACCTGTACGAGAACATCGACTCCCGCGCACCCCTGCTGCGGGGCGGTGTCGCCCACATGTACAACAACTACTACGTCAAGCTCAACGAGTCCGGCATCAACTCCCGCGCCGGGGCCCGCGCCAAGGTGGACAACAACTACTTCAAGGACTCCAAGGACGTCCTGGGCACCTTCTACACCGACGCGGCCGGCTACTGGCAGGTCAGCGGCAACATCTTCGACAACGTGACCTGGTCCGGCCGCGGCACCGACAACAACCCCGCCGGCCCGGACCCGCAGTCCAACACCACCGTCAGCGTCCCCTACCCCTTCAGCCTCGACGCGGCCGGCTGCGTTCCGGACGTCGTGAGCCGGATCGCGGGCGCCGACAAGGGGCTGCAGGAGTCGAACGGCACCTGCTCGCCCCAGACGCCGTCCCCGACCACCCCCGCGCCCACGCCGTCTCCGACCACCCCGACGCCGTCTCCGACCACCCCCACCCCGGGACCGACCCAGCCCGGCGGGACCAACCTCAGCATCGGCGCCGGCTCCGACGGCTCCAGCAAGGCCGACGGCACGAGCTACGGAAACGTCCGCGACGGGAACATGGCCACCTACTGGTCACCGGTCGGCTCGACCGGCCTGATCTCGGTCAAGTGGGGCGCCGCCACCACCGTATCCAGGATCAACATCCGGGAGGCGGCAGGCTCCGCGGGCAGCATCGGATCCTGGAGGGTCGTCAACGCCGACACCGGTGCCGTCCTGGCCTCCGGCAGCGGGGCGGGCGTCATCACCGTCCCCCGGACCTCGCTGAGCAAGATCACCTTCGAGATCACCGGCTCCACCGGCACGCCGAAGGTCGCCGAGTTCGAGACCTACGCCGGGTAGGGGGTGTCTTGTGGGTCAGGCCGGATCAGTGAGCGACGTCTGGAGCGAGCGGGCGTGCCAGGCGTCGCGAGCCCGGCAAGAGTCCACTAGACACCCCTGGCGATGCCGGACGGTGTCCGGGTGCGGCCGTCGTGACGCGGCCGCACCTCGCGTTCCGGTCCCGTCCGGCCTGGGTACGGCGAACGCGCGAAGTTGAGTACGAGCACTCACCCCGGATGCCCACCCGCCGCCGACGATGAGGAACAACACCGCCGACACAAGGGGAGCGCCAGATGCTCAGCCGCATCGCCGACATCCTGGTACCCGCGGTCGGGCGCCTCGCCGTGACCGCGGACGCCCGAGCCGAGCTGGCACCCGGCAGCATCCTGGCCGCGAACCACACCTCGCTCGCCGACCCCGCCATCGTGCTCGCCGCCCTCCGCCGGCTCGGCGTCTCGCCCGTCGTCGTGGCCGCCGCGGGCCTGTGGCGCGTCCCCGTGCTCGGCCGGGCACTTGCCCGCGAAGGCCATATCCCCGTCATCCGCAACGATCGACGTGCCTCGGACTCTCTCGACCTCGCCGCGAAGGCACTCGAACAGGGACGCCTCGTCCTCATCTACGCCGAGGGCGGCATCCCGAGCCGCGCCGACGCCGGTGAAGAACCTCCCCGCGCCTTCCGCAGCGGTCTCGCGCGCCTCGCTCTGCGCACCGGCGCCCCCGTCGTCCCGGTGGGCCAGGCCGGTGCCCGCCGAGTCACCTCGGGCAACCCGGCGAAGCAACTCGCCGGCGTGATCACCGCACCGCTGCGCCGCCCGGGACTGCACGTCCACGTGGGGGCGCCCCTCACGCTGACCGGGGACAGTGCGACGCGCACGGCGCAGGCCCACACAGCCGTGACCGCGGCGTGGAGAACGGCGGCCGACCTCCTCGGCTGCTCCCTCGAGGCCAGGCGGGACTCTACGGGCACGGTCTAGTACGCGACGGCCTCTGCACGGTCATCCGCGCCCCGGCCCCAGGCCGGGGCGCGGACGTCGCCTCGACCCGATACCGCTCAGGCTGCCCACACTGCCCAGCCGGCCGAGGAGGAAGGCGGCGGGGACCGACACGAGGACGACCGTCTGGAGCGGGAACCAGTCGAGGTGCCAGTCGGGGAAGAGAGCCAAGGGGTTGCCGGAGAAGACCGGGCCCGACAGCTGCAGCCCGACGGCGCAGCCCAGACCTCCGTACAGCGTCCAGAGCAGCCCGGTCCGGGTGTAGCGCTTCCAGAAGAGGGAGTACACCAGCGCCGGCAGCAGGGAGGAGGCGGCCACCGCCAGGGAGAGAGCCGTCAGGAACAGAACGTTCCAGCCCTGGACCCCGACCGCCAGGGCGATGCTCAGCACGCCGACACCGGCGGACGCCAGGCGAGCGGCGGCCACTTCGCGGCCCTCGGTCGTGCGCCCGCGGCGCAGGACGTGCGTGTACAGGTCGTGGGCGATCGTCCCCGCGGCTGACAGGGTGACGCCGGCGACGACGGCCAGCGTGGTGAGGAAGACGCCGGACGCGACCAGCACGACGAGCAGCGCCCCGCCGGCGTCGGTGGCCGAACCGCCCGCGAGTTCGCCGGCGAGCATCACCAGAGCACCGTTGCCGCCCGGATCGGCGGCCAGGATCGCCGGTGCGCCGATCAGCGCGGAGGCGGCGAAGCCCATGAGAGCCGTGGTGAGACAGAACACCGCGACGATCGTGAGGGTGTGGCGCACGGTGCGGCGGGCGGTGGCGGCGTCGGGAGCCGTGCCGAGTTGCAGGGCGACGTGGGGCAGGCAGGCCACGCCAAGGACGATGGTGATCATGAGTCCGACGAAGTCGAGGGTGCCCTCCGGGTCCCCGCTGCCGGCGAAGCGGAGGCCAGGGCGCAGGTAGTCGGCGGGACGGCCGCTCCCCTGTTCGGCCGCGGTGATCAGGGAGTCGGTGCTCCAGTGGAAACGGTGGAGCAGTACGGCCGACACGGCCAGGGCCACGCAGAGGAGGACCACCGTCTTGATCACCTGGATGACGACCGTACCGCGCATGCCGCCGAAGGCCGTCGTGCAGACGACCAGAGCGCCGATCATGACGACGGCCGTCTTCTCGATGCCCGGACCGGACAGCCCCAGCAGCGCCGCGGTGGTCACGCCCGCGCCGGAGAGCTGCACGACCAGGTAGGGGACGCACGTGCAGAGGGTGACGACGGCGACCGCGATCCGGACCGCGCGCCCCGGGGTCCGCAGGGCGAAGGTGTCGCCCAGGGTGTAGCCGGCGCGCTCGCGCAGGGGCACGGCGAGCAGCAGCAGGACACCGAGGGAGAGCAGGGTGCAGAGCGCGATGAGCAGGCCGTCGTACCCGAAGACCGCGACGCTTCCGGTGGT
The DNA here is from genome assembly GCF_014649715.1 of Streptomyces lateritius. Lineage (GTDB taxonomy): Bacteria > Actinomycetota > Actinomycetes > Streptomycetales > Streptomycetaceae > Streptomyces > Streptomyces lateritius. Next base: position 438,356 of record NZ_BMTO01000003.1, read on the forward strand.
GCCGAGCACCGTCGCCGAGGAGAGGTAGACGCCGGAGAGCACGAGGGCGCCCCGCAGGGGCCGCAGGGTGCGGCCTGCCGTGTAGAAGTCGTTGACGCGGTCTCTGGCGGGGCCGCTGAGGACGCACAGGAACAGGACGGGGACGATGAACGCCACGAAGGCGCCGAGGATCAGTGCCTGGGTGTCCCTGTCCAGGGCGCCCGGCGCGGCGAGCGGGATCCCGGGGCCCATCAGAACTCCCCTTGCTCGTGCGCGGTGCGGCGTCCGCCCGGCGTGGAGTCGGCCGCGCGGCGGTCGTAACGCGCCGCCGTCCACACCAGCAGGACGGCCTGCAGGAGGAGCGCCGGCACACCGATGCCGGTCTCGCCCCGGACGGGGGTGGCCATGAAGTCGGCGGCGAAGCAGGCGAGCAGCAGATGCGTGGCGAGGGCCGCTCCGTTGACCACGGCGAAGGAGAGGCCCGGCCGACGAGAGGGGGAGCGGCGAGACCGGGAGGGATGATGAGCGCGAGGGGCGTGCGGTGGGGTCATAGCCGTCTCTCCTGGCGGGCCTGGGCGCGGTGGGTCGCCGCTGAACGAGGCTCACCAGAGCACCCGGCCCTTCGGCTCGTCCATGCGCTTCGCCCGCACCGGTGCCCGTTCCCAACACCTGCCGGGTGTGACTGTGCCGGTGCCCAGCGGACGGGAGGAGCGGGCGGCGCGGGAAGGGCGGCGGTGCGGGAGCGTGCGGGAAGGGCGGGCGGCGCGGGAAGGGCGGCGGCGCGCGAGCGTGCGGGAGGCGCGGGAGGTTCAGCCGGCCGCCGCGGCCGGCCCCAGCAGGCGGTGGGCGTCGAGCGCGAGGGTGAGCTGCACCAGGTCACGGGGGCGGGACAGCGCGAGGCCGGTGATCTGCTCGATACGGCGCAGACGGTTGAGCACGGTGTTGCGGTGGCAGAACATGTGCCGAGCCGCCGCGACGGTCGAGCCACCGCTCTCGATCCAGACGCCTATGGTGTCGAACAGCAGGTCGCGGTCGGCGGGTTCCAGTTCGTAAAGGGGCCGGAGCACCTGGTGTACGAGTTCGGTGGACAGGTCGGGCCGCGAGACCAGCAGGCCGTCGGGCAGACGGGAGTCGAGCCGGACGACCTCCCCGTCGCCCCGGCAGGTGCGAAGAGCGAGAGCGGCCATGTCCCGTGCGCGGGCCAGACCCTCCAGACCCGGGACGACCGGGCTGATCCCGATGCGGAGCCCGGGGCCGGCGACCAGGCCGGAGGCGAGCGCGTCCAGTGGGCGGTCGCCCAAGTGGGCGACGAACACGACCCGTTGGCCCCAGGTGTTCCGCAGGAGACGTATGCCCTTGATCTCCGGAGCGGCCAGGGGCACGCGGCCGTACGGCGGGGTCGCCTCGGCGACCGCCACCGCGTACCGTCCGCCGAGCGGCAGATCGAGGATGTCGGCCGCGTTCCGGGTGAACTCGGGTTCGGGACGCGTCTCCAGCAGGGCGGCGAGGATCAGACGTACGCGCTCGGCGTGCCGGCCGGCCACCCCTTCGACGACCTGCCGGTAGGCGTCGGCGACCAGGACGGCGTCGCGGTCATTGCTCTTCCACACCAGCTCGGCGACGTGCACCAGCCGGTGCATGTCGCCCAGGCGGTCCCGCTCCACCACGCCGATGATGCCGCTCCAGACCTCGGAGCCGGCGACGCGGAAGGCGTGCAGCACTTCGTCGAGGGGACGGCCCTGTTCCGCCCGCCGCATGCCCAGCTCTCTCGTGAACCGCTCGACGTCCACGAGCCTGCTCGGATCCACACCGGTCTCCAGCCCGTGCCGGATGCCGGTTCCCACGGTCTCGCGCACGTCGGGCGGGGCGAGCACCGGATCGGCGTAGTACGGCACCTCGGCGCGGACCCGCTCCAGGACGGCGTCCGTGAAAACCGTGCCGTATCCGAGAAGCCGCCTGCACGCCCGGTCGAGGAGCTGCACGGAGGAGGGATCTGTGACGCTGCCGGGGACGGAACTGCGGTGCATGGACGCTCCTGGTGGACGGGGGTGCGGAACACCGCGTGAGGTGCCGACGAGAGGTGCCAAGGTGCGTTGCGAGGGGCGCGGCGGGGTCCCGCCACCGGGCCGGTCGCCGACCGCGAAGCCGAGCGCCCTTCCCGGCGAGCATCATGCTAAGCGGTCGGTCAGGGCGCAGTTGAGGTCTCGGCCGGATCGTGATGTTTCCGTAGGGTGGCGGGGCACCGCGCCCCGTCCGCGGAAGCCTGTCGGCGAACCGGGCCGTCTCAGGGGCCTCGTCCCGGTACTCAGGCCCGTCATCCGTCCCCGTACTCAGTCCCTGCTCAGTCCGTCGAGAGGGTCTCCAGGAGGTCGCCCACGCTCGTGTCGGGGAGGGCGCGGGCCACGTCGGCCAGGGCGACGATGCCGACCAGGACATGGCCGTCGATCACCGGCAGCCGGCGGATCTTGTGCGCGGCCATGGTGCGCAGGATCTCGTCGGCGTTGTCGTCGGCGCCGATCGTCACCGGTTTGCCCTGGGCCAGGTCGCCGGCCTTCACCTGCGCGGGATCCTTTCCGGCGCCGAGGACCTTCACCACGATGTCGCGATCGGTCAGCATGCCCTTGAGCCTTTCGTCGGAGCCGCAGATGGGCAGAGCTCCGACACCGAGTTCGGTCATCTTCCTGGCCGCGTCCAGGACGGTCTCCTTGGCACGGACGCAGGTGGCGTCGGGCGTCATGATGTCCCGCGCGGTTGTCGTCTCGATCTTCTTCTTCTCGGCCTCCTCGCCTTCGGTCTCGGCGGCCTGCTTCGTGCCGGCGTCCGCGGTGTCGGCGGACTGCGGCTTGCCGAGGACCCCGCTGTGGCGCAGGGCGGCGTAGCCGACGCCGAGGCCGATGGCGACCGGCCATTCGAGGACGTCCGCGGCTCCCAGGACGCCCAGTCCGATGTACAGCGGAAGTCCTCGTTTGGTGGGAAGGACCCGCCGGGCGGCGGAGACCGGGAGCAGGGCGGCGTTCAGCGCGTCGTTCGCCACCTGGCCGGCTGACGGGATGGTCAACGTGACCGTCCGCTGATGGGGGGTGCGGGTCGTGGAGGTCACGGCTATCGCCTCACCTCTCCGATCGAGAAGATTAGTCCACTTATCAGTAGGTCTATCCCATATCGCGGGTTTCATGGGTTTCGATGAGACTGCTTCTGAAATAGTTCGTCACGCCCTTCGCGGAGTTCGCATCGGCCGCACTGATCGGGGAGGCACGGTTCATGCCAGCGGATCCCGCCCCGGACACGGGAACGACGTCCTTGCTCGGCTCCCTCGTCTCGGAGCTCTCGTCCCGCGTGGCCGCCGGTGCGAAAGCCGCGTGGGGGATGGCCGAAGGGCTGCTGGCGGGGCCTCGCCGTGAGGTGTGGTGGAGCACGGAGCGCTGCTACATCGCGGTGTCCGGCGTCCAGGGCCCCGCAGGCCCCGCTGTGGCCCGTCGTGTGCAGCGAGCGCTGGAGGAGCATCCGGGCGTGCGGTGGGCGCGGGTCAACGCGCCCATGGAACGGGTGATCATCGCCGTCGGTTCTCCCCCTCCGCCCGAGACCGACCTCGTGGCGCTCGTGGAGCGGGCCGAGGGCGACCACGCCGCGGACGCCGAGGCGTTCGACGAGTGGCATCCCGAACCGCACCACCCCGCGGAAGGCCCGCCGTTCCCCGCGGTGCCGGCCCTGTTGGCGGACACACTCGGCCTCACCCTCGTCACCCTTCGGAAGGTCGCCCCGTGGTTCGGGCTGCCGCCGGAACTGGCCGGCGTCGTCGACGGCCTTCGCAGCCATCCCCGGCTGCGGCATCTGCTCGAGGACCTGAGCGGCGGCGAGCCGGACGACTCGCTCCTCCCCGTGCTCGCCGCCCTGGTCCAGGGTGTGACCACGGGCGGCGGAGGGCTCGCCCTGGACGTGCTGCAGCGCCTCGCGCTGTGGCGGGAGGCCGGCGCCGAACGTACGGCGTGGCGCGAGGGGGAGGCCCGGCTCGTACGCGGCCCGGAGGAAGCCGCCGCCGACCCGGTGACGGCCGGCCGCGCCGGCCCGTCACCCAAGGACGACACCGACCGCTACACGGAACGCTCCATGGCGGCAGGCGTCGCCGCGGCTCTGGCCGTGCTGCCGTTCGCCGGCCTCCGGCGGGCGGTCGCCGTCGCCATCTCCACCATCCCCAAGGCACCCGCCGCCGGCCGCGAAGGCTTCGCCTCCAGCCTGGGCCGCCACCTCGCCCTGCGGGGCGCGGTGACGATGGACCGTACCGCTCTACGACATTTGGGCCAGGTCGACACCATCCTCCTGGAGGAAAGGGCACTGCGGGGCGACCGCTACGAGCCCGTCGACCTGGAACTGCTCAAGGACGCCGATCCCGAGCAGACGGTCGAGCGCCTCTTCGCGCTCTACGACGCCGACGCCCCTCTGGCCGTCCGGCGCGCCGACGAGTGGACGCTGGCCCCCCTGGACGAGCTCGACCTCGAGAAGCGCACCGGTCGCAAGGCCGCGAAGCGGCTACGGCGGCGGGGGAGCGAGAAGATCCTGGGACTCGCCCACGGGCGCCGGCTCCGCGCCGTGGCCGGACTCGCCACACCCTCGGCCCCCGGCGCCGAGGCCGTCGCCGCGGCCGCGCGACGCGCCGGGGCACGTGTCGTCGTGGCGTCCGAGCGGGCAGCGTCCGACCAGGCGTCCGACCAGGCGTCGGACCAGGCGTCGGACCAGGCGTCGGATCGGGCGTTCGACCGGGAGGTGAGGAAACCCTCGTACGCCGACGCCGTGGTGCCGGGCGGCGATCAGTTGGCGGCTTCGGTACGCGCCCTGCAGGCCGAGGGAGCCGTCGTCCTGCTGATCTCCGGCAACCGCCAGGCGTTGGGCGCGGCCGACTGCGCGATCGGCGTGCACGGCCAGGAGGAGAACACCCCCTGGGGAGCCCACGTACTGGTCGGCACGGACCTCGAAGCGGCGGGCTTGATCGTCGACGCCGTCGGCACGGCCGCCGTCGTGGACCGCGACAGCCACCACCTCGCCGCCGGCGGCAGCGGGATCGGCGCGATCGCCGCCTCGCAGGCACCGGTATGGCGGGCGACCGCCCGGGTCCTCGCGGTGAGCAACACCGCCGGCGCCGTCGCCTTCTGCCTGGGCGTCTGGCGCGCCCGGCAGCTCGTGAGCCGTCCCCTCACCCCACCGGTGAGCAGCGTCCCCTGGCACCTGATGCCGGCTGACCGCGTCCTGGGGCGACTGGAGACCCGCCCGGAAGGGCTCACCGCCCAGGAGGCCGCCGCCCGCACCGCCGAGGCGCAGGCCGGCAAGCCGGCGAAGCTCACCCTGCCCTTCGCCTTCGTCGAGGAGCTGTCCAATCCGCTCACCCCGATCCTCGCCGCGGGCGCCGCCCTGGCCGCCGCCGTGGGGTCCCGGACGGACGCGGGTCTGGTCGTCGCCATCACCGGCATGTCCGCCCTCGTCGGCGGCTTCCAGCGGGTGCGTACCGACCGGGCCCTGGCGGAGCTCTTCGCCCAGTCGGCCATCGGCGCGCGCGTGCGACGCGACGGCCGGGAGCGGCTCGTCACCTCAGGCGATCTGGTCCCCGGCGACATCGTCGTCCTCGGGCCCGAGGACGTCGTGCCCGCGGACTGCCGTCTGCTGGAGACCGAGGGCATCGAGGTCGACGAGTCCTCCCTCACCGGCGAATCCCTCGCCGTCGGCAAGGATCCGGCACCCGTGGTCGCAGCGGACATCCCCGGCCGCCGCTCCATGCTCTACGAGGGCACCATGATCTCCTCCGGACGCGCCGTCGCCGTCGTCGTGGCGACCGGGGCGGCCACGGAAGCCGGCCGTAGCCTGGCCACCGCGCGCCAGGCCGCGCCGGAGACGGGCGTGGAGGCACGGCTCACCTCGCTCACCCGGTCCAGCATGCCCATCGCGCTGGGCTCCGCCGCCGCCGTGACCCTCTCCGGCCTGCTCCACGGCCGGCCACTCACCGACAACCTCGCCTCCGCCGTCAACCTGGCCGTCGCGTCCGTCCCCGAGGGCCTGCCCTTCCTGGTCAACGCCGCCCAACTGGCCGCCGCCCGGCGCCTCGCGGACATCGGCGCCCTCGTCCGCAACCCACGCACCATCGAGGCCCTCGGCCGCGCCGATGTCCTCTGCTTCGACAAGACCGGCACCCTCACCGAGGGCACCTTGCGGCTCGCCGACGTCAGCGACGGCGACAGCACCGCACCCCTGGACCGGCTCGACACGCGGCACAAGGAGGTCCTCGGAGCCGCACTGCGCGCGACACCTCCCGCCCGCCAGGCCGAACCGATGGCCCATCAGACCGACCACGCGATCGTCGAGGGCGCCCGCCACGCGAACGTCACCACCCGTACCGGCGCGGCTCGTTGGCGTCGCACGGACGCCCTCCCCTTCGAGCCGTCGCGCGCCTACCACGCGACCGTCGGCCACACCGCCGGCGGCGTCCTGCTCAGCGTCAAGGGAGCGCCGGAGAACGTCATCGGCCGATGCGCCCGGCGTCGGCAGCGACACGGTGCCGAACCCCTCGACGACGCCGGCAGGAGGGCCCTCGCCACGGCCGCCGAGGAGCTCGCGGCGGCCGGGCGGCGGATCCTGGCCGTCGCCGAACGGCGCATGGAACCGGGCGACGACCTCGTCGACGAAGCCGTGGAGGATCTGGTGTTCCTCGGCTTCATCGCGCTCGCCGACCCCGTGCGTACCAGCGCCGCCCCGGCCACCGCCCAACTCCACGAGGCCGGTGTGCAGACCGTCATGCTCACCGGCGACCACCCCGCCACGGCCGACGCCATCGCCTCCACCATCAGCGATGTGAGCGACCCCAAGGTCTGCACGGGCCCGGAGCTCGACCAACTCGACGACGACGCCCTGGACGAGCTGCTGCCCACCGTCGACGTCATCGCCCGATGCAGCCCCGCCCACAAGGTCCGTATCGTCCAGGCCTACCAGCGACTCGGCCGGGTCGTCGCCATGACCGGCGACGGCGCCAACGACGCCCCCGCCATCCGGCTCGCCGACGTCGGCATCGCCCTCGGCCGCCGGGGCACCCCCGCCGCCACCGCGGCGGCCGACCTCGTCGTCACCGACGACCGACTGGAGAC
>NZ_BMTO01000003.1:445524-533055 GCF_014649715.1 Streptomyces lateritius
CCGCCCTCATGGAGGGGCGCGCCATGTGGGCGTCCGTGCGGGCCGCACTCGCGATCCTCATCGGCGGCAACCTCGGCGAGGTCACCTTCAGCGTCCTGGCCGCCGGCATCACCGGCACCACGCCCCTGAACGCCCGTCAGATCATGCTGGTCAACCTCCTCACCGACCTCGCCCCCTCCCTCGCCATCGCCATCCGCGAACCCTCCAGCCAGACGGGCGAACGCCTCCTCCAGGAAGGCCCGCACCGCTCCCTGGGCACCGCACTCACCGACGAGATGCTCCTGCGCGGCCTCATCACCGCGCTGGGCGCCGTCCTGGCCTGGGCCGCCGCCCGGCTGACCGGTCGCGGACGCCGGGCCGGCACGGTCGCCCTGGCCGCCGTCGTCGGCACGCAGCTCGCCCAGACGCTGACCGCCGGCGGTCTCGACCGAAACGTCCTGATCGCGGGACTCGGCTCCGCGGCCGTCCTCGTCGCCATCATCCAGACCCCCGGCGTCAGCCAGTTCTTCGGCTGCACCCCGCTCGGCCCCGTGGCCTGGGGCATCACGCTCGGCGCCATGGCCACCGCACTCCTCCTCGGACACTCCCTGGCGCCTCTCCTCACCGCCCTCACCCGCGCGAAGGGCGAAGCCGGTGCGGACGCCGAGCCGCGCGCGGACGCCGAGTCCCCCGCCGGTCAGGCGTAGTGGGGCGGACCGGCCTACTTCGCCACGCAGGCCGGCTTGGGGCTGCCTTCCGCCTCCACGGTGAAGGCCGGCTCCATCTGGCACGGGGCGCCGTCGGGGGTGCGGCGGCAGGCAGGAGGTCCCAGCGGGTGTCTTCGTAAGGCGTGGTGGGCGGCCCGTCCGGCCCGTCCGGCAGAGGAAGAGGCGGCCGGAGGCCGGTGCCGGGGCGGGCGTCTTCCCGGCCGCGTTCCTTCGCGCCACCGTGATCACCAGGACGTCGAGGTCGGCGCCCGCCAAGGCACAGCCGGAGACATGGGGTGCGGGCGCGTCGACGGCGGTGGCGAGGCTGCCGTCCGGTGTGTACGCGCGGACCGGACCGGTGCCCGGGCCGCGACCCGTACCCGACCGCCCGCGTCGACGGTCAGGCCGTGGGGTTCGGCCTCGTCGAAGTGGCCGAAGGCCCGGGCGGTCGGCCGCCGGCCGGCAGTCTCCCGCTCGGGGCGGCCTTCGCCCGGTTGCGCTTCCCCCGCACGGGCACCAACAGCGCCATCTGGACGATCGGCCAGGTCATTCTCGCGTTCCGGACCCCGAGGGCATCCGGGGCCCCGGAGGGAACACGATGGCTCCCGGGCCCTCAGGTTCGGGCGGGAGTGAGGACCACGAAGTCGGCGTTCGACGGGTCGAGGCAGACGGCGAGCCGGCCGACGCCTTCCACATCCTCCGGTCCCATCTGTGCGCTGCCGCCGTTCCCGGTGACCTTGGCGACCGCGGCGTCGCAGTCGTCCACCGCGAAGACGGGGTGCCAGTACGGCCGCCCGTTCGTCAGCGTGAGGTCCTCCTCACGCAGCTGCATGAGACCGCCGTGCATCCGCTCCTCCGGAAGCCCGGCGGGAGTGATGAGGGAGTACGCGCCCCCGCCGCCGGGCAACTCCATGTCGCCGAACTGCCAGCCGAAGACGGAGCCGTAGAACTCCTTCGCGGCCGCGGCGTCGCTCGTGTACAGCTCGGTCCAGGACAGTGAGCCCGGGTCGTCCACCAGCTCGACACCCTTGTTCGTTCCCGGCTGCCAGACGGCGAACTGTCCCCCCAGAGGGTCGCTGTACTGCGCCATCCGGCCCCACTCGTCCAGGTCCATCGGCGCCACCCGCACCGTGCCGCCCGCGCGCTCCACCGCCTGGGTGGTGGCCTCCGCGTCGGGGACGCAGTAGTAGATCATCCAGGCGGAGCGCGCGCCTTCCTCGGTGAGCTTGCCGAGCCCGGCGACGATCTTTCCGTCCTTCCGGAACATCCCGCCTTCCATGTCCTGTCCCTCGCCCATGGGCTCGTACTCCCAGCCGAGCACGGTGCCGTAGAAGGCGGCGGCGGCCCGGACGTCGGGGGCGCCGAGGTCCAGCCAACAGGGGGAGCCCGGTACGAAGTCGGTGGTGATCATGGTGATTGCCTTTCGCAGATCCTGTACGACTTCAGCCTGGCACCGGCCATTGGCCCCCGCCCGTCGACCGCTCGCGGTCAGGTCCCCCCGTCGCGCCGGTTCAGCTCCGTCCGTTCTCGTTCCACGGACGGAGCTTCTCCGGGTTGCGGACCGCCCAGATGCGGGTGATGCGGTCGTCGGCGAGGCTGAACGCCGCCACGGTCACGGTGACGCCGGTGTGCTGGGCGACCAGTCCGGGCCGGCCGTTGACCGTCCGCTCCAGGAGGGTCAGCCCCGGGGCTCTGCTCGCGATGTGGATGAGGTACTCGGCGATGCGCTCGCTGCCCTCGACCGGGTGGAGGACGGTGCCGACCAGGCCGCCGCCGTCGGCGATCATCGTGGCGTCGGGGTCGAGGAGGCCGACGAGGGCTTCGATGTCCCTGGCCTCCCACGCCTCCTTGAAGTCACGTACCAGCCCGGCCTGTCCGGCCGCCGCAACCGCCGGAGCGTGGGTGGCGCGCATGCGCCGACGGGCCGAGGACGCCAGCTGCCGGCAGGCCGCGGGCGTACGGCCGACGATCTCGGCGACCTCGGCGAAGGGGTACCGGAAGACGTCGTGCAGGATGAACGCCACGCGTTCGGCCGGCGTCATCGACTCCAGTACGACGAGGAAGGCCATGTTCACCGACTCGTCGAGGGTCACCCGGTCGGCGGGGTCGGCCGACTCGGCACCGCTGCCGCCGATCTGTCCGGTGAACCACTCGGTACGGTCGGGCAGTGGCTCGGGTATCCATGTTCCGACGTAGCGCTCGCGCCGGACCCGTGCCGAGCCGAGCATGTCGAGGCAGACGCGGCCGGCGACCGTCGTCAGCCAGGCGCCCGGCGACTCGATCGCCTTCTGCTGTTGCCGGGACATCGCGTACCAGCGGGTGTACGTCTCCTGAACGGCGTCCTCGGCCTCGGCAAGCGAACCGAGCAGCCGGTAGGCGAGGTTGATCAACCGGCGCCGCTCGCCGACGACCGCGCTCAGCTCCGGCTCGGACCGGCCAGACCCCGACTGGTGCCCCGGCAGGGACGGCGTGCTCATGTTCGCGACCGCTCCTCATCATTCTCGTCCGCTTCCGCTCTCCACGTGTCGACGAAACACCGCGTCGAAGTGTGAGGTCGGCGCTTCACGCACATCTCCCGGGCCTTCGTCCGTCGTCGGACTGCCGAGACCCTACCGATCCGTCGCCGGGGAGCAGATGAGAGGACCACGTCATGGCTCTGCGGGTGGCGATCGCCCCCAGGCCTTGACCCGCGAGAGCCACGCCCATCACGAGCGAACGGCAGGGTGTAGCGCGTGGGCCCCATGGCGAAGATGAACCCGGCGGCGTCTTCCGCGTCGGCGCCGAAGGCCATGGGCGCCTCGGCGGAGGCGATGTCGATGCCGGTGAAGCCGGCGGCGATCAATTGTCGACCGAAGACACGCGCTGAGGCGCACGCGCGGTCGGTGGGCGCTCCGTCGTTCACGACGTTACCGAAGGGCGCCGTAGGGCCCGCGTGTTCTATCTCCGACCTGTGTTGTTCCTAGAATGGCCAGGTGAAGGACATCGACGTGATCGCACTGCTGCAGGATCCGATGCGGCGCCGCCTCTACGAGTATGTGGCGGCGCAGGGCCGCGAGGTCGGCCGCAATGAGGCCGCCGAGGCGGTCGGCGTGGCGCGCACGCTCGCCGCGCACCACCTGGACAGGCTGGCCGAAGCCGGGCTGCTGGAGAGCGGTAGTCGCCGCCTGACGGGCCGCTCGGGGCCGGGTGCCGGCCGCCCCGCCAAGGTGTACACGCGTGCGCCGGTCGAGCGGTCGGTGTCGCTGCCCGCCCGCGATTACCGTACCGTCGCCGAGCTGCTGGCCGAGGCCGCCGAGCAGGCTGGTCTGGACGCCGGGCTCTGCGCCGCCGCGCGTCGGCGGGGCGAGGCCCTGCGCGGCCCGGCCGCGCCCTGTGGCGGCCTCGAAGAGGCCATGGAGATGCTGGCCGCGCGCGGTTACGAACCGCACCTGGAGGGTGCCGAAGGCGCCGAGGGTTCGGCCGCACCCGTCGTCCGTATGCGCAACTGTCCCTTTCACGCCGTCGCCGAGCGATTCCCACCGCTCGTCTGCGGCATGAATCTCGCGCTGCTGGAGGGGCTGCTCGGCGCGGACGGTCCTGTCCGCGCTCGCATGGACGCCCGGCCGGGGGAGTGCTGCGTAGTGGTCGAACCTTCTAAACCTTCTAAAAACGATGAGCATTGACATAGAAGCAGGGGCCGTGTTGGGATGAGGCCATGACCGCATCCGCGCGCGCCGCCCACCTCGCCCAACTCAACGTCGCCACGCTCCGTCACCCCCTCGACGACCCGCGCGTGGCGCCGTTCGTCGAGATGCTCGATCCGGTCAACGCCGCCGCCGACGCCGCGCCCGGCTTCGTGTGGCGGCTCGTGGAAGAGGGAGCGGCCGACGCCACCGGCCTGCGCCCGGCGGGCGAGGATGTCATCGTCAACCTGTCGGTGTGGGAGACCCAGGAGGCTCTGTGGGACTTCGCCTACCGCAGCGGCCACTTGGAGGTGATGCGGCGGCGCCGCGAGTGGTTCGAACGGCACGTCGAGGCGCACCTGGTGCTCTGGTGGGTCCCCGCCGGGCACCTCCCGACCGTCGCCGAGGCATTGGAGCGCCTGGCGGACCTGCGGGAGCAGGGGCCCTCCCCGCGCGCGTTCACCTTCGCCTCCTCCTACACAGCCGCCGAGGCCGCCCTGCACCCTCAGGCCGTGCCGCAGGGGGCTACTCGCCCGGCTTGACCTTCACGACCTCGGCGTCTGTCGCTCCGTCACCCGCGGCCCGGCAGCGTTCAGAACGCTGCTCCATCAGGATTCGCCAGACCCCCCTCCGACGGGGCGTGAGCCGGCCACGTCTGTGACCCGTCCGACGGAACCGCCTTTTCCCTGTGCCTCATCGGTAACGGAACTGTCAGGCCACGTGCGTTGATATCGATCGCTGGTCAAGACTCTGCCTGAAGACGAGAGTCGAGAACGGGCCACGTACGGCCGACCAGGGGCGACACACCATGAATACTCCTGCCTGCCAGAACCGGAAGAGCCCAAGGGGCTGGAAGTCCCCCGGTGAAACCGGCAGCGGAAGACGAGTCCGCGTCGGTGGGACGTTCCATGGCATGTGCTCAGTGCTCTCGGTTCCGACGGGACGGCACCTCTGTGAACGTGACAAGGAGGTGACGGGGCGGGGAGTGACGGCGCCCGCCCGCCGGCGCTGAGGGCCACCGACCGCACCGGCCTCCACGAGACCGGCTCCGGGAGCGGGCCGAGTGGGCCGGGGGAGGCGTCGGACGCAGGTGCCGGTCCGGGGGGGCGGGGCGCGGCGTCCTCGAGGAAGACCCGGGCGGTGGCGTCGGCGACCCCTACGTGTCGTTGGAAGAACCCCAGCTTCTTGGGCGAGTATGAGACGAGGAGGTTCTTCATGTGCTGGTGGTGCGCGAGCCGCATGCCGCTCGACCAGGGGACCGGTCCGGATCTCGGTCACCGCGAGCTGGAGCCTGGGGACCGGAAGACCCGTTCCCGTGGCCGCGCCTCCACGCCGAGGACCGCGGCGTTCTCGCCCACCGCGCCGCACCGGCCGCATTCCTGGCCGGCTGCCCGGCCGGCATCGACCCCATCGGCCGGGAAGAGGTGCATGCTGGGCACCAACAGCGGTCGAGTTCCTGTCTGGAGGTCGAAAGATTGAACGGCGGCAAGGGGAGACGGCGTCTGGCCGGCCGCGCCTCGGCCGGGAGGGGTGCTGTAGCGCACCGCGTGGCCGGCGCCCGAATGCGGCTCGGCCGGAGCGGCGGCGAGGTCCCTCTCGACCGGATCACCACGCGCGGCCGGCTCGCCTGGCTGAACGCCGCCGGCTCCAGGATCGGCACCACCCTCGACCTGGAGCGCACGGCGCAGGAGCTGGCCGAGTTCACCGTGCCCGGCTTCGCCGACGGCGCCGCCGTCGACATCCTGGAGAGTGTCCTGCGGGGCGACGAGGGCTCACGGTGGACGGGTACGGGCGTCCCGCTCATGCGGGCCACCGCGCTGTGCGCCGTCGAGGAACTGGCCTCCCTCGAGCCCACTCCCGTGGGCGAGACCTTCGTCCGCGCCGAAGAGGCGCACGAGACGCTGCTGCACCGCTACTGCCTGCGACAGGGCAGGCCGGTGCTGGTGAGCCGCATGAGGAACGACGACTTCATCAAGGTCGCGCCGACGGAGAGCGCCGCGGCGAAGATGCGGGCCGCCGGAGTGCACAGCTATCTCGCGGTGCCACTGATCGCCCGCGGGCTGCTGCTCGGCAGCGCGGACTTCGTCCGTGGCCCCGGAAGACCCCCGTTCTCCACCACCGACCTCGCCCTGGCGGAACAGCTGGCCTCCCAGGCCGCTGTCTACATCGACAACGCTCGGCTGTACGGGCGTGAGCGCGAGCACGTCGTCTCGTTGCAACGCACCCTGCTGCCGCGCGTGACCCCGGTGACGCCCGGGCTGCGTGTGCACGCCGAGTACGCGCCCTCGACGGCCCACCACGGAGTCGGCGGGGACTGGTACGACGTCATGGCCCTGCCCGGCGGACGTACGGCCCTCATGGTGGGTGACGTCATGGGCCACGGGCTGCCCGCGGCCGCCACCATGGGGCGTCTGCGGACGGTGGCCCGCACCCTGATGACCCTGGACATGGCTCCGGAGCGCGTCCTGGCCCGGCTCGACCTCGCCACGCGTGACCTGGAGGACGAGCAGGTCGCCACCTTCCTCTGCGCCGTGTTCGACCCGGCCGACTCCACCTACACACTGGCCAGCGCCGGGCACCTGCCACCGCTGCTTCTCGACGGACAGGGCTCCGCCGAGTTCGCGGACGTACCCGTCGGCGCGCCGCTCGGCGCGGGAGTGATTCCGTACGACCCCATCCGTCTGAAAATGCCGGCGGGCGGCAATCTGGTCATGTATACGGACGGCCTCGTCAAGTCCCGGGACTCGGCCCTGGACCACCAGTTGGAGTGTCTGCGCTCGGCGGCGCGCGGCCTGACACCCGAGGCGCTCGAAGGCGGCGGGCTGATCGAGTGCGCCCCTGCCGACGCGTCCCGCTTCGACGAGGCCGTGCTCCTCGTCGCGACGACCGCCTCGAAGGCCCCGACCGTCTCGAAGGACTCGACCGCATCGACCGCATCGACCGCCTCGGCCGTCCCTGCGGACCTGCGCGAGTGGCAGTTGCCGCAGGAAGGACGCGCGGCGTCCGTCGCCCGGCGGCTGGTCACGGACCAGCTCGCCGCGTGGGATCTGACGGAGCTCGCCGATGTCTGCGAACTCGTCGTCTCGGAACTCGTGGGCAACGCCCTGCGGTACGGCAACGGCCCCGGCCGGCTCCGGCTGCTGCGCGGCGAGCGCCTCGTCGTGGAGGTCTCGGACACGGGCCCCGACCTGCCCCAGATCCAGCACGCGGATCTCAGCGACGAGGGCGGCCGGGGCCTCCAGCTCATCAACATGCTGTGCCGCCGATGGGGCTCGTGCCGCACCGTCACGGGCAAGGTGGTCTGGGCCGAACAGAACCTGCCCTCCTGATTGCGGCCGGGTACGTCACTGAGGCGGCGGCACTCCCAGCCCCTTGGAGTCCGCACCGCTCCTGGCGGCCGCGGAGTGCAGCGCCCGCAGGGCGACCAGGAGCACGCCGATGTCGTCCAGGTAGACCGGGTCCGGAATCAGGTCGATCGGCGAGACCGTGTAGACCACCGCTGCCCAGAACAGGGCCTTGGACTGGAGTGGAACGCCGGCGTCCAGCAGCAGCCTGCGAGCCCGGAAGACGCGTACGAGCAGAACGGCCGCGAATCCCGCCACCACGAGCACGAGAACCACGGCCACGATGAGCCAGAGGGCGCTGTCCATACTGCTCTCCTACCCCGTAACGTCCCGGCCGCGCCGGTCGTCCGCGGCGACTACCAGGCTACGACGCCAGGCGCGCTGTCCTGCCGATCGGCCGCGCCCGTCGGCGCTCGTTGCCGGTTGGGAGTGGCGACCCGCTCGTGGGGCACCAGGAACACATGCGAGAAGACGCAGAAGACGAGCCTGCGCGCAGAACGCCGAGACGCGAACGGGCTCCGCGCAGGTGGCCTGCCGTCGCCGTCGTGCTCATCGGGCTGTCCCTGGCCCTCTTCCTCCTGGGGCGGTTCCTCCACGTGCCAGGCCTGGACGACGTGTTCGGCGTCGACACCCACGACCGTTCCGGCCCGGCGGTGCTGAAGTCCATCCAGGACATGCACCGGTACGAGGGCGCCGCCGGGAACTACCAGGTCGTGGTCGACCTGGAGAAGGACGCCCGGCTGCTGCCCGACTCGATCCGCGGCACTCGTACCCTCTTCGTCGCGAGCGGCAGCGTGGCCGCGTACGTCGACTTCGGCAGCGTCGGCCAGGGCAGCGTGACCGTCGACGAGAAGCGCACCACCGCCACTATCCGTCTGCCGCACGCTCAGCTCGCCGAGCCGGCCATGGACCCCAAGCGCTCCTACACCGTTTCGAAGCAGCGCGGGCTGATCGACCGGCTGGGCGACCTGTTCTCCGACAACCCGGCCGACGAGCGCGCCGTCCACATCCTCGCCGCCGACCGCATCGGCGACGCCGCCGAGGAGAGCGACCTGACGCTGCGTGCCGAGAAGAACACCACGTCGATGCTCCAAGGCCTGCTCCGCGCCCTCGGCTTCGAGCAGGTCACCGTCACGTACGCCTGACAGGACCGGTGGTGCCCGGCAGCGGTGGTCGGGGAGGACC
The DNA here is from genome assembly GCF_014649715.1 of Streptomyces lateritius. Classification (GTDB taxonomy): domain Bacteria; phylum Actinomycetota; class Actinomycetes; order Streptomycetales; family Streptomycetaceae; genus Streptomyces; species Streptomyces lateritius. Next base: position 454,402 of record NZ_BMTO01000003.1, read on the forward strand.
CGTACCCGACAGTCGCCATGATGGGCTCTCGCCCGGGGAGTCGCGCGCCGAACGGATGTCCGGGCCTCGGGCTTCCCCGCGAAGGTCCCCGGGGGGCGGGGCACGCCCCACCCCGCCGCAAGGGGGCCGGCCGGGGATGCGGCACGATGGCCGGATGAACGCGCAACGGGGAAGTACGGAAGAGGAATCCATCGGAGAGCTCGCCCGGCGACTCGTCGCCGCGGACACCGACGGCTGGACGCCGGAAGGGCTGAGGGCGGTGGCGGACGAGCTGGGATGGGCCTGGGGCGGCACGTCGGACACTCCTGTGCTGATCACTGGCCGGTCCTCGGGCGATGCCCGCCTGCGCCCGGTCGGCGACTACGAGAAGCGCTATGTCGCCGGTGAGTCGTACGTGGAGATCGCCGTCCCGGTGTCGGCTCCCGCGCCGGACGCAGCAGCGCAGGCAGCGGCCTTCCTCGCCGCCAAGGAGGAAGTGACGGCGGCGCTGGGCGAACCCTCCATCATGGGCTCGCACGGCGACATGGGCCCCTTCTACGACGGCCAACCGCACTGGGGTGCGCCCTTTTTGCGCTGGCGCGGCAGGCCGGACACTCTCGAACTGCGCGCCGGGAGGTCGGGGCCGGAGCTGGTCCTGCAGCCCACCGACCCGGCGGAGGACTGGTTCTGGCGTCAAGGCGTCGGCGAAGAGCACTCGATCAGCGGCTTCTTCGGCAGCAACCGCGACCAGGCCAACGTCGGCCTCGGCTTCCCAGGCGGCTGGACAGCGCGTAGCTGGGAGACCGTCACCCGGTCGCTGGGGGACTTCCTCGGAGCACTGCCCGCCGAGACCACCGCTCTGGGCGTCCGGATCGGGATGCCGTTCTACGGGCGCAACGCCGACAGCGCGCCCCTCCTGTTCGACGTGGCGTGCGGCGACCGGCTCACGATCGGCTGCTTCGCCCCGGACGACGTCGATCTGGCCGCACTCGGCTGGGGCACGGTCACCGAGCACCCGCACACGGCGTCGGTCTTCAGCGACGACGATCCGGTGTGGCGCGTGGACGCGGGCGGCCCCGGGGAGCCGAAGGGCCGCGCACTCGCCGAGATGCTCGTGGCGACGGCCAGGGCGGCGGGGGTGAGCGAGCCCACCGGCCTGATCGTCGGCGGTGAGGCGGGGTACGTGGACGGCTACCACGTCACCTACTACGGGCTGGGCCTGCCGACCGGCTGACCTCTCCCAGGCCCGCGCCGCCGCGCGTCCCCCTTTCTGACGCCTGCCCGCCGGTCACCGGGGCCGCGTGGCCCCGCGCCTGTCCGGCGACCGTTCGTGGGTTGGCACGGTCGTGGGGCGGGGAGATCTCACGAATGAGGAGTGGGCCCGACTGAAGCCGCGTCTGAGCCCGGGCGGCGGGAGGTCGTTGCGTCAGTCATCGCAGGATCATCAACGGGATCCTGTATGGACAGCGCACTGGGGTTCCCTGGCGGGATCTGCCGGTGCGTTTCGGTCCGTGGAAGACCGTCTACGAGCGGCACCGGCGCGGTCCCGGCGACCGGCGGCAGCAGGGGCGGACGGCCCGCCGGCTTCGACAAGGCGATCTGCAAACGCAGGAACGAAGTGGAGCGGACGATCAATGCGTTGAAGAACTTCCGGGCCGTGGCCACACGCTTCGGCAAACGCGCCTACGTCTTCCAGGGGACCGTCACCCTCGCCCCGATCCGGCTCTGGCTCCGCCCATGATCAGCCGGGCAGGCCCTTAGGCCTGCCCGGCGAGGGGATGCCTGCACGTCTCGGCGCGGCGGAACTTACGGTTTGTGGGTTACCCAGAGCAGTTCCGCCGGCCAGCGGTGTGCCCAGTCGGGTGGGTCGGTTTCGTTGTAGCCGTTGGGTGTTCCGAGTTCGGGCCGCGGCTCGATGAGGTCGTCGATGATGAGACCCGCGCCGCGCAGGACCTTGACCCAGTCGCCGTAGGTGAGCTGATAGCTGGTCGCGCCGTCGCCTTCGGCGATGGTGTTCAGCCCGAAGTAGTCCCGCTGCAGCGTCGTGGTCACGCGGCTGGCGGCTTCGTCGTAGCAAGCTTCGAACCATGGGCTGGCGACGTTGAACACCAGGCGCCCGCCTCGGCCCAAGACGCGTGCGGCCTGCGGGACGGCCAGGTGCGGGGGCGCCCAGCTGAGCCCACCGAAGTCGCAGAACACCAGGTCGAAGCTGTCGGCGGCGAAGGGGAGCTGTTCGGCGGCGCCTTGCACTAGCGGGTAGCGGGTCGCTCCCATCGCGCGGGACGCTGCGGTGAGTTGGGCTTCGGACAGGTCGAGCCCGACCACGGTGGCGCCCTCGGCGGCGAGCGCCCTGGACCACTGGCCGGCGCCGCAGCCGAGTTCGAGGACGCGCTTGCCGGTGACGTCGCCCAGGGCGTGCAGGTGCGCGTCGGGGATGGAGTACATGCCCCACAGCCGGGGTGTGGCGCCGATCTGCGGGTCGTGCTCGTGCTGGTAGGCGCTGCTGATCTGGTTCCAGAGCCGCCGGTTGGCGGGGATGCTGTCCACGTGCCGACTCCAGCACTGCCTGCCGGGGGCGGTCAACACGATGAGGGCACTGGCCGGCCCTCGCCTCGGTCCGGCCCTGGCTCGGCCCATGATCCGCCGGACGAGCCCGTGTCTAGGCGTTGCTCCACCCGGCTGTGCTGGAGAACGAGTCAAGCAGGTCCACCACGAAAACCAGGGTCGAGCCCGGCGGGATCAACGGCGAGGGTGACTGATCGCCGTAGCCGAGACGCGGGGGAACGATGATCTCGCGCCGACCGCCGACCTTCATCCCCCTCACCCCCCGGTCCCAGCCCTTGATGACCTTGCCACTGCCCAGGGCGAACTTGAACGGCTGGCCCCGGTCCCAGGAGGCATCGAACTGCTTCCCGGACTCGAAGGTCACCCCGACATAGTGGACCCTGACCACCATGCCAGGCTTCACCTCAGCCCCGTCCCCGACGACCAGGTCCCGGATGGTCAGCTCGGTAGGAGCGTCGCCCTCCGGAACGTCGACCTCGGGCTTCGTCAGTTCACTCATTGTCGCCTCATCACTTTCCGTCGGAAGCCCTCGCACGGGCCAGCCGGACGCATGGACACTCCATGCGGCAGATGGTCACGCTACCGAGAATGCCGATCCCCGGAGCCCACCCCGGCCACACGTGATGATCTTTCGCACAGCCGCTACCGAGCGGCTGTGGGCGGGCCGCGTCCGCAATCACCGCCGACGCTTTGGGCCGCCCGAGCCGCATCGACCGCCACGGCGTCACATTCCTCGACGGCGTCCTCGAGCTGGCGACGAACCGCGACGCATGCCCGCCGGAGCCGTCAGAGCCGGACCGTCCACCTGACCGTCGACCTCATCGTCCGGGCGATCGCGCGGTCCCGCACCGAGGGCGTACGGTCCTCGGCGGTGAGGGACAGTGTGTGCGTCCGCAGATCGAGCAGCCGCAGGGCCAGATCGGACACTCGTACCTCGGTGCGGCCCGCGAGAGACTTCATCTCCCGCCCGTCCAGATACCAGCGGATGGTGAGTTGACGCCCGTCCGCCCCCGTCAGCCGGGGTACGAGGGCTTTGGCGGTGTCGTTCGTGCGGAGGGTGCGATCGGTGGCCGTGACGGGGGAGGCGATGCGCGCCTCGCGGTAGAAGCCGGCGATCATCGCCTCCACGCCGGGCAGATTGAAGGGCTTGCCGAGGGAGCGCATCAGGGAGTTCTCGGTGGGGCGCCGCAGCCCGGTGACGTAGTAGCCGCCGCCCTCGTACGCGCCGACGGTGCCGCCGTCGGGAGACTGCTCACCGAGCCAGCGGTGCCACTTGGCACCCCGGTCAGCCAGCTCGTCGGCGGTGAAGGTGGTGATGTTGGAGTCGGCGGGTTCGGGGCCCACGTACCGCTCGTAGCCGGGGTAGTCGGGGTAGAAGTACTCGTCGGCGAGCTTGCCCAGGGAATGGCCGGTCTCGTGGATCGCGACCTGGCCGGACTTCTCGTTGCCCGCCGAGGCTGTTGATATGCCCTCGTAGCCGAGGGTCTTGCTGGGCTCGTTGTAGCCCGCGCCGCCGTACTTGGTGCTGTTGGCGAGGACGAGCACCAGGTCGGCCTCGGGGGCCTTCGCCACGTATCCGTCGACCTTGTCCTGGTCGACGCAGAGCAGCCGCTCGATGTCGTCGCACCAGAAGTACGAGCCGAGGGCCGTGTCCCGGAGGGTGCCGGGAGAGGGGTCGCCGGAGACGCCGGACTGGTTCGAGACGGCGTCGACGGTCCAGACGTTGAAGAGGTTGCGGTAGGTGGTGTACGGCTCGACGGCCGTCAGCTCGGCCCATTTCTGCTGGGCGTCGGCGTGAAAACCGGGCAGTTCGGCGACGGTGTAGCCGTCTCCGACGACGACGATGTCGAGCCGGTCGGCGGTGGGGCCGTTGTCGACCATCTTGGTCACCTCGCCGTCGGCGACCGCCTCGGCCGCCGTCAGGCGGGAGGCAGGCTGGTTCCGGCCCTCCGGCGGCACATGCGTGTGGCCGGATCCGGCGAGCGTCCCGTGTTCCGGCCCGGGTATCTCGACCTCGACTCCGGCCGTGGGGGGTGCCGTCGGGTCCGCGGCAGCGCTGCCGGGTGCGGCGGCGAGTACGGCCGCGAGGGCGACGGCCACTCCGGCCGCCACGGCTCCGCGTCGTGCTGAACGCATGAAATCAGCCCCTTGTCAGGCGAGTTAAGCGCGTCAGTAAATGTGGTGAACGAGTCGCTTAACCTAGAGGGAAGGCGAGGGGTGCGCAATGCCTACCGCTTCTGGATACTGGGGAGTTCACGAACCAGGGGGTCCGCATGGACGATCCGGCCACGATCGGCCGTCGAGTACAGCGGCTGCGCACGCAACGCGGGCTGACGCAAAGACAGTTGGCCGAGCCTTCGTACACCCCCGCATACGTCTCGACGCTGGAGTCGGGCAAGGTCAGGCCCTCGGAGACCGCACTGCGCTTCCTTGCGGAGCGGCTCGGTACGTCGTACGAGGAGCTGGCAACCGGCCGCCCCGCGCACCTCGCCACCGAGCTGCGGCTCGCTCTCACCGACGCCCACCAGCAGCTGGCCACCGGGACGGCGGACGAGGCCGCCGTGCGCTACCACCGGGTCCTCGCCGACGCGGAGCACCTCGGACTCGTTCCCGAGCAGGCCGAGGCGTTGCTCGGGCTCGGCGACTGTGCCCTGGAGACCGGTCAACTGGTAGACGCGGGCCACCACTTCCAGGCCGCCGAGCGGCTCCTCGCCGAGGAGCCGCTGCCCCGCCGCGCACGCGCGATCCGGGGCCGTGCCGTCGCACACCTCCTGGCCGGGGAGCTGCGCTACGCCTGCTACCTCCTCGAATCCACCATCGACGAGCTCGGTGCGAGCGGCCTGGCCGACCCCGAGGCGCTGGTCATCCTGTACGCCGCCGTGATCGGCCCGTACATCGACATGGGCGCACACGCCCGTGCCGCGCACGCCGCCGAGCTCGCCCTGGCGCTGGCTCCGCAGGTCGACGACCCGGCGTTGGTGGCGGGCATGCACCGGCAGGTGGCTCGCACCTTCCTCGCCGAGGGGCGCACGGCCGACGCCGACGCCTCACTGGCCAAGGCGCAGGCGATCTACCAGCAGCTGAGCCTGTGTACCGATCTCGCGCACTGCCACTGGATGCGCGGCTACGTCCACGCTCAGAACGGTGAACTGGCGGCAGCCGAACAGGAGTTGCGCGCCGCCCGGGACATGCTGAACGCCAGACGCGCGGCGCTGTTCACCGCGCAGGTGGAAGTGGAGTTGGCCGATGTCCTCCGGCGGCTCGGACGGCACGGCGAGGCGTCGGATCTGCTCTCCGCATTTCTTGAGCTGGGTGACCGGCACGGCGCGGTGCACGCGGGGGGTGCGCACAGGCTTCTCGGGCTGATCGCCGAGGAGCGGGGGGACAACGAGACCGCCGAGGAGCACTACGTCATGGCGCTGGGGCTGCTGGAGCGCAGCGGCGTGAGCGGCGACCTCGCCGATCTGTGCCGTCTGCTGGGCGATCTTCTGCGCCGCGGCGGCCGCACCGAGGCCGCGCTGGACGCGTACCGCACGGGGCTTGGCCATCGGTCGCCCCCTGGCACGACGACGCTGGGGCCGGCTCCGACGGCACTGGCGTTCCCGCGGCACTGACCGAGCAGCCGACAGTGCGCTTCCAGCATGGTCCGGGCGGCCTGTAGGTCGTCAGCCCCCAGGGGCCGAGCCGCCCTACGGCATCGCATGGTGGAACGACGACACAACGCAGCCGAACGGATCCAAAGCGGGCTCGGCGAACTCCTCGGCTGCAACGAACGTCTGCGTCCCGCAGATGATTGCCGAAGCGTGCAGTCTGGACCGAGACTGGTCCCGGAGGGACGCCTGGAACCAGCAATGCGCCACAAACGGTTGCCGCGCCTTGTCGAGACCTGTCCGGACGGCGGGGGTGCATGGCGGGGCAGTCTCTTCTCCAGGGACGCGACTTCGTCCGCTAGAAGAACCCGAGTTTCTCGGGGGAGTAGCTGGTCAGTATGTTCTTCGTCTTCTGGTGGTACGCGCCTCGCAAGGCCGCTGACCTGTGGAAACGGCGGCCATTCGGTCAAGCCACAGGCAGCTGGTCCGTGTATGGCCCGGATCTTGGCCGGTCGTCGGTGAGGGCCCAGGAGGGGCGGTTCCCACGACAGGCCCCCGGACGCTCCCCGCCCTATGATGGGCGGGGCGGTGGAAACCGGGACTCGCGTTCGGGCTCGTTCACAGTGTTCAGGGACGGCATGTGAATCCCTCCCCCTCACCTCCACGGCAGTGCGGCGACGCCCAGCGTCTCCTGGCCTTCGTCGGGCTCCGGCGGGAGATCCGTCGTTCCGTCGCCGCGGAGACCCTTGCCGGGATCGCGCTCGACGCCGTCCGCGGCCGCGGGCCGCTCCGCGTGGATCTCGCGCTGACGGGACTCCTGGACCAGGGTGATCCGGTGCCCGACTCGGACGACGACAACCGCATCGAATCTGGTCGAGGCCCTCCGGCACTGCGAGGCCTTCCGGCACGCGATGAACGGTGGTGAGGAACGGATGAACCGCTGAGACGACGGCAATGACGGTGGGGTGGCGGCATGGTCTGATGATCGACTCCGGGGGACTCGTCCGTAAGGAGGCCGGTGGTGAAAGCCGTTGAGTACACGCGGAGCAACCGGATCGTCGAGCTGATGCGGCGGCCCGCGGAGCAGCGTGACGCAGAGTGGGTGAAGGACGCGGTACAACAGGCGGTCCTGCTGGAACTCGCCACGCTCCCGCCGTACCTGTGCGGCATGTGGTCGATCGACACCACGGGCGGAGGAGACACCCAGGTCTTCCGCGCCCTGCGCACCATCGTGTTCGACGAGATGTCGCACCTCGGCCTCGCCTGCAATCTGCTCACCACCGTCGGCGGTTCCCCTCGTCTCGCGGACGAGGCGCTGGTGCCGGCGTACCCGGGCCCGCTGCCCGGCGGTGTACGGCCCGAACTCACCGTCTTCCTGAGCGGCCTGACGAAGGAGTCGGTCGCCATGTACGCGAGCATCGAGGAGCCCGACGACCCGATCGTGCGGGCGGTTCCGGCGTACACCTCGATCGGAGCCTTCTACAGCGCGATCCTCGACGCCCTGCGCGCGAGCTCGCACCTGATCACCGGCGGCCGGCAGGTGATCAGGGACATGTCGCACCACGGCTCGGGGAACAGCCTCGTGGCTCTCACCACGCTCGGCGCCGTCGAGACGGCCGTCGCGATCATCAAGGAACAAGGCGAGGGGACGTCCGTGTCGCCCCAGAACCCGCACCCGAACGAGGCGGCATCGGGCGAGCTGGCCCACTACTACGCCTTCTTGGAGGTCTTGCACGGACGCAAACTGATCCACCCGCCCGGCCATCCTGATGTGTGGGACTTCCAGGGCCCGCCCGTCCCGATGCCTCCTGCCCTCCCTATGGGGATCGTGCCGCAGGGGGGCTGGCCGCGGACGGGCCCCGGCGCGCCCGCCGCCGACGTGACGGTTCTCCTCGACAAGTGCAATCGCGTCTACAGCGACATGCTGCGACTCCTCGAACAGGTGTGGCAGCAAGGCGACCCTGCCCAGGCCGCGGACCTGCTGGACGACGCGGTGGTGAAGATGTTCGGGCTGAAGTCGCCCGCCCGCGAGTTGATGAAGCGTACGCTGCCCGACGGCAGCGGCAAGACTTACGGACCGGAGTTCCGTTTCGTGACGCCTTGAGCCCGGGCTCCCCGTGATCGGCGAATCCGTGACGGTGGACACCCACGTGCTCGCCGATACGGCGCTGCGGGTGGCGCGGTCGTAGGGTGTGCCGCGCGGTGTCGTGTCAGACGGAAACGTGTCTCCGGGCCTGTTCGGACAGCGGACCCCACCCTGCTGTTGTCCCCCCCCGGTCCTGCCCTGTCGCTCCTCAGGGTGTGTGCGCGCCTCCACGGACGTGCAGCGTCGTCATGCTCGGGCGGTGCGCGTCGTCCCCTTCGTAGGCGACGACGATCTCCTGATCGCCCTTCGGCGGGGCCGCCGTGCGCAGCGTCGCCAGGCCCAGCTCGTCCAGGAGGACCGTGCCGAGGGACACCCCGTCTGCGGTGAACGTGACCCTGCCCCGGGGCGGGGCTCCGCCCGGGACGGCCCGGGCGATGCGGACCGTGAGGGCCGCAAATCCAGCGATCGCGGTCGCGGGGGAGCCCTTCGGGGTCGAGGAGTACGAGCGGGTGCCCGGTGGAGCGACGAGGGTGCCGTCGCGCGTGACCCGGAAGCCGCTGCACACGCCGTGCGCGGTCCGTGGCTGGTAGCCGCTCGCGGGAGCGAGGACGGCGGTCAGTTCGCGGGGGTTATGTAGCAGGCCGTCGAGGGCCGCGATGCCGACGAGGTCGCTGTCCGCTTCGGCGGCGCCGAGTGCCACGGGGAACCCGCTCACGACGAGAGTGCGTGTGCCGCGCCCGGTCAGGAAAGTGTCGCAGGACGGGTCGTAGTCGACGTTCCCGTCGGCGCGGACGGTGTACGAGAAGTCGGCGGGCAGACCGGGTGCGGTGTGGAAGGTGTATCCGGCGGCCGGAAGCATCGTGAGCCGGTGCACGGTGTCCGGGGACAGGAATTGGCTTATGCCCGCGTCCGGCACGCCGACCGGCAGCAGGCCGTGGGAGAGCGACCGGCCGTCGACCGTGACCGTGCGTCCCTGGATCGTGAGGGTGCTTCCGGTGGCCTCGGCGACACCGGCTTCCGCGGCCTTCAGGGCGAGCTGGACCTGCCCGTCGGGTGCGACGGAGAAGGCGAGGGCGCCGACGGAGGTGCCCGCCTCGACCAGCAGCCGGTAGGTCGTGGAGGGCAGCAGGAGCAACTCGTGGACGCGGTCCGAGGACAGCGGACCGGCGCCCGGCAGCTCCGGCGTGAGCGGGTGGTCCAGAGCTCTGGCATCGATGGTGACCGGCACCCCTCGCACGGTGAGGTGGTGTCCGCCGCGGCCGTCGAGGAACGCGTCGTGCGCGGGTGCGAAGTCGAGGGTTCCGTCCTCGCGTACGTCGAAGGTGACGGCGGCCGTCGTGCCGTCGCCCAGACGCAGCCGATAGCCTGTGCCCGCGGGTAGCGCCACCTCCGGCGGCGGTACGGCGGCCCCGTCGACGAGGCCGTCCCAGGGGCTGTTCCCGGCCCCGGCCCCGGAGTCGTCCCGGGAGACCGAGACGAGGGGGAACGTCAGCTGTGAGGTGTCGATGGTGATGGAAGGCATCGGCTCTCCCGAGAAGGGGCGAACGGGTCAGGGCATCCGAAAGCCGCTCAGAACGGTGTGGTTCCCTGGATCTCCAGGCGCGGCACGGTCTCGATCCGGGTCGGCGTGCGGGCGGGCCGCAGCGGCACGCCGGTGATCCGCTCCCACCGCAGGATCCGCCGGTCCCAGCCGCCCGTCAGGAGCTCGGACCCGTCCCGTGTCGTCGTCATGGACCAGATGGCGGTCGCGTGCGCGGGCAGCGCCGCACCGATACGCTGCCCGGTCCGGTCCCAGCGGTGCAGAGTGCCGTTCGAGCAGGCCGCCGTGATCTCGCCGTCCCCCGTGAGCAGCACGCACCGCACCGGCGCCCCCGCCATGAGCGGCGCCCCAGCGGGCCGGTCCGCACCGCGGTCCCACCGGCGCACCGTGCCGTCCAGGCCGCCGGAGGCGAACTCCCGTCCCTCGGGGCCGATCGCGAGCGACTGCACCGGACCGTCGTGTCCGCGCAGCGGCTCGCCGAGCGGCGTGCCGGCCGTACGGTTCCAGCGCCGTACGGTGCCGTCCTGGCCGGCTGTGACGATCAGGTCGTCGTCGGGGGTGAGGGCCACCGCTCGCACCGCGCCGAAGGGTCCGCGCAGTGGTTCGCCGAGGGGGCTCCAGGTCGTCCGCTCCCAGCGGCGGACCGTGCCGTCCCGGGAAGCGGTCACCAGTTCGTGGCCGTCGCGGGTGCGGGCCAGGCCGAGGACCGGTGCCGCATGGGCGGCGAAGCGGGCGGCGAAGGCCGTGCCGGTCGTCCGCTCCCAGCGCCCCAGCGTGCCGTCGGCGCCCCCGGTGACGACCTCCAGGTCATCGGGCGTCAGCACCATTCCCCAGATGGTCCGTTTGGCGTGCAGAGCGAACGGACCGGCCAGTTGCAGCCCGGTCAGCCTCTCCCAGCGGAACATCCTTCCGTAACAGTCCGTGCCGACGATCTCCGCGTCGTCGGAGGTCAGGGCGATCACCGACACATCCGTGCGGATGTCGAACCCGGACCCATCGATCCGGGACGCCTCGGTCCCGAACCGCGTCATCCCGAGTGCCTCGGTTCCCGCGGCCTCGGTGCGGATCCGTCCCAGCCGGGGGGGTGGGCTGCCCCGCCCCGCGTTCACCGCTGCTCCTTCGGCGGTACGGCTCCGTCGAACGCGAGGGCGCTGGAGGCCTCGCCCTTCCCAGCACGCACACGGCGGCCTACCCACTGGAAGACCCGGCCGTCCTCACCGCGTGCCACCACCGGCACGCGGGTGACGGTCACTCCCGACCGGGGGATCTCCTCGTCGCGGAAAGACACCCGCTTCACCTCCGGCTCCAGGATCCGTCCGGCCGCCTTGACCTGCGGCAGCCGCGTACCGTTCGCCGCGAAGCGGGGAATCTGCCCGCGTCGCAGACAGACGGCGGCCGATCCCGCCTCAAGGGGCACCGGCACGAGCGGGATCCAGTGCGCTGGCACGGGGGTGAGCAGTCGGTAGGCGAGCGCCGCCGGATCGGTCGGTGGCACCTGCGGATCCGCGTCCGATGGCTCGTCGGCGCGTACCCGTGGCCTGCCGGTGGCGCTCTGCACGACCCGTTCGATCGCGAAGCCCAGGTTGGCCATCTCGTCGCGGGCGAACAGCACCTCCTCGACGGCCGTGCCCTCCAGCCGAGCCGAAGCGGTCGGCAACAGCGGCAGCAACGGCGGCCCGGCCTTGCCGTCCTGGGCGTTCGTCAGCCGGAACACCGACCAGGCGTCGTGCTCGGCCGGTCCGACCACCGTGGTGTCCTCGAAGGTGTCGACGACCGTGAGCCCGGAGATCCGGTGGAGCGCGCTCGTGGCCAGTTCCAGCGGGATCATCCAGTGGTCGTTGCCGTAGATGTTCGCGAACTCGACGACGAGGAGCCGGGCCAGGTCCGGCACCCCCGCCCCGACGGCGGGCAGATTGACCCGCGCGTCCTCGAACTCCCACCAGCGGTCCGCCGGCATGCCCGGATACGTGACCCGGGTGGGCAGTACGCCCTTCGCCGTGCCACCGGTCGGCGCGGGCAGCGGCGTCGTACCGGCGTCGAGGTCGAAGTGGTACGCGTCGGCGGCGCCCCCGGTGAACTCGGGGGCCGTCAGTGTCACCGCCCGGCCGCCCGGCTCGGCCGTGACGGCGAACCGGTGCTCGAGCCGCTCCCGGGCCCAACTCGACGGCACCGGTGCCCCGTACCGCTCGGCAAACCACTCCAGCCAGAGCTCGGCCGCCTTGTCGAACGCGGTCTGCTCCGCCCCGGAGAGCCCCGGAGGCCGCCAGCCGTCGTCCAGGTGCCCGGCCAGCGCGACCCCGTCGGGCGCCCGGCCCGCGAGCACCGCGCGCAACGCCCGCCCGCCGGGGTCGCGCCGGAGCGGATCCTCCTCCGGTTGCGCGGGCGCCCGGGATAGCGGCGCCTTCGCCAGCACCGCGGCGTCGACCTGCTCCAGGACGGTGTCCGACAGGCTCTGGGTGCGCAGCGTGTCGAGGAAGCGCCGGCCGGCCCGGGCGGAGGCGCGCAGGGGCAGCGCCTTCACGGTCTCGCCGGGCGTGCCACCCGCCTCAGCGAGGAACTCCAGCGGAACCCCCTTCGGCAGGGGGACTTCCGCACCGGTACCCGACGGCCGGAACGCGCCGAGCGGCGTGCTCTCGGCGGCGATCTCGCACCACACCGGCGAGCCGCCGTCCTCGCCCGCGAACTCCGCCAGCTGCCACTGCCGGGCGAGCATGAACAACGGGTCGGCCACCCGGGCGGCCAGTGACTCGTCGAGCTGCCCGCCGGTGCCGCTCGGCCGTACCACCGGCTCCAGGCGGTGGTACTGGTTGAAGGCCATGACGTCGAACATCGTCAGGACTCCTTCTTGATCAGTTGCTCCATCACGGCGGCTAGGTCCGGCCGTTTCATGATGTTGAGGAGGTGCACCGAGGGCTGCGTCCCCATCGCCCCCTCGGGCAGATACGCGGCCGGCAGGTAACGCCCCAGCCAGCCCAGCGCGTCCAGGTCCACGAGCCGTAGTTTCGCCAGGTCGAACGCCTCGTCGACGGTGGCGGCCAGCACGTCCGGAGTCCACGGCACACCGACCACCGGCGGCACCGCGACCAGCACCGCCTGCGGAGCCCGCGCCCCGGGCGCGTCGTAGTGGAACGTGGCGCCCGCCGTGTGCCGCTGAGCAGGGATCAGCTCTGCCCACGCGTCGACGACGAGCACGGCGGCCTTGCCCGATCCGAGCGGCTGCGCCGGGCCGTGCACCAGCAGACCGGTGGCCGGCTCGTCCTCGTCGGTGGGTTTGCGCAGGGCGCCCACCCAGCGGTCGCCCGGCGTGAAGGGCACCTGCCCGATCCGCAGGGCGTAGCCGGTTCCCGTCGCCGCGGCACCGGTGTACAGCAGCAGATCCGCCAGGGCGCCGGTGCCTGGCCGCACCGAGCCCATCAGCTCCGCCCAGTCGCCCGGCACCAGCCGCGTGTCGCCGCCGCGGTCGAGCCCCGAGCCGAATGAGGCGTCGAACGCACCGGTGGCGGGCGCGGCCGACCGGCCCACGGCCCGGAACCCGGGTCCGAACACCGCCTCCAGGACTTCGGCGGCGGCCGTCGGTCCACCCTCCGCCGTCTCCTGCTCGGCGATCCGAATCCGCTCCTTCGCCTCGCGCAGGGCGGCGGCCAGCTGGTCGGCCTGCTCCCCGGCCGGTCCGGCGGGCGGCCCGGTCACCCCGTAGGAGGCGAGCTTCTCCAGGTCCGCCGCGGCCACCGCGGCCCGCAGGCCGGCGAGGGCCCGCTGCGCGCGGCCTGTGAACTCCGGGTCCGTGGCCGCTGGAGGTGCGTTGTCCGCGGGCGCCAGGTCGGCCGTGGTGCCGGGCCGGGCGGCCGCGAGCACCGCGGCGGCCGCCGCGCCGAGCGCCTCCAGCTGGTCGATGTCCACGGCGGTACGGGCCCAGCCCGAGCCCCGGCCTGCGAGCAGGACGGGGACGGCGTCGTCGGGCACGGTCGACGGCTGTTCCGGCAGCAGCGCGCGCTCCAGCACGGTCCGCAGCCTGCCCGCGGCGGCGAGCGCCACCACGTCCAGGGCGCAGTGCCGCGTGAGCGGCCACGTGTGCTCGGTGACCGTGGCCGTGCCCGTGCCGACCTCCTGGCCCGGCCGCAGCCACTCGGCGCGCAGCCTGATCCGCTGGGTGGCCCCCAGCTGGTGGCCGGCCCAGGTGTCGAGCAGCGGTTCGGCGTCGGCCCTCGGCCGTGCGGTCTGCTCGGCGCCGTCCCAGCCCGCCGCACGGGGCGAGCCCTCCGGGACGACGACGAGGACCCGGTGGTTCACCGGGATGCCGCGTCGCGGGGTGTCGAGCACCTGGGGACGCGGCGGCGGCTGCCCGCCCGCGGCGAGGGAATCGAGGGTGGCACCGGCACGGTCCGGATTGCCCTGGGTCAACTGGTGGACGCTCTCGGCGAGGAGCAGGTCCCCGACCGCGTCGAGGTCGTCGCGGAGTGCGGCCAGGTGGCGCCGTACGGCTGTCGCCTCGGCCCCGGTCGCATTCAGATACGAGACGACGTCGTCGGCGGGCACCTCGGCGAGCCGTGCGCCGTCCGTGACGTCATGGACGCCGATGAACTCCTTCGCTTCCGTGCCCGGGTGCTGGACGGTCTGCACCGACCACTTGGCACGGAGCGGGGCGATGAAACGGTCCAACTCCAGTGGTGTGTGGGCGAGTTCCCGTTCGTCGTGCAGCCGCCGTTCGAGCCGGTAGCCGAGCAGGGCCCCCAGTGACTGGCCCTGGGCGACCCCGTCGAGGACGGTCATGGCCACCCGCATCCGCCGCGAGGACAGGTCGACCGCGAAGGCACCGGCGTCGCCGGGGTGAGACAGGTTGCCGCTGTGCAGCACCGCCGCGGTGGCGGCCTGCGGCAGCGACGGCGCGAGCACCCAGCCCCGGCTGCGCGGCGCGCTGAGGGGCGTCAGGTTCTCCACCCAGCCGTACGCGCCGAGTTGCACCCCGGTCGGGCGGCGACCGCGCAGTGCGTGGAGCCGGGCGGTGGCGAGGGAGCCGATCCAGGCGTCGAGCCGGTGGGAGACGAGATCGAGGCACTCGCCGAGCAGCCGTTCCATGGCGGCGAAGGGATCCTGCCCGCGGCCCTGCCAGGTCTTCACCCGGCCTGCCAGGTACTGCAGAGCGGCGTCGATCTCCGCGAGGCGCACGCTCCAGGGCCGCTCCGTGCCCAGCAGGCCGAGCACGCCGTTGCGCCGGGTCGCCGCCTCAAGGACCTGACCCGCCATGGAGGTGCGGGCGTCGAGGATGGTCCGGAACACGGTCGTGCCCCTGTCGGTGTCTCGGTCCGCGTCGGCCCCGGGCGCGGGCAGCGCCATGATCTTGCCGAGGGTGAAGGGACGGGCGAGCAGCTTGGCGCTGGTGAGGGTGTTCA
The DNA here is from genome assembly GCF_014649715.1 of Streptomyces lateritius. GTDB lineage: Bacteria > Actinomycetota > Actinomycetes > Streptomycetales > Streptomycetaceae > Streptomyces > Streptomyces lateritius. The sequence goes on from NZ_BMTO01000003.1 coordinate 469,552, forward strand.
GCTCGTGCGCGGGGTTGAGCAGGGCGTCGGCGAACCGCAGCCGGGGCCAGAGCGCGTCCGGGTCGCGGACTCCGGACGCGGCCCGCCCGTACTCCAGGTTCGCGGTGTGCCGCAGTAGAGCCTCCAGGAGGGTGTGCGCCTCCTCCTTGCGGACCGTGAGCTTGAGCAGTTCGAAGCGTTCGACGACCGCGTTGAGAAAATCGATCAGGTGGCCCTCCGGGGTGGTCCCTTCGGACAGTGTCGCCGGACGGACGTACGGCAGCCACAGCCGGGTGGCCGCGCCGTTGATCTGGTGGCTGATCTGCGGCCGGTAGCCGATGCCGAGCGCGGCGTTGAGGGCTTGGGAGTGCCGGTCCTCCGGTGTGTCGCCGACGCAATGGCCGGTGCTGCTGAAGCTGATGCCGCTCATGCTGAGTGAGGCGTCCTTGAAGCAGGCCAGGAGCCCGCCCTGGACGGAACGCACCGACACCGTCCGCGACACCGGCGCCATCCCGAGGGCGCGCAGCACGTCACGTTCCGGCTTGGGCAGCGTGAGGGTCTCCCCGGGCTGGTCGGGGCCGCCGACCCGGGGCAGGGTGCCGACACCGACCTCCCAGAACGGGCGCAGCACGCCGAGGACGTGGTGCAGCCCCTTCAGGCCCGACGGCTCGTGCCCGTCGGGCTGCCAGTGTGCGGTGGCGGTGACGGGGAGCACCCCGTACGGCTGTCTGCCCACCCGCAGCACCGGCAGCGGACCCCGGGCCCGCACGTTCTCGTAGTAGTGGCGGCGCAGCCAGGACCGGTCGACGGCGAGCTCCGCACCGCCGCGGTCCTGCTGGAGGAGTTCGTCGAGGTAGAAGTCCCCGGTGGCGCTCCACAGGGCCATCTGCAGGGCACGCGCGTCGGCCTGCTCGGGCTCGTCGGCCCCGGGCAGGGTCGTGAGCGCGGACACCGGAAGGCCGAACGCGGCCGCGGCGCGGGAGCAGTTCGCCCACTGATCGGGCGGTGCGGCGGGGCCGGAGGCACCGAGCAGCCGGTCCACGTCCGGGGGCGCCGGTGCGGAGCCGCCGTCGTCCCGGGTGTTGTTGGTCGCCGTGCCCTGAGGTACGAACGCCGCCTCGCCGTCCCCGTCCCGGCCGGACAGGAGCTGGGAGAGCCGCTCTGCCGAGGCCTCGGGGCCGAGGGAACCGGACACTCCGAACGCGACCACCCGGGTCAGCAGGGGTTGCAGCGTGGGTTCGTAACCGTCCCGGTCCAGCGGCACGGTGACGGCGAGCCCCTTCGTCTCTGCCTCGGAGAACTTCGTCAGCCAGCGCAGCTCCGGGTCGAGGTGCGGTTCGCCCTCCTCGGGAGTCGCGTCCGGGTCGGGCCCGACCTGCACGACGTCCGGGACCGGCTCGCCCTCCTTCTCACCGACCAGCACATCGCCCTGGTACGCCCGTACGACGAAGAGGTCCGGCAGTGTCGAGGCGGTCGCCGCCCGGTTCCAGCCCCGCCCGCGGACCGGCACCTCGGGCCAGGCCGGCTCCGGATCCGGAGCGGAGTCGGGCAGCGGCGACGGCGGCCGGGTGTCCGTGACGGGGGCGAGCAGCCGTACGAGCCAGCGGGCCCGCTGCGCACCGAGGGCGCCCGACAGCTGTCCCCAGGCGGCGAGGAGCAGCCGGGCCCGGTCCCCGTCCGCGTTGTCGCTGCGGCCGGCCCGCCACACCGTCCGCCAGTAGCGGCGGCCCTGCTGCACCTCACCGGCGGTGGGATGCGGTTCGTGCGACTCGACGTGAATGTCGTCGGGGAAGATCCGCACGAGCAGCTTGTCCTGGCCCTCGTCCCTCCGTACCCGGGTCTCCAGCCGCACGGGCAGGAGCAGCAGGGGCACTTCGGGGTCCAGGCCGGCGAGCAGCGGGGCGAACCCCGTCCCGGCGAAGGCGCGTACGCCCTCGTCCAGGGCGCCCCGGGCGGTGCCGAGGCGGGTGAAGGCGTGCTGCCGGTCGGTGGCGGTGGCCCGGGCGCCGAGGAGCGCACGGTGCTCCTCGGCCTCGGCCACGGCCCGGCGCAGTGCGCCGAGATCGGTCATGTGTCGTTCTCCTCAAGGGGACAGGAGTCGTGCGGCCGGCAGCACGACCCTGACGGGCTGCTGGAAGCACTGGCGGGCGGTCCCGGCGGCGCTCGCGCCCCACACGAGACCGTCGTGGGCGACGTTGGGCCGCTGGTTCCCCGGGGCGTGGGTCGCGGCCAGATAGGCCTCCTTGGAGTCGAAGAGGTGACTCCAGTCGAGGTTGTTCCAGTCGTCCGCCGTGCTGGGGGTGTTGGGCGGTGGGCTGTAGGGGCGGCCCCAGATACCGGGCGTCGGAGGGTCGGTGAGCGCGTTGTCGGGCGGGTCGTCGAGCCCGAACCGCGGCTCGGTCGGCTGTTCCGCGATCACGAAGCACCAGGGCGAGGCGAGGAGTTCGGTCTTGGTGAGGTCGAAACCGATCATGGCCGTGTCGGGATCCAGGCCGCCCCGGAAGATCGGATGGCGGGCGTCGGCATCCTTCGGCTCGGTGCCGAGCAGCGGAGCCGCGTAGACGATCGCGCCGGGGTAGCGGCGCAGCAGGGCGCTGCGCAGCACCAGCACGACCCGGTCGGGCGGCGCGGTCACATGCGTCCCGAGCGTCAGGTCGCGCTTCCATGTGTGCAGGGGCGGCAGATCCGTCGCCTGCCCCCAGAACGAGGCGAAGTACGTGCCGCGTTGGTCGGTGGGGTACTCGCGCCAGCGCAGCTCGCGCGCGAACTCGTGGTTGGCCCCGACCATGTACGCGGCGACGAAGGGGGCGTTGGTGAGGGCGAGCACCACCGTGTCGGCCGGAACGTGCTCGAGACCGGCGAACATCCACTCGTTGGACTGCGCGGACAGCGGGGGCCACATGGGGTCGGCGAAGACCGGCGCCCACTGCACCGGAACCTCCGGATCGGTGCCCGCGGGCCGCTCGACGAGGGTGTCGACCACGGCGGGCACGGTGACCGCCGGGTCCGTCAGATCCACGATCTTCTGCTGCGCCTGCTGAGCCGGGAACGGGTCCCGCGGCGGGACCGGCGGTGCGTGCGACGGGCCGAGCACTCTGTCGTGCGCCTGGACCACCATGTCCCTGACGTCCTCGGGGCGGGTGTCGAGCACGGCCGGGGCGGGCAGCAGCTCGCCCTGCTTCGCCAGCGGGCCCGGGTGGGTGAACGCGCCGAGGCCGAGGCTACCCGTCTCGTACCACTCGTCGACGAGGCCCTTGAGGCCGTCGGCCGTCCAGGGTTCCTGCTCGGGGCCCGGGCCCTCGCCGGTGACCCGCAGCACGCCGGAGCAGTCCGCCCACCACAGCTCGGTCGTCGGATCGGCGTCGCACCAGTCCCAGCTGCCCGGGCAGCCGCCCCGGAACGTGCCGTGGCGGTCGGCGGACTGCCAGGTTCCGGTGAAGACGCCGTCGGAGCTGATGTTCTCCGGGTTCCAGGTGCCGGTGCACACCCCCCGCCAGGTGCCGTGCTCCGTGCCGGACTCCCAGGTGCCGGTGTACAAGGCGATCCAGGTGGGGTCACCGCCGTCCTGCCCGGAGGCGTTGCTCCAGTTGCCCGCGTAGTCGCCCTTCCAGACGCCCGATCGCCCGGCGCCCATGTCCCAGCTGCCGGTGCACTTTCCATGCCACTCTCCCGCGGGATCGCCCGCTTCCTCCCCGGTCCACAGCCCGTCGAACGCGCCGGTGAACCGTCCCGGGGCCGGGACGGTGGTGTCCCCGGTGAACAGACCCAGTCCGGCCGGACCGCTCCGGCCACTGGGGAAGACCAGGTCGCCGTGCGGGGTGACCTTCGTCCGCGCCAGGAAGTCCGCGGGAGCCTCGATCTCGGGCAGCGCCGACAGCCGGAACGCGCGGTTGAGCGCGCCGGCGGCCAGCGGGCGTGTGGCGGCGAGCTGCTCGGTGGTGACCGCGCGCTGCACGGAACGCTGGGTCGCCTCGCTCGCCACCCGCCGCCAGGCGTCCGGCGCCCCGTCCTCGGGCGCGAAGACCTCGCGTACCGCGGAGAGACGCTCCGGGGCCACGACCCGCTCCGGTGCGACGGCGAACGCCACCGCGCCGTCCGGATCCCGCCGGGGCACGGAGAGGCCGGTGGGGGAACCGGCGACGGAGACGAGCACCGTGGCGAACGGCGGCTGCGGCGCGTCCGTCGACCGCCCGGCGATGAGCCCCACCCGCCGGCTGAGCACGCCCATCGGGCGCATCGCGCGGTGGAACTCCATGGTGGCCATGGCGTTCGGCAGCAGACTCGTCCGGATCGACGACCACAGCGTGGTGTCCGCGGTCAGCGCGAGACGGCTCTGCAGGGGTGTGGCCAGGCGCAGGACCTCGTCGGTGGAGAGCGGCCGTACGTGCCGCAGGTGCAGCCGCCCGGCGACCAGCCGGGCGAACCGGGCCAGTTCGAGCAGCCGGTTGGCGGCCCGTACGTCGGCGAGCTGCCGCCACGCCGAGGCCATGAGCCGCTCCTGGTCGGCCTGCACGGCCCGCGCGCCGAGCCCGGCGGCCACCCGCCAACGGGGGTCGAGGTTCAAGGTGTCGAGCCAGCCCGACGACGCCGGGGCGGCCCCCTTCGACAGCGCGTGGAAACCGCCGTACAGCGGGGGCAGGACATCGGGATCCTCGTCGCCCGTGCCGTCCGCCACCGGCACCAGCGCCTTCGCGAGCCGCTGCTGCCACTCGGCGCTCGGCTCGCCGACCGGCCACGGGTCGCGTGCCGGGGCGTTCGGGTCGCGCAGGGCGCTCTCCACCTCCTGGACGACGGGCCCGGGACCGGTCGCGAAGAGCCCGGGGCGGCTCACGTCGAGCGGCCGCCGGCCGGCCTTCGGCGGCAGCGGGCGGGCCCGCAGCCGGTCGGCCAGCGCCTCGAAGTCGCCGCCCTCGCCGGTGGAGAACGTCCAGGAGAAGTAGACCGGCAGCTCGCAGCGGGCCCCCGGAGTCCAGGCGGGCGCGAGATTCCCGCCGGCGACGTCCTTGCCGAGCCCGGCCAGCCGCCCCACCTCGAAGGAGGGGACCAGACAGGCGGTGTAGGCGGTGTGCGCCAGCAGCCGGCGAGGAGCGAGCAGCCGGGAGACCGACCGGCGGGGGTCGGTCTCGTGCCCCGGGAGGGTCTGTGCGTGGGCCCACAGGTGCAGTGAGGCCGGATCGGGCAGTTCGGTCCCGTCGACCCGCAGCACGGGCAGTTGGATGCCTGGCTCCCGCTGCGGCCGGCCCGCCGCGAACGGAACGCAGACCAGCGCGAGCCAGGGCCGCAGGGCGCCCGTCGGACCCGGCGCCAACGGGGTGAACAGCCAGGGAAGTTCGGCCCGTTCGAACTCCACCATCGGGAACTTGGTGGTCTCCGCGTCCGGTGTGCCGGGCAGCGGGAAGAGCCGCACGATCTCCTTGGGGTCGAGCGCCCGCACGTCGCCCGGCCCGTACAGCTGCAGTGCGGGGACCGGAACAGGCTGCGCGGGGCGGTCGTTCACCGAGGCGGTGGCCGCCAGCGAGCCCCGTACGGGCAGGGTGTTGACCAGGGTGTCGGGGTCGGCGAGCGAAGCGGCGGCCCCGACCCGCTGCCAGGACGCGAAGGTGTACGTGGTCATGACCTCACCTCGTGTGCGGGCACGACCTGGTACAGCGCGGACCGGCCCGACACGGTCCTCAGCTGGGCGGTGGCCTCGGTGAACGTGGCCGTCCGGACGAACCCGCCGGCCTCCTTGAGCGTGCCGGTCCCCACGATCGCGTACGTCCGCTCCTTCAGGACCGACGTGATCGGCGCAGTGGCGTACCGGCTGCGCAGTTCGTGCACGAGACTGCGGCCGACGGCCCCGAGGGGCAGTGCGGCCGTCAGCGCGGCGTCGGAGAGCACCCAGTGCGCGCCCGGGGTGATGACCGTGCCGCCGAGCCATTTGGTCTCGTACTCGACCGGCACCGAGTAACGGGGGGCAGCCGCCGAGGACGCGGGCGGGGTCAGCTCGCTGCCCGAGCGCAACCGCTCGAAGGCCGGCTGGGTGAGCTTCTCGTCGTCGGTCAGATCGAAGAAGTCGGCCCGTGCGAAGTCCTCCTCGACGGGCTTCACGTCGCCCGCCCCGGCGGAGAACGCGACCTTCACACCGAACTTCGCCGGCGTCGGCAGCCGGCCCGGTCCGAACCGGACCACCTCGGTGTCCAGGGGAACCGTGCGCTGGCTGAAGCGGAGCCGCCCGAGAGGGTGCAGCAGACGCCCCCCTGCGGCGGCGTCGTCGGAACGCAGCGACACCATCGTGCGTGCCCCCTCCGGGAGGACCGGTTCCCAGCTCCGGGGGTCCTTCAGGGCCTGTTCGAGGAGTCGGCCGACGTCCGGGGGCGGCGGGGCCTTGGCCTCGCCGGTGCAGTTCCAGCGTTCGTCGAAGGGGAAACTGACGTCGAAGAAGAGGATGGACACGCTGGCCCGGCCGGCGACGTGCCAGCAGGGCGTCGGCCCCTCCACGTGGACGCGCAGCCCGACCGAACACAGGGTTTCCCCGGCGAAGCGCAGCGCGAAGGAGCCGGCGAGGTCGAGCATGACGCCGAAGCTGGGCTCCCAGCGCACCAGGGCGTCGAAGGAGAGCCGCCCGGACACCCCGGTGCGGCTGGAACCGATGACCGCGGAGAGCTCGGCGCCCGCCTGGACGGTGCCGGGGGTGAGGGCGAAGTAGCCGCTGAAGACGATCCGCAGCAGCGGGCTGTCCGCGATCGGGATCGTGAGGCGCTTGGGCGTCGCAAAGCCCGCGGGCGGGGTGAACCGGGGGTGGAAGCCGCCGGCGCTCAGGATGAACGTAGCGTCCTGCCCGCTCTTGGCCCGCAGCGCGAGACCGCCCTCGATCGAGGCGGTCAGCAGCCGGGAACCCGCCAGGTTGGCGTTGATCTCGACCAGCCCGTTCGCCGCGTCCACGACCCCCGCGACCGAGGCGCGCAGATCGAGGATCGGAGCCTGCGGGGCGGGCAGCGCGACCCTGAGCCGGCCGAGGATCCCCACCACACCGCTGGGCAGCTCGAGGACCACCCCGACATCCGCGGTGAGGAAGGAGACCGGACGGCCCCAGCCGACCCGGAACATCGGGCCCACGACGGTGCTTCCCGAGCGGGCCGGGAACACCGCGCCCAGCGAGGCCAGGATGCGAGGCGCCGCGGCAGCCGCGTCCGCGGGGAAGAGCAGGTCGTCCAGGTGACCGGACTGGACGACCTCAGCGAGGCCCGCCCGGTCGAGCGCGCGGCCGATGCCGAGAAGACCACCGACGGCGTTCAGCGTGAAGGCGAGGCCCAGTTCGATGGCCGGAGTGAACTCGGCGCTCATCGCGACCAGGACCGACACCGGCCGGGTGTCCAGGATCCCGAAGGCCTGCACCTCGACGACGCCGAGGCTGAGCGACAGCGCCCCCCGGTACTGACCGTCGTGCTCGGCGAGGAACCCGCCGCCCTTGGCGGGGCCGACGGCGAGGGTCAGCCCGAGGCCCTTCGGCGGAACCAGAGCCGCCGTGTACCCCGTGCCCGCCGGGCGGACCTCAAGACCCGCGCCGTCCACCGCCGCGTCCGCGAGACCGAGCAGCGACGCCCGGAAGGACGCGTCGAGCCGCAGTCCGCCGTTCTGGGCGGACACGTACAGCGAGGGCGCGCGCACCCCGGAGGGCGCCCCGCTCAGGGGGACCGCGATACCCCTGCCGCTGCCGCCGCCGTCCAGGCGCAGTCCCCCCTTGCCGAGCGTGGCGCCCAGTCGGCCCTTGAGGACGAGGCCGCCGGGGACGAGGAGCTTCAGCAGCGCGTGGTCGGTGAGCGCGAAGTCGACACCGTCGGCCCGGAAGGTCAGCGAGGAGGTGTCGGGCGCGGCGGACGGCAGGGAGAGCACGAGACTGACCCCGTCGCGTACGGCCAGGCCGGGTACGAGAGGGAGCACGCCGGTGAGGACGAGGGAAAGGTCGATCTTAGGGGGCAGGGCCCCGACAAGGGGGTTTTCCACGCCACCCGGCCCAGCTGTGAGGACCTGGTCGATAGCCAGCGCCCATCCCGGCGGGGACTGTCTGACGGCCGTCCGCAGCAGGTCGACGAGGACCGGCCACACGTCGCCCGAGGCCCCCACGTGTGGCAGGGCGAACCGTACGAGCAGCGCGTCCGCCGTCAGCGCGTCACTGGGCAGCCCGAGCGCCTGCGCGAGCCGCTTCCTGCGGTCGGCCGGGGACAGACCGGAGAGGAGCGGGAGCACCGGGTCGAGTCCCGCGCGCAGTTCAGCCGCCAACTGCGGCAGTGGGCTTGCCATCAGCGGGCCGTGGGGAGATGAGGGACGTTCATCTGATCGGCACCGTTCTCCGCCCACGGATCACCGGGTGGCTCTGGCACGGGGGCGGATGGGGGATCGGGAACGCCCCGACGCTATCCCCGTCCGAGGACCGGCGCGCGGCCACGAATCGCGGGACGCCCCCGGACCGGTACGGAATTCACCCGACCAGCAGAAGCCTGCCCCGGACCGCCGTTGGCCCGGCGCTGTAGTGGGGGCGCCGCGCCTGAACGCGGCGAGCGAGACGGTCTCCTGGGAGATTCGGTCGAGCGACTCCGGGATCAGGACCCGTACCGGCTGGTAGCTTCGTTCGGGCTCTCTTTCTATCCGAGGAGTAGTACGCCATGAAGATAGCGTCAGTCAGTCCACCGTCGGATGTCCGTGCTGGCCGCTGCGCTGGCCGCGGTCACCGCGACCACCCTGGGTAGCGCCCCGGCTGCGCAGGCCGCCGGACCCGTCGATCTTCGCCTCGTCCCGCTCGGTGCCGGCTACGAGGCCGGGCTCCAGCAGCAGGTCGGGTACTGGAATCTGAACCGGCTGTCAGCCGCGTCGCTCAACGGCGACGGGTCCGAGGCCGTCGCTCCGGCAGCCGGATGGGACGACACCGCCCGGCCCTGGACCGGCGGCGGGAAGACCGCCAAGACGGTCGGCAAGCTGGTGATGCGCATGCGCAAGGCCGACGGCACGACGACGACCGATGCTCTCTCGGCCTGCACCGCCACAGTGGTCCAGAGTCAGAACAAGAGTGTCGCGGTCACCGCGGCGCACTGCCTGCGCGTCAACTGGGGCCTGAATGCTCCGCTGGACCTGAACCAGATCGCCACGAACGTGCTGTTCATCCCCGACTTCCGGGGCGAGAACCTGCCGCGCGTCGCTCCGGGCACCGACCTGGAGCAGGGCCCCGCGATCGGCCCCGACGTCGCACCGTACGGGGTGTGGGCGGTGACGCGGGCCTGGTTGACCGAAGGCTGGGCGGCACAGGCCAACCACTTCAACAACAACGGCATGGTCGCGATGGTCGTTGACAACCCGGCCGACGACCGCCTGGTCGAAGACACTTCGGCTACCCGACCGTGAACTTCAAGAGCTACAGCGGCCCCAACTTCTCCAGCACCGGTGCAGCGGTGATCAACGGCCCCCCGAACGTCAACAACGTCCCCGCCGCACAACAGCGCATCTACGACGGACGCTCCCTGATGTTCAGCCAGGGGCCGTCCTGGATCAACCGCGAGTGGTGGTGGGACACCAACAGCGACCTGATGAAGACCCAGCTCAGCCCCGGCTCCAGCGGCGGCCCCTGGTTCAAGGACTTCAACCAGGCTACGGGGGAGGGCGTCCTGGTCGGCGTCACCTCGCACCTCGCCCAGTCCAGCACCGGCGGACTCGACGCGATCGCCGAAGCCGAGGGCCGCGCCCCCAGCCCCGTACATGGCCGGGACGAACTTCGGCGACCAGGAGAAGGCCGCCTTCGAGACGGCCCAGTCCGTCACCCCCGGAGCCTGACCGTGGCGGATTCCGCCAAGTGTGTCGTGAGCGTGCTGGTCGCGGCCGTCCCGCTGTTGCTGCCCGCCCCCGCCGCGTACGCCTTATCGAGGCCTGCGCCGGCCGACGGGTCGGGCTGACTCAGGTCACGAGCGCCGCAAGCTCGGCTCCGACCAACACCGACGCCAACTTCGTGATCACGGTGAAATCCGCAGAAGTCCACGGCGAGCAGAACATCCGGATCATCCTGCCGAGCGACTACGCGGCCAACCCCGGCAAGCGGTACCCGGTCCTGTACTTCCTGCACGGCTCGCCGGACGACCCGTCCATGCCCTTCTACGGCAACACGGCGCTCACCGGGGCGTCCGGCATGATCACCATCGTGCCGGACGGCGGCAACCGCGGCTCAAGAAGATCCACTCTTCGTGGCTGCTGACGCGTACCCTCACACGGTTGGCTGGAAGCCGTTGATGGTGGCCTCGACCATGCGGGAGACCCGCTCGAGTTCGGCTCTGGTCGGATCGGCGGGGACCTTGAGGTTCTGCCACACGACCACGAAATCGAGGTTCCGGTTGTTGTCGTGGACCTTCAGCGCCTCCGAGACCACCTTTTCGACGACACCGGCGCTGTTGGGCTTGAGCGGGCCGATGCCGATCTTCGCGTGGGTGGCGGAAAGCCCGCCGTTCGGCCACAGGAGTTCGCGGTGGAACCAGCTGCGGCCGCCACCCAGGAGCATCTGGACGAGATCCGTCGGGCTGCCACTCTCCAGACTGCCGTCGAACATCCGGGTGACGAGTCTCGCCATGTCCACGGCTGTGGTCGCCTGGGCGACCTGCCCGTCGTTCGTGGACGCGATCCGCACCGGGGTCCATTGCCCCAGGTAGTCACCGGCAAGCCAGATGCCCTGCTGGGTCGGCTTCCGGAAGAAGCCGTCGTCTCCGGCCTTGGCGTTCATGAAGCCGAACGCGACGCCATGGATGCTGGCCGCAGCGCCCGGGTTCTGCTGCTGGAGGAGCATCCCCCTGAGCTGGGTGCGGTAGTCGAAGGTGAACTCGACGTTGATCGGCCGCCCTGTCGCGTCGAGTTGCGGGTCGAGAACCGTCCGGTAGGCCGGCACGATCTTGGTGGCGTCGCTCCCGTGCTGGGCGGTGATGGTGCTCGGGGTCGCGGTCGTGATCTGGTGGTCGAAGTCGGACGAGAGGGCGAGGAAGAACGCGTCCGACGACGACGGCTGCTGTTCCAGGAGCAGTTGACGGGAGAAGAAGCGGAGTGTGTGTGCCGCGTACATGGCGAGGAGTTTGACCAGGCTGCCCGAGAAGTGGACCTCGTTCTGCCGGTGGCCCGCCCACGCTCGCTCGTCAGTGGCTTCCAGAGCCACCACGGTGAGGGCGACCCGTTCGAGTGCGGTGCGGTCGGCTCCGGACAGCCCGTTCATGAAACCGTTGAGCGCGTTCTGCATGCTCCGGTTACGGTCGGCTGCCCCCTCGGCTTGGAGATTGTCGCCGTACGCTCCAGTGAACAACTCCATGTCGATCGACCCTCCTTGCGCACGAAGGAGATGGACGCCGCGAGGACTGCGGCGCTACCGATGAGCATGTACCTCCCTCCATTCTCGTACGTCACTCCGCCGGCTTCAATCGGTGTCCGCGTCGGCGCAGCAGCCGTGAGCACGGGCACCGCGAAGGGGGGTGATGGCGGTGATCCGGCCAGCCCGGGCAGCGCGCCCGGATGACAAGCTCGGTGTCATCGGAGGCGACGAGCAGGTCCCATACCAAACGGAGGCACTTTTACCATCCCGCCGATCTGGAAGTGCACGCCGTCGTGTCCTTCGCCGCCCGTGCCCCTCGGATTCAGAGTGAACGCAATAGAGCGGAAGAGGCCTTGGAGGCGCACGCTGCCGTCGGAATCCGTGGGCTCGGTCGACCCTGGGGGTGGTTGGTACGCCTCGCCCATGACCTTGTTGCCGTCGACGATGAAGTCGGTGTCGCCGCTGAGCTTGATGACCTGCGTACCCACCGGGAGATCCAGAAACTCCATGGTCGAGGCGAACGATCCTAGATGAAGGACGGGATCCTTCACCTCGGCGTCGAAAGCGACTTTGAACGAACTCCCGCCCTTGAGACCCACGATTTCCACCAGGTCCGAGGCGGGGAGCGGCGGGGTGAACGCCGCCGTTTGAAAGCCCGGGAACGTCCCGTCGAGGAAAGCGGCGCCCAAGGGGGGCCGGTCCGTCGTCACGTTGCCCTGCCCGGTGAGCGTCACCATATGCCCCCCCAGGGTTCCGACGGCCTGGGTCTTCTCATGGTTACAGAACGTCCAGTCGACGAACGCAAGCCGACGTGTCGCCATGTGTCTCGGCCTTCCTGACGATCTGGCTCATGTGCGCCACTGGGTTCGCTCGGAAGCTCCCGTTACGCGCCCCAAGACCGGCTCCACAGGGGCACTTGTGGCCTTGTCAATGGCAGCCTCGCGGCGCTAAACCTCTCAGGAAGGACGGCCGCCACATAGCCGGGGGCTCGCTGGTGGGGACGTGTCTACCAGCACGGCGTCACGCTCACCGAAGATCAACGTCGCAGTGTTGACCACCCACTGGAGCTCTTTCGGAGTGCCAGGCGGCAGGTCGCGGGTCAGACCCGACCGGCGCATGCACAAGGTTTCGTACTGCAGCGCTGATGTGGCTTCCGGCATGTCGTGGTTCCCTTCCACTCTCGTTGAGATCCAGGCCGACCCACTGGGCTTGGCCGGTCGCAAGGTTGGCCTCGGAGCCCAAGAGACTAGGGACTCGACGAGCCGCCGCCGACCACGAGTAATCCTGCTCGCCCACATCCGATCCGCAACACGACGCCGTGCCCGCCGTCACGCACCCATCCCCCGCTGCCAAGCCGCCCCACCGCATGGCCAGAAAGAAACCGGACCCTGGGGCTGCACGCCGAATGGGGTCCTCTTCCGGCACTACGCCCGGTTCCTGGACGGCGTGCGGGAGCAGGCCAACCGCCTCATCGAGCAGTCCATGGAGGAGTGGGACCGCGTCAGCCGAGGTGAGGCCCCTGCGGACTGAGCCGGAGTTTTGGTCCGTGACTGGTCCGGAATGGCTGGTCAGAAGTGGGATACCGATGGGATGAACTGGGAGTTTCGGCGTAAACGCGACCCCTCCCTACGCTTGGCGAGCGAGAGGCGCCTGACGGGTAAAAGCCCAGGTCAGGCGCCTCCTTTTGTGCCCCTAGAAGAACCCGAGCCTCTTCGGTGAGTAGCTGACCAGCAGGTTCTTCGTCTGCTGGTAGTGGTCCAGCATCATCTTGTGGGTCTCGCGGCCGATGCCCGACTGCTTGTAGCCCCCGAAGGCCGCGTGGGCCGGGTAGGCGTGGTAGCAGTTCGTCCAGACGCGGCCCGCCTGGATCGCGCGGCCCGCGCGGTAGGCGGTGGTGGCGTCGCGGGTCCAGACACCCGCCCCCAGGCCGTAGAGGGTGTCGTTCGCCGTGCGGACGGCGTCGTCGAAGTCGGTGAACGAGGTGACCGCCACGACCGGGCCGAAGATCTCCTCCTGGAAGATCCGCATGCGGTTGTCGCCCTCGAAGATGGTCGGCTGGACGTAGTAGCCACCCGCCAGCTCACCGTCGTACTCGATCCGTCGGCCTCCCGTCAGGACCTTCGCCCCCTCCTGCTGCCCGATGTCCAGATACGAAAGGATCTTCCGGAGCTGGTCGCCGGAGGCCTGGGCGCCGATCATCGTGGACGTGTCCAGGGGGTGGCCGGCCACGATCCGTTCCGTGCGGGCGACCGCAGCCTCCAGGAACTCGTGGTAATGGCCGCGCTGGATCAGGGCGCGCGACGGGCAGGTGCAGACCTCGCCCTGGTTGAGCGCGAACATGGTGAACCCTTCGAGGGCCTTGTCGCGGAAGTCGTCGTCCGCCGCCCATACGTCGTCGAAGAAGACGTTCGGCGACTTGCCGCCGAGCTCCAGCGTGACCGGCCTGATGTTCTCGGCGGCGTACCGCATGATCAGCCGCCCGGTCGTCGTCTCGCCCGTGAAGGCGATCTTCGCGACCCGTGGTGAGGACGCCAGCGGCTTGCCCGCCTCCTCCCCGAAGCCGTTGACGATGTTGACCACGCCCGGAGGCAACAGGTCGCCGACCAGACTCATCCAGAAGTGGATGGACACCGGGGCCTGTTCGGCCGGCTTGAGGACCACCACGTTGCCCGCCGCGAGCGCCGGGGCCAGTTTCCAGACCGCCATCAGGATCGGGAAGTTCCACGGGATGATCTGGGCGACCACGCCCAACGGCTCGTGGAAGTGATATGCGACGGTGTCGTCGTCCAGTTCGCTCAGCGAGCCCTCCTGACCGCGCAGCGCCCCCGCGAAGTAGCGGAAGTGGTCGATCGCGAGGGGGATGTCGGCGGCCAGCGTCTCCCGGACCGGCTTGCCGTTCTCCCAGCTCTCGGCGACAGCCAGCTCCTCCAGGTGCGCCTCCATCCGGTCCGCGATCAGCAGGAGAGTCCGGGAGCGTTCGGCGGCGGGCCTGCGGCCCCACGCCGGCGCCGCCGCGTGGGCCGCGTCCAGGGCGCGCTCGACGTCCTCCGCCGTGCCGCGGGCGACCTCCGTGAACGGCCGCCCGTCGACCGGACTGGGGTTCTCGAAGTACCGGCCCCGGGCCGGGGCCACGTACTCACCGCCGATCCAGTGGTCGTAGCGGGGCTGGTACGACAGGAGAGCGCCCTCGGTACCGGGTGCGGCGTAACGGGTCATGAGCATGGCCTCCCTCGGCTCGCGCCGGCCGTCCCTGACCGGCCCTCACCGCCGAGGGTGGTCTCCGGGACGTTGCAACCCCGTTGCGCCCGCCGACAGTTCCGCGTCGAGGGCGTTCAGCCGCGCCAGCACGGCGGGCAGCCGCTCCGCCGGGGCCACCTTCGACGACGCCCGCCACAGCTCCACGTCGTCCTCGCCCCACGCGCTGTACGTCCAGTCGGCCAGCAGCCCCGGATCACCCCGGTCCACCAGCGCCGCCCGCAGTCCGTCCGCCAGCCGCGCGCGCAGCCGTACCACCCCCGGCGCCCGCGAGCCGGGCAGCAGCGGGCCCGCGTACGCGCGCATCGCAGCGGACAGCGCTCCCGACCCGAGCCGGCGCTCCACGGTGGCGAAGTCCGCGTCGACCGGGGCGGCGAGACGGTACGGGCGCGAGCGCAGCAGCTCCGCTCCCAGCAGTCCCCGCAGCCGGGACAGTTCCGCCCGCAACGTGACCGGGGTGACCGACTCGTCCTCGTACAGCAGGGTGATCAGTTCGTCGCCCCTCACCCCCTCGGGGCGGTGCGCGAGGACGACGAGGATCTCGCTGTGCCGACGGCTCAACCGCAGCCGGCGGCCCGCCACGGTCAGCAGCGCCTCGTCCCGGCCGAGCGCGGTCAGCCGCAGCCGTTCGAGCGAGGGCTCGGGCGCGAGCAGCGCCAGCTGCGACTCCGCGGCCCGCGCCACCGCCTGCACGAACGCGAGACTGTGCGGATGGGCGAGCCGGTCCCCGCCCGTGATGTCCACCGCGCCGATCAGCCGCCCGCTGTGCGGATCGTGCACGGGCGCGGCGGCGCAGGTCCATGCCTGGACCGGCCGCCGGAAGTGCTCCGCGCCGAAGACCTGCACCGGACGGTCCACGGCGATCGCCGTGCCGGGAGCGTTGGTCCCGGCCACCGACTCCGACCAGCGCGCCCCCGCCACGAAGTTCATGGCACGGGCCCGCCGCAGCGTTCCAGGGTGCCCCTCCACCCAGAGCATGCGGCCCGCCGCGTCGCAGACCGCGAGCAGGTGCTCGCCGTCCCTCGCGTAGGCGCCCATCAGCTCCCGGATCACCGGCATCGCGGCGGACAACGGATGTTCCTCCCGGTGTCCGGTGAGTTCCTCGTCGGCCAGCTCCACGCAGGCCGCGCCGTCCGGGCTGACCCGGGCCCGGGCCGAGCGCCGCCACGAGTCGGCGACCAGCCGCCGTACCGGAGGAAGCCGCCGCGCACCGCCCGCCGCCCCCGCAAGCCGACCGCCGCTGAGGAACGCCTCGCGTGCCCGGCGCAGCGCTCCCGGGTCCTGCTCCGCCGCCGGCCACGCCTCGTGCAACTCGGCCTCCCCGCGTGGTCGTCGGTCGCGTCGACCGTTCGTCCGGCGCCTGTGCGCGAGTAGCCCGTTCGGCGTCGGTCGAGGCGGTCCGGTCGTGCTGTGGAGGTCATCGTGGTGCGCTCGGCGGCCGTCGACAAGCGTCCGGACGCCTCGGCATACGCACCCTGTCCGGACAGCGCTCCCAGGTCCTCACGTAGAGTGGGGCTCGGGCCGTGACTGGCGCTTGAGGTGGATCACCACCGGGGAGCGGTCCCGCGGAAGCCGCGCACCGCGCGGCCCCGTCGCTGCCGTGCGCCTGGGCGATCACCCTGTTCTCCACGACGCCCAGGAGTGGCCCATGTCCACCAGCACCGCCTCCCTCATGGACGGCACCGCCCTCGCCCGCCGCACCGTTGAGGAGACCGCCGTCCGCGCGGCCGAGATCACCCGCCGCACCGGTGTCACCCCCTGCCTCGCCACGGTGCTCGTCGGCGCCGACCCGGCCTCCGTCACGTACGTGAAGATGAAGCAGAACCGCTGCGCGAAGGCCGGAATCCGCTCCCGCCACGTCGAGCTGCCCGCCTCGACGACGACCGAGGAGCTCGTCGCCGCGATCACCGCGCTCTCCGAGGACCCCGAGGTCCACGGCATCCTCCTCCAGCACCCGGTCGGTCCGCACATCGACGAGCGCGCCGCCTTCGAGGCGATCGCCCCGGCCAAGGACGTCGACGGCGTCACGATGGCCTCCTTCGCCGCCATGGGCTTCGGGCTGCCCGGCTTCGTCTCGTGCACGCCCGGCGGCATCATGCGCCTGCTCGACGAGTACCGCGTCGAGCTCAGCGGCAAGCGGGCCGTCGTCGTCGGCCGTTCCGCGATCCTCGGCAAGCCCGCCGGCCTGCTGCTGCTCGGCCGCGACGCCACCGTGACGTACTGCCACTCCCGCACCACCGAACTCTCCTCCATCGTCCAGGAGGCCGACATCCTCGTGGCGGCCGTGGGCAAGCCCCGCTTCATCAAGGGCGAGGACATCAAGCCCGGCGCCGTCGTGATCGACGCGGGTTACAACCCCGGAAACGTCGGGGACGTCGACTTCGAGACGGCCGCGGAGCGAGCCTGTCTGATCACACCCGTACCGGGTGGCGTGGGTCCCATGACGATCGCGGTGCTCCTCGCTCAGACCGTCGACGGCGCGGAACGCCAGCTCGGCCTCTAGCACGGCAGGGAGAGAGTGAGCGACGGGTGGGCGGACGAACTCTGTCACAGTTCTGTACGGGCCGTGCTGCAACTTGCCCTCAATGCAACGCCGTCGGTCGTCCGGCCGGCTGTCGGCGGGTGACCCTGGTCACCATGTCCCCGCTCTCCGCCGACCTGTCGTCGTCCTTCCGGTACTTCGTCGTGCCGATGCTCCTGCTCGTGGCGGCCGTCGTGATCGTCGGCCGCCACGGGACCGGGGAGGAGCTGCGGCCGTCGGACGACCCGAAGCCGGTCCGTGCGGCCGCCGGCGCCGGGAACGCGCAGGCCGGCGCCCAACAGGCCGGGCCCCAGGGCGGGATCGACGTGCGCCGGCCCTCGCCCATCCCCACCGGGGCCGCCTCCGCGGCGTCCGTGCCCGCCGCACCGGTTCCGACGGGGCCCGGGCCCGGCTCAACGTCGACCCCGTCCACGTCACCGGCTCCCGCCGCGCCCGTTCCCACCTCGTCCCTTCCCGGCGCCGCCGGGACCACCGGGCCCGCCACCGGCCCGGCCGTCCCCTACCAGCGGCTCGTGGTGGGGGAGTGCTTCGACATCGACCGGGACGCTCCTGGCACCGTCGTCCGACGCGACTGTCACCGCGCGCACGACGCCCAGCTCGTCGCCGTCCTGCGGCTCACCGGCCAGCCGCGCACCGACGAGGACGTACGGGACGCGGCGGCGGAGCTGTGCCGGGCGCCGCTGCGTACCAAGGCCGCGGAGCAGCCGAGCGGCACGCGCTGGACCACGTTCGTCCAGTACCCGTACCGCAGCGGCTATCTCCTCGGGTCCGACACCGTGGCCTGCAGCCTCGCCGTGTACTCAGGCGGCGCCGCGCCGGGCGGCTCCGGACCGAAGCTCACGGCCCCGCTCCTGTGACGGTTCCGGCGCGCACGACCCCGGCCTCGTCACCCGCCCTGACGCCCGCCTCGTCCACGCCCTCCCCCTCCGAGAGACCCGCGAGCGCGGCGGCCGGGTCCGGGTCCGCCGGGCCGGCCGGCACCCAGGCGCCCCGTTCCTTGCGGTAGGGCCACCAGCGACCGTCCGCGCCCACCCGCAGCTGCGCGTCCGCGCCGACCACCGTCCAGCGCCCGGCCCCGGCCGGCCTCAGCACCGGCCGCTCGGCCTCCTCCCAGGCCTCCGCGAGCACCGCCCCCGCCCGGACCGTCGCCTCGCGGCCGGGCTTCCACTCCTCCTCCAGCACGGAGAGGGCGGCCGCACCTCCGAACCGCCACGCGCGCGTGGCGAGGTCCAGCTCCGCCCGACGCCGCCCGGAACCGGCGGCCAGCCGCTCGGCGATCCACGGCGGGGGCGCCCCCGCGGCCAGACGCACCGCGTCCTGATCGGCCCTCAGGGGCGTTTCGGCAGGCGCGTGGCCCGGAGCGAGGGCCTCGGCCAGCATCCGGTGCGCCCGGGCGGCCGCGTCCGCCGCCAGGAACCGCAGCGCCGCCGGATCGAGGCCGGGCTCCGGAGCCGTCTCGGTGTCGAGTGACGGCGGCTCGCCCGGGGCCGGCGGCAGCGTGGGCGGGAGGGGCAGCGGCGGCAGGATGTCCCGCGCGGCGAACGCCTCCTCGGCGCTCACCCCCTCCACAACGGATCCATTCCCCACGGACCCCTCTCCAGCGGCACGTTCCCGGGCGGCACGTTCCCCGGCGGCGCTGCGTTCCTGCAGCGCCGCCAGGAGCGCCCGCTCGCCGCGCCCCCGCATCAGCAGCAGCACGAACGGGTCCTCGTCGAGCAGCCGCGCCACCTCGTAGCAGAGCGCCGCCGTGTGCGGGCAGTGGTCCCAGGCCTCACAGCCGCACTCGGGCTCCAGGTCGCCGATGCCCGGCAGCAGTTCGAGCCCCGCGGCGGCCGCGTCCTCCACCAGGTGCGGTGGCATCTCATGGTCGAGCAGGGCCGCGATGTGCCCCGCGCTCTCCACCGCCAGGTCCAGGAGCCGGTCCCACTCCGCCTCCGACAGCTCCTGCAGCAGCACATCGCTGCGGTACGCGGTGCCGTCGCGGTCCTTGACGACCGCCGTGATCCGGCCCGGCCGTACCGAGACCGCACCCACCGCGCCCGCTCGCGCGTGCCGGCGCCCCTTCTTCAGCTGCTCGCCGTCGAGGGCGGTGTCCTCGAGCGCCTTCAGCCACGCACGGCCCCACCAGGTCCGGGCGAAGGCCGCGCCACGAGCGGGCGGCAGCGCGGCGAAAGTCCGCTCCTCGTCCCGCCCGTTACGCCCGTCCCTCCGCTCCTCGTTCCGCTCGTCGTCGTGCATGCCGTCGTACGCGCTCATCGGCCGGCCCCTCCATCCCCTCGCAGCTGGACCAGATCCGCCAGCTCGGCATCGGTCAGTTCGGTCAGTGCCGCCTCGCCTCCGCCGAGCACGGCGTCGGCCAACTCCCGCTTGCGCAGCAGCATGGCGGCGATCCGGTCCTCGATCGTGCCCTCGGCGATCAGCCGGTGGACCTGGACCGGCTGGGTCTGCCCGATGCGGTACGCCCGGTCGGTGGCCTGGGCCTCCACCGCCGGGTTCCACCAGCGGTCGTAGTGCACGACATGGCCGGCCCGGGTGAGGTTGAGACCGGTGCCCGCCGCCTTGAGCGAGAGCAGGAAGACCGGCACGTCGCCGTCCTGGAAGCGGGCGACCATCGCCTCGCGCTCGGCCACCGGCGTACCGCCGTGCAGGAACTGGGTCCGTACACCGCGCGCCGCCAGATGCCGTTCGAGCAGCCGCGCCATCCGCACGTACTGGGTGAAGACCAGCACGCTTCCGTCCTCCGCGAGGATCGTGTCGAGGAGCTCGTCGAGGAGTTCCAGCTTCTCCGAACGGCCCTCGATCCGCGGGCGTTCCTCCTTCAGGTACTGGGCGGGGTGGTTGCAGATCTGCTTGAGGCCGGTCAGCAGCTTCACCACCAGACCGCGGCGCTCCATGCCGCCGGCCTCGGCGATCGCCGCGAGGGTCTCCCGCACCACCGCCTCGTAGAGCGCCGTCTGCTCCTTCGTCAGGGAGACGGCACGGTCGGTCTCCGTCTTCGGCGGCAGTTCGGGTGCGATGCCGGGGTCCGACTTGCGGCGGCGCAGCAGGAACGGGCGGACGAGCGCGGACAGGCGTGCGGCGGCGGCCGGGTCCTCACCGCCCTCAACGGCCGAGGCGTGGCGGGAGCGGAAGGTGCCCAGCCGGCCGAGCAGGCCGGGCGTGGTCCAGTCGAGGATCGCCCACAGCTCGGAGAGGTTGTTCTCGACGGGCGTGCCGGTCAGGGCGACGCGCGCCTTGGCGCCGATGGTGCGCAGCTGCCGGGCCGTGGACGAGTACGGGTTCTTGACGTGCTGGGCCTCGTCCGCCACGACCATGCCCCACGGGATCCGCGCCAGTTTCTCCGTGTCGAGCCGCATGGTGCCGTACGTGGTGAGGACGAACTCTCCTTCCGCCAGGTCGTCCAGGGCACGGTCCGGTCCGTGGAAGCGGCGTACGGGCGTGTCGGGCGCGAACTTCTCGATCTCCCGCTGCCAGTTGCCCATGAGGGAGGTGGGGCAGACGACGAGGGTCGGACCCGCGGTGGAGGGATCGCCCTGCCGGTGCAGGTGGAGCGCGATGAGCGTGATCGTCTTGCCCAGGCCCATGTCGTCGGCGAGGCAGCCGCCGAGGCCCAGGGAGGTCATCCGGTGCAGCCAGTTCAGGCCGCGCAACTGGTAGTCGCGGAGCGTCGCGGCGAGCGCGGCGGGCGGGCCGACCTCCTGCGGGCCGCCCTCGGGGTCGGTGAGGCGGGCGCGCAGCCGTTCGAGCGCGCCCGTGGCCTGCACCTCGACCCGTCGGCCGTCGACCTCGGTCGTGCCGGTGAGGACGGCGCCGAGCGCGTCGACGGGCGTGAGCTTGCGGTCCTGGGCCTGGCGGGCACGGCGCACCTCGGCCGGGTCGACCAGCACCCACTGGTCGCGCAGCCGGACCACCGGCCGGTCGGCCTCGGCGAGCCGGTCCAGCTCAGCCCTCGTCAGCTCCTGGTCGCCGATGGCGAACCGCCAGTTGAAGGCGAGCAGCGCGTCGGCGGAGAGGAACGAGGGCAGCTCGGAGGAACGGTGATCGGTGGTGGGGCGTGTGTCGCCTTCACTCTCGGTGCGCCGGCCGGGGTCTTCGTACGAGCCGGCGTCCGGGTACGCCTCGGTGGAGGTTGCCTCCCTGGTCCGGGGGGTCCCTTCCTCGTCCGCGGGGCCGATCAGCACGCGGGACGTGAGCCGGTGCGCCAGGTCGCGCGGCCAGTGGACCTGCACGCCCGTGGCGCTCAGGGCCCGTGCCGCCGGGCCGAGCAGCTCCGTGATCTCCTCATCGGCCAGCTCGACGGCGTCGGGGACGGCCGCCGTGAGGAGCGGGGTCAGCGGTGGCCAGGCACGGGCGGCGCGGCGGAGGGCGAGCAGCGCGTCCATCCGGGCGCGGGGCCCGAACGCGCCGCCGACCGGACCGGATCCGGCCCACACGTCGGCCGCGTCCACGACCAGGGCCGGGTCGCTGACGCTGTGCATCTGGAGCACGGCACGGAAGGCCGGCGCCTCGCGCGCGGTCAGCCCCGGTAGTTCGACGCGCAGCGAGAGCCGTACGCCCGCGTCGTGGCCCGCCGCCACGTCCGCCGCCCACGCCCGCTGTCCGGGCAGCTCCTGCGGCGCGTCCGCGGCGAAGGCGGGCCCGCCCGCGGCGAGGGGCGCGGCCGGGGTGCGCGGCAGGCCGTCCACGACGGCGTCCACGAAGGCGCGCAGCAGCCCCTCGGGCTCGGGCAGCAGCAACTCCCCTTCGCCGGCGACGGGTACGGCGTGGGCCGACGGGGGCATCGAAGCGGCGAGCGTCCGCAGCTCTCCCAGTTCGTCGGGGCCCAGCGGCCCGGCACGCCACGCGTCGCGGTCGGTGGCGGTGAGACCGGGCAGGAGCAAGCCCTTCGCCACGAGCTGCAGGGCGAAGAGGGCGGCGGCGCCCCAGAAGGCGGTCGCGGGGGAGGAGTGCTCGGAGAAGCGGGCGCGCGTGAGGGCCGGCAGGGCGTCCCGTACGGGAAGCAGAAGCGCGGGGACGGTGTGGGGGCGGACGTCGTCGCCCACCACCGTCAGCTCTTCCGGCCCGGCCTCCGTCCACTGGTCCGGGCACTCGTCCGTCCACGGGCCTGTCGGCCGGTCCGTCCGCCGGTCCCTCGGCCAGAAGGCGATCCGGCCGGCGCGGGGCGGATCGGAGGGCAGGAAGACGGCGGAGCGGCGGACGAGTTCATCGAGTCTCAAAGACGGCGACAACACATTCCTCAAATTTGACTACTGGGCCGAGCGGCCGAGGGTACCTGACGAGACCCCCCTCCCGCCCCGCGAGCCGCCGTGACCTGGATCACCTCGCTCTTCCTCCGGCCCCGTCCGGGGGGAGCCAGCCCCACCCCCGCCCCTGGGCAAGCCCCCCGGAACCCCGGGGGATGACGCCATGGCCGCGCACGATCACCGATCCGTAGGTTCGAAGGAATCCGGGCGGACCGCGTCCGGGCCCCGCCCACGGACACCGGAGACCGCCATGCCACAGGCCCCCGCCACGCTCACGGCGCCCGATCGGAGCACCACCGTCAGGAGAGGGGGCGGCAGCGAGTTCGCCCCGCTCCTGCGCACCGTCAAGGAGCAGGGGCTCCTCGAGCGCCGGGCCGGCTGGTACGCACGCGGGATGGCCGTCAACTTCCTCGGCTTCGCCGCCGTCGTCGCCGCTCTGGTGCTGCTCGGTCCCTCCTGGTGGGCGCTCCTCCTCGCCGTCCCTCTCGCGCTGCTCTCCGCGCGCGCCGCCTTCGTCGGACACGACGCCGGCCACGCGCAGATCAGCGGCGACCGGAGGCGCAACCGGATCATCCAGCTCGTCCACGCCGACCTCCTGCTCGGCATGAGCCAGGAGTGGTGGAACGACAAGCACAACCGCCACCACGCCAACCCCAACCACCTGGAAAAGGACCCGGACGTGGCGGCCGACATCCTCGTGTTCGCCCAGCACCAGACCGCAGGCCGGACCGGGGTGCGCGGCTGGCTCACCCGCCACCAGGCGTGGCTGTTCTTCCCGCTGACCACCCTCGAGGGCATCGCTCTCAAGGTGTACGGATTCCAGGCCCTGTTCTCCAAGGGCGGGCCGTTCCGCACCCGGCGTGAGCGGCTCGTCGAGGGCGCCCTGCTGCTCGCCCACGTCGTCGGCTACGCGACCCTGCTTCTGGTCACCCTCACCGTCGGCCAGGCGCTCCTCTTCGCCCTCGTCCACCAGATGCTCCTCGGACTCCACCTGGGTCTGGCCTTCGCCCCCAACCACAAGGGCATGGAGATGCCGGGCGCACACCCGGACGGCGACAGCTGGGGCCACCTGCGCCGGCAGGTGCTCACCTCGCGCAACATCCGTGGCGGCGTCCTGACCGACTGGTTCCTGGGCGGCCTGAACTACCAGATCGAGCACCACCTCTTCCCGAGCATGCCCCGGCCTCATCTGCGCCTCGCCCAGCCCGCCGTGCGTGCGCACTGCCGCACACTGGGTATCCCGTACACGGAGACCGGCTTCATCGAGTCCTACCGGCAGGCGCTGGGCCACCTGCACGAGGTCGGCGAGCCGCTCCGTACGGCGGCCTGACGGCCCCGTACCCCCGCCCGAGAAGGAGGCGTCACCCATGACGGCACGGACCAAACTGGTGATCGGAGGAGTGGCCGTAGGCCTTCTCCTGATGCCCCTGATCGGGTTCTGGATGTCACTGCTGGTGATGCTCGGTGTGCCCGCCGTGGCCTACCTGGCCCTGGACCCGAGCCAGCGGCGCAGGCTGCGCAGGGTCTCGCGCAAGCAGATCGACCGCTGACGGAAGGGTTGATCCCGGGCGAGAGACCGTGTCGTAGGGTCGGAGGTGATCATCTGTTCGGGAGAGGGGAGCTGCGCGTCATGAGCACGGACCGAGGCGTGGGCGGTACGGTCACGGCGGTCAGCAGCAACGGCGTGTACTCGTTCACCAAGCCGAACCGGGACGGCATCACGCTGCTCGCCGGGCTCGGCGTGGAGGGGGACGTCCACGCGGGCGTCACGGTCAAGCACCGCTCTCGCGTGGCGAAGGACCCGACGGTGCCGAACCTGCGGCAGGTCCATCTCATCCACGCGGAGCTCTTCGACGAGGTCGCCGGTTCAGGCTTCGAGGTCACCCCCGGCGATCTCGGCGAGAACATCACGACCCGAGGCATCGACCTCCTCGCCCTGCCGACCGGCACCCGGCTGCGTCTCGGCGCCGAAGCGGTCGTGGAGGTCACAGGACTGCGCAACCCTTGCGCTCAGATCGACAAATTTCGGCACGGGCTGCTCAAGAAGGTCCTCGGTCGCGACGAGAACGGGCAGATCGTCCGCAAGGCCGGGATCATGAGCATCGTGCTCACCGGCGGAGTGGTGCGGCCCGGCGACCCGGTCGCGATCGAGCTCCCGGCCGGGCCGCACTGTCCCCTGGAGATGGTCTGAGCCTCGGCTCCGCCACCGCTCCTGCGTGCGGAGCTCAGCGTGCGGCGCCTCAGCTCCGCCCCTCCAGCGCGCAGGAGTTGACCACGTCACCGCCCGCCGGCCGTGCGATCGTGCGGTCCGCGGGCGGAGCCGTACCCTCCTCGACCCACTGGGTGAGTGCCGCGAAGGCCGAGCGATAGCAGGGCAGGATCGGCCGCAGCCGGTCCGGGTAGGTGTCGTACAGGCCGTCGGTGTGCGTGCCGTCCTGAACGGTGTAGTACCGGTGCAGGCCGCCCCGGCCGCGGTCGTCGATCATCCGCGCGTACACGTCGGAGTCGGTCGCGATGGGCAGCAGCGTGTCGAGGTCGCCGTGGAGCGTGATCAGCGGCTTGCCGATCCGGCCGGTCAACGCGACCTTCGCGACCGCCCGGTGCACGGACGCGGGTCGTGAGCCGTAGTCGTACGAGGCGTCCGAGGCGCACGCGGCGAGGATCCGCTCGACCGTCGAACCGGCTGTGGAGCCCGGACAGCCCGGGTCGTACGACGGGTCGAACTCGGCCCGGAAGATCTTCTGCGTCAGCCCCCAGTACGCCTTCTCGTGGTAAGGCCACAGGAAGCGTGAGCCCGGTGCGAAACCGGCGTCGATCAGGTCCTCGTCAGCCGCTTGCCCGAGGGACCGGGCGACGGTCACCGGCAGACTCGTCAGCAGGTTGGGCCCACGGGTCGTCCACAGGACCCCCTCCCAGTCGACCCCGCCGTCGTAGAGCTCGGGGCGGTTCTCCAGTTGCCAGCGGGTGAGATAGCCGGCGTTGGAGACGCCCGTCATGTACGTGCGCTGCGGGGCCCGGCCGTAGCGCTGCCGTACGACCTTCTTGGCCGCACGGGTCAGCTCGGTCACCCGGTGGTTCCACTCGGCGACCGCGTCGCCGGGCCGACGTCCGTCGGTGAAGAAGTCCGGTCCGGTGTTCCCTTTGTCGGTGGCGGCGTACGCGAAGCCCTGGGCGAGGACGTGGTCGGAGATGAGCGTGTCGGTGGAGTACTGCCGCCGGGTGCCGGGGGCGCCGGTGACGACCAGACCGCCGTTCCAGTTCTCGGGCAGCCGGATCACGAACTGGGCGTCGTGCGCCCAGCCGTGTGTGGCGTTGAGGTGTGACTCGTCGGGGAAGTAACCGTCGATCTGCAGACCTGGCACGCCGGACGGGTTCCTGGTGCCCTTCGCGGAGAGACCGGCCTGGTCGGCCATGTCGGTGTACGCAGTGCCCGCGAGGCCCGTCGTCGTCAGATCACCGAGACAGGCGGTCCGCTGGTGTTCCGCGCCGGGGACATCGATCCGGGGCAGCGCCGCACAGGGGCCCGGCGGGGCGGGCTCGGCCCCCGCCGGAGTGGCGGGGCCGACGGCGGTCAGCCCGGTCAGGAGCACGGCGAGCAACGGGACGCCTCGGAACAGGCGCATGGACGGCCTCCGGTGGACGAGGGAAAGGGGGTTCGCCGCACATCGTGCGGGGCACTCCTTCCGCGCGGCCATGGTCCCGGACCACACCTCGGGTCTCTGGCCCGTGTGGCTCGCGCGCTCGCTTGGCCGGTGTGGCTCGCTGGGCCCGGCGGGTGGTCCGTGTCGCCCTGCGGCGTCCGGGTCAGGAGGGGCGCACCGCCATCGCGTCCAGCGCCTCCAGGAGGGCGGGCAGCTTCGTACCACGAGCCACGGGGAGGACCTCGCGGGGCTCGTCGTCCAGGAGGACGAAGGCCATGTCGTCGGTCCGTGCCACCAGCGACCAGCCGGGGCCGTCCGCGCGGAGCATCCGCGCCCCGCCTGCGGCGAAGCTGGACCGCACCCGGCCGACCGGGGGTGGCTCTTCCAGATACCCGCGCAGTTCGGCGAGAGCGCGGCGGACACCGTCGTACGGGTCGTGCGGCTCCTGTGGGTCGTGCGGACGGTCCGAGCCTGCGTCTGTGCCTGCGTCTGTGCCTGTGCCCGGGCCTGCTTCCGTGTCGCTGTCGACGGTGCCCTCGTCGTCCATCTGGGACCGCCAGGCGGCCCACTGCAACGCGACCTCGTCGGCGCCGAGACGCCGCTGCGCGGGCCCCCAGGTGTCGGCGGACGGAGGGGCCAGCGGGGCGCGGTCGCCCTCCTCCGGCTCCGGGTCGTGCGGGGCGGGGAGGTCGGGGGCGGCCGAGGCCACCGCGAGCGGCCAGCCGGGGAGCGCGGCCACGACCGAGCGCTCGTCGGGGGAGAGCTCGTACTCCATCCCGCAGTCCCAGGAGGCGATGGCCACCGCGACGAGCGACACGTCGTCGACGATCACGGTCCACCGGGCGCCCGCGCCGTCCTGGCCGAGCACGAGCCCGTACCCCTCGGCGTACGGTTCCAGGTCCAGCGCCGCGCACGCCGCCGGATAGTCGTCGCCCAGGACGCTCGGGAACTGCGCGGGCGTCAGCAGCACCGCCGTCAGCACGTACAACGCGTCGTCGTCGGTGCCGTCGATGCCGCCGGCCTCTGCGGCGTTCTCGGCGGTACGGTCCGTCCCACCCACGGCAGCCTCCCCATCTGGTCGTCGGCGCACCTTAACCAGTGGGTAACCCACACGTCGAGAGTCTCCGGCCGTAAGTGGTGCGGCCGATTCCGTACGCTCAGGCCTCGGGGGCTTCTGAGCCCCCTGAGAATTCCGGGAGCCCGAGCAGCGACCGGGCCACGGTACGCGGGGACTGGTCACGCTCGCGTGCGAGCGCGATCACGGCCCGGCAGGCCAGCTCGTTGACGCCGAAGGAGAGCGCCTCCGGCTGGACCCAGGTGACGGCCTCGTCGATCTGGTCCTGGTCCTCCTCCACGCAGCCGACCACATAGGTCGCCGCCGCCTCGAAGATGTTGTGCGGCCGACGCCCCCGGGGAGCCTTCCGCGGCCGCGTACGGGACTGGTCCGGCGCTCGCCGTGCGGTCGGCAGGAGGGTGCGGAGTAGCGCTCGCATACGGGCCATGGCCTGCCGCCTCTCCCGGACACGGCTGCCCGGCACTTCCACGGTAGACACGGAAGTGCCGGGACAGAAGGGTGCGGCGGGCGTCTTGCTTGCGTTACTGCTGCTTCAGCCCTCTCGAACCGCGAGCACCAGGTAACGGTCGTCCTCGTCCACGTAACGGACCATCCGCCAGCCGGACGCGGCCAGAAGGGGGCGAAGGCGGGGTTCGGCGCGCAGGTCGTCCTCGGTGATCTGCCGTCCGTGGCGGGCGGCGAGGGCGGCCCGGCCGATCGGGTGGAAGAGGGCCAGTTGTCCACCGTGGCGCACGACCCGGGCCAGTTCGCGCAGGTTCTCGGCCGGGTCCGCCAGGTGGGAGATGAGCCCGGCCCCGAAGACGGAGTCGAGCGCGCCGTCGCGCAGCGGGAGCCTGGCGACGTCCGTCAGGAGCAGCGTCGCGGACCTGTCGCGCCCGGCCCGTACCGCCTCGTCGAGCATCTCGGGCGTCAGGTCGGCGCCGATGACGGTTCCTCCGTGCCCCACGGCCTCGCGCAGCGCCGGGAGTGCGCGCCCCGTGCCGCAGCCCGCGTCGAGCACGGTGCCGCCCGGACGCAGCCCGAGATCGGCGACCGCCGCGGCGTAGGCGGGACCGTCGTCGGGGAAGCGGGCGTCCCAGTCGGCGGCGCGGGAGCCGAAGAACTCCTGGACATGGGTGGGGTCATCGCTCATGCGTGCATGATGCCTCAGCCTCAGGGGTGAACGTTCTGCGCACACGTTCGAGCGCGGCACGATCGTTCTGGAACATCTCTGTGTCATATTCCATCAGCTTTCGAAATGCGCCCCTGATGCGCCCCCTTGTCCGGACTAGCGTCCCTGGGTCATGGGACACCTGGACCACGCCACCTTCGGCTGGCTGACACCTGTGCTGTCGTACGCGATGGCCTGCATAGGCGCGGCCCTCGGGCTGCGCTGCACCGTCCGCGCGCTCGATGCGAACGGACGATCACGACGCAACTGGCTGCTCACCGCCGCCTCCGCGATCGGCACCGGCATCTGGACGATGCACTTCGTCGCGATGCTCGGTTTCGGCGTCACCGGGACCGACATCCGCTACGACGTTCCCCTCACCATCCTCAGTCTGCTCATCGCCATGGCCGTCGTCGGGGCTGGCGTCTTCGCCGTCGGGTACGGCCGGGACCGGTTCCGCTCACTCCTGATCGGCGGGCTCACGACCGGGGTCGGCGTCGCGTCGATGCACTACATGGGCATGGCCGCGCTGCGGCTGCACGGCCAGGTGCGGTACGAACCCGTCCTCGTTGCGCTCTCCGTCGTCATCGCGGTCGTAGCCGCGACGGCCGCGCTGTGGGCCGCGCTCAACATCCACGCGCCGACCGCCGTCGCCACGGCCTCCCTGGTGATGGGAGCGGCCGTCAGCAGCATGCACTACACCGGCATGTTCGCCGTACGGGTCGATGTCGTCCCCGCAAACACGACGCTCTCCGGAGCCTCGGCGATGCAGTTCATCTTCCCCCTCGCCGTGGGCCTCGGCTCCTACCTCTTCATCACCTCGGCCTTCGTGGCGCTCTCTCCGACCGCCAAGGAACGCGCCGCCTACGCCTCGGCGGAACGGCTCACCGAGCCCGACGACCGTGCCGTGGACGTGGCTCCGCCCGGCTTCCACCAGACGCCGTCGGCACCGTCTGCACCACCGGCGGCACGTCCTGCCTAGGTCGTGTCCGGAAAGTAGCGCCGTCTGCCCGCAGGGCAGGGCCCGCGGCGTCCGGTGCGTGCGATCGAGAAGGCGGAGGGCCGCCCTCGTACGGGGCGTACTCGGGTGATCCCGACAACGCGGCGAGCGTGCGTGCCAGGCGTCGCGGGCCAGGCGGGACTTCACGGACACGGCCCAGGCGGGACTCCCCGTCCCCGAAGCAGTCGAACCGAGCACATCGCACGACACGGCACGCACCCGCACCACTCACCACGCACCCCGCACAGCACCAGGACAGACGCAGCCGGAACGAGGAGGCCATGCGAACTCCCCGCAGGACCCAGGACGCCGACACGACGGCGAGACCTCAGGCGGCGGCGCGCGGGCGGCGCGCGCACGCCGGGCCACCCGCGGACGAACCGCCGCGGTCCGGCGACGCGTCGCCACCCGTCCCCGAGGCCTCCCGGTCCGCCGGGGCCTCGGGAAGCCCGGAGGCCGGGACCCGCCGACGGGGCCTGCGGCCCCGTACCGTCCGTGCCAAGATCGTGTCGCTGCTGATGGTGCCCGTCGTGTCGCTGCTCGCCCTCTGGGGCTTCGCCACCGTCACCACCGCCCAGGACATCGCCCGCCTGCGCCAACTCCAGCGGGTGGACGCCGAGATACGCGAACCCGTCGCCGCCGCCGTCCGCGCCCTCCAAGCCGAACGCCGCGCCGCCGTCCGCCAGATCGCAGCGCCCGGCACGGGCCGCGCCACCCAGCTCAAGGAACAGGCACGCCGCACCGACGCCGCAGTCGCCCGGCTCCGCCTCGACGACCGGCACACCGTCGGCCACACCGGCGACCTCCCCCGAGAGGTCGCCGACCGCGTCGGACAGTTCGTCACCAAGGCCGAAGGTCTGAGCCGACTGCGTACCGCCGCTGCCGGCGGCAGGGCCGACTGGGACCAGGTGTACGCCGAATACACCACTGCCATCAGCGCCGCCTTCGCCGTCGGCGGCGCCCTGACCGGCATCCAGGACGCCGAGATCGGCTCCCACGCGCGCGTGCTCCTTGAATTCGGCCGGGCGGGCGAGATGCTCGCCCGCGAGGACGCCCTGCTGGGCTCCGCCCACCTCGGCGGCGAACTCACCCCCGAAAGGCTCCGGCAGTTCACCGGAGCCGTGGAGACCCGCCGTACCCTCCTCGAGTCCGCCACCACCGACCTGCGCGGGCCCGAGCGCGCCGCCTGGGAGAAGCTCACCACCCAGCGCGGCCACCGGCAGCTCACCGCGGCGGAGGACCGCGTCCGCGCCGCCACCCCCGGCCGCAAGGCCGTCCAAGCCGTGTCCGCCGCTTCCTGGGACGACGCCGTCGCCGTCGTGCGCGGTGGTCTCCACACGATCGAGACCGACGCCCGCCGGGCCGCCGCCGACCGCGCCGACCCGTTCGCCGGCGGTGTCCTGAGCGCGGGAGGCGCCGCGGTCCTGCTCGGCCTCGCCGCCGTCGCCGCCTCCCTCGTCATCTCGGTGCGCATCGGCCGCACCCTGGTCGTCGAACTGGTCAGGCTCCGCAACACGGCCCTCGCGATCGCCCGGCGCCAACTCCCCGCCGCCATGAGCCGACTGCGTGCGGGCGAGGAGATCGACGTCCTGGCCGAGGCCCCTCCGGGACCCGCCCCGCAGGACGAGATCGGCCAGGTCGGGGAGGCGCTCACCACCGTGCACCGCGCCGCGCTCTCCGCCGCCGTCGAACGCGCCGAGCTCGCCAGCGGGATCTCCGGCGTCTTCGTCAACCTCGCCCGCCGCAGCCAGGTCCTCGTCCACCGGCAGCTCAACCTGCTGGACAGCATGGAGCGCCGGGCCGACGACCCGAACGAGCTGGGCGACCTCTTCCGCCTCGACCACCTCACCACACGGATGCGACGCCACGCCGAGAGCCTGATCATCCTCTCCGGCGCCGCACCCGGCCGCGCCTGGCGCATGCCGGTCCCCCTGACCAACGTCGTACGGGCCGCCGTCTCCGAGATCGAGGACTACGCGCGCGTCGAGGTGCGCCGGCTCCCCGAGACGGCCGTCGTCGGCGGCGCCGTCGCCGACCTCACCCACCTCCTGGCCGAACTCGTCGAGAACGCCGCACAGTTCTCCCCGCCCCACACCAAGGTGCGGATCAGCGGCGAACCGGTAGGCAACGGCTACGCCCTGGAGATCGAGGACCGTGGCCTCGGCATGGGCAAGGAGAGCCTCGCCGAGGCCAATACGAGGATCGAGCAGTCCGAGGCCCTCGACCTCTTCGACAGCGACCGGCTCGGGCTGTTCGTGGTCAGCCGGCTCTCCGCCCGGCACGACATCAAGGTCCACCTGCGCACCTCGCCCTACGGCGGTACGACGGCGGTCGTCCTGCTGCCCACGGACCTCCTGCAGAGCGCACTCCCACCGGGACGGAGCGCACTCGACCCCCGACCGGTCGAGACCGCGTACACCGGCGCCGATGGCCACGGTGACGGCGACCGGGATCGGGGTGACCACGGGTACGGGTACGGGTACGCCTCCGGAGCGAGTCGGGAGCGGGAGCCGCAGCGAGCCGAGGAAGCCCCGCCGGCGCCGACGACGGCGCTCGCGCAGCACCGTCGGCAGCAGCCCGCCGCGGTGGCTCCCGTACCGTCCCAGCCGCTGCCGCGCCCGCCGCGCATCACCGCCCTGTCGGCGGAGCCGGACGGGCCGGAGTCCGCCTCCCCCGATCAGCCGCCGGCCGGAGTCACCTCGCTGCGGCAACGCGGCCGTTCGGCTCCGCTCAGCCCTGCGCCCCCGCCCCCGGCACACCCCTCCCCGCCTCCGTCGGCCCCCGTGGGGGACGGCGACCAGCTGCCCCGCAGGGTGCGCCAGGCCAGTCTCGTACCGCAGCTGCGCGAGGCGCCCCCGGCGGACCCACCCCCGACCGCGTCCGTCCAGGGCGCGGCCGAACGCACACCCGAGCAGGTAAGGGAC
This sequence comes from Streptomyces lateritius, assembly GCF_014649715.1. Taxonomy (GTDB): domain Bacteria; phylum Actinomycetota; class Actinomycetes; order Streptomycetales; family Streptomycetaceae; genus Streptomyces; species Streptomyces lateritius. The sequence goes on from NZ_BMTO01000003.1 coordinate 501,672, forward strand.
CGCATGACCGCCTATCGCGACGGCTGGACCCGGGGCGGCGGCGCGGCCCCCGGTACCAGACGCCCCCTCGGTACCGGCTTCGACAGTGAAGGAGACCAGGAATGATCGACCACGAGAGGATCTCCCACCACCGCTCAGGCGAACTCGACTGGCTCCTCGACGACCTCGTCGTCCGGGTGCGGGAGGTCCGCCACACGGTCGTGCTGTCCAACGACGGTCTCGCCGTCGGCTCCTCCAGCGGCCTCAGCCGGGAGGACGCCGAGCACCTGGCGGCCATCGCCTCCGGTTTCCACAGCCTGGCCAAGGGCGCGGGCCGCCAGTTCCACACCGGGGGTGTGCGCCAGACGATGGTGGAGATGGACGACGGGTTCCTGTTCGTCGCGGCCGCCGGGGACGGCTCCTGTCTCGCCGTCCTCAGCTCGGTCAACGCCGACATCGGCCTCATCGCCTACGAGATGGCCCGTTTGGTGAAGCGGGTCGGAGAGCATCTGCACACCCCGCCGCGGATCACCGCCACCCCGCCTGCCGCCGGCTGACCGGTGACACCCGTGACGCTCATGAACGAGGACGGCACCGGCGACGGCCGGGCCGTGCCGGGCAGTCAGTGGTACGACGCCGATGCCGGGCCGCTCGTCCGGCCGTACGCCATGACGGGCGGCCGCACCAAGCCGGGCCCCAGCAATGTGCGGTTCGACCTCATCGCACTCGTCGTCGTCGAAGACGACCCGCCCGGCCCGGCCGAGGAGTCGCTCCTCGGCCCGGAACACCGGGCCCTGCTCACGCTGTGCCGGGCCGAGACCCAGTCGGTGGCGGAGCTCGCCGCCGACGCCGACCTGCCCGTCGGCGTCGTCCGCGTCCTCCTCGGCGATCTCCTCGAAGCGGGCTTCGTCAAGGTCAGCCGGCCCGTCCCGCCCGCACAACTGCCCGACGAACGGATCCTGAGGGAAGTCATCGATGGCCTACGAGCGCTCTGAGAACACCGGTGCGGGCGGCGGCGTGGACGCCACGGCCCTCGCCCTGAAGATCCTGGTCGCCGGCGGTTTCGGCGTCGGCAAGACCACCCTGGTGGGCGCGGTCAGCGAGATCCGTCCGCTGCGCACGGAAGAACGGCTCAGCAGGGCCGGGGAGGCGGTGGACGACACCGGAGGCGTCGCCCAGAAGACCACGACGACCGTGGCGATGGACTTCGGCCGCATCACGATCCGCTCCGGACTCTCCCTGTACCTCTTCGGCACGCCGGGGCAGGACCGTTTCTGGTTCCTCTGGGACGAGCTGTCCCAGGGGGCACTGGGGGCCGTCGTCCTGGCCGACACGCGGCGGCTGGAGGACTGTTTCCCGGCGGTGGACTACTTCGAGCACCGCAAGATCCCCTTCGTCGTCGCCGTCAACTGCTTCGCCGGTGCCCGGAACTACGGCGCGCACGAGGTCTCGCGCGCGCTGGATCTGGACCGTGGCACACCGGTGGTGCTGTGCGACGCGCGGGACCGGGACTCGGGCAAGGAGGTCCTGATCCGTCTCGTCGAGTACGCGGGACGCATGCACACCGCCCGGCTGCTGGACTCCGTCGGCTGAGGCGGGCGGCCGGCGTTTCGTCGGCGTACCGGCGTCCCGTGCATGGTGCGGTGCGGTGCGCGCGGGACGCCGAGCGGGTTCCACGGCGGGCGGAGCGGGCGCCGAGCCGGACGGCCCAGTGGCACAGCTCGATCGGGTCGCCGCTGATTTCGGCGCGGCCCGGGAGGGTTTGTCTTGGGCCCATGCCGCGGCACGCGAGGCACCCATGAGTGCTTGCCCTGTCCACGACACTGCGTAAGGCTGGCGGACGACACGCGGACCACGGGGACTTCGGGTCGACGGGGACGCAACAAACAGGGGGAGGACCGGGCATGGCACTGGACAAGGGACTGGACTGGCTTCTGGACGACTTGACCCAGCGCGTCGAGTACATCCGGCACGCGTTGGTGCTGTCCAACGACGGTCTGGTGACGGGCGCGAGCAGCGGCCTGGTGCGGGAGGACGCCGAGCACCTGGCCGCCGTCTCCTCCGGCCTGCACAGCCTGGCCCGAGGCTCGGGCCGGCACTTCCAGGCGGGTCGTGCCCGGCAGACGATGGTCGAGTTCGACGACGCCCTTCTCTTCGTGACGGCGGCGGGCGAGGGCAGCTGCCTGTGTGTGCTGAGCGCCGCCGAGGCGGATGTCGGTCAGGTGGCCTACGAGATGACCCTGCTGGTGAACCGCGTCGGTGAGCACCTCGGAGTGGCGGCGCGTCAGCCGGGCCGGGCCGGCCTCGCCGAACTCTGAGGTTGTCCACAGGGCATCGGAGGTCCACCGGCCGGGGTTGTCCACAGGTCGAGCAGGAGGGCGTCGCTGCCCGTTACGGTCGTCACCGGGAGTATTCGTCACTCACGGGGGAGGCCGTCATGACGGTGGAGGAAGGCGCGCGCACGCTGGCGTTGACGCGCGCGGCGCAGGAACTGGCACTGCGGCGGGACGAGTTCCAGCTGGCGGTGCAGATGGGGCTGATCCGTACGGTGCCGGCCGGGGCGCCCGTGCCGGTGGCATCGCCTACCGGTGGGACAGGGGTCTCCGGGCCGCAGGGAGTCTCAGGACCGCCGGGTGGTGGGCGACGCAGAGTGGAGCGGGCGGAGGTCGACCGGCTCAGAGCCGCCTCGGACTTCCCCGAGGGGCTGCGAGAGCGGGTCCGCACGGTCGGTACGACGGAGGCGGCCGACCTGCTTTCGATCACCCCGGACCGCTTCACCAAGCTGGCCAGGACGGGTCACTTCAGCCCGGTGCGGTTCCATCTGAACCGCTACCGCGCGGTGGTGTGGCTCTATCTCGCCGGAGAGCTCGGTGAGTTCGCTCTGACACATCAGAGACTGCTGAGCGGACGGCTTCCCCAGGAGGTCCGCGACCGGATCGACGCGGGAGAGGACCGGCGGCCGCGGAACTGGCGGGCCAGACGGCTCGGGCTGCTGCTGCGGGCGACGGAGGACCGGTGGGCGCGGGCGGCGGCGATCGCCTCGCTCCTCGGCCCGCTCCAGTTGGCCGAGGTCGTGGACGATCCGCACGAACGGGCCCATCTCGACCGGCTGCGTCCGCAACCGCCGTCCGGGATGCCGGAGTCGGGGACCGCCCGAGAGATCGCGGACCGGCTGATGCTGGCGGACGACCCGGACGAGATCCTGTGGCACCGGATGAGCCTGGCGCTGGCACTGGACGAGGCACGCAAGGAACACCAGGCCCCGTGGCCCACTGGCGGAGCGGGGCGGGGGCGGGCGGTCGGCCCCACTCGCCCGCCCCGCCCACCGGCCTTCTCCCGCCCACCCACCGGTGGCACCCGCCCCGGCCTGCTCGACCGACTCCGCCGCCGCAGGCGACCCGACACGGAAGCGACCGGCGACACGGCCGGTGTGGAGGGGCTCGGAAACGCGCCGCTACACCAGGCCGAGTCGACGCGGTAGTGCCATCAGCTCGTGGGGGCCGCGGAATACCCCACGGGCGTCCGGCACCACCCAGCCCCCGGCCCAGCCGGGTCCGAACCGCCCGGGGGTGGGAGGGGTGGACCGGCCGGGTCTGGACCACTTGTCCCTGGTCAGCCGCACGCCCGATACGGATCTGCTCGGTCCCTACCGCCCCGGGCCGGGACCGGCGGCCATACGCCCGCTTCCGGGCCGGCCGGCCCGGCGGGCGTCAAGGGACGGGCGACCGCGCCCACGTCCGCTCCCACGTCCCACGTCCCACGTCCCACGTCCGACCTCCGGCGTCCGGCGTCCGATGCTCGACGTCCGGGCCACGGGGCCCCCGGGTGTCGGTCGGCGGTCGACGTGCGGGCAACGTGGCGCGCAAGGCAGGATGGGCGCATGCTTCTGGCACGGCTCGCGGACGTCTCCCATCAGGTCGCCGCCACCTCCGCACGCTCGCGGAAGATCGGCCTGCTCGCCGAGTTGTTCGGGGAGGCCGCGCCCGAGGAGAGTCCGCTCGTCATCGCCTATCTCTCCGGCCGGCTCCCGCAGGGACGCATCGGGGTCGGGTGGAGTGTGCTCAAGCACGTGATCCCGCCCGCCGTCACGCCGGCCGAGCAGCCGACCCTCACCCTCGCCGGCACCGATGAGGCCATGACCGCGCTCGCCGCCCTCACGGGCGCCGGTTCGCAGGCCGAGCGGGTCCGGCTCGTCCATGACCTGATCGCCGCCGCCACCCTGCCGGAGCAGGAGTTCCTGATCCGGCTGCTCTCCGGGGAGGTTCGCCAGGGGGCTCTCGACGCCATCGCGCTCGAGGGCGTCGCACGGGCCGCCACGGTTCCGTCCGACCAGCTTCGCCGGGCGGTGATGCTCGAAGGATCCCTGCCGCGCGTCGCCCGGGCCGTGCTCGCCGACGGTCCCGCCGCGCTGGAGACCTTCGCCCTGAGGGTGGGCAGTCCCGTCCAGCCGATGCTGGCCCATACCGCCGGCTCGGTCACCGAGGCCGTCGCGAGCCTCGGCCCGTGCGTTGTCGAGGAGAAGCTGGACGGCATCCGTGTACAGGTGCACCGCCGAGGTGACGAGGTCCGGGTCTTCACCCGCTCCCTCGACGACATCACCAGCCGGCTGCCCGAAGTGGTCGCCCACGCCGGAGAGCTGAGCGGTGACCTGTTCATCCTGGACGGGGAGGTCATCGCGCTCGACCCGGCAACGGGGCGACCGATTCCCTTCCAGGACATCGCCTCCCGGGTTGGATCCCGCGTCGACGTCGTGACCGCCAGCGCCGCGACCCCCGTCTCACCGGTCTTCTTCGACGTTCTCGCGGTGGACGGCGAGGTCCTCATCGACCACCCGGGCCAGGAGCGTCACGCGGCCCTGGCCCGCCTGGTACCCGAGGCCTCGCGGGTGCGGCGGTGCGTCATCGACGATCCCGGCTCGGCCGCGCAGATCGAGGCGGCCGAGCGGTTCTTCACCGACACACTGGCCCGCGGCCACGAAGGAGTCCTGGTCAAGGCGCTCGAGGCGTCCTACGTGGCAGGCCGGCGCGGGCGTACGTGGCTGAAGGTGAAGCCCGTTCACACCCTCGACCTCGTGGTACTGGCCGCCGAGTGGGGCCACGGCCGGCGCACCGGTCTGCTCTCCAACCTCCACCTCGGCGCGCGCGCCGCCGACGGCACGTTCGTGATGCTGGGCAAGACCTTCAAGGGCCTCACCGACGAGATGCTCGGCTGGCAGACGGAGAAGCTGCGTGAACTCGCCGAGACCGACGACGGGTTCACCGTACGTGTACGGCCCGAGTTGGTCGTCGAGATCGCGTACGACGGGCTCCAGCGTTCCACCCGCTACCCGGCCGGGGTCACCCTGCGCTTCGCCCGTGTCGTCCGCCACCGGCCCGACAAGCCGGCCGCCGAGGCGGACACCGTGGAGCGGGTCACCGGCGGCCCGTGAGTCGCGCCCCCTTGGCCTCCCCCGGCGAGTCGCCCGCACCGTTGGTGTAGCGCCCGCGCACCCAGAGCGGAAGCACGAACCAGCAGAGCAGGTACCAGGTCACAAGCCCGGTGACGAGCCACGGCACGTACGCGTTCTGGGTCGCCACGCGCAGGACCAGGAGCAGGGCGGAGGCCAGGGTCGCCAGGAGCAGGAGCAGCCCGAGGAACGTCAGCCGGGAGGCCCACTCGACCGCCTGCGGTTTGATGCGCCGCCCCGCCACCAACCGGTGGAAGGAGACCGGTCCGATCAGGGCGCCCGTCGCCGCCGCGCCCAGCGACACGGTGATGACGTAGATCGTCCGGTCGGCCGCCGGGAGCTCGGGGAAGCGGGGTGTGAAGACGACCGTGAGCAGGAAACCGAACAGAATCTGCACGCCCGTCTGGGCGACCCTGATCTCCTGCATCAACTCGCCCCAGCGCCGGTCCGCGCGCTCCTCCGGCGTCTCGTGACGTCCGAGGATCAGACCGTCACCGTCCGGCGTGACCTGTCGTGGCGTGGTGGGCACGGAACCTCCCGTTCGTGACCCCTGGTGGCGAGTAACCGGTCACCGGGCCTTCAACCGTGCGGAGGCCGGCTCGGTGCGCGCGAACGAGGGTGGGCCTCGCGGGAAGCCCGTGCGCGAGGGATGCTGGAAGCGTGGCAGGGCGACCGGCCCACGGGTCCGCCGCGAGGAGATGAGCGACGTGTACGACATGCACATCGACACCGACGTCTGCGTGCAGCTGAGCGACTGCTCCCGGGAGGACGCCCAGGCCGTCTTCGACGTCCTCGACCACGTCTACGAGCTCGAGGACATGAAGGCCCCGGGCGCGCAGACGGCCTCGGCCCCCGGCGTCAACGTCTGGACGGCCACCTTCGACACGGCCGCGGGCCCCCATGAGGAGGTACGCCCTGTACCGCTCACCGGCATGGTGGGAGCGGTGCTGACCGGCGGGTACCACGCGGTCGACGAGGTCGAGAAGACGCTCGCCACCAGCTTTGACATCCAGTCGTTGCAGTCCGTCTCCGGCGACCAGGAGACCGAGGCGCGACTGCTGCTCGCCGCTCGCTGAGCCGTCGGCGGCTCGTCGGCACGCCACCCCGGACGGAGCGGACTGGCGCCGTCCGGAGCTTACGTGCACCCCCGCGGCGTGAACCATCGGTGACCCACCCCCTATGCACGGCGTGTATACACCGTGTGTAGCGTGCTGGACATGCCACGTACCGCCCTGACCAGGGGCGTGGCCGTCCAAGCCATTGACGGGGAAAGCGGGTCGCAGCATGTTCCGAGCCAAGCCGACAAAGAGCCGGGGGCCGGTCGTCGCCCTTCTGGCGGCGGCGTCACTGGTCCTCGCCGTCAGTGGCTGCGGGGTCGACAGGGTCACTCCCGGCGAGGCAAGGAGCAAGGCCGCCGCTGCCGACGGCAAGGGCGGCGAGGCTGCCAAGGGCGGTAAGGCCGGCGCGTCCGGGCCGGTCGACTGCGCCACGGCGAAGTGCATCGCGCTGACCTTCGACGCGGGCCCGGGCGAGGACACGCCCCGTCTCCTCGACATCCTCAAGGAGAAGCAGGTTCCCGCCACCTTCTTCCTGCTCGGCAGGAAGCACGTCGACCGCTATCCCGAGGTCGTCAAGCGCATCGCGGACGAAGGCCATGAGGTCGCCAATCACACCTGGACCCACCGCATACTCACCGACCTGGAGGCCGGTGGCGTGCGCGAGGAGCTGTCCCGCACCCAGGACGCGATAGAGAGGATCACCGGGCGCAGGCCCACCCTCATGCGGCCCCCGCAGGGCCGCACCGACGACACGGTCTCCGAGGTGAGCCGCGAACTCGGGCTCGCGCAGATCCTGTGGAGCGTCACGGCGAAGGACTACTCCACGACCGATTCGGCGCTGATACGGCAGCGCGTACTAGACGGCGCGAAGGGAGACGGAATCATCCTCCTGCACGACATATACGACGGAACGGTGCCGGCGGTACCCGGAATCATCGACGAGCTGAAGCGGCGCGGCTTCACGTTCGTGACGGTCCCGCAGCTCCTCGCGCCGGGCAGCGCAGAGCCAGGAAGCGTCTACCGTCCGTGAAGTGAGACGCCGGACCGTCGAAAACGGGGTGAGGTGACTCACATCGGGCATGTTCGAGTCTTCGGAACACGCTGTGAAGGTTTATCGTTCATGCATATGTGACTGCGAAGGGGCCCGGTCCCCGAGTCCCCCCTTGAGGTGACCGCTCTTCGCGTGTCGCAGCGATCGGCCCCGGTTGGAATCCCCCGTCCAACCGGGGCTGCTTCGTCTCCGGATGATCCCGGCGCCCCGGCGCTCCCCCCGCTCTCGGGCGTGGGCTGCTCCCGAGAGGCGCACACTCCGGCGCGTTCGACCCGTTCGAGTGACCCCCCGCATGGCCGGCCCCCGGCCGGGCAGTGTCGTCACGGGCCGTGACGCATAGTGACGCGAGTGCCACGTGGCGAGTGCGTGCGGCCCCGCTGACCAGGCGCTTCGCGAGGGGGACCATGCTTTCCGTCACCAGGCGTACCCGTCGGCCGCTCGCGACCGCTGCCGCCGCCCTCGTGCTGACGGGCTGCGCGACCGTCCCCGCCCGCTCGACCGTGCCGTCCTCGCCTCAGGCGCAGGACGAGCTCCTCGGGACCGCCGAGCGCACCCTCGTCGTGCGCTGCCTCGCGGCGCGGGACCTCACCCTCCCCGACACCGCCCCCGCGCGACCGCCCGCCCCCGCCGAAGACCGCCGACTCCAGGCGGCCCTCTTCGGCACCGGCCCCCGCGAGCTCTCGCTGACCCTGGCCACCGGCCACACCGTCACCGCCCACACCGACGGCTGTGTCGCCGCCGCCCGGCAGAACCTCTACGGCGACCAGACGCGCTGGTTCCGTGCCCAGGTGACCGTCGACAACCTGCGGGCCGAGGCCCAGGCGCGCATGAAGGACGACCCCGCCCACCGCGCCGCGCTGGACCGATGGACCCGGTGCGCCGCCCCGCCCGGCCGCCCGCGCCCCGAACGCCCCGGCCCCGCCGTCGCCGCCCGGTGCGAGCGGGAGAGCGGCCTCGCCGACGTACGGGCCCGGCTGGAACCCGTCGAGCTGGCGGAGGTACGCGCCCTGCGCGGCGACCAGCTCGCCACCTACCGGCAGCTGCGCACCCGCGCGCTGCGGCGGGCAGCCGAACTGTCCGCAGGCACCACCGAGCAGAAAGGCAACGACGCCTCATGAAGCGCATCCTCACCGCCGCCGCGGCAGTGCTCGCCCTCACCGGCGGCCTCGCCCTGACCACTCCGGCCGTGGCCGCCGACTGTCCCAGCGGTCACTTCTGCACGTGGCAGGAAGCCGACTTCGGTGGCCAGCGCGCCAACTGGAGCGGCGACGACGGCTGGTGGGAGGGCTGGATCGCCGACACCGACTCCTCCTGGGCCAATCACGGGATCTCGGGGCCGGGGGTCAAGGACCATGTCCGCGTCTACGAAAGCGCCTGGCAGGGGGGTGCCATGACCATCTGCCTCGCCCCCGGCCAGGAGGTCGGCTACAACGGCGCCGCCAACGACCGCGGCGATTCCCACACCTGGGCGATGGGCTGCTGATCCGGCCCGTCGAAACGCTCCCGCACCGCGAGGGTGCGGGAGCCCCCCTTCCGTCCGGCCGGATCGGCGGTTCAGACCCGGCGCGCGAGCAGCGCGGCCAGCGCACGGTCGGCGTGCACGCTCATCCGCAGCTCGCTGCGGACGACCTCCAGGACACGGCGGTCGGTGTCGATCACGAAGGTGACCCGCTTCGTCGGCGCGAGCGAGAACCCACGGGTCACCCCGAACCGGTCACGGATCGCACCCTCGGGGTCGGAGAGCAGCGGATATCCCAGCGAATGACGGTCGGCGAACTCCTGCTGACGCGCGACGACATCGGAGCTGATGCCGACCGGGCGCCCGCCCGCCGCCCGGAACTCGCCCGCGAGGTCACGGAAGTGGCAGGCTTCCGCGGTGCAACCCGGAGTGAGGGCGGCCGGGTAGAAGAAGAGGACCACCGGCCCCTCCTCCAGCAGACCGGTCAGCGAGCGGGGCGTCCCCGTCTCGTCCGGGAGAGTGAAGTCCTCGACGATGTCACCGACGTTCATCCGGCCCGCCCCTTGTCCGCGACCGGCCTCTCCGGTCGCCGAGCGATGACGTTACCCGGGAGTAGCGTCTGTGTCACCAGAGGCGAGCGGCGGCCAGCAGCCGGTCCCGTACGAGCCCCACGTGCGGGTTCTCCGGGGTGCCGGGACGCTGGGCGAGATACGACGTGTTGATCGGAGGGTCGTCCGGTTCCAGCAGCGGCACGAGCCGGCCCGCGTCGAGTTCCGCCCGGCACAGGTAATGCGGCAGCACACTGAACCCGGCACCGGCCACGACCGTCGCGACGACGCCCCGCAGGTCGGGCACGGTGACGGCGGCCTCGCCCGTGAGCCGCCGGCCGAAGACGTGGCGCCAGTAGCGGCGGGCGATCGGAAGATCCTCCGCGTACATCACCATCGGGACGCCGCGCAGCGCCGCGGGCCCGTCCTCGGCGACGTTCCGCGGGTCGATCCGCCGCGCCCACTCCGGCGAGGCGACCAGAACGAACTCCTCGTCCGTCAACGGCACCGCCGTCAGCGTCCGCCCACGCGGGCGGACCGTGGAGATCACCAGATCGTGGTGCCCCGCGCGCAGCCCGTCGAGGAGCTCGTCGGTGAGACCCGGCCGCACCTGGAGCCGTACGCCCTCCTCTACCAGCGGCGCGAGCGCGGGAAGGGCGCTCACGCACAAGAACTCCGCGGGGCCCGCGAGATGGACGGGCTGGGCCGCCGACGCCGTTCCCGGGCCGCGGTCGGTGACGGCGGCGAGTGCGTCGAGGGGCGCCGCCACCTGGGCCGCCAGATCGTCCGCGTACGGCGTCGGTGCCACCCCGCGCGGCAGGCGCTCGAACAGTTCGCGGTCGAGGCGGCGTTCGAGGGAGCGGATCTGTGTCGTGACGGTCGGCTGGGAGAGGTTCAGCAGCCGGGCGGCGGCGGTGAAGGATCCGGTGCGGTGCACGGCGAGAAAGGTGCGCAGCAGCGACAGGTCGAGCGGCCCGCGCGGTACCACCCCCGGCCCATCGGTTCCTCTGTCCGTCACGCCCCCAAGCATAGGTGTGCGCATGGACGGGGCGTCCGGTGGCGGTGGCCGCTCCGGCGGCGCCCCCGGGCGGGGCGCCCTGTGACACACGTGTGAGCGCCTCAGGCCTGCTGACGCACGGCCCGGCGCTGGTCCAGGATCGTCAGGACCCGCTCGCCCCAGCGCAGGTTCTCCTCCTCCAGGGACAGGCCGCGCATCAGCGTGAGGTACGGGCCGACCCGCTCCGCCTCCCGCAGGTACGTCTCCTCGTCACGGCCATCGAGCATCCATTCCCGCAGCCTTTCGTACCGCGCGCGCTTGCCCCGTGACCACTCCATCCGCTCCTGCACAAAGCCGCGGACCGCGTCGGTGTCGCCCGCGTCGCAGGCCTGCACCTGGACCATCAAGTCGTCACGGATGGCGGTCGGTCGCGGCGGCTGGGAGGTGTACGTCACGAGATCCCGCCGGCCCGCGTCGGTGAGTGAGAACATCCGCTTGTTGGGCCGCCGCTCCTGCTGCACGACGCGGGCGGCGATGAGGCCGGCCTCCGAAAGCCGCTCCAGCTCCCGGTAGAGCTGCTGCGGTGTCGCGGCCCAGAAGTTGGCCACGGACACGTCGAAGATCTTGGCCAGGTCGTATCCGGAGGCCTCGCCCTCCAGGAGAGCTGCGAGAACGGCGTGCTTGAGCGACATCCGGACACGCTAGCAGTTCGTCGAACAGGCCCCTCCGCATCTGTTCAACGCTTCTCCCCGCCTCGGACAGAGGGCAGAGGCGGGGACGGCGGCGTCCAGTCCGCGTGCCGCAGGATCATGCGTACCGCCGCACCCGAGGGCGCCAGACGAAGCGCCGCGTTGCGCAGGGCCACGGCCGCCGGGTGGCTGAGCTGCTGCCCCATGCGCCCGGCGCGGCGGGCGGCGACCGTGACGGCCCGGGTACGCGGGCGGCGTTCGGTGTCGTACGCGGCCAACGCCGCTCGGACGTCCGTGTGCGTGGTGGTCTCCTCGACGGACCGGCCGTGCCGCGCCAGGGCGGCGGCGAGCACGGCGGCGTCCTCCAGGGCCTGACAGGCACCCTGGCCCAGCTGGGGGGTCATCGCGTGGGCGGCGTCGCCGAGGAGTGCGACGCGGCCGGAGACGAAGGACGGGAGCGGGGTGGTGAGTTCATGGATGTCGTGGTGGAGCACGGCCTCGGGACGGGTCGCGTCGAGCAGCCGGGGGATGGGCTGGTGCCAGCCGCGGAACCGCCTGCGGACCTCGGCGAGCGGATCGGCGTGGCGGATCCCGGGCGGGGAGTTGAGGACGGCGTGCCACTCCGCGCGCCCGTCCTCGAAGGCGATGTGACCGAACTCGGCGCCCCGTCCCCACGTGATCTCGAAGTCCGTGGTCAGCTCCACCGGCCCGTGGGTGACGGCTCGCAGGACGGTCGAGCCGCTGTGGGCCGGGCCGGGGTGGTCGGGGAAGAGGAGCGTCCGGATGCGGCTGTTGACGCCGTCGGCGGCCACCACCAGGTCGGCGTCCAGGTGCGTCTCGGTGGCGGGTGAGGCTCCGGCGGCCCGCGTGCGGAGGTGGACGCGTACGCGGGCGGGTGCCGAGCGGTCGAGGTCGGTCACCTCGACGCCGGTGGTGAGGGAGTCGGCAGGGAGGGCGGCACGCAGGATCCGGTGCAGGGTGGCGCGGGGGATACCGACGATGGGCGTACCGAGGGCGCGTTCGAGAGCGGCACCGTCCATACGGGCCAGCCAGGAGCCGCCCGGGGTGCGGGTGCCGCCGGTGTACTGGCCACGCGCGGCCACCCGGGCCTCGGTCCCCACGCCGAGGGCGTCGAGGGCGCGGATGCCGTTGGCGGCCAGCGAGATCCCGGCGCCCGCGTCGTCGAGGACGCGGGCGCGCTCCAGGACCGTCACCTTCCAGCCGACACGCCGCAGTCCGAGGGCGGCGGCGAGTCCCCCGATGCCGGCGCCTACGACGACAGCGGTTCTCCCCATGGTGAACCAGCCCTTCGCCGGTGTCTCTCCGCCATTTCTTCTACAGTTGTAGAAGGTTAGCGCGGGGTGTCTACAGGTGTAGAAAAGGGGGGTGACCTCCGATCGACGCCCCGCCGCCACCGAGCGCCGTACCCTCCTCGCGGACGCCGCGATCGGCGTCCTCGCCGACGCCGGAATGCGCGGGCTCACCCACCGCGCCGTCGACGCCGCCGCAGGGTTCCCGGCCGGCACCACCTCCGCGTACTACCGCACCCGCTCGGCCCTGCTGACCGCGCTCGTCCGCCGTCTGGTCGAACGGGACCAAGCCGAGCTGCGGGCGGCGGGGGAGCGCCTCGGGGAGCCCCGCTCCGCCGCCGAACTCGCCCACGCCACCGCCGCACTCGTCGCCGCCCGACTCACCGGCGAGGGCCGGCGCCGTTCCCTCGCCCGCTTCGCCTGCGCCGTCGAGAGCGTGCGGGACCCCGAACTCCGGGACATCCTGGTTGCGCGCGAGAACCCGGCCCGGGACGCGGTTCGCCGCTTCCTCGCCGCCCTCCGGGTCGAGGACCCGGAGGGGCGCACGCTCACGCTGCTCAGGTGCGTGGACGGTCTCGTGTTCGACCGGGTGGTCCGAGGTGGAGACGTCTCCGTGGAGGAGGTCGAAGGTCTGGTGGCGGCGGCGTTGCGGCCCGCCGGGCCGGGCGTCGTCGACACGCAGCAGCCGCACGCCAGCAGGGAGCAGAACCCGATGGACAGCAACGCCTTCGTCTACACCACCTATATCCGCACCACACCCGAGGAGCTCTGGCAGGCCCTCACCGACCCCGCCTGGACGCGCCGCTACTGGGGCGTGGCCTTCGAGACGACGTGGGCCGCCGGCTCGCCGATGGTCTGGGACGAGGGCGGCCGGAAGACCGCGCACCCCGATCAGGTGGTCCTCAGGGCCGACCCCGGCCGGCTCCTCTCGTACACCTGGCACACCTTCACGCCGGAGTGGGCCGAGGCGGTCGGCATCGACGACGAGGTGTACACCAGGCTCGCGAGGGAACGCCGCTCGAAGGCGACCTTCGCGATCGAACCGGCGGGGGACATGGTCAAGCTCACCCTCATCCACGACGAACTGGAGCCCGACGGGACGGTCCGCAGCCTGGTCGGCGAGGGCTGGCCGGCCCTGCTCTCCAGCCTCAAGTCCCTCCTGGAGACCGGTGAGGAGCTGCCGGATCCGCCGCGCTGAGCCGCGGCGCCGGTGCGTTTCAGAACTGAGCCGTCCGGTGCGGTCCGACGCCCCGGAGGCCCATCGCGTCGGCGAACGCGTCCTCGACGCGCGGACGGAGCCGCACGTCGTGGGGGCCTGTCCTGGGTCGGCCCCCCCACGATGCTCCACCACCACCGGCCCTGGGCCCTGAGCCGGGACGCGGGGCCGTGGGGCAGCGCCCTGGCCCGCGCGCGACGCCCGCCGGCCGCTCCTCGGGCGGCCTGCGACGGGCGCTCCCGACCGGCGCTGTGCACGGCGGCGTGACCGGCGGCGTGCCGACCGGCCGCCCCGGACGCCCTCGGTGATACTGGCGCCTGCCTCACCACCCGTACCCCTATCCGTACCCGGACCGCGAGGGAGCCGTCATGCCGGACGTCACCAGGGTCGAGCTCGGGGACGCCGTGCTCTATGTGGAGGCGGAACCGCTCGGCCCCGAGTCGGACCTCGAAGGCGTACGCGACCACGTCCCCGACCTCTCCGGCGTCACCAGCGCCCTCGCCTCCTTCGCCGGGCAGCTGAGCGACGCGCTGCGCCGGGCGGCACCGGACCGGGCGTCCGTCGAGTTCGGTTGCCAGCTCGGCATGGACGCGGGCGGACTGACCGCGCTCATCGTCAAGGGCAGCGGCAGCGCCAACCTGCGGGTGACGCTGGAGTGGACCAAGCCCTCGGCCTGAGCCGCTCACTCCTCGACGGGCACTGCCTGGCGGTACTCGACCGTCAGCGTCACCGGAGTGTCCCTGTTGACGAAGAGGTACGCGGTGGACAGCGGGGCGGACTCGAAGCGCAGCCGCACCTGGGTGGTACCGCGCCGGTCGAGGGCCGCCAGTGCCTCGGGTGACAGGTCCGTCGAGGTGGCGGTGCCCGAGGAGAAGGCGGCGAACCGAGCCCCGCCCGACACCGTGGCCGCGGCCGACCAGTCCGAGGCCTCGACCGCGCAGGTCCCGAAACAGCCGGTACGGACGTCCGCCAGGAGCCGGTTGCCCGCCGGCGAGGCCCATGGGTCGCCGGACCCGCCGCTCCGGCTCACCGTCAGATACGCCCGGGTGACCTCCTTGCCCGCCGGGATCCCCGACGTGTCGAACGACAGCAGCGCCCGGTTCACCTTGCCGTCGGTGCCCCGGCCGAGCGCGAGACCGTAGGTGTCCTCCAGCGTGCCGGCCGTCGCGCCCGATCCGTCGGCCGCCGCCTTCACGTAGCCGTCCTGGGCGTCCACGCTCGCCAGGGCGACCCGGTCGCCGGCGGGCGGGGCAGTGGAGCCGCGAAGGGCCCGGACCATGGCCATCACCGCCTCGATCTGCTTTCCGCCGTGGTGCGCGTAGGCGGAGTCGCCGAGGTACCCCCACCAGTTCCAGCATCCGTTGGGGTTCTCGAGCGTGGTCGTCGCGGCGGCCTGTGGGTACAGCACGATCATGTCGTTGGTGTCGGCGTACTCGTTGAGATACGCCTTGTCGACGAACTGGGTCCCGAAGCCCTGGTGGCCGTACCCCTGCTTGCAGCCGTGCAGGGCGACCATCAGGGTGCAGAGGGCGCCGTCGGAGCAGGACGTCGGCACGTACGCGAACCCCTTGTCGCCCATCGAGATCGCCGCCGCCCCGCCGGGTGCGTAGGCGTTCTGGTCGAACTGCACGAGCGTGCCGCCGGGGGCGGCGCTCGGGGCGGCGACGGAGCCCAGAAGATGGCCGAGCAGATCACGCTCGGCGTCGAGACCGCAGTTGTTGATCCACGGACTCTGCGTAACCGCACAGGAGTTGGGCCCGAGCGGGCTGATCCAGGCGTGCCCGGCCGCGGAGGAGCGGTCGTACCGGACCGACGCGCCGAACCGGCCGTAGTAGTCCGCCAGCGCGTCGGCCACCGGCCGCTTCACCGTCGCGTCGCCCGAGCCGCTGAAGACGTACACCGGGTCGCCCGCGAGGTTCGCCACCGGGTCGACGAGTCCCCGCGCCGACCGGTCCCGGGTGGTCTGCTCCAGCTTCGCGAGCTGAAGGTCCTGCGTGGTGTTCATGCAGGCGTTGAGCGCGGTGGAGAGCGTGTTCTGGGCGCAGTCGTACGGCCCCGAGGCGAAGGCCGCCGAGCCGCTGAACGTACCGGAGTACGCCACGTGGAGCTGCGTGGCCATGTAGCCGCCGGACGATATCCCGGAGCTGTAGACGGCATCGACGTTGTACGGCCGCAGCTCACCGGGTACGGGAGCGGGGGCGGCGGCCGTCGCCGGGGAGGCGCCCGGGAACAGGGCTGTGGCCGCGAGGAGCAGCAGGGCCGTCAGCCGGCCCGTGCGCCGACGAAGGCGAGGACGGCGCGGGCGGTCGGGGCGGGGTGGGGGCATGGGATCTCCCGGGCGGCTCGATCGGGTGGGTCTCGGCCGGGACATTAAAGGGGTGTCGGGCACGGCTCCTATGGGCCCGGCCCCCACAACGACCGGCCTGGAATATGGCGCTCCGTCATCTGGCAGCCCCGCTACGGCAGCCGTCGCTCGCTGCCTGCGACGATGACCCCATGAATGCGAGCGACATGAATGTGAGCGACGAGGCGCGGGACGGGCTGCTGGCCGAAGCGATACGGCTCCGGGAACAGGGCCGTCAGGAGGAGGCGCGGGCCCGCCTGCTGGAACTCTCCGCACGGTACCCCGACGACGCCGAGGTGGCGTACCAGACCGCCTGGGCGCACGACGTGCTCGGCCTGGAGGCCGAGGCTGTGCCCTTCTACGAGCGCGCCCTCGACGGCACGGGCGCGGCCGTCCTGTCGACGGACGACAGGCGGGGCGCGCTCCTCGGCCTCGGCAGCACGTACCGCGTCCTCGGCCGCTACGAGCGGGCCGTCGCCACGCTGCGCCGCGGTGCCGAGGAGTTCCCCGACGACGGGGCGCTGCGCGCCTTTCTCGCGATGGCCCTGTTCAACACGGGCGACCACCACGAGTCCACCCGCCTGCTCCTGAACCTGCTCGCGGCCACGAGCGACGATCCGGACGTCCGCAGGTACCGTCCGGCCATCGAGTACTACGCGCGGGACCTGAACGAGACCGTGTGAGCGCCGCCGGCCGCGCTGCTGGACCCCGCGAACCCGGACCCGTGGAAGGACGAAGCCCGTCCCTGGGCCGTGTCCGTGAAGTCCCGTCTGGCCCGCGGCGCCTGGTACGCACGTTCGCCGCGTTGCCGGGGTCACCCGAGTACGCCCGGTATGAGGGCGACCCTCCGCCTCGCGATCGCACGCACCGGGCGCCGCGGGCCCTGCCCTGCGGGCGGACGGCGCTACCTTCCGGACACGACCTAGTCGTTGACGGCGGTCAGCAGGACGACCGCGTCGTCCAGGGCCGTCAGGCCGTGGCGTTCCTTCGGGATCATGCGGAGCTGGCCCACCGACAGGTCCTCGGAGCGGTCCGCCGCCGTCAGACGTACGCGGCCGCGGAGGACCTGGAGGCTCGCGGCCGGCGGGGCGTTGTGCTCGTCGAGGGCCGCGCCGGACACCAGGGCGATGACACTCTGCCGGAGCACTCCGTCGTGGACCACCAGATGGGCGCTCCGGCCGTGCGCGTCGGCGTGCGCCTTGGCCAGATGCTCGTCGGCGAGGGCTGCGAGATCCTGCATCGTTTCTCCCTGCGGGGTGCGCGGGTCGTGAGTCCCAGCCTCGCGCCTGTCACGCGGGACGCAACTCGGGACCGCCGTGTCGGGCCCGGGCGACCACCAGAGCGGCCGCGACCGAGAACCCCGCCGCGGCCAGGACCGCCGCCGTCGAGCCTACGGGCTGATCTGGCAGACGGCCGCCGAGAACGCCCTGATCCGGGCCTTCGTCGAGGCCGTCACGGAACGCCCCTGAGGTGAGCCCCCTGAGGTGAGCCCCTGAGGCGGGCCCTGAGACGCCCGCAGAGGAGCGCTGCCGGGGTGTGACGCCGAGGTGCGCCGTGGCGGCGCGCGGGTGTGTCCCGGCCGGGCACGGGAAGCACCGCGGCTACGGTGATCCGGTGCAGCGAGCCGCAGACCGCGCGACGCTCGCCGCGTTCCTCGCCACCGCGCTCCTCGCGGGCGGAAACGCGGTCGGCGTCCGATTCAGCAACCGCGAACTCGATCCGCTGTGGGGCGCGGCCCTGCGTTTCGGCGCCGCCTCCCTGCTGCTCCTGGCCGTCATGGCCGTACGGAGACTGGAGTTCCCGCGCGGCAGGGCGCTCGCCGGAGCCGTCCTCTTCGGCGTCCTCAACTTCGGTGTGACGTTCGCGCTCGCGTACTACGCGCTCGTCCGCATCCACGCCGGACTCGGCCAGACGGTCCTCTCCCTGGTCCCGCTGGCCACTCTGCTGCTCGCGGTGGCGCAGCGGCTCGAACGGTTCCGGCTCATGGCGGCCGTCGGCACCGTCTTCGCCGCGGCGGGTGTCGCCGTCATCTCACGGGCCTCCTTCGAGGGCGATGTGCCTCTGCCGTCCTTCCTGGCGCTCGTCGGCAGCATGCTGGCGTTCGCGCAGGCCACCGTGTCGGTACGACGGCTGCCGAAGGTCCACGCGGTGACGATGAACGCGGTGGGCATGACGGCCGCCGCCGTCCTGCTGTTCGCCGGCTCGCTCGCGGCCGGCGACACCTGGCGGCTGCCGGACCGCGCGGCGACCTGGTGGGCGCTCGCCTATCTCGTGGTTGGCGGCTCGGTCCTGACCTTCGTCCTCTACCTGTTCGTCGTCCACCGGTGGGACGCCTCACGCGCCTCGTACGTCTTCGTCGTCATCCCGGTCGTCACCATCGTCCTGTCGGCCTGGCTCGACGACGAACCCCTCACCTCATGGCTGCTGATCGGCACCCCGCTCATCCTGGTCGGCGTCTACCTCGGGGCCCTGCGCAAGCGCCCCGCGCCCAGCCTCCACAGGCCGGCGCCGCGCCCGTGAGGTGGTCGTACGCCATGTGGGCGTGCAGTCGGACGCCCGTGAGCAGCGTGTCGTCGTCCGCGTAGAAGCGCGGGTTGTGGTTGGTGACCAGACCGCGTCCGTGCGGCAGTGGCACCGGGCGGCCGTCGGCGTCCAGAGAGGCGTCCTGGACGCCGAGCATCACGTACAGGCCGCCGAAGCGGTTCACGAACTCCGAGACGTCGTCGTAGCCGAGCGTCGCCCCCGTCTCCACCATCCGCTCCTCGCCCACCACCCGGCGGATCGTCGGAAGGCCCGCCTCGACCCACTCCGCGCTGTTGTGCACCGGCGGAACGGGCTGGAGGTACGCGACGGACGCGGTGGCGCCGTACGCCTGCGCCGAGTGCTCGGCCAGCGTCGTCAACCTCCGTCGCACCTCGGGCATGTCCGATTCCACCGCGCAGCGGACGGTGCCCCACAGAGTCACCGTCCGGCCGATGATGTTGAACCGCCCCACGTCCTCCACGTGCCCCACGGACACCGTGATCGCGTCGAACGCGGAGACCTGCCGGTACAGCTGCCCGATGCCGGTCAGGACCGCGCCCGCCGCCGGCATCGGGTCGATGCCCTGCCAGGGGGTGGAGCCGTGCGTCTGCTCGCCGGTGATCACGATCTTGACCAGGGTCGAGGCGCCGTACTGGTTCCCTACCCGAAGGCCGACGTAGCCCTTCGGGTAGGGCGTGACGTGCATCCCGAAGACCATCGTCGGCACGGGGTCGGTGAACGCGCCCGCCTCGACCATCGCCCGCGCCCCGCCCTGCTCGGTGACCGGCGGGCCCTCCTCGGCGGGCTGGAAGACGAACAGCACCGTCCCCGGCAGCCGCTCGCGCACCCCCGCGAGAACGGTGGCCGCACCCATGAGCATCGCGGTGTGGCAGTCGTGGCCGCAGGCGTGCGAGACGGGGGACGGCCCCCCGGGGCAGGCGGCGTCCACCACGTCCGATGCGAACTCCTCGCCGCACAGGTCCTGGACGGGCAGCGCGTCCATGTCCGCCCGCAGCGCCGCCACCCGCCCGCCCGGGGAGCCGCCCCGCAGGACGCCCACGACACCGTGTCCGGCGATCCCGGTACGGACCTCGTCGAGGCCCAGGGAGCGCAGATGGTCCGCGACGAACCGGGCGGTCTCCGCCTCGCGGTTGGGGAGTTCCGGGTTCCGGTGCAGATGCCGGCGCCAGGCGACGACCCGGGCGGCCACCTCCTCGGCACGCCGGTCCAGTTCCTCGTGGACCCCTGCGCCGCCGTCATCGACCCCCGCGCTGCTCAAGGGACACGTCCTCTCGGAGTACGACCGTCCCTCCAGCGTCGCATCCCGCCTCCTTCGTGCTCCCTCGCCGCGCGGGCCCCCTCTCGCACCTGCCGCCGCGTCAGGCCGGGAAGGCCGCCGCCGGGGTGCCCCGGGCGATGATCGTCGCCGTGTCCACGCCGGGCGGCAGCGTGCCGAAGGCGATGCCCCAGTCGCTGTCCAGGCGCGAGGCGCAGAAGGCGTCCGCCACCGCGGGATGACCGTGCCGGACGAGGAGGGAGCCCTGCAGGACCAGCGCCATCCGTTCGACCAGGCGGCGCGCCCGGTACTGGACGGCGGCGGCGTCGCCGAGGTCGCCCAGATCCTTGCGCAGCCGGGCCGTGGCCGCGTCCAGGCGCCGGTCGGCGCCCGCCGCGCGGTCGATCTCCGCGAAGAACGCGTCGACGGCCTGCGGCTGCCGCCCCATGGCCCGCAGCACGTCGAGCGCGGCCACGTTGCCGGAGCCCTCCCAGATGGAGGGGAGCGGGGACTCGCGGTAGAGCCGGGGGAGTCCCGAGTCCTCGACGTAGCCGTTGCCGCCCAGACACTCCAGGGCCTCCGCCGCGTGGGCGGGGGCCCGCTTGCACACCCAGTACTTCGTCACCGCGAGACCGATCCGGCGCAGCAGCTCCTCCTCCGTGTCACCCGCGGCCGCCCGGTCCACCGCCCCGGCGAGCCGAAGGCTCGCGATCGTCGCCGCCTCCGCCTCCACCGCCAGGTCGGCCAGGACGTTGGTCATCAGCGGCTGGTCGACCAGCCGGGCACCGAACGCGCTGCGGTGCGTGGCGTGGTGCACCGCCTGCACGAGGCCCTGGCGCATGCCGGAGGCCGAACTCACCGCGCAGTCCAGACGGGTCATGTTCACCATCCGGATGATGGTCGCCACGCCCCGGCCCTCCTCGCCGACCAGACGCCCCAGAGCACCCTCGTACTCGATCTCGGAGGAGGCGTTGGACCGGTTGCCGAGCTTGTCCTTGAGCCGCTGGAGGCGAATCGCGTTGCGGGTGCCGTCCGGCAGGACGCGCGGCACCAGGAAGCAGGAGAGTCCCCCCGGCGCCTGCGCCAGGGTGAGGAACACGTCCGACATCGGCGCCGAGGTGAACCACTTGTGACCGGTGAGCGTGTAGAAACCGTCCTCGCCGGTCGGCACCGCCCGTGTCGTGTTGGCGCGGACGTCCGAGCCGCCCTGCTTCTCGGTCATCGACATCCCGGCGATGACGCCCCGCTTCGACGTCGGCTCGCGCAGCCCGAAGTCGTAGAAGGGGGAGGTCAGGAGCGGCTCGTACACCTCGGCGAGATCGGGCTGGGCGCGCAGCGCCGGCACCGCCGCGTACGTCATCGAGATCGGACACAGGTGGCCCGGGTCTGCCTGTCCCCACACGAACACCTTGGCCGCCCGCGCCACATGGGCGCCCGGCCGCTCGTCGCGCCACGGCGCCCCGTGCAGACCGTGCCGCACGGCGACGGTCATGAGCTCGTGCCAGTACGGGTGGAACTCCACCTCGTCGACACGGTGACCGTAGCGGTCGTGCGTGTGCAGCACCGGGGAGTTCCGCTCGGCGAGGCGCCCCCACTCCTGGGCCTGTTCGCCGCCGGCCAGCACCCCCAGCTCGCGCACCTCGGCCTCCGCCCAGTCGGCGCCCTCCCGGCGCAGGCTCTCCAGCAGTGCCGGGTCGGCCGAGACGTCGTGACCACTCAGCGGCGGGACCTGATTGGTGACCTCATGCGTGTTCGGCATCGGGAACTCCCAGGGCTCTCAGGGTGAAGGTGACCAGGGCGGGTACGGTGTCGGGCCCCACGGTTCCCTCCGCCAGCGGGCCGACGAGCGCCTCCGCGCCCGCCCCCACGAGGGCGGAGGCCGTCAGCGAGGCGTCCTGCGGGGGGAGGCGTCCGGAGCGCACGCCCTCGGCGATCTGCTCGGCGAACACATCGCGGAACGCCCGCCGGAACACCAGCCGTTCGGCGTCCACGGCCGGATCGACGGGCTCTGCGAGCAGGGCGTAGGCGAGGCGCGGAGACCTCAGGGCCCGGTTCGCGAACGTCTCGATGACGGCGACGACCCGCCCGGCGGCGTCCCCGCCGCCGGGTCGCCGGGCAGCCTCGGACACGGCGGCCACCTCGCGGGAGACCACGGTCCGGAACAGCTCGACGGCGAGCTCGCCCTTGCTGGGGAAGTGGCGGTAGACGCTGCCGGTGGCGATCCCGGCCCGCGCCGCGACCGCGGCCATCGTGCAGCCCGCGTAACCGTGCTCGGCGAGCAGGCCGAGCGCCGCGTCCACGACGGTGGCGCGCCGGTCGTCGAGCCGGGCCTGGACGGCGGGCGTGCGTCGGTAGGGCATGGAAGAAGTGAAGCAATGATTCACTTCTTCATCAAGAGTCGGCGACGGCACCCCGCCCCCAATCCGGTGCCGGCGGCGTGGCGAGGGCCCGCGACCCGGTGCGCCGAGGGGCCGGGCCTGTCGATAGGTTCGGACGCATGACCGTGCGACGTGCCGACGTGCATCACTCGTCCTCGACCTGGCAGCAGCCGGTGCCGCGCTCGGCGTCCGCCGAACGGGCCGCGCTGATCGAGGAGGTCGCGAAGGAGATCCTGGCGCGCGGTCCCGGGCGGCTGCTCGTCGGCGTCGACGGGTTCACCGCGGCCGGGAAGACGAGCTTCGGACACGAGCTGGCCCAGTGGATCGGGAACGCCGGGCGGCCCGCGCTCCGGGCGACGCTCGACGACTTCAAGAAGCCGTGGAAGGACCGGCACCTCTACGACCGCGAGTCCGGCGAGGGCTACTACCGCAACGCCTACGACTACGAGCTGCTCAGGCGCCTGCTCCTGGACCCGTGCCGGAATCCCGGAGCCGACTCCTGCTCCCTGTGCGGCATCGACCCGCTGACCCAGCGGGACCACTCCGCCGAGCGGACCCCGCTCGCGCCGGACGCGGTGCTCGTCGTGGACGGGGTCTTCGCCTTCCGGCCGGAGATCGACTCCTTCTGGGACTACCGGATCTGGATCGACATCGACGCCGAACTCTCCGTACGGCGGGGCGCGGAGCGCGACCAGGACTGGGCGGGGTCCGACGCCGAGTCCCTCCACCGTGACCGGTACCTGGTGGCGGAGCGGATCTATCTCGACGAGGTCGACCCGCTGCCGAGGATGGACGCCCTCGTCGACAACACGGACTTCGCCCGCCCCCGCCTGCTGCCGCCGCCCCCGCCGAAGCGGAGGCGGCGCCCGCCGATCACCCGCCGCGACGACTTCGACGCCCTCGTCGTCCGTACGGACTACACGCACGAGGACGGCTGGCGGGCCGTCGGGGCCGCCCTCGCCGAGGACCCCGAGCTCACCGCGCACATCGTCGACGATCCGGCCTGGGCGGGGGCGGAGGTGGACGAGGTGCTGGCGGCGGTCGCCGCCGACGACGAGCTGAGCGTCGTCTTCCTCGCCGACGCCACGACGGTGGCCTCCGCACCCCACGCCCTGCTCGCCGTGACGACCACGTCGCGGGCGGAGTGCGAGGACGACGAGGAGTACGCGCGGCTCACCGAGTTCGGCGACCGTTTCCGTACGATCCCGGCGGGCGTCCACGGCGTCCACGTCAACCTGTCCCTCGGGAACATGGGGTTCGAGGAGTACGCAGAAGCTGCCGGTGATGATCCGGAGAGAATCTTCCGCGGGTTCTGACGGGGGAGCGCCCGAGCCTCGGGCCGCTCGGGCGCTCCCGCGTTCGTCAGCCGACGAAGATCTCGGTCAGGGACCAGACGGCGAGAGCCGCCATGCACAGTCCGCCGATGCGCTGAACCCTCTTCAGCGGCACGCGCTTGGCGATGAACCGGCCGGCGACCAGGGCGAGCGCGGAGACGCTCATCAGGGCCGCGGCGGAGCCGATCGCCGTCGACCACGTGCCGTTGGTGGCGGCGAGGTTGGCGGTGGTGATCTGCGTCAGGTCGCCCCACTCGCTGATGAAGACGGCCATGAAGGCGGTGGAGCAGACGGGCCAGAAGCCCGTCACCGTCCTGCCGCCGGCCTCGTCCTGCTCGTCGTCGCCCCCGCCGCGCAGCAGCATGAAGGCGCCGAAGGCGAACAGCAGGGCCGAGACGAGCTTCACGATCCAGTCGGGCAGCAGGCCCAGGAGACTGCCGGCGCCCACGGCGATGGCGACATGCGCGAGGAACGCGGTCGAGGTGCCGAACCAGACGTACAGCGGACGCATGCGCGTGCCCATCGCGAGGGACGCGAACATCGTCTTGTCGGGAAGCTCGGCAAGGAAGATCAGCCCGAAGGCGGTCAGGATCGCCAAGGGGTCGAGGTGCATACCGGGGGGCTCTCTGCTCGGTTCCGGGCCCGGGATCCGCACGGCACCACGTGGGCGACGGGAAGAACCACTCGGCCCGGCATGACGGACCACACCCGCGGGACGCGGGCATGGCGAATGCCTGGCCGAAGGTCTCGCCCGCCCGCGCTTCCGCACGGACCCGGCCACCGGGAACCCGAGGGCTCCAGTGTGTCGACGACCGGTTCGCAGGGCTACTCCCCTTCGCTGCCGACCAGTGTAGCGGAGCCCTCCTCCGGACCTTCCGTCCGCCGGCCCTGTTCCCCGATCTTGGTAGACACTGTCTACGACGCCTGGTAGACAGTGTCTATGAACGAAGAACCCGAGGCCGGGCTGCGCGGCCGACTGATCGACGCCGGAGTCGAGTTGGTACACGCGGAGGGGGCACAGGCCCTGTCCCTGCGGGAGATCGCCCGACGCGCCGGCGTCTCCCACGGTGCCCCGCGCCGCCACTTCCCGACCCACCTGGACCTGCTCTCGGCCATCGCCCACCAGGGCTTCGCCGATCTCGCCGACCGGGTCGCCGCCACGCTCGCGGCGGGACACGACGGCCCCCGCGCCGAACTCGACGCCCTCGCCCGCGCCTACCTCGACTTCGCGCTGACCCGCCGCGGCATGTACGAACTGATGTTCCGGCACGACCTGCTGGAGAGCGGCCGCCTCGGGCTGCGCGAGACCAGCCTTCCGCTCTTCGAGCTCCTCACCCGGCTCGTCGACCGCGCCCGCCCCGGAGCCGGCCCCGAGCCCTCCCTCGTCGCCGGCGCGCTGTGGGCGAACCTCCACGGCATCGCACAGCTCTGGGGCTGGGGCAGTCTCCAGCTGGCCTCCGGGACGGACGCCGTCGAACCGCTGCTCCGGGCCGCCGTCGACGCCCACCTCGGACCGGCGGGCCTCGCCCGGTGATACGCCAACGCCACCTCACCCTCGCCTGCAGCGTCGTCGGAGCCGCCGTCGTCGCCCTCGACGGGACCGTCCTCACCCTCGCCCAGCCCGCACTCCAGCGCGACTTCGACGCGGACTTCGGACAGGTCCAGTGGACCAGCACCGGCTATCTCGTCGCGGTCGCGAGCCTGCTCGTCTTCGCGGGCCGGCTCGGGGACCGCTACGGCCACCGCCGGATCTTCGCCCTCGGGACGCTCGGCTTCGCCGCCGCGTCGGCCGGTATCGCGCTGGCCCCGGGCATCGGATGGGTGATCGCGCTGCGCGTCCTGCAAGGCGTCTGCGGAGCGCTGCTGCAGCCCGCCACCCTCGGCATGCTGCGCGCCGCGTACCCGGCCGACCGGCTGGCGATGCCCATCGCGCTGCGCACCAGCGCCATCGGCCTCGCGGCCGCGGCGGGCCCGCTCGTCGGAGGCGCGCTGGTGAGCGCGTACGGCTGGCGATCCGTCTTCGCGCTCACTGTGCTTCCCGCCTTCGCGATCGGAATCCTCGCCCTCGCCGTCCCCGCGCCGACCGCGTCCGCCGAGCCGCTCTTCCCGGCGGCGTCGCCGACCCTGGCGGAGCGGGGGCGCCTGACCGCCGCGGGGACCCGAGCATCCCTCGACCTGCCGGGCGCCTTCCTGCTCGCCGTGACGCTGGCCTGCCTGGTCCATGTCCTCGTCGCGGCACCGGAGACCGGCGCCACCGCGGGCACCGCGCTCGCCCTCGCCACGGCGCTCGTCGCCGGAGCGGTCCTCGTACGGCACGAGCGGCGCGCCGCCCACCCGCTCCTGCCGCCCGCGCTCCTGCGCTCCCGGCCCGTCGCGGCCGGCCTCGGGGCTCTCCTCGCCGCGTCGGCCGCCCTCTTCGGCTCCCTCTTCGTGGCGACGTACTTCCTCCAGGACGTCCGCGGCCTCGACCCCCTGACGAGCGCCGTGTGGACCCTGCCCCTCGCCGTCCTGATGGTGCTCGGCGCGCCCGCCGCCGCCCTGGCGCAACGCCGGTTCGGACCCCGCCGTACGACCGTGGCGGGAGCCCTTCTGCTCTCCTCGGGGGTCCTGCTGCTCTCCCGGCTCGACGAGCGGGCCACGGCCGTGACGACGGGCGGCTGTTTCGTCCTGCTCGGCGCCGGATTCAGTACGGTCATGGTCACCGCCACCGCCGTAGTGGTGAAGCGGGCGGCCGCCGCCGACGCCGGAGTCGCGGGCGGGCTCCAGCAGACCGCCATGAACACCGGCCCCGCACTCGGCGTCGCCATGGCGACCCTGCTCATGACCCTCGACCCCTCCGCCGCGTTCGTCCCCGCGATGGGGACCACACTCCTCGCCCTGGCGGCCGTCGCCGCCCTGGGCGCCGCCGCGGCCCTCGGGCTGCCCGCCGGATCCGCGGCCCCACGGGAAGCGGAACGCCCCCCGCCCGCGCCGCTCCGTCGCTGAACCGGCACC
The DNA here is from genome assembly GCF_014649715.1 of Streptomyces lateritius. GTDB lineage: Bacteria > Actinomycetota > Actinomycetes > Streptomycetales > Streptomycetaceae > Streptomyces > Streptomyces lateritius. The sequence continues at coordinate 528,274 of NZ_BMTO01000003.1, forward strand.
GGACACGCCCGGCGGGCGGCGCCCCGGCGCCGCCGCCCGCCCTGCGTACGATCACGAGATGCCCTCCGGAGGTCACCGCCACCGTCGTCGCCGTTCCTGGTCCCGGCCGCGCGCACAGATCACCATCGGCCGCGCGCTACCCGTCCTCGTCATGATCCTGACCGTGGTCGCCGACATCCTCACCCCCGACCGGGAACGCTTCGACCGGCTCCTCGTGGCGGCACCCGCTCTCGCCGCCGTGACCTGGAGCGTCCGGGGAACCGTCGTCATCGGGCTGGTCGCCATGGCGCTGCGCGGGCTGCTCGGCGCGCTCAGGGGCGAGCCGTTCGTCCCCGACCTCCTCGCCAACGAAACGGTCCTGGCGACCGTGACCGCGGCAGCCGTCTGGGTCAGCCGCGTGCGGGCCCGTCACGAACGGGATCTGCGGGAGGTCACCGCCGTCGCCGAGGTCGTCCAGCGGGTCGTCCTGCGCCCCCTCGCGCCCCGGCTCGGCCCCCTCGCACTCCATCTGCTGTACGTCGCCGCCGCGGCCAAGGCACGGATCGGCGGCGACTTCTACGAGGCCGTCCGAGTGCCCGGCGGCGTACGGCTGATGCTCGGTGACGTCCAGGGCAAGGGGCTCGGCGCGGTCGAGACCGCCTCCGTCCTGCTCGGTTCCTTCCGCGCCGCCGTCGACGACGCCCCCGATCTGCCGGCGCTCGCCGACCGGCTGGAGAAGGGACTCAACCGCTTCGGGGCCTGGGACCCCGGCTCGGACGCGGCCGAACGCTTCGCCACCGTCGTCCTCGTCGAGATCCCCGACGACACGGACGTCGTACGCCTCCTCAGCTGCGGCCACCCCGCGCCCCTTCTCCAGCACGGCGCGCGGGTACGCCCCGTCGACTTCAGCGACCCTTCGCTGCCGGTCAGCCTGGCCGGGCTCGCCGACGCCCGCCACCGCGTGGAGGAGGTCCCCTTCGCGCCCGGGGACCGCCTGCTGCTGTTCACCGACGGAGTGAGCGAGACCCGCGACCGCGCCGGCACCTTCTACCCCTTGGAGGAGCGGATGCGACGCTGGGCGGAGGAGCCGGGCGAGCGGCTCCCGGCCCTGCTCCATGGGGACCTGGTCGCCTACGGGGCCGACGGCCTCGATGACGACGTGGCCGCGATCCTCGTCGAACGGCTCCCCGACGCGGCGCTCGTGCGCGAACCGTCCCTGTGACGGCACGGACAACCACGAGGGGCCGGCAGCGGCCGAGGCGGCGGCTCAGGAGCGCTCGGGGACCGACTCGTACAGCACCGTGTGGAACCGCCCCTCCGTCTCCCGCCCCTCCGGATCCGCCCCGAGCGCCCGTACCGCCTCGACGGCGAAGCGCTGCTCGCCCGCGTCGGTGAACAGCCGCTGCGGATAGGTCCGGGACGGGTCGGAGAAGGTCCGCAGGCCGTGGGCCGCCAGACACTCCTCGATCGGCCGGTACGGCACCGTACGCAGCACGAAGGCGCTGATCCGCAGCGGTCGCCGCGCCCAGGGGAGCAGCGCGGCGAAGGTGCGCCGGGTGAGGTAGCTGCCGCCGCCGGTCAGTGTGATCAGCCCGACGCCGGCCATCGCGGCCCGCAGCCGCGGACTCGGTGTCGCGTCCTCGCCCTCGCCCTTTTCCAGGTTCTCCGCGAAGGCGTCGTCGAGGAGCCCGACCTCGCGGGCGTACCTCAGCGCGTGTGCCGCGACGTCGAGCCCGATGACCGGGGCCGCGTCGGGACGGCGCCGGGCGGCGAAGAACTCCTTGTCCCGTACGGCGAGTTCGGCCGGGGTGAGTTCGCTGAGCGCAGGGTCGGTGTAGCGCGCGTACAGTTCGGCGAGCGTGACGTCGTGGTTGAGCAGGGCGGCGTTGATCCCGTACGAGCAGCACAGGTCGAGCACCGTCCCGCCCTCGCGCTCCGCCGCCGCGCGCCGGAAGGCGGCCTGGGCCTGCTGCGGGATCTCGTACTCCAGCGGCGCGAGACGCCGGAAGTACGCCCGCGGGTCGGGCTGGTCGTAGATGTCGTCGAACCGTGCCTTGCCGCCCGTGCCGGGCTGGGGCCCGCTCATAGGTCGCGCCTCCTCGAACAGGAGTCCACCCCTTCAGGATGGCCTCGCGACCAGGCTGCCGCACCGCGTGGCCCTTCCACACGCGCGAAACCGGGCGATCGGGGTCGGCCACCGTCCGCCCACGGTCCGAACGGCGCGCGACCCGCCGCGGGGCCGTCCGTCGCCTCAGGCGTTCAGTTCGTGTCCCGTCGTCGCGTCCACGTGGTCCGGGATCTCCTCGTGCCGGTCGCCTACCGTGAGCGTGCCGGTCGGCTCGAAGAGCAGGATCGTCGCGCCGGACGGGGCGGAGGGACGGTGCTCCACCCCCCGGGGCACGGTGAAGACCGAGCCCCGGGGTAGCGCCACCGTGCGCTCGGTCCCGTCCTCGCGCAGTGCGATGCGCAGTTCGCCGTCGAGGACGAGGAAGAACTCATCGGTCGTGTCGTGGGCGTGCCACACGTGCTCGCCGGCCACTTTGGCGACGCGTACGTCGTAGTCGTTGACCCGCGTCACGATGCGCGGGCTCCACAGCTCGTCGAAAGTGGCGAGGGCCTCGGCGAGGGCGACGGGGATGCTCTGCGTGCTGGTCACGGGGTTCTCGGCGTCCATGGGGCCATCCTCGGGCCGGGGTCCCGGCGCCGCGAGTGCTAGAAAGAGCATATGCCGCAAGGATCCTCTCATCCGGTCGCCGGGCTGCACCGCGTGGTCGTGATCGTCGACGCGAACTCGAACCCCTTCGAGCTGGGCTGCGTCACCGAGGTCTTCGGGCTGCGCCGCCCGGAGCTCGGTCGCGACCTGTACGACTTCCGGCTCTGCTCTCCCGAACCCCGCACTCTCATGCGGGACGGATTCTTCACGCTCACCGGCGTCGCCGGGCTCGAGGCGGCCGACGCCGCCGACACCCTGATCGTCCCCAACCGGCCCGACGTGGACGTGCCACGTCGTCCCGCCGTGCTCGACGCGGTCCGCCGCGCGCATGCACGCGGCGCTCGCCTGATCGGCTTCTGCAGCGGCGCCTTCACCCTCGCCGAGGCCGGCGTCCTCGACGGCCGGCGCGCCACAGTGCACTGGCAGTGGGCGGAGTCCTTCCGGGACCGCTTCCCCTCCGTGCACCTCGAACCGGACGTGCTGTTCGTGGACGACGGCGACATCCTCACCGCCGCCGGCAGCGCCGCCGCCCTCGACCTCGGACTCCACGTGGTGCGACGCGACCACGGGGCCGAGGTCGCCAACGCGGTGAGCCGTCGACTGGTCTTCGCGGCCCATCGCGACGGCGGCCAACGGCAGTTCATCGAGCGGCCGGTCCCCGACGTGCCCGACGCGTCCTTGGCGCCCCTCCTCGCCTGGGCCCAGGAGCGCCTCGGCTCCCCGCTGACCGTGGCCGACCTCGCGGCCCGCGCCGCCGTCAGCCCGGCGACGCTCCACCGCCGTTTCCGGGCCCAGCTCGGCACCACCCCGCTGGCCTGGCTGACCGGTGAGCGGGTCGCGCTCGCCTGCCGTCTCATCGAACGCGGCGAGTCCCGCTTCGAGGTCGTCGCCCGCAGCTGCGGCCTCGGGACCGCCGCCCATCTGCGCGCCCTGATGAACCGCGAGACGGGCCTGTCGCCGTCCGCGTACCGCCGCCGCTTCGGTCCGGCGGCCGGCTGAGCTCGCCGCGGGGGCGGTGCGGGCGGCCGGGGCTCAGGAGCCGGCTCTGCGGGCTCTCAGGAACGGTACGGGGTGTGCTCGGCCGCCCAGTCGGCGAGTGCCCTGGCGCAGTGCGCGACCGACTCCCGCCAGCTCCGGGCGGCGCCGTCGCCCGCCTCGTCGCTCACATGCTTCACGACCCGCAGCGGCACACCGGCGACGGCGGCGGCCGTCGCGAGGGCGTACGCCTCCATGTCGACCAGCGACGCCAGGGCGGCGAGCCGGTCCCGCGCGTCCGCGTCGGCGATGAAGGAGTCGCCGGTGGCCAGGGTCACGGCACCGCCGTCGGGCAGGGTCAGCGGCGCGCCGTACGTCTCACCGGTCAGCGTGGCCAGCAGCTCGCCGTCCAGATCGTGCTGGAGAACCTTGCCGACGACATGCGTGCCCGTCCACCCGGGACGCAGCGCTCCCGCCGTCCCCAGGTTCACCACGCCGGACGGTCGCGGGCCCCGGCCGAGTACGGTCGCCAGCGCCGTGGCGGCGTTCACCTTGCCCATGCCGGTCAGCAGGATCGGCAGGTCCGTGTCGAGGAACTGCGCCTCCTCCTTCACGGCGAGGACGAGCAGGGGGCGGCCGGCCGCGGTCTCTCCGATGAGTTCCATGGGGGCCACGCTAATTCCGCCGGGCCGGTCCCGTACAGCCGGGACCGGTGGGGGCCGGGCGGGCACGGCCGCCGGGACTTCCGGACCGTGCTGAGGGACCATGGAAGTGTCCGTATGCGCCAAGGAGATCACGATGGCAACCGGAACAGTGAAGTGGTTCAACGCGGAAAAGGGCTTCGGCTTCATCGCCCAGGACGGAGGCGGCCCGGACGTCTTCGTCCACTACTCGGCCATCGCCACCACCGGGTACCGCGAGCTCAACGAAGGACAGGCGGTCGAGTTCGACGTCGTCCAGGGCCCGAAGGGCCCCCAGGCCGAGAACGTCTCCCCCGCCTGAGGCGTACCAGGCCCGCGATCACGTCGTCCGTGGGACGACGCCGTCAGGGCCCCGATCACGTGTCAGTGCCGAGAGCACGTCGTCGCCCGGACCGCTCCGTCGGTCCGGGCGAT
>NZ_BMTO01000003.1:533179-544822 GCF_014649715.1 Streptomyces lateritius
CCCGAGGGCCGCGCGCCTCACATCGACCAGCGCAGCACCGCGCCCAGTCCGCCCGCGGGCCCCCGCATCCCGTCGGGCACCACGAGCACCTCGGAGTCGGCCGCCGCGGCCGCCCGCAGCACCGCGTCGTCCGCGCGTGCCTGCTCGGGACGGGGAACGCCCATCGCCCGAGCCTCGCCGCGCTGCACGGCGATGTCGTCCACACCTGGGCCGATCCAGACCGGACGCCCGCCGTCGGAGGCGTCCTGCGCCAGCAGCAGGGTCGCCACCTGGTGGTTGCGCGCGGCGTCGACCACGGCCGGGATCCCCTCTGCCGCCTCCCCGGGGCCCGTGTCGACGGTGGAGGCGCGGTGCGCACCCGGCTTGCCGCGTCCCATCTGGAACCGCTCGAGCGCCCTGCGCAGCCGGTTCTGCGTGAATTCCTCGCGGAGCCGGTCGATCTCCCGGTCGAGCGCCGCAGTCGACGCGCCGGGGGACCGGCTGCCGTTCTCCGCCTCCACGGTCACGGTCTGGATCTGCTCGGGGAGACGGCCGTACACGGCTTTGCGCTCGCGCGGGTCACCGGTCAGCACCAGAAGATCGGCGCCGCTCTCCGGCCACCGCCGGGCCAGCTCGCCCGCGATGGCGCCGGCGGTCTCGTTCCAGCTGTTCTCGACCTTGTTGCGGTAGTGCCATTCGTACCGGTCCTCGGGGATGCTGCGGTGGCCGCGGCCCTGCCACTCCTTGCCCTGCGCCTGGCCCACCTGCTCGCGGCGGAACGCCTCACGCAGCTCCATGTCGGCGCCCGTACGGTCGATGTACGCCACCAGGCACGTAGGCTCGTCGCCTCGCAGGGCCGGCAGTGGCGCCACGTGCGGAAGGTTCGACCAACGGGCCTCGCCCGCGGGCGGGGCCACGGCCAGCGGGACGTCGAGGACGACCTCGGCGCCGGCGGCGAAGAGCGCCCGGCCGGGTGGCGTGCCGGAGACCGGCTCATGGGACAGCCGCTCCATCACCGCTCTGGTGGTGTAGGCGTCGGCGCCCGCGTCGATGAGCTGGCCCGCGATGGAGCGCTCCCGGAGCTGCTGGACCTTGGCCCCGTCCTCTGTCGCGCGCGTGGTCTCGATGTAGACCGAGGCCCAAGGGCCCGGCCGGGTGAAGAGCGGTTTGAGGAATCCGAGTTCCATGACGTCTCCCAGACGCGTGGGTGCCGAGTACCTCCGGTGCACGGACGGCGTCCGCCCTGGTCGTGAAAGGTTCCGAGACTCGCGCCGCCCGTCCTCGACCTCGCGGCTGCCCCTCGCGCCCCGGCTGAAACCGCCCTGGGAGCGGACGCTCCGGCGGTGCCCGCTGAGCCGTGCCGGGACACCGCGGCTCGGACGGGCACGCGCCTCAGACGGGCAGCAGGCGGCCGATCAGCTCGCCGAGCTGACGCGCGTTGCGGCACGGGCGCATGTCGACCAGTTCGGCGTAGGCGAGCGCCGCCGAGTCACCCGTCGACCACAAGGAGGGCTGCTCGGGGTTGAGCCAGTGGACCCGGCGGGCCCGGTCCCTGATCAGCCTCACTGCCGGAAGATTGGGGTCGGTCATGTTCGTACGGGCGTCACCGAGGATGAAGACGGCGGTGCGCGGGCCGACGGCGTCCACGTACCGTTCGACGAACTCGCCCAGCGCGCTCCCGTAGTCGCTCTGTCCGTGCCAGCCGGTCAGCTCCGCCTCCGCGAGAATGCGGGCGCCCAGGCCCGCCGGGTCGGAGGAGCCCCGGGCGATCAGGTCGGTCACCTCGTCTGTCCGGTTGACGAAGGCGAAGACCCGGACCCGGCTGAACTGGTCGTGCAGCGCCTGGACCAGCAGCATCGTGAAGTTCGCGAAGCCGGCGACCGACCCGGACACGTCGCACAGCAGCACCAGCTCCGGCCGCCCGGGACGACGGCGCCTCAGCACCGGCCGCATCGGCACACCGCCGGTCGACAGCGAACCGCGCAGGGTCCTGCGCAGATCGATCCGGCCGCGCGCCGCGCGGCGGCGCCGGGCGGCGAGACGGGTCGCGAGCTTGCGCGCCAGCGGGTGCACGGTCCGCCGCAGCTCGTCCAACTGGGCCCGGCCGGCGAGGAGGAAGTCGACACTGTCCGCCGCACCGCCCACCGCGCGGCGTGCGACCCGGTCCCTGCCCTGCCGCTCGGCGACCCGCACGCGCGCCTCGGTGCGGACCTGCTCGCGGAACGCCTCGATGCGCCGCCGGATCTCGTCGTCCGTCAGCCGGTCGGTGAACGCGGGAGCCTGGGAGCCCGCGTCTTCCAGCGCGGACGCGTCCCGGAGCATGGCCCGCACCCGGGCGAGCAGCGTCTCGGGACGGAGCCGGGCGAGGGTCTGGTACGAGGACCAGCCGTCCGACCCCGGCGAGGAGCCGTAACCGCCGAGGCTGCCCACCGCCTCGCCCGCGAGCCGGGCCAGCGCCGACCGGTCGTCGGCGGCGAGCGCGGCGGCCAGCCGCTCGCGCAGCGCGGCAGTGTCGGCCTGACCCGCGGTCTCGTCCGCCACCGGGCCGGCGCTCGCGGGGAAGTACAGGTCGAAGACCCGGTCGAAGAGCGCGCGTTGCCCCTCCTGGTGCAGGAGCGTGGCGGCGAGGGCCTCCCGCATCCGCTCCCGGTCGGCGAACCCCACGGCCTCAAGGGCACGGCCCGCGTCCACGCTCTCGCCGGTCCCGATGCCGAACCCGTGCGCGCGCAGCGCCCGGACCAGGCCGGTGAGCCGGTCGGTCACTCCCGCCGCGGTCACCTCCGCCGACGGTGTCGTCACACCGCGTCCAGGTCGAGCTTGGCCGCCGCCTTCAGGATGTCGTCCTGGTGCTTGAGGATCACGCCGAGACTGTCGCGCACCACCGTCTCGTCCAGCGTGCCGGCGCCCAGTGCGAGCAGCGTTCGGGCCCAGTCGATCGTCTCCGCGACGGAGGGGACCTTGCGCAGGTCCATCGCCCGCAGCGCACCGACCACCCGCACGAGGGACGCGGCCAGGGCCTCGTCCAGGCCCGGCACCCGCATCGTGAGGATCCGGCGCTCGAGCTCCTCCTCGGGGAAGCCGATGTGGAGGAAGAGGCAGCGGCGGCGCAGCGCCTCGGACAGTTCGCGGCTCGCGTTGGAGGTGAGGACGACGAAAGGGCGACGGGTGGCGGTGATGGTGCCGAGTTCGGGCACGGTGACCTGGAAGTCGCTCAGTACTTCGAGGAGCAGCCCCTCCACCTCGACGTCGGCCTTGTCGGTCTCGTCGATCAGGAGCACGGTCGGGTCTGCGGAGCGGATCGCGGTGAGGAGCGGCCGGGAGAGCAGGAACTCCTCTCCGAAGATGTCCGTCCGCGTCTCGTCCCAGGACTCCTCGCGGCCCGCGGTGATGCGCAGCAGCTGTTTGGCGTGGTTCCACTCGTACAGGGCGCGCGACTCGTCGACGCCCTCGTAGCACTGGAGGCGGATCAGGCGGGCGTCCGCGACGCGGGCGACGGCCTTGGCCAGTTCGGTCTTGCCGACCCCGGCCGGGCCTTCGACGAGCAGCGGCTTGCCGAGCCGGTCGGCGAGGAAGACGGTGGTGGCGACGGCGGGCGAGGCCAGATATCCCGTCGCGGCGAGGCGCTCGGCGACGTCGTCGACGGAGGTGAAGTACCCGGTCGTCATCGGTTGTTCTCCCCCGGAGCGGCGCTTGTCGTACTGGCCGGTAGTCACCGGTGTACTCGATCAGCTCCGGCCTGACCGCACAACCGCCCCGACGGCGATTGCGGCCAACATCACGAGCCCGTCGGCGACGTTCTCGCGCGGCAGGCCGGGCGAGAACCGAGCATCCATGGCTATAAGGTTACGGAAAGTGACACCGGGTCCGGTCGGCGCGGGCGCGCGGGCGCGCCGGGCCGCTGGTCCAATGAGAGGTGTGCGCTGCTCGGGGCCCGTCGCGGCGGTGGAGGTGTCTTGTCGGAGCGAGCGGAGACGCCGGCCTCCCCGCTGGTGGAGCGGGTCGGGTCGCTGGCCCGGCTGCGTGCCGTGGCCGACGCGATCGGGGAGATCGGCGCGCGCCTCGACGAGCGGGCCGTCTGCGAGGACCTGGCCGCGTTCCTCCGCCGGCACGGGTACGACGCGGTGGCCGTGGACGTCCGGCCGGAGGAGGGTGCCGCCTGGGTGCGCGCCGCCGTGGCCGGGGCATCGGGGCTCGTCGACCACATGGAGCCGAGGCGGGAGGACGGGCCCGGCCGCGCCTACCCGGACACGGAGACGGACGGACGCCCCGTGCGCGTGGTGCGGGCTCCGCTGGAGTGGCAGGGCCGCGTCCTCGGTGTCGTGACCGCCGTGCGCCTCACGAGCGCCGCGAGTGGCGGACCCTCGGGCGTCGCGGATCACGAGACGGGCATGGTCCAGGACGTGGCGCGGCTCGCCGCCGCGCACCTCGCCCACGCCCGGAGCCTCGCCGCGACCGAGCGGACCGCCTACCACCTGCAACAGGCCCTCGTGGCGGAACCGGGCAGGCCGCACCCCAATCTGGAGATCGCCGGCCGTTACCTGCCCGCCGGCGCCGGAACGCTGGTCGGCGGCGACTGGTTCGAGACCGTACGCCTTCACTTCGGCCGGAGTCTCCTGGTCGTCGGGGACGTGATGGGGCACGGCCTCGACGCGGCCGTCGACATGAACGCGTACCGCTCGGCGCTGCGGGACGTGGCCTCCACGGATCTGCCGCCGCACCGCGTCCTGCGTCAGCTGGACGCCGTCGTCGCGGAGCACGGCACCATGCGCCCGGCGACCTGTCTGCTGATCCAGGTCGACCCCGCGCGCGGCGCCGCCACCCTCGCCAGCGCCGGGCACCTGCCACCCGTGATCTTCGCGGCGGACGGGGCCGCCGAGCTCGTGGAGGTGTCGGTCGGCCCGCCGCTGGGCACGGGCGTCGCCGGATACGAACCCGTGACCCGGACCCTGTCCCCCTCCGACACGCTGCTGCTCTTCACCGACGGCCTGGTGGAGCGGCGCGGCGAGGACATCGACGTCTCTCTCGCGCGCCTCTCCACGCTGCGCCTTCCCGCCGGCTCCGGTCCCGAGCGGGTCGTCGCGGAGGTGCTCCGGCGTCTTGACGCCCACCACGCGGAGGACGACGTCGCCGTCCTCGCTGCCCGTATCCGCGAGCGCCACACCCCTCAGTGACACCGCTCCGAGCAATTCACCCCAGAGGGCGCGTTCGAGGCTTCGGGCGCCCCCTCGTGTCACCACCGAGCGGCTATTTCACGCCTCGGCGCGATTCTTTCGGCAGGACGCTTGTGCAGGGGCGCCGCCCCCAGGCACGCTCCAGGTATGAACACCGCCAGGCACGCCGGTGAACGCCTGATGAGCTGGCCCTCGCTGATCGCCGGACGCGCCCACTGCGGCGCCGAACTCGGCCTGGGCACCACGACCCACGACATCGTCCACTTCCACGGTGACCACGAAGCCGACGTCCATCTGACCCGCGCCATGATCGCGAAGCTACGGCCCGCCCTGCTCGGGTCCAGCGCCGTGCGACTGCGCGCCGGTTCGGGGTGGGTGACGGTCCGTCTGGACATGGGCTCGGACATCGACCTTCTGGCGACCCTGGTCAGTGCGGCGCTCCAGGCCGCCGGCCGAGGTCTGGCCGCCCCGTCCGACCCGACGCCGGACGGTTGCACCCGCATGTGCCTCACCCCCGGCCGCTGACCGCGAGGAGCGGAGAGACCGCCCGTTCGGCGGCATGCCGGAGGTGTCCCGGCTCCCTGCGGGTACTCCCCGTGGCATGCCCTCCACTTCCGGTGCACCGCGCGACGGTGCCCCAGCCGAACACGGTCACTGGTTCCACCGGCTCCATCGGGCCGTCGTGACCTCGGTCCTGGGGCTCGCCTGGTACCGCGGGCGCGAGATGGAACTGATGCACCGTGCGATGGGCTTCGCCGCGCTCAGCCTCCTCACCCTCGTCCCGCTCCTCATCGTCGTCGCGGCCGCCGACCTGGCGAGCGGTCAGGGCTTCGCCCGATGGCTGGTGCAGGGCCTCGGCGTCTCCGAGGTCTCACAGGAGGAGGTGGAACAGCTTTTCGGCAGGCCGGGGCAGGCGCTGCAGCGGACCACCGCCTTCGGTCTCGCCGCGCTCGCCGCGTTCGGGGTCACCTTCGGGTCCGCCGTGCAGACCGGGTACGAACGGGCGTGGGACCTGCCCACCGCCCGCTGGCACACCATGTGGCGGCACGTCGTCTGGCTCGCCGTGCTCGTCGCCGCGCTCCTCCTCTTCGTCGCCAACCCCCCGCCGGTCAACTCCTCCGCCTTGGTGACGTCCCTCGTCGCGGCGGGGGACGTCGTCGGGACCTTCCTCTTCTTCTGGTGGTCCCAGCGCTTCCTCCTCTGCGGCCGCATCCGCTGGCGCGCCCTGGTCCCGGGCGCCGTCTGCACGGCCCTGGGGCTCTTGGGGCTGCGGATCTTCTCCCAGTTCGTCTTCTCCCCACTGATCGCCTCCAACGCGGTGACCTACGGCCAGTTCGGGACGGTCCTCGTCCTGCAGTCCTGGCTGGTCGGCGTCGGTTTCGTGGTCTACGGCGCCGCCCTGGTCGGACGCCTGGTCCACGAGCACCTGCTCCGGCGCCGCATCGACCGCCTGCCCGCCGAGCTGCCGCCCGAGGACCGGGACTTCGGCTAGGGCGAGGCCGAGGACGAGAGACAAGACACGTCCCGGGACCGGCGGCCTCGTACGGTCCGGCCTGCACCAGCCGTGACCAGGCGCGGTACGGCCGGGCGTGGGCGACCTCGGCCCTCCTCCGCCAGCCGCCGGAACAGTCCCCGCACCCACTTCACCCCCTCCGGGGCGAGCCTGTTGAGCGGCTCGTCGAGAAGGAACACCGGCGGATCGCCGAGCAGCGCGGTGGCGATCCCGAGCCGCCGGCGCATCCCGCGCGAGAACCCGGCGACACGGCGCCGGGCCGCACCGGTCGGCCCGACCTCATCGAGGACCGCCTCGACCGGGCGAGCGGGATGCGGTCGCTCCGGGCCGGCACGCCCAGATGCGCCCGGGCGGCGCGTCCGCCGTGGACGTCGCCCGCGTGGAGGAGCGCACCCACGTACGCAGACCGCGCTCTCGGTCCCGGAAGGGTCTTCCACAGACCGTGGTCGAGCCGCTCGTCGGCGCGTGCAGGCCCGTGATCATCCGGAGCGTGGTGCTCTTGCCCGCGCCGTTCGGACCGGGGAATCCGGTGACCCGGCCCGGTCGCACCGGAAGGTGAGCCCGTGGACGGCGGCCGTGGCGCCGTAGCGCTTGGTGAGTTCCCCGACTTCGGTCACGGGCACCACGGTGCCGTCGGCGCCCCCGGCCGGGCATCGGACCACGAAGGACACTCTGACCGCCGGCTGTCACCCCAGGGTGTACGACCTCGGTCCGATGTCCCTCCCGCCCCCCGCCGATACCCTCACCGCATGCCCGCCACCCCCACGCTTCCGCTGCTCAAGAAGGTGCCACCCGGCGGCTGGACCGTACTCGCCTGGTGCGCGGGTGCCGTCTTCACCTTCCTCATCCGCACGCAACTGCCCGGCGAGGACCGCCCCGCCGTCACGGCCGGAGTCGTGTACCTCCGGTGGGACGGCCTGACGTTCCTCGCCCTCGCCACCGCCCTGGTGCTGATCGGAAGCCGGCGCCTGCTCGCCCGCCCGGCGAACGCGCTCGGTCTGCTGCTGACCGCCTCGGTCCTGGCGACCGTCCCGCTGAGCGTGGGAGAGATCCCGCTCGCCCAGTTCCTCGCCGTCGACGTGGCGCTGTACGTCATCGCCGCCAACGGGCCGCGCCGCACGGGGATCAAGGCCCTCGTCACCTCGCTCGGCGTGCTCGTCGGCTTCCTGGCCACCCGGCTGGCGTTCGGCTGGGAGGTCGGCACCTCGGCCGAGCTGGCCGTCGCCCTGACGACCGTCATCGCCTGGCTGATCGGCGACGCGGCCCTGCAGGCCCGCGCGCACGCCGAACAGGCACGAGCCCAAGCCGCGGAGCAGGCCGTCACCGACGAACGGCTGCGGATCGCCCGCGAGATGCACGACATGGTCGCCCACAGCATCGGTGTCATCGCCCTCCAGGCCGGCGCCGCGGCGCGGGTCGTCGACACCCAGCCGGCCGGCGCGCGCGAGGCGATGATCGCGGTGGAGAGTGCGAGCCGGGAGACGCTGGCAGGGCTGCGCCGCATGCTCGGGGCCCTGCGCGAACACGAGCGGCCGGACGGCTCGACCCTGGAAGCCACGGCCGCGCTCGCGGACGTCGAGGCGCTGGCCGCCGCGACGACGGCCGCCGGGGTCCGCGTCGACGTGGAGTGGCAGGGCGATCACCACCCGCTGCCGCCGGACATCGAGCTCTCGGCGTTCCGCATCATCCAGGAGTCGGTCACCAACGTCGTACGGCATGCCGGCGCCGCCTCCTGCCGGGTGACCGTCGACCGCCGTGAGGACGAGCTGAGCATCGAGATCGTCGACGACGGGCTGGGTGCCGACGCCGGCGCGGGCGGCGGATACGGCCTCGTCGGCATGCGCGAGCGGGTCGCCCTGCTGCACGGCGAGTTCTCCGCCGCACCACGCCCCGAAGGCGGCTTCCGAGTGACCGCCCGCCTTCCCGTACCGACAGGAGCCCGATGACCGGCCGAACCGCCGCCCCCGCCGTGCGGGTCGTCCTCACCGACGACCAGCCCCTCGTCCGCACCGCCCTGCGGATGGTCATCGCCGAGGTCCCCGACCTCGAAGTCGTCGGCGAGGCGGGTAACGGCGCGGAGGCGGTCGAGCTGGCCGCGTCCCTGCGCCCCGACGTGATCGTGATGGACCTCCGCATGCCCGGGACGGACGGCATCGAGGCCACCCGCACGATCACGGCGGAGCCCGGCCCCAGCCGCGTCCTCGTCCTCACCACGTTCGACGACGACGACCACGTCTACGGGGCGCTGCGCGCCGGGGCGAGCGGCTTCCTCGTCAAGGACATGGGCCTCGACGAGATCCTCGCGGCGATCCGCGTCGTCGCCGCGGGAGACGCCCTCATCGCGCCGAGCGTCACCCGCCGCCTCATCAAGGACCTCGCCGGCCGGTCGGCGCCGGGCACGCCACGGCGCGAACTGACCGCCGTCACCGAAAGGGAGCGCGAGGTGCTCACACTCATCGGCGGCGGCCTGTCCAACACCGAGATCGCCGAACGGCTCTCCATCAGCGTCGCCACCGCCAAGACCTACGTGACCCGGCTGCTGGCCAAACTCGACGCCCGCGACCGGGTGCAGCTCGTCATCATCGCGTACGAGACGGGTCTGGTGACCGTGGACCGACCGGCCGGACCGCCCGGCCGACCGGCGACGGTCCCCCGGGCCCGTCATGATCACACGATCCGGTGACGTGGCCCCGGGGTGGCGGAAGAGGGCGGCAAGACCGGTTGGATGGAGGCGATCCACCGGTCCGTCGAAAGAGAGCTGCCTCATGGCGAACACCTGGCTGCCGCCCGCCGAGTACATCGCGACGCTGCCGAGGGCGACGGCGTACGCCTGCCTGTACTTCACCGACACCGACGGCCGGCCCTTCCAGCTGCGCGCCACCTACCACACCGACCTGTGGCAGTGGCCGGGCGGCAACATGGACCCGGGGGAGACGCCCTGGCAGACGGCGGTAAGGGAGTGCCACGAGGAGACCGGAATCGTCTTCACGGGTGAGCCGCGGCTCCTCGGCACCCACTTCGTGTCCCACCGGGGCGAGGAGTGGCCGGCCAACCACATCGGTTTCATCTTCGACGGCGGCATCCTGACGGACGATCAGCTCGCCCGTATCGTGCTCGACCCCGACGAGCACAGTGAGTTCAAGGTCCGCACCCTCGCCGAATGGCAGCGCGAGATGACCCCGCGGAACTTCGCCCGGCTCGCTGAGATCGACCGCGCCCGCCGCTCGGGCACGACGGTGTATGTCGAGACCGGCGCCGACATCTGAGAGCCGCGGGCCCGGGAGGGGAGGGCCCGGCAGAGGAGGCGGCGGGGCCCGTACCGGCACGGGCCCCGCCGCCGTGTCGTGCGGTCAGGCCCGGCAGCCGACCGGATGGGCGATGTCGAGCACGAAGCGCTCGGGCGAGTGGAGCGTGAAGGTCTTGTAGGCGGGCTTGGTGTCGAAGGCCGCTCCGATGGTCACCACACCCTCGAAGTCGCCGGTCAGGGCGACACCCTTGAGCATGGGCAGATTGATCTTCAGGAGCCGGGGTCCCTCGTAGACGGACCGGCCGGACTCGTTGTGGGCGGCGGCGGGGGAGAACCTGATCTCCAGGAAGTACTTTCCGGCGAGCGGAACCCTCTCGCCCGAGCCGTCGTGATGCAGGGCGCCGACCGGGGTCACGGTGACCGGGGGCATGGGGCCCCGGACGTCGATGACGAGCCGGTCGAACGTGGAGTGCCCGCCCCAGCGGGCGTTGACGATGAGCGCGGTCGCGGGCTGGGTCGTCGCCCGGGGCCGTTCCGTGGCGGCGTCGGCGGGGATCGTGGCACCGATCCCGGCGGTCAGAAGAATGCCGGCGGCCACGGCCGCGAGGCGTTGACGATGGAGCATGACGTCCCCCTTCTTTCCTGCGATGGGGGCAGTGGTGTCACTGAGAGAGACATCCAGCACAACCATACGGTTGCAGGGGTATGGCGGGGAATAGGGGGATATTTACAGAAGTGCGAGAGCCGACTCCGTGGCCGGGTTCGCGGCCGCGCCACCGCGCACTCCGCTCGTTCCGTTCACCCGGGAACGAAACCGTAACCCCCGCGCCCCTCGGCAGTTGACCAGGGCATGAAGAAGCGCAGCATGCTCGCCATCGCCTCCCTCGCCGCGGGCGTCGTCACCGCCCTCGTCACCCCGCCGCCCCACGCGACCGCCGCGGATCACGGCACGACCGGCGGCGGCACCACCGGTCTCCTGCAGAACGACACCGCGCTGGGCACCCTCGCGGAGGAGGCCGGACAGATCGTGACGGAAAGCGCCCTCCAGCCCCCGAACATCGAAGGACTGGCCTGACGCCCCGGATCCCCGCGCCTCACCCGGAGGCGCGGGGATCCGGCGCGTAGAGGCAGCCCATGCGCGCGCCGCGGAATCAGGAATGACAGGATGTCCTCATGAGCAACAACGTGTACTTCGACATCACCATTGACGACGCCCCCGCCGGCCGGATCGTCTTCAAGCTGTTCGACGACGTCGTCCCCAAGACGGCCCGGAACTTCCGTGAGCTCGCCACCGGCGAGCACGGCTACGGCTACGCCGGCTCCCCGTTCCACCGCGTCATCCCCCAGTTCATGCTCCAGGGCGGTGACTTCACCAACGGCAACGGCACCGGTGGCAAGAGCATCTACGGCGAGAAGTTCGAGGACGAGAACTTCCAGCTGAAGCACGACCGGCCGTTCCTGCTCTCCATGGCGAACGCGGGCCGCAACACCAACGGCTCCCAGTTCTTCATCACCACCATCGTGACCGACTGGCTCGACGGCAAGCACGTCGTCTTCGGCGAGGTCGTCGAGGGTCAGGACCTGGTCAAGAAGATCGAGTCCCTCGGCTCCCGCTCCGGCGCGACCAGCGCGAAGATCGCCGTCGCCGCGTCCGGCGTCGTCGAGGCCTGAGCCACGACCACCCGATCAGCGCCCGACCGCCCCCGCGAACCTGCTCCGGGGGCGGTCGGGCG
>NZ_BMTO01000003.1:544912-551577 GCF_014649715.1 Streptomyces lateritius
GATCGCCCGTCATGAGGACTCGTCGCCGTAACGCCGTTCGAACTTCGCGATGCGGCCCTCGGAGTCCACCGTGCGTGCCTTGCCCGTGTAGAACGGGTGGCTCTCCGAGGAGATCTCGACGTCGACGACGGGGTACGTCCGGCCGTCGTCCCACTCGATGGTCTGCTCGCTGCTCGCCGTGGACCGGGTCAGGAAGGCGAACCCGGCGGAGCGGTCGCGGAAGACCACGGGACCGTACTCCGGCTGCTTGTCCTGCTGCACGTCTCCTCCTCGGGCTGCCTGCTGCTGGGCCCAGCCTCCCCGCCCACGGTCGGACCGACCAGCGACAACGGTCCGACCGGGTGACGTCCTTGGCGTTCCCTTCCGCTCACGCCCGCGATAGCGTGGAGCCAAGATCGCACGCGGGTGCGACGACGCGGGGGAGTCGCTCATGATCTCAGTACTGGTGCTGCTCGGCCTGCTGACCGCGGCCGTCGTGCTGCTCGTGGTGAAGCTGACGCGGCGGGGCAGCGGCTCCACCGAGAACGCCGACGGCCTGCTCATCGAGCAGGCGCGACGTGAGCAGGCGGGCGCCGACCGCACCTCGTTCTCGTCGCTCGCGATGCACAACGTCCCGCCGACCATGAGCGACAGCTACCACCGCCGACGCTAGGCCGTGTCCGTGAAGTCCCGCCTGGCCCGCGACGCCTGGCACGCCCGCCGCGTTGTCGGGATCACCCGAGTACGCCCAGTACGAGGGTGACCCTCCGCCTTGCGATCGCACGCACCGGACACCGCTCACTGATCCGGCCGGACCCGCAAGACGCCCCTTGGCCGTCCCGGCCCCCGGCCGGGGTCAGGAGGAGTGGGACCAGCGGGCGGCCAGGAGAAGGGCGATGTCGTCCGGGCGGTCGGCGGCCTGGCGGGCGTCGCGGATCAGTCGGTCCGCCGTCTCCGCGAGCGCGACCGAACCCGAGACGGAGAAGGCGCGCCGCAGCCGCTCGATCCCCTCGTCGATGTCCGTGCCCGGATGCTCCACCAGACCGTCCGTGTAGAGCGCGAGCACCGCTCCCGGCTCCAGAACCAGCTCGGAGACCGGGAAGGTGGCGTCGTCGTCGATGCCGAGGACGAGACCTCCCGGAAGATCCAGCACCCGAGCCGTTCCGTCCGGCCGCCGCAGCAGGGGCTGCGGATGCCCCGCCCGTACGGCCTGGACGGCACCGGTCTCCGGGTCGAGGACGATGTAGCAGCAGCTGGCGAACTGCCCCGGATCGAGGTCGATCAGCAGCCGGTTGGTACCCCTGACCACCTCTTCGGGAGGGAGGCCGCCCAGGGAGAACGCGCGTACCGCGCTGCGCAGCTGTCCCATGGTGGCCGCGGCGGCGACGCCGTGGCCCTGGACGTCACCCACGACCAGGGCGAGCAGCCCCTTACCCGTCTCGATCACGTCGTACCAGTCCCCGCCCACGTCCATGCCCTGGGTGCCCGGCAGATAGCGCGCCACCGTGTCGACCTGGTCGCGGACCGGCAGCCGGTGGGGGAGCAGGGCGTCCTGCAGCCCACGGGCGAGCGCCGCCTCGCTGTCGTAGCGCCGGGCCCGTTCCAGCGCCTGGGCGATGAGCCCGGCGAGTGCCGTCAGTACGGTGCGCTCCTCCGGGCTGAAGCCGCGCGGCCGGTCGAAGCCGAGGATGCAGGAGCCGACGGGACGGCCCGACGCGATCAACGGCAGGAACGCGCGGGCGCCCGTGTTCGCGTCCAGGGGGAGGCCCGGATAGGCGCGGCTCAGCTGCTCCATCGACTCGTAGAACATCGGGCGGCCGGTGGTGAGCGTCTCCACGCCGGGCAGGTGGGCGTCGAGGCCCACGCCGTCGAAGGGCTCCAGGAAGCCGGGCGGGAACCCGGTCTCCCAGGCCAGGTACAGATGGCGCTCGCTCAGCAGGTAGATCGCCAGCTGGCGGCCGCCGAACGCGGGCAGCAGTTCGTCGGTGACCACTGCCGACACCTGGCGGGCCGTGACGGCCTCGGTCAGCGCGATCGCGAGCGCCACCGGCCGGTAGAGCGCCGTCGCCCGGTCCGCGGGGGAGCCCAGGCCGGCGTCCGGCCGGGTCACGGACCCGGGACGGTAGGCGGGGTCCGACTCCGGCACGAGGACCAGAGTCACGCCGTCGTGGCCGGGATAGAGCGAGACCGTGAGCCACTCGTGCTCGGAGGCGTGGGCCAGGAAGTGGACCGGTTCGTCGGCCAGCAGCGCGGCCCGCAGGTGCTCGTCGTGGGCGGGGTGGTCGAACCAGGGCAGGGCCTCCCACACCGTCCGCCCGGCGAGCGAGCCGCGTGGGCGGCCGAGAAGGGCCTCGGTGAGGTGGTTGACGTAGGTGATCCGGCCCAGCCGGTCGATCGCCAGGATGGCCCGGGGCAGCCGGTCGGTGGCATCCGAGCCGACGAGACCGGTGCCGAGGTCGACCAGGGAGCCGGTGAGCACACCCGGGCGGCCGCTCGGGCTGGCGCGGGCGGAGACCTCCAGCAGGTGCAGTCCGCCGTCGGGCCCCTTCAGCCGGAGCCTGCGGGCCACCTGGGTGCCCGACTCGGCGGCCCGCCGGGCCATCGTCCACAGCGCGTAGGTGTCCTCGGGCGCCAGGCGTTCCGTGAGCGCGTCGATGGTGCCGGGGAAGGAGGCGTCGTCGCCGAGGATGGCCCGCAGCCCGGCGTCGGCGGTGACCGCGCCGGTGTCCAGGTCCCAGTCGAAGTAGCCGATCCGCACGGGCGGTGTGCCGGCCGAGGGCAGCTGGACGCACACCGGTTCGCCGGGCCATTCGACGGTCGTGCCCTTTGCGGCCAGATCGGCGAGGGCCGCCGCGAGCCGCCGGGCCTCCCGGGCCATCCTGCCGCGGTCCCGGGCGTTGACGGGGACGCCGGGGGTGGGCGTCCGCAGGACGACGAGGACCCCGAACCGCTCCCGGCCGCTGACGATCGGCGCGTAAAGGGAGGCAAAGGGGAACGGGAGACTCGCCACGAGCTGCGGAAACTGGCGCATGGCCTCCTCGGCGTCGGCCAGGTGCACCGGCTGGCCGGAGCGGTGCACCTCCGCGATGGGGAAGGGCCGGTTCACGTGCATCCGCCACCAGGGCCGGAAGAGGGGGCCCGGCAGCCCGGCGAGGACCGACATGCGGAGCAGGCCCGGAGTCCCGGACCGCAGATAGACCGCGCCCGCGTACCCGCCGACCGCCTCGATCGTGCGCAGCGCGGCCTCGGCCATCACCAGCGGCAGCGCATCGAAAGGCCCCCCGTCGGCGTCCGTTCTCCAGGGCGTGTTCCCGGTTTCGGCCGACGGGCCCGGGCCGGCCACGCCGTGCGACGTCACACAGCCAGGATGCTCCCCGACCGAGGGCCTCCGCATCTCGCGCGCTCGACGGGCACGGCGCGCACGGTCACGGAACGTCGCCGCCGTCACGCGAGGCGTGCGGGGTGTGCCGGGTGTGCGGGGCGCGTGCGCGGATGCCGGGTGCGCCGACACGCGCCGACACGCGCCGACACGCGCCGAGGTGCCTCCGCGGGGAGGTTGACCCGAGTGCGGTGGCTCGCGAGACTCGATCGTCGGCGCGAGCGTGCACGGTGATCAGGGGGCGTGATGACGGGCCAGGTTCTTCCGTACGACGTACAGGGCAGCGGATCCCGGCGGGCGCTGGTGCTGCACAACTGGTTCGGCGACCGCACGAGTTTCGATCCGCTCCGCGCGCACCTCGACGGGGACGCCGGTACGTACGCGTTCCTCGACTGCCGTGGATACGGCGAGGCGATCGGCACCGAGGGTGCGTTCACCATGGAGGAGGTCGCCGCGGACGCCTTGGCCGTCGCCGACCACCTGGGCTGGGACGCGTTCTCGGTGATCGGCCACTCCATGGGGGCCAAGGCAGCCCAGCTGATGCTCCTCGACGCGCCCGCGCGGGTCCGGTCGCTGATCGGCATCTCGCCGGTGTCCGCGGCGGGCTTCCCCCTCGACGGCGCGAGCTGGGAGCTGTTCGCCGGTGCCGCGGAGGATCCCGGCAACCGACGGGTCATCATCGACACCACCACGGGCGGCCGGTACGACGACGCCTGGTTGGGCCAGGTCGTCGAACGCTCGCTGGAACGCTCCTCGGCCGCGGCCTTCCGCGCCTATCTGGACTCCTGGTCCCGCACCGACTTCCACCACCGGGTCAAGGACAACCCGACCCCCGTCCTGCTCGTGGTCGGCGCCCACGACCCGGCGCTGGGCGCCGCGGCGATGGAGGCCACCTGGCTCCGGTGGTACCCGAACGCCCGTCTCGAGGTGCTTCCGGAGGCGGGCCACCACGCACCGGAGGAGAGCCCGGGGGCGCTCGCCGAGGCGATCGAGGCCTTCCTCGCCGGCTGAGGGGGCCGCAGGGGCGACCGGCGCGGGTCCGGGAAGGGCTGCCCGGCGACGCGGCACGAGGCGGCCGGGAGTAGGGTCCGGTCCTGACAGCCGGCAGGGAAGAGGAGCACCGCGGTGAGCACCGACAACCGTCCGGAGCCGCCCCGCGTGGGGACGGAGCGCGAGACCCTGCGGGGCTTCCTGGACCATCACCGCGCCACGCTCGCGATGAAGTGCGAGGGCCTCACCGACGAGCAGCTGCGGGAGCGGTCGATGCCGCCCTCCACGCTGTCGCTGCTCGGGCTGGTGCGGCACATGGCCGAGGTGGAACGCGCCTGGTTCCGGCGGGCGTTCGAGGACGCCGAGGCGCCCATGGTCTGGTCCGACACGATCGACTTCCAGGCGGCCTACGACGCGAGCCGGTCGACGCGGGCCGAGGCCTTCGCGGTGTGGGAGGCGGAGGTCGAGAACTCCCGCCGGATCGAGCGGGAGGCCGCGTCGCTGGACCTCGTCGGGCACCAGCCGCGCTGGGGCGAGGACGTCTCGCTGCGGATGGTGATGGTGCACGTCCTGCTCGAGTACGGGCGCCACAACGGGCACGCGGACTTCCTGCGCGAGGGCGTCGACGGCACCGTGGGCGCCTGAGGGCCGGAGTGCTCGGCGGAACTGGTGTGTACCAAGCAGGTATGTACCAGAACTCTTGACGCCCCATTAGTTCACTTCTTAAATCATGGGTGCAACAAAGTACGCCTCGCCGAGTTGAATGTCATGAGCATGACTTTCAGCTGTTCACCCCCACACCGACGGAAGAGAGAGTCATGCACGCCTCCCGCTCACCACGGCGCCTGCTGTCCTCCGCCGTGGCCACCCTCGCCCTCGCGGCGCTGGGCCTCGGTCTCGCGGGCCCCGCGCCCGACGCGTCCGGCGCCGACCACGCCGCGTTCCGCCCCGCCGCGCAGACGGCCGCGGTCACCTTCTCCGACGACTTCGACGGGCCGGCGGGCTCCGCCGTCGACGGCGCCAAATGGCAGATCGAGACCGGCGACAACGTCAACAACCACGAACGGCAGTACTACACGGCCGGCAACCGCAACGCCGCTCTCGACGGCCAGGGTCACCTGGTCATCACCGCCCGCAAGGAGAACCCCGGCAACTACCAGTGCTGGTACGGGCGGTGCGAGTACACCTCCGCCCGGCTGAACACCGCCGGCAGGTTCACGACGACGTACGGCCGGGTCGAGGCCAGGATGAAGGTGCCGCGCGGCCAGGGCATGTGGCCCGCTTTCTGGATGCTCGGCAACGACATCGGGCAGGTGGGCTGGCCGAACTCGGGCGAGATCGACGTCATGGAGAACGTCGGCTTCGAGCCCTCCACCGTCCACGGCACCCTCCACGGCCCCGGATACTCCGGCTCCGGCGGCATCGGCGCCGGCTACACGCTCCCGGGCGGGCAGGCCTTCGCCGACGCGTTCCACACCTTCGCCGTCGACTGGTCGCCGGGCAGGATCACCTGGTCGGTCGACGGGACCGTCTACCAGACCCGTACGCCCGCCGATCTCGGCGGCCGCACCTGGGTGTTCGACAAGCCGTTCTTCCTGATCCTCAACCTCGCGGTCGGCGGCTACTGGCCCGGCGACCCAGACGGCTCCACGGTCTTCCCGCGGCAACTCGTCGTCGACCACGTCCGCGTCACCACCGCCGACACCCCCACCACCGGCGGCCCGATCACCGGCATCGGCGGCAAGTGCGTCGACGTGGCAGGCGCCGGCACCGCGAACGGCACGGCGGTGCAGCTGTACGACTGCAACGGGACGGCCGCCCAGCGGTGGACGGTCGGAGCGGACGGCACGATCCGGGCGCTCGGCAAGTGCCTCGACGTCGCCTCCGGTGGCACGGCGGACGGCACCGTCGTCCAACTCTGGGAGTGCAACGGCTCCGCCGCCCAGCGGTGGGCCGTCCCCGCGGCCCGCGACATCGTCAACCCCCAGGCGAACAAGTGCCTCGACGCCGCAGGCGGCAGCTCCGCCAACGGCACCCGGCTGCAGATCTGGACCTGCACGGGCGGCGCCCACCAGAAATGGACCGTGACACGATGACCGACCCCCGCATGACCACCACGGTCAGCGGGGGCCTCACCGGGGCCCTCGTCACCGCATTCGTCCCGACGCTGCCCGCCCTGCTTCCCGCATCCGCCGCGCAGGCCGCCCCGGTGCTGCTCTCGCAGGGCGGGCCGGCCACCGCCTCCAGCCGGGAGAACGCCGGCACGGCGGCCGCCGGCGCCGTCGACGGCGGCCTCGGCACGCGCTGGTCCAGCACC
>NZ_BMTO01000003.1:551695-552834 GCF_014649715.1 Streptomyces lateritius
CGACCTCGGCGCCCCGGCGGCCATCGAACGCGTCGAACTGCGCGTCAACCCCGGGGTGGGGTTCCCCAACCCGCTCGCCGCCTCCGTCGGCGGCAACGGCCCGTACGGCCATGTCGTCAACGGCATCGGCGCCCCGACCTCGGGAACCTCGACCATCCCCTCCACGGTCGTCTTCTTCCCCTGACCCCACGAAAGGAAGGGACCCCGCCCGCCGGATCGCTCCGGCGGACGGGGTCCCTTCCGTGCGGCACGCTCAGCGGGCGGCCGTGACCTCGCGACGGGCGCGGATGATCTCCGCGTACCGGTGCCCGCTCGACTTGACCGTGGAGCGGCGGATCGCCTTCGAGTGGGAACGCCGCAGTGTCCCGCGTTCGGCTCCCACATGACCTCATTGCTTAATTTATGATGTGATCCAAACGACGAGCGAAGAGCACGTCAAGAGGCGCGACACGGTATGTTGCGTGCAGGGACATGACGACGAGGGGGCGGGGTGAAGGTGCGCAGCGGCCGTACTGTGCGTGACCTGCGGCGGGAGAACCGCACCGCGGTGTTGCAACGGTTGTATTTCGACGGGCCCCTGAGCCGCTTCTCGCTCGGCCCGGTCACCGGCCTGAGCTCGGGCTCGGTGAGCAACGTGGTGGCCGAGCTGGTCGCCGAGGGGCTGGTGGAGGAGGCCGGCAGTGTCGACTCCGCGGGCGGCCGGCCCCGCACGCTCCTGCGCATCAGCGCGGACAGCGGCTACATGATCGGGGTGGACGTAGGTGAGACGCGGGTGCGGATCGAGCTCTTCGACCTGGCCCTCACCGAGCTCGCACGCGTGGAGCGGCCGCTGGAGACCCAGGGGTCGCGCCGTGTCGACCGCTACGACGTCGGGGTCGTCGTCGGCCACCTGCGCGAGGGCATCGCGGAAGTCCTCGAACGCGCCGGGATCGCGGCGGAACGGCTTCTCGGCGTCGGTGTCGGCGTGCCGGGCATCGTCGCCCGGACCGCCGAGGACGGCGCCGTGGTGCACGGTCAGACCATCGGGTGGGACGTGGTCCCGCTGGAACGGCTCCTGCGCGAGTCGCGGCTCCTGCCCGAGACCGTCCCTTACTACATCGACAACGGCGCCAAGACGCTCGGCCAGGCGGAGATGTGGT
>NZ_BMTO01000004.1:0-139460 GCF_014649715.1 Streptomyces lateritius
GAGAGGGTAAGGCTCCCAGTAGACGACTGGGTTGATAGGCCGGATGTGGAAGCCCAGTAATGGGTGGAGCTGACCGGTACTAATAGGCCGAGGGCTTGTCCTCATTTGCTCGCGTCCACTGTGTGGTTCCCGGGTTGCGAACAGTCGCACCGGTTGAACCAGCTCCACTTTTAATTGAAGAGTGTGCTTGTTCGCTAGAACCCGATAGGGTTTCGGTGGTCATAGCGTTAGGGAAACGCCCGGTTACATTCCGAACCCGGAAGCTAAGCCTTTCAGCGCCGATGGTACTGCAGGGGGGACCCTGTGGGAGAGTAGGACGCCGCCGAACAATCTTTCAGGACCCTTGGTCCCAGCGTTCACGCTGGGACCAAGGGTCCTTTTTGCTTTTCCTCGTATTTTGCCGAAGCGCGTCGGTCTGCCGACTGCGCGAGAATGACTGCAGTACCCGAAGACAGGAGTCACGTCGATGTCCACCAACTCTCCCGACGACCGTCCGGAGCGCGAGCCGCGTCGTAGGGACGGTGGCGACCGGGGCGGCTACCGCGGGCCCCGTCGTGACGACAACCGTGGCGGCGGCGACAACCGTGGTGGTGGCGGCTTCCGTCGCGACGACAACCGCCGCGACGACAACCGTGGCGGCGACAACCGCGGTGGCGGCGGCTTCCGCCGTGACGACCGTGGCGGCGAGCGGCCGGCCTTCCGCCGTGATGATCGGCGTGACGACAACCGCGGCGGAGGTGGCGGCGGTTTCCGTCGCGACGACCGTGGCGGTGACACCCGTGGTGGCGGCGGTTTCCGTCGCGACGACCGTGGCGGTGACACCCGTGGTGGCGGCGGTTTCCGTCGCGACGACCGTGGCGGTGACACCCGTGGCGGTGGCGGTTTCCGTCGCGACGACCGGGGTGGCGACACCCGCGGCGGTGACACGCGCGGTGGCGGTGGTTTCCGTCGTGACGAGCGGCGCGACGAGCGACCTCCCTTCCGTCGTGACGACCGTCGTGACGACCGCGGTGGCGAGCGGCCGGCGTTCCGGCGCGATGAGCGCCGTGATGACAACCGTGGTGCTGGCGGTGGTTTCCGCCGTGACGACAACCGCGGTGGCGACAACCGCGGCGGCGGCTTCCGTCGCGATGAGCGTCCTCCCTTCCGTCGTGACGACCGGCGCGATGACAACCGTGGTGGTGGCAGCTTCCGTCGTGACGACCGTGGGAGCGACAACCGCGGTGGTGGCTTCCAGCGGGACGACCGTCCGTCGTTCCGTCGTGACGACCGTGGGGGCGACAACCGCGGTGGTGGCTTCCAGCGGGACGACCGTCCGTCGTTCCGTCGTGACGACCGGCGCGATGAGCGCCCCTCCTTCCGGCGTGACGACCGTGGGGGCGACAACCGCGGTGGTGGCTTCCAGCGGGACGACCGTCCGTCGTTCCGTCGTGACGACCGGGGTGGCGAGCGTCCGGCCTTCCGTCGTGACGACAGGCGTGACGACCGCCGGGACGACCGTCCCCGTGGGCCGCGTCGTGACGACAGCCGTGGCGGTGGCGGCGGCTTCCGTCGTGACGACCGTGGTGGCGACAACCGGGGTGGGTACCGCGGTCGGGACGACCGGGGCGGCTACGGGCGTCGGGACGACCGGGACCGGGACCGGCCGGATCGTGCGCCGATCAAGCGGCTGCCGATCCCGGCGGAGATCACCGGTGAGGAGATCGACGCGGATGTGCGCCAGGAGCTGATGAGCCTGCCCAAGGGGCTCGCGGACGATGTCGCCCGCAACCTCGTCATGGTCGCCAACCTGATCGACGAGGACCCCGAGCAGGCGTACGCGTACGCCCGTATCGCCCTGCGACTCGCCTCCCGTGTGGCCGCGGTGCGTGAGGCCGCCGGCTTCGCCGCCTACGCCACGCAGAAGTACTCCGAGGCGCTGGCCGAGTTCCGGGCCGCGCGGCGGATGACCGGCGGTGTCGAGCTCTGGCCCGTTATGGCCGACTGCGAGCGCGGCATGGGTCGGCCCGAGCGGGCGCTGGCGATGGCCGGTGAGCCCGAGACGCAGAAGCTGGACAAGGCAGGACAGGTCGAGATGCGGCTCGTCGCCGCCGGTGCGCGCCGGGACATGGGGCAGCTGGACGCCGCCATCGTGACCCTGCAGAGCCCCGAGCTCGCGTCGACCGCCGTGCACCCGTGGACGGCCCGCCTGCGGTACGCCTACGCCGACGCCCTGCTCGCCGCCGGGCGCGAGGACGAGGCTCGTGAGTGGTTCGCCAAGGCACTGGAGTCGGACAAGGACGGGGCCACGGACGCCTCGGACCGGCTCGCCGAGCTGGACGGTGTCGAGTTCGTCGACGCCATCGACGACCTGGACGAGTCCGACGAGATCGTCGAGGCCCCGGCCGCCGATGAGACCGACGCCGACGCCGCCCCCGGCGACGGCGACGAGGACGAGGACGACGAGGACGACCGTGTCTGACGTCTGAGACGGAACGGAGAAGGGCGGCACCCCCTCGCGGGGGTGCCGCCCTTTTTCGTGCGCTCAGTCCAGCGCCAGGCTTCTGAGCACCAGGCCCGTCGCCGGCTTCGGGCCGAACGACGTCGACTTGCGGGGCATCGTGACGCCCTGCCGCGCCAGGTCCCGTACGACCTCTTCCCGTACCGGATGCATGAGGACCGCCGTACCGCCGCGCCGTTCCGCCTGCTCGACGGCGGCCGCGGTGTCATGGATGTAACTGATGTGCTCGGGGGCGTCCGGGATGTGCCAGAGGTGGTCGAGCAGCGTGGCGTGCAGGACCGTCGCGTCCAGGGTGCGCCAGGCCTCGGGGCGGTCCGTCCGGACCGTGCGCGCGATCAGCTCCGGGTCAGGCCGGTCGACGAGGTGGAAGGCGCCGTCGCCGGTCAGGAGGAAGGCGTTGCCCTCGGCCGCCGCCGACGCCAGGGACGCCAGGGCCGCCTGCAACGGGCCCTGCACGCGGCGGACGCGGAAACCGTCCCCGACGGCCGCGAGCGCGTCCGCGACCGGGAGGCGGTTGAGGAGACGGTGGATGGCGCGGACCCGCAGGGGGTAGCGGGCGGTGTCGATGAGGAGGACCAGACCGTAGTTCCACGGGCTCGGGGAGGCGTGCTCCTCGCGCAGCCGGAGGTACGTCGCCCAACGGTGGTGGCCGTCCGCGATCAGCGCTTGGTGATCGGCGAGGCCGGCCGTGACCGTGGCGAGTTCGGCGGGGTCCGTGACCGACCACAGGCGGTGGTGGAAGCCGTCCTCCGTGGTCGTGGAGAGCAGCGGATCGCGCTGGACGGTGCGCTCGATGACGTCCGCGGCTCCGTCGCCGTCGCCGCGGTACGTGAGGAGCAGGGGCTCCAGGTTCGCGGCGGTCGTCCGCATCAGCGCCGCCCGGTCTTCGACGACGTGCGGCATCACGTCCTCGTGCGGGAGCACGATGCCCTGTGCCGGGTCGGAGAGCTCCAGGGCGCCGATGACGCCGCGCTGGAGGATGCCGTCGCCGTGCTGCTCGTACACGTAGAGCGCGGGCTCGGGGTCAGGTGCCAGGATGCCGTCGGCGAGCCAGCGGTCGAGGGTGACGGCGGCCTTGCGGTGGCGGGCGCCGGCGATGACGGCCTGCGGCAGGATCAGGCGGACGATGTTGTGGGGGTCGGCGGACTCGAGGTGGTGGAGGCCGTCGGGCCGTACGACGACGTCGTACGGCGGGGAGGTCACGGCGGCCAGGCTGCCGACCCGCTCGGGGACGTAGCGGAGCCCCCGGAACGGGAGCAGGCGCAGACCGCCGGCGCGGACGTCGTCGGCCGCGGGACCTGAGGTGTTCATTGCGCAATCGTAAGTGGACGGTGGCTATGAGCGATGATCGGGGGAGCGGGGGACTTTCGCCCGGTGGCACATCGGTGGCGTACGCCGGTGTTCGGTGATGTGAGGAGTACGAGGTCATGGAGGACGGCGGCGTGGGCGACGGTCAGGGGCGGCTGGGCAGGAACCGGCCGGGGGGCAGCGCGCGGGCGCTGAGCGAGGCGTACGACACCGCGCTCCTCGACCTGGACGGTGTCGTGTACGCGGGCGGGCAGGCGATTCCCCACGCGGTCGAGGCGCTGGGCTCGGCGCGGGCCGGCGGCATGCATCTCGCGTACGTCACCAACAACGCGCTGCGGACGCCGGACGCGGTGGCGGCGCACCTGACCGAGCTGGGCGTGCCGGCCGAGGCCGGAGACGTCATCACGTCCGCACAGGCCGTGGCGCGGCTGATCGCCGACGAAGTTCCCCCCGGGTCGCGGGTGTTGGTGATCGGCGGCGAGGGGTTGCGGGTGGCGCTGCGTGAGCGGGGCCTGGAGCCGGTGGAGTCGGCGGACGAGGAGGGCCTGGCGGCGGTCGTGCAGGGGTACGGCGGCCCGGACCTGACCTGGAGCCGGCTCGTCGAGGCGAGCTACGCGGTGGCGCGGGGCGTGCCGTGGTACGCGTCGAACACCGACCTGACGATTCCCGGGCCCCGGGGCATCGGGCCGGGGAACGGGGCGGCGGTGGAGGTCGTGCGGATCGCCACGGGCGGCACCGTGGAGCCGAAGGTCGCGGGGAAGCCGCTGCCGCCGATGCACCGGGAGACGGTGCTGCGCACCGGCGCCGAGCGGCCGCTGGTGGTCGGGGACCGCCTGGACACGGACATCGAGGGGGCGTTCAACGGGGGCGTGGACTCGCTGCTCGTGCTGACGGGCGTGACGGACGTACCGCAGCTGCTGGCGGCGGTGCCGGAGCACCGGCCGACGTATGTGGCGGCGGATCTGCGGGGGTTGCTGGTGGGGCAGCCCGAAGTGACCGAGGCCGAAGGTGGCTTCGCCTGCGGGGGGTGGACGGCTTCGGTGAGCGGGGGAGCGCTGGCGCTGGACGGAGAAGGGGACGTGCTGGACGGCGTACGGGCGTTGTGCGCGGCGGCGTGGTCGGACGCGGGCGCGGGGGCGTGCGGGCTGGACGCGGGGAAGGTGCTGGAGCGGCTGGGGCTGGGAGGGCGAGGGTGAGGCCGTTGTCGGTGAAAGGCGGCCGTCCGGGGAGGGAACCAGCCCCACGAAGTCGATAGCAGGGTAGGCTAACCTAACTCCGTGTTGGTCGAGAGTCCCTCCCGAACGAGCGCGGAGTCGACAGACCCTGCCCAGCCGCCGAGGCGTCGCGATTCCGTGCGCGTCGTCGGCCTGGTCGTGGCCGTCGGAGTCCTGCTGCTGGTCTGTGTCCTGAGCATCATGATCGGCGCCAAACCGGTGCCGCTCGGCGATGTCTGGCACGGGCTGTTCCAGAACAGCGGTGTCGGAAACGACGTCATCATCCATGACGTGCGCGTTCCCCGGACCCTTCTCGGGTTGCTCGTCGGCGTCGCGCTCGGTCTGTCCGGAGCCGTGATGCAGGGCCTCACCCGCAACCCGCTCGCCGAACCGGGACTGCTCGGCGTCAACGCCGGTGCCGCGGCCGCCGTCGTGTCCGCGATCGCGTTCCTCGGGATCACCGAGGTCACCGACTACGTCTGGTTCGCCTTCCTCGGCGCGGCCGTCGTCTCCGTCGTCGTATACGTCCTGGGCGGCAGCCGCAGCTCCACACCCGTACGCCTCGCGCTCGCCGGCACCGCCGCGACCGCCGCGCTCTACGGCTACGTCAACGCCGTCCAGCTGCTGAACTCGGCCGCCCTCGACCGGCTCCGCTTCTGGACGGTCGGGTCGCTCGCCTCCGCGGACATGGAGACGGTGCGCCGGGTCGCCCCGTTCATCGTGGCCGGCGTCGCCCTCGCCCTGCTCATCTCCCGGCCGCTCAACGCGATGGAGATGGGCGACGACACCGCTCGCGCGCTCGGCGCCGACCTCAACCGCACCCGCGTCGTCGCCATGCTGGCCGTCACGCTGATGTGCGGCGCCGCGACCGCCGCCTGCGGGCCGATCATGTTCCTCGGGCTGATGGTGCCGTATCTCGTACGGGCCATCACCGGCCCCGACATGCGCTGGATCCTCCCGTACGCCGCCGTCCTCGCGCCCGTCCTGCTCATCGGCTCCGACGTGATCGGCCGGCTCGTCGCCCGGCCGTCCGAGCTCCAGGTCGGCATCGTGACGGCGCTCGTCGGCGGACCCGTCTTCATCCATCTCGTACGCCGCAAGAGGATGGCCCAGCTGTGACCACCAAGTCGCTACGGACCGGTGGAGGGTTCTCCGTACGGTACGAGCCCCGCGCCGCGATCTCCGTGCTGGCGCTGATCGTGCTCACCCTCGCCGTCGGCGTCGTCCTCATCGGCAGCGGAGACTTCCCGATCGCCCCGGCGGACGTCGTCGCCACCCTCCTCGGCGACGGCACCGCCGTCCAGGAGTTCGCCGTCATGGACCTGCGCCTGCCGCGCGTCCTCGTCGCCGTCTTCGTCGGCGCCGCGCTCGGCATCGGCGGCGCCGTCTTCCAGTCCGTCTCCCGCAACCCCCTCGGCAGCCCCGACGTGATCGGCTTCGGCCAGGGCGCCTCCGTGGGCGCGCTGCTCGTCATCGTGCTCTTCCAGGGCAGTTCGACCGCCGCCGCGGGCGGGGCGATCGTCGGCGCGCTGGTCACCGGCACCGCGATCTACCTGCTCGCCTGGAAGCGCGGAGTCCACGGCTACCGCCTCGTCCTCGTCGGTATCGGCGCGGCCGCCATGCTGACCGCCGTCATCCACTACCTCCTGACCAAGGCCAACCTGGTCGACGCCACGCGCGCCACCGTGTGGATGACCGGTTCGCTGGACGGGCGGGACTGGGACCACTTCTGGCCCCTGCTCGCGGTCAGCTGTCTGCTCGTCCCGCTCGTCCTGGGCCACGGCCGGGCGCTGCGGATGCTGGAGATGGGAGACGACGCCGCGTACGCGCTCGGCGTGAAGGTCGAACGGACCCGCGTCGTGCTGATGGGCTCCGCCGTGCTGCTCGTGGCCGTCGCCACCGCCGCCGCCGGCCCGATCGTCTTCGTCTCGCTCAGCGCGCCGCAGCTGGCGCGCCGGCTCACCCGCTCGCCCGGACCCAACCTCGCCGCGTCCGCCCTCATGGGCTCCGCGCTGCTGCTGGTAGCCGACTGGCTCGCGACCAACGCCTTCGGCGACCGGCAACTTCCCGTCGGCGTCGTCACCGGCGTGCTCGGCGGCTGCTATCTGCTGTGGCTGCTCGTCACCGAACGCAAGGCGGGACGGATATGAACGAGAAGAACCTCAGGAGCACCCCCATGGACGGTCAGACCCAGCGGCTCAGCGCGGAGTCGGTCACCCTCGCCTACGACCAGCGGATCATCGCCCGCGACCTGTCGGTGGCGATTCCCGACAACTCCTTCACGGTCATCGTCGGGCCGAACGCCTGCGGCAAGTCGACCCTCCTGCGCGCCCTGTCCCGGATGCTCAAGCCCTCCCAGGGCCGGGTGCTCCTGGACGGCCAGACCATCCACACCATGCCGGCCAAGAAGGTCGCCAAGACCCTCGGCCTGCTGCCCCAGTCCTCCATCGCCCCGGACGGCATCACCGTCGCCGACCTGGTGGCCCGCGGCCGGTACCCGCACCAGGGGCTGCTGCGGCAGTGGTCCCCCGAGGACGAGCGGATCGTCCAGGAGTCGATGGCGGCGACCGGTGTGGCCGAGCTCGGGGAGCGGTACGTCGACGAGCTGTCCGGAGGTCAGCGCCAGCGGGTGTGGATCGCGATGGCGCTCGCCCAGCAGACGCCGCTGCTGCTCCTCGACGAGCCGACGACGTTCCTGGACATCCAGCACCAGATCGACGTCCTCGACCTGTGCGCCGAGCTGCACGAGACCCAGGGCCGCACCCTGGTCGCCGTCCTGCACGACCTGAACCACGCCGCCCGGTACGCGACCCACCTCATCGCCGTCCGCGGCGGCGAGGTCGTCGCGGAGGGCCCGCCGGCCGAGGTCGTGACGGCCGAGCTGGTCGAGCGGGTCTTCGGGCTGCGCTGCCAGGTCATCGACGACCCGGAGACCGGGACGCCGCTGGTGGTCCCGGCGGGCCGGAAGGCGCGCGCCCGCGAGACCGTGGCGGCGCCGGAGCCGGTTCTGCAGAAGTGACGGGAGGCCGGGTGCCCGGGGCGGCGTACGTGGCCGGGGTGCACGGGCTGTCCGGGCGGCCGGGCTGCCGGGCCGAAGGGGTGGCCGGCTGTGCGGGGCTGCCGGGCTGAAGGGGTGGCCGGCTGTGCGGGGCGGCCGGGCTGAAGGGGTGGCCGGCTGTGCGGGGCTGCCGGGCGGCGGCGCGATGCCGCCGCACAGCCGTACGAGCGACCGCGCCACGGGGACGGGCGCCGGTCGGCCCGCGCCGGGCGCGGGCGCCGCGCTACAGCAGTGACCGCAGCCGCAGCAGGTCGCGGAAGCCGGCCTCCAGCCTGACCCGGCCGGAGGCCCAGGCCTTGGCGAAGTTCAGCTCGCCGTTCACCATCGCCACGAGGTCGTCGCCGGTCATCGCCAGGCGAATCTGCGCCTTGTCGGGCGGCGGCCCCGCCACCGTGTCCCGGACCTCGATCCGGCCGTCCGCGAGCATGCCGGTGAACGTCGTGTCCAGGTCCGTGAGGTGGCAGCTCAGCGTGCGGTCGAGCGCCGTGGCGCTGCGCACCTCGCCGTCCGCGTGGGTGAGATTGTCCGAAAGCTTGTCGAGTGCGCTGCGGCACTCCTCGATCGTGGCCATCGCGACCGACCGTACCCCAGAGCTTCGCGATAGCGTCGGGGGATGGACGACGTGATGCCGGAGCCGGAGCCGCAGGACACCACGGTGGGGCCGGCCCAGGACGCGGCCTTCGAGCCCGCCGCGCCCGCGCCGCTGGGCGTGCCGCTCACCCCCACCGGGCACCCCGGCGTGGACGCCCTCCTCGGCCGTCTCGCGGACGCCGACCACCTAGCGGCCGACGGGCATCTGGAGGTGTACGAAGATGTACACCGTGGGCTGCGCTCCGAGCTGACCTCGCTCGACACCGTCCGCCCCGGACCGACACCGCCGAACAACCTCAGGAGCTGAACCGAACGTGGCAGGAGTGGCACGCCGCCGTCTCGACGCCGAGCTGGTACGCCGCAAGCTCGCGCGCTCGCGCGAGCACGCCAGTCAGCTGATCGCCGCCGGACGGGTGACCGTCGGCAAGACCGTCGCGACCAAGCCCGCCACCCAGGTCGAGACCGCCGCGGCCATCGTCGTCTCGCAGGACGACGCCGACCCCGACTACGTCTCGCGCGGCGGTCACAAACTGGCCGGTGCCTTCGCCGCCTTCGTACCGCGGGGACTCAAGGTCGAGGGACGGCGCGCGCTCGACGCCGGCGCGTCGACCGGCGGCTTCACCGACGTGCTGCTGCGCGCGGGCGCCGCCCACGTGGTCGCCGTCGACGTCGGCTACGGACAGCTCGCCTGGTCGCTGCAGAGCGACGAGCGGGTCACCGTGAAGGACCGGACGAACGTCCGCGAGCTGACCCTCGACGCGATCGACGGAACCCCGGTCGACCTGGTCGTCGGCGACCTCTCCTTCATCCCGCTCGGCCTGGTGCTGCCCGCCCTGGTGCGCTGCACCGCCCCCGACGCGGATCTCGTCCTGATGGTCAAGCCGCAGTTCGAGGTGGGCAAGGAGCGACTCGGGACCGGTGGAGTCGTCCGCAGCACCGAGCTGCGCGCGGACGCCGTACGGAACGTGGCGCGGCAGGCCGGTGAGCTCGGACTGGGTGTGCTGGGTGTCACGGCGAGCCCGCTGCCCGGGCCCTCGGGCAACGTCGAGTACTTTCTGTGGCTGCGGGCAGGGGCGCCCGCGCTGGATCCGGCGGATGTCGACCGCGCCGTGGCGGAGGGACCTCGTTGAGCTCAACGACCGCACCACCTGATGTTCGTCCTGGCAGTCGTACTGTCTTCCTGCTCGCGCACACCGGCCGGCCGGCCGCCGTGCGCAGCGCCGAACTCGTCGTCCTGGGCCTGCTGCGCAGCGGGATCGGCGTCCGCGTCCTGGAGGCGGAGGCGGCCGACCTGCCGCTGCCGCCGTCCGTGGAGGTGGTGCGGGAGGCCTGCTCCGACGCGCTCGACGGCTGCGAACTGCTCGTCGTGCTCGGCGGCGACGGGACGCTGCTGCGCGGCGCCGAGTTCTCGCGGGCGTCCGGCGTGCCGATGCTCGGGGTCAACCTGGGGCGGGTCGGCTTCCTCGCGGAGGCCGAGCGCGACGACCTGGACAAGGTCGTGGACCGGGTGGTCACGCGGGCGTACGAGGTCGAGGAGCGGATGACCCTGGACGTGGCCGTCTACGAGAACGGTGACGTTCTGCACCGGGACTGGGCACTGAACGAGGCGGCCGTCCAGAAGGTCTCCCCGGAACGGATGCTGGAGGTCGTCCTCGCGATCGACGGCCGGCCGGTCACCGGTTTCGGCTGCGACGGCGTGATCTGCGCGACCCCGACGGGCTCGACGGCGTACGCCTTCTCGGCGGGCGGGCCGGTGATCTGGCCGGAGGTCGAGGCGCTGCTGATGGTGCCGATCGGCGCGCACGCGCTGTTCGCCAAGCCGCTGGTGACGACGCCGGAGTCGGTGCTGACGGTGGAGGTGGAGCCGCACACGCCGCACGGCGTGCTGTGGTGCGACGGCCGGCGGACGGTGGAACTCCCGTCCGGGGCACGGGTGGAGGTACGGCGCGGGGCGGTGCCGGTACGGCTGGCACGGCTGCACCACGCCTCCTTCACCGACCGGCTGGTCGCGAAGTTCGCCCTGCCGGTCTCGGGCTGGCGCGGCGCGCCGCGCTAGCCATGTTTCCGTACGGGGGCGGGCGCCCGGCGGGCCCCACCCCCACGGGTGACAACCGCTTTCCCGACCTGCGGGTTCATCACGTTCCGGCAGGGGCCGTCGCACAGCCGGGCTCGGACCTCGTAAGGTCTTCCCCGTGTTGGAGGAGATGCGGATACGGTCGCTCGGGGTCATCGACGACGCGGTCGTCGAGCTGTCGCCCGGTTTCACCGCGGTGACGGGCGAGACCGGTGCGGGCAAGACCATGGTCGTGACCAGCCTCGGGCTGCTGCTCGGCGGGCGCGCCGATCCGGCCCTGGTGCGGATCGGCGCGGCGTCCGCCGTGGTCGAGGGGCGGATCAGCGTGCCCGCGGGCGCCCCCGCCGCCGTACGGGCCGAGGAGGCGGGCGCCGAGCTGGACGACGGCGCACTGCTCGTCAGCCGGACGATCTCGGCCGAGGGACGCTCGCGGGCCCATCTCGGCGGGCGCTCCGTGCCCGTCGGGCTGCTCGCCGAGCTCGCCGACGAACTCGTCGCCGTCCACGGCCAGACCGATCAGCAGGGCCTGCTCAAACCGGCCCGGCAGCGGGGGGCCCTGGACCGGTACGCGGGCGACGCCGTCGCCGTACCGCTGGCCGCGTACGGCGAGGCGTACCGGCGGCTGCGGGCCGTCGTCGCCGAACTGGACGAGATCACCACGCGTGCGCGGGAGCGGGCGCAGGAGGCCGATCTGCTGCGCTTCGGGCTCGGCGAGATCGAGGCCGTCGAACCGCGGGCAGGCGAGGACGTCGAACTCGCAGCCGAGGCCGAGCGGCTCGGTCACGCCGAAGCCCTCGCGTCGGCCGCCGCCCTGGCGCACGGCGCGCTCGCCGGGAACCCCGAGGACCCGGAGGCCGTCGACGCGACGACCCTGGTCGCGGGCGCCGGACGCGCGCTGGAGGCCGTACGGTCCCACGATCCGGCGCTGGCCGCGCTCGCGGACCGGATGGGGGAGATCTCGATCCTCCTCGCCGACGTGGCGGGGGAGCTCGCCGGCTACGCCGACGACCTGGACGCCGATCCGCGACGGCTCGCCGTCGTCGAGGAGCGGCGCGCGACGCTGACCCAGCTCACCCGGAAGTACGGCGCGGACGTCGCCGCCGTCCTGGCGTGGGCGGAGGAGAGCGCGGCCCGGCTCACCGAACTGGAGGGCGACGACGACCGGATCGGCGAGCTGACGGCCGAACGGGACTCGTTGCGGGCGGAACTGTCGGTCCTCGCCCAGGCGCTCACGGACGCCCGTACGGAGGCGGCGGCCCGGTTCGCCGACGCCGTCACCGCAGAACTGGCCTCGCTGGCCATGCCCCACGCGCGCGTGTCCTTCGACATCCGGCAGACCGAGGACCCCGAGGGCGTCGAGGTCGGCGGACGGACGGTGGCCTACGGGCCGTCCGGCGCCGACGAGGTCGAACTCCTCCTCGCCCCGCACCCGGGGGCACCGCCGCGGCCGATCGCCAAGGGGGCGTCCGGCGGTGAGCTGTCGCGGGTGATGCTCGCGGTGGAGGTCGTCTTCGCCGGTACGGACCCGGTGCCGACGTACCTCTTCGACGAGGTCGACGCGGGCGTCGGCGGCAAGGCGGCCGTGGAGATCGGCCGCCGGCTCGCGAAGCTCGCCAAGTCCGCGCAGGTCGTCGTGGTCACCCACCTTCCGCAGGTCGCGGCCTTCGCGGACCGCCAGCTCCTGGTGGAGAAGACCCACGACGGCTCCGTGACGCGCTCCGGCGTGACGGTCCTGGAGGGAGAGGACCGCGTCCGGGAGCTGTCCCGGATGCTGGCGGGCCAGGAGGACTCGGAAACGGCCCGCGCGCACGCGGAGGAACTCTTGGCGACGGCGCGCGCGGACGCCTGAGGATCGGGGCCCGCCGGCCCGAGGACCGGAGGTCCGAGGCCGCTCCGCTCCGGGGCTCGGTGCCTCGCCGGGCGGGCTCGCCGCGCCCGCTTCGAGGCCTCGGCGAGCGCCGGACCGGCGCCGCGGCCGCCGTCCTCGGCGAGCGCACCATGCTCGGCGACACGGGCGCACACGCGCTGGGCGCGGCCGTCGGCTGCGCCGTCGTCGCCGGGAACGGCCGGCTCGGGCTCGCCCTCCACGCGGCCGGACTCGTCGCCGTCGCGGCATACGGCGAGCGACGCGAGGCGGGGATCTCCCCGGCGGAGGCCGGGGCAAGTCAGCGCACTCGCACCTCACCCGTGTGAGTGATCCGGCCCGGTGAGTCGAGGCGCCCGACACAGGAACGACACGACAACGAAGCGGCTTCGGTGCCGGAACGTGCGTGCGGGCTGGCATCCTTGGGCGCGTGACACAGCTCCGTACGGTCCAAGTGCTGGGCGGCGGCAGCGCGGGCAGCAGCGCTCACGTCAGATCACTTGCCTCGGGGCTGGTGGCGAGGGGCGTGCGGGTGACCGTGTGCGCCCCGGCCGAGCTCGATCACGCCTACGACTTCCGCGGCGCCGGCGCACACTTCGTACCCGTTCCGCGCCTGGGCGGCCCCGCGACCCTCGCGATGCTCCGCAACGCCTTCATCGGCGCGGACGTCGTGCACGCCCACGGTCTGCACGCCTCGGTACGGGCCACGCTCGTGCTGGCGGGCGGCGTCCGGGCGCCGGCGCTCGTGACGACCTGGCACACCCGGGGCCACGCCGACGGGGCGCGGGGCGGTCTGGTGCGACTGCTCGAGCGAAGGAGCGTACGGGCGGCTGCCGTCGTGCTCGGCACGTCCTCGGAGCTCGTGGACCGGGCGCGCAGACGAGGAGCGCGGGACGCCAGGCTCGCCCCGGTGTCGGTGCCCGCCTCGCGGGCGCCGGTCTGCCTGCACGACGGCAAGGCGCGGGCGGAACTGGGCGCGGTGGACCGGCCGTTGCTGATGGCGGTCGGCGCTCTGGTGCCCGAGCGAGGGTACGGGATGCTGCTCGACGCCGCACGGGTGTGGCGGGACCTCGACCCGCAGCCGCTTCTCGTGATCGCGGGGGAGGGGCGCGAACGGGCGGCCCTCCAGCGCCGGATCGAGGAGGAGGGCCTCGCCGTCCGGCTGATCGGCCGCCGGGACGATGTGGCGGAGCTGCTGGCGGCGGCGGACGTGGCGGTCCTGACGTCCCGCTGGGAGTCCCGCTCGCTGCTCGCGCAGGAGGCCCTGCGCCTCGGGGTGCCGCTGGTGGCGACGGCGGTGGGCGGTGTGCCGGAACTGGTCGGCGACGCGGCCGAGTTGGTCCCCTGGGGAGATGCCGAGGCGCTGGCGACGGCGGTGCGGGGGCTGCTGGAGGACGTGGACCGCCGGATGGACCTGGCGGCGGCGGGACGCGTACAGGCGAGGACGTGGCCGACGGAGGACGAGACGATCGCGCACGTCCTGAGCGTGTACGACGAGCTGGTGGGGTGCTGACAACGCCGACACCCCGGCACTCCTGACGCGCCCTACGTCGTGTGGCGTCTCGCCCGCAGGGCCAGCGACAGCGCGAGCACCGTCTGCGGGTCGTCCAGGTCCGTCCCCAGCAGCTCCGAGATACGGGCCAGGCGGTTGTAGAGCGTCTGGCGGTTCAGGTGGAGCTCCCGGGCCGTCTCCGCCTTGCGGCCCGCGTGCGCCAGATACGTCTCCAGGGTCGGCAGCAGCGGCGGGCGTGACGTGCGGTCGTGGTCGCGGAGGGGGCCGATCGCCCGGTCCACGAAGGCCGGCAGGACGGTGTCGCCGTGGTGGTGCAGGCGCCACAGCAGCAGGTCGATGTCCAGCCGCCGGGCGTCGTACCAGGGCCGGTCCGAAAGGCCCTGGGCCGCCGTCGCCGTCTCCGCCGCGTGACGCAGGCCCGCGGAGGCCGCCGCCCAGCTCCCCGCGACACCGACCACGACCACCGGCGGATGGGTGCCGGCGCGTTCGAGCCCCGCCCGCTCCACGCCCGCCCGCAGCGCCGCCGCGACCCGGTCGGCCACCGCCGTACGCTCCGTCTCCGACCGCAGCCCGAGGAGGAGCGGGACCCTGCCCTCCACCGGACGTACACCGAGCAGCACCGGGACGCCCACCGACGCCAGCTCCTCCAGGACCGCCCGCGCGAGCAGCGCCCAGTTCCCGGACGGCGAGAGCTCGGAGGCCAGCCGCATCACCACCGGCAACAGCGGCCCGTCGCCCGGCTTGAAACCGAGGACCCGCGCCTGCGCCGGCGCGTCCTCCGCCGCGATCCGGCCCTCCGCCAGGTCCGTCAGGAAGTCGCCCCGGCCGCGCGCCGCCAGCTCCTCCTCCTGGCGGGCCTGCATCAGGACGACCGCCAGGAGACCCGCCGCCCGGTCCGCCGCCATCCGGTGGACGGGCGACAGGGGCCCCGAGACCGCCAGGAGCACCAGCCGGGCCCGCACCGATCCGCTGCCGGGCCCGCCCCCGCCCGGCACGTCCACCAGGACCGCGCCCGTCGGCGGCCCCGACTCGCGTGCCGCCCGCTGTCCGCGCAGCCCGTCCCACACCTGCAGCGGGTCCGCCGGGGCCGACTCCGCGCCCGCCGCGTAGAGGAGCTGGCCCTCCGGCGTCTCGAGGAAGACCGGGTTCGCCGTGAAATCGGCCAGGATCCGCAGCACCTGCGGCACCCCGCCCCCACCGAGCAGCGCCTCCGTGCACTGCCGGTGGACCTCCTCCGCCTGCCGCAGCAGGGCGTAGTGTCCGTTGACGATCTCGGTGTGGATCTCCTCCGTCACGGCGACGAAGGGGACCTCCCGGTGGAGCTGCACCAGCGGCAGACCCGCCGACCGGGCCGTCTCCACGATCGTCGCCGGCAGCCGCGAGAAACGCGGTCCCAGCTCCACGACCAGCGCCGCGATGCCACGGTCCGCGAGCCGCCGCACGAACGCCCGCTGCTCGGCCGGTCGCGTGCCGAGTCCCAGCCCTGTTGTCAGCAGCAGCTCGCCGCCCTTGAGCAGCGACGCGATGTTCGGGACCTCACCCGCGTGCACCCAGCGCACCGTCCGGTGCAGCCGGTCGGCGCCGGCGACGACCTCCGGGAGCCCGCCGTGGAGGCCGGGCAGCTCCAGCGCCCGCTGCACGGTGATCCCGCCCTGATTGTCCATGGGCCGGACGCTACCTCCGTGGGTGTTGTGACGACATCACCCGACGGCCACGGGACCGGACAGTCCGTCCCCCGTCTGGACAACACGTCGCCCCAACAGGCCAATTGCGCGACCGCATGTCGATTGTGGCGTACATCACCCCGGAGGATGCTCTCCCGCCATGGCAGAGAACTCCACACCTGGCTCCCACCCCGGCTCCATCCCGCGGTCCGCCCCCGGCTCCGCCCCCGAGGTGCACCGACTCAAGGCGAACTCGGTCGGGATCGTCGGCGTCGTCTTCATGGCCGTCGCCACCGCCGCCCCGATCACGGCGATGACCGGCAACCTCCCCATCGCCGTCGGCTTCGGCAACGGCACGGGCGCCCCCGCCGGCTACCTCTTCGCGACGCTGGTCCTGACCGTCTTCTCGGTCGGCTACGTCGCCATGGCCAAACGCATCACCGCCGCCGGCGCCTTCTACGGCTACATCTCGCACGGCCTCGGCCGGATCGCCGGCATGGCCTCCGGGATGCTCGCCGTCCTCGCGTACATCGTCTTCGAGGCCTCCATCGTCGGCGTCTTCGCCTACTTCACCAAAACGACGGTCGCCGACCAGCTCGGTGTGGATCTGCCGTGGATCGTGTACGCGGCGGCGATGCTCGCCGTCACCGGAGTCCTCGCCCACTTCGACATCAACCTCACCGCCAAGGCCCTCGGCGTGATGCTGATCGCCGAGATCGCGGTCCTGTTCGCCGTCGCCACCGCCGTGCTGATCGCCGGCGGCGGCCCCGACGGCATCCCCGTCGAGCCCATCAACCCCAAGAACGCGTTCACCGGCGCCTCCGCCGGCCTCGGGCTCTTCTTCGCCTTCTGGTCCTGGGTCGGCTTCGAGTCCACCGCGATGTACGGCGAGGAGTCCCGCGACCCCAAGCGGGTCATCCCCAGGGCCACCCTGATCTCCGTCGTCGGCGTCGGCCTCTTCTACATCTACGTCTCCTGGATGACGATCGCCGGCAACGGCCTCGCCGGCTCCGTGAAGCTCTCGTCCTCCGCCACGCCCCTCGACCTCTTCTTCGCCCCCGCCCAGTCATTCATCGGCGCCTGGGCCGTCGACGCCTTCCAGTGGCTGCTGCTCACCGGTTCCTTCGCCTGCGGCATGGCCTTCCACCAGTGCGCCGCTCGCTATCTGTACGCCATCGGCCGCGAGGGCTTCCTCCACCCGGCCCTCGGCCGTACGCACCCCCGGCACGGATCCCCGTACATCGCCTCCTACGTCCAGAGCGCCATCGCCGTCCTCCTCGTCGGCGCCTTCTGGCTCACCGGCCAGGACCCGTACATCCACCTCTACACCCTGCTCGCGATCCTCGGCACGATGGCGATCCTGATCGTCCAGACGCTCTGCTCCTTCGCCGTCATCGGGTACTTCCGCAAGAACCACCCCGAGGACCGGCACTGGTTCAAGACCCTCACCGCGCCGCTGCTCGGCGGCATCGGGATGACCGCCGTCGTCGTCCTGCTGATCGTCAACATGGAGACCGCGGCCGGACTCGCCGCCGACTCGCTCTTCTTCAAGGCCATCCCGTGGATCGTCGCAGCGGTCTTCCTCGGCGGCCTCGGCCTCGGCCTCCATCTCAAGGCCAGGCGGCCCGAGCGCTACGAGATCATCGGCCGGATCGTCCTGGAGGACGCGACCGAGCGCACCGACGAGCCCGAGCAGCCGGCCACCGCCCCCGCCGTGTCCCCGATCTCCCAGAGCTGATCCCTCCCACCCGCAGGAGCCCGCCATGGCCCGCACCAATCCGATGCACGTCCTGAAGAACCTGGCCGCAGAGCACGCCGACGCCCGTCGGCTGGGCCTCCCCGTCGCCGAACTCCGAGGGATGAGGTCCGACGAGATCGGCCGACGCTCCCTCCTCAAGTACGCCGCCGCGGCCGGTCTCACGGCCGGGGCCGTGGCCGGGGCGGGTCTGCCCGCGACCGCCCGCGCCGCCACTGCCGACCCCAAGGCCAGGGGCACCGCCCGGATCGCCGTCGTCGGCGCCGGGATCTCCGGACTCACCGCCGCCCTCACCCTCCAGGACGCGGGCCTCACCCCGGTCCTCTACGAGGCCAACCCGAGCCGCGTCGGCGGTCGCATGTGGACCCAGCGCGGCCACTGGACGTACGGACAGACCTCCGAGATCGGCGGTGAGCTGATCGACACCAGTCACAAGAAGATCCTGGAGCTCTGCCGCCGCTTCGGGCTGCCCGTGGAGGACTTCCTCGGCGGCGGGCCCACAGGCGCCGAGGAAGTCCTCTGGTTCAACGGCGCCTACTACCCGCGCCACCAGGCCGACGAGGACTTCAAGGCCGTCTACCAGGCCCTGCACCGCGATCTGTCCGAGGCGGGCGAGGTCATGTGGAACCAGACCACGCCCACCGGCACGGCACTCGACAACATGTCGATATACGAGTGGATCGAGACCCGCGTCCCCGGCGGGCACTCCTCGCCGCTGGGCAAGTTCATCGACGTCGCCTACAACGTCGAGTACGGCGCCGAGACCACCGAACAGTCCTCGCTCGCCCTCGTCCTGCTCATGGGCTACCAGACCAATCCGGGCCACTTCAACGTCTGGGGCCTGTCCAACGAGCGCTACCACATCACCGGCGGCAACGACCGGCTCCCGAACGCCATCGCGGGCGCCCTCGCCCCCGGTACCCTGCGCCACGGCTGGTCCCTGACCGCCGTACGAGCCAACGCCGACGGCACCCAGACGCTCACCTTCGCCGAGGCCGGCGCCACGCGGACCGTCACCGCCGACCACACGATCCTCTGTCTCCCGCTGCCGGTCCTCAAGCAACTCGACCTGACCCAGGCCGCCTTCGATCCCCTGATGAAGAACCTGCTGCGGGACGCGAAGATGGGGCACTGCACCAAGCTGAACATGCAGTTCGCCACCCGCCCGTGGCGCGGCACCGGCGCCTGGCCGGGCGTCTCGGCCGGCGACTGCTTCACCGACACCGAGGTCCAGCAGACCTGGGACACCACCAAGATCCAGGGCGGGACGGGCGGCATCCTCATCCAGTACGGCGGCGGCACCCTGGCCAGGTCGCTGACGCCCGCCGGTCCCTTCTCCACCGAGTCGGACCCGTACGTACGCACGCTCGTCAGCCGGTACCTGACCGGCATCGACGCCTTCTTCCCCGGCACCTCGAAGGCGTACACGGGGCGCGCCCAGCTCTCCGCCTGGCACCGCAACCCGTACACGCTGGGCGCGTACTCCTGCTGGCCGGTCGGCTATCTGCACCGGTACGCGGGGTACGAAGGCACAGCGCAGGGCAACGTCCACATCGGCGGCGAGCACTGCAGCTACGACTTCCAGGGCTTCATGGAAGGCGGCGCCACCGAGGGCGAGCGGGCCGCGCGGGAGGTGATCGACGCCCTGAGGTGACCTCCTCGCGGCCGTCAGGCGGACGCGGCCGGTGCGATGTTGTGGTTGAGGTGGAAGACGTTGTCGGGGTCGTACGCGGCCTTGACCCTGGCCAGGCGCAGGTGGTTCCCGGCGCCGTAGCCGGCGACGACCCGCCGCTCACCCTCGTTGCCGATGAAGTTGAGATAGACGGCATCGATGGACCACGGCCTCGCATCGGCCCGTACGTCCCGCACCCACCGCCGTACGCGTTCGTCGTCGGCCGGGTCCTCCCAGGTCGCGAACGGGTGCACGACCCAGGGCGCGGTCCGCCACGGCACCGGGTAGTCCAGCGGCC
The DNA here is from genome assembly GCF_014649715.1 of Streptomyces lateritius. Classification (GTDB taxonomy): domain Bacteria; phylum Actinomycetota; class Actinomycetes; order Streptomycetales; family Streptomycetaceae; genus Streptomyces; species Streptomyces lateritius. The sequence goes on from NZ_BMTO01000004.1 coordinate 19,513, forward strand.
CGTCCGCCACCGCGCCGCCCATCATGAACAGCACGTGCTGGGTACTCGTGGGCATCGGAATCCGCGCCGCGCGCTCGCAGAAGACGTCCACGGCGTCGTCCGGGAACTCGCTCAGATACTCCGCCGACCAGTAGTTCCGCAGCCCCGGCGGGTCGTCCATCATGCACTGGAGGTCCGCGTACGCGATGTCCGTCACCAGCTCGACCTCGGGCCGCAGCGCGAGCAGCGGCGCCGCGAACTCGCGGACCTCGTCCACCGGGCCCGCGTACGTGAGCAGGGCGCCGCAGACCAGTTCGCCGACGAGGTGCTCGGGAATGAAGGGCGCGGGCGGCGCCGGGCAGCAGATGACACCACCGCCCACCTCGTCCGGGGCGACCTCGCCCAGATCGCGGAAGGCGCGCACCACGTCGGGCGCGGACTCGGGTCGGACGAACACCATCGCGATGCTGGTCTCCGGCAGCTCGTGCAGCCGCAGGGTCAGCGAGGTCGCCACACCGAAGTTGCCGCCGCCGCCGTGCAGGGCCCAGAACAGCTCCGGGTTGTCGTCGGCGCTCGCCACGACGTGCTTGCCCTCCGCCGTGATCAGGTCGACGGCGAGCAGGTTGTCGCAGGCGAGCCCGAACTTCCGCTCCAGCCAGCCCGATCCGCCGCCCAGCGTGAAGCCGCCCACGCCCGTGGTCGACGCCCGCCCGCCCGTCGTCGCCACCCCGAAGGGCTGGCAGGCCCGGTCCAGGTGACTCATCGTCGCCCCGCCCTCGACCCGTACGGTCAGGTCCTCCGGGTCGACCACGACCCGGTGCATCCGCCGCAGGTCGACGACCAGGCCGTCGTCGACGGCCGAGGTCCCGGCGACGCTGTGACCGCCTCCGCGCACCGCGACGGGCAGTTCCGTCTCGCGGCCGAAGAGGACGGCGTTGGAGACGTCCGCCTGGGTCTCGCACTGGGCGATGACCGCGGGACGCCGGTCGATCATGGCGTTGTGGAGGGTCCGGGCCTCGTCGTAGCCCGGGTCGCCGGGGACGAGCACCTGGCCGGCCAGATCCTCGCGGAGTCCGGCCAGGGCGCTCTCCGGCACACTGCGGGGAGCCATGGGACCCCCCCTTTCCGAGGGGGGAGCAGGACCATTTCATCGTATTGCGGTACGCCGTCCCCCGCGTCCCGGCCCCGCGGATCCCGGCGGCCTCCGCAGGCCCCTGCCCCCTACGCCTCAGCCCCCGTACGCCCCGCTCGCCGTCAGCCGCAGCGCCGTGTCGATCAGCGGAACGTGGCTGAACGCCTGCGGGAAGTTGCCCACCTGCCGCTGCAGCCGGGAATCCCACTCCTCCGCGAGGAGGCCCAGGTCGTTGCGGAGCCCGAGGAGCTTCTCGAAGAGCTTGCGGGCCTCGTCCACGCGCCCGATCATCGCCAGGTCGTCGGCGAGCCAGAACGAGCAGGCCAGGAACGCGCCCTCGTCGCCCTCCAGACCGTCCACGCCCGCCTCCTCACCGGCGGTCGGGTAGCGCAGCACGAAGCCGTCCTCCGTCGACAGCTCCCGCTGGATCGCCTCGATGGTGCCGATGACCCGCTTGTCGTCCGGCGGCAGGAAGCCCATCTGCGGGATCAACAGCAGCGAGGCGTCCAGCTCCTTGGAGCCGTACGACTGCGTGAACGTGTTCCGCTCCTTGTCGTAGCCCTTCTCGCAGACGTCCCGGTGGATGTCGTCGCGCAGCTCGCGCCAGCGCTCCAGCGGGCCGTCGGCGTCCCCGGACTCGATCAGCTTGATGGTGCGGTCGACCGCCACCCAGGCCATCACCTTGGAGTGCACGAAGTGCCGGCGCGGGCCGCGGACCTCCCAGATGCCCTCGTCGGGCTGGTCCCAGTGCGTCTCCAGGTACCGGATGAGCTTGAGCTGCAGGAGGGCGGCGTAGTCGTTCCGGGACAGGCCCGTCATGTGCGCCAGGTGCAGGGCCTCGGTGACCTCGCCGTAGACGTCGAGCTGGAGCTGGTTCGCCGCCCCGTTGCCCACCCGGACCGGGCTGGAGTTCTCGTACCCGGGCAGCCAGTCCAGCTCGGCCTCGCCGAGCTCGCGCTCGCCCGCGATCCCGTACATGATCTGCAGGTTCTCCGGGTCGCCCGCGACCGCCCTGAGCAGCCAGTCCCGCCAGGCGCGGGCCTCTTCGCGGTAGCCGGTGCGCAGCATCGACGACAGGGTGATCGCGGCGTCGCGCAGCCAGGTGTAGCGGTAGTCCCAGTTCCGGACGCCGCCGATCTCCTCCGGCAGGGAGGTGGTCGGCGCGGCGACGATGCCGCCGGTGGGGGCGTACGTCAGCGCCTTCAGCGTGATCAGGGAGCGGACCACGGCCTCGCGGTACGGCCCGTGGTACGTGCAGTGCTCGACCCACTCCCGCCAGAAGTCGACGGTCGCCTCCAGCGAACCCTCCGGGTCCGGCAGCGGCGGCGGCTCCTTGTGGGAGGGCTGCCAGCTGAGCGTGAAGGTGATCCGGTCGCCGGGGGTGACGGTGAACTCGGAGTACGTGGTGAGGTCCTTGCCGTGCGTCTCGACGGCCGTGTCCAGCCAGACCGAGTCGGGGCCGGCGACGGCTACCGTACGGTCGCCGACCTTGTGGACCCAGGGCACCACTCGGCCGTAGCTGAACCGCATCCGCAGGGCCGAGCTCATCTGCACGCGGCCCGAGACGCCCTCCACGATCCTGATCAGCTGCGGAGCGCCGTCACGCGGCGGCATGAAATCGGTCACCCGGACCGTGCCGCGCGGGGTGTCCCACTCGGATTCCAGGATGAGCGAGTCGCCGCGGTAGCGGCGCCGGTCGGCCGGAGCCGCGGCGGAGCCGTTGGGTCCGGCGGGACCCACCCGCCAGAATCCGTGCTCCTCCGTGCCGAGAAGTCCGGCGAAGACGGCGTGGGAATCGAAGCGGGGCAGGCACAGCCAGTCGACGCTGCCGTCCCGGCAGACCAGTGCGGCGGTCTGCATGTCTCCGATGAGTGCGTAATCCTCGATGCGCCCGGCCACGTGCTATCTCCAGTCGAACGGCCAACGTCCGCCCCGCGGGGCGCTTCCTACAGATGGTGCCAGCAGTCAAGGGATCGTTGACGAGCTCTTGCTTCCGGTTGACTGGCGGGGTTGGTGCCGATGGCCGGTCCGGCTCGGCAGGGAGTGTCCGAGCAGGATACGACGCACCCTGAGCAGGCGCCGCTACGTCCTTGTAACGACGTTGCGCCGAACGGGTGAGGCTCATGTGACCTGTGGAGTCGCCGTCCGGAGCATTCCGCATGCGTTCCGGATGCGGTCCGTACGCACCCGACTGCCCCGTGTGGCCGGAAGCGGTCTCCCTTCGTCGCTGATACCCTGGTACCCCGTGGACCGGTGGGAAACGGCGAAAGCCGAGGCCCCCGAAACCGCAGCGACGGCACCCCCCGATTCTTCCGGAGGGGAGGCCGGTACGCACCTCCAGAACGCGACCACGGGAGCCCCCTCTTGGCGATGCCGCCCAAAACCACGACGACCAAGCACATCTTCGTCACCGGGGGTGTCGCCTCCTCCCTCGGCAAGGGCCTGACCGCCTCCAGCCTGGGTGCGCTCCTCAAGGCGCGGGGCCTGCGGGTCACGATGCAGAAGCTCGACCCGTACCTGAACGTCGACCCCGGCACGATGAACCCCTTCCAGCACGGTGAGGTGTTCGTCACCAATGACGGCGCCGAGACCGACCTGGACATCGGCCACTACGAGCGCTTCCTCGACGTGGACCTCGACGGCTCGGCCAACGTGACCACCGGCCAGGTCTACTCGCAGGTCATCGCCAAGGAGCGGCGCGGCGAGTACCTCGGCGACACGGTCCAGGTCATCCCGCACATCACCAACGAGATCAAGTCCCGGATCCGCCGGATGGCGACCGACGACGTCGACGTGGTCATCACCGAGGTCGGTGGCACGGTCGGCGACATCGAGTCGCTGCCCTTCCTGGAGACCGTCCGCCAGGTCCGTCACGAGGTCGGCCGCGACAACGTCTTCGTCGTGCACATCTCGCTGCTGCCCTACATCGGCCCCTCCGGCGAGCTGAAGACCAAGCCGACGCAGCACTCGGTCGCCGCGCTGCGCAACATCGGCATCCAGCCGGACGCGATCGTCCTGCGCGCCGACCGAGACGTCCCCACCGCCATCAAGCGCAAGATCTCGCTGATGTGCGATGTGGACGAGGCCGCCGTCGTCGCCGCCATTGACGCCAAGTCGATCTACGACATCCCCAAGGTGCTGCACACCGAAGGTCTGGACGCCTACGTCGTGCGCAAGCTCGACCTGCCGTTCCGCGACGTGGACTGGTCGACCTGGGACGACCTGCTCGACCGGGTCCACAACCCGGAGCACGAGGTCACCGTCGCCCTCGTCGGCAAGTACATCGACCTGCCCGACGCGTACCTCTCGATCACCGAGGCCATGCGCGCCGGCGGCTTCGCCAACAAGGCGCGGGTCAAGGTCAAGTGGGTCACCTCCGACGACTGCAAGACGCAGGCCGACGCCCAGAAGCAGCTCGGTGACGTCGACGCGATCCTGATCCCCGGCGGCTTCGGCGACCGCGGTGTCAACGGCAAGATCGGCGCGATCCGGTACGCCCGCGAGAACAAGGTGCCGCTGCTCGGCATCTGCCTGGGCCTGCAGTGCATCGTGATCGAGGCCGCGCGGAATCTGGCGGACATCCCGGAGGCGAACTCCACCGAGTTCGACGCCGCGACCGCCCACCCCGTCGTCTCGACGATGGAGGAGCAGCTCGCGTTCGTCGAGGGCGCCGGCGACCTGGGCGGAACGATGCGCCTGGGCCTGTACCCGGCGAAGCTCGCCGAGGGCTCGATCGTGCGTGAGGTCTACGACGACCAGCCCTACGTCGAGGAGCGTCACCGCCACCGCTACGAGGTGAACAACGCCTACCGCGGCGAGCTGGAGAAGAAGGCCGGCCTGGTCTTCTCGGGCACCTCGCCCGACAACAAGCTCGTCGAGTACGTCGAGTACCCCCGTGAGGTGCACCCCTACCTGGTGGCGACGCAGGCCCACCCGGAGCTGCGCTCGCGTCCGACGCGTCCGCACCCGCTGTTCGCGGGCCTGGTGAAGGCGGCCGTCGAACGTCAGCAGGACGCGCGCAAGACGGGCGAGTAGGCGCAAGCGGTTAACGTTGCCGGGGTACGGGTCCTTCGCTGGATTCGTACCCCGGTTTTCGTGTGTGGGAGGACGCAGATGGAGTTGCAGGACACCCCGGAGGAGTGGCAGGTCGTCGCCACGACGACCCCCTTCCAGGGCAACAAGACGAGTGTCCGCACGGACGACGTGGTCATGCCGGACGGCACGGTCGCGCGCCGCGACTACCAGGTCCACCCCGGCTCGGTGGCGGTGGTCGCCCTCGACGACGAGGACCGCGTCCTGCTGCTCAAGCAGTACCGGCACCCGGTGCGGCAGAAGCTCTGGGAGATCCCGGCCGGTCTGCTCGACGTGCCGGGCGAGAATCCGCTGCACGCGGCGGTGCGCGAGCTGTACGAGGAGGCGCACGTCAAGGCGGAGGACTGGCGGGTCCTGACCGACGTCTACACGTCGCCGGGCGGCTGCGACGAGGCGGTACGGATCTTCCTGGCGCGGGGGCTTTCGGAGGCCGAGGGGGATCGCTTCGAGGTCGCCGAGGAGGAGGCGGACATGGAGCTGGCGCGGGTTCCGCTGGAGGAGCTGGCGCGGGGCGTCCTGGCGGGCGAGCTGCACAACAACTGCCTGGTGGTGGGTGTCCTCTCGGTCCTGGCCGCCCGGGCGGGCGAGGGCCTCGACGCCCTCCGCCCCGCCGAGGCCCCCTGGCCGGCCCGCCCCTTCGAGGCATAGCCGTGCCACCCCGTTGAGGCCGTCCACGCCGGTGGGGGGGCGTGGGCCGCAGCGGACGAAGGAGGCGGTCTGACGATCGGTTGATCCGATCGGGGGACCTGTGCGTCGCGCTCCACCGGGTCCGCACCCCGCCCTGAACTACGCTCGGGATCGCCCGTGCGGAGACCCCCCACGGGATCGGCTCGTGCGCAGGTGGACGGGAGTGTGGCCCGTGACGGATCAGGCGGTGGCAGCGGGCGGGGTGCGGAGCTTCTTCGGGCGGCAGCGGGAGCTGAAGGCCCTGCGCGCCGACATCGAACGGACCGGACTCGACACCCTCGCCGGCCACAAAGCCCCCCGCGCACGCGTGCTCCTGATCGCCGGACGGGCCGGTTCGGGGCGGACCGCGCTCGCCGGCGAACTCGTCGCCGGCCTCGGCGACGCCTACCCCGGCGGGGTGTACCGCGCCCGTCTGACCGAGCCCGGCGGGGACCCCGTCCCCACCGCCCGGGCCGCCCAGGGGCTGCTGAAGGACCTCGGAGTCGCCGAACCCCCGGGCGCCGCCGAGGACGAGCTCACCGAGATGGTCCGCAAGGCCCTCTCCGTACGCCGCACCGTCCTCGTCCTCGACGACGCCGTCGACGCCGAGCAGGTCGACCCGCTGCTCCCCGACAACCCGGACGCCCTCGTCGTCGCCGTGGCCAAGGGCCCCCTGACCGGCATTCCCGACGTCCGCCCCTGCACCCTCGGCGGCCTGGACCCCAAGTCCGCCATCGAGCTGCTCACCACCCTCACCGGTTCGGTCCGGGTCACGGTCGACCCCCAGGCCGCCGAGACCCTCGTCGAGGAGTGCGGCGGCCAGCCCGCCGCCGTCGTCCTGGCCGGACGCTGGCTCGCCGCCCGCCCCAAGGACTCCGTCGCCGACCTCGCCAAGCGGCTGCGCGCCCTGAACGGCGACCCGCTCTCCCGCACCTTCCGCCTCGTCCACGACTCCCTGCCCCAGCCCGCCGCCCGGATACTGCGATTCCTCTCCCTCGCGCCCCTCGGCCGCGCCGACGCCCACGCCGCCTCCGCCCTCGCCGGCTGCTCCGTCTCGGCGGCCGAGACCACCCTCGCCGGCTTGGTGGGCCTCGGAGTCGTACGGGAGGAGGGAGCGGGGGAGTATGAGGTGCCCGGCCATCTCGTCCCCCTGCTGCGCGAGCAGATGGAGGAGCGCGACCGGCCCGCCGAGGTCCAGCTCGCCCGGGCCCGGATGCTGGAGCGGACCGTACGGCTCCTCCAGTCCTGCCGTGCGGTCACCGAGCCCGAGGGGTCCGCCGCCCGCAAGAAGCTCGCCGGGCTGCCCCGCGCCCTGCGCTTCCCGAACGTGGCCGCCGCCGCGGAGTGGCTGGAGCGCCGCAGGCCCGTCCTGCTCGCCTCCGCCCGGCTCGCCGTCGCCGACGGTGAGCTCGACACCCTGGCCCGCCGCCTGGTCGCCGCCCTTGTCCGGGCCGAGACCGCGCACCGCGGCGCGGAGGCCGCGGCGCCCGATCTCTACGGACTGCACCGGCTGGTCCTGGACGTGGCCGAGCGGCGCGGACTGCACCGGGAGCGGGCCGCGGCCCTGCTGAATCTCGCCGATCTCGACGCCAAGACCGGCCGTACCGAGGACGCCCTGACCCGATACCGGGCGGCGCTGGACGCCGGAAAGGCGGCGAACGACCCGTACGCGATCGGCCGGGCGATGGAATCCGTAGGCGGCTCCTACCAGGAGCTGGGGGACTGGCAGCGGGCCGGTGACTGGTACGGCCGGGCCCTCGCCCAGCGCCTCGCCCGCGACGAGCGGGCCGACCAGGCCCGGCTGTACGCACGGCTCGGCGCGGTGCAGACCTACGCGGGCCGCTACGGCGAGGCGTTGCGGAACTGGCGCGCCGCCGCCGCGGGCTACCGGCGGTTGTCCGATCTCCCCGGTTACGCGCGGGCGTTGAGCGAGGCCGCCCGGGTCCAGGAGTACGCCGGACGGCCCGAGGAATGCCTGCGGACCTGTGAGGAGGCGGTGGAGTGGGCCCGGCGTGCCCAGGACGTACGCCTCCAGGCCGCTCTGCAGCTCCGGCTGGCCGACACCCTCGACCGGCTCGGGGACCCGGCCGCCGCCCGACTGCACAGGTCCGCGGCGGAAAGACTGCTTGGAACCGAGGCCTCCGCCTACGAAATCCGCAGTGCTGCTCTCGAAGATTAATGCTTTGCAAGGCTAGACAGAGGGAACTCCTTCATTAGACTGGGTGCGCCGCGTTCGATCGCGGTCTGTCCCGGTGTGCCGCAGTACGGCCGGGTATGTATCGCATTGCCCCCAGTTATCCCCCTGATTCAAGGACCGTGATCGACGATGAAGGTCGGCATCCCCCGCGAGGTCAAGAACAACGAGTTCCGCGTGGCCATCACCCCTGCCGGTGTCCACGAGCTCGTCCGCAACGGCCACCAGGTCTTCGTCGAGCAGAACGCCGGTGTGGGCTCCTCGATCACGGACGAGGAGTACGTCTCGGCCGGTGCGCAGATCCTGCCCACCGCCGACGAGGTCTGGGCCACGGCCGACCTGCTGCTGAAGGTCAAGGAGCCCATCGCGGAGGAGTACCACCGCCTCCGCAAGGACCAGACCCTCTTCACCTACCTGCACCTCGCCGCCTCCCGCGAGTGCACGGACGCGCTCCTCGCCTCGGGCACCACCGCCATCGCGTACGAGACCGTCGAGACCGCGAACCGCGCGCTGCCGCTGCTCGCCCCGATGTCCGAGGTCGCGGGCCGTCTGGCCCCGCAGGTCGGCGCCTACCACCTGATGCGCTCGGTCGGCGGCCGCGGTGTGCTCCCCGGCGGCGTCCCCGGCACCCACGCCGGCGAGTGCGTCGTCATCGGCGGCGGTGTCTCCGGCTGGAACGCCACCCAGATCGCCGTCGGCATGGGCTTCCACGTGACCCTGCTCGACCGTGACATCAACAAGCTCCGCGAGGCCGACAAGATCTTCGGCACCAAGGTGAAGACGATCGTCTCCAACGCCTTCGAGCTGGAGAAGGCCGTCGTCGAGGCCGACCTCGTCATCGGCGCCGTCCTCATCCCGGGCGCCAAGGCCCCGAAGCTGGTCACCAACGAGCTCGTCGCCAAGATGAAGCCCGGAAGTGTCCTTGTCGACATCGCGATCGACCAGGGCGGCTGCTTCGAGGACTCCCACCCGACCACCCACGCCGAGCCGACCTTCCAGGTCCATAACTCGGTCTTCTACTGCGTCGCCAACATGCCGGGCGCGGTGCCGAACACCTCCACGTACGCCCTCACCAACGCCACGCTGCCCTACATCGTGTCGCTGGCGAACAACGGCTGGGTCGAGGCGCTGCGCCGCGACTCCGCGCTCGCCCTGGGCCTCAACACCCATGACGGCAAGGTCGTTTACAAGGAGGTCGCCGAGGCCCACGGGCTGGAGCACCTCGAGCTGAACAGCCTGCTGGGCTGACCCTCCCGGACATCACGTCAACGCGTGCCGTCAACCTCACGCATCCGGCCGGACCTTGTGCGCCAAGGTCCGGCCGGATGTGTGTCCGGCCACTTCAGGGGCCTTGTGCAACTCGCCTCGAACGTAACCCTTTAACCGTTTCGCACACCCCCGAAACGTGCGGATGCGTGGCTGCGCACCCTTGACAGAGGGGTGTTCGGTTACCGACACATCGGGCCGGGAACGGCGGATTGTGTTGCTGCGGACCGGTGACACGCCATAGAGTCGCCAACCGTCGGCATGGTGCCACGCTGACCTATCGATAAATGTTCCTGGCCACATCAAGGAGGTAAGACGACTTGTGAATGAGTCGACATTTACTCCCGGGGGTGGACAGCCAGGAATCCCTGTCGGCTCCGTCGCTGTCCGAACCTTCGCGAACAACGCGGCGGCCAATCAGCCCATGACGACAGCCCACACGATGAAGATGATGGACGGCCTACACGTGAACGCCACGGCCGGCAACGAGAGTGGCCGAGAGTCCACCCACTTCGCCGCCTACGACGAGGTGCCCGAGGGGCACTTCTACGACCCCGACGCCGAGTACGAGCCCGACCCGGAGTACGCGGCCACGCTCGCACCCGACGCTGCCCGCCAGCGCCGCGAGCGGATCGGCCCCACCGGACGGCCCCTGCCCTACTTCCCGATCCCGGGCCCGTTGACCGACCACGGACCCGCGAAGATCATCGCGATGTGCAACCAGAAGGGCGGCGTCGGCAAGACCACGTCGACCATCAACCTGGGTGCTGCGCTCGCGGAGTACGGGCGGCGGGTGCTGCTCGTCGACTTCGACCCGCAGGGTGCCCTGTCGGTCGGTCTCGGTGTGAACCCGATGGAGCTCGACCTCACCGTCTACAACCTGCTCATGGAGCGGGGCATGTCGGCGGACGAGGTCCTGCTCAAGACCGCCGTTCCCAACATGGACCTGCTGCCCAGCAATATCGATTTGTCAGCGGCCGAGGTGCAGTTGGTCAGCGAGGTCGCGCGCGAGTCCACGCTCCAGCGCGCCCTGAAGCCGCTGATGAACGACTACGACTACATCGTGATCGACTGTCAGCCCTCGCTCGGTCTGCTGACCGTGAACGCGCTGACGGCGGCTCACAAGGTCATCGTCCCGCTGGAGTGCGAGTTCTTCGCGCTGCGTGGTGTGGCCCTGCTGACCGAGACGATCGAGAAGGTCCAGGAGCGGCTCAACCCCGAGCTGGAGCTCGACGGCATCCTCGCCACGATGTACGACTCCCGGACCGTGCACAGCCGTGAGGTGCTCGCGCGCGTCGTCGAGGCCTTCGACGACCACGTGTACCACACGGTGATCGGCCGGACCGTGCGCTTCCCGGAGACCACGGTCGCCGGTGAGCCGATCACGACGTACGCCTCCAACTCCGTGGGCGCCGCCGCCTACCGTCAGCTCGCCAGGGAGGTGCTCGCCCGGTGTCACGCCGAGTGAGTCTGCCCGGCGCCGACGAACTGTTCCGTACGACCGGGGGGATGGCGCTGCAGTCCTCCTCACCCCGCAGGGGCGAGGCCAGGGTGCCGGCTCCCGCGGGCGAGAGCGGCACGGGTGCGGCGGAGGGCTCGGCCTCCGCGGAGCACTCGGCGGCGGCGTCGGAGACGGCGGAACCGCGGGCCAGGACCGCGGAGCCGACGGCTCCGGCCTCCCCGGCGGCGCCCGCCGCGTCCGCCCAGGCGCGACGCCGGGGCCGGTCGCCGAACCGACGGCCGAGCGGGCGCGAGCGGCACGACGAGAAGATCACGGTCTACGTCTCCGCGGAGGAGCTGATGGACCTGGAGCACGCGCGGCTGGTGCTCCGGGGCGAGCACGGTCTCGCCGTGGACCGGGGCCGGATCGTCCGCGAGGCGGTGGCGGTGGTCCTGGCGGACCTGGAGTCCCGCGGCGACGCGAGCATCCTCGTACGCCGCCTGCGCGGCCGCTGAAGGTAACCTGCGGGCTGCCGCGCTCCTGCTCCTCCCTGGACCCCCATGCCCCCGCCCCCCGACGAAACGTCCCGCCCGCCCCGCCGCCGCATCCTGGGCCGGGGCCCGGGGACGACGCCCCCGGGGGCCGCGCCGCCAGAGCCGCCGTCCGCCGCGCCCGGCCCGTCGCGGGCCGCAGAGGCCCCTGCGGGCCCCGCCGGTCCGGCCCGTGGCCCGCTGGACGAGACGCCGGAGGCGCTGGACGAGGCCGCCCCCGCCCCGCCGGCCGTCGCCGACCCGGGGAGCGGGGGCCCTGAGAAAGCTGCCGCGTCAGGCGGCCTCGCCGGCAATCCGGCCGAGTCCGGTACCGGCGGTTCCGGTGCGCCGGGGAACGCCCCCGAGGGCAGGCCCGGCCCTGTGCCCGGGCCGGGTGCGAGCAACGCGGCGCCGCCCGCTCCAGCGGTCGCGGGCGGCGGATCCACCGAGGGCGGCCCCGTGCCCGCCGAGGACGCCTCCGTACCCGCCGCGGATGCTCCGGCGGCCGACGGACCCGTCCAAGGCGCCCCCGTGTCCGACGACGGGCGCTTCACCGTGCGGCTGGCGAACTTCGAGGGGCCCTTCGACCTTCTGCTGCAGCTCATCTCAAGGCACCGGCTCGACGTCACCGAGGTCGCCCTGTCCCGGGTCACCGACGAGTTCATGGCGCACATCCGGGCCATGGGGCCCGACTGGGACCTCGATCAGACCACCGAGTTCCTGGTCGTCGCCGCCACGCTGCTCGACCTCAAGGCCGCCCGGCTGCTGCCCGCCGCCGAGGTGGAGGACGAGGCCGATCTCGCGCTCCTGGAGGCGCGGGACCTCCTCTTCGCCCGGCTCCTGCAGTACCGCGCGTACAAGCGGATCGCCGAGATCTTCGCCGAGCGGTGGGAGGCCGAGGGGCGGCGCCACCCCCGGACCGTCGGCCTCGAGCCCCACCACGCCGAGCTGCTCCCCGAGGTCGTCATCAGCATCGGCGCCGAGGGCTTCGCCAGGCTCGCCGTCAAGGCCATGCAGCCGAAGGCCGAGCCGCAGGTGTACGTCGACCACATCCACGCCCCCCTCGTCAGCGTCCGGGAGCAGGCCGGGCTCGTCGTCGCCCTCCTCAAGGAGCGCGGGACGGTGAGTTTCCGCGAACTCGCGGAAGGAGCGCCCGACACCCTCACCGTCGTGGCCCGCTTCCTCGCCCTTCTGGAGCTCTACCGCGAGAAGGCCGTCGCCCTCGACCAGGAGGAGGCCCTCGGAGAGCTGACCGTCTCCTGGACCGGCGGCGACGGCGTTGAGGAGGCCCGCGTCACCGACGAGTTCGACCAGGAAGACCAGGAAACGGAGGCCCCGAGGTGAAGGCACCCGACGATCTCAAGCCCGCCCTCGAAGCCGTCCTCATGGTCGTCGACGAGCCCGCCACCGAGGCCCATCTCGCCAAGGTCCTGGAGCGCACCCCGCGCGAGGTGGGCGACGCCTTGCGCGAGCTCGCGGACGAGTACACGGTCCAGGGCCGCGGCTTCGAGCTGCGCCTGGTCGCCGGCGGCTGGCGGTTCTACACCCGGGCGGAGTACGCCCCGGCCGTCGAGGCCTTCGTCCTCGACGGGCAGCAGGCCCGGCTCACGCAGGCGGCCCTGGAGACCCTCGCCGTCGTCGCGTACCGCCAGCCGGTCAGCCGCTCCCGTGTCTCCGCGGTCCGCGGCGTGAACTGTGACGGGGTCATGCGGACCCTCCTCCAGCGCGGTCTCGTGGAGGAGGCGGGCACGGAACCCGAAACAGGTGCGATCCTGTACAGGACGACGAACTACTTCCTGGAGCGGATGGGCCTGCGCGGCCTGGACGAGCTCCCGGAGCTCGCGCCCTTCCTCCCCGAGGCGGACGCGATCGAGGCGGAGACGCTGGAAGGGGTCCCGTCGTTCGACCCGGACGCACCAGATGCACCGGGTTTCGAGGACGCAGACGACAAGACGGAACTTTGATGCGAAGCAGCAGCGGCAGGAACAGCAGCGGAAACAACGGCGGGAGCCGTGGTGGCAACAGCGGCGGCCGCGGAAGCGGCAGCAGCAGCGGCGGCCGCGGCGGCAGCGCGGGCGGTGGCGGCGGCTACCGTGGCGCCGGTGGTGGCGGTGGCCGTGACGACAGGCAGGGCGGTGGCGGCGGTTACCGCGGTGCCGGTGGTGGCGGTGGCCGTGACGACAGGCAGGGCGGTGGCGGCGGCTACCGCGGTGCCGGTGGTGGCGGTGGCCGTGACGACAGGCAGGGCGGTGGCGGTCGGCCGCGCAACCCGCGCCCGGAGGAGCGCCGCTACGACGTGGGCGGCACGTCCGAGGCCCCGAAGAAGGGCCGCGGCGCCGCGGCCCGCGGTGGCGCCAAGGGCGGCCCGAAGGCCCCGCAGGGCGGCACCCCGCCCCGTCGTGGCCCGCACGGACAGCGGCAGGCCCCGGCCCGCTCGCGTGAGCTCGACGCCAAGATCGAGCAGCGCAACCGCGACCGGTACGCGGACCGCCCGGAGATCAAGACCCCCAAGACCTTCCCCGGCGCCGAGCAGGAGGGCGAGCGGCTCCAGAAGGTGCTCGCCCGGGCCGGCATGGGCTCGCGCCGCGCGTGCGAGGAGCTGATCGAGCAGGCCCGTGTCGAGGTCAACGGCGAGATCGTCCTGGAGCAGGGCAAGCGCGTCGACCCGGAGAAGGACGAGATCAAGGTCGACGGCCTGACCGTCGCCACCCAGTCGTACCTCTTCTTCGCGCTGAACAAGCCCGCCGGTGTCGTCTCCACCATGGAGGACCCCGACGGCCGCCAGTGCCTGGGCGACTACGTCACCAACCGTGAGACCCGCCTCTTCCACGTCGGCCGGCTCGACACCGAGACCGAGGGCATCATCCTGCTCACCAACCACGGTGAGCTGGCCCACCGCCTCACGCACCCGAAGTACGGCGTGAAGAAGACGTACCTGGCCGCCATCACGGGCCCGCTGCCGCGCGAGGTCGGCAAGCGGCTCAAGGACGGCATCCAGCTGGAGGACGGTTACGCCCGCGCCGACCACTTCCGCGTGGTCGAGCAGACCGGCAAGAACTACCTGGTCGAGGTGACCCTGCACGAGGGCCGCAAGCACATCGTGCGCCGGATGCTCGCCGAGGCCGGTTTCCCGGTCGAGAAGCTGGTCCGCACCGCCTTCGGCCCGATCGCGCTCGGCGACCAGAAGTCGGGCTGGCTGCGCCGGCTGACCAACACCGAGGTCGGCATGCTGATGAAGGAAGTCGGCATGTAGACCCGCGAGGCCGTACGTACGTACGTACGGCCGACGCGCGACGACGAAGCCCGTGACCGCCGCCCGGCGCTCACGGGCTTCCTCATGTCTCTTTCGCACTTGTGGCCGAAGCCCGTCGCCCTTTATAGTCAACATGACTCTTAAGGAGGCGGGCGTGAGCCTCGCGAACATCCTCGAACCTCTGCAGCGGCCGCTCCTCACGGTCCTGGACACCCCGGTCAGCTGGACCGAGGTCCTCGGCTTCGGCAGCGGAGCGCTCTGCGTCTGGCTCGTCGCCCGCCAGCACATCGCCAACTGGCCCATCGGCATCGCCAACAACCTCTTCTTCATCCTTCTCTTCGGTCAGGCCGGGCTCTACGCCGACGCCGGCCTCCAGATCGTCTTCATCACCCTCGCCGTGTACGGCTGGTGGACCTGGACCCACGGGGGTGGACCAGGCTCCGACACCCTCCCGGTGCGCCGCACCACGCGCACCGAGTGGACCTGGCTGCTCACGGCGGGGGTGGTGGGGACCCTCGGCCTCACCCTGCTGCTCGACCGCGCGACCGACTCCACCGTCCCCTTCTGGGACGCCCTGACGACCGCGCTCTCCCTGATGGCGACATACGGCCAGTGCCGGAAGCGGCTGGAGTCCTGGTGGCTCTGGATCGCCGCCGACGTGGTCTACGTACCGCTGTACGCGTACAAGGAGCTGTACCTGACCTCCCTGCTGTACGTCGGCTTCATGACGCTCTGCGTCCTCGGCCTGCGCGGCTGGAGCCGCGACCTCGCCGCCCGGCGCGTCCACCCGGTGGAGGCGACGGCATGAAGCGCTACGGACACGGCCTGGTCCTCGGCAAGTTCTACCCGCCGCACGCCGGCCACCACCACCTCGTGCGCACCGCGCGCGACCGCTGCGAGCGGCTCACCGTCCTCGTCTGCGCCTCCTCCGTGGAGTCCCTGTCCCTGGAGGACCGGGTCGCCTGGATGCGCGAGATCCACCCCGACGTCCTCGTCGTCGGCGCCGTCGACGACATCCCCGTCGACCTCCACGACCCCGACGTGTGGGCCGCCCACATGGCCGTCTTCCGCGCGGCGGTCCCCGAGCCCGTCGACGCCGTCTTCACCTCCGAGGCGTACGGGGAGGAGCTCGGCCGCCGATTCGGCGCCGAGTCCGTGTGCGTCGACCCGGACCGTACGCTCTTCCCCGTCTCCGGCACCGCCGTCCGCAAGGACCCCGTCGGCTGCTGGGACTTCCTGGAGGCGCCGGTCCGCGCCGCGCTCACCCGGCGCGTGGTCGTCCTCGGCGCCGAGTCCACCGGCACCACCACCATGGCCCGCGCCCTCGCCGACCACTACCGGAGCCGGGGCGGCGTGTGGGCCCGCACCCGGTACGTACCGGAGTACGGCCGCGAGTACAGCGAACGCAAGCTCGCCGAACTGCGCGCCGAACGCCCCGGCGCCGACTGGACGGACGTCACCTTCCGGTCCGCCGACTTCCCCGTCATCGCCCAGCGTCAGGCGGAGATGGAGGAGGCGGCGGCGCGTGAGGGCTCGCCCGTGCTCTTCTGCGACACCGACGCCTTCGCCACCACCATCTGGCACGAGCGGTACATGGGCACCACCAGCCCCGCCACCGGTGAGATCGCCGCCCGGGGCCGGCAGCACCTGTGGCTGCTCACCGACCACAACGGCGTCCCGTTCGAGGACGACGGGCTGCGCGACGGGGAGCATCTGCGGCCGTGGATGACGGCCCGCTTCGTCGCCCAGCTCTCCCGGACGGGCCGTCGCACCGCCGTCCTCACCGGTCCGCACGAGGAGCGCCTCGCGGCCGCCGTCGCCGCCGTGGACGCCCTGCTCGCCGAGGGTCCGTACCTCGCCGACCCCCTCCCGGAGCGCCGATGAACCGATCCCGGGCTCCCGAGGGCTACGACCCCTCCGCCTTCGAGCCGTTCGCCGTCACCGTCGACCTCGCCGTCTTCACCGTCCGCGAGGAGCGACTGCACGTCCTCCTCGTGGAGCGCGGCCAGGAGCCGTACGCCGGGACCTGGGCGCTGCCCGGCGGCTTCGTGCTGCCCCGCGAGTCCGCCGAGCGGGCCGCGCGCCGTGAACTGGCCGAGGAGACCGGCCTCTCGGCGGACACCGTCGCCGGCCTCCACCTCGAACAACTGCGCACCTACAGCGAGCCGGACCGCGATCCCCGGATGCGGGTCGTCTCGGTCGCCTACACCGCGCTCGTACCGGATCCGCCCGAACCCAGGGGCGGCGGGGACGCGGCGCGGGCGCGGTGGATGCCGCACGGGACGCTCGGGCCTCTCGCCTTCGACCACGACCGGATCCTCGCCGACGCGCACGACCGGATCGGTGCCAAGCTCGAGTACTCCTGTCTCGCCACAGCCTTCTGCCCGCCCGAGTTCACGATCGGCGAGCTGCGCCAGGTGTACGAGACGGTCTGGGGCGTCGAACTCGACCGCCCCAACTTCCGGCGCAAGGTCCTCGCCACCCCCGGCTTCGTCCGGGCCGTGGAGGGACCTCCGCGCCTCACCGGCGGACGGGGGAAACCGGCCGCTCTCTACCGGGCGGGTGAGGCCAAGGCCCTCCACCCGCCGCTGCTGCGACCGGAAGGACGATCCACCTCATGACCACCAAGCAGGCCGCCACCGGCTCCCTGATCGGACTGGCGCTCGGGGACGCGCTGGGCTTCCCGACGGAGTTCGCCGACGTGCCGACGATCCTCGCGAAGTTCGGGCCCTGGCGGGAGATGGATCTCCCGGGCAAGGGGCAGGGCAAGGGGATCGCGTACATCACGGACGACACCCAGATGACGCTCGCGCTCGCCCGGGGGGTCCGGGGGTGCCAGGAGCGGGGGGTCGCCGACTCGGAGCGGTTCGCCGCGCTGGTGCGCCGGGAGTTCGTCGACTGGTACCACTCACCGGAGAACAACCGTGCCCCGGGCAACACCTGCCTGCGGGCCTGCCGGCTCCTCGACAGCGACCGGCCCTGGCAGGAGGCGAGCCAGACCGGCTCCAAGGGCTGCGGCGCCAACATGCGGGTCGCCCCGATCGGGATCGTCCCCGGCCTGAGCGAGGAACAGCGCGCGGGCTCGGCCCAGCTCCAGTCGGCGCTGACGCACGGCCACCCGACGGCGCTCGCCGCCTCTGACCTGACGGCCCGTGCGGTGTACCTGCTCGCCCAGGGCGTCGACCCGACGGGACTCGTCGGCCACCTGCGCTCGTACGCGTACGAGAACCGCTCCCGCTACCACGAGAGGTGGCTCGGCGACCTCTGGACACACGCCCAGGACCCGTCGGCCCGCCACTTCATCGAGCGCGGCTGGGACGAGTGCCTGGCCGTCCTGGAGAGGCTGGACGCCGTCCAGCGCACCGCCGACCCCGAACTCGACCCCTGCACGTACACCGGCGACGGCTGGATCGCCGAAGAGGCCCTGGCCACCGGCCTCCTGTGCTTCCTCCTCTTCCCCGAGGACCCGCTCACGGCCCTGCGCCGCGCCGCCTGCACCCGCGGCGACTCCGACTCCCTCGCCTGCCTGGCGGGCGCCTTCGCGGGCGCCCACCTCGGCGCCGCCGCCTGGCCGCAGGAATGGACGACCCGCATCGAACACCGCGACGAACTGCTCACCTTCGGCACGCTCTGGGACGCTTGATCCATGACCGCGTCCCTCACTCCCCAAGTCGACCTGTCCGCCGTCGTGGCGGAGCAGCCCGATCGGCTGATCTTCGCCACCGTCTCCGGCGCGCACCTGTACGGATTTCCCTCCCGCGACTCGGACGTCGACCTGCGCGGGGTGCATCTCTTGCCGGCGGCGGCCCTGATCGGGCTCCGGGAGCCCGAGGAGACGCGGAGCCGGATGTGGGACCGTGACGGCGTCGAGATGGACCTCGTCACCCACGACCTGCGGAAGTTCGTCCGGCTGATGCTGCGGCGCAACGGTTACGTACTGGAGCAGCTGCTCTCCCCATGGGTGGCCCACACCTCCGAGGTCCATGCCGAGCTGATCTCGCTGGTGCCCCATGTGCTCACCATCCACCACGCGCACCACTACCGCGGGTTCGCGGCGACCCAGTGGCGGCTCTTCGAGAAGACGGAGGAGCTGAAGCCCCTGCTCTACACGTTCCGCGCGCTGCTCACCGGGATCCATCTCATGCGCTCCGGCGAGGTCCAGGCGCATCTGCCCACGCTCGTCGGGGAGGTGACCGAGGCTCCCGCGTACCTACCGGAACTCATCGCGGCCAAGGCGACGGCCGAGCACGGGCCTGCCGAGGTGGACGTGGAGCGGGTACGCGGTCACGTGGAGGCGCTGCACGCCGTCCTGGACACGGCGCAGACCGGGTCGGGGCTCGGGGACGCGCCCGGAGGTCTGGACGCCCTGCACGACCTTGTCGTACGGGTCCGGCTAGAGCACCCGCAGGGCTGACGCGCGGCGGGCGCGCAGGAGGAAGGCTTCCACGCGGGGGTGGTCCGGGGTCGGGGGGAGGGGGCTGGTGGTGGAGGCGCGGTCGGCCTCGTCCGTGAGGCGGGTCATCCAGGACTCGACCTCCGGCCAGGACATCTCGCCCCGCTTCACCGCGAGGAGGCGCTCGCGCTCCTCGCCCACGTGGATGGTCAGTTCGCCGCTACGGAGCAGGTCGCGGCAGCTCATCAGCAGCCGCAGCAGGTGCATGGCGTGCTTCCAGCGCGGCTCGCCGTACTGCCGGACGTCGGCGTCGAGCTTCTTGCGCTGCCCTCCCGCGTACCGGACGAAGGTCTGGTGGGCCTGGCGGGAGAGGAACGCCTCGCGCAGCGAGACCAGTTCGCGTCCGATGTCGTCGATGTGCTCGACGACGGGGGAGTGGAGGCACTCCAGGACGTTCGGATTGGCGCGCAGGGCCAGTTCGCAGAAGCGTTCCAGCTCCCAGCTGAACTGCTCCTCGCCCGGGCCCTCCACATGCGCCGGAGGCTTGTCGAAGCGCCAGAAGAGCGGCGTCGGGGCGAGGTAGACGCCCCGGCGGTCCGTGTCGCTCCCCTCGGTGGCCAGACCGAACGCGCGCGACCCCATGACGCAGGAGTAGATCGTGTGGTCGCGCACCAGTTCTTCCGGAGTCATGGGCGACAGGCTACGCGAGGGTGATCGCGTCTCCCGACACGGTGATCCGCTCCTCAGGCAACGGGCGCGAGGCCGGTCCCGCGGCGACCGAACCGTCCGCGATGCGGAACCTGGAGCCGTGGCAGGGGCAGTCGATCGTGCCGTTCTCGACCTTGCCGACCGTGCAGCCCTGGTGGGTGCAGACCGCCGAGAACGCCTTGAACTCTCCCGCCGTCGGCTGCGTGACGACGACCTTCCGCTCCTTGAAGACGGTCCCGCCCCCGACCGGGATCTGCGAGGTGCGGCCGAGCGAGTCCCCGGCCGGCGCCGACGTGACCGGCGCCGAGGCGGCAGGTGAGGTCTCCGCGGGCGTGGCAGCCGTGGGCGTCGGGCTGGCGGCCGTACCGCCGTCCTTGTCGCCGTCGGAGCCGCAGCCCGTGGTCAGCGCGGCGACGGAACCCGCGCCGGCCAGCAGCACGGTACGGCGGGGCATGGCATCTGGAGTCATGCCGTACAGCTTGCTCGGGGGTCCCGTCGGCGCTCCGCAAACACGCCTAGACCCAGGGGGTCAGCTCCCTCGCACGGCCGTCGGCGTCCCGGCGGACCTCGAGCACGGCCCTGACGGCCGCCCGCTCGATCGGGCCGTACACGTGCGGGAAGAGCGTGTCCTCCGACCCCTCCCAGCGGACCTCGGCCGCCAGCCGGCTCTCGTCGACCACGAGCACCAGAAGCGGGCCGTGGACACCGCGGTAGTGCGCGTCGGCGACGGTCAGCGCCGCCGACTCGTCCGGCGAGCAGTGCACGAAGCCCTCGGAGGCCAGCGAAGGCGGCGCGTAGGGCAGCCCGGGATCGGCGGACCATTCGTCCAGCGGTACGACGTGGAGAAGCATGCCGACAGTTGTACCGCGAGGCCTCCCCGGCCGGCAGGCCGCCCGACGCCCCGTCTCGGAGGGCGGTCGCCTGGGCGGAGCGCCCGAGCCCCTGACTAGGCTGGTCGGAGCACTGATCGCTTTTCGAAGGAGCACCACGTGGCGGTACGAGCGGTCCGAGGCGCCGTCCAGCTCGAACGGGACGAGGCCGGACACATGCACGAGCAGGTCGAGGAGCTGCTCACCGCCGTCCTTGAACGCAACGGGCTCACCGCCGACGACCTGATCAGCATCTGGTTCACGGCCACCCCCGACCTGCACAGCGACTTCCCGGCCGCCGCGGCCCGCCGCATCGGGATCGTCGACGTCCCCCTGATCTGCGCGCAGGAGCTGGACATCGAGGGCGCGATGCCGCGAGTCGTACGGCTCCTCGCGCACGTCGAGTCGGAGCTGCCCAAGTCCGCGATCGCGCACGTCTACCTCGGCGCCGCGGCCAGCCTGCGCAAGGACATCGCCCAGTGAGAACCGCCCTCGTCATCGGAACCGGCCTCATCGGCACCTCGGCGGCGCTCGCACTGGCCGGGCGCGGCGTCGCCGTGCACCTGCGCGACCACGACCCGGCACGCGCGCGTACGGCGGCGGCGCTCGGCGCCGGTACGGACGAAGCGCCCGAGGGGCCCGTCGACCTCGCCGTCGTCGCCGTACCGCCGGCCCATGTGGCGACCACCCTGGCCGCGGCGATGCGGGACGGGCTCGCGCGCGGCTACCTGGACGTGGCGAGCGTCAAGGGCGGCCCGAAGCGGGAGCTGGAGCGGCTGGGCCTCGACCTCACCGCGTACATCGGGACGCACCCCATGTCGGGCAAGGAGCGCTCCGGCCCGCTGGCGGCGACGGCCGATCTCTTCGAGGGACGGCCGTGGGTACTGACGCCGACCCGGGACACCGACACCGAGGTCCTCAACCTGGCCCTGGAACTGGTCGCGCTCTGCCGCGCCGTCCCGGTCGTCATGGACGCGGACGCCCACGACCGGGCGGTCGCGCTCGTCTCGCACACCCCGCAACTGGTGTCGTCGATGGTGGCGGCCCGCCTCGAGGAGGCGGACGAGACGGCGGTACGGCTGTGCGGACAGGGCATCCGCGACGTCACCCGGATCGCCGCCTCCGACCCGCGCATGTGGGTGGAGATCCTGTCGGCGAACCCCGGACCGGTCGCCGACGTGCTCGCGGGCGTCGCCGCGGACCTGGAGGAGACCGTACGGGCGCTGCGCTCGCTCCAGTCGGCCGACGAGGACGAGCGTCGCGGCGGAGCCTCCGGCGTCGAGGACGTGCTGCGCAGGGGCAACGCGGGCCGCGCCCGGGTCCCGGGCAAGCACGGCGCCGCACCGGCGCAGTACGAGACGGTCGCCGTCCTCATCAGCGACCAGCCGGGCGAACTCGCGCGGATCTTCGCGGACGCGGGCCGGGCGGGCGTCAACATCGAGGACGTCCGCATCGAGCACGCGACGGGCCAGCAGGCGGGTCTCGTCCAGCTGATGGTGGAGCCCTCCGCGGCCCCGGTCCTGGAAGCCGCCCTGAAGGAACGCGGATGGGCGCTGCGGGCGGGGTGAAGGTGAAGAGGAGCTGAGGCCGGGCTGAGAGCGGGCTGAAGCCCGGCCGACGGCAGGCCGGCAGCCGGCGGCTCGACCCGGCGGGCGGGGCTCCCGGGAGGGCCCCGCCCCCCACTGGGCCGAATGGGTGCGCGGGAATCGGTAACCTTGGGGTGGCCCCCTGCATCCGGTGGGGCCTCACCGCGTACTCACCGCGTACCCAGGAAGGTGTTCCCCACCGTGGAAACCGTGATCGTCGCCATCGACGGGCCCTCTGGCACGGGCAAGTCGAGCACCTCGAAGGCGGTTGCCGCCAAGCTGGGCCTGAGCTACCTGGACACCGGTGCGCAGTACCGGGCGATCACCTGGTGGATGATCAGCAACGGGGTCGACGTCGACGACGCGGACGCCGTCGCCAACGCCGCCGCCAAGCCCGTCATCGTCTCCGGCACCGACCCGGCCCGGCCGACGATCACTGTCGACGGCGCCGACGCCGGCGGCCCGATCCGTACCGAAGAGGTCACCTCCAAGGTCAGCGCCGTCAGCGCCGTCCCCGAGGTACGGGCCCTGATCACCGAGCTGCAGCGGACCATCGCCAAGAACGCCGAGGGCGGCATCGTCGTCGAGGGCCGGGACATCGGCACCACCGTCCTGCCCGACGCCGACCTCAAGATCTTCCTCACCGCGTCGCCCGAGGCCCGCGCGGCCCGCCGCTCCGGCGAGCTCAAGGGCGTCGACGTGGCCGCCACCCAGCAGGCCCTGATCAAGCGGGACGCGGCCGACTCCAGCCGTAAGACCTCCCCGCTGGCCAAGGCCGACGACGCCGTCGAGGTCGACACCACCGACCTGACCCTGGACCAGGTCATCGAGTGTGTCGTGACCCTGGTGGAGGAGAAGAGGACGGCCGCCAAGTGACCCTGCCCTCCGAGAAGGGCGCCGCCGTCGGGCGCGGCATCGGCATCGGGCTGATGTACGGCCTGTGGAAGCCGCGCGTCCTCGGCGCCTGGCGGGTGCCGGCTGCCGGCCCGCTGATCCTCGCCGTCAACCACGCGCACAACATCGACGGCCCCATGCTCATGGGCACCGCGCCCCGGCCGGTGCACTTCCTGATCAAGAAGGAAGCCTTCATCGGGCCCCTCGGGCCCTTCCTGGAGGGCATCGGCCAGCTCAAGGTGGACCGGGCCGGCGCCGACCGGGCCGCGATAGGCAACGCCCTCGCGGTCCTGGAGCACGGCGGCGTCCTCGGGATCTTCCCCGAGGGCACCCGCGGCGAGGGCGACTTCGCCTCGCTGCGCGCCGGCCTCGCCTACTTCGCCGTCCGCAGCGGGGCGCCGATCGTGCCGGTCGCGGTCCTGGGAAGTTCCGACCGCCCCGGACGGTTGATCAAAGCACTGCCGCCGCTGCGCAGCCGCGTCGACGTCGTCTTCGGCGACGCCTTCGAGGCCGGCGACGGATCGGGCCGCCGCACGCGCAAGGCGCTGGACGCGGCCACCGTACGCATCCAGGAGCGGCTCACGGGCCACCTGGAAAACGCCAGGCGCCTCACCGGGCGCTGAGCGACACTCTCAGTAGTGGGCCCCGAGGCTCGGGAACCCACCGACCACGAATGATCAAGGAACGGACTTCATGAACGACCAGCACGACCACGGGGCACTTGGCGACGCCGAGTACGCGGAGTTCATGGAGCTCGCCGCGGAAGAGGGCTTCGACGTCGAGGAGGTCGAAGGCGCGATCGAGGAGGCCGGGCACGGCCCGCTCCCCGTGCTCGCCGTCGTCGGCCGCCCCAACGTCGGCAAGTCGACCCTGGTGAACCGGATCATCGGTCGCCGTGAGGCCGTCGTCGAGGACAAGCCCGGCGTCACCCGCGACCGCGTCACCTACGAGGCCGAATGGGCCGGCCGCCGCTTCAAGGTCGTCGACACCGGCGGCTGGGAGCAGGACGTCCTCGGCATCGACGCCTCCGTCGCCGCCCAGGCCGAGTACGCCATCGAGGCCGCCGACGCCTGTGTCTTCGTCGTCGACGCCACCGTCGGCGCCACCGACACCGACGAGGCCGTCGTCAAGCTGCTGCGCCGGGCGGGCAAGCCCGTCGTGCTCTGCGCCAACAAGGTCGACGGCCCCTCCGGCGAGGCCGACGCCACCGCCCTGTGGTCGCTGGGCCTCGGCGAGCCGTACCCCGTCTCCTCGCTGCACGGCCGCGGCACCGGCGACATGCTCGACGCCGTGCTGGAGGCGCTGCCCGAGGCCCCCGCGCAGACCTTCGGCAACGCGGTCGGCGGCCCCCGCCGGATCGCCCTCATCGGCCGCCCGAACGTCGGCAAGTCCTCGCTCCTGAACAAGGTCGCGGGCGAGGACCGCGTGGTCGTCAACGAGCTGGCCGGGACCACCCGCGACCCGGTCGACGAGCTGATCAAGCTCGGCGGCAAGACGTGGAAGTTCGTGGACACCGCCGGTATCCGCAAGAAGGTCCACCTCCAGGAGGGCGCGGACTACTACGCCTCCCTGCGTACCGCCGCCGCGGTCGAGAAGGCCGAGGTCGCCGTCGTCCTCATCGACACCACCGACAACATCTCGGTCCAGGACCAGCGCATCATCACCATGGCGGTCGAGTCCGGCCGTGCGCTCGTCATCGCCTACAACAAGTGGGACGAGCTGGACGAGGAGCGGCGCTACTACCTGGAGCGCGAGATCGAGACCGAGATGCAGCAGGTCGCCTGGGCGCCTCGGGTCAACGTCTCCGCCAAGACCGGCCGCCACATGGACCGGCTCGTCCCGGCGATCGAGACCGCCCTCGCCGGCTGGGAGACCCGTGTCCCCACCGGGCGCCTGAACGCCTTCCTCGGTGAGCTGGTAGCGGCCCACCCGCACCCGATCCGCGGCGGCAAGCAGCCCCGCATCCTCTTCGGCACGCAGGCGGGCACCAAGCCGCCCCGGTTCGTGCTCTTCGCCTCCGGCTTCCTGGAGCACGGCTACCGCCGCTTCGTCGAGCGCCGGCTGCGCGAGGAGTTCGGGTTCGAGGGCACGCCGATCCACATCTCGGTGCGGGTCCGGGAGAAGCGCGGCCGCAAGAAGTAGGCACACGAAGACACGAGAACGGCCGAGGGCCGGGGGCGTTTCGCCCCGGCCCTCGGCCGTTCTCGCGAGTCCTCAGGCCCTACTGCCCCCGGCGGGGCGCCGGTGGCAGCGCCGCCGGCGTGTGGTGGAGCCCCGAGTGGTGCTGCGCCGACCACGCCACCGGATGAGCCGTGTGGGACGCGTGCCGGCTCCCGCCGTGCCCCTGCCCCTGGCCGTACAGCCCGGTGCTCACCGGCGTCCCGAAGGCCCGGAAGGCCAGATCCTCCTCGCCGCTGCGGTCACCCGGCAGTGTGCGGAACGACCGACGGTACTCCGAGTACAGAGCGTCGTAGATCGGCGTCGCCGACTGGCCTGCGGTGATGTCCTGCGCGGGGCGCATGGAAGGGATCTGACTCGGACGGGGCGGGCGGAGTGGGTCGTATGAGTGCACATACGTGCCAACGACACCGTCCTCCGTCGGATGCGGGCGGCCCTCGGATAGGGGAGCCCGCCGGGGGCGAGGCACGGTCGAGACGGGAACCCAGGGGCCGTACCCAAGGGGCCCTATGCCGGGACGCCCGTGCTGCTCCCTCACGTGCCCGCCAGCGGCATCGCGGCGGCCACCAGGCGCCCGTCGGCCGCGGCCTTCTCCAGGGCGTCGCGCAGCAGGTCCTCGCGCGGCTGCTGGCCGATCGAACCGACCGGGGCGGCGAAGACCAGAACGGTGTGCGACTTGTTGGCCGCCGCACGCCAGCCCTCGGTGACCTGCAGCGGCTGGTGGGCCTGCCACCAGGCGGCCTGGCCGCTGCCGCCCGCGCCCGGCTGGAGCACCGAGTGCAGCTGGCCCATGGCGACCAGCACGGACCAGCCGGGAAGAACGCCCGGCTTCTGGTTCACATCGGCGACCGGCGTGAAGCCCTGCTCGATCAGGAGCGGCAGGAATTCGTCGGTGACCCCGCCCGAACCCGGTCGGGCCACCGGCGCGGTCGGTTCGACGACCAGCGCCGGGTGGAGCTCGCCCTCGATCAGGACGAGACCGCTGGTGACCCCGAGCACGGCCTGCTCGGGGTGGGCCGCGCTGAGGGCGTCCGCCGCGTCGGTCGCGGCGATGGAGCGGACCGCTCCCTGGAGCTGCTCCTCGGCGACCTGGACGACCTGCGACGGGATGCAGCTGGCGTGGGCGAACGCCAGGACGGCGGTCTCCTCGCCGACGAACAGCACCGTGCTCGTGCGCTCCTGCTCGGAGTCACCCGGCGTGCGGCAGGAGGTGCAGTCGTAGCTGCCCGGGGCGTTGTCGCCGGCGAGCAGCCGGTCGGCTTCTTCGTCGCCGATCTCGGCGCGTACGTCCTCGCTGACGTCGAGCATGCGCGGCACGGGGGGCTCCCTGGACTCGGTACGTGCGACGCCGGGCGGATCCCGGCACGTCTCATACAGAGTTCAACGGGGAAGGCTCGGCCGGGGTCACGCGTCGGCGCGCGCCAACTTCCGCGGCGGAGCCCGCCGGACGGGCCCGCGAGACGCGCGGGACATGGCGGTCGGCCCGGCCGTGACCGCGCGTACGCGGTGGGCCGTCGGGCCGTGACTCGCGCGGGGGCGGCGGCCCGGTCGGCCGGGGACGCGCGTGCCTCCGACCGGGTGGGCCTGCGGGCCGCTCCGCGCGGCACCGGGGTGAGGCCGGGGCCCGCCGCCTAGCCTGCCCCGATGTCGACTATCCGATGGTGGACGGCCGGTGCGCTGGCCGGGATGTGTTCCCTCGCGCTGACGAGCCTGTTTCCGGGGCCCGCGCGAGCGGCCGCTTCCGAGGTGCCCGCCGAGGTTCCCTCCGCGGTTCTGTCCGCGGTCCCCGCCTACGCCTGCGCGAAGGACCAGTGGCCCTGGGGCTGTATCGCCGAGTGCGAGAGCAGCGGCCGCTGGCACATCAACACCGGCAACGGCTTCTACGGAGGCCTCCAGTTCTGGCAGCCGACCTGGGTCGAGCACGGCGGGCCGCGCTACGCCCCGCGCGCCGACCTGGCGACCCGGGCACAGCAGATCACGATCGCGGAGGAGGTGCTGCGGACACAGGGCTGGGCCGCCTGGCCGACCTGCGCCAAGCGGTACGGGCTGAGCGGCCGGGTCCACACGGTGCAGCCGGGGGACACGCTCAGCTCGATCGCCCGGCGCTTCGGGATCGCCGGCGGGTGGCAGGCGCTCTACGCGGCGAACCGGAGCGTGGTCGGGGCCGATCCGAACCGGCTCATGACCGGGACGATGCTGAGCATCGCGCCGCTCACCGTCCTGAGGTGAGCTCGGCGGCCTCCCCGCTGAAGGCGAGGGAGCCGCGCCGCAGTTCGTGCACGAGGGTGCCGGGCGGCAGGCCGGGTGGGAGGCGCTGCTCGGCCAGGGCGACGGCGGCGCCGCCGCGCAGGGCGAGGGCGGCGAGCAGACGGTACGTACGGGAGGCGACCGCCGGGGACATGCCGAGGGCCGGTTCGTCGACCAGGACCACGCGGGCGGGGGTGAGCAGGGCGCGGGTGAGCGCGAGCATGCGGCGCTCGCCGCCGGAGAGGGTGCCGGCGGGGTGGGCGAGGAGGGGGGCGAGTTCGGGGTACGCCTCCAGCGCCGCCTCGCGGTCACGGGAGGCCAGCTCCAGGTTCTCGGCGACGGTGAGGGTCGCGTAGACCGCCCGCAGGTCCGGTACGAAGCAGAGGCCGCGCCGGGCTCGTTCGTGGGCGGGGGTCCGGGTCACGTCGGCTCCGCGCCACAGGACGCGGCCGGAGGACAGGGACACGGTGCCGGCGAGAGCGCGCAGCGCGGTGGTCCGGCCGGCGCCGTTGCGGCCGAGGAGGACGGTGACCGTGGCGGCCGGGAGGGGCAGGTCGAGGCCGTGCAGAGCCTCCAGGGGACCGTAGTGGACCCGGGCCCGGCGAAGGGCGATCTCGACGCTCATGGCACGATCCGGCCCCCCTCCATGGTGTGCACGGTGTGGGCGAGGCCGGCGACGAGGTCCGGGTCGTGCTCGACGACGAGGACGGTGAGGCCGTCGGCGGCGAGCGCGGCGAGCACCCGGGCGAGGGCGTCGGTCTCGGCGGCGTCGAGCCCGGCCGAGGGCTCGTCCAGGAGGAGGGTGTGCGGCCGCCCGGCCAGAGCGCGGGCCAGCTCGACCCGTCGCAGGGTCCCGGTGGTCAGATCGGCGGCCGGCCGGTGCCGGACGGCACCGGAGAGGCCGAGGAGCCGCAGGCTGTACTCGGCCGCGGCGGGGTCGCGGACGTGGCCCTGCTCGGCGCCGAGGCGGACGTTCTCCTCGACGGTGAGGGACGGGAAGACGGCGAGCCGCTGGAAGGTCCGGGCGATCCCGAGCCGGGTGCGGACGTGGGCGGGCCGGTCGGTGATGTCGACGCCGTCGAGCGTGACGCGTCCGCGTGTGGGGCGCAGCGCCCCGGCGAGACAGTCGAAGAGCGTGCTCTTGCCGGCCCCGTTGGCCCCGACGAGCGCGGTGACGCGTCCCGGGACGAGGGCGAGGGAGACGGAGTCGAGGGCGGTGAGACCCCCGGGATAGGTGAGCGTGAGTCCGTGGGCTCGGAGCCGGGCGGGGGGCGGGGATGCGGAGGGTTCGGACCTGGCCGGCCGGCCTCCGGCCGGGCGGGGTGTCCCCGCCTTCCCCGGGGACACCGCCTTTCCCGCGGGGTGGGCGGCGACGCTCGGCGGTGTCGGCGGGCCTCCGGCCGCCTCGGCTGTGGTCCCGGGCCGCCCCCCGGGCGGGACCGAAGGCCCCTGACCCGGCGCGCCCTGCGGCTCGCGTGCCGGCGCGGAGGCGGCTCGGCGCCTGGCCTCCGGCGCGGGCCGGTCCGCGCCGGACGGCTCGCGGGCAGGCGCGAGGGGACGCCGGGGGGCGCTGAGGTCCGCGGTGCCGGGGCGCCGTGAGGATCGGAGCATCCCCGGAGAGGGGTGGCGCGGTGCCTCGTCGGCCCGCGGGAGCCAGGTGGTCAGGGGTGGGACGCGGCCCACCAGAGTGGCCAGGACGCCGATCACCGCCGCCGCCACGCCGCCGCGGGTGCCCGCGTCGAGGCCGACCAGGAGGACGGCGGCGGCCAGCGGGGAGAGGAGGCTGTCGGCGCCGAGGACGACGACGGCGGCGAACCAGAGGAGGCCCCGGAGGGGGTCGTAGGCCTGCGGGTCGAAGGCGCGCAGGCCCATGCCCAGGAGGCCGCCGCCGAGGGCCGCCAGGGCCGCGCCCAGTACGAAGGCCAGGAGCTTGAGGCCCGCCACCCGAACCCCGGCCGACTCCGCCCCCGCCTCGTGGTCGCGCAGAGCGGCGAGCGCCCGGCCCGTGCGGCCCCGGCGCAGCGCCGCGACCAGCACCAGGCAGCCGGCCAGGACGACGAGCTCCAGCGCGTAGTACCGCCGGTCGTCCCCGAAACCGGCCGGGCGGCCGAGCTCCAGTCCCGCCGTCGCGTACGGCTGCGCGAAGACGAACCGGCTCACCGCCACCCCTACCGCCAGCGTCGCGAGCGCCAGGGCGAGGCCGTGCCTGCGGATCGCGGGCCAGCCCGTCAGCAGGCCCAGCGGGGCGACGAGCAGCACCGCGAGCGCCAGAGCCGCGAGCTCCGGCACACCGCCGGCCGCGAGCAACGCCGTGAACAGCGCGCCCAGACCGGCGTACGCCGCCTGCCCCAGCGCGATCTGCCCGCCCCGCCCGGTCACCACCACCAGCGAAAGCAGCACGATCGCCAGCGCCGGCACCTGGACCGACGTCTGCAGGTCCGAGCCCGCGAACCCCAGCGGGAGGAGGAAGAGGACCCCCGCCGTGACCCATACGCCCCCCGGGACCCGGCCCTCCCTCGTCGGCGGCGGCAGCGCGTCCTGCCCCCGGCCGCCCACCCCCGGTACGACCAGCACCGCGACCAGCAGCGCCACCACGAACAGGTTCGCCCCGACCGCCTGCACGAGCGGCCCCGCCCACCCCTCCGGATGGAACCGGGCGAGCTGCGCCTGAACCACCCCGATCGCGAGGGCCGTCACGATCGCCACCGGCAGGCTCCGCATCCGGGCCGCCACCGCGACCGCGATCACCTCGACGACCAGCAGCGGCATCCCGTACGGATCCAGCCGTACGTACGGCGCGAGCAGCACCCCCGTCAGACCCGCGGTGAACGCGCCGAACGACCACCCCACCACCGACACCCGGTCCGCGTCGATCCCGCCCAGTATCGCCAGCGACCGGTTGTCGACCACGGCCCGCAGCTCCCGCCCGAAGCGCGTCCACCGCGTCACCGCCCCCACCAGGCAGGCCAGCAGTACCACGGCGGCGAGCTGGGTCCACGGGTCGTCGCCGAGCAGCACCGGCGCGTCCGGCCGCGTACCGCCGCCCCACACCAGCGCCGCCCCGCCGACGAGCAGCACGAAGACCCCGATGGAGGCCACCAGCGTCTGCGCCGGGTTCGAGCCGGCGAGCGCCGGCGGACGGAAGACCGCCCGGTCGAGGACGAACCCGATCCCGGGCGCCACCACGAACAGCGTGACCAGGGCGCCCAGCGGCAGAGGCCAGCCCCACTCGACCACGAGCTGCCGCAGCACATACGCGCAGACCATGGCGATGGCGCCGTGCGAAAGGTTGAGCACGCCGGTCGCCCGGTACGTGACGATCAGCCCGATCCCGGTGAGGGCGGCGGCGCTGCCGACCGCGAGACCGGCGAGGGCGAGGTCGTACGTCAGCGAGGCCACGGCTCACACACCGGGCAGGGGTCCAGCTGCTCGTCCCCGACCGGCACCGCCTCGGGCCGGCCCGCCACCAGGGGGCAGTCCGGACGGTGTGCCAGCGTCCCGCCGGGGACCCGGACGGGCGGCTCGTCCGACGACGGCGGGGGAGCGTCGTCGGGCGGGGAGGAGGCCGGCGCCTCCCGTCGTACGGGAATCCCGCCCGCCGCCCCGACCAGTACCGCCCCCGCCACGATCAGCGCGGCACCGGGCACCGTGCACGAGGCGAGGTACGGCAGCTGCCGCTCCGCGAACCGTTGCCCCGAGACGCCGTACCAGCCCAGGAAGCAGAGCACCGCGCCGCCGACGGCCACCGCGAGGCCGCCCCACAGCAGTACCCGGGATGCCGGCACCGGACCTCCCTCGTGTTCTTCCAGGCGGCGTCCTCTTCCTTGCGCTCTGCCCGCGACCGGCACACCCTGGAATCATCGGGCCGTCCGGCAATCATCAGTCCGTGCGGCCAGGAGGACACCCGGTGGTGAGCCAGATGGTTCTCGAACGACACGGTGGACGCTCCCGTCTCGTCGCCCTGGCGGCGGCCGCGGCCCTGGTGCTCGGACCGGCCCTCGCGGGGTGCGGCGACGGCGACGGCGGCGACGGCGAGGCACCGCCCGCGACGCTGCCGACCGCCACGGACCGACCGCGCGACCCCGAGGCGGCCGAGGCGGAGATCACCAAGAACTGGACGGCCTTCTTCGATCCGAAGACCCCCACGGACGAGAAGGTGAAACTGCTCGAGAACGGTGAGCGGATGCGGACCGTCCTCGCCGCCTTCGCGGGCGACAAGAACGCGGCCATGACCTCGGCGAAGGTCAAAGGCATCGAGTTCACCTCGCCGAACGACGCCGACGTGACCTACGACCTGCTGGTCGGCGGGGCCGCGGCCCTGCCCGACTCCAAGGGCACGTCCGTCCTCCAGGAGGACACGTGGAAGGTGTCCGTGAAGACCCTCTGCGGTCTGGTGCAGCTCAGCGGTGCGTCCGTTCCGGGCTGCTGAGGCGCTCGCGGCGCTGCTCCTCGCCGCGCTGCTCGCGCTGACCGCGGCGTGCGGCAGCAGGCTTCCGGAGGACGCGTTCAGGGAGCGCCCCGCCGCCCGCCCCTCCGGCGGTGAGCCGCTCCGCGTCGGCATCATCACCAGCGCCACCAGCCCCGTCGGCGGCGACGCCCTCACCGGGCCCCGCGACGGCGCCCGGGCCTGGTTCGACGCCCTCAACGCGCGCGGCGGGCTGAACGGACGCCGGGTCGAGGTCATCACCTGCGACGACGGCGGCAGCGGTGTCGGCAACAACGCGTGCGTGCACCGGCTGCTCGACGAGCGGAAGGTGTTCGCCCTGGTGGCCACCACCGCGCTCGACTACGCCGGCGCCCCGCGGGTCTCCGAGTCCGGTGTCCCCGACATCGGCGGCCAGCCGCTCACCCCGGCGTACGAGACCTATCCGCACCTGTACGGGATCTACGGCAGTTCCGCCCCGCGCACCGGCACGGCGCCCGGCTGGGGCGGCGTCCTGTACGGAGGCACCGAGGTCTACCGCTGGTTCAAGCAGGAGTACGGCGCCCGTACCGCCGCCGTCGTCGCCTACAACCAGGCGGCCTCCACCTCGTACGCCCGTCTGATCGCCGACGGGCTGCGGGCCGAGGGATACCGGGTCGTCCACGAACAGGTCGACTTCGCCCTGCCCAACTTCCGCGCCGTCGCCGCCGATCTGCGGGCCCAGGGCACCGACCTCGTCTTCGACGCCCTGGACACGCACGGCAACGCGCGGCTCTGCGAGGCGATGGAGGCGCTCGGGGTCCGGGTCGCGGCCAAGGTGACGAATGTGCAGAACTGGTCCTCCTCCGTGCCCCGCGACCACGCCGAGTCCCCCGGCTGCCGCGCCGCCCTGCACGTGACCGGCTCCAGCCGGAACTTCGCGGACACCGGGCATCCGGCGGTGCGGGAGTTCAGGGCGGCCATGGGCGAGCGGCCGCTCTCCCAGTGGCAGTTGGAGGGCTGGGCGGCGGCCATGTGGTTCACGGACGCCGCGCGCTCCTGCGGGGACCGGCTCACGCGCGCCTGCGTCGAGGAGTTCCTCGACCGCCCGGAGCCGTACACCGCCCGAGGGCTGCTCCTGCCCGTACGGTTCGAGAAGCTGGCCGAGCCGCCGAAGACCCGTCACACCTGCCTGTCGGTCGCCCGTTGGCAGGACGGGAGGGGCTGGGTCACACAGGGAGAGATGACCACGAACTGCGCCACCGTCCCCCAGCTCGGCTACCGGCCGTGAACCGGGACCCAGAGCGGGCAGTACAGTCGGCCCGACCGACCACAAGACCGGGGGGAACCGGCAACCCGATGCGCATCTCGTTTCTGCTCCACAACGCCTACCACATCGGCGGCACCATCCGGACGACGTTCACGCTGGCCCAGGTGCTGGCGGAACGTCACGACGTGGAGATCGTCTCCGTCTTCCGGCACCGCGACGAGCCGATCCTCGGCGTCCCCACCGGCGTGACCCTGCGTCACCTCGTCGATCTGCGGAAGAACAGCCCCGGTTACGACGGCGACCACCCCGACCACGCCCGCCCCGCCCGGGTCTTCCCGCGCGGCGACGGCCGCTGGAAGCAGTACAGCGCGCTGACCGACGCCCGGATCGGCGAGCACCTGGCCACCGTCACGGCCGACGTGGTGGTCGCCACCCGCCCCGGCCTCAACGTCCACCTCGCCAAGCAGGCCCGGCGCGGCCCGGTCCTGATCGGCCAGGAGCACCTCGTCCTCACCGGCCACACCTTCCGACTGCGCCGCGAGATCCGCCACCAGTACGCGCTCCTTGACGCCGTGACCACCGTCACCGAGTCCGACGCCCGCGCGTACCGGGAGCTCGGCATTCCGGGCGTACGGATCGACGCGGTGCCCAACAGCGTGCCCGCGCCGAAGGTGGGGCCCGCCGACCCCGCGGCGAAGATCGTCGTCGCGGCAGGCCGGCTGACCCGGATCAAGCGGTACGACGTGCTGATCGACGCCTTCGCCGAGGTTGCCGCCGCCCACCCCGACTGGCGGCTGCGGATCTACGGCACCGGGGACGCGGTCGACGACATGCGGCCCGCGCTCGCCCGGCGCATCGAGGAACGCGGCCTCGGGGAGAACGTCTCCCTCATGGGCTGGGCCAACCCGATGGAGCCGGAGTGGGTGAAGGGCTCGATCGCCGCCGTCACCTCGCTGCGCGAGTCCTTCGGCATGACCATCGTCGAGGCGATGCGATGCGGCCTCCCCGTCGTCTCCACCGACTGCCACGGCCCCCGCGAGATCATCGAGGACGGGGTCGACGGCCGGCTCGTCCCGGTCGACGACGTCTCCGCGGTCGCCCGGGCACTGCGGGAACTGATCGAGGACGACGAGCTGCGGGCGAAGACCGCGCGGGCGGCGCTCATGGCGTCCGAGCGCTTCGACCCGGCCCGCATCGCCGCCCGACACGAGGAGATCTGGACGGAACTCGTCGCCCGAGGCCCGTCCGGCCGCCCCCACGGCCGGACGGCCGCCGGACTCCACCGCGCCGTCGGGTCCGCCGTCGACGCCGGCTACGAGCTGAAGCGCCGGATCGGGGTCCTGGTGCGCCGCTTCCGCTGACCTCCCGTCGGCGGCGAGCGGGATCGAGGACCGCAGCTGTCCTCGACCACTGGCAGACTCGGCGCCATGTTGGAGACCTCCGCACGGCTGCTGCGACTGCTCTCACTGCTCCAGGCCCACCGCGAATGGTCCGGCGCGGACCTCGCCGAGCGGCTCGGGGTCACGCCCCGGACCGTGCGGCGTGACGTCGACCGGCTGCGTGAACTGGGCTACCCGGTCAACGCCAGCCCCGGAACCGGAGGCGGGTACCAGCTCGGCGCCGGTGCGGAGCTGCCCCCGCTGCTGCTCGACGACGAGGAGGCCGTCGCCGTCGCGGTGGGGCTGCGCACGGCGGCCGGCCACGGTGTGGAGGGCATCGGCGAGAGCTCCGTGCGCGCGCTCGCCAAGCTGGAGCAGGTGCTGCCCGGCCGGCTGCGGCGACGGGTGAGCACCCTGAACGCCTTCACGGTGCCGATGCTGCGCGCCCCGCGGGACCAGGTCGACCCGGAGGTTCTGACCGAGCTGGCGAACGCCTGCCGGGACAGCGAGCGGCTCCGCTTCGCCTACCGCGACCACGACGGCGCCACCACTCGCCGCACCGTCGAACCGCACCGCCTGGTCTGCACCGAGCATCGCTGGTACCTGGTCGCCTGGGATCTGGACCGCGTGGACTGGCGTACGTTCCGGGCCGACCGGATCGAGCCCAGGCCGCCGCACGGCCCCCGCTTCCCACCCCGTGAGCCGCCCGCCCGGGACCTGGCCGCGTACGTCTCCCAGGGTGTCTCGGTCGGCGCCTACGCGGCGGAGGCGACGATCCGCCTCCACGTCCCCCTGACCGAGGCCGCGCGGGTCGTCGGGCCCATGGACGGCGTCCTGGAGCCGGACGGGGAGGGGGCCTGCCTGCTGCGAACCGGCGCGGGGAACCTCGACTACCTGGTCATCCACGTGGTGATGACGGGCTTCGAGTTCGAGGTGGTCGAGCCGGCCGTGCTCGAAGGGCGGATGCGGGCGATCAGGGACCGGATCTCCCGTGCCCTGGACCGGACCGCCGAGGGGGCCGCCGCCCGGTCCCGCGAGCGCCGAGGCGATTGAAGTATGTGTACGTCCTGCGGGGGAATGGTGAATGCCGGGACGCTCGTGCCGCGCTCCGTCAATTCACGTGAGCGGTACGCGCGACGGAATTCCGGGAACCCTTGCCGGAACTACCGGAAGAGGGCGGGAATTGCTGGAGATACGACCGGAAACTGCCCTTCCGGGTGACGGTCCTCGCGTCAAACATATGTCGAGAAGCTGTGACACAAGCGTGACCGGTGAGGTACATGGCCTTGCTGGGAGATCTCTTCGCTTCCGCTTCCGTCACCGTCCGGGGCCGCCTAACGTGAAGCCCATGACACCGATGCCGAGCTCTTCCGTACCGCCCGAAGACGTCCCTCCGGAGTCGTATGTGGGACTCCCCTCGGGGCGCGCCGAGCAACTGGCCCGGGACCGCGGCTGGCATGTGGTGCGGTCGCTGCCCCCCGGCTCGATCATCACGATGGAGTACCTGGAGGGGCGCATCAACTTCGAGGTGAAGGACGGCACCGTCACCCGCTGCTGGCTCGGCTAGCGGCGACCGGCGAGCGACCGGCCAGGACATGGGAAGGGCCCCGGCCGTGCGGCCGGGGCCCTTCCTCACGGGGTCGTGGTCGTCGGGTGCTCAGCCGCCCGTGAGCGGCCGCGAGTGCGGCGGACGGCGACTGCCGGCCGGGGTGACCGGCGTCCGCTCCGAGCGCACGGCATGCGTCCCGTGCCCGGCATGTGTGGAGTGTCCCGCGTGCCCGGCGTGCCCGTGCGTGGAGTGCGCGCGGGGTGCGGTGAGCGGCGGTGCCAGCCGGCCCTCAGAGGCCGGCCGGCTCTCGCTCCGTACGGACGTGGTCCGGCCGCTGCCGGCGCCGACGGTCTCCCGGACCGGTTCCTCCGTCCCCATCGAGGGCTGCGGAATCAGCACCGGGCGGGGGCCACCGCTCGCGACGGGCAGCGAGGGCACCAGCCGGCGGCGGGCCCGCAACTGCTCGCGCAGCCGGTCGCGCAGGCTGAGGGTCATCGACTCCGCACGGCCGATCAGCGGCTCGCACCACGGCAGGGCGAGCAGGATCAGCAGCCCCGCGGCCCAGCCGAGCAGTACATCGCTCAGCCAGTGCGTCCCGAGGTAGACCGTGGTGAGGCCGACACCGAGCGCGACCACGGCCGAGAGGGCCGACAGATAGCGCCGGGCCCTCGGCGTCGTCGCCAGATAGGCCAGGATTCCCCAGGTCACGACCGCGTTGGCGGTGTGTCCGGACGGAAATATATCGCCGCCGGCGAAGAGCTCGGCGGAGCCGATCTGCGTCGCGTAGTGGGGACCGAGACGGCCGAGTCCGAGCTTGACCGCGCCGACCGTGACGTTGAGCAGGAGCAGCGCTGCGCCGAGTGTCAGCAGCGGCCGGAGGGTGTGCTGGCGCCAGGAGCGCCAGCCCAGCCAGGCCGCCACCATCACGGCCGTCGGGCCGCGCTGGCCGAGGACGACGTAGTAGTCGAGGAAGGCGTGCAGCTCCGGCCACTGCTGATAGGGCCGGAAGAGCATGATCTTCCAGTCGAGGGTCACCAGCCACGTCGAGAGCAGCACGGCCACGACGATGGCCAGATAGAACGCCAGCGTCCCGCCGAAGAGGGCGAGACGCGTGCGGGTCATCCGCGGGACCTCTATCTTCGGCGGTTCCGGCTCCCGGTCCAGCCGGGCAAAGATGTCGGTACGCACCCAATCGACGTTACAGGGAGTGAGTAGCGACCCAGGTCGATCCGGTCTCTTCGTGATGACGATGTGATGTGGAGTAGGTCTCAGCCCCGGCTTATTCCTGCCGTCTGTCGGAGAATCTGATGACCTTCCGCCCTATTGTCGGCGGGTGACTTTCCGGAACTCTGTTTGTACGCCGCGGAAATGCTTCAAACGGTTGTCCGGATGGAATTCCACGCGACGCGCGGAGCGGGTGGAGTGGCGTACGCCACACTCCGTGGCCCGCCGGGGTGAGAGCTGCGCCACGCGCTCGGGCCTTGAACTCGCGTACGCTGACGGCTCACTCGCCCGTCGATGCCGGGCCGCCCCGAGGGCGCGACCCCCGGCCGGTGCCCGCCGAGCGCGAGGGCTTCACTGGGAGGTACGTACATGCAGCGGACGATCACGGCCGGGGCACGACTCCGCGCCGCCGGCGGCGGCGCCAACCGCTGGGTCGTCCTTGTCGTCCTCTGCGTCAGCCTGCTGCTGGTAGCGCTGGACGCGACCGTGCTCCACGTCGCCGTCCCCTCCCTCACCGAGGACCTGCGCCCCAGCTCCACCGCGCTGCTCTGGATCGTCGACGCCTACCCGCTGATCTGCGCCTCGCTGCTGATCCTCTTCGGCACCCTCGGTGACCGGGTGGGACGGCGGAGAGTCCTGCTCCTCGGTTACGCGCTGTTCGGCGTCGCCTCCGCGGTCGCCGCCCTGGCCACCGTGCCCGAGGTGCTGATCGGGGCGCGTGCCCTGCTCGGCGTCGGCGGCGCGATGATCATGCCCGCCACCCTCTCGATCCTCCGGGCCGTCTTCCCCGACCGGCGCGAGCGGGCCACCGCCATCGGCATCTGGACCGCGGTCGCCGCCGTCGGCGCCGCCACCGGCCCCGTGCTCGGCGGTTTCCTGGTCGAGCACTACTGGTGGGGCTCGGTCTTCCTGATCAACATTCCGCTGATGGCGCTGATCCTGCCGCTCGGCCGCTGGCTGCTTCCCGAGTCCAAGGGCGGCGGCGACGGCCCCTGGGACGTCCTCGGCGCGCTCATGGCCGCGGCCGGCGTGCTCGGCGTCGTCCTCGGGGTGAAGCGGATCGGCGCCGGCGAGAACCTGCTGGCACCGCAGACCGCCGCCCCGCTTCTCCTCGGAGCGGCGCTGCTCATCGTCTTCGTACGGCGGCAGGGGCGCCGGGCGCAGCCGCTGATCGACATGCGGCTCTTCTCCCGCCCCGCCTTCACCACCTCCGTCGGCTGCATCGTCCTCGCCATGCTGGCCCTGGTCGGCCTGGAGCTGATCGCCGTCCAGTACCTCCAGCTCGTCCTCGGCCTCACCCCCCTGGAGACCGGGCTCCGGCTGCTGCCGCTCACCTTCGCCGCCATGGCGGCCGGCGCCACCGGCTCCTACACCCTGCGCCGGATCGGACCGCGCCGGATGGTCGGCTGGGGCTTCGTGCTCACCGCCGCCGCCGTACTGCTCCTGGTGCTCATGGGGCAGCACGACCGGCCGCTGCTGCTCACCGTCGGCTTCGTGCTGCTCGGCTTCGGGCTGCAGACCACCCTTTTCGCCGCGTACGAGTCGATGCTCAGCGAGGCCCCGCCGGAGAGCGCGGGCGGCGCCGCGGCCATCGGCGAGACCTCGTACCAGCTCGGCGCCGGCATGGGCATCGCCCTGCTCGGCAGCGTGATGAACGCGGCGTACGCTCCTGGGCTCTCCGCCGTCCCCGGCGTCCCGGCCGCCGCCGGCCAGGCCGCCGCGAACTCGCTCGGCGAGGCGTACCAGGTGGCCGACCAGCTCGGGGGCGCGGCCGGCGGGGCGCTCTACCACGCGGCCCGGCACGCCTTCGTCGACGGACTTCACCTGACCCTGTTCGTCAGCGCCGGCCTGCTGCTCCTCGGTGCGCTGATGGCGCTGCGGCTGCCGCGCGTGATGGAGTGCCCGGTGGATCCGGAGGACCTGACCGTCGCCTCCGAGCCGGTACGCCTTCCGGTCACGCGCGAGCCGGTGGCCCGCGAGTCCTCCACCCGCGGCGGGTCGTCCACCCGCGAGCCCGTCACGTGCGAGCCGGTCGAGCCGGCCGGCTCCGGACGGCCGGCGCACTGAGCCGTACGATCCGTGGCGCCGGCCGCGGGGCCCGACTCAGCTCTGGTTGAAGAAACCGTCCTGCGCACGCCCCGCGGCGTCTCCGCTGATGATCTGCGTGTCGGCGGGGGTCAGCAGGAAGACCCGCGTCGCCACCCGCTCGATCGATCCGCGCAGGCCGAAGGCGAGACCGGCGGCGAAGTCCACCACCCGCTTGGCGTCGGAGGGCTCCATGGCGGTGAGGTTCACGATGACCGGGACGCCGTCCCGGAAGAGCTCGCCGATGCCACGGGCGTCGCGGAATCCGTCCGGGGAGACGGTCGCGATCCGGCGTCCCTGCTCCTGCGCGGAGTCGGACGCGACCCGGACGCGCGGGTCCGTCACCCAGGCGTCGCCGCTCTCGGCACCTTCGGCGTACTCGTCGTCGTAGTAACGATCGTCGCTGTCCTCGACGAGTCCCAGCCAGGCACTGGCCTTGCGCACCGATCCCATGGACGCCTCCTTTCAACGCGGTCACTTGTGGTTCCGCATGTCCCTATCGTCGTCCATGATGCGGATCGCGCGCCAAGTGGATAGTCGGCGCGCGAGGGTTTCGTGACGGTACTGGTGCAGAATGTGAGGCCCTGTTTCTGTCGATTCGTCAGGAAACTTGCGGTATGCGGGGCCTGACGGGGGGTCGCCAGGGATTGCGCAACTTAAAATATGAAAGTCGGGCCAGAAGGGTGACTGCCGGAGCGTCCGGGTGAACGACGGGCTCGATACGATGCCTGCCGCACCGCCGGCACGGCACCGGCACCGCACCGGCGCGGCACCCGCACAGCGACGGCGTACGCGCGACTCACGGGGGAGTCCTCATGTTCGGAATCGTCAGGCCCTGCACGCACCGGCTGACCGACGGGCTCAAGACGGAGTGGATGGCCCATCTCTGCGGACTCTGTCTGGCACTTCGGGCCGACCACGGGCAGTTCGCCCGGGTGGTCACCAACTACGACGGCCTCATCGTCTCGGTTCTGACGGAGGCTCAGGCGGGGGTCGCCTCCGGCACACGGCGTACGGCGGGCCCCTGCCCGCTGCGCCAGATGAGGACCGCGCCCGTCGCCAGGGGAGAGGGCGCGCGCCTCGCCGCGACGGTGTCGCTCGTGCTCGCCTCCGCGAAGATACGCGACCACGTGGCCGACGGTGACGGGCTGTTGGCCCGCCGCCCGGTGGCCGCGGCGGCCCGCCGGGTCGCCAGGTCCTGGGACCGGGCGGGCGCCCGTACGGGACGGGAGCTCGGCTTCGACACGGCGGTCCTGGTGGACGCGGTCGACCGACAGACCGGGATCGAGGCGCTCGCCGGGCCCGGCACGCCTCTCCTCGCCGTGACCGAGCCGACCGAGACGGCGACGGCGGCCGCCTTCGCGCACACGGCGGTCCTGGCGGGCCGGCCGCGGAACGCGGCGCCGCTGGCCGAGGCGGGCCGGCTCTTCGGCCGCCTCGCGCATCTGCTGGACGCCGTCGAGGACCAGCGAGCCGACGCCGAGTCGGGCGCGTGGAACCCGCTCACCGCGACGGGCACCTCCCTGGCGGAGGCCCGCAGGCTGGCGGACGACGCGCTGCACGGGATACGGCTCGCGCTGCGGGACGCGGAGTTCGTCGACGGCAAGCTGGTCCACGTCCTGCTCGCGCACGAGTTGCGCAGCTCGGTGGACCGGGCGTTCGGCACGACGACGTGCGCGCACGGGGCGGCCGCGTCGGCCGGGGCCGGGCAGGGCGATCCGTACCAGGGCGGAGCCCCCGGACCGTACGGCCCTCAGAACCCCTACGGGGGCGGCAATCCTTACGGGGGCGCTCCCGGCAACCCGCACGGCGGCGGGGCGGGTGGACCGTACGGCGGCACCCCCGGCGGGCCCTACGGTGGCGGGGCCGGGGGGCCGGGCGGGCCGCCGCCGCAGTTCGGTGGCGGCGGCCCCCAGCAGCCCAGGCCGCGCGGTTTCCTCGCCGGATGCGCCGCCTTCACCTGGCTGTTCTGCACCTGCCAGATCTGCTGTGCCAAGGAGTACGAAGGCCCCTGGTCCCGGAAGAAGCGCGAGGGCTGCTGCCGGGACTGTGACGGCTGTGGCAACTGCGACTGCTGCTGCCCCTGCGACGGCTGCTGACGGTCCGTCCGCCGCATCGGACCGTCCGGCGGGCTACTTCGCCGGCGCCGGAATCTCCGGCGGAGCTCGTGCCCGCCCGGCCCGAGCGGGACCTGGAGCGTTTCGTGGGGCGAACGGTGGCGTTGCTGAGGGGGCGCGGCCTGTTCCGTGCCTCCTACGAGGGAACCACCCTGCGGGAACACCTCGGGCTCGCCCGCCCGCTCAGCCGGTACGCGACGGCGGGAGGAGCGGCATGAGCACGTCCGACGGGTACCGCGGCGAGAGCGGGAGCCGGGGGAAGAAGACGC
Source organism: Streptomyces lateritius (assembly GCF_014649715.1). GTDB lineage: Bacteria > Actinomycetota > Actinomycetes > Streptomycetales > Streptomycetaceae > Streptomyces > Streptomyces lateritius. The sequence continues at coordinate 61,236 of NZ_BMTO01000004.1, forward strand.
GGATCCATCTCGCCGCGCACTTCCCCGGCGTCAACTCCACCACCGTCTGGGCCGATCCGCGCTCCGGTTCGCAGATCGACTTCTCCTCCTTCGAGCACCTGGCGCGGACCGCCGAGCGTGGGCTCTTCGACTTCTTCTTCCTCGCCGAGGGGCTGCGGCTGCGCGAGCACGGCGGTCGCATCCACGACCTGGACGTCGTCGGCCGGCCCGAGTCGATCAGCCGCGGCCCTGGAGGAGCACGTCGCCACGGACGCCGCCGACGGTTTCGTCCTCGTCCCGCACCTCACCCCGGGCGGTCTCGACGACTTCGTCGACCCCGTCGTCCCGCTCCTGCAGGAGCGCGGGGTCTTCCGTACGGGGTACTCCGGCACGACGCTCCGTTCGCACCTCGGGCTTCCGGCGCCCGTGTGGAAGGGTGGAACACCATGAGCACGGAACCTCAGCGGGACGCGTCCGAGGACCCGTCCCACGACCTGTCCCGGGACGCGTCCCAAGCCGCGCGACAGGACTGGCGGCACTGGCACGAGCAGCGCGTGGCCGCGGTCGCCTCGTCGTACGGCCCGCTCTCCCTCACCGGCACCTACTGGCTCTCGGACCACCCGGAGGGTCGAATTCCGGCCGTGCCCGGGCTGTGGCGGGAGGAAGGCGACGAGGTGGTCCTGACGGCGGGCGCCGAGGACGCCATCACCGTCGACGGAAAGCCCCTGATCGGCAGCGTCCGACTCACCGCCGACCACGCGCCGATCCACGAGTCCCGGGCCGAGTCGGCCGGGCGGCGGCTCGTCGTGCTGCGCCGCGAAGGGCACTGGGCGGTACGGGACTTCGACCCCGAGTCCGCGGCGCGCCGGAGTTTCCGGGGCATCGAGGCCACGCCGTACGACGAGCGCTGGGTGGTGCCCGGCACCTTCCGTCCGTACGAGGAGGTGCGCAGCGTCCGGGTCGAGAACGCGGACGGCAGGGAGCGCGGACTCGGCCTCTCCGGCGAGCTCTCCTTCGAGATCCGCGGCGTCGAACACACCCTCCAGGTGGCGGTCGAGGAGGACGGCACGCTGTGGGCGGTCTTCGCGGACGCCACCAGCGGGCGGGACAGCTACCGGTTCCGCTTCCTGCGCACGGCCCCGCCGGCGGCGGACGGCTCGGTGACGGTCGACTTCAACCGCGCGCTGCTGCCGCCGTGCGCCTTCGTGGACCACTTCATCTGCCCCTTCCCGCCGCCGGGAAACACCCTCGACACCGCGGTGCCGGCCGGCGAGCGGCGGGTGGCCGAGGGCTGACCCGGTCTTCTTCCGGTACGGGCGCCGACGGCCACGGGGTCGTGCGGCGCCCGTTCGGTGTGCGGTCTTGTGCGTCCGGCATTCGGGGGCCACTATCGCAGGCGGTGCATGTCAGGAACACGTCACCTGATGGCGCCTCACGGGCCCGCCACCCACGGGCCCCTCCGCTTTCCCATGAGGAGACCCGTGAGACCAGTGAGGATCAAGCGCACCCGACTGCTCGCCGTCGCGGCCGGCCTGGCGGCCGTCACCGCCCTCGGACTCCCCGGCGCGACGCACGCGGCCCCAGCCCCCGGGCCCGCCGGAGCCGCCCAGCTCGCCCGCGCCGACGCCGCCGTGCTCAAGGCCGGCGTCGAAGGTACCGCGTGGTACGTCGACCGGGCCTCCGGCCGGGTCGTCGTCACCGCCGACTCCACCGTCTCCGACGCCGGCATCGCCAAGATCAGGCGGCAGGCCGGCGCCGACGCCGGCGCGCTCACCGTCCAGCGCACCCCCGGCGTCTTCAAGCCCCTGCTCGGCGCCGGTGACGCCATTTACGGCAGCGGCTACCGCTGCTCCCTCGGGTTCAACGTCCAGAGCGGCGGCACGTACTACCTCCTCACCGCCGGCCACTGCGGCAACGTCGTCAAGACCTGGTACGCCAACTCGGCCCAGTCCACGCTGATCGGCGCCACCGTCGGCTCCAGCTTCCCCGGCAACGACTACGCCCTGGTGCGCTACGACAACGCCTCGCTGAGCCACCCCGGAGGCTTCACGGCGGCCGACGCCTACGTCGGCGAGCCCGTCAAGCGCTCGGGCTCCACCACCGGCACCCGCAGCGGCACCGTCACCGGTCTGAACGCCACGGTCCACTACTCCGGCGGCGGCACCGTGCGCGGCATGATCCAGACGAACGTCTGCGCCGAGCCGGGCGACTCCGGCGGCGCGCTCTACGACGGCACCAAGGCGCTCGGCATCACCTCCGGCGGCAGCGGGAACTGCTCCACCGGCGGCACGACCTTCTACCAGCCGGTGCCCGAGGCCCTCGCCAAGTACCGCGTCAGCCTGTACTGATCCCCAAGCCTCTCAGGCCGCCCGGTAGTTGAGCGTCGTACGGCCGAAAGGCGCCCTTGCGGCGCCGGCCCGGACGGCCCGAGACTCCCCCACAGCGCCGGCCCCCGGCCGCGCCTCACGGGTCCGAAACCCCACTGCGGACCCCCGATTCCCCTCTGGAGGAACGACAAGTGAGGATCAAGCGCACCACCCCCACCACCCCCCGCGGCGGCGCCACGAGACGGATCCGTCTCCTCGCCGTCACCACCGGTCTCGTCGCCGCGGCGGCCCTCGCCGTCCCCACCGCGAACGCCGACACCGCCCAGACGTTCAGCGCGACGCAGCTCTCCGCCGCGGGCGACGCCGTCCTGACCGCCGATGTGGCCGGTACCGCGTGGCACGTCGACCAGACCACCAAGACCCTGGTCGTCACCGCCGACTCCACCGTGTCGCAGGCCGAGATAGCCAAGATCAAGCGACAGGCCGGCGCCAACGCCGGCGCGATCCGCATCGAGCGGACGCCCGGGAAGTTCAACAAGCTGATCTCCGGCGGAGACGCCGTCTACGCCACCAGCTGGCGCTGCTCCCTCGGCTTCAACGTCCGTGACAGCGCGGGCAACTACTACTTCCTGACCGCCGGGCACTGCACCGACGGCGCCGGCACCTGGTACTCCAACTCCGGCCGGACCACCGTGCTCGGCTCCACCTCGGGATCCAGCTTCCCGAACAACGACTACGGCATCGTCCGGTACACCAACAGCACCGTCACCAAGTCCGGCACCGTCGGCAGCGTGGACATCACCAGCGCCGCCAACGCCACCGTCGGCATGTCCGTGACGCGCCGCGGCTCCACCACCGGCACCCACAGCGGCTCGGTCACCGGCCTCAACGCCACGGTCAACTACGGCGGCGGCGACATCGTCTACGGCATGATCCGCACCAACGTGTGCGCCGAGCCGGGCGACTCCGGCGGCCCGCTCTACTCCGGCAGCCGCGCCATCGGTCTCACCTCCGGCGGCAGCGGCAACTGCTCCTCGGGCGGTACGACCTTCTTCCAGCCCGTCACCGAGGCGCTGAGCGCGTACGGGGTCAGCGTGTACTAGGTCGTGTCCGGCAAGTGGCGCCGTCTGCCCGCGGGGCAGGCGGGACTTCACGGACACGGCCTAGCCGGAGGCGGTACCTCCGCAGCACCATGACCCGGCAGTGGACGAGGTCCCCCGGCCGCACGACGGCCGGGGGACCGACTCGTGGCTCTGCGGGGGAACGCCGTCGACGGGGAAACCCGCGTGTCGCGCCTACTTCGCCCCTGCGTCTCCGAGCGGGCGGGCGAACTCCCGCCGGTCGGCGAAGTTCACATAGCCGGCCCGCTCGAACGACTTGGCCATCGCGCGGTTGGCCGCGTCGCAGTCCCCGCGGATCTCGGTGGCGCCGTGCGCGGCGAGGACCCGGGTGCCCCGGACCACGACCGAGGTGGCGTACCCCTTGCCGCGGTGGGCCGGCGCGACACCGACGAAGCCGATCACGGGCACGCTGGGGTTCTCGGCGGGGAGGCTGATCACGGCGACGGTGCCGTCCGCGTCGTAGCCGAGCTCCCACCACTCGGGCTCGTGCTTCAGCTCGGCCGTCTCCTCGAAGAGCAGCTCGGCCGCGCGGCGCGGCCCGTGCCGGCGTACGTCGTCCGCGAGCCGGGCGTCGGCGGTGTCCGTGAGCAGCTCCTCCAGTACGGCGACGAACGGCTCGGGGCCGAGTTCGGCGAGCGAACGGAAGGTGAGGCGCGGGTCGTCGGCCGGAAGCTCCCCGGCCGCCGGTACGTCGAGACGGAACCGCCGCCCGTCACGGACCTCCCGGAATCCCGCACGCCGCAACAGCGCGCCCCGGCGTTCCGGGTCCCGCTGGAACTGCGGCGCCTGCGCGGGGGAGTCGACGACATGCTCCAGCTCGGTGGCGCCCAGCTCCCGGGCCTTGGCGGCGGCCGCGTCGAGGAGGGCGGTCCCTGTCTCCGGCGCGTCCGCGGGCGCCTCGAACAGCACGACGGCGAGCGGGACCTCATGCCCCGGTATGGTCCACAGCACCGCGCTGCCGACCGTCCGTCCGTCGCCGTCCTCGGCGACCAGGCACCACTCGGGCCGGGTGCACCCGCTGTCGAGGAGCTGGGCGAGGTACTCCCGGGTCGCGGTGTTGCGCTCGGTGTCGCCGGGGTGCTCGACCAGAGTGGGAAGTTCGCCGGAACGGGCGGTACGCACGAGAGTCACGGAGAGCCTTGTCGGTCGGGGAAGGAGGGGTGCCGCCACGCGAACCTAACGGCCCGACCGGAGACGGACCAGCCCTTTTCGAAGGGTCAACGGCTCACGCTCCGGCTCACCTCCCCCTCCTGTTTCCGGCTCACCTCGCCGAGCCGGCCTCGCCGGCGATCCGCTCCGACTCGGGCGTGCGCTTCAGCGAGGACATCACCAGCGTGATCACGCTGCCCACGACGGCCCAGGCGGAGAGGACCAGGAGTGAGCCGGTGAGGTCATTGCCCTTGAAGTACGCGATCGAGCGCGCCGCCCAGGTGCCCGCGCCCGGGGGCAGGGCGGGGCCGATCGCGTTCCAGAACGGGGGCAGCATCGGCAGCGGGAAGGCGCCGCCCGCACTCGGATTGCCCGCGATCACGATCAGCAGGATCGCCAGGCCGATGCCCACGATGCCGAAGACCGACTGCAGGGCCAGGGTGGCCGCGCCGACCGCGAAGACGACCAGGGCGCCCAGGCCCCACAGGGCCGCGAGGCTGCCGGGCAGCGCCCCCAGGATCGGGCCGACGACGACCGCGCCGCCGAGGCCGCCGAGGACCGAGTAGAGCGCCAGCACGCCGAGCCTGATGATCGCGCGCTCGCGGTTGGCGGGCCGCGAGCCGGCGCTGATGGCGAGGATCGCGGCGCAGATGTAGCCGCCGACGCACCAGCCGACGACCAGGTAGAACGCCGAGAGGCCGTCGAAGTCCTGCTTCGAGGCCGGGGCGATGTCGACGGTCCTGAGCGTGCGCCGGTTGGCGCCCTCGACCTGGGTGAAGAGCGTCTCCAGGGCGGAGGAGAGCACCGTTCCGCCGCCGGAGGCGACGAGCAGGGTGTCGGTGGTCCCGCCGGGGTTCACCACCAGGGCGCCGTCGAGTTCGCGGTTCATGATCTGCTTCCGCGCCTGGGCCTCGTCCGCGACCGTCCGGGGATCGAGCGGTTCGCCGGGGAGCCTCTCGAGCCGCCCGAGGAGCTGAGCGGAGACCTGCTGCGGTGCGACGACGCCGAAGGGGACGTCCTTCGGCGTCGGGTTGTGCAGCGCCCCGACGTACGAGGCGATGAACAGCAGCTGCAGGGCGAGCACGCCGACGACGAGCACGGCTGCTCGGGGGGTGACGGCGCTCTTCAGTTCCTCGACGAGACTCATGCCCCCACGCTCCGGGGCGGGACGTGTTCCCGCAGGTGGGCTGGGGCCGAACGGATGACGGGGAGGGCGCGCCCCGCATATCGTACGGGCGTTCGAAATGGTCTATGGTGAAGAAGAGGGGGGTGGGAACGTACGTACGAATCGATGCGGGAGGTGCGCATGCCGGAGTTCACGCATCTGCACACCGCGTCGGGCTTCTCCCTGCGCTACGGCGCCGCGCACCCCGGGCGGCTGGCCGAGCGCGCCGCCGAGCGGGGCATGGACGCCCTCGCCCTCACCGACCGGGACACGGTCGCGGGCGTGGTCCGGTTCGCGAAGGCGTGCGCCGAGGCAGGGGTGCGCCCCTTGTTCGGCGTGGACCTCGCGACCGACCCGGCCGGTCCCGGCTCGGGTTCGGGCCGCTCGGGTTCGGGCCTCGGCGAGAGCGGCCCGGGCAGGACCTCCGCGCGCCGCGTCCCCGTCCGTGGCGGCGCCTTCGTCGACGAGTCCGCGCCCCGCGTCGTCTACCTCGCCCGCTCCCGGGTGGGCTGGGCCGCGCTCTGCCGGATGATCAGCGCCGCCCACGCCCGGGACGAGAGCGCGGGGACGGCGAGGGGCGACACGGCCGACAGTCCGCTGCTGCCCTGGAACGTCAACCACGGCGACGACCTGACCGTGCTGCTCGGTCCCGCCTCCGATGTCGGCCGCGCCCTCGCCGCCGGCCGCCCCGACCGGGCCGCCCGGCTGCTCGCCCCCTGGCGCGAGCGGTACGGCGACGCCCTGCGCCTGGAGGCCGTCCACCACGGCCGCTCCGGCGCCGGCCCCGGCTCCCTGCGGCTCGCCGCCCGTACCGTCGGCTTCGCCGCCGAGCAGGGCGTCCGCCCGGTCCTCGGCAACGCCGTCCGCTACGCCGACCCCGGCCAGGGCCCCGTCGCCGACGTCCTCGACTCCGCCCGCCGCCTGGTCCCCGTCGACCCCCGCAAGGAGCTGGACAGCGGCGAGGCCTGGCTCAAGGGCGCCGGGGACATGCTGGCCGCCGCCGAGCGGATCGTCGAGGCCGCCGGATTCCGCCGGGACACCGCGCACCGGCTGCTCGAGCAGACCCAGGCGGTCGCCGCCGACTGCCTGGTCGACCCCCAGGACGACCTCGGCATGGGCTCCGCCCATTTCCCCGAGCCGTATCTCGTCGGCGCCGAGCGCCGCACCGCCCAGCGTGTGCTGGCCTCCCGGGCCGCCGCCGGAATGGTGCTGCGCGGGTACGACAGACGCTCCGACCGGCGGGTGTACTGGGACCGGATGCACCGCGAGCTCGACATCATCGCCCACCACGGCTTCGCCACCTACTTCCTGACGGTGGCCCAGGTCGTGGACGACGTGAAGCGGATGGGGATCAGGGTGGCCGCGCGCGGTTCCGGCGCCGGCTCGCTCGTCAACCACCTCCTCGGCATCGCCCACGCCGACCCGGTCGAGAACGGGCTGCTGATGGAACGCTTCCTCTCCAAGAACCGCACCGCCCTGCCCGACATCGACATCGACGTCGAGTCCGCCCGCCGTCTGGAGGTCTACCGGTCGATCATCGACCGCTTCGGCACCGAGCGGGTGGCCACCGTCGCCATGCCCGAGACCTACCGGGTGCGCCACGCGATACGGGACGTGGGCGCGGCCCTGTCCATGGATCCGGCCGAGATCGACCGGATCGCCAAGGCCTTCCCGCACATCCGGGCCCGTGACGCGCTCGCCGCCCTCGACGAACTGCCCGAACTGCGCGCGCTCGCGGGCGAGAGGCAGAAGTACGGCAAGCTCTGGGAACTGGTCGAGGCCCTCGACAAGCTGCCGCGCGGGATCGCCATGCACCCGTGCGGGGTGCTGCTCTCGGACGCCTCGCTGCTCACCCGTACCCCCGTCGTGCCCACCAGCGGCGAGGGCTTCCCCATGTCCCAGTTCGACAAGGACGACGTGGAGGACCTCGGACTGCTCAAGCTCGACGTGCTCGGGGTGCGGATGCAGTCCGCGATGGCCCACGCCGTCGCGGAGATCGAGCGGGCGACCGGCGAGAAGGTGGACCTCGACGACCCGAAGCAGGTGAAGCCGGGCGACCCGAAGACGTACCGGCTCATCCAGTCGACCGAGACCCTCGGCTGCTTCCAGATCGAGTCGCCCGGCCAGCGCGACCTGGTCGGCCGGCTCCAGCCCGCCACCTTCCACGACCTCGTCGTCGACATCTCGCTCTTCCGGCCGGGACCGGTCGCGGCCGACATGGTCCGCCCGTTCATCGAGGCGCGCCACGGCCGGGCCCCCGCCCGCTACCCGCACCCGGACCTGGAGGAGGCGCTGAAGGAGACGTACGGCGTCGTCGTCTTCCACGAGCAGATCATCGAGATCGTGCGGATCATGACCGGCTGCGGCCGGGGCGAGGCGGACCAGGCGCGGCGCGGGCTCTCGCACCCCGAGTCGGAGGGGCGGATCAAGGTCTGGTTCGGCCGGCGGGCCGCGCGACGGGGGTACGACCCCGAGACGATCGCCCGCACCTGGGAGATCGTGCAGGCCTTCGGCTCGTACGGCTTCTGCAAGGCGCACGCGGTGGCCTTCGCCGTGCCGACGTACCAGTCGGCCTGGCTCAAGGCCCATCACCCGGCGGCCTTCTACGCCGGGCTGCTCACCCACGACCCCGGGATGTACCCGAAGCGGCTGCTGCTCGCGGACGCGCGGCGGCGCGGGGTGCCCGTGCTGCCGCTGGACGTGAACCGGTCCGGGGCCGCCCATCGCATCGAACTGGTGTCCGAGTCGCCTCGGGTGTGGGGGCTCCGGCTGGCCCTCGCCGACGTCCACGGCATCAGCGAGGCGGAGAGCGCGCGGATCGAGACGGGACAGCCCTACGCCTCGCTGCTCGACTTCTGGGAGCGCGCCCGTCCGCGAAAGCCGGTGGCCGAACGCCTCGCGCAGGTGGGCGCGTTGGACGCCTTCGGCGCCAACCGCCGGGATCTGCTGCTCCACTTGACCGAACTCCACCGCGTCCAGCGCGGAGCCGCCTCCTACGGCGGTCAACTCCCGCTCGCCCAGGGCCGGAAGACCGCTCCCGTCGGGCTGCCCGACCTCGACGAGTCGGAGCGGCTCAGTGCCGAGCTGGGCGTCCTCGGCATGGACGCCTCCCGTCACCTCATGGACGACCACCACGCCTTCCTGCGCGAACTCGGCGTGGTCTCCGCCAAGCGGCTGCGCGAGGCCCCGCACGGGCAGACCGTCCTGGTCGCCGGCGCCAAGGCGGCCACCCAGACCCCGCCGATCCGCTCCGGCAGGCGGGTCATCTTCACGACCCTCGACGACGGCACCGGCCTGGTCGACCTCGCTTTCTTCGACGACTCCCACGAGGCCTGCGCGCACACCGTCTTCCACTCCTGGCTGCTGCTCGTCCGGGGCGTGGTGCAGCGGCGCGGCCCGCGCAGCCTCAGCGTGGTCGGGTCCGCGGCCTGGAACCTCGCCGACCTGGTGGACCTGCGGGCCGCCGGAGGACTGGAGGCGGTCGGGGAGCGCCTCGCGGCGCCCCTGCCGTCCGGAGAGGGTGACAGCGGCCGCCGGATCAAGATGTCGACCGGGTACGAGATGAACCCCTGGGCCGACCTCCAGCCGGCCGGCGAGGGCGCGGCGACCCCGCCGCGGAAACTGTGGCACAGCAGTCCGGGGAGCGCGGGATGATCCTCTGTGTACGGTTCCGGCTGGAACCCCTCCATGAGCCGTTGCTGCCGCGACTGGTGGACCTGCTCGGCGAGTTCACCCCGGTCGTCGAGGCCACCCCGCCCGACACCCTCCTCGCCGACGTGCGCGGCGCGCTGCGCTACTTCGGCTGGAGCCCGACGGAACTGGCCGCGGTGGTACGGGTCAGGGCGCTCGCCCTGTACGGCGTCGACTGCGTCGTCGGGGCCGGCCCGAACCCGATGCTGGCCCGGATGGCGGCCCGCGAGGCGCGCCCCGGCGCCACCCTGGTCGTCGACGACCCGGCGGCCTTCCTGCGGGACCGCCCCGTCGACGCGCTCGACGGGGTCGGCCGCACCACCGCCCGTACCCTCGGCGCGTACGGACTCGACTCCATCGGCCGGGTCGCGGACGCGCCGCTCGCCGTGCTCCAGCGGCTGGTCGGCGCTAAGACCGGGCGCGAACTGGCGGAGCGGGCGCGGGGCGTCGACCGCACCCCGGTCGTCCCGAACGCGCTCTCCCGCTCGATGGCGGCCGAACGCTCCTTCCACCGCGACGAGCTGGACCCGTCGGCCCACCGCAGGGCGCTGCTCTCGCTCACCGAGGAGCTGGGCCTCCGGATGCGGACGGAGGGGCAGATGTGCCGCTCCCTGACGGTGACCGTGCGGTACGCGGACCGGTCCACCACCGTCCGCACCCGGACGCTCCCCGAGCCGACCGCGCACACGGCGGCGCTCACCGCTCTCGCGTACGCGATCCACACGTCGTTCGGGCTGCAGCGGGCCCGGGTGCGGGGGATCGCGCTGCGCGCCGAGGGGCTCGCGCCCGCGGAGGGGGCCGCGCACCAGCTGACCTTCGACCCGGCGGACGAGAAGGCCCGGCGGATCGAGGCGGTGGCGGACCGGGCACGGGCGAAGTTCGGGCCGCGGGCGGTGCTGCCCGGGGCGCTGGCGGCCTGACCGGCCTGCTCCTACTCCTTATTGACGAGAAGTCACTTTTTACCGACGCGTAACTTCCCAGTGAACGCTACCCGTGCGTAGCTTGTCGGGAACGCATCCCCACTTGTGGTCCGGACCGCAGGGCGTACTGCATTCGTTCGTCCCAGACTCCCCTTGAGCCGCAAGGAGATCGTCCGATGCTGCCCTGGAAAAGACGCGCCGTCCGAGCGCTGTCCGTCCTCCTGCTGACCGCCGCCGCCACCCTCGCCCCCACCGCCTCCGCCTCGGCCCGGGACACCGCCACTGCCGCCGCCCCGAACCGGGGCTGGAACGACTTCTCCTGCAAGCCCTCCGCCGCGCACCCGCGCCCGATCGTCCTCGTCCACGGCACCTTCGGCAACTCCGTGGACAACTGGCTGGGCCTCGCTCCGTACCTGGTCGGCCGGGGGTACTGCGTCTTCTCGCTCGACTACGGCCGGCTCCCGAACGTGCCTTTCTTCCACGGGCTCGGCCCGATCGACAAGTCGGCAGAACAGCTCGACGCGTACGTGGACAAGGTGCTCGCGGCCACCGGAGCCCCCGAGGCAGACCTCGTCGGCCACTCGCAGGGCGGCATGATGCCGCGCCACTACCTCAAGTTCCTCGGCGGGGCCGAGAAGGTGCGGGCACTCGTCGGGATCGCCCCCGACAACCACGGCACCACCCTCCTCGGCCTCGCCGAGCTGCTGCCGTACTTCCCCGGCGCGGCGGAGCTGCTGAGTGAGAAGACCCCCGGCCTCGCCGACCAGGTGGCGGGCTCCCCGTTCCTCACCAAGCTCAACGAGGGCGGGGACACGGTGCCGGGAGTCACGTACACGGTCATCGCGACCAAGTACGACCAGGTCGTCACGCCGTACCGCTCCCAGTTCCTCTCCGGCGACGACGTCACCAACGTCCTCATCCAGGACAAGTGCGCGCTGAACCTCTCGGAGCACGTGGCGATCGGGACGGTGGACCGGATCACGTTCCACGAGGTGGCCAACGCCCTCGACCCGGCCCACGCGACCCCGACCACCTGTCTGTCGGTGATCGGCTAGCGGCTGTGGCGGCCCGCCGGCAGCGACCTGCGGCGGACCGTCGCGAAGAGCACCGCAGCACCCAGCGCCAGGACGGCGGCGCCGCCGACCGCGAGGTACGGGGTCGAGGCGTCGCCCCCGGTCTCGGCGAGGTTCTCGCCGGAGCCGGCGGCGGCGGGCTCGTTCGGCGCGACCGGCTCGGCGGAGGCGGTCGCGGCCTGGGCGGAGGGCGCCGTCCCGGCCGGCTCGGCGGGCGCGGTCGCCGGCGCCGCGGCGGTCGCCTTCGCACCGGTCTCCGCCTTGTCGTCCCCGTGCCCGCCGTGCTCGACCGACGACTCGTCCTTGCCGTCCTCGATCTGACGGTCGGTCGGCGGCGTCGCGGTGGGAGCCGGAGCCGTGCCACCGCCGCCCCCGTTGTCCGCGCCGAAGACGACGTCGGAGCAGGTGTAGAACGCCTCGGGCGAGTCGGAGCGCTGCCAGACCGAGTAGATCAGGTGCCGGCCGGACCTGTTCGGCACGGTCCCGTCGAAGACGTAGTCACCGCCCTCCATCCGCGGGTCGGTCACCGTGGCGAACGGCTTCTCCTCCAGGTCCGACCACGTCAGCGGCTTCGACGGGTCGTAGCCGTCCTTGGTGACGTACAGCTCGAAGGATCCCCGGTGCGGAGCGGTCCCCTTGTAACGGAAGGTGTGCTTCCCGGCGTCGAGCCGGCTCGCCGGCCAGTCACCGCGCGCCAGGTCGAGGCCCCGGTACTTGTCGTTCCCGGCGCTGCACAGCTCGCCGTCCGGGATCAGCTCACGGTGCTTCCCCGCGGCGTTGGCGATGTTCACCGCGTTCCAGTCGTAGAACGCCTGCGCCCCGCTCGCCGCGACCGCGGCCTTGCACGCCGCCGACTTCGGGCTCTCCGGCCCCTCCGCGTAACAGGCCGAGACCCGGCTCACCGGATCCGTCATCGACCCGTGCGCGACGGCCGGCCCGGAGGCCAGACCGACCGTCGCGAGCGGCGCCACCCCGAGGGCGAGTACGGCGGAGGCCGTGCGGCGAACGGTCATGGTGAGCAACTCCTTCGAGGGGGGAACGTGGGGCCGCTCAGCAAGCTAGTCGCCGAGAACCGCGAAATCGGCCGCGGAGAGGGGGCGACGGCGATCCTTATGGTCGCTTTAAGGAGCCGCTAAGCGGCACAATAGAAAGATCGGCTGGGCCGTCCCGAGAGGTGGACCGGAGCATGCCCGTACTCGTCGGAACCTCGGGGTGGCAGTACCGGGACTGGCGCGGGGTGCTCTACCCGCCCACGACCCCGCAGCGGCTCTGGCTCGAGGAGTACGCCGGGGCCTTCGCCACCGTCGAGAACAACAACGCCTTCTACCGGCTGCCCACGGCCGAGACCTTCCGGTCCTGGCGGGACCGGACGCCGGAGGGCTTCGTCATGGCGGTCAAGGCCAGCCGCTACCTGACGCATCTGAAGCAGCTGCACGACCCCCGGGAACCGGTGGCGCGGCTGCTGGACCGCGCGGCCGGGCTCGGCGACCGGCTCGGGCCCGTGCTGCTCCAGCTCTCCGGCCGGTTCCGGGAGAACGTCGAGGCGCTGGACGCCTGCCTGCGCTGCTTCCCCCCGGACGTCCGCGTCGCCGTGGAGCTCCGCCACCCCTCCTGGTGGGAGGCGGAACACGCCCTGCGCGCGGTGCTCGAGCGGCACGGCAGCGCGCTGTGCTGGGCCGATCGATGGTCGCGCCCGGTGACCCCGCTGTGGCGGACCGCGTCCTGGGGGTACGTACGGTTCCACGCCGGCCTCGCCAAGCCGCCGCCCCGCTACGGCCGGCAGGCGCTCGCCTCCTGGGCCGGACGCCTCGCCGACACCTGGCCGGACGAGGCAGAGGTGTACGCGTACTTCAACAACGACACCGGCGGCGCGGCGATCGCCGACGCCGCCCACTTCGCCCGCGCGGTGTCGGCGCTCGGCCGGACCGTGAGCCGTACCCCGGCGACGACCGGGACCCGTCAGCCCCCGAGCCGCCGGTAGCGGCGTTCCGGGCGTCCCGTCCCCCCGTACCGCAGGGTGATCTCCGCCCGGCCCGTCTCCGCGAAGTACTCCAGATAGCGCCGGGCGCTGACCCGGGACAGGGAGCCCGCCTCCGCGCACTCCGTCGCCGACATGCCCTCCGGATGGGCCCGCAGGATGCCGTCCACCAGGTCCGCCGTCGGGGCCGCGAGGCCCTTGGGAAGCTCGCGGGACCCGGGCGGCCGGGCCCCGAAAATCTGGTCCACGTCCTCCTGGCGGGCCTCGTCCAGCTCGTCCAGCCGGCTGCGCAGCGAGGCCACGTGCCGCAGCTGCTCCTGCAGGGCCGCCTGGTTGAAGGGCTTGATCAGATAGTGCAGCGCCCCCGCGCGCAGCGCCGAGCGGATCATGCCCGCGTCCCGCGCCGCCGTGATGAACAGCGCGTCGACCCCCAGGCCCGCCCCGCGCAGCTCCCGCAGCACACTGATCCCGTCCATGTCGGGAAGGAAGATGTCGAGCAGGACCAGATCGGGACGCAACAGGTCGGCGGCGCGCAGCGCCTCGGCGCCGCTGTGCGCGACTCCGACGACGGAGAAACCGTCCACGGCCGACACATAACGGCTGTGCAGCTTCGCGACCATGAAGTCGTCGTCCACCACCAGCACCTTCGTCACGCCGACACGCTAGGTCGCGACCACAAGGACCACAACGTCCGTTGATTGCGGAAGAGAGACAGCTTCTTAACGCGCAGGCAACATGTGGGCCACTTCACCTCACCTACCGAGAGGCGGCACACGTGCGTCTGCGCACTCCCCTCGCCCTGCTCGGGGCGGCGCTGCTGGTGCTCGTGGGGCCGCCGCTGCTCTCCACCGGCAGCGGCTCCGACACCGGCACCCAGATCCCCGGCCTGCGGTTCATGGTCCCCAACACACCCGGCGGCGGATACGACATCACCGCCCGCACCGCGGCCAAGAACGCCGAGGACGCCGGTCTCACCACCGACATCGAGGTCTTCAACCTGCCCGGTGCCGGCGGGACCGTCGGCCTCACCCGGCTCGTCGGCGAACACGGCAACGGCCGGCTCGCCATGTCCATGGGCCTCGGCGTCGTCGGAGCCGTCCACACCAACAAGTCCCCGAAGACCCTCGCCGACACCACCCCGATCGCCCGGCTCACCGAGGAGCAGGACATCGTCGTGGTCGGCAAGAACTCCCCGTACAAGACCATCCAGGACCTTCTCGCGGCCTGGAAGAAGGACCCCGGCAAGCTGCCCGTCGGCGGCGGGTCCTCGCCCGGCGGGCCCGACCACCTCGCCCCGATGCTGATGGCCCAGGCCGCCGGGATCGCGCCATCGAGCGTCAACTACATCCCCTTCGACGGCGGCGGCGAACTCCTCGCCTCCATCCTCGGCGACAAGGTCGCCTTCGGCGTCTCCGGCGTCGGCGAGTACCTCGACCAGATCAGGTCCGGCGAGCTGCGGCTGCTCGCCGTCACCGGCCCGAAGCGGGTCCCCGGGCTCGACGCGCCCACCCTGCGCGAGGCCGGGCTCGACACCGACTTCACCAACTGGCGCGGGATCGTCGCCCCGCCCGGCCTCTCGGACGCCGAGCGCGAAAAGCTCGTCGGCCTGGTGCGGAAACTGCACGACTCCCCGCAGTGGCGGGAGTCGCTGAAGAAGAACGGCTGGAACGACGCCTTCCTGCCCGGGGAGGAGTTCGGCGCCTTCCTCGACGAACAGGACCGCCGCGTCGGCTCGGTGCTGAAGGAGCTGGGACTGTGACGACCACACCGACCACACCGGCCACGCCCGCGCCGGAGAAGAAGTCCTGGCTGCGCGAGCACTCCGAGCTCGGCGTCAGCCTCCTGCTCCTCGTCATCGGCGTGCTCGTCCTCACCGACGCCCTCACCATGACCGTCGACATCACGCAGCGCGGCCCCGTCGGCCCCAAGACCGTCCCGGTCGTCGTCGGCGCCGGCCTCCTCGTCGTCGCCTTCCTCCTCGCGATCGACGTCCTGCGCGGCGGCCGGGGCGAGGCGGAGGGCGGCGAGGACGTCGACCTCTCCGAGCCGAGCGACTGGCGCACCGTCCTCCTCCTGGCCGGTGTCTTCCTCGCCTTCGCCGTCCTCATCGGCCCCGTCGGCTTCCCCGTCGCCGGAGCCCTTCTCTTCTGGGGCGCGGCGTACGCGCTCGGCAGCCGCCACCTCCACCGCGACCCGCTGATCGCGGCCGGTCTCTCCCTGCTGACCTACGTCGTCTTCAACAACCTGCTCGGAGTCCCGCTGCCCGGCGGCCCGCTGATGGGAGTGCTCTGACCCATGGACTCGCTCAACTCGCTCATCGACGGATTCGGCACCGCGCTCACCCCGATGAACCTGCTGTGGGCCGCCATCGGCGTACTCCTCGGCACCGCCATCGGCGTGCTGCCCGGCATCGGCCCCGCCATGGCCGTCGCCCTGCTGCTCCCGGTGACGTACGGACTCGAGCCGACCGGCGCCTTCATCATGTTCGCCGGCATCTACTACGGAGCCATGTTCGGCGGCTCCACCACCTCCATCCTGCTCAACACCCCCGGCGAGAGCGCGGCCGTCGTCGCCGCCATCGAAGGCAACCCCATGGCCAAGGCCGGGCGCGGCGCGCAGGCGCTCGCGGCCGCCGCCATCGGTCACTTCACCGGCGGCATGATCGGCACGCTGCTGCTCGTCGCCCTCGCCCCGACCGTCGCCGCGCTCGCCGTCGACATCGGCGCACCCGACTACTTCGCCATCATGGTCCTCGCCTTCATCGCGGTGACCTCCGTCCTCGGCTCCTCCCGCATCCGCGGCCTCGCCTCGCTCCTCATCGGCCTCACCCTCGGCCTGGTCGGCCTCGACCAGATGACGGGCCAGCAGCGCCTCACCTTCGGCTCGCTCCAGCTCGCCGACGGCATCGACGTGGTCATCGTCGCGGTCGGCCTCTTCGCCATCGGCGAAGCCCTCTGGGTCGCCGCCCACCTGCGCCGCACGACGGGCGAGGCCCTGCCGGTCGGACGGCCGTGGCTCGGCCGGGACGACGTGAAGCGCACCTGGAAGTCCTGGCTGCGCGGCCCCGTCATCGGCTTCCCGTTCGGCGCGATCCCGGCCGGCGGCGCGGAGATCCCGACCTTCCTCTCGTACGTCACCGAGAAGCGGCTCTCGAAGCACAAGGAGCAGTTCGGCAAGGGCGCCATCGAGGGCGTCGCGGGACCCGAGTCCGCCGCCTCCGCCTCCGCGGCCGGCACCCTCGTCTCCATGCTGACCCTCGGCCTGCCGACGACCGCCGTCGCGGCCGTCATGCTCGCCGCCTTCCAGCAGTACGGCATCCAGCCCGGACCGCTGCTCTTCGAACGCGAACCCGACCTGGTCTGGGGCCTGATCGCCTCGCTCTTCGTCGGCATGGTCCTGCTGCTCGCGCTCAACCTGCCGCTCGCCCCCGTCTGGGCGAAGCTGCTGCGGATCCCGCGCCCCTACCTCTACGCCGGCATCCTCTTCTTCGCCGCCGTCGGCGCGTACGCGGTGGGCGGCGAGGCGCTCGACCTGGTCATCCTGCTGATCATCGGCCTGATCGGCTTCGGCATGCGGCGCTACGGACTCCCGGTCCTGCCCGCCGTCATCGGCGTCATCCTCGGCCCGGCCGCCGAACAGCAGCTGCGCCGCGCCCTGCAGATCAGCGACGGCGCCCTGACGGGTCTGGTGAACACCCCCTTCTCCGTCGCCGTGTACGCCGTGATCGTGCTCCTGCTGGCCTGGCCCCTGCTGAGGAAGGTGATCGTCCGCCGCCGTAACGTGTCGGCATGACACAGGACATCCGCCTCGCCGTGCGTACCGACGTCCCGCGGGTGAAGGCCGTGACCGACGCGGCCTACCACCACTACATCGAACGGATCGGCCTGGTGCCGGCCCCGATGGAGGCGGACCACGCGGCGGACGTGGCCGCGGGGCGGGTGTTCGTCGCCGGTGACCCGGTGGCCGGCCTCGTGGTCCTCAGGCCCGAGGCCGACCATCTGTATCTCGACAACATCGCCGTCCACCCCGACTCCCAGGGCACCGGCCTCGGCCGCCGCCTGCTGGCCTTCGTGGAATCCCGCGCACGCGAACTCGGACTGCCCGAGGTACGGCTGCTCACCAACGCGATGATGTGGGAGAACCAGAAGATGTACGAGCGGTACGGCTACGAGGTCGTGCGGCGGCGAGCGGAGGGACCATACGACCGTATTCATTACCGCAAGCGCGTATGACGGCACAACTCGCCCTCGTCAGGGTGAGTTTCGGACACCGGGCGGCGCGAGCCGGTATCCCTGGCGGGCAACAGCTCCCACCCCGAAGGGATCCCGCTCATGCGTGTCCGTCTGGCCGTCCTCGCCGTCGGCACCCTCCTGGCCGCCGCCACCGCCCCCCTCGCCCACGCCGACGCCGGCAACGGCCTCTCCGTCAGCGCGTACGGCACCCTCGACGGCACGGTCACCGTCTCCGGCACCTACCGCTGCCTCGACGACACCGCGGGGCCCGTCTTCGTGGGCAGCACGCTCGTCCAGGGAGACCGTTCCGCCGGCATCGGCGGCACCCGCGCCGTCTGCGACGGCCTGGTGCGCGCATGGACCAACTCCGCCGTCGTGAAGGAGCCCGTCTACCGCGCGGGCCGGGCCCGGGTCCGGGCCACCCTGATGCAGCTCATCCCCAGCGGCCCCCTCGGACTGCCGCTGCCCGGCTTCCTCGCCGCCGAGGACGTGGACATCACGCTCCGCTAACGCAGCAGCTCCACCAGACCTTCGCGGCCGAGGCACTCGAGCTCGTCGAGGGCGACGACGGCGCGGGCCGCCGCCTCCGGGTCGGAATCGACGAGGCCGCTCGCCTCGAACTCGTCCTCGTCGAGCCGCAGCACCTCACTGCCGTCCGCCGACACCCACAGGTCCAGGTCCAGGTCCTCGACCGCCACCCCGGCGCCGTCGACCCGCGCCGGCCGCGTGATGTCGCAGTACCAGCCCTTGAGCGCCCCGCCGGCGGAGCGGACCTCCTTCACCGCGTACCAGCGGTCGCGCCAGTAGTGCTCGACGAAGACGTCGCCCGGCTCGAACCGTACGAAGCCGAAGTCCCGCACCCCCTCGGCGGCCCAGGGGGCACGGACGGTCAGCCGGGTCCCGTCGTCGGCGACGACCTCGGCGGGGTAGCGGATCTTGGTCCGGCCCGCCTTCACCAGCGTCACCTCAACCGAGCGTGCGGACATGACGTACCTCCGTGGCGCAGATCGCGTAGCCGAACCACTTGTTGATCGCCAGCATCGGCTCGTTGCCGGCGTCGTTCCCGGTGAACGCCTCCGTGCAGCCGGCGGCGCGCGCCCGGTGCAGGGAGTGGTTCTTGGCGAGCTTGGCGAGGCCCCGTCCCCGGAACTCCGGTGCGGTGCCCGTCATCGCCGTGGAGTAGCGGCCCCGCCCGTCGGTCTGGGCCGCGCTGAACGCGGCCGGGCGCCCGTCGACGACGGCGACCACCGTCAGCTCGCGGTCGAAGAGCGGATGGTTCCAGGTCGTCGCCAGCCAGTGCTCGTAGTCCGTCAGGTCGGCGCCGACGTCACCCGGCTCGTCGGCGGTGGTCAGCGCGTCGAGCGCGAACAGCGGGCGGGGATCGGCGGCGAAGTCGGCGGCGGCGCGCAGCTCGACACCGGCAGGCACCTCCTGGAGCGGCGGCAGGGCCGCGGCCGTCAGATCGAGCCGGAGGAAGTGCGCGGAGCGGCGGGCCGTGTAGCCGTGACGCACGGCGAAGTCCCGGCACGCCGGCTCGTCGAGGACCCAGCTGTAGAGCGTCCTCGCCCCGTGCTCCGCGAGGTGCTCCTCGGAGGCTCGCACCAGGAGGGTTCCCGCGCCGAGGCCCCGCCTGTCCGGGCGGACGTAGACGTTGAGCGAGCCGACCCCGGGCTCGGGCGCGTCGTGCGCGATGCGGACCTGCGAGGTGCCGACGATCTCCCCGTCGATTTCGGCGACCAGCGGGCGCTCGTGGGCGTCGGGATGGGCGTGGGCCCAGTCGAAGGCCGTCTGCTCGGCGCCGACGAGCATGAAGGGGAGCGCGGCGCGCCGGACCCGGGCGAAGCCGCCCGCGTCCCTCGGGTCCTCGGGTCGTACGTCACGGACGATCACAGTCATGCTGTCGCACGCTACGTGCGGGCGGCGCCGGGCCGCCTCCCATTTTCCGGGGGAGCGGAGGCAGAATCGGAGCCGTGACATTGCGAATCATCGTGGACACGGACTCCCCGGCCGCCCCGTACGAACAGCTGCGCGCCCAGATCGCGGAGCGGGCCCGCGCCGGCGCCCTGCCGGTCGGCTACAGACTTCCGACGGTACGGGGCCTGGCGGAGGAGTTGGGTCTCGCGGCGAACACGGTCGCCAAGGCGTACAAGGCGCTGGAGGCCGACGGGGTGATCGAGACGCGTGGCCGCAACGGCACGTTCGTCGCGGCGGCGGGCGACGCGGCGTCGCGCCGGGCGGCGGCCGCCGCCTCCGTCTTCGCGGAGGAGGCCCACCGCCTGGGCCTGACCCGCGAGGCGGCGACGGCGGCGGTGACCGACGCCCTCCGGGCCGCGTACGGGAACTGATTCCACCCTCCGGCCCCGGCGTCGTCCGGTCGGTGCGAGGGGTTACAGGTACAGACCCGCGTCCGGGACCCGGGGCTCCGGGAGTCCCGGGGCATGCGTACCCCGTCGCAGCGCGTACAGCTCCGCCAGCGTCGCCCCGTCGTGGGACACGCCCTCCTCCGTGCCGAGCCACGCCACGGCCTCGTTGCGGGTCAGGCCACCCACCTCGATACGCGCCAGGCACCGCCCCGGACGGACCACCGCCGGGTGGAGGCGCTCCAGGTCCTCGTTGGTGGTGACGCCGACGAGGACGTTGCGGCCCTGGCCGAGGAGACCGTCCGTCAGGTTCAGCAGCCGGGACAGCGCCTGGCCCGCCGTGTGCTTCGCCTCGCCGCGGATCAGCTCGTCGCAGTCCTCCAGGAGCAGCAGCCGCCACCGGCCCTTCGCCGTGCCCTCGTCCTCGCCGATCGCGATGTCCATCAGGTAGCCGACGTCGTTGAAGAGCCGCTCGGGATCCAGGACACAGTCCACCTGGCACCAGTCGCGCCAGGACCGGGCGAGCGTGCGCAGCGCGGACGTCTTGCCCGTCCCGGGCGGCCCGTGGAGCAGCAGCAGCCGCCCCGCGATGTCGTCCGGGGTGACCTTCATCAGCCGGTCCATCGCGTCGGCGACCGGCGCGGTGTAGTTGGGCCGGATCTCCTCCCACGTGCCCGCGCTGATCTGACGGGTCGTACGGTGCGGGCCGCGTCGGGGCGACACGTACCAGAAGCCCATCGTCACGTTCTCCGGCTGCGGCTCGGGTTCGTCCTTCGCCCCGTCCGTCGCCTCCTTGAGGACCCTCTCCGCGAGCTCCGGGCGCGTCGCGGTCACGGTGACGTCCGCGCCCCGGTTCCAGCGGGAGATGAGCAGGGTCCAGCCCTCGCCCTCGGCGAGCACGGCGCTGCGGTCGTCGTCCTTGGCCGCGCGCAGCACCTTCGCGCCGGCCGGCAGCAGGGTCGCGGCGGGCTTCACCCGGTCGAGGGTGGTGCTCTGCGAGTGCGGCTGCTCGCCCGTCGTGAAGCGGCCGAGGAAGAGCGCGTCGACGACGTCGGCGGGCGAGTCGCTGTCGTCGACGTTGAGCCGGATCGGCAGCGCCCGCTGCGGCTCGGACGGCGCGGCGGGCTCCGATGGGGTGGCAGACATGGCGACCATGATCCGGCAATCGGGCATTGCGTGCACAGTGTTTTGAAGGGGACGATCCGCGGGTCGCGACGGACGGTGACCGCCGCGTACCCCCTTCTGCCGCGCGTGTGGCCCCGGATGATCCATCAGCCGGCCTGAAAGCGACCTGTCCTGAGAGAGCGTCGGCAGGTTCTCGCCAAATCTTCTTGGCATGGACACTTCCAGCAAGCCGGGTGCGCTGCTACTACCTAGTAACGCAGAGATCCTGCTCCAGGGAGGTTCCATGAAACTGTCCCGATTCGCGGCATTCTCGTCCTCGCTCCTGCTCGGCGCCGTTCTCGCCCTCACCGGGGCGGGGGCCGCCCAGGCCGCCGAATCCGCCGCACTCGACTACGTGGCGCTCGGCGACTCGTACTCCTCCGGCGTCGGCGCCGGAAGCTACGACGGCCTCAGTGGTGACTGCAAGCGCTCCACCCGCGCCTTCCCCGTCCTGTGGGCGAGCGCGAACTCACCCTCGTCGTTCGCCTTCACCGCTTGTTCGGGCGCACGGACGGGTGATGTCACGAGCAGTCAGCTCGGACCCCTCTCCACCGCCACCGACCTGGTCTCCCTCACGGTCGGTGGCAATGACGCCGGATTCGCGGACGTCATGACCACCTGTGTCCTGCAGTCCGAGGCCACCTGTATCAACCGAGTGAATCAAGCCAAGGGCTACGTCGACACCACCCTGCCCGGCAAGCTCGACGCGGTGTACTCGGCCATCAGAACCAAGGCGCCCAACGCGCGGGTCGTCGTCCTCGGCTACCCCCGCTTCTACAAGCTCGGCGGCAGCTGCGTCGCCGGACTGAGCGAGAACGAGCGCCGCGCCATCAACGACGCGGCCGACTACCTCAACGCGGCCACCGCCAAGCGCGCAGCCGACCACGGCTACACGTTCGGCAGCGTCGTCCCCGCCTTCACCGGACATGAGATCTGCTCCGGCTCGGCCTGGCTGCACAGCGTCAACTGGCTCAACATCGGCGAGTCGTACCACCCCACCGCCGCCGGACAGTCCGGCGGCTACCTGCCCAGCTTCAGGGCTGTGGCGTAGGCGATCCGGCCGTAGGGGATCCACCCGGGGAGGTGGCCCCGCCCGTCGGGGTCGCCTGCTCACAGGTGACCGAGAACCCCACCCAGTTCGAGCGCGTCCCGACCGGAGCCCGGACCTCCATCCGGATCCGGTCGCGACGCGTGTCGCCCGCGCGGTACGCCGCCTCCGTGTGCTCGACCCGCTTCTCCTGAGGGCCGCCCGCCGCGAACTCCACGGTCCGCCAGCCGTCCGCCGCGCCCTCGCCGCTCTCCGTGACCCAGCGGTACTCCACCGAGGCGGGTGTGCGCCCGACCGTGAGCGTGGCGGCGAAGGCGGGCGCCTCGGTCCCCGGCGGCGGGCAGGGCCCCGCGTAACTGCCGCGCAGCGCCCTCACGTACACCAGGACCGTATGGGCCGGCGGCCGGGCGGTGGTGGGCGTCGCGGTCGGGGTCGGGCCGCTCGTGGTGGTGGCCGTGGCGGGCGGACCGCTCGTGGCGTCTGTGCCGCTCGCCGTGGGGGCGCCGGTGGTGGGCCCGCCGCCGGGATCCCTGCCGCCGCCCGGTTCCTCGTCCCGCAGCAGGGCGTACGTCAGTGCTCCCACGACCAGCAGCAGAAGGACGACCCCGGCGGCGAGCACCGTCACCGCGCGCCGCCCCGTCCGCTCCCGCCGGTCCTCGTCGCGCGGACCGGGCGACGGTGTCGCCCCGGAACCGGGCCCGGCCGGGGCGCCGCCGCCGCGGGCACCCGGAGCGGGACCGGAAGCCGGAATCACGGTCGTGGTCGCGGCCGGCCGGCCCGGCCCGTACGGATCCGCCGACACCGGCCCCGAACGCGGTGTCCCGCCCGCGCCCACCAGCCGCAGCGCCTCCTCCGCCGCCGCGGCCGACAGGCGCTCCAGCGGCTCCTTGCGCAGCAGCCCCTCGATCACCGGGGCCAGTGGCCCCGCCCTGCGCGGCGGCGGAAGCTCCTCGTCGACCACGGCGCGCAGCGTGCTCAGCGGAGTGTTCTGCCGGAAGGGGGAGTTGCCCTCCACCGCCGCGTACAGCAGCACGCCGAGCGACCACAGGTCCGAGGGAGGTCCCGGTGTGCGGCCCAACGCGCGCTCGGGCGCGAGGAATTCGGGCGAGCCGACCAGCTCCCCGGTCATCGTGAGCGGGGAGGTGCCCTCCACGGCGGCGATGCCGAAGTCGGTCAGGACGGCACGCCCGTCGTTGGCGAGCAGGACGTTGGCCGGCTTCACGTCCCGGTGCAGGACCCCCGCCTCGTGCGCGGCGCGCAGCGCGGCCAGCACGTCGGCCCCGATCAGCGCGGCCCGCCGCGGCGGCATCGGACCCTCCGCGTCCAGCACCTCGGAGAGCGTGAGTCCGGGGACCAGCTCCATCACGATCCAGGGGCGGTCGTCCTCCGTGACCACGTCGTAGACCGTTACCACGTTGCGGTGGGTGATCCGGGCGGCCGCCCACGCCTCCCGCTCCAGGCGGGCGTAGAGCCGGCGCCGGTCCGCCGCGGGAAGACCGGCCGGAGCGCGGACCTCCTTGACGGCGACGTCGCGGCCCAGCGTCTCGTCCCTGGCGCGCCAGACGGTGCCCATGCCGCCCTCGCCCAGGACGTCGAGGAGCCGGTACCGCCCCGCGATCACGGTCATGGCGCGTCTCCCGTCAGCCGTCGGCCGGTGGGGCATTCCTGCCCCTGTCGTGGGTACTTCGAACTCCGCGTGAAGCGGGCCCGGGTGATCTTGGTGGTGGAGATCACACTCCGTCAGATCTTCGCAGGAGAGCGCTTGATGTGCAGGATGGTTCGTGGCGGTTCGGCTGGTGTTCGAGTGGTGCGCAACTCACCCTGGAATCAGCCGTATTCGGACAGTAGTCGTCAACCCCCGTACGAGTGCGGTGAATCCTGCCGCCGGGATACACGAGTGTCACAGCGGGGCGATAGGGTTAACCTGCCCGGGCCGGGTGCCCTCGTCAGGGTGGGGAGTGACATGGAACAGATAGCAATGCGGAGCAGGCCGCGAGTGCCTGCCATCACGTGCGGGAGCAGCGCGACCAGTTCGCGGCTCGACCGCCATCTCGCGGTGTTGGGCGGCCCCGCCGTGCCACAGCGCGAGGCGGCCGAGGCGACGCTCCTGATGCGCGAACTCACGTCGCGCGACATCACGCACAGCCGTCGCAGCAAGAGCGCGCGCGTGTCGCTCTTCGCCCCGCTGCGCCGACTGCGCCGCTCGCTCTTCGGCAGCCACCGCTAAACCGGGGGGCCACCGCCGGCCGGGGGCCCACCGCCACCCGACCGGTCGGGCCGGGAACCGCGTGCTCGCACGCGCACCCGCCCGCTCCTCGCCCGGCCCGACCGTGCCCGCCGACGCTCCGCCGGACGTGTCTTCCCCACCCGTCCGGCGCCGCCGAATCACGCCGCCCGCGCTCCCGCCCGGCTCCCCGCGCTGTCCGTGACAGTCGCGCCCCGGCCCGGCGGCCGGCCTTCCGGCGCCGCCACCCCGTCCGGTGGCCCGCGCCGAACGCGACTGGGGGTCACCGCCGGACCGTCAGGCGATCACACCCGCCTCCCGCAGCGTCTCTCGCTCCGAGGCCGGCACGCCCAGCTCCTCCAGGACCGCGTCCGTGTCCTGCCCCAGGGCTGGGATCCGCTCCATGCGAGGTTCGGGACCGTCCGGAAAGGTGACCGGCGGCAGCAGCGAACGCAGCGGTCCCACCGGCGAGTCCACCGGCCGCCAGCGGTCGCGCGCGCCGAGCTGCGGGTGCTCCGCGAGGTCCGCGACCGTGTTCAGCCGGGCACAGGCGACCCCCGCCGCGTCAAGCCGTACCAGCGCCTCGGCCGCCGTCAGCGGTGCCAGGGCCTCCGCGACCACCGCGTCCGTCGCGGCGCGCCCCGCCACCCGGGCCGTGTTGGTGGCGAAGGCCGGATCGTCCGCCAGCTCCGGCCGGCCCAGGACCTGCTCGGCGAGCCGCCGCCACTCGCGGTCGTTCTGGACGGACAGCAGCACCATGCTCCCGTCCGCCGTCGGGTAGGCGTCGTACGGCGCGATGACGGCGTGCGCCAGACCCGTGCGCGCCGGAGCCGTGCCCCCGTGCATCACATGGTGCAGCGGATGCCCCATCCACTCCGCCAACGCGTCCAGCAGGGACACCTCCACGGGGCCGCCCCGCCCCGTCGTCCCCCGCCGCACGAGCGCGGCCAGCACGCCCGCGTACGCGTACATCCCCGCCGCGATGTCGGCGGCGGGGATCCCCGACTTGACCGGCCGCTCCTCGGTCCCGGTCACCGAGACGAGCCCCGCCTCGCACTGCACGAGCATGTCGTAGGCCCGCTTGTGTGCGTACGGCCCGCCCGGCCCGTACCCCGAGATGTCCACCGCGATCAGGCGGGGATGCGCGGCGCAGAGGGTGGCCGCGTCCAGACCGAGACGGGCCGCCGCGCCCTGTGCCAGGTTCTGTACGAAGACGTCGGCGCCGGCCACCAGCCGGTGGACCAGGTCGCGCCCGCGCCCGTCCTTGAGATCGACGGCCACCGACTCCTTGCCGCGGTTGCACCACACGAAGTGCGAGGCGAGACCCCGGGCCGCCGTGTCGTAGCCGCGGGCGAAGTCCCCGCCGTCCGGGCGTTCGATCTTGACGACCCGGGCCCCGAGGTCGGCGAGCTGACGGGTGGCGAAGGGGGCGGCGACGGCCTGTTCGACCGCCACCACCGTGACGCCTTCCAGAGGAAGTGGCTGAGTGCTCATGACTGCCCTGCCTACCCGCCGAAGGCCCCCCTTGTCACTGCGGCCCTTCTCACCCGCGCGCGTACCGCCGCACCGCGAGCGGCGCGAAGAGCGCGATCAGGCCGAACGACCACAGCAGCGCCCCCGCCACCGGATGCGCCACCGGCCAGGCCGCGTCCGCCGGTACGGCCACGTCGCCGAAGAGCTCGCGTACCGCCGTCGTCACCGCCGAGATCGGGTTCCACTCGGCGACCGTCCGCAGCCAGCCCGCCATGCTCTCGGTCGGGATGTACGCGTTCGACAGCAGCGGCAGCATGAAGGTGGCGCTTCCCAGCTGGCCGGCCGCCTCCTCGCTCCGCGAGGCCAGGCCGAGCAGGATTCCCACCCAGGTGGTCGCGAAGCGGAAGAGCAGCAGCAGCCCGAACGCGCCCAGCGCCTCCAGAGCCGTCCCCTCGATCCGCCACCCCATGGCGAGCCCGACCAGGATCATCGGGACCATGCCGACCGCGCTCGTCACGAGATCGGCGAGCGCCTGCCCCAGTGGTACGGCGGCCCTGCTGATCGGCATGGTCCGGAAGCGGTCCGTCACGCCCCGGTGCGCGTCCTGCGCGGCCTGGAACATCCCGGTCATGAGCCCGCCCGCCGCCGTCGCCGCGAGCAGCCCGGGCACCAGGTACGCCCGGTACTCGGTCCCGGGCATCGCGAGCGCGCTGCCGAAGACGTAACCGAAGAAGAGGAGGAAGACGATCGGCATCGTCTGCGTCATGACGGCGATCGCCGGCGCGCGCCGGACCTTCGTCAGGTGACGGCCGAGCACGGCGGTCCCGTCGTGGACGAGCGCGCTCATGCGGTGATCTCCCTACGGTCCGTGAGGCGCAGGAACACCTCGTCGAGGGTGGGCGGACGCAGTGAGGCGTCGACGATGTGGATGCCGGCAGCGTCGATCTCGCGGACGAGCCGGGGGAGGGTGAGCGTGGGATCCGTGGTCACCGCGCCGATCGCCCGGCGCTCGGCGTCGAGGGACGGGGCGGAGCCGGTCAGCTGGTCGAGCACGGCCGCGGCGGCGTCCAGCAGCGCCGGGTCGGCGACGACGACCTCCGCCCGGCTTCCGATCAGCGCCTTGAGTTCGGCCGGGGTGCCGCGGTGCGCGGCCCGGCCCTCGTCGATCAGCACGATGTCGTCGGCGAGCTGATCGGCCTCCTCCAGGTACTGCGTGGTCAGCAGCACGGTGGTGCCCCGCACTGCCAGCTCCCGTACGGCGTCCCAGATGCCGTTCCGGCTGTGCGGATCCAGCCCGGTCGTCGGCTCGTCGAGGAAGAGGACCCGCGGCCGGACCAGCAGGCTCGCCGCCAGGTCGAGCCGCCGCCGCATGCCGCCCGAGTAGGTACGGGCGGGCCGCCCGGCCGCCTCGGCGAGGGCGAACCGCTCCAGGAGCTCGTCGGCGCGGGCACGCGGGGCACGCAGCAGCCTCGCGAACAGCCGCAGGTTCTCCGCGCCCGTGAGGTCGCCGTCGACCGAGGCGTACTGCCCCGTGACCGCGATCCGCTGTCGCACCCCGGCCGGATCGCGGACGACGTCGTGACCGGCGACCCGCGCACTGCCCGCGTCGGGGGTGACCAGCGTCGTCAGGACACGTACGGCGGTGGTCTTCCCGGCGCCGTTGGGGCCGAGAACACCGCAGACGGTGCCCTCGCGGACCGCCAGATCGAGCCCGCGCAGGGCGTGGACCTCGCCGTACCGCTTCCGCAGACCCTCACTAAGTACAGCGTACGTAGTAGTCATGGCTCGACCATAGCGCACTACGTACGCTGTACGTAACTAGGATGGGGGCGAGGTGATGATCCATGGCAGGCCGAGCGGCCGAACCGGAAGTGATCTGGGCGCGGCCCGAGCGGGCGGGACGAGGTCCCCGGCCGGTGTACAGCAGGAGCGACATCGTGGCGGCCGCGGTGCGCCTCGCCGACGCCGACGGCATCGACGCGCTCTCGATGCGCCGGATCGCGGCCGACGTCGGCTGCGGCACGATGTCGCTCTACAACTACGTGCCGCGCAAAGAGGACCTGTACGAGCTGATGGTCGACGCGGTGAGCGGCGAGTACGAGTTCACCGGGGCGCCGAGCGGTGACTGGCGCGCGGACATGCTCGCGGTGGGCCGCGAGGCCCGGGGGATCCTGCGGCGCCACCCCTGGGTGATCCGCCTGATGACCACGGGCTACGCCTCCGGCCCCAACGCCCTGCGCTTCCTGGAGCACTGTCTGACCTGCTTGGAGGGCGTCGGCCTGCCCGGCGGCGCCAAGATGGAGCTCATCGCCAACATCAACGGCACGGTGATGACGATCGTCGCCAACGAGCTCGCCCTCGCCGAACGGGCCCGCGGGCTCCCCTGGTCCGAGGAGGAGGAGCAGGCCGTGCGCGGCGCCTACCTGATGCGGCAACTGGCGGGCGGCGCCTACCCGCGGCTGGCCGCCGTGATGGCCGAGTCCGGTGCCACGCGCATCGACCCCGAGGAGATCTTCGACCGGACGCTCGGGCGGGTGCTCGACTCGTTCGTCGCGCCGGAGTAGGCCCTGCGGCGAGAGCGCCCCTACGGCGCTGGGCCGTGTCCGTGAAGTCCCGCGTGGCCTGCGGCGTCTGGCACGCACGCTCGCCGCGTTGTCGGGATCACCCGAGTACGCCCCGTACGAGGGCGACCGCGACCCTCCGCCTTGCGATCCGCACGCACCAGACGCCGCGGGCCCTGCCCTGCGGGCAGACGGCGCTACTTTCCGGACCCGACCTAGAGCAGCGCGAACTGGCCCTCCGGGCCCTCCTCCCGGTGGTCCAGGACGGACGCGGGGCGTCGGGCGGACTCCGGGACGGGCAGGACGCCCGCCTCCCGCAGCGCGGTACGGGTCAGCCGGGCGTCCTCGGCGAGCGCGGCCCGCTCCGGCTCCCGCTGGGCGAGGAGGGCGAGGACGGTGATCAGCTCCAGGAGCTCCGAGGTCCACTCCTGCGGCCAGGCGCCCGGGCCGGTCGCCTCCAGGGTGCCGGGCTCGACGGGCGCGGTCCGGTGCGTGAACCACTGTTCGAGCATTCGCACCCCGCCGACGCGGAACTCCCACGCCTCGGACGGCACCGGAGAGATCCTCCCCGTGTCGAGGGCGAGGGTCTCCTCCGCGGAGTCGTACGAAAGGGTCCCGGGCCGGGCCGGGACCGGCGCCCGCACGTAGGGGCGCCGGCCGCCGGGCAGCCGGGGCCGCTCGCCGCCCCGGGCGCCCCGCAGCTGGATGCGGGTCAGCCGCCGGCCGAGCTCCACCCCCGAGGACCAGACTCCGGGGTCCAGCGGCAACGGGACACGGCAGCCGGCGGGGGAGGGGCGGGCGGCGGCCACGGCCCACGCCAGCACGTCCTCGGCGGCGACCTCCTGTCCGTACCGCTCGCCGAGCAGGTCCGGGAGCCCCGGCGCGAGGTTCGGCTCCAGGCCGCCGGGACGCCGGAAGAGCGGGCGGATCCGGCCCGGGCGACCGGCCGGGGAACGGCCGTCGGGCAGCGCTGCGGTCACCACCAGCGCGGGGCCCGCCGCACCGGGCACGTACCCCTGCTCGACCGCGAACAGCTGGTGCTCGTCCGCCACCCGCCACAGCTCGGGCCGGGCACTGTCGATCAGCCGGTGGTCGGGGATCAGCCACTGCTCGTCGAACGGCCCGTGCGCGAACCGTACGGGTTCGGGGCACGGCCCGCACTCGCGGGCGAACCGGCCGGTGCCGGTCCGCTGCCCCGGCAGCGCGGCCACCGAACTCGCCGGCGTACGGGCCCGGCTGGAGCGGAACAGCGCCTCGCGTTCGTCTCCCTCCGCCTTCGTCAGGCGGTCCCAGCGGGCCCGCAGCGTGCGGACGTCGGGTGCCACGATCCAGGACCTGCCGAGCCGCAGCGGCGCCACGGACCACGGCATCAGCTCGTCGAGGAGGGGCGCGTCGAGAAGGGGGTCCTTCAGGAGGGGCGCGTCGTCGTCCGGCCGCGGGTCTTCGGTCGTCACGCCCCGCATGCTAACGAGCCTCCTCAGTGCGCCTCCACCGTCACCGAGAAGGAGAACCGGTCGCCGCGGTAGCGGATGCGGGCCACGTCCACCACCCGGCTGTCGGCGTCGTAGGTCACGCCGGTGTAGTGCAGGATCGGCGAGAGCAGCGGCACCTGGAGCAGCGCCGCCGTCTCGGGGTCCGCGAGCCGCGCCTCCACCGTGTCCGTGATCCGGCTGATCCGGACCCCGACCACGTCCCGCAGCACCTTCGTCATCGGCCAGCGCTCCAGGTCGGCCGGGTCGAGCCCGGCCGCGATGTCGGGGCGCACCGAGTTCTCGGCCCAGTTCGTGGGCTCCCCGCTCTCACCGTCGGAGCGCAGCCGCCGGTAGGCGACCACCTCGGTCACGTCCGGGAAGTACTCGGCCAGCTCGCCGGGCACCGGGCCGGAGCCGTGGCCGAGGACGGTCGTCCGCTCGCCCGACTGCTGGGCCACGATCGCGTCGATCGAGCCGAGCAGCCGGCGCGGGGCGGAGCGCCGGGCGCCGGGCTCGATGAACGTGCCCCGTCTCCGGTGCCTGCTGATCAGGCCCTCCTCCTCCAGCTCCTTGAGGGCCTGGCGCATCGTCAGCACGCTGACGCCGTAGTGCGTGGCGAGCTGCTCCTCGGTGGGCAGCCGCAGCGATGCGTCGGGCGTGCGGCCCAGTATCGAGGCGCGCAGCGACTGCGAGACCTGATACCAGAGCGGCAGCTTACGGTTCAGGACCAGCGAGTCGGGAGCGAAGGCGGTCACGGCGTTCTCCGTACTACGACCGGAAGTGGCGCTCAAGACCCTGCCACACGTCGTCGTACCCCTTCTGCAGATGGTCGGCTTCGGCCGCCTGACCGGTGGCGGTGATGGGCCAGCGGGTCTCGAACATGAAGGCCAGCCCGTCGTCGATCTTCTGCGGCTTCAGATCGGCGGCGCTGGCGCGGTCGAAGGTCTCACGGTCCGGTCCGTGCGCGGACATCATGTTGTGCAGCGAGCCGCCGCCAGGCACGAAGCCTTCGGCCTTGGCGTCGTACGCGCCCTCGATCAGGCCCATGTACTCGCTCATCACGTTCCGGTGGAAGTACGGCGGGCGGAAGGTGTCCTCGCCGACCAGCCAGCGCGGGGCGAAGACCACGAAGTCGACGCCCGCGAGACCGGGGGTGTCGGACGGCGACGTGAGGACCGTGAAGATCGACGGGTCCGGGTGGTCGTACGTGATCGTCCCGATCACGTTGAAGCGGTGCAGGTCGTAGACGTACGGGGTGTGGTTGCCGTGCCAGGCGACGACGTCGAGGGGGGAGTGGCCGTACGTCGCCGACCAGAGGTTGCCGCAGTACTTGTTGACGACCTCGACCGGGCCCTCGACGTCCTCGTACGCGGCGACGGGCGCACGGAAGTCGCGCGCGTTGGCCAGGCCGTTGGCGCCGATCGGGCCGAGGTCGGGGAGCTGGAAGGGCGCGCCGTAGTTCTCGCAGACGTACCCGCGGGCGCTCTCGTCCAGGAGCTCGACCCGGAAGCGGACGCCGCGGGGGATGAGCGCCACCTCGCCGGGGCGGGCGGCGAGCAGGCCCAGCTCCGTGCGCAGGAGGAGGCGGCCGCGCTCGGGGACGATCAGCAGTTCGCCGTCGGCGTCGCTGAACACCCGCTCCATGGAGGCGTTGGCGTGGTAGAGGTGCACGGCCATGCCCGCGCGCTGGGTCGCGTCGCCGTTGCCGCCGAGGGTCCACAGGCCGCCGAGCCAGTCGGTGCCCGGCGCCGGGTCGGGCAGCGGGTTCCAGCGGAGCCGGTTGGGGTCGGGGACCGTCTCGCTGAAGGGCGCGGAGCGGACGGCGCCGTTGTCGATCCGCGTGAACGGCGGGTGCGCGGCCGACGGGCGGATGCGGTAGAGCCACGAGCGGCGGTTGTGGGCACGCGGCTCGGTGAACGCACTGCCGCTCAGCTGCTCGGCGTACAGGCCCAACGGGGCGCGCTGGGGAGAGTTGCGGCCGTGCGGCAGGGCGCCCGGCACGGCCTCCGAGCTGTGCTCGTTGCCGAATCCGGTGGTGTACGTCAGCGCCTCGGCGGTCTTTCTCGCCTGCGCCGCCGTGTGGTCCGTGGTCATCGCCCGCTCCTGTCCTGAGCCCGCAAAGGAATCCTATGCATGACCGTAGGATTCCGCGACCGTTCGCGTCAACGGGGCCCTGCTTCGACGTGGGGCGTGCACGGGGGGTTCCAAAAGATGAACATTGCTCTACTCTCACGCGCATGTCGTGGACCCGCAGGCTCCTTGTCGCGCTCTCGGTCGTTCTCGCGGCGCTCGCCGCCACCCTTCTCACCGCCCCCGGGGCCCAGGCCCACGAGGAGCGGCCCGTCACCTTCCCCGACGGCTCCGGCAGCGTGCCGAAGCTGCGCACCGGGGAGCCCGACCTCCTGGTCTGCAAGACCGACCGGGCCGACCTCGTCCGCCGGATCTCCGGCTTCCCCGCCGCGTTGAAGGCCCGGAACCTGGCTCTGTTCGACCGCTGCGTACGCGGTGGCCACCGCCATCTCCAGCAGGCCGTCGACGCCGTCGACCGGCCCGGCATGA
The DNA here is from genome assembly GCF_014649715.1 of Streptomyces lateritius. Lineage (GTDB taxonomy): Bacteria > Actinomycetota > Actinomycetes > Streptomycetales > Streptomycetaceae > Streptomyces > Streptomyces lateritius. The sequence goes on from NZ_BMTO01000004.1 coordinate 93,731, forward strand.
CCATCGCCGTCCTGCCCGGGCTCTACGAGGAGCAACCGTCCCTGCCGCCCCCGGCCGGAGCCTGCGCCTCCCTCGAAGCGCCCACGTCGGCGCTCGGCTACCAGATCCTGTCGTACGAGCAGCAGAAGCAGTGCCCGCACAACCAGAACCTGGTCGCGATCCTCGGCAAGAAGGACCTCCAGATCGAGGGCACCGGCGCCTCACGCCTCGACGTCGTCTTCGACGCCAAGTACGCCAAACTCAACGCCATCCGGGCCGACGAGTCCGACGGGATCTACTTCCGCAACTTCACCGCCCAGCGGACCACCTTCAACTCGCTGTACGTCCTCGCGGGCGACGGCTTCGTCATCGACGACGTCCTGACCCGCTGGAACGACGAGTACGGCTTCCTGACCTTCGCCTCCGACCACGGCCTCTACAAGAACTGCGAGTCGTACGGCAACGGCGACTCCGGCATCTACCCCGGCTCGGCCTCCGACATCAACAACGGCCGCGGCTACGACGTCCCGCGCTACTCCATCGAGATCACCGGCTGCCGCAGCCACCACAACATGGTCGGCTACAGCGGCACGGCCGGGGACTCGGTGTGGGTCCACGACAACGAGTTCGACCACAACATGGGCGGCGCCTCCATGGACTCCGCCTTCCCCGGCCACCCCGGACTCCCGCAGAACCACGCCCGGTTCGAACGCAACCTCATCCACGACAACAACCAGAACTACTACCCGTACGTCGCCGACGGCACCTGCGCCGAACCCCCGGTCGAGCGCGGCTACGAACGGGGCGTGGTGTGCCCCCAGATCTCCATGCCTCCGGGCACCGGCATCATCACGGCGGGCGGCAACTGGAACCTGTACGAGAACAACTGGGTGTACGGGCACCAGCGCGCCGCGTTCTACCTGAGCGCCGTCCCCGCCTTCGTCCGGGGCGAGTCGGCGTGGGGGAAGCAGGCCGACACCTCGCACCACAACCGCTACGCCGGCAACCACCTGGGCGTCGACAGGACCGGCACCCCACGCCCCAACCGCGCGGACGTGTGGTGGGACGGCCAGGGCGGCGGCAACTGCTGGCAGGCCGACGCCGGGGCCTCCAGCCCAGGGGCCCTGCCCGTGTGCGGGACACCCAGAGGCGAGGTCTCCGGCGGCAGTGACCGGCTCATCGGCGAACCCGTCAAGCTCGCCCAACTCCTCGTCTGCGCCGACTACGACGTCCAGGCCCGGCGGCTGCCCGTGGGCTGCGACTGGTACGGGGCGCGCGGGATCCAGCGGGTCGAGACCCAGCTCGCCCTGGCGTTCGCCGTCGTCCTCGCCCTGGTCGGCGGCGCCCTGTGGTGGCGCAGGCTCCGCGGCAGCCGGGTCGCGGGCGCGGCGGCCCTGGTGGGCCTCACGGGGCTCGCCCTGGACGTGGCCGGATCGACCCTGAGCCTGGCCTCCGGGCCCGTCCCGGCCCTGGCGCTCGTCCTGACGGGCACCGGATGGACGGCCCTGGGCGTGACCCTGCGAGCGGAGCGCCCCGCCCTCGCCTGGACCACCCTGTCGCTCGGCGCCCTCACCCTCCTGGACGCCTTCGACAAGGCCGTCCTGATGATCCCCTGGACTCCGCTGAGTCCGGCCTGGCTGCGCGGCCTGCTCGCGGTGGTGTGGGTCCTGTGGGCGCTCGTGGCATCGTCGGCCCGGACGCCGTCCCGCCCGTCGCGCCGCGCGGCACCGGCCGCCGCCACGGCGCCCGGGAGCGCGGGATGAGCGCGCGCGTGAGCGCCCGGCCGACCGCCCCGCCGGCCCGGGGGACGGCGGGGCGCCGGTCCGGCGTCCTCCTGGGCGCCGTCCTGGCCGTCACCCTCGCCGCCGGGTGCGGCGGGCGGGCCACCACCCACCACAAACCCGGCACCGGTCACCAGGTGGCGACCGGCGGCAACGGCACGGTGCTCCCGGCCACGGACGAGGCCGGGCACCGGCTGCGGGAGGTCGAGGCCCCGGGCGCCCCCGCCGTGCGGGTCGAGGCGCGGCCCGACTCCGAGGGCGGCTGGAACATCCACCTCACCGTGGAGAGGTTCCGGTTCACCCCCGAGAGCGTCGGCGGCGCGGCGATCCCCGGGCGCGGGTACGCCCGAGTGGTCACCGACGGCAAGGAAGCCACCCGGCTCTACGGACCCTGGCACCATGTGCCGCCCGGCGTCCGCACCGTCACCGTCCGGCTCCACGCCGACGACCACACGGTGTGGGCCGTCGCGGGCAGGCCGGTCGAGGCCACCACCGCCCTCGGCCCGCCCGGCCCCCCGTCGCCGACCGCGCCCTCCGCCACGTCGACCCCGGTCCCCGCCCCCGGCCGTACCGTCGAGATCACCGTCAACGGCGACTCCGTCCAACCACCCCCCTCCCGCGTCGAGGTGAGGAAGGGCGAACGCGTCACCCTCCGCGTCACCAGCGACCGCCCCGACACCCTCCACGTCCACGGCTACGACCGCGAAGTCGCCCTTCCCGCCGACCGACCCGTCTCCCTGACCCTCACCGCCGACCGCACCGGACTCTTCGAGGTGGAGACCCACGAGTCCGGACTCGTGCTGACTCAACTCGTCGTCCGATGAGGGCGCCGACTCCACTCGCAGCGGGCGTCGAGGCCGCTGACGACGCCGTCCCTCCTCTGCTCGCCCACGGCGTCGGCGCCACCCACGACCTCCCCCTTCCGCCCTTCTACGCCTACGCGGGGGCGTTCGCCGCGCTCTTCGTCTCCTTCCTCGGCCTGGCGCTGCTCTGGTCCTCCTCCCGCTTCCGCGGTGACCGCGCCGGCCGCCCGCTCCCCGCCACCGTCCAACGCCTGGCCGACGCGCGGACGACCCGCACCGCCCTGCGTCTCCTCGGTCTGGCCGCGGCCCTCACCGTCGTCCTCCACCTCCTCCTCGGTCCCGACGACCCCGAACGCAACCCCGCGCCCGGCGCCGTCCACGTCCTGCTCTGGGTCGGCCTCGTCCCCGCCTCCCTCCTCCTCGGCCCGGTCTGGCGCCTCCTCAACCCGCTGCGCACCCTCCACGCCCTGCTTCCCGCCGCCCGCGCCCCCCGCCCGCTCCCCGCCGGCGTCGGCATCCGCCCCGCCGCCGCGGGGCTCCTCCTCTACGCCTGGCTCGAACTCGCCGCCCCTGACCCCGCCTCGACCGCCGCTCTCCTGTCCTTCCTCGCCGCCCACACCGCCGTCCACCTCCTCGGTGCCGCCCGCCACGGCCCCGCCTGGTTCGCCCACGCCGACCCCTTCGAGGTCTACTCCTCCCTCCTCGCCCGGCTCTCCCCGGTCGGCCGCGGCGCCGACGGCCGGCTCGTCCTGCGCTCCCCCTTCCACGGCCTCGACTCCACCCCGCAGACCCCCGGACTTGTCGCCACGCTCTGCGTCCTCCTCGGCTCCACCGCCTACGACGGGGTCTCCGACAACCCCCGCTGGATCACCACTCTCCAGACCTCCCCCCTCGGCCCCGCGCCCACCGCCACCCTCGGCCTGCTCGCCGCCGTCGCCCTCGTCGCCTCCCTCTACGGCCTGTGTGCCGGCGCCCTACGGCTGATGGACCGCGAACTCACCCACCCCCTCACCTCCTTCGCCCACTCCCTCCTGCCGATCGCCCTCGGTTACCTCACCGCCCACTACTTCACACTCTTCGTCACCGAAGGGCCACGCACCGTCATGATGGCACTGGGCACTGACAACGCTCCCGCGCCCGCCCCACCCCTGGCTCCCGGCGGTCTCGCCACCCTCCAGATCGGGGCCGTCGTCACCGGTCACGTCCTCGGCGTGGTCGCCGCCCACGACCGTTCGGTCCGCCTCTTTCCTCCCGAGCGGGCGGTGGCGGGCCAACTCCCGCTGTTCGCGCTGATGGTCGCGTACACCCTCGGCGGCATCGGCCTCCTCGTCGCCTAGGCGGGACGGCGACCGCACCGCACCGACGACCCCACCGCACCGCGACCGCCGCCCCGCACCCCGGGAGGCGAGGGGGAACGGCATCATGGACCCCGTGCCCCAGCCCGATCCGCCCCGCCCCGAAGCCCGGCACCCCCTCCGCCGCACCCCCGTCCAGCAGCGCAGCGCCGAGCGCCTCGCCCGCATCCTCGACGCCTGCGCCGAACTCCTCGACGAGAGCGGCTACGAGCAGCTGAGCACCCGTGCCGTCGCCGTCCGCGCGGGCGTCCCCATCGGCTCCGTCTACCGCTTCTTCGGCAACAAGCGCGCCATGGCCGCCGCCCTGGCCCACCGGAACCTCGACCGCTACGCCGAGCGCATCGGCGCCCGCCTGGCCGCGGCCCCGCGCCCCGACGCGTACCGCGCGATCGACAGCGTCCTGGACGAGTACATCGCCATGAAGCGCACCGTCCCCGGCTTCGCGCTCGTCGACTTCGGCGTTCCGGCGCCCGCCGCGGGGGAAGGCGCCGACGACGACCCCAACCACCTCGTCGCCGACCGCCTCTGCGGTCTGCTCGCCACCCACCTCGACCGCCCCGCCGACGACGTCCTGCGCCGCAAGGTCCTCGTCGGTGTGGAGGCGGCCGACGCGCTGCTCCAACTCGCCTTCCGCACCTCCCCGACCGGGGACCCCGCCCTCGTCGCCGAGACCCGCGCGCTCCTCTACGCCTACCTCGCACCCTCGCTGAGCGCTTGAGCCCGGCCCCGCGCACCCGGCCCCGCGCCCCCGGCCCCCGGCCCCCGGCCAGACCCGGCCGCCTCTCCCCTCCCCACCGTCCCTACCGGTCGGTATGCTCGCTCGTGCCCGCGTGCCTCCGTCGCCGCCCCAGGGAGCCGTCATGCCCACCGCCCCACGCATCTGCCCGCTCTGCGAAGCCACCTGCGGGCTGACCCTGACCATCGAAGGCACCAGGGTCACCGGCGCCCGCGGTGACCGCGACGACGTCTTCAGTCAAGGCTTCATCTGCCCCAAGGGCGCCTCCTTCGGCGAGGTCGACTCCGACCCCGACCGGCTGAGGACTCCCCTGGTCCGCAAGGACGGCGTCCTCCAGGAGGCCACCTGGGCCGAGGCGTTCGACACCGTCGCCGCCCGGATCCGGCCCCTCGTCGACGCGCACGGTCCGAACGCCGTCGGCATCGTCCTCGGCAACCCGAACGTCCACACCATGGCCGGCGCCCTCTACCCGCCCCTCCTGATCGGCGCGCTGCGGACCCGTAACCTCTTCACCGCCTCCACGCTCGACCAGATGCCCAAGCACGTCTCCAGCGGACTGCTCTTCGGGGACCCCTTCGCCGTACCCGTACCGGATCTGGACCGCACCGCGCACCTGCTCATGCTCGGCGCCAACCCGCTGGAGTCCAACGGGAGCCTCTGCACCGCCCCCGACTTCCCCGGCAAGCTCAAGGCACTGCGCAAGCGCGGCGGCACGCTCACCGTCGTCGACCCGCGCCGCACCCGTACGGCGCGCCTCGCCGACCGGCACCTCCCCATCCGGCCCGGCGCCGACGCCCTGTTCCTCGCCGCGCTCACCCACACCCTCTTCGACGAGGACCTCACCGACCTCGGCGCGCTCGACGGCCATGTGGAAGGCGTCGAGGAGGTGAGGGAAGCGGTACGGGAGTTCACCCCCGAGGCCGTGGCCGCCGCATGCGACCTGGACGCCCTCACCATCCGTACGGTCGCCCGCGAACTCGCCGCCGCCCCCTCGGCCGCCGTCTACGGGCGCATCGGCAGCTCCACCGTCAGCCACGGCACGCTCGCCAGCTGGCTCGTCGACGTCCTCAACGTGCTCACCGGCAACCTGGACCGCCCGGGGGGCGCCCTCTTCCCGCTCTCCGCCACGACCCCGGCGCCCCGCCCCGCGGGCCCGGGCAAGGGCTTCGCCCTCGGCCGCTGGACCAGCAGGGTTTCCGGCCACCCCGAGGCGAAGGGCGAACTCCCCATGGCCGCACTCGCCGAGGAGATCGAGACCGAGGGCGAGGGCCGCATCCGTGCCCTGATCACGATCGCCGGCAACCCCGTCCTCTCCGCTCCGGACGGCAGGCGCCTCGACGCGGCCCTGGAAGCCCTCGACTTCATGGTGGCCGTCGATCCCTACCTCAACGAGACCACCCGCCACGCCGATGTCGTCCTGCCCCCGCCGCCGCCCTCCCAGAGCGCCCACTTCGACTTCGCCTTCAACGGCTTCGCCGTCCACAACCAGGCGCGCTTCACCCCGGCCGCCGTCCCTCTGGAAGAGGGACGCATGGACGAGTGCGAGATCCACGCCCGGCTGGTCCTCGCCGTCTCCGGCATGCACGGAGCGTCGCCCTCGGCCGTCGACGACCTCGCCATCGAAACCACCCTCGCCAAGGCCGTCACCCAGGAGTACTCACCGGCTCACGGCGCCGACCCCCGCGCCTTCGCCGCCACCCTCACCGGGGCGACGGGCGCCGAGCGCCGCCTCGACCTGATGCTGCGCCTGGGCCCGTACGGTCTCACCCTCGATGCCCTGCGCGAGCAGCCCCACGGTGTCGATCTGGGGCCGCTGATGCCCCGCGTTCCGCAGCTCCTGAAGACCCGCAGTGGGCGCATCGAGCTGCTCCCCGAGCCCTTGGCCGCCGATCTGCCCCGGCTCCGGGCCGCCCTGGACACCCGCCCGGACGCGCTCGTACTCGTCGGCCGCCGTCATCTGCGCTCCAACAACAGCTGGCTGCACAACGCGCCGTCGCTGAACGGCGGTTCGAACCGGTGCACCCTGCAGGTCCACCCGGACGACGCCGACCGGCTCGGTCTCGCCGACGGAAAGCCCGCCCGGATCTCCGCCGAGGGAGGCGAGCTGGACGTGGAGGTGGAGATCACCGACGCCGTGCGGAGCGGTGTGGTGAGCCTTCCGCACGGCTGGGGACACGACCGGCCGGGCACCCGTCTCACGGTCGCCGCCGCCCGCCCCGGAGTCAACGTCAACCAGCTCCTCGACGGCTCCCGGCTCGACCCGCTCTCCGGCACCGCCGTGCTCAACGGTTTCCCGGTGGTCGTGTCTCCCCTCCTGTGACCTGGTGTTTTGCTCGTATTGCTCACGCGTCGACATCTTGTTAACGACTGAAGAGGGCACCTAACGTCATCGCCACCGCCGCTCCGGCGGGAGCCTCCCCGGTGGGAGTTCAAGGGTGAACGTGAGGTGTCCTCGATGCTGACCATCCTCGGCTTCGCCATGATCGCGACCTTCTTGGTCCTGATCATGATGAAGAAGATGTCGCCGATCGCGGCGCTCGTGCTGATACCGGCGCTCTTCTGCGTCTTCGTCGGACAGGGTGCCCAGCTGGGCGACTACGTCATCGAAGGCGTCGGCAAGCTCGCGCCCACCGCGGCGATGCTGATGTTCGCCATCGTCTACTTCGGCGTGATGATCGACGTCGGCCTCTTCGATCCGATCGTCCGGGGCATCCTGCGCTTCTGCAAGGCCGACCCGGTGCGTGTGGTGGTGGGCACGGCGGTGCTCGCCGCGATCGTCTCCCTGGACGGCGACGGCTCGACCACCTTCATGATCACCGTCTCGGCGATGTATCCGCTCTACAAGCGGCTCGGGATGAGCCTGGTCGTCATGACCGGTGTCGCCGCCACGGCCAACGGCGTCATGAACACCCTGCCCTGGGGCGGTCCCACCGCCCGCGCCGCGACCGCGCTCAAACTGGACGCGGCCGACATCTTCGTCCCGATGATCCCGGCGCTCGGCGTGGGCCTGCTCTTCGTCTTCGTCCTCGCGTACGTCCTCGGCCGCCGCGAGCGCAAGCGCATCGGCTACCTCACCCTGGACGACATTCTGGAGACGGAGACGGAGACGGAGACAGTCCTGGTCAAGGCCGGCGGCGGTGGTGGCGGCGGTACGGAGCGCCCGGCGGCGGCCGGCGTGTCCGGCGACGTGCCGAAGGCGACTGAGGGTGCCGATGCGAGCCACGCCGGTGGTTTCCAGGGCCTCGACCCGAACCGCCCGACGCTGCGGCCCGGGCTGTACTGGTTCAACGCGGGCCTCACCGTGGCCCTGCTCGCCGCGATGATCCTCGAACTGCTGCCGATCCCCGTCCTCTTCCTGCTCGGCGCCGCGCTCGCGCTCACCGTCAACTACCCGAAGATGGCCGACCAGAAGGCCCGGATCGCCTCCCACGCCGAGAACGTCCTCAACGTCGCCGGCATGGTCTTCGCCGCCGCGGTGTTCACCGGCGTCCTCACCGGCACCGGAATGGTCAAGCACATGGCCGACTGGCTCGTGGGCGCGATCCCGGAGGGCATGGGTCCGCACATGGCCCTGGTCACGGGCGTGCTGAGCCTCCCGCTCACGTACTTCATGTCGAACGACGGCTTCTACTTCGGCGTGCTGCCGGTCCTGGCCGAGGCGGGCGCGGCCCACGGCGTCTCGTCGCTGGAGATCGCCCGTGCCTCGCTCGTCGGCCAGGCCCTGCACATGTCGAGCCCGCTGGTGCCGGCCGTGTACGTCCTCGTCGGCATGGCGAAGGTGGAGTTCGGCGACCACACGAGGTTCACGGTGAAATGGGCCGCGCTGACCTCGCTGGTGGTGCTGGCGGCGGGGATCCTCTTCGGGATCATCTAGGGGGCCGGCCGGTCGGCCGGAGGAGTGAATGTCCGGGTGTCGCGGCGTTGCTGACACCCTCCGCGTCCACATCGTGACAGATAGTCAGATTATCGGTTGATCCATCCGACGTCTTCATGACTGGAGGAACCCCCGCATGACCGCTCTGGCTGTCCGTCCCCTTCTGTCCACCGCCGTCGCGACCCTCGCCCTCGGTGCCGTGGCCATGGCCGGTGCGCCCGCCGCCGTCGCAGCCCCCGGCGACAACGGCGACGTCAAGGTCCACCACGCCGGCCGTCCCGACGAGCCGCCCCGCACGCCCGAGACCGACCAGCGCAACGAGCCCAAGGTCTGCACGTTCTACTTCGCGGCCCTCAACTTCGACGGCCTGCAGGCGCTCAACTGGGAGATCTCGCCGCAGCCGCCGAAGGGTGGCGTGATCAAGAGCGGCTCGATCACCGTCGACGCCGAGGGCAACGGCTTCACTCCGGACCTGGAGCTTCCCGACGGCATGTACAAGGTCGAGTGGACCTGGGCAGGTCAGATGGGTGCCAAGAAGAGCAAGGTCTTCAGGGTCGACTGCGACGACTTCACCAACCCGCCGCCGAACGGCAACGGCAAGCCGCCTCACCACAAGCCCCCGCACGGCCCGGTCGGAGCGGGCGGTGGCGGCAGCGCCGAGCTGGCGAGCGACGACAGCTCCGCCTTCGGTGTCGGGACGGCCATCGCCGCCGGCGTCGCCGGCACGGCCGGACTGATCCTCATCCGCCGGTCGCGCCGCCGCACCGATGGCGCCGCGTAGGTCCCGCTCCACGCGCAGGCAGCGGCGCCTTCGCCGGCTCGCCCGGACGGTGGTGGTGACCCTGTCCCTGGTCGTCGGCGGCATCTGGTGGGCCCAGGACGAGGAACCGTCCGGCCCGCCGGTCGCCGCCGCCCCGGACACGCACGGGGTGGCGGCGATGCCCGCCGCCGCCCCGGCCGAACCCGGGCAGCACGCCGACCAGCGGCCGAAGGCGCCGCCTCCGTCCACGCCGAAGCCCAGGCCCGAACCGAAGCCGGCCCCGGCCAAGCCTCAGCAGCCGACCCCGCCCCTGGCGCGTTCGCGCGCCACCAGCCTGGCCATCCCGGCGATCACCATCGAGGCGCCGATCATCGGCCTGCGCCTGGACCGGGCGGGACAGCTCGGCACCCCGCCGGTCGACAACCCCCGGGTCGTCGGCTGGTACGAGGACGGGCCCGCCCCGGGGGAGCGCGGCACGGCGGTCGTCGTGGGCCACCGCGACACCCGCTCCGGGCCCGCCATCTTCCTCAACCTCAACTCGCTCAACCCGGGGAACACCGTCCGGGTCGCCCGCGCCGACGGCCGCGTCGCCGTCTTCACGGTCGACAAGGTCCGTACCTACACGAAGGCCGAGTTCCCCGACAAGGAGGTGTACGGCTCCACGGGCCGCCCTGAACTGAGGGTGCTCACCTGCGGCGGAAGTTTCGACCGCAAGACGGGCTACGAGTCGAACGTCGTCGTCTTCGCGCACCTCACGGACGTCGCGGAGAAGATCTGACTCGGGGTTCCGTCCCGGGCATGGTGGGACGGCGCACGGGCGCCTCCGTCGCGGTTGGCGAGATGTCGCCAACCGCTTCCCATGTCCCGTGCCGGGCGCCGAAGATGGCTGAGTTGGCACGGCGCCGCGTCCCCCGCGTGGCGGTCGTCCAGCACCACCATGACGGGCCGCTCGGTCGCCACCTCTCCGAGCAGTCCGGTCGTCGCCCGGAACAGCCGGTCCCGCTCCTCCTCGGGACCGCGTCCGGACACTCGGTGCCCGTACGGGCCCGCTCGCCGGTGGTCGACCGACCCGGCCGGCCGGTCTCCCCTGCCCCGGCGAGCGGACCGTACGGAGTGCGCCCCTTCGTCCGCGAGGAGACGTACGTGCCCCACCGCCCGCAGGCCGGCCGTCCCCGACTCGTCACCGCCGCCGCCGCGTTGCTCGTCGCCCTCGGCGCGCCCGCCGCCTACGCCGCACTCGGGGAACAGTCGCCGGATACCCCCGTCCCCGTGACGCCGACCCGGGGCAAGCCGTACGTGGAGACCCGGCTCTTCTTCGGGACCGAGCGGCCGGACGGCGGCCCCGACGTCACCGACCCGCAGTTCATGGCCTTCGTCGACGCGGAGGTGACGCCACTCTTCCCCGACGGCCTGACCGTGCAGGACGGGCGTGGACAGTGGCGGGACCGGAACGGCACCATCGAGCGGGAGCGTTCGTACGAGCTGATCCTGCTCTACCCGGCGACGGAGGCGAGGCTCCGTGACCCGCTGATCGAGCGGATCAGGGACACGTACGAGCAGGGCTTCGGGCAGGAGTCCGTGGCCCGGCTCGACGAGCCGACCCGCGCCGACTTCTGAGCCTCGCCATTCGTGCGACCGGGGCCCCTGGCGCCGGAAAACTAACAGCGCTAGTTTGGGTGGAGACGACGAACCGGCCGGTAACGAAGGAGCAGCGGATGAAGAGCCACGACGCGATGTACATCGGCGGGGAATGGCGCCCGGCCGCCTCCTCCGACACCATCGCGGTCATCAACCCGGCCGACGAGCGGGTCATCGGCCATGTCCCGGCCGGCTCCGCCGAGGACGTCGACGCCGCCGTGCGGGCCGCCCGCGCCGCCTTCCCCGCCTGGGCCGCCACCCCGCCCGCCGAGCGCGCCGCGCTGATAGGAGCGGTGCGCGACGCCCTCGCCGCCCGCGCGGAGGAGATCGCCGCCACGGTCACCGCCGAACTCGGAGCCCCGCCCCAGCTCGCCGCCGCCGTCCACACCGGCCTGCCGATCGCCGTCGCCGGCTCGTACGCGGAACTCGCCGCGACCCATCCCTTCGAGGAGAAGGTCGGAAACTCCGTCGTCCACGCCGAGCCCGTCGGCGTCGTCGGCGCGATCACCCCGTGGAACTACCCGCTCCACCAGATCGTCGCCAAGGTCGCCCCCGCCCTCGCCGCCGGCTGCACCGTCGTCCTCAAGCCCGCCGAGGACACCCCGCTGACCGCCCAGCTCTTCGCCGAGGCCGTCCACGCGGCCGGCGTCCCGGCCGGAGTCTTCAACCTGGTCACCGGCCTCGGCCCGGTCGCCGGACAGGCGCTCGCCGAGCACGAGGACGTCGATCTCGTCTCCTTCACCGGCTCCACCGCCGTCGGCAAGCGCATCGGCGCCACCGCCGGCGGCGCCGTCAAGCGGGTGGCCCTGGAGCTCGGCGGCAAGTCGGCGAACGTCATCCTGCCCGGCGCGGACCTCGGCAAGGCGGTCGCCGTCGGCATCGCCAACGTCATGTCCAACTCGGGCCAGACGTGCAGCGCCTGGACCCGGATGCTCGTCCACACCGACCAGTACGACGAGGCAGTGGCGCTCGCCGCCGAGGCCGTCGCCAAGTACGTCCCCGGCGAGCGCGTCGGCCCCCTCGTCAACGCCAAGCAGCAGCAGCGGGTGCGCGGCTACATCGAGAAGGGCGTCGAGGAGGGCGCCCGGCTCGTCGCCGGCGGCCCCGAGGCCCCCCTGGAGACCGGCTACTACGTGTCGCCGACCGTCTTCGCCGACGTCACCCCGCAGATGACCATCGCCCAGGAGGAGATCTTCGGCCCGGTCGTCTCCATCCTGCGGTACGAGGACGAGGAGGACGCCCTCGCCATCGCCAACGGGACGGTCTACGGTCTCGCCGGCGCCGTCTGGGGCGAGCAGGAGGCGGCCGTCGCCTTCGCCCGCCGCATGGACACCGGTCAGGTCGACATCAACGGCGGCCGGTTCAACCCGCTGGCTCCGTTCGGCGGCTACAAGCAGTCGGGCGTGGGGCGCGAACTCGGTGCGCACGGCCTCGCCGAGTACCTCCAGACCAAGTCCCTGCAGTTCTGAGCGTCCGAGGAGTTGTGAGCGTGATCCGCGCCGCGATACTGCCCGCCGTCGGCTCCCCCCTGGAGATCGCCGACATCGAACTGCCCGAGCCCGGACCCGGCCAGGTCCGCATCCGCCTCGCCGCCGCCGGGGTCTGTCACTCCGACCTGTCCCTCTCCAACGGGACCATGCGCGTGCCCGTCCCCGCCGTCCTCGGCCACGAGGGCGCCGGGACGGTCCTCTCCGTCGGCGAGGGCGTCACCCATGTCGCTCCCGGCGACGCCGTCGTCCTCAACTGGGCGCCGTCCTGCGGCACCTGCCACCCCTGCTCGCTCGGCGAGATCTGGCTCTGCGCCAACGCCCTCACGGGCGCGGCGAACGTGCACGCCGTGACCGAGGACGGCACCGAGCTCCACCCCGGCCTCAACGTCGGCGCCTTCGCGGAGGAGACCGTCGTCGCGGCCGGCTGCGTGCTGCCCGCGCCGGACGGAGTGCCGCTCACCGACGCCGCCCTGCTGGGCTGCGCGGTCCTGACCGGCTGGGGTGCGATCCACCACTCCGCGCGGGTACGTCAGGGCGAGTCCGTCGCCGTCTTCGGCGTCGGGGGCGTGGGTCTCGCCACGCTCCAGGCCGCCCGGATCGCCGGCGCCTCGACGATCGTCGCGGTCGACGTGTCGCCCGAGAAGGAGGCCCTGGCCCGGGCCGCCGGAGCCACCGAGTACGTCGTCGCCTCGGAGAACACCGCCAGGGAGATCCGGAAGCTCACCGGCGGCCACGGCGCCGACGTGGCCGTCGAATGCGTCGGCCGCGCCGTCACCATCCGTACCGCCTGGGACTCCACCCGGCGCGGCGGCCGCACCACGGTCGTCGGCATCGGCGGCAAGGACCAGCAGGTCTCCTTCCACGCCCTGGAGCTCTTCCACTGGGGCCGTACCCTGTCCGGCTGCGTGTACGGCAACTCCGACCCGGCGAAGGACCTGCCCGTCCTCGCCGAGCACATCCGGGCCGGCCGCCTCGACCTGAGCACCCTGGTCACCGAGCGAATCACCCTGGACGGCATTCCGGGAGCCTTCGACAACATGATCGCCGGCAAGGGCGGCCGGGCCCTGGTGGTCTTCTAGGGGATGCCTTGGGGATCAGGCCGGAGCAGTGAGCGAGCGTGCCAGGCGTCGCGAACCCGGCATCCACAAGACACCCCTAGACCTTGCCCTTGTCCGGGAGCTCGGCCCCGGCCCGGCCCCGGAGCCGGGCCGGGGCCGCATCGGCGCTCCCTGCCGTCGCCTTCACCGGCTTCGGCCGGGAGCGCGAGACGGCCACGCCCGCGAGGCACAGCGCACCGCCCGCGAGCGTCAGGAGTCCCGGCAGCTCGCCGAGGAACACCCACGCCATGACGACCACGAGCGCCGGCACGGCGTACGTCGTCGCGCCCATCCGGCCCGCGGTCGTCCGAGCCAGGGCATAGGCCCAGGTCGTGAAGGCCAGCGCGGTCGGGAAGACGCCGAGGTAGACCATGTTCAGGGTCGCCGGCAGCGGGGCGCGGCCCGCCTCGTCGATCAGCTGCCCGGCGAACGGCAGACAGGCCACCGTGCCGACCAGGCACCCGAACGTCGTGACCTGCAGGGCGCTCCCGTGCGCGAGCGCGGGCTTCTGGGCGACGACTCCGCCCGCGTACGCGATGGCGGCGAGCAGGCAGAGCACCACGCCGAGGACCGAGGCGTGGCCCTCGCCCGACATGGACAGACCCACGGCCACCGCGCCCGCGAACGACACCCCCATGCCCGCGACCAGCCGCGGCGGCAGCTTCTCCCCGAGGAAGCGGGCACCGAGCAGGGCGATCAGGATCGGCCCGATGTTCACGACCATCGCGGCCGTGCCCGCGTCCACCTCCTGCTCGCCCCAGTTGAGCACCACCATGTACGCGCCGAACCACAGCAGTCCGGAGATCAGGATTCCCGGCCAGGCCCCTCGGGCCGGCAGCCCCTCGCGCCGTATCAGCAGGACGGCTCCGAGGACGAGCGCCCCTGCGAGCAGCCGCCCGAGGGCGAGGGCGCCGGGGGAGTACGCCGCCCCGGCGCTGCGGATGGAGACGAAGGCGGAGGCCCAGAGGACGACGGTGACACCGGCGGCGGCGAGGGCGAGCCGGGAGCTCGCGGGGGAGTCGGTCATGGAGCGACCGTAGGCCCTGGACCGTTCGGCGCTCACCGAATTATCGTCGGCTGGATGCCCAGCGTCCGCCGGAGGGCATGTTCTCCCTCGGGGGTCACCTTCACGGCCCGCTCGGAGCCGATCCGTACGCACCACCCGGCGTCCATCGCGTGCCGGCACAGCGCCGCGCCCGCGATCCCCGCGAGGTGCGGCTTGCGCTCGGTCCAGTCGAGGCAACCGCGGGCGACGGGCCGCCGCCCCTGGGGCGCGAGGGCGATCCCCAGTTCCCCGAACCACTCCAGGCCCGCGTCCGTGAGCGCGAACCCGGTGTCCTGGCGCAGGAGTCCGCGTACGGTCATCGCCTCGGTGATCGTGATCCCGAGCCGCCCCGCCAGGTGGTCGTAACAGGTCCGCCCGCGTGCCATGGCATGCCCCGCGCTCGCGGCCCGCAGGTTCCGCGGTGCCTCCTTGACGGCGGGCTCGGCGCGGGCGGCGAGCTCCTCGACCAGATGCGCGATGGCGGGATCGGCGAGGCGTACGTAGCGGTGCCTGCCCTGCCGTTCCTCGGCGAGGACCCCGCCGCCGACGAGCCTGCCCAGATGCTCGCTGGCGGTCGAGGGGGCCACTCCCGCGTGCCGTGCCAGCTCCCCGGCGGTCCAGGCCCGCCCGTCGAGCAGGGCGAGGAGGAAGGCGGCGCGGGTCTCGTCGGCGAAGAGGGCGGCGAGGGCGGCGAGGTCTCTTGGGGCCATGGGACCAGGGTGCGGGACGAACGATTCGGTGGCGGCCGAACGGTCCACCTCCCGCCTCTCCCGTCCCTGCGCCTCTCCCGTCCCTGCGCCTCTCCCGTCCCTGCGCCTCTCCCGCCCCGCGCCTCTCCCGTCCCTGCGCGCCCACCGGCCCGCCCGCCGCTACGAGTCCTGCCGCGCCCGCTTCTCCCGTGCCTCCGTCTCGTACTGCATCGCCAACCCGTCGAGCAGCGCCCGCAGTCCCGTGTCGAACGCCCCCTCGTCGACCTTCTGCCGGTGCTCCGCCAGCAGGTGCGCCTGGCCGAGGTGGGGGTAGTCGGCGGGGTCGTAGGCCGTCTCGTCGTCGACGAAGCCGCGGGCGAACGAGCCGAGCGCCGAGCCGGTGACGAAGTACCGCATCAACGCGCCGATGTAGGTGGCCTGGGCCGGGGGCCAGCCCGCGCGGACCATCGCGCCGAAGACGGCGTCCGCCACGCGAAGGCCCGCCGGGCGGCGGCCCGGCCCCTGAGCCAGGACCGGGACGATGTTCGGGTGGTCGGCCAGGGCGGCCCGGTAGGAGGCGGCCCAGTCGTGCAGCGCCGTACGCCAGTCGCGCGCGTCACCCTCCTCGAACATCGACAGGTCGACCTTCGCGCTGACCGCGTCGGCGACGGCGTCGAGGATCTCGTCCTTCGTCCGGAAGTGGTTGTAGAGGGACGGCCCGCTCACCCCGAGCTCGGCCGCGAGCCGCCGCGTCGAGACGGCGGAGAGCCCTTCCGCGTCCACGAGCGCGCTCGCCGTCTCGACGATCCGGTCTCTGCTGAGGAGGGGCTTGCGCGGTCGGGCCATGGCGCACATAGTAGGCCCGGGCACTCGAAACTAGCAGTGCTAATTTAATCTCGTCCGAAGGTCGGTGTCGCAGTGAATCTGGAGCTGAGCGAGGAGCAGGAAGCCGTACGGCGGCTCGCCGAGGAGTTCGTCGCGCGCGAGGTCACCCCGCACGTCGTGGAGTGGGACCGCGGCGAGAACGTCGACAAGTCGATCGTGAGGAAACTCGGCGACGTCGGCTTCCTCGGGCTCACGATCACGGAGGAGTACGGCGGTTCCGGCGGCGACCACCTCGCCTACTGCCTCGTCACCGAGGAGCTCGGGCGCGGCGACTCCTCCGTGCGCGGCATCGTCTCCGTCTCGCTCGGTCTGGTCGCCAAGACCATCGCCTCCTGGGGCAGCGAGGCGCAGAAGCGGCAGTGGCTGCCCCGGCTCGCCTCCGGCGACGCCGTCGGCTGCTTCGGCCTCACCGAACCCGGCACCGGGTCCGACGCCGGAAGCCTCGCCACCCGGGCCGTCCGTGACGGGGACGCGTACGTGATCAACGGCTCGAAGATGTTCATCACCAACGGCACCTGGGCCGATGTCGCCCTGCTCTTCGCCCGGACGAACGACGCCCCCGGCCACAAGGGCGTCTCCGCCTTCCTCGTCCCCACGGACACCCCGGGGCTCACGCGCCGCACCATTCACGGCAAGCTCGGCCTGCGCGGCCAGGCGACCGCCGAGCTGGTCCTTGAGGACGTCCGCGTGCCCGCCACCGCCATGATGGGGGCGGAGGGCAAGGGCTTCTCCCTCGCCATGTCCGCCCTGGCCAAGGGCAGGATGTCGGTCGCAGCCGGCTGTGTCGGCATCGCGCAGGCGGCGCTCGACGCGGCCGTGCGCTACGCGGGCGAGCGCGAACAGTTCGGCAAGCCCATCGCCTCGTACCAGCTCGTCCAGGAGTTGATCAGCGACATCGCCGTCGACGTGGACGCGGCCCGGCTGCTGACCTGGCGGGTCGCGGACCTCGTCGACCGGGGCCAGGACTTCGCCACCGCCGCCTCGAAGGCCAAGCTGTACGCCTCCGAGGCCGCCGTGCGGGCCGCCAACAACGCCCTGCAGGTCTTCGGGGGCTACGGCTACATCGACGAGTACCCGGTGGGGAAGCTGCTGCGCGACGCCCGCGTGATGACGCTCTACGAAGGCACCAGTCAGATCCAGAAACTGATCATCGGACGGGCCCTGACGGGCGTCTCCGCCTTCTGAGCGCGGGGGGCCCGGGACCTCTGGCCCCCGCACCTCTAAGCGCTTGCTCAGCTTCGTTGTATGGTGTTCGTCCTGACGGCTGGAGAAGGGGCGAGCGATGAACGCGGCGGACGCGGCGGAGGAGACGCCCGGCGGCGAGGACGACATGCCGTGGGGCGAGGTCACGCCCGAGGCGGCCCGGCGGCTGCTGGTCGCGGCCGTCGAGGCGTTCGCCGAGCGCGGGTACCACGCCACCACGACCCGGGACATCGCGGGCCGGGCGGGGATGAGCCCCGCGGCGCTCTACATCCACTACAAGACCAAGGAAGAGCTGCTCCACCGGATCAGCCGCATCGGTCACGACAAGGCCCTGGAGATCCTCCGGGCCGCGGCCGACGGCGAGGGTACGGCGGGGGAGCGGCTCGCCGACGCCGTACGGTCCTTCGTGCGCTGGCACGCGGAACGGCACACCACCGCGCGGGTCGTCCAGTACGAACTCGACGCACTCGGACCCGAGCACCGCACCGAGATCGTGGCCCTGCGCCGCGAGTCCGACGCGGCTGTGCGCGGGATCATCGACGAGGGTGTGGCGGCCGGGGAGTTCGACGTACCGGACGTGGCCGGCACCACCGTCGCGGTCCTCTCGCTCTGCATCGACGTGTCCCGATGGTTCAACGCCCAGGGCCGCCGGACGCCGGACGAGGTCGGCGCGCTCTACGCCGACCTCGTGCTGCGGATGGTGGGGGCTCAGAAGTAGTAGCGGGAGACCGACTCGGCGACGCAGACCGGCTTGTCGCCGCCCTCGCGCTCCACCGTCACGGTCGCCGTCACCTGCACGCCGCCGCCGGCCTCCTCGACCTTCGTCAGCACCGCGCTCGCGCGCAGCCGGGAGCCGACCGGGACGGGGGCGGGGAAGCGGACCTTCTCGGTGCCGTAGTTGATGCCCATCTTCATGCCCTCGACGCGCATGACCTGCGGGACCAGGGCCGGCAGCAGCGACAGCGTCAGATAGCCGTGCGCGATGGTCCTCCCGAAGGGCCCGGCGGCCGCCCGCTCCGGGTCCACGTGGATCCACTGGTGATCGCCGGTCGCGTCGGCGAACAGGTCGATCCGCTTCTGGTCGATCTCCAGCCAGTCGCTGTGGCCCAGTTGCTCGCCGACTCCGGCGCGCAGTTCCTCGGCGGATGTGAAGATCCTCGGCTCAGCCATGTCCCTGCTCCCTGCCTCTCACCCGGTTTCACTCTGTCTTCTAAGCGACTGCTTAGTCTGGCTGGGGTCGGGGTCTGTGTCAACGGGTCGGCAGGGCCGAGCAGTAGGGTTCGAGGAGTGCCGCAGATTCCAGAGACGATCCACGAACTCACCGTCGGCCAGCTGTCCGCGCGCAGCGGCGCCGCGGTGTCCGCCCTGCACTTCTACGAGTCCAAGGGCCTGATCACCAGCCGCCGCACCAGTGGCAACCAGCGTCGTTACGGCAGGGACATCCTGCGCCGGGTGGCCTTCATCCGCGCGGCGCAGCGCGTGGGCATCCCGCTCGCGACCATCCGCGACGCACTCGCCGAGCTCCCCGAGGAGCGCACGCCCACCAACGAGGACTGGGCGCGGCTCTCGGCGGCCTGGCGTACGGAGCTGGACGAGCGGATCAAGCAGCTCGGTCGGCTGCGGGACCATCTCACCGACTGCATCGGCTGCGGGTGCCTGTCGCTGGAGACCTGCGTGCTGTCCAACCCGGACGACGTGATCGGCGAGCGCATGACAGGCTCCCGGCTGCTGCCCGAGCGCCGGGGCGCGTAGGCCGCAGCGCCGGGGCGCGTGGCAGCGGCGGCGGACGGGACGTCACGGGAGAGGGGCCCACCACCCCCGTGGACGGGCCCCTCGGTTCCTGTGGGCGACGGCCGGACTCCAGCCCCGCTCCGGCGCCGGGTCACTCGTACTCGGTACCGCCCTTGCGGGTCAGATACGCCGGACTGACCGCCTTGGCGATGGCGCGGCCGCCCACGACGGGGCTGTACCGCTCCGTCGCCGGGCGGACCACGACCCCCTCGCGCAGATGCAGCTCCCGCCCGGACACGGTCTCCCGGCCGCTCGCCAGTTCCAGCACCTTCGCCGGTTCGTACGGCCCCGTGTACAGCCGCGGTACGAGCGGCAGTTCACCCGGCTCCAGGACCTCGGCCGGGTCCAGCCACCGCACCTCGCCGTCGATCTCGGCCGAAACGTCGAACACGGCATAACCCAGCCCCTCGCCACGGGCGTCGGCGCCGTAGCCGAGGTCCTGCACACCGGCTCCGTACACCTCGCCGAACAGGCCGACCCGGCGGGCGCCGAGACGTGCGGCGAGCCGCGCCGCCACCGCCGGGACGTCATGGCCGAGGACGGCCCGCCAGTACAGGTTGCGCGGGTCCTCCCGGAGCGCGAGCCCCTTCGCGCCGAACCCCTTCGAGGAGACCTGGATCCGCCCGTCCTCCGCGAGGTACGTCACCAGGCAGGCCGAGCCGTGCAGCTTCTCCGTCAGCACGACCGGCTCGCCGGGCTCGAAGATCCCCGGGTACCGCTGAAGGTTCTCGATGTCGACCCACGGCAGCAGATCGGGAGCCGACTCCACGTCCCCGCTCATCGTCGGCGGTATCGGCGGCACCCACTTCGTGATGCCCAGCACGTCGGCGAAATCGGTCCCCTCGGCGGCCGCCCCGACCAGGTCGACGTCCGCCAGAGCCTTCGGACGGCACACGATGCCCTGCGACAACTCGCCCCGCAGCCGCACCGCCTTGACCCGGTCCGACGCCTTCCCGGCGAGCCGCCCCGTCAGCCCCAGCTCGTCGACGAGCGCGGCCGGCAGCACCGCCTGCTCCGGGATGTAGACGGCGACATCCCCGCTGCGGTACGCGCCCTTGGCGACGACGGCCCGATAGAGCCCCACCTGCGCCAGCTCGAGCGCGTCGGCGTTGGGATGGGCGTGGACGGTCAGCGGTTCGGCGGTGACGCGCAGCGTCGACATGATCAACTCTCCGGTGGTTCGGACGGCTCAGGTGGCTGGGGCGCCTCGGTCGGCGTTCTCATCGCCGGACACTGTGCCGGTTGGAAAATCCCTTGGGCCACGGGATTTCGACTCTGCTAGCGTCGCCCTCTTGGCCGGGCGCCACCCTGAGGGGCCTACGCCGGGAACGCGGCCGCGACCAGCTGGGCGTTGGAGCTCGCCGGGCTGCCGTCCGGCAGGAGGAGGGTGTCCTCCAGGCCGATTCGGGTCGACAGGCCGAGGCGGCGGGCCAGGCGCACCAGCGGCCAGGCGCCGCCGTCCTCCCCGTGGAGGAGGATCGGGGCGGCGGGGGCGGAGCCGAGCGTGGCGAGCAGGTCGAGGGCCGTCGTCCCGGCCGTGGCCGGGTCCGGGTCCGTGATCTCCGCGAGGATCCGCAGCACCCGGGAGGCCAGCGGGGAGCGGAGGAACCGCGCCGGGCCTTCCGTACCGGACCAGAGCCCCGCCTCCACCCCCACGCCCCGGTCCAGGAGCGCCGCCGCCAGCTCCTCGGCGCCCGGCTCGTGCCAGTTCACCGAGGCATGGTCCGGCAGGACCGTCCAGGCACGGACGCGCTCCACCCGCCGTACCGGATCCGGCTCCGCCCACGCGCCGGTCGTCACCCCCACCGGGACGTCCACGGCCGCCCGGATCGCCGTCAGCGTCTCAGCGAGCACCCGGGGCGAGAGCGTGTCGCCGCCGCAGGGCGTCTTGGGGTGGACATGGACGTCCGCCGCCCCGGCCGCGACCGCTCGCGCCGCCTCCTGCGCCATGGCGGCCGGCGACATCGGCACGGCAGCCGAATCCCCCGGGCCGCGGCCCCCGTTCAGACAGACCTGGAGCACCACGCCCCTCCGTACCCTCAGGCGACCGACGCGAGGCGCGGGAACGCCTCTCCCCGCGCCCGGGCCAGCGCCCCCGAGGTCAGGACCGCCCTCGGCACCACCACCCCGCAGTCCCCGCAGACCGGCCCGAACCACGGCTCGTTCTCGAGGTCCGGCCGCCACTCGATGCGGGGCCCCGAGCACACCGGACAGCGCTCCCCGGGCCCCGACTCCAGCGCTGCGATCAGCCGGCGCAACACCACGGCCAGCGGCTCCGACGGGTGGAGCGCCGGATCGTCGCACCGCGCCACCCCGTTCCCGCCCCACGTCCGCCGGTGCCAGTCGTCGAGCGCCCCGGGCCTGCGCAGCCCCTCGTGCTTCTCGCGCCGCCGCCGGGCGGCGAACTCCTTCTCGTACGCGAGCCACACCGCCCGCGCCTCCTCCAGCTCCTCCAGCGCGGCCACCAGCCGCCGTGGATCGAGCTCCCGGTCCTCGGGCCCGAACCTGTGCCTGCGGCACAGATGGTGCCAGGTCGCGCGGTGCCCGTAGGGGGCGAACCGCTCCAGGCACTTGCGCAGCGAATACCTCCGCAGCGCCGTGTCGCACCCTGGATCACGTACCTGTCTCGCGAGACTCCGGAAACCCGCCATCGCTCCGCACCTCCGTCGCTGCTGTACTTCGGCGTCAAGGACGTTATGGAATGGACGAACGACTGCCCCGTCGTGTTCCATTCAAAATTCGATGGGGGCCATCAGAGGTGGGCGGGGGACCCGTGGTGCACGGTGTACGCCTGGGACGAGTGCCCGGTCAGGGGTGTTTCACCTGCCGATCCGTCCCGCCGATGTCACCAGCCGAGCCAGTTGCGGATGACAGATGTCACTGTGCTCCCCGACCACCTCGGCGGTGTCGACGCTGACACACCCCGCCGCCGGAATCCCGCCCCGCAGCGCGCCGGCCAGCGTCAGCGCCGCCGTGCCCGGTACCGCCTGGATGCCGTCGTGGCCGATCGCGCCCCACCGCCTGTCGCTGCCGAGCAGCGAATCGGCGTCCCGGGCGAGGCGGGAGGCCAGCGGATAGAACACCCGGAGCGAGGTGTCGTGCCGCGAGTAGCAGCCGACCACGGGCCCGTCGACCCGCCGCTGCAGATCACGCAGCGCGCCGCCCCGGCCCGGCTCGTGTGGCAGACTCGCCGCGAAGGCGTAGTGCGAGAAGGCGCCCTGGAGCAGTGTCACCGACCCGACCGTACGCACCCCGTCGGGCAGCCCGCGCAGCGCGTACGCGACGAGCCGGGCGCCCATGCTGTGCCCGACGAGATGGACGCGCAGTCCGGGGGAGGAGCGGGCCACCCCGCCCAGCAGCGGACCGAGACCCCGCTCGCCGACAACACCGGCCCGGCGCTTCATCGTGTAGTACGTGGCCTGGCGCAGCGCCTCCCGGGCGCCCTTCCAGTACCGCCCCAGCCCGCTGCCGCCGAACGCGTCCCGCGGCGTGGGCACACTCCCCGGCCCGGCCGCCTCCTCCAGGGCGTCGGCGAACATCGCGCAGACCGCCACCGGGTCCCCGAGAAGGAAGTCCGGCACCGGCGGACCCGCCGACCCCTCCGCGCCACCCGACGGCCGCTCCACGAAGGCCGCCGAACCGTTCGTGTCCGTCAGCACCCGCAGCAGCTCGCCGAACTCGCCGAAAGCGGCCTCGTCCTCCGGCTGCTCCCGCAGCAGCACGGCGAGCCGCTCCACCACCGCCCCCTTGCCCGGGTGGACGGCCGCCACGGACGCGAAGTCGAGGATCGGCTCGTCGGAGAACATGATGGAGGGCCAGACCACCCCCACGTACCCGACCCGCACGCCCGACCGCACCAGGCCGGGGAACGGGGCGAAGAAGGCCGCGTACAGCCGGGCGGCCACGGAGGGGGAGTTGTTCCACCCGTGGGCGAACATCACCAGGTCCGTGACCCCCTGCCCGGCCGTCGCCGCCAGCGCCTCGCGCTGCCCGGCCGCCCCGTCGCCGTCCTTGTCGAACCTGATCTCCCGGTACGGCTCCACACTCATCCCGGTCATGGACTGCCCGTCCCTCCGCGTCGAGGAAGCTCTCTCGAGAGCTCTGCCGAAGCCCTGTCGAGCTCCACCGAGCAGGCTCTGCTCGCGACAGCATCCTGCGGGCGCGGGGGGACGGCCAGGCTTTCAGCGCAGACGCGCCGCGGAGACCTCCGGGAAGTGCAGGACGACGTCGTACGCCGTGGCGAGGCGGACGGGTGCCTGACTGCCCGGCCACGGATACGCGGTGCCGATCAGCCAACTGGCCCGGTGCCCGTTCAGCCAGCTCCTGGCAGCGGGGGCCGCCGTCCGCACGTCCAGCAGGAACGGCCGCGGCGACACCCGGTCCAGGGTCTCGGCGTTGCTGCCCTCGCCCGGCAGGCCGACCGTGAAGCGCCGGACGGGCTCGCCCGCCGCCGCCGTGTCGTGGGCGTTGAACGAGCCGCGCCCGAAGGAGGCGCCCACGCTGACGTAGTCGCGTCCCAGCGCGTCGCGCAGGAAGGCACCCTGGAGACGGGGGTACTGGTCCGGCTTGGTCGTCTCGTACCCCACGTGGCCGTTGTGCGCGGACAGCACCATCCGGTCGCCCGTGGTCCGCTGCCACCACACGGTGTTCTCGGCCATGATCCGGTCGCGGTAGAGCATCGCGTCGGCCACGCCCTCGCCCGTCATGTCGTGGGCGTACTCCGTGCCGACCTGGGCGATGACCCGGGCGTGCTGAAGCATCCAGGTGTGCTCCTCGCGGTCGGGTCCGGGCTTCTGCCGCTCCAGCAGCGCCAGGGCCTGCCCGACCTCCGAGGCCATCCGCCGCCGCTCCTCGCGCGGCTTGGCCAGATAGGCGTTCATCCAGGCGTCGACCGTGCCCACCGGCCGTGAGGCGCGGTACAGCTCCTCGAAGGGGGGCAGCAGCCGCGGGTACGTCCGGCCCACGTATCCGGTCACGGTGGCGAAGAGGTGGGCGCCCGCATGGCCGAGGTCGTTCCCCATGAAGCGCACGGGATGCCTGGGGTGGCGCACGTTGTGCCGGCGCATCCAGGTGAACAGGTCGAGGTACTCCTCGGTGTTCCAGAAGCCGTACGCGTTCTGGAACTCCTCGCGCATGATCTTCCGGATGTCGCCCTTTCCGAAGCGCACGTAGTCGTCGATCAGCAGGCCCGTGGACCAGTTGGCCTCCAGGGCGAACGTGGTGAAGCCCCGCTTCTCGACCAGGTGCTCGAAGATCCGGTGCTTGGCCGCGAAGAACTCGGCCGAGCTGTGCGTCGCCTCGCCGATCCCGACGACCTTCGCCGGGCCGATCATCCGGTCCAGCGCCCGCAGGTCGTCCAAGGGGCGGGCGGTTCGGGCGAGTTCACGGGCGGGGTCCGTCGCCGGGGAGTCCGCCCGCGCGGCGGGGGCGAGGGCGGCGAGGCAGAGCGCCAGGACCGCCCCCACCAGCGGTAACCGATGTCGTGTCAGCGTGTTCATACATCAAGCCTGTCGACCGGCAGGACCCTCCCGCCAACCTGCCCACACCCGTCCGTGCGGGGGGTTTGCCCCACCGGCCGGCGATCAGCGGTCAGCGGTACAACAGGTACTCCTCGCGCACGGCACGGAAGGCGGCCAGGTCCGCACCCCAGGCCCCCACCACCTCGTCGGTGTCCGCGCCCGCGTCGATCAGCGTCCGCACCCGCGTCGAACCGGTCAGCTTGTCGATCCAGTGGTCCGGGCGCCAGGCGAAGCCGCTCCACGACCGCTTGGCGCAGACCAGCAGCCCGATGCCGGCGCGTACGGGGTCGAAGGCGGCCCGGTCGTGCACCTGGACCTGCACGCCGCCGACCGTCCTGCCCTGGAACTTGGAGAAGGTCGGGGCGAAGTACGCCTCGCGGAACCGCACTCCGGGCAGGCCCAGGGCGTTCGCCGCCTCCGCCCACCGCCGGTCGATCCCCTCCGCGCCGAGCAGTTCGAAGGGGCGGGTGGTGCCGCGCCCCTCGGAGAGGTTCGTGCCCTCGAACAGGCAGGTGCCGGCGTAGACGAGCGCGGTGTCGGGTGTGGGCATGTTGGGGCTCGGCGGCACCCACGGCAGCCCGGTGGCGTCGAAGAAGTCCGACCGCTTCCAGCCCGACATCCGTACGGTTTCCAGGGCCACCGGCTTCGCCAGGAACTCGCCGTTGAACAGCCGGGCCAGTTCCGCCACCGTCATCCCGTGCGCCTGCGCGATCGGCTCCCGGCCCACGAAGGTGGCGAAGGCGCGGTCGAGGACCGGGCCGAGGGCGGCCCGCCCGGTCACCGGGTTCGGCCGGTCCAGGACCACGAACCGCTTCCCGGCCAGCGAGGCGGCCACCATGCAGTCGTAGAGCGTCCAGATGTAGGTGTAGAAGCGCGCGCCCACGTCCTGGATGTCGAAGACGACCGTGTCCACGCCCGACGAGGTGAAGACGTCCGCGAGCGGCTGCCCGCTCTTGAGGTACGTGTCGTAGACGGGGAGACCGGTCGCCGGGTCGTCGTAGCGGCCCTCGGAGCCGCCCGCCTGGGCCGTCCCCCGGAAGCCGTGCTCGGGGCCGAAGACGGCCGTCAGGTCCACCCGGTCGTCGGCGTGCATGACGTCGACGATGTGCCGGACGTCGGAGGCGACGCCGGTGGGGTTGGTGACGACGCCGACCCGCTGCCCGGCGAGCGCCGCGTAGCCGTCGGCGGCCAGCCGCTCGAAGCCGGTACGGACCGGACGGGGAGGCTTGTCGTGGGCGAGGGCGGTGGGCGCGGTCACGGCTCCCACGCCGAGCGCGCCGCCGACGGCCAGCAGACCGCGTCTCGAAAGACCGGCCGAGCCGGACGCGGGGGACGGGTCGGACGGGTCGGACGGGTTCATACGGAAACCTCCTTGATCGCCTTCCCTGGCATGGGCCCGCACGCTAGCGCTCCTGACGCTCCCGGGGAACGAGGCGTGCGCCAGAGGGCTTCCCCATCCACATACCGACCAGTTAGTCTGCTCGGACGGTCGTCACGGAGAGGCGGGTCTCGATGAGTACGGTGCAGGGCGCTGGAGTGGTCGTCACGGGTGCGGGGGGCGGGATCGGCGCCGCGCTGGCCCGACGGTTCGCCGCCGAGGGCGCGCGGGTCGTCGTCAACGACCTCGACCCCGGCCGTACCAAGGCCGTCGCCGAGGAGATCGGCGCCACCGCCGTGGCCGGAGACGCCTCCGCGATCGTCGAGGAGGCCCGCGAGGTCCTCGGCGGCACCGTCGACGTGTGGTGCGCCAATGCCGGACTCGCCTCGCCCGGCGACGCCTTCGCCGACGAGGCCGTCTGGGCGGCCGCCTGGGACGTCAACGTCATGGCCCATGTCCGCGCGGCCCGCGCGCTGCTGCCCGACTGGCTGGAGCGCGGCAGCGGCCGCTTCGTCTCCACCGTCTCCGCCGCCGGCCTGCTGACCATGGTCGGTGCCGCGCCCTACAGCGTGTCCAAGCACGGCGCGTACGCCTTCGCCGAATGGCTCTCCCTCACCTACAGGCACCGAGGGGTCAAGGTCCATGCCATCTGCCCGCAGGGCGTGCGCACGGACATGCTGACCGCCGCCGGATCGGCCGGCGAGCTCGTCCTGGCACCCACCGCCATCGAACCCGAGGACGTCGCCGACTCCCTCTTCGACGCCATCGAGTCCGACCGCTTCCTCGTCCTGCCGCACCCAGAGGTCGCCGACTACTACCGCGCCCGCGCCACCGACCCCGAGCGGTGGCTGGGCAACATGAACCACCTCCAGCGGAAGTGGGAAGGGGCGGGCGCGTGACCACCCGGGAGTCGATCTACGCCACCATGCCCTGGCTGGCTCAGCTCACCGATGCCCAGCGGGCGCCCATCACCCCGCCGCCCACCGTGCTGCACGCCTTCCGCGCCGCCGCCGCCCGTGCCCCCGAGCACCCGGCGCTCGCCTACTTCGACGGCCGGCTCGGCTACCGTGAGACCGACGCGCTCTCCGACTCGGTCGCCGGGTGTCTCGCGGCCCGGGGCGTCGAACACGGCGACCGCGTCGCGATCATGCTCCAGAACAGCCCGCACTTCGTCCTGGCCCTCCTCGGCGCCTGGAAGGCCGGCGCGACGGTCGTCCCGCTCAACCCGATGTACAAGTCGGGCGAGGTCGGACACGCCCTGCGGGACTCCGGCGCCGTCGCCCTGATCTGCTCCGACCGGGCCTGGGAGGCGTACCTCCGGGACACCGCCGCCGATACTCGCGTACGGGTCGCGCTCACCGCCTGCGAACGCGACCTGCAGACCCGCGACGACCCCCGCGTCCTCGGCTTCGAGCGGGTCCCCACCGAGGTCGACGACCTGCTCACCGTCGCCCGCGCCGGGCACCCCGCCCCTCTCGGCCGTGAACTCGACGGCGACGACGTGGCGCTGATCAGCTACACCTCCGGCACCAGCGGCACCCCGAAGGGCGCCCTCAACCTGCACCGGGGGATCATCCACAACGCCGAGCGCCAGCGCACCGGACACCCCGTCCCCGAGGGCGCCGGCTACTTCGCGCTCGCCCCGCTCTTCCACATCACCGGCCTGGTCTGCGAGCTGTCCGCGTGCTTCGCCAACGCCGGCACGCTCGTCCTCGCCTACCGCTTCGACCCCGGCGTCGTCCTGGACGCCTTCGTGGAGCACCGCCCGGCCTACACGGTCGGTCCGTCCACCGCCTTCATGGCTCTCGCCGCCCACCCGGGGGCCGGCCGCGACCACTTCTCCTCGTTCCTGGTCATCTCCTCGGGTGGTGCCCCGGTCCCGCCCGCGCTGGTGGAAAAGTTCCGCGCCGGTTTCGGCCCGTACATCCGCAACGGCTACGGCCTCACCGAGTGCACCGCTCCCTGCGCCTCCGTACCGCCCGAGAAGGAGGCGCCGGTCGATCCAGCCTCCGGCACGCTGTCGGTCGGCGTCCCCGGGCCCGACACGGTCGTTCGCATCCTCGACGAGACCGGCGCGGAGGTGCCCTTCGGCGAGCAGGGCGAGATAGCCGTGCGCGGACCGCAGGTGGTGCCCGGCTATTGGGGGCTGCCCGAGGCCACCGCCCAGACCTTCCCCGACGGGGAGCTGCGGACCGGCGACATCGGCTTCATGGACGAGGACGGCTGGCTCTACGTCGTCGACCGCAAGAAGGACATGATCAACGCCTCTGGCTTCAAGGTCTGGCCCCGGGAGGTGGAGGATGTCCTCTACGCCCACCCGGCGGTCCGCGAGGCCGCCGTCGTCGGCATCCCCGACCCCTACCGGGGAGAGACGGTGAAGGCGTACGTCAGCCTGCGCCCGGGAGCGGTCGTCGACCCCGTCGAACTCTCCGCGTACTGCGAGCAGCGGCTCGCCGCGTACAAATACCCGCGGGAGGTCGAGATCCTGCCGGAGCTGCCCAAGACGACAAGTGGGAAGATCCTCAGACGGGAACTCCGTTCCCCCAGGTAAGGACGATCATGAGTGAAAGGCGGCGGCGCATGGCCAGGACGACGGACGGGAGCGGTACCCCCGTCCCCCAGAGGCTGCTGGCCGCCGCCACCCGGCTCTTCGCGGAGCAGGGTTACGACCGCACCTCCGTCCAGGAGATCGTGGAGGCGGCCGGCGTCACCAAGGGCGCGCTCTACCACTACTTCGGCTCCAAGGAGGACCTCCTGCAGGAGGTCTACTCCCGGGTGCTGCGGCTCCAGCAGGAGAGGCTCGACGCCTTCGCCGACGCCGACGCCCCGATCGAGCGGCGGCTGCGCGACGCCGCCGCCGACGTCGTCGTGACCACGATCGAGAACCTCGACGACGCCTCGATCTTCTTCCGCTCCATGCACCACCTCAGCCCGGAGAAGAACAAGCAGGTACGGGCCGAGCGGCGGCGCTACCACGAGCGCTTCCGGGCCCTGATCGAGGAGGGCCAGCAGGCCGGGGTGTTCTCCTCGGCGACCCCGGCCGATCTGGTGGTGGACTACCACTTCGGCTCCGTGCACCACCTGTCGACCTGGTACCGCCCCGACGGCCCGCTCACTCCGCAGCAGGTCGCCGAGCAGCTGGCCGACCTGCTGCTGCGGGCGCTGCGACCGTAGCGACCACGCGGCCCGAGTGCCTGTAGCGACCACGCGGCCCGAGAGCCCTTGGCGACTACGCGACCCGACGGGCCCGCGCTCCCGGGGAGACGTGTGGCCGGAGGCGAGCCGTACGGCTGCCCCCGGCCACTCCACGCCCGGCTACAGGTACTTCTTCAGCTCCCGCCGCGCCAGCGACCGCTGGTGCACCTCGTCGGGGCCGTCCGCCAGCTTCAGCGTCCGCGCCGCGGCCCAGAGCTCGGCCAGCGGGAAGTCCTGCGAGACACCGCCGGCGCCGTGCACCTGGACCGCCCGGTCGAGGATGTCCACCACCGCGCGCGGGGTCGCGATTTTGATGGCCTGGATCTCCGTGTGCGCCCCGCGGTTGCCGACGGTGTCCATCAGCCAGGCGGTCTTCAGGACGAGCAGCCGCAGCTGCTCGACCGTCACCCGGGCGTCCGCGATCCAGTTCTGCACGACCCCCTGCTGAGCGATCGGCTTGCCGAAGGCCGTACGGGACACGGCCCGGCGGCACATCAGCTCGATCGCCCGCTCGGCCATGCCGATCAGCCGCATGCAGTGGTGGATCCGGCCGGGGCCGAGCCGGGCCTGGGCGATGGCGAAACCGCCGCCCTCCTCGCCGATCAGGTTCGAGGCTGGAACACGGACGTCGTGGAAGAGCACCTCCGCGTGGCCGCCGTGGGAGTGGTCCTCATAGCCGTACACCCGCATCGCGCGCCGCACCTCGACCCCGGGGGTGTCGCGCGGGACGAGGATCATCGACTGCTGGCGACGGACGTCCGCGCCCTCGGGGTCGGTCTTGCCCATCACGATGAAGATCTTGCAGTCGGGGTTCATCGCCCCGGAGATGTACCACTTGCGGCCGTTGACGACGTACTCGTCCGAACCGTCGGAGGCGCGCTCGATCCGCGTCTCGATGTTCGTCGCGTCCGAGGAGGCCACCTCCGGCTCCGTCATGGCGAACGCCGAGCGGATCTCCCCGGCGAGGAGCGGCTCCAGCCACTGCTTGCGCTGCGCCTCGTCGCCGAACTGCGCGAGCACCTCCATGTTGCCGGTGTCGGGCGCCGCGCAGTTGAGGGCGGTGGGCGCCAGGTGCGGGCTGCGGCCGGTGATCTCGGCCAGCGGCGCGTACTGGAGGTTGGTGAGCCCCGCCCCGTACGTCTCGTCCGGCAGGAAGAGGTTCCACAGCCCCTGCCGCTTGGCCTCGGCCTTGAGGTCCTCGACGACCTGCGGGGTGTCCCACGGGGAGGCGAGCAGCTCACGCTGTTCGTCGGCGATCTGCTCGGCGGGGTACACGTGCTCGTCCATGAAGGCGAGCAGCTTCGCCCGCAGCTCCTCGGTGCGCGCGTCGAATCCGAAGTCCATGGGGGATCAGCCTTCCTGGAGGGTGGTGAGGCCGTGCTCGATGAAGACGGGGACCAGTTCGCCGATGCGGTCGAAGCCGGCGCCGACGGTCTGGCCGAGGGTGTAGCGGTAGTGGATGCCCTCCAGGATCACGGCGAGCTTGAACCAGGCGAAGGCCGTGTACCAGGAGAGGGAGGAGACGTCCCGGCCCGAGCGGGCGGCGTAGCGCTCGATCAGCTCGGCGGGGGCGGGATGACCGGCGGCCGCGGCGGTGGTGCTGACGGGGGAGTGCGGGACGTCCAGCTTCGCGCTGTACATCGCCAGCAGGCCGAGGTCCGTCAGCGGGTCACCGAGCGTCGACATCTCCCAGTCGAGGACGGCCTTGATGCGGTCGTCCTCGCCGATCAGGACGTTGTCCAGGCGGTAGTCACCGTGGACGACGGCCGCGGCGGGAGAGACCGGGAGCGCCCGGCCGAGGGCGGCGTGCAGCTCTTCGATGCCCGCCAGGTCGCGGCCGCGGGAGGCCGCGAGCTGCTTGCCCCAGCGGCGCAACTGCCGGTCGAGGAAGCCCTCGGGCCGTCCGAAGTCGGCCAGGCCGACCTCGGCGGGGTCGACGGCGTGGAGGTCGACGAGCGTGTCGACCAGGCCGAGGACGGCCTCACGGGTCCGCTCGGCGCCCAGCGGGGCGAGCTGTTCCGCCGAGCGGTACGGGGTGCCGGCGACGAACTCCATGACGTAGAAGGGCGCCCCGGTCACCGTGTCGTCCTCGCAGAGCAGCACCGGCTCCGGGACGGGCACGGCCGTCCGGTGCAGGGCGCTGATCACGCGGTGCTCGCGCTTCATGTCGTGCGCCGTGGCCAGGACGTGGCCCAGCGGGGGCCTGCGGACCACCCACCGGCCGGTGCCGTCCGTGACGACGTAGGTGAGGTTCGACCGGCCGCCCTCGATGAGCCGGGCGTCGAGCGGGCCGCCCACCAGCCCGGGCCGCTCGCGGTCGAGGAATCCGCGCACCTGCTCGAGGTCGAGACCTGGCGGCTGGGCTGAGCTCATCGTGCGTACCTCCGGGTGGCTGTCCGGCCGGGGCTGCGGCCGTGTCGGCGTTCATGATGACCGACCAGTCGGTATGTCGTCCAGGGTCCTGCCGGAAAAGCGCTGCCGGCTGGCTGGTCGCGAATCGCTCCCGTGAATAGGGTTCACATATGGATTCCGCGTTGATCGTCGAAGAAGTCCGGCTGACCCCGATCCTCATCTCCGACCCGCCGCTCCTCAACACCCAGGGGGTGCACCAGCCGTACACGCCACGGCTCGTGGTCGAAGTGGTCACGCGGGGAGGAGTCACGGGCCTGGGGGAGACCTACGGCGACGGGAAGTACCTGGACCTCGCCAGGCCGCTCGCCGGGGCCATGCCCGGACGGCCGGTCACGGACGTGAACGGCTTGTTCTCGCTCGCCGAGCGGGTGTGCGGCGACTCACGGGCCGTGGACGGGCGGGTGGACGCGGGCGGGCTGCGCGGCGCCCAGACCGCGGACAAGCTCCGCCTCTCCGTCGTCTCCGCCTTCGAGGTGGCCTGCATGGACGCCCTCGGCAAGACCCTCGGCCTCCCCGTCCACGCCCTCCTCGGCGGCAAGGTCCGCGACCGGGTCGAGTACAGCGCGTACCTCTTCTACCGCTGGGACGCCCACCCGGTGGGCGGCGAGGCCGACGACTGGGGAGCGGCGCTCGACCCCGCCGGCATCGTCGAACAGGCCCGCCGCTTCGAGCGTACGTACGGCTTTCGCTCCTTCAAGCTCAAAGGAGGGGTCTTCCCGCCCGAGCGGGAGATCGCCGCGATCCGCGCCCTCGCCGAGGAGTTCCCCGGCCGGCCGCTCCGGCTCGACCCCAACGGCGCCTGGTCCGTCGAGACCTCACTGGCCGTGGCGCGGGAGCTCGAGGACGTCCTGGAGTACCTGGAGGACCCGGCGAGCGGTACGGACGCCATGGCGGAGATCGCCGCCCGCGCGGACGTGCCGCTCGCGACGAACATGTGCGTGACGACGTTCGAGGAGGTGCCGGAGGCCTTCGCCCGGGACTCGGTACGGATCGTGCTCTGCGACCACCACTACTGGGGCGGTCTGCACCGCACCCGTGAACTCGCCGCGCTCTGCCGGACGTACGGCATCGGGCTCTCCATGCACTCCAACACCCACCTGGGCATCAGTCTCGCCGCGATGACCCAGGTCGCCTCGACCCTGCCCCGCCTCGACCACGCGTGCGACACCCACCACCCCTGGCAGAGCGAGGACGTCGTCACCGTCCGCCCCCTCTTCGAGGACGGCCGGCTCGCCGTCTCCGACGCGCCCGGCCTCGGCGTCGAACTGGACCGCGACCGGCTCGCGGCACTGCACCGCCGCTGGGTGGAGGACGACGGCGCGATGCGGGACCGCGACGACGCGGCGGCGATGCGGGTGGCGGACCCGGGGTGGCGCACGCCGGAGGTCCCGCGCTGGTGACCGGAGGGGGCGGACCCGGGCGTCTTTCGGCCTCTCACGCAGGGCGGCCCAGTGAGGCGGCCCAGTGGGGCGGCTCAGGTGGGACAGCTCAGGCGTGGCAGGGCACCGGCGTTCCGCCGTTCATCGCCGCCATGTCGCCGAAGACGGCCGCCGCGTCCAGGGGCGAGCCCTCCGGGAGGCCGTCCAGCTCGGCGTAGGCCCGGTGCAGGTTGGCGACCAGGCGTTCGGGCTCCCGCCAGGACGCGAACTCCCCGAGCTCCGCCCGGCGCGCCGCCTCCAGCGGGGGATCGCCCTTGGTGTGTCCCTCGCGGGCGAGCGCGGCGACCCAGCGCAGATACCGTTCCGTCGCGTCGTACGCCGACGGGTCGGTGACCGAGCCGTGGCCCGGCACCACCGTCGGGGCGTCCAGCGAGCGCAGCAGGTCGAGCGCTCGCAGCGAACCGGCGAGCGAGCCCATCGGCAGGAACGGCGTCCCGCCGTGGAAGACCAGGTCCCCGGTGAACACGACACCCTGGCGCGGGAGGTGAACGATCGAGTCGCCCGCCGTGTGCGCGGGTCCGGGGTGCAGCACGCGTACCTCCACCTCACCGACGTACAGCGTCAGCCGCTCGCGGTACGTGAGGGTCGGCGGGGTCACCTCGATGTCGCCGAAGTCGGTCTGCGGCCACAGCAGATGGAGCTGGCGTCCGGCCGCGAGCTGCTCGGCCCGGCAGTTCTCGTGGCCGACGATCCGCGCCTCGGGCAGGAAGACCCCGTTGCCGTAGGTGTGGTCGCCGTGGTGATGCGTGGAGACGATCGTCCGGGGGAGCGGCAGGCTTTCGGCGAGCACCGCCTCGCGCAGCAGCCGGGCCCGCCGCTCGGTGGCGGCCGTGTCCACCAGCAGGGTCTCGCCCGCGTCGCCGACGAACCCGGCGTTGTTCAGGCACCAGCCGCCGTCGGGCTGGACGAAGGCGTGGAGGCCGCCCGCGAGCGGGACGACGTACGGATCGGTGACGGACAAGGAACCCCCGGACGGAACGGAGCGACAGAACAGCGAGCCCCGGACAGCGAGTGGCGGAACAGCGGGCGGCGGAACAGCGGGCGACGAAACAAGGAACGGCGGAACAGCGTGCGGCGGGGAAGCGCGATAGAAGGCTAGCCTCGAATGTCCTGATCCTCCGTATTCCACCCCTGGGTGAGGGTGAACGCGTCGCCGTAATCGGCCGGCCGGCGCCCTAGCGCCTCGATCGGGCCGGGCAGCGTACGACCCAGAGCGGTGAGCGCGTACTCGACGCGCGGCGGCGACTGGGCATAGGCGTGCTGTTCGACCACGGCGTACCCCTCAACCATGTCACCCCCCGCCGTATGGAGTCGTACCCCGCCAGGCCGTCGCCGTCGGCCTGCGGCCCGGCCCCCGGTATTTCGGTCGACCCGCGCACTCCGCTGCCGGCGCCCTCGGCGCTGGGCGGCTGACGCCCTGTCGGGTGAATCCGGCTTGCGACGGATGGGGAGCACACCCAGGGTTCGGGGTATGAAGGCGATCAGTTACAGCCGGTACGGGGGACCAGAGGTGCTCGAGTACGGCGAGCGGCCCGACCCGAAGGTCGGCCCCGACGACGTACTCGTCAAGGTGCGCGCCGCCGCCGTGAACCCGGTCGACTGGAAGGCCCAGGCCGGATACCTCGACGGGATGATGGACGTCGTCTTCCCGGTCATCCCCGGCTGGGACGTCTCCGGGGTCGTCGTCCAGCCCGGCGTCTCCGTCCCCGAGTTCGCCCTCGGCGACGAGGTCATGGGCTACGTCCGCGAGGACGTCCTCTGTCACGGCACCTTCGCCGAGTACGTCGCCGCCCCGGTCCGCACCCTCGCCCGCAAGCCCCGCACCCTCGGGTTCGAGGAGTCCGCGGCCCTGCCCCTGGCCGGTCTCACGGCCTATCAGGTGCTCCACCAGGCCCTGGCCGTCCGTGAAGGGGAGACCGTCCTGGTGCACGCGGCCGCCGGTGGGGTCGGCTCAATGGCCGTCCAGATCGCCCGCCACCTCGGCTGCCGCGTCATCGGCGCGGCGCGTGAGACGGGCCAGGACCGGATCCGGGAGCTCGGCGCCGAGCCGGTGGTCTACGACGAGCGCACCTTCGCCGCCCAGGTCCGCGTCCTCGCCCCGCAGGGCGTGGACGCGGCCTTCGACACCGTCGGCGGCCCCTTCCTCAAGGCCACCCCGGAGCTGCTGGTGCCCGAGGGACGCCTGGCGTCGATCGCCGACGGCGAGGTCATCGGCCTCGGCGGCCGCTACTTCTGGGTCCGCCCCGACTCCGACGACCTCGCCGCGCTCGCCGCGCTGGCCGAAGAGGGCGTGCTGTCCGTACAGGTCGCGAAGACCTTCCCTCTCGACCAGGCGGCCGAGGCACAGCGCGCCAACGCGCAGGGCGGCCTCAACGGCAAGGTCGTGGTCACGGTGGAGTGGGACGCCTGACCGACTCCGCCCGCCGCGCCGGACCCGGGACACCGCGCGAGCGCCCGACTCCGGCTCAGAGCACCACCGCGACGGCGAACCCCGCCAGCGCGACCGTGCAGGCCGCCGCGAGCAGCGCGCCCCGGAGCGAGAGCGCGGCCGGTCGCGGCGACTCCAGCGCCTGGATACGGCGGTGGCCGACGGCCAGGAACCCCACCCAGACCAGCGCCGACAGGGCCGCCCCCGTCACCCCCGCCGCCGTGATGTCATCGTCGATCGCCTGCTTCCCGGCAAGGACCGCCACGACCGTGCAGGTCAGCGTCGTACGCCGCCACGCGAGCCGGGTCCGCTCCGGCTGCAGCCCCGGGTCCCGGGTCTGCGTCACCGGCCGGCCCAGCCGAAGACCACGACCACCACCATCGCCAGCGCCACGACGGCCACGGCGAGGCTGAGCACCGTCGGGAAGCGCGAGACGGGCAGGTCCTCCCCGCGCCGCATCGCCCGCTCGCACCGCACCCAGTGGTTCACCGCGCGCAGCGCGCACAGCACACCCGCCCCGAGCAGGGCCAGCGCGAGCCCGACCCGTACCCCCCAGCGCAGATCGGGCAGGAACTGGTCGACGGCGAAACCGCCACCGACCAGGGCGAGCGCGGTCCGGATCCAGGCGAGGAAGGTGCGCTCGTTGGCCAGC
This sequence comes from Streptomyces lateritius, assembly GCF_014649715.1. GTDB lineage: Bacteria > Actinomycetota > Actinomycetes > Streptomycetales > Streptomycetaceae > Streptomyces > Streptomyces lateritius. The sequence continues at coordinate 129,880 of NZ_BMTO01000004.1, forward strand.
GAGAAACGGTAGTCGGGCGTCTCGCCCTCGTCCCGGATCCGCTGCGGCGCGAACCACAACCGCAGGCTCTGTACGAAGTCGCTCACCCGGGCACCCTATCCGCCGGGTGATCAGCCCGCCCGGTGCTCCCTCAGCCGCCGGTACGCGTCGAGACCGTCCGGCACCCAGGTCCAGTCGCCGAGTCGTGCCGCCAGCTCCTCCTCGGACAGGAAGGCGTGCCAGGCGACCTCCTCCGCCTGCGGGTTCACCGGCAGCACGCAGCGCACCTGGTGGACGGCCGACCACCACTTCCCCGCGACGCCCCCGGAGTCGTACAGGAAGCGGAAGAGCGGCTCGGGCGCGGGCAGGCCGCTCACGCCCAGCTCCTCCTCGGCCTCGCGCAGCGCGGCCTCCTCGTACGACTCGCCCGCGCCGACGACGCCGCCGACGAACATGTCGTACAGAGAGGGGAAGAGCGGCTTCGTCGGCGTGCGGCGGTGCACGAAGATCCGGTCGTCGGCGTCTCGTACCAGAACGAAGGCGCAGCGGTGGATCAGGCCCCGCGCGTACACCTCGGCGCGTGGGGCCTGTCCGATCACCTCGTCGTTCTCGTCGACGACGTCCAGGATCTCTTCGGCGGGACGGATCATGCCGCCATCAAACCACCCACGTCACCGGACTCACCGACCCATGACGTAGTTCACCGTCGGACCGGTCGTCCAGCCGCCGTCCACCGCCAGTTCGGCGCCCGTCACGTACGAAGCCGCGTCGGACAGCAGGAAGACGACCGCGCCGGCTATCTCGTGCGCCTCGCCGACCCGCCCCATCGGTGTGTTCGGGTACTTGCCCGCGCCGCGCTCGATGCCGGCGGCCGCCGTCATCGGCGTGTACGTCATGCCGGGGTGGACCGAGTTGACCCGGATTCCCGCCGTGCCCAGCTCCACCGCGCCGATCTTCGTCAGGCCCCGCACACCCCACTTGGAGGCGCCGTAGCCCGCGGTCAGCGCCAGACCCATCAGACCCGCCGCCGAGGAGATGTTGACGATCGAGCCGCCACCGGCCTCCTTCATCGCCGGGATGGCCGTCTTCATCCCGATGAAGACACCGGTGAGGTTGACGTCGAGGACCTTGCGGAAGTGCTCGACGGACTCCGTCTCCAGGAACGCGCCGGTGGCGATCCCGGCGTTGTTCACCAGTCCGTGCAGTCCGCCGAACTCGGCGACCGTGTACGCGACGGCGGAGGCCCACTCCTCCTCGGAGGTCACGTCGTGGTGCAGGAAGCGCGCCCGCTCGCCCAGTTCGGCGGCCGTGGCCCCGCCCTCCTCGTCCAGGACGTCGGTGATCACGACGTTCGCGCCCGCGGCGAGCGCCTGCCGGGCGGCCTCGGCGCCCAGGCCGCGGGCGCCTCCGGTGACGAGGACGGTCTTGCCGGTGAGGTCGTTCATGCGGGGTCCTTTCGGTGGGGCACAGGGGCCCGGAGCAGAGCCGTCGTGGTCTCGTCGAGGTCGGCGAGGAAGAGCGCCTCGCTCGTGAGCGGTGGGGTGCCGTCGAGGTACTGGCGGGCCCGGTCGGCCATCGCCGCGCCCACCACGGTGAGCGCCAGGTCCAGCTGCTCGAGCCGTAGGGGCTCGGGCAGCCCGGTCCGGGTCAGACACCCCTCGATCCGCTCGATCAGCCGCCAGTGGAGGGTGCCGGCGAGCGTCGGACGGGGGACACGGGTGCGGACCCCGCTCTCATGGCTGAGCTGCGCGGAGATTCGCAGGCAGCGCCGGCCGCGCTCGGTACGCAGCTCGCTCGCCTCCGCGCCGATCAGGGCGGCGAGCAATTCCCGCACCTCGTCCGTGGCGGTCACGAGCAGCGGATTCAGGACCTGCTCCGTCCGGCGCTGACGGCCGGCCATCACCGCGTCGAGGAGCCCGCCGCGCGAGCCGAAGTGGTACTGCACGGCCGAGGAGTTGCCCTGGCCCGCGAGCGCGACGATGTCGCGCAACCGGGCGCCGTGGACGCCCTGCGCGGCGAAGATCTCCTCCGCCGCGCGGATCAGCTTCTCGCGGGTCTCGGGTCCCGAAGCCCGTGCCATGCATCGACATCAATGCGCGACATCAGAAACCAGGAGCGTTCGGCGACGCTCGAACAGTTGACTCGATACATTCATGTATCCAATATTCGGTCCATGTCGTACGACGCTGATGTGATCGTGATCGGAGCCGGCCTCGCCGGGCTCGTGGCCACCGCCGAACTGGTCGACGCCGGACGGAGCGTGATCCTCCTCGACCAGGAGCCCGAACAGTCGCTCGGCGGCCAGGCGCACTGGTCCTTCGGCGGGCTCTTCCTCGTCGACTCGCCCGAACAGCGCCGGATGCGGATCAAGGACAGCCATGACCTCGCCCTGCAGGACTGGCTCGGCACCGCCGGCTTCGACCGCGCGGAGGACCACTGGCCGAGGCGCTGGGCCGAGGCGTACGTCGACTTCGCGGCGGGCGAGAAGCGGTCCTGGCTGCACGCGCGCGGGGTGCGGTTCTTCCCCGTCGTCGGCTGGGCGGAGCGCGGCGGGTACGACGCGAACGGGCACGGCAACTCGGTACCCCGCTTCCACATCACCTGGGGCACCGGACCCGGCCTCGTCGTCCCCTTCGAACGCAGGGTCCGCGAGGGCGTCGCGGCCGGGCGGGTCCAGCTGCGCTTCCGGCACCGGGTGACCGCCCTCGGCCGCACCGCCGGATCCGTGGACACCGTCAGCGGCGAGATCCTGGAACCCTCCACCGCCGAACGCGGCACCGCGAGCAGCCGCGAGGTCACGGGCGCCTTCGCCTATCGGGCCCAGGCCGTGATCGTCACCTCCGGCGGGATCGGAGGCAACCACGACCTCGTCCGCGCCCAGTGGCCGGACCGGCTCGGCACCCCGCCCGCGAAGATGCTCTCCGGGGTGCCCGCCCATGTGGACGGGCTGATGCTCGGCATCGCGGAGGCGGCCGGCGCCCACCACATCAACCGCGACCGGATGTGGCACTACACCGAGGGCATCGAGAACTGGAACCCGATCTGGGCGCGGCACGGCATCCGCATCCTGCCCGGCCCGTCCTCGCTCTGGCTGGACGCCCGCGGCAAAAGGCTGCCCGTCCCCCTCTTCCCCGGCTTCGACACCCTCGGCACCCTCGAGCACATCATGCGGACCGGCCACGACCACACCTGGTTCGTCCTCGACCAGCGGATCATCGGCAAGGAGTTCGCACTCTCGGGCTCCGAGCAGAACCCCGACCTGACCGGCAAGTCGATCCGTGACGTCATCGGCCGGGCCCGGGCGGACGTGCCCGGCCCGGTGAAGGCGTTCATGGACAACGGTGTGGACTTCGTCGTCGAGAAGGACCTCTCCGCACTGGTCCGGGGCATGAACGCGCTGACCGACGAACCGCTCCTCGACGAGGCGGAGCTGCGCCGCGAGATCACCGCCCGGGACCGCGAGATAGCCAACCCGTTCACCAAGGACCTCCAGATCACGGCGATCCGGGGCGCCCGCAGCTACCTGGGCGACAAACTGATCCGCACGGCCGCCCCGCACCGGATCCTCGACCCCAAGGCCGGCCCGCTCATCGCCGTACGCCTGAACATCCTCACGCGGAAGTCCCTCGGCGGCCTCGAGACCGACCTGTCCTCCCGCGTCCTGACCGAGGACGGGGACCCCCTGCCCGGTGTGTACGCCGCGGGCGAGGCAGCCGGCTTCGGCGGCGGCGGCGTCCACGGCTACCGCTCCCTGGAGGGCACCTTCCTCGGCGGCTGCGTCTTCTCGGGCCGCACGGCGGGCCGCGCGGCAGCACAGGCGGTGTCCTGAGGGGGCGTCCTGACGGCCGGGGGAGAGGGGCCGGGGGAGGGGCGTCAGGCGAGCCTCTCCACCACCCGGAAGCGCTCCGCCACCACCACCGTCGAGTCGTCGACGGTGAAGTGCCGGTCGCCGAGCCCCTCCCGCATCTCCTCGCTGTGCCAGAAGCGCTCGTGGGCCGCCCGCCACTCCGCGACCGACCGGTGCCCCTCGCCCTCGTCGAGCGCGTGCCGGAGGTCGACGTCGCCGAGCGGCAGGACCCGTACCTCCGTCACCTCCACGACGGCGACCTCGCGCCCGTCCGAGTCGATGAGCGCCGAGCGCTCGCCCACTTCGGGCAACTCCTCGTTCTCCACCTCGTACTCGGCCAGCAGGCCGGTGGTGGAGACCTTCTCGCCGCGGAGCACCGCGGCGACGAGCTGGTCCCGGAGGGGCCCGGGGAAGGCGAGCAGAAACGGCTTGAGCGCGTGAGGGCCGGTCATGGCCGACAGTCTGTCAGCCATGACCGGCCCTCACGGCGGGTTCTCCGGCTTCTACAACACCAGGGACAGCAGCAGGACGAAGATGATGCCGACGACCGAGATGATCGTCTCCATCACCGACCAGGTCTTGATCGTCTGGCCGACGCTCATCCCGAAGTACTCCTTCACCAGCCAGAACCCGGCGTCGTTCACATGGCTGAAGAAGAGCGATCCGGCGCCGATCGCGAGCACGAGGAGAGCCGTCTCGCTCGCCCCCATGCCCTCCGCGAGCGGCGCCACCAGGCCGGCGGCCGAAATCGTCGCCACCGTCGCAGAACCCGTCGCGAGCCGGATCGCGACCGCGATCAGCCAGGCGAGCAGCAGGGCCGGGATCGACCAGTCCTTGGAGAAGTCCAGGATCATCTGACCCACACCGACGTCGATCAGGGTCTGCTTGAAGCCGCCGCCCGCGCCGACGATCATCAGCACGCCGGCGATCGGGGCGAGCGACTTCTCGACGGTCGAGGAGAGCCGCTGCTTGGTGAAGCCGGCCGCGCGGCCCAGCGTGAACAGACCGACGAGGACGGCCGCGAGCAGTGCGATCAGCGGCGAGCCTATGACGTCGGTGACCTTCTGCAGACCGTTGTCCGGGTTGTCCACGACGATGTCGACCAGCGCCTTGACCAGCATCAGGACGACCGGCAGCAGCACGGTGGAGACCGTCGCCACGAAGCCGGGGCGCTTCTCCAGGTCCTCCGAGGGGCGCGGGGCCCGGTCCGTGGACTGCAGCATGTGCTCGGGGGCCGGGATGTCCACCCAGCGGGCGGCGTACCGGGAGAACAGCGGACCGGCGATGATCACTGTCGGGATGGCGACGAGGACACCGAGCGCCAGCGTGACGCCGAGGTCGGCGCCCAGCGCGTCGATGGCGACGAGCGGGCCGGGGTGCGGCGGGATCAGTCCGTGCATCACCGACAGGCCGGCGAGCGCGGGGACACCGATCCGCATCAGCGAGTAGTCGCCCCGCTTGGCCACCAGGAGGACCACCGGGATCAGCAGCACGATGCCGACCTCGAAGAAGAGCGGCAGGCCGATGACGGAGGCGATCAGCACCATGGCCCAGGGCATGGCCCGGCGGCTCGCCTTGGCGAGGATCGTGTCCACGATCTGGTCCGCGCCGCCGGAGTCGGCGAGCAGCTTGCCGAGGATCGCGCCCAGCGCGATCAGCACGCCCACGCCGGCGACGGTCTTGCCGAGCCCGGCGGTGAACGAGTCGATGGTCGCCGCGAGCGGCGCCCCGGCGAACGCGCCCAGAGCGAGCGACCCGATCGTCAGGGCCAGGAAGGCGTGCAGCTTGAACTTGGTGATGAGCAGGACGATGACGGCGATGCCCGCGAGCACGGCGATGCCGAGCTGGGCGTTGCCGGCCGAGGTGATCGGCTCGACGGCGTCCGCTGCCAGCATCTCGACGCTGAGACTGGTCACGGTGGGTTCCTTAGGAGACGGGTGGGGGCGGGAGGGGGAACGCGGGATCAGTCGTCGAGCCGGCGCAGCGCGGCGGCGGCCCGTGCGGCGATCTCCTCAGGAGTGCCGGACACGTCGACGGCGACGCCGGTCTCGTCCTCCTGCAACGGCTGCAGGGTGGCGAACTGCGAGTCGAGCAGCGCGGTCGGCATGAAGTGCCCCTTGCGCTCGGCCATCCGCCGCTCGATCAGCGCGCGGTCGCCGGTCAGATGGAGGAAGACCACCCCCGGGGCGGCCGCCCGCAGTCGGTCCCGGTAGATCCGCTTGAGCGCGGAGCTGCTCACCACGCCGCCGCGTCCGGCCCGGCTCCGCGCCCAGCGCCCGATCGCGTCGAGCCAGGGACCGCGGTCGGCGTCGTCCAGGGGGATGCCGGCCGACATCTTGGCGACGTTCGCCGCCGGGTGGAAGTCGTCACCCTCGGCATAGGGCACGCCGAGCGCCTCGGCGACCAGCGGACCGATGGTCGTCTTGCCGGTGCCGGCGACGCCCATCACGACGACGACCTGGTGGGGAGCCGGGCGTGCCGTCTGCGGGATGGTGCTCATTGCTGGTGCCTCGCTGTCTTCTTCGACATCGATCTCGCGATTCCGTCGCGCTCATGAAACCGATTGGGTACGACGTATTCAAGAGCCTGTGACATAAAAGTCATACTTTTTGTTCCCGATCTTCGTCCCCGCATAGGCTGACCCCATGACGACACCGGCCCAGGGGCTCCATCCGCACGTGCTCACCGCCCTGGGCCTCGCGATCACCGCGGGGGAGTACCCGCCAGGCAGCGTGCTGCGTACCGACGAGCTCTCCCAGCGCTTCGACGTCTCCCGGACGGTCGTCCGCGAGGTCGTCCGCGTCCTGGAGTCCATGCACCTGGTCGAGTCCCGGCGCCGGGTCGGCGTGATCGTGCTGCCGACGGCCAGCTGGAACGTGTACGACCCCCAGGTCATCCGCTGGCGCCTGGCCGGCGCCGACCGTCCCCGCCAGTTGCGCTCACTGACCGTCCTGCGCTCGGCGGTGGAACCGGTCGCGGCCGGTCTCGCCGCCGCCCACGCCACCCCCGAGCAGTGCCGCGAGCTGACCGAGCAGGCTCTCGGCATGGTCGCCACCTCGCGCGGCCGGCAGCTGGAGGCGTACCTCGTCCACGACATCGCCTTCCACCGGGTCGTCCTCAACGCCTCGGGCAACGAGATGTTCGCCCGCCTCGGCGACGTCGTCGCCGAGGTCCTCACCGGCCGTACGCACCACCAGGTGATGTTCGAGGACCCGGACCCGGCCGCCGTCACCCTCCATGTGCAGGTCGCGGAGGCGGTACGGGAGCGGGACGCGGTGCGGGCGGAGGAGCTGACCCGCCAGATCGCGGTCGGCGCCCTCAAGGAGCTGGACGTCCTCGCGCCGTGAGCGCCCGGACCGGCCGCCGACTCGTCCCGTACACCCTTGCGCAACCTCAGAAGTAGCTCAAATATGGGCGTTCAGTGACATTGGCCACTGCTCAGAACCCGCCTTGCCGTGAGTATGTCCGCTGGCCGTGCGATGGAAGACCTCCACGCGCGCGCGGCCGGGTACCGCACAGACCCTCCCCCTCACGAAGGCGAACAACTCCATGAGTGACCGCACCTCCCCTGCGGCCGACACGCTGTCCGCCACGCCACCGGCGTCCGTGGCGCCGGGCTCCCCCCACATCGACGCCGGCGACGCCGGGTACCGCAAGGACCTGAAGTCCCGGCACATCAACATGATCGCCATCGGTGGCGCCATCGGCACCGGTCTCTTCCTCGGCGCCGGTGGCCGTATGGCGAACGCCGGACCGTCCCTCTTCATCGCCTACGCGGTCTGCGGCGTCTTCGCCTTCTTCGTGGTGCGGGCCCTGGGCGAGCTGGTCCTGTACCGCCCCTCCTCGGGAGCCTTCGTCTCCTACGCGCGTGAGTTCATGGGCGAGAAGGGCGCCTACACGGCGGGCTGGCTGTACTTCCTCAACTGGTCGACGACCGCCATCGCCGACATCACCGCGGCCGCCACCTACGCCCACTTCTGGGCCATGTTCAGCGACGTCCCGCAGTGGATCCTGGCGCTGATCGCCCTCGCGGTCGTCCTCGCCGCCAACCTCATCTCGGTGAAGTACTTCGGCGAGATGGAGTTCTGGTTCGCGATCATCAAGGTCGGCGCCCTGGTCGCCTTCATGCTGATCGGCATCTTCCTGATCGCGACGTCGCACGACGTCGGCGGCCACACCCCGGGCCTGTCCACGATCACCGACAACGGCGGCATCTTCCCCAGCGGTGTCATGCCGATGCTGCTGCTGATCCAGGGTGTCGTCTTCGCGTACGCCTCCGTCGAGCTGTGCGGCGTCGCCGCCGGCGAGACCGAGAACCCCGAGAAGATCATGCCGAAGGCGATCAACTCGATCATGTGGCGCGTGGGCCTCTTCTACGTGGGTTCCGTCGTCCTGCTCGCGCTGCTGCTCCCGTACACCGCGTACTCCGGCGACCAGAGCCCCTTCGTCACGGTCTTCGACAAGCTCGGCGTCCCCGGCGCCGCCGGCGTCATGAACCTGGTCGTCCTCACCGCCGCGCTCTCCAGCCTCAACTCGGGTCTCTACTCGACCGGCCGGATCCTGCGCTCCATGTCGCTGTCGGGCTCCGCGCCCAAGTTCACCGGCGTCATGAACAAGGGCGGCGTCCCCTACGGCGGCATCCTGCTGACCGCCGCCTTCGGTGTCCTCGGTGTCGGTCTGAACTACCTCATGCCCGGCGAGGCCTTCGAGCTCGTGCTGAACTTCGCCTCCATCGGCATCATCGGCACCTGGGCCATGATCATGGTCTGCTCGCTGCTGTTCGTGAACCGCTCCAAGGATGGCCGGGTCACCCGCCCCGGCTACCGGCTGCCCTGGGCCCCGTACACCCAGATCGTGACGCTGGTCTTCCTCGGTTCGGTCCTGGTCCTGATGTGGATGGACGGCGGCATCAGCCGCACCACCGTGAACTGCCTCCCGCTCATCGCGGTGATGCTGGTCGGCGGCTGGTTCCTGGTCCGCAAGCGGGTCCGCGCGACCGCGGCCACGTACAAGGGCTGAATCGGCTTCCGTACCCGCCCCCCACGGGTGACGAGACCCCCGCAGGCGCGCTCTGCGGGGGTCTCGCGCTGCGTCAGGAGATAGTGGTACCCAAGAGCCTTACAGCGAAGGGGTGTCTGCCATGCCGCAGCAAGTCCAGGGGGTCATCGCCCCCGGCAGGAACGAGCCCGTACGGGTCGAGACGATCGTGATCCCCGACCCGGGCCCGGGCGAAGCCGTGGTGAAGGTCCAGGCGTGCGGGGTCTGCCACACCGACCTCCACTACAAACAGGGCGGCATCAACGACGACTTCCCGTTCCTCCTCGGCCATGAGGCGGCGGGCGTCGTCGAGTCCGTGGGCGCCGGCGTCACCGACGTCGCCCCCGGCGACTTCGTGATCCTCAACTGGCGCGCGGTCTGCGGCACCTGCCGGGCCTGCCTGCGCGGCCGCCCCTGGTACTGCTTCGACACCCACAACGCGCGGCAGCGGATGAGCCTGGCCTCCACCGGACAGGAGCTCTCCCCGGCCCTCGGCATCGGCGCCTTCGCCGAGAAGACCCTGGTCGCCGCGGGCCAGTGCACCAAGGTCGACCCCTCAGTCGCCCCCGAGATCGCCGGACTCCTCGGCTGCGGCGTCATGGCGGGCATCGGCGCCGCCCTCAACACCGGGAACGTCGGCCGCGGCGACACCGTCGCCGTCATCGGCTGCGGCGGCGTCGGCGACGCGGCGATCGTCGGCTCCCGCCTGGCGGGAGCC
>NZ_BMTO01000004.1:139549-222994 GCF_014649715.1 Streptomyces lateritius
CGCCACCCACACCGTCAACTCCCGCTCCGCCGAACCCGTCGAGGCGATCCGCGGACTCACCGGCGGCTTCGGCGCCGACGTCGTCATCGAGGCGGTCGGCCGCCCGGAGACGTACCAGCAGGCGTTCTACGCCCGCGACCTCGCCGGCACCGTCGTCCTCGTCGGCGTCCCCACCCCCGAGATGCGGCTCGAACTCCCGCTGCTCGACGTCTTCGGCCGCGGCGGCGCGCTCAAGTCCTCCTGGTACGGCGACTGTCTGCCCTCCCGGGACTTCCCCATGCTCATCGATCTGCACCAGCAGGGCCGTATCGACCTCGGCGCGTTCGTCACCGAGACCATCGGGCTCGGCGACGTCGAGAAGGCCTTCGCCCGCATGCACGAGGGCGACGTCCTGCGCTCGGTGGTGGTCTTCTGATGGTGACCCGCGTCGACAACCTGGTCACCTCCGGCACCTTCTCGCTCGACGGCGGCACCTGGGACGTAGACAACAACGTCTGGATCGTGGGTGACGACTCGGAGGCGATCGTCATCGACGCCGCCCATGACGCCCCGGCCATCCTCGCCGCCCTCGACGGCCGCACCCTCCGCGCGATCGTCTGCACCCACGCCCACAACGACCACATCGACGCCGCCCCGGCCCTCGCCGCCGCCACCGGCGCCCGCATCCTGCTCCACGCCGACGATCAGCCGCTCTGGAAACAGACCCACCCCGACCACACCCCGGACGGGGAACTCACCGACGGCCAGACCCTGACCATCGCCGGCACGGACCTCCGGGTCCTGCACACCCCCGGCCACGCCCCCGGCGCGGTCTGCCTGTACGCCCCCGACCTGGGCACCGTCTTCACGGGCGACACCCTCTTCCAGGGCGGTCCCGGCGCGACGGGCCGGTCCTTCTCCCACTTCCCAACGATCATCGACTCGATCCGCGACCGCCTCCTCACCCTCCCGCCGGAGACGGTCGTCCGCACGGGCCACGGCGACTCCACGACCATCGGCGCGGAGGCCCCGCACCTTCAGGAGTGGGTCACTCGAGGCCACTGAGGCGCAGCCGGCTCTCGAAACGCATACCGGCACCCGTGACCGGGTCGGTGAACTCCAGCCTCCGCGCGAGCAGTTGCAGCGGACGGCCGAAGTCCTCCGGCCCGTCCTCACGGACCACGGGATAGAGGGGATCGTTGAGGATCGGCAGCCCCAGGGCGTTCATGTGCACCCGCAGCTGATGGGTCTGTCCGGTCGTCGGCAGCAGCCGGTACCGCCCCAGGCCGCCCCGGTGCTCCACCAGCTCGATCCGGCTCTCGCTGTTCGGCTCGCCCGGCTCCTGCCGGGCGGCCATCACCCCGCGCTCCTTCACGATCCGGCTGCGCACGGTCACCGGCAGCGCGAGACCCGGATCGTACGCCGCCACCGCCTCGTACTCCTTGCGCACCAGCCGGTCCCGGAACAGCGTCTGGTACGCGCCCCGGTCCCGCTGCCGCACGACGAACAGCACCAGGCCGGCCGTCATCCGGTCGAGCCGGTGCGCCGGCTGCAACGCGGCCACCCCCAGCTCCCGCCGCAGCCGGGCCAGCGCGGTCTCGGTCACATGCCGCCCGCGCGGCATCGTCGCCAGGAAGTGCGGCTTGTCGGCGACCACGATCCGCTCGTCGCGGTACACGACCCCGATCTCGAACGGCACCCGCTCCTCCGGCGGGAAGTCGCGGTGGAACCACACCCGCGTCCCGGCGACGTACGGCTCGCCGCCGCTCAGCGGCCCGTCCACCCCCACGAACCGGCCGTCCCGCAGCATCTCCTCGACCCGCCCGACCCCGATCGCACCCCCGAACCGCGCCCGCAGATGCTCCCCGACGGTCGCCCACACCCGCCCCGGATCCCCGGGCAGGCGCACCACCGCCGGATCCACCCCCTCCCGCTGCGGCAGCGGGGCGGGAGGGGTTTTCGTCCTGCGTCTCACCGGTCAACCGCCATCAGGAGCACTCGAACCACTCAAACAAGAAAGACCCCACATGATGTGGGGTCTTTCGCTGGTGTCCGAGGGGGGACTTGAACCCCCACGCCCGATAAAGGGCACTAGCACCTCAAGCTAGCGCGTCTGCCATTCCGCCACCCGGACAAGGTGTCTGTCTTCCTGGCCCCTGGGCCGTTCCGACGTGGAAAACCATAGCAAACATTCGGAGTGGCCGATCACCACCCTCCCCGGGGTGAGAACCGTGTGACGGCCGCATGTCGGCCGGTGGGCGCCCTTGGGGCTCGGAGCGGGGCGCGGGAGGATGGGGGGCGAGCACCAGCAATCACGTGGGGCACGTAGTGGGAGGAAGCAGCGTGAGCGAGTCGAACACGGCCCGGAGCGTCACGGGCGAGGACGAGGTCGTGGACCTCTGTCGTGACCTCATCCGCATCGACACCAGCAACTACGGCGACCACTCCGGCCCCGGCGAGCGCGCGGCGGCGGAGTATGTCGCCGAGAAGCTCGCGGAGGTCGGACTCGAGCCGAAGATCATCGAGTCGCACAAGGGCCGGGCGTCCACCGTCGCCCGTATCGAGGGAGAGGACCCGTCCCGGCCGGCGCTGCTCATCCACGGGCACACCGACGTCGTGCCGGCCAACGCCGATGACTGGACCCACCACCCCTTCTCCGGTGAGGTCGCCGACGGCTGTGTCTGGGGCCGGGGTGCCGTCGACATGAAGGACATGGACGCGATGACCCTCGCGGTCGTCCGGGACCGGATGCGCAGCGGCCGCAAGCCCCCGCGCGACATCGTCCTCGCCTTCCTCGCCGACGAGGAGGCGGGCGGCACCTACGGCGCCCGGCACCTGGTCGACAAGCACCGGGACCTGTTCGACGGCGTGACGGAGGCGATCGGCGAGGTCGGCGGCTTCTCCTTCACCGTCAACGAGAACCTGCGGCTCTATCTCGTCGAGACGGCCCAGAAGGGCATGCACTGGATGCGCCTGACGGTCGAGGGCACGGCCGGCCACGGCTCCATGACCAACAACGACAACGCGATCACGGAGCTCTGCGAGGCCGTGGGCCGCCTGGGCCGCCACCAGTGGCCGGTACGGATGACCAAGACCGTACGGTCTTTCCTGGACGAGCTCTCGGACGCCCTCGGCACCCCGCTCGACCCGGAGGACATGGAGGCCACGCTCGCCAAGCTCGGCGGCATCGCCAAGATGATCGGTGCCACGCTCCGCAATTCGGCCGCCCCGACGATGCTCGGCGCCGGGTACAAGGTGAACGTCATCCCCGGGCAGGCCACCGCGCACGTCGACGGACGGTTCCTGCCCGGTTACGAGGAGGAGTTCCTGGCCGATCTCGACCGCATCCTCGGCCCGCGGGTCAAGCGGGAGGACGTCCACGGGGACAAGGCCCTGGAGACCAGTTTCGACGGCGACCTCGTCGACGCGATGCAGCTGGCCCTCAGGGCGGAGGACCCGATCGCCCGGGCCGTGCCGTACATGCTCTCCGGCGGCACCGACGCCAAGTCCTTCGACGACCTCGGCATCCGCTGCTTCGGCTTCGCCCCGCTGAAGCTTCCGCCGGAGCTCGACTTCGCCGGGATGTTCCACGGCGTGGACGAGCGGGTGCCGGTGGACGGCCTGAAGTTCGGCGTCCGGGTCCTCGACCGGTTCATCGACGCGTCCTGATTCCGCCCGTTCCGGTAATCGCCCACGCGTGCGTATGTGACCGGAACGAGTGAATGCACTCATACGCTCGTAGCCCCATAACTTCCCCCTCGTTACAGGTGGTGCGGCCCGCGGTTGGGGCCGCATTGCCAACAAGGAGGAATAATGATCAAGAAGGTCGTCGCTGCTGCGGCTGCCACTGGCGGTCTCGTTCTCGCGGGTGCGGGCATGGCCGTTGCCGACTCGGGTGCCCAGGGTGCTGCCCTCAATTCCCCCGGCATCGTCTCGGGCAACGCCGTTCAGGTGCCTGTTCACATCCCCGTGAACGCGTGCGGCAACACGATCTCCGTGGTCGGGCTGCTGAACCCCACCTTCGGCAACACCTGTGTCAACGCCTGACGTTGTGCCCCGACCCGCGAGGGTCCGAGCCCAGGCCGGCCCCGGAGTGCGTGCCATGCGCTCCGGGGCCGGTGGGCATTTCCGCCCCGGGCGACGTGCCCGGAGGCCCTCTTCTGAAGCCGAGCAGGCAGAAGCACAGAAGGCAGGACAAGCTATGCGACAGGTCACGCGCAAGGGACTGATCACCGTTGCGGCCGCGGGCGGTGTCATCGCCCTCGGAGGTGGTTACGCGCACGCCGATGCGGGCGCGAACGGTACGGCCTCGAATTCGCCGGGCATCGCGTCCGGAAACTCCGTCCAGGCGCCGGTCCACGTTCCGGTGAACATCTGCGGAAACACCGTCAACGTCATCGGGTTGATCAATCCGGCGTTCGGCAACAAGTGCGCCAACGTCTCCAAGCCGGGCGGTGGTGGCGGTGGTTCGTCGGCCGAGGGGTCCACGAGCAACTCGCCCGGTATCGGCTCCGGCAACAACGTGCAGGCGCCGGTCCACGTCCCCGTGAACGTGTGCGGGAACAGCGTCACGGGCGTCGGCGCCCTCAACCCGACGTTCGGCAACGAGTGCGACAACGGCATCGAGCCGACGCACCCGGGCCACCCGGGAGAACCGGGCAACCCCGGAAACCCGGAGAACCCGGGCAACCCCGGGCACCCGGGGACGCCGACCGACCCGAGGACGCCGACCGGTCCGGGTGGCGGGACCGAGCACCCGGGCGGCCCCGCCACCCCGCAGGGGCCGAACGCTCCGGACACCCACACCACCACGGAGTCGGACGCCACCGAGGAACTCGCGGAGACGGGTTCCGCCCCGCTCGGGATGATCATTCCGGCCGGCGCGGCGCTGCTGCTCGCCGGTTCCGTGATCTACCGCCGCGCCCGCCAGGCCGCCTAGGACACCGGCGCGACGCACAAGGGGCCCCGCACGGCGGGGCCCCTTTCCTGTCACCAGGTGGCGCGGACCTGACGAATGATGCGCCGGCGCAGACGCACCCTGCGGCTGCCGTCCCGGTGCAGGGTGAGGCGGTCCAACTCCCAGTGTCCGTACTCGGCATGGTCGGTCAGGAGCCGCGTCGCCTCCTTGCGGGAGACGCCGCGCGGCACGTACACGTCGACAAATTCGTATTCCGGCATCGCATCTATTGTGCGGGCACGGGCCCGGTACGGATAGCGTCTGTCCTATGTCTGATGCTGCGCAGCCCACGGCTGCCGAGGTACGTGCCGCCGCCGAGGCGGTCAAGGCCGCACTGGACCGTCACCTGGAGGCGGTCGAACGCCGCACCGGGGACGACGACCCGGCCGTCTACGAAGCCTTCAACGCCCTCGCCGCGGCGGCCGAGGCGTACGACGAGCGGCTCTACGACCGGTACGACGAGGTCACCCCCTTCGAGATCCCGGGCGCCGACGACTCCCTGCCGCCGTACACCGGGCCCGAGGAGCCGCACGCCCTCAGCGTGCTGATCCGTCGCGACTACGCCGTGGTGGAACCCGAGCGCCTGCTCGCCCAGGCCCAGCGCATCACCGACGTGGAGGGCGGCGAGGAGGGCGCGGAGTCCGCCGCCGTGGTCGGGGCCAGCACGCACGCGGCACTCGGTGTGCTCTTCGGTGAGTACGAACCCGACGAAATCGCCTCCCGTCACAAGGAGTTCGGCCTGGAGGAGGGCGACTCCACGCTCTGGGTCTCCGCGGCCGAGGACCTGCCGGAACCGGGGGAGTGGCTGCACGCCCCCTTCGAGCAGGCCGACCCGGAGCGGATCGTCTGCCGCTTCGACGTGAGCGCGGTCTTCGACGACGAGCTGGACGACGACCTGGAGGAGCAGGAGGCCTGACGGCCCGGGCCGCGCGTCCGGGGCGGCGCGCCGCCCCGGTACGTCCTCCGGTGCGGGTACGGACCTGTGGGCGGGTGAGTGCGGAGGAGGGCGGGGCGCCTCACAGGTGCCCCGCCCTCCTCCGTCTCCGGCCGTACCCCGCCGTACGTCAGTCCTCCCGTACCTCAGTCCTCCGCGGCGGCCAGCAGCGCTTCCAGGAGCGGTCGCAGCCGGGTCGTACGGTCCTGCAAGACGCCCTCCGCCACCGCCCTTGGCAGGGCCTGGTCCACGCCGTGGACGACCGACAGATGGCGCTCGGCACGGCCGAAGGCCGTGTACACCCAGGCCCGGCTCAGGCCCTGGGCCGCGTCGCCCGGCAGGACGACGACCGCCGCGGGCCAGCGCATCCCGGCCGCCTGGTGCGCGGTCAGCGCCCAGCCGTGCCGCAGAGCCGCCTCCACCCGCTCCTTCGGTACGAGGAGCTTCTCGCCCTCACACTCCACGTGCAGCCCCTCCCCGTCGGCCGAGACGACCGTCCCGGTCACCGTCCGCCCCGGCGCCGGGACGTACGCCACCCGGTCGCCCGGGTCGAAGCCGCCGAAGCGGCCGGGCCCGGGATTGAGCCGATGCTTCAGCGCCGCGTTCAGCGCGCGGGTGCCGGCCGAGCCGCCGTGGCCGACCGTGATCACCTGCGTCCGCTCGGACGGCACGCCGATCGCCCGCGGGACGGAGTCCGCGACCAGCTGGACCGTGCGGTGGACGGCCTCGCCCGCGTCCCGGACCGGGACGATCACGACCTCCTTGCCGGGGGCCTCGACCTGGTTCAGCTCGCCGATGCCGATCCCCGAGACGAGCTCGCCGATCGGACCGGGGTCGGGCACGCGGGAGGCGATCTGGGGGCACACCCGGGCCGCCAGCAGATCGCCGAAGACCCGGCCCGCGCCCGCCGACCCGAGGACGGCGGGGTCGCCGCTGAGGACCAGACGGCAACCGTCGGGCAACGACTCCACGAGCATCGCCGCGCTCTCGACGTCCAGCTGCGGCGCGTCGAGGACCACGAGCAGGTCGAGGGCGAGAGCACCTTCCTCGTCACGGCCGGGGCCTGCCGCCCCGGACAGCAGTGCGGCGACCGTGAGCGCCTGGGCGCCGAGGCGCCGGACGCCGTTCTCACTGTGGGCCGCGACCGCCACTCTCAGGCCCCGCTCGCCGGCGGCCTCCGCGAGCGCCACCGGCTCACTGCGGGCCGCCTCGCCACCGGTGTGCAGCACCAGGCCGTGCGCGCCGGCGGCCCGGACCAGCTCCGGGCCCTCCCAGACGTCCGGGGCGACGGTCTTGACCAGGCGGGCCAGGCCGTCGGCCAGGCTCTCCTCGGCGAGGGCGTACCGGTCGAGCCCGAGCAGCACGGGAACGTCCAGGTCGGTGTCGGGTCCCTCCGGCCGGGCCGCCTCCTCCTCGCCGCTCTCGGCCGTCTCGGCGGCTTCGACTCCGTCCGCGCCTTCCTCGGTCTCCTCCTGGAAGACCAGCACCGCACCCTCGGCGACCGCCTGCTGGACCGCCTCCTCCGGGTCCGGCACCGACAGCTTGGCGAGCCCGGACCGGACGGCCGAGTCCTCCAGGGCCGTGTGCCCCTTCAGCGCGGCCCGCTCGAGGAGCCAGGTCACCAGCGCGACGGCGCGGCGCGGATCGCCGGGTCCGCACTCGGGACCGAGCAGGGCCCGGGCGAACCCGTCCGCGTGCTCGGGCTGCACCCCGGGGACCGAGAGCAGCCGCCACGGGTCCTCGCGCAGCGCCTGGGCGGCGCCCTCCCCGAGCGTGGTCGCGACCGGCCCCGCCAGCGTCTCGGGCGCCCCGCCGCTCGCGAGGACCTCGCGCACGGCCGCCTGCACCGCGGGGCCTGCCGTCGGCGGCCCGGCAGGCGGGCGTACCGCCGTGACCGGCGCGGAGGCCGGCGCCGGTGCGGGCCGGGGCGGGGGCTCCGGTGCTTCGAAGAACGCGGTGCCCGGGGTCGTACCGCTCTCCACGGCCCGTACCGCCGCCAGCAGGTCGGCCGCCTTGCCGCTGAGCTTGGTGCCCGCCTCGATGGGGGCTTCCTTCTCGGCCTTGCGCTGCTCGATCCGGGCCCGCAGCTCCCGCTGCGCCTCCAGCTCGGCCTGCGCCTCGGAGAGCTCGGCGGCCTTCGCCGCCTCCTCGGCGCCCGCGTCGGCGGCGGGCTCCGAGCCGGCCTCGACGTCGGCCGGCGTGCCCCCGTCCGCGTCCGTGTCGGCCGGTGGAGCGTCCCCCTCGACTGCCGCCGGCGTCGCCTCGTCCGCGTCCGTGTCGGCCGGTGGAGCGTCCCCCTCGACTGCCGCCGGCGTCGCCTCGTCCGCCACCGGTCCCGCGGCGGCCGGCTCCACGACGGCCTCGTCGTTCTCGCCCCGCACGGGCTCGGCGGCCTCGGGAGTGGTCTCCCGGGAAGGCTCGGTCACAGGGTGCTCCAGTCCTGATCCGGATAGCGGTGCACGGGCGCCGACACATCGTCGAGCGCCCGACAGATCTCGTCAGGAAGACTAAGGCTCTCCACTGACAACGCGGCCGTGAGCTGCTGCGCGGTTCGGGCGCCGACGATCGGGGCGACCACCCCGGGCCGGTCCCGTACCCAGGCGAGCGCCACCTGGAGCGGCGTCGTCGCCAGGCCGTCCGCGGCCGTCGCCACCGCGTCCACGATCCGGCTCGCGGCGTCGTCCAGATACGGCTCCACGAAGGGCGCCATCGCCTCCGAGCCGCCCCGCGAGTCCGCCGGCGTTCCGTGCCGGTACTTCCCTGTCAGTACCCCGCGGCCCAGCGGCGAGGACGGCAACAGGCCTATTCCCAGGTCGAGTGCGGCGGGCAGGACCTCCCGCTCGATACCCCGCTGCAGCAGGGAGTACTCCATCTGCGTCGCCGCCAGCCGGGTCCGCGATCCGCCCGTCGTGCCGAGCTGCCAGGTCCCGGCCTTCGCGAGCTGCCACCCGCAGAAGTTCGACACCCCCACATAGCGGGCCCGTCCGG
The DNA here is from genome assembly GCF_014649715.1 of Streptomyces lateritius. GTDB lineage: Bacteria > Actinomycetota > Actinomycetes > Streptomycetales > Streptomycetaceae > Streptomyces > Streptomyces lateritius. The sequence goes on from NZ_BMTO01000004.1 coordinate 148,408, forward strand.
TGCTCACCGCGATGTCCAGGGCCTGGAGGGACTCCTCCAGAGGGGTGTACGGATCGAAGGCGTGCAGTTGCCACAGGTCCACGTGGTCGGTCCCGAGGCGCTCCAGCGAGGCGTCGAGCGCCGCCAGGAGATGGCCGCGGGACCCGTCCATCCGCCGGTCGGGGTCCGGCACGCTGCCCGCCTTCGTGGAGATGACCAGATCCCGGCGCGGCACCAGCCGCTCGACGAGCTGTCCGAGCAGGTACTCCGCCTCGCCGCCGCCGTACACGTCCGCGGTGTCGACCAGCGTGCCGCCCGCGTCCCAGAACGCCTTCAACTGCTCGGCGGCGTCGTGCTCGTCGGTGTCCCGGCCCCAGGTGAGGGTGCCGAGCCCGATCCGGGACACGCGCAGGCCGGTACGTCCGAGATGCCTCTGCTCCATGGGCGCGAGATTACTGGCCAAGGCCCCACGCGCAGAGAGCCTGTGGACAACCTCCTCCTGACGGATCCCGCACCCGCGCGCTAGAGTCCGCCCCAAGGGACGTTACTGATCAGTAAAGAGGGTGCGGATATGCGGCTCGGCATCAACCTCGGCTACTGGGGCGCCGGTATGGACGGCGACAACCTCGCCGTCGCGCAGGAGGCGGACCGCCTCGGCTACGACGTCTGCTGGGCCGCCGAGGCCTACGGCTCGGACGCGCCCACCGTGCTCTCCTGGGTGGCCGCCAAGACCGAGCGGATCGACGTCGGCTCCGCGATCATGCAGATCCCGGCGCGCCAGCCCGCCATGACGGCGATGACCGCCGCCACCCTCGACTCGCTCTCCGGCGGCCGCTTCCGCCTCGGCCTCGGCGTGTCCGGACCGCAGGTCTCCGAGGGCTGGTACGGCGTCAAGTTCGACAAGCCGCTGGCCCGCACCCGCGAGTACGTCGAGATCGTCCGCAAGGCCATGTCCCGCGAGCGCCTCACCTACGAGGGCGAGCACTGGACTCTCCCGCTGCCGGACGGCCCGGGCAAGCCCATCAAGCTCACCGTCCACCCGCAGCGCGAGCACATCCCGCTCTACATCGCAGCGATCGGCCCGAAGAACCTGGAACAGACCGGCGAGATCGCCGACGGCGCGCTGCTGATCTTCCCCTCCGCCGAACACCTGGAGGAGACGGCGCTGCGCCCGCTGCGCGTCGGCCGCGAGAAGGCCGGGCTGACCATGGAGGGCTTCGACGTCCACCCGACCCTGCCGATCGCCCTCGGCGACGACATCGACGCCCTCGCCGACGTCTTCCGCCCGTACACCGCGCTGTACGTCGGCGGCATGGGCAGCCGTAAGCAGAACTTCTACAACCAGCTCGCGCAGCGCATGGGGTACGAGAAGGAAGCCGCCGAGATCCAGGAGAAGTACCTGTCCGGCGACAAGACCGGCGCCGCGGCCGCCGTACCGCGGCAGCTGATCGACCAGACGACCCTGCTCGGCTCGGTCGACCGGATCGCCGACCGGATGAAGGCCTACGCCGCGGCGGGGGTCACCACCCTGACCCTCGCCCCGGCCGGCTTCACCCTGGACGAGCGGGTGGCGGCCCTGCGGGCGGGGACGGAGGCCCTGGAGCGGGCCGGTCTGGCGTAACGAGGAAGTCTGCGGCCGTGGTGGGGGCTCGGGGGTCTTCCCCGCCACGGCCGTCACGCAACACAACGCTCCACGGGGCTCGGCGGTTACGGACCGCCGGACTCCATCTTTCGGCCGAGTCGCCGGGCTGTCGTCTTGCCCACCGGGTCGTGGCGCACTTGACTCGTGCACTGCGGACGTGCGGTGTGCGGACGCCGCGTGGAGGTGGCTGCAATGCTCACGGCCAAAAGCCTGTTCCAGGAAATCATCGACAACGACGAGTCCTTCCAGCTCTTCTGCTCCATCGCCGCCAGCGGCGAATCCCAGGGCGGCTGGGAGAACGGCCGGATCGCGGCGCTCGTCGCCCCCGGCATGCGGGACCTGGCTCCCAAGATCACCCGGCACGGCGCCGACGAGGACAAGCACGGCCGGATCTTCAACGCGTTGATGAGGAAGCGCGGACTGGAGCCCGTCCCCGTGCCGCCCGACACCGACTACACGATGCTCCTCGAACGGCGCGGGATCGGTCTCGCCCACGACAAGCTCCGGCGCGAGGAACCCCTCAGCGAGCGGGACATCATCGTCTACCTCGCGCACAGCCGGGTCACCGAGCAGCGGGCGGCCGATCAGATGGACATGCTCGTCAAGCACTTCGGGAACCACCCCGAGCTGGGCAAGGCCATCCACATGATCGACCACGACGAGGGGAACCACCTCGCCTACTGCCACGAGGAGCTGTTGCGCCTCGCGTACGCCGGACACGGCCGTCTCATCCAGCGCACCCTGCGCGAGTCCGCGCTCGCCGAGATCCGGGTCTACCGAGACGTCAGCCTCGCCGTGATGAGCCACATGGGCCGCATCCTGCGCTGGCCCAAGGTCAAGTCGGCCGCGCTCACGGCCGGGATCCACGGCATGTACGCCTACGAACGGGCGGGCGGCTGGCGCCGGATGGTCGACCTCAAGATGCCCGAGCGGCGCGACGCGCTCGGCGGTCCCCCGACCCCGGCCCCCGCGTTCTGACCCCCGCGCCTCTCGCCGGTCCCCAGGTGACGGGCCGCCGGAGGACCTGCCGACGCGGGCGCGTCACATCCAGCCCCGGCGCTTGAAAAGCCGGTACAGGCCGAGGACCGCCCCCGCCATCAGCAGGATCACCGCCGGGTAGGACCAGCCCCAGCGCAGTTCCGGCATGTGGTCGAAGTTCATCCCGTAGATCCCCGCGACCATGGTGGGGACCGCCGCCATGGCCGCCCACGCCGAGATCTTCCGCATGTCGTCGTTCTGGCGCACACCCATCTGGGCCAGATGGGCCGACAGCACGTCCGAGAGGAGCCGGTCCAGACCCTCCACCTGCTCGGTGGCCCGGATCAGATGGTCGCCGACGTCCCGGAAGAACGGTTTCGCCTCCTCGTTCACGAACGGCACGGTTCCCGCCGCGAGCCTCTGCATCGGTGCCGTCAGCGGGCTGCTGGCCCGGCGGAACTCCAGCACCTGGCGCTTGGCGGTGTAGATCCGCGCCGCCGTGTTCCCGGCGTTCCCGCCGACCGGGGCGAACACGTCGGACTCCAGCTCCTCCAGGTCGATCTGGAGCTCGGCCGCCACCTCGATGTAGTGGTCCACCACCTCGTCGCTGATCGCGTACAGCACGGCCGTCGGACCCTGCCGCAGCACCTCCGGCTCGGCCTCGAGCCGGCGCCGTACCGCCGCGAGCGGCGCGCCCTCGCCGTGCCGGACCGTCACCACGAACGAGTCGCCCATGAAGACCATCACATCGCCCGAGGAGACCCGGTCACTCTCGGGCTCGTACAGCACCGGCTTGAGGACCACGAAGAGCGAATCGTCGTAGACCTCCAGCTTCGGGCGCTGATGGGCTTTGAGCGCGTCCTCGACGGCCAGCGGGTGCAGCGCGAACTCGGCGGTCACATGGTCGAACTCCTCCTCGGTCGGCTCGTGCAGGCCGACCCACAGAAACGCGTCGCCGGACGCCCTCGCCTCGGCCAGGGCGTCGGACAGATCGGCGGGGCCGTCCGCACGGCGCCCGTCCCGGTAGATGGCAGAGTCCACGATCACGCGCCGTATTCTTCCCCGCACCGCCCGGTCCACGCACACGAGAACCGGCCCGGAACCTCTCGCACCGCCCGGCCCGTCCCCACCCGGAGAGCCCTCGACCGCCCCCACGCGCGCGCGGCCGCCTACGCTTGCCGCCATGGCCACGCTGATCCTCGTCCGCCACGGACGCTCCACCGCCAACACCTCAGGGGTCCTCGCCGGACGGACCCCCGGAGTCGCCCTCGACGAGCGAGGAGCCGCCCAGGCCGCCGCGCTGCCCGGCCGGCTGGCCGGGGTACCGCTCGCCGCCGTCGTCAGCAGCCCGCTGCAGCGCTGCCGCGAGACGCTGCGACCGCTCCTCGACGCCCGCCCCGGACTGCCGTTCCACACGGACGAGCGGATCAGCGAGTGCGACTACGGCGACTGGTCGGGGCGCAAGCTCGCGGAGCTCAACGACGAGCCGCTCATGGAGATCGTCCAGGCCCACGCCTCGGCCGCCGCCTTCCCCGGCGGCGAGTCGATGCGTGCCATGCAGGCGCGGGCCGTCGACGCCGTACAGGACTGGAACGCCCGGATCGAGGCCGAGCACGGCGAGGACGCCGTCTACGCCATGTGCTCGCACGGCGACATCATCAAGTCGGTCGTCGCGGACGCCCTCGGCATGCACCTGGACCTCTTCCAGCGCATCCACGTCGACCCCTGCTCCCTCACCGTCATCCGCTACACACGGCTGCGTCCCTTCCTCGTCCGCCTCGGCGACACCGGCGACTTCGCCGCCCTCGCCCCCCGCGAGAGCGGCGGGAACGGCGGGGCCGGGGAGGTCGGAGGCGGTGCGGGCGCACCGTGATCCATCCGCGCAGTAGGGTGGACGGGCCGCTGTAGCGCGGGCCTTCACCAATCGAGACTCAAGGAGTCAGGGACGTGTCCCGTCAGGTGTTCCTCTACGACCCACCGGACCGTTTCGTGGCCGGCACGGTCGGGCTGCCTGGCCGCCGTACGTTCTTCCTTCAGGCGTCCGCGGCGGGCCGGGTCACCAGCGTGGCCCTGGAGAAGACCCAGGTGGCCGCGCTCGCCGAGCGCATCGACGAACTGCTCGACGAGGTCGTGCGCCGCACCGGCGGCAACGCCCCCGTCCCGGCCGTCGCCCCCGCCGACATCGCGGACACCGCGCCGCTCGACGCTCCCGTCGAGGAGGAGTTCCGGGTCGGCACCATGGCGCTGGCCTGGGACGGCGAGGAACAGCGCATGATCGTCGAGGCCCAGGCGCTCGTGGAGCTCGACGCGGAGTCCGAGGAGGACCTCGCCGAGGCCGAGGAGCGGTTGCTGCAGGACGAGGAGAACGGCCCGCCGATGCTGCGGGTCCGCCTCACCGGCGCCCAGGCCAGGGCCTTCGCCAAGCGCGCCCTCGACGTCGTCAACGCCGGCCGGCCGCCGTGCCCGCTGTGCAGCCTGCCGCTCGATCCCGAGGGCCATGTGTGCCCGCGCCAGAACGGATACCGGCGGGGAGCATGACGGACCTGCCGAGCGTGCCGACAGTGCCCAAGGCGCCGACCGTTCCGGTCGTCGACCTGCTCGCCAAGGGGGAGCTGACCGTCCGCGGCCAGGTCCGCGAGGCGTCCAACGCCGTGCTCCACTGCTCCGTCGCCCACGAGGGCGAGGAGGCCTTCTGCGTCTACAAGCCCGTCGCCGGCGAGCGCCCGCTGTGGGACTTCCCCGACGGCACCCTCGCGCAGCGCGAGGTCGCGGCCTACGTGCTCTCCGAGGAGACCGGCTGGGGGCTCGTACCGCCCACCGTGCTGCGCGAGGGGCCGTACGGCGAGGGCATGGTCCAGCTGTGGATCGAGGCCGACCAGGGTGTGAACCTCCTCGCCCTCACCGAGGACGAGGAGGCGGGGGAGGGCTGGAAGGCCGTCGGCCCGGCGCAGGTCGGCGAGGACCGCACCGCGCTCCTCGTCCACGCCGACAGCCCGGATCTGCGCCGCCTGGCCGTCCTGGACGCCGTCATCAACAACGGCGACCGCAAGGGCGGACATCTGCTGCCCGCGCCGGACGGGCGGCTGTACGCCATCGACCACGGTGTCACCTTCAACGTGGACGACAAGCTGCGCACTCTGCTGTGGGGCTGGGCGGGCGAGGAGCTGACCGCCGAAGCCACCGAGGTGCTGGACCGGCTCGACACCTCCCTCACGCCCGGCACACCGCTCACCACCCGGCTGGCGGAGCTGCTGACGGCGGCCGAGGTGGACGCGCTGCGCGGCCGCGTCACCCGGCTGCGCACGACCGGACGGCACCCTGAGCCCTCCGGACAGTGGCCCGCCATCCCCTGGCCCCCGGTCTGACCGTCGGGATCCGGCCACCTCCCGGATGACCGTCCCCACCCCCTGGGGGTATGCATGGGCGGCCCTGACCCGCAAGACCGCCTATTCGGTCAAGATCCCCGATCCGGTTCGTATCCGGAACAGGTGTCCGGTTACGCTCAGGTCATGCATGCCTGGCCCGCTTCTGAGGTCCCCGCCCTGCCCGGCAAGGGCCGCGACCTCCGGATCCACGACACCGCGACCGGCGGACGAGTGACCCTCGCCCCCGGCCCCGTCGCCCGTATCTACGTCTGCGGCATCACGCCGTACGACGCGACCCACCTGGGTCACGCGGCGACCTACAACGCGTTCGACCTCGTTCAGCGCGTGTGGCTCGACACCAAGCGGCAGGTCCACTACGTCCAGAACGTGACCGACGTCGACGACCCGCTCCTCGAACGGGCGATCCGGGACGGGATCGACTGGGTCGGCCTCGCCGAGCGCGAGACCGCCCTTTTCCGGGAGGACATGACCGCCCTGCGGATGCTGCCCCCGCAGCACTACATCGGCGCGGTCGAGGCCATACCGGGCATCGTGCCGCTCGTCGAGCGGCTGCGGGACTCGGGCGCGGCCTACGAGCTGGAAGGCGACATCTACTTCTCCGTCGAGGCCGACCCGCACTTCGGCCAGGTGTCGAACTACGACACCGAGCTGATGCGCCACCTCTCCGCCGAACGCGGCGGTGACCCCGACCGTCCGGGGAAGAAGAACCCGCTCGACCCGATGCTGTGGATGGCCGCCCGCGAGGGCGAGCCGAGCTGGGACGGCAAAAGCCTCGGTCCCGGGCGTCCCGGCTGGCACATCGAGTGCGTCGCCATCGCCCTCGACCACCTGGGCATGGGCTTCGACGTGCAGGGCGGCGGCTCCGACCTGATCTTCCCGCACCACGAGATGGGCGCCTCCCACGCCCAGGCGCTGACGGGCGAGTTCCCCATGGCCAAGGCGTACGTGCACGCTGGCATGGTCGCCCTGCACGGCGAGAAGATGTCGAAGTCCAAGGGCAACCTGGTCTTCGTCTCCGCGCTCCGCCGCCAGGGCGTCGACCCGGCCGCCATCCGGCTCGCGCTGCTCTCCCACCACTACCGCGCCGACTGGGAGTGGACCGACCAGGTCCTCCAGGACGCCCTGGCACGCCTCGACCGCTGGCGCGCCGCGGTCTCCCGCCCCGACGGTCCGTCCGCCGACGCGCTCGTCGAGGAGATCCGCGAGGCGCTCGCCGAGGACCTCGACGCGCCGGCCGCGCTCGCCGCGGTCGACCGGTGGGCCGAGCGGCAGAACGCCGAGGGCGGCGAGGACGAGTCCGCTCCCGGGCTCGTCTCCCGCGCTGTCGACGCACTGCTCGGAGTCGCCCTGTAGCGAGCAGCTTCGCTCAACGTTCGTTCACGCAACCGCCCTCGGACTTCCTCGTGAAGTCCGAGGGCGATTCCGTTTTACCCCTGTCGTCATGCTCGTTTCTGCGCTAAATAGGCACCATGCAATCAGGAATGCGCACGAGAGCTGCAGTCGCCGGCGCTCTGCTCGGGCTCCTCGCGGTGTTCGCGGGACCCGGAAGCGCCCAGTCCGCCGAGCCGCCCCCGACCACCGTCGGGGACGTGACCGGCTTCGCCGCCGAAGGCTCCGTCTACGAGCTGGCCGCCGGCCCCGCCCGTGCCCGCGTCAGCTTCGTCACGGCGGAGACCTTCCGCATCGAACTCGCCCCCGACGGAAAGTTCACCGACCCGACCGGCCGGGACATCGTCCTGCCCCAGGGTCCCCCGCCCGCCACCCACTGGTACGACCGCGGCGACCGCTACGAACTCGCCTCCACCGAGGTGACCCTGCGGGCCTACAAGGCGCCCCTGCGCTTCGAGGCCTTCCGTGCCGACGGAAGCCCCCTGTGGTCCGAGACCAAGGGCCTGACCTGGAACCAGGACCGCACCACGCAGACCCTCGCCCGGGGCGCCGACGAACAGTTCTACGGCGCCGGCATGCAGAACGGGCGTGGCAACACCTCGCACCGGGGCAAGACCGTCGAGGTCGGCGTCGACTACAACTGGAACGACGGCGGCCACCCCAACTCCGTCCCGTTCTACCTCTCCTCGGCCGGCTACGGCGTCTACCGCAACACCTACGCCCCCGGCAGCTACGTCTTCGGCGAGCCGGTCACCACCAGCGCCCGTGAACAGCGCTTCGACGCCTACTACTTCGCCGGCTCCGGCTCCGATGCCCTCAAGGACGTCATCGGCCAGTACACGGCCCTCACCGGCAAGCCGTTCCTGCCGCCCGTCTACGGCCTGGAGATCGGCGACGCCGACTGCTACCTCCACAACGCCAACCGCGGCGAGCGCCACACCCTCGACGCCCTGAAGGTCGCCGACGGCTACGTCCAGAACGACATGCCCAACGGCTGGATGCTCGTCAACGACGGCTACGGCTGCGGCTACGAGAACCTCGCCGAGACCGCCACTGGCCTCCAGCAGCGCAAGATGCAGCTCGGCCTGTGGACCGAGGACGGCCTCGACAAGCTCGCCGACCAGGTCAAGGCAGGCCAGCGGGTCGCCAAGCTCGACGTCGCCTGGGTCGGCGCGGGCTACAAGTTCGCCCTCGACGGCTGCAAGGACGCCTACGCCGGCATCGAGGCGAACAGCGACGCCCGCGGCTTCACCTGGGCCCCCGAGAGCTGGTCGGGCGCCCAGCGCTGCGGCGTGCAGTGGTCCGGCGACCAGTCCGGCACCTGGGAGTACATCCGCTGGCAGATCCCCACCTACGCCGGCGCCTCCATGTCCGGCCTCGCCTACACCACCGGCGACGTCGACGGCATCTTCGGCGGCAGCGCCAAGACCTACACCCGCGACCTGCAGTGGAAGATGTTCCTGCCCGTCACCATGACCATGGACGGCTGGGCGGCCAACGACAAGCAGCCCTTCCGCTACGGCGAGCCGTACACCTCGGTCAACCGCGACTACCTGAAGCTCCACGAGTCGCTGCTGCCCTACATCTACGCCCACGCCCACCGGGCCACCAAGACCGGCGTGGGCCTCGCCCGGCCGCTCGTCCTCGAGTACCCCGACGACCCGAAGGCCGCCACCGAGGCCGCGAAGTACGAGTTCCTCAGCGGCGAGGACTTCCTGGTCGCCCCCGTCCACCAGGACGCCGTCGAGCGCGACGGCATCTACCTCCCCGAGGGCACCTGGGTCGACTACTGGAGCGGGCGCACCTACGAGGGCCCGGTCACGGTCGACGACTACAGCGCCCCGCTCGACACCCTGCCCCTGTTCGTCCGGGCCGGCGCCACCGTCCCGATGTGGCCGGGCGGCATCCGCTCATACGCCGACCGCACCCCCGGCTCCCCGCTCGCCTGGGACATCTACCCGCAGGGCACGTCGTCCTTCGAGCTGTACGAGGACGACGGCGTCACCCGCGCCCACCGCACCGGCCAGTACGCCACCCAGCGCGCCGACGTCCGGGCGCCGAAGCGCGGCGCGGGCGACGTGACCGTACGGATCGGGGAGAGCAGGGGCACGTTCGCGGGCAAGTCCACCGCCCGGCCGTACCAGTTCACCGTGCACACCGGGGACGCGCCGAGCGGCGTGACGCTCGGCGAGCGGAAGCTGCCCCGGCTCACCACCCGCTCCGCCTACGAGACCGCGGCGCAGGGCTGGTGGTACGACCGTGACGACCGCGGTGGAGTCGTGAAGGTCAAGACGGCCGAACAGCGCACCGACCGCGGCTTCACGCTCACCCTGAAGGACACCAGCGCGGTCGGCGGAGCCGTACCCGGGGCAGCCGCCACCCTCGCCGTGCCGACGGGTCGGGAACTGGGCGCCGGAACACCCGGCACCGTCGCCGTCGACGTCACCGCGGGCAGCAGGGACGCGACCGGCGTGGAGGTCTCGCTGGCGGCCCCGGCGGGCTGGCAGGTCACCCCGGCCGCACCGGTCGAGCGCATCCCGGCCGGCACCACCCGGCGGGTCGAGGTCTCCGTCACCCCGGCAAAGGACGCGAAGCCGGGAGAGGCAACGCTCACCGCGACCGCCCGCCACCGCTCCGCAGGACAGGACCGCACCGCCGTCCAGCGCTTCGCCGTCGGCGTGATGCCCGAGCCGCCGGCCACCGCGTCCTGGGCCAGCGACCTCGTCTGGCTGAAGTCCACCAACGGCTGGGGACCTCCCGAACGCGACCGCTCCAACGGCGAGTCGGGCGCGAACGACGGCCGGACGCTCACCCTGGCCGGAAAGACGTACGAGAAGGGGATCGGCGCCCACGCCGACTCCGACATCGAGGTCTACCTCGGCGGCCGCTGCACCGCGTTCACCGCCGACGTCGGCATCGACGACGAGATAAACGGCTACGGGGAGGTGGCGTTCTCGGTCGAGGCCGACGGCAAGGTGCTGTGGACCTCGCCGAAGCTCACCGGTGCTTCCACGACCCTCCCCGTCGACGTGGACGTCACCGGCGCCCGTCATGTCCGTCTGCGGATCACCGACACCAACGGCTCCAAGAGCGGCGACCACGGGGACTGGGCGGCGGCCCGCTTCGCCTGCTCCTGACCGGCGCGACGGGCGAGGGACGTGATCCGGCCAACCGCCCGGCCACAAAGGCCAGTTGTGATGAGCTGGGAGCTCGTGTCGACCCACTGTTCGGTCTTGGTACGAAAGGACGCCCAGTGTCACGATCCCTCGCCCGCAGAACTCTCCTGGGAGCCGCCGCCACCGGCGCGGCGGCTCTCGTCACCCCGCTCGGCGGGGCGGCCCACGCCGCCGGCTCCGGGGGACGCCGGCCGACCGGCTTCCCGCTGCCCCCCGGCTTCCAGCCGGAGGGCATCACCATCGGCCACAGCCCGTACGCGTACCTCGGCTCACTCGCCAACGGCGACGTGTACCGGGTGAGCCTGGCCACCGGACAGGGCCGGATCGTCTCCACGGGCCCCGGCACCGGACACCCCACCGTCGGCCTGAAGATCGACCGCGCCGAGCGGCGGCTCTTCCTCGCCGGCGGCTGGGGCCGGGCCGTCCGGGTCGCCGACGCCCGCTCGGGGGCGGTGCTGAACAACTTCACCGGACTCGGCGCCGCAAACACGGTGGTCAACGACGTCGTCCTCACCCCGGAGGCCGCCTGGTTCACCGACTCGTACCAGCCGCAGCTCTACCGGCTCGCCCTGAACCGTTCGGGCGCGCCCGTCGGCGCCCCGGTGACCGTGCCTCTCGGCGGTGACTGGGTCCAGGGCCCGGACTTCACGGCCAACGGGATCGAACGCACCCCGGACGGGCGCGCACTCCTGGTGGTCAACACCCACTTCGACGGCGGCGCCCTCCTGAGGATCGACCCGGCCACCGGGGCCGCCCGCACGGTCGACCTCGGCGGGCTGAAGATCCCGCGCGGCGACGGACTGCTGCTGCTCGGCCGGAACCTGTACGTCGTCCAGCAGTACCTCAACCAGATCGACGTGGTCCGGCTGAACGGCTCGGGCACCCGGGGCACGGCCGTCGCCCGGATCACGGACCCGGAGCGGTTCCGCGTCCCGACCACCGCCGCCGCGTGGGGCGACCGGATCTACCTCCCCAACGCCCGCTTCGACGTGGAACCGCAGCCGGACACCGCGTACGACGTGGTCTCGGTCGAACAGGTGTGAGCGCCAGGTGTGAGCGCCAGGTGTGAGTCCCGGCGGTGAGCACGCGGAAGGGGGCCGCGCCGATCCGGGCGCGGCCCCCTTCCGTACGTCCTACTCCTCGGTGCCACCCTCGGCGCCGTCGCCCTCCCGGTGCGGCTCCTCAGGCCCCGAACGCCCGGACGCCGTCTCCGGACCGGCCTCCGGAGCGCTTTCCGGCGTCGTCTCGGGGCCCGGCTGTTCCGGCTTCGGGGGGCGGGTCCGGCCGCTGGAGGGGTCCCGCAGGTACGAGGTGTCACCGCTCTCCGTCGCGAGGCCCGGCCCGGGGCCGGGGCCCTGCCCGGGTTCCCGGCGCCGCAGGTAGCGCTCGAACTCCCGGGCGATCGCCTCGCCCGAGGCCTCGGGCAGCTCCGCCGTGTCCCGGGCCTCCTCCAGCGTCTGGACGTACTCCGCCACCTCGCTGTCCTCGGAGGCCAGTTGGTCCACGCCCAGCTGCCACGCCCGCGCGTCCTCGGGCAGCTCGCCCAGCGGGATGCGCAGGCCGATCAGGTCCTCGAGCCGGTTCAGCAGCGCCAGCGTGGCCTTGGGGTTGGGCGGCTGCGACACGTAGTGCGGCACCGCCGCCCACAGGCTGACGGCGGGCACGCCCGCGTGCGTGCAGGCCTCCTGGAGGATGCCGACGATGCCCGTCGGGCCTTCGTAGCGGGTCTCCTCCAGATCCATGGTCCGCGCCAGGTCCGGGTCGGAGGTGACACCGCTGACCGGGACCGGCCGGGTGTGCGGGGTGTCGCCGAGCAGTGCGCCCAGGATCACGACCATCTCCACGCCCAGCTCATGGGCGAAGCCCAGGATCTCGTTGCAGAACGAGCGCCAGCGCATCGACGGCTCGATCCCCCGCACCAGGACCAGGTCGCGCGGCTTCTCGCCGCCGACCCTCACCACGGAGAGCCTGGTCGTCGGCCAGGTGATCTTCCGGACACCGCCGTCCAGCCACACCGTGGGCCGGTTGACCTGGAAGTCGTAGTAGTCCTCGGCGTCGAGCGCCGCGAACACCTCGCCCTTCCATTCCCGGTCCAGATGGGCGACCGCGGTGGAGGCGGCGTCGCCGGCGTCGTTCCAGCCCTCGAACGCCGCCACCATGACCGGGTCGATCAGCTCGGGTACCCCCTCGAGCTCGATCACCCAGTGCCTCCTTCCGAAGTTCCTGTCGTACGGACCAACCTTACGGCTTTCCGGCGGCCCGTCCGCAGCCCTCGTACATCACCGGGAGCCTTCGCGGCCTTGATCGACTACCCAGGAAATCGGCTCGGCACACGGGCGGCTCACGCCTCCCAGAGGGTGCTCGGCGCCTCCTTCCGTACGACCGGGGCGATCTCCTCGGCGAAGCGGTGCAGGGTCTCGGTCTGCTCGGTGGCGGACAGACCGAAGCCGTCCACGGTGATCGACTGGAGGTCGTGGCCGTACACCTCGTGGTAGCCGAGGATCTTGTCGATGATCTGCTGCGGGGAGCCGATCAGCTGGGGGCCGTCGGCGATGGCGTCCTCGACGGTGCGGAAGGGCGTGTTGTAGCCCGCCCGGCCCTCCAGGTGCGGCTTGAAGTTCTGCCGGACGCGTGCTTCGTACAGGTCCTTGTACCGTGCGACCGCCTGCTCGGTCGTGTCCGCGATCAGCAGGCCGCCGGATCCCGCCGCCACGCGCGGCCTTCCCAGTCCACCCCCTCCTCGCTCCACAGCCGGCGCAGCAGCTCGTAGGTCAACTCTGCGCGTCCCGTGTTGCGGCACTGCGGCGGGCGCGTGGCACGCCGCCGGGCACGCGTAAGGGGCGGCCTCCAGGGAGACCGCCCCTTACCGCCGGGCCGCATGTCAGCGGTTCAGCATGCCCTCCACCTTGCTGCGGATCTCGTCCGTCGCCAGACCGCGGATCGTGAGCGTCGTACGGCGGCGCAAGACGTCGTCGGCCGTCTCGGCCCACTCGTGGTCACGGGCGTAGGCGACCTGGGCCCAGATCTCCGGGGCGTCCGGGTGGATGCGCTCGCCGAGCTCCGGGTTCTCGTTCGCCATCCGCGCGATGTCGAAGGAGAGCGAACCGTAGTGCGTCGCCAGGTGCTTGGCGGTGTCGGCGGCCATCCGCGGGCCGGGCGCGGGACCGTCGACGAGGAGCCGGTGCACGACCGCGTCGGGGTTGGCGATGCCGGGCAGCGGGAGCCGCTTGGGCAGCGTCGAGACCGACTCGTAGTCCTCGCCGAGCGGGTGGCCCGGGAGGGACTCCAGCTTCTTCATGACCGTACGGCCGATGTGACGGAAGGTCGTCCACTTGCCGCCGGCCACCGACAGCATGCCGCCGCGGCCCTCGGTGACGACCGTCTCGCGCTTGGCCTTGGAGGTGTCGCCGGGGCCGCCCGGGAGTACCCGCAGACCCGCGAAGGAGTAGGTGATCAGATCGCGCGACAGCTGCTGGTCGCGTATGGAGAAGGCGGCCTCGTCCAGGATCTGGGCGGTGTCCTTCTCGGTGACCTCGACCTTGCCGGGGTCGCCCTCGTACTCCTCGTCGGTCGTGCCGAGCAGCAGCATGTCCTCCCAGGGGAGGGCGAAGGTGATGCGGTACTTGTCGATCGGGGTGGCCAGCGCGGCCTTCCACGGGGAGGTCCGCTTCAGGACCAGGTGCGCCCCCTTGGAGAGACGGATGGAGGGGGCCGCGTTCGGGTCCTCCATCTTGCGCAGGTGGTCGACCCACGGCCCGGTCGCGTTGAGCACGAGACGGGCGGTGACGCCGAACTCGTCGCCGCTGGTGCGGTCCTTGAGCTCAGCGCCCGTGACCCGGCCCCTGGTGAAGCGCAGGCCGGTGACCTCGGCGTGGTTGAGGACCGTGGCACCGGCCGCGACCGCGGCGCGGACGGTCATCAGCGCCATCCGGGCGTCGTTCATCTGGTCGTCGCCGTAGACGGCCACGGCCTTCAGGTTGTCGGTGCGCAGCTCCGGCACGTCCTGCGCGGCCTTGGCGGGGCTGAGCAGGTGGCCGACGCCGTCACCGAAGGCGGAGAGCGCGCTGTAGGCGAACACGCCCGCGCCGAGCTTGGCCGCGCCGTGCGGGCCGCCCTTGTAGACGGGGAGGTAGAAGGTGAGGGGGTTGGCGAGGTGCGGTGCCACCTGACGGGAGACCGCACGCCGCTCGAAGTGGTTCTCCGCGACCAGCTTCACCGCGCCGGTCTGCAGGTAGCGCAGACCGCCGTGGAGCAGCTTGGAGGAGGCGGAGGAGGTGGCGCCGGCGAAGTCGCCGGCGTCCACCAGGGCCACCCGCAGACCGGACTGCGCGGCGTGCCAGGCGGTGGAGATGCCCAGGATGCCGCCGCCGATCACCAGGAGGTCGTACGTCGCCTTGGAAAGCTGTTCCCGGGTCTCGGCGCGGCTCGGCAGGGAACCGGCAGCCGGGCGCGTCCCCAGGGCGGGGACGCTCTGCAGGGTGGTCATGTCGCTAACTCCTCGTCAGTTCTCTTCTTCGAGCCAGCCCATGGAACGCTCGACGGCCTTCAGCCAGCTCTTGTACTCGGCGTCACGCTTCTCGGCGTCCATGCGGGGGGTCCACTCGGCGGCCCGGCGCCAGTTGGCACGCAGGGCGTCGGTGTCCGGCCAGAAGCCGACGGCCAGGCCGGCGGCGTAGGCGGCGCCGAGGCAGGTGGTCTCGGCGACCATCGGACGCACGACCGGCGCGTCCAGGAAGTCCGAGAGCGTCTGCATCAGCAGGTTGTTGGAGGTCATGCCGCCGTCGACCTTGAGCGCGGTCAGCTCGACGCCGGAGTCCTTCGTCATGGCGTCGGTGATCTCACGGGTCTGCCAGGCGGTGGCCTCGAGGACGGCGCGGGCGATGTGCGCCTTGGTGACGTACCGGGTGAGGCCGGCGATCACACCGCGGGCGTCGGAGCGCCAGTACGGGGCGAACAGGCCGGAGAAGGCCGGCACGAAGTAGGCGCCGCCGTTGTCCTCGACCGAGGACGCGAGGGTCTCGATCTCGGCGGCGGACTTGATCAGGCCCATCTGGTCGCGCATCCACTGCACCAGCGAACCGGTGACGGCGATGGAGCCCTCCAGGGCGTACACCGGAGCGTCCTCACCGATCTTGTAACCGACGGTGGTGATGAGCCCGGAGTACGAGTTGATGATCTTCTCGCCGGTGTTCATCAGCAGGAAGGTGCCGGTGCCGTACGTGGACTTGGCCTCGCCCTCGGCGAAACACGTCTGGCCGAACAGGGCGGCCTGCTGGTCGCCGAGCGCGGAGGCGACCGGGATGCCGTCCAGGACGCCGCCCTTGACGTGGCCGTAGACCTCGGCGGAGGAGCGGATCTCGGGCAGCACGGCCGCCGGGATCTCCATGGACTGCAGGATCTTGTCGTCCCACTCCATGGTGTGCAGGTTCATCAGCATGGTGCGCGACGCGTTGGTCACGTCCGTGACGTGGTGGCCGCCGTCGACGCCGCCGGTCAGGTTCCAGATGACCCAGGAGTCCATGGTGCCGAAGAGGATGTCGCCGCGCTCGGCGCGCTCGCGCAGGCCCTCGACGTTGTCCAGGAGCCAGCGGACCTTCGGGCCGGAGAAGTAGCTCGCCAGCGGCAGGCCGGTCTCGCGGCGGAAGCGGTCCTGGCCGACGTTGCGGCCCAGCTCCTTGCAGAGGGAGTCGGTGCGGGTGTCCTGCCAGACGAGGGCGTTGTGGACGGGCTCACCGGTGTTCTTGTCCCAGAGCAGGGTGGTCTCGCGCTGGTTGGTGATGCCGATGGCCTTGACGTCGGCGGCGGAGATGCCGCCCTTCTCGATGGCGCCCGCGACGACTTCCTGGACGTTGGTCCAGATCTCGGCGGCGTCGTGCTCCACCCAGCCCGGCTTCGGGAAGATCTGCTCGTGTTCCTTCTGGTCGACCGAGACGATCCGGCCGTCCTTGTCGAAGACGATGCAGCGGGACGAGGTCGTGCCCTGGTCGATGGCGGCGATGAACGGGCCGCTGGTGTGTGCGTCGGTCACGGAGTGCTCCAAGGAGGTCTCAGGTGTACGGCTACGACTACTGCTGTACGGCTCAGGCGAACGCGAGGTTGTAGATACCCGCCGCGAGGGCTCCACCGATCAGTGGACCGGCGACCGGGATCCAGGCGTAGCTCCAGTCGGAGCCGCCCTTGTTCGGCAGCGGGAGCAGAGCGTGCACGATGCGCGGACCGAGGTCGCGGGCCGGGTTGATGGCGTAGCCGGTCGGGCCCCCGAGCGAGAGGCCGATGGAGACCACGACGAAGGCCGTGATCAGGGCGCCGATGACGCCGAGGCCCTTGCCGCTGTCGTTGAGTCCCTGCGTCAGCACCGCGAGGACGAGCACGACCGTGCCGATGATCTCGGTGGCCAGGTTCTGCCAGACGTTGCGGACCTCGGGGCCGGTGGAGAAGACGCCGAGCACCGGGCCGGCCTTCGGGGCGGCCTTCTGGTCGACCATGCCTTCCTCGTGCGGCGGCGCGGAGAGGATCTCCGGGTCCGTGAGGTGAGCCTGGAACTGCCCGTAGTAGGCGATCCAGACGAGCACGGCACCGAGCATGGCGCCGAGCAGCTGGCCGGCGAAGTAGACCGGAACGTTGCTCCAGTCCCCGTCCTTGATCGCGATACCGACCGTGACCGCCGGGTTGAGGTGGGCGCCGGAGAGGGTACCCGTCATGTAGACGGCCGTCATGACCGCGAAGCCCCACCCGAAGGTGATGGCGAGCCAGCCGGCGTTCTGCGCCTTCGAGCGCTTGAGCACAACGGCGGCGACCACGCCGCCGCCGAGCAGGATGAGTACGGCGGTACCAATGATCTCGCCGATGAAGATGTCGGAGCTGGACACCCGCGACTCCTTTGTCCTTCGTCCAGGGGAAGGCGAACCCCGGGTCCCTCCGGTGGTCCGCGCCCTCATGTGAGGGCGTTGCCGGCCCTTGGCACTGTCACACCCTAGCGCGTATTGCCGGTAGGTGTTCGACAATGCCGACCGATGAACGGAAGTTTTGCCCCCGGCTTAACAGCGCGTCAAGGGTTCTGTGGCCGATTCCGTCCCGCATGACCCGATCGTTACCCACGCGTCGCGCGGGCGCCTCCGGAGGCGCGAAGGCCCGGCCGCCGTGAGGCGCCGGGCCGGGTCGTCGAGAGCGTGAGGTTCGCGTACCTCCGTGCGGAAGTCTCTGGTCAGAAGCGCCCGGCGCCCAGGTCGCGGGAGACGGCCCGGGCGCAGTCCCGTACCGCAGCGATCAGCTCGGAGCGCAGCTCGCCCTCGTCGCAGACCCGCTCCACGGCGCCCGTGATCGCCACCGCGCCCACCGGCATCCGGCGCCGGTCGTGGATCGGCGCGGCCACCGAGGCCACGCCCTCCCAGGTCTCCTCCACGTCGGCGGCCCACCCGCGCGCGCGGGTCATGTCGAGCAGGGACTCGAACTCCGTCAGGTCGGTCACCGTGCGGGGCGTGAACCCCTCCCGCGGCACCTCCAGCACCTCACTGTGCGCCACGGGGTCGTACGCGGAGATCACCTTGCCCAGGGCTGTGGAGTGCAGCGGCTGCATCGCCCCCACCTCCAGGACCTGGCGACTGTCGTCCGGCCGGAAGACGTGGTGCACGATGAGTACGCCCTGCTGGTGGAGCACGCCCAGGTGGACGCTCTCGCCGCTGGAGCGCGCCAGATCGTCCGTCCAGACCAGCGCCCGGGCCCGCAGCTCGTGGACGTCCAGGTAGCTGTTGCCGAGCCGCAGCAGCTCCGCGCCCAGCTGGTAGCGGCCCGAGGGGGCGTCCTGTTCCACGAAGCCCTCGGCCTGCAGCGTGCGCAGGATGCCGTGCGCCGTCCCCTTGGCCAGGCCCAGGGAGGAGGCGATGTCGGACAGGCCGAGCCGGCGCTCGCCGCCCGCGAGCAGTCGCAGCATCGCCGCCGCTCGTTCAAGCGACTGGATGTTCTTCGCCATCGCCCGGCCCTTCTCCCTCTCCCTGATCCCGGTGGTTCCGGTGGATCCTACGGACAGGATCACGTGGATCATGCTGTTCGACAATGCTGAACACTATCGGTCGATGTCGACCACTCGATACCTGGACAGTGTCGTTCAAGAACAGGTGTGACCGGGAGTCTCCGCACACAGAATGCCGTCCGGCCCTTGGGACGCCATGTCCAGCCGGCACCCGCACGGTTACGCTGGCCCCGTGCACCCTCCTCCGAAGGTGCAAAGCCGACAGCCGTCGCATCCCAGGGAGCTCATCCATGGCCTCGTCGCCAACCCCTTCCGCCGACAGCCGGAACCGCGCCGCAACTCTCCGCGAGGCACTCGCGACCCGCGTGGTCGTGGCCGACGGAGCCATGGGCACCATGCTCCAGGCCCAGGACCCCACCCTCGAGGACTTCGAGAACCTCGAAGGCTGCAACGAGATCCTGAACGTGACCCGCCCGGACATCGTCCGCTCGGTGCACCAGGAGTACTTCGCCGCGGGCGTGGACTGCGTCGAGACCAACACCTTCGGCGCGAACTTCGCGGCGCTCGCCGAGTACGACATCGCCGACCGCGTCCACGAACTGTCCGAGGCGGGCGCCCGGATCGCCCGCGAGGTCGCCGACGAGTTCACCGCCTCCACCGGGCAGCAGCGCTGGGTCCTGGGCTCCATGGGCCCCGGCACCAAGCTGCCCACCCTGGGCCACGCCCCGTACACCACCCTGCGCGACGCCTACCAGCAGAACGCCGAGGGCATGCTCGCCGGCGGTGCCGACGCGCTGCTCGTGGAGACGACCCAGGACCTGCTGCAGACCAAGGCCTCCGTCATCGGTGCCCGCCGCGCCCTGGACGCGCTCGGCCTCGACGTACCGCTGATCTGTTCCGTGACCGTCGAGACCACCGGCACCATGCTGCTGGGCTCCGAGATCGGAGCCGCCCTGACGGCCCTGGAGCCGCTGGGCATCGACATGATCGGCCTCAACTGCGCCACCGGCCCCGCCGAGATGAGCGAGCACCTGCGCTATCTCGCCCGCCACTCCCGTATCCCGCTCTCCTGCATGCCCAACGCCGGACTGCCCGTCCTCGGAAAGAACGGCGCGCACTACCCGCTGAGCCCGGTCGAGCTCGCCGACGCCCAGGAGACCTTCGTCCGCGAGTACGGGCTCTCTCTCGTCGGCGGCTGCTGCGGTACGACGCCGGAGCACCTGCGCCAGGTCGTCGAGCGGGTCCGCGACCTCGCCCCGGCCGTCCGCGACCCCCGGCCCGAGCCCGGCGCCGCGTCCCTCTACCAGACGGTCCCGTTCCGCCAGGACACCGCCTACATGGCGATCGGTGAGCGGACCAACGCCAACGGCTCCAAGAAGTTCCGCGAGGCCATGCTCGAAGGCCGCTGGGACGACTGCGTCGAGATGGCCCGCGACCAGATCCGCGAGGGCGCGCACATGCTCGACCTCTGCGTCGACTACGTGGGCCGCGACGGCGTCGCCGACATGGAGGAGCTCGCCGGCCGCTTCGCCACCGCCTCCACCCTTCCGATCGTCCTCGACTCCACCGAGGTCGACGTCCTGCGGGCCGGCCTGGAGAAGCTCGGCGGCCGCGCCGTCATCAACTCCGTCAACTACGAGGACGGCGACGGCCCCGACTCCCGCTTCGCCAAGGTCACCCGACTGGCCCAGGAACACGGCGCCGCGCTGATCGCGCTCACCATCGACGAGGAGGGCCAGGCCCGCACCGTCGAGAACAAGGTCGCCATCGCCGAGCGGATCATCGCCGACCTCACCGACAACTGGGGCATCCACGAGTCGGACATCCTCATCGACACCCTCACCTTCACCATCTGCACCGGGCAGGAGGAGTCCCGCAAGGACGGCGTGGCCACCATCGAGGCCATCCGCGAGCTCAAGCGCCGCCACCCGGACGTGCAGACGACCCTCGGCCTCTCCAACATCTCCTTCGGCCTCAACCCGGCCGCGCGCATCCTGCTCAACTCCGTCTTCCTCGACGAGTGCGTCAAGGCGGGCCTTGACTCGGCGATCGTGCACGCCTCCAAGATCCTGCCGATCGCCCGCTTCGACGACGAGCAGGTCACCACCGCCCTCGACCTGATCTACGACCGGCGCTCCGAGGGCTACGACCCGCTGCAGAAGCTGATGGCGCTCTTCGAGGGCGCCACCACCAAGTCCCTCAAGGCCGGCAAGGCGGAGGAACTGCTCGCCCTCCCGCTGGAGGAGCGCCTCAAGCGCCGCATCATCGACGGGGAGAAGAACGGCCTGGAGGCCGACCTCGACGAGGCCCTGACGACCCGCCCCGCCCTCGACATCGTCAACGAGACGCTGCTCGACGGAATGAAGGTCGTCGGCGAGCTCTTCGGCTCCGGCCAGATGCAGCTGCCGTTCGTGCTGCAGTCCGCCGAGGTCATGAAGACCGCCGTGGCCTACCTCGAACCGCACATGGAGAAGACCGACGACGACGGAAAGGGCACGATCGTGCTCGCCACCGTCCGCGGCGACGTCCACGACATCGGCAAGAACCTCGTCGACATCATCCTCTCCAACAACGGCTACAACGTGGTGAACCTGGGCATCAAGCAGCCCGTCTCCGCGATCCTCGACGCGGCCGAGGAGCACCGGGCCGACGTGATCGGCATGTCCGGCCTGCTGGTCAAGTCCACGGTGATCATGAAGGAGAACCTGGAGGAGCTGAACCAGCGCGGCCTGGCCGCCGACTTCCCGGTCATCCTCGGCGGAGCCGCCCTGACCCGCGCCTACGTCGAGCAGGACCTGCACGAGATCTACCAGGGCGAGGTCCGTTACGCCCGGGACGCCTTCGAGGGCCTGCGGCTCATGGACGCCCTCATCGCCGTCAAGCGCGGCGTGCCCGGGGCGGCACTGCCCGAGCTCAAGCAGCGCCGGGTCGCCCAGCGCGCCTCGGCCCCCGAGGTCGACGAGCCGGAGCCGGCCGGCCGCTCGGACGTCGCCACCGACAACCCCGTGCCCACCCCGCCGTTCTGGGGCACCCGGGTCGTCAAGGGCATCCAGCTCAAGGAGTACGCGAGCTGGCTCGACGAAGGCGCCCTCTTCAAGGGCCAGTGGGGCCTCAAGCAGAACCGGACCGGTGACGGACCCTCGTACGAGGAACTGGTGGAGAGCGAGGGCCGGCCGCGGCTGCGCGGCTGGCTGGAGCGCCTGCACACCGAGAACCTGCTGGAGGCGGCCGTCGTCCACGGCTACTTCCCCTGCGTCTCCAAGGGTGACGACCTGATCATCCTCGACGACGCCGGCAATGAGCGCACCCGCTTCACCTTCCCGCGCCAGCGCCGCGGCAGGCGCCTGTGCCTGGCCGACTTCTTCCGCCCGGAGGAGTCCGGCGAGACCGATGTCGTCGGCCTCCAGGTCGTCACCGTCGGCTCCCGGATCGGCGAGGCCACCGCCAAGCTCTTCGAGTCCGACTCCTACCGCGACTACCTGGAGCTGCACGGCCTGTCCGTCCAGCTGGCCGAAGCGCTCGCCGAGTACTGGCACGCGCGCGTGCGCTCCGAGCTCGGCTTCGCGGGCGAGGACCCCGCCGACGTGGAGGACATGTTCGCGCTGAAGTACCGCGGCGCGCGCTTCTCCCTGGGCTACGGTGCCTGCCCCGACCTGGAGGACCGTGCGAAGATCGCCGACCTGCTCCGGCCCGAGCGGATCGGCGTCCAGCTCTCCGAGGAGTTCCAGCTCCACCCGGAGCAGTCCACGGACGCGATCGTCATCCACCACCCCGAGGCGAAGTACTTCAACGCACGCTGAGGCGTCCGGCACACGCGAGGGGTAAATACCCGCGTCCCGGGCGATCGGGACGTACACTTGTCGGCCCAGTGCAGGCCGGTCTCCTTCTCCGTACCGGGGAGGGGGGCCGGCCTTCTCGTCCCTCCATGGAGGTGTGCCGGATGACCAGTACGGTCCCCGCGTCCTTGTTCCGCACCAACGGAAGCTCCGCCCTGCAGGCGGTCTTCCTCGACATGGACGGCACCCTCGTCGACACCGAGGGATTCTGGTGGGAGGCGGAGGTGGAGGCCTTCGCCGCCCTCGGGCACCGGCTGGAGGAGTCCTGGCGCGACATCGTCGTGGGCGGCCCCATGACCCGCAGCGCTGGCTACCTCATCGAGGCCACCGGCGCCGACATCACCCTCCCCGAACTCACGGTGCTGCTGAACGAGAAGTTCGAGCAGCGCATCGAGCGCGGCGTGCCACTCATGCCGGGCGCCGAACGGCTCCTCGCCGAGCTGGCCCACCACAACATCCCGACCGCTCTGGTCTCCGCCTCCCACCGGCGCATCATCGACCAGATCCTGGCGTCCCTGGGCCGTGACCGCTTCGCCCTGAGCGTCGCCGGCGACGAGGTGGTCCGCACCAAGCCGGACCCCGAGCCCTACCTGACCGCCGCCGACGGGGTCGGCGCCGACCCCTCCCTGTGCGCGGTCATCGAGGACACCGCGACGGGTGTGGCGGCCGCCGAGGCGGCCGGCTGCCGGGTCGTCGCCGTGCCCTCCGTCGCGCCCATCGCGCCCTCTCCGGGCCGGGTCGTGGTCCGCTCGCTGGAGGACGTGGACGTCCCCTTCCTGCGGACGCTGATCTCCGGGCCGTGAGCCTTCGCCGGCTCGGCCCTTCGCGTCTTCGATCCTTTGAGCTTTCTCTGAGCCTGGCTTTCCGGCCCGCATTCCGAGCGGGAAATGAACCGGCCATTCGCCGAAAAGGCGCCACGTGACGTTGGTCACGCAGCGTGCCGGTCGGCGGGTGGCCGGTCTGCGTCAGGTGTCCGGATCGCGGCGGTTGCGCCCTCCCCGTGTGTCCTGATTCGCCTCATCGCATACGAAACGTACCGGCGCATGACTATCGAGCGCACCGCATTCATGATCACTGTGCGATTACTCGTCCAGGTGCCCGCGGTCGGGCAATACGGCGCCGCGCACTAATCTTTCGCGAGTACTTCGCCGCACCATCCGTGTGCCCCGGCGCCCCATCCAAGTCGCCGCGAACACAGGACCGATCGCACACCATCCCGGCCCGATCCTCCGCCCCGACCGGGCGGCCGGCGGCGGAGTCCGTACCCGCTGTATCCCAGTGCCGGATGAGGAGAACGTCCAGGATGAACCGCAAGACTCTGGTGCTGCCGGCCGTGGCCGGCCTGCTCGCCCCCCTGCTCGTCGCCTGTGGCGGATCGGACGGGAGCGGAGCCATCGTCGTCGGCACCACGGACCAGTTCCTCGCCACCAGCGAGGCCCCCGCGCCCCTCGACCCGGCCTTCGCCTACGACACCGGCGCCTGGAACATCCTGCGGCAGACCGTCCAGACCCTCATGCACGTCCCGCGCGGCGGCGGCGAGCCCGTACCCGACGCCGCCGAGAGCTGCGCCTTCAGCGACCGGGCCAGCGAGAGCTACCGCTGCACCCTGCGCGAAGGGCTCACCTTCGCCGACGGGACCCCCGTCACCGCCGAGGACGTCAAGTTCTCCGTCGAGCGCGTGCTCACCATCAAGTCCGACAACGGCACCGCCGCACTCCTCGCCAACATCGACGCCGTCGAGACCAAGAACGAGCGCGAGATCGTCTTCCACCTCAAGACGCCCGACGCGACCTTCCCGTACAAGCTCTCCACCCCGGTCGCCGGCATCCTCAGCAAGGAGAAGTACAGCGCCGACAAGCTCCGCGAGGGCTTCGAGGTCGACGGATCCGGCCCCTACACCATGAAGGCGGAGCTCGACGGCGAGCGCGTCGCCAAGGTCGTCTTCACCCGGAACGAGAAGTACAAGGGCGACGCGACCCTGCGCAACGACAAGGTCGAGCTGCGCTCCTTCGCCGACGCGGACAGCATGAACAAGGCCCTCGAGGACCGCCGGATCGACATGATGACCCGCGCCATGTCGCTCGGCCAGGTCAAGGAGCTCACCGAGAAGCCCAAGGAGGGCATCGAGCTCACCGAGGTCCCCGGCCTGGAGATCCGCTACCTCGCCTTCAACACCGCCGACTCCTCCGTCAAGGACAAGGCCGTCCGCCAGGCCATGGCCGCCGTCGTCGACCGCGGCCGGCTCGTCAGCGAGGTCTACGGCACCACCGCCCAGCCGCTCTACTCGCTGATCCCCTCCAGCGTCACCGGTCACTCCACCGCCTTCTTCGACGCCTACGGAGAGCCCAGCACCGCCCGGGCGCGCGGCATTCTGCGCGAGGCCGGCGTCACCGCACCGGTGAAGCTGACCCTGCACTACACCACCGACCACTACGGCTCCGACACCAAGAAGGAGTTCGAGACGCTGCGCGGCCAGCTCAACGCCACCGGACTCTTCGACGTCACCGTCCAGGGCGCCGAGTGGTCCACCTTCCGGCCCGCGCAGAAGCGCGGCGACTACCCCGTCTACGGCCTGGGCTGGTTCCCCGACTTCCCCGACCCGGACAACTACATCGCCCCCTTCCTCGACGCCGACAACTTCCTCAACACCCCCTACGTCAACAAGTCCGTCCGCGACCAGTTGATCCCGCAGTCGCGCCGCTCGGCCGACCGCACCGCCGCCGGCCCCACCTTCGGGCAGATCCAGAAGATCGTCGCCAAGGACGTGCCCGTCCTGCCGCTGTGGCAGGGCAAGCAGTACGTCGCCGCCCGCGACGACGTCACCGGCGTCGAATGGGCGCTCAACACCTCCTCGGACCTGCTCCTGTGGGAGCTCGGCCGCGGCACCGCCTGACCCCTCAACCAGCTCCGTTTCAACCGGCCGCGCACAGGCGTGCGGCCGGCCTGGCAAGAGATCAAGAGGCACGTTCTGTGAAGCACAACAAGTGGCTGACGGCTCCCCTCGCCGCGGGGCTGTCCGCCGCCCTGCTCAGTGGCTGCGGCGCCGAGCAGGGTGGAGGCTCGGCGAGCTCCGGGGACAACGTCCGCGTCGGCATGTCCGACGAGGTCCTCGCCACCGACCCCGCGGCCGGTTACGACCCCGGCTCCTGGCTGCTGTTCAACAACGTCTTCCAGTCCCTGCTCAGCTTCCCCAAGGGCAGCACGGAGCCCGAGCCGGAGGCCGCCGAGAAGTGCGACTTCCAGGGAGGCAGCAAGGTCTACCGCTGCACCCTGCGCGAGGGCCTGGAGTTCTCCAACGGCAACCCGCTGACCTCGAAGGACGTCAAGTTCTCCTTCGACCGCGCGCGGAAGATCGCCGCCCCCTCCGGCCCGGCACCGCTGCTCGCCACGATCGACTCCATCGAGACCCCCGACGACCGCACCGTCGTCTTCCGCCTCAAGACCCCCGACGCCACCTTCCCGAGCAAGATAGCCTCCGGCGCCGGCTCCATCGTCGACCACCGCGAGTACGCCGAGGACGCGCTGCGCACCGACGGCAAGGCGGTCGGCTCAGGCCCGTACAAGCTGGAGTCCCTCAGCGACACCGAGGCCGTCTTCTCCGTCAACTCCGGCTACCGGGGCACCGCCGAGACGAAGAACGGCGGCGTCACCCTCAAGCTCTACGGCGGCGACCGCGCCGCCCTCTCCAAGGCCCTCGCCGACAATGAGATCGACGTCGCCTACCGTGGCCTCGCCGCCGACGAGGTCGCCTCCCTCGAAGCCTCCGCCGCCACGGACGACCAGGGCATCGAGGTCGTCCAGGGCACCAGCGCCGAGGTCCAGCACCTGGTCTTCAACGTCAAGGACCCCGTCGTCGGCAAGCTCGGCGTCCGCAAGGCCATCGCCCATCTCGTCGACCGCGACGCACTCGTCCAGAACGTCTACAAGTCGACCGCCACCCCGCTGTACTCGATCGTCCCGGCGGGCATAGCGGGCCACAACACCGCCTTCTTCGACACCTACGGCGGCCGCCCCGACGCCGCCAAGGCCAAGAAGGCGCTCCGCGAGGCCGGCATCACCGACAAGGTGAAGCTCACCCTCTGGTCCACCCCGAGCCGCTACGGCCCCGCCACCGACCAGGAGCTCAAGGCGATCGCCGAACAGCTCAACGCCAGCGGCCTGTTCCAGGCCACCGTGCAGTCGGTCGAGTTCGAGCAGTACGAGAAGGACATCGAAGCCGGCAAGTACGGCGTGTACGTCAAGGGCTGGGTGCCCGACTACCCCGACGCCGACAACTTCACCGCCCCCTTCTTCGGCGAGGGCAACGTCCTCGGCAACAACTACCAGAACACCACGATCACCGGCAGCCTCATCCCCAAGACCTCGGCCGCCGCCGACCGCGCCACCACCGACCAGGACTTCGGCCGGATCCAGGACCTCGTCGCCGAAGAACTGCCGATCCTCCCGCTGTGGCAGGGCAAGCAGTACGCGGTCGCCCGCGACAACGTCACCGGCCTCGAGTGGACCCTGGACGCCTCGACCGTCTTCCGCTTCTGGGAGCTCAAGAAGAGCTGACCCCCTCGCACGGCCCAGAGGGCTCCTCGCAGGACGAAGGGGCGTTCCGGGACGGCGAAGGAGCCTCCCCGCACGACGAAGGGGCCCGGCACGCACCACGCGCGCCGGGCCCCTTCCCGTTCACCCCAGGCATCCCCTGGAGGCTACTGCGCCCCCGGACGGACCAGACCGCTCTCGTACGCGTACACCGCCGCCTGCACCCGGTCCCGCAGACCCAGCTTGGTCAGCACATGACCCACATGCGTCTTCACCGTCGTCTCACTGACGAACAGATCGGCAGCGATCTCCGCGTTCGACAGCCCGCGCGCCACCAGCTTCAGCACCTCGACCTCACGGTCGGTCAGCGTGTTCAGCGTGTCCGGCACCTGCTCCTCACCCGACGGCAGATGCGCCGAGTACTTGTCCAGAAGCCGACGCGTGATCGACGGCGCCAGCATCGCCTCACCCGCCGCCACCACCCGGATCGCCTGCACCAGTTCATTGGCCGGAGCGTCCTTCAGCAAGAACCCGCTCGCCCCCGCCCGCAGCGCCTCCACCACGTACTCGTCCAGGTCGAACGTCGTCAGCACCAGCACCTTCGCCGGACCGTCCCGGCCCGGACCCGTGATCTGCCGGGTCGCCTCCACCCCGTCCATCCGCGGCATCCGGATGTCCATCAGCACCACATCGGGCTGCAGCGCCCGCACCTGGTCCAGCGCCTGCAGACCGTCCCCGGCCTCACCGACGACCGCGATGTCCTGCTCCGCCTCCAGAATCATCCGGAAACCGGTGCGCAGCAGCGGCTGGTCGTCGACCAGTAGGACGCGGATGGCCACAGGAACTCCTTCAGGGGGCGGGCTCGACCGGCACCATTCTGCCCTGACCCGATTCGCCCGCCTCCGGCGGGCGCGCGGAGACGATCTCCAGCGGATACACCGGCGGCGTCCCGCCGAACTCCGGGCACACCGCCTGGTGATCGCACCACCCGCACAGCTTCGTCGGACGCGGCCGCCACTCCCCGGTCTCCGTCGCCAGCCGGATCGCCTCCCACAGCGCGAGCAGCTTGCGCTCCACCCGCAGCAGATCCGCCTCCACCGGGTCGTACGTCAGCATGTCCCCGCTGCCCAGATACACCAGCTGCAACCGCCGCGGCACCACCCGCTTCAGCCGCCAGATCACCAGTGCGTAGAACTTCATCTGGAACAGCGCCCCCTCGCTGTACTCCGGCCGCGGCGCCTTCCCCGTCTTGTAGTCGACGATCCGCACCTCGCCCGTGGGCGCCACGTCCACCCGGTCGATCACCCCCCGCAGCCGAAGCCCCGACTCCAGCTCCGTCTCCACGAACAGCTCACGCTCCGCCGGCTCCAGACGCGTCGGATCCTCCAGCGTGAACCAGCGCTCCACCAGCTGCTCCGCCTCGCCCAGCCAGCGCGCCAGCCGCTCGCCCTCGGCGTCCTCGGCGAACAGCTCGCCCAGCTCCGGCCGCGACTCGAGCAGCCGGTCCCACTGCGCGGGAATCATCGACTTCGCCCGCGGCGCCGTCCGCTCCACCGCCGGATCGTCGAAGAGCCGCTCGAGGACCGCGTGCACCAGCGTGCCCCGCGTCGCCGCCTCGCTCGGCTTCTCCGGCAGCCGGTCGATCACCCGGAACCGGTACAGCAGGGGACACTGCATGAAGTCGCTCGCCCGCGAGGGCGACAACGACGACGGGGTCCGGGTCCCGGAAGGCGGCTGCTCGCTCGTACTCATGCCCCAGACCCTACGACCCGCCACCGACAGCGAGCCGCATACCATCGACGGCGGAGCCCGTCACGCTGCATGATCGAAGAGTGACGCACGACGTGGGTCGGGCGGAAGGCGACGAGAGGAACCCGTGAACCAGGACGACGAGCGCGGCGAGAACAAGCGGCCGCGGTCCGACGGCGCGGAACCGCCGGCCGCCGCCGCCCGCACCCGGCGGACCGAGGAACCCGGCGGAGGAATCCTCATGGGCCGCCCCTTCGGCGTGCCCGTCTACGTCGCCCCCAGCTGGTTCCTCGTCGCCGCCCTCATCACCTGGGTCTTCGGCGACCAGATCCAGCGCGTCCTGCCCGAACTCGGCGGAGCCCGCTACCTCGTCTCCCTCTTCTTCGCCATCGCCTTCTACGCCTCCGTCCTCGTCCACGAACTGGCCCACACCATCGCGGCGCTCCGCTTCAAACTCCCGGTGCGCCGCATCCAGCTCCAGTTCTTCGGCGGAGTCTCCGAGATCGAGAAGGAGACCGAGACCCCCGGCCGCGAATTCGTCCTCGCCTTCGTCGGCCCGCTCCTCTCCCTCGTCCTCGCCGGTGTCTTCTATCTCACTCTCTACGCCGTCGAGCCCGGCACCGTCCCCGGCGTCCTCCTCGCCGGCCTGATGATCTCCAACCTGATCGTCGCGGTCTTCAACCTGCTCCCCGGCCTCCCGCTCGACGGCGGCCGCATGCTCCGCGCCGTCATCTGGAAGATCACCGGCAAGCCCATGAGCGGCACCGTCGCCGCCGCCTGGGTCGGCCGCGCCCTCGCCGTCGCCGTCCTCATCGGCCTGCCCCTCCTCACCAGGACCGGCCTCCTCGGCAACTCCACCGACGACATCAGCGGCATGGACACCGTCACCGACGCCCTGCTCGCCGCCATCCTCGCGGCGATCATCTGGACCGGCGCCGGCAACAGTCTCCGCATGGCCCGGCTACGCGAACACCTCCCCGAACTCGGCGCCCGCAGCCTCACCCGCCGCGCCATCCCCGTCGAACCCGCCACCCCGCTCTCCGAGGCCCTGCGCCGCGCCAACGAGGCCGGAGCCCGCGCCCTCGTCGTCGTCGACGGCGTCGGCAACCCCACCGGCCTCGTCCGCGAGACCGCCATCGCCGGCGTCCCCCAGCACCGCCGCCCCTGGGTCGCCGTCAGCGGCCTCACCCAGGACCTCACCGACGGCATGCGGGTCCCCGCCGAGCTCAGCGGACAACCCCTGCTCGACCACCTGCGCGCCAGCCCCGCCACCGAGTACCTCGTCGTCGAGGACACCGGAGAGATCTACGGAGTCCTGTCCACCGCCGACGTGGAACGCGCCTTCGTCCGGGCCATGGCAAGACCCTCCTCGTAACCCCGGTACTCTGGTCACATGTCCGAACCGACCGGTGCCGCCCGCCGTCGCGGGCCCTTCAAGGTCGGGGACCAGGTCCAGCTCACCGACCCCAAGGGACGCCACTACACGTTCACGCTCGAGGCCGGGAAGAACTTTCACACCCACAAGGGTTCCTTCCCCCACGACGAGCTGATCGGTGCTCCCGAGGGCAGTGTTGTCCGTACCACGGGAAACGTCGCCTACCTCGCGCTGCGCCCCCTGCTCCCCGACTACGTCCTGTCCATGCCCCGCGGCGCCGCCGTGGTCTACCCCAAGGACGCGGGGCAGATCCTGGCCTTCGCCGACATCTTCCCCGGCGCGCGCGTCGTCGAAGCCGGCGTGGGCTCGGGCTCGCTCAGCAGCTTCCTGCTCCGCGCCATCGGCGACAGCGGCATGCTGCACTCCTACGAGCGCCGCGAGGACTTCGCCGAGATCGCCAAGGGGAACGTCGAGCGCTACTTCGGCGGCCCGCACCCCGCGTGGCAGCTGACCGTCGGCGACCTCCAGGACAACCTGTCCGACACGGACGTCGACCGCGTCATCCTTGACATGCTCGCCCCCTGGGAGTGCCTGGAAGCCGTCTCCAAGGCCCTCGTCCCCGGCGGCATCCTCTGCTGCTACGTGGCGACCACCACCCAGCTCGCGCGCACCGTGGAGTCCATCCGCGAGTTCGGCTGCTACGCCGAACCGCAGCCCTGGGAATCCATGATCCGCAACTGGCACGTCGAAGGCCTCGCCGTCCGCCCGGACCACCGGATGATCGGCCACACCGGCTTCCTCGTCACCGCCCGCCGCCTCGCGGACGGCGTCGAGCCCCCGATGCGGCGCCGCCGCCCCGCCAAGGGCGCCTACGGCGAGGACTACGAAGGCCCCAACAAGGGCTGACGCCCCGACAACGAGAGTGTGCCGCCGCCCAGTTCCCGCCCCACCGGGGAGAACTCGGCGGCGGCACCTTCACGTTCGGCATCTTTGCGCCGGATCCGGGAGACTCGGCCCACCCCGACGGTTCCACCCACCTGTGACGTGTGGCACGATGCCCGCAACTCCTTCCGCACCACCCTCACAGGAGACATCCCGCGTGCAGCCCTCCGCCGTCCCGGACCTCGCGCACACCCACGCCCGGCCGGTGCACTGGCTGGCCACCGCGACCGCCATGGCCGCCGTCGTCGCCACCGCCGGCCTGCTGCAGCCCGACTCCGCCACCGCCACGGGCAGCGCCACCGGCACGGTCGCCGCGGGTGCGAAGGCCGCCCCGGCCGCCGCCCCCGCCCCCGACGCCACCACCGCCGACTACCCGCTGGAATGCGGGGGAGCGGCCGACACCGTCGCGCGGCAGGCCCGCGGAGACCTCGACGGCGACGGAAACCCCGAAACGGTCGCAGTCGTGCACTGTGAAGCAGGCTCCGGCACACCGCCCAGCGGGATCTACGTCCTCACCCACGGTGAGGACACCACCGCGCGTGTGGTGGCCACCCTCCTGGAGCCCGCGCAGCAGAAGAACGTCGGCGGCCTCGCACTGCGCGACGGAGTGATCACCGCCACGCTGCTCGGCTACTCCTCCCCGGACGTACCCAGCTGCTGCCCCGACGAGCGGGAGCGCGTCACCTGGCGCTGGCAGGGCGGCGCCTTCCTGCGCGACGCGCAGACCGCCGCCACCGGGGCGTAACAGCACAGCGTGCGGAATACGTCACTCCGCGTCGGGCCCGAAGACCTCCACGCTGTCCGACACCCGGCGTACGTGGATGCAGTCGCCCGGGCACTCCTTGGCGGAATCCACCACGTCCTGAAGCAGCGGCAGCGGGACCGGCGTGGTCGCCCCGGCGTCCTGCAGCAGCTCGTCGTCCGCGCTCTTCACATACGCGAGCCCGTCGATGTCCAGCTCGAAGACCTCGGGCGCGTACTGCACGCAAATGCCGTCCCCGGTGCAGAGATCCTGGTCGATCCAGACCTCCAGCGCCTCACCGGCGCCCGTCGTCGGGACCTCGTGCCGCACGGTCATGTCTCCTGCCGTTCCTGAGCGTCGAAAAAGATCGTTCTTCTAAGTCCGGCCAAGCCTGACGGGTGTTGACCACCGATGACGATACAACCGCCCGCTTTCCGATGTTGATGGGTGGGTATTCCCTTGGCGTGAGGGGAAGCGCAAGGGTGAAGATCGGACACACCCCACAGTCTTTGTGATCTAGGGGTTTCAATCACCACCCACGCAGGTAGGGTCAGGAAGCGTCCAGCTCCCCTTGGAGGAGGTGAGGACCGTGGCAGCCCACGACGACGACATCAACCGCGGCATCCGGCCGGGGCGGGGGTCTGAAGACCCCGCCGGCCAGGTTGCCTATCTCGAGCAGGAAATCGCCGTCCTGCGCCGCAAGCTCGCCGACTCTCCGCGTCATACGAGGATTCTCGAGGAGCGGATCGTCGAGCTGCAGACCAACCTGGCCGGCGTGTCCGCGCAGAACGAGCGGCTCGCCAACACACTCCGTGAGGCCCGCGACCAGATCGTGGCCCTCAAGGAGGAGGTCGACCGGCTCGCGCAGCCGCCGGCCGGCTTCGGTGTCTTCCTGCAGGCCAACGAGGACGGCACGTGCGACATCTTCACCGGGGGCCGCAAGCTCCGGGTGAACGTCAGTCCCAGCGTCGAGCTCGACGAGCTCCGGCGCGGCCAGGAAGTCATGCTCAACGAGGCGCTCAACGTGGTCGAGGCCATGGAGTTCGAGCGCGCCGGGGACATCGTCACCCTCAAGGAGATCCTCGAGGACGGCGAGCGCGCCCTGGTGATCGGGCACACCGACGAGGAACGGGTGGTCAGGCTCGCCGAGCCGCTGCTGGACATCACCATCCGCCCCGGCGACGCCCTGCTGCTGGAGCCCAGGTCCGGCTACGTCTACGAAGTGGTCCCCAAGAGCGAGGTCGAAGAACTCGTCCTCGAAGAGGTCCCCGACGTCGACTACGACAAGATCGGCGGCCTGGGCAACCAGATCGAACTCATCCGCGACGCGGTCGAGCTGCCCTATCTCTACCCCGACCTCTTCAAGGAGCACGAACTGCGGCCGCCGAAGGGCATCCTGCTCTACGGCCCGCCCGGTTGCGGCAAGACGCTGATCGCGAAGGCCGTGGCCAACTCCCTTGCCAAGAAGGTCGCCGAGGTGACCGGCCAGCCCGCCGGGAAGTCCTACTTCCTGAACATCAAGGGCCCCGAACTCCTCAACAAGTACGTCGGTGAGACCGAGCGGCACATCCGCCTGGTCTTCCAGCGTGCCCGGGAGAAGGCGAGCGAGGGCACCCCCGTCATCGTCTTCTTCGACGAGATGGAATCCCTCTTCCGCACCCGCGGATCCGGAGTCAGCTCGGACGTGGAGAACACCATCGTCCCCCAGCTGCTCGCCGAGATCGACGGTGTGGAGGGCCTGGAGAACGTCATCGTCATCGGCGCCTCCAACCGCGAGGACATGATCGACCCCGCGATCCTGCGGCCCGGCCGGCTCGACGTCAAGATCAAGATCGAGCGCCCGGACGCGGAGGCCGCGAAGGACATCTTCGCGAAGTACCTCACGCCCACCCTCCCGCTGCACTCCGACGACCTCTCCGAGCACCACGGCTCGAAGGACGCAGCGGCGCACGCCATGATCCAGTCGGTCGTCGAGCAGATGTACGCCGAATCCGAGGAGAACCGCTTCCTCGAGGTCACGTACGCCAACGGCGACAAGGAAGTCCTCTACTTCAAGGACTTCAACTCCGGCGCGATGATCCAGAACATCGTCGACCGGGCCAAGAAGATGGCCATCAAGGCCTTCCTCGACCACAACCAGAAGGGCATTCGCGTCTCCCACCTCCTCCAGGCTTGCGTGGACGAGTTCAAGGAGAACGAGGACCTCCCCAACACCACCAACCCCGACGACTGGGCCCGAATCTCCGGAAAGAAGGGCGAGCGGATCGTCTTCATCCGCACCCTCGTCACCGGAAAGCAAGGCGCGGACACCGGACGCTCCATCGACACGGTGGCGAACACCGGTCAGTACCTGTAAACGCACACCGGCTGCGGATGTCCGGAACCACGGGCATCCGCAGCCGTCGCATTCCGACCCAGCAAAACCTCGAATCGATCTCCCAACCGGCGTGGAGTCGCTCTAGGCTCGTCGGTACTTGTTGCGCCGCACCCGAAGGGGAGCGCCGCCGGGCAAGGAGGGCCGCATGACCGTACGGCGAGTAATGGGCATCGAAACGGAGTACGGAATCTCCGTTCCGGGCCACCCGAACGCCAATGCCATGCTCACCTCGTCCCAGATCGTCAACGCCTACGCGGCGGCGATGCACCGGGCGCGTCGCGCCCGCTGGGATTTCGAGGAGGAGAATCCGCTGCGGGACGCGCGAGGCTTCGACCTCGCCCGCGAGACCGCCGACTCCAGCCAGCTCACCGACGAGGACATCGGCCTGGCCAACGTCATCCTCACCAACGGAGCCAGGCTCTACGTCGACCACGCCCACCCGGAATACAGCGCCCCCGAGGTCACCAACCCCCGCGACGCCGTCCTCTGGGACAAGGCCGGCGAACGGATCATGGCCGAGGCCGCCGAACGAGCCGCCCAGCTCCCCGGCGCCCAGCCCATCCACCTCTACAAGAACAACACCGACAACAAGGGCGCCTCCTACGGCACGCACGAGAACTACCTGATGAAGCGGGAGACCCCCTTCTCGGACATCGTGCGCCACCTCACCCCGTTCTTCGTCTCCCGCCAGGTCGTCACCGGCGCGGGCCGCGTCGGCATCGGCCAGGACGGACGCGAGCACGGCTTCCAGATCAGCCAGCGCGCCGACTACTTCGAGGTCGAGGTCGGCCTGGAGACCACCCTCAAACGGCCCATCATCAACACCCGCGACGAACCCCACGCGGACGCCGAGAAGTACCGCCGACTCCATGTGATCATCGGTGACGCCAACCTCTCGGAGATCTCCACCTACCTCAAACTGGGCACCACCGCCCTCGTCCTGTCGATGATCGAGGACTCCTTCATCAACGTGGACCTCGCCGTCGACCAGCCGGTCCGCACCCTCCACGAGGTCTCCCACGACCCGACCCTCGCCCACCTCGTCACGCTGCGCAGCGGCCGGACACTCACCGCCGTCCAGCTCCAGATGGAGTACTTCGAGCTGGCCAGGAAGTACGTGGAGGAGCGCTTCGGGGCCGACGCGGACGACCAGACCAAGGACGTCCTGGTCCGCTGGGAGGACACCCTCAACCGCCTCGAGAACGACCCGATGAGCCTGGCCGGCGAACTGGACTGGATCGCCAAGCGCGAGCTCATGGAGGGCTACCGGCGCCGCGACGAGGTGGACTGGGACGCGCCCCGGCTGCACCTCGTGGACCTGCAGTACGCCGACGTACGCCCCGACAAGGGCCTGTACAACCGTCTGGCGGCCCGGGGGCGGATGAAGCGCCTCCTTGACGAGGCCGAGGTCGAAAGGGCGGAGACGAAGCCTCCGGAGGACACCAGGGCCTATTTCCGGGGCCGCTGCCTGGAGCAGTACGCGGACGACGTGGCCGCCGCCTCCTGGGACTCGGTCATCTTCGACCTGCCGGGCCGCGACTCGCTCCAGCGCGTGCCCACCCTGGAGCCCCTGCGGGGCACCAGGAACCACGTGAAGGAACTTCTGGACCGCTGCAGGACGGCGGAAGAACTGGTCCGCGTCCTGTCCGGCGGCTCATGAGGGGCTGAAATGCCCGAGCACTGGGAATCATGGAATGAGGGCCCGGACGTTGCACCAACTGCGGGGCCGATGTCAGACCTGGCTTGTAGGGTCTGATCTTGAGAGACCCAACCGAGCGGGCCGATTCGAGCGGGGTGAGGGATATGGCGACCAAGGACACCGGCGGCGGACAGCAGAAGGCGACGCGTTCCACGGAGGAGGTCGAGGAGACCACCACGGAGGAGACCTCCGACCTCAAGGAACGCCAGGAGAAGCTGAGCGACGACGTCGACTCGGTTCTGGACGAAATCGATGATGTGCTCGAGGAGAACGCCGAGGACTTCGTGCGCTCCTTCGTTCAGAAAGGCGGGGAGTGACTTCGCCCTTCATTCGAAGGTGAAGTCGGCCCTGGGGGGTTGATGTCGGAAGGCGTTAAGCGGTGTAGTCGGCGTGGCGAGACGAAGCCGCATGAGGCGTTCGCAAGTAACCGGGCCATGCGAGACGGCCTGCAGTGCTACTGCAGGCCGTGCGCGGCGGCCTATCACCAGCAGCGCCAGAAGGCCAAGGGCAAGAACGTGCGACCCAGGGTGGAGGCGCCCCACGGGTACAAGTACTGCCGCCGCTGTGGCGAGACCAGGCCCCATGCGGACTGGGATCGCAACGAGGCGGCTTCCGACGGACTGTCCACACGATGCAAGGCGTGCCGTGCAATCGAAGGCCGGGCCGGACATCTCAAGCGTTCCTACGGCATCACGGAGGCCGAGCGTGCCGAGATGGTCTCCTTCCAGATGGGGATCTGCACGATCTGCCTGGCTGCTCCCGCAGTCCATGTTGATCACTGTCACGAGACGGGTAGGGTCCGTGGCGTACTGTGCTTCAACTGCAATTCGGCCATCGGCAAGTTGGGAGACGATCCCGACACTCTGCGTCGGGCCATTTCATACCTGGAGGGACACGCGTGGAAGCCAACACTCGTAGCACCGGGCGTCTACCAGCTGCCTTCCTGACGCCGGGATCGTCCTCGTTCATGGACTTCCTGTCCGAGCACTCGCCGTCTCTGCTCCCGGGCAACCGGAAGCTGCCCGAGGGGATCGTCGAGGCGCCGCACGGCACCACGATCGTCGCCGCGACCTTCCCCGACGGGGTCGTGCTCGCCGGTGACCGGCGGGCGACCATGGGGAACATGATCGCGCAGCGGGACATCGAGAAGGTCTTCCCGGCCGACGAGTTCTCGGCCGTGGGCATCGCCGGCACCGCCGGTCTCGCCGTGGAGATGGTGAAGCTCTTCCAGCTGGAGCTGGAGCACTTCGAGAAGGTGGAGGGCACCACCCTCTCCCTGGAGGGCAAGGCCAACCGGCTCTCCACCATGATCCGCGGCAACCTCGGCATGGCCATGCAGGGTCTCGCCGTCGTCCCGCTCTTCGCCGGCTGGGACGAGGCCAAGGAGAAGGGCCGGATCTTCTCGTACGACGTGACCGGCGGCCGCTCCGAGGAGCACGGCTTCGCCGCCACCGGCTCCGGTTCGATCTTCGCGCGCGGCTCCATGAAGAAGCTCTACCGTCCCGACCTTACGGAGGAGCAGGCCACCACGCTGGTGGTGCAGGCCCTGTACGACGCGGCCGACGACGACTCGGCGACCGGGGGCCCGGACCTGTACCGCAAGATCTATCCGATCGTCACCGTCATCACCGACGAGGGCTTCCGCAGGCTCACCGACGAGGAGGCCTCGGCGATCGCCCGCCAGGTGACCGACCGGCGCCTGGAGCAGCCCGACGGTCCGCGCGCCGCCCTGCTCTGACCGCTCGTCTTCCGTAGAACCCAGAAGAAAGGGACGGGTAGCCGGTGTCGACTCCGTTCTACGTCTCACCCCAGCAGGCCATGGCCGACCGGGCGGAGTACGCCCGCAAGGGCATCGCCCGCGGTCGCAGCCTGGTCGTCCTCCAGTACACCGACGGAATCGTGTTCGTCGGTGAGAACCCCTCGCGGGCGCTGCACAAGTTCAGCGAGATCTACGACCGGATCGCCTTCGCGGCGGCCGGCAAGTACAACGAGTACGAGAATCTCCGTATCGGTGGCGTGCGGTACGCCGATCTGAGGGGGTACACCTACGACCGGGATGACGTCACGGCCCGGGGCCTCGCGAACGTCTACGCCCAGACGCTGGGCACGATCTTCTCCAGCGCCGGCGAGAAGCCGTACGAGGTGGAGCTGGTCGTCGCCGAGGTGGGCGAGGAGCCCGAGGGCGACCAGATCTACCGGCTTCCGCACGACGGGTCGATCGTGGACGAGCACGGCTCGGTCGCGGTCGGCGGCAATGCGGAGCAGATCAGCAGCTTCCTGGACCAGCGGCATCGCGACGGGATGTCCCTCGCCGAGGCGCTGAAGCTAGCCGTCCAGGCGCTGTCCCGGGACACGAACGGCAGCGAGCGGGAGATCCCCGCGGAGCGGCTCGAGGTGGCGGTCCTGGATCGCAGGCGTCCGCAGCAGCGCAAGTTCAAGCGGATCGTCGGGCGTCAGCTGGTGCGTCTGCTGGAGGCGGACAACGCGGCGAGCGCCAGGACGGACGAGCCGTCGGACGACATCCTGGACGACTCGGAGGAGTAGTTCTCCGCTCCGGTCCTCCGGAGGGTTGTCGAAGGTCCTGGCCCGCGGGCTGGGGCCTTCGTCGTGCTCTCAGGCGGGTGGGGGGCCGGAGGAGCCGCGGGGCATGAGGGTGACGGGGAGGCCGCCGGGTTCGGGGGTCTGGCCGGCGAGGACGGCGAGCAGGGCCGCCATGCCGCGTTCGCCGATGTGTTCGGCGGGGAGTCGGACGGTGGTCAGTTCGGGTTCGACGGCGGTGGCGAGGGCGAGGTCGTCGAAGCCGGTGACCGAGATGTCCTCGGGGACGCGCAGGCCGAGGCGGCGGGCGGCCTTGCAGGCTCCGGCGGCCAGGATGTCGTCGTCGCAGACGAGGGCCGTGGGCCGGGGGCCGGGGCCGGTCAGGGCGCGTTCGGTGGCCGCGCGGGCGCCGTCGACGTCCAGCGGGGCGTGGATGGTGCGGACGGAGACGTGGCGCAGTGCGTCGGCGAGGGCAGCGGCTCGTACGTCGAAGGTCCAGGAGGGTACGGCGGAGGCGAGGTGGACGAAGCGGCGGTGGCCGAGGGCGAGCAGGTGGCTGGTCACCTGGCGCATGCCGTCGGCGATGTCGAGGTTGACGTGTGCGGCGGCGCCGGTGTCGGAGGGGTCGCTGTCGAGCATGACCAGGGGGAGGTCGGTGCCGCGGAAGGCTTTGAGGGCGTCGGCGGCCATGGAGGAGGCGATGACGCCGTCGAGGGCGGCGCGGGCTGAGGCGAAGGGGTCCTTGGCGGGGCCGACGCCGTCGGGGGAGGGGTAGAGGACGACGCCGAAGCCGTGGCGGGCGGCGACGGTGGCGGCGCCGGTGTAGACGCGGGCGAAGAACTCGTTGGTGAGGGCGGGTACGACGAGAAGGGCCGTCCTGGTCCGTCCGAGGCGGAGGTTGCGGGCGGCGAGATTCGGCCGGTATCCGAGTTCGGTGGCCGCTCGGCGTACGGAGTCGGCGGTGCGTTCCGAGACGCGGCCGCGCCATTTGTCGCCGAGGACGAGGGAGACGGTGGCCTGGGATACCCCGGCGAGTCTGGCGACGTCCCGGCTGGTGGGCCGCCCTGTGCCGAGGGGTTCCGAGGTGTGCACGCATGCCTCCGCGAGGGAACGGTTCTTTTCCGCGGGGTGGACCCCGGGGATGCGGCCATGGTACGTATGACGCGCGACGTTATACGTAAAACCTCGGCGGTGGACACCGGGGGAGAGGAGACCGACATGGCCACCGAGGCCAAGGACAGCGGCGGTTATCGCGACATCCTCAGGGCGCCGCACGCGCTGCGCCTGCTCACCGGCACCCTCGTCGGACGCCTCCCCAACGGCACCGGGCCCATCGCCGTCGTGCTCTTCGTCCGCTCCGAAGGTGGCAGCTACAGCCTGGCCGGGGGCCTCACCGCCGCCTACGGCATCGCCACCGCCGTCGGCCAGCCGCTCCTCGGCCGCGCGGTCGACCTCAAGGGCCAGCCGCGCGTCCAGCTGCCGGCCGCGCTCGTCTCCGCGCTCGGCATGATCGCCCTCGCGGTGGCCGGAATCAGCCCCCTGGTCCTCGCCTACGCGGCGGTCGTCGTCGCGGGACTCTTCACCCCGCCCCTCGAAGGCGGGCTGCGCGCCCTGTGGCCGAGCGTGCTCGGCCGCGAGGAGCGGGTCCACCGGGCCTACGCCCTGGACGCCGTCGCCCAGGAGGTCATGTTCACGGTCGGCCCCCTGCTCGTCACCCTTCTGGTCGCGCTCTGGTCACCGGCGGCAGCACTGCTGGTCATCAACGTCCTCGGCGTCCTCGGCGCGCTCTCCGTCGTCCTGTCCGAGCCCTCGCGCGCGTGGCGCTCGGAACCCCGTGAGGCCCACTGGCTCGGCGCCCTGCGCTCGCCCGGGCTCCTCGCACTGCTGGGCTCCTTCTTCTTCGTCGGGCTCGCGCTCGG
Organism: Streptomyces lateritius; assembly: GCF_014649715.1. Lineage (GTDB taxonomy): Bacteria > Actinomycetota > Actinomycetes > Streptomycetales > Streptomycetaceae > Streptomyces > Streptomyces lateritius. Next base: position 188,634 of record NZ_BMTO01000004.1, read on the forward strand.
CTCCATCACCGTGGCCGGCCTCGCCTACGCCGACGACCGGGGCAACGAGGCCGCGTACGGCTGGCTGATGGCCGCCCTGGGCCTCGGCGCGCTCGTCGGCGGCGTCCTCTACGGAGCCCGCCGGTGGGCGGGCGCTCCCGAGCGGCGGCTGCGGGTCATCGTGGGGCTGCTCGCGCTCGGCTATCTGCCGCTGATGCTCACGCCGGGTGTCGGCGCGATGACCGCGCTCGCGGCGCTCTCCGGTGTCTTCCTGGCTCCGGCCCTCGCCTGTGGCTTCATCGTCGTGGACCGGCACGCGCCCACCGGCACCGTCACCGAGGCCTTCTCCTGGCTCGTCACCACCTTCGGTGTGGGAGCCGCCCTCGGCTCGGCGGTCGCGGGCCCGGTCGTCGAACTCGCCGGAACCACCGCGGGCTTCGCGGTGGCCTCGGCGGGCGGTTCGGTGGCCCTGCTGGTGCTCCTGGCCACCGGGCGGGTCCTCATGGCGCCGGGCCGCGGCGTGCGACACGCCGTCAGCGCGGTCGCGGCCGACGCCGCCCACACCGAAAAGAGCACGCGCTCATCGGAAAATGATCGAAACGGGGCTGTCGAACCCGGTTTCAGCGCACGCCTTCAGGCGTAATGTTCAGACATGGACCGCCGCATTTTCGGGCTGGAGAACGAGTACGGCGTCACGTGCACGTTCAGGGGACAGCGCCGACTGTCTCCTGACGAAGTGGCGCGCTACCTCTTCCGCCGTGTCGTGTCATGGGGCCGCAGCAGCAATGTCTTCCTGCGGAACGGCGCCCGCCTGTACCTGGACGTGGGTTCGCATCCGGAATACGCAACTCCCGAATGCGACAACGTGACCGAACTGGTCACGCACGACAAGGCCGGGGAGCGCATTCTCGAAGGTCTGCTCGTCGACGCCGAACGCCGCCTGCACGAGGAGGGAATCGCCGGCGACGTCTATCTCTTCAAGAACAACACCGATTCGGCCGGAAACTCCTACGGCTGCCACGAGAACTATCTCGTCGCCCGCCACGGAGAGTTCTCCCGGCTCGCGGACATCCTCATTCCCTTCCTCGTCACCCGGCAGCTCATCTGCGGCGCCGGAAAGGTGCTCCAGACCCCCCGTGGTGCCGTCTACTGCGTCTCCCAGCGTGCCGAGCACATCTGGGAGGGCGTCAGCTCCGCCACCACCCGCTCCCGGCCCATCATCAACACCCGCGACGAGCCGCACGCCGACGCCGAGCGCTACCGCCGCCTGCACGTCATCGTCGGCGACTCGAACATGTCGGAGACGACCATGCTGCTGAAGGTCGGTGCCACCGACCTCGTGCTGCGCATGATCGAGGCCGGCACGGTGATGCGCGACCTGACCCTGGAGAACCCGATCCGGGCCATTCGCGAGGTCAGCCACGACATCACCGGCCAGCGCAAGGTCCGCCTCGCCAGCGGGCGTGAGGCCTCCGCCCTGGAGGTCCAGCGCGAGTACTACGAGAAGGCCGCCGACTTCGTCGACCGCCGCGGCATCCGTACGGGCACGGTCGCCCAGGTCCTGGAGCTGTGGGGCCGGACGCTCGACGCCATCGAGGCCGAGGACCTCGACCGTATCGGCACCGAGATCGACTGGGTCATGAAGTACAAGCTCATCGAGCGGTACCGGGCGAAGAACAACATGACCATGTCGCACCCCCGGGTCGCGCAGATAGACCTCGCGTACCACGACATCCACCGCCGCCGCGGGCTCTACTACCTCCTCGAGAAGAAGGGCCAGGCCGCCCGGATCTGCAACGACCTGAAGATCTTCGAGGGCAAGTCCGTGCCCCCGCAGACCACCAGGGCGCGACTGCGCGGCGACTTCATCCGCCGTGCCCAGGAGCAGCGGCGGGACTTCACCGTCGACTGGGTCCATCTCAAGCTCAACGACCAGGCGCAGCGCACCGTGTTGTGCAAGGACCCCTTCCGGTCGGTGGACGACCGGGTGGAGAAGCTGATCGCCGGGATGTAGGCCGGCGGGCAGGCAGTGCGGGCCCCGCGTGTTCCTCGCGCGGGGCCTTCGGCACGCCTGGGCCCGCGAGCCGGGCGGGATCCGGGGCGCACCCCCTAGAGTGTCGGGCAACTACTGTGCCGTCTGAGATCTGAGGAACACGTGCGCCGACTTGCCGGCCTACTTGTCGTCCCGCTGCTGCTGCTCTCGACAGCGGCCTGCGGCAGCGACGACAAGGGCTCCGATTCCGCCTCGATGACGAACGGGCTCCCCGCCATCACCGCGGGTGCGAAGTTCGGAGAGAAGCCCACTCTCGCGAAGGGAGAGGGGGACCCGCCCAAGGAGCTCAAGGTCAATGTGATCAGCAAGGGCGACGGCGCGGTCACGAAGAAGGGCGACGCGCTCCAGGTGAACTACCTGGGCCAGGCCTGGGACTCGGACAAGCCCTTCGACAACAGCTTCGACCGTGGGCAGCCGTTCGACCTGACGCTCGGCGCGGGCCAGGTCATCAAGGGCTGGGATCAGGGCCTGGAGGGCCAGAAGGTCGGCAGCCGCATCGAGATCGGCATCCCGCCGGAGCTCGGTTACGGAGCGCAGGGTCAGGGCGACATCAAGCCGAACGCCACCCTCGTCTTCGTGGTGGACATCCTGAAGTCCACCACGATCCCGAAGTCCGCCGGGGGATCCGAGGTCGCCCAGGACAACAAGGACCTGCCGAAGGTCGGTACGAACACCGACGGCAAGGCTCCCTCGCTCACCGTCCCGAAGGTCGACCCGCCGACCAAGCTCGTCTCCAGCTACGTGCTCGAGTCCAAGGGCGAAGTCGTCAAGGGCACCGACACGGTCGTCGTGAACTACGTCGCGGCGCTGTGGAAGGACGGCAAGGTCTTCGACTCCACGTACGCGACGGGCAAGACCGCGAACTTCCCGCTGGCGCAGCTGACCCTGAAGGGGCTGAAGGACGGCATCACCGGCAAGAAGGTCGGCAGCCGCGTCCTGATCGTCGCTCCGCCGTCGGAGGCCTTCGGCGACCAGGAGAAGCAGGGCATCCCGAAGAACTCCACACTGGTGTTCGCCGTGGACATCCTCGCGAAGATGTAAGACTGTCCCGTTCGCGCAGTTCATCAGTATGAGGAGCAGTTCAGTGAGCATCGAGAAGCCCGAGGTCGACTTCCCGGGCGGCGAGCCGCCGAAGGACCTGGAGATCAAGGACATCTGGGAGGGCGACGGCGAGATCGCCGAGGCCGGCGACTTCGTCAAGGTCCACTACGTGGGTGTGGCCTTCTCCACGGGTGAGGAGTTCGACGCCTCCTGGAACCGCGGCAACGCGCTGGACTTCCAGCTCGGTGTCGGCCAGGTCATCCAGGGCTGGGACAAGGGCGTGCAGGGCATGAAGGTCGGGGGCCGCCGTCAGCTGGTCATCCCCGCGCACCTCGCGTACGGAGACCGTGGCGCGGGCAGCGCCATCGCGCCGGGCGAGACCCTGATCTTCGTCTGCGACCTGGTGGGCGTCGCCAAGCGCTGACCGCTTTCGGTCCGTCGAGGGCCCATACCGATCCCCGGACCTGGTCCGGGGGGCTCGGTGTGGGCCCTCGGCTTTTGTCTCGACACCCCGGGGCGGTACGGTCGGACGTCCGAGAAGTGAATCCGGCAGAAGAGGTGCAGGGCGTCGATGGCGATTGCCAAGGCCGAGCGGCTGATGAACCTGGCGCTGTGTCTGCTCGGAACCCGCCGCCCGCTGAGCAAGCGTGAGCTCCGGGGCTCCATCGAGGCCTACCTCGAGGCCGGAGCCGACGACGCCTTCAACCGGATGTTCGAGCGCGACAAGGACGATCTGCGCGAGCTCGGCCTGATCATCGAGACGGTCGAGAACCTCGAGGGCGAGACCGGCTACCTGGCCCGTCGGGACTCCAACCGTCTGCCGCCGATCACGCTCGACGCGGAGGAGGCCGCCGCGCTGGGCCTCGCCGCCAAGGTCTGGCAGCAGGCTCGTCTCGCCGGAGCCGCCAGCGGCGCCCTGCAGAAGCTTCGCGCCGCGGGCATGCCCGAGGCCGAGGACTCCTACGACGTCCAGCCCAGCGCGCTCGAACCGCGCATCCCGGTCCACGAGGCCGCCTTCGAGCCTCTGATGCTGGCCTGCCGTGACCGGCGCCCCGTCGTCTTCGACTACCGCAAGGCCACCGCCGCCCGCCCCGAGACCCGACAGGTCGAGCCGTGGACCCTGGAGTGCTGGCGCGGCCACTGGTACCTGGCCGGCTGGGACAGGGACCGGGGTGCCGAGCGCGTCTTCCGGCTCTCCCGTATCACCGGCAAGGTCCGCTCCCGCGCCGGAGCGTTCACCGCCCCCGTGCCCGACGCCGTCACCGTCCGCGAGACCGTCGAGAGCTGGGCGGGGGAGACCGCCACCCGCTCCGCGCGGATCCGGCTGCGAGCCGGCTGCGGCTATCCGCTGCGGGCCCGCGCCCAGTCCGTGACGCAGGGCGCGGACGGCTGGGACGAGCTGGAGATCCCGTACGGCCACGGTCTGGACGCGTGGCTCGTGGAGTTCGGCCCCGACGTGGTCGTACTGGAGCCCGCGGATCTGCGGGCCGACGTGGTGGACCGGCTGCGCGCCGTGGCCAAGGGCTGAAGGGGAGACGTACGGCATGGCTGCGAACGCGATCGACCAGACGAGGCGGATGCTCTCCCTCGTCACCTACCTCCGGGAACGCCCGGGTGCCCACGTCGCCGATGTGGCGCGCGCCTTCGGGATCACCGAGGACGAGCTGATCTCGGACCTCGACGTGCTGCCCATGTGCGGCACGAGCTTCCGCGGCGGCGATCTGCTCGACATCGACACCGACGGCGACCGGATCTGGTGGCGCAACCCCGGCGCCCTGGGAGCCGACGCGGCGGAGCCGCTGCGTCTCGCCGCCGACGAGGCGACCGCTCTGCTGGTCGCCGCGCGGGCCGTCGCCACGCTGCCCGGGCTGCGTGAGGGCGACCGCGAGGCGCTGCTGCGGGCCACCGCCAAGCTGGAGGCGGCGGCGGGCGAAGCGGCGGGGGCCAGCTCCCGGCTGTCGGTCACCTTCGAGTCCGAGGGCGGTGTCTTCGCCGAGGTGGACCGGGCGATCTCGGAGCGCCGGCGGCTCTGGCTGCGCTACTACTCGCCCGCCCGTGACGAGCTGACCGAGCGCGAGGTGGACCCCATCCGGTTGTTCGCCGTGGGCCACACCTACATGGAGGCGTGGTGCCGGCTCTCCGAGGCACGGCGCACCTTCCGTCTCGACCGGGTGGCGGAGATCCGGATCCTGGACGAGCACTCCGCGCCGCCGGAGATCGAGCTGCGGGACCTGTCGGAAGGTCTCGTCCAGCCGTCGGCGGACGACCCGGAGGTCGTGGTGGAGGTGGGTCCCGGCGGTCGCTGGGTCGCCGAGTACTACCCTCACGACCGTGCGGACGAGCTGCCCGACGGGGGTCTGCGCATCACTCTGCGGACGCCCGACCCCACCTCGCTGCGGCGCCTCGCGCTGCGGCTCGGCAGTGACGGCCGGATCGTCTCCCCGCAGGGCCTCGCGGACAGCGCGCGGGAGGCCGCGATCGCCGCTCTCGCCGCCTACGAAGGCCGCGAGTGACGCCAGAGCGGGTGGAATGTGACATTCCACGCCCGGGCGGCGCTGTTGCCTATGGAGTCGACGGATGTGCGGGCCCGGAGACGCGAGCGCGCGAGTCGAGAGAGATGAGGGAAATGTCCGTGATGCACGGAATGACGGCGGCGATCGCCCCGGTCTTCTTCAAGGCCTCCTGCCCCGACTGCCGCGCTCGTTTCGAACTCTCCGCCGGGGCCCTGCGCCTCGCGATCGGTGCCAGCCGCCGCACCACCTTCTACTCCTTCACCTGCCCCGAGTGCGGCAGTGCCGTCCGCAAGCCGGCCGGCGAGCGCATCGTCGAACTCCTCACCGGTGGCGGTGTACGCACCTTGCGCCTGCACTCCACCGTCTGAGGGTCCGGCAGTCGTCCGCGGCTCCGCGCCCGCCCCAGGGGGTCCGGCAGCTCCGCGGCTCCGCACCCGCCCCAGGGGGTCCGGCAGCTCCGCGGCGGCCGCGCAACGTCTAGGCTCGGCACATGTTCTGGCCCATGCTCGCCATCGCTCTCGGATTCCTCGGCATCGCCGTCCTCGGCGTCCTCGGCATCAAGGTCTTCCTGGAGGTCCAGCGGCTCGGCCGCCAAGTGGCCCACACCGCCGAGCGCATCAACCGCGCGGCCGAGGATCTCGAAAAGGCGGCCGGAGATCTGGCCCGAACCGGCGACGCGTTGCGCTGAGCCCGTGCCGTACGCTGCTGGAAGTGGCCCTGAGAGGGGTGCGCGGGCCGCAATCGCGAGTATGCACAGGCATTGCCCCGCGTTTACTCCTGCGGGTTACGATCGCAGACAGCGCGGTGGCCGGACGCATGTCCGACCCGCCGGGCACGCACTCCATGTCGCCTCGGTGAAGAAGGTAAACAGCTATGGGTAGGCTCGGCCCCACCGAGATCATTCTCATCCTCGTCGTCATCATCCTGCTCTTCGGCGCCAAGAAGCTCCCGGACATGGCCCGTTCGCTGGGCAAGTCGGCCCGCATCCTCAAGAGCGAGGCCAAGGCGATGAAGTCCGACGACCAGCAGAGCGCGCCCGCCGACCCCCCGCAGCCCGGCACCCCGGACCAGGCCGCCCCGCGCACGATCCAGGCCGCGCCCGGAGACGTGAGCAGCTCGCGTCCCGTGACCGAGCCCTCCGACACCACCAAGCGCTGACCCGGTCCGCCGCGGCCGCCGCACCGAGCGGCGGCTGCCGCACGAGATGAGGACGTGGGTTGCTCAAGTCTGCCCGCAAGCAGGAGAAGGATCCCGAGGGCCGGATGCCCCTCGTGGAACACCTGCGTGAGCTTCGCAACCGTATGGCGAAGGGCCTGCTGGCCATCGCCGCGGTCACCGTCGTGGCCCTCGTGTACAGCGAGGAGCTGATGCAGTTCCTGACGAAGTCGGTGCCCAAGTGCGGGCCCGGCGTCACCAGCGACGGCGGAAACTGCGCGATCGTCTCCTTCAACACACTGATCGCTCCCTTCAGCACGACGATCCAGGTCAGCCTCGTGACGGGTCTCGTCGTCGCCAGCCCGGTCTGGCTGTACCAGCTGTGGGCGTTCATCGCGCCCGGCCTGCACAAGAGCGAGAAGAAGTACACGTACGCCTTCGTCGGCGCTGCGGTCCCGCTGTTCTCCGCCGGCGCCTACCTCGCGTACCTCATCCTTCCCATCAGCGTGAAGGTGCTCATCAGCCTCACGCCCGGCGGCTCGGCGAACATCCTGTCCCTCGGTGACGTCCTCGACTTCACCCTGCGCATGGTCCTCGTCTTCGGCCTCGCCTTCGAGCTGCCGCTCGTCCTGGTGATGCTGAACCTCACCGGTGTCCTCACCGGCCGACGGATGGCCGGCTGGTGGCGCGGCGTGATCATGGGTGTCTTCGTCTTCGGCGCCCTCATCACCCCCACCACTGACCCCGTCGGCATGCTGGCCCTCGCCGGGCCGATCACCGTCCTGTACTTCGCGGCCGTCGGCTTCTCGCTCCTCAACGACCGGCGCCGCGCGCGCAACAACCCGGACGCCGAGCTCGACGACGACGAGGCCTCCAGCCTCGACCTCACCCCCGAGACCGTCGGAGCCGTCGAACCGGTCGGCGCGACCCGCGCCCTGCCCGAGCAGGCCACCGGCGAAGCCGAGGGCACCAGGGCGTTGCGGCCGGGCGGTTACGACGACATCACCTGATCTTGTAGGGTCCTGCCCCCAGGCACCGTCCGGGGGGCACCCATGACCAGCGAGATCACCCTCTTCGTCAATCCCACCGCGGGACGCGGCCGGGGCGCGCACGCCGCGCAGCCGGCCGCTCGCGCGCTCCGGGACGCCGGATTCTCCGTCCGCACGGTCCTCGGCGCCGATGCCGAGGACGCCCTGCGGCGCGCCCGGGAGGCCGTCGCCGCCGGCACCGGAGCACTCGTCGCCGTAGGCGGCGACGGCATGGTCTCGCTGGCTCTGCGTGCCGTGGCAGGCACACCCACCCCGCTCGGCGTGGTCGCCGTCGGCACCGGCAACGACTTCGCCCGCTCGCTCCGACTGCCCGTCCGCGACCCCGCGGCGGCCGGCCGGCTCGCCGCCGACCTCCTCAAGGGCGGCGGCGGGCGGGACATCGACCTCGGCAGGGTCGGGGACCGCTGGTTCGGGACCGTTCTGGCCTCCGGGTTCGACTCCAGGGTCAACGACCGCGGCAACCGCATGAGGCTGCCCGTCGGACGCTTCAAGTACGACCTCGCCATGATCGCCGAACTCGCCGCCTTCCGGCCGGTGCCGTACCGCCTCACTCTCGACGACCGCACCGAGCGGCAGGTCGAGGCCACCCTCGTCGCCGTCGGCAACGGCACCTCCTACGGCGGTGGCATGCGCATCTGCGCCGGAGCGCGGATGGACGACGGGCTGTTCGACGTGACCGTCGTCGGCGACTGCAGCCGTACGACCCTGATCAAGGTCTTCCCCCAGGTCTACCGGGGCACCCACCTCGACCACCCCAAGGTCACCGTCCACCGCGTCCGCACCCTCACCCTCGACGCCCCCGGCGTCACCGGCTACGCAGACGGGGAGCCGCTGGGACCGCTGCCGTTGACCGCCACCTGCGTACCGGGGGCACTTCGGGTCCTGGCGCCCGCCGATGCGCGCGCTCATTAAAGATCGCGTCGCTGTCAGAGGGGGCGGGTAGGCTCGAGAGCAAGATGACAGAGGACCTCACACCAGCCGAAGCGTACGCAGCTGCCCGGGCTCGTAACGCCGAGCAGGCCACGGCGCTGGCCCCCTTCCGCGAGCTGTACGAATTCGGTCTGGACCCCTTCCAGATCGAGGCCTGCCAGGCCCTCGAGGCGGGCAAAGGCGTGCTCGTCGCGGCGCCCACGGGCTCGGGCAAGACCATCGTCGGCGAGTTCGCCGTCCACCTCGCGCTCCTCCAAGGGCGCAAGTGCTTCTACACGACACCCATCAAGGCGCTGTCGAACCAGAAGTACGCCGACCTGGTCAAGCGGTACGGCCCCGGCAAGGTCGGCCTGCTGACCGGGGACAACAGCGTCAACGGCGACGCCCCGATCATCGTCATGACCACCGAAGTCCTCCGCAACATGCTGTACGCGGGGTCCCAGGCGCTCAGCGGCCTCGGCTACGTGGTCATGGACGAGGTCCACTACCTCTCCGACCGCTTCCGGGGCGCCGTCTGGGAGGAAGTGATCATCCACCTCCCCGAGTCCGTGACGCTGGTCTCACTCTCCGCGACCGTCTCCAACGCCGAGGAGTTCGGCGACTGGCTCGACACCGTGCGCGGCGACACCGAGGTCATCGTCTCCGAGAGCCGTCCCGTGCCGCTCTGGCAGCACGTCCTGGCCGGGCGCCGGATGTACGACCTCTTCGAGGAAGAGACCGATCACGGCGGCCGCGCCGCTTCGCGCCGCGAGGTCAACCCCGATCTGATGCGCCTCGCACGCACCGAGAACACCCGCACGTACAACCCGCGGGAGCGGCGGCGCGGCAAGATGGTCCGCGAGGCGGACCGCGAGCGCGAGCGCCGCCAGCGCTCCCGCATCTGGACGCCCGGCCGGCCCGAGGTCATCGAGCGGCTCGACGCCGAGGGGCTGCTGCCCGCCATCACCTTCATCTTCAGCCGGGCCGCCTGCGAGGCCGCCGTCCAGCAGTGCCTGTACGCCGGGCTGCGGCTCAACGACGACGACGCACGGCAGCGGGTCCGCGAGATCGTCGAGGAGCGCACCGCCTCCATCCCCTCCGAAGACCTGCACGTCCTCGGGTACTACGAGTGGCTGGAAGCCCTGGAGCGCGGCATCGCCGCCCACCACGCAGGCATGCTCCCCACCTTCAAGGAAGTCGTCGAGGAACTGTTCGTCCGCGGACTGGTCAAGGCCGTCTTCGCGACGGAGACCCTCGCGCTGGGCATCAACATGCCCGCCCGGTCGGTCGTCCTGGAGAAGCTCGTCAAGTGGAACGGCGAGCAGCACGCCGACATCACTCCCGGCGAGTACACCCAGCTCACCGGACGCGCCGGACGACGAGGCATCGACGTCGAGGGCCATGCCGTCGTCCTGTGGCAGCGCGGCCTGGACCCCGGCCATCTCGCCGGACTCGCCGGCACGCGCACGTACCCGCTGCGCTCCAGCTTCAAGCCGTCGTACAACATGGCCGTCAACCTGGTCGACCAGTTCGGCCGGCACCGCTCCCGCGAACTGCTCGAGACCTCCTTCGCGCAGTTCCAGGCAGACCGGTCCGTCGTCGGCATCTCCCGCCAGGTCCAGAAGAACGAAGAGGGGCTCCAGGGCTACCAGGAGGGCATGACCTGCCACCTCGGAGACTTCGAGGAGTACGCACGGCTGCGCCGTGACCTCAAGGACCGCGAGACCGAACTGGCCAAGCAGGGCGCGGCGCAGCGCCGGGCCCAGGCCGCCGCCTCCCTGGAGCGGCTGAAGACCGGTGACGTCATCCACGTCCCCACCGGCAAGTTCGCCGGCCTCGCCCTCGTCCTCGATCCTGGCATCCCCGCCGGGCGGACCAACGGCCACCGCGGCTTCGAGCACCACGACGGGCCCCGCCCGCTCGTCCTCACCGCCGAACGGCAGGTCAAGCGGCTCGCCTCGATCGACTTCCCGGTCCCCGTCGAGGCGCTGGAGCGCATGAGGATCCCCAAGTCCTTCAACCCGCGCTCCCCGCAGTCGCGACGGGACCTCGCCTCCGCGCTGCGGACGAAGGCCGGACACATCAACCCCGAGCGGCACCGCAGGGATCGCTCGCCCGCCGCCGACGACCGCGAGATCGCCCGGCTGCGCACGGCGCTCCGCGCACATCCGTGCCACGGCTGCGACGAGCGCGAGGACCACGCCCGTTGGGCCGAGCGCTACCACCGGCTGCAGCGTGACACCCGCCAGCTCGAACGGCGCATCGAGGGCCGCACCAACACCATCGCGCGGACCTTCGACCGGATCGTCGCGCTCCTCACCGAGCTCGACTACCTCCGGGGCGACGACGTCACCGACAACGGCAAGCGGCTCGCCCGTCTCTACGGCGAACTCGACCTGCTCGCCAGCGAATGCCTGCGCGAGGGTGTCTGGGAGGGCCTCAACCCGGCCGAACTGGCCGCCTGTGTCTCCGCGTTGGTGTACGAGGCACGGCAGGCCGACGACGCCGTCGCGCCGAAGCTTCCCACGGGGAAGGCGAAGGCCGCCCTCGGCGAGATGGTGCGCATCTGGGGCCGGCTCGACGCGCTGGAAGAGGAATTCAAGATCAACCAGGCGGAGGGTGTCGGCCAGCGCGAGCCCGACCTCGGCTTCGCCTGGGCCGCCTACCAGTGGGCCTCCGACAAGGGGCTCGACGAGGTGCTGCGCGAGGCGGAGATGCCCGCCGGTGACTTCGTCCGCTGGTGCAAGCAGGTCATCGACGTCCTCGGGCAGATCGCCGCCGCCGCGCCCAAGGAGAACAGCACGGTCTCCAAGAATGCGCGCAAGGCGGTGGAGTCGCTGCTGAGGGGCGTCGTCGCCTACAGCTCGGTGGGCTGACAGGGGATTGGTCAAGTAGTCGGACAGGGCCCGTGGTTGATGCCACGGGCCCCTTTCGTTCCCGCGCCTGTGTTCATCCACAGGGACGTTTTCCACAGGGGTGGCGGAGTGTTGGACCTCTCCGATTCCATGGAGTCACACACCGGGCAACACCGCGGGGAGGGAAACCACGTGACCACGCAAGCCGGTCCGGCCGCCGCCGACAGGGCCGCTACCGACGGGGCCGCCGCCGACGGGGCGACGGACGGACAGAAAATCGTGCCGGGGCCGCGGGGCGTACCGTTGCTCGGGAACCTTCCCGAGTTCGGCAAGGACCCACTCGCCTTCTTCGAACGGCTCCGCGCACGCGGGGACTTCGTCAGCTGGCGGTTCGGTCGCGGCCGGGCCCTCTTCATCGCTCACCCCGCCACGATCGGCGAACTCCTCACCGAGGTCGAGCGGACCTTTGACCAGCCCGACCTCGGCATCGCCTTCCGCACCCTGCTCGGGAACGGAGTCGTGGTCGCCAAGGGGGCCGACTGGCGCCGCAAGCGCTCCCTGGTCCAGCCGTCCGTCCGTCCCAAGCAGGTACGGTCCTACGCCGCCACCATGGCCGAGTGCGCCGTCGCGCTCGCCGACCGGTGGCGCGACGGGCAGCGCGTGGACGTCAAGAAGGAGATGGCCGCACTCACCCAACTGATCGCCGTCCGCACCATCTTCGGTGTAGACACCGCTGCCGACGCCGAAGCGATCGGCCGCGCCATGGACGTCGCGCAGAAGGAGATCGGCGCCGAGTTCAGCGGCCTGGGGGCGCTGTTGCCCGACTGGGTGCCCACGCCCGGACGGGCGCGCGTCAAACGTGCCACCGCCGTCATCGACGCCGAGGTCTCCCGGGTCGTCGCCCGCCACCGCGACGGCGACACCGAGCGCCCCGACCTGCTCAGCCGCCTCCTCGCCGCCCAGGACGAGACCGGCGCCCACCTCTCCGACCGGGAGATCCGCGACGAGACCGTCACGCTCTACATCGGCGGACACGAGACCACCAGCTCCACCCTCGTCTGGGCCTGGCATCTCCTCTCCCACAACCCGCGTGTCCGCGCGGCGCTCACCGAAGAGCTGGACCGGGTCCTCGGGGACCGCGAACCCGGCTTCGACGACTACGCCCGGCTGACCTACACGCAGGCCGTCGTGAAGGAGACCCTGCGTCTCTACCCGACGATCTGGCTCCTCACCGGCATGGCGAAGGAGGGGGCGATGCTGGGAGGAAGGCCGATCGCTCCCGGGACACGGGTGTGGAGCAGCCAGTGGGCCACCCACCGGGACGCCCGCTGGTTCACCGACCCGGAGGAGTTCAAGCCGGAGCGGTGGGGAACGACGGACGGCGAGCCGGCCGAGGAGATACCCGAATACGCCTGGTTCCCCTTCGGCGGCGGGCCGCGGGTCTGCCTCGGCACCCGCTTCGCCATGGTCGAGGCCGTCCTGGTCCTGGCCGTCCTGGCCCGCCGGTTCCGTCTCGACCTGGACCCCGGCGAGATACGTCCCGTGCCGAGCCTGACCCTCCAGCCGGACCGTGAGGTTCTCGCCACGGTCCGGGTGAGGGGGGACCGGGCGGTACGGGAGGGGCGGTAGGGGCGACGCGCCCTCCGTCGCCGGCATCCTCCCGCCCGGCGAACCCCTCGTCCGCGACTCCGTCACGTCGACGGCCGGACGGCGGCCAGGGAGGTGGCCAGCGCGACGAGGTCCTCGGTGCGCAGGACGCGGTCGCCGTGGCCCGGGAGGGGGAGGTGCAAGGGGGCCGTCCAGCGGGCGGGGATGGCGGGGGCGCCGTGGACGGTACCGGCGAGGAGACCGGTGACAGCCGCGACCGTATCGGTGTCGCCGCCCAGGTCGATCGCGGCGGACAGGGCGGTCTCGAAGGAGTCCGTGGTCCGCAGCGCCCAGATCGCCGAGGCCAGGCAGGGCCAGACCGCGCCGTTGAACTCCGTGGCGTCGTCCGGATGCCAGTCGGGCGCGAGCACCTTCGACCAGCGGTCCCGGTGTGCGGGGGCGATCGCGGTGAGAGTGGCGGGGAGGGCGGCGAGCGGGTCCTCGCCGAGGAGGGAGACGCGGACGAGTTCGTGGAGGATCGCCGTACCCTCCCAGGCCGCCCCGTCGCCATGGGTGAGCGCCGCGATCCGGCGCGCCGCGGCCATGGTGCGGTCACGCCCCTCGGCGGCGAAGTACACCGCCGAGGTGGACGCCCGCATCAGCGAACCGTTGCCCGCCGCGCGGCCGTTGACCTGGAAGTGGAGGGCGGCCGCGCGGTCCCAGGGGTCGCCGCTCGTGAGGGACGTCCTCGGTCTGCAGACCGATGTCCTTGGGCTCCGCGGCCGCCCAGGCCCGGAACCGGGCGAAGACGTCCGGCAGGTCCAGGCCGCCACGGTCCAGGAGCGATTCCCCGACCAGGACGGCCATCTGCGTGTCGTCCGTGGCCTCGCCCGGGTCCCAGCCGCCGCCTCCGCACATCTCGCCCGTGCCGTCGGGGAAGCGTTCCCGGTAGGCCCCCGGCAGCCCGAACTCGAAGGGCGCGCCCAGCGCGTCGCCCACGGCCGAGCCCACAACGGCCCCCACGGCCCGGTCGATCGTTCGCATGGGGGCCGGCCTAGGCGGCGCCCGACGCCTCGGGGGCGGGCTTCTTCATCGCTCGCAGGGGCAGGAAGATCAGGAGTCCGATGGGGGACAGGAGGATCGTGAGGATCAGCAACGGGCCCATGACCAGGGGGGAGATACCCCGCCTGCGCGCCTCCCGGTACATCCACTGGCCGAGCAGGAGGTCCCAGGCGATGACCTGCGCCCAAATCGCGCCGGCTCCGTTCGCGAGGGCCGTGAGGTCTCGGAAGGTGTCGATGTCCGGGCTGCTGACCGCCGTCCACAGTTCGGGGAGGACCGGGAGGGCCAGCGTGAGGTAGACCGCGAGGATCGGTAGGACCGTCAGCGGGGAGGCGGCGAGCCGCTCCGTTGCCCGCCAGCGTGGCGCGAAGATCATCAGGAGCCAGACGGGGGCGGCCAGGAAGAAGGAGAGCTCGAAGAGGAAACCGGTCATGCCACGGACTCCTTGGCCGCGAGGGCGGGTGCGGTGCCGGAGGGGGTGCGCAGGGAGGCCCAGGTCGCCGCAGCGGTCGAGAGGACGATCGCTCCGGCCGTGGCGAGGGTCGTGGCGTCCGCGGTCATGAGCGCCTGGCCGCGCAGCGCCTGCCAGGTGACCAGTGCGAAGCCGGCGGCGTACGCGCCGGAGGCCACGAGCGTCAGACGCAGTCGTACCCGCTCGTCGCGCAGCCGGGCGAAGCGCGGGGCGAGCGCGACCAGGGCGAGCAGGACCAGCGGGATCACCTGTAGGGCGTGCATGCCGAAGAAGTGGGGGATCCGCAGGTCGCCGCCGGTCGTGGCCCAGCCGGTCAGTGGCATGGAGGGACCGCCGTCCGCCACTCCGACGCTGTGGGCGCCGACGACGGAGGCGTCGTCCCCGGCCGCGAGTTGCTCCGGCGTCGGCCGGACCATGAGGAAACCGACGGCCGCGCCCGCCAAGGCGATCAGCGAGCCGAGCCGTACGGCCCAGGCGGTGGCGCGGTCCAGGATCCGGGCGCGCAGCAGCAGGACCGCGATGACCAGGGCGCCGAGCCAGAGGACGACGACCGTGGCGCCCATGGCCTGGAACAGGGCCGCGTCGAACGCGGTCTCGTTGTTGAAGTGGCTCTGCCTGCCCCGGATCACCTGCGTCGTGATGAGCACCATCTCGGTCGCGCTCGCCGCGGCGACCACGGTGCCCGCCCACCATCCGACCCGGCGGCCGCGGGGCAGCAGGGTGAGCATCCACGCGAGCGTCATCGCGTACGCGACGAACGACACCGCGAACTTGAACGGCTTGGACCAGATGGGCGCGCCGACGAGAACGCGGTCGTCGAGGACGAGGCCGACGGCCGAGACCAGGGCGAGTAACACCATGGAGGCGGAGAACCAGACGAGCGGGCGGTGGAGTTCGCTTATCCGCGGTAGCGAAGAGGACATGGGTTACCCCCGTGAGTTATGGATAGTGACACTTGCCGCTATCTGATAGCCCCACTATCTATGATGGAGGGACCGGTCGGCAAGGCCGGAGCAGGACCGGAAAGGTGAACGCACGGTGCGCATCGGAGAGTTGAGCCGCAGGACCGGAGTCTCGGTGCCGACGATCAAGTACTACGTACGGGAGGGGCTGTTGCCGCCCGGGCAGCTGACGAGCCCGAACCAGGCCGCGTACGACGAGACGCACGTGCGGCGGCTGCGCCTGGTCCGCGCGCTCCTGGACGTGGGCGGCCTGTCGGTCGCGGGCGTACGGGAGGTGATCGTGGCGATCGCCGACACGGAACGGCCGGTGCACAAGGTGCTGGGCGTGGCGGCGGACCGCGTGGTGCCGCGTTACCCGGAGGAGCGGGGGGAGGGGATCGTCGCCGCCCGCCAGGCGGTGGCCGCACTGATCGCGAAGCACGGATGGCGATCGCATACCGAGAGCCCGGCGGCGGAGGCGCTGGCGGTCGCGCTGGCGGCCCTGGAGGGCGTCGGCCACGGGGCGTTCGTGGAGGTGCTCGACGCGTACGCGGAGGCGGCGGAACAGGTGGCCCGGGCGGACCTGGACTACGTGGCGCGGAACGTGGTCCGCGAGGAACTGGTGGAGGGCGTGGTGGTGGGAACGGTCCTGGGCGACGCGGTCTTCGGCGCCCTACGGCGACTCGCCCACGTGGACGCCTCCGACCGCCTCTTCGGTGACAACACCTGAGCCCCCAGGCCACAGGTCCCGGGCTCCGGAGCCGCCCACCCGCGGGCTCGGCCCGCACCGCGTGGACCGATCAGGATTCCTGCTCGCGCTCCACCTGATCGTTCCACTCACGCTTGATCGCCCGCCACGCCTCGTCCGTCTTCCCCGCCCGCCAGTACCCCGAGATCGACAGCCGCTCCCGTGGCACCTGCCGCTCCAGCCGCAGGTGCCGGCGGAGCTCCTTCACGAAGCCCGCCTCGCCGTGTACGAACGCGTGGACGTCGCCCTCGGGGAAGTCGAGGTTCCGCACCGCCTCCAGCAGGGCCGCGCCCGTCGTCCGGCCGCCCCGGTGGAGCCAGGTCACCTCCACGCCCGCCGCCGTCGCGAACTTCTGCTCCTCCGACCCGTCCGCGACCTCCACGAACGCGTGGACCCTCGCACCCTCCGGCAGCCGCTCCAGGGCGACCGCGATCGCCGGCAGCGCGCTCTCGTCGCCCACGAGAAGGTGCCAGTCGGCGGCCGTGTCGGGCGCGTAACCGCCCCCCGGCCCCAGGAAGCGCATGGTCTCGCCGGCCTGCGCCCGCGACGCCCAGGGCCCCGCGAGGCCCTCGTCGCCGTGCACCACGAAGTCGATGGTCAGCTCGTGGTGGACCGGGTCCCAGCCCCTGACCGTGTACGTCCGGGTGGTGGGCCACTGCTCGCGCGGGTACTTCGCGCGGATCCGGTCCATGTCGAACGGCTCGGGGTAGCTCACGCCCTCCGGCGCGAAGAGCAGTTTCACGTAGTGGTCGGTGTACTCGCCCACCTCGAACGTGGCCAGTCCGTCCCCGCCGAGCACGACCCGCACCATGTGCGGCGTGATGCGCTCGGTGCGCACCACCTGTGCCTCGTGGGCCTTCGGTGCCTTGCGGGCGGGCTGCTCTGCCACGACGCTCTCCCTGGCTCGGTGAAACTAGAACTTAGGTTTACCTAAGCTAGCATCTCCCGCTCCAGGACCGGCAGCAGCCGCCCGACCGCCCCGCCCAGCCCCCAGCGCTTCACCAGCGCCGCCAGCAGCTCCGGGTCCCGCGGTGCGCTCGGCAGCGCCGGGTCGAACTCCGGAAGGGGCACGTCCCCCGCGACCCGGACGACCGTGGGGGCCACGTCCAGGTACGCAGCCGCCTCCACGACGCCGCGCCGCTTGGCGGGGGTCAGCTTCGACGTGCGGTCCCCGGCGGCCGCGCGGACGCCCGCCAGATCGCCGTACTCCGTGATCAGCTGCGCGGCCGTCTTCTCGCCGATGCCCTTCACCCCGGGCAGCCCGTCGCTGGCGTCCCCGCGCAGCGCCGCGAAGTCGGCGTACTGGTCGGGCCGCACTCCGTACTTCGTACGGATCAGCTCGCCGTCGACAAGATCACAGTCGCCGACGCCCTTGCGCGGGTACAGCACCCGCACCGCGCGCTCGTCGTCGACGAGCTGGAAGAGGTCCCGGTCGCCCGTGACGATGTCCACGGGCCCCTTCGCCTGCCCGGCCAGCGCCCCGATGACATCGTCCGCCTCGTAACCGGCGACCCCGACGCGGGCGATGCCGAGCGCGTCCAGGACCGCCTCGATCACCGGCACCTGCGGCGCGAGGGTGTCCGGGATCTCCTCCTCGTCCGGACCGGTCTCGCTCGCCACGGCGACGCGGTGCGCCTTGTACGAGGGGATCAGGTCCACCCGCCACTGCGGCCGCCAGTCGGCGTCCATGCAGGCAACCAGCTGGTCGGGGTGGTGGTCCTGGACGAGCCGCGTGATGAAGTCGAGCAGCCCGCGCACGGCGTTGACCGGCGTGCCGTCCGGGGCCCGGACCGAGTCCGGCACGCCGAAGTACGCGCGGAAGTACAGGGAGGCGGTGTCGAGGAGCATGAGGCGTGGCGTCACACCCCCGATCATGCCGCACCCCACCGACAACGCACGCCCTCGCCGGCGACACCCTCACCCGCCTCGGCGGGGACATCCGTCGCCCGCCTCGGTGGTGACGCCCGTCACCTTCGCGTTTGCCTCCTGGGGCCCGGGGCAGGCGCGCGCCCGGAGCGGACCCGGTACGCGATTCAACCAGTGGATCGTCGTGCGCAGGGAGACGCGGGCCGACACCGCCCCGCTCCACGGCCCGGCTGCGGGGGCCCCAGGACGGAGTCCTAGGGCAGGGCCGTTTTCGTTTCAACGCGTGAGGTATATGTGTCCAGGCTCCAGGCCGACCATCTCTACAAGGTGTTCGGCAGACGACCCGACGAAGCCGTGAAGAAGCTCGCCGACGGCGCGGACCGCGACGAGCTGCGCGCGGACGGCACGACGGCCGCCGTGATCGACGCGTCCTTCGTCGTCGAACCCGGCCAGATCTTCGTCGTGATGGGTCTGTCCGGATCCGGCAAGTCCACCCTCCTGCGCATGCTCAACGGCCTGCTCGAGCCCACGGCGGGCCGGGTGCTGTTCGACGGCAAGGACCTCACCGCGCTGAGCCCCCGCGATCTGCGCACCGTGCGATCCACGAAGATCAGCATGGTGTTCCAGCACTTCGCGCTCTTCCCGCACCGCAGCGTCCTGGAGAACGCCGCCTACGGCCTGGAGGTCCAGGGCGTCCCGCGCGCCGAGCGCGAGGCCCGCGCCGTCGAGGCGCTGGAGCTGTGCGGCCTCGCCGGCTGGGAGAAGTCCTGGCCCGACGAGCTCTCCGGGGGCATGCAGCAGCGCGTCGGCCTGGCCCGCGCGCTCGCCACCGACGCCGATCTGCTCCTCATGGACGAGTCGTTCAGCGCGCTCGACCCGCTGATCCGCCGCGACATGCAGGACCAGCTCCTGGAACTGCAGAAGCGGCTGAAGAAGACGATCGTCTTCATCACCCACGACCTCAACGAGGCCATGCGCCTCGGCGACCGGATCGCGGTCATGCGGGACGGTCGGATCGTCCAGCTCGGCACCGCCGAGGACATCCTGATCCGCCCCGCCAACGACTACGTCGCCTCCTTCATCCAGGACGTCGACCGTTCGCGGGTGCTCACGGCCGCCTCGGTGATGACCACCCCCGAGCACCCCGCGCCCGACTCCTGCGGCTGCGAGACCGTCGGCCCCGACACCCTCGTCGCCGACCTGTGCGCGGTCAGCGCCCGCGTTCCGCACCCGGTGGCCGTCAAGGACACCGACGGCGCGGTCCTCGGAGTCGTACCGCAGTCCCGGCTGATCGGCTTCATCGGGGACGAACAGCGCCCGCCCCTCGCCTGCGCCACCGGCACGGAGGTGATCTCCCATGCCTAGGCTCCCCCTCGGCCCGTGGGTCGACAGCTCCGTCGACTGGCTCCAGGCGCAGCTCGCCTGGCTCTTCGACGCCGTCAGCGCCGCCGTCACCGGTCTGTACGACGGGATCGACGCGGTCCTCTCCGCGCCCGAGCCCCTGCTCTTCGCCGGCATCCTCGCCGTCGTCGCCTGGTGGCTGCGTGGTCTGTCCGCCGGCGTCCTCGCCTTCGCGGGCTTCGCGCTCGTCGACTCCATCGAGCTGTGGGACGACGCCATGTCGACCCTCTCCCTCGTACTGGTCGCCACCCTGGTGACCCTGGCGATCGCGATCCCGCTCGGCATCTGGGCGGCCCGCTCCAAGACCGTCAGCGCCGTCATGCGCCCGGTCCTGGACTTCATGCAGACCATGCCCGCCATGGTCTACCTGATCCCCGGCATCATCTTCTTCGGCGTCGGTGTGGTCCCCGGCATCATCGCCACCATCATCTTCGCCCTGCCGCCGGGCGTGCGGATGACCGAGCTCGGCATCCGGCAGGTCGACGGCGAACTCGTCGAGGCCGCCGAGGCGTTCGGCACGAGCCCCCGCGCCACGCTGCTCCGCGTTCAGCTGCCGCTCGCCCTGCCCACGATCATGGCCGGCGTCAACCAGGTGATCATGCTGGGCCTGTCCATGGTCGTCATCGC
Organism: Streptomyces lateritius; assembly: GCF_014649715.1. Taxonomy (GTDB): domain Bacteria; phylum Actinomycetota; class Actinomycetes; order Streptomycetales; family Streptomycetaceae; genus Streptomyces; species Streptomyces lateritius. Next base: position 208,892 of record NZ_BMTO01000004.1, read on the forward strand.
CGGCATGGTCGGCGGCGGCGGGCTCGGCGGCGCGGTCTACCGCGCCATCGGCAACGTCGACATCGGTCTCGGCTTCGAGGCCGGCGTCTCCATCGTCATCCTCGCCATGTACCTGGACCGGATGACCGGCGCGCTGGGCCGCCAGGTCTCGCCGCTCGGCCGCCGGGCCCTCGCCAAGGCACGGGCCGCGGTAGCCGCCCGCACCGGGGCGAAGGTCTGGGGCCACCGCCCCCAGCCCGTCACCGCCCTCGTCGGCGTCGTCGTGCTCGCGCTCGTCGCGGGCGGCATGGGCTTCCTGGGCGCCGGCAGCCCGGCGACCGCCACGGCCGGCGGCGGCAAGAACACCGGCCACGGCAAGGAGATCAGCCTCGGCTACATCCCGTGGGACGAGGGGATCGCCTCCACCTTCCTCTGGAAGGAGCTCCTGGAACGGCGCGGCTACGAGGTCGAGACCAGGCAGCTGGAGGCCGGCGCGCTCTACACCGGCCTCGCCGGCGGCCAGATCGACTTCCAGACCGACGCCTGGCTCCCCGTCACCCACGCCCAGTACTGGGAGAAGTACCGCAACAAGCTCGAGGACCTCGGCTCCTGGTACGGCCCCACCTCCCTGGAGCTGTCCGTGCCGTCCTACATGAAGGGCGTCGACTCGCTCGACGACCTCAAGGGCAGGAGCGGCGAGTTCAAGGGCCGGATCATCGGCATCGAGCCGAGCGCGGGAATGATGGGCATCCTCAAGGACAAGGTCCTGAACGACTACGGCCTCAAGGGTGAGTACAAGGTCGTCGACGGCTCCACGCCCGGCATGCTCGCCGAGCTGAAGCGCGCCTACGACAAGAAGGAACCGGTCGTCGTCACGCTCTGGTCCCCGCACTGGGCCTACTCGACCTACGACCTCAAGAAGCTCAAGGACCCGAAGGGCTCCTGGGGCAAGGGCGACGGCGTGCACACCCTGGCCCGCAAGGGCTTCACCGCCGACAACCCCGAGGTCGGCGCCTGGCTGAAGAACTTCGAGCTGACCGAGAAGCAGCTGACGGATCTCGAAGCCGCCATCCAGCAGTCCGGCAAGGGCAAGGAGCAGGAGGCGGTCCGCGGCTGGCTGGAGAAGAACCCCGGCCTCCCGGAGAAACTGACCCCGTAGCGAGGAGTGCGACGGATTCCGAGTCTTCCGACTCCTGTCCGGAAGGGGGCGGTCGCCGACCGTGTTCGGCGGCCGCCCCTTTTCGCCACGACGCGAAACCCCAGCCCAAAGCTGCGTAAGGTTCAGGTAACCGACCAGTACACAGCAGACGAGGGACGAGGGAGGGAGCCGACATGGACGACAAGGAATCCCCACGCGTGGGCGCGGCCGTCAAGAGGCGCCGCAGAGCGCTCCAGCTCACCCTGGCCGTCGTCGCCTCGCGCAGCGGTCTCTCCGTGCCCTTCCTCAGCCAGATCGAGAACGAGCGGGCCAGACCCAGCATGCGCTCCCTGCAGCTCGTCGCCGAAGCGCTCGACACCACGTCCGGCGAACTGCTCGCCGCCGCCGAGTCCGCCCGTACCGTCGACGTCGTACGGTCCGACGAGGAAGAGCTCCACGACCTGCCCGCCGGGGTACGGCCCCTGGTGCGCGGCCGCCATCAGCTGCACGCGCTCGAGTTCACCGGCGAGCGGGACGCGGGCCGCGAATTCCAGCACCGCAACGACGAGTTGCTCTTCGTCGCCGACGGCGCCGCCGAGGTCGAGGCCGAGGGCCGCGCCTACCGGCTCGAACGCGGCGACACGCTCTACCTCTCCGGAGGGGTACGGCACCGGTGGCGTGCCACCGAGCCCGGCACCCGCCTGCTCGTCGTCGCCGTCGCCGAACACATCGAGGCCACCGACCTCTGAGGGCTGTGGCCCGTGTTCTCAGGATCCCGCCAGACGAGCCGAACGCGGCGGGCGGGGCGTCATCTCACTGGCCGGGCTCCGCGAGCAGCGTCCCGCCGAGCAGGCCCCGCGCGGTGTGGAGGGCGGCCACCAGCCAGGCGGCGACGAGGAACACGTACAGCACGATCGCGAGCCACCGGAAGGCGTCGAGCCCGGTGTGCCGGGCCAGTCCCTCCGCGCCCGTCACACACGTCCCGACCGGGAAGGTGAAGGCCCACCAGGTCATCGCGAACCCCATGCCCCGGTACCGCGCCCGCAGGACCAGCGCCCCGGCGAGCGCCAGCCACAGCAGGGCGAAGCCCATGACCGGCACGCCGTGGAGGACGGCGAAGGCGGTGAAGCCCTGTCCGTACGGGGCCGGCAGCAGGCCCGGGGCGGCGTCCGCGAACGTGTTCGCGGCGGTGGTCGACTGGCCAAGCGGGCCGAGGACCAGGAAGAGCGTGGGGGTGAGCGCGAGCGGCAGCGGGCCGCCGGTGACCAGCCGGCCGAAGATGAGCGGCAGCATCACGAGGGTGGCGAGCAGACTGACGCCGAACATCGCGTAGCAGGCGATCAGCAGCGTCTGCTGCGCCTGCCCGGCGGGCAGGTGGGGGAGGAGGAGGGGGCCCACGGCGGCGGAGACCATCGGCGCCACCACCGGCAGCAGCCACACCGGGGAGGCGCTCTCGATCCTGTGGTGGACCACCATGAGGTAGGGGATCGCTACGGCCGCGGCCAGACCGATCACCGTGCCCGCCGTGAACAGGACGGTGTCGAGCGCCACGGCCGCCGGGAGCCCGATCCAGTCCCTGCCGACGGTCATGGCGCCGCCGCCGACCGCGAGCATCGCCATCGACAGACAGCCGTAGAACGGGGCGACGGCCGGGTCGAGCAGATGTGCGCGCGCCCGGTCGCGGTGGTGGATCCAGTGCAGGGAGCGGGCCGTGAGCAGGGTCAGGAGCATCGCCAGGGAGAGCGCCCATACGGCCGCGCAGGCGGTGCGCAGACCGGGGACGTGCACGGGGAGGGCGGCTCCCGCGTTGGCGACGATGGCGGTGCCCATCACGGAGGCGTACCAGTTGGGGCCGAGGTGACGGACCGCGGCCGCCCGCACGCCGGGGGTGGTGGCGAGGGGGACCGGACGGGAAGGTGCGAGGGTTGCCATGGCTTCACCGTCGTACCGATGCGCTGTCCCGACCAGGGATCTTGGCGCTATGACGTCATAAGCTGACTTTATGACCAGTGAGAGCAGTGTCACCTCCCCCCTGTCCCACCGGGTCCCCGATCTCGGCGCGCTCGAACTCCTCCTGGCCGTCGCCCGCCACGGGAGCCTGGGACGGGCCGCCCGGGAGGTCGGGATCACCCAGCCCGCCGCGAGCAGCCGCATCCGCTCGATGGAGCGGCAGCTGGGGGTGGCGCTGGTGGACCGTTCGCCGCGTGGCTCGCGGCTCACGGACGCGGGCGCCCTGGTGACGGACTGGGCACGGCGGATCGTGGAGGCGGCGGAGGCCTTCGACGCCGGCGCGCAGGCGCTGCGGGGGCGCCGGGACTCGCGGCTGCGGGTGGCCGCCTCGATGACGATCGCCGAGTACCTGCTGCCGGGCTGGCTGATCGCGCTGCGCGCGGAGCGGCCCGGCACGGCCGTGTCCCTCATGGCGGGGAACTCGGCGGTGGTCGCGGAGCGACTGCTCGCCGGCGAGGCGGACCTGGGTTTCGTGGAGGGGCTCGCCGTGCCGGAGGGCCTGAACGGGGCGGTCGTCGCCCACGACCGGCTGGCCGTGGTCGCCGCGCCCTCCCATCCGTGGTCCCGCCGCCGCAAGCGCCTCGACCCATCCGAACTGGCCGCGACTCCGCTGATCCTGCGCGAAAGGGGCTCGGGCACCCGTCAGGTCCTCGACTCCGCGCTCGCCGCCCACGGCGGCCTGGCCCAGCCGCTGCTCGAACTGGCCTCCACCACGGCGGTGAAGGCGGCGGCGGTCAGCGGCGCCGGTCCGGCGGTCCTGAGCGAGCTCGCGATCATGGAGGAGCTGGCCTCGCGCCGTCTGGTGGAGATTCCGGTCGAGGGTGTCCTGCTCCGCCGCGACCTGCGCGCGGTCTGGCCCACCGGCCACCGCCCCACGGGCCCGGCGCGCGACCTGCTGTCCCTGACCCGGGCGTGACCCGGCCCTCCGGGGGCCGTCCGGCCTGATCCCGTCCTGATCGACGAGGCACCCCGGGCGCCGTCCGGCCGGAGTGGCCTCGGCTCAGGCCCCCGCCGCCGCCGTGACCAGGCCCCGCATCACCCGTAGGTCCTCGCCCATCTCCGGGTGCCACTGGACGCCCAACGCCCAGGCCGGTTCAGCCAGTTCGATCGCCTCGACGGTGCCGTCCTCCGCGTACGCCGAGGGCGCCAGGCCCTTGCCCAGGCGGTCCACCGCCTGGTGGTGGTAGGTCGGCACCGAGGTCAGCTCCGGGACCAGCGAGGCGTACCGCGTCCCCGGGACCGGCTTCACCGCGTGCCGGCCGATCACGCCGACCGCCTCCACGTGGCCGTCCAGGTGCTGGATCAGGGTCCCGCCGAGGGCCACGTTCAACAGCTGCATGCCCCGGCAGATGCCGAGCAGCGGAGTCCCCGAGGACAGCGCCGCCTCCACCAGGGCCAGCTCCCAGGCGTCCCTGGCCCGGGCCGGCGGGCCCGTACGAGGGTCGGGCGCGGCCCCGTACCGTACCGGCTCGACGTCCGCCCCGCCCGCGACCACCAGGGCGTCGAGGCGGGCCACCACCCGGGCCGCCGCAGACGGCTCGTCCGGCGGAAGCATCGCCGCGAGGCCTCCGCTCGCCTGGACCAGGCGGGGGTACTGCGCCGGTAGCAGAGCGGCGGGCATGTCCCACACCCCCCAGCGGGCCTGGTCCAGGTAGGTCGTCACGCCGATGAGCGGCTTGGTCACGGGGGGCACGGGGTTCACGGGTGTTCCTCCGGTAGGGGATGGGGGCGTCAGTCGCGTTCCAGCTCGGCCTCGGCCGCCGCGAGCGCCGCGAACTCCTCCTCCGGTGCCTTGGCCACCAGATGGTGCCGACTGTAGAACGCGAAGTAGGCGAGGGCGATCACATAGACCGCCAGTGCGATGAACGCCGCCTCCTTGTCGACCAGGAAGGTCGCCACCAGCGCGGAGGCGGCGAGGACGAGGGCGACCGACGAGGTCACCACGCCGCCCGGTGTCCGGTACGGCCGGGGCAGCTCCGGCTCGCGGCGGCGCAGCACGATGTGGGAGAGCGCCATCAGGGCGTACGAGATGGTGGCTCCGAACACGGCGATGTTCAGCATCCGCGCCCCGTCGCCGGTCCCGGCGGCGAGCGCGAAGCCGATGGCACCCGGGATCAGCAGCCCCAGGTACGGTGACTTGCGCCGGCTGGTCAGGGAGAGGAACCGGGGCAGGTAGCCGGCCCTCGACAGGGCGAAGAGCTGGCGTGAACCGGCGTAGATGAGTGAGAAGAACGAGGCCACGAGCCCCGCGAGACCGGCGTAGTTCACGAAGCGGCTCAGCGTCGTCGGGTCGCCGTCGCCCTGCAGTGCCACCACCAGCGGGTTGCCCGCCTCTTGGATCGCCGCCGAGCCGCGGGCGCCCGTGGAGGCGAAGAAGGTCACCACGGCGAGCAGCACCAGGATGCCCATCGACAGGGCGAGCGCCCTGGGCATCGAGCGGACCGGATCCTTGGCCTCCTCCGCGGCGAGCGGCACACCCTCGACGCCGAGGAAGAACCACATGCCGAAGGGGAACGCCGCCCAGATGCCGAGGAGACCGTAGGGCAGCCAGGAGTTGGAGCCGAAGGCCTCGCCGTCGACCGGGATGTCGTTCAGCCCGTCGACGTGGAAGTCGCTGAGCGCGCCGAGCGCGAAGATCACGAGCGCCGCGACCGCGATCGCCGTCACGATCAGGCTGAAGCGCAGCGCCTCGCCCACGCCGTACAGATGGATCCCGATGAAGATCACGAAGCAGGCGAGGTAGACCGGCCAGCCGGACTCCAGGCCGAAGAGGCCGAGCGACTCGACGTAGTCGCCGATGAAGATCGAGATCGCGGCGGGCGCGAGGATGTACTCGATGAGGATGGCGGTGCCGGTGAGGAAGCCGCCCCAGGTGCCGAGCGCGCGGCGCGCGAAGCCGTAACCGCCGCCCGCGGTGGGCAGGATGGCGGAGAGTTCGGCCAGCGCGAAGACGAGGCAGGCGTACATCGCGCCCATCAGGACGGTGGCGACGGCGAGCCCGCCGAAGCCGCCCTTGGACAGGCCGATGTTCCAGCCGGAGAAGTCGCCGGAGACGACATAGGCGACGCCGAGCCCGGTGAGCAGCAGCCAGCCGGCGCTGCCGCGGCGCAGGGCGCGGCGTTCGAGGTAGTCGTCGGGCGCGGTCTTGTCCCCGGTGGTGTCTTCGAGCAGCGTCAGCTCCCCGCAACGGGCCCAATGGATTGGCCCCATACCTTTGCGCCGCAGCGGGCCCGCCAGGCCGCCCCCTCATGTCAGGAAGCCGCGCAGCAGCGCCGCCGTGCCGCCGCAGTGTTCGCGCGTCACCTCGCGTGCCGCGTCCGCGTCCCCGTCGAGGACCGCCTCCACCAGGGCCGTGTGCTGGTGCTGGGAGTGCTCCAGATTGCGTACGAGGAGGGGGATGCAGTCCAACAGGTCGTTGACCGTCGCCCGGACGGCCGCGTACTGCGTCGTGAGCGACGGTGAGCCCGACAGCTCGGCCAGGGTGAGGTGCAGCAGCGTGTCCTGGCGGCGGTAGTCGGCCAGCGGGGCGTCGTGCGTCGCCGCGAGAGCCGTACGGAGCCGCTCGGCGCCCTCGTCGGTCAGGCCGTGCGCCGCGCAGAGCCCGGCCGCGCCGACCTCCAGCACCTCGCGGAAGCGCAGCGTGTCCTCGACGTCGACGGCGGCGATCCGGCGGCGCAGCTCGTCCTCGTCGGCCGTCTGGGGCCGGTGCAGCACGAACGTCCCGCCGTAGCGGCCCCGCCGGCTCTCCACCAGGCCCTGTTCCTGGAGGACCTTCAGGACCTCGCGCAGGGTGACGCGGCTGATCCCCATCCGCTCGGCCAGTTCCCGCTCGGCGGGCAGCCGCTCCCCGCCGGGGACGAGCCCCAGGCGCACCACCTGCAGGATCTGCTCCAGCGCCTCCTCGAAACCGTTCCCCGCCCGGACCGGCCGCAGCACGGGCGTCAGCCGGTCCGCCGATTCACTCGTACTGGCCACGTTGCCGTTTCCCCTTCCCAATCAATGGTCTTCCGCAATACCTTATGTCTTCCGGCTGACCGAAGGAGGAGTAATCCCGTGGCAGACCGCAAAGCCCCGCTCTCCGTCGAGGAGCTACGCGCCCTCGTGGCGAGCGGTGAGATCGACACGGTCGTCCTGGCCTTCCCCGACATGCAGGGGCGGCTCCAGGGCAAGCGGTTCGCCGCACCGTTCTTCCTCGACGACGTCCTCGACCACGGCACCGAGGGCTGCAACTATCTCCTGGCCGTCGACACCGAGATGAACACGGTCGACGGATACGAGATGTCCTCCTGGGACCGCGGCTACGGCGACTTCGCCATGCTCCCCGACCTCACCACCCTGCGCCGCGTCCCCTGGAACGAGGGTACGGCGATGCTCATCGCCGACCTCGCCTGGAGCGACGGCTCGCCCGTCGTCGCCGCCCCCCGCCAGATCCTCCGCCGCCAGCTGGAACGGCTCGCCGAGCACGGCTGGACCGCCCACGTCGGCACGGAGCTCGAGTTCATCGTCTTCAAGGACACCTACGAGCAGGCCTGGAACGCGAACTACCGGGGTCTGACCCCGGCCAACCAGTACAACGTCGACTACTCCGTCCTCGGTACCGGCCGCGTCGAACCCCTGCTGCGCCGCATCCGCAACGAGATGGCCGGCGCCGGCCTGACCGTGGAGTCCGCCAAGGGCGAGTGCAACCCCGGACAGCACGAGATCGCCTTCAAGTACGACGAGGCGCTCGTCACCTGCGACCAGCACGCCGTCTACAAGACGGGCGCCAAGGAGATCGCCGCCCAGGAGGGCGTCTCGCTCACCTTCATGGCGAAGTACAACGAGCGCGAGGGCAACTCCTGCCACATCCACCTCTCCCTCCAGGCCCTCGACGAACCCGGCCGCAACGTGATGGCCGGTGACGGGCCCGGCGGCATGTCGGACGTCATGCGGTACTTCCTCGCCGGCCAGCTCGCCGCCCTGCGCGATTTCTCCCTCCTCTACGCCCCCAACATCAACTCCTACAAGCGCTTCCAGCCCGGCTCCTTCGCCCCCACCGCCGTCGCCTGGGGCGTCGACAACCGCACCTGTTCCCTGCGCGTCGTCGGCCACGGCCGCTCGATGCGCTTCGAGAACCGCCTCCCCGGCGGAGACGTCAACCCCCACCTCGCCGTCGCCGGCCTGGTCGCCGCCGGCCTGTACGGCATCGAGCACCGTCTCGAACTGCCCCCGGCCTGCGACGGCAACGCCTACACCGCCGAGTACGCCCACGTCCCGACCACCCTGCGCGAGGCCGCCGAGCTGTGGGAGACCAGCCCGATCGCCAAGGCCGCCTTCGGTGACGAGGTCGTCGCCCACTACCGCAACATGGCCCGCGTCGAACTCGACGCGTACGACGCCGCGGTGACCGACTGGGAGCTGCGCCGCTCCTTCGAACGCATGTGAGGAACGCGTTGTCGCACGAACTGCATGGACCGCACGAACTGATCGTCCTCAACCCGGCGACCGAGGAGGTCGTCGCCACCGTCCCCGCCGCGACCCCGGCGGACGTCGACACCGCCGTCGCCCGCGCGACCGAGGCCCAGCGCGGATGGGCCGCACTCGCCCCCGCCGGCCGGGCCGGGCTGCTGCGCCGTTTCGCCGCCGTCGTCGACGCCCACAACGAGGAGCTCGCCCTCCTGGAGGTCCGCGAGGCCGGCCACACCCTCGGCAACGCCCGCTGGGAGGCGGGCAACGTCCGCGATCTGCTCGACTTCGCGGCCGGGGGGGTGGAACGGCTCAGCGGCCGCCAGATCCCCGTCGCGGGCGGGATCGACATCACCCTGCTCGAACCCCTCGGTGTCGTCGGCGTGATCGCGCCCTGGAACTTCCCCATGCCGATCGCCGCATGGGCTCTCGCCCCGGCCCTCGCCGCCGGCAACGCGGTACTCCTCAAGCCCGCCGAGGCCACCCCTCTCACGGCTCTCCGGCTCGCCGAACTCGCCCTGGAGGCCGGGCTCCCCGACGGCCTCTTCCAGGTCCTGCCGGGCGAGGGCGCCGTCGCGGGCGACGCGCTCGTCCGACACCCCGGCATCGCCAAGATCGTCTTCACCGGCTCCACCCGCGTCGGCAAGTCGATCATGGCGACCTGCGCGGACCAGGTGAAACGCGTGACCCTGGAACTCGGCGGCAAGAGCCCCAACCTCGTCTTCGCCGACTCCGACATCGAGGCCGCCGCGGCCGCCGCACCGATGTCCTTCCTCGACAACAGCGGCCAGGACTGCTGCGCCCGCACCCGCATCCTCGTCCAGCGGTCGGTGTACGACCGCTTCCTGGAACTGCTCACCCCCGCCGTCGAGGAGATCGTCGTCGGCGACCCCGCCGACGAACGGACCCAGATGGGCCCGCTGATCTCGCGCGCCCAGCTGGAGCGCGTACGGGCTTACGTCCCCGACACCCTCCCCGGCATCCGCGGCAAGGCCCCCGAGGGCCCCGGCTTCTGGTTCCCGCCGACCGTCCTCACCGGCGTCGCCGAGGACGCGCCCTGCGCCGTCGAGGAGATCTTCGGGCCGGTCGCCGTCGTCCTGCCCTTCACGGACGAGGCCGACGCGATCCGCCTCGCCAACGCCACCGAGTACGGCCTGTCCGGCTCCATCTGGACCCGCGACGTGGGCCGCGCCGTCCGCGTCTCCCGGGCCGTACGGGCCGGCAACCTCTCCGTCAACTCCCACTCCAGCGTCCGCTACGCCACCCCGTTCGGCGGCTACAAGCAGTCCGGCCTCGGCCGCGAACTCGGCCCCGACGCCCTGACCGCCTTCACCGAAACCAAGAACGTCTTCATCAGCACGGAGGCCTGAGAGACATGACCGACCGCACCGAAGAGCCCGTCTGCCGCCGCCTGGTCGGCCGTACCGCCGTCATCACCGGGGCCGGCAGCGGCATCGGACTCGCCACCGCCCGCCGGCTCGCCTCCGAGGGCGCCCACGTCGTCTGCGGCGACATCGACGAGACGGCCGGGAAGGCCGCCGCCGAGGAGGTCGGCGGCACCTTCGTCCAGGTCGACGTCACCGACCCCGAGCAGGTCGAGGCGCTCTTCAAGACCGCCTTCGACACCTACGGCTCCGTCGACATCGCCTTCAACAACGCCGGCATCTCGCCCCCCGACGACGACTCCATCCTCACCACGGAGCTCGACGCCTGGAAGCGCGTCCAGGACGTCAACCTCACCTCCGTCTACCTGTGCTGCAAGGCCGCCCTGCCCTACATGCGCCGGCAGGGTCGCGGCTCGATCATCAACACCGCCTCCTTCGTCGCCGTCATGGGCGCCGCCACCAGCCAGATCTCGTACACCGCCTCCAAGGGCGGCGTGCTCGCCATGTCCCGCGAACTGGGCGTCCAGTTCGCCCGCGAGGGCATCCGCGTCAACGCGCTCTGCCCTGGGCCCGTGAACACCCCGCTCCTCCAGGAACTCTTCGCCAAGGACCCGGAGCGCGCCGCCCGCCGGCTCGTGCACATCCCGGTCGGCCGCTTCGCCGAGGCCGAGGAGATCGCCGCCGCCGTCGCCTTCCTCGCCAGCGACGACTCCTCCTTCGTCAACGCCACCGACTTCCTCGTCGACGGCGGCATCGCGGGCGCGTACGTGACCCCGCTCTAGGCGTATTGATCACGAGCGTTGTCGACGGACGCGGGTCTTGATCATGGCGAAGACCTCCGGTGCGGTGAGGCTGTTCAGGCTTCACCGCACCGGAGGTCCGCGTCTCCCCCCGTGAGGCCCGGACCACATCCACTCCGCCGTCCGACGACCGCACCCGCCTCGCGCTCACATGGAGGGGGAGCCCGTGAGATCCCAACGGAGCTCGCCCTCGCCGTCGTCGGCGATGTCGTAAAGGACGGTGGCGTCACCCGTCACCCCGCCGGGCGAGCGGTAGTCCCACGCGACCTTGCAGTCCACGTGATTGGCCTCGAAGCGGTTGATCTGCGCCGTCAGGTCGCACACCATGCCGTGGAAGGTCACGTCGTACTTTTCCGTCCGAAGGTGCACATCGAAGTTGTTGAACTTGTTGCCGGCGCCCTCCTGCCAGGAAACGCTGGCTATGGCCCGGTAGGCGCCCGTGGGGACGTCTTGTTCGATACATATCTTGACAGTGACGTCGGTGTTGTACCCGTTCGTCGGAAATTCCTTGTCCTGGTGCGTGCTGCAGTATGTGGCGGCGGAGGCCGGAGCGGGCATGCCGAGCACGGGGACAAGGGCCAACGCCGACGCAGCAGCGACCTGGAGCACACGGAAAGATTTCATCGTTCCTCTTCCTGAGACGGGAGGCCCAGCGGCTCTCCGGGGTGGGCACGCAGGAGCGAATTCGCTCCGGACGGACGGGCTTCCTCTACGCTGGCGGGCCGAACAACGCGGGTTTCGGCAAGACACTCGTCAGCGGGAATGATCGATCAGGGGACGCTGTGGAGCTGCGAGACATCGAGATCTTCCTGACCCTCGCGGAGGAGCTGCACTTCGGGCGGACGGCGGAGCGGCTGCACCTGTCCCAGGCGCGTGTCAGCCAGTCGATCAAACAGCAGGAGCGACGGCTGGGCGGTGCCCTGTTCGACCGCAGCACCCGGACCGTTGCGCTGACGCTCCTGGGGCAGCGCCTGCGAGACGACTTGGAGCCTGGTTTCGGGCTCATACGAGAGGCCATGGACCGGGCAGCTGCCGCGGCCCGTGGCTGCTGCGGGACCGTACGGCTGGGAGTGATGGGAGCCCTGCCGTCGGAGCTGAGCTGGCTTGTGCAGGCGTATGTGACCCGATACCCGGAATGCGGGGTGGAGTTCGTGGAATTCCACTTCAGCGACCCGTTCGTGAAGCTCCGAACCGGTGAGGTGGATCTGCAGCTCATGTGGCTGCCCGTGCCGGAGGACCGAGCGTCATGCGGGCCCGTCGTGCTGAGGGAGGGCCGGGTCCTGGCCGTCGCCCAGGATTCACCCCTGGCAGCGAGCAGCTTCGTGTCGATGGAGGACTTGGCCGGTCAGACGGTTCTCGACCCCGGCGAGCACGTGCCGCGGGAGTGGTTCGATGCCATGTGCCCCGACCACACCCCCAGCGGCCGCCCGATCCCCCGCGGACCGCGGGCGCGGACCTTCCATGAAGTCCTCGCCCTGGTCGCGGCCGGACGCATCGTCTGCCCCCTCAACGGTCATGTCCCGCGGTACTACAGCTACCCCGGGGTCGCGCTGCTGCCGATCAACGACGCCGCGCTCACCGAATGGGCGCTGGTTCTGCCCGACTCCGCCCCCGCGCCCCATGTCCAGGCGCTCCTCGACACTGCCCGCGAACTCGGTCCCCGGCAGATCGACGACCACGCCACCAACCCCGTGCTCACCCCACTGGACTGATGCGCCGTTTCCCTGCCAGGGCTGCAGAGGCGCCGCCTCGACGGCGACTTCCCCATGAACAGCCGGAGGTCCCGGGGGCCACCCGCACGACAGCCAGGCCCTGACACCGCCGACGCGCGGCATCCCGCCGATCCGCTCCCGCTACGGACGCCGGCGCCGCCGCCCGGCCGAGCCGCTCGCCGACAAGGGCTACGACTTCGAGCACCCGCGCAGCCGGGCTGCGGCGCCGGCGGATCGTGCCGCGCATCCCTCGTCCCGGTGTCGAGACATCGGGACGCCGGTGATCGCATGGCCGACCCCACGCCCGCGCCTGAGCGATCCTAGATGGAGGGGCTGCCGGTGAGTTCCAACCTGTAGTCGCCCTCGCCATCGTTGTTGTGGTTGTAGACGAAGGTGCCGTCAGCCGTCACCGGCGCCGTGGTGGACGTCCATGCCACCTGGCAGACCGAGGAGCCGCTCCCGTCGCTGTTCACCTTCGCCTTCAAGTCGCAGACGGCTCCCCTCTTGACGACGTCGTACCTTTCCAGACGGAGGTGGTACTCCAGCTTCTCGAAGTCGACGTTCCATCCACCGTGAGTCCACCACACGGTGGACGTAGCCCGGTAAACGCCCGTGGAATCCCTTTCCACGCACATGGTGAGCTCAAGGGCTACGTCATGCCCTGGTGTGGTGATCGTGTGGTCTTGCATGGTGGCGCACTTGCGCTCGACGACCGCGGCACTCGCGGGGCTCGCGGGACCGACGACCACTGCGGCCAGAGCGGCGGTCGTCAGCGCGGCGGCGGTGATCTTGCGTGAGGTCATGGACCCTCCATATGAGACAAGGGGGGCACTGCTTTGCGCCCCATTCGGCGGGGATCAGAATGATGAGCCTTGAAAAGCCGCCGGCCGCTCGGTCGCCGATACCGGTGTGACGAACTCAAGAGGCCCGGTGGCAGGCCCGGAATCACCTTCGCCCACGGTGGCGGGCCGAACAACGCCGACTTCGGCATGGCACTCATTAGCGGAAATGATCAATCAGTGGATGTCGACCATGGCGTGGCATCCCCACCCGCCACGACAAACACCCCGGCCGCCTGCACCTCGCGCCACCGTCCTCATCCGGCTGACACCGTGATCGACGAGAAGCTTCCCGGGCAGGCACCCCGCCTCAGCGAGAGTCGACCATCCGCTCCCGCCGCCCCTTCGACTCCCCCCGACCCGGCCCCGACCCGGCATCCAGGCCCGCGGGGGAGTGCCCGGCGGCGATGACCGTCTGCCCGCAGGGCGGGGCCCGCGGCGTCTGGGCGTGTGATCGCAAGGCGGAGGGTCGCCCTCGTCCTGGGCGTACTCGGGTGATCCCGGCAACGCGGCGAGCGTGCGTGCCAGGCGTCGCGGGCCGGGCGGGACTTCACGGAGACGGCCTAGGGTGGCGGGATGAGCATGACCACACCCCCGGGCTGGTATCCGGACCCGGGCATCCCCGCTGTCGAACGCTGGTGGGACGGCACGACGTGGACCGCGCACACCCGGCCGGCGGCGGGTCCTCCCGCACCCCGGGGGCGCGGAAAGGCCCTCGCCTTCGCCGCGGCGGCGGTCGTGGTGGCGGCGGCCGCCGTCACGGGGGTCGTCCTCCTCGGGGGCGAGGAGGACGAC
>NZ_BMTO01000004.1:223081-236542 GCF_014649715.1 Streptomyces lateritius
CCACCACCGGCCCGTCGAGCAGCCCGCCCGCCGAGGACCCCACGCACGTCGCCGACCAGCTCAACGGCATCACGCTGCCCATCCTCGAGGGCTGGGAGAGGCCGGAGTTCCGCGGCGGCGACGTGCCGACCGTCGTCACAGCGGGCGAGTACCCCTGCCCCGCTGCGACCGACCGCGACTGCCGGCGCGGCACGGTCAACTCCCGTACGGCATCGGGCACCGACGCCACGACCCCCGAGGCGATCGCCGAGGAGGACATCGCCCTGGCCGCCGATGCCTTCTACGAGGACGACGTCCTGGGCAACCGTCTGTACGGCGGGATCCGCTCGCACAAGGTGGTCGCCGCCCGGCCCGCCGTCGTCGCCGGGCGCACCGGCTACCTGGTCCGGTGGCAGGTCACCACCGGCAAGGGCCCCGGCGGCTACGTCCAGTCGCTCGCCTTCCCGTCACCCCGTGGCAGCGAGTCGCCGGTCGTGGTGCGTTTCGCCTTCGACGCGGGTCCCAAGGGCCCGTCGCTCGCCACCATGGACGAGATCGTGAAGGGGATCCTGCCGATCGGCTCCACGACGAACGGCGGGGTGGGCGCCCCGCTCAGCCCCGGTTCCTGACCGGGAACCGGGCACCGTGCCCCGGACGGGCACCGGCCCCGGTCACAGGAAGGTGCGGCCCTCGCCCCGGTACGTCGGTACGGTGGCCGTGACCCGGTCGCCCTCGACCAGCCGGAGGCTGTCGAAGCGTTCGCACAGCTCGCCGGCCTTCGCGTGCCGGAACCACACCTTGTCCCCGATGAGGAGATCGTCGGCGGGGGAGCCGAGCAGCGGGGTCTGCACCTCGCCGGGCCCCTCCCGCGGGTCGTACCGCAGCCCCTCCGGGAGGTACGGCACGGGCAGCCGGTCCGGCCCCGCCGCACCGGACGCCGGGTAGCCGCCGCCGAGCACCGTCACCACGCCGACGCCCGGCCGCCGCACGACGGGCTGGGCGAAGAGGGCGGCCGGGCGACCGGTGAAGGACGTGTAGTTGTCGAAGAGGCGCGGTACGAAGAGCCCCGAACCCGCGGCGATCTCGGTCACCGCCTCCTCCGCCGCGGTGTGCTGCACGCTGCCCGTACCGCCGCCGTTGACGAACTCCAGGTCGGGCGCCACCGCCCGTACCGCCCGGACCACGGCCGCCCGCCGGGCCGCCAGCTCCTTGCGGGCGGCCGACTGCATCAGCCGGATCGCCCGGGACCGCAGCGGCCGCCCCGCGACAGCGTCCCCGACACCGGCGACATGTCCCTCGTACGCCATGATGCCGACGAGCCGGAAGCCGGGCCGCCGGGCGACCGAACGGGCGAGTTCGGCGAGCTGCGCGGGCTCGCGCAGCGGAGAGCGGCGGGCGCCGACCCGCACCCGGCCGCCGAACAGCTGGAGCGAGGTGTCCAGCTCCAGGCAGACCCGGATCTCCTCGGCGCCGCCCGCGCGGGCCGTGTCCACGAGGTCCAGCTGTGCCGGGTCGTCGACCATCACGGTCACGGCGGCCGCGAGCTTGGGGTCGCTCGCCAGTTCGCCGAAGGCGGCGCGGTCGGCGGACGGGTAGGCGAGCAGCACGTCCTCGAACCCGGCGCGGGCCAGCCACAGCGACTCGTCCAGCGTGAACGACATGATCCCCGCGAAGCCCGCGCGCGCCAGGACCCGTTCCAGCAGCGCGCGGCACCGCACGGACTTGCTCGCCACCCTGATCGGCTTGCCGCCGGCCCGCCGCACGAGATCGTCGGCGTTGGCGTCGAACGCCTCCAGATCGACGATCGCCACGGGCGCGTCGAGATCGGCGGTGGCCCGGTCGTACCGGGCCCGGTCGGCGGCGCGGGGAGTCATGGCCCGAGCTTGCCAGACGGGTTTAAGGGTGGGTAGCCCCTGAGTCCCGTGCTGCGGGGAACAGCCCGTAGAGTGGCGGGCATTGCGCTGGGACAAGCAGGGGGACGGGGATGAGCACCGAGTCGCACCGACCCACGTCCCGCATCACCGACGCACTTCTGCCCACCCCGTCCTCGCTGCCGCCCAAGGCCCCCGAGCCCCACGGCCCGCGCCCGACGGGCGTGGCGAGCGCCCCTCTCCCCGCCGAGGTCCCCTCCCGGCCGGCCCCCACGCCGGGCACCGCCGTGGGGGCCGGCGCGGCCACGGGCTCGCGGCCGGAGGCCCAGGTGCCCCCCGTCGAGACGACCACCCGCCTGCGCCCCATCCGCGACCACGCCTCCGCACCCGCCCCGCGGCCGCCGCACCACCCGGAGGGCCCCCGTCCCGCGCCCTCGCCCCCGCCGCACGGCGCGCCGCACGTGTCGACCGGCGTGCCGCGGCCCGCGTCAGCGCCCAGCGGAGCCGGTCAGTACGCCTACGGGACGTACGGGGCCTATCGGCCGTCTCCGTACCCCGGAGTGCCCGAGACGCCCGCCGAGACCACCACCCGGCTGCGGCCCGTCCGCGAGCGGCGTTCCGGCCGGGTGGTCGCCGCCGGGGCCTGTCTCGTCCTCGGTCTCGGGCTCATCGGCGGGGCCGTCGCCGGAGCCGTGCTCGCGGCCACCGACGCCGGCGCTCCGGCCGAGCCGGCCGGGTACGCACAGGCCAGGACCCTGTGGCACAGCGTCCCCGTCGACACCCTCTTCCCGCGCACCCTCCCCGGCCCCGCCGCGGGCCCCGGCGCCGCCACCCGCACCTGGACCCGTGTCGTCGTCGCGGCCGACGCCCCCTGCTCGGCGACCGTCCTGTCGCCGAGCCTGCTGACCGCCCTGCGCCCCGTCGGCTGCGACCGCGTCCTGCGGGCCACGTACACCGACGCCACCGCCACCAGCGTCATCACCGTCGGCCTCGTCTTCACCCAGGCCGACCCCGCCACCACCCGCACCCTCTCCACCCAGGCCGCCAGGCTCGGCGCCGACGTCCCCCCGGCGCTCTCCGCCCCGGGCACCGTCGCCGCCCACTTCGGCGCCGCGCAGCGCGCCAGCTGGTGGACCCGCCCCCTCGCCGACCTGCCCGTCGTCGTCACTTCCGTCTCCGGCTTCGCCGACGGCCGCCCCGTCACCCGCCCCGAGCCCGCCGAGAAGGCGATGACCGCCGGTTCGACCAGCGCCCCCGCACAGGCCGGACTCGGCCACGAGGCCCGAGGCGTGGCGAACCGCGTCGAACGCCAGGTGCGCACCGCCGTCGCCGACGCCACGAAGGGCGAGGACGAGAAGTGACCCGCCGAGCCCTCGCGGCGCTCCTCGCCGCCGCCTTCGCCGTCCTCCCCGCCACCACCACGCCCGCGTACGCCGACACCATCCGCGCTCGTCAGTGGGGCCTCGAAGCCCTGCACACCACCGAGGCGTGGCGCACCACCCAGGGCGAGGGCGTCACCGTCGCCGTCCTCGACACGGGCGTCGACGCCGACCACCCCGACCTCGCCGGGTCGGTCCTGACCGGCAAGGACCTCATCGGCTTCGGCGCGCGGCGCGGCGACCGGGCCTGGGCCCGCCACGGCACCGCGATGGCCGGCATCATCGCCGGGCACGGCCACGGCCCCGGCCGCGAGGACGGCGTCCTCGGCATCGCCCCCAAGGTGAAGATCCTGCCCGTCCGCGTCATCCTCGAAGGCACCGACAAGTCCCGGGACAAGGCCCGCAAGAGCCGTGGCACCGCCCTCGCCGAGGGCATCCGCTGGGCCGCCGACAACGGCGCCGACGTCATCAACCTCTCGCTCGGCGACGACTCCAAGTCCGCCCACCCCGACGCCGGGGAGGACGCCGCCGTCCAGTACGCCCTCGCCAAGGGCGTCTCCGTGGTCGCCTCGGCCGGCAACGGCGGCGAGAAAGGCGACCACATCTCGTACCCGGCCGCCTACCCCGGCGTCGTCGCCGTCACCGCCGTCGACCGCTTCGGCATCCGCGCCTCCTTCTCCACCCGCCGCTGGTACGCGACCGTCAGCGCCCCCGGCGTCGACATCGTGATCGCCGACCCCGACCGCAGCTACTACGAGGGCTGGGGCACCAGTGCCGCCGCCGCCTTCGTCTCCGGCGCGGTCGCGCTCGTCCGGGCCGCGCACCCCGACCTGACGCCCGCCCAGGTCAAGCGGCTGCTCATCGACACCGCCCGCAACCGCCCGGCGTCCGGCCGCAGCGACGCCAAGGGTTACGGAACGGTCGACCCGGCCGCCGCGATCAAGGCCGGTGCCGCGTTGCAGGGCGCCGACCCCAAGAACGCCGCCGCCGGCTATCAGGGCCGCTACTTCGGCCCCGGGCCGCTGCCCGCCCCCGACGACGCGAAGCCCGTGGGTCTGCTCGCCCCGGTCGCCGGCGGCCTGGGCGCGGTCCTGCTCGTCGCCGCGGTGGTCCTCTGGCGTCGCAGCCTGCCACGCTGAAGGCGCGCCCAGGACCTACCGAGCCACCCGCGGGGAAGGCGGCCCGCACCTGGCGGTTAGGCTCGGTGCGTGGCGCTCAAGAACATCCCTGACCCCGGTTTCTCCGACGACGACGGCACCGCCGACCCGCGGCTCGCCGCGGCCCTCGCGGCCTGGTCGGAGGACCGCACCGCGCACGGCCCGGTCCTGGAGGCGCTGCGAGAGGCACGCCTGCTCGTCCCCGTGGTCGCCCTCCTCGGCGAGGTCGAGGAGGACCCCGAGACAGGGCTGCGCCGCGAGAAGACCAGCGACATGGCCGTGCCGACGCTCACCGCGGGGAACCGGCGGGCGCTGCCCGCCTTCACCTCGCTCGCCTCGCTGGCGCTCTGGGACCCGGCCGCCCGGCCCGTCGCGGTACCCCTGCACCAGGCGCTGCAGGCCGCCGCGCACGAGAAGGCCGACACGGTCGTCCTCGACCTCGCGGGGCCGGTGCCCTACCAGCTGACGGGTCCGGCGCTGCTCGCCCTCGCGGAGGGCCGCACCAGCGTGGACCCGCTGGACGACCCGGCGGTACGGGACGCGGTGCACGCGGCGGTCGCCGCCGAGTCCGCGGTGCTGCGCGCCCACCTCGGCCCCGGCAGCGCCGACGGCACGCTCGCCCTCGTCCTCTCCCCGGACGCGCCCCCGGCGGAGGCGGCCCGACGTGTCGCCGCGTCCCTG
This sequence comes from Streptomyces lateritius, assembly GCF_014649715.1. Lineage (GTDB taxonomy): Bacteria > Actinomycetota > Actinomycetes > Streptomycetales > Streptomycetaceae > Streptomyces > Streptomyces lateritius. The sequence continues at coordinate 228,149 of NZ_BMTO01000004.1, forward strand.
GCCGCCGACGAAACACTGAGGGCCCGCCTGGTGCGCGGCCTCGACCTGGCACTCCTGCCGGCCACGGCCACGCCACCCGGCGAGCCCTTCTACATCAAGCGATGAGCGGGGTGCGACGGCGCGCCCCCGGTGAGGGGCTCTAGCCGTACACAGGCCCCGTGTACTTCTCGCCGGGACCCTGGCCCGGCTCGTCCGGGACGAAGGAGGCCTCGCGGAAGGCCAGCTGCAGGGACTTCAGGCCGTCCCGCAGCGGGGCGGCGTGGAAGGAGCTGATCTCCGTCGCGCCGGCGTCCAGCAGGCCGGCCAGCGCGTGGATCAGCTTGCGCGCCTCGTCGAGGTCCTTGTGCTCGTCGCCCTCCTCGGTGAGCCCGAGCTTCACCGCGGCGGCGCTCATCAGGTTGACGGCGACCGTCACGATCACCTCGACCGCCGGGACCTCCGCGATGTCGCGGGTCATGGCGTCGAAGTCGGGGGAGTCCGCGGACTCGGTGTGGGGCGTTTCGCTCATGCCCACACGATAAGCGGCGGCGGAAGCCGGAGAGCGGTGCGGGCCTCCGTTAGCGAACCGGCGCGGTCGGTGCTAACCTTGTGTAACGACCGGCCGGACACGAGTGTGCCCGGCCCACAAGTGGAGGCTCCGACTTCCCACCTGACCGCCCTCACGGGCGGCGGGTCACCGGTCAGGTGGCGCCCATCGTTCCGTACGGACGATGGAGCCGCCCGATGCGCGCCCCGCGGTTGATCGCGGCGGTGTTCCGGTATTTCCACGGAGCCCCGCCTGTGTCCCGTCCGGGGCGTTTTTCTCGTTCCGGCGCGGTTGGTCTCACTGAAACAGACGTTGCGCGTCCGTCCGCCAGGCGGTCGCGTGGTGCTACCTAGGAGGATCCATCAGCGCCGAGCCCCGCATCAACGACAGGATTCGCGTTCCCGAGGTGCGACTTGTCGGACCCAGCGGCGAGCAGGTCGGGATTGTTCCGCTTGCCAAGGCCCTGGAGCTCGCACAGGAGTACGACCTCGACCTGGTCGAGGTCGCGGCGACCGCCCGTCCGCCCGTGTGCAAGCTCATGGACTACGGGAAGTTCAAGTACGAGTCGGCCATGAAGGCCCGTGAGGCGCGCAAGAACCAGGCGCACACGGTCATCAAGGAGATGAAGCTCCGGCCGAAGATCGACCCGCACGACTACGACACCAAAAAGGGTCACGTCGTCCGGTTCCTCAAGCAGGGCGACAAGGTCAAGATCACGATCATGTTCCGTGGTCGTGAGCAGTCCCGCCCCGAGCTCGGCTTCCGGCTGCTGCAGCGGCTGGCCTCGGACGTCGAGGATCTTGGCTTCATCGAGTCCAACCCGAAGCAGGACGGCCGGAACATGATCATGGTTCTCGGCCCGCACAAGAAGAAGACCGAGGCCATGGCCGAGGCGCGTGAGGCCCAGGCCGCGCGCAAGGCGGAGCGTCAGGGCGTCTCGTCCGACGAGTCCGCCGAGGCTCCGGCCGAGGACGCTTCGGCCGAGGCTTCCGCCGAGGCCGAGAACCCCGAGGCGTGATCCGATGGGCTGCCACCCAGGCAGCCCCGGGTGCCCGCACGGACCATCACACGATATTGACGCTCCCGGATCGCCGGTGCCCGCACCGGTGGGGAGCGCCACTGACGAGGAGATAACGGCGCTATGCCGAAGAACAAGACGCACTCCGGTGCCAAGAAGCGCTTCAAGATCACCGGCTCCGGCAAGGTGCTGCGCGAGCGCGCCGGCAAGCGCCACCTGCTCGAGCACAAGTCGTCCAAGCTCACGCGTCGCCTCACCGGCAACGCCGAGATGGCCCCGGGCGACGCGGCCAAGATCAAGAAGATGCTGGGCATCTGAGCTTGATCTCCCGCCCTCGGCGACGAGGGCATCCGGCCGAGTCCGGGACCCATCCGATTTCCGGGTCGTGTGAGTACCACCACGACCCCGCTACAAGGAGTTAAGAAGTGGCACGCGTCAAGCGGGCAGTCAACGCCCACAAGAAGCGCCGGGCGATCCTCGAGGCGGCCTCCGGCTACCGCGGTCAGCGTTCGCGCCTGTACCGCAAGGCCAAGGAGCAGGTCACCCACTCCCTGGTCTACAACTACAACGACCGCAAGAAGCGCAAGGGCGACTTCCGTCAGCTGTGGATCCAGCGCATCAACGCCGCTGCCCGCCAGAACGGCATGACGTACAACCGCCTCATCCAGGGTCTGAAGGCCGCCAACATCGAGGTGGACCGCAAGATCCTCGCGGAGCTGGCCGTCAACGACGCCAACGCGTTCGCCGCGCTCGTCGAGGTCGCGCAGAAGGCCCTCCCGGCCGACGTCAACGCCCCGAAGGCCGCCGCCTGATCTTCCAGGCCGCAGTACTTCTGCCCGGACCCGCAGGCCCCGCGCCTGCGGGTCCGGCGCGTTCCGGGCGTTCGCCGCGCCACGGGCCTCCCGACCGCCAGGCCGCCGGCCCCTCCCGGCCGCCGGGAACGCCCGCACCCCCGTCCCGTACCCCTCTCGTACGTACGAAAAGAGAGCCGCCGACCCCATGGGCACCCCCGAGCTGATCTCCCCGCGTTCCCCGCGTGTCGTCGCCGCCCGGCGGCTCGCCAAGCGCAACTTCCGGGGCAAGGACCGCCTCTTCATCGCCGAGGGCCCCCAGGCCGTCCGCGAGGCCGTCGAGCACCGGGGCAGCACCGGTGAACCCACCCTCGTCGAGCTCTTCACCACCGTCGAGGCCGCCGAGCGGTACGCCGGGATCGTCGAGGCCGCCCACGCCGCCGGAGCGCGCGTCCACCACGCCTCCGACGCCGTCCTCGCGGAGGTCTCCCAGACCGTCACCCCCCAGGGCCTGGTCGGGGTCTGCCGCTTCCTCGACTCGCCGTTCGAGGAGATCCTCGCCGCCGAGCCCAAGCTGGTCGCCGTCCTCGCCCACGTACGCGACCCCGGGAACGCCGGCACCGTGCTGCGCTGCGCCGACGCGGCCGGCGCCGACGCCGTCGTCCTCACCGACGCCTCCGTCGACCTCTACAACCCCAAGTCCGTCCGCGCCTCCGTCGGTTCGCTCTTCCACCTGCCCGTCGCCGTCGGCGTCCCCGTCGAGCAGGCCGTCGCCGGTCTCAAGAGCGCGGGTGTACGGATCCTGGCCGCCGACGGGGCCGGGGAGCAGGACCTCGACGACGAGCTGGACGCCGGCACCATGGGCGGCCCCACCGCCTGGGTCTTCGGTAACGAGGCATGGGGGCTGCCGGAGGAGACCCGCGCGCTCGCGGACGCGGTGGTGCGCGTGCCGATCCACGGCAAGGCCGAGAGCCTCAACCTCGCGACGGCCGCCGCCGTGTGCCTGTACGCCTCCGCGCGGGCGCAGCGCCCCCGAAGCTCCGTCTGAGGGGCGCTGAGGGGGTCCACGCCGTCACCTTCAACTAGTAGGGTGACGGGCTCGGGGGCCCACTGCGCTACACGGAGGGGTGGGGACGGGGATGACGGCCGGCACGGACAGGGCCACACACGCGCGGAGCGTCGCGCCCGGCGCCTCGGAGCACTGGGCCGGGATCGACCCCGACGACCTGCCCGACGGTCTCGTCGTCGCCGACGAGACCGGCCGGGTCGTCTGTTTCAACGCGGCCGCCCGCCGCATCGCGTCCGTCTCCGGCGGTGAGGTCCTCGGCCTTCCCCTGGAGCAGGTGCTCCCCCTGGAGGACCTCAAGGGCCGCCGCTGGTGGGCCCTCACCGACCCCTACGGCGGGCTCGCCACCCGCCGCGGCCAGCCCGAACGCAATCTGCTCCTGCCCGGCGGCCGCGAGGTCCTCGTCTCCGCCCGCTACGTCCGCGAGCACCCCACCGGTCCTGTCCGCCGCGTCGTGGTCTCCCTGCGCGGCACCGAGGCCCGGCGCCGTACCGAACGCAGCCACGCGGAGCTCATCGCCACCGTCGCCCACGAGCTGCGCTCCCCCCTGACCTCGGTCAAGGGGTTCACGGCGACCCTGCTCGCCAAGTGGGAACGGTTCACCGACGACCAGAAGCGGCTCATGCTGGAGACCGTCGACGCCGACGCCAACCGCATCACCCGGCTCATCGCCGAACTCCTCGACATCTCCCGGATCGACTCCGGCCGGCTCGAGGTGCGCCGCCAGCCCGTCGACATCGCCGCCGCCGTCGGCCGCCACATCCAGGCCCACACCACCGGCGGCCAGTCCCCGGACCGCTTCTTCGTACGGGTCCAGCCGCAGCTGCCCGACCTGTGGGCCGACCCCGACAAGGTCGACCAGGTCCTCGGCAACCTGCTCGAAAATGCGGTGCGCCACGGCGAGGGAACCGTCACCATCGAGGTGGCGCCCACCCGCGCCACCACCGACGGAGAGAAGGGGACGGCGGTCACCGTGAGCGACGAAGGCCCCGGCATCCCCGAGGAGTCGATGGGGCGCGTCTTCACCCGCTTCTGGCGGGGGAGCAAGCGCGGCGGCACCGGACTCGGTCTGTACATCGTCAAGGGCATCGTCGAGGCCCACGGCGGCACCATCACCGTCGGACGCGGCCCCCGAGGCGGCGCCGAGTTCCGATTTATCCTGCCCGTCGGCGCCCCGGCCTATCTCGCCTGACGAGATCACCAGCCGCCCGGGCCGCCCACGGGCTCATTCGCGTCCTCGCGCCCCGTTAGACTCGACCTTTGGCACGTTTGCGCCCTTGTCGTCGAGCGGGGCCGCCCAGCCAGCCAAACGGAAGCACGGGAAGAGATGTCCGCACCCAATAAGTCGTACGACCCGGTCGAGGTCGAGGCCTTGAAACCGGAAGAGATCGAGCGCATGCGGGACGAGGCGCTCGCCGCCTTCGCCGCCGCGGGTGACCTCGACGCGCTCGCGCACGCGAAGGTCGCGCACACCGGTGGCACCTCGCCGCTCGCGCTGGCCAACCGCGAGATCGGCGCGCTGCCGCCGCAGGCCAAGGCCGCGGCCGGCAAGCTCGTCGGCCAGGCTCGCGGCGCCGTCTCCAAGGCCCTCGCGGCCCGGCAGACGGAGCTGGAGGCCGAGCGCGACGCCCGCGTCCTGGTCGAGGAGGCGGTGGACGTCACGCTGCCGTACGACCGCGTCCCGGCCGGCGCCCGCCACCCGCTGACCACGCTCATGGAGCGGGTCGCCGACGTCTTCGTCTCCATGGGGTACGAGGTCGCCGAGGGTCCCGAGGTCGAGGCGGAGTGGTTCAACTTCGACGCCCTGAACTTCGTACCGGACCACCCGGCCCGCCAGATGCAGGACACCTTCTTCGTCCAGGGCCCCGAGGGCACCACGGGCGACGAGTCCGGCGTCGTGCTGCGCACCCACACCTCGCCGGTGCAGGCCCGCGCGCTCCTCGACCGGGAGCCGCCGGTCTACGTCGTGTGCCCCGGCCGCGTCTACCGCACCGACGAGCTCGACGCCACGCACACCCCGGTCTTCCACCAGATCGAGCTGCTCGCCGTCGACGAGGGCCTGACCATGGCCGACCTCAAGGGCACCCTCGACCACATGGTCCAGGCGCTCTTCGGGGCCGACATGAAGACCCGGCTCCGCCCGAACTTCTTCCCCTTCACCGAGCCGTCCGCCGAGATGGACATGCTCTGCTATGTCTGCCGCGGCGAGTCCGTCGGCAACCCGGACCGGCCCTGCCGCACCTGCGGCAGCGAGGGCTGGATCGAGCTCGGCGGCTGCGGCATGGTCAACCCCAAGGTGCTCATCGCCTGCGGCGTCGACCCGGAGAAGTACAGCGGATTCGCCTTCGGGTTCGGAATCGAGCGGATGCTGATGTTCCGCCACAACGTCGATGACATGCGAGACATGGTCGAGGGTGACGTCCGGTTCACCCGGCCGTTCGGGATGGAGATCTGATGCGGGTCCCGCTTTCTTGGCTGCGGGAGTACGTCGACCTGCCGGCGACGGAGACCGGACGTGACGTCCAGGCCAAGCTCATCTCGGCAGGACTCGAGGTCGAGACCGTCGAGCAGCTCGGGGCCGGTCTGACCGGCCCGCTGGTGGTCGGCAAGGTCCTCACCATCGAGGAGCTGACGGAGTTCAAGAAGCCCATCCGCTTCTGCACCGTCGACGTCGGCCAGGCCAACGGCACCGGCGAGCCCCAGGAGATCATCTGCGGCGCCCGGAACTTCGCCGAGGGCGACAAGGTCGTCGTGGCCCTGCCCGGCGCCGTGCTCCCCGGTGACTTCCGGATCGCCGAGCGCAAGACGTACGGCCGGGTCTCCCGCGGCATGATCTGCTCCGGCGACGAGCTGGGCATGGGCGACGACGGCTCGCACGGCATCATCGTGCTCCCGCCGGAGCACGAGGTCGGCATCGATGCCACCCAGCTGCTCGAGCTGTACGACGAGGTCCTCGACATCGCCGTCACGCCCGACCGCGGCTACTGCCTCTCGATGCGCGGTGTCGCCCGCGAGACCGCAATCGCCTACGGCCTGCCGCTGCGCGACCCGGCGCTGCTCGACGTGCCCGCGCCGAACTCGTACGGCTACCCGGTCCAGATCGCCGACCCGATCGGATGCGACCGCTTCACCGCCCGTACGGTCGTGGGTCTCGACCCCGAGGCCCGCTCCCCGCTCTGGCTGCGCCGCCGCCTGCAGAAGGCCGGCATGCGCCCGATCTCGCTCGCCGTCGACATCACCAACTACGTGATGCTGGAGCTCGGTCAGCCGCTGCACGCCTACGACCGCACCCGGATCGACGGCCCCATCGGCGTCCGCCGTGCCGAGCAGGGCGAGAAGATCACCACCCTGGACGGCACCGTACGCGTCCTGGACGCCGCCGACCTGGTCATCACCGACAACCGCGGGCCGATCGGCATCGCGGGCGTCATGGGCGGCGCCGACACCGAGATCGCCGACCACGCCGACCTCGCCGGCGCGACCACCGAGGTCGTCATCGAGGCCGCGCACTTCGCCCCGATCTCCATCGCCCGCACGGCCCGCCGCCACAAGCTGGCCACCGAGGCGTCCAAGCGCTTCGAGCGCGGTGTCGACCCGCAGGCCGCGGCCGCCGCCGCGCAGCGCACCGTCGACCTGCTGGTGCTGCTCGCCGGCGGCACCGCGGAGGCCGGGGTCACCGAGATCCTCGCCCCCTCCGCGCCCCGCACGGTCGCGATGCCGGCGGACCACCCGGACAAGGTCGCGGGTGTCGCCTACGGTCGCGAGACCGTCGTCCGCCGCCTCCAGGAGATCGGCTGCGACGTCTACGGCCAGGATGAGCTCGTCGTCACCGTCCCCTCGTGGCGTCCCGACCTGAACGAGCCGAACGACCTCGCCGAAGAGGTCATCCGGCTCGAGGGGTACGAGAACCTGCCCTCGACCCTGCCCAGGCCGCCGGCCGGCCGCGGGCTGACCGAGCGCCAGCGCACCCACCGCCGCGTCGGCCGCGCGCTGGCAGGCGCCGGGTACGTGGAGGCGCTGAACTACCCCTTCATTGCCGAGCAGGTCTTCGACCAGCTCAGCCTCGAAGCGGACGACGCGCGCCGGCGCACGGTCAAGCTGGTCAACCCGCTCTCCGACGAGGAGCCCGCGCTCCGCACGACGCTGCTGCCGGGGCTGCTCGGCGCGCTGCGCCGCAACGACGGACGCGGCAGCCACGACCTGGCGCTCTTCGAGACCGGTCTGGTCTTCCGGCCGGGCGACCGGCCCGGTGTCGCGGTCCGCCTGCCCGTCGACCGCCGTCCCACCGCCGAGGAGATCGCAGGCGTCAACGCCGCGCTGCCCGCGCAGCCGCGCCGGGCCGCCGTCGTGCTCGCCGGCGCCCGTGAGCAGGCCGGCTGGTGGGGCAAGGGCCGCCCCTCCGACTGGGCCGACGCGATCCAGGCGGCGCGGACCGTGGCCGCCGAGGCCGGGGTCGAGCTGATCATCAGCGCCGACCGGCACGCCCCGTGGCACCCCGGCCGCTGCGCCGCGTTCCACGTCGTCGTGAACGGCGAGAAGGTCCTCGTCGGCCACGGCGGTGAGCTGCACCCGCGCGTCGTCAAGGCGCTCGGCCTGCCCGCCCGCACCTGCGCGATGGAGCTCGACCTCGACCTGCTGGAGCAGGCGAACGAAGGCCCCCTCAAGGCGCCGCGGATCTCCTCCTTCCCGGTCGCCACGCAGGACGTCGCCCTGGTCGTCCCGCAGGAGACCCCGGCGGCCACCGTCGAGGCGGCGCTGCGCGACGGCGCCGGTGAACTCCTCGAGTCGGTCCGGCTGTTCGACGTCTACACCGGCGACCAGATCGGCGAGGGCAGCAAGTCCCTGGCGTACGCCCTGAAGTTCCGGGCCGCGGACCGCACCCTCACCGTCGAGGAGGCCACCGCCGCGCGCGACGCGGCCGTGTCCCTCGCGGCGGAGCGCACGGGCGCGATCCTGCGCGGCGCCTGAGCGCAATCGCCCCGGAGGGGGCCGG
>NZ_BMTO01000004.1:236682-262416 GCF_014649715.1 Streptomyces lateritius
GCGAACCGTACGGGTGTGCGGAGGCCCTTCGCCCGTGCGGGTGGCGTACGGGTGGCGAACCGCGGCGCGCCGGGGGCGCTCACTCCTTCGGGTGAGATGTCCGGTGGGTGTCCCCGGTGCCCGGCGCGGTCGGGAGAATCGACGCGGCCACAGGGGCGGGCCTGTGTGCCGCAGGGCCTTCGGGCGCTGTCAGGCCTCAGGAAGGGCCGTGCATGATCCGTACCAGGTCGTTGCTCTCCGATGGATCCCGGCTGCGTCGGCCGGGTCCGCTCGCCCTCCCCGCCCTCTGGGGCGCGGTGGCCGTCACCTGGAAACTCGGCTGCCCGATGGCCCAGCAGCCCGGTCTCGCCATGCGCATCGCGACCAGTGTGGTCTTCTTCACCGTCGGCACCGGCCTGATCCTGGGGATCCGGCGCGGGCTCTCACGCGAGCTGGAGCGGATGAGGGCCATCGCGCACGCCACCCAGATGGTCCTCTTGCGGCCCCCGCCGCCCCGGCTCGACGGACTGGCCGTCGCCGCCGGCCAGCTCTCCGCCTCCCGGGGCGCGGTCGTCGGCGGCGACCTGTACGAGGCGGTGGCCACGCCCCACGGGGTGCGGGTCGTCATCGGGGACGTACGAGGACACGGTCTGGCCGCCCTCGGTGCGGTGGTCGCCGTTCTCGGCAGCTTCCGCGAGGCGGCCCACGACGAGCCCGAACTCGGCGGTGTCCTGCGACGGCTCGACCGGGCGCTCGGGCGGCATCTGCGCGAGCGCGCCCGTGAGGAGCACCCGGCCTGCGCCGGACGGGAGCCGCGTGAGCCGGAGCACCCCGTCGCCGAGGAGTTCGTCACCCTCCTGCTGCTGGAGATCCGTCCGGACGGAGAGGTGTACGGGCTCAACTGCGGGCACCCGGGCCCGTACCGCATCGACCGCCGGGTCGAGCCCGTGCCGGTCGGCGACCCGCTGCCGCCGCTCGGCGCCTTCCCGCTGCCGGCCGACCTCACCCCGTACCCCTGCACCCGGTTGCTGCCCGGCGAGTCGCTCTTCCTGCACACCGACGGGGCGGAGGACGCCCGGGACGGCGCCGGACGTTTCTTCGGTCTCCAAGCGGTCCTGACGGAGGCCGCACACGACGCGCCCGTCGCGCCGGCCGCGCTCGTCCGCCGTGTCCACACCGCGCTGCTGCGGCACACCCGGGGCCGACTCTCCGACGACGTGGCCCTGCTGGTGGTCCGCAACGACCGGCCGCGGGTCCCGGCGCAGCCCGCCGAACCCGGGCTGCGCCGCACCCGACCCGCACCCTCCACTCACTGGTGAACGGGGTCCGAGGTCGGCGCCGCCCGGCCCGCCACGGAGTGTCGGGCAGATCGGCGGGGCGGGCGGCGCGGGGTGGGCCGCCACTGTACGAGGGGGAGCAGGCGGCCCGGTCGCCTTTCGGCGAGGCGCTCAGTCAACCGGCTCCGCGAGGACGGCGGCAGAGCGCGCGGACCGGAAGAACGGGCACTTCGTTCACACCCCGTGCGAACCGCCCTCCACTACGCTGTTTCCGCCCGAGTCACCGGAGGGGCCCATGCACCCCAACACCCTGCTCGACGCGCTGCTCGACGAGGCGGGCGTCTCCCACGCCGGTCTGGCCGCCCATGTGAACCAGGCGGGCCGCTCACGGGGCCTCGCCCTGCGGTACGAACACACCGCTGTCGCACGCTGGTTGAAGGGCCAGCGACCCCGAGGCCAGGTACCCGACCTGATCTGCGAGGTGCTGGGCGCGCGGCTGCACCGGGCGGTCACCCTCGACGACATCGGCCTCGGCGTGCCCGGCGCCGCCGCCGCGCCCCCGGGCACGCCGCTCTCCGGGTTCGTCGAGCGGGCCACCGCCCTGTGGCGCTCCGACGAGCAGCAGCGGCCGCACATACTCGGCGCGCAGGCAGTCACCGGGACGCCGGCGGTGATGCCGGTCTGGGAGTGGGAGAACCCGCCGGAGGACTCCGACGTGTCCCGCGACGGCCGGACGCGGGTCTCGACGGCCGACATCGCGATGCTCCGCGCCGCCCGGACGCACTACGAGCAGATGTACCGCAAGGCCGGCGGCATCGCGACGCGGATGCGGATCGTCGGCTTCCTCAACGCCGAGACCGCTCCGCTGCTGAGGGGCGCGTACAGCGACAGTCTCGGCCGCCGGCTGCACCGCGCCACCGGCGGACTGGTCGCGGTGGCCGGCATCTGCGCCTACGACTCCGACGCCCACGGGCTCGCGCAGCGCTACTTCCACCAGGCGCTGCGGCTCGCCAAGGCGAGCGGGGACCGGGGACTGGGTGCCTATGTGGTCGCGCTGCTCGTCAACCAGTCGCTTTTCATGGGGGAGTACCGGCAGGCGGTGGCGTTCGCCGAGGCGGCGCTGCGGTCGGCCGGGCGGGAGATCACCCCGGCGCTGGCCACCGATCTCTCCGCGATGCAGGCGAAGGCGTACGCCCATCTCGGCGACGGGACGGCGGCGCTCGCCTGCATCAGACGGGCGGAGGCGGAGGCGGAGCGGATCAGTCCGGGGCACGAGCCGGCCGAGACGGGCTATGTCCAGCCGGGGCTGGTGAATGTGCAGGTCGCCGAAGCGCTGCTCAGTCTGGGTGATCTCGGCGCCGCGCGCGAGCACGCGCTGGAGGCCGTGGGGACGCCGGCGCACGACCGGGGCAGGGTGCACCGGCTGGCCATGCTCTGTCAGATCGAGTTGCGGCAGGGAGAGGCCGACGAGGCGGCGCGGACCGCGGTGGAGATGACCGAGCGGGCCCGCGGCATGGAGTCACAGCGGCTGCGCGACCGGTTGCGCCTGGTGCGGGAGCATCTGCTGGCGAGCGACTGCGGGGACGCGCGGGAGGCGGCCGAGCTGATCGACGGGGCTCTGCGCGTTCCCCTGTGAGCCCAAGACTGCTGCCATATTGCCACCGACCAATCGGAAGGTGGCAGAAACGTGCAGTGGACGAAACTAAGCGAACAACCTGTCTATGAGAACCGCTGGTTCCGGGTGAACCTCGCGGACGTCGAACTCCCGGACGGCCGTCACCTCGACCACTATCTGATCCGGCTGCGGCCGGTCGCCGTCGCGACCGCCGTCAACGAGGCCAACGAAGTGCTGATGCTCTGGCGCCACCGCTTCATCACCGACAGCTGGGGGTGGGAGCTGGCCGCCGGCGTCGTGGAGGACGGCGAGGACCTCGAGACCGCCGCCGCGCGGGAGATGGAGGAGGAGACCGGCTGGCGCCCCGGCCCCCTGCGCCATCTGCTCACCGTCGAGCCGTCCAACGGCCTCACCGACGCCCGGCATCATCTCTACTGGGCCGAGGAGGCGACGTACACCGGCCCGCCGGAGGACGACTTCGAGTCCTCACGACGGGAGTGGATACCGCTCAAGCTGGTCCCCGACATGATCGCGCGGGGCGAGATCCCGGCCGCCAACATGGCCGCCGGCCTGCTGATGCTGCACCACCTGCGGCTCGGCTGAGCCACTGAGAGACGCCGAACGGCCCGTACCTGTGCGGTGTACGGGCCGTTCGGTGCGGACGTCCGGTGCGGACGCCCAAGGAACAGGCTCAGGAGTACGGGTAGAAACCCGAGCCGGTCTTGCGGCCGAGCCGGCCCGCGTCCACCATCCGCTGCAGCAGCGGGGGAGCGGCGTACAGCGGCTCCTTGAACTCGGCGTACATCGAGTCGGCGACCGAGGCGACGGTGTCCAGGCCGATGAGGTCGGCGAGCTTCAGCGGGCCCATCGGGTGGGCGCAGCCCAGCTCCATGCCGTTGTCGATGTCCTCACGGCTCGCGATGCCGGACTCGAACATCCGGATCGCCGAGAGCAGGTACGGGATCAGCAGCGCGTTCACCACGAAGCCCGAGCGGTCCTGGGCGCGGATGGCGTGCTTGCCGAGCACCTTCTCCACCATGGCCTGGGCGCGGCTGATCGTGCCCTCGGAGGTGGTGAGGGCCGGGATCAGCTCGACGAGCTTCTGCACCGGGGCCGGGTTGAAGAAGTGGATGCCGATGACCTGGTCGGGACGCGAGGTGGCCACGGCGAGCTTCACCAGGGGGATCGACGAGGTGTTGGAGGCGAGGATCGCGTCCTGCCGGGTCACCACCTGGTCGAGCACCTGGAAGATCTCGGTCTTGACCTGCTCGTTCTCCACGACGGCCTCGATGACGAGGTCACGGTCGGCGAACTCACCCAGGTCGGTGGTGAAGCTGAGGCGCGCCAGCGTCGCGTCGCGCTCCTCCTCGCTGATCTTGCCGCGTTCGGCGGCCTTCGCCAGCGAGTTGTAGAGCCGCGTGCGACCGATCTCCAACGCCTCGCCGGTGGTCTCGGCGACCTTCACCTCGAGGCCGCTGCGGGCACACACCTCCGCGATGCCCGCGCCCATCTGGCCGCAGCCCACCACTCCGACGCGCTCAATGTCGGCCATGGAGTCCGTCACCTCGTGCCTTTCGCTCTTCTCTGGCGGCGGGCTCCCGTGTGATTCCGGTGTGTCCGCCTCGACCCCACGACGTTACTCCGCATCGACCGATGATCGATCGGTCGGATGGGCATGCTCTGCGGGAACGAGTGTGACGTGTCCGACACATGAGGGGTGAAATATGGGGCGTATCGGGAGAAGGGGGTTCGTGGCGGGCGCGGCGATGGTGGCGCTCGCCACCACCGGTGCGGGCAGGGCGGGGGCGGTGCGGAGGAAACCGCGAGCTTTCCGCGGCATGTGGCTGGCGACCGTCGCCAATCGCGACTGGCCCTCCCGCACCGGTCTCACCGCCGAGACGCAACGGGCGGAGCTCCTGAAGCACTTGGACACCGCGGTGGAGCGGCGGCTCAACGCCGTGGTCCTCCAGGTCCGGCCGACCGCCGACGCCCTCTGGCCCTCGCCGTACGAGCCGTGGGCCCAGTGCCTCACGGGGGCGCAGGGACGGGACCCCGGCTGGGACCCGCTCGGGACGGCCGTCCGGGAGGCCCACGCGCGGGGCCTGGAACTGCACGCCTGGTTCAACCCGTACCGCGTGGCGAATCACACGGATCCGACGCGGCTGTCGGCGGAGCACCCCGCCCGGCTCCACCCCGAATGGGTCCTGCCCTACGGCGGGAAGCTCTACTACAACCCCGGCCTGCCCGAGGTCCGCGCCTTCGTCCAGGACGCCATGCTGGACGCCGTCCGCCGCTACGACGTCGACGCCGTGCACTGGGACGACTACTTCTACCCGTACCCCGTGGCCGGACAGGCCTTCGCCGACGACGCGGCGTACGAGCGCCACGGCGCGGACTTCCCGGACCGGGCGTCCTGGCGGCGGCACAACATCGACCTGCTGGTCTCCGAGACGGCCGCCCGGATCAAGGAGATCAAGAAGCACGTGGCCTTCGGCGTCAGCCCCTTCGGCGTGTGGCGGAACGCCGCCACCGACCCGCAGGGCTCGGAGACCCGGGCGGGCGTGCAGACCTACGACGATCTGTACGCCGACACCAGAAAGTGGATCAGGGAGGGCTGGCTCGACTACGTGATCCCGCAGCTGTACTGGCACATCGGCTTCGCCGCCGTCGACTACGCGAAGCTGCTGCCCTGGTGGGACTCGGTGGTACGGAACACCGACGTCGCCCTCTACGTCGGCGAGGCCCTCTACAAGTGCGGCGACCCCGCCCAGCCCGCCGCATGGCAGGACCCGCGGGAACTCTCCCGGCACCTGGAGTTGGCCCGCCGGTATCCGACGGTCGGCGGGCACTGCTTCTTCTCGGCCAAAGAGGTCGCGGCGGACCGGATCGGCGCGATGGCCGCCGTCGTCGCCGACCACTATCCGACCCGCGTTCGTCCGCCGCGCTAGTTCGTGTGCCTGTGCGGTGTGCCGTGCTGTGTGCCGTGTGTCGCTACTACATCTTGTCGTGCATCGTGTCGTGGGGGCGCACGACGGTGTCGGGACCCGGTGACATCAGGGCCTCGTGACCGTCGTCGTCGAATCGCACGCGGTACGGGGGAGTGCCGTCCTTCCCCAGTACTTCCGTGACCTCGGCCGTACGGTCGTGCTGACCGACGGTCCGGCCGTGCACCAGCAGTTTGTCGCCCACGCTCGCCTGCATCGGGGGGCCTCCTCGCGACCGGGCTCTTCAATGGAGTCTATGTCCGCCATTGTGACCCCCGTCACCCTTGGCTGTCCTCTCAGCTTCTGGCGCGCTGGGTCACCGCGATGCAGAGGAGCACGGCGGCGGCGGCGAGCGGGGCGGCGGGGGACAGGGACTCGCCGAGCACCGACACCGACCAGACCAGCGTCAGGAGCGGCTGCGCGAGCTGCAGCTGGCTGGCCTTGGGGATGCCGATCGCCGCCATGCCCCGGTACCAGACGTAGAGGCCGAAGAACGTCGAACCGGCCGCGACCCAGAGCAGTCCGATGATCCCGTGGGCGCTGAGCCGGACGGGTTCGAAGGAGAGGGCGACGGCGGAGCCGACGGCCATCAGCGGCAGGCAGAGGACCAGCGCCCAGCCGATGACCTGCCAGCCCGGCATCAGCGCCGCGAGTCTGCCTCCCTCGGTGTAACCGGCGGCGCAGACCAGGAGCGCGCCGAAGAGGTACAGATCACCCGTGGACACGGCGCCCCCGCTCTGCTGGAGGGTGAAGGCGATGACCACCGCCGCTCCGGAGACGGCCGCGATCCAGAACGTACGGGAAGGGCGGCGGCCGGTGCGGATCGCGGCGAAGGTCGCCGTGGTGAGCGGCAGCAGGCCGACGACCACGGCGGCGTGCGAGGTCGTGGAGGTCTGCAGCGCGAGAGTCGTCAGGAGCGGGAAGCCCACCACGACACCGCCGGCCACCACCGCGAGCCCGGCCCAGTGCCGCCGCTCGGGAGGCGGAACCCGCATCGCGAGCAGGAAGGCCCCCGCGATGAGGGCGGCGAGGGTGGAACGCACCGCGACGAGCGACCAGGGGCCGAAGCTCTCCAGCCCCCACACGGTGGAGGGGAAGGTCAGCGAGAAGGCCACCACCCCGAGCGCGGCGAGGAGGGTGCCCCGGGCCGGCGGGGCCGAGGCCGCTGCTGCCGGCGCGGCCGGGGCGGTCGAGGTCCCCGTGGTCATCGGCGGCTGCGGGGTCCCGGGCCTCGGGGAGCTGTCGACCGCTATCGCGGTGCGTTGAGTAGCGCTATTCTTTGCTGTCATGCATGAGCGTAGCAGTGTGGCTGAACTGGCGAAATCCCTGAAGGCGGAGCTGGACCGCTACTCGCCCGGTGGGAAGCTGCCGTCCAGCCGTGCACTCGTCGAGCGGTACCGCGTCTCCCCGGTGACCGTCACCCGGGCTCTCGCCCAGCTCGCCGCCGAGGGCCTCGTCGTGACCCGGCCCGGGGCCGGTGCCTTCCGGGCCGAGCCCCGCGACCGGACGCCCGAGGTGGGGGACACCTCGTGGCAGGAGGTGGCGCTCAGTGCCGACACCGCGACCGAACTCGTCCCGCGCGCCGTCGACGCCTCCGGGGTCCTCGTGACGCTCGCCGCGCCGCAGCCGGGTGTCGTCGAGTTCAACGGCGGCTACCTGCACCCCTCGCTCCAGCCCGAGCGGGCGCTCGCCGCCGCCCTGGCCCGCGCCGGCCGCCGCCCCGGAGCCTGGGGGCGGCCGCCCACCGACGGCCTGCCCGAACTGCGCGAGTGGTTCGCCCGCGAGATCGGCGGCACCGCCACCGCCGCCGATGTCCTCATCACCGCGGGCGGCCAGTCCGCCATCACCACCGCGCTGCGCGCGCTCGCCCCGCCCGGCACGCCCGTGCTCGTCGAGTCGCCCACCTACCCGGGCATGCTCGCCGTCGCGCGCGCCGCCGGGCTGCGACCGGTACCCGTGCCGACCGACGCCGACGGCGTCCGCCCCGACCTGCTGGAAGCGGCCTTCCGCGCCACCGGAGCCCGGGTCTTCGTCTGCCAGCCGCTCTTCCAGAACCCCACCGGCGCCGTCCTGAGTGCCGAGCGGCGGCGCGCCCTCGTCCGGATCGCCCGCGCCGCAGGCGCCTTCGTCGTCGAGGACGACTTCGCCCGCCGGCTCGTCCACGCGGACGCGGGCCCGCTGCCCGCCCCCCTCGCCGCCGAAGACCCCGACGGTGTCGTCGTCCACGTCTGCTCCCTGACCAAGCCGACCTCCGCGAGCCTCCGCGTCGGGGCCCTGGCCGCACGCGGCCCCGTCCTGGAACGCCTACGCGCCATCCAGGTCGTCGACAGTTTCTTCGTCCCCCGCCCCCTCCAGGAGACCGCCCTGGAACTCGTCGGGTCGCCCGCCTGGCCCCGCCACCTCCGCGCGGTCTCCCAGGAGCTGAAGGGCCGTCGTGACACCCTGACCGCCGCCCTCGCCCTCCACCTCCCGGAACTGGCGCTGCCGCACATCCCCTCCGGCGGCTACCACCTCTGGCTCCGCCTGCCCGACGGCGTCCCCGAGGCCGCCCTGATGGCCGGCGCCCTGCGTGCCGGGGTCGCCGTCGCACCCGGGCGCCCCTACTTCTGCGCCGAAGCCCCCGCCGGCCACATCCGCGTCAGCTTCGCGGGCGTCGCGGGTCCCGCGGAACTCGTGGAGGGTGTGCGGCGGCTGAGGACCGCGAGGGACGAGCTCGCCCTCTGAGGCGGAGGGGAAAACGACCTGACAACCCCCGCGTCGGCCTGCGAGCCTGCGAGCCATGAGCAATACGACCACCCCGTCGTTCCGTACACACGGCGCCTACGAGATCTCCTCCGACCCCGACCGGATCGACCGGGACCGGGTGCACCACTGGCTCTCCACCGACGCCTACTGGGCGCTCGGACGCCCCCGCGACACGCAGGACCGGGCCATCGACGGCTCCCTGAACTTCGCGGCGTACCACCGCGACACCGGAGAGATCGCCGCGTACGCCCGCGTCGTCACCGACCGGGCCACCTTCGCCTGGCTCTGCGACGTCTACGTCGACCGGCCGGCTCGCGGCACCGGCCTCGGCACCGCCCTCGTGACCGCCGTGCGCGACCACCTGGAGCCGTTCGGGCTGCGCCGCGTCATGCTCGCCACGGCCGACGCCCACGGCGTGTACGAAAAGGTCGGTTTCCAGCCGCTGCGGAACCCGGACAAGTGGATGGCTCTCGGTCTGAACTGACCGGTCGGCCCGCCCCCGGCCGCGCGCACGTCGGCGCATATGCCCCCTTGACCTGCCAGGGCCACGGCCTCACGATCGCGGCCATGGGTCTACGGGTCACGCTCGTCGCAGCGGCGCGCAGCTCCTCCCTGCTCGCCGAGCGGTTCGACGACGACCGGCCGCTCGACGAGGCCGGCTGGTACGAGGTGCGGCTCGCCGCGCACACACTGGTCCCGCTCGGCGCGGCCGAGCTGCGCTACTGCTCCCCGACACCGCGCAGCCGGGCCACCGGTACGGCGCTCGGTTACGCCCCGCTCGCCCAGCCCGCCCTGCGCGACTGCGACATGGGCCGCTGGCGCGGACTCACCCTCGCCGAGGTCGCCGCCCACGAACCGGCCGCCGTCGACGCCTGGCTGGCCGACCCCCGCACCGCGCCCCACGGAGGCGAGAGCCTCCTCGCCTTCATCTCCCGCGTAGGGGGCTGGCTCGACACCCGCCCCGCCGACGACGGCGCCATCGTCGCCGTCGCCGAACCCGCCGTCGTACGGGCCGCTCTCGTCTACGCCCTCAAGGCGCCGCCCGCCACCTTCTGGAACGTCGACGTCCGCCCCCTGTCCACGGTCACCCTCACCGGCCGCCCCGGCCTGTGGCACCTCCACCTCCAGGCCGCGGTCGGGCAGTGACCGCACCGCGGCCCGGGGAGGGCCGGCCCACCGCCACCGCTGCCGCACCGGGCGGAGGTGCCCCGGCGACCGGCTAGCCTGAGACCACGATGAACCGTTTGACCACGTCATGGGGCGAGTTCCCGCTCACCCGATTCCCCGAGGACCCGCGCGACCCGCTCCGAGCCTGGGACGCCTCCGACGAGTACCTGCTGCGGCACCTGGCCGAGACGGACCACGACCTGTCCGGCGCCGTCGCCGTCGTCGGCGACCGCTGGGGCGCCCTCACCACGGCCCTCGCCGCCCGGCGGCCCGCCGATCTCACGCAGATCTCCGACTCCTACCTCGGCCGGCGCGCCACCGCCGAGAACCTCGCCCGTTCCGGCGCCGACCCGGCCGCGGTCCGGTTGCTCACCACCCAGGACCCGCCGCCGAAGCGCGTGGACGTCCTCCTCGTCCGCGTCCCCAAGAGCCTCGCGCTCCTGGAGGACCAACTGCACCGCCTGGCCCCCGCCGTCCACGAGGGCACCGTGATCGTCGGAACCGGCATGGTCAAGGAGATCCACACCTCCACGCTCCGGCTCTTCGAGAGGATCCTCGGCCCCACCCGCACCTCGCTTGCGGCCAAGAAGGCCCGGCTGATCCTCTGCACCCCCGACCCCGCCCTCGACCGGGGCACCAACCCCTGGCCGCTGCGGTACGCACTCCCCGCCGACGCGGCCACCGTCGCGGGCCGTACCGTCACCAACCAGGCCGGCGTCTTCTGCGCCGACCGTCTCGACATCGGCACCCGCTTCTTCCTCCAGCACCTGCCCAAGGGTCTCGGCGGGGCCCGGGTCGTGGACCTGGGCTGCGGCAACGGCGTCGTGGGCCTCGCCGTCGCGCTCGCCGAGCCCGAGGCCGAACTGGTCTTCACCGACGAGTCGTACCAGGCCGTCGCCTCCGCCGAGGAGAACTTCCGTACCCACGCCGACGCCGGCCGCACGGCCGAGTTCGCGGTCGGCGACGGGCTGGCGGACACCGCCCCCGGTTCGGTCGACCTCGTGCTCAACAACCCGCCGTTCCACAGCCACCAGGCCACCACCGACCGCACCGCCCGCAGGATGTTCACCGACGCGTGGCGCGCCCTGCGGCCGGGCGGCGAACTGTGGGTCGTGGGCAACCGCCACCTCGGCTACCACGTGACGCTGCGCCGTAGCTTCGGGGCATGCGAACTGGTCGCGAGCGACCCGAAGTTCGTGGTCCTGCGCGCCGTCAAGAGGGGTGCCCCGACGGACCGCTGACGCCACCGGGCGTCCCCCTCAGCAGGCCGCGACCCGGGGGAAGCAGCCGCCATTACGGGGACGTGAGGCATAGGACGGAGTCCAGCTCCGTACTCCCGGGAGGGAAGGGGTCCGGGACGTCGACGTAGCCGGAGCGCGCGAGGCCGCGCGCCCCGCCTCGATCCGCCGGGCGTCCGCGCGCAGCCGCATCCCGTCGAGCCGCGGGCCCGTACCGGTGGGGGAGTGACCCTTGCCGCGGGCGGCAAAGAAGGCCGACGCCTCGTCCAGACCGGCGCACAGCCCGCCGCCCTCCAGCTCGCGGGTGATCTCCGCGGTGACATCAGGGGGCGGCCGGGCTCAGGCGTCCGGGTGGACCAGGTCGAGGGCGCGCAGCCGCTCGGGGGAGGTCGTGATGTCGAGGGCGACGATCCGGTCGTCCCGGAAGGTGAACGCCACCGCGGAGACGGGCCGTCCGTCCCGGAAGGCGACGGCCCCCGTCGCCCCGTCCACGAGCGCGGCCGCGCCACGGCGGCGAGGCGGGCGAACGCCGCCGCTCCCTCCGCCACGGACGGCGCGCCGTGGACGGGGCCGCTCTCGGCGTACGCCACCACCTCGGGGTCCAGGACGGCGGCGAGGGCGCGGGCGTCCCGCGCGCGTGCGGCCGCGAGGAACACCTCCACGATCGCGCGCTGCCGCCGGGGGTCACGGGTCGTGGCGCAGGGAGCGGCGGCCCCCCGGACCCGGAGCCGTGAGCACGAGGCCGGCCGGCTCGCCGTCGGCCACCGCGCCGATCCGACGGTCCTCGCCTCCGCCCCGCTCACCACGCCCGCCACGGCCCTCCCCGGCCCGCCGGTCCTGCTCACCGTCCTCGACGGCCGTCCCCCGCTCACCGCGACGCGAGCCTCTGACCGAGCCCGCGTTCGCCGCCGCCGGCCGCCGACGGGGATACCGTCGGCGGCATGGACGGTGAACCCCGGGGCTGGCGCCCGTGTTCGCTCGGTGGCGCTGTGTTCGCCGTGTGCATGGCCGGCACCACCCTGCCGACCCCGCTCTACGGCCTCTATCAGGAGAAGTTCGGCTTCTCCGAGCTGACGGTGACCGTCGTGTACGCCGTGTACGCCTTCGGTGTGATCGGCGTCCTTCTCCTGGCGGGCAACGCCTCGGACGCCGTGGGCAGGCGGCCGGTGCTGCTCTGGGGCCTCGGATTCGCGGCGCTGAGCGCCGTCTGCTTCCTGGCCGCCACCGGCCTCGGCTGGCTGTACGTGGGCCGGCTGCTGTCGGGCCTCTCCGCCGGGCTGTTCACCGGGGCGGCCACGGCGTACGTGATGGAGCTGGCACCGCGCGGCGGCTCCTCCCGCGCCACGTTCGTCGCGACGGCCGCCAACATGGGCGGCCTCGGCTGCGGCCCGCTGCTCGCCGGAGTGCTCGCGCAGTACGCCGCCTGGCCGCTGCACCTGCCCTTCCTCGTCCATCTCGCCCTGGTGGCCTGCTCGGCCGTCGTCCTGCTGCGGCTTGCGGAAACCGTACGGGAGCGGAAACCGCTGAAGGCCGTACGGCCGCAGAGGCCCGGCCTGCCGCCGCAGGTGCGGGCGGTCTTCGTGCCGGCGGCGACCGCCTCCTTCGTGGGGTTCGCGCTGTTCGGCGTCTTCACGTCCGTCAGCCCGGCCTTCCTCGCCCAGTCCCTGGACGTGCACAACCACGCGGTGAGCGGTCTCGTCGTCGCGCTGGCCTTCTTCGCCTCGACCGCCGGGCAGCTGGCGGTGGGGCGGGTGGGAGTGGGGCGTTCGCTGCCCCTGGGCTGTGCGGGACTCTTCGCCGGGCTCGCGCTGCTCGCGGGCGCGCTCCGATGGGACCTGCTGTTCCTCGTGGTGCTGAGCGCGCTCGTCGGCGGCGCGGGGCAGGGGCTGGCGTTCCGCGGCGCGCTGTCCGCGGTGGCCGAGGCGTCCCCCGCCGACCGGCGCGCCGCGGTGATCTCGACGCTGTTCGTGGTCGCGTACGCGGGTATCTCGGTACCGGTGATCGGTGTGGGCGTCCTGGCGGACCCGATCGGCCTGGAGGGGGCGGGCCTGGTCTTCATCGCCTGCATGGCCGTCCTGGTCACGACCGCGGCCGCCTACCTCCTGCGGCGCCCGGTCCGCACGACCGCGTGATCGGTCGCCCGTCTCCTGCGGCGACAGGTCGGACGGCCCCGTGACCGAGCGTCCGGCCCCGGAGCGAGGCTGTCGTCCGCGTGCCGCCGGGTCTCACCGGATCAGGCTCAGCCGCCCGGCTCGCCCGCCCGGCTCACCCGGCGGCTGCCCAGCCCGGGACCGTCGGCAGCACCTTCTCGGCGACGCGGAGCAGCACCGCGTCGTCCGGCACCCGGCCGTCCGAGCGCCACAGCGTCACCTCGAACGAGCCGCCGCTGTCCTCGGCGTCCCGCGCCACGCCGAGGACGCGCGCCGGGACGCCCGGGCCGCTGGTGGCGTCCGTCCCGTCGAGGCGGAAGCTGATGCTGATGGTGCGGTCCGAGTAGAGGACCGCCGGGCGGCCCAGGACCGTCCGCTGCTCTGCGCCGTACCCCAGAAAGGCGACGGATTCGGCGACCGGCAGGCGGCCGTCGGTGGCGGTGACGGTCACGGTGTAGGTCTCGAACTCGACCTGGCCCGAGGGGGTGGCGATCTCCTTGCCGCCGGCGAGCTCGAGGGAGCCGCCGCTGCCGCTCGCGATCTTCGCCATCTCCCCTGGAGTGCCCAGCAGTTCCGCGAGGTCGGGACGGTTCAGCGCCTGGCACAGTTGCGCCCCGGAGACGCGCCGAGGCGCTTTTCCGGCCTGCGGTGCCCTACCGGCCTCAGTCGCCTTCCCGGCCTCAGCCGCCTTTTCCGGCTCCCCGCCCGGGCATGTGGTGGGCCGCGGTTCACTCTCGGAGAGGGAGATCCCCTCGGTCACCCACAGGCCACCGGCGGTCGCCGCTATCAGCCCCACCGCCGCGACGGCCTGCCCCCACGCGCCGGCACCTCTCGGCAGCGCGTCGATGTCGTGAGCCATGTCCCCCCCGCTGTTTCCCCCAGATGTGCCCGGGGACCTTAACCCGTGATCATCGGGCGAACAAGGCGGTAAGCCGTCACGTGCGGCCCGGTGGCCGTACCCCGCGCACCCCGCGCCCTGTGGGGCCGCGGCCGAGGGCTGGAGAGCCCCCGGCGGGAGGGCCCCAGGCTCCCCTTCCGGGTGTCGGCCTCCTGATCAGGATTCCGGCGTCCACGCACGACGCATTGCATAAAACTGCGGCTCTGCGTATAGTCATGCCATCCCTGAGGAGGATTTCGATGACGGTACGAGCAGCAGTGGCAGGTGCGAGCGGATACGCGGGCGGAGAGCTCCTGCGTCTCCTTCTCGCACACCCCCAGGTCGAGATCGGCACCCTGACCGGCCACTCCAACGCCGGTCAGAAGCTGGGCGCTCTGCAGCCCCACCTTCTGCCGCTCGCCGACCGCGTTCTCGCGCCCACCACCGCCGAGGAACTCGCCGGGCACGACGTCGTCTTCCTCGCGCTGCCGCACGGCCAGTCCGCCGCCGTCGCCGAGCAGCTGGGCCCGGACGTCCTCGTCGTCGACATGGGCGCCGACTTCCGGCTCGCGAACTCCACCGACTGGGAGAAGTTCTACGGCTCCCCGCACGCCGGGACCTGGCCCTACGGCCTTCCCGAACTGCCCGGTGCCCGCGCCGCGCTGGAGGGGTCCAAGCGCGTCGCGGTGCCCGGCTGCTTCCCCACCGCCGTCTCGCTCGCGCTCTTCCCGGCGTACGAGAACGGCCTGGCCGAGCCCGAGGCCGTGATCGTCGCCGCCTCCGGCACCTCCGGCGCAGGCAAGGCCCTCAAGCCCCACCTGCTCGGCAGCGAGGTCATGGGGAACGTGACCCCCTACGGCGTCGGAGGCGGCCACCGGCACACCCCCGAGATGATCCAGAACCTCAGCCCGCTGGCCGGGGAGCGGGTCAGCGTGTCCTTCACGCCTACCCTCGTCCCCATGCCCCGCGGCATCCTCGCCACCTGCTCCGCCCCCGCGAAGCCCGGCGTGAGCGCCGAGAGCGTACGGGCCGCGTACGAGAAGGCCTTCGCGGACGAGCCGTTCGTCCACCTGCTCCCCGAGGGCCGGTGGCCGTCCACGGCGTCCGTCCAGGGTTCCAACGCCGTTCAGATCCAGGTCGCGTACGACGAGGCGGCGCAGCGGATCATCGCGATCAGCGCCATCGACAACCTCACCAAGGGCACCGCCGGCGGCGCGGTGCAGAGCATGAACATCGCCCTCGGGCTCCCTGAGGACACCGGACTTTCCACGATTGGAGTCGCTCCATGAGCGTCACCGCAGCGAAGGGATTCACGGCAGCGGGCATCGCCGCCGGAATCAAGGAGAACGGCAACCCGGACCTGGCCCTCGTGGTCAACAACGGGCCCCGCCGCGCCGCCGCGGGCGTCTTCACCTCCAACCGCGTCAAGGCCGCCCCCGTCCTCTGGTCCCAGCAGGTCCTCGCCACCGGCGAGTTGACCGCCGTCGTCCTCAACTCCGGCGGCGCCAACGCCTGTACAGGCCCGCAGGGCTTCCAGGACACCCACGCCACCGCCGAGAAGGTCGCCGAGGTCCTGAGCGCGGCCGGCACGGAGACCGGCGCCGGCGAGGTCGCCGTCGCCTCCACCGGCCTCATCGGCCTCCTGCTCCCCATGGACAAGGTCCTCGCGGGCGTCGAGAAGGCCGCCGGGGAGCTCTCCGAGTACGGCGGCGAGAAGGCCGCCATCGCCATCAAGACCACCGACACCGTCCACAAGACCTCCGTCGTCACGAAGGACGGCTGGACGGTCGGCGGCATGGCCAAGGGCGCGGGCATGCTCGCCCCCGGCCTCGCCACCATGCTCGTCGTCCTCACCACCGACGCGGACGTCGACGCCGAGGGCCTGGACGCGGCGCTGCGGCAGTCCACCAAGGTCACCTTCGACCGCGTCGACTCCGACGGCTGCATGTCGACCAACGACACCGTCCTCCTCCTCGCCTCCGGCGCCTCCGGCGTCACGCCCGCGCAGGACACGTTCGCCGAGGCCGTACGGACCGTCTGCGACGACCTCGCCCGCCAGCTCATCGGCGACGCCGAGGGCGCCAGCAAGGACATCCGTATCGAGGTGGTCAACGCCGCGACCGAGGACGACGCCGTCGAGGTGGGCCGCTCCATCGCCCGTAACAACCTCCTCAAGTGCGCCATCCACGGCGAGGACCCCAACTGGGGACGGGTGCTCTCCGCCATCGGCACGACGCAGGCCGCCTTCGACCCCGACCGGCTCAACGTCGCCATCAACGGCGTGTGGGTCTGCAAGAACGGCTCCGTCGGCGAGGACCGCGACCTCGTCGACATGCGCTACCGGGAGGTCACCATCACCGCCGACCTCTCCGCCGGGTCCGAGTCGGCCGTCATCTGGGCCAACGACCTCACCGCCGACTACGTCCACGAGAACAGCGCGTACTCCTCATGAGCGACTCGACGAACCAGACGCGCAAGCACAAGGCCCTCCCCAAGGCGCAGATCCTCATCGAAGCCCTGCCCTGGCTGACCCGCCACAACGGCAAGACCGTCGTCATCAAGTTCGGCGGCAACGCCATGATCGACGAGGACCTCAAGGCCGCCTTCGCCCAGGACGTCGTCTTCCTGCGCCACGCCGGCCTCAAGCCCGTCGTCGTGCACGGCGGCGGCCCCCAGATCAGCGCCGCGCTCGACCGGCACGGCCTGGTCAGCGAGTTCAAGGCCGGGCTCAGGGTCACCACGCCCGAGGCGATGGACATCGTACGGATGGTCCTCGCCGGCCAGGTCCAGCGTGAACTCGTCGGGCTGCTCAACGAGCACGGTCCCTTCGCCGTCGGCATGACGGGCGAGGACGCGCACACCATCACGGCCACCAAGCACCAGCCGGTCATCGAGGGCGAGCCGGTCGACATCGGCCGGGTCGGCGAGATCACCGCCATCGACACCGGCGCCATCGAGGCGCTCCTGGAGGACGGCCGGATCCCGGTCATCTCCTCCATCGCCCGCTCCGAGGACGACGGACATGTCTACAACGTCAATGCTGATACGGCGGCTGCGGCACTCGCTGCGGCGCTGGGCGCCGAGACCCTGATGGTCCTGACCGACGTCGAGGGCCTCTACGAGGACTGGCCGAACAGCGACGAGGTCATCAGCCGGCTCACCGCGAGCCAGCTGGAGAAGCTGCTGCCCGAGCTCTCCAGCGGCATGGTCCCCAAGATGGAGGGGTGCCTGCACGCCGTCCGCAACGGCGTCACCACGGCCAGGGTGATCGACGGCCGGGTCCAGCACTCGATCCTGCTGGAGATCTTCACCGACGAGGGCATCGGCACGATGGTCGTGCCCGACGAGCACAAGGCGCAGGGGGAGTCGTGAGCAACGGGGAACTGAAGCAGCGCTGGCAGTCCTCGCTGATGGACAACTACGGCACGCCCCGGCTGCCGCTCGTCCGCGGCGAGGGCGCCAGGGTCTGGGACGCCGACGGCACCGCGTACCTCGACTTCGTCGGCGGCATCGCCGTCAACGCCCTCGGCCACGCCCACCCGGCGATCGTCGAGGCCGTCTCCCGGCAGATCGCGTCCCTCGGCCACGTCTCCAACCTCTTCGTCGCCGAACCGCCGGTCGTCCTCGCCGAGCGGCTCCTTCAGCACTTCGGCCGCCCGGGGGGCCGGGTCTTCTTCTGCAACTCCGGCGCCGAGGCCAACGAGAGCGCCTTCAAGATCGGCCGGCTCACCGGCCGCCCCCACATGGTCGCCACCGAGGGCGGCTTCCACGGCCGGACCATGGGAGCGCTCGCCCTCACCGGCCAGCCCGGGAAGCAGACTCCCTTCCTGCCGCTGCCCGGCGACGTCACCCACGTTCCGTACGGAGACGTGGAGGCCCTGCGGGCCGCGGTGACGGAGGAGACCGCGCTGGTGATCATCGAACCGATCCAGGGCGAGAACGGCGTCGTCGTCCCGCCGGTCGGTTACCTCCAGGCCGCCCGCGAGATCACCCGCGCCACCGGCACACTCCTCGTCCTCGACGAGGTCCAGACGGGCGTGGGACGGACGGGCCACTGGTTCGAGCACCATGCCCACGACGGGGTCGAGCCCGACATCGTGACCCTGGCCAAGGGCCTCGGCGGCGGCCTGCCGCTCGGCGCGACCGTCGCCTTCGGGGAGGCGGCCGAACTGCTGAAGCCCGGTCACCACGGCACGACCTTCGGCGGGAACCCGGTCGCCTGCGCCGCCGGACTCGCCGTCCTCGACACCCTCGCCGGCGACGGAATCCTCGACGAGGTCAAGCGGCTCGGCGAGAAGCTGCGCAACGGAATCGAGGGTCTGGGCCACCCGCTGGTCTCCCATGTCCGTGGCGCGGGCCTCCTGCTGGGTATCGTGCTCACCGAGTCCCTCGCGCCCCAGGTGCAGCAGGCGGCTCAGGACGCCGGTCTCCTGGTGAACGCGCCCGCTCCCGATGTCGTACGGCTCATGCCGGCACTGATCATCACCGACGTGGAGGTGGACGCCTTCCTGGAGAGGCTCCCCGGCGTCCTCGACGGAGCGGTGAACGGGGAAGGATGAACCGGAGAATGAGACGACGATGACCGACGCGCAGGAAAACGAGCACGGCGGGCCGTCCGTTCCGCAGACCCGCACCGCACGCCACCGCAGGATCGTCGACATCCTCAACCGGCAGCCCGTGCGCTCCCAGAGCCAGCTCGCCAAGCTCCTCGCGGACGACGGGCTGAGCGTCACCCAGGCGACGCTCTCCCGCGACCTCGACGAGCTCGGCGCGGTGAAGATCCGCAACACAGGCGGCGAGCTGATCTACGCCGTGCCCAGCGAGGGCGGCTTCCGCACCCCGCAGGCGCCACTCGGCGAGTCCGCCAAGGAGGAGCGCATGCGGCGTCTCTCCGGCGAACTGCTCATCTCCGCCGAGGCCTCCGCCAACCTGGTGGTCCTGCGCACGCCACCGGGGGCGGCCCAGTTCCTCGCGTCGGCCATCGACCAGGCGGAACTCCGCGCGATCCTCGGCACGATCGCCGGAGACGACACCCTCCTGCTGATCTCCCGTGACCCGGCCGGCGGCCAGGCGCTCGCCGACCACCTCCTGCGTCTCGCGCAG
The DNA here is from genome assembly GCF_014649715.1 of Streptomyces lateritius. Classification (GTDB taxonomy): domain Bacteria; phylum Actinomycetota; class Actinomycetes; order Streptomycetales; family Streptomycetaceae; genus Streptomyces; species Streptomyces lateritius. Next base: position 255,818 of record NZ_BMTO01000004.1, read on the forward strand.
AAGGAGAGCTGACGGGGGCTCCGCCGCCCCGCCCCGCCGCGTCAGTGGCGGGGCGGCGGAGCGGCGGCGCACCCGGCAGGCCGTGGATGCTCGACGCCACATGCTCCTTCTCGGCGAAGTACGCGCTCAGTGAGGTGTCGTCCTCCCGCGCGAACCGCTTCCGTCGACGCGTTCACATGTCTTTCCCCCGGGGCCCTTCTCCGGCGCTCGCCTCCGAGGCGGCAGGCCATGTCACGCACCGGCGGTCACGCCCGGCCGCCCCGCAAGCTCCGCAGCTCCCACGGCCACCCGGTGGGTCAGTCGCCGAACCGCCCGGTCCCCGCTCGCGAGCACGCCGTCGAGGGTGGCCGCCGGGCACTGCCGCAGCGTCTCCTCCAGCAGCTCCCGCCAGGGCTCGCCACGCAACCGCGCCGATGTCCGCAGGATCACGGTCGCTGATACCGCCAGGGGCTCGGCCGTGTCCGTGAAGTCCCGCCTGGCCCGCGACGCCTGGCACGCACGCTCGCCGCGTTGTCGGGATCACCCGAGTACGCCCCGTACGAGGGCGACCCTCCGCCTTGCGATCGCACGCACCGGACGCCGCGGGCCCCGCCCTGCGGGCGGACGGCGCTACTTTCCGGACACGACCTCGGGACCCGCTCCGGGAAGCGTCGCCCCGAGCAGCGCCCGGGCCCGCTCCCGTACCGGCTCCGCCCAGTCCGCGCAGCGGATCGCGACCAGCGGCAGCAGGGATGCCAGACCACCGGCCCGCTCCAGCGCGGCCTCGCGGACCCGGCCGTCGGGTGGCAGAGGGCGAGCGCCAGTCCGGACTCCGAGATCGTCGCCCCGTCGAAGTCGTCGAAGTCGTCGCAGTCGTCGCAGCCCGCGAGGCCGTCGCGCCGCCACCTCCAGGCGATCTCGCGCACCGCGCGGTCCAACCCCGTCCACGCGCACGCGTCCGAGCCGTCCAGTGCCTCGGCCGGCGCCGCCCCACGCGCCAACCGCTCCGCCGCGTCCTCGACATCCCCGCTCCGCATGGAGTGAGCGTAGGCGCACGGCCTGCGGTGGCCGGCAGCGCATTGACAAAACATACGGAGGACTGCATAGTTATACCCCTCAGTGCTTGCAAGGTAAGGAGAAACCCGTGACCGAGCGCGTCGTACTCGCCTACTCGGGCGGTCTGGACACCTCTGTCGCCATCGGCTGGATCGCCGAGGAAACGGGTGCCGAGGTCGTCGCCGTCGCCGTCGACGTCGGCCAGGGCGGCGAGGACCTGGACGTCATCCGCAAGCGCGCGCTCGCCTGCGGTGCGGTCGAGGCCGAGGTCGCGGACGCGAAGGACGAGTTCGCCGACCAGTACTGCCTCCCGGCGATCAAGGCCAACGCGCTCTACATGGACCGCTATCCGCTGGTCTCCGCCCTCTCCCGCCCCGCCATCGTCAAGCACCTCGTCGCCACCGCACGTAAGCACGGCGCCGGCGTCGTCGCCCACGGCTGCACCGGCAAGGGCAACGACCAGGTCCGCTTCGAGGCCGGTGTCCAGGCCCTCGGTCCGGATCTGAAGTGCATCGCGCCGGTCCGTGATTACGCCATGACTCGTGACAAGGCCATCGCCTTCGCCGAGAAGGCGACCCTGCCGATCGCGACCAGCAAGAAGTCCCCGTACTCCATCGACCAGAACGTCTTCGGCCGCGCCGTCGAGACCGGATTCCTCGAGGACATCTGGAACGCGCCGATCGAGGACATCTACGAGTACACCGCGAACCCGGCCACCCCGCGCGAGGCCGACGAGGTCGTCATCTCCTTCAAGGAGGGCGTCCCGGTCGCCCTCGACGGCACGCCCGTCACCGTGCTCCAGGCCATCCAGCAGCTCAACGAGCGCGCCGGCGCCCAGGGCGTCGGCCGGATCGACATGGTCGAGGACCGGCTCGTCGGCATCAAGTCCCGCGAGGTCTACGAGGCTCCCGGCGCGATCGCCCTGATCACCGCCCACCAGGAGCTGGAGAACGTCACCGTCGAGCGCGAGCTCGCCCGCTACAAGCGGCAGGTCGAGCAGCGCTGGGGCGAGCTGGTCTACGACGGCCTGTGGTTCTCCCCGCTGAAGCGGGCCCTGGACGGCTTCATCGAGGAGGCCAACCAGTACGTCACCGGCGACATCCGGATGACCCTCCACGGCGGCCGCGCCGTCGTCACGGGCCGGAAGTCCGAGCAGTCGCTCTACGACTTCAACCTCGCCACCTACGACTCGGGCGACACCTTCGACCAGTCCAAGGCGCAGGGCTTCATCGACATCTTCGCCCTCTCGGCGAAGATCGCCGCCCGGCGTGACCTCGCGTAAGTACGACTCGTTCGACAGCCGCCTCCTGTTCCTCCGCGGCGGAGGGGGCGGCCGTATCTCCACCTCTTGAGGAGCAGTAGCTGTGAGCAGCAACAACGGTGACGTCCGGCTCTGGGGCGGTCGGTTCGCCGACGGTCCCGCTGAGGCCCTGGCCAAGCTGTCGGCGTCGGTCCACTTCGACTGGCGGCTCGCGCCGTACGACATCGCCGGTTCCCGCGCGCACGCGCGCGTGCTCCACAAGGCCGGCCTCCTCACCGAGGACGAGCTGACGCGCATGCTCGCCGGCCTCGACCAGCTCGAAGCCGACGTGGCCGACGGCTCTTTCGTCGGCACCATCGCCGACGAGGACGTCCACACGGCTCTGGAACGCGGCCTCCTGGAGCGTCTCGGCCCGGACCTCGGCGGCAAGCTGCGCGCCGGCCGGTCCCGCAACGACCAGGTCGCCACCCTCTTCCGGATGTACCTGCGCGACCACGCCCGGATCATCGGCGGCCTGATCGCCGACCTCCAGGACGCGCTCGTCGGCCTCGCCGAGGCCCACCCGGACGTGGCCATGCCGGGCCGTACGCATCTCCAGCACGCCCAGCCGGTGCTCTTCGCCCACCACGTGCTCGCCCACGTCCAGTCGCTCTCCCGGGACGCCGAGCGGCTGCGTCAGTGGGACACGCGTACCGCCGTCTCGCCGTACGGCTCCGGTGCCCTGGCCGGCTCCTCCCTCGGGCTCGACCCGGAGGCGGTCGCCAAGGACCTCGGCTTCGAGCGCGGCTCGGCCGGCAACTCGATCGACGGCACGGCCTCGCGTGACTTCGTCGCCGAGTTCGCCTTCATCACGGCGATGATCGGCGTGAACCTCTCCCGTATCGCGGAGGAGATCATCATCTGGAACACGAAGGAGTTCTCCTTCGTGACCCTGCACGACGCCTTCTCGACCGGCTCGTCGATCATGCCGCAGAAGAAGAACCCGGACATCGCCGAGCTGGCCCGGGGCAAGTCCGGCCGTCTCATCGGCAACCTCTCCGGCCTCATGGCCACGCTCAAGGCGCTGCCGCTGGCCTACAACCGTGACCTCCAGGAGGACAAGGAGCCGGTCTTCGACTCCTGCGACCAGCTGGAGGTCCTGCTGCCCGCCTTCACCGGCATGATGGCGACCCTCACCGTCAACCGGGAGCGCATGGAGGAGCTGGCCCCGGCCGGCTTCTCGCTCGCGACCGACATCGCCGAGTGGCTGGTCAAGCAGGGCGTGCCGTTCCGGGTGGCGCACGAGGTCGCCGGCGAGTGTGTGAAGGTCGCCGAGGCGGAGGGCAAGGAGCTCGACGAGCTCACGGACGACCAGTTCGCGAAGATCTCCGAGCACCTCACCCCCGAGGTCCGCACGGTCCTCAACGTCCCCGGCGCGCTGGCCTCCCGCGACGGCCGCGGCGGCACGGCCCCCTCGGCGGTCGCCGCCCAACTGGTCGAGGTCAAGGCTGACCTGGTCATCCAGCACGCCTGGGCCACCGCCAAGCGGTGACTCGGCCCGTCACAGCGCCGCCGCCCACTCCGCGAGCGTGTCGAAGTCCGGCCGGAGCAGTCCGAGCCGGGGGTCGACGTGGAGCAAGAGGGCGGCGGCGAGGTGATTCCGGTCCACATACTCGTGGTCGTACGAGGTGATGTCGTCGTCGACCCACGCGAACGGCCGCCCGGCGGCGTACTCCAGGATGTACTGCGTCTTCCAGAAGGTCCCGCGAGGGGCCTTCCCGTGCATCTGGGGCCAGTCGATGAACGGCAGCTCCGGCAACCCGAGACGAGGCCCGATCCAGTCGTTCGCCTCGCCCTTCCACGTGGTCGCCCACACCAGCTCGTACGCCTCCGCCAGCGCGCGCAGCTCCTCCCCGTGCCCCGGGTCGAGCCACACCCGCAGCGGCTTCGCGTCGAACCAGCCGCCCGGTCGCATCCGGTGCGTGGTGTACCCCGCCGGACGGCGCTCGCGCTGCGCCGCATAGGGATTCAGCGGCCCGTCCACGTCGATCAGCAGCAGCGGCTTCGTCATGCCCACAGCTTTCCTTCCCGCCCCACCATGAGGCGAAGATTTATCGAATGAGACGCATGCGTCTCATTCGGTGTACGCTTGTCTCATGTCAGTCGATCGCGCCCAGGTGCTCCGCACCGCCGCCGCCCTGCTCTCCCGGAAGTCGACCGCCACCATGGACGAGGTCGCGCGGGCCGCCGGGATCGGACGCGCCACCCTGCACCGGCACTTCGCCGGGCGGGACGCGCTGGTCAGGGCGCTGGAGGAGATGGGCATCCAGGAGTTCGAGGCCGCCCTCGACGCGGCGAACCTCGACGAGGGGCCGGCCGACGAGGCGCTGCGGCGGCTCGTCGCCGAAGCCGAGCCCAACGCCCAGCTCCTCGCCTTCCTCGTCAGCGAGAACCAGCTCTTCGAGGGTGACCAGGTCAACGAGGGCTGGGCCCGGCTCGACGCCCGTGTCAGCGCCCTGTTCAGACGGGGCCAGGAAGCCGGCACCTTCCGGATCGACCTGAGCCCCGCCTGGCTCACCGAGGCCCTCTACGGCCTCATCGGCACCTGTGCCTGGTCCGTTATGGACGGGCGGGTCGCCGCGAAGGACTTTCGGTACATGATCACCGAGCTGCTGCTCGGTGGCGCACGACGGAGCGTGGAGAAATGAGCAGCACCCGGCAGCTGAGCCCGACGACGGGGACGGAGGTGAAGAGCCCCGGCCGTTGGCTCGCGCTCTCGGTTCTCGTCCTGGCCGTCCTGCTGGTCGCCGTGGACGCCACCGTACTCGGTCTCGCGACGCCCTCGCTCAGCGAGGACCTCAAGCCGTCCGGCACCCAACTGCTGTGGATCGGCGACATCTACTCCTTCGTCATCGCCGGCCTGCTCGTCTCCATGGGCTCCCTCGGCGACCGGATCGGCCGCAAGAAGCTGCTCCTGATCGGTGCGACCGCCTTCGGCGCCGTCTCCGTCCTGAACGCCTACGCGACCAGCCCCGAGATGATGATCGTCGCCCGCGCGCTCCTCGGCGTGGCCGGTGCGACCCTGATGCCGTCGACCCTGGCGCTCATCCGGAACATCTTCCACGACCCCAAGGAGCGCAGCCTCGCCATCGGCATCTGGGGCGCCACCGCCTCGGCCGGCGCGGCCATCGGCCCGGTCATCGGCGGCGCCCTGCTCCAGCACTTCTACTGGGGCTCGGTCTTCCTGATCAACCTGCCCGTGATGGCGGTCCTGGTCCTCGTCGGCATCAAGCTGCTGCCCGAGTCCAAGAACCCCGTCGCCGGCCCCTGGGACCTGGTCAGCGTCGGGCTCTCCCTCGTCGGTGTCATCGGTGTCGTCTACGCGATCAAGGAAGTCGCCTCGCACGGCCCGACGTGGGAGGTCGGCGCGGCGGCCCTCCTCGGAGCCGCCGCCCTGTACGCCTTCGTCCGGCGCCAGTACGTGCTGACCGCACCGCTGCTCGACATGCGGCTGTTCAGGCACCGGGGCTTCTCCGGCGCGGTCCTCGCCGATCTGCTCACCGTCTTCGGACTGTCCGGCCTGGTCTTCTTCCTCTCCCAGTTCCTCCAGCTCGTCCAGGGACGTCAGCCGCTGGAGGCGGGTCTGGCCGAACTGCCCGCCGCCGTCGGCGCGGTGGTCACCGGTCTGATCGCCGGCCGGTACGCCCGGCGCTACTCGGTCCGGGGCATCGTGGCCGGCGGGCTCGCCGCCATCGGCCTCGCGCTCGCCGTCATCACCCTCGTCCACAAGGAGACCGGCTATCCGCTGCTCGGCGGGGCGCTGCTCGTCGTCGGTCTCGGTGCCGGCTTCTCCTTCACCGTCACCGCCGACGTGATCCTCTCCAGCGTCCCCAAGGAGCAGGCCGGTTCCGCCTCCGCGGTCTCGGAGACCGCGTACGAACTGGGCGCGGCCCTCGGCATCGCCCTGCTCGGCTCGATCGTGACCGGCGCCTACCAGGGCTTCGCCACCCCGGCGGGCGTCCCCTCGGGCACGGCCGGCGCCGCCCACGAGTCCCTCGGCGGCGCGGTCGAGGCCTCCGCCGGTCTCGCGCCGGACACGGCGACCGCGCTGGTCGCCGCGGCCCAGGAGGCCTTCGTCGACGGCCTGCGCATCGCGGCAGGCGTGGGTGCGGCGGTCCTCCTCGCGACGGCGGTCGCGGCCTGGTTCCTGCTGAAGGGCCAGAAGCTCGAGGACGGCATCGAGCACTGAAGCGCTGACGCACTGAAGCGCTGACGCTCACGCCCGAACGCGACGGCGCCCCCGTACAGCCTCAGCAGGCTGTAC
>NZ_BMTO01000004.1:262517-275904 GCF_014649715.1 Streptomyces lateritius
TCCTGCCCGGAGAGCCGCATCACCTCGGACATGACCGAGTCCGTCACCGCCCGCAGCACATAGCGGTCCCGGTCCATCCCCTCGTACCGCGAGAACTCCATCGGCTCGCCGAAGCGCACCGTGACCCGCCCCGGCCGGGGCAGCCCCGCCCCGCCCGGCTGGATCTTGTCGGTGCCGATCATCGCGAAGGGCACGACCGGCGCGCCGGTCATCAGCGTGAGGCGCGCGATACCGGTACGCCCCCGGTACAGGCGGCCGTCGGGGGAGCGGGTGCCCTCCGGGTAGATGGAGAAGATCTTGCCCTCCTCCAACACGCGACGACCGGTCATCAGTGCCGCTACACCGCCGCGGCCGCCGTCGCGGTCCACCGGGATCATGCCGACACTGGTGAAGAACCAGGCCATCAGCCGGCCCTTGACGCCCTTGCCCGTCACGTACTCGTCCTTGCCGATGAAGAAGACCGGACGGTCCGTGCAGATCGGCATGATCATCGAGTCGATGAAGGTGAGGTGGTTGCCCGCGAGAATCACCGGACCCGTCCCCGGGATGTTCTCGGCGCCCTCCACACGTGGGCGGAACATCAGGCGCAGGATCGGTCCGAGCACTGCCTTGATGAGTGCGAGACGGGACAACGGTTCCTCCGGTGTCGGGGCGGGCGGTCTGTGCAGGTGGCGACGATACTCGCGGGTCACCGCGGCGCGCACATCGGGTTCACCGAGTGGATACGCAGTGTTGACGTGTGTTTCCGCCATGTTCGGCCAGGGTCTGCCGTAGGTACGGGGTCAGTGCCTACGGTCGGGCCAACGCTTGACAGGTGCGGGACATCACACAGAAGGAGCCTTCATGACACAGGGTGCACACGGGATCCCGGCACGGCGGACGGTTCTCGGAGCCGCGGGAGCGGCCGTGCTGGGCGCCTCCACGGTCCTGCCCACAGGCACAGGCGCCGCGCAGGCCGCCGAGGCCGCCGGCGCCACCGAGGCCGAGGGCAAGAGCAAGGGCAAGGGCCACGGTTTCCGCTCCCTGCCCGTCCCCACCGTCATCGCCCACCGCGGCGCCAGCGGCTACCGCCCCGAGCACACCCTCGGCTCGTACCAGCTCGCCCTCGACCTCGGCGCCCACGTGATCGAGCAGGACCTCGTCCCCACGAAGGACGGTCATCTCGTCTGCCGTCACGAGAACGACATCACCGGCACGACCGACGTCGCCGACCACCCCGAGTTCGCCTCCCGCAGGACGACCAAGTCGGTCGACGGCGCCTCCCTCACCGGCTGGTTCACCGAGGACTTCACCCTGGCCGAGCTGAAGACCCTGCGCGCCAAGGAGCGCATCCCGGGCACCCGGCAGGAGAACACCCTCTACGACGGCCGCTGGCAGATCCCCACCTTCGAGGAGGTGCTGCGCTGGGCCGAGCGGGAAGGCCGCCGACGCGGCCACCCGGTGTGGCTGCACGTCGAGACCAAGCACCCCACCTACTTCCGCTCCCTGGGCCTCGGCCTGGAGGAGCCGCTCGCCAGACTGCTGCGCCGGTACGGCCGTCACCGCGCCGACTCGCCGACGTTCCTCCAGTCCTTCGAACCGACCAGCATGCGGCGGATGGCACAGCTCGTCTCCACGCCGCGCGTGGTGCTGCTGTGGACGCCGGACGACCGCCCCTGGGACTTCCGCGAGGCCGGCGACCCCCGCACGGTCGCCGACCTGATCACGCCCGAGGGCCTGTCGTGGATCGCCTCGTTCGCGCAGGGCATCGGCCCGCTGCTGGACCTCGTCATCCCCAAGGACGCCGCCGGCAGGCTGGGCACGCCGACCACGCTCGTACGCGACGCGCACGCCAAGGGCCTGATCCTCCACCCGTACACCCACCGCAACGAGAACTCCTTCCTTCCCGCGGACTTCCGCCGCGGCACCGACCCGGCGGCCTACGGGGACTCCTTCGGCGCGCTGAGGAAGTACCTGGCGACCGGCATCGACGGCATCTTCTCCGACAACCCCGACACCGCCCTCCTGGCGGCGGCGGACTTCCGGACGAACTGACGGGCCGGCGGGCGGACGAGCTGACGGGCCGACGGCCCACGCACGCGACGGCGGCCCCGGCACCCGACCGGGTGGTTCGGGCCGCCGTCCGCAACCGCCCGCCGCCCCGGGCCCGTCGTGCCGGGCATGACGGACGCCGAACCCCACCTCCTCCGCACTCTCGCCCCCCTCCTCGCCGCCGAATCGCAGGCCGAGGCCGCTGCCGCCGGAGTCGAGCCGGAGGACCTCGAACAGGCCGTCTGGCTCAAACTCCTGGAACGGCTCCACGAGGACGACGCACCCGAACGCCCCGCCGACTGGCTCCGCCGGGCCGTCCGGGGCGAGGCCCGGCGCGCCCGCCGCACCGCACTGCGCGAACGCCCCTACGGCGGCGAGGCGGCGGCCGAACCGCACACCTCTCCCGAGCGCTCCGCGCTCGTCGCCGAACTCCGCCGCGTCCTGCGCGCCGCCGTCGGCCGCACCCCCGGCCACTGCCCCCGGCTGCTCACCGCGATGCTCGACCCGGCCGACCCCACCTACCGAGAAATCGCAGGGGAGTTGGGTATCTCACAGGGCAGTCTGGGGCCGATGCGTTCCCGCTGCCTGGGATGCCTGCGCAGAATGCTGGCTGCAGAGGTTCCCGCTCCCCGCCCGATGGGCAGGGTGCGGTAGACGACCGGTGGACCAGGTGAGCGGGAGGCATGCGCACATGGGCATGAGCGTGACCATCTCAGCGGCTGACGCGCAGGACGCGGAGCACATACTGAAACTGCAGTACCTCTGTTACCAGAGCGAGGCCGAGCTCTACGGCGACTGGTCCATCGAGCCCCTCATCCAGTCCCTGGACGCTCTGCGGGCCGAACTGGCCGAGGGGCACGCGCTCGTGGCGCGCCTCGGCGACGAGATCGTCGCCTCCGTCCGCGGCCGGGTCGACGAGGCCGGCACCGTCCACATCGCCAAGCTGATCGTCCACCCGCGGATGCGCCGCCACGGCCTCGGCGGCCGCCTGCTCGACGCCATCGAGAAGCACTTCGCAGGCGACCCGGCCCCCGCCGCCAAGCGGTTCCAGCTCTTCACCGGCCACCGCAGCGAGGCCAATCTGCGCCTCTACCGCCGCAAGGGCTACGCACAGGTCGCCACGCACGAGATCGGTCCGCGCCTCACGCTCGTCACCCTGGAGAAGGCGGCCTGATCCACGAGCTCCCTAGGCCGTGGCCGTGAAGTCCCGCCTGGCCTGCGGGCGGACGGCGCTACTTTCCGGACCCGACCTTGACGCTCGCGCGAGAGCGGCGCAGCCACCAGATCCCGGTCACCGGCAGCAGGACCGGGATGAAGATGTAGCCGTAGCCGTAGTCCGACCAGACCGTGGCGTCGGGGAACGCGGAGGGGTCGACCAGCGTCCACGTCCCGACGGTCAGGACGCCCACCAGCTCGGCGGCGCAGCACACCAGCGCCGCCCTGCGGGCCGTCTCCCCGCCCCGGACCAGCGTGTACGTGATGAACGCGTACACCACGGCCGCCACCGCCGACAGCGCGTACGCGAGCGGCGCCCGGTCGAACTCGGTGGCGATCTGGTAGATCGAGCGCGAGACCGCGCCCACCGACATCACGCCGTACAGCCAGACAAGGAGCATGCCGGGACCCTCGACCAGCCGCGTGGTGCCCTCGGTCGCGGTCATCTCAGCCCACCGTCCAGATGTCGTGGAGACGTACTTCGAGCACCGCGAGGACGATCGCGCCCGCCGCCACCGTCGCCGAGCCCCAACGGCTCCGCTCCGCCAGCGACATGAAACCGGCCGCCGGCACCGCGCACAGCGCACCCAGCAGATACGCGACGAAGATCGTCGTGCCCTCCTCGGCCTTCTCGCCCCGCGACAGCTGCACGATGCCGACGACGACCTGGACCAGCGCCAGGAGGGTCACCACGGCCATGCCGATGAAGTGCCAGTCCTTGGTCGGCTGGTCGCGGAAGAAGGCGAAGCCGCACCAGGCGGCGAGGGCGAGCGCGGCCACCGAAACCGCGACCGTCAGGGCGTCAAGCATGCGCCCGAGGGTATTACGGGCCGAATGGCCCGATGCGCTCACCCCCACCCTTCGCGGACCCTCGCGCTCCGGCGGCGGGGCAGCCCCGCCGCGCACGCGCCACGTGGCCTTGGCCACAGCCGGCGCCCGCTCCGCACTCCTCACCGACCCGACCGTGACCCACCTGCCCGGGGTGTCCACCCAGGTCACCGAAGGAGGGGCGGAGCACACGCGCCGATTCCGGCGCCCGCGCGGAGACCAGGAGAAGTGTCCGCATGCCGTCTCGACGGCGTCCGCTATTCGGACACGCCCGAAGGCGTCGGACACCCGCGTGCTTTACTTGCCCACATGACCACGACGAGCAGCCGCACCCTTGCGACCGAGGCGATCACGACGCCCGGTGCTCGTTGTATGTGTCGAATGTGCGCCTTCTGAGGGCCCCCGCCTGCGCCCCGCGGCCCGAGTCTCACGCCCCGAAGCGAGACCCCGACGGCCGAGCCGATCCGCCCGCCGACCGGCGCCGGACCGCGCTGCCCCGCGCACACGCCGTCTCCGGACACCCCTCCGAGCCGGCCGATCCGCGCCTGACTGTCCGAACGACGAATGCCCCGTGCCCGGCGGACCCCGCGCCGCGCACTCGACAGTGACGGAAACCCCTGTGATCACCACTTCGGGCCTGACCAAGGTCTACGAGTCGCGAGGCCGCCAGGTCACCGCTCTGGACGGCGTCGACCTCCACGTTCGCGAGGGCGAGGTGTACGGCGTCATCGGACAGAGCGGCGCCGGCAAGTCCTCGCTCATCCGCTGCGTCAACCTCCTGGAGCGCCCCACCTCCGGCACCGTGACCGTCGACGGCGTCGACCTCACCGCGCTGGCCGGCAACGGCCGACGCGCCGGCAAGGACCTGCGCCGGGCCCGCAGCTCCATCGGCATGGTCTTCCAGCACTTCAACCTGTTGTCCTCCCGCACGGTCAAGGACAACATCGAGCTGCCGCTCGAGATCCTCGGCGTCTCCGGCGCCGAACGTTCGCGCCGCGCCCTCGAACTCCTCGACCTCGTCGGCCTCGCCGACAAGGCCAAGGCCTACCCCGGGCAGCTCTCCGGCGGCCAGAAGCAGCGCGTCGGCATCGCCCGCGCCCTCGCCGGCGAGCCGAAGGTCCTCCTCTCCGACGAGGCCACCAGCGCCCTCGACCCGGAGACCACCCGATCCATCCTCCAGCTGCTGCGCGACCTCAACCGGCAGCTCGGCCTCACCGTCCTGCTCATCACGCACGAGATGGACGTCGTCAAGACGATCTGCGACTCCGCCGCGCTGATGCAGAAGGGCCGGATCGTCGAGTCCGGCACCGTCGGCGAACTGCTCGCCACCCCCGGCTCCCAGCTGGCGGCCGAGCTCTTCCCGGTCAGCGGCGCGCCCACCGGCCCCGACCGCACGGTCCTCGACGTGACCTTCCACGGCGAGGCCGCCACCCAGCCGGTGATCTCCCAGCTCTCCCGCACGTACAACATCGACATCTCCATCCTCGGGGCGGCGATGGACACGGTGGGCGGGAAGCAGATCGGCCGGATGCGGATCGAACTGCCCGGACGGTACGAGGAGAACGTCGTCCCGGTCGGCTTCCTGCGCGAGCAGGGCCTCCAGGTCGACGTCGTCGACGAGGAGACGGCGTCCGACGCGGCGCCCGTACTGGTCAAGGAAGGTGCCAAGTGACCTGGTCGGAGATGCAGCCCCTGCTTGAGCAGGGCACCGTCGACACCCTCTACATGGTCCTGTGGGCCACGCTCGTCACCATCCTCGGCGGACTGCCCCTCGGCATCCTCCTCGTCCTCACGGACAAGGGCGGACTGCTGCAGAACACCGTGGTGAACAAGGTCGTCGGCGTCGTCGTGAACATCGGCCGTTCGCTGCCGTTCATCATCCTGCTGATCGCTCTCATCCCCTTCACCACCTTCGTCGTCGGCACCTTCATCGGCCCGACCGCGATGATCGTGCCGCTCGCCATCGGCGCCATCCCCTTCTTCGCGCGCCTGGTCGAGACGGCGGTCCGCGAGGTCGACCACGGACTGGTCGAAGCCGTCCAGTCCATGGGCGGCTCGGTCCCCACGATCATCCGCAAGGTGCTGCTGCCCCAGGCCCTGCCCTCCCTGGTCTCCGGCGTCACCACCACCGTGATCGTGCTCATCGGCTACTCGGCGATGGCCGGCGCGGTCGGCGGCGAAGGGCTCGGCTCCAAGGCGATCACATACGGATACCAGCGCTTCGACACCCAGTTCATGCTGGTCACCGTCGTCGTCCTGATCGGGATCGTCACCGTCGTCCAGCTCATCGGCGATCTCGCCGTCCGGCTCCTCGCCCGCCGCGGCCGGACCGCGTGACCGACCCGCGCGACCCCAGCGCGTAACCAAAGACTTCGATTCTCGAAGAAGAGCCCGGACTCGTTGTCCAGGCGTCCACCGCATCACCGAAAGAGGCACTCTTCGTGCGTAAGAACATCAAGCTCACCGCCGGTATCGCCGCCGCCTCCGCGCTCGCCCTGGGCCTCACCGCCTGCGGCACCGCCTCCGACCCGTCCTCCGGCAAGGACGCGGCCGGCTCCGGCGACACCTCGAAGGCGCTCGTCGTCGCCGCGTCCCCGACGCCGCACGCCGACATCCTCAACTTCGTCAAGGACAACCTCGCCGCGAAGGAAGGCCTGAAGCTGGAGGTGAAGGAGTTCACGGACTACGTCCTGCCGAACACCGCCACCCAGTCCGGCCAGGTCGACGCCAACTTCTTCCAGCACAAGCCGTACCTCGACGACTTCAACCTGAAGAACAAGACCACCATCGTCCCGGTGGTCAACGTCCACCTGGAGCCCCTCGGCCTCTACTCCAAGAAGGTCAAGGACCTCAAGGACATCAAGGCCGGTCAGACCGTCGCCGTTCCCAACGACACCACCAACGGCGGCCGCGCGCTCCAGCTGCTCGCCGAGAACGGCCTGATCACGCTGAAGGCCGGCGTCGGCACCAACGCCAAGCTCTCCGACATCACCGACAAGAAGGGCCTGGAGTTCAAGGAGCTGGAGGCCGCCACCGTGCCCCGCGCCCTGAACGACGTGGACGCCGCCGTCATCAACGGCAACTACGCCATCGAGGCCAAGCTCGAGCCCGCCAAGGACGCCATCGCCCTGGAGAAGTCCGAGAACAACCCGTACGCCAACTTCCTCGCCGTCAAGGAGGGCAACGAGAAGGACGCCCGCGTGCTGAAGCTCGCCAAGCTCCTCAACTCGCCCGAGGTGAAGAAGTACATCGAGGACACCTACGACGGCTCGGTCACCCCGGCCTTCGGCGCCGTCGCCAAGTAAGGCCCGCAGTACAGTTCTTGTGACGAAGGCCCCCGCATCCCGTCCGGTGCGCGGGGCCTTCGCCGCACCCCTCGCACACCCGACCCGGCCATGCGCACCGGCGGCTGCATGCTGCATGCTGTGCGTTCACGGTCGACTCGGACAGTCCTCGGCATGGAGCTGCGCATGACTACCACCTTTCCGGACATCTCCATCAACACGGACCGGTTGGTGCTGCGCGCGCTCGAAGAGGCCGACGCCCCGGCCCTGACCGAGATGATGAACGACGAACTGGTCGCCGCCTGGACCGCGGTGCCCCAGCCGTTCAACGAAGAGGCCGCCCGCACCTGGATCACCGAGTACGCCCCCGCCGAACGCGCAGCCGGCCGGGGCATCGACCTCGCCGTCACCGAGTTCCTCACCCAGCGCCTGGTCGGCGTGATCCAGCTCGGCAAGACCAACTGGCGAGTCCGCTCCACCGAACTCTCGTACATCATCGCGCCCTGGGCCCGGGGCGAGGGCTACGCCTCCGAGGCCGCGCTCGCCACCGCCCAATGGCTCTTCGGCGACCAGGGGTTCGAGCGCGTGGAGCTGCGCACCGCTGCGGACAACGCCGCCGCCCAGCAGGTCGCCCAGAAGATCGGCTGCATCAGCGAAGGCGTCCTGCGCGGAGCCTGCATAGCCCGCACCCGCACCGAGGGCGGCGGCTGGGCCGACCTGCGCACCGACTTCATCGTGTGGGGCCTGCTGCCCGAGGACCTCGAAGGCGTCGCCGACCAGATGGCAGAGGCCGGGTACTCCTCGTTCACCGACTGGAGCTGAGCCCGCAGCCGGCACCCGGTACGCTCGACACCCGCCCGACCTGCACCAAGACCACCTGAGGGAGACAGACTACGATGGCCGACCGGGTCACGGTGATCGGCTGGGACGGCTCGCCCCTCACCGCTGCGGCCCGGTCCGCGCTCTCCGCCGCCACCCTCGTCGCCGGCGCCGCCCACCACCTCGCACTGCCCGAGGTACCTCCGGGTGCCGAGCGCATCCGCCTCGGCAGCGTCGACCTCGCCGCCCGCCGGATCGCCGGCCACCGCGGCTCCGCCGTCGTCCTCGCCGACGGCGACCCCGGCTTCTTCGGCGTCGTCCGCACCCTGCGCGCTCCCGAGCACGGCCTGGAGGTCGAGGTCGTCCCCGCGGTCTCGGCCGTCGCCGCCGCCTTCGCGCGGGCCGGCATGCCCTGGGACGACGCCCGGATCGTCGTCGCCCACCAGCGCACCTTGCGCCGCGCCGTCAATGTCTGCCGCGCCCACCCCAAGGTCGCCGTCCTCACCTCGCCCGGCGCCGGCCCCGCCGAACTCGCGCTCCTCCTCGACGGGGTCCACCGCACCTTCGTCATCTGCGAGGAACTCGGCACCGACCGCGAACAGGTCACCGTCCTCACCTCCGACAAGGCCGCCGACCACGCCTGGCGCGACCCCAACGTCGTCATCGTCATCGGCGGCTCCTCCGGCGGACAGACCGGCGGAGGCTGGCTGATGGGGCACGAGACCCCGAAGGTACGGGGCTGGGCCCTGCCGACCGAGGAGCCGGGCGGCGGGAGCGGCGAGGCGCCCGCGCTGCGCGCCGCCCAGCTGGCCCGGCTCGGCCCCCGCGTCGGCGACCTCGTCTGGGACATCGGCTGCGGCGGCGGCCCCTTCTCCGTCGAGGCCGCCCGCTTCGGTGCCGCCGTCATCGCCGTGGACGCCGACCCGGACGCCTGCGCCCGCACCGAGGCCGCGGCCCGCCGTCACGGCCTCCAGCTCCAAGCCGTAGCCGGCCGCGCCCCGCACGTACTGGAACGTCTTCCCGAACCCGACGTCGTACGGATCGGAGGCGGCGGAGTCCTCGTCGTCACCGCCTGCACCGACCGCAGGCCCGAACGGATCGTCACCCACGCCTCCACCCGCGACGAGGCCGAGGCCCTCGGCGCCGCCCTCGCCGACGGCGGCTACACCGTCGAATGCGCCCTCCTGCAGACCGTCGGCCTCGATCCCGACGACTGGACGGAACGCGAGCGTTCGGTCGTCTTCCTGCTCTCCGGCCACCGGACAGACCTCGCCCCGTGACCATGCCGCCCCACCGGGCCAGGTAGGCTGGCCGATTGTTGTACCGCACCGGGACGTTCGGCCTTTTGTTCGCCAATGTCCGGAAGTAGTGGTTGTTTTGAGCCGCTGATGTGGTACGGAGCAATGGGGGACGCGCGACGTGGCGCAGTCCACAGCGTCCCGTGGCGGATCTGCCTGCCACGATGGCCGAAGGCCGCGACAATGCTGGGGTGTCCGCGCGTCATTCGTGCCGCACGGCGCGCACGCTCGTTCTTGTTGACGGGCGAAGGTCTGAAGGAGCACTACCGATGGGCGAGGGGTACGCATGACGGACACCGGCCAGGTCCCGGGCGAGGGGCTGCCGGAGAACGCAGGCATGGTCGAGCAGCCGGGCATCCCCGCTCCGGGCGCGTACACCTTCCTGGACCCCTCCGAGAGCGCAGCCGAGGACGACGACCTGCTTCTCATGCCGGGCGCGCAGGGCGCGTGGAGCGAGCACCAGCCGGGCGCCGTGCCCGCGCCGCCGGTCGCCGTACCGCCGCCGGGCATGATGCCGGGCCAGCTGCCGCCCATGGCCGGTCCGCTGACCGACCCCCTTGCGGGACCGCTCGCCGACGCGCTCGCCGCCCAGGCACCCGTCGCGCAGATGCCACAGCCCGCGCAGGCTCTCCAGGCGCCGCAGGTCGCGCACGAAGCCGTTTCGACTCCCGCGCACGGTGTGCCGACGGTTCCCGGCCAGGGCCCCTCGACCCCCGCTCACGGCGTCCCCGCGGCGCCGCAGGAGCAGGTCGTCACCGACCACGGCTACGAGCCCGGAATCCTCGACACCGGCGCCCACGAGGCCGCGGGCCGCGACTCCGGCTCCGTCGACCTCAGCGCGGTCCGCGTACCACCGCCGGCCTCGACCTCCACCCCCACGCCGCCGCCGGCGCGGCGCCCGCTGCACATGGGCCCGCCCGTACCGGAGAGCACCGCGGGAGTGGTCCGGTCGCTCGCCGACCGCGGCCCCGCCGGCGCCCCGGTCACCGTGCCCGCCCCCGCTCCCGCTCCCGCGCAGGTCCCCGCGGCCGTCGCCGCCGCGCCGGCCCAGCCGGCCCCCGGCCCCGAGTACCTCGACGTCCCGCAGGAACAGCCCGTGGCATCGGTGGGCCCCCAGCCCGGCGACGTCGCGCCGCAGGGTGCCGTGCCGTGGGACCCGCAGCCCCCGGCGCCCGAGGCCCCGCAGACGCCGCAGGCCGTCCCCGCAGAAACGGTCGGCCAGTTCGTCCAGGTCGAGGGCACCGTCCCGACGACCCCGCACCTGGCACCGACGCCGGCGGTCGAGGCCGTCCAGGAGCCTGCCGAAGAGCCTGTCCAGGTCCAGGAACCGGTCGAGCCCGTGGCCGTCGAGCCCGTGGCGGAGCCGGTCCAGACCGTGGAGCCCGTGGCCGAGGAGCCGGTGACGGCGCCGCCCGCCGCCGTCGAGGCGCCCGCGGAGGAGGCGACGGTGGCGGAGCCCCACGCGGCCGTCCCCGCGCCGCGCGACGGGGCCCAGGCCGAGGCGATTCAGACCGCACCGGTCGAGCCCGAGCCCCCCGCCGAGTCCGACGTGCCGGCGGAGCCGGTCGTCGAGGTCGTCGAGCCCGTCGCCGAGGAAGCCCCGGTCGCCGAGCAGGCCCCTGCCCCGGCCCCGGAGCCGGAGGCGACCGCGGAGCCGGTGGCCGAGGCCCCTGCCGAGCCCGTCGCCGTCGAGGCCGTCCAGCAGGAGCAGCCGGAGGCCGTGGCCGAGCCGGCCGCCGAGCCCGTGGCCGAGCCGGCCGCCGTGGCCGAGGCCGAGTCGGCCGCCGTGGCCGAGGCTGCCGTCGTGACCGAGGCCGAGGCCGCCGTGCCCGAGCCCGAGGCCGCCGTCGAGACCCTCGCCGAGGAGCCGGTCTCCGAGGAGCCGCTCACCGAGGAGCCGGTGGCCGAGCAGCCGTCGGCCGAGGTGCCGGTCGCCGACGAACCGATCGTCGGGGAACCCGTCACCGACGAGCCCCTCGCCGAGCCGTCGGCGGCGGACACGGAGACCGTCGGCGCCCCCGCGCCCGGATACGCCGACGCCGAGCGTGAGGCCGTGCTCCGGGTGATGCGCGAGCGCCGCGACATCCGCAAGGGCTTCCGCTCCGACCCCATCCCGCACGAGGTGCTGCTCCGCGTCCTGGAGGCCGCCCACACGGCGCCCAGCGTCGGTCACTCGCAGCCCTGGGACTTCGTCGTCATCCGCTCCGCCGAGACCCGTCGGAGCATGCACGAACTCGCCCAGCGCCAGCGCGAGGCGTACGCCAAGTCGCTGCCGAAGGCCCGGGCGAAGCAGTTCAAGGAACTGAAGATCGAGGCCATCCTCGACACCCCGGTCAACATCGTCGTCACCGCCGACCCCACGCGGGGCGGCCGGCACACCCTGGGCCGCTACACCCAGCCGCAGATGGCGCCGTACTCCTCGGCGCTGGCCGTCGAGAACCTCTGGCTCGCCGCCCGCGCCGAGGGCCTCGGCGTCGGCTGGGTCAGCTTCTTCGACGAGCGCGAGATGGTCCGCGCCCTCGGCCTGCCCGAGCACCTCGAAGTCGTGGCGTACCTGTGCGTGGGTTACGTCGACGAGTTCCCGGAGGAGCCCGAGCTGATGCAGGCGGGCTGGTCCAAGCGCCGCCCGCTGTCCTGGGTCGTCCACGAGGAGACGTACGGCCGCCGCGCGCTGCCCGGCGAGGAGCCGCACGACCTGCTCCAGGAGACCGTCTCCAACATCCGCCCGCTCGACGCCAAGGCGCTCGGAGAGGCGTGGGAGCGGCAGAAGCGCATGACCAAGCCGGCCGGCGCGCTCGGCATGCTGGAGATCATCTCCGCCCAGCTCTCCGGCCTGTCCCGGATGTGCCCGCCGCCCATCCCCGAGCCCGCGGCCGTCGCGATCTTCGCGGGCGACCACGGCGTGCACGCCCAGGGCGTCACCGCGTGGCCGCAGGAGGTCACCGGCCAGATGGTGGCGAACTTCCTCGGCGGGGGAGCGGTCTGCAACGCCTTCGCGAACCAGGTCGGCGCCGAGGTCTGCGTCATCGACGTCGGCGTCGCCTCCGACCTGCCGGCCACACCGGGGCTGCTGCCCCGCAAGGTCCGGCCCGGTACGGGTGACTTCACCACGGGCCTCGCGATGACCCGCGAGGAGGTCCTCGCGGCCGTCGAGGTCGGCATCGAGACGGCCCGCGACCTTGTCGCCGCCGGCAACCGGGCACTCCTCACCGGCGAAATGGGCATCGCGAACACCACCGCGTCCGCCGCGCTGATCTCCGTCTACACCGGCGTCGACCCGGTGGAGGTCACCGGCCGGGGCACCGGCATCAACGACGAGATGCACGCGCGGAAGGTGGACGTGGTCCGCCGCGCCCTCGACCTCCACAAGCCCGACCCGGCGGACCCGATCGGCGTCCTCTCGGCCATCGGCGGCCTGGAGCACGCGGCGCTCGTCGGTCTGATCCTGGGCGCGGCCTCGCTGCGCACCCCGGTCGTCCTGGACGGCGTCTCCACGGGCGCGGCGGCCCTGGTGGCGCGGGCGATCGCGCCCGAGTCCCTGGCGGCCTGCATCGCGGGCCACCGCAGCGCGGAGCCCGGACACGTCGCGGCCCTCAACAAGCTGGGCCTGCGTCCGCTGGTCGACCTCGACCTCCGCCTCGGCGAGGGCACGGGTGCGCTGCTGGCCCTCCCGGTCGTCCAGAGCGCGGCCCGCGCGATGCACGAGGTCGCGACGTTCGACTCGGCGGGCGTCACCGAGAAGTAGTCTCTGGGCCCCGCCCCTGGTTCCCACTGGGGGCCGGGGGCGGGGACCCGCGGTGCGGGGGTGTCCGGACTGCGGCCCCACCGCGCTTCGCGCGCGCGTTCCGGCGCTTGACGTCCGGCCCCCCCACCTCCGACCGCGCCCCCCGTCCGCCCGGGCCGGACGGGGGG
>NZ_BMTO01000004.1:276037-382389 GCF_014649715.1 Streptomyces lateritius
GCGCCGTGAATCACGCAGTCCCGAATACGGCCCCCGGAACGGCCGCCACGCACCGACCCCCCACGGTGCCCGTCCCCATGCCATGCCGTCCCAGAGGGACATGGGTCACAGGCCGCCCACCCCCGGTGACCGATATCGTGGGTGCGGGCGTCTGAAAATCCGCCCCACCAGCCGCTTCAGCGCCGACGCGGCCCCCGCTGTCCCGCCCCCTCCGAGGAGCCGCACACCCATGGCCGAGCACGCCGAGTACCCCGCCTACCCCGTCGGACTCCGCCTCTCCGGCCGCCGCGTCGTCGTGTTCGGCGGCGGCCAGGTCGCCCAGCGGCGGCTCCCCGCCCTTATCGCGGCCGGCGCCGACGTCACTCTCGTCTCCCCCTCCGCGACCCCGTCCGTCGAGGCCATGGCGGAGGCCGGGGAGATCGCCTGGGTCAAGCGCCGTTACCAGGACGGGGACATCGCGGACGCCTGGTACGCGCTCGTGGCCACCAGCGACCCCGTCGCCAACGCCGCCGCCTCCGCCGAGGCCGACCGGACCAAGACCTGGTGCGTGCGTGCCGACGACGCCGAGGCGGCCACCGCCTGGACCCCGGCCACCGGCCGTAGCGAGGGCGTGACCGTCGCCGTGCTCACCGGCCACGATCCCCGCCGTTCCGCGGCCGTGCGTGACGCGATCGTCGAGGGCCTGCGGGACGGTTCGATCACGGCCCCGCAGCACCGTTCCCGTTCCCCGTTCGTCGCCCTGGTCGGCGGCGGCCCCGGCGACCCGGACCTCATCACCGTCCGCGGCCGCCGGCTGCTGGCGGAGGCGGACGTGGTCATCGCGGACCGCCTCGGCCCGCGTGACCTGCTGGACGAGCTGCCTCCGCACGTCGAGGTGATCGACGCGGCGAAGATCCCCTACGGCCGTTTCATGGCCCAGGAGGCCATCAACCAGGCCCTGATCGAGCACGCCAAGGCGGGCAGGTCGGTCGTGCGGCTCAAGGGCGGCGACCCGTTCGTCTTCGGCCGGGGCATGGAGGAGGCCCAGGCGCTCGCCGCCGAGGGCATCGCCTGCACGGTGGTCCCCGGCATCTCCAGCTCGATCTCCGTCCCGGGTGCGGCCGGCATCCCGGTCACCCACCGCGGTGTGGCCCACGAGTTCACCGTCGTCAGCGGACATGTGGCACCCGACGACCCGCGTTCCCTCGTCGACTGGGCGTCCCTCGCCAAGCTCACGGGCACGCTGGTGATCCTGATGGGCGTGGACAAGATCGGGAAGATCGCCGAGGCGCTGATCGCCCACGGCAAGGCCCCGGAGACACCGCTCGCCCTCGTCCAGGAGGGCACGACGGCCACGCAGCGCCGGGTGGACGCGACGCTGGCGACGGTCGCGGAGACGGTCAAGGCCGAGGAGGTCCGTCCGCCGGCCGTCATCGTGATCGGCGACGTGGTCGGCGAGGGCCCCGACAAGCTCGTGAAGTGAAGTAACCACGGGTGACCGCACCCCATGCCCACCCGCCGTACACATTGGCACCGCACCCCTGACAAGGCAGTATCACCTCGTGGCCGAACTCATCACCATCGACGACCCCGACGACCCGCGTCTGAGCGACTACACCGGTCTGACCGACGTGGAGCTGCGCCGCAGACGCGAGCCCGCCGAGGGCCTGTTCATCGCGGAGGGTGAGAAGGTCATCCGCCGTGCCCGGCAGGCCGGTTACGAGATGCGGTCGATGCTGCTCTCGGCCAAGTGGATCGACGTGATGCGCGATGTCATCGACGAGGTCCCGGCACCCGTGTACGCGGTCCAGCCGGACCTCGCCGAGCGGGTGACGGGCTACCACGTGCATCGTGGCGCTCTCGCGTCCATGCAGCGCAAGCCGCTGCCGACGGCCGAGGAACTGCTCCGTGACGCCCGCCGGGTCGCGGTCATGGAGTCGGTCAACGACCACACCAACATCGGCGCCATCTTCCGCAGCGCGGCGGCGCTCGGCATGGACGCGGTGCTGCTCTCCCCGGACTGCGCGGATCCGCTGTACCGCCGGTCGGTGAAGGTCTCCATGGGGGCGGTCTTCTCGGTCCCGTACGCCCGTCTGGACACCTGGCCCCGAGGTCTGGAGGCGGTACGGGAGGCGGGCTTCAAGCTGCTGGCCCTGACTCCCGACGAGAAGGCCTCGCCGATCGACGTGGCGGCCCCGCACAAGCTGGAGCGGGCGGCGCTGATGCTCGGCGCCGAGGGCGAGGGTCTGTCGACGCAGGCGCTGCGTGCCGCCGACGAGTGGGTGCGCATCCCGATGGCTCACGGCGTCGACTCGCTCAACGTGGGCGCGGCGGCGGCGGTCGCCTTCTACGCGGTGGCGAGCGGCCGCCCCTAGGTCGTGTCCGTGAAGTCCCGTCTGGCCCGCGACGCCTGGCACGCACGTTCGCCGCGTTGTCGGGATCACCCGAGTACGCCCGGTACGAGGGCGACCCTCCGTCTTGCGATCGCACGCACCGGACGCCGCTGGCCCTGCCCTGCGGGCAGATGGCGCTGCTTTCCGGACACGACCTAGCCCTGGAGGGCCTGCGCGGCCGCGATTCCGAGTGCGACCACCAGCGTCACCACGACGAAGACGAAGAGGCGCTGGCGCAGCAGGCGCGGGTTGGCGGGCCGCAGGCCCGTGGAGGTCGTGCGGCCGCCGGGCCGGGACGAGGGCGCGGGGCGGCCGTTCGGCCGTGACTGAGGGGCGGCCTGCCGGCCGTTCGTACGTGATCCGCTGGTACGAGATCCTCCCGTACGCGATCCGCCCGTACGCGGGGCGGGGCCCTGAGCGGAGCGGCCCTGCGTACCGCCTTCGGTGTACCGCTCCGTCGGCCGGATGCCCGCTCCGGTGGAGTGCTCCGTGCGTTCCCGCTGTGCCGGGGGGCGGGAGGCGGGCAGGCCCTGGGCCTCGCGCGCGGCGATCTCCTTGAGCCGCATGGACAGCTGGAGGGTGCTGGGACGTTCCTCGGGGTCCTTGGCCAGACAGGCCCGCACCAGCGGGGCCAGGGCGTCCGGTACGCCGTGGAGCTGCGGTTCCTCGTGCACCACGCGGTAGAGCATGACCTCGGAACTGCCGTGCCCGAAGGGGGAGTCGGCCATGGCGGCGTACGCGAGGGTGGCGCCGAGCGAGAAGACGTCGGTGGCCGGGGTGACGGCCGCGCCCCGGACCTGCTCGGGGGCGAGGAAGCCGGGGGAGCCGACGGCGGTGCCCACGTGGGTGAGGGTGCTGGCGCCGGTGGCCCAGGCGATCCCGAAGTCGATGATCCGGGGGCCCTTGGGGGAGAGCAGGATGTTCGACGGCTTGAGGTCCCGGTGTACGACGCCGGCCTCGTGAACGGCGACGAGGCCCTCGGAGAGCGCGGCCCCGATGGCGGCCACGTCGGCGGCGCGCAGCGGTCCCTCTTCGGCGACCCGGTCGTGGAGGGAGGGGCCGGGAACGTACTGGGTGGCGAACCAGGGCCGGTCGGCGTCGAGGTCGGCGGCGACCAGCCGGGCCGTGCAGCCGCCGCGGATGCGGCGCGCGGCGGACACCTCGCGGGCGAACCGGGAGCGGAACTCCTGGTCCTCGGCGAGGTCGGGGCGGATCACCTTCAGCGCGACCCGCTGTCCGCGGCGGTCGGAGCCGAGATAGACGACTCCCATCCCGCCGGCACCCAGCCTGCGGTGGAGCCGGAACGCCCCGACAATCCGCGGATCCTCGCGCCGGAGCCGCATCATCGCCATGTCCGTCCCCTCGTCCGTTCGACGTGGCACAGCTTACGTATTGGCGCCCTGGTGTGCTCATAGGCCGCGCCCTCCCGCGGGGATCGATTGTCAGTGCTGGGGAGGACACTTGAGGGGTGGTCAGGATGCCGTCGTCGACGGCCGTCGGGATCGCGTGATTTCCCAATGTCCGGTCGCAGAAGGGGGATTGGATCGATGAAGGGTGATCGGGTGGAGATAGTCGTGGACGCGGGGGACACGACTCGGACCTATGAAGTGGTGGCGAGCAGGGCGGGCCGGAGGGTGGAGACGGCGGTACGGCGGGGGGTGGTCGAAGTGAGCGAAGTCACGCGTACGGGAGTGGTGGTCCGGACGGCGCGCTTCATGGCGAGCCGGGTCCTCGCGCTGGTGGAGCAGCCGGTGCCCCTCCGGGAAGACCCTCAGTCCTAGGGAGGTCTCTCCACCCAGGGGAGTACTCCCTGAGGGGGCGGGTCATCCTCCGGGAGGCCCGCAAGTCGGTACGCGGGCATGACGTCGGGGCGGGGCCCGGTGCCTAGTGTTGAGGTCAAGCGGCGGGTGCAGCACTCGTCCCCCGAGGTCAGACACCCGCCGCTGCCAACACGAACAGGAGAGGACCCATGGCGTTCACGGCATCGCGGATGAACACCCGCCCTTCGGGCCGCCGCCACCCCCTGGTGGCGACCGCCATGGTCCTCCCTCTCGCGACCCTGCTGGTCGTCGTCTTCGGCGGCTGGGACGCAGTGGTCACACAGGCGTCGTCCGTGGGCGTGATGCTGGGGCGCTGAGCGGCGCCCCGGACCCGGGAGAGCGGCCCGGGTCGGGGACATCCGGCCAACAACCCCGTGGGGACGGGGGTGCGGCGGACGGCAGCGTGGGGCCGGTCAGCTGGGGAGCTGACCGGCCCTCGCGCGTTCCCGGCAGCCGCGGCCCCGCCCCAGCGCGAATCCGCCGCGCACCGGAGTCTTCCGCCCGGCTCCTTCGACGTTCCTCCACGGGCCCACCGGGCCCGGGGCGAAGCCGCCGCGCGAGGCCTTGGCCCCCACGCCCGGCTCCTTCGACGTTCCTCCACGGGCCCACCGGGCCCGGGGCGAAGCTGCCTCTGAGGTCTCAGTCCCCACGCCCGGCTCTTACGACGTTCCTCCACGGGGGCTCACCGGGCCCGGGGCGAAGCCGCCGCGCGAGGCCTTGGCCCCACGCCCGCCGCAAGGGCCTCCGCCCCGTCCGGCCGTCCGCAGGGTGTGGTGCCTTTCGGCCGCCCGCGTCGGTGCCGTGCGGTTCGGCGTCCCTCCGCGGTGGCCCACCGGCACCGGCGTGAAGCTGCCGCCCCGGGGCCCGAGCCCACTTGCCCGACGCACAGGGGCCTCCGCCCCCGTCCGCGGTGCCCCGGCGGCGGCCCCGCCGCCCACCGTGGCCTTCAACGCCTCGCCGCCCGCGGCGCCCGCCGGCAGTCCACCCCATCAGCCCCCGGCAGGATTTCGGGAAGGGGCGGGGTGGGGGCAGCATCCCTTGCGGGGGGTCGGCGCGGGCGGGGCGGCGCGTAGGCTCCTTGGGTGCTCGCACACGATCTTGAGCGGCTGCGTTCCCTCGCGCGGGAAGCGGCCCATCCCGGCCCCACCCCCGCCGGCGTCTGCTCCTGCCCCGACGGCGTCCTCGCCGACCGGGAAGACGGGACCGTCGTCCGGCACGGCGCGGTCGTCGTCAAGGCGCACGCCCCCGGCATCGACGGCGAGGAGCACCGCGCGCGGATCGCCGTCGCCGCGCACCCCGGCCTGCGAGACGTCCTCCTGCCGCCCCTCGCCCAGCCGCCCGGCACCGTCGACGACCGCCTCCTCACCGCCTGGCCCCACGGCACCCCTGTGGACCCCGCCGACCCCGACGCCGCCCCCTGGGAGGACGCCGCCCGGCTCCTCGCCCTGTTGCACCGGACCGCGCCGCCCGTCAAGCGCCTCCCGGACATGCGCGCCCCCGTCAAAGCGACCCTCGCCGTCGACCGGATGCGCAGAGCCGGCGCGTCCCGCCCCGCCGTCGAGACGGTTCTGCGCGCCTGGGGCACGCTGCCGAAGGAGCCGGCCCGCCACCTCCGGGTCCTCTGCCACGGCGACTTCCACCTCGGGCAACTCGTGCGCGCCCCCCAGCGCCCCCAGCACCCCGCCTCCCCCTGGCTCCTCATCGACGTGGACGATCTCGGTCTGGGCGACCCCGCCTGGGACCTGGCACGCCCCGCCGCCTGGTTCGCCGCCGGCATCCTGCCGCCCCACGTCTGGTCGCGCTTCCTCGGGGCCTATCTGGCGGCCGCGGGTCCGGCCGTCGACCCCCGCGACCCCTGGGTCCAACTCGACGTCCCCGCCCGCGCCCTGACCGTGCAGACCGCGGCCCTCGCCCTGGCCAAGTCGACCGCCGAAGGACGCCCGCTCGACGAGGTCGAGGACGTGATGATCGACACCTGTGCCCGAATAGGCTCCGCCCGAACCGAGTTGACCCCGCCGGCGTCCACGTAAGGTGAAGTCTTCATTCGAACCGGCAGGGAGTTGAGCCGAGCATGCAGTGCCCCAAGTGCCACGCAGCGATGCACACGTACAACCGCAACGGCGTCCAGATCGAGCAGTGCAGCGGCTGCCGCGGGATCTTCCTGGACTACGGCGAGCTGGAGGCCCTGACCCGGCTCGAGTCCCAGTGGGTGCAGCAGGCGCCGCCCGCGCCCGCCCCGCCGGCCTACCCGGCGCAGCCCGCCCCCGCCGCTCCGGCCTGGGGCGCCCCGCACCACGGTGGCCACCACCAGGGCGGTCACTACCGTCAGCGCGGCTTCGGCCGGATGCTCTTCTCCTCCTGACGCACGGGGGAGCGGGTACGAAGAAGCCCCCGGCCGCGAGAGGCGGCCGGGGGCTTCGTACAGTGCGTGCGCGATACTGGGATTGAACCAGTGACCTCTTCCGTGTCAGGGAAGCGCTCTCCCGCTGAGCTAATCGCGCGGGTCGGTCCCACACCTTACAGGACCAAGGGTTTACTGCGTGCGCGATACTGGGATTGAACCAGTGACCTCTTCCGTGTCAGGGAAGCGCTCTCCCGCTGAGCTAATCGCGCGGGGATCCTTGCGGACCAGATCCTTACGGATCAGTGGACGATACTGGGATTGAACCAGTGACCTCTTCCGTGTCAGGGAAGCGCTCTCCCGCTGAGCTAATCGTCCATGGAGGTGGAGACGGGATTTGAACCCGTGTAGACGGCTTTGCAGGCCGTTGCCTCGCCTCTCGGCCACTCCACCAGGAGTGAATACGGGGGTTCGGGAAGATCCCCCACATCGAGCGGACGACGAGATTCGAACTCGCGACCCTCACCTTGGCAAGGTGATGCTCTACCAACTGAGCCACGTCCGCTTGTCGTTTCCGTTTCGCTTGCGCGTCCCGGCGACGTGTTGAACTCTAGCGGATTCCTGGGCCAGCACAAAAACGCGTTTCCGCAGCGTGCTGAGGCACGTACGGAGCTGTCTGCCGAGCCGGGCCCCCAGGAGCGTTGGCACCTCGTTCACTCACCGTGTTCCCGAGGTGGCTCGCAGGCGCCATGGGGACCGGCCCGCAGGCCCCGTCGCACGCCCCCTCCTCGCGCCCCCGGCCCCGCCTAGACTCGCAGGCGTGCACGACCTTGCTCCTCTGGCCCGCTTCGGCGGCCTCCTCGCCACCGACCTGCGGGATGTCACCAGTGACCCCGAGGCCTTGGACTCCGTCGGCTTCTGGGCCGTCTGCGCGGACTTCGAGGGCCGTCTGACCTGCGCCCGCTTCGGGGACGTACGGCCGGATCCCGTTCCCGCGCCCCTGCCCGGCGCCTGGCGCGGACCCGCCGCCGGTGACTGGACGTCGTCGCTCGACCGCGTCGCGTACACCGAGGGCGTCCGCCGGATCCGCGAGCACATCGCGCGGGGTGAGGTGTACCAGGCGAACCTCTGCCGGGTGATGTCCGCGCCGCTGCCCGATCCGGCGGCGGCCGACGTCGACGCGCTCACCGCGCTCCTCGCGCGCGGCAACCCCGCTCCCTACGCGGGAACGATTCGCCTTCCCGCCCACGGCGTGGAGATCGCCACCGCGTCCCCCGAACTCTATCTGCGCCGAGACGGCCACACCGTGGAGTCGGGACCCATCAAGGGCACCGGCCGCACCGCCGAGGACCTGCTGGAGAAGGACCACGCCGAGAACGTGATGATCGTGGACCTGGTACGGAACGACCTCGGCCGGGTCTGCGCCTCCGGATCGGTCACCGTTCCCGAGCTCTGCGCGGTCGAACCCCACCCCGGGCTCGTCCACCTCGTCTCCACCGTCCGCGGCGAGCTCGACGAGAGCGCGGGCTGGCGGGAGCTCCTCGACGCCACGTTCCCGCCCGGATCCGTCACCGGCGCCCCCAAGTCCAGCGCGCTGCGGATCATCGAGGCTCTGGAGACCACAGCCCGGGGCCCGTACTGCGGGGGTGTCGGCTGGGTCGACGCGGACCGCCGCACCGCCGAGCTGGCCGTCGGGATACGGACCTTCTGGATCGACCGGGCCGAGGGCATGCTCCGCTTCGGCACCGGAGCGGGCATCACCTGGGGTTCCGACCCCGAGCGCGAGTGGGCGGAGACAGAATTGAAGGCGTCGCGACTGCTGGCGGTAGCGTCGGCCGCGTACGAGGCGAGCGGAAAGGCCATTTCTCGATGAAAATCTGGGTCAACGGCGGGCTGCACCACGTGGAGGAAGCCCGGGTGTCCGTACTGGACCACGGCCTGACCGTCGGCGACGGCGTCTTCGAAACGGTCAAGGCCGTCCGCGGGGAAA
Source organism: Streptomyces lateritius (assembly GCF_014649715.1). Taxonomy (GTDB): domain Bacteria; phylum Actinomycetota; class Actinomycetes; order Streptomycetales; family Streptomycetaceae; genus Streptomyces; species Streptomyces lateritius. The sequence continues at coordinate 284,561 of NZ_BMTO01000004.1, forward strand.
CGTTTGCGCTCACGCTCCACCTGGAGCGGCTCGGCCGCTCCGCCCGGGGCCTCGGGCTGCCGGAGCCCGACCTCGACGAGGTCCGGCGCGCCTGTGCCGCCGTCCTGGAGGCCAACCCCATGGAGCTGGGGCGCCTGCGCATCACGTACACCGGCGGGCTCTCCCCGCTCGGCTCGGAGCGCGGCGACGCGGGCGCCGGCCTCGTCGTGGCCCTTGGCGAGACGGGGCGCCGCCCCGACTCCACCGCCGTGATCACGGTCCCCTGGACGCGCAACGAGCGCGGCGCGCTCACCGGCCTGAAGACCACCTCGTACGCCGAGAACGTCGTCGCGCTCGCCCGGGCGCGCGAACGGGGCGCCTCCGAGGCTCTCTTCGCCAACACCGTCGGGCAGCTCTGCGAGGGCACCGGCTCCAATGTCTTCGTCGTGCTCGACGGGCGGATCCACACCCCGCCCGTCTCCTCCGGCTGCCTGGCCGGCATCACCCGCGCCCTCGCCGTGGAGTGGACCGGCGCGGAGGAGACCGACCTTCCCCTCGACGCCCTGGAGAGTGCCGAGGAGATCTTCCTGACCTCGACGCTCCGCGACATCCAGGCCGTGCACCGCGTCGACGGTCGCGAACTGACCGTCGCACCCGGGCCGGTGACCGCCAAGGCCATGCGGGTCTTCGACGAGCGGGCGGCGGCGGACCGGGATCCGCGCCTCGGTTAGAAGTCCGGCGGGAAAGCGGATGACGGCGAGCCCAGGGGTGGGTACAACAGCCGTGATGACCACCACCCTGCGGCCGGTCGGGCCGCTTCAGCAGACCCCCGACGGCGACCGTTCACGCACCTACGACGTGTGCGTGAACAGCCGCCGCGTCGGCTCCGTCCGCCTCGCCACCGCACCGGGCTTCGGCGCCGCCTACGGTGTGATCGAGGCGCTGGGCATCGACGAGAAGGACCGCCGTCGCGGCCGCGGCACGGTCGCGGCGCTGGCCGCCGAGGAGGTCCTGCGCGGCTGGGGCTGCGGCCAGGTCCAGATCTCCGTACCGGCGGACGCGGAGGCGGCGCTGCGGATGGCGGCTGCGCTCGGCTACACCGAGCGCAGCCGGAACATGGTCAAGCAGCTGCCTGCGGAGCCTCCCGTGCTGCCGCCCGGCGTCGAGATCCGCCCGATGACCGAGGCGGAGTTCACGGTGTGGGAGGCGAAGGCCAAGGACGCTTTCGCGCGCAGCTGGGTCGAGCGCGGCGTGCCGGAGGACCAGGCCCGCGCCAAGGCCGAGGCCAGCCACCACACACATCTCCCGCAGGGACTGGCCACGCCCGGTACGACGATCCACGTCGCCGTACGGGACGGGGAGGCCGCCGGGTTCCTGTGGACCGGCCGCTTCGAGCTCGAACCGGGGGCTCGTGTCGCCTACGTGTACGACATCGAGGTCGCCGAGGCGCAGCGCGGCCGGGGCTACGGCCGGGCCCTGATGCTGCTCGCCGAACGGGTCGCGCTCGACGCCGGCGAGCGACGGCTGGGCCTTCACGTCTTCACGGGCAACACCCCGGCGATCCGCCTCTACGAGTCGCTCGGCTACCGCACGACCTTCGTCAACAGCTACAAAACGCTGCTCTAGGTGTATTGATCACGAGGTAGCGCCGTCTGCCCGCAGGGCAGGGCCCGCGGCGTCCGGTGCGTGCGATCGCGAGGCGGAGGGCCGCCCTCGTACCGGGCCTACTCGGGTGATCCCGACAACGCGGCGAGCGTGCGTGCCAGGCGGGACTTTACGGACCCGGCTTAGTAGGCGGCGTCGCCGACGAGCAGGCGGTCGACGATCTCCTCGATGCGGGCGCGCAGGCCCTCCTGGCTCTTGCCGCCGTCGAGGCGCTCGCCGGCCACGACATAGGTCGGCGTGCCCGTCACCTTGATCGCCTTGCCCTCCGCCTGGTCGGCGTCGACGGTCAGCAGGTGCCGGCCGTCGATCAAGGCGGTGTCGAACTCCTCGGCGTCCAGACCCAGTTCGGCCGCGACCTCCAGGAGCACCGGCTCGCCGCGGTCCCGGAGGTCCGCGGTCCTGGCGAGCAGCGCCTCCACGTACGGCCAGTCCTTGCCCTGCTCGGCCGCCTCCTCCGCCGCCTGGGCGGCGGCGTAGGCGTGCTTGTTCTTCTCCAGCGGGAAGTGCCGCAGCTGTACGTCGATCCGGTCGCCGTACTTCTCGCGCAGCGCGCGCACGTCGTCGAGGGCCTGGAAGCAGTCGGGACACTGGAGGTCGAACCAGGCCTCCAGGACGACGGGGGAGGCGGGCGTGATGGTGGAGTCGCTCATGGGAGCAGTCTTCCAGCCCGCCGCGGCGCGCCCCAACCGGACCGGGGCGGGGATCACCCCGGGGAAGACCCGGAGATCTCCCTGAGGTCGGCCCGGAACATGGCCCCCGCGGACCTGTCCGGTGCAGGATGGAAGGGACCTGTCACCGCGGGGCCTGGAGGATCGCATGCTTGCCGAGACCATTTGTTCCGCGGTGTCCGCGGCGGGGCTTGCCGTCGCCGCGATCACGGCGTACCGCAGGCGTTTCCTCGCCGCGGCGCGGATCGCCGCCTACGCTCTGGTGCCCGTCGGTCTGGTCATGACCGGGGCGGTGCGGTGGGCCTTCGACACGGCCTTCAGTCCGACCGCCTGGGCCGGTTTCGGTGTCCTCGGCGCGGCCTGGCTGCTGTTCACGACCACGCGCGCCGTCGAGCGCCGCAGGGGCGGGGGCCGTAAGGAGACGGGCGGCGGGGAGCGCCGTGACGCCGTCGCGCCGGCCGCCTCGGCGCCCTCGCTCGGTCAGGGACAGCGGGGGGCGACCCCGAAACCGAAGGCGACAGCGGGAGCGGACGATTTCAGTGACATCGAGGCGATCCTGAAGAAGCACGGGATCTGACAGGCGGAGCGTCCACGGGATGTGATGAACGGCCGTTTCCGAGGGGCGTGTTGCGGGCTGTCCCGGCCTGGGCTGCGCCATGATCGCCCCCGAGATGCTGGATACCTCGCGGGATCACGTCCCCGCCCCCACCGAAGAGCCGCGCGGTTGTCTGTTCGCGCTCTCCCAGCCGCCGCTGATGATCTTCCTCGCGGTGATCGGCTGTCTGCTGCTGATGGCCGCCGTGCACGACCTCTTCCTGCTGTGAGGGGCTGCCCGGTGCCGGGTCAGCGGGCCGCTTCCTTGCGGCGCGCCCGGTACGCGGCCACGTGCAGCCGGTTACCGCAGGTGCGGCTGTCGCAGTAGCGGCGGGAGCGGTTACGGGAGAGATCGACGAACGCGCGGCCGCAGTCCGGGGCCTCGCAGCGGCGCAGCCGCTCCTGCTCGCCCGCCACGACGATGAAGGCCAGCGCCATGCCGCAGTCGGCGCCGAGATGGTCGGCGACAGAGGCGCCCGGCGCGAAGTAGTGCACATGCCAGTCGTAGCCGTCGTGGTCGGTGAGCTGCGGCGTCGTGCCCGCCGCCGCGACCAGCTGGTTGATCAGCGTCGCCGCGATCCGGGCGTCCGGCGCGGCGAAGACGGCCGCGAACTTGGCGCGGACGTCCCGCACGGCCCGCAGGTCGTCTTCGTCCAGCTCACCCACGTCGCTGATGTCGTGGGCGCGGACGAAGGCGTGCAGTGACGGGAGGTCCCCGAGGGTGTCGTCGCGGTCGCTCTGCGGCGCGGTGTTCACCAGATCGACGACGGTGTCGAGGGCGATCCGGGTGTCGTGGGGGATCAGCACGATGCGCTCCCTGGCCGGCTGCGGGCGGCGCCCGCGGGATTGCGCTGACTCTAGCGGCTCCGCCGCGAGCTGCCGGGAGCGGTCCGAAAGCGGGCCGGATCAGGGCCGAATCCCGGTTCCGGCGGACCGGCCGGGGCCCCGGAGAGAGCGCGATGCCCCGCAAAAGCGGCATCGGCGCCCTCCCCGCGCCGGCTGCGCGGGGGAGACGCCGATGTCGGCCGTATGGGGTTGTCCGCGCGGCGCCGTCTCCCCGAGTCGGACGGCGCCGTGCGGCTCTCGGCCTGGCTCAGCTGTCGGCCAGGATATGGGAGAGCTCCGTGTCGAGATCGAAGTGCCGGTGCTCGGTGCCCGGTGGCACGGCGGCGTCGGTCCGCTTGAGGAACGACTCCAGGGCCCTCGCCGGGGCCTCGAGCAGGGCTTCGCCTTCGGGGGAACTCAGCGCGATGCAGACGACGCCCTGACCGTGACTGCGGGACGGCCAGACTCTGACGTCGCCGGTGCCGGTGGGCCGGTGCAGCCCCTCGGCGAGAAGGTCGCGGGCGAAGACCCACTCGACCGTCTCCTCGGCTCCGGTGTGGAAGGTGGCGTGCACGGCATACGGATCGGCCGTGTCATACCGCAGGCCCGCGGGTACAGGCAGTGAGGACTCGCTCGACACAACGAGGCGCAGGTGCAGCTCGCAGCTGACCGTGGTGTTCATAAGCGCCAGGGCCTTTCGCTCAGTGTGCGCTCGGGGATTCGCACGTCGGCGAAATCGACATGCCACCTACGGTGCCGTTGTAAACCCCTCTGTCTGTTTTGTGATCGTTCAGGTAGCTCGTATGGGCGTGTGTAACTTTGGGTAATACCGCCATTCTGGTGACGGGGGCGAATCCGGTAGGTTGGAGCCCATGAATGCGGAGAGTGACGAGCGCGCCGGGGGGTCCGCGGCGGACGGGGAAGCCCCGCTGGGATCCCGCGCCCCCGAGTACATCAAGGCCCGCCGGACCCTGCACCTGAGCTGGCAGGTCGGCGTCTTCATCGTGGGCCTCGCCGTCGTCGGTGCCGGCGTCGTGATGCTGCCGCTGCCCGGGCCCGGCTGGCTGGTGATCTTCGGCGGCATGGCGATCTGGGCGACCGAGTTCGTCTGGGCCCAGCTGGTGCTCCGCTGGACGAAGCGGAAAGTCACCGAGGCCGCGCAGCGCGCGCTCGACCCCAAGGTCCGCCGCCGCAACATCATCCTCACGTCCGCCGGTCTGGTGATCGTCGCCGTACTGGTCGCGATCTACCTCTGGAAGTTCGGCTTCGTCATGCCGTGGACGATAGAGCAGTGACCTCCCCACGGTCGGAGGCAGCCGCTGACATGCGGTAATGTTTGCGGTGCGCCCGGGCGATTAGCTCAGTGGGAGAGCGCTTCGTTCACACCGAAGAGGTCACTGGTTCGAACCCAGTATCGCCCACCACCCGGACCGAAGGCCCGGAGACTGGTCACAGTCTCCGGGCCTTCGGCGTTCCCCGTCCGCCTGCGCGTCAGCGCATCCGTCCCAGCCGCTCGCGCAGGCGCCGGGCGTCCCGCAGCCGCTGTTCGTACGTCGCCCCCACCGCCAGGAGCAGTACGCCCGCCAGCGCCGGCGGCAGCCAGCGGGGCAGCGCGCCCACGACCTGGACCACGTACGGCGCCAGCTCGTGCAGCGCGTCCAGGGCCAGCACCGCTCCGCCGAGGACCAGCAGCGCCTGCAGCCGGAACCGCGCCCCCAGCAGCGTCACCACCAGGGCGGCCGCGCCCAGGAGCAGCGGACGCGTCCAGTGCGGGTCCGCCCAGGCCGCGACGAGGCTCGGCACCAGCGTCGCCGCCAGACCGGGGCCGTACGCCGCCCAGGAGGACGCCTCCGGGTCGCGACGCCGGCGCAGGACGCCCACCACCAGCGCGGGCACGGTGACCGGCAGCGTGTACGCCTCCGGGGTCTCGACGTCCCAGACGGCGAGCCGCACCCACGCCGCCAGGAGGAACAGGCCGGCGGCCGTCCACGAGGCGAACACGCGCCGCTCGGGACGTACCGCGGTCGCCGCCGCGATCACCCCGCCCAGGGCCAGTACGAGAGCGAGAACGGCAGGCCGGGAGGCGGCGAGGCTCAGGGACAGCAGACCCGCGGCGGCACCGGCGATCTCCACGGGAGGCGCGACCGGGTGCCGGCGCAGGCGCGCGCCGATCGCGGCGGTGGCCGCCGGAACCGCGAGCAGGGCGAGGGCCGTGTGGTGGTCGGCCGACTCCGAGGCCGCCGCCCCGGCGAGCACGAGCCCGGTTGCCGCGACGACCGCCGCGCACGCGCCCACGGCCCGCCGGGCGCCGTCGGCGAGGAAGGCCACGGCGGTGAACAGCCCGAGGAGCAGCCCCAGGGTGGTGAAGGTGGCCGCCCGCGTGTCGAGGGCGAGAGCCGTCGCACTCGCGGCCGAGGCGAGCCCGCAGCCCAGCCCGCTCCAGGCGAGGACCTCACGGGGCGGCATCGCGGGGGAGACCGCCCGGGAAGGAGCGGCCGCCGCCGCATCGTCGGGCCTCCACCCTTCCCAGGCCACGCCGGACCCACCCTGGGCGTCCGCACCGGTGCCCGGGGCGGGTTCCGGCCCGCCTGCCTCGGCGCCGGCGCCGGTGGGCTCGGCGTCCGCACCGACGGTCTCCGTCGTCGCCGCACCGGGGCGCGTCTCGCCGACGGCCAGGCCCACGCCGGTGCCGTCAGCCGGCCGAGCCGCCACGGGGGCCGGCACCGGCATCGGCACACGACGTGTCAGGGCACCCGGCCGGACCGCCGCGTACAGCGCCGCCGCCGTGGTGAGGAGCTGGACGCTCAAGGTCGCGGCGTACGGCAGGTCCAGGGAGAGCGGCAGCGCCGTGAGCGTCGCCCAGGCCAGGAACAGCGCGCCGCCGCGGGCCCAGAGGCGCGGCACCGGAGCCAGGGCCGCCGTCGCGAGCAGCAGCACCAGCGGCGCCGTCGAGGGGTACGAAGTCAGGTACCGCGCCGCGTGCTCGCCCGACCAGACCTCCGTCGTCCGCGCCACCGGCGTCACCAGCGCCACCACCGCCGGCGGCAGCGCCCACACCACACCCACGGCCAGTACCCCGGCGCCGGCGCCCGACAGGCCCAGCTTCACCGCGCGGGGCGCCGCCGAGCGCAGCACCGCGGCCAGGGCCACCGCGCACAGCACGTATCCGGGCACGGCCCAGTCGCCCGGAACCACCGCGCGCAGTGCACCGCCCGCCGCCACGACCGTCGCGAGACCCGCCACCGCCGACGCGGCCACCGCGACGCCAGCGACGCGCCACGCCAGACCCAGCGCCACCGCGGCGCAGGCCAGCAGCAGCGCACCCGCCGGCATTGGCGACGACAGCGACAGCCGGGCGCCCGTCAGCAGCGCCCATCCCCCCAGCGCACCGGCGCCCACGCACGCCGTCGTCCGTACCGCCGCGGCCGCCGGATTCAGTCGCACCACCACCGCGAGATCCAGCACGGCCGTGGCGAGCGCCGCCCAGGCCAGCGCCAGGGGACCGCCGTCCGCCGCCAGGACGCCCAGCGGGAGCGGCAGTTGAGCCGCCACCACCGCCGTGGGCAGCGGAATCCGCAGCCGGCCGAGCGCCGAGCCGTACGCCGTCCAGGCGCCCGCGAGCACCGCCGACGCCACCGCCGTGTACGCGAGAGCGTCCGTGCCGGTCAGCGCCACCCGGTGCAGGGCGTACGCGTCCAGCACCATGAGGGCCATACCAAGCGCGGCCACCGACTCCGCCGTGGAGCCGAGTCCCCGCCGCAGCAGCGCCACCGGCACGGCCAGAGCCGCCGACGTCACCACGAACAGCACGGCGGCACGGCCGCCGATCCCCATCGAGCCCCAGCTCACCAGGGTGAAGGCGACCGCCGCGATGGTCAGCAGCACCCCGCCCAGGGTCAGCAGCACGTTCTGCGCGCTGCGCGGGGTCGCATCCGCGACCGGGCGCGGCGGCGCGGGCCGAGAGGCCGCGGCGACCGGCCGCAGCGCCTGCAGCAGCCAGGCCCGGCGGGCCAGCAACTGAGACCGGCGGGCGTCGAGTTGAGCCAGCTCGCGGTCGACGAGCACGAGCTCGTCCGCGGGCGGCAAGGCGTTGTCCATGACCGGAGTGTGGCGCCCGACACAACCGGAGTCATGCGCGGACGTACTCATATCCCGGCGTGAGTACGTACACACTGGGGACATGGACTGGTGCCGCTATCGCTTCCGCAGCGTCTGGAGGCTGGCCGCCTCGCCCGACGCGGTCTACGCCGTGCTCGAACGGGGCGAGGACTACCCCGAGTGGTGGCCCCAGGTCCGCGAGGTCGTCACCGTCGACGAACGCACCGGCACCGCCCGGTTCCGCTCACTCCTCCCGTACGACCTGGTCGTCACCGTCGAGGCCCGGCGCAGCGACCCCGTCGCCGGCGTCCTGGAGGCATCCCTCCGGGGCGATCTGGAGGGGTGGGCGCGCTGGACCCTCACCCCGGACGGCACCGGCGACGACACCGGCACCCGGACCCACGCGCTCTACGAGCAGGAGGTCGAGGTGACCAGCCCCCTCATGCGCCGGCTCGCCGTACCCGGCCGACCGGTCTTCCGCGCCAACCACGCCCTGATGATGCGCGCGGGACGGCGCGGGCTCGCCGCCCGGCTGCGGCTGGTTTGAACGAAGCCCGTCCCGGCCTGTATGGTTCAACCCGTTCCCGGGCGATTAGCTCAGCGGGAGAGCACTTCGTTCACACCGAAGGGGTCACTGGTTCGATCCCAGTATCGCCCACCGGGAGAGGCCGGTTCGTCGAAAGACGGACCGGCCTTCCGCATGTCCGGACGCGTGTCCGCCTCTTGCGCGGCCTTTTCGCGCCGCCGCCTTACGCCGCCGTCCGCAGCTCCGGACGGAGCGGCCACGCCGGATCCACCGCCTCCGGCGTCCCGTTGCGCGCGAACCACGCCTGCAGGCCCCGCGCCTGGGCCGCGTGCCACACCGCCTGGAGGGTGTGCAACTCGGCCGGTGACAGCCGTTCGAGCCGGGACGCGAACCGCCGCGCCACCGCCCGTACGACATCCAGCGCGGCCGTCGCGTCCGCCGCCGCGTCGTGCGCGCCGTCCAGCTCCACGCCGTACTGCGCGCACAGATCCGTCAGCGTCCGGCGGCCCTTGCGATAGCGGTCCAGATGCTTGTCGAGCACGCGCGGATCCAGCACGCACAGCGACGTGGTCTCCAGGTAGCGGCCCAGCGAAGAGGCGCGGTGGCGGCGCAGCTCGCGGTCCAGGATCGTCAGGTCGAAGGGCGCGTTCATCACCACCAGCGGGCGGCCCGCCGCACACTGCTCGGCGAGCGCCCGTGCCACCTCCTCCATCACCGGCGCGGGCCACCGCCCGTTGCACCGCAGATGATCGTCCGTCAGTCCGTGTACCTCCGTGGCCGCGGCGGGCACCGGAACCCCGGGGTTCACCAGCCAGCGTGTGACCCGGGGGCGCCCGCCCGCCGTGTCCTGGACGACGAGGGCGGCCGAGACGATCCGGTCCTCCTCGACGTCAACTCCCGTGGTTTCCGTGTCGAATGCGGCCAGGGGGCCTTCATACCAATGCGTCATCCCCGAACTCCTCGCACATGTGCGGCAGATGGCGATCGCCCTGCCCGAATCGGTGATACCCGGGCTGTTTGCGCCGTACGCCGTCCGGTGACAACACAGATGACGGGGAAGGGAATTGACATGGCGCTCGCCCAGCCCGAATCGGGAGGGCTGCCGCCCCAGCGGGCAGCACCACTGCGCGGCTCACTCGCCACCACCGCCTGCATGGAGACGCTTCAGGTGGGCTATCTGCACGCGGTCGCGGCGGCGGCGGGCTGTTCGCTGTCGCAGCCGTTTCCGGACAACGGCATCGACTGGCACGTGAGTCACAGCGCTCCCGGCCACACGGTCGACGACGAAGTGACCATCAAGGTGCAGCTCAAGTGCACCTACCAGCTACCGCCGCGGACGCCCGGGTCCGCGTCCGCGGCGTTCTCGTTCACGCTCGACAACGACCATCTGGTGAAGCTGGCGCGGACGCCCGTCTCGGTGCACAAGATCCTGGTCGTGATGCTCGTCCCGCGCTCGCAGGACGACTGGCTGCGGGCCGGCCACGACGGGCTCGACCTGCGGCACTGCTGTTACTGGATCAACCTGGCCGGACATCCGGTCACGGGACGGCACCGGACCACGGTGCGCATCCCGACGGCGCGGATCTTCGACGACCGGGCGCTCTGCGAGATCATGGCCCGGGTCGGCGTGGGAGGGAGACCTTGATGCACCGGCCGATCGAGGAACCAGGAGGGGGGAGCGGGAGTGGGTACGGCCACGGACCCGCTCTGCCGCCTTTCCGTCCGCACCCGGCGCCCGGCGAAGGACCGGACCTCGGGAGCGCGACGCCCGGCGGGCCTGCCGGCGCCTGGGCCGAGGCGGGGGGCGTGCCCGACCCCGGCCGCGTCGACCCGCTCGTCCTCGGGGCTCTCCTCGCCCGTCACGGCTGGCGGCGGCGGGGCGGCGCCGCCGGGCGGTACAGCCGCTGGACCGCGCCGGGCCCGATGGGCTCCACGGGGGGCACGAGCCTCCTCGTGCCCGAGAGCCGTGCCTTCCCCGACTGCGAGGACCTGCTCGGCGAGGCGCTCACCGCCCTCGCCCGCAGCGCCGCGCCGTCCGCGCGGGAGGTGCTGACCGGGCTGACCCTGCCGAGCGACGAGATCCGCTGGTGGCGCGACGTTCCGCCGGGCCCCGCCGGCACGGTGCCCTGGACCGTCCAGGAGCAGCTGCGGTCCGCCGCCCGCCAGCTCCTGCTGGCCGGCGCGCTCGCCGTCCGCGGCCGTGCCGGGTACTACGGCGCACGGCACCGCCGCCAGGCCCAGGCGTCGCTGGAGGGCGTCGCCGTCGGGGCGGCCCCCGGAGGCCGGGGACTGACCGCCTTCGTGCCCGTCGACCCCGGCCGGGCCATCGCCGTACGCCTTTACCACGCCCTGTACGCGGCCCGGGAAGCCACCGACTACCAGCGGGCCACGGGCGGGATGGAGGCCTTCGACGCCGCCGTCGAGGCGGGGGTGAGCCGCGAGCTCACCGAGGCGCTGGTCGCGCTGGTGCGCGGGACCGAGGGGGCCAGGGTGGCGCTGGAGTGGGCGCCCGCCGCCGGGACGCCGGCGGGCTGCGCCCCGCGGCCGGAGCCCGTGGAGTTCTCGCCCGGCGACCTGCCCGCGCTGCGCGAGGCGGGCGCCCGCTATCTGACGGACGAGCCGTCCGTGCCGGTACGGATCACCGGTGCGGTGGTCAGGATGCGCCGCTCGGGACCGCGCGGGGAGGGGACCGTACGGCTGCGGGTCCTCGCCGGGGCGGAGGTGCCGCACGTGCGGGTGGCCCTGGACGAGGAGTCGTACCGCACGGCGGGGCACGCGCACCTGGTCGGGCTGCCGATCCGGGTCCTCGGCCGCCTGGAGAGCAGGGGAGGGTTCCGGCGGCTGACCGACGCCTCCGGGGTCGTACCGGTGCAGGTGGACGACGCCGAGCGGGACCGGCTGATGAAGTCGCTCCACGAGAACCTCGACTTCTTCGAGGAGGCCTGCGGAGGCGAATGACTGGGGGAGAGGGGGCTTCCCCGTCCGCGGGGCCCGCACCGCGCGTCGGCGGGGCTCCCACCGCGCGTGAGCGGGGACGTGTCGCGGTGCTCACGGCCGTCGCCGTTTCGCGGCCGGGGGTCCCGGCTCGGTACGATCGACGGCGACGCGGCACCTCGTCTCTGCCGCGCACCGCCGACGCCGGCACTTCGTGTCTGCCTGCGCCCTTATGGAGAAGAGCATCCGTGTCTGATGTCCGTGTGACCGTCCAGTCCGCCTCAGGAGCCGAGGAGCGGGCGGTGAGCGCGGGCACCACCGCCGGCGCGCTGTTCGCCGACGACCGGTCCGTGATCGCCGCCCGCGTCGGCGGGGAGCTGAAGGACCTCACCTACGTCGTCGCCGAGGGCGATGTCGTCGAGCCCGTCGAGATCTCCTCCCCGGACGGTCTCGACATCCTGCGCCACTCCACCGCGCACGTCATGGCGCAGGCCGTGCAGGAGCTCTTCCCCGAGGCCAAGCTGGGCATCGGCCCGCCGGTCCGTGACGGCTTCTACTACGACTTCGACGTCGAGAAGCCGTTCACCCCCGAGGATCTCAAGACCATCGAGAAGAAGATGCAGGAGATCCAGAAGCGGGGGCAGAGGTTCGCCCGTCGCGTGGTGAGTGACGAGGAGGCCCGCGCCGAGCTCGCCGATGAGCCGTACAAGCTGGAGCTCATCGGCATCAAGGGCTCGGCCTCGACCGACGACGGCGCCAACGTCGAGGTCGGCGGCGGCGAGCTGACCATCTACGACAACCTGGACGCCAAGACCGGCGATCTGTGCTGGAAGGACCTCTGCCGCGGTCCCCACCTGCCCACCACCCGGAACATCCCGGCGTTCAAGCTCATGCGCAACGCGGCCGCCTACTGGCGCGGCAGCGAGAAGAACCCGATGCTCCAGCGCATCTACGGCACCGCGTGGCCGTCGAAGGACGAGCTGAAGGCCCACCTCGACTTCCTCGCCGAGGCCGAGAAGCGCGACCACCGCAAGCTCGGCAACGAGCTGGACCTCTTCTCCGTCCCGGACGAGATCGGCTCCGGCCTCGCCGTCTTCCACCCCAAGGGCGGCATCATCCGCCGGGTCATGGAGGACTACTCGCGCAAGCGCCACGAGGAGGAGGGCTACGAGTTCGTCTACTCGCCGCACGCCACCAAGGGCAAGCTGTTCGAGAAGTCGGGCCACCTCGACTGGTACGCCGAGGGCATGTACCCCCCCATGCAGCTCGACGAGGGCGTGGACTACTACCTCAAGCCCATGAACTGCCCGATGCACAACCTGATCTTCGACGCGCGCGGCCGCTCCTACCGTGAGCTGCCGCTGCGCCTCTTCGAGTTCGGCACCGTGTACCGGTACGAGAAGTCCGGCGTCGTGCACGGTCTGACCCGGGCCCGCGGCTTCACGCAGGACGACGCGCACATCTACTGCACCAAGGAGCAGATGGCGGAGGAGCTCGACAAGACCCTCACCTTCGTCCTGAACCTGCTGCGCGACTACGGCCTGACCGACTTTTACCTGGAGCTGTCCACCAAGGATCCGGAGAAGTTCGTCGGCTCGGACGAGATCTGGGAGGAGGCCACCTCGGTCCTCCAGCAGGTAGCCGAGAAGCAGGGCCTCCCGCTCACCCCCGACCCGGGCGGCGCCGCCTTCTACGGCCCGAAGATCTCGGTGCAGGCGCGGGACGCCATCGGCCGCACCTGGCAGATGTCGACCGTGCAGCTGGACTTCAACCTGCCGGAGCGCTTCGACCTGGAGTACACCGGCCCCGACGGCACCAAGCAGCGCCCGGTCATGATCCACCGCGCCCTGTTCGGTTCCATCGAGCGCTTCTTCGCGGTGCTCCTGGAGCACTACGCGGGCGCCTTCCCGGCGTGGCTGGCCCCGGTGCAGGCGACCGGCATCCCGATCGGCGACGCGCACATCCCGTACCTGCAGGAGTTCGCCGCCAAGGCGAAGAAGCAGGGGCTGCGGGTGGAGGTCGACGCATCCTCGGACCGGATGCAGAAGAAGATCCGCAACGCGCAGAAGCAGAAGGTCCCGTTCATGATCATCGCGGGGGACGAGGACATGGCCGCAGGAGCCGTCTCCTTCCGCTACCGCGACGGTTCGCAGGAGAACGGCATCCCGGTCGACGAGGCCATCGCGAAGATCGCCAAGATCGTCGAGGACCGCGTCCAGGTCTGACCGCGGGCCACCGTCGTACGGTCATGAGGCCCCCGGGGGATTCCCCGGGGGCCTCTTCTCGTCCTCCCGCGTGAAGACCTGGATCAGCCAGGAGGAGAACGAGCCCGTCACCGCGCCCAGCAGGGCGAGCCCGCAGGCCATGAGGCCCACCGCCGTCACCCGCCCCATCGGAGTCACCGGGGTCACGTCCCCGTACCCCACCGTCGCCAGCGTCGCGCAGGTCCACCAGACCGAGTCGCCGAAGGTACGGATGGTGGCGCCCGGAGCCCCGTACTCGAAGTGGTAGACGGTGAGCGCGCCCGCGAAGCCGAGCAGGGCCACCGTGAGGCCGGCGTAGGCCATCACCCGCGCGTACAGCGTGAGCCTGGCCCGGTCGCGGCGGCGCTGGACCCTGTCGTAGACGCTGACCATCCGCAGCGGGCGCAGCAGCGGCAGGACCAGGACGACCGTGTCCAGGACGTGTCCGCGCAGGAACCGCAGGGGGCCCAGACCGCTCAGCCGGAGCCGTACCGCGTAGTCCACGGCGAACAGGGCCCAGGCGGCGAGGACGACCGCCAGGCAGACGTCCCGCCACCCCGGCGGGAGGTCGCGGGCGAGGACGCGGACCGCGTACCCGGCCAGGTACGCCAGGGACGCGACGGCGAGCGGGGTCTCCGTCCGGCGCTCCCAGCGCTCCCGCTGCCGCTGCCTGTCGTTCATCGGATCAGCATCGCCGTCCCGAGGAGATCTTGCCCCGGCGACACGTTCCGAACGGGCGAAGCAATATGCTGCTCAGCATGACGATTGAGCCGGAACAGCAGATCGGAGTGGGGACGCAGGACGCGTTCCAGCGCCTGTGGACGCCTCACCGGATGGCGTACATCCAGGGCGAGAACAAGCCGACCGGGCCAGGGGCCGAGGACGGCTGTCCGTTCTGCTCGATTCCGGCGAAGTCGGACGAGGACGGGCTCGTCATCGCGCGCGGCGAGCACGTGTACTCCGTGCTGAACCTCTACCCGTACAACGGCGGCCACCTGATGGTGGTGCCGTACCGGCACGTCGCCGACTACACCGACCTGGACGGGCCGGAGACCGCCGAACTCGGCGAGTTCACCAAGCGGGCGATGATCGCGCTGCGGACCGCGTCCGGCGCGCACGGCTTCAACATCGGCATGAACCAGGGCTCGGTCGCGGGGGCCGGCATCGCCGCCCACCTGCATCAGCACGTCGTGCCGCGCTGGGGCGGCGACACCAACTTCATGCCGGTCGTCGGGCACACGAAGGTGCTGCCGCAGCTCCTGGCCGACACCCGCACGATGCTGGCCGCCGCCTGGCCGGCCACCTCCGAGCTGGCGTAACCCCACATCGAGGGCCCGACGGCCCGGGCCGGCGGGCCGACCACCACGATCCACCTCGCGGCCGATGCCGGCTGCCGACCTCTCGTGTTCGTTCTCACCGCCGGACAGGCCGGCGATGCACCCGCTTTCACGGATGTCATGGCCGCCTGCGCGTTCCCCGACGGCGTCGTCGGCCACGCACCAGGCCGGACGTGGTCCTGGCGGACGGACAAGGTGTATCCCTCACGCGCGATTGGCGAGCACCCGGGCGGTCGGCGTGGCATACGGGCGGTGATCCCGGTCCCGGCGGATCAGCGTGGCCACCGCTGCCGCGAGGCAGCAGGGGCGGCAGGCCACCAGCCTTCGGCCGCGAGACATGCAAGCGACGCAACACTGTCGAGCGGTGCGTCAACCGCCTCGAGCGGTGGCGCGGCATCGCCACCCGCTACGAGAAGACGGCGACCGTCCACCTGGCCGGAGTCCACATCGCCGGCATCTTCCTGTGGTCCGCCCGATGATCCAGCGAAAGCCCCTGGCCGAGGTGGCCGCGCCGTCCGTCCGGGCCGACGGCCGCTCCGGCACACCCCGGTCTCCCCGGCCTACTCGTGGAGATGCCGGGCTGTCCCATGATCCGGGATCAGGGTGTCCAGTGCCTGGTCCAGGACCGTGAGCAGGCGCTCCCCCTCCTGCGGGGTGTACAGCATGCGCAGTGCCAGGCCGTCGGACAGCGCGATGACGGCATCCGCGACGGCCACGGCGTGGGTGCCGTGCCCGCCCCACTCCAGCCAGGTGGCCAGCGCCTGACGGATGTCACGGTCGACCTGTCGCCGGATCGCGGCAAGACGGGGGTGGTGCGCCGCGTGGACGGCGAAGGCGAGTTGCGCGGTGGCCTCGGCGCGTCGCTCGGCGTCCACGGGGAGCGTGGTCAGGATCAGGTCACGCAGCGCCTGGCGCAGCGGCCGTGCGGTGTTCACCTCGGCCATCCGGCGCTCGATGCGCTCGCCGGCCAGCTCGGCGGCGAACGTGAGCATCTCGTCCTTGGTGCGGAAGTACTTCTGCACGGCGCCGGGCGAACGGCCCGTTGCGGCGGCCACGGTGCGCACGCTGACCTCGTCGAGGCCGCGATCGGCGATCAGCTGGAGCAGGGCCGCACCGATCTGCCGACGCTGTTCCTCCCTGTCGACGGTCTTGGGCATCGGTCGCGCTCCCATCTTTGAGATACAGTCGTATTCTAACCTCTCGTCAGGTGAGGTGTTGCTCGGATCCGAAAGGAGACAGTGATGGACGACCGACACGAGCCTGCCGCGCCCGCTGTGCGGGTCTCGGACCGCGACCGCGACGAGGCGCTCGGTGTGCTGACGGCGGCGCTGGGCGAGGGGCGACTCGATCCGCACGAGCACGAGATCCGTGCCAAGCGCGCCCTGCGGGCGCGTACGGACGATGAACTCGCCGCGCTGACGGCCGATTTACCCGCGCCGGCGCCGACCCGCTCGGACCAGGACCGCAAAGACCTCAGGGAGTGGCTGGCCGAGTGGCGCTACTGGCTCGGTGGGGCGGTGATCATGTCCGGGATCTGGGGCGCACGCTGTGCGCAGAAGGGTGAGCTGACCTACTACTGGCCGGTCACACCGCTGGCGGTGTGGGCGGCCGTGCTGATCGCCATCGCCATCTGGCCGCGCGACACGGGCGACAGCGACGAGGGAGACGGTGGTCGGGCTGTGGCCCGCTGAAGCATCTGGTTCGAGCAGGTCGCAGGGAATCGGCCTCATCTCGTCAGCGCCGCAGACGAGTGCCAGGCGTCGCGGGCCAGGCGGGACTTCACGGACACGGCCTAAGCGTCGTAGACGTCGGCCTTCTTCGGGCCCGGGTCCTGGATGGTGCCGCTCAGGATCAGCGAGCGGCTGGTGAAGCGCTCCGTGTCCACGCCGTGATCGTCGAGCACCGCGATCGTCGCGGCGTGGACCGCGCGCATCACGGGAGTCGCGGTACGGATGGCGTCGTCGGCCATGAAACGGTGGCGCCAGGGCTGCGCGGCCCAGGCGTGCCGCAGACCGAAAGGCTCGGGCAGGACCAGCTTGCCGCCGAGGAAGTCCAGGACAGGCGGGAACCAGGTCAGGGGGGCGCGCACCGCGAGTCGGACCACCTCGTCGGTCTCGACGAGCGGCAGCTTGATCTCCCGGGTCTCCCAGAAGCGGACCGTCTTGGAGACCTCCTTCGTCTTCGCCTTGGGCTTGGTGGTGAAGAGCGAGTGGACCGGGCCCAGCGCGTGTCCGGTGACCTCCACGCGCAGGGTGTGCAGCAGCGAGGTCACCGTGATCATCATGGTGAGCACGAGCTGGCCGTCCCAGAGCGTGAACTGCACCCCCAGATAGTGGCGGTTTCCGGCACCGAACTGCTGGTCGTTGCAGATGCGCTGTATCTCGTGCGGCTTGACCTGGTAGTGGACGATGTTGTCGCCCTCGGGGCGGGCGACCTCGTCGGCGCCCTCGCCGACGGGGGAGACGATCCAGTGCTTGACGGTCGGCTTGGGGAAACCGGTCTTGAGCGAGCCCCGCTCCAGGAGCGTGAGCTGGTCGTGGATCTTCCGGACGATGTCCCAGGCGCGGAAGTCGTGGATCTCCCGGCCCTCCTGCGGGACCAGCTCCTCGGCCAGCGTCCAGCTGCCCCAGCGCGTGCCCATGCCCAGTATTCCCTTGGGGCCCGCGTAGAAGACGACGTTGGAATGCTGCTCGGCGGTGAGCTTCTCCAGGTTCTGGCGGAGGTCCTCGGCCGCCTTCTCGGTCGGGTCCTGGGGCACCGCCTCGGGGATCTTGGCCCCGATCCCGCCCCCGCTGAGCAGGGCCTCCCAGCGCGTGCGCAGGTCCTGCGCGGTGGACTCACAGATGCGCTTGGCGAGGAACCAGCCGATGACCGGGGCCACGATCATGGCGCGGAGGTAAACCGCCGGCAGGCCGGTGAACGGCAGCTTGAACAGCATGAGCAGGGCGAGGATGCCGGCTCCCACGAGAAGGCCCGTCCCCAGCGCGCTGGTGCGCTTGTTCTCCGTGCCGGCGACCATGCGGCGCAGCTGGATGACGCCGAGCCAGAGCAGCAGCCCGGGCAGGAAGACGATGCCGAAGACGAGGGTGACCAGGGTCAGCCTGATGTCACGCTGCTTGCGGATGCGCGTGGCGGCCAGGCAGTGCTCGACCACGGGCTGGGGTTCGGTGCCGAAGGACTGGATGAGCGGCTTGCGGGCGCCGCCGAGCATCCGTACCTGCACCGCCCGCGAGAAGGCCTCGCCGAGGTCGGGCCGGAAGAGCTTCCACCTGGCGTCGGTGACCTTGGACTTGTGCCATTCGTTGTTGGCGTCCAGGATCGCTTCGACGGGGCCGTCGCGGTACGCGGCCGAGGCGAGGGCATGCGTCGCCGCCGTCTGCCCGTCCGAGCCCTGGAGGGGAATCTGCGCCCCGGGTCCGAAACTGCCGATCGTCACTGATGCCCCCATCGCCGCGTGCCCGCGTGGTTCACCGCGTATCCCTCTGCGGCCTGTTCCCAACTACCGCGCCCTGCACACCTTCTGAGCTGGGACACCACAGCGTAGCCGGGTACCGGCGGATGCGTCACGGGTCGGCCGAATGACGCCCCTGGAAGGGGAGTTGAGGGGGCGTCATTCGGCCATCGACTCAAGGGGTCGTACTTATGACCCTTTTTCTGCCTGTTCGCGGATCTTGTCCGCGAGGTGCGGAGGCATGGCCTCGTGGCGGGCGTACGTGCGGTCGAAACGCCCGGTCCCGTGCGAGACGGAGCGCAGATCGACCGCGTACCGGTCGATCTCGATCTCCGGAACCTCGGCCCGGACCACGGTCCGGCCGGGCCCCGCCTGGTCGGTGCCGACGACCCGGCCGCGCCGCCCGGAGAGATCGCTCATCACCGGTCCCACGTACTCGTCGGGCACGAGGACCTGGACCTCGTCGACCGGCTCCAGGAGCTGGATGCTCGCCAAGGCCGCGGCCTCGCGCAGCGCCAGTGCGCCCGCCGTCTGGAATGCGGCGTCGGAGGAGTCGACCGAGTGGGCCTTGCCGTCGCGCAGGGTGACCCGCACGTCCACCAGCGGGTAGCCGGCGGCGACTCCGCGCGCGGCCTGGGCCCGTACCCCCTTCTCGACGGAGGGGATGAACTGGCGCGGCACGGCGCCGCCCACCACCTTGTCGACGAACTCGACCCCGCTGCCCGGCGGCAGCGGTTCGACGTCGATCTCGCAGATCGCGAACTGGCCGTGGCCACCGGACTGTTTGACGTGCCGACCGCGTCCGGCCGAGGGGCCGGCGAAGGTCTCGCGGAGCGGCACCTTGTGCGGGACCGCGTCGACCTGGACGCCGTACCGGTTGCGCAGCCGCTCCAGGGCCACCTCCCGGTGGGCCTCGCCGAGGCACCACAGAACCACCTGGCGAGTGTCCTGGTTCTGCTCCAGGCGCATGGTCGGGTCCTCGGCGACGAGCCGGGCCAGACCTTGGGAGAGCCGGTCCTCGTCGGCCTTGCTGTGGGCCTCGATCGCGAGCGGGAGGAGGGGGTCGGGCATCGTCCACGGCTCCATGAGGAGCGGATCGTCCTTGGACGACAGCGTGTCACCGGTCTCGGCGCGGCCCAGTTTGGCGACACAGGCGAGGTCGCCCGCGACGCACCGGCCGAGCGGGCGCTGCTGCTTGCCGAAGGGGGAGGTCAGCGCGCCGACCCGCTCGTCGACATCGTGGTCCTCGTGCCCGCGGTCGGCGAGCCCGTGGCCCGAGACGTGGACGGTCTCGTCGGGGCGCAGGGTGCCGGAGAAGACGCGGACCAGCGAGATCCGGCCGACGTAGGGGTCGGAGGCGGTCTTGACGACCTCGGCGACCAGCGGGCCCTCCGGGTCGCAGGTGAGCGGCGGACGCGGTACGCCGTCGGGCGTGGTGACGGCGGGAGCCTCGCGCTCCAGCGGGGTCGGGAAGCCGCGGGTGATCAGCTCAAGCAGTTCGACCGTCCCCAGACCCTGCTTGCCGCCCTCGGTGGCGGGCGCCGCGGCGAGGACCGGATGGAAGGTGCCGCGGGCGACGGCCTTCTCCAGGTCGTCGATCAGCGTCTTGACGTCGATCTCCTCGCCGCCGAGGTAGCGGTCCATGAGGGTCTCGTCCTCGCTCTCGGCGATGATCCCCTCGATGAGCCGGCCGCGGGCCTCCGAAATGAGCGCCTTCTGGCCGTCGTCCGGCGCGGCCTCCTGACGGACGCCCGAGGAGTAGTCGAAGATCCGCTCCGAGAGCAGCCCGACCAGGCCCGTCACCGGTGCGTGCCCGTCCGGGGCCTCGGGGCCGAGGACCGGCAGATAGAGCGGGAGCACGGCGTCGGGATCGTCGCCGCCGAAGATCTCGCCGCAGACGCGGGTGAGTTCGGCGAAGTCGGTGCGGGCGGTGTCCAGGTGCGTCACGACGATGGCGCGGGGCATGCCGACGGCGGCGCACTCCTCCCACACCATGCGCGTCGAACCGGCGACGGCGTCGGCCTCCTGGGCCGCCGAGACCACGAAAAGGGCCGCGTCCGCCGCGCGCAGACCGGCCCTGAGCTCCCCGACGAAGTCCGCGTATCCAGGGGTGTCGAGGAGATTGATCTTGTACCCGTCCCATTCGAGCGGGACGAGGGAGAGCTGTACGGAACGCTGCTGGCGGTGCTCGATCTCGTCGTGGTCGGAGATCGTCCCGCCGTCCTCGACGCGGCCCGCCCGGTTGACCGCCCCCGCGGTCAACGCGAGCGCCTCGACGAGCGTCGTCTTCCCCGAGCCGCTGTGGCCGACCAGCACCACGTTCCGTATGTCCGCGGGCCGGTCGGCCGTCGGAGCCCTGCCGGCGGCCCCGGAGTGTGCGTTCGCCTTGTCGCCCATGGTGTTCCTCCCGATCGCTTGCACCGTTGAACCTGCACGGTGCGGCGGGGCGCGGGCGCGGGGAGTGGGCGCGGCGTGCTTCGCGTGCGGCTCCGGCGGTGCCCGCGGTCGTTCTTCGAGCTTTGCACCGTCCTCATGGTGCGTCCATACGTCGTACGCGACGCGGCGGGGCGGGTGCCCGACGGTACGGCCCGGTGGCCCTGGCTACGATGGGCGAGCCGGTGGTCGTAGGGGCCGCGCGGCCCACCGAACCTCGGGAAGGCCATGCTGAACAAGTACGCGCGTGCATTTTTTACGCGTGTCCTCACACCGTTCGCCGCGTTTCTGCTCCGCCGGGGTGTCAGCCCCGACGCGGTGACGCTCATCGGCACGGCCGGAGTGATGGCGGGTGCCCTGGTCTTCTTCCCCAGGGGGGAGTTCTTCTGGGGCACGATCGTCATCACCCTCTTCGTCTTCTCCGACCTCGTCGACGGCAACATGGCCCGGCAGGCCGGGATCTCCAGCCGCTGGGGCGCGTTCCTCGACTCGACCCTCGACCGGGTCGCCGACGGCGCCGTCTTCGGTGGCTTCGCGCTCTGGTACGCGGGCACGGGCGACAACGACGTCCTGTGCGCCGTCTCCATCTTCTGCCTGGCCAGCGGCCAGGTCGTGTCGTACACCAAGGCGCGCGGCGAATCGATCGGCCTGCCGGTCGCGGTCAACGGTCTGGTGGAACGCGCCGAGCGACTGGTGATCTCGCTCGTCGCCGCGGGCCTCGCCGGGCTCCACGCCTTCGGTGTGCCGGGGATCGACGTCCTGCTGCCGATCGCCCTGTGGATCGTGGCGGTGGGCTCCGCGGTGACGCTGGGGCAGCGCGTGGTCACGGTACGACGGGAGTCGGCGGAGGCGGACGCGGCGACGTCGGACGGAAACGCCGCACGGGGGAACGAGACCACGTCATGAGCGGGACGAGCGGGTTCAAGGACAAGCTGGCCGACGGGCTGTACGGGCTCGGCTGGACGACGGTCAAGAAGCTCCCCGAGCCGGTCGCGGCGGGCCTCGGCCGGAAGATCGCCGACATCGCGTGGAAGCGGCGCGGCAAGAGCGTGCTGCGCCTGGAGTCCAACCTCGCGCGCGTGGTACCGGACGCCACGCCCGAGCGGCTCGCGGAGCTGTCGCGGGCCGGCATGCGCTCGTACATGCGGTACTGGATGGAGTCCTTCCGCCTGCCCGCCTGGAGCAGCGAACGGGTCGAGAGCGGCGTCGACATCAAGGACGTCCACCACCTGAAGGACGGACTCGCCTCGGGACGCGGCGTCATCGTCGCCCTGCCGCACCTGGCCAACTGGGACCTCGCCGGCGTGTGGGTGACCCGCTCGCTGGGCGTGCCCTTCACCACGGTCGCCGAGCGGCTCAAGCCGGAGACCCTCTTCGACCGTTTCGTCGCCTACCGCGAGTCCCTCGGCATGGAGGTCCTGCCGCACACCGGGGGCGCCGCCTTCGGCACGCTCGCCCGGCGCCTGCGGGCCGGCGGCCTGATCTGCCTCGTCGCCGACCGCGACCTCTCGGCCTCCGGCACCGAGGTCACCTTCTTCGGCGAGACGGCACGCATGCCCGGCGGACCGGCGATGCTCGCCCAGCAGACGGGCGCGCTGCTGCTGCCCGCGACGCTCTGGTACGACGACACCCCTGTGATGAAGGGCCGTATCCACGCGCCCGTCGACGTACCCGAGTCGGGTACCCGGGCCGAGAAGACGTCCGTCATGACACAGGCGCTGGCCGACGTCTTCGCCACCGGCATCACGGACCACCCGGAGGACTGGCACATGCTCCAGCGACTGTGGCTCGCCGACCTCGAGGAGCGGCAGTCTTGAGAATCGGCATCGTCTGCCCGTACTCCTGGGACGTACCGGGCGGCGTCCAGTTCCACATCCGCGACCTCGCCGAGCATCTGATCCGGCTCGGGCACGAGGTGTCCGTCCTCGCCCCGGCGGACGACGAGACGCCCCTGCCGCCGTACGTCGTCTCGGCCGGGCGCGCCGTTCCGGTGCCGTACAACGGCTCCGTGGCGCGGCTGAACTTCGGCTTCCTCTCGGCGGCACGGGTACGGCGCTGGCTCCACGACGGCACCTTCGACGTGATCCACATCCACGAGCCGGCCTCGCCCTCACTGGGGCTCCTCAGCTGCTGGGCGGCGCAGGGGCCGATCGTCGCCACCTTCCACACCTCCAACCCGCGCTCGCGAGCCATGATCGCCGCGTACCCGATCCTGCAGCCCGCGCTGGAGAAGATCAGCGCGCGGATCGCCGTGAGCGAGTACGCCCGCCGGACGCTCGTCGAGCATCTGGGCGGCGACGCGGTCGTCATCCCCAACGGCGTCGACGTGGACTTCTTCGCGCGCGCCGAGCCGAAGGCGGAGTGGCAGGGGCAGACCCTCGGCTTCATCGGACGGATCGACGAACCCCGCAAGGGGCTCCCGGTGTTGGTGAGGGCCCTGCCGAGGATTCTCGCGGAGCGGCCGGAGACGCGGCTCGTCGTCGCCGGGCGCGGCGACGAGGAGGAGGCGGTGGCCTCGCTGCCGCGCGAGATGCGGTCGCGGGTCGAGTTCCTCGGCATGGTCAGCGACGAGGACAAGGCACGGCTGCTGCGCAGCGTCGACGTGTACGTGGCGCCCAACACGGGCGGCGAGAGCTTCGGGATCATCCTCGTCGAGGCGATGTCCGCGGGCGCGCCGGTCCTCGCCTCCGACCTGGACGCCTTCGCCCAGGTCCTGGACCAGGGCGGGGCGGGCGAGCTCTTCGCCAACGAGGACGCGGACGCCCTGGCCGACGCGGCGATCCGTCTCCTGGGGGACGAGCCGCGCCGCAAGGAGCTGCGGGCGCGGGGGAGCGCGCATGTGCGGCGCTTCGACTGGGCGACGGTGGGGGCGGACATCCTGGCGGTGTACGAGACGGTGACGGACGGCGCGGCCTCGGTGGCGACGGACGAACGCACGGGCCTGCGGGCCCGGTTCGGGCTGGCGCGGGAGTAGGCGTCGGGTTCTCGGGGCCCGGTTCCACCCGGGGGTGGGTCCGGGGGCCCGTGGCCTGCGGCGCGCGGTGTCCTGCCGCGCCGCACCGCGCTGCGCGCGAGTTCCGGGCGCCTGACGTCCAAACGCCCCCCCACTCGGGCCCCGGCCCCCGTTCCGTCGGGGACCGGGGGCGCCCCCGGTAGCCTGTGCGCCCGTGACACAAACCCTGATCTGGACCGTCGTCGCGCTCATCGCGATCGGCCTGTACCTCAGCTGGACCGCCGGCCGGCTCGACCGCCTGCACGCGCGGATCGACGCCGCCCGCGCCGCACTCGACGCCCAGTTGCTGCGACGGGCCTCGGTCGCCCAGGAGTTGGCCACGTCCGGAGTGCTCGACCCCGCCGCCTCGATCGTGCTCTACCAGGCGGCCCACGCCGCCCGGCAGGCCGAGGAGGAGCAGCGCGAGGTCATCGAGAGCGAGCTGAGCCAGGCCCTGCGCGCCGTGTTCGGCGAGCCCGAGCAGGTCGAGGCCGTCCAGCAGGCCCCCGGCGGCGAGGAGGCGGCCGGTGAGCTCGCCGCGGCCGTGCGCAGGGTCCCGATGGCCCGCCGGTTCCACAACGACGCCGTGCGCGCCGCGCGGGCGCTGCGCCGCCACCGCACCGTGCGCTGGTTCCGGCTGGCCGGCCACGCCCCGTTCCCGCTGGCCTTCGAAATGGACGACGAGCCGCCCGTCGCCCTTGCCGATCGCCCCGCTTGATCCCCGTCACCTGGGAAAACGATCCACCGGCTCCGCATTGGCCCTTGATGTGGACCCCGGGTGGCCTGTTTCCTCACTGGTGTCTCCACACCGCTTTTCACGAGTGAGGTCCCCCGTGTCCACCACGCTTCCCCACAGCAACCAGTCCGACGACTCCTCGGCGATCGGCACCTCCCGCGTCAAGCGCGGCATGGCCGAGCAGCTCAAGGGCGGCGTGATCATGGACGTGGTCAACGCCGAGCAGGCGAAGATCGCCGAGGACGCCGGCGCCGTCGCCGTCATGGCCCTGGAGCGGGTCCCCGCCGACATCCGCAAGGACGGCGGCGTGGCCCGTATGTCCGACCCGAACATGATCGAGGAGATCATCGGGGCGGTCTCCATCCCCGTCATGGCCAAGTCCCGCATCGGCCACTTCGTCGAGGCCCAGGTCCTGCAGTCCCTCGGTGTCGACTACATCGACGAGTCCGAGGTCCTCACCCCGGCCGACGAGGTCAACCACTCCGACAAGTGGGCCTTCACCACCCCCTTCGTCTGTGGCGCCACCAACCTGGGTGAGGCCCTGCGCCGGATCGCCGAGGGCGCGGCCATGATCCGCTCCAAGGGCGAGGCCGGCACCGGCAACGTCGTCGAGGCCGTCCGCCACCTGCGCCAGATCAAGAACGAGATCGCCAGGCTGCGCGGCTACGACAACAACGAGCTCTTCGCCGCCGCCAAGGAGCTGCGCGCCCCGTACGAGCTGGTCAAGGAGGTCGCCGAGCTCGGCAAGCTGCCGGTCGTGCTGTTCTCCGCCGGTGGTGTCGCCACCCCCGCCGACGCCGCGCTGATGCGCCAGCTCGGCGCCGAGGGCGTCTTCGTCGGTTCCGGCATCTTCAAGTCGGGCGACCCGGCCAAGCGCGCCGCCGCCATCGTGAAGGCCACCACCTTCTACGACGACCCGAAGATCATCGCGGACGCCTCCCGCAACCTCGGCGAGGCCATGGTCGGCATCAACTGCGACACCCTGCCCGAGGCCGAGCGCTACGCGAACCGAGGCTGGTAACACATGAGCACGACCCCCGTGATCGGCGTCCTCGCTCTGCAGGGCGACGTCCGGGAGCACCTGATCGCCCTGGCCGCGGCCGACGCCGTGGCCAGGCCGGTCCGGCGCCCCGAGGAGCTCGCCGAGGTCGACGGCCTCGTCGTACCCGGCGGTGAGTCCACCACCATCTCCAAGCTGGCCACGCTCTTCGGCCTGATGGAGCCGCTGCGCGAGCGCATCGCCGCGGGGATGCCCGTCTACGGCACCTGCGCCGGCCTGATCATGCTCGCCGACAAGATCCTCGACCCGCGCTCGGGTCAGGAGACCTTCGGCGGCATCGACATGATCGTCCGCCGCAACGCCTTCGGCCGGCAGAACGAGTCCTTCGAGGCCGGTGTCACCGTCCGCGGCGTCGAGGACGGCCCCGTCGAGGGCGTCTTCATCCGCGCGCCGTGGGTCGAGTCCGTCGGTGCGGAGGTGGAGGTCCTCGCCGAGCACGAGGGTCACATCGTCGCCGTACGGCAGGGCCGGGCGCTCGCGACCTCGTTCCACCCCGAGCTCACCGGTGACCACCGACTGCACGCCCTGTTCGTCGACATGGTGCGCGCGGGCCGGTGACGTGATCCCGGTAGGATCTCTGGGGTTCGTTCAGAAATGGGTTACGCGAAGGAGACAGGCAGATGTCCGGCCACTCTAAATGGGCTACGACGAAGCACAAGAAGGCCGTGATCGACGCCAAGCGCGGCAAGCTCTTCGCGAAGCTGATCAAGAACATCGAGGTCGCGGCCCGCACGGGCGGCGCCGACCTGGACGGTAACCCGACGCTGTTCGACGCCGTGCAGAAGGCGAAGAAGAGCTCGGTCCCGAACAAGAACATCGACTCGGCGATCAAGCGCGGCGGCGGCCTCGAGGCCGGCGGCGTCGACTACGAGACGATCATGTACGAGGGCTACGGCCCGAACGGTGTCGCGGTGCTCATCGAGTGCCTGACCGACAACCGCAACCGCGCCGCCTCCGACGTCCGCGTCGCCATGACCCGCAACGGCGGCTCCATGGCCGACCCGGGCTCGGTCTCGTACCTGTTCAACCGCAAGGGCGTCATCGTGCTGCCCAAGGGCGAGCTGACCGAGGACGACGTCCTCGGCGCGGTCCTCGACGCGGGCGCCGAGGAGGTCAACGACCTCGGCGAGAGCTTCGAGGTCATCAGCGAGGCCACCGACATGGTCGCGGTCCGCACCGCCCTCCAGGAGGCCGGCATCGACTACGACTCCGCCGACTCCAACTTCGTCCCGACCATGCAGGTCGAGCTCGACGAAGAGGGCGCGCGCAAGATCTTCAAGCTGATCGACGCGCTCGAGGACAGCGACGACGTGCAGAACGTCTTCGCCAACTTCGACGTCAGCGACGAGGTCATGGAGAAGGTCGACGCCTGACGAAGGCGCTGCACCGCTGAGAGAACTGGCCGGACCGACGGATACTCCGTCGGTCCGGCCAGTTTCTGTCGGACCCGTTCCGAGCCGGCTGTCTCCGCGGACCAGAGCCCTGTGGCCCCAACGAGCAGCGGCCCGCCGGAAGGCCGGCGGGCCGCTCTCTTCGGATCCCGGCTGCGTCAGGAATCAGCGGGATGCGGGATCAGACTTAGTCGATTCGCTTGAAGTCGCCGGTGTTCTTGACGCTGCCCGACGCGCCGCCCTTGGCGGTGACCTTCTTCATCCTGCTCGTGCTGCCGTCCTGCCACCAGATGTTGATCGAGGACTCATACGAGCAGGTGTTGCGGTAGTACACCGTGGTGGTGGTCCAGCCCTCGGCCCAGGACCAGCTGAAGCAGCCGGTCTTTCCGCGGTGGATCTCCGAGGAAGCCGCCTGGGCGGGCGAGCTGAGGCCGACCGTGGCGAGCGCGAGCGCGGCGCCCGTGATGCCGATCTTGAACATGCGACGCATGTATCCCCCTGCTGAGTTGTGTTGTTGAGATTCGAATTACTCGAACGTTTGCACGTCGGTCAAACGTGCGAACGTCCATGATCATAGAGACTGTCGATCACAGCGGCAAGGCAGATGGCGCAGCCCCCGCTCGCTGCCCGTCGGGCCGCGGGGGAGCGTGGCCGGCCGTGGTGTCAGCGGCAGCCGGTAGCCTTCAGGCGATTACCGAAGGGATGGAGGAGCTGTGCGTGTCTTGGGTGTCGATCCCGGACTGACGCGGTGCGGCGTGGGAGTCGTCGACGGCGTGGCCGGACGCTCTCTGACCATGCTCGGCGTCGGAGTCGTGCGCACCCCCGCGGACGATCAGATCGGCGCGCGGCTCGTCCTCATCGAACAGGGCATCGAGGCCTGGATCGACGAGTACCAACCCGAAATGGTGGCCGTGGAGCGGGTGTTCAGCCAGCACAATGTGCGGACGGTGATGGGCACCGCGCAAGCCAGCGCCGTCGCCATGCTCTGCGCCTCCCGGCGCGGCATCCCCGTCGCCCTGCACACCCCCAGCGAGGTCAAGGCCGCCGTCACCGGCAGTGGCCGCGCCGACAAGGCGCAGGTCGGAGCCATGGTGACCCGCCTGCTGCGGCTCTCCGCGCCGCCCAAGCCGGCCGACGCCGCCGACGCGCTCGCCCTGGCCATCTGCCACATCTGGCGGGCCCCCGCACAGAACCGCCTCCAACAGGCCGTCGCCCTTCACGCTTCGAAAGGCCGTACCCGATGATCGCCTTCGTCAGCGGCCCGGTGGCCGCCCTCGCCCCCACCACGGCCGTGAT
The DNA here is from genome assembly GCF_014649715.1 of Streptomyces lateritius. Classification (GTDB taxonomy): domain Bacteria; phylum Actinomycetota; class Actinomycetes; order Streptomycetales; family Streptomycetaceae; genus Streptomyces; species Streptomyces lateritius. The sequence continues at coordinate 312,789 of NZ_BMTO01000004.1, forward strand.
CGAGGTGGGCGGAGTCGGCATGGCCGTCCAGTGCACACCCACCACCCTGTCCGCCCTGAGGATCGGTCAGGAGGCCCGCCTGGCCACGTCTTTGGTGGTGCGCGAGGACTCGCTGACCCTGTACGGCTTCGCGGACGACGACGAGCGGCAGGTCTTCGAACTGCTGCAGACCGCCAGTGGTGTCGGCCCGCGCCTCGCCCAGGCCATGCTCGGCGTGCACAGCCCCGACGCCCTGCGCCTCGCCGTCTCCACCGGTGACGAGAAGGCGCTGACCGCCGTCCCCGGCATCGGCAAGAAGGGCGCCCAGAAACTCCTCCTCGAACTGAAGGACAAGCTGGGCTCACCGCTCGGCACGAGCGGCCTCGTCGGCGCCCAGCGCGCGGCCGCCTCCGGCCCGGCGCCGTGGACGGAGCAGCTGTCCGCCGCGCTCATCGGCCTCGGCTACGCGAGCCGCGAGGCGGAGGACGCCGTCGCCGCGGTCACCCCGCAGGCCGAGGCGGCCATCGCCGAGTCCGGATCGGCCCCCGTTCCGCAGCTGCTGCGCGCCGCGCTCCAGACGCTCAACCGCGCCCGGTAGCGGACCGCGCAGACCACCGCACCAGACCGAGAAGACCGAGAAGGCAGAGACGTGAACTGGGACGACGAGACGGCACCCGCAGCCGAGGAGCGGATCGTCGGCACCTCGGCCGAGGGCGACGACCAGGCCGTCGAAGCGGCGCTGCGCCCCAAGGACCTCAGCGAGTTCGTCGGCCAGGAGAAGGTCCGCCAGCAGCTCGACCTGGTCCTCAGGGCCGCCCGGCAGCGCGGCGCCACCGCCGACCACGTCCTGCTCTCCGGCGCCCCCGGCCTCGGCAAGACCACCCTCTCGATGATCATCGCGGCGGAGATGAACGCCCCGATCCGGATCACCTCGGGCCCCGCAATCCAGCACGCCGGCGACCTCGCCGCGATCCTCTCCTCCCTCCAGGAGGGCGAGATCCTCTTCCTCGACGAGATCCACCGGATGTCCCGGCCCGCCGAGGAGATGCTCTACATGGCGATGGAGGACTTCCGCGTCGACGTGATCGTCGGCAAGGGCCCCGGCGCCACCGCCATCCCTCTGGAACTGCCGCCCTTCACCCTGGTCGGAGCCACCACCCGGGCCGGACTCCTGCCTCCGCCACTGCGCGACCGCTTCGGCTTCACCGGGCACATGGAGTTCTACGAGCCCGCCGAGCTCGAGCGCGTGATCCACCGCTCCGCCGGACTCCTCGACGTCGAGATCGACACCGCGGGCGCCGCCGAGATCGCCGGCCGCTCCCGTGGCACGCCCCGCATCGCCAACCGCCTCCTGCGGCGCGTCCGGGACTACGCCCAGGTCAGGGCCGACGGCGTGATCACCCGGGAGATCGCCGTCGCGGCCCTCAGTGTGTACGAGGTGGACAGCCGCGGCCTCGACCGGCTCGACAGGGCCGTCCTCCAGGCCCTGCTCAAGCTCTTCGGCGGCGGACCGGTCGGCCTGTCCACGCTCGCGGTCGCGGTCGGCGAGGAGCGCGAGACCGTCGAGGAGGTCGCCGAACCCTTCCTCGTCCGCGAGGGTCTGCTCGCCCGCACACCACGTGGCCGGGTCGCCACTCCGGCGGCATGGACGCATCTCGGACTCGTTCCGCCGCAGGCAGCGGGCCCGGAGCGGCCAGGAAGCGGACAACAAGGGCTCTTCGGGGCGTGACGGCGCGGAGACTCGCCGGTCGAGGAACCGGGGTGCGATGCTGGACGTTGTTCCATCGATGCGGACTCGCCTAGACTCCGCCGATGCCGACCTTTCTGGTCGGCACGCCCACCCCCGAAGATCAGGCCGCGGGTTCTCCGCGTCCGTGCGAAGGAAACCCGTCCCGTGAGTATCGTGACCCTCCTCCCCTTCATCGTCCTCATCGGGGCCATGTTCCTGATGACCCGCTCTGCGAAGAAGAAGCAGCAGGCGGCCGCCCAGATGCGTAACGAGATGCAGCCCGGAACCGGCGTACGGACGATCGGGGGGATGTACGCCACCGTCAAGGAGGTCGGCGACGAGACCGTCCTCCTCGAGGTCGCGCCCGGCGTGCACGCCGTCTACGCCAAGAACGCGATCGGTGCGGTCCTCGAGGACGCCGAGTACAACCGGATCGTCCACGGCGACGACGCGGACGCCGCTGTCGTGCCCGACGACGCCTCCTCGCTGACCCAGTCGGTCGAGGACGGAGATGAGGACGCCGTGGAGGTCTCGGGGGAGGCCAAGCCCGACCTGACCAAGAAGGTGGACACGGCCCAGGCCGACACCGAGGTCAAGAAGGACGGCAAGGCCGACGGCGAGGCGGACGCGAAGTAGTCGCGACCGGGGACCGCGAGGACGCCCACCGGCGTCCGCGGTCCCCCGGCACGGTTCCACGTCTGCGGGGGCAGGTCCCCACACACATTTCGTGGCCGTACGCGCACACCCGGCGCGGAACGGTTGGACAGGGAGAAACGACAAGGTGGCAGCACCGAAGAAGGGCCGAAGGCCGGCGGGGGGACAGGGGAGGCCGGGGCGTGCCCTGGCTCTGATCCTGATCGCCATGGTCGCGCTCACGGGCGGGATGTTCTGGTCCGGTCACACCACGCCGCGTCTCGGCATCGACCTCGCGGGCGGTACGTCGATCACGCTCAAGGCCAAGGCGGAGCCGGGCAAGGAAGACGCCGTCAACGAGACCAACATGAACACCGCGGTCGGCATCATCGACCGCCGTGTCAATGGTCTCGGCGTCTCCGAGGCCGAGGTCCAGACCCAGGGCCGCGAGAACATCATCGTCAACATCCCCCGAGGGGTGGACGAGAAGCAGGCGCGTGAGCAGGTCGGTACGACCGCTCAGCTGTACTTCCGACCGGTACTGACCTGGGCCCCCAGCACGCCGACGCCGTCCGGCAGCCCCACGCCGTCCGGGTCCGCGAAGCCGTCCGCCGGCTCCTCCGCGAGCCCGTCGGCCGAGGCCACGAAGCAGGGCGGCCAGGGCACCACGGCCTCTCCCTCCGCGAGCGCCACCACGCAGGGCCGTGCCGTCAGCGACGCCCTGAGGAAGGCGCCCAGCCCCGGCGCCACCACCCCCGGCGGCACCGCCTCTCCGGACGCGAAGTCCCCGAACCCCACGGGGGCGCCCACGCCTCCGGCCGACCCGGCCACGGCGAAGCTGGAGCAGCAGTTCGCGGCGCTGGACTGCACCCCCAAGGCCGAGAAGTCCGGCGACAAGAAGGCTGTGCCCAACCCGGCCCGCACCGTTCCGCCGGAGCAGCCGACCGTCGCGTGCGGCACCGAGGGTGACGCCAAGTACATCCTCGGCCCGGCCGAGGTCAGCGGCAAGGACGTCGATGACGCCCAGGGCGTCTTCGACCAGCAGCGCGGCATGTGGATCGTCAACATGGAGTTCACGGACGAGGGCTCCAAGAAGTTCCAGAAGATCACCAGCAAGCTGTCGACGCAGCAGGAGCCGCAGAACCAGTTCGCGATCGTCCTGGACGGCGAGGTCGTCTCGGCCCCGTCGGTGCGCACCACACTGAGCGCCAACGCCGAGATCTCCGGCAACTTCACCCAGAAGTCCGCGCAGGACCTGGGCAACATCCTGTCCTACGGCGCCCTGCCGCTCTCCTTCGACACCCAGAGCGTCGACACCGTCACCGCCGCCCTCGGCGGTGAGCAGCTGGAAGCCGGCCTGATCGCCGGTGGCATCGGTCTGGCCCTGGTCGTCCTCTACCTGGTGGTCTACTACCGCGGCCTGTCGCTGATCGCTCTGCTCAGCCTCGCGGCCTCGGCGCTCCTCACGTACGTGATCATGTCCCTGCTCGGCCCGGCCATCGGCTTCGCGCTGAACCTGCCGGCCGTCTGCGGCGCCATCGTCGCCATCGGTATCACCGCGGACTCGTTCATCGTCTACTTCGAACGCATCCGCGACGAGGTCCGCGAGGGACGCACGCTTCGCCCCGCGGTCGAGCGCGCCTGGCCGCGTGCCCGCCGCACGATCCTGGTCTCCGACTTCGTGTCGTTCCTCGCCGCCGCGGTGCTGTTCGCCGTCACCGTCGGCAAGGTCCAGGGCTTCGCGTTCACGCTCGGCCTGACCACCCTGCTCGACGTGGTCGTGGTGTTCCTCTTCACCAAGCCGCTCATGACGCTGCTCGCCCGCACCGAGTTCTTCGGTGAAGGCCACGCGTGGTCCGGGCTGGACCCGAAGCGGCTCGGCGCCAAGCCGCCGCTGCGCCGTTCCCGCCGTGTCTCCGCCCCCGTCGACCCGAAGGAGGCGTGAGATGTCGAAGCTCGGCGATCTCGGCGCCCGGCTCCACCGAGGTGAGGTCGGCTACGACTTCATCAAGAACCGCAAGATCTGGTACGGCCTGTCCATCCTGATCACCATCACGGCCATCGTCGGCCTGGCGGTGCGCGGACTGAACATGGGCATCGAGTTCCAGGGCGGCGCCCTCTTCACCACACCGAAGACATCCGTCTCGGTCACCGACGCCCGTCACTACGCGGAGGAGGCCTCCGGCCACGACGCGATCGTGCAGGAGGTCGGCAACGACACCCTGCGCATCCAGATCGGCGGCCTCGACACCGAGCAGTCCGACAAGGTCCGCTCGCAGCTCGCCAAGGACCTGAAGGTCGAGGAGAGCAAGATCGCGGCGGAGCTCGTCGGCCCCAGCTGGGGTGAGCAGATCGCCAACAAGGCTTGGACGGGCCTCGGGATCTTCATGATCCTGGTGGTGATCTATCTGGCCATCGCCTTCGAATGGAGAATGGCGGTCGCGGCGCTCATCGCCCTGATCCACGACCTCACGATCACCGTCGGCATCTACTCCCTGGTGGGCTTCGAGGTCACGGTCGGTACGGTGATCGGTCTGCTGACCATCCTCGGTTACTCCCTCTACGACACGGTGGTCGTCTTCGACTCCCTCAAGGAGGGGACGAAGGGGATCACCAAGCAGACACGCTGGACGTACAGCGAGATCGCCAACCGGTCGATCAACGGCACCCTGGTCCGTTCGATCAACACCACGGTCGTGGCGCTGCTGCCGGTCGCCGGTCTGCTGTTCATCGGTGGCGGTGTCCTCGGCGCCGGCATGCTGAACGACATCTCGCTGTCGCTGTTCGTCGGCCTCGCCGCCGGTGCGTACTCCTCGATCTTCATCGCCACCCCGCTCGTCGCCGACCTCAAGGAGCGCGAGCCGGCGATGAAGGCGCTCAGGAAGCGGATCGCCACCAAGCGCGCCGCCGCGGCGGCCAAGGGCGAGTCCCTGGACGCCGACGAGAGCGTGGACGGCGACGACGGCTTCGCTGACGAGGCGGAGACCGCGGTCGTCGGCCAGCGCGGCCGTCGCGGCCGCGCCGCGGAGCCCCGCGGATGACGGCGGAGGCACAGGACACAGCCGGTCTGCTCCTCAGCCGGATCCGAGACGTCCCCGACTATCCGAAGCCCGGAGTGCTGTTCAAGGACATCACCCCGCTGCTCGCGGACCCGGTGGCCTTCACGGCGCTGACCGACACCCTCGCCGCACTGTGCGTCACGCACGGCGCGACGAAGATCGTCGGCCTGGAGGCGCGCGGCTTCATCCTCGCCGCTCCGGTGGCCGTCCGCGCGGGCCTTGGATTCATCCCGGTCCGCAAGGCCGGCAAGCTGCCAGGCGCGACGCTGAAGCAGGCGTACGAGCTGGAGTACGGCACCGCCGAGATCGAGGTGCACGCCGAGGATCTGCTCCCGGGCGACCGGGTCATGGTCATCGACGACGTCCTCGCCACCGGTGGCACCGCCGAGGCATCGCTGGAGCTCATCCGGCGGGCCGGCGCGGAGGTCGCGGGGGTAGCGGTCCTCATGGAGCTCGGCTTCCTCGCCGGGCGGGCCCGGCTGGAGCCCGCCCTGCGCGGTGCCCCGCTGGAGGCGCTGATCACGGTCTGACACCGCACCGGCCCACCGCCGTGCGGAGCGGGGCGCCCCGGGGAATCCCCGGGGCGCCCCGTCCGTTCTCCCGGTATGTCCCGGAACGGGGCCCCTCCCGCGCGTGGTGCCGGTCTCACGGGCCGCACGCGTGAGCACACGGGCTCCCGGGTCGATACCATGGCCTTTCCGGGGCCTGACCGGGGGACCGGAACCGCACGAGGAGCGCTCTTGCCAGACGAGGCCCAGCCACTCTCCGCCGCGCAGCCCGACCCGCAGGCGAAGAACGCCGCGGCGGGACCCGCCACGCCCCAGAACGAGTCTGCGGAGAGCAGGCCCACGCCCGTGGCACCCGCCCCGGCACCGGCCGCCTCCACCGCCAAGCCCGCGCCCGCCCCCGTGGCCCGCTCCGCCGGCTCCTCGTCGTCCAACCGCGTCCGCGCCCGCCTCGCCCGGCTGGGCGTCCAGCGCTCCTCGCCGTACAACCCGGTCCTCGAACCGCTGCTGCGGATCGTCCGCTCCAACGACCCGAAGATCGAGACCGCGACGCTCCGCCAGATCGAGCGGGCCTACCAGGTCGCCGAGCGCTGGCACCGCGGACAGAAGCGCAAGAGCGGTGACCCGTACATCACGCACCCGCTCGCCGTCACCACGATCCTCGCCGAGCTCGGCATGGACCCGGCGACGCTCATGGCCGGACTCCTCCACGACACCGTCGAGGACACCGAGTACGGCCTGGACACCCTGCGCCGCGACTTCGGCGACCAGGTGGCGCTGCTCGTCGACGGTGTAACCAAGCTCGACAAGGTCAAGTTCGGCGAGGCCGCGCAGGCCGAGACCGTGCGCAAGATGGTCGTGGCCATGGCCAAGGACCCGCGCGTCCTGGTCATCAAGCTCGCCGACCGCCTGCACAACATGCGCACCATGCGCTACCTCAAGCGGGAGAAGCAGGAGAAGAAGGCCCGCGAGACCCTCGAGATCTACGCGCCCCTGGCCCACCGCCTGGGCATGAACACCATCAAGTGGGAGCTGGAGGACCTCGCTTTCGCGATCCTCTACCCCAAGATGTACGACGAGATCGTCCGGCTCGTCGCCGAGCGCGCGCCCAAGCGCGACGAGTACCTCGCCATAGTGACCGACGAGGTCCAGTCCGATCTGCGCGCCGCCCGCATCAAGGCCACCGTGACCGGCCGCCCCAAGCACTACTACAGCGTCTACCAGAAGATGATCGTCCGCGGCCGTGACTTCGCGGAGATCTACGACCTGGTCGGCATCCGTGTCCTCGTCGACACCGTCCGCGACTGCTACGCGGCGCTCGGCACCGTCCACGCGCGATGGAACCCGGTCCCCGGCCGGTTCAAGGACTACATCGCGATGCCGAAGTTCAACATGTACCAGTCGCTGCACACGACGGTCATCGGCCCCAACGGCAAGCCCGTCGAGCTGCAGATCCGCACCTTCGACATGCACCGCCGGGCCGAGTACGGCATCGCCGCGCACTGGAAGTACAAGCAGGAGGCCGTCGCCGGCGCCTCCAAGGTCCGCGCCGACGTCCCGAAGAGGACCGGCAAGGACGACCACCTCAACGACATGGCGTGGCTGCGCCAGCTCCTCGACTGGCAGAAGGAGACCGAGGACCCCAGCGAGTTCCTCGAGTCGCTCCGCTTCGACCTGTCGCGCAACGAGGTCTTCGTCTTCACCCCCAAGGGTGACGTCATAGCGCTGCCCGCCGGCGCCACCCCCGTCGACTTCTCCTACGCCGTCCACACCGAGGTCGGCCACCGCACCATAGGGGCCCGGGTCAACGGGCGGCTGGTGCCGCTCGAGTCGACCCTCGACAACGGAGACCTGGTCGAGGTCTTCACCTCCAAGGCCCCGGGCGCCGGCCCATCCCGCGACTGGCTCGGCTTCGTCAAGTCCCCGCGGGCCCGCAACAAGATCCGCGCCTGGTTCTCCAAGGAGCGCCGCGACGAGGCGATCGAGCAGGGCAAGGACGCCATCGCACGGGCCATGCGCAAGCAGAACCTGCCGATCCAGCGGATCCTGACCGGCGACTCGCTCGTCACGCTCGCCCACGAGATGCGCTACAGCGACATCTCCTCGCTGTACGCGGCGATCGGCGAGGGCCATGTCACGGCCCAGTCCATCGTCCAGAAGCTCGTCCAGGCCCTCGGCGGCGAAGAGGCCGCCAACGAGGACCTCGTCGAGACGGCCCCGCCCTCGCGCGGCCGCGCCAAGCGCCGCTCCAGCGCCGACCCCGGTGTTGTCGTCAAGGGCGTCGAGGACGTCTGGGTCAAGCTGGCCCGCTGCTGCACCCCCGTACCGGGCGATCCGATCATCGGCTTCGTCACGCGCGGCAGCGGGGTGTCGGTCCACCGCAGCGACTGCGTCAACGTCGACTCGCTCTCCCGCGAGCCCGAGCGCATCCTCGAGGTCGAGTGGGCGCCCACCCAGTCCTCGGTCTTCCTGGTCGCCATCCAGGTCGAGGCGCTGGACCGCTCCCGGCTGCTCTCCGACGTCACCAGGGTCCTCTCGGACCAGCACGTCAACATCCTGTCGGCGGCCGTCCAGACCTCCCGCGACCGGGTGGCCACCTCGCGCTTCACCTTCGAGATGGGCGACCCGAAGCACCTCGGGCACGTCCTGAAGGCCGTACGAGGCGTCGAGGGCGTCTACGACGTCTACCGCGTCACCTCGGCCCGCAGGCCGTGACAGAGCACAGCGCGTAAGAAGGGGCCCCGGTACCTGTGAGGTACCGGGGCCCCTTTCCGTACGTACGGGTGGCGCTCAGCCTGCCGTTCAGCCGCCGAACTCCTCCAGGCCCTTCAGCGCCTGGTCGAGGAGCGCCTGGCGGCCCTCCAGCTCACGCGCCAGCTTGTCGGCCTTGGCGTCGTTGCCCGCCGCGCGGGCCGCGTCGATCTGCTTCTGCAGCTTGTCGACCGCGTCCTGCAGCTGACCCGTGAGACCCGCGGCACGTGCGCGCGCCTCCGGGTTCGTCCGGCGCCACTCCGACTCCTCGGCCTCCTGGATCGCCCGCTCCACGGCGTGCATCCGGCCCTCGACCTTCGGCCGGGCGTCGCGCGGTACGTGGCCGATGGCCTCCCAGCGCTCGTTGAGGGAGCGGAAGGCCGCACGGGCCGCCTTCAGATCCTTCACCGGCACCAGCTTCTCGGCCTCGGTGGCGAGCTCCTCCTTCAGCTTGAGGTTCTCGGTCTGCTCCGCGTCCCGCTCGGCGAAGACCTCGCTCCGCGCCGCGAAGAAGACGTCCTGGGCACCGCGGAAGCGGTTCCACAGCTCGTCCTCGTGCTCGCGCTGGGCGCGGCCCACGGCCTTCCACTCCGCCATCAGATCCCGGTAGCGGGCCGCCGTGGCCCCCCAGTCGGTGGAGTTCGAGAGCGACTCGGCCTCCGCGACCAGCTTCTCCTTCGCCTTCCGGGCGTCCTCGCGCTGGGCGTCCAGCGAGGCGAAGTGCGCCTTGCGGCGCTTGGAGAACGCCGAGCGGGCGTGCGAGAAGCGGTGCCACAGCTCGTCGTCGGACTTCCGGTCGAGCCGGGGCAGGCCCTTCCAGATGTCCACGAGCGCGCGCAGCCGCTCGCCGGCGGCCCGCCACTGCTCGCTCTGCGCCAGCTCCTCGGCCTCCTTGACCAGCGCCTCCTTGGCGCCGCGCGCCTCGTCGGTCTGCTTGGCCTTCTGGGCCTTGCGCTCCTCACGGCGCGACTCCACCGTCTCGACCAGCTTGTCGAGACGCGCGGTCAGCGCGGCGAGGTCACCCACGGCGTGGTGCTCGTCGACCTGCTGCCGGATGTGGCCGATCGCGGCCATGGCGTCCTTGGCCGAGAGGTCGGTCGTCTTCACCCGCTTCTCGAGGAGGCCGATCTCGACCACCAAGCCGTCGTACTTGCGCTCGAAGTAGGCCAGTGCCTCCTCGGGAGTGCCGGCCTGCCACGATCCGACGACCTTCTCGCCCTCGGCAGTACGCACGTACACGGTGCCCGTCTCGTCGACGCGGCCCCACGGGTCGCTGCTCACAGCGCCTCCTCCACATGATGCCGACGAGGGGGTTGTGCCCCCTGGGCATCGTCCACAGATTTCCGGAGCGGGCAGCGCCCGCCCTCCACAACGCCAATCTAGGCGAACCGCCGCCCGGCTGTCCGCACTCAGCGCGACCGAAATCGACCGGCCGGGCCCCGGGTCACCGCTTGACGACCGTGGCCTTCTCGATGGTGACGACCTTCTTCGGCGCGCCGTCCGTGGCGCCGCCCTCGACCCCGGCCTTCGCGACGTCCTGGACGGCCTTCAGACCAGCCGCGTCCATCTTCCCGAAGGGGGTGTAGGTCGGCGGCAGCTTGGTGTCCTTGTACACGAGGAAGAACTGGCTGCCGCCCGTGCCCGGCTGGCCGGTGTTGGCCATCGCGACCGTGCCGGCCGGGAAGGTCACCGAACCGTCCTTGCCCGCCTTGCCCAGGGCGGTCAGGTTCTCGTCCGGGATGTTGTACCCGGGCCCGCCGGTGCCGTCCCCCTTCGGGTCACCGCACTGGAGGACGAAGATGCCCTGGGTGGTGAGCCGGTGACACTTGGTCCCGTCGAAGTACTTCTTGTCCGCGAGGTGCTTGAAGGAGTTCACCGTCCGCGGGGTCTTCGCCGCGTCCATCGCGAGGGAGATGTCGCCCTCGTTCGTCTTGAGGGACATCGTGTACGTGGCGTTCTTGTCGATCGCCATCGCCGGCTCCGGCGTCGACGATCCGCTCGCCGAGGGCGTCGGGGTGTCGCCCGCCGCGTCGTCGCTGCCCTTCTTGCCGCCGTCGGTCAGCGAGACCGACGCGTACACCGCGCCTCCCGCGGCGAGCACGACGGCCAGCGAGGCGGCGATGACGGTGTTGCGACGCCTGGCCTTCTGCCGCGCCTCCTGCCGCCGCTGCTGCTGGCGCACGTACTTCTCCCTGGCGAGCTGCCGCCGCCGCTGATCGCTGCTGACCACCGGTTCTGCTCCTTGTCCCTCGTCTGTCGCTGTCCTGGCCGGACGTGCCCGTACCGTATACGGGTTGGCTGTGGAATACGCAGCGCCGGTAGGCTCTGATCTGCCGCTTCCGCTCCGTCGCACCCCGTGCCGGACGACATTTAAGGACGATCGTGCTGATTGCCGGGTTCCCCGCCGGGGCCTGGGGGACCAACTGCTATCTGGTCGCCCCCGCCGCAGGCGAGGAGTGCGTGATCATCGACCCGGGCCACCAGGCCGCCCAGGGAGTCGAGGAGACGCTTCTGAAGCATCGGCTCAAGCCCGTCGCGGTGGTCCTCACCCATGGCCACATCGACCACGTCGCCTCCGTCGTCCCGGTCTGCGGCGCCCATGACGTACCCGCGTGGATCCACCCCGCCGACCGGTACATGATGAGCGACCCGGAGAAGGCGCTCGGCCGCTCCATCGGGATGCCCCTCATGGGTGAACTGACCGTGGGCGAGCCGGACGACGTGCACGAGCTCACCGACGGCGCGCGGCTGGATCTCGCCGGACTGCAGTTCTCCGTCGCGCACGCGCCCGGTCATACCAAGGGGTCGGTGACCTTCCAGATGCCGCAGACCACGGAGGTCCCCTCCGTGTTCTTCTCCGGGGATCTGCTCTTCGCCGGCTCCATCGGACGCACCGACCTGCCCGGCGGTGACATGGACGAGATGCTCGAATCGCTGGCCCGCGTGTGCCTGCCGCTCGACAACTCGACCGTGGTGCTGTCGGGGCACGGTCCCCAGACGACCATCGGCCAGGAGCGCGCCACCAATCCGTATCTGCGGCAGGTGGCCGCCGGCCTCGGGAGCGTGGACGCTCCCCGACGAGGAATGTGACGAGATCTACGTGAGCACCTTCAAGGCCCCCAAGGGCACGTACGACCTGATCCCGCCCTACTCCGCCACGTACCTGGCGGTCCGGGACGCGATCTCCGCGCCCCTGCGGAAGTCCGGCTACGGCTACGTCGAGACCCCCGGCTTCGAGGACGTGAACCTCTTCGCCCGCGGCGTCGGCGAGTCCACCGACATCGTCACCAAGGAGATGTACGCCTTCGAGACCAAGGGCGGCGACAAGCTCGCCCTGCGTCCCGAGGGGACCGCCTCCGTGCTGCGCGCGGCCCTGGAGGCCAGCCTGCACAAGCAGGGCAACCTGCCGGTGAAGCTCTGGTACTCCGGCTCGTACTACCGCTACGAGCGCCCGCAGAAGGGCCGCTACCGCCACTTCTCCCAGGTCGGCGCCGAGGCGATCGGCGCCGAGGACCCGGCGCTCGACGCCGAGCTGATCATCCTCGCCGACCAGGCGTACCGCTCGCTCGGCCTGAAGAACTTCCGCATCCTGCTGAACTCGCTCGGCGACAAGGAGTGCCGCCCCGTCTACCGCGAGGCCCTGCAGACGTTCCTGCGCGGCCTCGACCTCGACGAGGACACCCTGCGCCGGGCCGAGATCAACCCGCTGCGGGTCCTCGACGACAAGCGGGAAGCCGTGCAGAAGCAGCTGGTCGGCGCGCCGCTGCTGCGGGACTACCTGTGCGACGCGTGCAAGGCGTACCACGAGGAGGTGCGCGCGCTCATCACGGCCGCGGGCGTGGTCTTCGAGGACGACGCGAAGCTGGTGCGCGGCCTGGACTACTACACCCGGACCACCTTCGAGTTCGTCCACGACGGTCTCGGCTCGCAGTCCGCGGTGGGCGGCGGCGGACGCTACGACGGCCTCTCCGAGATGATCGGCGGCCCGGCGCTCCCGTCGGTCGGCTGGGCGCTCGGCGTGGACCGCACGGTCCTCGCCCTGGAGGCCGAGGGCGTCGAGCTGGACATCCCGGCCACCACCAGCGTCTTCGCGGTGGCCATCGGCGCGGAGGCGCGCCGCGTCCTCTTCGGCAAGGTCAGCGAGCTCCGCAAGGCCGGCGTCGCGGCGGACTTCTCCTTCGGCGGCAAGGGCCTCAAGGGCGCGATGAAGGACGCCAACCGCTCCGGGGCCCGCCTCACCGTGGTCGCGGGCGAGCGCGACCTCGCCGAGGGCGTCGTCCAGCTCAAGGACATGGAGTCCGGCGAGCAGGAGGCGGTCGCCCTGGACGCTCTGGTCGACGCGGTCCGGACGAAGCTGGCCTGACCGCCGTCACGTGCACGCGGGCCCGGACCACGGCGTGGTCCGGGCCCGTCCTTATGTCCACCGAACGGTGGACACGGTGCCGCGTGCGGCAGAATGACCGTGCCCAGAAGCCCGCGAGCGATGGATACGACGACATGACGAGTGCAGCGGTTGACCACGCGTCCGCCGAGCGGAACGGCGGCGGCGGGATCGGCGCGAGCCGGGCCTTCGCCTGGATGCTGGTGGTCACCGGCGCGGCCGGTCTGCTCGCCGCCTGGGTCATCACGATCGACAAGTTCAAGCTGCTCGAGGACCCGGACTTCACCCCGGGGTGCAGCCTCAATCCGATCGTCTCCTGCGGCAACATCATGAAGAGCGAGCAGGCCGCGGTCTTCGGCTTCCCCAACCCCATGCTCGGCCTCGTCACCTACGCCATGGTGATCGCGATCGGCGTGGCGCTCCTCGCGGGCGCCCGCTACCGCCGCTGGTACTGGCTCGGACTGAACGCCGGCACGCTCTTCGGGGTGGGCTTCTGCACCTGGCTGATGTACCAGTCGCTGTACGAGATCAACGCCCTGTGCCTGTGGTGCTGCCTCGCCTGGGTCGCCACCATCGTCATGTTCTGGTACGTGACCTCCCACAACGTCCGCAAGGGCGTCATCCCCGCCCCCGCCGGACTGCGCACCTTCTTCGACGAGTTCACCTGGGTGCTACCCGCCCTGCACATAGGGATCATCGGCATGCTGATCCTGACCCGCTGGTGGGACTTCTGGACGAGCTGACGGGAACGGGCCCGACGGCGTTGTCGGTGGCGTGACCTAGGCTTCATGACTGTGGAGCCCGACCTCTTTACCGCCGCCGCGGAAGAACGCCAGGAGAAGGACCCGTCCAGCAGCCCCCTGGCCGTCCGGATGCGCCCGCGCACCCTCGACGAAGTCCTCGGCCAGCAGCATCTGCTGAAGCCGGGATCGCCGCTGCGCCGGCTGGTGGGGGAGGGCGGCGGCGGCCCGGCGGGCGCCTCGTCCGTGATCCTGTGGGGGCCGCCGGGCATCGGCAAGACGACCCTCGCGTACGTCGTCTCCAAGGCGACCAACAAGCGGTTCGTGGAGCTCTCCGCGATCACCGCGGGCGTCAAGGAGGTCCGGGCGGTCATCGAGGGGGCCCGGCGGGCGGCCGGGGGCTACGGCAAGGAGACCGTCCTCTTCCTCGACGAGATCCACCGCTTCTCCAAGGCCCAGCAGGACTCGCTCCTCCCGGCGGTGGAGAACCGCTGGGTGACGCTGATCGCGGCGACGACGGAGAACCCGTACTTCTCGATCATCTCCCCGCTGCTCTCGCGCTCCCTGCTGCTCACGCTCGAACCGCTCACCGACGGCGACCTGCGGGACCTGCTGAAGCGGGCGTTGACCGAGGAGCGGGGGCTGGGCGGGGCGGTCACCCTGCCGGAGGACGCCGAGGCGCACCTGCTGCGGATCGCCGGCGGTGACGCGCGCCGCGCGCTGACGGCCCTGGAAGCCGCGGCGGGCGCGGCCCTCGCCAAGGGCGAGCCGGAGATCACGCTCCAGACGGTCGAGGAGACCGTCGACCGCGCGGCGGTGAAGTACGACCGTGACGGCGACCAGCACTACGACGTGGCCAGCGCCCTCATCAAGTCGATCCGCGGCTCGGACGTGGACGCGGCGCTGCACTATCTGGCCCGGATGATCGAGGCGGGGGAGGACCCCCGGTTCATCGCCCGGCGCCTGATGATCTCGGCCAGCGAGGACATCGGTCTCGCGGACCCGACGGCGCTGCCGACGGCCGTGGCGGCCGCCCAGGCCGTCGCCATGATCGGTTTCCCCGAGGCCGCGCTGACGCTCAGCCACGCCACGATCGCACTGGCCCTGGCCCCGAAGTCGAACGCGGCGACCCTCGCGATCTCCGCCGCCCAGGCCGATGTGCGGGGCGGCCTGGCCGGCCCGGTCCCTGCACACCTCCGTGACGGCCACTACAAGGGCGCGGCCAAACTGGGCCACGCCCAGGGGTACGTCTACCCGCACGACGTCCCGGGCGGCATCGCGGCCCAGCAGTACGCCCCCGACGCGGTCCACGGCAAGCGTTACTACGAACCGACCCGGTACGGCGCGGAGGCACGGTACGCGGACGTCGTGGAGAAGGTGCGCGAAAGGCTGCGGGGCGAGGGCGGGTAGCGCTCAGGAGCGCGCGGCGTCGAAGAGCCGGTGCAGCTCGCGCCGCAGCCCGCCCACGTCCCGTACGGGTTCGGGGAAGTCGAAGCGCGCGTCGAAGCATTGGTGCGGCCCCGCGCTGAAGCGGATCCGCAGCCCGAAGCGGTCGAGGGCCAGCGGCGCGACGTCCCGCGTCGGCACCAGGGCCGCCGACCGCTCGCCGAGCAGCGTGCTCAGCTCGCGGACCTGCTCGCCGTGGGCCGCGTGCAGGTGCTGCAGCAGCTCGGTCTCATGCGCGTGCAGAGGATCGGGCGAGGCCGCGGCGAACTCCTCCGGATCGACCTCCGATGCGCCCCACAGATCGTCGACGCTCGCCTCGTACGGCTCCAGGCGCAGCATCA
Organism: Streptomyces lateritius; assembly: GCF_014649715.1. Lineage (GTDB taxonomy): Bacteria > Actinomycetota > Actinomycetes > Streptomycetales > Streptomycetaceae > Streptomyces > Streptomyces lateritius. The sequence goes on from NZ_BMTO01000004.1 coordinate 328,354, forward strand.
TGCGGCCGGGCTCGGCCACGCCGGGCAGGCAGGTGAGCCAGCCGGCGACCCAGGCACGGCCACGGATACGGTGGGGGACGGAGACGGGGGCCACGTCCGTGAGTTCCAGGACGACCGGCAGCTCGTCGTCCTGGGCGTGGGTGGCGGCCCGTACCGGCGGGGCGTCGGCCGGGAAGAGCAGGAAGATCTCGCCGTCCGGCCCGACCGCCCGCGCCTCCGGCGTCAGCTGCTCGAGGCGCAGCCGCTCGGCCCCTGGAATCAGGAGCACCGCGGAGCATGTACTCTGTACGAGAGTTCGTGTGCGCTCGGCTGCTGACGGCATCCGCGCGATTTCAAGCCCGCTGGGACGCGGCTGGCCATGAGCTGATCGGACCTCCGTCACATCGATGCCCTCCGCGGACGCGGAGGAAGCATCGTTCATTGTGCTGCTGTCTGTGATGCGCGTGGTGTTCCCAGGGCGAGACATGCGATCTCCTTGAGTAAGGTGAGCCTAACCTAACCTACAACGGAGGTCTGGAGAACGTGCCTAACCAGTCGCGTCCCAAGGTCAAGAAGTCTCGCGCGCTCGGTATCGCGCTGACGCCGAAGGCTGTCAAGTACTTCGAAGCCCGCCCGTACCCGCCGGGTGAGCACGGCCGTGGCCGCAAGCAGAACTCGGACTACAAGGTCCGTCTGCTCGAGAAGCAGCGCCTGCGCGCTCAGTACGACATCAGCGAGCGCCAGATGGCGCGCGCCTACGACCGCGCCAAGAAGGCCGAAGGCAAGACGGGTGAGGCGCTGGTCGTCGAGCTCGAGCGTCGCCTCGACGCCCTGGTCCTGCGTTCGGGCATCGCCCGCACCATCTACCAGGCCCGCCAGATGGTCGTGCACGGTCACATCCAGGTCAACGGTGGCAAGGTCGACAAGCCGTCGTTCCGTGTCCGTCCCGACGACGTCGTGATGGTCCGCGAGCGCTCCCGCGAGAAGCCCCTGTTCCAGGTGGCCCGTGAGGGTGGCTTCGCCGCCGACGGTGAGACCCCGCGCTACCTGCAGGTCAACCTGAAGGCCCTGGCCTTCCGCCTCGACCGCGACCCGAACCGCAAGGAAATCCCGGTCATCTGCGACGAGCAGCTGGTCGTCGAGTACTACGCCCGCTGATCCAGGCGACGTAGTACCGCGCACTTCGCGGTCATCGGCCCGCCGCTTCCCCGCCCTTACCGGTGGGGGAGCCGGCGGGCTTCCGCGTTTTCGGTACCGTCGTACGGAAGGGCCGGGGAGCCTCGCCGGGGCGGCCGCCGGCCGGATCCCGTCGCTCGCCGAGAGCCCGGCGCACGGCCGCGTCCAGGGATAGCCCCCGCCCCTCCCGTACGGACGCCCCGTAGCGCTCCGCGCCGAGCAGCTCGCCGGCCTGGCGCTCGCACACCGCCCGGGGTCCGTCGAAGGAGCCCGAGCCGAACAGCCGCAACCCCACCATGCCCCACACCGGCAGCGCGGCCCCCTGGAGCACCGCCGCCTCCGCCGGGTCCCCCTCGCTCGCCGTCACCAGGGCCAGCAGCTCGATCGCCAGCACCAGACCCACCAGGTCGTGGAACGTGTGGTTGATCGTGACGCACTCCCCGAGCAACGCCCGGGCCTCGGTGTGATCACCCCCCGTCCATGCCGCGTACGCCAGCACGTACAGGGCGTACGCCCTGGTCCAGCGCTCGCCGCGCTCCTCGCAGATCTCCCGCACCTCGGCGCAGAGCGCGACCGCACCCTCCAGATCGCCCCGGAAGACCCGGGCCATCGCCAGCTCGACCTGCCCCATCAGCACGTTGCTGTTCAGCTCGCCCACTTCCTGGTACGTCTCCAGGGCCCGGCCGATCAGCTCCTCGGCCCGCGGCATGTCGTCGGAGAGCAGCGCCAGGCAGCCCATTCGATGGGTCGCGTACGCCTCGGCCAGCGGATTCCCGGTGGCGCGGGCCCGCTCGCGGCACTCGTGCAGCGCCGCCACCGCCGCCGTGGTGTCCCCCTGCAGGATCGCCACATAGCCGAGCACCCAGAGCGCCTTGAGCCGGGCGGCCGGATGCTCGGAACGCCCGGGGTCGAGCGAGAGCGCCCGGTCCAGCCAGTGCCTGCCCTCCGAAAGGCGCCCGCACCCCACCCAGTAGAACCAGAGCGTCCCGGCGAGATGCCGCGCCAGATGTGTCTCCTCGGGCTGCTCCAGGCAGAGCTCCAGGGCCGCGCGGAGATTGGGCAGCGCCGCGTCCGCGCACGCGGCGACCTCGGCCTGACGCGGACTGAACCACTCCAGCTCGCACCAGGTGGCGAGGCCCATGTACCAGTCGCGGTGGCGCCGGCGCATCCGCGCCGTGTCGCCGAGCGCGGCCAGCCACTCCGCCCCGTACGCCGCGACCGTGTCCAGCATGCGGTGGCGCGGACCCGCCGCCGTCTCCTCGCGGAATACCAGCGACTGCGCCACCAGACCGCCGAGCGCCTCCACGACCCGCTCCGCCGGCAGGTCCGGTCCACCGCAGACGTACTCCACGGCCTCCAGGTCGAACGGCCCGGCGAAGACCGAGAGCCGCGCCCACAGCAGCCGCTCCTCGGGCGTGCACAGCTCATGGCTCCAGCCGATCGCGGTGCGCAGGGCCTGATGGCGGGGAAGCACACCGCGCGTCCCCTCCGAGAGGAGCCGGAACCGGTCGTCGAGCCGGTGGAGCATCTGCTCCACGGTGAGCAACGGCAGCCGTCCGGCGGCCAGTTCGAGGGCGAGCGGAATCCGGTCGAGGCGCCGGCACAACTCCCGTACCGCCTCCGGGTCGCCTGCCGGGGCGCCGGCCGCCGACGCCCGCTCCGCGAAGAGCCGCACCGCGTCCTCGTCGGTCATCGGCGCCAACGTGAACACCGCCTCCCCGTCCACCCGGAGCGGCCGGCGGCCCACCGCGAGCACCGTCAGACCGGGGGCCGCCCGCAACAACTCCCGCAGCAGCGGGGCGCACTCCTCCACGAGGTGCTCGAAGCCGTCCACGACGAGCAGGAGCCGGCGATCGGCGAGATGCTCGATCAGCGCCTCGCGCGGGGTGCGCAGCGTGTGGTCGGTCAGGCCCAGCGCCTCGACCAGGGCGAGCGCCACCAGCTCCGGGTCGCGCAGGCCCGAGAGTTCCGCCAGCCGCACGCCGTCGGCGTACCGTTTCTGCGCCGCCGAGGCGGCCCGCAGCGCCAGCCTGGTCTTGCCGACACCGCCCACCCCGACCACGGTGACCAGGCGGGCTTCGGCAAGGAGCAGGCTCACTCGGTCCTGCTCGTCGGCGCGTCCGACGAACCGGTTCAGCTCAGCCGGGAGATTGCTCCGTCGCATGAGACACGGAGCGTACTCATCCGGGCGCACTCCGTACAGCCGGATCGCGCGAACCCCTCCCACGAGCGCCGCTGCGAGCGGTAATGCGGTACGGGGAAAGACCGTGGGCGCGATAGGGTCGGGAGACGACTTCTGGCAAGGGCCCAACGACAGCAGAGAGCGGTGCGGAGTGACCGGTGGAGAGGTTGCCGGGATCCTGGTGGCCGTGTTCTGGGCGATTCTCGTCTCCTTCCTCGCCGTGGTGCTGGTGAGACTGGCGCAGACGCTCAGGGCGACCACCAAGCTGGTGGCGGACGTGACCGAACAGGCCGTCCCGTTGCTCAGTGACGCCTCCGCGACCGTGCGGTCGGCGCAGACCCAGCTCGAGCGGGTCGACGCGATCGCCTCGGACGTCCAGGAGGTCACCTCCAACGCGTCGGCGCTCTCCACCACCGTCGCCTCCACCTTCGGCGGTCCGCTGGTCAAGGTCGCGGCCTTCGGCTACGGCGTGCGCAGGGCGCTCGGCCGCGGCCGGGACGACCGCGGCCGTGACGAGGCACCGCGGGCGTCCGCGCCACGAACCGTCGTCGTCGGTCGCACCGTGCCGTCCGCGAGACGCCGGAAGCAGAAGGGCTGAGCTCCATGTTCCGCCGCACGTTCTGGTTCACCGCAGGCGCAGCCGCCGGCGTGTGGGCCACCACCAAGGTCAACCGCAAGCTCAAGCAGTTGACCCCCGAGAGCCTCGCCGCGCAGGCGGCGAACAAGGCGATCGAGACCGGCCACCGGCTCAAGGACTTCGCCCTCGACGTCAGGGCGGGCATGGTCCAGCGCGAGGCCGAACTGGGAGAGGCGCTCGGCCTGGACGCACCGGCCGGCCACGAACTCCCGGGGGCCCGCCGGGCGGCCGCGCTCGGCCCCATCCCGCCCACCACCACGACCACGTACTCGTACGACGCAACGCCTACGAGTCCGCACAACCGGAATGAGGACCACTGATGGAGTCGGCTGAAATCCGCCGCCGCTGGCTGAGCTTCTTCGAGGAGCGCGGGCACACCGTCGTGCCTTCGGCGTCGCTCATCGCGGACGACCCGACTCTGCTTCTGGTCCCCGCCGGCATGGTTCCGTTCAAGCCGTACTTCCTCGGCGAGGTCAAGCCGCCGTTCTCCCGCGCCTCCAGCGTGCAGAAGTGCGTGCGTACGCCTGACATCGAAGAGGTCGGCAAGACCACCCGCCACGGCACGTTCTTCCAGATGTGCGGCAACTTCTCCTTCGGCGACTACTTCAAGGAAGGCGCCATCAAGCTCGCCTGGGAGCTGCTGACCACCTCGGTGGAACACGGCGGCTACGGACTCGAGCCGGAGAAGCTCTGGATCACGGTCTACCAGGACGACGACGAGGCCGAGCAGATCTGGCGCGACATCGTCGGCGTGCCGGCCGAGCGCATCCAGCGGCTGGGCAAGAAGGACAACTTCTGGTCGATGGGCGTCCCCGGGCCCTGTGGCCCGTGTTCCGAGATCAACTACGACCGCGGCCCCGAGTTCGGCGTCGAGGGCGGCCCCGCCGTCAACGACGAGCGGTACGTGGAGATCTGGAACCTCGTCTTCATGCAGTACGAGCGCGGCGAGGGCACGTCGAAGGAGGACTTCGAGATCCTCGGCGACCTGCCGTCGAAGAACATCGACACCGGCCTCGGGCTCGAGCGCCTGGCGATGATCCTGCAGGGCGTACAGAACATGTACGAGACCGACACCCTCAAGGTCGTCATCGACAAGGCCACCGAGCTCACCGGCGTCGACTACGGCACGTCTCACGACACCGACGTCTCGCTGCGCGTGGTCGCCGACCACATGCGCACGTCCGTGATGCTCATCGGCGACGGCGTCACACCCGGCAACGAGGGCCGCGGCTATGTGCTCCGCCGCATCATGCGACGCGCCATCCGCAACATGCGCCTGCTCGGCGCCACCGACGTCGTCGTCGGACAGCTCGTGGACACCGTGATCGACACGATGGGCGAGCAGTACCCGGAGCTGGTCACCGACCGCAAGCGGATCGAGACGGTCGCCCTCGCCGAGGAGGCCCGCTTCCTTAAGACGCTCAACGCCGGCAGCAACGTCCTCGACGGCGCCGTCTCCGAGACCAAGGCCGCCGGCTCCACGGTCCTCCCGGGCGAGAAGGCGTTCCTGCTCCACGACACCTGGGGCTTCCCGATCGACCTCACCCTGGAGATCGCCGCCGAGCAGGGCCTCTCCGTGGACGAGGCCGGCTTCCGCCGCCTGATGCAGGAGCAGCGGGACAAGGCCAAGGCCGACGCCAAGGCCAAGAAGACCGGCCACGCCGACGTCGCCGCCTATCGCGAGATCGCGGACAGCAGCGGCTCGACGGAGTTCACCGGCTACACCAACACCGAGGGCGAGACCACCGTCGTCGGCCTGCTGGTCAACGGCGTTCCGTCGCCCGCCGCCACCGAGGGCGACGAGGTCGAGGTCGTCCTCGACCGCACCCCGTTCTACGCCGAGGGCGGCGGCCAGCTCGCCGACCAGGGCCGGATCAAGCTGCACGGCGGCGCCGTCATCGAGATCCGCGACGTCCAGCAGCCCGTGCCGGGCGTCTCCGTCCACAAGGGTTCCGTCCAGGTCGGGGAGGTGACGGTCGGCTCCACCGCCTACGCCGCCATCGACGTGCGCCGCCGCCGGGCCATCGCCCGCGCCCACAGCGCCACCCACCTCACGCATCAGGCGCTGCGCGACGCGCTCGGCCCGACGGCCGCCCAGGCCGGTTCGGAGAACTCGCCGGGCCGCTTCCGCTTCGACTTCGGCTCCCCGAACGCCGTGCCCGGCACGGTCCTCACGGATGTCGAGCAGAAGATCAACGAGGTCCTCGCCCGGGAGCTCGACGTGCACGCCGAGGTCATGCCGATCGACGAGGCCAAGCGCCAGGGCGCCATCGCCGAGTTCGGCGAGAAGTACGGCGAGAAGGTCCGCGTCGTCACCATCGGCGACTTCTCCAAGGAGCTGTGCGGCGGTACGCACGTCCACAACACCGCTCAGCTGGGTCTGGTGAAGCTGCTCGGCGAGTCGTCGATCGGCAGTGGCGTGCGCCGTGTCGAGGCCCTGGTCGGCGTCGACGCGTACAACTTCCTCGCCCGGGAGCACACGGTCGTCGCCCAGCTCCAGGAGCTGGTCAAGGGCCGCCCCGAGGAGCTGCCCGAGAAGATCTCCGCCATGCTCGGCAAGCTGAAGGACGCCGAGAAGGAGATCGAGAGGTTCCGCGCCGAGAAGGTGCTGCAGGCCGCCGCCGGCCTGGTCGAGAGTGCCAAGGACGTCCGCGGTGTCGCCGTCGTCACCGGCCAGGTCCCCGACGGCACCTCCGCCGACGACCTGCGCAGGCTGGTCCTCGACGTCCGCGGCCGCATCCCGGGCGACCGCCCGGCCGTCGTGGCCCTGTTCACCACGGCCAACGGCCGTCCGCTGACGGTCATCGCCACCAACGAGGCCGCCCGCGAGCGGGGTCTCAAGGCCGGTGACCTGGTCCGTACCGCCGCCAAGACGCTCGGCGGCGGCGGTGGCGGCAAGCCGGACGTCGCCCAGGGCGGCGGCCAGAACCCCGATGCGGTCGGCGACGCCATCGAAGCCGTCGAGCGCCTCGTGGTGGAAACCGCGTGACGGAGTCGACGATGCGTCGCGGCCGTCGCCTCGCGATCGACGTCGGGGACGCCCGGATCGGGGTCGCCTCGTGCGACCCCGACGGGGTCCTCGCCACCCCGGTGGAGACCGTGCCGGGACGTGACGTCCCGGCCGCCCACCGGCGGCTCAGGCAGATCGTCGAGGAGTACGAACCGATCGAGATCGTGGTCGGCCTCCCTCGCTCCCTCTCCGGGGGCGAGGGGCCGGCCGCGGCCAAGGTCCGCCGCTTCGCCCAGGAACTCGCCCGCGGCGTCGCCCCCGTACCGGTCCGTCTCGTCGACGAGCGGATGACGACGGTGACGGCGACGCAGGGGCTGCGGGCCTCGGGGGTGAAGGCGAAGAAGGGGCGGTCAGTCATCGATCAGGCCGCCGCTGTGATCATCCTTCAAGCAGCTCTTGAGTCCGAACGGGTATCAGGTAATCCGCCCGGCGAGGGCGTCGAAGTGGTCATCTGATCGCGATACGGTAACGTTCCGCGCGATGCGGCGGTGTTCGAACAGCTGCCGCACAACGTAGAGGCTGACCGTCCGGACGCCTCGCGGCTGTTTGGGGATCGATGACTGAGTATGGCCGGGGCCCCGGCTCCGAACCGTGGCATCCCGCGGACCCGCTCTACGGGGACCAGGGATGGGGAGGCCAGCAGCAGTACCCGCAGCAGGCGCAGTACGGCCACCAGGACCCGTACGGCCAGGGCCAGGATCAGGGCCAGGGGTACGAGCCGCAGTACCAGCAGCCGCATCCGCCTCAGCAGCACCAGCCGCAGCAGTACAACGATCCCCAGTACGGCGACCCGTCGTACGGCGGGCGGCAGCAGGATCAGTACGAACAGCAGGATCAGTACGAACAGCAGGGGCAGCGGCCCGCGTACGGCCAGCAGCAGCCGGGGTACGACACGCCCGGGTACCCCGCACAGCAGTACGACCCCAGCTGGGAGACGGGCCAGGCGTCCATGCCGTACGGCGCCACTCCGGCCGATCCCTACGGTGGCCAGAACCCTGACCTCTACGGCACGCCCGAGGCGTACCCGCCGCCGCAGCCGCCCGGCCGCCGGCAGGACCCGCCGGAGCCCGTGACCGACTGGGAGACGGAGGCCGCGGAGGAGGAGCGGCACCCCTTCTTCACCGGTGGGAACGGCGACGGCGATGACGACGGGTACGACGACGACCCGGCCGAGAGCCGCTCCTCGCGCGGCGGACGCGACCGCCGGGGCAAGGGCAAGAAGAAGACCAAGAACGGTGTCGCCTGTCTCGTCGTCGCCCTCGTCCTGGCGGGCGGGGTGGGCGGTATCGGCTACTTCGGCTACCAGTTCTGGCAGGGCCAGTTCGGCGCGTCGCCCGACTACACGGGTGAGGGCAGCGGCTCGGTCCAGGTGGAGATCCCCAAGGCCGCCGGCGGCTACGAGATCGGCAACATCCTGAAGAAGGCCGGGGTCGTCGCGAGCGTCGACGCCTTCGTCTCGGCGCAGCAGCGGAACCCGAAGGGTCTGTCGATCCAGGCCGGCGTGTACACGCTGAAGAAGGAGATGTCGGCGGAGAGCGCGGTCGCGCTGATGCTGAGTCCGGCGAGCCAGGCCAACTTCGTGATCCCCGAGGGCAAGCGGAACACCTGGGTCTACGAGCAGATCGACAAGAAGCTCGACCTGGAGAAGGGCACGACGCAAGGTGTGGCCAAGGCCAAGGCGAACGACCTCGGCCTCCCGGACTGGGCCAAGAACCAGGCCGACGTGAAGGACCCGCTGGAGGGCTTCCTCTTCCCGGCGAGCTACCCGGTGGCCAAGGGGAACAAGCCGGAGGACGTCCTCCGGAGGATGATCGCGCGTGCGAACCAGGAGTACGGCAAGCACGACCTCCAGGCCGAGGCGTCCGAGCTGGGGCTCAAGTCCCCGCTGGAACTGCTCACCGTCGCGAGCCTCGTGCAGGCCGAGGGCAAGCACAAGCAGGACTTCGACAAGGTCTCGCGCGTCGTCTACAACCGCCTCAAGCCCGACAACAGGCAGACGTACGGCCTGCTCGACTTCGACTCCACGGTCAACTACGCCAAGGGCGAGAGCACGCTCGACATCGGCTCGGTGGACAAGCTGCGCCAGTTCAAGCACCCGTACAACACCTACTACATCCATGGCCTGCCGCCCGGTCCGATCGGCAACCCGGGGCTGGAGGCACTCAACTCGGCGATCAACCCGACGCCCGGTCCCTGGTACTACTTCGTGTCCGTCACCGAGGACGAGACCCTGTTCGCGGAGACGAACGAGGAGCACGAGCGCAACCGGAAGAAGTACGAGGAAGCACGGAAGTCCGGACAGTGAGCAGCACGTCGCGCGCGGCCGTCCTCGGCTCGCCCATCGCCCACTCCCTCTCGCCCGTCCTGCACCGGGCCGCCTACGCGGCGCTAGGCCTCGACGGCTGGTCCTACGACCGTTTCGAGGTCGACGAGGCCGGGCTGCCCGGCTTCGTCGCCGGCCTGGACGATTCCTGGGCCGGGCTCTCGCTGACCATGCCGCTCAAGCGGGCGATCATCCCGCTGCTCGACGAGATCAGCGACACGGCCGCCTCGGTCGAGGCCGTGAACACGGTCGTCTTCACCGAGGACGGCCGTCGTGTCGGCGACAACACGGATATTCCCGGCCTGGTCGCCGCCCTGCGCGAGCGGGGCGTCGAGAAGGTGGACTCCGCCGCGATCCTCGGCGCCGGCGCCACCGCCTCGTCCGCGCTGGCCGCGCTCGCCCGGATCTGCGCGGGCCCCGTCACCGCGTACGTACGCGGCGAGGCGCGGGCCGAGGAGATGCGGGGCTGGGGCGAGCGGCTCGGCGTGGACGTCCGTACGGCGCAGTGGGGGAGTGCGGCCGAGGCGTTCGCCTCTCCCCTGGTGATCGCCACGACGCCCGCCGGGGCGACGGACGACCTGGCCCCGGCCGTGTCCGGTACCCCCGGCACCCTCTTCGACGTGCTGTACCACCCCTGGCCGACCCCGCTCGCCGCCGCCTGGTCGGAACGCGGCGGCACGGTCCTCGGTGGCCTCGACCTCCTCGTCCACCAGGCGGTCCTTCAGGTCGAGCAGATGACGGGACGGTCCCCGGCGCCGCTGGCGGCGATGCGGGCCGCGGGGGAGCGGGCGCTCGGCGAGCGTTGAGCGGCCGGCTCGGACGCCCCTGACCCGCCCGACCTGATGCCCGACCTGACATGCTGCGTCCGATACCTGGACCGGCGAGCGGGTTCCCGCCCGGGACGTGGGAGGATCGGACACGGCGGGCTCGGGCCGCGCACCCGTTCGCGCCGCAGCAGTTCCAGGCGCGAGCATGAGGAGCATCGTTGAGCAGGTTGCGTTGGCTGACCGCTGGGGAGTCCCACGGACCCGCGCTGGTCGCGACGCTGGAGGGTCTTCCCGCCGGTGTCCCGGTCACCACCGAGCTGGTGGCGGACCACCTCGCGCGGCGGCGCCTGGGCTATGGGCGCGGCGCCCGGATGAAGTTCGAGCAGGACGAGGTCACCTTCCTCGGCGGTGTCCGCCACGGGCTCTCCCTCGGCTCACCGATCGCGGTGATGGTCGGCAACACCGAGTGGCCGAAGTGGGAGAAGGTCATGTCGGCCGACCCGGTCGACCCCGCCGAGCTGAAGGAGACCGGCCGCAACGCTCCGCTGACCCGGCCCCGGCCCGGTCACGCGGACCTCGCCGGAATGCAGAAGTACGGGTTCGACGAGGCGCGGCCGATCCTGGAGCGGGCTTCCGCGCGGGAGACCGCGGCCCGGGTCGCCCTCGGTGCCGTCGCCCGGTCGTTCCTGAAGGAGGCCGCGGGCATCGAGATCGTCTCGCACGTGATCGAGCTCGCCGCTGCCAAGGCGCCGTACGGCGTCTACCCGACCCCGGCCGACGTCGAGAAGCTGGACGCCGACCCCGTGCGCTGCCTCGACGCCGACGCGTCGAAGGCGATGGTCGCGGAGATCGACCAGGCCCACAAGGACGGCGACACCCTCGGCGGGGTCGTCGAGGTCCTCGCCTACGGGGTGCCGGTCGGGCTCGGCTCCCACGTGCACTGGGACCGCCGGCTCGACGCGCGGCTCGCCGCCGCGCTGATGGGCATCCAGGCGATCAAGGGCGTCGAGGTCGGTGACGGATTCGAACTGGCCCGCGTGCCGGGCTCGAAGGCCCACGACGAGATCGTCGCGACGCCCGAGGGCATCAAGCGCACCTCCGGCCGCTCCGGCGGCACCGAGGGCGGCCTCACCACCGGTGAGCTGCTCCGGGTCCGCGCCGCGATGAAGCCGATCGCCACCGTGCCGCGCGCCCTGGCCACCGTCGACGTCGTCACCGGCGAGGCCGCGCAGGCCCACCACCAGCGTTCCGACGTGTGCGCCGTGCCGGCCGCCGGCATCGTCGCCGAGGCGATGGTCGCGCTCGTCCTCGCGGACGCCGTCGTGGAGAAGTTCGGCGGCGACAGCGTCCCGGAGACCCGCCGCAACGTCCGGTCGTACCTCGACAACCTCCAGATCCGGTGACCGGACCCCTGGTCGTCCTGGTCGGGCCGATGGGCTCCGGCAAGTCCACGGTGGGCGCGCTCCTGGCCGAGCTGCTCGGCGCGCCCTACCGGGACACCGACGCCGACATCGTCGCCGCCCAGGGCCGCGAGATCTCGGACATCTTCATCGAGGACGGTGAGGAGCACTTCCGCGCCCTGGAGCGGGATGCGGTACGGACCGCTGTCGCCGAGCACGAGGGCGTCCTCGCCCTCGGCGGCGGCGCGATCCTCGACGCCGGCACCCGAGAGCTGCTCAGCGGCCTGCCCGTCGCCTATCTCTCGATGGACGTCGAGGAAGCGGTCCGCCGCGTCGGCCTCAACACCGCGCGGCCGCTGCTCGCCGTCAACCCGCGCCGCCAGTGGCGCGAGCTGATGGAGGCGCGCCGCCACCTCTACACCGAAGTCGCCCGGGTCGTCGTACCCACCGACGACCGCACCCCCGAAGAGGTCGCGAGCGCGGTCCTCGACGCACTGGAGCTGAAGAAGGACGTATGACGGACCACGAAGTGACCCGTATCCAGGTCGGCGGCTCGGCGGGCACGGATCCGTACGAAGTGCTGGTCGGACGGCAGCTGCTCGCCGAACTGCCCGCCCTGATCGGCAACCGCGCCAAGCGCGTGGCCGTGATCCACCCCGAGGCGCTCGCGGAGACGGGCGAGGCCCTGCGGGCCGACCTCGCGGACCAGGGCTTCGAGGCCGTGGCCATCCAGGTGCCGAACGCAGAGGAGGCCAAGACCGCCGAGGTCGCGGCCTATTGCTGGAAGGCGCTCGGCCAGACCGGCTTCACTCGCACCGACGTGATCGTCGGCGTGGGCGGCGGCTCGACGACCGACCTGGCCGGCTTCGTGGCCGCCACCTGGCTGCGCGGCGTGCGCTGGATCGCCGTACCGACCACCGTCCTCGGCATGGTCGACGCGGCCGTCGGCGGCAAGACGGGCATCAACACCGCCGAGGGCAAGAACCTCGTCGGCGCCTTCCACCCGCCCGCCGGGGTGCTCTGCGACCTGGCCGCGCTGGACTCGCTGCCGGTCAACGACTACGTCAGCGGCATGGCGGAGATCATCAAGGCCGGTTTCATCGCCGACCCGGTCATCCTCGACCTCGTGGAGGCCGACCCGCAGGGCGCCCGTACGCCCGAGGGGCCGCACACCGCCGAACTGATCGTCCGCTCGATCAGGGTCAAGGCCGAGGTCGTCTCCGGCGACCTCAAGGAGTCCGGCCTGCGGGAGATCCTCAACTACGGCCACACCCTGGCCCACGCCATCGAGAAGAACGAGCGCTACAAGTGGCGCCACGGCGCCGCCGTGTCGGTCGGCATGGTCTTCGCCGCCGAGCTCGGCCGGCTCGCCGGCCGGCTCGACGACGCCACCGCCGACCGGCACCGCACGGTTCTGGAGTCCGTCGGCCTGCCGCTCACCTACCGCGGCGACCAGTGGCCCAAGCTCCTGGAGACCATGAAGGTGGACAAGAAGTCCCGCGGCGACCTGCTGCGCTTCATCGTCCTCGACGGGCTCGCCAAGCCGACCGTGCTCGAAGGCCCCGACCCGGCGGTGCTCGTCGCGGCCTACGGCGAGGTGTCCGCGTGAGCGACCTCCGGCCCGTCCTCGTGCTGAACGGCCCGAACCTCGGCCGTCTCGGCTCCCGCGAGCCCGACATCTACGGCGCCACGTCGTACAAGGGCCTGGTGGAGTCCTGCCGGGCCCTCGGCGCCGAGCTGGGCTTCGACGTGGACGTGCGGGAGACCAACGACGAGGGCGAGATGATCCGCTGGCTGCACGAGGCCGCGGACGGCTCGATCCCGGTCGTCCTCAACCCGGGCGCGTTCACGCACTATTCGTACGGGATGCGCGACGCGGCCGCCCAGCGGACCGCGCCGCTGATCGAGGTGCACATCTCGAACCCGTACACCCGGGAGGAGTTCCGGCACACCTCGGTGGTCGCCGCCGTGGCGACCGGAACCGTCGCCGGGTTCGGCATCGGGTCCTACCGGCTCGCCCTGCGGGCGCTCGCCGAGGAACTGACGGACTGAAGGATCTCGCCACAGGGCACTCCGTACCGCCCCCGGCCGTTCCCCCTCTGGGGGCCGGGGGCGGTAACGTTCCCGGAAGTATCGGCCGTACGAGACGGAGTGGCACCGGATGCAGCACGCAGTGGGGGCTCCGTTGCCGCCGCACGACCCGTCGGGTTGGGCACCGGGAGCAGGTCGACCTTCCGTACCGCCCGTACCGCCCCTGCCGCAGGGCGGTCATCAGGGCTCGCACCCGCAGCCGCGTCCCGTCCCCCCGGGGCCGCCACCGGGCGCCCCGCACCCCGCCCCGCCCGTCACGGGCTGGGCCGGGGGCGGCATGGCGCCGCACCCGGGCTCGCAGCACCCGGGCTCGCAGCACGCGGGTCCGCAGCACGCGGGTCCGCAGCACGCGGGCCCACAGCACCCCGGTTCGGCGCCGCCGCCTTCCGCGCCGCCGCGGGACGTCACCGGGCACGTCCAGCTGCCGCCGGTGTCGCTGCCCGTCGAGCCCGGCACCGGCACGGCGACCCTCGCCGTCCTGCTGATCGGCCCCGCGGGCGCCGGCAAGACGACCGTCGCCCGCCACTGGGCCCAGCGCCGCCGGGTCCCGACCGCGCACATCAGCCTCGACGACGTCCGTGAATGGGTGTGCTCCGGCTTCGCCGACCCGCAGTCGGGCTGGAACGAGCACTCCGAGGCGCAGTACCGGCTCGCCCGCCGTACCTGTGGCTTCGCCGCGCGCAACTTCCTCGCCAACGGCATCTCCTGCATCCTCGACGACGCCGTCTTCCCCGACCGCCCGGTCGTCGGCCTGGGCGGCTGGAAACGCCATGTCGGCCCCGGGCTGCTTCCGGTCGTTCTCCTGCCCGGCCTGGAGATCGTCCTGGAGCGCAACGCCGAGCGCAGCGGCAACAGGCGCCTCTCGGACGAGGAGGTCGCCTCCATCCACGGAAGGATGGCCGGCTGGTACGGCTCCGGCCTGCCGATCATCGACAACTCGAAGTACGACGTGGAGACCACGGCCCGGGTCCTCGACGAGGTCCTTGCCCGGTCCATAGCCAGCCCGCCCGCCTGGTGACGGCCTTCCCGGCCGTGCCCCGTCATTTCCAGTCGTTCCGGATCCTTCCCGGTCCTTCCCGGTCCCTCGCGTACGCCGGGACGGCGATGGTCTGATGCGGCCGAGTGGCGGCACGGTCGGCCGCGCTGAGCGAGCCGGGGCGGCCCACCCCTCGTAGGCTCGGAACATGTCAGAGGTGTATGCGGACCGCCGCGTGCGGCTGCGCGACCGGTGCGCGGCAGCGGGCAGCCCGGCGGCCCTGGTCTCCCGCCCCGCCAACGTCCGCTATCTCGCGGGCGGTTCGCCCCCCGGCGCCGTACTGCTGCTCGGCCCCGACGAGGACGTACTGCTCTGCCCCACCCCGCCCGGAGGTGATCCGGTCGAGGGGCGGCTCGACGAGCTGCTCCGGCAGGCCGTGCTGCCCCCGGCCGGTGGTGACCCCGCCGTCGCCGCCGTCGACCTCGCCCGGAAGGCGGGCGCGGACGCGCTCGCCGTGGAGGAGCACCATCTGACCGTGGCCCGCCACCGCGCCATGGGCTCCACCGCGCCCCAGCTCCGCCTCGCCGACCTCGGGGGAGCCGTCGAGCAGCTGCGGATCGTGAAGGACGAGGACGAGATCGCCTGTCTGCGGATCGCCGCCGAGATCGCCGACCAGGCGCTCGGCGAGCTCCTCGAATCCATCCTGGTCGGTCGGACCGAGCGCCATCTCGCCCTGGAATTGGAGCGGCGGCTCGTCGACCACGGCGCGGACGGCGCGGCGTTCGCGACCTCCGTGGGGACGGGACCGAACTCCGGCCGCGGCGGCCACCGGCCCTCCGACCGCCGGGTCGAGGAGGGAGATTTCCTCTCGGTCTGCCTCGGCGCGAACTATCGCGGCTACCGCTGCGAGATCGGCCGCACCTTCGTCATCGGCACCACTCCGGCGGACTGGCAGATCGAGCTCTACGAGCTCGTCTTCGCCGCTCAGCGGGCCGGACGGGAGTCGCTGGTGCCGGGCGCCGGGTACCGGGACGTGGACCGGGCGGCGCGCCAGATCCTGGACGGCGCGGGCCACGGAGAGGCCGTTCCGCCGCTCACCGGGCACGGTGTCGGCCTGGAAATCGACGAGGACCCGCAGCTCGCACCCTCGGCCATGGGTAAACTGGACGCTTGTGTGCCGGTCACCGTCGAACCGGGGGTCCACCTCCCGGGCCGGGGCGGGGTCCGGATCGATGACACGCTCGTCGTGCGCCAGGAGGCGGACGGCGGACCCGAGCTACTCACCATTACGACCAAGGAGCTGCTCGCGCTGTAGGGCGCGTACGCCTCCCTGGTCCCACGTCAGTCCAGGAGATTCCGCAACCGTGGCTTCCACGAACGACCTCAAGAACGGCATGGTGCTCAAGCTCGACGGGGACCAGCTCTGGTCCGTCGTCGAGTTCCAGCACGTCAAGCCCGGCAAGGGCCCGGCCTTCGTGCGCACCAAGCTCAAGAACGTGCTCTCCGGCAAGGTCGTCGACAAGACCTTCAACGCCGGTGTGAAGGTCGAGACGGCCACCATCGACCGCCGCGACATGCAGTTCTCGTACATGGACGGCGACTACTTCGTCTTCATGGACATGCAGACGTACGACCAGCTGCACGTGGACCGCAAGGCCGTCGGTGACGCCGCCAACTTCCTGATCGAGGGCTTCACGGCCTCCGTCGCGCAGCACGAGGGCGCGGTGCTCTACGTCGAGCTGCCGGCCGCCGTCGAGCTGACCATCCAGCACACGGACCCGGGCGTCCAGGGCGACCGCTCCACCGGCGGCACCAAGCCGGCCACGCTGGAGACGGGCCACGAGATCCAGGTCCCGCTCTTCATCACCACCGGTGAGAAGATCAAGGTCGACACCCGTACGAGCGACTACCTCGGCCGGGTGAACAGCTAACCGTGGCTGCCCGCAGCAACGCCCGTAAGCGCGCCTTCCAGATCCTGTTCGAGGCCGACCAGCGCGGTGCGTCCGTGCAGCAGGTCCTCGCGGACTGGGTCCGGCACGCACGGTCCGACGACCGCCAGCCGTCGGTCAACGAGTTCACGATGCAGCTGGTCGAGGGGTACGCGGACTACGCGAACCGCATCGACGAGCTCATCGCCACCTACGCGGTGGACTGGGACCTCGACCGGATGCCGGTCGCCGACCGGAACATCGTGCGCCTCGGCGCGTACGAGCTGATCTGGCTGGACGAGACGCCGGACGCCGTGGCGATCGACGAGGCGGTGCAGCTCGCCAAGGAGTTCTCCACCGACGAGTCCCCGACGTTCGTCAACGGCCTCCTGGGCCGCTTCAAGGACCTGAAGCCGCGCCTGCGCCGGGAAGCCTGAGAGACGGCCTCCCGGCAGTCGAAGGGGCCCGCAGCACATCGTGCTGCGGGCCCCTTCGGCGTACGCGGACTCCGGGACCGGCACGGAGCGGCACGGAGCGGCGTGGAGAGCCGCGCGCCGGACGGCGGAAAACCGCCGGGGTGGCGGAAGGCGTAGGACCTTCCGCCACCCCGGCGGCAACGTTTCTGCTGATGCGTTTTCTGGAGGTCAGCTCTCCTCGTGGGCGACCGCGCGACGCGCGTCCGCGTCCAGGACGCCCCAGCTGATGAGCTGCTCGGTCAGGACCGAGGGCGACTGGTCGTAGATGACGGCGAGGGTGCGCAGGTCGTCCTGGCGGATCGAGAGCACCTTGCCGTTGTAGTCGCCGCGCTGGGACTGGATCGTCGCCGCGTAGCGCTGCAGCGGGCCGGCCTTCTCCTGGGGGACGTGGGCCAGGCGCTCCAGGTCCAGGACGAGCTTCGGCGGCGGCTCGGCGGCCCCGCCCGGAGTCGTGCCCGGCAGGAGCTCCTGCACCGGAACCCCGTAGAAGTCCGCCAGCTCGGCGAGGCGCTGCACCGTCACGGCGCGGTCACCACGCTCGTACGAGCCGACCACGACGGCCTTCCAGCGGCCCTGGGACTTCTCTTCCACACCGTGGAGGGAAAGGCCCTGCTGGGTGCGGATGGCACGGAGCTTGGCCCCGAGCTGTTTTGCGTATTCGCTGGACATATAGCTCCCCGGACGCTGTGACAACGTGCGGCTCCGCCGCGTGGCTGGTAACTCACTGTGAGGTTACGCAGCGTTACTTGTCCCCGTCAAGCCGAATGGTCCATACCGCCCCTTTCCGGGGGCGGCGCCCGGTGGGGTCGGCAGGGTGGTGAGCAGGACGGTCGTCCGCCCCTGGTAGAGTCGAGGGGCAATCCCGACGTCCTTTAAGAGCCGTCCCGTGAGGCGGAGAAGGAGGTCCGTTTCATATGGACACGCAGCAGCAGACCGATGCCGCACGCCCTGTTCTCGAGGGTCCGGACATCGCGCGGGTACTGACCCGCATCGCCCACGAGATCGTCGAACGCGCCAAGGGCGCCGACGACGTGGTTCTCCTCGGCATCCCGACGAGGGGCGTCTACCTCGCCCGTCGGCTGGCCGAGAAGCTCGCCGGGATCACCGGACGCACGATCCCGGTCGGGTCCCTCGACATCACCATGTACCGCGACGACCTGCGGATGAAGCCCGCCCGGGCCCTCGGCCGCACCGAGATCCCCGGTGACGGCATCGACGGCCGGCTCGTCGTCCTCGTCGACGACGTGCTCTTCTCCGGCCGCACCATCCGCGCCGCCCTCGACGCGCTCGGCGACATCGGCCGCCCGCGCGCCGTCCAGCTCGCGGTCCTCGTCGACCGCGGCCACCGCGAACTCCCGATCCGCGCCGACTACGTCGGCAAGAACCTCCCCACGTCGCTGCGGGAGACGGTCAGGGTCCAGCTCGCCGAGGAGGACGGTCGCGACACCGTCCTGCTCGGCGGCAAGCCGTCCTCCTAGCCGTACCGGCTCCCGACGGGTCCAGGGCACACCCCTGCGCGCCCGCACGCCCGACGGGCCTCCCGGGGGACACCCCCGGCCCCCCGACCTCCCACCACGGAGCGAAACCCCGATGATGCGTCACCTCATCTCGGCCGCCGACCTCACCCGCGACGACGCCGTTCTCATCCTCGACACCGCCGAGGAGATGGCCCGGGTGGCCGACCGGCCGATCAAGAAGCTGCCCGCCCTGCGCGGCCGCACGATCTGCAACCTGTTCTTCGAGGACTCCACCCGTACCCGCATCTCGTTCGAGGCCGCAGAGAAGCGCCTCTCCGCCGACGTGATCAACTTCGCGGCCAAGGGATCCAGCGTCTCCAAGGGCGAGTCCCTCAAGGACACCGCCCAGACCCTGGAGGCGATGGGCGTCGACGCCGTCGTCATCCGCCACAGCGCCTCCGGCGCCCCCTACCGCCTCGCCACCTCCGGCTGGATCGACGCCCCCGTCATCAACGCCGGCGACGGAACCCACCAGCACCCCACCCAGGCCCTGCTCGACGCCTTCACCATGCGCCGCCGCCTCGTCGGCCGCGACGCCGGCCTCGGCCAGGACCTCGCCGGCAAGCGCATCACCCTCGTCGGCGACGTCCTGCACAGCCGGGTCGCCCGCTCCAACGTCGACCTGCTCCACACCCTCGGCGCCGAGGTCACCCTGGTGGCCCCGCCCACCCTGATCCCGGTCGGCGTCGAGGCCTGGCCGTGCGAGATCAGCTACGACCTCGACAGCGTGCTGCCGAAGTCCGACGCCGTGATGATGCTGCGCGTGCAGCGCGAGCGGATGAACGCGGCCTTCTTCCCCACCGAGCGCGAGTACTCGCGGCGGTACGGGCTCGACGGCCACCGGATGGCGAAGATGCCCGAGCACGCCGTCGTGATGCACCCCGGCCCCATGGTCCGCGGCATGGAGATCACCGCCGAGGTCGCCGACTCGGACCGCTGCACGGTCGTCGAGCAGGTCGCCAACGGCGTCTCGATCCGCATGGCCGTCCTGTACCTGCTGCTCGGCGGCAACGAGCCCGCCGCCGCCCACCCCCGTACCGAGGAGAACTGAGAACCATGAGCAAGATCCTGATCCGTGGTGCGAAGGTGCTCGGCGGCGAGGCGCAGGACGTCCTCATCGACGGCGAGACCATCGCCGCGGTGGGTACGGGGCTGGCGGCCGAGGACGCGACGGTGATCGAGGCCGAGGGGCAGATCCTCCTGCCCGGCCTGGTCGACCTCCACACCCACCTGCGCGAGCCCGGCCGCGAGGACTCCGAGACCGTCCTCACCGGCACCCGGGCGGCCGCCTCCGGCGGCTACACGGCCGTCTTCGCCATGGCCAACACCTTCCCGGTCGCCGACACCGCCGGCGTCGTCGAGCAGGTCTACCGGCTCGGCAAGGAGTCCGGTTACTGCGACGTGCAGCCCATCGGCGCCGTCACCGTCGGCCTGGAGGGCAAGAAGCTCGCCGAGCTCGGCGCCATGCACGACTCGGCCGCCGGCGTCACCGTCTTCTCCGACGACGGCAAGTGCGTCGACGACGCGGTGATCATGCGCCGCGCCCTGGAGTACGTGAAGGCCTTCGGCGGCGTCGTCGCCCAGCACGCCCAGGAGCCCCGCCTCACCGAGGGCGCCCAGATGAACGAGGGCGTGGTCTCCGCCGAGCTGGGCCTCGGCGGCTGGCCCGCCGTCGCCGAGGAGTCGATCATCGCCCGCGACGTCCTCCTCGCCGAGCACGTCGGCTCCCGCGTCCACATCTGCCACCTCTCCACGGCCGGCTCGGTCGAGATCGTTCGCTGGGCCAAGTCCCGCGGCATCGACGTCACCGCCGAGGTCACCCCCCACCACCTCCTCCTCACCGACGAGCTGGTCCGCAGCTACAACCCCGTCTACAAGGTCAACCCGCCCCTGCGGACCGAGCGGGACGTTCACGCCCTGCGCGAGGCCCTGGCCGACGGCACCATCGACATCGTCGCCACCGACCACGCCCCGCACCCGCACGAGGACAAGGACTGCGAGTGGGCCGCCGCCGCCATGGGCATGGTCGGCCTGGAGACCGCGCTCTCCGTCGTCCAGCAGACGATGGTCGAGACCGGACTGCTCGACTGGGCCGGCGTCGCCGACCGCATGTCCGTCAAGCCCGCGGCGATCGGGCGGGCCGAGGGCCACGGACGCCCCGTCTCGGCTGGTGAGCCCGCCAACCTGACGCTGGTCGATCCGGCATACCGTGGTCTCGTGGACCCCGCGGGCTTCGCCTCCCGCAGCCGCAACACCCCCTACGAGGGCCGCGAGCTGCCGGGACGCGTCACCCACACCTTCCTGCGGGGCCGCGCGACGCTCGTGGACGGGAAGCTGGCGTGACATCTCTGATCATCCTGGCCGCCGGGGAGAAATCGGCGGAGGTCACCAACTGGGCCGGACGCGTCGGCTGGGTCGTCGGCCTGGGCATCTTCGTCGCCTTCGTCTACTGGCTGATGCGCCAGGGATGGAAGTGGCGGGGCAGCCTCCAGTCGGACCTGCCGGAGCTGCCGGGAATGCCGGAGGCGCCGGGCGAGGCGAGACTGACTCTGAGCGGGCGCTACCACGGGTCCACGACCGCCGGGCAGTGGCTCGACCGGATCGTCGCCCACGGCCTGGGCACTCGCAGCCGCGTCGAACTCACCCTCACCGACGCGGGGATCGAGGTCGTACGCCCCGGCGCCACCGACTTCTTCATCCCCGCCGAGGCCCTGCGCGAGGCCCGGCTCGACAAGGGAATCGCGGGCAAGGTCCTCGCCGAGGGCGGGCTCCTGATCGTCACCTGGGCCCACGGGGAGAAGCTCCTCGACTCCGGATTCCGCTCCGACCGCGCGGCCGAGCACACCGCCTGGGTCGAAGCCATCACCCACATGAACCACGCAAGCACGACGGAAGGCACCGCACGATGACGACCTCCACAAGGGGAGCCAAGGCTCCCGCCGTACTCGTCCTGGAGGACGGCCGCATCTTCCGCGGCCGCGCCTACGGGGCCGTGGGGGAGACCTTCGGCGAGGCCGTGTTCTCCACCGGCATGACCGGCTACCAGGAGACCCTCACCGACCCGTCGTACCACCGCCAGGTCGTGGTGATGACCGCCCCGCACGTCGGCAACACCGGCGTCAACGACGAGGACCCCGAGTCCGCGAAGATCTGGGTCGCCGGCTACGTCGTCCGCGACCCCGCCCGCGTCTCCTCGAACTGGCGCGCCCAGCGCTCGCTGGACGAGGAGCTCGCCGCCCAGGGCGTCGTCGGCATCTCCGGCATCGACACCCGTGCCCTCACCCGCCACCTGCGCGAGCGCGGCGCCATGCGCGTCGGCATCTTCTCCGGCGAGACCGTCGCGGACGACGCCGTGCTGCTCGCCAAGGTGCAGGAAGCCCCGCAGATGAAGGGCGCGAACCTCTCCGCCGAGGTCGCCACCAAGGAGACCTACGTCGTCCCCGCCATCGGCGAGAAGAAGTTCACCGTCGCCGCCGTCGACCTCGGCATCAAGGGCATGACCCCGCACCGGATGGCCGAACGCGGCATCGAGGTCCACGTGCTGCCCGCGACGGCCACCGTCGAGGACGTGTACGCCGTCCGGCCCGACGGCGTCTTCTTCTCCAACGGCCCGGGCGACCCGGCCACCGCCGACGGCCCCGTCGCCGTCATGCAGGGCGTCCTGGAGCGCAAGACCCCGCTCTTCGGCATCTGCTTCGGCAACCAGATCCTCGGCCGCGCCCTCGGCTTCGGCACCTACAAGCTGAAGTACGGCCACCGCGGGATCAACCAGCCGGTGCAGGACCGTACGACCGGCAAGGTCGAGGTCACCGCGCACAACCACGGCTTCGCCGTCGACGCGCCCCTCGACAAGGTCTCCGAGACCCCCTACGGCCGCGCCGAGGTCTCCCACGTCTGTCTGAACGACCAGGTCGTCGAAGGCCTCCAGCTGCTCGACCGGCCGGCCTTCTCCGTCCAGTACCACCCCGAGGCGGCCGCCGGCCCGCACGACGCCGCGTACCTCTTCGACCGCTTCGTATCCCTGATGGAGGCCGAGCGTGCCTAAGCGCACCGATATCCAGTCCGTCCTGGTCATCGGCTCCGGCCCGATCGTCATCGGCCAGGCCGCCGAATTCGACTACTCCGGCACCCAGGCCTGCCGCATCCTCAAGGCCGAGGGCCTGCGGGTGATCCTGGTCAACTCCAACCCGGCCACGATCATGACCGACCCGGAGATCGCCGACGCCACCTACGTCGAGCCGATCACCCCCGAGTTCGTCGAGAAGATCATCGCCAAGGAGCGCCCCGACGCCCTCCTGCCCACCCTCGGCGGCCAGACCGCGCTGAACACCGCGATCTCCATGCACGAGCAGGGTGTGCTGGAGAAGTACGGTGTCGAGCTCATCGGCGCCAACGTCGAGGCGATCCACAAGGGCGAGGACCGCGACCTCTTCAAGGGAGTCGTCGAGGCCGTCAAGGCCAAGATCGGCTACGGCGAGTCCGCCCGCTCGGTCATCTGCCACTCCATGGACGACGTGATCGAGGGCGTCGAGACGCTCGGCGGCTACCCCGTCGTCGTCCGCCCCTCCTTCACCATGGGCGGCGCCGGCTCCGGCTTCGCCCACGACGAGGAGGAGCTGCGCCGCATCGCCGGCCAGGGCCTGACCCTCTCGCCGACCACCGAGGTGCTCCTGGAGGAGTCCATCCTCGGCTGGAAGGAGTACGAGCTGGAGCTGATGCGCGACAAGAACGACAACGTCGTGGTCGTCTGCTCCATCGAGAACTTCGACCCGATGGGCGTCCACACCGGTGACTCGATCACCGTCGCCCCGGCGATGACGCTCACCGACCGCGAGTACCAGCGGCTGCGTGACATCGGCATCGCGATCATCCGCGAGGTCGGCGTCGACACCGGCGGCTGCAACATCCAGTTCGCGGTCAACCCGGACGACGGCCGGATCATCGTCATCGAGATGAACCCGCGCGTCTCCCGCTCCTCCGCGCTCGCCTCCAAGGCGACCGGCTTCCCGATCGCGAAGATCGCGGCCCGTCTCGCCGTCGGCTACACGCTGGACGAGATCCCCAACGACATCACGGAGAAGACCCCGGCGTCCTTCGAGCCCACGCTCGACTACGTCGTGGTCAAGGCCCCGCGCTTCGCCTTCGAGAAGTTCCCCTCCGCCGACTCCACGCTGACCACGACCATGAAGTCGGTCGGCGAGGCCATGGCGATCGGCCGCAACTTCACCGAGGCGCTCCAGAAGGCTTTGCGCTCCCTGGAGAAGAAGGGCAGCCAGTTCGCCTTCACCGGCGAGCCCGGCGACAAGGCCGAGCTGCTCCGCGAGGCCGTGCGCCCCACCGACGGCCGCATCAACACCGTCATGCGGGCCATCCGCGCCGGCGCCACCCCCGAGGAGGTGTTCGACGCCACGAAGATCGACCCGTGGTTCGTCGACCAGCTCTTCCTCATCAAGGAGATCGCCGACGAGCTGGCCGCTGCCGAGAGGCTCGACCCCGAGCTGCTCGCCGAGGCCAAGCGCCACGGCTTCTCCGACGCCCAGATCGCCGAGATCCGCGGCCTGCGCGAGGACGTCGTCCGCGAGGTCCGGCACGCTCTCGGCGTCCGCCCGGTCTACAAGACGGTCGACACCTGCGCCGCCGAGTTCGCCGCCAAGACCCCGTACTTCTACTCCTCGTACGACGAGGAGAGCGAGGTCGCCCCGCGCGAGAAGCCCGCGGTCATCATCCTGGGCTCCGGCCCGAACCGCATCGGCCAGGGCATCGAGTTCGACTACTCCTGCGTCCACGCCTCCTTCGCGCTCAGCGACGCCGGCTACGAGACCGTGATGGTCAACTGCAACCCGGAGACCGTCTCCACCGACTACGACACCTCCGACCGCCTGTACTTCGAGCCGCTCACGCTCGAGGACGTGCTGGAGATCGTCCACGCCGAGACGCTGGCGGGACCCGTCGCCGGTGTCGTCGTCCAGCTCGGCGGCCAGACCCCCCTGGGTCTCGCCCAGGCGCTCAAGGACAACGGTGTGCCGGTCGTCGGCACCTCTCCCGAGGCCATCCACGCCGCCGAGGACCGCGGCGCCTTCGGCCAGGTCCTCGCCGAGGCCGGTCTGCCCGCCCCCAAGCACGGCACCGCGACCACCTTCGCCGGCGCCAAGGCCATCGCCGACGAGATCGGCTACCCCGTCCTCGTACGCCCCTCGTACGTGCTCGGCGGCCGCGGCATGGAGATCGTCTACGACGAGGCGCGCCTGGAGAAGTACATCGCCGAGTCCACCGAGATCAGCCCCACCCGGCCGGTCCTGGTCGACCGCTTCCTCGACGACGCGATCGAGATCGACGTCGACGCGCTCTACGACGGCCACGAGCTCTACCTCGGCGGCGTCATGGAGCACATCGAGGAGGCCGGCATCCACTCCGGCGACTCGGCCTGCGCCCTGCCCCCGATCACCCTCGGCGGCTTCGACATCAAGCGCCTGCGCGTCTCCACCGAGGCGATCGCCAAGGGCGTCGGCGTGCGCGGACTGATCAACATCCAGTTCGCCATGGCCGGTGACATCCTGTACGTCCTCGAGGCCAACCCGCGCGCCTCCCGGACGGTCCCCTTCACCTCGAAGGCGACCGCCGTACCGCTCGCCAAGGCCGCCGCCCGCATCTCGCTCGGCGCCACCATCGCCGAGCTGCGCGCGGAGGGCCTGCTGCCGAAGACCGGTGACGGCGGCACCCTGCCGCTCGACGCGCCGATCTCCGTCAAGGAGGCCGTGATGCCGTGGAGCCGCTTCCGCGACGTGCACGGCCGCGGCGTCGACACCGTCCTCGGCCCGGAGATGCGCTCCACCGGCGAGGTCATGGGCATCGACTCGGTCTTCGGCACGGCGTACGCCAAGTCCCAGGCCGGCGCCTACGGCCCGCTGCCCACCAAGGGCCGCGCGTTCGTCTCCGTCGCCAACCGCGACAAGCGCTCGATGATCTTCCCCGCGCGCGAGCTGGTCGCCCACGGGTTCGAGCTGCTCGCCACGTCCGGCACAGCCGAGGTCCTCAAGCGCAACGGCATCCATGCCACCGTGGTGCGCAAGCTCAGCGAGGGCGAGGGTCCCGGCGGCGAGAAGACGATCGTCCAGCTGATCCACGACGGTCAGGTCGACCTCATCGTCAACACCCCCTACGGCACCGGCGGCCGCCTCGACGGCTACGAGATCCGTACGGCGGCGGTCTCGCGCGGCGTCCCGTGCCTCACCACGGTCCAGGCGCTCGCCGCGGCCGTCCAGGGCATCGACGCGCTCAACCACGGCGACGTGGGCGTCCGCTCGCTCCAGGAACACGCGGCGCATCTGACCGCGGCCCGCGACTAGCAGCCCACGAGGGGGACACCGGAAACGGTGTCCCCCTCTTGGTGAGGACACCTTCATGTACAAGTTCTTCTTCCACCTCGTCTTCAAGCGGATGGACCCCGAGGAGGCCCACTACCTGGCCTTCCGCTGGATCCGCCTGGCCGCCCGCGTCCCGGTCCTGCGCACCTTCGTCGCCGCCGTCCTCGCACCCCGGTACGAGGAGCTGCGCACGGAGGCCCTCGGCCTGCGCATGCACGGCCCCTTCGGCCTCGCCGCCGGCTTCGACAAGAACGCCGTCGCGATCGACGGCATGTCGATGCTCGGCTTCGACCACGTCGAGATCGGCACCGTCACCGGCGAGGCCCAGCCCGGCAACCCCAAGAAGCGGCTCTTCCGGCTGATCCCGGACCGAGCGCTGATCAACCGCATGGGCTTCAACAACGAGGGCTCGGCGGCCGTCGCCGCCCGCCTCCACGCGCGCGTGCCGGTCTTCAGGACCGTCGTCGGCGTCAACATCGGCAAGACGAAGGCCGTCCCGGAGGCCGAGGCCGCCGCCGACTACGTGAAGTCCACCGAGCGCCTCGCGGCGCACGCCGACTACCTGGTCGTGAACGTCTCCTCGCCGAACACACCCGGGCTCCGCAACCTCCAGGCCACCGAGTCCCTGCGCCCGCTCCTCACGGCGGTACGGGAGGCGGCGGACCGCACGGTCACCGACCGGCGGGTCCCCCTCCTCGTCAAGATCGCCCCCGACCTGGCCGACGAGGACGTCGACGCGGTAGCCGACCTCGCCCTCGAGCTCGGTCTGGACGGCATCATCGCCACCAACACCACCATCGCCCGCGAGGGGCTCGGCCTGAAGTCCGACCCCGCACTGATCAGGGAGACCGGCGGGCTCTCCGGCGCCCCCGTCAAGGAACGCTCCCTGGCCGTCCTGCGCCGCCTCCACGCCCGCGTGGGCGACCGCCTGGTCCTCGTGGGCGTCGGAGGCATCGAGAACGCCGAGGACGCCTGGCAGCGCATCCTGGCCGGTGCCACGCTGATCCAGGGCTACAGCGCCTTCATCTACGAGGGGCCCTTCTACGCCCGCGCGATCCACAAGGGCCTCGCCGCCCGCCTCGCGGCCTCGCCCTACGCCACGCTCGCCGAGGCCGTCGGCGCCGACACCCGAAAGGTCACCCCGTGAGTCTCTCCTTCGGTACCCGCCTGCGTTCCGCCATGGACGAGCGCGGCCCGCTCTGCGTCGGCATCGACCCCCACGCCGCCCTGCTGGACTCCTGGGGCCTGACCGACGACATCGCGGGCCTGGAGCGCTTCACGTTCACGGTCGTCGAGGCGCTCGCCGGCACCGTCGCCGTCTTCAAGCCGCAGTCGGCGTTCTTCGAGCGGTTCGGCTCCCGGGGCATCGCCGTCCTGGAGCGCGCAGTCGCCGATCTGCGCGAGGCGGGCGGCCTGGTCGTCATGGACGCCAAGCGGGGCGACATCGGCTCCACGATGGCCGCCTACGCCGAGACCTACCTCCGCAAGGACGCGCCGCTCTTCTCGGACGCCCTGACGGTCTCCCCGTACCTCGGCTACGGCTCCCTGAAGCCGGCCGTCGACCTGGTGAAGGAGTCCGGCGCGGGCCTCTTCGTGCTGGCCCTCACGTCCAACCCGGAGGGCTCGGAGGTCCAGCGCGCGGTACGCGAGGACGGCCGGAGCGTCGGCGCCACCATGCTGGCCCACCTCGCCGAGGAGAACGCGGGGGAGACCCCCATGGGTTCCTTCGGCGCGGTCGTCGGCGCCACCCTCGGCGACCTCTCCTCCTTCGACCTCGACATCAACGGTCCCCTCCTCGCCCCGGGCATCGGCGCCCAGGGCGCGACGCCCGCCGACCTCCCGGCGGTCTTCGGCGCCGCGGTCCGCAACGTGGTCCCGAACGTCAGCCGGGGCGTCCTGAGGCACGGCCCGGACGCCTCCGCGCTGCGCGCCTCCGCGGAGCGGTACGCCGACGAGATTCGCGAGGCCGTCGGCGCGTAAACCGCCCGCCGGGCCAATGCGCAGGTCGGGGCCGTCTCACTCCGTGGCGAGAACTTGGCCGAAAAGCCGGTCGTTATGCCGGAAATGTCCTGGTCGGTCGATGCTGACCAGGACTTTTCCTTCGTTCTCGCTGACTGGAGAGGCATAGGCCGCTAGTCTCCGGGGCAGAGTCAGCGTTCAACGGTCACTACGTTGATCGTTGCTCCACTGGTGTGGGGCGACTAGGTTCCTCACCGGTCCGTATCCGACAGTTCGACATCCGAGGTGACGTAGGCGTGGCTCTTCCGCCCCTTACCCCTGAACAGCGCGCAGCCGCGCTCGAAAAGGCCGCCGCGGCTCGCCGGGAGCGGGCCGAGGTCAAGAATCGACTCAAGCACTCCGGCGCCTCCCTCCACGAGGTCATCAAGACGGGCCAGGAGAACGACGTCATCGGCAAGATGAAGGTCTCCGCGCTGCTCGAGTCCCTGCCGGGCGTGGGCAAGGTCCGCGCCAAGCAGATCATGGAGCGGCTCGGCATCTCCGAAAGCCGTCGTGTGCGCGGTCTCGGCTCCAACCAGATCGCCTCCCTGGAGCGCGAGTTCGGCAGCACCGGCGCCTGATCCGGGACTGCCGTCCCAGGCATACCCGTACAGCTGGAATAATCGCTGCATGGCAGCAGAGGTACGTCCGCGGCTGACCGTGCTCTCCGGCCCCTCCGGGGTCGGCAAGAGCACGGTCGTCGCTCATATGCGCAAGGTCCACCCCGAGGTCTGGCTCTCGGTGTCGGCCACGACACGGAAGCCGCGTCCCGGCGAGCAGCACGGCGTCCACTACTTCTTCGTGGCGGACGACGAGTTCGACAAGCTGGTCGCCAACGGAGAACTCCTCGAGTGGGCCGAGTTCGCGGGCAACCGCTACGGCACGCCGCGCCGCGCGGTCCTGGACCGCCTGGAGGCGGGCGAGCCCGTGCTGCTGGAGATCGACCTCCAGGGCGCCCGGCAGGTCAAGGACTCGATGCCCGACTCCCAGCTGGTCTTCCTGGCCCCGCCGAGCTGGGAGGAGCTGGTCCGCCGGCTCACCGGCCGCGGGACCGAGTCGCCCGAGGTCATCGAGCGCCGTCTCGAGGCCGCCAAGATCGAACTGGCCGCCGAGCCGGAGTTCGACACCACCCTGGTCAACACCTCCGTCGAGGACGTGGCGCGTGAGCTGCTAGCCTTGATGAACGTTGTTTGATCGATTTCTGATCACCTGGATCTGATCATCCCGATCAGCTCACAGAAGTTTCTTCGGAAGGCTAGAGCGTGTCCTCTTCCATCACCGCGCCCGAGGGCATCATCAACCCGCCGATCGACGAGCTGCTCGAGGCCACCGACTCGAAGTACAGCCTCGTGATCTACGCGGCCAAGCGCGCGCGCCAGATCAACGCGTACTACTCGCAGCTCGGCGAGGGCCTGCTCGAGTACGTGGGCCCGCTCGTCGACACCCACGTCCACGAGAAGCCGCTCTCGATCGCCCTGCGTGAGATCAACGCGGGTCTGCTGACCTCCGAGGCCATCGAGGGCCCGGCGCAGTAGGCAGGCACTGTCACGTTTGTCACTCCAGGCCCGGCGGAACATCCGCCGGGCCTGTGGTGTCTCATGGAGTCGTACGCATCCGAGCGCGGGGAGTTGAGTTGAGCGCCGTGGCACAGCCGAAGGTCGTCCTGGGAGTCAGCGGCGGCATCGCCGCGTACAAGGCGTGCGAGCTGCTGCGGCGGCTGACCGAGTCCGGTCACGACGTACGGGTCGTGCCGACCGAATCCGCGCTGCACTTCGTCGGCGCCGCCACCTGGTCCGCGCTCTCCGGCCACCCCGTCTCCACCGAGGTGTGGGAGTCCGTCCACGAGGTCCCGCACGTACGGATCGGGCAGGCCGCCGACCTGGTCGTCGTGGCCCCCGCCACCGCCGACATGCTCGCCAAGGCCGCCCACGGCCTCGCCGACGACCTCCTGACGAACACACTGCTCACCGCCCGCTGTCCGGTCGTCTTCGCCCCGGCGATGCACACCGAGATGTGGGAGCACCCCGCCACCCAGGAGAACGTCGCCACGCTGCGCCGCCGCGGCGCCGTCGTCATCGAGCCCGCCGTCGGCCGCCTGACCGGCGTCGACACCGGCAAGGGCCGGCTCCCCGAGGCCGCCGAGATCTTCGAGGTGTGCCGCAACATCCTGAATCGACACGGCCGCACCGCCGGCGCCGCCGCCCCCGACCTCGTCGGCCGCCATGTCGTGGTCAGTGCCGGAGGCACCCGCGAGCCCCTGGACCCCGTCCGCTACCTGGGCAACCGCTCCTCCGGCAAGCAGGGCTACGCGCTGGCCAGGGTCGCCGCCGCCCGGGGCGCCCGGGTCACCCTCGTCGAGGCCAACACCGGCATCCCCGACCCGGCCGGCGTCGACGTCGTCCACGTCGGCACCGCCGTCCAGCTGCGCGAGGCCGTCCTGAAGGCCGCGGCGGACGCCGACGCCGTGGTGATGGCGGCCGCCGTCGCCGACTTCCGCCCGGCCGTCTACGCCCAGGGCAAGATCAAGAAGACGGACGACGGGGGAGCCCCCACCATCGAGCTGGTCCGGAACCCCGACATCCTCGCCGAGATCTCCGCCGACCGCGCCCTGCCCGGCCAGGTCGTCGTCGGCTTCGCCGCCGAGACCGACGACGTCCTTGCCCATGGCCGGGAGAAGCTGCGTCGCAAGGGCTGCGACCTGCTCGTGGTCAACGAGGTCGGGGAGCGCAAGACCTTCGGCTCGGAGGAGAACGAGGCCGTGGTGCTCGCCGCGGACGGCGCGGACACGCCCGTGCCGTACGGCCCGAAGGAAGTCCTTGCGGAGATCGTCTGGGACCTCGTCGCGCCCCGCCTGCGGTCCGTTCCCGCGAACGATTCCGAGAAATCTGTCACGCGTCCGGATTTCACCGCCCCGGCCGAGTGAAATCCCGCCATTCCGGTCCCTTCGGGCGACCGGAACAGGTGTTCGCGGCGGGCGGGCGGCCGGTTTCGGTGACACCCCGGCTCCCAGCTTGCGAGACACCTGGCCCAATGTCCGAGCACGCCGGATAGACTGGTCGCGGTACGACGCGGGGCGCAGCCCCCTGCCGTCCGACAATTGTTGAGCCAGCAGCCGCTGCAACCACAGGGAGCATTGTGTCCCGTCGCCTGTTCACTTCGGAGTCCGTGACCGAAGGTCACCCCGACAAGATCGCTGACCAGATCAGCGACACCATTCTCGACGCGCTCCTCCGCGAGGACCCCACCTCCCGCGTCGCCGTCGAGACGCTGATCACCACCGGCCTCGTGCACGTCGCCGGTGAGGTCACCACGAAGGCGTGGGCCGACATCCCCACCCTCGTACGGAACAAGATCCTCGAGATCGGGTACGACTCCTCGAAGAAGGGCTTCGACGGCGCCTCCTGCGGCGTCTCGGTCTCCATCGGGTCGCAGTCCCCGGACATCGCGCAGGGCGTCGACACGGCGTACGAGAAGCGTGTCGAGGGTGATGAGGACGAGCTGGACAAGCAGGGCGCAGGCGACCAGGGCCTGATGTTCGGCTATGCCTCGGACGAGACGCCGGAGCTGATGCCGCTTCCGATCCACATCGCCCACCGGCTCTCCCGCCGCCTCACCGAGGTCCGCAAGAACGGGACCATCCCGTACCTGCGTCCCGACGGCAAGACCCAGGTCACCATCGAGTACGACGGCGACAAGGCCGTCCGTCTCGACACCGTCGTGGTCTCCTCGCAGCACGCCTCCGACATCGACCTCGAGTCGCTGCTCGCGCCCGACATCCGCGAGTTCGTCGTCGAGCACGTGCTGCGGCAGCTCGTCGAGGACGGCATCAAGCTGGACACCGAGGGCTACCGCCTGCTGGTCAACCCGACCGGGCGCTTCGAGATCGGCGGCCCGATGGGCGACGCCGGCCTCACCGGCCGCAAGATCATCATCGACACCTACGGCGGCATGGCCCGCCACGGCGGTGGCGCCTTCTCCGGCAAGGACCCGTCCAAGGTCGACCGCTCGGCCGCCTACGCCATGCGCTGGGTCGCCAAGAACGTCGTGGCCGCCGGCCTCGCCTCGCGCTGCGAGGTCCAGGTCGCGTACGCGATCGGCAAGGCGGAGCCCGTCGGCCTCTTCGTCGAGACCTTCGGCACCCACACGATCGAGCCCGAGAAGATCGAGTACGCCATCGGCGAGGTCTTCGACCTCCGCCCGGCCGCGATCATCCGCGACCTCGACCTGCTGCGCCCGATCTACTCCCAGACGGCGGCCTACGGCCACTTCGGCCGTGAGCTTCCCGACTTCACCTGGGAGCGCACCGACCGCGTGGACGCCCTGCGCGAGGCCGCGGGTCTGTAAGCACGGTTTCTCGCGGAAGCCCGGCACCTGGGGTGCCGGGCTTCCGCATGTCCGGCTGTCGGTGGCGTCTGGTAGGTATGAGGCTGTGAGCAGCGAGAACGGGAAGACGCAGGGGGAGGCCGCCGAGCCGCCCGAGCAGCTCGCGCTCATCCGGGAGACCGTCCGCAAGGCGAAGGTGCCACGGGCCAAGCCCCGGACGTGGCGGGGGGCCGCGCTGGCCAAGGAGCTGCCCGTGGCCCGCGTGGTGGTCAACAAGGGCGTGCTCCACCTCGACCAGTACTTCGACTACGCCGTGCCGGAGGAGCTGGACGCCGTCGCGCGGCCGGGGGTCCGGGTGCGCGTGCGCTTCGGCGCCGGTGCCCACCAGGTCAGGGACGGGCGGCGCGAGGGCGGCCGGCTGATCGACGGCTTCCTGGTCGAGCGGCGGGCCGAGTCGGACTACCAGGGGGCGCTGGCCGCGCTGGCCGACGTCGTCTCTCCCGAACCGGTGCTCAGCCCCGAGCTGCTCGCCCTCGCGCGGGCGGTCGCCGACCGGTACGCGGGGAGCCTCGCCGACGTGCTCCAGCTCGCGATCCCGCCACGCAGCGCCCGCGCCGAGGCGAAGGCGTCCCCCGAGCCGCTGCCACCACCCGCCGCACCCGGGCCGGGCAGCTGGACGCGCTACGAACGGGGCCCGGCGTTCCTGGACGCCCTCGCCGGGGGCGGGGCGCCGCGCGCGGTGTGGAACGCGCTGCCGGGACCCCACTGGGCCGAGGAGCTGGCCCGGGCGGTGGGCGCCACACTCGCCTCCGGACGGGGAGCGCTGGTCGTGGTGCCCGACGGGCGGGCCGCGGCGCGGGTGGACGGCGCCCTGAAGGCCGTCCTGGGCGAGGGGCGGCACGCCCTGCTCACGGCCGAGACGGGACCGGAGAAGCGGTACGCCCAGTGGCTCGCGGTACGGCGTGGCTCCGTGCGGGCGGTCGTCGGGACCCGTGCGGCGATGTTCGCGCCCGTCCGGGACCTGGGACTGGTGGCCATCTGGGACGACGGGGACGGCAGCCACAGCGAACCGCACGCACCGCAGCCCCACGCGCGTGACGTCCTGCTGCTGCGCGCCGCCCACGACCGGTGCGCCTTCCTGCTCGGCTCCACGAGCTGTACCGTCGAGGCCGCGCAGCTCGTGGAGACCGGCTGGGCCAAGCCGCTCGCGGCCGGTCGCGACCAGGTGCGGGCCGCCGCCCCGCTGGTGCGGACCGTCGGCGACACCGACCTCGCCCGCGACGAGGCCGCGCGGGCCGCCCGACTGCCCTCCCTGGCCTGGCAGGCGGTACGGGAAGGGCTGAAGACCGGCCCCGTGCTCGTCCAGGTGCCGCGGCGGGGGTACGTACCTCGGCTCGCGTGCCAGCGGTGCCGGACGCCCGCGCGCTGCCGGCACTGCGCGGGGCCGCTGGAGGCCCCGGAGCAGCAGGATCTGCGGTGCGGCTGGTGCGGGAGGGGCGCGGCCGACTGGCACTGCGTGGCATGCGGCGCCACCCGGCTGCGGGCCCAGGTCGTCGGCGCGCGCCGCACGGCGGAGGAGCTGGGCAGGGCGTTCCCCGCGGTGCCGGTACGGACATCGGGCCGCGACCACGTCCTGGACACCGTGCCCGGGCGGCCCGCCCTGGTCGTGTCCACGCCGGGCGCCGAGCCCGTCGCCGAAGGCGGCTACACCGCGGCGCTCCTCCTCGACGGCTGGGCGATGCTCTCGCGCCCCGATCTGCGCGCGGGCGAGGAAGCCCTGCGGCGCTGGATCGACGCGGCGTCGCTGGTGCGGGGCCAGGGCGAGGGCGGCATGGTCGTGGTGGTGGCGGAGCCCACGCTGCGGCCGGTCCAGGCCCTGGTGCGGTGGGACCCGGTCGGTCACGCCCAGCGCGAACTCGCCGAGCGGGCGGAGCTCGGCTTCCCGCCGGTGTCGCGGATGGCGGCCGTCTCCGGCCCGCCGGAGGCGGTGGAGGCGTTCCTCGCCGCGGCGGAACTGCCCGACGACGCCCAGGTGTTGGGCCCCGTGCCGTTGCCGGTCGTCCGGCCGGGGGGCCCTTTCAGGCCGGGTGATCCTCCGCCGGGGGAGCGGTGGGAGCGGGCCTTGGTCCGGGTCCCGCCGGGGAACGGGGCCGCGTTGGCGGCCGCGTTGAAGAACGCGCGGGCGGGCCGCCTGGCCCGGGGCGGCGGGGACCCGGTCCGGGTCCGGGTCGATCCGCCGGACATCGGCTGAGGCCGCGAACGGCTCGGCCGCCCGACCCCTGCGGGGGGCGGCCGGAGGGGGGCGCGTCAGCCGTTGCGAGGGCCGGGGAAAGCCGGCGGGCGAGGGTCCTCGCGCAGGGACTGCGCGGCGGGGGCGGGCTGCGGAGGCATCGCGCGGGCGGGCGGAACCACCGGCAGCGTGCGGGTCGCCCCCGGCTCCGGCGCCCGGTCCTGCTCCACGGCGCCGCTCTGCTGGGGCGCGCGCCGGGCGCCGTACCGACGGTGGACGGCCTGCTTCGTGACCCCGAGCGCCGAGCCCACCGCGTCCCACGAGAACCCGAGGGAGCGGTCGAAGTCGACCGCCGCCGTCACGAGGGTCTCGACGCTGTCCCGCAGCTCCTGGGCGAGCCGGACCGTCGGCGCCGGCGCCCGTCCGTACACGACGAAGCCCGTCGACGGGCCGGAGCGGCGCGGGCGGTAGACATTGCCCAACTGGGCCGTGAGCGTGCGCAGTGCGTCCACCTGCCGCCGGACCCGCTCGATGTCCCGCACCAACAGATGCAGACTTGCCCGGGCTTGGGCGTCGTGGGTTGCGTGGTCGGCCATGTGAAAGCCTCTCGAACCGGCGTGGAATAAGGGGCGGGCCACAACGAGGGGCGGCCCGTTCGGTCAATCTCTCTTGACCAACGCGCTACCCGTGGTCAGGTCACGCTGCGGGGGCGTACACGCATATGCGCGGGGCGCTCATGCCGACGTACGCCCCCTCACGCATCCCCCTCTAGACTGGTGCGTTGCCCGTGATCCGCCCCGACAGACAGGCAGTCAGCCACCGATGAAGCTCGTCTTCGCAGGCACCCCCGAGGTCGCCGTACCCGCTCTTGACGCCCTGCTCGCCTCCGGCCGGCACGAGGTGGCGGCCGTCGTCACCCGCCCGGACGCCCCCGCGGGCCGCGGCCGGCGTCTGGTCGCGAGTCCGGTCGCCGAGCGGGCGGAGGAGGCGGGGATCGAGGTGCTCAAGCCGTCGAAGCCGCGTGACGAGGAGTTCCTCGCGCGGCTGCGCGAGATCGCCCCGGACTGCTGCCCGGTCGTCGCCTACGGGGCGCTGCTGCCCCGGGTCGCCCTCGACATCCCCACCCACGGCTGGGTCAACCTGCACTTCTCCCTGCTGCCGGCCTGGCGCGGCGCGGCGCCCGTGCAGCACGCGGTGATGGCGGGCGACGAGGTGACGGGCGCGACGACGTTCCAGATCGAGGAGGGGCTCGACTCGGGTCCCGTCTACGGCGTGATCACCGAGGACGTCCGACCCACCGACACCAGCGGCGACCTGCTGACCCGGCTCGCCTTCGCCGGCGCCGGTCTGCTGGCCGCGACGATGGACGGCATCGAGGACGGCACCCTGAAGCCGGTCCCGCAACCCGCCGAGGGCATCACGCTGGCCCCCAAGATCCAGGTCGAGGACGCGCACGTGGACTGGAAGGCCCCGGCCCTGCGCGTGGACCGGGTGGTGCGCGGCTGCACCCCCGCCCCCGGCGCCTGGACCGTCTTCCGCGGCGAGCGCCTCAAGCTGATCCAGGCCGCGCCGGTGCCCGACCGCACCGACCTGGCGCCCGGCGAGCTCGCGGCCGGCAAGAACAACGTCTTCGTCGGCACCGGCTCGTACGCGGTGGAACTGCTCTGGGTCCAGCCGCAGGGCAAGAAGCCGATGAAGGCGGCGGACTGGGCGCGCGGCGTACGGATCGCCCCGGGCGAACGCGTGGGCGGCACGGACCTGGACGTCCCCCGTACCTAGCCCGTGTCCGTGAAGTCCCGCCTGGCTCGCGACGCCTGGCACGCACGCTCCTGAGTTGTCGGGAGCCCCGTACGAGGGTGATCCTCCGCCTCGCGATCGCACGCACCGGACGCCGCGGGCCCTGCCCTGCGGGCGGACGGCGCTACTTTCCAGACACGACCGAGGGGGTGCCGACGTCCCGGGCCGTCACGCCGTCTCCTCGACGGGCTCCGCGTTCACGGCCCGCCTCCAGAGCCTTGCGTGCCACTCGTTGGCGTCGGGAGCGGGCGGGGTGGTCAGGACCGGGTTCGGTCCGCTCTCGATGAGATGCAGCAGGGACCAGGCGACGCCGTAGCAGTCGTCGGGGCCGAAGCAGGTGACGAGCGCCGCGGCCTCCTCCGCCGTCACCGGCCGGGAGATCGTCTCCAGCTGCTTGACGCGCCTGTCGATCTCCTCCTCGCTCGCGTCCCAGTCGGGGAGGGGGCCGTCCGCGACGAACGCCTGCACTTCGGGTCTCATGACCGGATGATCGCGTGCCTCCGGCGCTCGGGCAAGACGTACCGGCCGGGCTCCGAGCAGGCCGGGAGCGGTTGGGACGGCCGGTGGTGCGGCTCGGGGGAGGGCTTAGGCTGAGAGGGTTCGACCGTCTCACTTCGTCAGCGGAGCACCTTTTGAGCGAGCAGGCACGTCGCCGTCCCCCCAAGCCGTACCGGCGTCCCAAGAAGGACCCCGTCCGGATGCTCGCCTTCGAGGCGCTCAGGGCCGTCGACGAGCGGGACGCGTACGCGAACCTGGTGCTGCCCCCGCTGCTGAAGAAGGCGCGGGAGAACGGTGACTTCGACACGCGGGACGCGGCGCTCGCGACGGAGCTGGTGTACGGGACGCTGCGCCGACAGGGGACGTACGACGCGATCGTCGCGGCCTGCATCGACCGGCCGCTGCGCGAGGTCGACCCCCCGGTTCTCGACGTACTGACGCTCGGGGCCCACCAGCTGCTCGGCACGCGCATTCCCACCCACGCGGCGGTCTCCGCGAGCGTGGAGCTCGCGCGGGTCGTGCTCGGGGACGGGCGGGCCAAGTTCGTGAACGCCGTTCTGCGGAAGATCTCGCAGGACGACTTCGACACCTGGGTCGCGCGGGTCGCCCCGCCGTACGAGGACGACGCCGAGGACCACCTCGCGATCGTCCACTCCCACCCCCGCTGGGTGGTCACCGCGCTGTGGGACGCCCTCGGGGGCGGACGGGCCGGGATCGAGGACCTGCTGGAGGCCGACAACGAGCGGCCCGAGGTCACACTGGTGGCCCGCCCCGGGCGGTCCACGCCGCAGGAGCTGACCGAGGTGCTCGGCGAGGACACGGTGCTGCCCGGACGCTGGTCGCCCTACGCGGTACGACTGGCCGAGGGCGGCGAACCGGGCGCGATCGAGGCGGTCCGCGAGGGACGGGCGGGCGTCCAGGACGAGGGCAGCCAGCTGGTAGCCGTCGCCCTGGCCGACGCGCCTCTCGAAGGCCGTGACGAGCGCTGGCTCGACGGCTGCGCCGGGCCCGGCGGCAAGGCCGCGCTGCTCGGCGCCCTCGCCGCGCAGCGCGGGGCCACCCTGCTCGCCTCGGAGAAGCAGCCGCACCGCGCCCGGCTCGTCGAACGCGCGCTGGCCGGCAACCCCGGCCCGTACCAGGTCATCGCCGCCGACGGCACCCGCCCGCCGTGGCGGCCCGGCTCCTTCGACCGTGTGCTCATGGACGTGCCGTGCTCGGGGCTCGGGGCGCTGCGCCGTCGGCCGGAGGCCCGCTGGCGCCGCCGCCCGGAGGACCTGGAGGGCTTCGCCCCGCTCCAGCGCGGACTGCTGCGGGAGGCGCTGCGGGCGGTGCGCGTCGGCGGTGTCGTCGGCTACGCGACCTGCTCACCGCACCTGGCCGAGACCCGGGTGGTCGTCGAGGACGTCCTGAAGGGCCGCGGCGGCCCGGCCGTCGAGGCGGAGTGGATCGACGGCCGTCCGCTGATGGCGGGTGTCCCCGGACTCGGCGACGGACCGGACGTCCAGCTGTGGCCGCATCTGCACGGGACCGACGCGATGTACATGGCCCTGCTGCGACGTACGGCCTGAGGCTTCTCGCGGGTCCGACGGACTCCGAGGGCTCCGGCGGGCTCCGCCGAACGGCGAAAACGCCCGAATGTCCGGGCTGTGACGCCCGCCGGAGCCCGGCCGCCGGACCGGATGTGAACCGAAACCGGTCCGCGGCAAAGAAGTGCCCAAGAACATGGCAGGCTTGGCACATGGCGCAGATCAATCCCAGCATCCTGTCCGCAGACTTCGCCCGCCTCGCCGAGGAGGCGAAGGCCGTCGAGGGTGCCGACTGGCTGCACGTCGACGTGATGGACAACCACTTCGTGCCGAACCTGACGCTCGGCGTGCCGATCGTCGAGTCGCTCAGCCGTGCCACGGACACCCCGCTGGACTGTCACCTCATGATCGAGGATCCCGACCGCTGGGCCCCCCAGTACGTCGAGGCCGGCGCCGGCTCCGTCACCTTCCACGTGGAGGCGGCCGCCGCCCCCGTGCGGCTGGCGCGCGAGATCCGGGCCAAGGGGGCGCGGGCGTCGATGGCGCTGAAGCCCGCGACGCCGATCGAGCCGTACGAGGACCTGCTCCCCGAGCTGGACATGCTGCTGATCATGACCGTCGAGCCCGGCTTCGGCGGTCAGGCCTTCCTCGACATCATGCTGCCGAAGATCCGCCGGACCCGTGAGCTGATCTCCAAGCACGGTCTGGAGCTGTGGCTCCAGGTCGACGGCGGCGTCTCGGAGTCCACCATCGAGCGCTGCGCCGAGGCCGGTGCCGACGTCTTCGTGGCGGGCTCGGCGGTCTACGGGGCGGCGGATCCGGCCGACGCGGTCCGCTCGCTGCGCGCCAAGGCCGACTCCGCGACCGCCTCGGCGGCTTGGGCGTGTGGCCACTGAGCCTCGGGCAGATGAACGCGATCCGTCGGCGGGTCGACAGGACTGATCAAGGGCCGCCGGATCTGACAGGATGAACGGTGAGTCGAGAGTGTGAACAGCGCTGACTCGGCCAACGGTGGTTGAGCGGTTGAGAGCAGTGCGTGAGCAGTTCGTGAGCAGCGGTACGTGAAGAGCAGTGAGGAGATCGCGGTGGCGGGTATCTCAGCGGGACGGTCAGCCCTGCGGATGGGACCCGCGGAGCTGGTGCAGGCGGCGGCCATGGCCCGCCGCTTCTACCTCGAGGGCAAGTCCAAGATCCAGATCGCCGAGGAGTTCGGCGTGAGCCGCTTCAAGGTGGCCCGGGTCCTGGAGACCGCCCTCGAACGCGACCTCGTGCGCATCGAGATCCGCGTACCCGCAGAGCTGGACGCCGAACGCTCCGACGCGCTCCGCGCCCGCTACGGGCTCCGCCACGCCGTCGTCGTCGAGTCTCCGGCGGAGGGCGAGGACGAATCGCCCGACCCGGAGAACCTCGGCGAGGTCGCGGCCGACCTGCTCGGCGAGCTGGTCACCGAGGGCGATGTCCTGGGCCTGGCCTGGGGCCGTTCCACCATCCACATGGCCGCGGCCCTCGACCGGCTGCCCCCGTGCACGGTCGTGCAGCTCACGGGCGTGTACGACGCCGGCACCGCCGAGCGCGGCTCGGTCGAGGCGGTACGGCGGGCGGCGCAGGTCTCCGGCGGCGAGGCGCACCCCATCTACGCGCCGATGCTGCTGCCCGACCCGGCCACCGCGGCCGCGCTGCGCAACCAGACCGGTATCGCGCGGGCCTTCGAGTACTTCGACAAGGTGACGGTCGCGTGTGTGTCGATCGGCTCCTGGGAGCCCGGCAT
Organism: Streptomyces lateritius; assembly: GCF_014649715.1. Taxonomy (GTDB): domain Bacteria; phylum Actinomycetota; class Actinomycetes; order Streptomycetales; family Streptomycetaceae; genus Streptomyces; species Streptomyces lateritius. Next base: position 368,320 of record NZ_BMTO01000004.1, read on the forward strand.
CTCGACGGTGCACGACATGCTCTCGGACGAGGAGCGCGCCCACTACGCCTCGCTCGGCGTCGCCGCGGAGATGTCCGCGCACCTCTTCGACGCCGACGGGCGCCGGGTGGGCCGCGACCTGGGCGAGCGCTGTATCACCGTCGAGGCCGACCGGCTGCGCCGCATCCCCGAGGTCGTGGCCATCGCGGGCGGTCAGCGCAAGGCGGCGGCGATCGGCGCGGTCCTGCGGTCGGGTCTCGTCACCAGTCTCGTGACCGACCGGGCGGCGGCGGACTTCCTCCTCACCGAGTCCGCCCCCGGTCCGCGCCCGGCCCTCGACCGCACGGACCCGGACGACGTCTGAGACCCGGACGACGTCCCAGGCCGCGGCGGCCACGACGGTCGCCCCCGACGGAGTCCCGGGGAGGGGAAGGCGTGCACCGACGACCAGTACGAGACCTTCCGGGAGGTCCTCCCCGATGAAGCTCGACGAGGCGCTCCGTCACCCCGTCCTCCTCGACCTGCACGGCGTCGGGGACAAGGCCGCCTTCATGGACCGGTGCGCCACCGCCCTCGCTCTCCCGGACTGGTTCGGCCGGAACTGGGACGCACTCGCCGACTGTCTGACCGATCTCCCCGAACCTGGACCGGTCGCCCTCGTCGTCACCGGCTGGCAGGTCTACGCCGAGGCCCACCCCCTGGAGTGGCGCCTCGCCCAGGACGTCTTCGCCACGGCCGTCGACGAACGCCCCACCCACCTCACCATCCTGCTCGCCCTGGGAGGCTCCCCGGGGGACTTTCTTGGAGGATCCGACAGAGGCGGTCCCGCAAGCCTCGGATGAATCGCCCGGGACCGGTTCCCGCACCGCCGTGGGACAATGAACTACGTGCTTTTTCCCCTGGCTGAAATGCCTAGGGGCCACTCCGATCGACTGGGATGTTCAGCACGTGCGTTTCCTCAATGACGTCAAGCCGCCGTACGACCTGACGTACGACGATGTGTTCATGGTGCCGAGCCGTTCGGCCGTGGGCTCCCGCCAGGCCGTCGACCTCACCTCGCCGGACGGTTCCGGCACGACGATCCCGCTGGTCGTCGCCAACATGACCGCGATCGCAGGCCGCCGCATGGCCGAGACCGTCGCCCGCCGCGGCGGCATCGTCGTCATCCCCCAGGACATCCCGATCGAGGTCGTCACCGACGTCATCGCGTGGGTGAAGAGCCGCCACCACGTCCTCGACACCCCGATCGTCCTCGAGCCCCACCAGACGGTCGCCGACGCCCTCTCCCTGCTCCCCAAGCGGGCGCACGACGCCGGTGTCGTCGTCGACGAGGAGCGCCGTCCGATCGGTGTGGTCACCGACGCCGACCTCTCCGGGGTCGACCGCTTCACCCAGCTGTCCGAGGTCATGTCCAAGGACCTGCTGCTCCTCGACGCCGACATCGAGCCGCGCGAGGCGTTCAACACGCTGGACCACGCCAACCGCCGGTACGCCCCGGCCGTCGACAAGGACGGGCGTCTGGTCGGCATCCTGACCCGCAAGGGCGCGCTGCGCGCGACCCTGTACACCCCGGCCACCGACGAGCAGGGCAAGCTGCGCATCGCGGCTGCCGTCGGTATCAACGGCGACGTGGCGGGCAAGGCCAAGCAGCTCCTCGACGCCGGTGTCGACACCCTCGTCGTCGACACCGCGCACGGTCACCAGGAATCGATGATCGCCGCGATCAAGGCCGTCCGCGGTCTCGACCCGCAGGTGCCGATCGTGGCCGGCAACATCGTCGCCGCCGAGGGCGTGCGCGACCTGATCGAGGCCGGGGCGGACATCATCAAGGTCGGTGTGGGCCCCGGCGCCATGTGCACCACCCGCATGATGACCGGTGTCGGCCGCCCGCAGTTCTCCGCCGTTCTGGAGTGTGCCGCCGAGGCGAAGAAGTACGGCAAGCACGTCTGGGCCGACGGCGGTGTCCGCCACCCCCGTGACGTCGCCATGGCGCTCGCCGCCGGCGCGTCCAACGTGATGATCGGTTCCTGGTTCGCCGGGACGTACGAGTCCCCGGGCGACCTCCACGCCGACGCGAACGGGCGCCTGTACAAGGAGTCCTTCGGCATGGCCTCGGCCCGCGCCGTGCGCAACCGCACGAGCGAGGAGTCGGCCTACGACCGCGCGCGCAAGGGCCTCTTCGAGGAGGGCATCTCGACCTCCCGGATGTTCCTCGACCCGGCCCGCCCGGGCGTCGAGGACCTGATCGACTCGATCATCGCGGGCGTCCGCTCCTCCTGCACGTACGCGGGCGCGGCCTCCCTGGCCGAGTTCGAGGAGAAGGCCGTCGTCGGCATCCAGAGCGCCGCCGGTTACGCCGAGGGCAAGCCGCTGCACGCCAGCTGGAGCTAGGTCGTGTCCGGAAGGTAGCGCCGTCTGCCCGCAGGGCAGGCTCGCGGTGTCTGGTGCGTGCGATCGCGAGGCGGAGGGTCGCCCTCGTCCTGGGCGTACTCGGGTGATCCCGACAACGAGGCGAGCGTGCGTGCCAGGCGTCGCGGGCCAGGCGGGACTTCACGGACAACGGCCCGGTTCCGGTACGCCGGTCCACGCCGAAGGGCCCCCGCGAGAGACTCGCGGGGGCCCTTCGGCGTACCCGCGGCGCTCACGCCGGTGCGTGGGGGCGCAGTGCTCGGGCGACCGCCGCCGCGATGCGCGCGTGGCCCGCGTCGTCGGGGTGCAGGCCGTCCGCCAGGTGCTCGGGGCCGAGGAGGCCCCGGCCGGAGAGCACCAGGAGCCGCTGGTCGCCCTCCGAGGCCAGGTCGCGGCCCGCGTGCTCCATCGCGGCGCGCAGGTCGTCCAGGGTGGCACCCACGGCGTTGCGGGTGGTCTCGGCCTCCGGGCGCAGGACGGGCGAGAGGATCAGCAGCGGGGCGTCCGGGTGGCCCCGGCGGACGAGCCCGACGTAGGCGCGGACCGTCTCGTACAGCCGGTCGGCCGAAGAGGGCGCCTCGGACCAGCAGTTGGTGCCGAAGGCCAGGGTGACGAGCTCGCCGGGGAGGCGTGCGAGCTGCTCGGCGAGGGGTAGCTCACCGCGCGCCCCGCCCGCGAACCCGAGGTTGACCGTGTCCAGGCCGAGCGTCCTCCCGGCCGTCGCCGGCCAGGAGTGGGCGGGCCGTGTCGACCACCAGCCCTCGGTGATCGAGTCGCCGTGCACCAGCCAGCGCGGCCGGGCAGGGGCGGGCGAGAGCACGCCGCCCACCGCGCGCAGGCCGAGGATCACCGGCGCCCGGTCCTCGGGCGGATGAACGCTGAAAACCCCTCCGCCTGAGGGGAGTCCGAGCCTGACCGTGGCCTCCTCGGCCGGCTCAGTCGTTACCTCGCCGACGCATCGCGCGCCGCGCCACAGCGCGAAGCAGTGCGGCAGGGACCCCGGCGAGGCGGCCCGGTAACGCAGCTCGACCGACCGGGTGCCCGGCGCGGCCGTGAACTCCACCCGTACCCCGATGGGCAGGGCGGCCCGCTCCACGGTGTCCCAGGGCAGCCGGTCGAGGTCGGCGGGGTCGGCGCGCACCGCGCGCCCCCGGTCGAGCCATGCCGTACCCCGCAGAAAGGGTTCCGGGTCGAGCCAGTCCGCCGCCACCTCCTCCGGTCGGAGGGGTGCGGAGCGCTCGCGGAGTGGGTCGGCCGGCATGAGAAGTGCATGCCACGCCGGAGGCGCTTCACACCCCTGATGTGTCGATTCATGCGGTGAGGCGCAATGTTTCCCCGTCTGTGCCCCAAGAGCGCAATGATCATACGCAGGTGCGCAACAACCCTGCATTACGGACGCGAAGCGTGAAGGCTTAGGCTCGTGCCTCGTACCAGGAGTGGCGGCGACCGCCTGCTCGGCGGTCCCCCATCCCTCGCGGGTTCCTTTTCCCCCTGCTCGCGTGCCGCCGCGGTCGTCGCGTCCCGACAGGCAGCGATCAAGGAGCCCCCGCAGTGCTGGATCAAGGCACAGCCCCGCCGGCCACCGAGCCGACCGTCCCCAAGAGCTCGGTGCTCTCCGCCCTCACCCGACGCAAGCCGGTGGAACAGCTGGTCGCGGAGGGTGGACAGGGTGAGGGCGGCAGTCTTCGCCGCACGCTCTCGATGTGGCAGCTGACCATGATCAGCATCGGTGCCACGCTCGGTACCGGCATCTTCGTCGTGCTCGGCGAGGCTGTTCCGCTGGCGGGTCCGGCCGTCACCGTCGCCTTCGTCTTCGCGGGCCTCACGGCGCTCTTCTCCGCCCTCTCGTACGCGGAACTGGCCGGCACCATCCCTGTCGCGGGCTCCTCCTACTCGTATGCGTACGCAACGATGGGTGAAGTCGTCGCCTGGATCTGCGGCTGGTGTCTGCTCCTGGAGTACGGCGTCTCCGTAGCGGCCGTGGCCGTCGGCTGGGGTGACTACCTCAACGAGCTCCTCGACGGCACCATCGGCGTGACCCTGCCCACGGTGCTCACCGCGCCCCCCGGCGACGGCGGCATCTTCAACCTGCCCGCCCTGATCGTCGTGATGCTGGCGATGGTGTTCCTGCTCGGCGGCGCCAAGGAGTCCGCCCGCGCCAACACGATCATGGTGTTCGTCAAGATCGCCTCGCTGGCGCTGTTCTGCGCGGTGGGCTTCCTCGGCTTCAAGTCCGGCAACTACGCGGACTTCATGCCGCTGGGCGTCAGCAGCATCGGCGCCGCCGGCGCCATCCTCTTCTTCTCGTACATCGGCTTCGACGCCGCCTCCACCGCGGGTGAAGAGGCCAAGAACCCCAAGCGTGACCTGCCGCGGGCGATCATGCTCTCCCTGGTCGTCGTCACCGCGCTCTACGTCCTCGTCGCCGCGGTCGCCGTCGGCGCCTGGGACTGGAAGAAGTTCGCCGGCACCGATGCCACCCTCGCCGCGATCATGAACGACGTCACCGGCCAGAGCTTCTGGGGCACCCTGCTCGCCGCCGGCGCGGTGATCTCCATCGCCAGCGTCGTCCTCACCGTGCTCTACGGCCAGACCCGCATCCTCTTCGCGATGTCCCGCGACCGCCTGGTGCCGAAGGTCTTCGGCAAGGTGAGCCCGAAGACCGGGACCCCCCGCGTCAACACCGTGATCGTCTCGCTCTTCTGCGGCATTCTCGCCGCGGCCGTTCCGCTCGGCGAGCTGGTGAACGCGACCAGCATCGGCACGCTCTTCGCCTTCGCCCTGGTCAACATCGCGGTCGTGGTGCTCCGCTACCGCCGCCCCGACATGGACCGCTCCTTCAAGGTTCCCTTCGGCCCGCTCTTCCCCGTGCTCGGTTTCGTCTTCTGCGGATACAGCATGTACAGCCTCGACCTGATCACCTGGGCGTACTTCGGTGCGTGGATGGCGGTCGGCCTCGTGTTCTACTTCCTGTACGGCATGCGCCGCTCCCGTCTGGCCACCGCAGAGAAGTGATCCACCCGTAGTGCGACTCAACGACCTCGACGAACGCATCGTCCACGCTCTCGCGGAGGACGCCCGCCGCTCGTATGCCGACATCGGCTCGCTCGTCGGTCTCTCCGCGCCCGCCGTGAAGCGGCGCGTGGACCGGCTCCGGGCCGAGGGCGCCATCACCGGCTTCACCGTACGGGTGGACCCGGCGGCGCTCGGCTGGGAGACCGAGGGGTTCGTCGAGATCTACTGTCGCCACAACACCTCGCCGAACGACATCCGGCGAGGCCTGGAGCGCTACCCCGAGGTGGTGTCCGCGTCGACCGTCACCGGCGACGCGGACGCCGTCGTGCAGGTCTTCGCCTCGGACATGCGCCACTTCGAGCGCGTCCTGGAGCGGATCGCGGGCGAGCCGTTCGTGGAGCGCACCAAGTCCGTGCTCGTGCTCTCGCCACTGCTGCGGCGCTTCTCCTCCGGCTCGCCCGCTTAGGCCGTGTCCGGGAAGTAGCGCCGTCTGCCCGCAGGGCAGGGCCCGCGACTTCTGGTGCGTGCGACCGCAAGGCGGAGGGTCGCCCTCGTACCGGGCGTACTCGGGTGATTCCGGCAACGCGGCGAGCGTGCGTGCCAGGCGTCGCGGGCGAGGCGGGACACGGCCCAGGCGGTCGTGCCCGCCGTTGTCGTCCACGGAGACGCCGACGCGACTTGTCCTCGAGGGCCGGCACGTCGCTGCCGGTGACCATGCCCGTGACGAGGGCCACCCTGCCGCCCGTCACGAGGCGGCCGGCCTTTCACGACGGAGCAGCCGCCCCGGCCGTGATCAGTACGGTGGCGGCCAGGGCGGTGATTCGGACGGCGGTTCGTGTCGGTCCTTTCGGCAGGTCAACCGGACGGCCACCACTCTTTCGCCCGGCCCGCCCCCGGGGCGTCGGGCCGTGGAACGGTCCGGTCCGCGCCGCGCGGCGGGGGAACCCCGCGTCCCCGGCACGAGGCGCGCGCAACGAATCGCCGCCGGTCCGGCAGAGCGCGCAACGCTTAGACGGTCGGTCCGCAACGGTCGCGCCTTGTCCCGGCAGAGCCCGGAACCGTACCGTTTTGACGTCTTCCTTCCACCCTCTCCACCCCGCGAGGTCCTGCCCATGCCCCCGCTGCGCACCGCCCTGCTCCAGAGCTCCGGACAGCCCGGTGACGTGGCCGCCAACCTCACCGTCCTCGCGGACGCGGCCGAGCGGGCCGCGGCCACCGGCGCCCGCCTTCTCGTCGCCCCCGAGCTCTTCCTCACCGGCTACGCGATCGGCGACGACGTCCCCCGTCTCGCCGAGCCCGCCGACGGCCCCTCGGCCGAGGCGGTCGCGGCCCTCGCCGCCCGCCACGGCCTGGCGATCGTCTACGGCTACCCGGAGCGGGACCCCGAGCGGCACGGCGTGGTCTACAACTCCGCCCAGCTGATCGGCGCCGACGGCACCCGCCTGGCGAACTACCGCAAGACCCACCTCTTCGGTTGCTTCGAGCAGAAGTGGTTCACCCCCGGTGAGCAGGCCGTCGTCCAGGCGGAGCTCGACGGAGTCCGGCTCGGCATGATGATCTGCTACGACGTGGAGTTCCCGGAGAACGTCCGCTCGCACGCGCTCGCAGGCACCGACCTCCTCCTGGTGCCGACCGCGCAGATGCACCCCTTCCAGTTCGTCGCCGAGTCCGTGATCCCGGTCCGCGCCTTCGAGAACCAGATGTACGTGGCGTACGTGAACCGGACCGGACCCGAGGGCGAGTTCGAGTTCGTCGGACTCTCCACGCTCGCCGGCCCCGACGGGACCGCCCGCGCCCGCGCCGGCCGCGGCGAGGACCTCGTCTTCGGCGAGGTCGACCCCGCCTTCCTGGCGGCCTCCCGCGAGAACAACCCCTACCTGCGGGACCGCCGCCCCGGCCTCTACGGCTCGCTCGTCTGATCCGGGCCCTTCGAGCCGCCCCTCCGCCTTCCTGCCCCTCCCCAGTCTTTTCCGTGCAAGGAGTCCGTACCCCATGACGTCCACGGTGCCCACCGCCGTCCAGCACACCGACGCGCAGCCGCCGATCACCATGTTCGGTCCGGACTTCCCGTACGCCTACGACGATTTCCTGGCACACCCGGCCGGGCTGGGCCAGATACCCGCGACCGAGCACGGCACCGAGGTCGCCGTCATCGGCGGCGGTCTCTCCGGCATCATCGCCGCGTACGAGCTGATGAAGATGGGCCTCAAGCCCGTCGTCTACGAGGCCGACCAGATCGGCGGCCGGCTGCGTACCGTCGGCTTCGAGGGCACCGGCACCGAAGGCCTGACCGCCGAGATGGGCGCCATGCGCTTCCCGCCCTCCTCCACGGCGTTCCAGCACTACATCGATCTCGTGGGCCTGGAGACGCGGGCCTTCCCGAACCCGCTCGCCGAGTCGACCCCCTCGACCGTCGTCGACCTCAAGGGCGAGTCGCACTACGCCACGACCGTCGACGACCTCCCGCAGGTCTACCGCGACGTGATGAACGCCTGGAACGCCTGCCTGGAGGAGGGCGCCGACTTCTCCGACATGAACCAGGCGATGCGCGAGCGCGACGTGCCGCGCATCCGCGAGATCTGGGCCAAGCTCGTCGAGAAGCTCGACAACCAGACCTTCTACGGCTTCCTGTGCGAGTCGGAGGCCTTCAAGTCCTTCCGGCACCGCGAGATCTTCGGCCAGGTCGGCTTCGGCACCGGCGGCTGGGACACCGACTTCCCCAACTCCATCCTGGAGATCCTGCGCGTCGTCTACACCGAGGCCGACGACCACCACCGCGGCATCGTGGGCGGCTCCCAGCAGCTGCCGCTGCGCCTGTGGGAGCGCGAGCCGGAGAAGATCGTGCACTGGGCGCAGGGCACCTCGCTGTCCTCGCTCCACGGTGGCGAGCCGAAGCCCGCGGTGACCCGCCTCAACCGCACCGCCGGCAACCGGATCACCGTCACGGACGCCTCCGGGGACATCCGTACGTACCAGGCGGCGATCTTCACCGCCCAGTCGTGGATGCTGCTCTCCAAGATCGCCTGCGACGACTCGCTCTTCCCGATCGACCACTGGACGGCGATCGAGCGCACCCACTACATGGAGAGCTCCAAGCTCTTCGTCCCCGTGGACCGGCCGTTCTGGCTGGACAAGGACGAGGAGACCGGGCGGGACGTCATGTCGATGACGCTGACCGACCGGATGACCCGCGGCACGTACCTCCTGGATGACGGCCCGGACAAGCCGGCCGTCATCTGCCTGTCGTACACCTGGTGCGACGACAGCCTGAAGTGGCTGCCGCTGTCCGCGAACGAGCGGATGGAGGTCATGCTGAAGTCGCTCGGCGAGATCTACCCGAAGGTCGACATCCGCAAGCACATCATCGGCAACCCGGTGACCGTGTCCTGGGAGAACGAGCCCTACTTCATGGGCGCCTTCAAGGCGAACCTGCCGGGTCACTACCGCTACCAGCGGCGTCTGTTCACGCACTTCATGCAGGACCGGCTGCCCGAGGACAAGCGGGGCATCTTCCTCGCGGGCGACGACATCTCCTGGACGGCCGGCTGGGCCGAGGGCGCCGTGCAGACCGCGCTGAACGCGGTGTGGGGCGTGATGCACCACTTCGGCGGCGCGACCGACGCCACCAACCCCGGCCCGGGTGACGTGTACGACGAGATCGCCCCGGTGGAGCTCCCGGAGGACTGACCCCGCAGCACGCACCCAGGCAGCACGCGCACAGACGGACCGGCCCCCGCGGAACTTCCCGGGGGCCGGTGCCGTTGGGGGAGTGGGGCGGACGGCATCGGTGCGCGAGCGGCCGCGAAAGCGGTCAGCCGCACGGTGCGAGCGGCGTCAGCAGCATCCGCCCCACCAGCCCCACCGACCGGTCGAGGCGTTCCGAGAACTCCTCGGCCAGGTCGGGCAGCTCCCGCAGCTGCCACAGCGAGCGGGCGGCGAGCCAGGCCCCGTCGCGGGCCCGCTCCAGGCTCCAGCAGCCGAGCAGATGCGTCAGCGGGTCCGCGATCTCCAACAGGTCCGGGCCCGGCATCAGCTCCTCGCGGATGCGCTCCTCCAGCAGGACGAGGACGTCGCCGACGCGGTCGAACTCGTCCTCCAGCTCCGCGGGCGAGCACTCGAGCGCCCGGCAGCTGTCGACCACCGCCAGGGCCAGGTCATGGCCGATGTGCGCGTTGATGCCGGCGAGCGCGAACTGCAGCGGCCGTACGCCGGGGTGGCGCCGGTAAGTGAAGAGCGGCCGCCAGCACGCCGGGGCGGGGCGGCCGGTGGCGACGGCGTCGACCACCGAGAGATAGCGCTCGGCGAAGCGGACGTCGAGGGTCGCGGCGGCCCGCCAGTCGGCGAAGGTGCCCGCCTCGATGGCGTGGCCGATCTCCTCCGTCACCGTGAGATAGACCCGGTTGAAGACGGCGACCCCGTCGGCCGGATGCCAGGCCGAGCGGATGGTCCGCATCCGCTCCACCACCGGGTCGACCGCCGTGAACGGCCCGATCTCTTCGGTTCCGGCCCGCGGGGCCGCGATCTGCTGGGTCTGCGCCATGGAGGCAGCGTTTCAGCAGCCGGGTCCGGGAGGGAACCCTCCCGGTCCGGCTTCCTCATTTCGGGCGAATACCCCTACCGCTCGGTGGCGGGCTCCTCGTCGGCACCGCTCTCGTACGAGCTGGTGCCGGAGTCGAGCAGGGGCTCCTGCTCCTTCATGTGGGCGGGGGCGAAGGCCCGCAGTACGTGGTAGCCGGTGATCACGACGAGGGTGCCGAGTGCGATCCCGCCGAGCTCGAAGGTGTCGGTGAAGGTCAGCTTCACTCCGCCGACGCCGATGATGATGCCCGCCGCGGCCGGGACCAGGTTGAGCGGGTTGCGCAGGTCCACCTCGGCGTTGATCCAGATCTGCGCGCCGAGCAGGCCGATCATGCCGTACAGGATCACGGTGATGCCGCCGAGCACACCGCCCGGAATCGCGGCCACGACCGCGCCGAACTTGGGGCAGAGGCCGAAGAGCAGGGCGAAGCCGGCCGCGGCCCAGTAGGCGGCGGTGGAGTAGACGCGGGTGGCGGCCATGACGCCGATGTTCTCGGAGTACGTGGTGTTGGGCGGGCCGCCCACGGCGGTGGAGAGCATCGAGGCGGCGCCGTCGGCGGCGATCGCGGTGCCGAGCTTGTCGTCGAGCGGGTCTCCGGTCATCTCGCCGACGGCCTTGACGTGGCCGGCGTTCTCGGCGATCAGCGCGATCACGACCGGCAGGGCGACCAGGATCGCGGACCACTCGAAGCTCGGGCCGTGGAAGGACGGCAGGCCGATCCAGTCGGCCGTGGCGACGCCGGAGAGGTCCAGGCGCCAGTGGTCGGTGACCTGTCCGCTCGGCGACATCGAGTGGATCTTGCCGAAGACCAGGTCGAAGACCCAGGAGACGGCATAGCCGAAGATCAGGCCGAGGAAGATCGCGATGCGGGACCAGAAACCGCGCAGACAGACCACGGCGAGGCCGGTGAACAGCATCACCAGCAGGGCCGTCCACTGGTCCTGCGGCCAGTAGGTGGCGGCGGTGACCGGGGCGAGATTGAAGCCGATCAGCATCACGACGGCGCCGGTCACGATCGGGGGCATCGCCGCGTGGATGATCCGCGCTCCGAACCTCCGGACGGCGAGCCCCGCCAGGAAGAGCACCAGGCCGACGACGAGCACCGCGCCGGTGACGGTCGCGCTGGTGCCGCCGGAGGCCCGGATGGCCGCGGCGACACCGACGAAGGAGAGCGAGCATCCGAGATAGCTGGAGACCGTGCCCCGGGTGGCGAGCAGGAAGATCACCGTCGCGACACCGGACATCATGATCGCGAGGTTCGGGTCGAGGCCCATGAGCACGGGGGCGACGAACGACGCGCCGAACATGGCCACCACGTGCTGGGCGCCGAGACCGGCCGTACGGGGCCAGGAGAGCCGCTCGTCCGGCCGGACGACGGCTCCTGGAGCGGGTGTACGTCCGTCGCCGTGCAGGGTCCAGCGCACGCCGAGGTTCATGGGGTCGCTCCAGTTCTCCGGTTCCGGCGGCCGTGTCGTGACCGCTGAAGATCAGCCACATGGTAGTGCGCCGCAGGTGAACAAGGCTGTCTCGATCCTCCTGGCGCGATCCCTCCGTCGAGCGCGGTCGTCAGGAGACCTGGCCCGAGCCCGCCGTACGGCTCTCGCTCGCCGGCTTCGCCGTCGCCCGGGAGGCGGGGCGGAGCACCCCGGCGCCGAGCACCAGGCCGAAGGTCAGCAGCGTGACCAGACCGAAGGAGAACACCAGCGAGGTCGCGTCGGCGATGCCGCCGATGGCGGAGGGCGCGATGAGGCCGGAGGTGTACGTGATGGTGGCGACGCCCGCGATGGCCTGGCTCGGGTTGGGCCCGCTGCGACCCGCCGCGGCGAAGGCGAGCGGGACGACGACGGCGACACCGAGGCCGATCAGTCCGAAACCGGCCATCGCGAGGGCGGCGTGCGGGGCCAGGACGACGAGCAGTCCGCCGAGGGTCGCGACGACTCCTCCCACCCGTACCGTCCGTACGGCCCCGAACCGGTCGACGACCCGGTCGCCCACCAGCCGGGCGACGGCCATGGTCAGGGCGAAGGCGGTGGTGGACGCCGCGGCGACGCCGGCCGAGGAGCCGAGCTCGTCGCGGAGGTAGACCGCCGACCAGTCCAGACTCGCCCCCTCGGCGAAGACGCCGCAGAAACCGATGGCACCGATGACCAGGGCGGACTTCGGCGGCAGCGAGAAGCGCGGCGGCGGCTCCTCGTCCGGGGCGCTCTGCAGGTCGAGGACGCCCTGGCAGAAGGCGAGGCCGAGCGCGGTGAGGACGAGGGCGGCGATCAGGTGGTGGAGCCGGGCGTCCCCACCGAGGTGGGCGGCGACGGTACCCGCGGCGGAGCCGATGAGCGCGCCCACGCTCCACATCCCGTGCAGGCTGGACATGATCGACTTGCCGAGACGGTTCTCGACCTCGACCCCGAGCGCGTTCATCGCCACGTCGGACATGCCGGCCGTGGCGCCGAAGACGAACAGCGCCGCGCACAGCCCGTAGACGTTGGGGGCGAGCGAGGGCAGGGTCAGGGAGAGCGTCCACAGGGCGAGCAGCCCGCGCAGCGCGGTGCGCGCCCCGAGGCGGTGGCTGATCGCACCGGCCAGCGGCATCGCGAGCGAGGCGCCGAGCGCGGGGAAGGCGAGGGCGAGGCCGAGCTGTCCCGCGCTGACGTGGGCGTGGTCCTGGATCCAGGGGATGCGGGTGGCGAAGCTGCCGGTGACCGCGCCGTGGACGCAGAAGACGGCGGCGACGGCGAAGCGCGCCCGGCGCACCCGCTCCATGCCGAAACGCCCGGTGCTGGAGACGGTCTTGCCCGTCATGTGCCCTCCCTCGTCGCGGTTCGGCCGTAAACTATCAGGAACCCTGCCTGATAAATAGTGGGCGGACGAACGCGCGAACGAGAGTCTGAGAGGATCCCGGCATGCCCGCATCCCCGAGCACCGCCCGGGCCATCAACGACCGGCTCGCCCTGCGACTGCTCCAGGACGAGGGTCCGTTGACGGCGACTCAGCTGAAGGCCCTGACCGGTCTCTCCCGCCCCACCGTCGCCGATCTCGTCGACCGGCTGCGCGGCTCGGGGCTCGTCGAAGTCGTCGGAGAGGCCGGAGCCGAGCGGCGCGGACCCAACGCCAAGCTGTACGGGATCGTCGCGGGCCGCGCCCATCTCGCCGCCCTGGACGTGCGCGCCCGCTCGGTCTCCGTCGTCGTCGCCGACCTGCTCGGCACCACGCTCGCCGAGGCGTCGCTGCCGATCAGGGACGGGACGGCGACGGAGCCGGCTGTCGAGCAGGCGGTCGCCCTGCTGGAACGCACCGCGAAGCAGGCGGGCGTCGCGGCGGTGCACAGCATCGGCGTCGGCGCGCCCGGACTCATCGACCCGGCGACCGGAGAGCTCAACGACTCCTCGGGTCTTCCCGCCTGGCACCGGCGCCTGGTCCCGGTGCTCCAGGAACGGCTGCCCGCGACCGTGCTCGTCGAGAACGAGACCAACCTCGCGGCCGTCGCCGAGCAGCGGGTGGGCGCGGCGCGGGACTGCGACACCTTCGTCCTGCTCTGGCTCGGGCAGGGCGTCGGGGCGGCCGTGGTCCTCGACGGCCGCCTGCGCCGCGGCTCCTCGGGCGGCGCCGGCGAGATCGGCTTCCTGCCCGTGCCGGGCACCTCGGGGCTGCCCTCGGCGACGGACTGCGCGGGCGGCTTCCACGAGCTGGTCTGCGTCGCGGCGGTCGACGCGCTGGCCCGTCGGCACGGCCTGGACCCCCGTACCGCCCTGGCCTCGGGCGAGGGCCCCTTCCTCGACGCCCTCGCCGACCGGCTGGCCGTGGGGGCCGCTGCGGTGGTCTCCGTCCTGGACCCGGGGTGCCTGGTCCTCGCCGGGGAGACCGGCCACGCCGGGGGCGCCGCCCTCGCCGCGCGGGTCGAGGCGCGTCTGAACCGGCTCTCCCCGCTGCGTACCGAGGTCCGGCCCACCGCCCTCGGTGACACGGCGGTTCTGCGCGGCGCCCTGCTCGCCGCCCGCGACGCGGCCCAGGACGAGCTCTTCGGCCCCGGGGAGGGCAGGGGATAGTCCCGTGAACGCCGTCGCCGCGGCCCGCGTGTGCGGGCCGCGGCG
>NZ_BMTO01000004.1:382502-479686 GCF_014649715.1 Streptomyces lateritius
TTCAGGAGGCCCCGCTCAGCAGGTGCCGAGGTCCTTCCAGACGCCCCACTCGCCGGTCGTGCCGGGCTCCTCGTTCTGCGTCCACCACTGGGCCTTCCACTTGCGGCCCTTGTGGGAGACCTCGTTGCCGGCGTTGTAGACCGTGCCGGCCACGTACGCCGGAGCGGTGCAGGTGCCACCCGGGCTGGTCGGCGTCGGGGTCGGGCCCGTGGGCGTGGGCGTGGGCGTCGGCCCCGTCGGCGTGGGGGTCGGCGTCGGGGTCGAGCCGCCCGGCTCCACCACCGTCGTCCCGCGCGCCAGGTCGCCGGCGAGCGCGTACGTCGTCCCGCTGATGTTCACCGTCCAGTTCGACGGCGTGGAGACCGGCAGGTAGTAGTTGAACGCCAGGTCCACGGTCGCGCCCGGAGCCAGCGACTGCCAGGCCGGGAGCTTGAGCGACACCCGGTGGAAGTCGCCCTTCAGGCCGCCGACGTTGCTGCCGGTGTGGTCGCTGCTGATCACCTTCGTACCGAAGCCGGACTGGTCGGAGGCGTTGTTCGGGGCCGCGGTCGCGTAGTCGAACTGGAACTCCGTGCCGCCGGGCAGCGGGGTCTTCGTGTTGTTCGTGATCTTGATCTTGGGGGTGATCGGGTAGTTCGAGTCGCCCAGCTTGAAGTCGGTGAACTCGACGCCGACGTTCACGGCCTTCGTCGGCATCGTCGCGTTCGACTTCTCGGCGCCGTACGGAGCGGCCGCCTTGAACTTGTCGTACATCAGCGAGGTGAGTGTGGAGCCCATCTCGTACTGGCCCTTGACGGCGTTCCAGGAGTAGTCGCCGGCCATCTCCCAGACCATCGTGCCGCCGATGCCGCGGTTCACGACGTAGTCCGCCTTCGCCGCCACCGACTGTTCGTCCTCGGTGGAGAGGAAGACCTTCTTCTGTGCGTTCCACAGCCACGGCGCGACCAGGGTCGAGTCGTACTTACGGGCGTAGGTGCCGGTCAGCGTGGTGTTCGCCGGGAAGCCGTACCGGGTGACGTAGTCGCCGACGATCCCCTTCTCGAGGTTCTTGGCGTGCCACATCGGGTTGGAGCCGGCCGGCGACTCGACGCCGTTGGTGTCCTTGTCGTGCCACAGGTTGTCGATGCCCACGGCGCCGTCGCCGCACTTGGTCAGGCCCGCCCCCGCCGGGCAGGTGGTCGCGGCGGCCTTGCCCCACAGGCCGTCCGTACCGCCTTGCACGTTCTTGTGGCCGCGGGTGTAGTACGGCAGGCCGATGTTGATCCGGCCGGCCGGCATCGAACCGCGGAAGTAGTGGTACGCCCAGTCGGTGTTGAGGTAGCCGATGGAGCCGTACTGCGCGGAGCCGTAGACGTTCGCGGCGGCCAGCTCGGCGTCCTTGCCGTCGTCGAAGAGCGAGGCGTTGGGGCCGACGTACTCGTTCCACGCACCGTGCAGGTCGTAGGACATGATGTTGACGTAGTCCAGATACTTCTGCATCTGGTACGTCTCCATGCCGCGCAGCAGGTAGCCGGAGGAGGGCGCGGCGACGGTCAGCAGGTAGTGCCTGCCGTCGGCGGCGCCCGCCCGGTCGAGCTTCTCGCGCAGTGACTTCATCAGCGCGTCGTAGCCCTTGACCAGGCCCGCGCGCCGGGCGTTGGAGAGCTGCCAGTCGAGTGGGTTGCCCGCGTCCTTCATGGTCGTCGGGTACTCGTAGTCGATGTCGACGCCGTTGAAGCCGTACTTCTTGATGAAGGCGACGGCCGAGTCCGCGAACGTGTCGATCCCGGCCTGGTTGACCGAACCGTCGGCGTTGGTGGCCATCGAGTAGAAGCCGCCGGAGTTCACGCGGTCGCCGTTGTCGTCGAAGTGGCCGCCGGTCTCCGCCCAGCCGCCGACCGAGATCAGCGTCTTGACGTCCGGATGCTGCTTCTTGAACTTGTTGAGCAGGTTGAAGTGGCCCTTGTAGGCGTACGCCGGGTCCATCTCGGCGCCCGCGACGCCGGGCCAGGTCATCCCGGTGGCCGCGTTGTTCGGCCCCTCCGTGCCCACCGACAGCTTGTGATCGGAACCGATGTGCCCGAAGGCGTAGTTGATGTGGGTGATCTTGCCCCACGGGATGTTGTTCGCGAGGTAGGCGGGTTCGCCGTTCTTGCCGGTGCGCCAGCCGGTGAAGTAGCCGATGACCCGGCGCTGGTGGTCCGCGCCCATCTTCTCGCGGCCCTCGGTGTCGTAGACCGAGCAGTACGGGACGTCGACGCCGGGCGTCTTGTACAGCCCGTCCGGGCGACAGCTCTCGTTGTCGGCCGCGTGCGAGACGCCGCCGGAGAGCGAGCTGATCAGCAGCCCGGCGACGGCCGCGCCGGTCGCGAGCAGCGAGGCTCTCGTCTTGGTGGGGGACAGCACGATCGGTTTCCTCCTGGGAGGTCGGTCGGCACACAACGAACAAGGGGGTGGGTCGTGTTGGGCCCGTGGAGTGCGCACACCGGCGGGCCGTACCTCGGAGGTGACACGGAGATTAAGAGGACTAGACCAGTGCGTCAATAGGTCTGGACCATCGAAGCGGTGGTCCCTGCTTGTGAGCCAGCCCACAGGGCATCACCCGCCTGGCCCGCGATCAGCCGTGGCACACTGGCTCTGTATCAGCAGCAGCGCACTCCGGGGTCGGTGTAATTCCGAACCGGCGGTATAGTCCGCGACCCGTCCGCAGCCAGCGGCCGGTTGACCAGGTGAGATTCCTGGACCGACGGTGAAAGTCCGGATGGGAGGCAGTGCGCGGCGGGCGACCCTTCACGGGCGTGCCGGCCGTATTCCGCTGGTCGCCGCCGCCGGTTCTCCGGCGCCGCCGGTTTCCCCGGCACTCGTGGCGACCGCTGTATGCGGCCTCGGTGTCCCCTCGCGAGGTCGGTGTTCCCGCTCCCTGTCGTCATCGACAGCCCCGGAGTCCGTGCCCGAAGAGGCAGGAGGACCCGGTGGCCACGCAGGCCGACATCACCGCCATGCGCCGAGCGATCGTGCTCGCCGCCCGCGGACTCGGCTCCACCAGCCCCAACCCGGTCGTCGGCTGCGTCGTCCTCGACGCCTCCGGTCACCAGGTCGGCGAGGGCTGGCACCAGCGCGCCGGCGGACCGCACGCCGAGATCCACGCCCTGCGCGAGGCCGGCGTCCTCGCCCGCGGCGGCACGGCCTACGTCACCCTCGAACCCTGCAACCACACCGGCCGCACCGGCCCCTGTGCTGAGGCCCTCCTCGAGGCCGGCATCAGCCGGGTCTTCTATGCCGTCGGTGACCCGAACCCGCAGGCCACAGGCGGTGCCGACACCCTCCGGGCGGCCGGCGTGGAGGTCTTGGGAGGCCTTCTGGCGGACGAGGCCGAGGCCGGCAACATCGCCTGGCTCACGTCCGTACGCCTCGGTCGGCCCCACGTCACGTGGAAGTACGCCGCCACCCTCGACGGCCGGATCGCCGCCGCCGACGGCACCTCCCGCTGGATCACCTCCGCCGAGTCCCGCGCCGACGTCCACCGGCTGCGGGGCGAGGCCGACGCCGTCGTGGTCGGGTCGGGCACGGCCCGGACCGACGATCCCCACCTGGCGGTACGCGGCATCGAGGAGGCCGTCCAGCCGCTGCGGGTCGTCGTCGACACCGAGGCCACGGCCGTGAAGCCGGGCGCCCGGATCCTGGACGACGCCGCACCCACCCTGATCGCCGTCGCCGAGGACGCCGAGACCCCGCTGACCGATGCCGTACGACTGCCCAGGGCGGACCGGGGCCTCTCGGTGCCGGCCCTCCTGGACGCGCTGCACGAGCGGGGGGTGCGCTCCGTCCTCCTCGAAGGGGGCCCCACCCTCGCGGGCGCCTTCGTCGCCGCCGGGGCCGTCGACAAGGTCGTCGGCTACCTCGCCCCGGTCCTCCTGGGCGCGGGCCCGAACGCCCTCGCCGACGCCGGAATCACCACCATCACCGACGCGTTGCGGCTCCACGTCACCGAGACCGTCCGCATCGGACCCGACCTTCGTATCACCGCCACTCCCGTCACGAACAAGGAGCGCTGAGCGTGTTCACCGGAATCGTCGAAGAACTGGGTGAGGTCACCGCCGTCGAGAAGCTGGACGACGCGTCCCGCTTCCGCCTGCGCGGCCCCCTGGTCACGGAAGGCGCCAAGCACGGCGACTCCATCGCCGTCAACGGTGTCTGTCTCACGGTCGTCGAGTTCGGCGACGGGGAGTTCACCGCCGACGTGATGGCCGAGACCCTCAAGCGGTCGAGCCTCGGCGCCCTGGAGGTCGGCTCCCGGGTCAACCTGGAACGGCCCATGGCCGTCGGCGACCGTCTCGGCGGCCACATCGTCCAGGGACACGTCGACGGCACCGGCACCGTCCTCGACCGGACCCCGTCCGAGCACTGGGAGATCGTCAAGATCGCCCTGCCCGCCCAGCTCTCCCGCTACGTCGTCGAGAAAGGCTCGATCACGGTCGACGGCGTCAGCCTCACCGTCGTCGAGGCCGCGGCCGACTGGTTCACCATCAGCCTCATCCCCACGACCCTCGCCCTGACGACCCTGGGCATCAAGCAGCCCGGAGACCCGGTCAACCTCGAGGTCGACGTCATCGCCAAGTACGTCGAGCGGCTGCTCGGCCCGAACGCCCAGGAGAACGTCAAGTGAACTGGCTCAACTCCGAGGCCTTCAGCGCCTTCGGGCAGCACATCATGTGGTCCGACATGATCGGCAACACGATCGGTCTGATCGCCCTCGCGCTCGGCTGGCGGCGCTCCATCCTCACCTGGCCCGCCCAGCTGCTCTCCGGCGTCATCCTCGTCGGCGCCTACGCCTCCGCCCACCTCAGCGGCGGCGTAGGCAAGCAGCTCCTCGTCATAGGCGTCGCCGCGTGGGGCTGGTGGCAGTGGAACCGGGGCAGGCAGCAGGCCCAGGACGGCTCCATCGCCGTCCGCTTCGCCACCTGGAAGGAGCGCGGCCTGCTCCTCACCGGCGCCGTCCTCGGCACCCTCGCGGTCGGCGGCCTCTTCACGCTCTACCCCTCGCTCTCCTGGAGCCCGTGGGCCGACGCGTACATCTTCGTCGGCACCCTCGTCGCGATGGTCGCCCAGGCCCGCGGCCTGGTCGAGTTCTGGTTCGCCTGGCTCCTCGTCGACCTGGTCGGCGTCCCCCTCGCCTTCAACAGCGGCCTCGCCTTCTCCGGTCTGGTCTACGTGATCTACTTCGCCCTCGTCATCTGGGGCATGCGCGACTGGTGGCTCCGGACGCGTACGGCTCCCGCTCTGGAAGGAGCCCTCTCATGAGCGCGCTGCCCCTGTGGGACGCCACCGACCTCTCCCTCGACCCGGTCGAGCAGGCCATTCGCGACATCGCCGCCGGCCGGCCCGTGGTCGTCGTCGACGACGAGGACCGCGAGAACGAGGGCGACCTCGTCATCGCCGCCGAGATGGCCACCCCCGAAGTCGTCGCCTTCATGATGAGCGAGTGCCGCGGCCTGATCTGCGCCCCCATGGAGGGCGAGGAGCTGGAGCGCCTCCAGCTCCCGCAGATGGTCGAGCACAACACCGAGTCGATGAGCACCGCCTTCACCGTCTCCGTCGACGCGGCCCCCGCGCACGGCGTCACCACCGGCATCTCCGCGGCCGACCGGGCCACCACCCTGCGGATGCTGGCGAGCGGCGCGTACGAGCCGTCCGACTTCGTCCGCCCCGGCCACGTCTTCCCGCTGCGTGCCAAGACCGGCGGCGTCCTCGTCCGCAACGGCCACACGGAGGCCGCCGTCGACCTGGCCCGCCTCGCGGGCCTGCGACCGGCCGGCGCGATCGTCGAGATCGCCGGCGAGGACGGCGTCATGCTGCGCCTGCCCGAGCTCGTCCCGTTCGCCCGCAAGCACGGCCTCACGATCATCTCGATCGAGGACCTCGTCGCCTACCGGCGCTCCGCCGAGCCGACCGTCCGCCGCGAGGCCGAGGTCCGGCTGCCGACCGCGCACGGCGACTTCACCGCGTACGGCTACCGCTCCACCGTCGACGGCGTCGAGCACGTCGCGCTCGTCCACGGTGAGATCGGCGACGGCGAGGACGTCCTGGTCCGGGTCCACTCCGAGTGCCTGACCGGCGACATCTTCCACTCGCTGCGCTGCGACTGCGGCCCCCAGCTGCAGGCCTCCATGGACCGGATCACCGAGGCCGGCCGTGGCGTCGTCGTCTATCTGCGGGGACACGAGGGCCGCGGCATCGGCCTGCTGTCCAAGCTGCGCGCGTACGAGCTCCAGGAGCGCGGGCGCGACACCCTCGACGCCAACCTGGAGCTGGGTCTGCCGGCCGACGCCCGCGACTACGCGGCCGGCGCGCAGATCCTCGTCGACCTCGGCGTCCGCAGCCTGCGGCTGATGACCAACAACCCCGACAAGATCGCCGCCCTCACGCGGTACGGCCTGAAGGTCGAGGGCCGCGAGGCCATGCCGGTCCAGGCGGGTGAGCACAACATCAGTTATCTGCGCACCAAGCGGGACCGGATGGGGCACGACCTGCCCTGGCTGGAGGCCTCCACGGCCACCACCTGCGGCAACCAGTAAGTCAGCTAGTCAGCAACAGCGAGTCAGCAGTCGGTACCGAGCAATCCGAGCAGGGAGAGACATGAGCGGCAAGGGCGCACCCGTCCTCAGCGTGAAGAACTGCGGCGACCTCCGGGTCGCGGTCGTCGCGGCGCAGTGGCACGAGAAGATCATGGACGGACTCGTCGACGGCGCGCTGCGGGCCCTGCACGAGCTCGGCATCGACGAGCCGACGCTCCTGCGCGTCCCGGGCAGCTTCGAACTCCCGGTGGTGGCGAAGGTTCTCGCCGGTCGCGGCTACGATGCCATCGTCGCGCTCGGCGTCGTCATCCGCGGCGGAACCCCGCACTTCGAGTACGTG
Source organism: Streptomyces lateritius (assembly GCF_014649715.1). Lineage (GTDB taxonomy): Bacteria > Actinomycetota > Actinomycetes > Streptomycetales > Streptomycetaceae > Streptomyces > Streptomyces lateritius. The sequence continues at coordinate 389,397 of NZ_BMTO01000004.1, forward strand.
TGCCAGGGCGTCACCCACGGCCTCACCCAGGTCTCGATCGACACCGGCGTACCCGTCGGCTTCGGCGTCCTGACCGTGGACAACGAGGAGCAGGCCCTCGACCGGGCCGGCCTCGAGGGGTCCAGCGAGGACAAGGGCCACGAGGCCGTCACCGCCGCCGTCGCCACCGCGACCACGCTGCGCACGGTCAGCGAACCCTGGCGCTGAGTGCGTGACCCTTACCCCGTACTCTTAGGACCATCATGGCGAACAAAACCTTCGAAGAGCTCTTCGCCGAGCTCAAGCTCAAGGCCGAGAACGGCGACCCGGCCACCTCCCGCACCGCGGAACTGGTGGACAAGGGCGTCCATGCCATCGGCAAGAAGGTCGTCGAGGAGGCCGCCGAGGTCTGGATGGCCGCCGAGTACGAGGGCAAGGAAGCCGCCGCCGAGGAGATCTCGCAGCTGCTGTACCACGTCCAGGTGATGATGGTCGCCCGCGGGATCTCGCTCGACGACGTCTACGCCCACCTCTGAGCACCCCCGTCACACCCTTCCCCACTCCCGGCACACTCTCAGGCAAAGGAAGCCCACCCCATGCTGCGCATCGCCGTCCCCAACAAGGGTTCACTGTCCGGACCTGCGTCGGCGATGCTCCATGAGGCCGGCTACCGCCAGCGCAAGGAGTCCAAGGAACTCGTCGTCATCGACCCCGAGAACGAGGTCGAGTTCTTCTACCTGCGCCCCAAGGACATCGCGATCTACGTGGCCTCGGGCAAGCTCGACATCGGCATCACCGGCCGTGACCTGCTGCTGGACTCCGGCGCGAACGCCGAGGAGATCCTCCCGCTGAACTTCGGCCGGTCGACCTTCCGCTACGCCACCCGCCCCGGCACCGCGAAGGGCCCGGAGGACTTCGGCGGGATGACGATCGCCACCTCGTACGAGGGAATCGTCGCCAAGCACCTCGCCGACCAGGGCATCGACGCCTCCGTCGTCCACCTCGACGGCGCGGTCGAGACCGCGATCCAGCTCGGCGTCGCCCAGATCATCGCCGACGTCGTCGAGACCGGCACCAGCCTGCGCAACGCAGGCCTCGAGGTCATCGGCGAGCCGATCCTCAAGTCGGAGGCCGTCGTCGTCCGGCGCGCCGGCGCCACCACCGACGACGCCGGGGTCCAGACGTTCCTGCGCCGCCTCCAGGGCGTTCTGGTGGCCCGCAGCTACGTGATGATGGACTACGACTGCCGTGCCGAGCACCTGGAGCAGGCCGTTGCCCTCACCCCGGGCCTGGAGTCGCCGACGGTCTCGCCCCTGCACAACGAGGGCTGGGTCGCGGTCCGGGCCATGGTGCCGGCCAAGGACGCGCAGCGGATCATGGACGACCTGTACGAACTGGGTGCCCGCGCCATTCTGACGACGGCCATCCACGCCTGCCGTCTCTGAGTCTCCGACGACGACCCACGGCACGCGGCACCGCGCGGCACCCGAGGCACACGCGGCACGCACGAGGCACAGAGGAACAGCATGACCGAGTCACCTACGCCCGCCCTCCCGGTCACCTTCCGGCCGGGCCGAACCCGTGCGGTCCTGCTGACCGTGGGGACGGTGATGTTCGTCGTCATCACCGCCGTCGCGCTCATGCTGGAGCAGCTCGGCCCCGGCGAGCGGGCCAGCTTCATCTTCACCGCGGCGCTCTTCCTCGGTGTCCTCGCGCTGCTCAGCCGGCCCAAGGTCGTCGCCGACGAGAACGGCGTCACGGTCGTCAACATCACCCGGACGCGCCGACTGGCGTGGGCGGAGATCCTGCGGGTCAACCTGCGGCCCGGCGATCCCTGGGTCTTCCTGGACCTGAGCGACGGCACCAGCATGCCCGCCCTCGGCATCCAGCCCGGCATCGCCAAGCAGCAGGCCATCCGCGACGCCCGCGCCCTGCGGGCCCTCGCCGAGAGCCGCGGCACCGGCCCCGACGCGGGCTGAGTCCCCCATACGGGGCCGACCCCCTGCCCCGCGCCGGGTCGGCGTGATTACTCTGGAGGCGGTGGTGCCGAGCGGCACCACCGCCTCGCATGTGCAGGGCCGCCGCCGCGGCCCGCGGGGCCCCCTGCGACCCGAGGAGTGACTCCCTCCGGCAATGGACGGATCGTCCGGTAGTACAAGCGCCGCCCCCTCCACGGAGGCGGCGGCATGATCATCCCTCTTCTCCTGCTCGCCGCGGCCTTCCTGCTGATCCTCGCCAACGGCTTCTTCGTGGCGGCCGAGTTCGGTCTCGTCACCGTGGAACGCGCCGACGCCGAACGGGCCGCGGCCGCCGGCGACCGGCGCGCCCGCAGAGTCGTCAAGGCACTGCGCGAGCTCTCGTTCCAGCTCTCCGGCACCCAGCTCGGCATCACCCTCACCTCACTCGTCGTCGGCATGCTCGCCGAGCCGGCGCTCGCCCAGCTCCTCGACGGACCGCTGACCGCCACCGGACTGCCCGGCGGCGCCGTCTCCGGGATCTCCGTGGTCATCGGGATGCTCCTCGCCTCCGCCGTCCAGATGGTGATCGGCGAACTCGTCCCCAAGAACTGGGCGGTCTCCCGGCCGCTCCAGGTGGCCCGCTTCGTCGCCGGTCCGCAGCACCTCTTCTCCACCGTCTTCCGACCGGTGATCGCCCTGCTGAACAGGGTCGCCAACCGGCTCGTACGGCTCCTGGGCGTCGAGCCCACCGAGGAGCTGGACTCCGTCCGTACCCCCGGCGAGCTGGTCTCCCTGGCCCGGCACTCGGCCCGGGCCGGCGCGCTGGAACAGGACACGGCCGAGCTGTTCGTACGCTCCCTCTCCTTGGGCGGACTCACCGCGCAGCACGCCATGACACCGCGGGTGAAGGTGAGCGCCCTCCAGTCGGACGCCACCGCGGCCGACGTCCTCAACCTCACCCGGGCGACCGGCCTGTCGCGCTTCCCCGTGTACCGCGAGCGCATCGACGAGATCGTCGGCATGGTCCACCTCAAGGACGCGCTCGCCGTACCCCCGCACGAGCGGGGGCGTACGCCGGTCGGACGCATCGCCGTCCCGCCGTTGCTCGTCCCCGAGAGCCTGCCGGCCCAGGCGCTCCTGGAACGGCTCCGGCGCGAACAGCCGATCGCCGTCGTCGTCGACGAGTACGGCGGCACGGCCGGGGTCGTCACCCTGGAGGACATCGTGGAGGAGCTCGTCGGCGAGGTGCGCGACGAGCACGACACCGCCGCCGACGAACGGCCCGAGCTGGCCGCCGTGGCCGCCGAGGACGGCAACCCCGCGTGGGAGGCCGACGGCTCGTGCCGGGTGCACACCCTGCACCGGATAGGACTCGACGTGCCCGACGGCCCGTACGAAACGGTCGCCGGGCTCGTCGCCGGCCTCCTGGGGCGCATCCCCGCGCCCGGGGACCGGGCCGAACTCCCTGGCTGGCGGCTGTCGGTCCGGCAGGTGGACCGCTATCGCGCCGAACGTGTTCGGATCGTACGGACGGCCGAGCGGCCCCTCGCCGCGGAGGCGGTCCGATGAGCCTGCTCCCCCTGCTGTTCGCCCTGCTCCTCGTGGTGGCCAACGGCTTCTTCGTCGGGGCCGAGTTCGCACTCGTCTCCGTGCGCCGCAGCCAGATCGAACCGCTCGACTCCAAACGGTCCGCACAGGTGCTGTACGGCCTCGAACACCTGCCGCAGATGATGGCGGCGGCCCAGTTCGGCATCACCGTCTGCTCGTTGACCCTCGGCGCGGTCGCCGAGCCCACCGTCGCCGCCCTCCTCGAACCGGTCTTCCACGCCGTACGGGTGCCCGAGGGGCTGATCCACCCCCTGGGGTACGTCGTGGCGCTGGCGGCGGTCGTCTTCCTGCACCTCGTCATCGGCGAGATGCTCCCGAAGAACCTCGCGATGGCGGCGCCGGAGCGGACCGCACTGCTGCTCGGCCCCGGCCTCGTCGGCTTCGCCCGGCTCTGCCGGCCCGTGACCACCGCGCTGGGTGCCTGCGCCCGACTGGTGCTGCGAGCCTTCGGGGTGGAGCCGAAGGACGAGGTGGAGGCCGTTTACACCAGTGCGCAGCTCGGCCGCCTCGTCGAGGACGCCGGCCAGGCGGGACTGCTCGACCCGGGCGAGCAGGAGCGCCTTGAGGACGTCCTCGAACTGGGCAGCCGCCCGGTGACGGACGTCCTCATAGCCCGCTCGGCGCTGGTCACGGTTACACCGGCCGTCACCCCGCGCGAGATCGAGGAGCTCACCGTCCGCACCGGCTATTCCCGCTTCCCGGTCTGCGCCGAGGGGCGCGGGACGTCCGGCACCTTCATGGGCTTCGTGCACGTCAAGGACGTCCTCGATCTGGAGGAGCGGGAACGGGCGGTGCCACAACAGGTGTGGCGCCCGATGGCGACGCTCCGTGCCGAGCTACCGCTCGACGACGCCCTCACCGTGATGCGCCGCGCGGCCACCCACCTCGCCCAGGTCGCGGACGGCTCGGGGCGCGTCCTCGGCCTCGTCGCGCTGGAGGACGTCCTGGAGACGCTGGTCGGTGAGGTCCGCGACCCCGCGCACCGCCACCCCGCGCACCGCGCCGACGCGCTCACCGCCCTGCCGCCGGGAGAGGCGCTGCCGTTGGGCGAGGTCGGCTCGCTGGGCGAGCAGCGCCCAGGGCAGGCGTCCCAGGCCCTGGCCCGCTGACCGGTCCCGGACCCCTGGTCCGCCGATCGCGGTCGGCGGACCGGGGCGCTCGTCGCCCTCACAGCCCCGGCGGCTCCTGGGAGCCCCGGGCGGACGGACCACGGCCCGAGAGCACCTCGCCGTAGGCCTGCATGAGGTCGGCGAGGCGCAGGGTGGCCAGGTCCTCGCGCGTGGGCGTGCCCGGGTAGCCGGAGAGACGCAGATCCCGGTAGGCGCAGGACTTCTCGTACAACGTGCGCAGGAAACGGCCGTTGCCGAGCTCGTCGATCCAGCCCTGGTCGACGACATGGCCGCTGATCGAGCGCAGCTCCTCCAGTGCCTCCTCGTCCCAGCCGTCCCCGTTCGCCGCGGCGAGCACCTCGCCGATCAAGGTGAGCTCCAGCGGGCGGTACGAGGGGAAGTCGACCCGGGTCGTGAAGCGGGAGGAGAGCCCGGGGTTGGCGGCGAGCAGCCGGTCCATGCCCTCCGGATAACCGGCCAGAATCACCACCAGGTGGTCGCGGTTGTCCTCCGCCCGCTTGAGCAGCACCTGGAGCGCCTCGTCGCCGTACGCGTCGCCCTTGCTGTAACCGGTGTTGGAGAGGGAGTACGCCTCGTCCACGAAGAGGACCCCGCCGATCGCGGAGTCGATCAGCTCGTTCGCCTTGACCGCCGTCTGGCCGAGGAACTCGCCCACCAGGTCCGCCCGTTGGGCCTCGACGAGATGGTCGCCGCCGAGCAGGCCGAGCGCGTAGAAGACCCGGCCGAGGATCCGCGCGACGGTGGTCTTCCCGGTGCCGGAGGGACCGGAGAAGACAAAGTGACGTTTCGGAGGCTGGACGGGAAGGCCCTGTCCCGCCCGCAGCCGGGCCATCTCCAACTGTGCCGACAACGCCTTGACCTGGCGTTTCACCGGCTCCATCCCGACCATGCGCTCCAGTTCCGCGAGCGCCTGCGCGAGCAGGGCCGGGTCGGTGGGGCTGGCGGGGAAGCGCGGGGGAGCGGGCTGTCGGGGGACGGCGGCCTTCTGGCGCACACCGTCGGGTGGCTCGGGCGGGCCGGCGGGGGAGACGGGGACGGCGGGGGAGACGGTGGGCGTGGGTTCCGTGCCCAGCCGCAGGCCGTCCACCACCGGGCCGTCGAGATCGCCCTGGGCCGCGTCGGCGGTGTCCTGCCCCACGCCGCTCAGGGCGACAGAGGCGAGCCCGGCCGCGTCCTCCGGTCCTTCGAACCCGTCGTACTCGGTGATCGCCGCCAGCCGGGCGGCCGTGTCCATGAACGCCGGGTCGATCCGGTGCACCGCCCGGTAGAGCGGCAGGGCGGCGGCGCTCCGCCCGGTGCCCTCGTGTGCCCTGGCCAGCCAGTAGCGCAGCTCCTTGCGCTGCGGCTGTTCGCTGCGGCAGCGCATCAGCGCCGCCGAGAGCAGCGGCTCCGCCTGGCCGTACATCTCCAGGCGGACGCGGGCCATCCCGCCGAAGAGCCCGGCCTCGATCCCGAGCAGCGGATCGTCCACCAGCGGCTCGGTGTGCCGCACCAGCTGCTCCCAGTCCTTGACGAGATAGGACCGGCAGGCGTGCAGGAAGCGAACCTGCGGATCGGTGTCGACCGGCGGCAGCCCCGCCAAGGCCCGATCCAGCTCCGGCACATGGCGCCCGTCCAGCCAGTGTGACGCGTGCGCGAGCAGGAGGTCGCGCGGGCTTTCGAGGACGGGCTGGACCCACCAGCCCAGCCAGTACCAGGAGTTCAGGGTCCGGCGGTGCCGGGCGCGCTGTTCGCCGAACCGCTCGCGATTGCGGTACATCCGCAGCAGCGCCGTGGTGGTGTCCACGCGCAACGCGTGCAGCCCGAGCCAGGCGTCCGCCATGCCGGGATCGACGCGTACCGCGGTCCGGAACTCTTCCTCGGCCTGCGGATAGGCGCCCATCGTGTAGGCGTCCACCCCCCGCAGCCAGGCGAGTTCGGCAGGGGTCTGTCCGCCCTGCGTGCCGATGTCCATCGGGTCCCCCACAAAACGTGCCCCCGTTGCTGTCCCGGCGGGCGGGCGCCCGCCGGAAGCCGTACAGAACCGCCTTCTCGTGGACGGGATATGACCCCACCGAGGGGCATCGTACCTGCGCAGAGGGGGCGCGACGAAGGAGAAGCGCATGATCCGGCGGCGGTGACCCTGGGTAAGCGTCAGGGGTTCGCGGCGGGCCGGTGAAGGGGTCGATCGGGGCAGAACGAAGCCCCCGATCACGGGGGAACAACCGGGGGCTTCGTGTCCGCGGCGGCTCCGAAAAGCCGCACATTGAGAACGTAAGACCTGTACGCCCCTTGGGTCAAGCGGACTTGAGGCACTTGCGGACGTCGAGTTCCGGCTGCTCAGATCATGTGTCGAGCGCCGTCACGTTCCGTGATGATCTGGTTCGGGCCTGCTGTCACTTGCGGCCCGGGAAGCCACTCATAACCCTCTGGGCACTCCCGTACCAGGGCGTCGGCGAAGGGACGGGAAGGGTCCGCGGCGAAATGGCGTGTCTCCGCCACCGTCCAGCCGTCCCAGAAGGCCGACTGGGCCGGTCCGTCCCGGTGCCGGCCGCGTGCCCAGGACTCCTCGGGCCCCCGCTCCATCCACAGCAGCGCGGCGAGATACGGACGCAGCGCCCGGCGCCCGGCCCCCACGCCCTCGACCAGCACGACCGGCGCCGGGAGCAGCTCCCTCGGCGGCCCGAAGCTCCGCAGATTCCAGTCGTACGGGTGATAGCGCGCGACATCGCCCCGCGCGAGGGGCGCGATCACCTGCGTCCGCATGCGCTCCGTCCACTCGAACAGTTCCTCGTGGCAGGCGAGGTCGTCGAGATGGAGCACCGGCGCGGCCAGTCGGGCGGCGAGCCGCGCGGCGAAGGTCGACTTTCCCGAGCCCGCGTGCCCGTCCACCGCGACCAGCCGCACCGGCCCACAGGTCGGCGGACGGCGGCGCAGCGCATCGGCGGCGCGGTCGAGGGAGTCCATGGACTCCAGCCTAGGTCGTGTCCGGAAGGAAGCGCCGTCTGCCCGCGGGCCGGGCGGGACGTGACGGACCCGGCCTGGGGAGTGACTTCTGGATCTTGTCCGGCCGCTGGCCGACCGGGGTGGGACCGTCACTGGTCGAGACCAATATTGGTCGCTCGACGCGAGGCGAATCGCTGGCAGAAGCGCTCCGCGAGCCGCGATAGTGAGCACGCCCGGGCACCGCTCCACCCCGCCCGGTGATGCCTGCCGTGCGCCTCGCCGCCCCACCCGCCGTCCGTACGCCACCGCCGTTCTCCGACAGGGGGTCACCGCCCATGACCAGTTCCACCCCGCGCAGAACCGTTCTCGCCGCGGCCCTCGCGGCAGCCGCCGGTACGGCCGCGGCCTCCGCCGCCCCGGCGACCGCCCGGCCCCTGGCCGACGCGGAGGAGGTCGCCGAGGTCGCCGCGTCCGGTCTCGTCGACAACCGCTTCTGGACTTCGTACACGGACTGGCGCTGCGGCGCCTCCGTTGGGACCCGGGCCGTCGCGGGCCACCGGCCCGGCCTGGAGATCGACGCCCCCGCGGGCCGCCTCGACTACGCCGACCCCCACACCGGCCGCACCTCCACCTGGGAGTACGCGACCTGGACCTCCCCGGTTCACACCTCCACCGTGCCCGCCACCGAGGTCATCGCCTCCTGGAACGCCGACACCCCGCCCGGCACCTGGATCCAGATCGAGCTGCGCGGCACGTACAACGACGCCACCACCACCCCCTGGTACGTGATGGGCCGCTGGGCGGCCGGCGACGGCGACATCCGCCGTACCTCCGTCGACGACCAGACCGACGGCAAGAGCTCCGTCTGGACCGACACCTTCTCCGTGGACGACACCACGAGCGGGCTGCGGCTCGTCTCGTACCAGCTGAGGCTGACGCTCCACCGGACTCCCGGCACCGCTCTGACCCCGACCGTGTGGCGACTCGGCGCGATGGCGTCCGACATCCCGGACCGGTTCACCGTGCCCGCCTCGACGCCCGGCCTCGACCGCGAGCTGACCGTCCCGCGCTACTCGCAGAACACTCACGTCGGGCGGTACCCCGAGTACGACAACGGCGGCGAGGCGTGGTGCAGTCCGACCTCCTCGCAGATGATCATCGAGTACTGGGGCCGCCGCCCGAGCCCGGAGCAGCTGGCCTGGGTGAACCCGGCCTTCACCGACCCCCAGGTGTGTCACGCGGCCCGCTTCACCTTCGACCACCAGTACGAGGGCTGCGGCAACTGGCCCTTCAACGCCGCCTACGCCGCCACCTACCCGGACATGAACGCCGTGGTGACCCGCCTGCGCTCGCTCACGGACCTGGAGACCCTCATCCGGGCCGGGATTCCGGCCATCACGTCGCAGTCCTTCCGCAAGGAGGAGCTGACCGGTGCCGGCTACGGCACCGCCGGCCACCTGATGACCGTCATCGGTTTCACCGCGGACGGCGACGTGATCGCCAACGACCCCGCCTCGCCCGGCAACGAGGCCGTGCGCCGCGTCTACCGGCGGCGCGAGTGGGAGAACATCTGGCTGCGTACGAAGAGGTACGACGCAAACGGCAAGGTCAGAAGCGCTACGGGCGGGGTCTGCTACATCTTCTGGCCGGTCAGGTCAGCACCAAGTCAGCGCCGCGCGCTGCGGTCGCTCGACCTGGTGTGAGCATGTGCGGCCCGACGGCCGTCTCGACGACCTGACGGCAGCGCTCCTGACCGTCCTGCGTGAGGTGGCCGTACCGGTCCACCGTGACCCTGATCGAACGATGTCCGAGCCGGCGAGATACTTCGTGAACGGACACTCCGTCGGTCAGGGCCGCGGTGGTCCGTTTGTGGCGCAAGACGTGCAGGTCACATGCGGGAGATCGAGCCACCTGATGGCGCCGGTCCCATGCCTTGCCAAGGAGGCCGGGATACGGAATCCGAAGCTTGCATTGCGGATCGGGAGCCGATCGATGAACGGCGCAGGGGAGGCAGGCGGGTATGTCCCGCCACTCGCCTTCTTTCGCCCACACTCCGCCCTTCGGCCACTCGGCGAACCGAGGTCACGACGACGCGGGCGACGTGACCGTTCGCGACATCGAGTGTTAGCGCTAACGTCACGGGAATGAGACTGGAGCCCGGTTCGTCGGACGAGAGGTGTTGATGAAAGAAGCTCTCGGTCGGGGCGGGGCCCGACGGGGTCCTCGACGACTGATTGCCCCTGGCAGGAGAACTGCCGGGTGGGCCCTGGCCTCTCGCTTGACGTGCACAGTCGTCGCAGCGCTCCCGCGCAACAAGGGCGAGTGACGAGCCACGACCTCTTGAGGAGTGCTCAAGTTAGCGCTCACAATGAGACGTGCATAAGCCTGAAGCAACTTCCATGACCTCCTCCCTGTCCCTCTTCGCCGGAGGCCCGCCCGCCTGCCGTCCCGACCCGGACTCCGGGCAACGATGGACCTTCGGCTTTCCCGGCGGACTCACGGCGGAGGTGCACACCCGCGGCGCCCGCCTCCACGGCCTGTGGGCGCCGGACCGGCACGGCACCCCGGCGGACGTCGTCCTCGCTCCCCGTGATCCGGCCCGGACGGCCACCGGCGCCCGCTACTTCGGCGCCACGGTCGGCCGCTACGCCAACCGCATCGCACACGGCCGGTTCACCCTGGACGGGAGGCCGTACCAGCTGACCACGCAGGAGGACGGCCACTGCCTGCACGGCGGCACCGACGGCTTCGACACCCGGCTCTGGGAAGCCGAGAGCGTGCACACCCCGGAGTGGGCCGGTGTGCTCCTGCACCTGCGCAGCCCCGACGGCGACCAGGGATTCCCGGGAAACCTGGACGTCACCGTCGGCGTTCTCATCGGCCGGAACGACGAACTCTCCTTCTCGTACGCGGCGGTGACCGACGCGCCCACCCCGGTCAACCTGACGAACCACGCCTACTTCAACCTTGAGGGCGAGGGCGCCGGCGACGTCCTCGACCACGAACTGGTCGTCGACGCTACCCATTACACGCCGGTCGACGAGGACCTCATCCCCCACGGCGACCACCGCCCGGTCCACGGCAGCGCGTTCGACCTCCGTCGGCCGACCAGGATCGCCGAGGCCCTGTCCCGCCCCGGCGCGGGCGGCGGGTACGACCACAACTTCGTACTGCGCCCGCACGGCGACGACACGCTCCGCCGCGCCGCCTCCCTCTACGCGCCGGCCACGGGGCGGTCCATGGAGGTGCTGACCACCGAGCCGGGACTCCAGGTCTATACCGCGGGGCAGTTCGACGGAACCGTCGTCGGCAAGAGCGGTACGCCCTACCGGGCGGGCGCCGGCATCGCGCTGGAGACCCAGCACTTCCCCGACTCCCCGAACCGCCCCGATGACCCCTCTCCGGTGCTGCGCCCCGGGGAGGAGTACGGGTCGAGGACGGTCCTGCGGTTCAGTACCCGCGACTGACCGCGTACGAAAGACCCCGACGCGGCTGTGCCCGCCGGTGGAGGAACCGGCGGGCACAGCCATGTCCGGAGCGGCGTCAGGCGCCTGCCCTTCGCTTGTTCCACACGTCGAAGCCGACCGCCGCGAGCAGGACGAGGCCCTTGATGACCTGCTGCCAGTCGGTGCCCACGCCGACGAGGTTCATACCGTTGTTGAGCACGCCGAGGACCAGGCCGCCGATGATGGCCCCCAGCACGGTGCCCACGCCACCGCTCATCGACGCCCCGCCGATGAACGCGGCGGCGATGGCCTCGAGTTCGAAGTTCACGCCGGCCTTCGGTGAGGCCGCGTTGAAGCGGGCCGCGAAGACGAGTCCGGCGAGCGCCGCGAGCATTCCCATGTTGAGGAAGACCGCGAAGGTGACCTTCTTGTCCTTGACCCCGGACAGCTTCGCGGCGGGCAGGTTCCCCCCGATCGCGTACACGTGGCGGCCGATCACCGCGTTGCGCATCACGTAACCGAAACCGACCAGCAGCACGGCCAGGATCAGGAGAACCACGGGGGCGCCCTTGTAGCTGGCGAGCAGCAGGGTCGTGACCAGGACCGCGGCGACCAGCGCCGTCACCTTCAGCGCGAACAGGCCCGTGGGGAGCGTCTCCAGGGCGAACTCCCGCTGGCGGCGGCGGTCCCGGACCTCCTGGAAGACCACGTAGGCGATCAGTCCCAGGCCCAGGAGCAGGGTCAGGTTGTGGTAGTTGGTCTCCGGCCCCACCTCCGGCAGGAAACCGTTGGCGACCTTCTGCAGCCCGTCCGGGAAGGGACCGAGCGTCTGACCCTTGAGGAAGATCTCCGTCAGTCCGCGGAACAGCAGCATGCCGGCGAGCGTCACGATGAACGACGGTATGCCGACGTACGCGATGAAGAAGCCCTGGAGCGCGCCGGCGACCGCTCCGAGGAGCAGGGTGAGGAGCACCGCGACGGGCCAGGACACCTGGTGCTCGACCATGAGCACCGCCCCGATGCCGCCCACCAGGGCCATCAAAGAGCCCACCGACAGGTCGATGTGCCCGGAGATGATGACGATCATCATGCCGATGGCCAGGATGAGGATGTAGCTGTTCTGCAGCACCAGGTTGGAGACGTTGCGCGGCAGCAGGAGGTCGCCGCCCGTCCAGATCTGGAACAGGAGCACGATCAGGCCGAGCGCGAAGAGCATCCCGTACTGGCGCATGTTGCGCCGGACGCCGTCCAGGAACACCCGGACCACCGGTGTCCCGGTGGACGGGGACCCGCTGCCCGGGGGCGCCGGGGTGGTCGTTTTCGTGCCGACTTCGGTGCTCATGCCTGGTGTCCTTCGCTGGAGGCGGCATCTGCGGTGACCGCCGGTGGTGCGGGGGTGTCCTGCGTCATGTGCCGCATCAGCACTTCCTGGGTGGCGTCCTCGCGGGTGACTTCGCCGGTCAGCCGTCCTGCGGCCATGGTGTAGATGCGGTCGCACATGCCGAGCAGTTCGGGCAGCTCGGAAGAGATGAGGAGGATCGCCTTGCCCTCGGCGGCGAGCCGGTCGATCACGGTGTAGATCTCGAACTTGGCTCCGACGTCGACTCCGCGCGTGGGCTCGTCGAGGATGAGGACGTCCGGTCCGGCGAGGATCCACTTGCTGAGGACGACCTTCTGCTGGTTGCCGCCGGAAAGGCGGCCGACCGGTTCGAGGACGTTCGGAGCCTTGATGTTCATGGTCCGCCGGAACTGTTCGGCCACCTTGCGCTCCTCGTGACCGTCGACGACGCCCCGGCGGGCGAGGGAGCTGAGGGAGGCGAGCGAGATGTTCCGGCTGACGGAGTCGCCGAGGTCGAGCCCGTAGTGCTTGCGGTCCTCGGTGACGTACGCGATGCCGTGGGCGACCGCCTCGGGAACCGTACGTGTCCGCACCTCACGGCCGTCCTTGAGTACGGCGCCCTGCTCGTAGTGGCCATAGGAACGGCCGAAGACGCTCATGGCGAGTTCGGTCCGGCCGGCACCCATGAGGCCGGCGACGCCGACGATCTCCCCGCGGCGGACCTGGAGCGAGACCCCGTCGACGACCTTGCGGCCGCGGTCGAGGGGATGGCGCACGGTCCAGTCCCGGATCTCCAGGACAGGGGCCGCGTCGGCCGGGCCCTCGTACGGCGTGCGGTCGGGGAAACGGCTGTCGAGGTCCCGCCCCACCATGCCGCGGATGATGCGCTCCTCGGTGGTGGCCGGGTCCCTGACGTCCAGGGTCTCGATGGACCGCCCGTCGCGCAGGATGGTGACGGAATCGGCGATCCGGGCGATCTCGTTCAGCTTGTGCGAGATGATGATCGAGGTGATGCCCTGGCTCTTCAGCTCCCGCATCAGCCGCAGCAGCTTCGCGCTGTCCTCGTCGTTCAGTGCCGCGGTGGGCTCGTCGAGGATCAGCAGCCGGACGTCCTTCGCCAGCGCCTTCGCGATCTCCACGAGCTGCTGCTTGCCGACACCGATGTCGGCGACCCGGGTCTCGGGGTGTTCGTCGAGACCGACGCGCCTGAGCAGTTCGGAGGCCCGCCGCAGCGCCTCGCGCCAGTCGATGATCCCCCGCCGGGACGGTTCGTTGCCGAGGAAGATGTTCTCGGCGATCGACAGGTAGGGGACGAGTGCGAGCTCCTGGTGGATGATGACGATGCCGTGCTGCTCACTGGCCCTGATGTCCTTGAAACGGCACGGCTCGCCGTCGAAGAGGATCTCGCCCTCGTAGGTCCCGTGCGGGTGGACGCCGGACAGGACCTTCATGAGCGTCGACTTCCCGGCACCGTTCTCCCCGCACAGGGCGTGCACCTCGCCGCGCTTCACGGACAGGGTCACCTCGGAGAGCGCCCTGACCCCGGGGAAGGTCTTGACGATGGACCGCATCTCGAGGACGGGGCCGCCCGGGGCCGGGGCGGGGGACTCCACGGGGGTCACCGCAGCTCGCCGGCGTCGATGTAGCCGGAGTCGACCAGGATCTTCCGGTAGTTCGACTTGTCGACGCTGACCGGGTCGAGCAGGAAGGCCGGGACCACCTTCTTGCCGTTGTGGTAGGTGGTGTCGTCGTTGATCTCGGGCTTCTTGCCGGTGAGGACGGCGCTCACCATGTCAGCGGCGACCTGCGCGAGTGCCCGCGTGTCCTTGTATACGGTCTGCGTCTGCTGGCCCGCGATGATCGACTTCACGGACGCGACCTCCGCGTCCTGGCCGGTGACGACCGGCAGCGGCTTGGCCGGGCTGCCGTAGTCGTCGGACTTCAGAGCGGAGAGGATGCCGATGGAGATGCCGTCGTAGGGGGAGAGAACGGCGTCGACCCGGGCCGTGGAGTACGCCGAGGTCAGCAGGTCGTCCATGCGCTTCTGCGCCGTCCCGCCGTCCCAGCGCAGTGTGGTGACCTGATTGAGCTGGGTCTGCTGCGAGCGCACGACCAGCTGCTTCTTGTCGAGGTAGGGCTTCAGCACCTTCATGGCGCCGTTGAAGAAGTACTTGGTGTTGTTGTCGTCGTTGGACCCGGCGAACAGTTCGATGTTGAAGGGGCCCTTCTTGGAGCCGGCCTTCAGTCCCAGTTTCTCGACGATGTACGTGGCCTGGAGCTCGCCGACCTTCTCGTTGTCGAAGGAGGCGTAGTAGTCGACGTGGGGGGAGCCCAGGATGAGCCGGTCGTAGGAGATCACCGGGATGTCGGCGTCCGCCGCCTGCTGCAAAACGTTGGACAGGGCCTCGCCGTTGATGGCGGCCACGACCAGGGCGTCGACGCCCTGGGTGATCATGTTCTCGATCTGGGCGACCTGCTGGTCGGGGTCGTCCTCCCCGTACTGCAGGGTCGTGGAGAAACCGGCCTTCTTCAGGCTCGCGGTCATGTTCCGGCCGTCGGCGATCCACCTCTCGGAGGACTTGGTGGGCATGGCGATGCCGATGGTCAGGTCCTTCTTCTCCTTCGACTCCTGGCTGCCGCCCTCGCTGTTCTGCCCGCAAGCGGTCAGGAGCAGGGCACAACTGGTGGTCAGGGCAAGGAGGGCGGATACGGATCGGAACTTCTTCATGGGCGTTACCTGACAATCCCGTCGTCGAGTGCGGCTCTGCCCGGAACGGGTCCGGAGGGCGGCGCTCGTCCTCGCGCCGCCGGACGACCCTGTTCCGGCTGGGTGGCCGGTATTCAGTAGCCTCGGTCGAGCTGATTGTTAGCGCTCGCATCAACTTGGTTCAAGAGTCGCTACTCTTTTTCTCGCATCGATACCCAACCGTAAGCAGGGGGAAAGCGGGGGCGAATGCGGCGCGAGCCGCAGGACGCCTACCCCCGGTGTGACGGCGCGCGCACGGGGAGGAGGCGCGTCACGCAGTGGCGCCGCCCGCTGTACGTGCCGGGCGCACCTCCTGAGCGAGCGCCGGATGTCCACATACTCGCGTGTTCGCGTCCCGGCAGGTGCGATGCCCCGCAGTCGCGGTCGACCGTCTCGTGGCCCGGGACATGAAGCGTTTCTCGCTACGGCTGCCCGAGGTGCGCGCACACAAGCGGCCAGCTGTCGAAAGTGGCGTCGTGCGCCCGTCGCAGGGCCAGTCAACGACTGCAGAGGCGACCGGAATCCCGGAATCCAGGCCGTCCGGCGGGTCGCACTCATGGAGCACCGGCCCGCCGCCGAAGTCCGTCGTCCGGGCCCATGGTGATGCCGGGTCCTCTCCGACGCCTGGATCCTGATCCTGCCCGCGCCCTCCCGCCGTAGCTGCGCTGGGCGTGATGTCCCGGGCGGTACCCGGTAGGTGAACGGCTGCTTGCCCACCCGCGCGACCGACCAAAGTCCACCCAGGCCTTGCCGAATCAGATTGTGAACGTTAACAATCGGCGAGGGCGAACCGCCACCCCATCCACCATGACGAGAGAGACCGCATCGTGACCACACACGCCCCTTCCGACCCCGCCGACGGTCACCCTCCCGAGGCCTGCACGATCGGAGTCGACTTCGGCACCCTGTCCGGGCGGGCCGTCGTGGTCAGGGTCCGGGACGGCGCCGAACTCGGTTCGGCGGTCCACGAGTACCCTCACGCCGTCATCGAGGACCGCCTTCCCTCCGCCGAAGCCCCCCTGCCACCCGACTGGGCCCTGCAGCACCCCGAGGACTGGCGCGACGTCCTTCGTACCGCCGTTCCGGCGGCGCTCGCCGACGCCGGAGTCGACCCGGCCCACGTCATCGGCATCGCCACCGATTTCACCGCCTGCACGGTCCTGCCGACCACCCCGGACGGCACCCCGCTCGCCCTGACGCCCGAGTGGGCCGGCCGCCGGCACGCCTGGCCGAAACTGTGGAAGCACCACGCCGCCCAGGATCAGGCCGACCGCATCAACGCCCTCGCGCACGCCCGGGGCGAGAAGTGGATCGGGCGGTACGGAGGAAAGATCTCCTCCGAGTGGCAGTACGCCAAGGCGCTGCAGGTCCTGGAGGAGGATCCCGCCGTCTACGCCGCCTGCGCCCGCTGGATCGAGGCGGCGGACTGGATCGTCTGGCAGCTGACCGGCACCGAGTCGCGCAACACCTGCACCGCCGGCTACAAGGGCATCCACCAGGACGGCACCTACCCCTCGCCCGACTTCCTGGCCCGGCTCCACCCGGACTTCGCCGACTTCCCGGCAACGCGCCTGGAACACCCGCTCTCACCCCTGGGCTCCCGCGTCGGCACCCTGAGCAGCCGGGCCGCGCACTGGACCGGCCTCCCCGAGGGCATCGCCGTCGCCGCCGGCAACGTCGACGCCCACGTCGCCGCACCCGCGGCGGGCGCCGTGGAGAACGGCCGGATGCTCGCCATCATGGGCACCTCCACCTGCCACGTCCTCAACGGCGCCACCCTCGCCGAGGTCCCCGGCATCTGCGGAGTGGTCGACGGCGGCATCGTCGACGGCGCCTACGGTTATGAGGCCGGCCAGAGCGCGGTCGGCGACATCTTCGCCTGGTGGCTCCGCCAGGGCGTCCCGGACCACTACCGCGCCGAGGCCGCAGCGGCCGGCGAGGACCTGCACCAGCTCCTGACCCGCAAGGCCGCCGGCCAGCCGGTCGGCGCGCACGGCCTGGTCGCCCTGGACTGGATGAACGGCAACCGCTCCACCCTGGTCGACCACCACCTCTCCGGGGTCATCGCCGGACTCACCCTCGACACCCGCCCCGAGGACGTCTACCGGGCCCTGCTCGAATCCACGGCCTACGGAACCCGGATGATCGTCGAGGCCTTCGAGGACGGCGGGGTCCCCGTCGAGGAGTTCATCGTCACCGGGGGTCTCAAGAAGAACGCCCTGCTCATGCAGATCTACGCCGACGTGCTCCGCCGTCCCGTCTCCCTGGGCACTTCTGAACAGGGACCCGCCCTCGGCTCGGCCATCCACGCGGCCGTCGCCGCGGGCGCCTACCCCGACGTCCGCTCCGCCGCCGCCGTCATGGGCAGCGTCCAGCGCCACGCGTACGTGCCCGACCCCACACGGGCGGACGCCTACGACGCGCTTTTCGACGAGTACCGCGCCCTGCACGACCACTTCGGCACCGGCGCGGACCTCCTCCTGCACCGCCTGCGGCGGATCCGCAACACCGCGCGCACCGCGACCACCGACTGACCGGTCCGCCTCCACGGCCTGCCCCCTCCACGGCCCGCCCCCTCCACTCCAGCACCTTCGAGGAGCACACTCGACATGACGCTTGCCCAGCCCGACCGCGAGATCTGGTTTCTCACCGGCAGCCAGGCCCTCTACGGCGACGAGACCCTGGCCCAGGTCGCCGACCAGTCGCGCGCCATCTGCGAGATCCTCGCCGGCCAGCCGCAGATGACCGTCCGTCTCGTCTGGAAGCCGGTGCTCACCGACGCGGCCGCCATCCGCGCGCTCTGTCTGGAGGCCAACGCCGACGACCGCTGCATCGGCCTGATCGCCTGGATGCACACCTTCTCCCCGGCCAAGATGTGGATCGCCGGCCTCGACGCGCTGAACAAGCCCCTCCTGCACCTGCACACCCAGGCCAACCGCCAACTGCCCTGGTCCACCATCGACATGGACTTCATGAACCTGAACCAGGCAGCCCACGGCGACCGCGAGTTCGGCTTCGTCCAGACCCGTCTCGGCATCCCGCGCAAGACCGTGGCCGGCCACGTCTCCACTCCCGACGTCGTCGACCGGATCGCCGGATGGGCCCGCGCCGCCGTCGGCCGATCCGAACTCACCACCCTCAAGCTCGCCCGGTTCGGCGACAACATGCGCGACGTGGCCGTCACCGAGGGCGACAAGGTCGAGGCGCAGCTGCGGTTCGGGGTGTCGGTCAACACCTACGGCGTCAACGACCTCGTCGCCGCGGTCGACGCCACCGACGAGGACACCGTCACCGCGCTCGTCAAGGAGTACCAGGACCTCTACGCCCTCGCACCCGAGCTCCGGCCCGGCGGCGAGCGCCACGACTCCCTGCGCTACGCCGCCCGCATCGAAGCCGGCCTGCGTACCTTCCTCACGGAAGGCGGTTTCCGCGCCTTCACCACCAACTTCGAGGACCTCGGGGGCCTGCGCCAGCTGCCCGGCCTCGCCGTGCAGCGCCTGATGGGGGACGGCTACGGCTTCGGAGGCGAAGGAGACTGGAAGACCGCCACCCTGCTGCGCACCCTGAAGGCGATGGCCCACGGCCTGCCCGGCGGCACCTCCTTCATGGAGGACTACACCTACGACCTCACGCCCGGCCAGGAGCTCATCCTCGGCGCCCACATGCTCGAGGTCTGCCCGTCCCTCACGACGGCGACGCCCACCTGCGAGATCCACCCGCTCGGCATCGGCGGACGCGAGGACCCCGTCCGCCTCGTCTTCGACGCGGACCCCGGTCCGGCCGTCGTCGTCGGCCTCGCCGACATGGGCGACCGGTTCCGCCTCGTCGCCAACCACATCGACGTCGTCGCCCCGCCCGAGCCGCTGCCCCGGCTCCCCGTCGCCCGGGCCGTCTGGCGCCCCCGCCCCGACCTGCGCACCTCCACCGAGGCCTGGCTCACGGCCGGGGCACCGCACCACACCGTTCTGACCACCGCCCTCGGCGGCGAGGAGCTCGAAGACCTCGCCGAGATGCTGCGGACCGAACTCGCCGTCATCGACCAGGACACCACCATCCGCCGCTTCACGCGCGAGCTGCGCTGGAACCAGGCCTACCACCGTCTGGCCCAGAGCCTGTGAGCACCCCCGCCACCACCCTTACCAGGACGGAGCCCTCCGTGAGCACCGCCGTTTCCAAGGAACTACGACGAGAGGTACTGGAGGCCAACCTCCGCATCCCCCGAGCCGGCCTGGCGACCCTCACCTGGGGCAACGTGAGCGGCGTGGACCGACAAGCCGGCGTCTTCGTCATCAAGCCCTCGGGCGTGGCCTACGAAGCACTGACCGAGGAGGACCTCGTCGTCGTCTCCCTGACCGACGGAAAGGTCGTCGAGGGCCACCTGCGTCCATCCACCGACACGGAGACGCACCGCAGCCTCTACCTCGCCTTCCCCTCCATCGGAGGCGTGACCCACACGCACTCCACCCACGCCGTCGCCTTCGCCCAGGCCCGACGACCCATACCGGTGCTCGGCACCACCCACGCCGACACCTTCAACGGGCCCGTCCCCGTCACCGAGGCCCTCACCCCCCAGCAGTGCGCCACGGACTACGAGTACAACACCGGCCAGGTCATCGTGGACCTCCTGGACCGCGACGACACCCGGGCCAGGGAAGTCCCCGGCGCCCTGGTCGCCCACCACGGCCCCTTCACCTGGGGCGCCGACGCCACCAAGTCCCTGGAGCACGCCGTCATCTGCGAGGCGGTGGCCGAGATGGCCCTCCACACCATCACCCTGGGCACGGTCGAACCACCGCAACACCTCCTGGACCGTCACTTCACGCGCAAGCACGGCCCGGACGCCTACTACGGCAACCCCGGAGCCGCGTGACCGCACCGACGCGTCGCACCGTCAGCTCCCGAAGCGGGGGCTGACCCCCGCAAAGGCGGGAGCCCGAGTTCCTATGGGACACAAGGCTCCCGCCTTTGCGCGTTGCCCCTGAGACAACCGATACCCGATGAACGAGCGCCGGCCGTCCTGCTCCCGGGCCCGGCACGCCGGGCCCGGGAGACCGGTCACTGGACGACGTCGAACGTGGCGTCGGCGCGATCTGTCGCGGTCGTGACCTCGTCGATGCGCAGGGAGAAGGACGAGTGCCGAAGATAGCGCGTCGGATACTGCACCGGACGGAACGACGACCAGCTCGCATCGGCGAGGCCGGCCACGCGCTGGAACGAGGCGTCGGCCGCGAAGCCCGACGTACCGTCATTGCGGGCCAGACCGACCACGAAGCCCTGGTGCCGAAGGTAGTGGCCCGGGTAGTTCACGGATTCGAAGGAGACGGTGCCAACGCCCGCCAGACCTGTCCGCAGCCGCCACTGAGCGTCCTGATACGGGTCGAAGGGCAGCTCACCGATCCGGCCTTCGAGGTTCGCGTGCCGGACATAGTGACCAGGATGGTTATAGGACTTCAGAAGGCTCCAGCTCGTCGTGCCGTACCGGGCGACCAGCCGATCGCGGTCCGCCGCGGTGATCGGGTGGACAGTGTTGTGCTTGGCGTTGAGCGGCGCCGTGTACGCCTGCCGACTGACCTTGTTCCACTGGCCGGACAGCAGGTCGCCCTGCCACAGGTCGAACTTCGCGTTGGGGCAGTAGGTGTCACCCCACAGCATCCAGGTCGAGGACGTCAGCGACTTCACCAGCGTGGGTGCCTCGGTGCACGGGTTCTCGGCGACGCCGTCGGTGTACTTGGCGAAGCTGCCGGGCTGCACCGAGGCCGAGCGGGCCCCAGCCAGCCGGCCCGACGCGTGGTCCTTGTAGTACAGGTAGTTCGCCCCGTCGCCCCCGGTGACCACATGGGAGTCGATGATGCCCGATCCTGTGTCGTGGAAGATCGCGGGGTTGGTGGCGCTGACGAAGTCGGTCGTGTACGAAACGGCGATCACCGAGTGCGAGAAGCCGGGCGGCACGGTGCTGAACGTGATGCCGTACGCCTGGCGCGCGGCATCCCAGTGCAGTGCCGGTGCCCAGCTGTACGAACTGGTGTTGGTGCCGTTGACCTTGAGGAGGCGGTCCGGTGACCAGGTCACGAGGTCCGGGGAGGTCCAGACGTGGATGTACTGGTTCGGCTTCGTGAAGCTGCCCCCGGCGGGGATGTCGGTCGCCAGCAGGGCCCAGCGGCCGTCACGGAGCCGGTACAGAAACGGGTCCCTGATGCCCTTCGTACCGGCCGTGGGCGTCAGGACGGCGTTGTTGCCGTTGAGTGGCTCCCACTTCCGTCCATCATCGCTCACGGCCAGGTGCAAGGCGTTGACGTTGCCGGCCCCGCTGATCGACTCCTTGAAGTAGCCCATCACATAGGCCGCGTCGGCTTCTGCCGCTTGGGCTTCCTGCGTGGGCGCGGCCACTCCCGCACCGACCGCCACGAGGGCGGCGAGCAGGACGGTCCTTCTGATCCATCGTGCGAACATGACGTTCCTTTCGGGAAGCACGCGGTTCGGCCCTGTCCTGGCCGATCGGGCTCCGCTGTGCCACGGCAGGGCCGATCGGGGTCGGGGCGGTACGGGCGACCGTCGGTCAGCTCGTTATGCGGAAGGTGGCGTCGCTGCGCCCCGTAGCGGTCGTGACGGTGTCGAGCCGCAGCTGGAAGGCGTAGTGCCGGATGTACAGCTCGGGGCTGTCATGGGCCTGGAACGAGGCCTGCGCCGGGTCGGCCAGTCCGGCGACCTGCCGGAAGGTGGCGCTGCGGCCGAAAGCGGTGGTGCCGTCGTTGTAGGAGAGGCGGAAATCCCTGTCCACGTGCCGCAGGAAGTACCCGGGGTAGTTCACCGACTCGAAGGAGACGGCGCCGGAGTCCGCCAGACCGGGCCGGAGCCGGAACCGGGCGTCCTGGGCGGGGCTGATGCCCGCGTCGATGCGCACGTCGAAGTCGGCGTGCCGTACGTAGCGGTCCGGGTAGTTGAGCGACTGCAGTCGGCTGGCCGGCTTGGGGGCCCACCGCGCCTGTACGCGGCTCTCCTCGGCGGCGGTGAGGTCGAGGATCGAGCCGTGACGCTTCTTGACGCCGCCCATGTCGTAGCTGCCCGCTGCCGGAATCCGGTAGGAAGCGGGGCCGGACGGATCGGTCGTGTGCGTCGGCAGGTAACCGCGCCCCGTGGCGTACTGGTCGAGGTACAGGGCCCACTCGCCGCGGTCCTTGAACTTCATCCACATGGGGCCCTCGACCTGGGAACCGGTCAGGCCGATGCCGGAGAGGTTGCCGAGACCGGTCCACTGTCCGAGGATCGAGTTACTGCCTTCGAGCGTGATCTGACCGTCACGGGAAGCGCGCACGTAGCGGTAGCCGCCAGTTCCTGGGGGGACTTCCACGATTTGAGTGTCGATGATGCTCTGGGTGCCGGGGCGGTCGATGTAGACCTGAGGTGTGGTGATGGCGCGGAAGTCGGTGGTGCGGGCGGAGTAGATGCGGTGCTTCAGCACGCCGTTGCGAGTCGCGTTCGTCGCCCAGTACAGGACGTAGTCGTTGGTCTCGGGGTTCCAGATCGCTTCGGGTGCCCATGCGTTGCGCCCGTCGGGAATGGCGCCGGCGACGTTGAGCAGCCTCGGCGCTGACCACGTGACCAGGTCGGTCGATTCCCACACGACGAGGTTGCGGCTGCCGTTGGACTGGGAGTCGCTCCACGACTGCCCGCAGTCGATGCACAAGTCCGTCGCGATGATCCAGTATCGGCCCCCGTCGGGGGAGCGAACCAGAGCGGGGTCACGCACCCCGCGCGTTCCCACCGTGGAACGCAGGGTCATCCCGCCACCGTTGAGGTCGCTCCAGTGCACGCCGTCCGTGCTGTGGGAGAAGTAGATCTGTTGGCCTTCACTTCCCTCTCCGATGAAGTGGGTCATGAGATAGCCGGAAGTGGCCGCGGACGCCCGTTGGGGGGTGGCCAGGACATGTGCGGCAATGAGAAGGCAGGCGGCGACCAGTGTCGCCGACAGCCGGGTGAGTACCGCAGGCATTGCTTCTCCTGTCTGACGCGGGGGCTGTGATCGGAAGGAACGGCGGTGATGGTCCGGGCGTGTGGCGTGGTCGCGCGCGAGGAACGGGGAGGACTTCGGTGCACAGGGTGGGCCGGACGCCGTAGGGCAGGAGGCCTGTCACTGGAAGTGGCCGTCCGTTGTGCGGGTGCGCTGCTCCGGCCGGGGGGCCTCGGCGGTGGAGGCGCCGGTGACGGCCAGGCACTCACCGCTGTGGCGGTTGACGACAGGGCAGTGGTCGCCGGACTGCTCGTGCTTCGACTGCCGGCCGGCGACCGCCGTGGCACTGCCGCTGCGTCAACGCCGTGTCCCCTGCGGTGGGCGGGTCCCGCACGTCCGGGGAGCCTGTGGCTGTGCAGGCTCTCGCTCCGGCTGTTGTGCCGAAGTCCTGGGCGCCGTCGCTGTGACGGAGGAACCTGCCTCGCCAGTTCAGCGACTTCAGCGCATGGCCCCCGGCGGGAAGGGGCGCGGCCGCCGCCCAGGCCGGCGACGGGGCGACAGCTGTGGCGAAAAGAACCGGCACGAGGTCGGGCGCTCGTACTCGATGACGCATCGGTACTCCTGCGTTCGTGAGTGGGGGAGCGGCAGAGGCCAGTGCTGAAGCGAGGTGCGGTGAGGAAGGGTCGATCCGGGATCCGACCGACACCGTCTGCGCGGTCCGAGGACCGCATCGCGTCCTGCATGGACGTCTGTGCTCGGCGCCTCCAATGTGAGCGTTAACAGAAGGCGGGCGGAGCGGGTGACTTCACTACTGATCAGCTACAAGGGGGCGAGAGTGCTCTGCTGCAGGATGGGGAAGGTGACAGTATGGATGGGGTGGCGGCGCAACTGCCGCAGAACCGCGGGCAGTCGGGGCCTTGGAGTTCCGTAAGTATGGAGTCGTGTGCGCGCTCACATCAATACTTCCGGCATGGTTGATCTGCCCCGCCCCCGCGTTGGCCGCGCCGCCTGCCGCTCGCTGTGGAAGAGGTTGGTGCTCCACTTCGCGTCACGCTTACTGGCAGAAGTGTCGCCCGGAGCCCGGGCGTCGACAGGAGGCTGCCCTCGCGCGGGTCGCGACTGCTTCGCGCACACGATCAGCATGGGGCCGACCGAGGCTCGGTCGCCGGGTCCGCGGCCCTGTTTGCTTGCCGTCGGCCAAGCCCGCTCCGGGGTTCCCGATCCTGTCGGCGGGACCACGCTTGGCAGCCGGGCCTCACGCGCCTGATCAGCCGCGCGTGGGCGACTGCACGCTCGCCCGCCGGACAAGTTCGGGCGCGATGACCACCTGAGAGCCGCCGGTGGAGCCTTCGTTCATCAGACGGAGCAGGAGGTGGAGCGTCGCATTGGCCACCGCGGCGAAGTCCTGGCGCACCGTTGTCAGCGGAGGAGAGTAGTAGGGGGCCTCGGGCACGTCGTCGAACCCGACGATGCTGACCTCCTCCGGAACGGAACGCCCCCTTTCGGTCATGGCGCGAAGAGCACCGAGGGCCTGATGGTCGTTGGCCGCGAACACCGCGGTGACCTCGGGCATGCGCGCCAGCATCTGGCCGGCACGGTATCCGGAAGCCGCGGTCCAGTCCCCCGTGCTGATCGGAGGGACCTCCGCGCCGGCCTCCTGCAGTGCCCTGCGCCAACCACGGATTCGGCCCGCGGCATCGAACCAGTCCGGCGGGCCGGAGATGTGCCACACCGTCTCGTGGCCGGCCTCCAGCAGATGCCGGGTCGCCTGGTACGCGCCCTCCTCCTGGTCCACGGACACCATCGGCGCGTGCCGTTCAGGATCACCGTCGATGGTCACCAGAGGCACCTCGGCGGGAACCTCGGCCAGTGCCTCGTTCGCCGAGGCCGTGGGAGCGATGGCGACGATGCCGGCGACACGCTCGTCGCGGTGCCGCTCGACGGCGGCAGTGATCGAAGACTGCCCCAGTTCGTGAACCCGGTGCACGCTGACCGCGAACCCCTGGAGGGCGGCCGAGATCTCGAAAGCGGCCAGAAGTGAGGACGGGCCGTAAAGAGTGGAGTTCTGGGCGATCACGCCGATCAGCTGCGACCGTCCGGTCACCAGCGCGCGAGCCGCGCGGTTGGGCCTGTAGCCCAGTTCCTTGACCGCCGCCAGTACCCGCAACCGGGTCTGCTCCCGCACGTTGGGGTGGCTGTTGAGCACACGGGACACCGTCTGATGGGACACGCCGGCAAGCCGGGCGACATCGGTCATCGCCGGCTCTCGCACCACTGTGCTCGTGACCGTGGGGTCCTCCACGCCATCTCCTCCTGACATGATCGCCCCGCCCCGACCACCCGTCGGGACCGCGAGAGATACGCATGCAACGGTCAGCCGTGCCCTTGTAAAGGTAAGGCCCTCAGGCCGAAGGAGCCTCACTCGGGTGCCTGCCGCCGTCGCGCGTTGGCGAAGCCTGTTGAGTCGTCGATGCGCACCGCACAGCCGTCACCAGCGTAGGGATACTACCCGAGCCGTACGGGAAGTGAGCGCTAACACTGAGAAGTCCTCCAGTGTCTACCGATGCTGAATTGTGGTTTCCCGAGGGCTTGACGTGAGAAATGTTAGCGCTCACTGTTGTCGCTCGTGACCCCGATCACGTCCGGTCGGCTGGGTAGCACCGCACGGTTCACGATGGAGGACGACGCTGTGTTCAAGAAGATAGCCACGATTGGTTGCGCCCTCGCGCTGGCCACACTGACGGCCTGCGGGGCCGGTGACGGCAGCGCCGGCGGCTCCAAGGGGGCCGCCGGCGACAAGATCGTCATGGGGTTCGCCCAGGTGGGCGCCGAGAGCGGCTGGCGCACCGCCAACACGAAGTCGGTGCGCGAGTCCGCTGAGACCGCAGGCATCGAGCTGAAGTTCTCCGACGCGCAGCAGAAGCAGGAGAACCAGATCAAGGCCATCCGTTCGTACATCCAGCAGAAGGTCGACGTGATCGCCTTCAGTCCCGTCGTGGAGACGGGTTGGGACGCGGTCCTGCTGGAAGCCAAGCGCGCCAAGATCCCGGTGATCCTCACCGACCGCGCGATCGACTCCACGGACACCTCGCTGTACAAGACGTTCCTCGGCTCCGACTTCGTCGAAGAGGGACGCAAGGCGGGCAAGTGGCTGACCGAGACGGCGAACGGCCCGGTCAACGTGGCGGAGCTCCAGGGCACCACCGGGGCCGCGCCGGCCATCGACCGGCAGAAGGGCTTCAAGGAGGCCATCGCCCAGAAGCCCGACATCAAGATCGTGGCCACGCAGAGCGGCGACTTCACGCGGGCGGGCGGCAAGCAGGTCATGGAGGCACTCCTGCGCTCCCACCCGGACATCAACGTGGTGTACGCCCACAACGACGACATGGGCCTGGGCGCCATCGAGGCGATCAAGGCGGCCGGCAAGAAGCCCGGCACCGACATCAAGATCATTACAGTGGACGCGGTCAAGGCCGGCATGCAGGCACTGGCGGACGGCGAGATCAACTACATCGTCGAGTGCAACCCCCTTCTCGGCGACCAGCTGATGGATCTTGCCAAGAAGGTCGTGAAGGGCGAGAGCGTCCCTGAGCGCGTGGTCACCGAGGAGACCAGCTTCACGACGGAGCAGGCGAAGAAGGTCCTCAAGGACCGGAAGTACTGACACGAGCCGCAGTCCCGCCATCACGGGCCGATCACGCCGCGGTGGCGGGCTCTTCTTCTCTTGACGAAAGCACTGGTCATGACCGATTCCTCAGCGACCGGCGACAACCCGGTCGTCGACATGCGCGGTATCACCGTAGAGTTCTCCGGCGTCAAGGCGCTCGCGGACGTCGACTTCCGCCTGTTTCCCGGCGAAGTGCACGCGCTCATGGGCGAGAACGGAGCCGGCAAGTCCACCCTGATCAAGGCCCTCACAGGGGTTCACCGGCCTACGGCTGGGACCATCCTCCTGAAGGACGAGCCGGTCGAGTTCACGGCCCCCGGCCAGGCACGGAACGCCGGGATCAGCACCGTCTACCAGGAGGTCAACCTCTGCCCCAACCTGTCGGTGGCCGAGAACATCCTGCTCGGGCATGAGCCACGCAGACTGGGCGCCATCGACGGAAGGGCCATGCGGGCCCGCGCCACGGAACTCATGGCTCGCATCGGCCTTTCCATCGACCCGGCCTCCGTGCTGAGCAGCCACTCCATCGCCGTACAGCAGTTGGTGGCGATCACCCGGGCACTGGTGGTGGACGCGTGTGTGCTGGTACTGGACGAGCCGACCTCCAGCCTTGACAGTGACGAGGTCGAGGAACTGTTCCGCATCGTACGAGTGCTACGGGACGAAGGCGTGGCGATCCTGTTCGTCTCCCACTTCCTCGACCAGGTCTACGAGATAGCCGACCGGATGACGGTGCTGCGCAACGGCACCCTCGTGGGGGAGTACCTCCCCGAGAACCTCGACCGCATGGCTCTGGTGTCAGCCATGCTGGGCCGCGAGGCCGGCATCCTCGACGAGGTCGAGCGCCGCTCCGAGGAACGGGCCCCCGGAAGCGCCCCCGTCCTGGTCGCCCAGGGACTCGGACGGACTGGTGCGATCGAACCTTTCGACCTTGAGATACACGAGGGAGAAGTCGTCGGCCTCGCCGGTTTGTTGGGCTCCGGGCGCACGGAACTCGCGAGGCTGCTGTCCGGCGCCGACCGCGCAGATACGGGCACCCTCATGGTCGACGGCGAAACGATCCGGTCCCGCGGACCGCGTTCACTCATTGCCAAGGGCGTTGCCTTCTGCTCGGAGGACCGCAAGGCCGAGGGCGTCGTCGAGGACCTGAGCGTCCGCGCCAACCTGATCCTCGCCACCCAGGCGGCACGGGGCTGGGCACGACCGGTGGCCCGCCGCACCGCCGAGGCGATGGTGGCCGAGTACATCGAAAGACTGGACATCCGTCCAGCCGATCCTGACGCCCTCATGGGCAACCTGTCGGGCGGTAACCAGCAGAAGGTCCTGCTGGCCCGTTGGCTCGTGACCCGGCCCAGGCTCCTCATCCTCGACGAGCCCACGCGCGGCATCGACGTCGGCGCCAAGGCGCAGATCCAGAAGGTGGTCGCCGAACTGGCGGCCGAGGGCATGGCGGTGCTGTTCATCTCCGCCGAACTGGAGGAGGTGGTACGCGTGTCCGACCGGGTCGTCGTTCTGCGTGACCGGCACAAGGTGGCCGAACTGTCCGGTGCCGGTATCTCCGTGAACTCCGTGATGTCGGCCATCGCCGAGAACGCCCACAACGGCGTGGCGGTGGCCTCGTGATACGCGGACGTCTGCTCTGGCCCCTGATCGCGCTGGCCGGCCTCATCGTGCTCAACGTCGTCTTCACCCCGTCGTTCCTGGAACTGCGCATCCAGGACGGACACCTGTACGGCAGCCTCGTCGACATCCTCCGCAACGGCGCACCGACGCTGCTCATCGCGGTGGGCATGACCCTGGTGATCGCCACCCGGGGCATCGACCTGTCCGTAGGCGCGGTCGCCGCGATCGCAGGCGCGATCGGCTGTACGTGGATCGCCGACGGCGGGGACGCCCCGACAGCAGTCCTGCTGGCCCTCAGCGTGTGCATCCTGCTCGGACTGTGGAACGGCTTCCTTGTCTCCGTGTTGGGCATCCAGCCGATCATCGCGACCCTCGTACTGATGACGGCCGGACGCGGCGGCGCGATGCTGCTCACCGAAGGGCAGATCGTCACCATCAGCAACCCGACCTACCGGCAGATCGGCGCCGGATTCGTCATCCTGCCGATCGCCATCCTGATCAGCCTCGCGGTCCTCCTCGCGGTCGCCCTGCTGACCCGCCGTACCGCCCTCGGCATGCTGATCGAGGCAGTGGGCGTCAACCCCGAGGCCAGCAGACTCGCAGGGGTCCGCTCACGCACGATCACCTGGACCGTCTACGTCTTCGCCGCGCTCTGCGCGGGCGTGGCCGGACTGATGATCAGCTCCAACGTCAGCGCTGCCGATGCGAACAACGCGGGTCTGTGGATCGAGATGGACGCCATCCTGGCGGTGGTGATCGGCGGTACCTCGCTCGCCGGCGGCCGCTACTCCCTCACCGGCACGCTCGTCGGCGCGCTCGTGATCCAGACCCTGACCACCACCGTTTACACCATCGGCGTGCCGACCAACATCACCCTGCTGTTCAAGGCGGTGGTGGTGATCACCGTATGCCTGCTGCAGTCGCCGCGCGTGGCGCGGGCCGTCAGCGGTCGGCGCAAGTCCCCCACCCTCGCCCCTCGATCCCAGAAGGTGGCCGCCGGATGAGTACGTCGACCCTGGCCTCCACACGCCTGCGTCTTCCCCAGCGCTTCCTGCCCGTCGTGGCGACCCTCGTGGTCTTCGTCGCGACCTTCGGCATCGGTTCCGTCCGCTACCAGGACTTCGCCTCCGGCCAGGTCGTGGCCAACCTCTTCATCGACAACGCCTTCCTCATCGTGCTTGCCGTGGGAATGACCTTCGTCATCCTCACCGGAGGTATCGACCTGTCCGTAGGTGCTGTCGCGGCACTGTCGACCATGATCGCCGCGGCCACGCTCAAAGCAGGCTGGCCACCGCTGCTGTCCATCCTTGCCGTCCTTGTGGTCGGTACCGGCCTCGGCTTGCTGATGGGCCTGGTCATCCATCACTTCGACGTGCAGCCGTTCATCGTCACACTGGCCGGGATGTTCCTGGCCCGGGGCCTGTGCTTCCTCATCAGCGTGGAATCGGTGTCCATCACCGACACATCCTTCCGTACCTTCGCCACGGGCACCCTCGCGCTGCCCGGCGGCGTCACACTGACCTACAGCGTGCTCGTCGCCCTGGCTGTCGTCGCCGCCGCCCTTTACGTGCTTCACCTCACCCGCTTCGGCCGGACCGTCTACGCGGTGGGCGGCAGCGAGTCCTCGGCGCGACTGATGGGACTGGCCACCGCAAGGGCGAAGGTGGGTGTCTACGCGGTGAGCGGATTCTGTTCGGCTCTGGGTGGCCTGCTTTTCGCCCTCTACATGCTCTCCGGATACGGACTGCACGCCGTCGGCATGGAACTGGACGTCATCGCCGCGGTCGTGATCGGCGGGACCCTGCTCGCTGGTGGCGTCGGCTACGTGGCGGGCTCGATGGCCGGCGTCCTGGTTCTCGGCACCGTCCAGGCCCTGATCTCCTTCGAGGGCACGCTCAGTTCCTGGTGGACGAAGATCGTCATCGGCGTCCTCCTGCTGGCCTTCATCGTCCTGCAGCGTCTCATCGTGCGGCAGCGGCAGTGAGGAACAAGGGGCCGTGCCTGAGGCCCAGTGCTCAAACACGGGACCGCCCGCGCCCCGGGCGCGTTCCACGTACAGCCCGATACTGCCGCACAACTGCGAGAACCCCGCCCTCGGCCCGCAAGCACGGGACTCGGGATGCGCATGCGCAGAACCGGTCCTGGGCGAGCGCTGGGCCGCGCTCGACAAGGCGCAGGCGAACTGGCAGCGCCCGCTGTGGGCCTCGACCGGCGTGAAGGACCCGGCGTACAAGGACACCCTGTACGTGGAGGACCTGGTCGCGCCCGGCACGGTCAACACCATGCCGGAGGCCACCCTGGAGGCCACCGCCGACCACGGCGAGGTCACCGGTGACACCGTGCGCGGCGCCTACGAGCAGTCCCGCGCCGAACTGGACGCCGTCGAGAAGCTCGGCATCTCGTACGACGACGTGGTGCAGCTGCTCGAGGACGAGGGCGTCGAGAAGTTCGAGGCGTCCTGGAACGACCTGCTCAAGTCGACCGAGGCGGAGCTTGAGCGCCTCGCACCTTCGGAGGCGTAAGCACCTTGAGCGCAGTCCACGGAGCCAACCCGCTCCGTGACGCCGCAGACCGACGGCTCCCGCGCATCGCGGGGCCGTCGGGCTGTGCTTTTCAGCAACTGACGAGGGCCGACGTGTTCACCAACGGTGGTGGATCTGGGCCCGGATCCTGCGGTCGTACAGATCCCGCACGCCGTTGAGCGTTTTCTCCGGCAGGGGAGCGAGGCCGGCCGCCCGCGCGTTGGCACGGACCTGCTCAGGGCTGCGCGCTCCGGGAATGACCGTGGACACCCCGTGCTGCTGAATGATCCAGCGCAGCGCGGTCTGCGCCAGAGTCGCCCCTTCCGGCACCAGGGCCGCCAACTCCACGGCAGCCTCGACCCCCGTCGCGTACTCGACCCCGGAGAAAGTCTCACCCTGGTCGAAGGCCTCACCGTGGCGGTTGTAGGAGCGATGGTCGTCCTTCGGGAACTCCGTCGTCTCGGTGTACTTCCCGGACAGCAGACCACTTGCCAGCGGAACGCGGGCGATGATGCCCACCCCCGCATCACTGGCGGCGGGCAGTACCGTCTCCAACGGCTTGATCCGGAACGGGTTGAGGATGATCTGCACGCTTGCCGTACCCGGCCGGGCGATGGCGGTCAGCGCCTCCGCGCAGGTCTCGACGCTCACACCATAGGCCGCGACGCGGTCCTCCTCGACAAGTGTGTCGAGGGCGTCGAAGACAGCGTGGGAGGAGTACACGGGCGTGGGCGGGCAGTGCAGCTGGACCAGGTCCAGCCGGTCCACTCCGAGGTTCCGGCGCGAACGATCCACCCAGGAGCGGAAGTTGTCCAGGGTGTAGAGAGCCGGTTCCAGCGGCACCCGGCGACCCATCTTCGTCGCCACCAACACGTCGGCGTCCGGACGCTCGCGCAGGAACCGGCCGATCAACCGCTCGCTGCGCCCGTCCCCGTACACGTCCGCGGTGTCGAAGAACGAAACCCCGGATTCCACGGCGGCTTCCAGCACGGCAAGGGCATCTTCCTCCTTCACCTGGCCCCAGTCGGCTCCGAGCTGCCAGGTGCCGG
This sequence comes from Streptomyces lateritius, assembly GCF_014649715.1. Classification (GTDB taxonomy): domain Bacteria; phylum Actinomycetota; class Actinomycetes; order Streptomycetales; family Streptomycetaceae; genus Streptomyces; species Streptomyces lateritius. The sequence goes on from NZ_BMTO01000004.1 coordinate 421,337, forward strand.
TTCCGATTACGGAGACTCTCTGGCCGCTCCTGCCGAAGGTGCGTTGCTCCATGCGCTCCGACTCTCCTGTTCTCTGCTCGCTCCAGGTCTGGAGGGGTGACGGCCCGTCGGGCCGTCACCCGTCTCGGGGACCTTCTACGAAGTGGGTTGCGTTCCAGCCGGCCGGTCGGGGTGCCGACGGTCTCCACCGCAAGCGCACTGTCGCAGTGGCGCAGCGGCCAAGGACTGTCGTCACCGTGCGGGCGAGAAGCCGTCTCATCAGTTCTGCTTCTCCGCCGCCCTGGTTCTCATGGTGACTGACCGGTGCGCCGACGGTGCATCGGTGGACGGAGACCTGCTCAAGGTTGGCTGGTAAAAGTTGTTATCGATCACATCGGCGAGACGGGAAAGGTCTTGGGGTCGGCTGTGCTTCAGGGGCCCCTCGACCGTGCGGCTCGGGGAGATTCCGGATCGGTGTCCTGCCCGCTACCGTCAGCGTAGGCATGCCGCCGGGGACTCGGGCCCCGCAAGTATGAGAGGTGTGCGCGCTCACTTCAAGAGGGTGGGCGACCCGATTCCGCGCTGGCGGCGCCGCAGGCCGACGGCTCGTAGTGAAAGTCAATTTTGACAAGGTTCTTGACCCCTCAGGTGTGAGCGCTAACAATCTCGTCGTGCGGTGTACACCCGGAGTTGGCGCGACCGTATGGACGCGTGCCGTCGGCTCCATATCGCACGGCCGCCCCGGGCGTCAGCGCCCATGGCCGTACGAAGCGACGAGACCCGTCCTCCTCGTCACGGCACCGTGTCCGGCGGCCCACCCCGACCCGCTCGCCGCCACACGAGAGGGAATCCTGCCGGTCGCAAGGGCCCGATGGTCCGGCAGCCGATCCGCTGCACCAAGGTCGCGCAAGCCGAAACGTCCGTCAGTCGGCGGCGCATCGTGCCCGAGTGGCCTCACTACCACCACACGAGGAGAACGAAGTGAGACCGCGAAGAATCTGCAGTGCTCTCATGGCCTGGGCGGCTCTGGTGGCAGCTCTGCTGCTGCCGTCTCCCGCCCATGCTGCCGCGCCCGAATCACCGGCAGTCTCGTACTCCAACCCTCTTGTGAACCAGCGAGCCGATCCGCACATTTTCAAGCACACGGACGGCTTCTACTACTACACGGCGACCGTCCCGGAGTACGACCGCATCATCCTGCGCAGAGCCACCACCATCCAGGGGCTCTCCGCCGCCCCGGAGACGGTGATCTGGACGAAGCACGCGACCGGGGAGATGGGCGCCCACATCTGGGCGCCTGAAATCCACTTCATCGACGGCAAGTGGTACGTCTACTTCGCCGCCGGCCGCGCCGACGACGTGTGGAAAATCCGGATGTACGTCCTGGAGAGCTCCGCCGCGAACCCGCTCACGGGTGGCTGGACCGAGAAGGGCCGTATCGCCACGCCGATGGACAGCTTCTCGCTGGACGCGACCACGTTCGTGGTGAACGGCACCCGCTACCTCAGCTGGGCTCAGCAGGACCCGAAAATCAGCAACAACTCCAACATCTACATCTCCAGGCTGGCCAACCCGTGGACCATCACCGGCACGCCCGTGCGGCTGAGCATGCCCACGTATGGCTGGGAAACCGTCGGCTACAAGGTGAATGAGGGGCCGGCCGTCATCCAGCGTGGCGGCAAGGTGTTCATGACGTACTCCGCGTCCGCGACGGACAGCAACTACTGCCTCGGCATGCTCACCGCCTCCGCCTCAGCGAATCTGCTCGACCCCGCGGCCTGGTCGAAGAGCCCGATGCCCGTCTTCGCCAGCAATGCGGCGACGGGGCAGTACGGGCCGGGGCACAACTCCTTCACCACGTCCGAAGACGGGAAGAGCGACGTACTCGTCTACCACGATCGCAACTACAAGGACATCAGCGGCGATCCGCTGAACGACCCCAACCGCAGGACACGCGTCCAGAAGGTCTACTGGAACGCCGACGGCACTCCGAACTTCGGCATCCCCGTCGCCGACGGCGCCACCCCCCAGCGGCTGTCGTCCTACAACTACCCCGGCCACTACCTCCGGCACTGGGACTACAGGGCCAAGCTGGAGGCGAACGTCACCAACCTTGCCGACTCGCAGTTCCGCACGGTGAGCGGGCTCGCCGGCAGCGGCACGGTCTCCCTGGAATCCGCCAACTTCCCCGGCCATTACCTGCGTGCCAGGAACGGTGAGGTGTGGGTGGACAGGAACGACGGCAGCACAGCCTTTGCGGACAGCGCGAGCTTCTACCGGCGCCCCGGGCTTGCCGATGCGGCAGGCGTTTCGTTCGAGGCCTACCGCTTCCCGGGACAGTATCTCCGGCACTACGGCTTCCTGCTCCATGTGCAGCCCGTCGCCGGCACGCTCGCCAGTCAGGACGCCACCTTCTACCAGCAGTGATCTCCGGATCTCCGTCAGCTCGAAGTGGTTGACGTCCCCCAAGGAGTAGACGTGCACTTCATCCAAGGCAGAGGAACGGTAGGACGAGGGGCCCTTCTCGTCATCGCGTTCATCACCGCGATCGGCATCAGCCTGACCGGAGCGGAACGCGCTGAGGCCGCGCCCGGCCCAAGCTTCACCAACCCTGTCGTCGACGTGCCCAACAGTGCCGACCCGACGCTGGTCCAGCACGGCGGCTTCTACTACTACGTCGCGACGACCTGGTCCTCCGACATCGTGATGCGCCGCTCACCCACGATCGCCGGTCTGCGTAACGCACCGGAGCGGCTGGTCTTCCGCACGGCCGGGACAGGAATGTGGGCGCCGCATCTGGAGAAGGTCGGTGACCGCTGGTACCTGTACTACTCGGTTGAGCAGTCTGGCGGGCCTCGACGAACGCATGCCCTGGAGAGCTCCGGCAGCGATCCGCTCGGGCCGTACGTATATCGCGGCATCGTCAACCTCATGCCGAACAACGGGTGGGCCATCGATGCGAGCCTGCTGAGGCTCAACGGTTCTCTCTACATGACGTTCTCCGCCTTCTCCCCGGCGGACAACCTGCAGTCGCTGTACATCGCCCCCATGTCGAACCCCTGGACCGCCAGCGCACACGGGACGCGGATCTCGGCGCCGACGCTGGCCTGGGAGCGGCAGGACGGCGCGGTCAACGAAGGATCCTTCGCGCTGCAGCGCAACGGCCGCACCTTCCTCACGTACTCGGCCAGCCACTGCAACGGACCCAACTACAAGCTGGGGATGCTGGAGTACACAGGAGGCGATCCGCTCGCCGCCGCGTCGTGGACAAAGGCTCCCCAACCGATCTTCCAACGCAATGACGCCGCCGGGGTGTTCGGCCCCGGACACCACTCCTTCTTCACCTCGCCCGACGGCACCGAGACCTGGATCGCCTACCACGCGAACTCCTCAGCGTCGCAGGGATGCGGGACCACGCGCACGACGCGGGTGCAGAAGATCTCCTGGAACGCCGACGGCACCCCGAACCTCGGAACCCCGGTCTCGACGTCGACCGTGCTCCAGGGCCCGTCGGGAGAGTCCCCTGTGCCGGCGGCGCCGGTCGCCCTGCGCAACCGGCACAGCGGGCTGTGCCTGGACGACTACAACTGGGCGACCGCGCCGGGGGCAGAGGTACGGCAGTGGACGTGCAGTGGCGCCGCGGTCCAGAACTGGACCCTGACACCCACGGCCGACGGCTACTACCAAATCCGCAACGGGCACAGCGGCTTGTGCCTGGACAACAAGGATTTCGCGACCACAGCCGGATCCCCCGTCCAGCAGTGGACGTGCAACGGCGCAACCGTGCAGCAGTGGAGAGTGGTGCCGACCGCAGGCGGCTACTCCACCCTCGTCAACCGGCACAGCGGTCTGTGCCTCGACAACTACAACTGGGGCACAGCGCCAGGCTCCGAAGTCCGCCAGTGGACCTGTAACAGCAACAACGCCCAGCAGTGGAACATCGTCTGACCCTCGACGCGCTCAGCGCGCACGGGGCCTTGGCGCTTCTCGTGTAAGCGGTGCACACAGGTACAGGTGACCGCTTGCGCTGAAGGCGTGCTACGCGTTCGTATCGTTCCGATCCCCCCTCGTTCGCGAGAGGGGATCGGAACAGTGAGCCTTCTCCGACCTCACGCTGACGCGCGGTGAAGGACGAGAACGGCCTGGACAATCGCGGTGATGCGGTCGGTGCTGCAGCGGAGCTTCCGCAGGAGGCGCCTGCCCTTCAGCGTGGCCATGGCCTGCTCGCCAAGGCTCCGAATCCTGGCGTGCGTGCTGTTGTGCCGACGCTGCCACCGCTTGAGGCGACGGCCGCCGAAGGGCAACCCGGATGGAGTCGCCGGCGCCCTGATACGCCTTGTCGGCCCAGCACTCGAGTCCGATCTCGGTGAGCGCGTCGACGACGGCTGTGGGTGCGGGCTGCGGTCAGGTCGTGGGTGGAGCCGGGTATCGCGGGTCAGACCCACAGCAGGTCCGAAGGGATCAGTGAGGACCTGGACGTTCATGCCGTGACATTCGTGTTTGCCCGAGTGGTACGGGGTGTCGGCGGCGATCCGGTCGATCGGCAGCAGCGTCCCGTCGAGGATCACGAAGGTCGGGCGGCTCACGATCCGCATCGCGTCGGCCAGGCTGGGAGCCAGCGCGACCAGGACCCCAGGGAAATGCGGCCGTATCAAGTGGGCGGACGCCCCCGGGTGGGGGGAGGGGTCGGCACGGATCCAGCACGACGCACCCGAACGGACCGGAACGGACGCCGGCGGAAGTCAACACCAGGTCAGCACCAGCGCATCTGCGCTCGATGTGTCTCGCGCGGCCCGCGCCTCTGACCAGCATGTTTGCGCGAGGGGGTGCCGCGTGGCATATGGCGCCCTCCCATTTGGAGAACATCTGGCTGCGGACCAAGCGCTACAACGCGAGCGGGAAAGTGGCCTCCGGCACAGGGGGCGTCTGCTACCTCTACTTCCCCGACCGCCCCACACCCGCCCAGCGCAAGGCCTTGGCGGCCGTCGGCATCCGCTGACGAGCCGCCCCGGCCCCGGGCGCCGTGACGAACGTCTCTACCCCGGGGCCGCCCCTCGCTGGCACTGTGGTGGCCATGACCGCCACCTCCCACTCCATCGCCCGTTCCCGTGCCCGTACCGGCGGCCCCGAGGACAACGGCCCGAAGGTTCTCGAACACGTCCTCGGCTGGACCCTGGTCGTCGTCCTCGCCATGTTCGTCACCCAGATCGGCCTGATGTGACCGGAGCGTCCGACGCGACCGGCACGTAGAGGAGCTCCTCGCCGTCGTCACGGGTCCGTGTCAGGAAGTCGCAGAGCACGGCCGGGCGCATCGTCAGGGCCACGGCTCCCCGCGGTACCCGGCCCCGCACGCCGACGACGCCTGAGCGGACGGCGGGCCCGGCCGGCCGCGGACGTGACCGGCGCCCCCCGTGACCGGAACCCGCGTGACCGCCGTCCGCACGCGCGGCGGACGTGTGACCGGCGCCCGCCGAACGGGCATACTCCTTGCGCCACGGGTGGCGGGCGCCCCCTCGCGCGATCCGCCGGGGGAGCATCGGCTCAGCGTGTGCGTACCGGCGGAGCCGCCCGACCCCTCGCGCGCGTCGCCGCAGCGCCCGACAGGGAAGGAGTGCGCCGCCATGCCCGACCGCGCCCCGCAGACCGTGGAACGCCGGCTGCCCACCGAGGAGGCCCGGGAACTGCTCGCCCTGGTCCGTGACATCGCCGAGCGCGAGATCGCACCGCGTGCCGCCGAGGAGGAGGACGCGGGCCGCTTCCCCCGGGAGCTCTTCTCGCTGCTCTCCTCCTCGGGGCTGCTCGGCCTCCCGTACGCCTCCGAGTACGGCGGCGGCGACCAGCCCTACGCCGTCTACCTCCAGGTGCTCGAGGAACTCGCCGCCGCCCGTCTCACCGTCGGCCTCGGCGTCAGCGTCCACACTCTCTCCTGCCACGCGCTGGCCGGCTTCGGAACCGAGGAACAGCGGGCCGCCCATCTGCCGGCGATGCTCGGCGGCGGCCTCCTCGGCGCGTACTGCCTCTCCGAACCGACCTCCGGTTCCGACGCGGCCTCCCTGCGCACCAAGGCGGTCAGGGAGGGCGACGAATGGATGCTGACCGGTACCAAGGCGTGGATCACGCACGGTGGGATCGCCGACTTCTGCACGGTGATGGCCCGGACCGGCGGCGAAGGGCCCAAGGGGATCACCGCGTTCCTCGTCCCGGGCGACGCCGAGGGGCTGAGCGCGGCCGCGCCCGAGCGGAAGATGGGCATGAAGGGCTCGCCCACCGCGCAGCTCCACTTCGACGGGGTACGGATCCCGGACGCGCGCCGCATCGGCGAGGAGGGCCAGGGCTTCGCCGTCGCGCTCTCCGCCCTGGACTCCGGGCGGCTCGGGATCGCGGCCTGTGCGGTGGGGCTCGCGCAGGCGGCCCTGGACCAGGCCGTCGAGTACGCCCGCGAGCGCCGGCAGTTCGGCCGGCCGATCGCCGACTTCCAGGGCCTGCGCTTCCTGCTGGCGGACATGGCGACCCGGATCGAGGCGGGCCGGGCGCTGTACCTGGAGGCGGCGCGGCTGCGTGACGAGGGCAGGCCGTTCGGCCGGCAGGCGGCGATGGCGAAGCTCTTCTGCACGGACGCGGCCATGCAGGTCACCACGGACGCGGTCCAGGTGCTCGGCGGATACGGGTACACCGCGGACTTCCCCGTGGAGCGCTACATGCGCGAGGCGAAGATGCTGCAGATCGTCGAGGGCACCAATCAGATCCAGCGGATGGTCATCGCGCGTCACCTTGTCGGACCAGAGTCCCGCTGACCCCGCTCACGCGGACGGTACGGTCCGCCCAGACGGGGGCCGCGGTCAGCCGGTTCCACTCGTGGTCGCTGCGGCCCGGCAGGAAGCGGCCGTGGCTCGCCCACTGGGTGAGCAGCGCCTTGTAGATGGGCGGGTCGGCCAGGTGCGGCGCCGGGTGCGGAACCGATTCTTCAAGCCGCGGCTCGGCGAGTCGCCGCCGTCCGCTGCCGACAGGGGTGGTGTACAGCGAGGTCATGCCCGCTCCAACGCGATCCGCCGGGCCGGGGTCACCGCCGGACGCATTCGAGCGAGAATTCGGTAGCTACCCGGAGGTGGCCGCCCGCCCGCCGGGGCCCGGTTCGCGCACGGCTCCGGCCTCCCGCGCCGGTTCTGTCCTGCCGTCAACTCCCGCTCGCCGAGCAGGACCGTCACTGGTGAGGACGGCGGGGGCGGACCGGTCCTCGCGGGACAGGCTCAGGCCGCGCGCCGCATCTGCGACACCTTGATCGGACGGGAGCCCGGACCGCCCACGTGCGAGAAGGGCTGCGTCCGCCAGTCGAGACCCTGAGGAAGGGTCAGCAGGAGCGCCGTGTCCTGCTCCTGCACCTCCAGGGTCTCGTCCGCCGGGCTCGCGTCGGAGGCCGCCCGGCCGGTGCCCGAGCAGACCGTCAGGACGAACGGGTTCCACGGGGTCGGGCACAGCGCGTGCTCGGGCAGTACGTCCTCGTCGGCGAGCAGCGCGATCGGCTGCACGCAGTCCGGGCAGATGACCCGGTACATCTCAAAGGTGTCGTACGCGTCGAGCTCGTCGGCCGCCTCGACCGAATCAACAGGCTCCTGCATGGACAATCTCCCCCTCGGGTGGGTCGACCAAGTACGTATGGCCTCGACCAGAACAAGCAATTCCCATGCGGACCGTCGTATAACCGTGAGGTCCCGTCCGACCCTGGCCGCAAACCTGTGGCGTTCGTCACATGCCGTTCGCAGGTGCCCCGCGGATGCCCATAGACGGCCAAAGGAGGCGGCCTCCCGGCTGTGCCGATGCGACCCCTGGGCAATAGGTTGACCGCATGGAGGAGCTGGATCGTCAGATCGTCGAGTTGCTCGTCAGAGACGGGCGCATGAGCTACACCGACCTGGGCAAGGCCACCGGCCTGTCCACGTCGGCCGTGCATCAGCGCGTCCGCCGTCTGGAGCAGCGCGGGGTCATCCGCGGCTATGCCGCCGTCGTCGACCCGGAGGCCGTCGGGTTGCCGCTGACCGCCTTCATCTCGGTCAAACCCTTCGACCCCAGCGCCCCGGACGACACTCCGGACCGGCTCGCGGACATCCCGGAGATCGAGGCCTGCCACAGCGTCGCGGGCGAGGAGAACTACATCCTCAAGGTGCGCGTCGCCACCCCGCTGGAGCTGGAACACCTGCTCAGCCGCATCCGCTCGCAGGCCGGCGTCTCCAGCCGGACCACGGTCGTCCTGTCGACCCCGTACGAAGCCCGGCCGCCGCGTATCTAGGCTGGTCACCATGACCACCGAGTACGAACACCGCACCGTGCTGCTGCGCGGTGGAGAAGTCCACAGCCCCGCCGACCCCTTCGCCACCGCCATGGTGGTGGAGCGCGGACACGTCGCCTGGGTCGGGTCGGAGGGGGCGGCCGACGCCTTCGCCGCCGGAGTGGACGAGGTGATCGACCTCCAAGGCGCCCTGGTCACCCCCGCGTTCGTCGACGCGCACGTGCACACCACCGCCACCGGTCTCGCCCTGACCGGCCTCGACCTCTCCTCCGCCGCCTCGCTCGCCGAGGCCGCGGAGCGGATCCGCGCCCACTCCGCCGCCCGCCCCGACGACCGGATCCTGATCGGACACGGCTGGGACGCCTCCCGCTGGCCCGAGCGCCGGGCGCCGCGCCGCGAGGAACTGGACACCCTCACCGGCGGCCGTCCCCTCTACCTCACCCGGATCGACGTCCACTCGGCCGTCGTCACCACCGCGCTGCTCGACCTCGTGCCGGGCGTCCGCGACCTCACCGGCTTCCGCGACGGCGAACCGCTGACCGGCGACGCGCACCACGCCGTCCGCGCCGCCGCCTACGCGGCGATCTCGCCCGCGCAGCGCACCGAGGCCCAGCGCGCGGCCCGCGCCCACGCCGCCTCGCTCGGCATCGGCACGCTCCACGAGTGCGGCGGACCCGAGATCTCCTCGGAGGACGACTTCACCGGCCTGCTCGACCTCGCCCGTGACGAGCCGGGCCCCCGCGTCGTCGGTTACTGGGCCGACCTCGACGTCGCCCGGGCCCGCGACCTCGGCGCGGTGGGCGCCGCCGGCGACCTCTTCGCCGACGGCTCGCTCGGCTCGCACACCGCCTGTCTGCACGAGGCCTACGCCGACCACGCCGACACCGCCCACACCGGGGTCGCCCACCTCGACGCCACGACTGTCGCGAGCCATGTCGTGGCCTGTACCGAGGCCGGCCTCCAGGCCGGGTTCCACGCCATCGGCGACGCGGCCGTCACCGCCGTCGTCGAGGGCGTCCGCGCCGCCGCCGAGAAGCTCGGCCTCGCCCGCATCAGGGCCGCGCGGCACCGCGTCGAGCACGCCGAGATGCTGACCCCCGAGACGATCGCGGCTTTCGCCGAACTCGGCCTCACCGCCTCCGTCCAGCCCGCCTTCGACGCGGCCTGGGGCGGTGAGGAGGGCATGTACGCCGAACGCCTCGGCGCCGAGCGGGCCCGCACCCTCAACCCGTACGCCGCCCTGCTCCGCGCCGGAGTGCCGCTGGCCTTCGGCTCGGACAGCCCGGTCACCCCGCTGGACCCCTGGGGCACGATCCGCGCCGCCGCCTTCCACCGCACCCCCGATCACCGGATCTCCGTCCGCGCCGCCTTCACCGCGCACACCCGAGGCGGTTGGCGGGCCGCCGGACGCGACGACGCGGGGACACTCGTCCCCGGCGCCCCCGCCGACTTCGCGATCTGGCGCACCGACGAGCTCGTGGTGCAGGCGCCCGACGACCGCGTGGCCCGCTGGTCGACCGACCCGCGCTCCGGAACGCCCGGTCTGCCCGATCTGACCCCCGGGCGCGAACTCCCCGTCTGTCTTCGGACGGTGGTCTTCGGACAAACGGTGTTCGTACGGCCGAACGAGTGACGTAGGGACATTTCGTACCGCCGATCGATGATCAACCGGCTCGTTCATCACCTGCGGATCTTCCCCACTGACCTGGCAGTATCGATCATCTTCGCAGGTCAAACGGGTGTTGACAGCTAGCCGTCACCGGCCGGTAGGTTCGGCGCGTCCACCACAGGACGTCCGACCGGATTCAAACCTCCACGCAGTCGTCGAACGCCGCTGGGTCAAGGAATGGTGTGCCGCACCGGCGCGCCATCCCCGGGAACCAGGTTCAGCGCCCGCGCCTCGGGGGCGAGGGAAGGTTTTGTCCGGCGGAGGGTGCGACCCGGGTGGGGCCCGGACGTTCAGTAGACAACGGCTCTCGGTCGACCCGCAGCCAGCGGGTCCCAGGTCGGCCCGAAGGGCGCCGGGCCCCGATCCGCACCGCCGGCTCGCTATGGTGGGGGCTCGCGTAGGCGTCCGAAGGGGCAGTAGTGAACGACGGTGGCCAGAGGCGGTACGGCCCGCTCGGCAGTGCCTTGGTGATCATCCCGACCTACAACGAGGCGGAGAACATCAGGCCCATCGTCTCGCGTGTGCGGACGGCCGTACCCGAGGCGCACGTCCTCGTCGCCGACGACAACAGCCCCGACGGCACGGGAAAGTTCGCCGACGAGCTCTCCGCCGAGGACGACCACGTCCACGTCCTGCACCGTGCCGGCAAGGAAGGGCTCGGTGCCGCCTACCTCGCCGGCTTCCGCTGGGGCGTGGAGCACGGCTACGGCGTCCTCGTCGAGATGGACGCCGACGGCTCCCACCAGCCCGAGGAACTGCCCCGGCTGCTGACCGCCCTCAAGGGCGCCGACCTGGTGCTCGGCTCCCGCTGGGTGCCCGGCGGCCGGATCGTGAACTGGCCCAGGTCCCGCGAACTCATCTCCCGCGGCGGCAGCCTCTACTCGCGCCTCATGCTCGACGTGCCGATCCGTGACGTCACCGGCGGCTTCCGGGCCTTCCGCAAGGAGACCCTGGAGGGCCTCGGCCTGGACGACGTGGCCTCGGCCGGCTACTGCTTCCAGGTCGACCTGGCCCGCCGCGCGGTCGCGGCCGGTTTCCACGTCGTGGAGGTCCCCATCACCTTCGTGGAGCGTGAGGTCGGCGACTCCAAGATGAGCAAGGACATCCTGGTCGAGGCGTTGTGGCGGGTCACCGGCTGGGGTCTGACGGACCGTGCGCGGAAGGTCGGCAAGCTGCTCGGCCGCGGGCACGCGCGCTGATCCCTCCTTTACGGCGTTCCTGCGGGGCTCCAGGCACACTGGGGACCATGACGACAGGCGCACCGCCCCCTCTCGCCCCCAAGCGCTCCAGCGCGCGTACGTTCCTCCCGCTCGCCCTCGCCGCCTGGCTGGTCCTCGAGATCTGGCTGCTGACGGTGGTGGCGGGCGGGGTCGGCGGGCTGATCGTCTTCGGCCTGCTGGCCGGCGGCGCCGTCCTCGGTGCCGTGGTGATCAAGCGGGCGGGCCGACGGGCCTTCAGAAACCTCACGGAGACCTTCCAGAAGGCGCAGACGGCGGCGCAGTCCGGGGTGGCGCCCACCCCCGCCGACCGGGTCGGGGCGGAGGACCGCAACGGCTTCCTGATGCTCGGCGGTCTGTTGCTGATGGTCCCCGGCCTCGTCTCCGACGTGCTGGGTCTGCTGCTGCTCGTCCCGCCCGTCCGCTCGATGCTCGGACGCTCCGCGGACAAGGCCGTGGAGCGCCGGATGAGCGCCGCTCCGCAGAGCAGCCTGCAGGACGCCTTCCAGCAGGCTCGTATGCGCCGCCCGGACGGCAAGGTCGTGCAGGGCGAGGTGGTGCGGGACGACGCTCCTCAGGGGCGGCGCGACCCCCAGGACCCGCGCCCGCCGCTGACGCCGTAGCCGAAGCCAGCGGTGGACGAACCCAGCCGTGGACGAACCGACGCGTGAGAACGCCGCGGGGCCCGGTACACACAAGGTGTACCGGGCCCCGCGGCGTTGCTTCGGCCGCGCCGTCCGCTAGGCGGACTTGCGGCTGTCTCGCGGGTGTACGGCGATGTTCATGGCGCCGGACCGCAGGACTGCCAGCCTCTCGGCCAGCACCTCCTCCAGCTCCTCACGCGTACGCCGTTCCATCAGCATGTCCCAGTGCGTACGCGCCGGCTTGCCCTTCTTCTCCTCGGGGCCGTCCCCGTCCACCAGTAGAGCCTGGCTTCCGCAGACCTTGCACTCCCACTCCGGCGGAATTTCCGCTTCCACAGAGAAGGGCATCTCAAAACGATGGCCCTTCTCGCATGCGTACTCCACGGCCTGGCGCGGGGCCAGATCGATGCCGCGGTCGGTCTCGTAGCTGGTCACCACGAGGCGCGTGCCGCGAAGAGCTCGCTCACTCATGAATCGTGCCTCCCGGGCTTGTCGCCCACAGGACAGGTGTCGCTGTCGTCGTCATCCGGTCAACGTCCGGTCGGCGGTAAAGATTCCCGTTCCGGGTCATGCGTCGCCCGTCGTGCCGCCCCTTGTTCTACCCACCAGTGCCCGGTTTGTCACATCTGGCAGCAGATGTCACCCACCGCTTGAACTAAAGCAGCGCGCAGTAACGGTCCGCCTGGCAGGCCAAAGGCGTATACTACCGGCCTTTCACTTCCGCGTCTAAATCCGTTCCGGAACCGGGTTGCCCGCGGCGGCCACGGCGGCCCGGACCGGAACCCGCGCAAGGAGGACGAAACCGGCGGCGAAGAAGATCACCAGAGAGATGATGGCATCCCGATAGCTGCCGGTCAGCTGATACGCGAGACCGAACACCAGTGGCCCCAGCCAGCTCAGGCCCCGGTCGCTCATCTCGTAGGCCGAGAAGTACTCGGCCTCCTTGCCGCGTGGCACCAGGTGTGAGAACAGCGAGCGCGACAGCGCCTGGCTTCCGCCCAGGACGAGACCGATCGCCGCCGCCAGACAGAAGAACGCCACCGGCGCGCCGGACGGCAGGAAGTAGCCGGCGGCCAGGATCAGCGTCCAGACGGCCAAGGACGCCAGGATCGTCCGCTTGGCGCCGTACGTACGCGCCATCCGGCCCATGCCGAGCGCCCCGACGACCGCGAGGACCTGGACCAGCAGCACCGCCGTGATCAGCGTCGTCTGCTCCAGACCCAGCTCCTCCGAGCCGTAGATCGACGCCTGCGAGATCACCGTCTGCACCCCGTCGTTGTAGACGAGGTAGGCCAGCAGGAAGGAGAGCGTCAGCGGATGACGGCGCATGTCCCGCAGCGTCTCCCGCAGCTGCCGCCAGCCGCTGCCGACCGCGCCCTCGCCGTGCGGCCGCACCCGGCGGTCGCGCAGCCGCCGCAGCGGTACGAGCGTGAAGGCACCCCACCACAGCCCCGCCGAGGCCAGGCAGATCCGCACCGCCGCGCCCTCCGAGAGCCCGAAGGACTCGTGCCCCGAGTACAGGACCAGGTTCATGACCAGGACGAGGGCGCCGGAGGTGTAACCGAAGGCCCAGCCACGCGAGGAGACCGCGTCCCGCTCGTCGGGCTCGGCGATCTGCGGCAGGTAGGCGTTGTAGAGCACCATCGAGACCGCCAGCGAGGCGTTCGCCACGATGAGCAGGAACGCCCCGAGCAGATACCGGTCACCGCTGAGGAAGAACATGCCCGCCGTCGCGGCGGCGCCGGTGTACGCGGAGACGGCGAGCAGCGGCTTCTTGCGGCCCGTACGGTCCGCCGCCGCGCCCACCAGCGGCATCACGAGCACCGCCACCACGATCGAGACCGAGACCGAGTAGGCGAAGAGGGAACCCGCCCGCACCGGGATCCCCAGCGGGTGGACGAACCCCTCCGCGTCCGCCGCCGCCTTGGCGACCGACGTCAGATAGGGCCCGAGGAACACCGTCAGTACGCTCGTCGAGTACACCGAGCAGGCGAAGTCGTAGAAGTACCACCCGCGCTGTTCGCGACGGCGGTCGGCGGGATCGGCGGTGTGCGCCTCCGGCTCGGCAGTGTTGGCGGTCAAGGCCGCGGCCCCCTCGTTGGTCCCCGTGGCGGGACGCGCGCTCAGACCCACACTCCCCGGTCGGTCAGCACCGTACGCAGCGTCTCCAGATGATCGGTCATGATGCCATCGACCCCCAGGTCGAGGAGAGAGTTCATCCGGTCCGGGTCGTTCACGGTCCACACATGGACCTGCAGACCGCGGGAGTGGGCCTCCCGCACGAAGCGCCGGTCGACCACCGGGATCCCGCCCTGGCTCTCCGGGACCTGGGCGGCGACCGCTCCCGCGCGCAGCGCGGCGGGGATGCCGAGCGAGCGCAGCCGCAGCCCGAGGACGCCCTTCACGCCGTACGAGGTGGCCAGCCGCGCCCCCGCCAGGCGCTGCGCCCGGGCCACCCGGCCCTCGGTGAAGGATCCGACGCAGATCCGGTCCCAGGCGCCGGTCCTGCGGATCAGGTCGACGAGCGGCACGAGCGACGACTCCGCCTTGAGATCCACGTTCCAGCGGGCCTGTGGGAACTCCTCCAGAAGTTCCTCGAAGAGCGGCAGTGGCTCCTTGCCGGCCACCCGTGCCTCCCGGACGGCGTCCCACGGCAGGTCACGGATCCGCCCGGTGGCGTCCGTGACCCGGTCGAGGGTGGAGTCGTGGAAGGCGACCAGCGCACCGTCCGCGGTGGTGTGCACATCGGTCTCGAAGTAGCGGTACCCGGCCGCGGCGGCGCCCCGGAAGGCGGCCGCGGTGTTCTCCAGGCCGTCCGCCGCGCCGCCGCGGTGGGCGAACGGGATGGGGGACGGGTGGTCCAGATAGGGGTGGCGTACGCGAGTCACCGCCGCAGTATGGCCTGCTTCGGTGTCGCCGAGGCGACCACGGTGCTGCTTCCGGCCCGCTCCGGGACGGCGAACCGGCGCAGGAAGAACTGCGCGAGCGGCCCGATGGCCAGCGCGTAAAGGACTGTGCCCAGGCCGACCGTGCCCCCGAGCAGGAAGCCGGCGGCGACCACGGCGACCTCGATCCCCGTACGGACCAGGCGGATCGAGCGGCCGGTGAGCCGGTGCAGGCCCGTCATCAGGCCGTCGCGCGGGCCGGGGCCGAACCGGGCGGCGATGTACAGACCGGTCGCCACACCGTTGAGGACGATGCCGACGACGAGCAGGGCGCTCCGCGCGAGCAGCCCGTGGGCGTCCGGGACCACCGCCAGCGTCCCGTCCATGGCGACGCCGATGACGAAGACGTTCGAGACCGTGCCCAGGCCCGGCCGCTGCCGGATCGGGATCCACAGCAGCAGCACGATCGCGCCGACGACGATCGAGACGACCCCGATGGTCAATCCGGTCTTCTCGGCGAGACCCTGGTGGAGAACGCCCCAGGGCTCCAGACCGAGTCCGCCGCGCACCAGCAGCGCCGAACTGATCCCGTACAGCGCGAGACCGGCGTAGAGCTGAGTGAGCCGACGGGTCAGATGCCGGCCGCGAAGGCCGGAGGCGATGGACAAAGGACTGCCCCCTGTGGTGATAGTGGACTGACTCATGTCACTCTGTGGCGGGGGATTGGATGCCAACCATGGCCAATTCGAGGAAGGTGGACTGAATTCCATGGCTCAGTGGACTTCAGCCGTCGGGCCGGCGCAGCTCGCCCGCCAGCTCCAGGCGCAGCAGGCCCGCCCCGCGGGGCCGGGCGCGCGCAAGCCGCCCGCCTACCGCGCGCTGGCCGACGGCATCCGCCTCCTCGTCCTGGAGGGCCGGGTTCCGGTCGCCGCCCGGCTGCCCGCCGAGCGCGAACTCGCCGTGGCGCTGACCGTCAGCCGTACGACGGTGGCCGCCGCCTACGAGGCGCTGCGCGCCGAGGGCTTTCTGGAGTCGCGGCGTGGGGCCGGTAGCTGGACGGCCGTACCGGCAGGGAACCCGCTGCCCTCGCGCGGACTGGAACCGCTGCCGCCCGAATCGCTCGGCTCCATGATCGACCTCGGCTGCGCCGCCCTGCCGGCCCCTGAGCCGTGGCTGACCCGCAGCGTCCAGGGTGCCCTGGAGGAACTCCCTCCCTACGCCCACACGCACGGGGACTACCCGGCCGGCCTGCCCGCGCTGCGGCAGATGCTCGCCGACCGGTACACCCGGCGCGGCATCCCCACCATGCCCGAACAGATCATGGTCACGACCGGCGCGATGGGCGCCATCGACGCGATCTGTCACCTCTTCGCCGGGCGCGGCGAGCGGATCGCCGTCGAATCGCCCTCGTACGCCAACATCCTCCAGCTCATGCGGGCGGCGGGCGCGCGTCTCGTGCCGATCGCGATGGCCGAGGGCCTGACCGGATGGGACCTGAACCTCTGGCGGCAGGTGCTGCGGGACGCCGCGCCGCGCCTGGCGTACGTCGTCGCCGACTTCCACAACCCGACCGGCGCCCTGGCCGACGAGGACCAGCGGCGCCAGATGGTGGACGCGGCCCGCTCGGCAGGCACCGTCCTGGTCGTCGACGAGACCATGTCGGAGCTCTATCTGGAGGACGACCTGCGGATGCCCAAGCCGGTCTGCGCCTTCGACCCGGCGGGCTCCACGGTGCTCACGGTCGGCTCGGCGAGCAAGGCGTTCTGGGCGGGCATGCGCATCGGCTGGGTCCGGGCCGCGCCGGACGTGATCCGCTCGCTGGTGGCGGCGCGGGCCTACGCGGACCTCGGCACCCCGGTCCTGGAGCAGCTCGCCGTGAACTGGCTGATGGGGACCGGCGGCTGGGAGCAGGCCGTGTCCATCCGCCGCGCCCAGGCCCGGGAGAACCGCGACGCGCTGGTCGCGGCGGTGCGCGCCGAGCTTCCCGAGTGGGAGTTCGACGTGCCCCGGGGTGGTCTGACGCTCTGGGTCCGCACGGGCGGCCTGTCGGGCTCGCGGATCGCGGAGGTCGGCGAACGGGTCGGCGTCCGGGTGCCCTCAGGACCGCGCTTCGGCGTGGACGGAGCCTTCGAGGGGTACGTCCGGCTGCCCTTCACCGTCGGCGGCCCCGTCGCCGAGGAGGCGGCTGCCCGGCTGGCGGCCGCGGCCCGGCTGGTGGAGTCCGGTGCGGGGGCGGGCGTCGAGGGGCACCGGACGTTCGTGGCGTAGCGGGGGTTCGCGGTACGGCCCGCCACCGGGGCGGGTACGGGCCCGCTGGCCGTACCCGCCCCGGTGGCGTCCTGTGCTCAGCCCTCCGCGGGAACCGGGGCGTGGCGCGGGACCGGGCCCGGGTCCGGGGCTGACGCGGAGACGGCTGGCGAGGATGCGTTCACGGGCAGGGGAGCGGTGGCCGGCGGGGCGGCGTCGGGCTCCACGGCCGGGGCGGCGCTGGGGATGTGCCCTGCGTCCGGGACGGGGCTCGTGCCCGAGGTGGACTCCGGGATTAGTCCCGGGTCCGGGGCCGAGCCGGGGGCCGCCTCGACCGCCGCCGTGGCGGTCTGGCGCTCAGGCAGGAGCTCCAGGACCGCGCTGCGGTGCGCCTCGCTCGTCGCGTCGTCGTACGGGTCGGGTGTCGCCGGAACCTGCAGCCGCAGGACCGGGCCCGTACCGAGGCGGGCGTAGCCGCGGCCCGGAGGGACGACCGGGGTCGGCGTGGTGTGCGGCTCGACCCCGAGGACCGACTCGATCTGCTCGGGGGAGGCGGGACCGAGCACCACCCGGGCGCGGGTGTGCGTCCGTACCGTCTCGTTCAGCGCGTCCACGCTGTCGAACTGCTCCGCCACCACGACCGTGACGTGCGCGGCCCTGCCGTGTCGCAGCGGCACCTGAAGGAGGTCCTGCGGGTCGGTGCGCCCGGCGGCCGCCGCGAGATGCCCGAGGACGCTCGGCCGGTCGAGCAGGATCCACAGGGGGCGTCTGGTGTCCTCGGGCGCGGGGTGGCCCGCCTGCCGCGCCCGGTTGGCGGCGATCAGCCGCCGCTCGGTCTCGTGGACCGCCCACTCCAGGCTGGCCAGCGCGCCCGCCAGACCGCATTCCACGGCCAGGACACCCGGACGACCGATCAGACAGGCGTACTCGCCGGTGCCGCTGCCCTCGATGAGGAGGACGTCGCCGTGGGTCAGCGCCTGCAGGGCGATGGACCGTACCAGGGACGTGGTGCCGCTGCCGGGCTGGCCGACGGCGAGCAGATGCGGCTCGGTCGAGCGGGGGCCGGTGCGCCAGATCACGGGCGGCGCGTCCTTCGCCCCGTCGGCGGCGAGGACCGGAACGGTCCGCTGAACGGCGTCCGCGTCGGTGAAACCGAGGACCGTCTCGCCCGGCACGGTGACGAAACGCTGGGCGGCGATCGTGGTGGGCAGGGCGGGCAGCACGCTCATGACGAGCTGGTTGCCCTCCTCGTCCCAGTCGAAGAGGTACTCACGGCCGCGCCCCGACTTGGCGTGCAGCAGCTGCTCGATCCGGGCGCGGGAGGACGCCTCCCCGTCCGTGAAGTAGGCGGGGTACTTGATCCGCAGCCGCGTCAGGCGCCCGGCGTCGTCGAAGACGTACTCCTCGAAGGCGCCGCTCCAGTCGCCACCGTGGGCGAACAGCGGGGCCGGGTCCTCGGGAACGGAGAAGTACGGCACCAGCGCCTCGTAGAGGCCCTTGAGCCGCTCGATCTCGGCATCGTCGGGCCCCGCCTTCACGACCGGGCGCTCACGCCCCTTCCACGCCGCCGCGCCCATGACCGAGACGAGCGCGAGGAGCGGCCCGTACGGGACGAGGGCGACGGCAAGGACGCAGGCCGCGACCAGGAACAGCGTGGGACCGCGCCGTTCCTTGGGCGTCGCGGCCCACTTGGCACGCCCGGTCGCGGCGAGCCTCCGCAGACCACGCGTGATCGTGATCAGCGGATGGAGCACATCGGTGGCGCTGTCGGCGGCCGTGCGCGCGATCTCTCGACTGCGAGCGATCCGGTCGCTGCCGCTGCTCAGAATGCGGGGGAGTGGTCGCCGGGCCACGTCGTACTCCTGGAGTTGTGGAAGGGGCTGTGATGGGGGGCGTCAGAAGTTGATCCCGCCCAGAAGGCTGGCGAGACTCTGGCCGCCCGCGGTGATGCTCGGGGCGATGGCGGTGCCGGCGAGATAGAAGCCGAACAGCGAGCACACGAGGGCGTGGGATGCCTTGAGGCCGTCCTTCTTGAAGAACAGGAAGCAGATGATGCCGAGCAGGACCACGCCTGAGATGGACAGGATCATGAGGAGTTCTCCTGGTTGAGGGGACAGTCACCATGAGTCCTTCCAGGTTCACAGGAAGTATCTATGCGATTAAAGGTGCATATGAGTGAAAAGAGGGTGATTTCACTTGACTGGCGGATGTGGAGGATCGGCCCGGGTGGCGAAACGCGCGAGGCGCGCTAGCGCCGATCGGCCCAGGACCCGACTGGGGTGAATCTTTGCCGCGGACGGCCCCGGTCATGTCGCCGCACGGGCAGTACCCTGTCGATTCACTCGTACGGCCGCGCTTGCCGTGCGCAGGTCAGGGCCCCGGCGATGCCGAGTCCAGGGCCGAGATCAGCACCGAGACACGGTTCCCCACGGAGAACCGCAGCAGGAGAGAAAGGCGGACACGTCCGATGAGCGAGACTCCGGACCCCGAGGTCGTCGAGCTGGCCGGGAAGGTCTTCGACCTGGCGCGCACGGGCGACGCCGAGGCGCTCGCCGCCTACGTCGACGCGGGCGTCCCCGCGAACCTCACCAACGAGAAGGGCGACTCCCTCGTCATGCTCGCCGCCTACCACGGGCACGCCGACGCGGTCACGGCCCTGCTCGCCCGCGGTGCGGACGCCGACCGCGCCAACGACCGGGGTCAGACCCCGCTCGCCGGCGCCGTCTTCAAGGGCGAGGACGAGGTCGTCCGCGCCCTGCTCGCCGGCGGGGCAAATCCGGAAGCAGGGACTCCGTCCGCCGTGGATACTGCTCGGATGTTTGGGAAGGCAGAACTCCTCGAACTGTTCGGCGCCCAGTGAAGATCGAGGTGAACGGGCACTGAACCCCAGGTGAGAGCGGTGTCGTAAATGTGGTCGCGGTGGCGAAATGGCTGGGTCATCATGACGTCGGGCCCGCAAGGGGCCACCGACGAGAGGCAGAGGAAGATGGTCAACACCAAGCGAAGGACGACGGGCGGCCCTCCATGTTGCTGCGCGGCCTAGGCGATCACCAGTCTCCGGTACTCCCCGGTCGTGTCGACAGCTTGATGTGAGGCATCTTCCAATGTTCGAACCATTCATAGCGCCGAGCGGCACCCTGCTCGGCCTGCTGCAGAGGGGCCGCGGCGACGGCACCCTGCACGCCCTCGCCGCGCCACGCGCCGAGGCTCTCGCGGCCCTGAACCACTGCGTTCTCAACGACCCCCGCCACGACTGGCAGGTCGAGAACCGCTCTCTCTACTACGCCCGTCTCTACCTCGACCTGCACGGCGGGCTCGAGGAGATCGAGGCCCACCTCTTCGGCGCCGAGGACCTCTTCGACGCCGAGGAGAACAGGACCGGGCTCGCCCTCGCCGTCCTCGGGCACCTCGCCTCGTACGGCCGGCGGGACGCCCTGACCCTGCTCCGGCGGTACGCCGCGACCGGCGCCAACTGGGCCTGGGCGCTCGACGAGCTCGCCCTTCGTGACGACGACGCCGGACTGCGCTCGCTCGCCGTCCCCGTCCTCGCCCGCTTCCCCGCCACGGCGGAGGGCGACGCCGAGCTGGCGAGCGCCGTGCGGGACGCCTTCGAGCCCCGCCCGTGGCGGCTCTGGGCCGAGGACCGGCGGGAAGCGGTCGGCAGCCGGATCAGAGCGGCCCGGGAACAGGGCTCCTTCGACCGCTGGCAGCGCCAGATGCGACCCAGCGGGCCCCGGCCCGGCTGGAGCGTCCAGGCGGTCTTCGACTGGGCCCAGGAAGGCCTGGAGCGCGGCACCGCCCTGCACGGGCCCGCCGCTCGCTGCCTGACCGCCGTCGCCGGGCCCGAGGACCGGGCGGCGATCGTCGAGGCCGCCCGCAGCGGTCCCGACGGGGCGCGCTGCGCCGCCCTGCACTACCTCGCCGAGTCGCGCGATCCGGCGGTGCTCGACCTCATCGAGGCCGCGGCCGGCAGCGACTCACGTACGGTCGCCGAAGTCGCCGTCTCCGCTTTCGAGCGGATGTGCGGGGAGGCCGCCGTGGACCGCGCCCGTGGCTGGATCCACCGGCCCGATCCCCTCGGCGCCGCCGCCGCCGGCGTCCTCGCCTCCCGTGGCGTGGCCCGGGACGCCCACCTCGTCCTCGGCGCTCTGCGGGAGACCGTCCGGGCCGAAGGTCCCGACGCGACCGCCCTCTACACCCTTGTCGACGGCGCCGGCCGCCTCGGCATCGCCTGCGCCGCCCCCGTGCTGCGCCACGTCTACCGAGAGACCGCCTCCTCCCAGCTCCGCGGCCGCACGGCCCGCGCCCTCGCGGCCACCGACCCGACCTTTCCGACGGGCTTCGCCGTCGAATGCCTCTGGGACTGCGAGGAGACCACCCGCGAGGTGGCGGCGCTGCACGCCGAGACCGGCGACGTCCGCGTCGCGGAACGCCTGCGCCGCCTCGCCGCCGACCCGGCCGAGGAGGCCGAGGTCCAGACGGCGGTACGCAACCGGATAGGCCCGGACCTGCAGGTTTGAGGCGGGCGCCGACCGGGGGCGCCCCGGGGCGCCGGGCTGTGTGACTGTTCGACCGGCGGGTGCTCGACCGTCGGCTCGCGGCCGGGTTGTTCGCCGTCGGGACGACGGTCGGGCGGGGCCCCGACGAGGGCACCGGCCGCGGCGGGAGGCGGAGCGGGCCGGGAGAGACCGGGCCGCCGGGCGGTCCGGAGCCCAGGGCCCCGAGGGGCGGTGCGGAGGAGCCGGGGCGGTGCGGCCTGCGGGGGGACACACGTCCCGCCGATGTGGCCCCGCCCCGGGGACGGCACGGCCCCGTGCGAGGGAGACCACCCGCCGCCGCGCGCCTGCTGCCGCACCTCGCAGGGGCCGAGGTGCGGCACCGGGCGGGGGGCACCCCCGGCTCGACCGCCGCGCCGAACAGGCCCCTGTCCGCCGCCCTCGCTGCGGTGTCCCTCGACGCCCTGGTGGCCACAATGGGGGAATGAGCGGGCGCTGGGAGTTCTGGATCGACCGTGGCGGCACCTTCACCGACATCGTGGGCCGGCGGCCCGACGGCCGGCTCGTCACCCGCAAACTCCTCTCCCACGACCCCGCCCGCCCGCACGACGCCGCCGTCGCCGGGATCCGGCTCCTCCTCGGCCTGAGCCAGGACGAGCCCGTCCCGGCCGACCGCGTCGACGTCGTCAAGATGGGTACGACCGTGGCCACCAACGCCCTCCTGGAGCGGCGCGGCGAACCGACCGTCCTCCTCGTCACCCAGGGCTTCCGCGACGCCCTGCGCATCGCCTACCAGAACCGCCCCCAGCTCTTCGACCGTCACATCGTCCTCCCCGAGACCGTGTACGAGCGGGTGATCGAGGTCCCCGAGCGGGTCGACGCCCACGGGCGTACGGTCACGCCCCTCGACGAGTACGCCGTCGCCGCGGAGTTGGAGGCGGCCCACCGCGCCGGCTACCGCTCCGCCGCCGTCGTCCTCCTGCACGGCTATCGCCGCCCCGGCCACGAGACCCGCGTCGCCGCCCTCGCCCGCGCCCTCGGCTTCACCCAGGTCAGCTGCTCCCACGAGGTCAGCCCGCTCATCAAACTCGTCCCCCGCGGTGACACCACCGTCGTGGACGCCTATCTCTCCCCGGTCCTGCGCCGGTACGTCGACCGGGTGGCGCGGGAACTCCCGGGGATCCGGCTGATGTTCATGCAGTCCAACGGCGGACTGCGGGAGGCCGCGCGCTTCCGCGGCAAGGACGCGGTCCTGTCGGGCCCGGCCGGCGGCGTCGTGGGCATGGCCCGCACCTCCCGGCAGGCGGGTTATGACCGGGTCGTCGGGTTCGACATGGGCGGCACCTCCACCGATGTGTCGCACTACGCCGGTGAGTTCGAGCGTGAACTCGGTACACAGGTCGCCGGGGTACGGATGCGCGCCCCGATGATGAACATCCACACCGTCGCCGCGGGCGGCGGCTCCGTCCTCCACTACGACGGCCGGCGCTACCGCGTGGGACCCGACTCCGCGGGCGCCGTCCCCGGCCCCGCCTGCTACCGCCGCGGCGGCCCGCTGACCGTCACCGACGCCAATGTGATGCTCGGCCGCGTCCAGCCCGCCCACTTCCCCGCCGTCTTCGGGCCCGACGGCGACCAGCCGCTCGACGCCGGTGTCGTCCGCGAGAAGTTCACCGCCCTCGCCGAAGAGATCGGAGGCGGCCGCACCCCCGAGGAGGTCGCCGCCGGATTCCTCGAGATCGCCGTCCTCAACATGGCCAACGCCGTCAAGAAGATCTCCGTTCAGCGCGGTCACGACATCACCCGCTACGCCCTCACCACCTTCGGCGGCGCCGGCGGTCAGCACGCCTGCGCCGTCGCCGACGCCCTGGGCGTCGACACCGTCCTCGTCCCCCCGCTCGCCGGTGTGCTCTCTGCGTACGGGATCGGCCTCGCCGACGCCACCGCCATGCGCGAGCAGTCGGTCGAGGCGGAACTCGGCGCACCGGGGACACGGGGGACCCACGCGCGCGTGACGGAGCTCTGCGACCGGCTCGCGGAGCGGACCAGGGGGGAGCTGCGGGCGGACGGGCTGCCGGACTCCGCGATCACCACCCACGCGCGCGTGCTGCTCCGGTACGCGGGTACGGACGCGAGCCTCCAGGTCGGTCTCGCCTCCCCCGAGGAGATGACAACCGCGTTCACGGCCGCCCACCGGGCGCGGTACGCCTTCACCATGGACAAGCCGCTCGTCGTCGAGGCCGTCTCCGTGGAGGCCGTCGGCCGCGCGGGACCCCACGGCCCGGTGGTCGTCGACGCCGGAGCACGGGAGGGCGCGCTCGCGCCCCGGGCGACGGTACGGACGTACAGCGGCGGGACCGCCGTGCCGACCCCGCTGTACCGGCGCGAGGACCTGCGCCCCGGCGACACGGTCACCGGACCCGCGATCCTCGCCGAGACCGACGCCACCACCGTCGTCGACGACGCCTGGCAGGCCGCCGCGCACGCCGGCGGCCACCTCGTCCTCACCCGAGCGCGGCCCCGCCCCTCACGGGTCGCCGTCGGCACGGACGTCGACCCCGTCCTCCTGGAGGTCTTCGACAACCTCTTCATGGCGATCGCCGAGCAGATGGGCGTACGCCTGGAGAACACCGCCCACTCCGTCAACATCAAGGAGCGCCTCGACTTCTCCTGCGCCCTGTTCGACCCCGAGGGCAACCTCATCGCCAACGCGCCCCACATCCCCGTCCACCTCGGCTCCATGGGCGAGTCCGTCAAGGAGGTCCTGCGGCGCGGCGGCGGCTCCCTGCGCCCCGGCGACGTGTACGCCGTCAACGACCCGTACCACGGCGGCACCCACCTCCCCGACATCACCGTGGTGACGCCGGTGTTCAGCGACTCGGGGGACGAACTGCTCTTCGCCGTCGCGTCGCGCGGCCACCACGCGGAGATCGGGGGCATCACCCCCGGCTCCATGCCCGCGTTCAGCAGGACAGTCCACGAGGAGGGCGTCCTCTTCGACAACTGGCTGCTCGTACGGGACGGGCGGCTGCGCGAGGAGGAGACACGCGCCCTGCTGACCGGCGCGCGACATCCCTCCCGCGACCCGGACACCAACCTCGCCGACCTGCGCGCCCAGATCGCCGCGAACGAGAAAGGCATCGCGGAACTGCGCGCGATGGTCGACGAGTTCGGCCTCGACGTCGTCCACGCCTACATGCGGCACGTACGCGCCAACGCGGCGGAGTCCGTGCGGCGGATCGTCGCCGGGCTGCGGGACGGTGCCTACCGCTACGAGACGGACGACGGGGCGGTCATCCAGGTGGCGATCCGTGTGGACCGCGAACGGCGCACCGCCGTCGTCGACTTCACCGGCACCTCGCCCCAGCGGGAGGGCAACGCCAACGCGCCCACCTCCGTGGTCATGGCCGCCGTCCTGTACGTCTTCCGCACCCTCGTCGACGACGACATCCCCCTCAACAGCGGCTGCCTGGAACCCCTCGACATCCGCGTCCCGCCCGGCTCCATGCTCGCGCCCGTCCACCCCGCGGCGACCGTCGCCGGGAACGTCGAGACCTCCCAGGCGGTCACGGGCGCCCTGTACGCGGCGCTCGGCGTCCAGGCCGAGGGCTCGGGAACGATGAACAACGTGACCTTCGGCAACGCGCGCGTGCAGTACTACGAGACCGTGGCGAGCGGGTCCGGCGCCGGCGACGGCTTCCACGGCGCCGACGCCGTACAGACCCACATGACCAACTCCCGCCTCACCGACCCCGAGGTCCTCGAGTGGCGGCACCCCGTCCGGCTGGACTCCTTCGTCGTACGGGAGGGCAGCGGCGGCCGGGGCCGCTGGCACGGCGGCGACGGGGTCGAGCGCCGCATCCGCTTCCTGGAACCGATGACCGTGACCCTGCTGACCGGCCACCGCCGCGTCCCGCCCTACGGCATGGCCGGAGGGGAGCCGGGAGCCCTCGGGGAGAACACGGTCGAACGCGCCGACGGCACCGTCGACCGCCTCGCCGGAGTCGA
The DNA here is from genome assembly GCF_014649715.1 of Streptomyces lateritius. Classification (GTDB taxonomy): domain Bacteria; phylum Actinomycetota; class Actinomycetes; order Streptomycetales; family Streptomycetaceae; genus Streptomyces; species Streptomyces lateritius. The sequence goes on from NZ_BMTO01000004.1 coordinate 446,766, forward strand.
CACCGCCGAAGTGGGCCCTGATGACGTCCTGGTGCTCCGCACCCCCGGTGGCGGGGGATACGGCACACCGAGCGCCGCCGAGCGCCCCGGCGGCGGCTGCGCGCCCGTGGAACGCTAGTCCGGCCCGGCCCGGTCGCGGTCGGACTGGTGGTCCCGCGCCCCGCCTCGGTACTCAGCGGACCGGGACGAACCGCACCGCCGTCCCCGGGACCGCCTGGGCCGCCGCCGCCAGGTCCCCCTCCCGTACCACCGCGATCACCGGGTAGCCGCCGGTCGCCGGATGGTCCGCGAGAAAGACCACCGGACGGCCGTCCGGCGGGACCTGGACCGCGCCCAGGACCATTCCCTCGCTGGGGAGTTCACCGGGGACGGCCCTCTCCAGGGGCGGGCCCTCGGTCCGCAGGCCGATGCGGTTGCTGGAGGAGGAGACCCGGTACGCGCGCGTGGCGAGGGTCTGGAGCGCCGCACCCGTGAACCAGTCGTCACGCGGCCCGAGCCGGACCCGCAACACGAGTTCGTCCGGCGGACCCGGCCAGGGCGGCGAGTCGACCGCACCCCGTGCGGACGGTTCCTCTCCCAGCGGCAGCACCACCCCGACCGCCAGCGGCGCCGGACCGAGCCCGGACAGCAGGTCGGTGGAGCGGCTGCCGAGGACGGGATCGACGGCGACCCCGCCGCCGAACCCCACGTACGAGCGCAGTCCGCGGACGGCGGCGCCGACCTCCAGGAGGGCCCCGGGCCCGACCCGTACCGCCGTCCCCCAGGCGGCCGGGCGCCCGTCGACCGTGACGGAGCACGGCGCCCCGCCGACCGCGACCGTCACCGCGCACCGTGGCCGCACGGCGCACCCGTCGACCGTGGTCTCCAGGACCGCCGCGCCCTCCGGATTGCCGACCAGACGGTTCACCAGCCGAGCCGCTCCCGGGTCCAGCGCGCCCGAGCGGGGAACGCCCAGATGCGCGTGACCGGTCCGGCCCAGGTCCTGCACGGTGGTCAGCGCTCCGGCCCGTACGACGGCGACAGCACGATCGGTCACCGGCTCTCCACCACGAAACGGACTCGCGCACCTGGTGTGAGCAGGGCGGCCGGCTCACGGGACGTGTCCCAGAGCACCGCGTCGGTGGAACCGATCAGCTGCCAGCCGCCGGGGGAGGAGCGCGGGTACACACCCGTGTACGGCCCCGCCAGCGCGACCGAACCGGCCGGGACGGCGGTGCGCGGGGTGGTCCGGCGCGGCACCTGGTACTGCTCGGCGAGCCCCGTCAGATAGCCGAAGCCCGGCGCGAATCCGCAGAAGGCGACGCGGAACTCGGCGGCGGAATGGATCCGTACCGCCGTCTCCACGGACACCCCCCACAGTGCGGCGACCTCCGCCAGATCGGGCCCGTCGTACCGGACGGGCACGTCGATCGCCCGCTCCACGCGCGCGAGGAGCGGCGGAATCGTCCACTCCCGCAGCTGTCCGGCCAGGAGATCGGGTGCGTCGACCCCGTCGAGCAGCACCGTCCGCGCCGCCGGCACGATCTCGCGTACGGCGGGCAGCGCACCGTGCGCCCGGCGGCGCAGCAGCTCGGCGTGGAAGGCCTCCGTCTCCGTTCCGCTCGCCAGCTCGACGAGCAGCGCCCGCTCGCCCACCCGGAACACCCGCCGTGCCCTCATGCGAACGCCTCCACCCGGACCCCGGCCGCCTCCAGCTGGCCGCGGACCCGCCAGGCGAGATCGACCGCGCCGGGGGTGTCCCCGTGCAGACAGAGCGACCGTGCCCGGACGGCGACGGTCCGCCCGCAGTGCGAGGTGACCACCCCGAACCGGGCCATGGACAGCGACCGTTCCACGACCTCGGCGGGATCGGTGACGACGGCTCCCTCCTGCCCCCGTGGCAGCAGGGAACCGTCCGCCGTGTAGGCCCGGTCGCCGAAGGCCTCGGTGACGACGGGCAGGCCCGCCTCCGCGGCCGCCTCGTGGAGACGCGAACCCGGCAGACCGAGCACCGGAAGGCCTTCGCCGCCGCTGCCGAGCAGGATCCCGTCGACGACCGCGCGGGCCTGCTCCTCGTCGCGGACCACCCGGTTGTAGAGCGCGCCGTGCGGCTTGACGTAGGAGACCCGAGACCCGGCGGCCCGGGCGAAGACCTCCAGGGCCCCGATCTGGTAGGCCACCTCGGCCGCCAGCTCGTCCGCCGGGACGTCCATCGAGCGCCGGCCGAAGCCGGCCAGGTCGCGGTAGGAGACCTGGGCCCCGATCCGTACCCCGCCGGCCGCCGCCCGCTCGCAGACGCGCCGCATGGTGACGGCGTCCCCGGCGTGGAAGCCGCAGGCCACGTTGGCGCTGGTGACCACCGAGAGGAGCTCCTCGTCGTCGGTCAGCGTCCAGCGGCCGAAGCCCTCTCCGAGATCGGCGTTGAGGTCGATCGAGGCCCAGGTCATGGTGTCGTTTCCTTCCTTCCCGGGAGATGCCGGTGGTGCGGGTGGTGCTTTCGGTGCGGGCGGCGCGGGTGGTGCGGTTGGTGTGGGTCAGACGGGGACGCGGTAGCGCTCGTCGCGTACGTCGGTGACGAGCATCCGTCCCGGCGCGTGGGTGAGCGCGAACGGTGGACGCGAGGCCATCACCGCGGCCTGCGGGGTCACCCCGCAGGCCCAGAAGACCGGCACGTCCCCCGGCTCGGCCACGACGGCGTCGCCGAAGTCGGGACGGTCCAGGTCGCGGATGCCGAGCGCCGCCGGGTCGCCCGCGTGCACGGGCGCGCCGTGCACGGCGGGCAGCAGCCCGCTGATCCGCCGTGCCGCGGGGACGAGGTCCGCCGGGACGTGGCGCATCGAGACGACCATCGGGCCGCGCAGCCGCCCTGCGGGCCGGCATGCGCGGTCGGTGACGTACATCGACACGTTGCGGCCCTGCTCGACATGGCGCATGGGCACCCCCGCCTCCGCGAGCGAGGCCTCGAAGGTGAAGCTGCAGCCGATCAGGAACGACACCAGGTCGCCGCGCCAGTACGGCGTCACGTCGGCCGGTTCGTCGACGAGCCGGCCATGCTCCCAGACGCGGTACCGCGGAATGTCGGTCCGCAGGTCGGCGCCGGGTGCCAGCTCCGTCGTCCAGGAACCGGCGTCCGTGACGTCGAGGACCGGGCACGGCCGGGGGTTGCGGGTACAGAACAGGAGCACGTCGTACGCCCAGGCCGCGGGTACGGCGATCAGGTTGGCCTGTGTGTGGCCCGGGGCCCAGCCCGCCGTGGGGCCGGTCGCCCCGGCCCGCGCACGCGCGCGTGCCTCGCGCGGATCGAGAACGGCCGCGGCGCTCATGCCAGTTCCTTTCCGCGGGTCTCCGGCAGACCGAGGAGCGCGAGGACGGCGAGACCGTAGCCGGCGGCGCCGAAGACCAGGGCGCCGCCGACACCCCAGCTCTCGGCGAGGAAGCCGACCAGTGTCGGGAAGACCGCGCCCACCGCGCGCCCGGTGTTGTACGTGAAGCCCTGTCCCGTACCCCGTACGGCCGTCGGATACAGCTCGGCGAGGAAGGAGCCGAAGCCGCTGAAGATGGCCGACATGCAGAAGCCGAGCGGGAACCCCAGCACGAGGAGGAGGGTGTTCGCCCCTGAGGGGATGTTCGTGTAGGCGAGGACGGACAGTGCCGAAAGGACGGCGAACAGCGCGATGTTCTTCTTCCGGCCCAGCCGGTCGGTGAGGTACCCACCCGTCAGGTAGCCGATGAACGCCCCTGAGATCAGGAAGGTCAGATACCCGCCGGTGCCGACCACGGTCAGCCCGCGCTCGGTCTTCAGGAAGGTGGGGACCCAGGTGGCGAGGGTGTAGTACCCGCCTTGCACACCGGTCGAGAGCAGGACCGCGAAGAGGGTCGTGCGCAGCAACGGCGGCTTGAAGACGGCGGCGAACGAACCGCGTTCGGCGCTGGCGCGCCGCACCTCGGCGGCGTGGGGGGCGTCCTCGACGTTGCGCCGGACGTAGACGACGAGGAGGGCGGGCAGGGCGCCCGTCCAGAACATCACGCGCCACGCGGTGTCGGCGTCGACGAACTGGAAGACCAGGGTGTAGACGATCACGGCGAGCGCCCAGCCCGCCGCCCAGGCGCTCTGGATGAAGCCGAGGGTCCGGCCCCGGTGCCGGGCGGAGGCGTACTCGGCGACCAGGATCGCGCCGACCGCCCACTCGCCGCCGAAGCCGAGACCCTGGAGGGCCCGGAAGACGAGCAGCGTCTCGTAGTTCGGCGCGAAGCCGCACAGCACCGTGAAGAGCGCGTAGGTGACGACCGTGATCATCAGCGCCCTCACCCGGCCGATGCGGTCGGCGAGGATGCCGGCGAGCGCGCCGCCGATCGCGGAGACGACGAGGGTGACCGTGGTCAGGAGGCCGGTCTGCCCCTTGTCGAGGCTGAAGTAGGCGGCGATGGCCACCATCGACAGCGGCAGCGTGAAGAAGTCGTAGGAATCCAGGGCGTATCCGCCGAAAGCGCCGCCGAAGGCGCGCCGACCGCGCGGCCCGAGGGCCCGCAGCCAGGCGAACGCGCCCGTGTCGTCGGGCGGTTCGCCCTGGGTGTGCTGCTGGGTCTGTGTCGTGCTCATCTGCACCTCGCAGAGGGGGAGGCGTGCCTGAGGACGTACTGAAGGACCGTGCGGTGTCGTTAACGTAGAGGATTGTTCAACGATCCGACAAGAGGCATGTTGTCTCGTTCTTATTTCTACGATTGACTCGCCGCGGGCGACGGAGGGAACGAGGCACTGTGAGCGGAATCGGCGGCATGGACGAACTCGCTGACGATCGGGCGCTGTTGGGGCGTACGAGCACAGCGGAACGGGTCGCGGACATCCTGCGTACCCGGATCGCCGAGGGCTTCTTCCCGCCCGGCGTCCGGCTCTCGGAGGAGAGCATCGGGGGCGCGCTCGGGGTGTCCCGCAACACGCTGCGCGAGGCGTTCCGGCTGCTCACCCACGAACGGCTGCTCGTCCACCAGCTCAACCGGGGCGTCTTCGTCCGGGTCCTCACGGTCGACGACGTCGACGACATCTACCGCACCCGCCGTCTCGTCGAATGCGCCGTCGTCCACGGACTGGGGGAACCGCCGTTCGCCCTCGACGGCCTCGTCGACGCCGTCGAGGAGGGCCGGAGGGCGGCTCGCGCGGCGGACTGGACCGGGGTCTCCACCGCCAACATCCACTTTCACCGCGAACTGGTCGCCCTGGCCGGCAGCGCCCGTACGGACGAGTTGATGCGGGGGGTCCTCGCCGAACTCCGTCTGGCGTTCCACGTCGTGGACGACGCCCGAGCTCTGCACGAGCCTTATCTCATGCGAAATCGTGAGATTCTGGACGCTCTCCTCGCAGGTGAGCGCGCGACGGCGGAACGCCTTCTGATGGGCTACCTCGACGACTCCCGAGCGCGGATCGTCGAGGTCTACGCGAAGGCGGTCGACGAACCGGCGGCTCCCGAGACCTGACGGGCGGGGCCCGCGGTCCGGGCCCGGAGACGCGGTTCCCGGGGCTCCGGCTGAGGCCGGAGCCGGGCCCGGACCGGCGACGGCGGGGCCGTCCCGGAGGCGTGCGGAGCCGGTCGCATCTGCGCCGTTTCGACCGTTGTCGGTGCGAGGACCTAATCTGTGCACCGTGACTTCGCCTGCCTCGACGGAATTCGTTCCGCCCCAGCTCAGCGCGGGGCCGCGACCCGCGCCGGGTCCGGCCGCCGACGAAGGGCTCGCGCGGCGGCTCCGCGCGCTCGCGTGCACGGCGCCGCTGCACGATCTGGACGCCCGCAAGGCGAACCTGGCCGGTGAGTACTCGGTCTACGCGATGGCCGAGGTCGCCCTCGCCGCGATCGACCTCGTCACGCTCAACATGGACTTCGACACCGGCGCGGACCACGAGCAGATCGTCGGCCGGCTCCTGCCCCGCGTCGCCGCCCAGGCCCCCGCCCGCCCCACCGCCGAGCACGAGCGGGTCGCGCGCTGGGTCCTGGAGAACCTGATCAACGTCGGCAGCGTCGACCGCGGGTTCCGCGCCGTGTACGGCACCTTCGGCGCCGACGGCGTCTACACCCGCCGGGACTACGACTTCAAGCTGATCGAGGAAGTCCCCGGCTACGGCGGCGGGGTCTATCTCCGCACCACCGACGAAGCGGTCAACGTCCTGGTCGGGGCCCTGGACACCGACGTCACCAGCGCCCAGATCGCCGCCGAGGTGAAGCTGGAGATCCTGATCAGCCGCGGCCGGCTCGCCGACGCCCAGCTCGCCGCCGAGCAGGCGCGCTACCGGACCGTGCAGTACGCCGAGACCCTCCGCAAGACCCTGGAGGCGACCCGGCGCAACGTCCGCGCCGTCGACTGGCTCAGCGCGGTCCCGGACATGATCGCCGAGGCGCTCGACCACGTCGCCGACCGCTACCGCCACGAGAACGCGATCCTCACCAACATCCGCAAGGCCCGCGACGAGGCCGAGGACCAGGAGCACAAGCGTCGCGCCGCCGAGCTCGTCGACATAGTCAAGGACTGCATCCGCCGCCACACCCAGCTCCAGTCCCGCCTCCTGGAGGCCGGCCCGCTCTTCCGGGCCGAGCAGGACCGGCAGGCCTTCGCCGCCCCCACCTCGTACAGCGGGATTGACCTGTACGGGCAGCTGGTCGCCCCGCTCCTCCCGCTCCCCGTCGAACAGGCGACCCGGGTCACCGATGCCTTCTTCGCCCGCGGCACCGGCCTGCGCACGCCCGTGGCCGTGCGCGTCGGAGACCTGGTGGAGATGCTGCTGACGCCGCCCGTCGAGCGCGAGCACCTCGGCGCGGAGATGCCCGAGCCGGACCTGATCGCCACGCCGGACGACAGCCGCTTCAGCGAGGAGCAGCTGGCGAGCGCGATGGAACTGCTCGACCTGGAGCACGACGCCCCGCGCCGCCTCTCCGGCCTCCTCGCCGACGCCCGCCGCCGCGACCCGGACCTCCCGTACCTGGTCGCCCTCCTCGCCGTCCACGCGGCGAGCCCCCCGGTCGGCACCGCGTACCGCCAGGGCGAAGAGCGCCTGCTCTTCGCCGTCGACGACGGCACTTTGCTGGACGACCCGGAGTTCGGTGGCGCCGACCTGATAGTGGGCACGGCACTCCTCGACGCGGCCGGCATGGCCGCGGCCCGCTCGGAGGCGTCATGACGTCCACCACCGACGCCGCTCCCGCCCCGTCCGGCCCGGCCCACGGCGAGGTCGAGACCCTGACCGCGGCCCCGGACGAGCCCGGAGTCGCGGCCTCGGACGAGGGCCCCGCCCTGCCCCCGGAGCAGGCCTCCGACAGGGGCCTCGCCACGGACCAGGGCCCCGACTCCGAGGCTCCGGACGGGACCCCGGCCTCGGACGAGCCCCCCGCCCCGTCGGCGCCCAAGGCCGGCGGTGTCGTGCTGCCGCCCGGGCCCGCGAGGCGCAGTCCGGCCCCCTATGTGCGGGCCGTTCGGCTCGTCGCCGAGGTGGCCGACACCGGAGAGGTGCCCGCACGGCGGCGCGGCGTGAGCGTCACGCCCGTACGGCTGCCCCTGGCCCGGCCCACCGCCGCCCCCGCCGCATCACCGACCACCCGTACCGAGGAGCCCCAGCCGTGAGCGAACACCACGCCGAGCACGCCGACGCGTGGAGCGAGCCGGAGCCCCCGCAGACCCCTGCCGCTTCCTCCGTCACTCCCGTGACGCCCGCCGACGCGGCCGACGCCGCACGACTCGTCTCCTTCGGGCTCCAGCCCAAGCTGCTGCCCGCCCGCGACGCCGAGTACGCCGAGCTCCTGCGGCGCTACCGCGAGGACCCCGCCTTCGCCCGCCTCGCCGACGCCGTCGCCACCGGCCTCGGCCTCGTCGTCCTGGAGGTGTCCCCGCGCGCGGGCATGGCCGTCACCGCCGACGAGGACTCCGTCTTCGCCGTCCGCATGGGCGACTACGCCCGCCGCGCCTCCACCGACTCCGCCGACCGCTTCCTGCACGGCCTCGCCCACCTCGCCGTCGCCGCCATGGCCTTCCCCCGGCCCGAGGACCTCGCCGACGACGGCTACATCGGCCGCCTCACCGTCAACGGCGTCGACGCCTTCGTCCGGCAGGCCTGCCGCCGCCTCGAGGAGCGCGCGGAGGAGCAGGGCGAGAACACCGACCCCGCGTCGGACGCCCCCGGCCTGGAGGCCGCCTGGCGGATCTACGCCCGCCGCAGCTCCACCGGCGCCACCAAGGACGCCCGCAGGCTCGCCGGCTCCACCACCGGCATCGTCGGCAAGGCCGTCGCCTTCCTCACCGACTCCGGATTCCTCCAGCGCACCGGGGACGACGCCGGCGGCGCGTACCGCACCACCGCCCGCTACCAGCTCCAGGTCCGCGACATGGCCGGCAGCGCCGCCATGGCCGAGCTCCTCGAACTCGGTGTCGTACCGGTCAGCGACGGCTCCGCGACCCTCCTGCCGCCACCCGACGGCGACGACCTCGAGCTGGCCGCCGACGCCGGCCTGCCCTTCCACGCGTAACCCCACGAAGACACAGAGACGACGAGAGTCCGCCGCCATGTACGAGCTGTCCCGGGTCCGCCTCTACTCCATCGGTCCCGCCGGTGCGCGCTACGCCGACACCGTCCTGGACCTGCGTGGAGTCGGCGCGCCCGTGCCCCACCCCGCCCCCACCCAGGCGGAGTTCTTCGAGGAGGAGCCGGTCGGCCCGCCGCGCCGCCCGGCGCCCGCGGGTGTGCTCTTCCTGGAGAACGGCGGTGGCAAATCCGTCCTCCTCAAGCTGATCTTCTCGGTCATGCTGCCCGGCCACCGCAACACCCTCGGCGGCGCCAGCTCCGGCGTGCTGCGCAAGTTCCTGCTCGCCGACGACTGCGGCCACGTCGCCCTGGAGTGGCAGCACACCCTGACCGGCGAACTCGTCGTCGTCGGCAAGGCCAGCGAGTGGCGCGGTCGCCAGGTCTCCAACGACCCGCGGAAGTTCGCCGAGGCCTGGTACTCCTTCCGCCCCGGCCCCGGCCTGAGCCTGGACAACCTGCCCGTCGCCGAGGCCACCTCCGTACGCCCGCCCGTCGAGGGCGCGTCCGGTGCGCAGGGCCGCCGCCGCACCATGAAGGGGTTCCGCGACGCACTCACCGAGGCGGGGAAGGCCTACCCGCACCTGGAGGTCTACTGGGAGGAGATCCACGACCGGTGGAACGAGCACCTCGGCGAGCTGGGCCTCGACCCCGAACTCTTCCGCTACCAGCGGGAGATGAACGCCGACGAGGGTGAGGCCGCCGGCCTCTTCGCGGTCAAGAAGGACTCCGACTTCACCGATCTCCTCCTGCGGGCCGTCACCGACACCCGTGACACCGACGGCCTCGCGGACCTGGTCAGCGGCTTCGGCAACAAGCTCGGCCGACGGGCCGAACTCACCGCGGAACGCGACTTCACCGCCGGCTCCGTCGACCTCCTCGGCCGGATCGTCGAAGCCGCCGAGACCCGGGCACGCGCGCGTGACGTCCACGCGGGCGCCGAGCGCCGCACCCGTACGCTCGCCCGCCGGCTCGCCGCCCGCGCCACCGAGGAGCGCGGCCGCGCCGCAGAACTCGCCCAGCAGGTCACCACCGCCGCCCACGCCGTCTCCGAGGCCGAGGCGGCACGTGGCCGCAGCTCCCTCATCGCCGCCGAACTGGCCTACCGGCACGCCTCCCTGGCCCTGACCGTCGCCGAGAAGAGCGCCGCCTCCCAGCGCCGCGAACTCACCGACGCCCGCACCCTGCACTCCGCCTGGCAGGCCACCGAGGCCGTCCTGCGGCACCGTGCCGCGAGCGACCGCTCCGCGCGCGTGGCCGCGGCCATCCGGGAGGCCGAGCGGGACGCCGCCCCGGCGCTCGCCGCCCGCGCCAAGGCGGCCGCCGATCTCGTACGGGCCCTGCACGCCGCCGCCGAGGACGGCGAGCGGCACGCCGCGGAGGAGGAGGAGCGCTCCGCTGCCCTCCAGGAGGTCGGCGAGACCGCTCACCGCGATGCCACCGCCGCCGCCACCGACGCCCAGCGCGCCCGCAGCGAGGCAGGACACCTCCGCCAGCGCCTCGCCGAGGTCGAGCAGGAGACGGCGGAGGCGGTACGGGCGGGGTGGCTGGACGACTCCGCTCCGGACGCCGACCCGGCGCGCGCGGCCCTCGCCGCGAGCGACGCCGAGAAGACCACGGTCGCCGCCTGGGACGCGGCACGCGACGCCGCGCGCACGGCGGCCGAGCGGGCCAGGGAGGCGACCGCCGCCGAGTCCCGCGCCGAACTCGCCGCCGCCCGCGCGGCGGACGCGGCCGAAGCCGCCGAGAACGCCTACGACGCGGAGCGCCGCGCGGCCGAGTCCCTGGCCGCCGACGAACGCCTGGCGGAACTCCTCAGCCTGCCGAGCGCGGGCTCCCCCCTCCCGAGCCAGCGTGCGGGTGGCCAGGGCCCCTCCGCCTCCACCGTGGCCACGGACCCGAGCATTCCCGCCTCGCGCACCGGCGACGCCGAGACCGGCCCGGCCCCCGATGCCGCCCCCGATTCCGACGGCCGCGCCCGGGCCGCCGCGCCCGGCGCCGCCTTCGGCCTCGCCGCCGGCCCCCCGGGCCCTCTCACCGTCACCGAGTTCGACCGGTACGCGGACGAGTTGCGGCGGCTGCTCGACCAGTCCATCGCCGCCGCCGAGCGCAAGCTCTTCGACCTGCGCACCGCCGCGGCCGACGACGCCCGCATCCTCGGCGCCCTCGGTGACGGCGGGCTGCTGCCGCCCGGCCCGGACGTGCTCGCCACCGTCGAGTACCTGGGTGAGCAAGGCATCCCGGCGCTTCCCGGCTGGCGCTACCTCGCCCAGGCCGTCGACCCCGCCGACCACGCCGCCGTCCTCGCCGCCCGCCCCGAACTGGTCGACGGCGTCGTGATCACCGACGCCGTCTCGTACACCCGCGCCCGTGAGGTGCTGAGCACCGCGGCCCTGCTACCCCGCTCGACGGTGGCCGTCGGCACGGCCGCCGCCCTGCTCGCGCCGGTCCCGAGCCCCGAATCCGGCGAGGACGCGGGCGTCTTCCTCGTACCGCCGAACCCGGCGATGCACGACGAGCACGCGGCCGACGAGGAGCGGCAGGCCCTGCGTGCCCGTGCCACCGCGCGCGACGAGGAGATCCGCGCGCTCGCCGCCCGTCTGACCGGCGACCGTTCGCTCGCCGCGCGGATCGGGTCGTGGCGCGCCGACTGCCCGCCCGGCATGCTCGCCGAACTGGCCGCCGTCGCCGCCACCGCGCGCGGGACCGCCGAAGCGGCCACGGCCGCACTCGCCGAGGCCCGTGCGGCACGGGCGGAGGCCGACGAGGCCGCCACGGACGCCGCGCGGGTGCGGGACGAACGCCAGGAGGCGGCTCAGCGCGCCCGCCGCGCGGCCGACGCCCTCGCGGGCCTGGCGTTCCGGTTGCGCGAGCGCTCCGCGTGGCAGGCCAAGCTCCGGGAACTGGCTGACGACGCCGCCGAGTTCGAGGCCCGCGCCCAGACCTGTCTGGAGCGTGCCCGCGCCGCCGACGAGGACCGCCGCGCCGCCCAGCGCGCCGCCGACGACGCCCACCGCACCGCCCGCGCCCTGCGGGCCGAGCGCGCCGAGATCGCCGGCGCCCCCGACCAGCTTCCCGAGCCGGACGCCGACACCCCGCGCTCCGCGCTGCCGACCCTCCGCGAGGCCTACCGCGCCGCCTCCCAGCTGTACGAGAAGGTCGGCGTCGGCGCCGACCTGCGCGCCGAACAGGCCCGGGCCGAGAGCGACGAGTCCGCCGCCCTCGCCGAGCTCGACCGCCTCACCAACAAGGTCCGAACCCGCGCCGAACAGCTCCTGGAGTCCACCGACGGCGCCGACGGCCCCTCGCGACAGGCCGCCGCGGCCCGTGCCGAGTCCCTCGTCCAGATGCTGGAGACCCGCGCGTCCGAGGCGAGCGAGAAGCTCGGCCGGCTCCGTGGCGAGGCCGAGCGGCTGGCGCCCGAGGACGGCGCGTCGCACACCGAGCTGCCCGAGGAACTGGTCCCCGCAGACGCCGAGCAGGCCCAGGCCCTGCTCCGTACCGCGACCACCGAACTGGCCTCCCGTACGGACGCGCTGGAGGCCGCACGCACCGCGCACGCCGGCCTCCTGCACGCCCACCGCGCCGCCGAGGACGCGGCGGGCGGCTTCGACGAGACGGCGGCGCTCCTGCGGGACCTGCTGCGCGACCACGCGGAGGAGGAGCCGGACGGCCCCGAGCCCTACCCCGGCACCCTGGAGGAGGCCCGGCACTCCGCCGCCGAGGCGCGCCGCTCGCTGCGCGGCTGCGCCGCCGAACTCTCGGCCGCCGACTCCGCCGTGCGCGAGGCGAGCGACATCCTCGTCCGGCACGCCAACTCCAACCGGTACGAGCAGGTCCGCACCCCCGCACGACAGCAGATCCGTGAACTGCCCGCGGCCGCGCTCCCCGAGCACGCCGCCAAGTGGGCCGAGGCCTTCGCGCCCCGGCTGCGCGTCCTCACCGACGAGCTGGAGCAGCTGGAACGCAACCGGGACTCGATCGTCGACCGGCTGCGCGGCCTGGTGGAGTCCGCGCTGACCACGCTCCGCTCGGCGCAGCGTCTGTCACGGCTGCCCGAGGGCCTCGGCGAGTGGTCGGGCCAGGAGTTCCTGCGCATCCGCTTCGAGGAGCCGGACCAGGCCACGCTCACCGAGCGGCTCGGCGAGGTCGTCGACGAGGCGACCCGCGCGGCCGTCAAGAAGAACTCCGACCTGCGCCGGGACGGCATGTCCCTGCTGCTCCGGGGCGTCCAGGCGGCCCTGGAACCGCGCGGCATCGCGGTCGAGATCCTGAAGCCGGACGCCGTGCTGCGGGCCGAGCGCGTCCCGGTCGGCCAGATGGGCGACGTCTTCTCCGGCGGCCAGCTCCTCACCGCCGCCATCGCGCTGTACTGCACGATGGCCGCCCTCCGCTCCAACGACCGGGGCCGCGACAAGCACCGGCACGCGGGCACCCTGTTCCTCGACAACCCCATCGGCCGCGCCAACGCGACGTATCTGCTGGAGCTCCAGCGGGCCGTGTCGGACGCGCTCGGTGTCCAGCTCCTCTACACGACCGGTCTCTTCGACACGACGGCGCTCGCCGAGTTCCCGCTGGTCATCCGCCTGCGCAACGACGCCGACCTCCGCGCGGGACTGAAGTACATCAGCGTGGAGGAGCACCTGCGCCCCGGCCTGCCGCAGCCCGCCGCCGAGGGCGAGACCATCCACGGCGAGATCACGGCGACCCGCATGTTCCGCCGTACACCGGCGGAGGACTCCCGGGCGACGGCCACGGCGACGGCCGAGTAGCCGGCCCGCCGAGGGCGTCCCCGCGCAACGTGAACGGCCCGGCCCCCATGGGGGGTCCGGGCCGTACTCAGGAGGTCTCCGGCTGCCTTCTCCGGACTGCCCAGGCCGTCTCAAGCCGCCTCGGACAGCACCGGGGAATCCGTCGCCGTGCGCCGTACCCCGGCGGCCCCGTGCCCCGGCTCGCTCTCCACCGCCTGCGCGGCCTTCCGCGCCAGGCGCCGCTCGCGCCGCAGTTGGCGTGCCGTACTGCTCGGTTCCGACACCACGCCGTTGCGCTGCCGCCACACCTGACGCGTCACCCACACATCGAGCACGCTCCAGGTGGCCACCACCGTGCTGCCCACGGAGGTGAGCAGCATCGGAAACGCGAGCCAGGAGCCCGTCACCGCGCAGAAGAAGGCCACCATCGCCTGTATGAGCGTCACCGACGTGAGCAGCACGGCGCGTACGGCGGCGGCACGCACCGGATCGGGCAACCGGCGCCGACCCTTCTCGTCCTCCACCCACAACTGCCCCGCCGACCGCGCCTCGTGGTCCATCGTGTCGTCACTCCCCACCGCCGAACGTCTTTCATGGGTGGCTGCCCGCATTGAGCCGCTTTACGCGGACACACCCCGCCCCGTAGACAATGACGGTTCGCAGCGGGAAAAGGTTTCCCCTCCCATGTAACGGAACGAACAGTTCCAGCCATCCGCCCCAGCACGAGAAGAAGCGCTTGGCCAGGTGTCCTGTGCCACAGTGGCCAATCCCAACTCCCCGAATAGCGGGACATCTCATGATCAACACTCACTCGACAGGCTGAAAATCGCACGGACATGCCTTCGAGTTGACTGTGATGCAGTAGTAGGCTCGCGCCGCCGTTTGTTGAAGCCGATGGTTGACGCCATGTGTTGACGCTGTGTGTTGACACCACGCGTCGACAACGAGGATCTCCGCGCCGGGCGGAGGCCGAGCTGGGGGAGGCCATGCGCTTTCGCGGGACGTCCATCCGCCGGAAGATCGTGGCGTTGCTGCTGGTGCCGCTCGTCTCCCTCACCGCCCTCTGGGGATTCGCGACGGTACTCACCGGCCGCGAGGCCGACCAGCTCCTCGACGTCGGCTACATCGTCGACAAGGTCGGCTACCCCGTGGAGGACACCGTCCGTGTCATCCAGAAGGAACGCCGCCAGTCGCTGATCTACCTCGCCGACCCGCGCGCCTCCGACGCCCTCACCACCCTGCGCACGCAGCGCGAGGCCACCGACCGTCAGATCGCCCTGATCCGGCGCAACGCCGCCGACTCCGGCGTACGGGAGGAGATGCGGCCCGTCGCCTCCCAGCGCCTCGGTTCCCTCCTCGAAGCGCTCGACGGCCTCGACTCGCTGCGACGCTCCGTGGAGAACCGGAGCATCGGCCGCATGCAGGCCCTCGACTTCTACAACCGGCTCGTCGACCCCTGCTACAGCTTCCTCATGACCCTCCACGCCCTTGAGAACGTGGAGATGGACAAGCAGGGCCGCGCGCTCGTCGGCGTGGTCCGCGGACGCGAACTGCTCGCCCGTGAGGACGCCCTGGTCCTCTCCGCGCTCATCTCCGAGCGCATCACCGCCCAGGAGATCCGCGCCGTCTCCGACCTCGTCGCCAACCGCAAGCAGTTCTACGAGGTCAACCTCGAGGTCCTGCCCGCCCGTGAGCGCGAGACCTTCGAGAAATACTGGGGCAGCCCCGCCACGGCACCGCTGCGCCGCACCGAGGAGGCGCTGATCACCGCGGGACCCGCCAAGAACCCGCGCATCGTCACCGCCGAGCGCTGGGAGGAACAGACGACCCCCGTCCTGGACGACCTCGCCCGCGAGAACACCGCCGCGGGCGACCGCTACCAGGACCGGGTCCAGCCCGCCGCCTACAGCGTGCTGCTCAAGGCCGGCGTCGCCGGCGTCCTCGGCTTCCTCGCACTGCTCGTCTCCGTCGTCGTCTCCGTCCGCGTCGGCCGCCGACTCGTCCGCGACCTGCGCAGGCTGCGCAAGGAGGCACAGGAGGTCTCAGGCGTCCGCCTGCCGAGCGTGATGCGCCGCCTCGCAGCCGGCGAACACGTCGACGTCGAGACCGAGGTGCCGCACCTGCGGTACGAGGAGGACGAGGTCGGCCAGGTCGGCCAGGCCCTCAACACCCTGCAGCGCGCGGCCGTCGAGGCGGCCGTCAGGCAGGCCGACATGCGTCGTGGCGTCTCCGAGGTCTTCGTCAACCTCGCCCGCCGCAACCAGGTCCTGCTCCACCGCCAGCTCACCCTCCTCGACACCATGGAGCGGCGCACCGAGGACACCGAGGAACTGGCCGACCTCTTCCGCCTCGACCACATGACCACCCGTATGCGCCGGCACGCCGAGGGCCTGGTGATCCTCTCCGGCGCCGCGCCCTCCCGCCAGTGGCGCAAGCCGGTCCAGCTCATGGACGTCGTCCGGGCGGCCGTCGCCGAGGTCGAGGACTACGAGCGGATCGAGGTCCGTCGGCTGCCCCGCCTGGGTGTCGGCGGCCCCGCCGTCGCGGACCTCACCCACCTCATCGCCGAACTCCTCGAGAACGCCACGGTGTTCTCGCCCCCGCACACGGCCGTGCAGGTGCTCGGCGAGCGGGTGGCCAACGGCTTCACCCTCGAGATCCACGACCGCGGCCTCGGCATGAACCCCGACGCCCTGCTCGACGCCAACCTTCGCCTGGCCGAGACCCCCGAGTTCGAGCTCTCCGACACCGACCGCCTCGGCCTCTTCGTCGTCAGCCGGCTCGCCCAGCGCCAGAACGTCCGGGTCTCGCTGCAGCCCTCGCCGTACGGGGGCACCACCGCGGTCGTCTTCATCCCGGCCGCCCTGCTCACCGACGCGCCCGAGACCCAGGGCGCGGGCTTCCGCCTGGACCGCAAGAGCCTGGACCGCCCCAGCGCCGACCGCCACATCTCGGATCGCCGCCGGAGCCTGGACCGCCGGAGCGTCGACGGGGAGAGCGGACCCGGCGCCGCCGGGCAGCCCGGCCGCCGCGCCGCGCTCACCCAGGTCCCCACGAGGTCGGCGGGCCCCTCGCTCCTGGACGGCCCCCTCGACGGCCCCGTCGAACTCGAACCGCCGCTGGGCTCCGCCGGCTTCGACGACCTGCTCGACCCCGCCGCCGCGGACCTGGAAGACACCGAGAGCGAGCGGGGCGGCATCTTCCGCGCCCGGGAGCGCCGCCGCCCCGGCGGCCTCGCACCGGCTCCGGACGGCGAGCAGCACCAGCAGACCACGGACCAGACGCCGGACCGCTCCCTCGACCGCACGCCGGGCCGCTCCCTGGACCGGGCCACCGACCGCTCGCCCGGCCGGACCCACGACGACGGCCCCGTGCCGCTGCCCCGCCGCCGGCCGCCCACGCTCGTCGTCGACCACGGACGCCGGATCGACGAACCGGGCCCGGCCCACCCCTCGCCCGTCCGCCCGGCCGAAGGACCCAGGACCCCGCCCGTGCCCGTCCGGAAGACTTCCGACACTCCGCCCGTCGCCCCGCGGGGAACGACCCCGCCCACGCTGGTGCCCGTACCGCCCGAGGGGCCCGCGCCCTTCGGCGGGCTGCCCCGCAGGGTCCGTCAGGCGAGCCTCGCGCCGCAGTTGCGCGAGTCGGGAGAACGCCCGGACGACCGGGCACCCACCGCCTCCGGCACCGCCGCGGACGGGGACTTCGAGCGCGACGCCGAGGAAGTGCGCAACCGCATGGCATCGATGCAGCGCGGCTGGCAGCGCGGACGACGGCAGAACGCCGAGACAACAGCACCAGGAACGACACCCGAGGGGGACGGTCGATGACCGCACCGAACGCCGCAGCACTCAACACCTCCGGAACCGGCAACGGCGAGCTGAATTGGCTCCTCGACGAGCTCGTCCAGCGGGTCGGCTCCATCCGCAAGGCTCTCGTGCTCTCCAGCGACGGACTTCCCACCGGTGCCTCCGCGGAGCTGACCCGCGAGGACGGCGAGCACCTGGCCGCCGTCGCCTCGGGCTTCCACAGCCTGGCCAAGGGAGTCGGCCGCCACTTCGAGGCGGGCAGGGTCCGCCAGACCGTCGTGGAGCTGGAGGACGCGTTCCTCTTCGTCACGGCGGCCGGCGACGGCAGCTGCCTCGCCGTCCTCGCGGAGGCCGACTCGGACGTCGGTCAGGTCGCGTACGAGATGACGTTGATGGTCAAGCGCGTCGGCGTCCACCTCGGGACCGCCCCGCGCGCCGGTTCGACCGCCGGAGGGTGAGTGGGGGGACGGCATGACTGACGCAGAACAGCAGGACCAGGGGCCACATCCGGCCCAGCACTGGTTCGACGACGATGCCGGGCCGGTGGTCCGTCCGTACGCGATGACCCGCGGCCGGACCAGCGCCGCCACCCGGCACCGGCTCGACCTCATCGCCGTGGTGGTGCCCGAGCCGGCGGCCGACGACCCCGGCCGGGACCAGACGCTCTCCCCGGAACATGTGGAGATCGTCGAACGCTGCTCGGACACGCCCCAGTCGATCGCCGAACTCGCCGCCGGACTCGACCTTCCCGTCGGGGTCGTCCGCGTCCTCGTCGGCGATCTCGTCGAGGACGAACTCGTCCACGTGACCCGCCCCGTTCCGCCGGCCGAGCTGCCGGACGTGAGCATTCTCCGCGAGGTGATCAATGGCCTTCGGGCGCTCTAGCCGCAAGAAGCCCCTCGTCGAACCGGTGACGCTGAAGATCCTGGTCGCCGGTGGCTTCGGAGTCGGCAAGACGACACTGGTCGGTGCCGTCAGCGAGATACGGCCGCTGCGCACCGAGGAGATTCTGAGCGAGGCGGGGCGGCCCGTCGACGATCTGCACGGCGTGGAGAACAAGTCGACCACCACGGTCGCCATGGACTTCGGCCGGATCACGCTCCGCGACGACCTGGTCCTCTACCTCTTCGGCACGCCCGGACAGGACCGCTTCTGGTTCCTGTGGGACGAGCTGGCCCAGGGCGCGCTGGGCGCGGTCGTCCTGGCCGACACGCGCCGCCTGGAGGAGAGCTTCGCCGCGATCGACTACTTCGAGCGCCGGGGCATTCCGTTCACGGTCGCGGTCAACTGCTTCGAAGGAGCTCAGCGGTTCCCGGCCGAGAGCGTCCGAGGTGCCCTCGACCTCGATCCCGAGGTCGAGCTGCTGATGTGCGACGCGCGCGACCGGGAGTCCGTGAAGAACGTGCTCGTGGCCGTCGTCGAGCACGCCCTGGTCCTCGCGGACCGCCCCGCCGCCCCCGTGCCCACCTGACGGACGGCGGGCGACGCCGGCGCCGATCCTCGCCCCCGTCGGCGGCGCTCAGCCGGTGCCGCTGTCTCAGCCGGTGGCGACGGGGTGAGTGCTGGTGTCCAGTCGGTGGCGACGTGGTCGGTGGCGGTGCTCAGCGCACCGCCACCACCGCCGACCCGTGCCCGAACAGACCCTGGTTCGCGGCGATCCCGACCCGCGCGCCCCGCACCTGGCGGCTCCCCGCCGTCCCCCGCAGCTGCCAGGTCAGTTCGCAGACCTGCGCGACGGCCTGAGCGGGCACCGCCTCGCCGAAGGACCCCAGGCCGCCGCTGGTGTTGACCGGAACACGCCCGCCCAGCGCCGTCACCCCGTCCCGTACCAGCTTCGCGCCCTCGCCCGCCCCGCACAGGCCGATGTCCTCGTACCACTCCAGTTCCAGCGCGGTGGACAGGTCGTACACCTCGGCCAGCGACAGGTCCCCGGGCCCGACGCCGGCCTCCTCGTACGCGGCCCGGGCGATCGCCGCGCGGAAGGTGTGCGGCGGGGGCGAGACGGCGGCCGTGGAGTCGGTCGCGATGTCGGGCAGGTCCAGGAGCGCCTTGGGGTACGTCGGTGTGACGGTGGACACCGCCCGGATCCGTACGGGGTTTCGGTGCCCGTGCCGACGGGCGAACTCCATACTGGAGAGCACCAGCGCCGCGCCCCCGTCCGAGGTGGCGCAGATGTCCAGCAGCCGCAGCGGATCGGCGACCACGGGCGAGGCCGCGACATCCTCGGCGCTCACCGCCGTGCGGTAGCGGGCGAGCGGATTGAGCGCGCCGGCCGCCGCGTTCTTCACCTTGACGCGCGCGAAGTCGTCGAGCGTGTCTCCGTGGAGCGCCATCCGGCGGCGCGCGTAGAGCGCGAAGTAGGCCGGGTTGGTGGCTCCGAGCACCCGGAAGCGCAGCCAGTCGGGGTCGTCGGGCCGCTCCCCGCCCGCCGGGGCGAAGAAGCCCTTGGGTGCCGCGTCGGCGCCGACGACGAGCACCACGTCCGCCAGACCCGCGAGGATCTGCGCCCGCGCCGTCGAGACCGCCTGCGCACCCGAGGCGCAGGCGGCGTACACGCTGGTGACCCGCGCCCCCTGCCACCCGAGGGCCTGGGCGAAGGTCGCGCCCGCCACGTATCCCGGATAGCCGCACCGCACGGTGTCCGCCCCGACCACCGAGTCGACGTCCGGCCAGCCCAGAGCGGCGTCGGCGAGCGCGGCGCGGGCAGCCGCCCTGCCGTACTCGACGAAACTGAGACCCCACTTGCCCCAGGGGTGCATCCCGGCACCCAGGACGGCGACGTCGCTCATGCCGGGTCCTGCGCCACGCGCGCGTGCACCGCCGGCCGGGGCGCCGGCGGCCGGGGAACGGGCCGCCAGTGCCAGGTCGTCCAGGTGTGCTCCTCGTCCTCGTTCAGGACGCCCGGCACCACCTCGACCTCCATCCCCACGGTCAGGTCCGAGGTCCGCACGCCCGGTGCGGCCTGCCCGAGCACCACCATCCCCTCCGCCGCCAGTTCCACGGCGATCAGGGTGTACGGCTCCCAGGGCGCGTCCGGGTCGGAGACGTAGGGCGCGGGCGGCCGGTAGCGGCCGTCGGTGTACGACCACACGCGTCCGCGGCGGGAGAGCGGGGCCTCGACGAGCTCTCCGCCGCCCGGACAGCCCGGATTGCGGCACCAGGAGTCCTCGCGGGGAAAGAAGACCGCGCCACAGGCCGTGCAGCGGGTGCCGAGGAGCCGGAAGTCGCCCTCCGGGACGTCGTCGGTGAACCATCCGGCCACCACAGGTCTGCGCGTTCGTGTCACGACGGCCCTCCCCGAGCACCACAATCGATGTGAGACCTGACGGATCGTCAGAAGTGTGACACGGATGCGGATGCCTGAGAACCGTACGGCGCCTTCCTGCGTCCTTCCGGACAGCACGGGCGGCCGGGACCCACGGGGGTGGCCCCGGTCGCCCGTCGCGCCGCCGGCCTCAGTGCCCGGCCACCGAACGACGCGCCACCGGGAAGTCGAAGAACGTGGTAGGGAACGGCTCCGGCTTGAACGTGAAGTGCCACCACTCCTCGGGCAGGTTCACGAATCCCTGCTCGGCCAGGGTCCCCTTCAGTAGCTGCCGGCTGGCCCGCTGAGCGCCCCGGATCCGCGGGTCGTCGGTGTGCGACAAGGTGTCGAAGCAGTCGAAGCCCGTCCCCATGTCCACCGAGTTGTCGGGGAACCGCTCGGCCTGCGGGGCGTAGCACTCCACCAGCGGCTCGCCCGGCACATACGGGCGGGTGGGCGCCGCGGGCAGCCTCACGATCGTCACGTCGACCGTCGAGCCCCTGCTGTGACCCGACTTCTCCGCGATGTAACCGTCCGCGAACAGCCTCGACTTGTCGACCAGGGGATAGAACTCCTTCTTCATCCGCTCGTCGTCCAGATCCTCCGCCCAGCGTACGAAGTGGTCGACGGCCCGCTGCGGCCGGTAACAGTCGTACACCTTCAGCGAGTAGCCCTGCGCGAGCAGCTTCACCTGCGCGCGGTGCAGCGCCTCGGCGGCCGGGCGGGTCAGGATGCACAGCGGCTGCCGGTAGCCGTCGACGGGCTCGCCCACGAAGTTGTGCCCGGTGGTGTAGCGCATTTCCTGGATGATCGTCCGGTCGACCGAGCTCAGGGCCACGAACTCCTTCGGAGCCTTGGGCTCCGGCCTGGCCTGCGCGGACGGTACGGCGGCGGTGGCGGCGAGCAGACCGGCCGCGACGGTCACGCCGAGGGTGCGGAAAGCGGAAGCGAGTCCTGTCATGTGCACCGTCTATCAGTTTCCACGGGGCGCGGGAAAGGGTGATCGCATACGGTCCTGCCGTGAACGACTCCTACTGCTCCAGCTGCGGCACCCGCCACTCCGAGGCCACCACCTGGCCCCGTGCCTGCGCCACCTGCGGATCCGTCGCCTACCGCAATCCGCTCCCCGTCGCCGTCGCCCTGCTTCCCGTCGTCGACGAGCGGGGGACGGGGCTCGTCGTCATCACCCGGGCCATCGAGCCCCGGCGAGGCGGCGTCGCCCTGCCCGGCGGATTCATCGACCACGCCGAGGACTGGCGGGACGCCGTCGTCCGCGAACTGCGGGAGGAGACCGGCATCGAGGCGCCGGCGGGGGAGGTGAGGCTCGCGGACGCGCTCAGCTCCCCGGGCGGACACCTCCTCGTCTTCGGCCTGCTCCCGGCCCGTCCGGCGGCCGGCCTGCCGCCTTCGGTCCCGACGGACGAGACCACCGGCCGGCATCTGCTCCACGCCCCGGCGGAACTCGCCTTCCCGCTCCACACGGAGGCGGTACGCCGCTGGTTCGCGGGCCTGTACGACTGAGCCTTCCGCGCCGGCGATCTTCCCCTCGCGCTGGCGCTCGGCACCCCCGCGTCGGCGCCCGCCGCCCCCGGGGCGGGGGTGCCGGGCGCGGTCACCGCTCAGTCACCCAGCCCGCGCACTCGCACCCGTACCGCCGTCCCCACCTCCTCGCTCCCCTCGTCCGTGACGCGGTCCACGACCACCCGCCCGTCCACCAGACGCGTCGCGTACCGCTCGATCTCGCCCGGACGCCACCCGTCCCCGGTGTCCCGCACGACCAGCCCTCCACCGGTCCGTCCCGCCGCCGGAGCCCACACCTCCAGTTCCGGCTCCCCGTCCTCGCCCCGCACCGGGATCACCGCACCCGCCCGTGCGAGCACCGGGATACGGGACGGCGGCGCGTCGAGCAGCACCTGCCCAGGACCCTCGTACGCCCGGCCCGTCGCCGTGTCGTACCACCGCCCCCGCGGCAGCCGCACCGCCCGCCGGTCGGCCCCCCGCGTGAGGACCGGCGCCACCAGCAGCGCGTCGCCCAGCAGGAACGCGTCCCCGCAGTCCCGCAGCGCCCGGTCCTCCGGCGACCCCCACCACACCGGGCGTACGTACGGCGCCCCGGTCAGCCGGGCGAGCTGCGCGAGCGTGACGAAGTACGGCCGCATCCGTTCCCGCTCGGCAAGCGCCACGCGCGCGTGCTCCAGGACCTCGGGACCGAACTCCCACGGCTCGCGGCGCCCCGCGTCGATCGCCGCGTGCGTACGGAACAGCGGTAGCCACGCCCCCAGCTGGAACCAGCGCAGGAACAGCTCCGGCGACGGGCTGCCGTCGAAACCGCCCACGTCCGGCCCCGAGTACGGCACGCCGCACAGCCCGAGCCCCAGGACCAGCGCCAGAGACGCCCGCAGCCCCGGCCAGCCGGTCGACACCCCACCGGACCAGGTCCCGCCGTACCGCTGCATCCCCGCCCATCCGGAGCGCGAGAAGAGGAACGGCCGTTCCGCCGGCCGCAGCCGGCGCAGCCCCTCGTACCCGGCCCGGGCCATCATCAGCCCGTACACGTTGTGCGCCTCGCGGTGGTCGCCGCCCCGGCCCTCCAGCGCGTGCCGCGACGACCGGGGCAGCGTCCGGTCACCGAAGGGGGCGAAGGACACCGGCTCGTTCATGTCGTGCCAGATGCCCGAGAAGCCCTGCGCGAGCCGCTCCTCGTACAGCCCGCCCCACCACGTCCGTACCGCGGGATCGGTGAAGTCCGGGTAGGCGCACTCGCCCGGCCGGACCACGCCGTGGACCTCGTCCCCGCGACCGTCCCGCACGAAGGCACCGATCGCGCGCCCTCCGTCGTACACCGGATTCCCCGGCTCCGCCTTCACCGCGGGGTCCACGACCGAGACCAGCCGTACGCCCCTCTCCCGCAGCTCGGCCGCGAGACCCGGAAGATCCGGGAAGTGCTCACGGTCCCCCGTGAAGACCCGGTGCGCGTCGGAGTGGTCGACGTCCAGGTGCAGCACGGACAGCGGAAGGCCGCGATCGCGGTAGCCGTCCACCACCCGCCGTACCTCGCGCTCGCTGCCGAACCCCCACCGCGCGTGCTGCGGCCCCAACGCCCACGACGGCGGCAGCGCGGGTGCCCCGGTGAGGGCGGCCCAGCCGTGCAGCACCCGAGCCGGCGTACCGACCACGACCCAGCAACGCAGCGGCCCGCCGCCCATCCGGACCTCGCAGGTGCCCGGCCGGTCGTGCCCGGAGCCCGCGCCCTCCTCACCTTCGGCGAGCGTGACCCGCCCGTCCCAGGAGTTGTCGTGGAACGCCAGATGCGTCCCCGCGTCCGAGACGACGAACTGCACCGGCATGGTGATGTGGAGCGGATCGTCGCCGGGGGAGAAGCTGCCGTGGGGATCGGTGTTCCACAGCCGGTACGAGCCGTCCCGCAGCCGCGGCCCCGACGCCCGCCCGCCGAGCCCGAAGAAGCGCGCGTCGGCGGGCACCTCGCTGCGTTGCACCCACCGCGCGGGGCCGCCGGCGACCGGCTCCCACCAGCGCGGCGGCAGATCCCGCCGCAGTACCAGGCCCCCCGGCGTACGGACCTCCACAGCCCCGTGGCGGGAGATCGCGACCGTCACCCGCTCCGACACCACCCGCCATCCCCCGTCCGTGTCCGGCTCCAGCCTGGCCCGCGGGTCCGGCTCCGGCGGCTCACCGGCCAGGGCGTACGACGGAAGGGGCTCGGCCCCGTCCCAGCCCCAGAAGACCGTGCCCCCCGCCGACACGCTGATCCGCAGCTCGGAGCGGGCGAAGCGCACGATCCCCCCGCCCGCGAGCGGCTCCGCCTCGCCGACCGGCCCCGGCACCCGCGCCCGCTCCTCGCCCCTCGGCGGCAGCCCCCACGCATCCGTCCGCCGCTGCCGCCAGGCCGCGCGCACCGTCCGCAACCCCTGCACCGATCCGAACACCCTCACCGAACGCACCAGCTCACGACCGTCCATGCCGTTCACCCTGCCAGCCCTCGGGGCGCGAGCGAGGTCCGTTCAACTGCCGTTCACCCGTGGTGGGAGCACATGTTCAGCTCCCCGACCATGGGCGGGGAACCCTGGTGCGAAAGCCGCTCCCATGGCATCGTCCCTGTCAGCCGCGTCACGCGCACACCCCAGCACGTGCGCGCGACACACGCAGACCCCCGCGTACGCCCAGGAGCCGCACCATGACATCAGCGCACACCGAGCCGCTCTGGCAGCCCGACGAGGAACGCGTCGCCGCCGCGGCGGTCACCCGCTTCCAGTCCTGGGCCGCCGAGCGCCACGGAGCCCCGGCCGAGGGCGGATACCCGGCCCTGCACCGCTGGTCGGTCGAGGAGCTGGAGTCCTTCTGGCAGGCCGTCACCGAATGGTTCGACATCCGCTTCTCCACCCCCTACGAGCGCGTCCTCGGCGACCGCTCGATGCCGGGCGCCCAGTGGTTCCCGGGAGCCACCCTCAACTACGCCGAGCACGCCCTGCGCGCCGCGGTCGAGCGGCCCCACGACACCGCCCTCCTTCATGTGGACGAGACACATGAGCCCCGGCCGATCACCTGGGCCGAGCTGCGCCGTCAGGTCGGTTCGCTCGCGGCCGAGCTGCGCAGCCTCGGCGTCCGGCCCGGCGACCGCGTCAGCGGCTATCTGCCGAACATCCCCGAGGCCGTCACCGCCCTCCTCGCGACCGCCGCCGTCGGCGCCGTCTGGACCTCCTGCGCGCCGGACTTCGGCGCGCGCAGCGTCCTCGACCGCTTCCAGCAGGTCGAGCCGGTGGTCCTGTTCGCCGTGGACGGTTACCGCTACGGAGGCAAGGAGCACGACCGCCGCGACACCGTCGCCGAGCTGCGCGCCGAACTCCCGACCCTGCGGGCCGTCGTCCACATCCCGCTGCTCGGCACGGAGCCTCCCGAGGGAGCGCTCGCCTGGGCGGACCTCACCTCGGCGGACGTGGCACCGGTCTTCGAGCAGGTCGACTTCTCCCACCCGCTCTGGGTCCTGTACTCCTCGGGCACGACGGGCCTGCCGAAGGCGATCGTGCAGTCCCAGGGCGGCATCCTCGTCGAGCACTTCAAGCAGCTCGGCCTGCACTGCGACCTGGGTTCCGAGGATGTGTTCTTCTGGTACACCTCCACCGGCTGGATGATGTGGAACTTCCTCGTCTCCGGTCTGCTCACCGGTACCACGGTCGTCCTCTACGACGGCAGCCCGGGCCACCCGGACACCGCCGCCCAGTGGCGGATCGCCGAACGCACCCGCGCCACGCTGTACGGCACCTCCGCCGCGTACGTCATGGCCTGTGCGAAGGCGGACGTCCATCCGGCGCGGGACTTCGACCTCTCGGCGATCGGGTGCGTGGCGACCACGGGCTCCCCGCTGCCCCCCGACGGCTTCCGCTGGCTCCACGACGAGGTCCGTGAGGACCTGTGGATCGCCTCGGTGAGCGGCGGCACGGACGTCTGCTCCTGTTTCGCGGGCGCGGTCCCCACCCTCCCCGTCCACATCGGTGAACTCCAGGCGGCGGGCCTCGGCACCGACCTCCAGTCCTGGGACTCGTCGGGCAAGCCTCTGACCGGCGAAGTCGGCGAACTGGTGGTCACCAACCCGATGCCGTCGATGCCGATCTATTTCTGGAACGACCCCGACGGCAGCCGCTACCGTGACAGTTACTTCGAGATGTTCCCCGGCGTGTGGCGGCACGGCGACTGGATCACGATCACCGACCACGGCTCGGTGGTCATCCACGGCCGCTCCGACTCCACCCTGAACCGCCAGGGCGTCCGGATGGGCAGCGCCGACATCTACGAGGCCGTCGAGCGGCTCCCGGAGGTCCGCGAGTCCCTCGTGATCGGCCTGGAGGAGCCCGATGGCGGCTACTGGATGCCGCTCTTCGTCCACCTCGCGGAGGGGGCGACGCTCGACGAGGAGCTGATCAACCTCATCAAGCGGACCATCCGCAGCGAACTCTCCCCGCGCCACGTCCCGGACGACATCATCGAGGTCCCCGGCGTCCCCCACACCCTCACGGGCAAGCGCATCGAGGTCCCGGTCAAGCGCCTCCTCCAGGGCACCCCGCTCTCCAAGGCCGTCAACCCGGGCTCGGTCGACAACCTCGACCTGCTCCACTTCTACGAGAACCTCGCCCGCACCAGGCGCGCGTGACCACGACCGGGGCCCCGCGGCCACCGCCCGCGGGGCCCCGGTGAGAGGGACGCGTCCCCCTCCCAGGCACCTCCCTACGTCACCCCCCGTACGTCGCCTGCGACTCGCCCAGCACCTCCGCGAAGTCGGCCGCCAGGCGTCCGGCCGCCTCCACGCCCAGCGCCGCCGTCGTGATGCGCACCGCCGTCGGCGCCGCGATGCGGAAACGCGCCCCGGCCGCGACCCACCAGCCGCGCGTCCGCAGCCCGTTGACCACCGCCGACTCGTCCCGCACCGGCACCCACACATTGAGCCCGCTCGACCCGACGGCGTCGATCCCGTGCCGCGCCAGGCCGTCGAGCAGCGCCGCGCGACGCACCGTGTACGCCGCCTCGCCCGCCGCCACCAGGGCCGCCACCGACGGATCGCGCAGCAGCCCGGCCGCCGTCTCCTGCAGAACATGACTGACCCAGCCGGACGTCATGAGCATCCGCCCGTCGTGGCGGGCCAGCGTCACCGCGTCGCCCGCGAGCCCCGCCCACCGCAGGTCGACCCCGAGGTGCTTGGACCCGGTCCGTACCTGGGCCCACCGCTCGAGCTCGCCCGTCGCCGCCAGCGTGTGGGCCGGCGCGCCGGCGATGTCCGCGTTGTGGTCGTCCTCGACGACCAGGACCGCGGGGAACTCCCCGAGCACCGCCACCAGTTCGTCCCGCCGCGCCCGGGTGAACCAGGCGCCTGTGGGGCACTGGCCGCGAGGACTGCACACCACCGCCCGTACGCCGGCCCGCAGCGCGGTCCGCAGGGCCTCGGGCACGAGCCCCTCCCCGTCCACGGCGACCGGCACCATCCGCAGGCCCAGGGCCGGGACCAGGTCGAGCAGGTGGTGGAAGCCGGGGTCCTCGACCGCCACCGCGTCTCCCGGCCGCAGTTCCGTCGACAGCAGCCGCGCGACGCAGTCCAGGGCGCCGTGCGCGAAGGTCACATGCTCCGACGGCACCCCGTCCCGCTCGAACCAGGCGCGGGTCAGCTCCTCCAGGGCCCCGAGCCGAGGCGCCGCACGGTGGGATCCGTACACAGGCCGGACAGGGGCGGGCGGCCGCAACTCGGGAAGGAACGCCGGGTCCGGATGACCGCCCGCCAGGTCCACCAGACCGGCCGGTACCCGCGGCGGCCGGCGCGACGCCACCGAAGGTGCCTCGGCGACGACGGTCCCGCCCCGTCCGCGCGTCACCACGAGTCCCCGCTGACGCAGCTCCTTGTACGCGGTGGCGACCGTTCCCGGGCTGACGCCCAGCTCGTCCGCGAGCCGCCGTACCGGAGGCAGCGCGTCCCCCGGTGCGAGCCCGCCCTCGGTAACCGCCCGCTCGACGGACGCGGCAATTCCCTTGGCCGTCGTGCCTTCAATCGAATATTGTGCTGCCACGTACCGAAGTCTGTATCAATACAAAATCGCTGTCAAGGGGGACGAGTGAGCCGCTCACCGCTGAAGAACCGCATCCCCGGAGGGGTGAACGGCCGCCGCATGCTCGTCATCGGCTTCATCGACAAATGCGGCACCGGCCTCTGGGCCACCTCGATCGCCCTCTACTTCACCTACGTCACCGGACTCGGCATCGCGCAGGTGGGCCTGCTCGTCGGCATGTCCGGCGGCGTCGGCATCGCCGGCGCTCCCCTCGCCGGACGCCTCGCCGACCGCTTCCCCGTCACCCGCCTCCTCATCGGCGCCCAACTCCTGCGCGCCGCCGCCCTCCTCGCCCTTCTCACCACCGACAGCTACCCGCTGCTCGTCCTCTATTCGGCGGTGGGAGCCGTCCCCGACCGCGCCACCGGCGTCCTCACCAAGCTCTACGCCGCCCGCGTCGCCGGACCGCAACGCGTCCGCTACCAGGCCATCAACCGCACCGTCTCCAACCTCGGCTGGGCGTTCGGCGGACTCGGCGCAGCGGCCGCCCTCTCCGTCGCCACCACCACCGCCTACCAACTCCTGCTGATCGGCAACGTCCTCTCGTACGTCCTGATGGCCCTCCTCACCCTGCGCTGTGCCGAACCCGCCGCGCCCTCCCGGATCGCGGCCGACTCCACCACCCCCGCCCCCAGCACCAAGCCCACCAGCCCCTGGCGCGACCGCACCTACCTGCTCTTCACCGCCACGGAGGCCGCACTCGGCCTCCACGACACGATCCTCCAGGTCGCCCTGCCGCTCTGGATCGTCCACGCCACCGACGCCCCGGTCGGCCTCGCCCCGATGCTCCTGGTCCTCAACAGCGTCCTCGTCGTCCTCTTCCAGGTACCGCTCGCGCGCTTCGGCGCCACCACCGACGCCGCCCGACGGCTCCTCCTCCCGCTCGCCTGCCTCTTCGTCGCCGGCACCCTCGCCCTCACCGCCTCGGCCCTCGCCGGACGTGGCCTCGCCATCGCCGCCCTCATCACCGCGGCCGTCGTCCTCACCTTCGCCGAGATGATCCACACCACCGCCTCCTGGGAACTCTCCCTCGCCCTCGCCCCCGACGACGCCCAAGGCGCCTACCTCGGCGTCCACGGCCTCGCCGCCGCGAGCCAGCGCTTCGCCGGCCCCCTCCTGCTCACCGCCGTCATCAGCGCGGGCCCCCTCGCCTGGCCCCTCCTCGGTGCCGGCCTCGTCGCCACCTGTGCGGGCCAGCACCGCCTCGTCCGCCGACGCCCCGGCACACCCTCACTGTCAGTGGCGCCGACTACGGTGAGTGAGCACTGATCGACAGACCTCAGGGGGAGACATGACCCGGCCCGCCACCACCCCGTCCCTGCGCCGCGCCCTGCGCCGCGAAGTCCCCAGCACCGTCGGACTCCTCGCCGACGCACACGACTTCACCGCCATGCGCCGGTACGCCACCTTCCCCTTCGACGACCACCCGGTCTACCTCCGCCAGGTGGAAGCCCTGCTCAAAACCCTCTCCACCCAGGGCGGCCACACCACCGTCACCCTCTTCGACCCCGAGGAGTACGCGCAGTACTGCGAGGACACCGGCATCGACCCCGACCACCCCGCCAGCCGCAGCCGCTATACCGCCGAACTGGCCGCCGAGGGACCCCGCGTCACCTACACCGGTCAGCCGATGACCGACCTCGTCCCCACCCTCGTCGACACCGCGGCCCGCCGCGCCACCCGGGAGTACGCCACGACGCTCCTCACCGACACCGGCGACTGCGCCGCCTGCGGACAGGACATCGGCCGGGCCGCCTTCGACCAGGCCTCCCGCCTGCTCATGCGACTCCTCGACGCTGCGGGGCCCGGCACCCACCACCTCGTCTGCAGCGTCCCCGCCGCCGACGAACAACTCCTCGCCGCCCTCCAGACCACTCGCGACGACGAGCGGCCCCTCACCCTCGACCCCGACCGAGGCGCCGAGTTCGTCACGGTCCTCGCCGTCGGCATCGCCCTCGAAAGCCCCGGGGGAGTGGTCCTGCGCACCATGAACCCGGGCGCCCGCGACCGCCTTCACGGCTGGCGCCTCACCCGGGGCGACCTGATCCCCCTCACCGAGGCCGAGGTCTTCAGCGCCTACTGCACCGACGCCCACACCGGAGAGCCCCTCTCCCCGGAACCCCACGTCGAGTACCGCGCCGGCTTCGCCCTCGCCCCCGAAGACAACGACTGGCCCACCCACCCCTGACGCGAAAGGGGCTTCCCGCCACCGACGTGACGGGAAGCCCCTTCCTCTACGACCTGCCCGGCATCACTCCCCGGACAGCACCGCCTGCGCGGCCACACGGGCCTCCTCGGCCGTGTCCGCCGCACGCGCGGCAGCGGCGGCCCGCTCGCACTGCGCCAGTGTGTACTTCGCGAGCGTCGCCCGCACATACGGAATCGACGCGGCACCCATCGACAGAGAGGTGACACCCAGCCCCGTCAGCACACAGGCCAGCAGCGGATCCGAGGCGGCCTCACCACAGACACCACAGCTCTTGCCCTCGGCCTTGGCCGCCTCGGCGGACATCGCCACCAGGTCGAGCAGCGCCGGCTGCCACGGATCCTGCAGGCGCGACACCGCGCCCACCTGACGGTCGGCGGCGAAGGTGTACTGCGCCAGGTCGTTCGTGCCCAGCGAAAGGAACTCCACCTCCTGCAGGATCGAACGCGCCCGCAGAGCGGCGGAGGGGATCTCCACCATCGCACCGAACTTCGCCCGAAGCCCCGCCTCACGGCACGCGTCGGCGAAGGCCTTCGCGTCCGTACGGTCGGCCACCATCGGCGCCATGACCTCCAGGTACACCGGCAGACCCTCGACGGCCTTCGCCAGCGCCGTCAGCTGCGTCCGCAGCACCTCCGGGTGGTCGAGCAGCGTCCGCAGACCCCGCACACCCAGCGCCGGGTTCGGCTCGTCCGCCGGGGTCAGGAAGTCGAGCGGCTTGTCCGCACCGGCGTCCAGCACCCGCACGACCACACGACCCTCGGGGAACGCCTCGAGGACCTGGCGGTACGCCTCGACCTGCTTCTCCTCGGAGGGAGCCTTCTCGCTGTCGTCCAGGAAGAGGAACTCCGTACGGAACAGACCGACACCCTCGGCCCCCGCCGCCACCGCGGCAGGCACATCCGCCGGACCACCGACATTGGCGAGCAGCGGCACCTTGTGCCCGTCCGAGGTCGCCCCCGGACCGCTGGACGCGGCGAGAGCGGCCCTGCGCTCGGCGGCGGCCGCCGTCAGCTGGGCCTTCTTCTCCTCGCTCGGGTCGACGAAGATCTCCCCGGTGGAACCGTCCACCGCGATGACCGTGCCCTCGGCGATCTCACCCGCCCCGGGCAGCGCGACCACGGCCGGTACGCCAAGGGCTCGCGCGAGGATCGCGCTGTGGCTGGTCGGCCCGCCCTCCTCGGTCACGAAGCCCAGCACGAGCGCCGGGTCGAGCAGCGCCGTGTCGGCGGGAGCGAGATCCCGCGCGATCAGTACGTACGGCTCGTCGCTGTCCGGCACACCGGGCATCGGCACGCCCAGCAGTCGCGCGACGATACGGTTCCGCACATCGTCGAGGTCGGCGACGCGGCCGGCCATGTACTCACCCGCACCCGCGAGCAGCTCCCGGTAGTGCGAGAACGCGTCGTAGACACCGCGCTCGGCCGTGCTGCCGACCGCGATCCGGCGGTCGACGTCGGCGATGAGCTCGGGGTCCTGCGCGATCATCGCCTGGGCCTCGAGCACGTGCTGCGCCTCGCCGCCGGCCAGATTGCCGCGCGCGATCAGGTCGGCGGCCACGGCTTCCACGGCCTGACGGGCGCGCCCCTGTTCGCGCTCCGCCTCCTCGGCGGGAATCTGCTTGGCCGGCGGCTCGAGCACCGCCGTACCCATATGCCGTACCTCGCCGATCGCCACTCCGTGGCTGACGCCGACGCCTCGCAGCGTTGTCTCCATCTCACCCGTCTCCGATAGTGCGGCGGCACGCGCCGTCGCGTTGAATGTCGAACTCGCGGTCGTCACGAGGACGAGGGCGGCGTCAGTTCCAGCCGAAGAGCTGGTCGTCGGCCTTCACGTCGCCGCTCTCGACGACATCGGAGAGCGAGTCGGCCGTGGCCTCCAGGGCCACGACGGGACAGATGGGGGACTTGCCCGCGGCCTCGACGTCGGCGGGGTTCCAGCGCACGACGGCCTGCCCGCGCGTCACGGTGTCGCCCTTGGCGACGAGGAGCTCGAAGCCCTGTCCGTTCAGCTGGACGGTGTCGATCCCGAGGTGGGTCAGGACACCGTGCCCCTCGGCGTCGACGACGACGAACGCGTGCGGGTGCAGAGAGACGACGACGCCGTCGACCGGCGACACGGCCTCCGATGCCTCACGCACGGGATCGATGGCGGTACCGGGGCCGACCATCGCACCGGAGAAGACGGGATCGGGCACTGCGGCAAGACCGATGGCGCGTCCAGCAAGTGGCGACGTCACGGTTGTCATGGGAAGCCTCCCAGGGGCGGAGATTGTGTCGCCGTCACTACCTGTCCTGGACGGCGTACTGTTGAGAGCGTAAGTCATAAGAAGTCCCGGTTCCGCCCGAGACGTACCAGTTAGCGGACCTAGGGACTAGCCGGAAACGATTTGCCTCTACTGACGGCGGGATGTACTGTCGTACACCTGCTTGACCCCAACGCGACGTTGAGTCGTGGGTCGGCAGCACCTATCGAGTCAGATCCTAACCCCAGTGGTCTACACCTCTGCATGCCTGCGGAGGGGTGGTCAGGGGGACCGAAAAAGCCTGGTAGTGTTTGACCCCGCCGCAAGGGAAAGCGCGAAAGCGAATTCCTGGAACGGCAAGCCCGCTCCAGCGGGTGGCGGAAACGGAAAACGGATCTGCTAAGCTGGAAACACGAAAGACCGAAGGGAAAAGCCCGGAGGAAAGCCCGAGAGGGTGAGTACG
>NZ_BMTO01000005.1:0-1499 GCF_014649715.1 Streptomyces lateritius
ACGATCGGTGGTGACCACTCCACCGAGACGCAGATCAAGGTCGGCTCCTACGACTCGGGCACGAACAAGGCGAACTCGTTCCTGCAGTTCTCCTCGCTGGGCACCACGCTCGCGGGGCAGCGGGTCACCGCCGCCACCCTGAACGTGTACGCGCTCTGGTCCTCGACCTGCACCCCGCAGTCGTTCTCGGTGCACCCGATCACCCAGTCCTGGACGCCGTCCGGGGTCACCAGCTACCCGGGGCCGTCCTACGGCACCTCGATCGGCACCGCGACGCCGTCGCCGGGCGCCTCCTGTTCCAACAGCGGGAACTCGGCGAGCGTCGGTGTGAAGATGCCGGTGAGTCTGTCCACGGCCTGGTTCAACCAGGTCGCCGGTGGGGGAGCGAACCACGGTCTCGCGATGACCGCGCCGACGAGCGACGGGCTGCACTGGAAGAAGTTCCACTCCGACAACTCGGCGACGGCCGGCTTCCGCCCGGCGCTCGACCTGACGTACACGACCGGCACGGCCCCGCAGGTCAACGCCTCGTACCCGTCGGAGAACTTCCAGGCCAACACCCTCCAGCCGGAGCTGCTCGTCTACGCGAGCGACGCCGACAAGGCGCCCAACGCGGCCCTGTCGTACACCTTCGAGGTCTACGACGCCGACAGCACGAGCACGACCCCGCTCGTCGCGTCCGGCACGGTGACCAAGCCGCACTGGAAGATCCCGGCCGGAAAACTGAAGTGGAGCAAGACCTACGTCTGGTACGTAGGCGTCACCGATGGTGCTGAAGAGGTGGTGGATTCCAGCCGCTTCACGACCGCTGTGCCGCAGCCGCCGGTGACCTCGGGTCTCGCGCAGAACACCGACGGCCACGAGTTCGACCCGTCGGACGGCAACTACACCACCGAGGACACCGACGCCGATGTGGAGGTGGTCGGCCCGTCCCTAGAGATCGACCGCTCCTACAACAGCCTCGACCCGCGGATCGACGGTGCTTTCGGTGCCGGCTGGTCGACGATCGCCGACATGAAGGCGACCGAGGTCAAGGACGGCGCCGGCACGGTCACGAGCGTGATCATCACCTACCCCGGTGGTGAGCAGGTCGCGTTCGGCCGCAACACCGACGGCACGTTCGTGCCGCCGCTGGGCCGCTACGCGCGCCTGGCGGCCGCCGTGCCTTCGGCGGTCGGATACCTGCTGACGGACAAAGACTTCACGGAGTACGGCCTGACGCAGGCCACCGCGAAGGCCGGTACGTTCGCCATCAAGACGATCAAGGACTTCGCCGGTCGTACGGAGACGTTCACGTACGACACGAACAAGCGCCTGACGAAGATCACCAACGACACGTCCAAGAGGTCGCTCACCCTGACCTGGTCGCAGCCGACCGGTGCCACCGCCTGGCATGTCCAGACGGTCGCGACCGATCCGTCGACCGCGGGCGATGCCGCCACGGCTCAGACGTGGCAGTACGGCTACACCGGTGACCAGCTGACCAAGGTGTGTCCGCC
>NZ_BMTO01000005.1:1622-2408 GCF_014649715.1 Streptomyces lateritius
GCTCGGTGAGACGTCCGGCACCCTTGCCGCGGACGCGATCGACGCCAACCAGGGCCAGTACAACGGCACGTACAAGAACGTGACCCTGGGCAGCGCCTCGGTGCTGGCGGGTTCGACGCAGAAGACGGCCACGTTCAACGGCACCACCTCGTACGTGGAGATGCCGAGCGCCCCGGGTGCGACGCCGTCGTACACGTCGGTGTCGCTGTGGTTCAAGACGACCACGGCCGGCGGTGTCCTGTTCTACTACGGTGACAAGCCGCTGAGCGACCCGAACCCGGTCGCCAACACCACGAAGAACACCCCTGCGGTCTACGTCGGTATGGACGGCAAGCTGCGTGGCTGTCTGGCCATGTCGCCGGGCTGCATGTCGACGATCACGTCCACCGCGACCGTCACCGACGGCCAGTGGCACAACGCGGTCCTGACGGGTGTGGCCAACAGCCAGACCCTGTACCTGGACGGTGTCTCGCAGGGATCCCTCTCGGGCACCATCAACGACTGGGTGCAGCCCTACATCAGCCTGGGTGCGGGTGTGAACACCAACGGCTGGCCGTCGATGAACCCGAACGACAAGCTCGGGCACTTCGCGGGTCAGATGGCCGAGGTGGCCGTCTTCTCCGAGCCGCTCACCCCGGCCGTGATCGGCGCGCAGTACCAGGCCGCGAAGCGGTCCGCCGGTCTGCTGTCGAAGATCACCACCCCGGGTGGCAAGACGCAGGCCTCGGTCGTCTACGGCACCACGGACGACCTGGTCCTTGAGGCCACCGACGGCAACGGCGGTAC
>NZ_BMTO01000005.1:2418-31619 GCF_014649715.1 Streptomyces lateritius
TTCCTCGCAGGTCTACCGCTCGGCGGTCATGGGTACCGCCCCGGCCGGTTACTGGCGTCTGGACGACACCCAGGCGGCGGCTCAGGCCGCGAACCAGGTCAACACCGGTTTCGGTACGTACAACAACGTCATCCAGGGCGCTGAAGGCCCCTTCGGCGCGGACGACGTGACGGCGGCGACCTTCGACGGGACCAGCTCCTTCGTGGAGATCCCCTACGGTCCGCTGCACGCCAAGGCCGACCGCTCGGTCGAGCTGTGGTTCAAGACCGCCGAACCCGGCGTGATCATGAGCGACCAGAGCGTCGCTCCGAACAACCCGGGTGGCGCGGGTGGCGCCTACGCGCCGCTGCTGTACGTCGCGGCGGACGGCAAGCTGCGCGGGCACTGGTGGAGCGCCACGGGCTCCGGTACCACGGACTTCGGCTCGACGGCCGTCGTCAACGACGACAAATGGCACCACGCCGTCCTCTCCGCGGCCGGCACCACACAGAGCCTGTTCGTCGACGGTGTGAAGCACGGTACCTACACCGGCGCCGCCAACGACCAGACCACCAACCGCACCTTCATCGGCGCGGGCTTCACCAAGGGCTGGATCGGTTCGCCTTCCGACGTCAGCTACTTCACCGGCTCCATCGCCGAGGTCGCGGTCCACGCCAAGGGCCTGACCGACGCCGATGTCGCCCAGCACTGGTCCGCGTACAAGGCGTCCTCCGGTGTCGCTCCCGTGCGGACCGTCAAGCTGACCGACCCCAGCGACAAGACGCTGACCTACGTGTACGACGCGGAGATGGGCAACCGTCTGCTGGCCGCGATCGACTCCGAGGGCAAGCGGACGACCTACGGCTACGACACGGGCGGCTTCCTGCACACCGTGACCGACGCCAACGGCAACCGCTCCATCACCGGCCACGACGTCCGGGGCAACGCGGTCTCCCAGACCACCTGCCAGGACACCAAGGCCAACAAGTGCTCGACCGAGTACTACACGTACTACCCGGACGCGACCACCGCGTTCCCGACGATGGACCTGCGCAACGACCTCCTGCTCACCGAGCGCGACGGCCGCTCCTCGGGTCCCACGGACAACACGTACCTGACCAGCTACGCGTATGACGGGGCAGGCAACCTCACCTCGGTGACGACACCACCGGTGCCAGGCCACCCGAACGGGCGGACCGCGTCCACGACCTACACCACCGCCACCACCCCGGCGGCGGACACCGGCACGGTGCCGGCCGGTCTGGTCGCCCAGACCATCACGGCCGGCGGCAAGAAGACGTCGCACACGTACTACGCCAACGGTGACCTCGCCGAGACCACCGACGCCAACGGCGCCAAGGTGAAGTACACATACGACAACCTCGGCCGCCAGCTCACCAAGACCGAGATCTCGGACGCCCACCCGGCCGGTCTCGTCACGTCCCAGACGTACGACAAGAACGACCAGGTCGTCACCGAGACCGCGCCCAAGGTCACCAACCGGGTCACCGGCGCGGTGCACCAGGCGAAGACGACGACCGCGTTCGACGCGGACGGCAACATCCTGTCCCAGACGGTCGCGGACCTCACCGGTGGCGACGCGGCGCGCACGACGTCGATGACGTACGACGCGTACAACCAGCTGGCGACCAGGACGGACCCGGGCGGCGACACCACGTCGTTCGAGTACGACGTCTACGGCAACGAGACGAAGGAGACCGACGCCGCAGGAAACATCAGCGCGTCCGCCTTCGACGCCGAGAAGCGTCTGCTCACCACCAGCCTGCTGAACTACACGGGCGACCCGAACAACCCGTCGGCACCGACGGCCCTGGTCCAGGAGTCGCGGGCGTACGACCCGGCGGGCCGCCTCGCGTCGATCACCGACGCGATGGGCTATGTCACGGCGTACACCTACACCGACGACGGCCTGTCGGCCACCGTGGTCCGCAAGGACCCGCAGACCGGCAAGTCCTTCACAGAACAGGCGAACACCTACGACGCCGCCGGGAACCTGACCGCGCAGGTCACCAACGACGGCCAGACGCGTATGACCTTCACGGTGGACGCGGCCGACCGCACTACCAGCTCGGTCCTCGACCCGAACGGCCTCGCCCGGACGACGAAGGTCAGCTACAACCCGGACGACCAGGTCGTCACCGAGACGGAGACCGACCCGGCGACCGGTGACGTCAGCACGTCGGACAACCTCTACGACAACCTGGGCAACGTGACCGGCACGACGGTCCACGACGGCACCACGGCCCCGGTCGCGCGCTACAAGCTGGACGAGACGACCGGCTTCGGCCTGGCCGACTCCTCCGGCGCGAACAACACCGGTACCCACGGCACCGGTATGCACTGGAACACCGACCGGGGCGGCAGCGCCGTCTTCGACGGTGACACGAACTCCTACGCCCAGACGTCGGGGCCGGCCGTGAACACCGCGGGCAGCTTCTCCGTCGCGACATGGGTGCGGCTGGACGACAAGACCGCGAACCGCTCCTTCCTGGCTCAGGACGGTACGGTCGGCAACGCCTTCCAGCTGTACTACTCCACGACCTACGGCTGGACCTTCAACCGTCCGTCCGCGGACATGTCCGGGCCGACCCTGACCCGGGTCTCCTCGGGCACGGCGGCAGTGACGGCCGGGACCTGGACCCACCTGACCGGTGTGTACGACGCGGCGGCGGGCAAGATCCGTCTCCACGTCAACGGCTCGCTGGTCCAGGAAGCCGCGTTCTCCTCCCCGTGGGAGGGGACGGGCCCGCTGCAGATCGGCCGCCGCAAGGCGGGCGGTGCCTACGCCGAGTACCACAAGGGTGCGCTCGACGACATCCAGATCTACAGCGAGGCACTGACCACCGCGCAGGTCACCGCTGTGAAGGGCGGCACGCTCCCGGCAGCGGGCAGCTCCGTCCGCTCCACCACCTCGAAGCTGGACCAGCGCGGCCTTCCCCTCTCGACGACCGACGAGAACGGGAACGTCACCGACTACGGCTACGACGAGGCCGGCCAGGAAACCTCCGTCACCGAGCCGACCGTCAACGCGGAACAGAACGGCGGGAACTCGGTCGCCATCCGGCCCGTGTCGATGACGGGCTACAACACCTTCGGTGAGAAGACGGAGACGTCCGACACGCTCGGCAACGTGACCGTCATGGCGTACGACGCCGAGGGCCAGGAGACCTCGACGAGGCTGCCGGACTACACGCCCCAGGGCGGTACGACGATCCAGGCCACGTCCTGGAACGAGTACAACAGGCTCGGCCAGCTCGCGGCGGAGGTCGACACGCTCGGCAACCGCACCACGTACACATACACGCAGCTCGGTGACCTGGCCTCGGTCACCGAGCCCGACGGTGGTGTGACGACGTACACCTACTCCACCAACGGTGACCAGCTCTCGGCCACCCGGCCGAACGGCGCACGCCAGGAAGGCACCTGGGACTACCTGGGCAACCAGCTCACCGTCACGGACATCGTCCGCCAGCCGACGCAGCGCGCGTACACCGTGATCAACGAGTACACCGCTCCGGGCGGCGAGCTCGCGCGGACCCTGAGCGCCACAGGCATTCCGGAGTCGTACAAGTACAACGCGGTGGGCGAGACCACCGAGGTCACCGACGCCCTCGGCAACACCAACCGGTTCACCTACGACATGGACGGCCAGGTCCTCACGTCGACGGACGCCGACGGCACCAGCACCAAGAACACGTACGACGGATTCGGACAGCTCGTCGCCACCAGTGATCTGGACGCGTCCGGCGCGGTGCTGCGCACCATGAGCTCCACCTACGACCGGGCCGGCAACCCGACCTCGGTGACCGACTACCGGGGTCACACCACCACGCTCACGACGGACTCGTCCGGCGCGATCACGAAGGCGGTGCAGCCCGTCTCGACGACCGAGTCGATCACGACCACGTTCGGCTACGACGCGGCGGGCAACCGCACGCGCTTCACCGACGGCCGGGGCAACCCGTTCATCACCACCTACAACACCTGGGGGCTCCCGGAGTCCGAGATCGAGCCGTCCACCCCGGCCCACCCCGGTCTGGCCGACCGCACCTTCACCACGGTGTACGACGCGGCCGGGCGTGCGAAGGAGTACCGTTCTCCGGGCGGTGTGGTCGTCACCAACGAGTACGACGTGGAGAACCGCCTCGTCCGGCAGACGGGCTCGGGTGCGGAAGCGGCCACGGTCGACCACAAGTACGAGTACAACAACGACGACCGTCTGACGGCCATCGCGGGCGTGGGTACCGAGAAGAACACCTTCACCTACGACGACCGGGGTCTGCTGCTCTCCACGGCGGGCCCGTCGGGTGCCTCGTCCTTCAGCTACAACGGTGACGGCTTCGCCACCTCCCGCACCGACGCCTCCGGTACGTCCACCTACGGGTACGACCCGGCCGGTCGGCTGAAGACGGTCGACGACGGCGCCACCGGTTCCGCGATGACCTACACCTATGACGTCACCGACAAGGTCACGCAGATCGAGTACGGCACCGGGAAGTCCAAGCGGACCTTCTCGTACGACTCGCTGGAGAGGATGACGAACGACAAGCTGACCTCTCCCACCGGCAAGGTGCTCTCCTCGATCACCTACGGCTGGGACGCGAACGGCAACGAGCTGTCGAAGACGACGACCGGTGTCGCGGGCGCTTCCACCAACACGTACACGTATGACCGGGCCAACCGCCTGTCGTCCTGGAACAACGGGACCACGACGGAGAACTTCGCCTACGACGCGTCCGGCAACCGGACCCGCGTGGGGGCGAGCACGTACACGTACGACGCCCGCAACCGGCTCACGAGTGACGGTCGCGCGACGTACCTGTACACCGCGCGGGGCACGATGAGCCAGGCCACCGATCAGAGCGGTCTGACCACCTCGATCAAGGCCGACGCCTTCAACCGGGTGATCAGTGAGGGCAAGCGGACCTACGCGTACGACGGATCGGACCGGCTGCTCGAGTCCAAGGACGAGACGGGCGCTTCGCTCCACTCGTTCCAGTACAGCGGTCTCGGGAACGATGTGGCCTCGGACGGTGTGACGTCCTACAGCCGCAACGCCGACGGTTCTCTCGTGGGAGTGAAGACCTCGGCGTCCGCCGTACTCGCCCTCACGGACCTGCATCACGATGTGGTGGCGCAGTTCACCGCGAGCGGAGAGGCGCTGGCGGGTTCGACGACGTACTCCCCGTTCGGCAAGGTCGTCCAGAGCGCCGGAATGCTCGGTGCGCTCGGCTACCAGTCGGGCTGGACCGACCCGGAGACCGCCAAGGTGAACATGGCGGCGCGCTGGTACTCACCGGAGACCGGCCAGTTCAACAGCCGGGACACGGTAAGCCTTTCGCCGCTTCCGACGTCCGTGACCGCGAATCGCTACGCGTACGCGGACGCCAATCCGATGACGACCGTCGACCCGACCGGTCACTGGCCGAGCTTCGTCGACAAGGCCTGGAAGAAGGTGAAGAAGAAGGTCAAGAGCACCGCCAAGTCGGCTTACAAGAAGACCAAGTCCGTCGTCAAGCGCGGTGCGAAGGTCGTGCGCAAGGTGGCGAAAACCATCAAGCGCGGGGTCAAGAAGGTGGTCCGGAAGACGGTCAGGACGGTCCGCAAGACCGCTCGGTTCGTGCGTGACAGCGTCAAGAGGATCAAGAGATACGTCAAGCGGACGGTCAAGCGGGTCAGAAAGGCCATCGTCAGGGTCGTCAAACGCGTCACGAACAAGATTCGCAGAGCCGTCACCTCCGCCAGAAAAATGGTGAAGAGGGTCGTCAACAAGGCCAAGAGCATCAAGAGGGCCGTCAAGCGTGTCGTCTCGGCGGGCATGAAGAAGGCCGTCGCCAGGGTGAAGGAGGTCGGCGGCAAGCTCGTTGCCAAGGCCTGGATCGCCGGTGTGCACGCCGTCTTCGACAATGCCGCCGACGGCGTTCTGGCCATGGAGCCGAAGATGCGGAAGGAGCACCCCGAGCTGTTCGGAACCCCGAGTCAGCCGACAGGCTGGGACCTCGGATTCGAATGGGTGGGGGGGACGGGCCCGAAGCACCGGAACTTCGACGGGAACGACAGGTTCACCAAGGACCTGCAGAAGCACTATCACGTGCAGAGCACCCGGCAGATAATTGCCGCCGACATCAATGACGGCACCTACGGCAAGACCTGGGAGAGCCACGCTCACCAGCTCGGAAAGAGCACCCCGGAAGGGTCGTCGGCGGAGAAGCTGAAGAGGGACTTCACGACGAATTCCTCCGCGGCGTTCCTCGGCTCGTACAACCTCGAGTACCGGATCGTCGGTGTGAACAAGGCGACGGGGAAGGCCACCGTCAAGTTCCGCGTCCACAACGAGAGCGATATCAACTCGGCCACGCACACCCACCCTGTCCTGGGCGGCTACAGCCCGTGGTGGGACAAGAACATCGCGGCACCGCTCAACAAGGACTACGCGAAGGGTAGGTTCTCGGCGAAGACCCAGGACATCTCGTGGTCCGAGAACATCAGCATTCACAATCCCAAGGGTCCTCGATAGGGAGGCGAACTGGCGTGCGGTAGGTTGATCCGAGACCGCACGTCTTACGCCGAAACGACTCTGTGAACAGTGGGCGGCTCTCCGGAAAGCACCGGGGAGCCGCCCGTGTCTGAAGAACCGAACGAATCAAGAAGAACGTCGAGAGGTGCGAGTGTGAGTATCGCCAGCCGAGGGTTCGGCGCCGCTGGTGCGATGGCCGTGCTGCTGACCACGTCGGCTTGCGGTTTCTTCGGTTCCACCGGGTCCACGCCTCCTCATGTGACCGAGGACCAGCTGGTCGGCCACTGGCGCGGTGACTGTGGGGCGACCATGGACGTGAGGGGAGACCACTCCTTCACGGTCAAGGACTTCGCCGTCGAGTTCGAAGGGGCGGGAACCAAGCCGCGACTGGTGTCGGCAGACGGCACCTGGCGACTCTCGCGCGCCATCGAGAACGTCCGTCCGCAAGAGCTCGTTCTCGACCTGAAGGACAAGATCCATCGGCTCCCGGTCGGCGGGGAGAGCGAGAACGTCGTGCTCGACCTGGTGGTCGGCGACCCCGACTACGCCTACGAATGCGCGTTCAAGGCAGAGCCGGCGACCTAGAACTCTGCCGCCTCGCGTATCCGGGCCCGCCCGGTGACGCCGGAGAGCCCCGCCGGAATTCTTCGGCGGGGCTCTCCGGCGTTGCGCGTACAGCTCGGCCTCCATCGCCACCCGAAGGATGATCCACGCCACCAGTCCGTCCGGTCCGAGCACGCAGAGAAGGCGGTTCCGCCCGGGTGCGGATACGGCCAACTGGAAGGGGGCGCTCCGACCGCGAGTGGGCCGGTCCTCGAAAAGCGCGTGGGGGTGCCCTGGACCGCGATCCGGAAGCGACGGTCGCACCGGACACCACACGCGTCGACGGCGATCAGCGGATTCCGCTCATCACGGGCGACCGCATGGTGGTGGACGCCGAGGGCCGGGTGGGGGGCTTCGCGTCCGCCGAGGGCCGTGAGCACATACCCGTACAGGTGCAGCGCACCGAGGATCACACACTGGTGGTGCCCAGCGACGCGCAGCGCCTGATCGCCACCGGCGGACTGGATCAGCGGCTTCGATCTCGACGTGCTCACCGACCCGCGACTGCGTAAGAGCCACCGCGCCGGGCTCAAGCTGATCGTGCAGTACGAAGGGGGTGCCGGTGCCGCGCGGGCCGATGTGCGTGCGGCCGGTGACACCCAGCTGCGGCGCACGTTTCCCGACCATCGACGCCGATGCCCTTCGTACGTCCCAGGAGGGCCTGGTCAGGGTGTGGGATGTGCTGACCGACCCGCAGCGGGGCGGCGCCCGCGCCGCCGCCTCCGGCATCGGCAAGGTGTGGTTGGACGGGGTGCGCGAAGCCGGCCTTGACCGCAGCGTCCGGCAGATCGGCACCGACAGGGCGTGGGAGTCCGGGTACGACGGTAGGGGCGTCAAGATCGTGGTCCTCGACACCGGCGTCGACAAGACTCACGACGACCTCAGGACCCAGGTCGTCGGCGAGAAGATCTTCTCCGCCTCTCCCGATGCCGTGGACCGCGTGGGACACGGCACGCACGTCGCGTCGATCGCCGTCGGCACCGGTGCCAAGTCCGGCGGCCGGTTCAAGGGCGTCGCCCCCGGTGCCAAGGTGATCAGCGGGAAGGTCCTCGACGACGAGGGCTACGGCGACGACTCCGCCGTCATCGCGGGCATGGAATGGGCCGCCGCCGAGGGGGCGGACGTGGTCAACCTGAGCCTCTCGTCGGGCACGCCCAGCTGATCGAACTTGGTGAGCCACGTGACGCCGTCGGCGGTGGTCACGTCCGGCTTGACGGCGCCGTCACCGGCGCGCGGGCCGGCGCTCGAGAAGGGCGCGAGCTTGTCGTCCTTGTCGACGGCGCCTACGGTCAGCGCGGCGTCCGCACTGCCCGGCGAGCCCATCGTCGACTCGCCGGCCTCGCCCTCGTTGCCCGCCGCGACGGCGAACAGGATCCCCTTCTCGGCGGACAGCCTGTCGACCGTCGCTTCGAGGGGGGGCGACGCCGGGGGCGTCGGCGCTCCCGAGTCTCGGTGCTGCTCGAACCGCTGCCCGTGGTACGGGCGGTGGCGATCTTCGGCGTCGGGCACGTCGGACTGGAACTGGCGCGCATCCTGGCACGCCAGGACCTCGACCTCCACCTGATCGACAGCCGCTCCGCCACCCTCACCGAGGCGCGGCTCGACGTGATGGCAGACGCGGTGGCCCAGGTGCACGTGCATCACACGCCGCTGCTTGTGGGTGCCGCGCGGCAATTGATCGGGTCGGCGGCCAAGTGGGTGCGGTTCCGCAACCGCCTCGCCACCGAGGGCGGTCACGACGAGGCCACCATCGATCGGATCAAGAGCCCGATCGGCCTTGCCGACATCACCGGCAAGGAACCCGCCACCATCGCCGTGGGCGTCGCCGCCGATCTGCTGCGCACCTTCGCAACCGAGGGGGAGTGACCCACTCCGCTCCCGCCGGATCGACAGGGGTGCCCCCACGCTTCTGCGCACGCACAGGTGCGGGGCGCCCCTTCGGCACGACCAGGCCCGTCACTCCCACACGCGGGTGGCCGTCCGTTCCGAGGCGAGTTCACGCACGGTGGCCATGTCACTGAACGGCAGCAGCTCCTCGCCGACGATCTGGTGCGGCTCGCTGCCCTTGCCGGCGATCAGGA
Source organism: Streptomyces lateritius (assembly GCF_014649715.1). Taxonomy (GTDB): domain Bacteria; phylum Actinomycetota; class Actinomycetes; order Streptomycetales; family Streptomycetaceae; genus Streptomyces; species Streptomyces lateritius. The sequence goes on from NZ_BMTO01000005.1 coordinate 11,620, forward strand.
CGGTGTCCCCCGGACCCGCCGCCGACAGGGCGAACGAGATGGCCTCGCGGCGGTCGGCGATCCGTTCGAACGGTGTGCCGGTCGCGGCGAGGCCCGGGGCGATCTGGTCCAGGATGACCTGCGGGTCCTCGTCGCGCGGATTGTCCGAGGTGAGGACGCACAGGTCCGAGTGGGCCCCGGCGATCCGTCCCATGTCGGCCCGCTTCGTCGTATCCCGGTCGCCACCGCAGCCGAAGACGGTGATCACCCGGCCGCGCGCATAGCCGCGAATGGTGGCCAGGACCTTGTCCAGGGAGTCCGGGGAATGGGCGTAGTCCACGATCACGGAGGTACCGCCCGGGGTCTCGAAGCGCTCGAAGCGGCCGGGGACGGGCGGCATCCGGTCGAGTGCGTCGACGAGGGCGCCCAGTTCGTGCCCGAGGACGTGGCATGCCGCCAGGGTGGCGAGCGCGTTGGCCACCGAGAACCGACCCGGGACCGGGATCGACGCCGGATAGGCACGCCCGCCGTGGTGGAGGGTGAACCGGGTGCCGGAAGCGCTGACGACGAGGTCGGTCGCCCGGTAGTCCGCCGGCACATCAAGGGCGTACGTGGTCACCGCACCCGGCATCATCGCCACGATCCCCGCGCCCACCGGGTCGTCGGCGTTCACCACAGCGCGGCGGCACAGCCCCTGGAAGAGCCGGAGTTTCGCGTCCCGGTAGTTCGCCATCGTGCCGTGGTCGTCGAGGTGGTCCTGCGTCAGGTTGGTGAACACCCCGACGTCGATGAACGTACGGTCCACCCGATGTGTCAGCAGGGCCATCGACGTAGCCTCCAGCACCACACTGCCGGTGCCGCGGTCGCGCATGCACGCCAGGAGATATTGCAGGTCCGGCGACTCGGGGGTGGTCAGCACCGATCGTGGCATCGGAATCAGCTCGTCCCCGATCCGGCTGCCGGCCGTCCCGATGACTCCCACCTTCGCTCCCTCGGCGATCCGCAGGGCGGACTCGACCATGTACGAGACCGACGTCTTGCCGTTGGTGCCGGTGATCGCCACCACGTCCATCTGCCGCCCGGGTTCGCCGAAGTAGCGCGAGGTCACGATCGCCGCCGCCCTTCGGATGTCCGGCACGCGCACGGCACACGCGCTCGGCGGCCACACCGACGCCGGCAGCGCCGGTTCCGTGCCGTCGACCAGGACGGCGGCCGCTCCGCGGGCAAGTGCGGGCGCCACGGAGCCGGGCCCGCCCTCGCGGTGTCCGGGCACGGCGATGAACAGACAACCCGGCGTCACCCGGTCCACGTCGAAGGTCGTCCCCGCGGTGATCAGCGTTCTGCTCGGGTCACCCTGGAGTACGTCGTGCTCCTGCCCGGCCAGCAACTCGCTCAGCTTCACAATGATCCCTTCGAGGTGGCCCGGCCCGGTGGTGCGGCCGTAGCCAGGCGGCAGCGCCGGCAAATGCCGGAGGGCTGCTGTGGTGAGGTGAAGCGGGGGCGGAGAGCGCCCGGCGGTGGTCGGGCGAGGCGGGCTCGGCCGGGGAGGGGGTCGGCGTACGGGACGGAGAGCGGCGCGCCGGGGGAGAGGATCGCTAACCGTGGCCGTGCAGTGCGATACGGCGGAGCCGGGGCGCCTCGACGTCAATGGCGGTGACCGGGCCGACGACGGCCGGACGCACTCCGCAGGCGGCCTTCCGCAGGCACTGCCCCGTCGAACTCGTGCGACCCATGAAGCGAGTGTACGGCCGTTCCGGCAGCCCGCCGCCCGCATCACCGGCCGCCCTGGTCACCCGGTGCCCTGGGCCGCAGATCCGCCATCGGCCGGCCGGGCATCGCGCGCGACACCAGCCGTAACGGGGACGCCGTGCCGCAGTTGATCGAGACGCGGACTGCATGTACCGGTCGAGCCGGCACGGGCGCCGCCTGCTCCACTCAGTTCCACGCCATCAAGGAGTATCGACATGCGCCCCTCACGCCGCGCCGCAGCCGGCGCCCTCGCCGCCGCCACGTTCGCCGGCCTCACCCTCCAGGCACCGGCGGCCGGCGCCCGGACCGCCGTGGCCGGTCTTGACCCGATCGTCTTCGTTCACGGCTGGAACTCCAGCGGCTCGACCTGGAACACCATGGCCGGCCGCTTCCAGGCCGACGGCTGGGCCGCGAGCCGCCTCAGCCAGTGGAGCTACAACACCAGCCAGTCCAACGTGACCACCGCTTCCCAGCTCGCCCAGGAGATCGACCGGGTCCTGGCCGCCACCGGCGCCGCCAGGGTGGACGTCGTCACCCACTCGATGGGCGGACTGTCCTCGCGCTACTACACCAAGAACCTCGGCGGCTCCGCCAAGGTCGACTCCTGGGTCTCGCTCGGCGGCCCCAACCACGGCACCGACACCGCGTACTGGTGTGGTGGCGCCTCCTGTACGGAGATGCGCCCCGGCTCCAGCTTCCTGAACGCCCTCAACTCCGGCGACGAGACTCCCGGCACATCGCGGTACGCCACCTGGTGGTCGCCGTGCGACAGCATCATCAATCCGGAAAGCAGCGTCGCCCTCAGCGGCGCCACGAACACTCGGACCGCCTGCCTGGGCCACAGCGACCTGCACAACGATGCCACTGTCTACGACCAGGTCAAGGCCTTCGTGGGCTGACCCTGCCCCGCCACTGTCCCGGGTCCCCGCCCGCGGACCCGGCATGGCGGGCGCCTTGTGCGCCCGCCCTGGGGCTACGGCCTGTGAAACCGTACTTCCGGGAATCGCTCGGACGGTCCGTCCAGCAACGGCGCGGTGCGGCCGCGCAGGTGCGTGTCGACGAACGCGGCGACATAGGCGCGGGTGATGGCGTCGGCGCGGTCGCCGTCGAGCTCCTGGAGCGGACTGCCGAGCTGCTTGGCGAGCGGAGCCAGGTCGGTGAAGGAGAGGTGCTCGGTGCGGTCGACGCTCAACCAGCGCTTCCAGCCGGTGAGTTCGCTCCACGTCTCGTCCCACGTCGGATCCTGGCCGCCCGGCACATGGCTGGGCTTGCCCAACATCAGCATGGGCCGGTTCAGCCGTGTGTCGTTGGGGAACCGGAAGTTGCCGTCCATGTTGACCGCCGCTTTGATGCGCTGGTCCCGCAGCATGGCCGGTACCGTGCTGAAGCCACCGGCCGAGTGCCCGATCATGGCGATGCGGCCCTTGTCGATGAGCGCACCGCCCTTCCAGGCCGGGTCCTCCCCGGTGAGTTCGTCGAGCACGAAGGAGACGTCCTGGGCGCGAACGGCCCCGACTTTCGGGAAGTCGGTGTTCTCGCACGCCACGCACCGGGTCGTGTGTCCGTCGGGGAAGGTGATGCCATGGGCCTCGTAGTTGTGCCCGATCCCGGCGACGGCGTAACCCCGGCTGGCGAGGTCCTCGGCGAGCCCGCTCAGGGTGGCGCGGGGCATCCCGAAACCCGGTGACAGGACGACCAGCGGCAGCCCGCCGCGTACCTTCACCGGCGGGGCGTTCAGGGTCGCCCGCGTCGTGACGGTGGCGAACAGGTCCGAGGGCAGCCCCAGACCGGTGGAAGCGCCGTACTCCTCGGACTCGGCGGGGGTCATGTACGACGCACGGGTGTTCGAGGGCTTCGTGGCCGGGTACCAGAGCGAGATCATCAACTCGCGGTCTTCCACCGGCACCCACGGGTCGGCCCGCCCCTCGTCCTCCACATGCACGTTGGTCATCCCGACCGGATGCTTCCCGGTGGGCTCGGGCAACGCGAGTGCGGACACCGACGCCGTCGCGGTCGGTGCTTCCGCACGGGCGGTTGCTCCGTAGAGACTGCCGGCCAGTGCCACGGCGGCTGCCGTGCCGACGAGAAATGCGTTTCTCATGGACTTCCTCATGCCGATGTTTCGCCGCGACGGACCGTCCCGACCGGATGCCTGAACGCTACGGACCGGCATCGGGTTTGCCATCGGCCTGTGGCTTTACGGCAGTCGTCGGCCATACACCCGTGGGACTACATCCTCGGGCTCTCTGATCTCCGAGCGCGCGAGACCTCACATGCGGGCGGGCGAGTCGGCCACGGTGTCCTTCCTCGGAGAATGGTCTGCCGAGTTCGGTGTGCGATCCGCCGGACGGGGCACGCGAAGTTCCGGAGGTGGATTGATGGTTCCCCTGCTGCTTGTTCTGCTTCTCGTGCTGATTCTTTTCGGCGCGGGATTCATGATCGAGGCGTTGTGGTGGGTCGCGCTGGCTGCTCTGGTGCTCTGGCTGCTCGGTTTCTTCACGCGGTCCAGGGCGGGCGGAAGCCGCTGGTATCGCTGGTAGGCACGCCGACGACCGGCCGGTGAAACGGCGTATTCGCAAGTGCCTCAGGAATGTGGGCGGTCATCGTATTCGGAAGAGGAGTGGATTTCACATGAGTGAGAACGCGTGGAGTTTCGCGGAGACGTCGGGCCACCTGTCGGGCACGGATCTGACCGGGTGGCGCGTCGAGGCGACCGACGGCCACATCGGGAAGGTGGACAAGCACTCCGACGAGGTCGGTGACGCCTATCTGGTGGTCGACACAGGGATGTGGATCTTCGGCAAGGAGGTGCTGCTTCCGGCGAGCACGGTGACCCGGGTCGACCTGGTCGAGCAAGCGGTCTACGTGGACCGCACCAAGGAACAGATCAAGGCCGCGCCGGAGTTCCACTCGGACAAGCACCTCGCCGATCAGCAGTACCGCGAGGAGATCGGCATCTACTACCGCACCGGCGGCCCCTTCGGCGGCACGCCGGCCTGACCGGACCGCCGGCCGACATCGGGCGGCCCGCCCCCAGGGGGCGGGCCGCCTCATGCCGTGGTGGGGTCGACGGCCTGGCACAGGCCATGGAAGGGAAGTGGAACGACATGACCACGCGTACACCAGGGGGCGAGCCGCGCATCGGCGTCCGAACGTACACAGATGTCGGCCTGGCCCTCGACAGGGTGGCGAAACGGGCGTCGGGGACACCGCAATTCCGCGCGGGCGCGGCTGCCGCATACCAATGGGCGATGTGCCGCACCGAGCGCTCACCCATCACCGGTGCGGACGCCGACGGCACCCCGGACCTGCCCGTACTCACCGCCGAAGTGGACGCGGCGCTCGTCCAGTTGGGGGATCCCGCCATTCCGGAGGGCAGCCGGGAGTACGTGCGTGGAGCCCACGAGGCCCTCGCCTGGATCTGCGGACAGCGGGACGAGGTCGCCTGACCCGCGGCGTGGTCCCTCAGGTTTCAGCCGACTGCTCGTGAGGAGTGGTGACCATCGAGAGATCGGCGTGCGAGGCGGGCAGCCCGGCGGACCCGTCAGCGGGCGCAAGGGAGGGGACCAACCCATCCTCTTCCGCCAGGCTGAGCGCGTCGGGAGCGTCGCTCGGATCGGGCCTCAGCGACAACGGACGAGTCTTCTGGGTCACCGTGTCAGCCGTGTAGGTCCCCAGGCCTTCTCCGCCCGGCCCCACGATGGCGATCTGCGCGGGGAACACTGTCCCTCCGGTCACCCGCACGACGGGCACGCCGTCCTCATACTCCAAGGTCAGCTTCCCCGCGGTGGCGGCGGGAGCGTCGGCGGCAGGCTGTTCCTGTGTCATGAAGCGTCTCCGGCGAAGAGCTGACAAGGCCAGGTGCACAGTAACCGGCTCCCTCCATGTGATCTCGGACATCACCGCCACACATCCTCGCGTCCGAGGCGTGCGAAGTAGCGGTTCGATCAGCGCACACTGCCAGTCAGCGAATGATCCCCCGAAACCCGCGGCGCCGTGGAGACGACCAGACGCACCACGTCGTCATCGGCCCGCCGCCCAGCACCGCCCCCTGAACAGCAGTGTCTGATACCGCTCATCGGGGGCAGAGAGGAACCAACGGTGCCCTGCCGGCTCAGCGCAGGGAAAGATTCTCTCGAGAATGGGAGATCCGCATGGTCATCGCACTCCTGTGCATCTTGATCGCAATGGGCCTCGTCCAGGTACTGAGGCCCCAGATGTTGTGGAGGGTGAACCACCGCCCGCTGCAGCAGCCCTTCGTGAAGGGTTACGTCGCTGCCGAGCCCACGTCCGCCGGCTACACCACGACGCGCCTGACCGGGGCCGTCTTCCTGGCCGTCGCCGTATTGACGCTCATCGCGCACATTTCATGAGACGTCCCCGGGTCGGCGCCGAGGGCGGTGTCAGGCGGATTCCACCGCGCTGCCGCCGCGCCCCTGGTTCTTCGGCCCGGTCGCCTCGACGGAGAAGCAGAAGCTGTTCAGGCCTTTGGCGAGGGCGGCTTGGTCCTCGGGCGGCATGGATGTAATGATCTTCAGGAGCCCGAGTTCGCGGCGGACTCGCAAATCCTTGAGGTAGGTTTCCCCTCGGCTCGACAGGCGCAGCTCCAATTCGCGTCGACTGGCCGGGCTCGGGGAGCGCTTGATGTATCCCAGAGCGTGCAGGCGATCGCACATCCGGCTCACCGAGGAGGGTGCCGAGCCGAGTGCCTCGCCCAAGGTGCGTAGGTTGATTCCCTGGTTGCGGTCCAGGACGTAGAGCACTCGTAGCTGTGACGAGGAGACAGGAGCGGTCGGTGTCTTGTCCCGGCCCTGACTCCACAACACCTCGAGCAGTTCGATGACCCCACGGGTGGTCTGCGCCACAGCATCCCGATCGCGGCGCGGGGAAGTTTCGGAATGCATGCCCCCAACTGTGACACTGCACAATGGCTCTGTCAGTCGCTGAGGCATGAGAGATTTTCCTCATTCATCTCGGATAGGTGGGAACCCAACGGTGGACAGATTCATGGTCGTGGAACGCGCACTGCGAAGAGCCGCGCCTCACGCCCTCCTCGAAGCGGTCCAAGACACGCTTACCGCCCACTACTCCGCCGACTCCGTCGACCTGCTGATGGCCGACTACGCGATGACCATACTGCAACCCGTCAGCGCGCTTCCCTATACTGCCGAGCCCATTCCTGTCCACACCAGCGCCCCCGGCAGGGCCTTCGGCGCACAGGAACCATACGTCGAGACCGACAGCCGGACCGACCTGGTGACCGTGCACCTTCCCATCAGCGTACGAGGGGACCGCATCGGCATCCTCACCGTCAGGATGCCGGCCGACTCCTACGACCGTGACACCGCACAGGAACTGGAGGACATCGCCGAAGTCCTCGGTCACGCCATCGTGGTCGCCGAACGGGACACCGACGTCTACCTCCAGGCCCGACGCGCCGACCGCCTCACACTCGCCGCGGAGATGCAGTGGCAGTTGCTGCCCGGCCGCTCCTGCTCCCGCCCCGAGTACGAACTCGGCGCCCAGCTCGAACCCGCCTACGCGATCCACGGCGACAACTTCGACTGGTCCACCTCGGCCCATCACCTCACCCTCACCGTGACCAACGGCATGGGAGAAGGCATCGAGGCGGCCCTCCTCACCAACCTCGCGATCAACGCACTGCGAAACGCCCGCCGCGCCGGCCTGTCCCTCTCCGACCAGGCGTGCCTGGCCGACCAGGCCATCTACGGCCAGTACCAGGGAGCGGTCCATCTCTCCGTACTGCTCCTGCGCTTCGACCTGGCGACCGGAGAAACAGAGATCATCGACGCCGGCTCTCCCAAGATGTGGCGTCTGAGGCAGGGCAAGGCCGAGCCGCTGGAACTCGAGGCGCAGCTCCCGCTCGGCATGTTCGAGGACACCATCTACACCCCGCAGCGCTTCCAGGCGGAGCCGGGGGACCGGCTCCTCTTCGTCAGCGACGGCGTCTACGACGCGGCCTCCCCGGCGGGGGAGCGCTACAGCGAGCGGGCCCTGGTGCGCGCGATGGCCAACACCCGTCTCCTCCCCCCGTCCCAGGTGCCCCGCGCGGTACTTCAGGAGCTCTCCGGACATCGCGGCCCCATCGATGCCGATGACGATGCGATGGTGGTCTGTCTCGACTGGCACGGCCGCCAAGAGACGACACCGACACCGTAGAGACTGCCGATGAGCCGGGCGGGCCGCTCACAGCGGCGCGGCGCCTGGCATCGCTCCGCCGACCCATGTGCGCTGAACCCGGGACTATCGCCCGTAATGCCGGGTAGCCGCACTATTGCTCTCCGTGACAACGGAGGGTGTCGGGCCCCCTCGCGGGGCCGGCTGAGGGAAGGAGCGGCTGTGGAAGATTCCGTGGAAGTGTTGCTTGACCGAGTGCAAGAGCGCGGAGGCTACGCTCACCGGCCGGAGGCGGCCGGGGCGGTGCACAGTGTGCTGGAGGTGCTCGGGGCGCATCTGGTCGGTACCGACCGCACAGACCTCGGCCGTCTGCTGCCGTGCCAGTGCGGTCGTCTGCTGATGGACGCGGAAGCGGCGAGTGAGCCGCTCACGCCGTCGCGCTTCGTCCAAGCGGTGGCCTCGCGCGATGGCATGGACGTCGCGCAAGCGCGGCGTGCCGTCACCGCGGTACTCGCCTCGGTGGCGGACGTGGTCGACGACGCGCTGCTGCGCCGTGTCCTCACGCAGCTGCCGCCGGGTCACGCGGGTCTCTTCGGCCGCGCAGGGATTGCGTGAACGGTCAGCACCCCGTGCGTGCCGAGGGTTGTGCATGCCTGGGCGGGGTAGGGGAGGCCGGTGGCCGACGGAGCCCGTCATCGGCTCGGCTCGACGTGCTGGTGCACAGAGAGAAAGACTACGCAGAGAGGCGGTCCCACTCGTGACATCCCCCGAGCGAGAGGCCGTGACCGGTACCGGTGCGACGGTTGAGCCACTGCTCGACATCCAGCTTCAATTGCTCATCCGTCTCCTTGAGGCAGAACCGCGTTCGAGTCTGCCCATCACGCTCACCATGCCGGGCGGCGTCGTAAGCGGAGACCTCATCACGCAAGAGGCGTGGAAGGCGGAATGGGCACACAGTGTGCGTCGGCTGGGTGGAAAGGGGGCGCAGTTGCTCGCCGGCTTCCCCGAGAGCGTTGACCAGAGCCTGGATGAGGCGTCCGGTGGTCAAATGCCCGAGCAACTGCCCCGCTGGGTGCACCTGCGGGACGCGACGCTGAGTACCGCGGTGAAGGGCGCCTTCACCGTGCCGGTATGGCGGGGTCGGCTCGCGGACGTCTCGGGATGGTCGCTGGCCAAGCCCGAGTAGGCGCGGCGCTCCTCGCCTCGGCGCCCGCGTGGCGCGGGACCGTGACAGCCTCACGGCCCCGCGCCGAGGTGTCGGTGGTGGTCCTCAGACCGTGGGTGCCTGGTAGAGACCCCGCCCCGCCCGGTGCGCGCGGGAAGTCGCGACCAGGCGGTCGAGGGTGGAGCGTACGGTGTTGATGGCGCCGGTCGAGCCGTCACGGCCGAGTACCGCGGCAACCTCCCTGGCCCGCATGGGCGTACCGGCCTTGCCGGCGAGCACGGCAACCACCTGGTCGGTGAGACCATCGGTATCGGAAAGGGAGGGCGCGCCCTTCCTTCCGGTCGCCGACGTGCCACGTGAAACCCTTGCCGCCGCGTCGCTCTCGGATTCCTCGGGCGCGGCCGGTCGCGCCGCCGGTACGTGTGCCTCGGCCTCGGCCTCGGCCTCCGGGATCACCGCGGAGCCCGCGGTGGACAGCGCCTGAAGGGCGGCGAGGGCCGTGCGTACCGATTCGAGCCGCAGTGTGACTGCCGCGATGTCCTCTTCCAGCGCTGCTCGCCGCTTTTCCAAATACGGCAGTTCCGCCTGGAGCTGAGCAGTGGTGGCTTCGAGACTGTCCGCTCCGGTGGTCGGCGACGGCATAGCGGCCTCCTGTAGATAGGCATAAGGGCAGGGCACTATGCCGCAGACTATGACCGTGGTGTTGTAATCCGCAAACAACTGAGTGCACACATGCGGCACTTGAGAGAAAGCAACTGTTGTCGTTCGGCTATAAAGCATCGCTTTACACCTTGCAAGGACGCACGGTACATGGCGGGTTCGCCCCCGGTCGGAGTCTCAACAGCAAATGCGCGCGTCGCACCATGCCCGGCTCAGCGTTGTGGCGGCAAGAAGACGCCGGCCCGGCTCCGTGGCGCGTGGAGCCGGGCCGGGCGATGCCGTCGAAAGCGGGTCAGTCGTTCATCTCCTTGTCGAAGTCCTTCGCGCACGCGTCGCGCTCGCTCTGCGTCTTGGCGTGTTCGACACAGTCGTCGAAGTTCTCGAACTCGTCCGAGTTGAGGATCGATGCGCCGATGGCGAGGATGACGGCGGAGGCGAGCATTCCCAGCCCGCCGAGAATCGCACCGATGACGGACATCTTGCCGTTCCGGGCGCCACCGGCACGGGCCCTGCGAGCGCCGATGATTCCGAAGATCAAGGCCAGGAGGCCCAGCACGAGGCCACCGAAGACGGTCCAGAAGAGCAGAATCGCCGCGATGCCGAGTACGAGCGAAGCGATCGCCAGGCCGCTGCTCCGCTTCACGCCCGGGGCCGGAGTGTTGTGGACGGAGTCGTTCGGCGTCGCGTGGTCGGAGAAGGACACGCCATCACACTCATCTCTGTTGCCGTTCCAACGGGTTGTCTTCGTGCCGTGTGCCCGCGAGTCGGCGATGAATGCGTTGTAGGCCGACCTCCGAGAGCAGGGCTGCGCGGCGCGGCCGGGCGGTGCTATCGGGGGAGGACGGCCCGGACGGTCTTGCCGCTCGTCCCCGTGGTGACGGCGACGGCTGTGGCGAGGTTCCGCACCATGGGCCAACCGAAGCCGCCGGTGCCGCCGGTGAGGTCGGGCGTCCGCTCCCGCGGCGGCCGGGGGTCCGCGTCCATGACGTCGACGGTGATGGAGTCCGCCCGGGCCTGGAGGCACAGGGAGCCCGCGGCACCTCGTGCGTGACGCACGGCGTTGGTGACGAGTTCGGACACAACGAGTTCGACCGACGCGGCGGCCTGCGCGTCCACCGCCGGGTGCAGCGTACTCATGAACGTACGGGTGGTTTCTCGAGCCTGCGCGACGGCTTCCGGCCGCTTGGTGAAAGCCATATGGTTCGGCGGTCCGGTGTTCAGGCGCACGTGGTGTGTCCGCATGAGCCCCTCCTCTTATGGCGTGGGCAGTGTCTGAGACGCCCATTTGCCCCGAAGCGCACCTGACACACTCGGCGACGTCGCATGGGCAACCGTGCGGCCACGGTCTTGCCGAACGCCCGCGCGTCGCGACTGGGAAGCGGTCTCGGACACCGAACAGAGTGATGCGCGGCAGGGGCGTGAAGTGTGAATGTGGGGGTAAGCGTGCCTGACCGGCCTGTCGGGGGACGACAGGGGCCGGCGGACAGGGAGGGAAAGCATGACGACGGCCACCAGGACATTCACCGACACCGACGTCACGGGGCTGCCGGTCATCGTCTCCCCGCAGACGGTCGCGCCGAAGGACGCCCGCGACCTGACGAGGGTGTTCTTCAGTCGGCTCGCCGCGCTGGAAGAGGGCACACCCGAGTACCAGTACGCCCGCAACGCTTTGGTCGAGATGAACATGTCACTGGTCCGGTACGCCGCCGGACGGTTCCGGCATCGCAGCGGCGACATGGAGGACATCGTCCAGGTCGGCATGATCGGCCTGATCAAGGCCATCGACCGCTTCGAGCTCTCCCGTGAGGTGCAGTTCGCCACGTTCGCCGTCCCGTACATCGTCGGCGAGATCAAGCGGTTCTTCCGCGACACCTCCTGGGCCGTCCACGTTCCGCGTCGCCTCCAGGAGGCACGCGTCGAACTCGCCCGAGCCACCGAGGAACTCGGCACCCGGCTCGGCCGTGCTCCCAAGGTGAGCGAACTCGCAGCGCTGATGAACCTCACGGAGGAAGAGGTCGTCGAGGCACGCATCGCCTCCAACGGCTACAACACCACCTCCCTCGACGCCGGTGTCCAGGGGGACGAGGACGACGGAGCGTCCCTGGCCGAGTTCCTCGGCGCGGAGGACCCTGCGATGGAGCTCGTGGAAGACTTCCACACCCTCGCTCCGCTCATCGCCCGGCTCGACGAGCGGGACCGCCGCATCCTCCACATGAGGTTCGTCGACGAGCTCACCCAGTCGCAGATAGGCAAGGCCCTCGGTGTGTCCCAGATGCACGTCTCCCGCCTCCTGTCGCGCACCCTGGCACGGCTTCGCGAAGGAATGCTCACCACAAGCTGACGCGGTCCGCGTCAGGCCGGTGCGATGCGGCTGTGGACCCGGAACCGGACGGTCGCCTCGCCCGCCGCAGGTCGGAGATCGACGGCAACCCGTCCGGCGAAGCTGTAGCCCTGCTCGGCGGCGTACCGATACACCACGTTCACCAGGCAGGGCTCCAGTGGCACACCATGTGCGGTGAGCCGCCGGTGGATCTCAGGCAGCAGCTCGATCACGAAGGCGTTGGGGACCACGACTCGCTGTCTGCCCAGGATGAGAGCGTTGTCGTCGCAATGCCGACGCAGTATCGCCACGAGCTCCCCTTGCCGCTGTTTCGGCGGGAGAAGCAGGTCCCAGAGCGGTGTCGTCCATCGCTCCATGAGGCGTTCGGCGGTTCCGAGGAAGTACACCACGTGCCACTGCCCGACCCTCTGCCCCTCAGGCTCGCCCGAGAGAGTGACGCCTCGATTCGGCGCCGGGTATGGGCGATAGCATCACACCCCCCTCCCGCGATTCGATCGAGAAGGCGATTCCACGCGATGGCCGATGACGCATACCTGTTCCTTCTGCCTGACCGCCACCCTCGGGTGGGCGCGGCCCTGGCCGCGGTAGGTGCCCTGGAATGCGCGCAGACACCCGCCGTACAGGGATGGCTGCACGCACATGGGGTCCCGGCCTCTTCGGAGCAGGTCAGGATCCTCCCGGCCGAGGCGGAGGCTTTCATCCCGGATGGCGCGGAGCGCCTGCCTCTCCCCTTGGGCGAGGACGAGGCGCTCCGGGTGCAGCAGGAGTGTGCGCCCCCGTCCGTCACCGACATGGAGAGCGAGCTGCTCGACTTCCGGGAGACGACGCAGGACTGGGAGTCGCTCGTCCACCGGGCGTTGACGGCGGGCATTCCCGCTCCGCGCATCGCCCAGCTGACCGGCATCGACCCGCATGACATCGGCCGCCTGGCCATGTGATCTCTCGCCGGTCCGTCGCGGCCGCCGAGACGCTGTCCGCCGGGTCAGCGACCACGGCGAGAGTGTTTGCGAGTGATACCCCCGGGCGATCAGGACTCCTGACGACAACGCCAAGGCTCAGCCAAGGAGGCGCGGGCGATCATGAAGGACGAGGTAGTCGAGAGCGAACCCGGATGCGGTGAGGCCTCGTCTTTGGAGTTGCCGAGCCGCCTGGGGGCGGCGGCCTGCATCGTGGACGACTGCGGGATGATCAGCGCGGTGAACGTATACGCGGAGCAGCTGTTGGGGCTGAGCGCCGCCGGTGTGGTCGGCAAGGACGCCCACGACCTGTTGCACCGCGACGCGCACGGCCAGCCACTGGCCAGGGCCCAGTGCCGGGTGGAGGAAGCGGTTCTGGCCCGGAGCACGCAGGCCGGCCGCGGCTGGTTCGAGCAGGGCGACGGAAGTCTGACCGAGTTGTCCTGGTTGATCGTCCCCTGCGCCGCAACGTGGGACTCCGGCGCCGATACGCTGATGATCTTCCACGACCAGCACACCGAGTCGTTCGCGACCGAGGAGGACGCAGGCGCCGGCCCGACGCTCTCGGAGCTCGAGCGCCTGGCGCTGCTGGCCCAGACGACCACGCAGCTGACCTCGACCCTCGACAGCGACGAGGCGCTGCGTCGCCTTGTGCGACTGGTCGTGCCCAGACTCGCGGACTGGGTGGTGGTCGACCTGATCACCGAGGTCGGCGAGGTGGAGCGGGTCATCGTCGTCCACTATGAGGACGGCGAGCTGATCTCCCGGGAGGACCTGGAGGGGCCGATGCCACCGGTGCCGGAGGAGTCGCCGATGCCGCTGTCCCGTGCCCTGCGGGGAGCGGCTTCGACGCTGGTGACACCGGCGACGTATCAAGGTCCCCCTGACTCCGGCATCGCGATGGAACAGCGCCGGTTGTTCGAGGTGACGGGCATGCATTCGGCGGCGATCGCACCGATACGGGGTGTACGAGACGTGCTGGGAGCCCTGACCCTGGGGCGGTCCAAGCGCCCCGACGCGATGACCCCGGCAGACCTGTCCCTGGTGGAGGACATCACCCGCCGTACCGGACTGGCTCTCGACAACGCCCGTCTGTACCAGCGGCAGCGCAAGGTCGCCGAGACGATGCAGCGCCACCTCCTGCCGCAGTTGCCTTCGGTCCCGGGACTGCAGATGACCGCGCGCTACGTCCCTTCACCCGACGCCTCGCAGGTCGGTGGCGACTGGTACGACGTGTTCACCCTCGCCGACGGCACCACGGCGCTGGCGATCGGTGATGTCGTCGGGCACGACCTGGACGCCGCGGCCGGCATGGCCCAGGTCCGCAGCATCCTCCGCGCGTACGCGTGGACGCACCACGAGCCGCCCAGCGCGATCGTGAACCGGCTGGACGAGTCGGTCATGCCCATCGCGGGGGTATCGATGGCGACCTTGGTCTTCGGCACCCTCGAGCAGGCCGTCGACGGAGCCTGGCAGTTGACCTGGACGAGCGCCGGCCACCCGCCGCCGCTCCTGGTCACGCACGACGGGCGGGCCCGCTACCTCACGGAAGGGCATGGACTGCTGCTGAGCACCGGCCTGTCGTCCAACAGGACTGACGCGCACATCACCCTGCCTCCGCAGTCGACGCTGGTCCTCTACACCGACGGGCTCGTGGAGAGCCGTGACCGCTCGATCGACGACGGTCTCGACCGGCTCCGCAGACACGCCGCCTCGCTGGCACACCGCCCATTGGCCGCTTTCACCGACTCCCTGCTGGAACGCGCCCGACCGGAGCGGGCCAACGACGACGACATCGCCATCCTGGCCCTGAGAACCCCGGGGGCACACCCCCCACCCGAGGTGTGACAGGCGGATGTTTCGTCGTGATGGCCTTGGCGGCCCCGGCCTCCGGTCGCGAAAAGCCGGAAGGCCGGGGCCGCCGGGATGTCCGGTCGCTCGCCGGTCGTCAGGCCCGGCAGCGCAGCATCTCCAGCGGGGGATTGGCGTGGAAGTCGGCCCAGAAGTCCGTACCGAACTCGCGCACGCCGGCCTCCGACACGGTCAGCGGTACCCACGTCGGCTCGCTGAATCCGGCGGCCCGCAGGCACTTCTCGTAGACCTCGCGGCGCGGGCGGTTGGCGACGAACGAGACCGGCGGGTCGAGCAGCGCCGTGATCCGGACTCGCGGACCGGTCTCCGCCTCCCCGCCGGTGAGCTCGCTGCGGAAGCCGTACTTGTCCGGGGAGGGCCCGTCGAAGCGGAAGTCGGGCGACTGGTTGAGCACGAAGAACTCGCCGCCGGGCTTGAGGCCGCGGTGCGCGTTGCGGCACATCCGCTCCGTGGTGGCGATGTCCGCGGCGTAGCTGAGCAGCTGGACCGCCAAGCCGATGTCGAACCGCCGCTCGAGCGGCCGCAGGTCGCCCACGTCACCCACCTCGTAGCGCGGACCCAGCGGATCGCGCTCCTCCAACTGCTGTGCCACGGCGACCATCACCCGGAGACGTCGACGCCGAGCACGTCCGTGGCACCGCGCCGCTTGAACTCCCTGTTGTAGAAGCCGGTGCCGGAGGCCAGGTCGAGGACCGACTTGCCCCGCACGTCACCGACCAGGGCCAGGACGCTGGGCACCACCGCGTACTGCTCCAGCGGCAGGGCCTTGAAGCCCTCGTACGCCTCACCGATCTCGTCGTACTGCTGCACACTCATCGTGCCGTCCTCCCCTGTGCTCGGTCATGTCCTTGACCGCAGGCCTCCGTCCCCAAGGGAATCCGCGGCCTCTCGTCGGCAGTCTCTACGGATTCCGACGGACCGTCGTACTGGAAGAACCGACAAGGATCCGGACATCGCTTCGGATCCGTGTACGGGTGACCTGTCGAGCCCAGGGGGCTCATCTCAGCGGCACCAGGGCGTGGATGGACTTCCCGCCGGGCGCGGGCGTGATGGTGACCTCTTTGCTGAGACGCCGGATGAGTGGCAAGCCGAATCCTCCGGGAGCGGCGGCCCCCGCGCCGGCGGCGGTAGCGGTGGGCCAGGCCCGATTGCGGTCCGTGACCGTGATCCAGAGGCCCTCGTCGGCGACGGACAGTTTGAAGGCGTATACGCCGCCACCGTGCCGGATGGCGTTGGTGACCAATTCCGAGGTCACCAGTAGTGCGTCGGCGAGGACGACGTCCTCGCTCGTCGCCGGCTGCTCGCGGCAGAACCGCTCGTCGAGGAATCTGCGTACCTCGTCACGGGCCGTGGCCGCCGTCACGTCACGCGCCTGCTCCGGGGTCTCCTCCCGAACGGCAGTCGTTTCATCCGTTGTCATAGGTGGAACCCCCTGCTCGGCCTCCTGTGTCCGTATGGCGTGCGTCTGCCCGCCGAGGCCGGTTGCACACGGTAAGTGCCTTTCTGATTGCATCGGTTCCGCGACAAGGCAAGTATTGCCGTGCGGCATGATTTCTCATCGAAAAGAAGCGGTCTTACTTCGACTTGATTTCGCCCGTGTGTGCGAGCGGATGGCGGGCACGCACCGGCCGGTCGGCGCGGAGCTGTGGCAGCCTGTGCGCCTCCGGTGGCCACTGGGGCTGCTGTGACATCTCTTCTCGTGGGGGGAAGTGCATGGCTTCGCGTGCTTCCGGCACGCCGTCTCGGCGTGCCCGTACGACCGCAAGACACTCTCTGATCGCGGCTGTCGCCGCCCTGGCCCTCGGCGCGGCGGCGCTCCCCGCCCTCGCGGCCCCTGCGCCGGGGGCGGACCCCGGCAAGGAGTCGGTCTGGGGCAGGAAGGCGGCCCCCCTGGCGATACCGCCCGTGAAGGTGGGATCGACCACACCGCTCCCCGGCATCGCGGAGGCGGCGCCCTCGAAGGAGGAGGCGGCCTGGCGGGCGGCGCAGAAGGAACGCCTCACCTCCGCGCCGGACGGGGCACGGGCCTCCGCCCCGAGCTCGACGGCCGGGACGCTGGTCTGGGTGCCCCAAGGTCAGGGCTCGGTGCCGTGGCACCAGATCTCCGACTTCCGCATCACCGACTCGCTGGTGGCGCGGATCAACCTCTCCAACGGCAATCTGATGCTCGCGGCGACCGACTTCGAGGTCGCCGGCGTGGGGCAGAAACTGCGCCTGGCACGCACGTACAACTCGCTCGACGCGCCCTACGGCAAGGTGTCCCAGCGGTGGTGGCAGGAGTACGAGCGCTACCTGCACGTCTTCACGAACTCGGTCGTCGTCTACGACGCGACGGGTGACACGGTGAACTTCACCGTGAACGCGGACGGGACGTTCACGACCCCGAAGGGTTACTCGAAGGACCTGAAGAAGAACGCGGACGGCACGTACACGCTGACCAACCGCAAGTCGGGCGTCAAGGACACCTACGACGCGAACGGGACGCTCACGAAGGTCACCGACCGCAACAAGGGCCAGATCACCGTCGAGCAGCACGACGGCGGCACCGAGCACAAGGGCTTCAAGCTCACGGAGACCCGCTCCGGGCGGTGGATCGACCTGCTCAAGACCTACCCCAACCAGTGGCAGGCCAAGGACCACACGGGCCGCACCGCCGTCTACGACCTCGACGGCGGCGGCAACCTGTCGCGTACCACCGACACGGAGGGCAAGACGACCCTCTACGCCTTCGACGGCAGTGGCCGCATCGCCAAGATCACCACTCCCGAGGGCCGCGTGACGACGTTCTCGTACGACGCCCAGAACCGGGTCACGTCGATGCTGCGGGCCACCCAGACCGGCGCCTTTGGACACACCGGCCCCACCTACACGTACACCTACACCGGTGCCGCGCCGTCGGACGCGGGCACGACGACGGTGACCGATCCGGAGCAGCACGCCACGAAGTACGAGCACGACGGCACCGGCAAGGTCACCAAGGTCACCGACGCACTCGGCCACTCGCGGTCCCGGAGCTTCGACGCCAACAACAACGTGCAGACCACGACCGACGCGATGGGCGTCGGTGGCGCCGGTGGGAACGTCACCACGTACGGCTGGGACGGGCGCAACAACCCCACCTCCGCCAAACTGCCCACCGGCGCCACCGCTTCCGTGTCGGGCTATCAGACGCTCTCGGGAGCAGATCTGCCCGGCTCGACGACCACCGCCGACGGCGAGAAGACGGATTACACCTATGACGCCGCCGGCAACACCACGTCGGTCGCGGTGACCGGCACCGGTGGGGGCAGCCAGACGTTCGACCACAACCCGGCCACACCCACCTGCGGCGGATTCGAAGGCCAGCGCTGCAAGGTCACGACGAAGATGTCGTCGACCAAGTCGGTCTCCACCTCCTTCACCTACGACGCCAAGGGCAACCTGGCCAGGGTCACCCCGCCCGCCCCCCTCGGCATCACCACCTACCTGTACGACGAGCTGGGCCGGCCCACCTCGGTCAGGGACGGCCGCGGCGTCACCACCCTCTACACCTACGACCACCGTGACCGGATCATCAAGGTCGACACGTCCGGCTACGCGACCGTCACCTACTCCTACGACGGCGACGGCAACCTCACCCAGCGCTCGGACGGCACCGGCGTGACCGCGTACGCCTTCGACCCGCTCTCCCGGGAAACCGTCCGTACCCTGCAGAACGGCTCGCAGACCCGCCTCACCTACACCCCGGCCGGCAACGTCGACACCTACGAGGACCCGGCCGGCATCACGGACTACACCTGGAACGAGGTCAACCGCCTCAAGCAGCTGAAGGACCCCACCGGCAAGGTCACCACGTACGAGTACAACAACAACGACGTCCGCACCAGGACGACCTACCCCGGCGGCACGGTCCAGGCCGTCACCCTCGACAAGTCCAGCCGCCCGCAGCAGATCAAGGCCACCTCCCCGAAGGGCACCTTGGTCGACCTCGCCTACTCGTACTCCAACGCGGGCACGGACGGCATGAAGATCCGTACCAGCACCGACGCGGTCGCCGGCACGAAGACGACCTACACCTACGACGGCGCCGGCCGCTTCTCCTACGCCAAGGAGGAGAAGGGCACCACCCTCACCTCTTCCTGGCAGTACTGCTACGACCTGGCGGGCAACCTCACCTCCCAGGGTGTCGACCCCGGCTGCCCCCGCGGCACCACCTACACCGTCAACGACGCCCAGCAGATCACCGCGAAGAACGGCGTCACCACGAACTGGTCCTACGACAAGGTCGGCAACGAGACCGCCGGCGCCTCCACCCCCGAGGGCACACGCACCGGCGAGACCTGGTCCGACCACTCGCAGATGACGTCGATCACCGTGGGCGGCAAGACCTATGCCGGCCAGTACGGCTCGACCGACCAGAGCGAACGCGTCCGGCTCGGCGACACGTACTTCCACAACGGACCGCTCGGCCTGTCCGCGAAGAGCACCGGCGGCGTCGACATGGGATTCAACCGGGAGCCCGGGGGCACGCTGAACTCCATGACGACCGGAGGTAAGAGCTACTACTACCTCACCGACGCGCTCGGTTCGGTGGTCGCGCTCGCCGACGAGGCCGGTACGAAGGTCAACACCTACGCGTACAGTCCCCGCGGCGTCCAGCGAGCCGCCACGTCCGAACAGGTCCCGCAGCCCCACCGGTTCGCCGGCGGCTACCAGGACCCCACCGGCCTGTACCACTTCGCCGCCCGCTACTACGACCCCAACATCGGCCGCTTCACCAGCACCGACCCCTCCGGCCAGGAGAAGAACCCCTATCTCTACGCCGAAGGCGACCCCGTCAACCGCATCGACCCGGACGGGCTCAACGCGGTCTCGAACCTCCTGCTCGCCAAAGACCTTCTCGAGCTGGGGACCGATGCCTGGAACGGGGACGGAAAGGCGCTGGAGGGCGACCTCGTGGGAACCCTCGCGAGCCTCGGAACAGAAACCGCATGCATGTTCGGCGCCGGCCTCGCCGGGGCGGCGACCGCCGGAGTGGGGGGCGCGATCGTGGCCGGTGGCTGTGCTCTGGTCGGGTCCTACGTCGGTGACAAGGCGAAGGACGCGTACGTGAACTGACGCGGGGCCCCGGCCCGGCAGCCCCTCGCTGCCGGGCCGGGGC
>NZ_BMTO01000005.1:31718-115615 GCF_014649715.1 Streptomyces lateritius
GCGGCACGGCGGGCGTCGTGCTGCTGGCCGTAGCCGTTGTCGCGATCCTGGTGGGCATCGCAATGGGGCGGTCCAAGAGGCGCTGAACGGAGCCCTCGGCCGGCCAGCTCGCGTCGGCCCCTCCCGGGCCCCGGGTCGGCGGCGCCCGACGTGCTGACCGGGCGCCGCTGACCTGCGGCTCAGGGCGTGGCGCGGGGGCGCGCCTCTCCTTTTCTGTGCGCGTGCCCGGGGTGGGCGGCCGGGGCTGCTCGAATAGTTGTCGTACGGCTACTATCCTGAGCAGGTCGTTGATTCGGCCGGGTAACGCAAGCAGAAGGCGTCTGAGAGGCGAAGGATGAGTTCCACCGAGTCCGCCGTGCGGGAACGTCTGGCCGGGGTACTGACGCGACGCGGCGCCGAGATCGCCGACCGATGGGTACAGCTGCAGCAGGAACGCGCCGATCCCGGCGGGCAGACGGTGCACGAGGCCGAGCTGCGCGAAGAGGCCGACGCGCTCGTCGCCGCTCTGAGCGCGGGCATGGAGAGCGACATCCCGGTCGACCACGTGGTCACGCGCCGGCGCGAACTGCACGAGACCGTGGTCGACCTGTCGCTGCGCCGGGCGCGGGTGGGAGCGGTTCCCACGGCCGCCTCGCTGGCCGTGCTGGGGCTCAAGGAAGCCCTCCTGGAGGCCGTGCGGCAGGAGGCGTTCGAGAAGGACGACCTGTACGAAGCCGCTGTGCTGATCAACCGTGTCCTGGACGCGGCGGGCGCCTTGTCGTTCGAGACGTACGTCGAGCGCCGTGAGGAGATCATCCGTCGGCAGAGCCGGCAGTTGCTGGAGGCGACGACGCCGGTGGTGCGGCTGTGGCGGCACGTTCTGGCCGTTCCGCTGATCGGCAACCTCGACACGGCCCGCAGCCAGGTGGTGATGGAGAACCTCCTCGAGTCCATTCAGAAGGACGAGGCGCTGGTCGCCATCATCGACATCACCGGTGTCCCGACCGTGGACACCTCGGTCGCCCAACACCTGATGCAGACGGTGAAGGCGGTGCGGCTGATGGGCGCCGAGTGCATCGTCAGCGGCATCCGGCCGGCGATCGCGCAGACGGTCGTCCAGCTGGGCATCGACCTGTCGGACATCCTGACCCGCGCCAGCCTCGCCGACGCGCTGGCGACCGCCATGCAACTGACCCGGCAGGAACCCGCCACGGGTGCCGTGGGCGCGGTGCAAGGGGGGACGGACCACGGGCGGGTGGAGCGATGAGCCGGCCGGAATCCGCCCGTGTGCCGATCCTGCGACTGGGTGACACCCTGGTCACCGGGCTGCTCAGTGAACTGGACGACACGTCGGCCGTGGCGCTGGCCGAGGAGCTGACCGCCCGCATCGCGGACGACGGCGCGCGTGGCGTCCTCGTGGACATCTCACGGGTGCAGATCATCGACTCGTTCGTCGCGCGCGCGTTGATGGAACTCAGCACGATGGCTCAGTTGCTGGGGGCGCGGGTGATCGTCGCGGGAATGAGCCCGGCCGTGGCAGTGACACTGGTGGAGCTGGGCATCGACCTCACCGGTGTCGAGACGGCGCTCAACGCCGAGCAGGGCATGGCCGCCCTGGGCTGGTCGAAGACCGGCTCGGGATCGGTGCCGGGCCGGCCGACGGCGGATGGGGTGTCAGTGTGATGCGCTCCGAGGAGGCAGGGTCGGTACGGTCCGGCAGGTCACCCAGGTCGGCGGGGGGCGCCACGGCGACGGCGACGGGCGGGCAGGTCGGAGCCCAGCGAGGCTCCCTCGCCGCCTCCCGCGGCCCGAGGGACTCCGGGGGCACGAGCGGCAGCGCCCCCGTCGAGTGCCTGGTGCGTACGGAGGAGGACCTTCTGCGGGCGCGTCATGCGGTGCGCGCCGCCACCCAGGAGCTCGGGTTCAGTCTCGTGGATCAGACGAGGGTCGTCACCGCGGCGAGTGAACTGGCCCGTAACGCCTTCATCCACGGAGGCGGTGGCGTGCTCTCGATCGAGCGCCTGCGCCGGGCCGGCGCAGTGGGCCTGCGTCTGACCGTCCGCGACGACGGGCCGGGCATCGCCGACCTGGAAGGGGCGCTCACGGACGGATTCACCACCGGCGGGGGACTGGGCCATGGACTCGGCGGAGCGCGGCGCCTCATGCACGAGTTCGAGGTGCGCTCCGCGCCCGGCCAGGGCACCACGGTGACCGCCGTCCGGTGGACCGACCGGTGACTCTTCGCCCGTACCTGCGGCCGCCCACCGCCCACGTGCCCATCGACCACTACAGCGCCGTCCACGTGGCCACCACCCGCGCCCGCGAGATGGCCGTGCGCTGCGGCATGGAGGCGTCGTGGCCCGATCAAGCGGCGGCGGTGGCGAGCGAGTTGGCCAGCAATCTGGACAAGCACGCGACCGACGGGATCGTCTACCTGCAGCCGTTGCCGATGGGGGAGGGGCTGGAGATCCTCGCCGTCGACCGCGGCCCCGGCATGGCCGAGCTCCAGCAGTGCCTGACCGACGGCTACACCACCACGGGCACCCTGGGCACGGGCCTGGGCGCGGTGGGCCGAGTCGCCACCGACTTCCTCATCCGCACCCAGGTGCCGGAGGGAACGGTCGCGTCGGCACGTATCAGCGCCGTCGGCGGAACGACCGCGCCGGGTACGGGCGTGGTGTGCCTGCCCGCCGACGGCGAGCAGGAGTGCGGTGACGGCTGCGCCGTGTTCGAAACGGACGGTGGCGTCACGGCCGCTGTCGTGGACGGCCTCGGCCACGGAGAGGCGGCGGCCCGGGCGACCCGCAGCGCGCTGCAGGTCCTCCGCGACACGAACGACCAGCCGCTGCCCGACATCATGCGGTCGATGCACCGATCCCTGCGCCACACCCGTGGCGCCGCCGTCGGCCTGGTCCGACTCGTGACCGGCGGGGTGGAGTTCTGCGGTGTCGGCAACATTCGGCTGTGCCTGTTGTCCGCCCATGACGTGCAGCGCCGTCTCGACGGCAGGCCGGGAGTCGTCGGATGGAACCTGCCCACCCCGCAGGTGCAGAGCGCGCCCGTGGAACCCGGCCAGATCCTCCTCGCGCACTCGGACGGCATAGAGTCGCGCTGGTCGCACGACCCGTCCCCGTTTCTGCTCCGCCTTCCCGCCGAACTGCTGCCGGCAGCACTGGCCCACCGCCACCGCCGGTCACGAGACGACGCCACCGCACTCAGCCTCACGGGATTGCGATGACCGAACACACCGCGATGACCGAACCCACCTACGGCCAGAGCCCTTTGTCCACCCTGTCCGAGGTGCGGCGGGCCGTGCGCCGCCTCGCCGGTCTGCACGGCCTGCCGGCGGGGACCCGCGCCCGGCTCACCGCCTCCGTCGCGGCGGTGGCCCGCATCGGCCTGGAGAACGGGCAGAGCGTGCGTATCACGGCCCGGCGCGGACCGCGGGAGGAACCGGCCGGCGTCGACACGCTGACGCTCGCCCTCACCACCTCGCTGCCCATCGGCCCCGAGACCCTGGCGAAGCTGCCGCTTGCCGCCGTCGCCACCGATGGCGGAGTCGAATGGCGTATCGCTCTCCCCTCGCCTCGGGAGCAGCCTGGGACGGCTGCTTCCGACGAGGCGGCCGAGGAAGAACTGGCCGCCCTCCTGACGGACCTCGACGCTCTCACCGCCGACCACCAGCAGCTGAAGGCCGAACTCGACGAGACCAACAGCGGCGTCCTCGCCCTCTACGTCCAGCTCGAAGAACGCGACGAGCAACTGCGTCGCGCCCACGGACAGATGCTGCGCGAGCTCGAGGACGCCCTGCGTCCCGCGCCGCTGAGCGTCCCGGGCCTCGAACTCGCCGTCCACTACGCACCCGCCGACACCGACGCCCCCACCGGGGGCGACCTGTACGACTGGTTCGTCCTTCCCGACGGCAGCGTCCACATCACCGTCGTCGACGCGCTGGGCCACGGAGTGGGCAGCACCCGCGCCGCACTCGATGTCACCCACACCGTCCGCACACTCGCGCTCGACGGGTACCCGATGAAGGCCATCGTCGGCCGTGCCAGCGAAGTCCTCAACGGCATGGACCCTCAGCTGATGGCGACCATGCTGCTGGCCCGGATCAACCCCGCCACCGGGGAACTGCTCCTGGCCAACGGCAGCCACCCGCCGGCTCTCGTCGTACGGACCGGCGGGCCGACCGAGTACCTCGAAGTACCCGGCCGCGGCGTGGGATATCCCCTCCCGGGCAGCGACCAGGTCCTGCGCAGCCACCTCCAGCCGGGCGACCTGCTGATGCTCTACACCGACGGTCTGACCGAGAGCCGCAGAGACCCCCTGGAAGGCGAACAGCGCCTCGCCGCGTCGGCCACCCGCAACGCGGGCCGTCCCATACACGAGATTCCCGGGGCCATCGCCGACGACATGCACACCGTGGTCCACCACCCCGATGACACCCTGGCCCTCACGCTGCGTCGCCTGGGAAGTGCTTCCGGCCGTTGAACGCCGGCGGGTCAGGAGTCCGCGCCGGGGTCCGGGTGGACCGGCTCGGTGATCTGGGCGCGTGCGGCTTCCAGCTGAGCGGCGAAGGCGACGCCGAGAAACAGAGCGATGCCGGTGAGATTCGCCCACAGGAGCAAGGCGACGAAGGCGGTGAGCGGGCCGTACACGGCTCCGAACGAGCCGCTGTACTCCACGTAGAGGGCCAGCAGCCAGGTCGTGGCGATCCACAGGATCAGATGGACGGCCGATCCGAAGACCAGCCAGGTGTAACCGGGTTGGCGGCGACGCGGGGCCCAGCGGAAGATCACCGCGGAGGCGATCACCGCCAGGGCGACACCGGCGGGTGTCTGCGTCCAGTGCCACCACTGCGGCAGACCGGACGCGGTGCCGGCGGCGTTCCCGGCCGACGTCCCGGTCGCGGTGAGGACGGCCTCGGCGAGGGTGTCGCCGGCCACGAGGACGAGAAACCCGGCAGCCATCGGCACACCCGCCCCCACTGTCAGCAGCAGACTCCTGCCGTACTTGCGGACGAAGGGCCGGTCGCGTTCGATCCCGTAGATGCGGTTGGTGCCGCGTTCGATCTGTGCCATGACCGACACCAGACTCAGCACGGCGAAGCCGAGCCCCAGCCACATCGCCACCGCGCCCGCCACATCGGTGCCGGCGCTGCGCCGCCCCGCGGCGAGGACGTCTTCGATCAGGGCGGAACTGGCGCCCGGGGCGATCTGCGTGAGTGTGAGCTCCACCGTCCGGCCGATGCCGTCGGAGTGCAGGGTGGACGCCACCCCGACCAGCGCGATCACGAAGGGCACCACGGCGAGTGCGACCTGGAAGGCCAGGGCGCGGGAGTGACTGAAGCCGTCGGCATACCGGAACCGGAGGAAGGCGTCGGTCAGCAGCTTGCGCCCGCCGTACCGCCTCAGCGCCACCCACGCCTCGTCCCCCGAGAGCTCCTCGCCGGCCATGTCCCGGGTCTGTGGCACGCGCACAGCCGATCCCATGTCCCACCCCTGCCTTTCAGCCGTCGGTTTCCGCTGCGCGCGTTCCGCCGCGTGTGTTCGCTGTGCATCCCTGCCCCGGGAGCAGACGAATATAATTGCCGTGTGGCAAATGTTGTGCTGCATTCGTACAATAGAGGGTGTGACTGTGCCGGGGCCCGGCGTACGCTGGCTGGCGTGGGAGCGTGCGTGGCCCTGGCCTGCCGGGTCTGGCTCCCGGCACATAGAGAAGCTGGATGACGTGGACAAATTTGCCGCTGTTGAGCGGGCTCTGCGCAGCGCTGCACCGCACACCCTGTTGAATGTGGTGACTGTCGCACTCATGGAGCAGTACGGCGCCGAGCGCGTCGAACTCCGCCTGGCGGACTACGGAATGCGTTCGCTGCAGGCCGTGGAGAGCGTGCCCTACACGACGGAACCGGTGCTCATCCACGGCTCGCCCCAGGGGCGTGCTTTCGGCGCTCAGGAACCGTGCGTGACCCATGACAACGGCTCCTACGACGTCCATCTGCCCATCACCATCCGCGGCGACCGTATGGGCGTGCTGACCGTAAGACTGCCGGAGGACCGCTACGCGCAGTCGCTGCTCCCCGAGATCCTGCACGTCTGCCAGGCTCTCGGCCACGAGATCCTGGTCGCCGAGCGTGACACCGACCTGTACGTCCTGGCCCGTCGCGCGGCCCGGCTCACCCTCGCGGCGGAGATGCAGTGGCAGTTGCTGCCCGGGCGCTCCTGCGTACGCCCCGAATTCGCCCTCGGCGCCCACTTGGAGCCGGCCTACGCAATCTTCGGCGACAACTACGACTGGTCCGCCTCGGCCAACCATCTGACACTGACGGTCACCAACGGCATGGGGGAGGGCATCGAGGCCGCCCTGCTCACGAACCTCGCCGTCAACGCGCTGCGCAACGCGCGTCGAGCGGGCCTGGGCCTGGCGGACCAGGCGGCGCTGGCGGACCAGGCGGTGTACGCCCAGTACCGGGGCAGCACGTACGTCTCGGTGCTGTTGTTGCGTTTCGATCTCAACACCGGCGAGGTCGAAGCGGTGGACGCCGGCTCCCCGCGCATGTGGCGGCTGCGGGAGCGTTCGGTCGAAGCCGTCTCCTTCGACGCGCAGCTGCCGCTCGGCATGTTCGAGGACACGGTCTACGTCCCCGAGCGGTTCACCGTGAAGTCGGGTGACCGTCTGCTGTTCGGAAGCGACGGTGTGTACGAGGCGTCCTCCCCGGCGGGGGAGCGCTACGGGGAGAGGGCCCTGGCCCGTTCCCTGCTGTCCACCAGGCTGCTGCCCCCTGCCCAGGTGCCGGGCGCCGTCCTGCGCGAGCTCGCCGGATATCACGGGGAGACACCCCTGGACGACGACGCCCTGGTGGTCTGCCTCGACTGGCACGGGCGGCCGGAGAACGGGGACGGCGGGGAGGCCGACGAGGCCTCTGGTGGCTTCTGAGACACCCCCTCGGGGTTGATCCCCGGGGTGTGCTCCTTCGCGGGGCCGCCTCAGGCGCTCTGGGGCGAGGTGCGCGCCGGAGTGTGCGCACGGGCGGCTTCGGCGTCCTCCAGGGCCTCCCGAAAGGCGCTGAGGCCGTCCAGCAGTGCGGCGCGGGCAGCGGGCGGCATGTTCTGGATCGGCGCCATGAGGATCTCCTGCCGCAGTGCTCGCAGCTCTGCAAGGTGCGTCTTGCCGCGGCTGGTCAGGCAGAGCGTCAATTCGCGGCGGCTCACCTGACTGGGAGTGCGCTCGACGAAGCCCATCGCCTCAAGGCGGTCGCAGAGGCGGCTCACCGACGGGGGGGCAGCCCCCAGAAGGTGGCCCAGGCGGCGGAGGTTCATCCCCTCCTCCCGCTCCAGGCAGTACATCACCCGTAGCTGGGAGGCGGAGACCGACGAGGAGGCGGTGACGTCATTGCTCTGTTCCCACAGGACCTCGAGCAGTTCGATGACGGCACTCGCGGCTTGGGCGGCACCTTTGGCGGGTTTCGGACGGGGGCCGGGATCTCTGCTCATGCCGTGACACTCCGCTTCACTCCGGACCGCAACCATATCTCTCCTGCCCCAGGGTGCCGGGGATAGCCGCATACGTCCGGGCGTGTGCGAGACGGCCCCCGGGGGGCGAGGCGGCTTGACCGATCCTTGCTCTGGAGCAACTGTTGATAGGGTGGAAGGGTCCCGGCGGCACGCGAGACGGCCAAGGAGGTGTCATGTCCACCATGACGCCGAGTGTGGAGCGATCGCTCTCGAAGGCGTTCCTCGGCCGGCTGGAGCGGCTCGAGGAAGGCTCACCGGAGTACCAGCGCGTCCGCAATGCGTTGATCATGATGAACATCTCGCTGGTCACGTTCGTGGCGCGTCGTTTCCGCCACCGGACGGAACCGGAAGAGGATGTCGTACAGGTCGGAACGATCGGGCTCATCAAGGCGATCGACCGGTTCGATCTCGGTCGTGAGGTGGAGTTCACGACGTTCGCCATTCCCTACATCGCGGGCGAGATCAAACGGTTCTTCCGCGACGCGACATGGGCGGTCCATGTGCCCAGACGGCTGCAGGAGCTGCGCTCGGAACTGGTCCAGGCGATCAGTGAGCTGTCGAGCGGCCTGCACCGTTCGCCCACGGCGGCGGAGCTCGCGCAGCACCTTCGTCGCCCGGTCGAGGAGATCTCCGAAGGTCTCGTGGCCATGAACGGGTACGTGGCCGGGTCCTTCGACATGTTCCGTCCCGATCAGGACGCCGGCGACGGGGTCGCCCTCCACGCCCGCTTCGGGGATCTCGATCCCGCGCTGGAGCTGGTGGACAACGTGCAGGCGCTCAAGCCCCTCCTCGACGGCCTGGACGCCCGCGACCGCCTGATTCTGCGACTGCGCTTCGGCGGCGAGTGGAAACAATCGGAGATCGGGGAGCTGCTGGGCATCTCGCAGATGCAGGTGTCCCGCCTGCTGGCACGTACCCTCGCGCAGCTGCGCGAGGAGATGCTGACGTAAGGCGGCACGCGCATTTCCCGTGGATTGGCCGCCGTCGCCGTGTCATGAGGACGGAGGGGGCCAGAGGGGCCGCTCGGCGCCCGGTATGTCGGCCAGCGCCCGGCCGACGGAGGGGAAGCAGCGGAGCACCTTGCCGGCGCCGCTGACTGTCAGCGCGCGCATGACCTGGGCGCCCACCCCCGAGAGCAGGAGCCGGCCCTCCATGTGACGGCAGAGCCAGTTCAGTGACAGCAGGCAGTTCAGGCCGCGGGAATCGCAGAAGGCGAGAGCGGTCAGGTCCAGGACCAGGTACCGGCGACCGTCGGCGACGCGTCTTCCGGCCTGGTCGAGCAGATGCGTCTCGGTCCACAGGTCCAGCTCTCCCGTCACCCGCAGGACGGCGCACGAGCCGCTCGCCAGCAGTTCCGTGACGATGATCCGGTCCTTGTCGCCGTACACGCAGCCTCCCCGGCCAGCCCACGGCAACCCATGTCAATAGTTGCCTCAAAACAACTGTACCCTTGAGGCAACACCGTGGGTCGGGACGCGAGGTGCCGACAGTGACGCCCCAGCATCGGAAAGTGAGAAGTCGGGAGTGCGAATCGACTCGGCAGTCCTCGCGCGGCGAGGTCAGGCGGACCGGACGCCCTTGACCGAAGAGGACCGCTGCGGGACAGCACCCGCATCGTTGAGGGCGTCCTGGAAACTCGTCAGCCCCTTCAGCAGCGCATTGCGCGCCGACGGAGTCATCGAGTCGATGACCGCCAGGAGCGCCTCCTGCCGCTGGGCCCTCAGATCGTGCAGGTACGCCTTGCCCCGCGTTGTCAGGTGCAGCTCCAGCTCGCGCCGGCTGACCGGGCTCGGAAGCCGCTGGACGAACCCCAGCGCCTCCAGCCGGTCGCACAGGCGGCTCACGGACGGGGGAGCGGAACCCAGGACCTTGCCCAGCGTGCGCAGGTTGATGCCCTCATCCCGGTCGAGGCAGTACAGGACGCGCAGCTGGGACGCCGAAACGGGGGTCGAGGACACCATGTCCTTGCCGCGCTCCCACAGCACTTCCAGGAGCTCGATGAGCTCCCGGGCCGCATGGGCGGTCTCCAGCGGCCGACGCTGAGAGGAAGCGGGGTTCGCGTCCATATCTAGTGACACTCCGAATCAGACGTCTTATGCCGGCGGCGCTGCTTGTGCGCCACGTTTCTAGTCTCCACATCTCCCCAGAAAGCGGTAATGGTTCGGTGGAACGACGTGTGATGGTGGAACGCGCCTTGCGCGGAGCACCGCCCCATGGCCTTCTGGACTCCCTCCGTACCCATCTTGCGCAGCACTTCGCGGCAACCGCTGTCGACCTGCTGCTGATCGACTACGGGCTGAGCAGTCTCCGTCCCTTCGGCCCCTGTGACGCCGTTCGAGGGCCGGTTCCCGTGGAGGCGAGCCCGGCGGGCAGGGTCTTCTCCGAGCAACAACCATATCTTTCCACCGGGGCGGGCCCCACGGTGACGGCGTATCTTCCCGTGGCGGTTCGCGGCGATCGGTATGGAGTTCTTGTGGTCACGCTGCCGCGGAGCCAGGAGCCGCCCGAGGTTTTCCTCGATCATCTCGGCGCCATCGCCCAGATGCTGGGTCATGCCCTGAGGGTGGCCGAGCGGCACACCGACGTGTACCGCGAAGCCAGGCGGAACGGCCCGCTCACCCTGTCAGCCGAGATGCAGTGGGAGCTGATGCCGGGGCGTTCGTGCTCGCGCGAGGAGTTCGACCTTCACGCGCACGGCGAGCCCGCCTACGCCTCCGGCGGACACCTCTTCGACTGGTCGGCCTCGGCCGACCAGCTCACGCTGGTCGTCGCCAACAGCGCCGGAACGGATGCCGAGGCCGGCCTGGTGAACAACCTCGCCCTCAACGCGATCCGCAACGCCCGCCGCGCCGGCCTCGACCTCGCGGGCCAGGCGGCCCTGGCGGACCAGGCCTTGTACGGACAGCACCGTGGCACGAGGCATCTGTCGACCCTGCTGATGTGTTTCGACCTGCGCACCGGAGCGGCGCAGATCGTCGACGCCGGCTCCCCGAGCGTGTGGCGCGTGTCCGGGCCGACGGCGCGGCGGGTGGAGCTGGAGAGACAGCTCCCCCTGGGCATGTTCGAGGACACCGTCTACGCCGCCCAGCATCTGCGGACCCGGCCCCAGGAGCGCTTGCTGTTCGTCGCCTGCGGTCCGGAGCTGCCGGCATCGCAGGCGGCCCACGCGGACTTCGACCAGGCCGTGAGCCGGGCGGTCACCCGGACGCGCCACCTGCCCGGCGCCGACACCCCCAAGGCCGTCCTGCGCGAACTCGTCGCGCACGGAGCCGCGCCGGACGGCGGACTCGTGCTCTCCCTCGACCTCCGCGGACCGTCGGCCGACGGCGCCTGAGACGGCCGCCCGCCACCGGCTTCCGGCACGCGCACCGGCTCAGGACCACGGCGCGGGCGTCTCCTCCTCGGGGAGACGGGCGGGTTGCAACGGAGCGTTCAACACCGGCACATCGAGCGGGTCGTGATGGATCCGTGCGAGTGGGACCCCTCGTTCCGTCAGCACGTGTGCCGCTGCCGTGACCATGCCGGGCGGGCCGCTGAGGAACACCTCATGACCGCCCCATGGACCGAACTCGGAGATGACCTCGGGAAGACTTCCCTCGGTTCCGGGGATGCGTTGCTGGGAGACGGAGGCCCGCACACTGAGCCAGTGGTGCCGCTGCGACATACGGAGCATGTCGTCCAGGCCGTAGAGCTCCTGAGCCGTGCGGGCTCCGATGAACAGCGCGACCTCACGGTCCGAGCGCTCTGCCGCGACCTGCTCGATCAATGCCCTGATGGGAGCCAGCCCGGTGCCGCCGGCCACGCACAGGAGGTCTCGGCGTGAGTCGGGCGGCAAGGTCATGTCGCCCTCCGGCGGCCCGAGACGAAGGAGGTCTCCCGGCCGTGCCTGGTGGACGAGGGCGGTGCTGACCCGCCCCTGGGGTACGGCCTTCACGTGGAAGGTCATCGTCGAGTCCGGCCGGGGCGCGTTGGCGGGCGAATAGGAGCGCCACTGCCGGGGCCACCACGGGGTCTCCACGCTCACGTACTGGCCGGCCGCATAGGGGTAGTACTCGTCCGTCCGCACCGTCAGCTCGGCGATCCCGTGGCCGTACCGGCGGTGGTCGACGATCCGGGCGGTCCATCGCGCCGGACGCAGCCGGGTGTCGTCGTCGGCGGCGAGCATCATGGTGCGGGATGCTGTGGCGTAGGCCCGCTGCCATGCGTCCGCCAGTTCCGGGCTCCACGCGGGTCCCGCGAATCGGGCCAGAGCGTCGAGGAGGCACTCGCCCACTGCCGCGTAGTGGGCGTTGAGGGTGCCGAACTTCCGGTGGTCGCGCCCCAGTCGGGAGCAGAAGCGGACGAGATTGTCCGCGTCGTCGACGAGGTCGACGATCCGGAGCAGGGCGCGCAGCAGCCGGTCACGCTGGACGTCCATGTCCGGCGGGAACAGACTCCGGACCTCGGGATGGCGCAGGAAGAGGATGGCGTAGAAGTACACCGCCATCTCCTCGGACCTGGGCTCCACGACGGTGAGACTGGCCCGTATGAGCGCCACGTCCGCGGGCGCGAGGGGGGCCGGCAGCGTGGTGAAGGGTGTGGAATGTGGCCGGCTGGAGCGTTGGTTCACCGCGGTGCTCGCGCGATTCCCACTCCGGATCCATCGATCGTGGCGTTGTGGTGCCCGTTCACGCGATGCGTCCTCTTCCGTGGCGTCGGATCGTGGAATTACTGGGGTCGCTGCGGTCCGAGGGCCTCAGGCCACACAAGAGCTTTGCCGTGCGGCAATGCTTGTCATTGGTAATGCATGGGGAGGGCTTCTGGCAAGCCGGAGCGGTAGGCACCCCTCGACTACGTTGGCATTACCAGGCCTTCACCCCTTTTCCACTCCGGTCGGCCCCGGTGGGCGTGCTCAGCGCGAGGAAAGCCAGGGTGACTCCTGTGGCCGGCAGCATGCTCAGGCACAGGACGAGCGCGGTCTCGGCGGGCCAGACCAGTGCGGCCACGGCGCTGCCGGCCAGGACGAGGAAGCACGTCGCGGCGGCCACGCACCACTGCGAGGCTCGTGAGCGTCGAGGGCCGAAGCCGGACCTGGGCATTGCGGTTCACTCCTCGAGGACGTGTCAGGGGACGGGAGTGTGAACGCGGTTCAGCAGTGGTGCGCGTTCACTCCGCCCGGACCACCATGTGCCCACGGAACGTCCTTGCATGCGCATCGATTCGCTGCGGGCGCCGGGAAAGGCACCGGCAGCCGTCGATTTCAGCGCGGGGAGGGGGACCTGAGGATGTGGGCCCAGATGTGCTTGCCGTCCTCCTGGCTGTCGACGCCCCAGCCCGCGGCCAGGTGGTCGAGAAGGTGGAGGCCGAATCCGCCGGTGGCGGTCGTGACACCGGGCGCTCGCTGAGCCGGCTGGGCAGGGCTCTCGTCGCGGACGGCGATGCGGGCGCCGTCGGTTATGGGTTCGAGATGGAGCCAGGCGTCCGTGCCGGCGTGCCGGTGGGCGTTGGTCACGAGTTCGGAGACGAGGAGCACGGCGACCTCTATGCGCTCCGTCGGCCAGCCCCACGTGTGGAGTGCGGTGGCGGTGAGGTCACGGGCGCGGGCGAAAGCGCCCGGCTCTAGCGGAATATGCCAGATATGCCCGCTCATGTTCATCTCATCCACCAGGGTCCTGGGCCGGCCGCACAGTCAAAACGTCGGATGGAAGGGTACCCGCAACCGTCGCGGTGCACCGGGCTTCAGCCCCGTGCGAGGCGGTTCCGAGGAGGAGTTGTTAGAAGCGGCTCCGTGGGGCATACGGCAGCCATGAGTGATCTTGACGCAATTACCCGCGGCGGGGACCACCGCATATGACCGTCCCCCTCAGGCGGCCGGCACGCGAAAGGCGGAGCCCGGCCTTCAGTATGCGGCAGCTGGTGCTGGCTCTCGGACTCGCTGCCATCGTCCTGTGCGCGGTCGGGTTGACGCTGAAACTGATCGTCAGGACGGCGACGGAACGTCCTGGCGCGGCACTGGCCGGGCTCGTGCTTCTCGGCTGCCTCATCGCACTGATGAGAAAGAGGCGCCGCCGTCGTGCCGCGGTCCGTGTCGCGTCCAGCCTCGACGGTCTCGCCCACCGCATCGCGACGGCGCCCGGCCCGCCCGTCGAGCCTTCCTCTTCCCCGGTGGCCGTGGAGGGCGACGCGCCCGACGCGTCCGACGCCTTCCGGGCCGAGGACCTTGCCGCGATGGACCCGGACAGCTTCGAACAGGCTGTGGCCGCGCTGTGCGAGCGAGACGGCTGCCGGGACGTGCACGTCGTGGGAGGCGCGGGTGACCTCGGTGCCGACATCATCGCCACCACGCCCGACGGGCAGCGCATCGTCATCCAGTGCAAGCGCTACGGCCCCTTGAACAAGGTCGGCTCTCAGGACGTACAACGCTTCGGAGGCACCTGCTTCTCGGTTCACGAGGCCCAGGTGGCAGCCGTCGTGACCACCGGCGAGTTCACACAGCCGGCGGCCGAGTACGCCCAGCAGTGCGGGATCCGCTGCGTGGATCACCGTGAGCTCGTCGCATGGACCGAAGGTACGGGCCCCACTCCCTGGGACTGAGAGGGCAAACACCAGGCGCCTGTGGGTGTTTGGGCCCGGCGTTGTCGGTGAGACGGAGAGGATCACGGCCGCGGTGCGCACTGCGACGACGAGACGCTCCACGACGGAGGAGGAACGGCCACCATGACCGACTGGCGCATCAAGGCTGCTTGCCGCGACGAGGACCCTGATCTCTTCTTCCCCGTCGGCAGCACAGGACCGTCTTCGCTCCAGGCACAGGAGGCGAAGACGGTGTGCCGCCGATGCCCCGTGCGGGAACAGTGCCTGGCCTGGGCCATGGAGGAACGACAGGACTTCGGCGTGTGGGGTGGCCTGGACGAGGCGGAACGCCGTGCGCTCAGGCGACGCGCCGCACGCGCGGCCAGGATCGCCGACCGGTGATCACCGGAAAACAGTGCGCTGCCGCACATCAACGTGACCGATGCGGATAGCCGCACCTCATGACCTCACCGCACCGGCCGCCGCACGTGAGTGACCAGGAAGCTCGCCGGGCCGCCGCCATGCTCGTATCCCTGTGGGAGAGCGACGAGCTTGCCGCGGCGCACCAGTTGCCGCGCACGCAGGAGCGCACGCTGGCGGTGATCGACGCCGCGGGGCACATGACGGCGAGCGCACTGGGACAGCGGCTGGGATCCCGTGCGTCATCGGTGAGCCGACTGTGCGGTCGTCTGGAGTCGGCCGGTCTGCTGTCCCGCCGACGTGCCTCACACGACCGCCGCCGGGTGGACTTCACGCTGACCGAAGCAGGCAAGCGAGCCCTCGAAAGCGTGCGGAGGCAGCGACTCGACCGGATGAACGCCATTCTCGCGTCGCTCGACCGGCCGGCACAGACCGCGCTGAAGCGAGGACTCGAAGGACTTGGCGACGCCCTCGCACGGCTTCCCCGTGCCGACTGCCGACGGCGGCCGTCACTCGGTGGTGAGCAGGCCCTTGCGGAGGAAGGCGAGGGCGCGGGAGAGCAGGCGTGAGACGTGCATCTGGCTGACGCCGAGCCGCTCACCGATCTGGGACTGGGTCAGCTCGTCGACGAAGCGGAAATGGAGGATCTGCCGGTCGCGCTCGCTCAGGGCGGTGATGAGGGGTGCGAGGGCGTGGAAGTCCTCGACCCTTTCCATCGCGGGGTCCTCCGTCCCGATGAGGTCCGCGAAGGCGTCCTCGCCATCGGAACCGTCGGCCCCGCCGACGGGGGCGTCGAGCGAGGAGGAGGTGTAGCCGTTGGCGGCGATCCTGGCCTCGATGACCTCCTCCTCCGAGAGGTTCATCAGGGCGGCGAGCTCGCCGACCTTGGGGGCGCGGCCCAGACGGCTGCTGAGTTCGTCGGTCGCCTTGGCCAGTTCGGCCCGGGCTTCCTGGAGCCGGCGCGGGACATGAACCGCCCAGGAGGTGTCGCGGAAGAACCGCTTGATCTCCCCGACGATGTACGGCACGGCGAAGGTCGTGAACTCCACCTCGCGCGACAGGTCGAACCGGTCGATGGCCTTGATGAGGCCGATCATGCCGACCTGCGTGATGTCCTCCATCTCGTCGCCCCGGCCGCGGAAGCGTCCGGCGGCGTACCGCACGAGTGACATGTTCATCTCGATCAAGGTGTTGCGCGCGTACTGGTATTCGTGCGTGCCTTCTTCGAGTACGGCGAGCTGGTCGAAGAACAGCTTCGAGAGCGAGCGGGCGTCCTTCGGGGCCACCTTGTGCGGAGCCGCCACCTCCGGCAGCCCCGGTGCCTTCGCCGTAGCCACGGCCGTGGCCGTTGACGCGGAAGCTGCCGTCACGCTCATGATGTTCCCCTCCCTCGGTGCCCGCCGACCGGCGCGGCCCGGGCGATGAGCGCCGTATACCCCGAGAGCCGAGACGTATGTACGCCAATTACAGAAAGATCATCGCAGCCGGTGCACGGCGGCCAGGGGCCCTGACGCCTGGCCGCCGGGGCTCAGGCTCCTGAAGAGAAGGGGACCACTGTCCCGGCCTGCCTGGCTTTCGTCCGTGACCTGCGACGGGGTAGGCTGCCTCGTATTTGTCGCACGGCAATCATTGCCGACGAGGGGGGCGGCCTGTCCAGGCCGTGGCGGTGTCCGGCTTTCCGGCGGGGCTCCTACCAGCGTTCTACGAGGATTGGTCATGGCTGAGACGACGGTCGACAACGCGCGTGTACCCCGGACACGCGCGCGTGGTGCGGGCAAGGTGGGGGAGCCGGAGCTGCGGCAGCTCCTGGCCGGGCTGACGGCGGTGCGCGACGGTGACTTCGGCACGCGCCTGCCGGACGACGCGGACGGCCTGCTCGGCGAGATCGCCACGGTGTTCAACGGCATGGTCGACCAGCTGTCCCTCTTCACCTCGGAGGTGACCCGGGTCGCCCGTGAGGTCGGCACCGAAGGCACCCTGGGAGGGCAGGCCGAGGTACCCGGCGTCTCCGGCACCTGGGCCGATCTGACCGACTCGGTGAACGCCATGGCGGGCAATCTCACCACCCAGGTCCGTGACATCGCGCAGGTCGCGACGGCGGTCGCGAAGGGCGACCTGTCGCAGAAGATCGACGTGGACGCCCGCGGGGAGATCCTGGAGCTGAAGAAGACCATCAACACGATGGTCGACCAGCTGTCCGCCTTCGCCGACGAGGTCACCCGCGTGGCCCGTGAGGTCGGCACCGAGGGCAACCTCGGGGGTCAGGCCGATGTGAAGGGTGTCTCGGGCACCTGGCGGGATCTGACCGACTCCGTCAACTTCATGGCCGGCAATCTGACCGCGCAGGTCCGTAACATCGCGCAGGTCACCACGGCGGTGGCCCAGGGCGATCTGTCGCAGAAGATCACGGTCACGGCCCGGGGCGAGATCCTGGAGCTGAAGGAGACCATCAACACGATGGTCGACCAGCTCTCGTCGTTCGCCGACGAGGTCACCCGGATGGCCCGTGAGGTCGGCACGGAAGGCATCCTCGGGGGTCAGGCCGATGTGAAGGGTGTCTCGGGCACCTGGCGGGATCTGACCGACTCCGTCAACTTCATGGCCGGCAATCTGACCGCGCAGGTCCGCTCCATCGCCCAGGTCGCCACGGCGGTGGCCCAGGGCGATCTGTCGCAGAAGATCACGGTCACGGCCCGGGGCGAGATCCTGGAGCTGAAGGAGACCATCAACACGATGGTCGACCAGCTGTCCGCGTTCGCCGACGAAGTGACCCGCGTGGCCCGCGAAGTGGGCACCGAAGGCAACCTCGGCGGCCAGGCCACCGTACGAGGCGCGTCCGGTACGTGGAAGGACCTCACGGACAACGTCAACGTGATGGCGTCCAACCTGACCGGCCAGGTGCGCTCGATCGCCCAGGTCGCCACGGCGGTGGCGCGCGGCGACCTGTCGCGGAAGATCACGGTCGAGGCCAAGGGCGAGGTCGCGGCACTCGCCGCGGTGATCAACACCATGGTGGACACCCTCTCGGCGTTCGCGGACGAGGTGACCCGAGTGGCCCGTGAGGTCGGCACCGAGGGCCGGCTCGGCGGCCAGGCACGGGTGCCGAACGTGGCCGGCACCTGGAAGGACCTCACCGACAACGTCAACTCCATGGCGAATAACCTCACCGGGCAGGTCCGGAACATCGCCCTCGTCACCACCGCCGTCGCCAACGGCGACCTCTCGAAGAAGATCGACGTCGACGCCCGGGGCGAGATCCTGGAGCTGAAGACGACCATCAACACGATGGTGGACCAGCTGTCCTCGTTCGCCGCCGAGGTCACGCGTGTGGCCCGTGAGGTCGGCAGCGAGGGCCGGCTCGGCGGCCAGGCCGAGGTCGAGGGAGTCTCCGGCACCTGGAAGCGCCTCACGGAGAACGTCAACGAGCTGGCCGGGAACCTGACCCGTCAGGTCCGTGCCATCGCCGAGGTCGCGAGCGCGGTCGCCGAGGGCGACCTGACCCGCTCGATCAACGTCGACGCCTCCGGTGAGGTGGCCGAACTCAAGGACAACATCAACGCGATGGTCGGCTCCCTGCGGGAGACGACACGGGCCAACCAGGAACAGGACTGGCTCAAGTCCAGCCTCGCCCTGATCTCCGGGCTGATGCAGGGCCACCGCGACCTGGCCGTCGTCGCCGAGCTCGTCATGGACGAACTCACCCCGCTGGTATCGGCACAGTACGGAGCCTTCTACCTGGCCGAGGAAGCCCCCGAGGGCACCGAACTGCGACTCATCGGCTCCTACGGCCGACCCACCGACACCACGGGCCACGACCGCTTCAAGCTGGGGGAGTCCCTGGTCGGTCAGGCCGCCCGCAGCCGGCGCACCATCGCCGTCGACGGAGTCCCCGTCGACTACATCAGCATCTCCTGCGGCCTGGGCCGCACCGCACCGGGCAGCCTGATCGTGCTGCCCATCGCGGTGGACGACCAGGTCCTCGGCGTCATCGAACTGGCCTCCTTCACCGCCTTCACGCCCGTCCACCGTGACTTCCTCGAACAGCTCATGGAAACGGTCGGCGTCAACGTCAACACCATCGTCGCCAACGCCCGCACCGACGAACTGCTCGGCGAATCCCAGCGCCTGGCAGGCGAGCTCCAGGCCCGCTCCGAAGAACTGCAGGTACAGCAGGAAGAACTGCAGCGCTCCAACGCCGAGCTGGAGGAGAAGGCGGCGCTGCTGGCGGCCCAGAACAGCGACATCGAGGGCAAGAACCTGGAGATCGAGCAGGCGCGGCAGGAACTCGAAGACCGTGCCCAGCAGCTCTCCCTGGCCTCGAAGTACAAGTCCGAGTTCCTGGCCAACATGAGCCACGAGCTGCGCACCCCGCTCAACAGCCTGCTGATCCTCGCCCAGCTGCTCGCCCAGAACCCGACGCGGAACCTCACCGCAAAGCAGGTCGAGTACGCGGGCATCATCCACTCGGCCGGATCCGACCTGCTGCAGCTGATCAACGACATCCTCGACCTGTCCAAGGTCGAGGCCGGGAAGATGGACATCAACCCCGAGCGCGTCGCGCTGCGGCAGCTCCTCGACTACGTCGAAGCCACCTTCCGGCCCATGACGACCCAGAAGAGCCTCGACTTCACGATCACCACCGCCCCGGGTGTCCCGGCCGACCTGGTCACCGACGACTCCCGTCTGCGACAGGTCCTGCGGAACCTGATCTCCAACGCGGTCAAGTTCACCGAACAGGGCAGCGTGGAGCTGCGCATCGAACGCGCCGCCGAAGGGGCACTGCCCGCCTCGGTCCACCGCGACGGTCCCGTGCTGGCGTTCCGGGTCAAGGACACCGGCATCGGTATCGCCGAGCAGCATCTCGAAGCCATCTTCGGCGCCTTCCAGCAGGCGGACGGGACCACGAGCCGCAAGTACGGCGGTACGGGCCTCGGCCTGTCCATCAGCCGCGAGATCGCGCACCTGCTCGGCGGCGCGCTGACGGCGGAGAGCGTCCCCGGCCAGGGCAGCACCTTCACCCTCTACCTCCCGGTCACCCGCCTCGACTTCCAGCGCGAGACCGAGCGGAGCACCGAGGACACCCGCACGGCGGGTTCCTCGACCGCGGCCGACCCCTCCGACACCCGCCGCTCCGGCCGTGGGGAGAGCGAACCGCGCAAGCCCCGCCGACTGCTCGTGATCGAGGAGCGCCCGCGCGGACTGCTGTCCCTCGTCGCCGAAAGCGCCGTCGCCGAACTGGCCGGCGGGCACGACCGCGACACCATCGAACTCGTGGCGGCCGTCGGCCCGGAGGAAGCCGCCGGCGCCCTGGCGACCGCACCCGTGCACTGCGTGGTGCTCGAACTCGACCGGGCCGACAGCGATGCCATGCACTTCCTCGACGCGATGGACGGCGATGCCGCGCTGCGCAGTGTCCCCGTCCTCGCGCACAACAACCGGCGCCTCGACGCCGCATTCGAGTCCACCCTGCAGGACCGGGCCCGCAAACGGCCCCTGGAACTGCTCTCCAGCCTGGACGAACTGCGGGAGCGGATCGCGCTGTACCTCTCCGCCGAGCAGCCGGGCGACGTCGTTCCCCTGGTCCGTATCGAGGAATCGCGTCCGCAGACCTCAGAGACCGTGGACGACTCGCTGCGCGGCCGGACCGTCCTCGTCGTGGACGACGACGCCCGCAACCTCTTCGCCCTCAGCGGCATCCTGGAGCTGCACGGCATCAACGTCCTTCACGCGGAGAACGGCCGCAAGGGAATCGAGGCACTCGTCGAGCACCCGGACATCGATCTGATCCTCATGGACGTGATGATGCCCGAGATGGACGGCTACACGGCCACCGCCGAGATTCGGCGGATGCCCGACCACGCCGACCTGCCCATCATCACCGTCACCGCCAAGGCGATGCCCGGCGACCGCGAGAAGAGCCTCGCCTCGGGCGCCAGCGACTACGTCACCAAGCCCGTCGACGCCAACGACCTCATCGCCTGTGTCCGTCGCTGGGTGAACCCGCAGCACGACGCGCGGGTGAGCTCATGACCTCTGTCGAGAACTCCGACGGGAAGCGTCCCATCAGCGGCTCGGCCCAGGACCTCACCGCCCCCTCGGTCATCACGTCGATGGCAGCGGGCCTCGGCGACGCCGAACCCAGCCACGACGCCCAGGCCGCGCAGACAGGACACCAGGCGTCCACGGTCGGTCGCCTGGCGGCCACCGTGGAACGACTGCGCGCGGAGGTACGCGCCGCGCACGCCGCCGCCGAGGGCCGAGCCCTGATCGAGCTCGCCAAAGGCGTGATGATCGAACGGCTCGGGTGCGGGCCGGCGCAAGCCGCGCGCCAGCTGACCGAACTGGCCCAGCAGGCCGGCCTGTCCTCGCTCGAGCTGGCCGCCGACATCGTCAATCAGGCCGCTCACGACCAGGTCGCCGCGGTGGCGGAGGACTTCGTCCGGTACGCCACCGGGCCGGATACCGAGCCCGCACCGTCCGTCGCCGTCCGGCTGCGCACCGCCGAGAGCGCCGCGCTCGCCGCGAGCGACACCCAAGCCGTCGCCGAATCCCTCCTGGAACACGCCCTCGCCCCGCTGGGAGCGACCGCCGTGGCCGTATGGGCAGCCGGTTTGGAAGCCTCCCTCACCCTGTACGGCCACGCCGGCTTCAGCGCGGACGAGGCGGACCGCTGGCGGTACGTCCCCCCGGGCGTCGTCACCGTCGCCCGCCAGGCTCTCGACGAGCGACGCACCGTGCGGATCGAGTCCCTCTCCTCGGTGGGACTGCCCACCATCGGCCGCGCCCAGTCCCTGAACGGCGGCCGCGTCGCCCTGCCCGCCGGTACCGGGGGCCGTATCCACGGCGTCCTCGAGATCTGCTGGCCCGAGGCGCTCACGCCCCACTCGCCGGCCATCACCCGCCAGATCGAAGCCCTGGCCGAACTCTGCGCGCACACGCTCGAAAGCCTGCCGCCGTCCGTCGGCCTCCTGACGGGCACACGGGAGTCGGCCGGCGTCTCGGAACTCGTCGACCTCGCGGACGGCCTGTACGACCCCGCACTCGTCCTCACCCCCCACCTCGATCCCGAGGGCCATCTCACGGACTTCCGCATCCGTCACGCCAACAACCGCTTCCTGGATCCCGCCGGGCGTCCCCGAAGCGCCGTCAACGGCTCCCTGCTGCTGGAGGCCTATCCGACGGCGGGCGGCGAAAGTGAACTTTTCGAGAAGATCGAACGCGTCTACGCCACCGGCGAGCCCTTCCGAGCCCAGCGCATGACGCTCACCGCCCTGGTGGACCAGGTATCGCTGGCCTCCGTCGCCGATCTCAGCATCAGCCGGCACGCCGACAGCGTCCTGCTCATCTGGCGTATCGAGGACGAGACGGCGCGGCTGGCCAGTCTCCTCCAGCACGCGCAGCGCCTGGGGCGCATCGGCGGCTTCGAGGAGAACCTCGTCACCGGGGACATCACCTGGAACGGGCAGCTCTTCGCCCTCTACGGACGAGCGGTCACCGAGAAGCCGGTGCCCCTCCAGGACCTGGCCGAGTACGCCCACCCTGACGACGCCGTGGCCATCGGCCGCTTCCTGCAGGCGGTCCTGCACCATCGCCGCGCCACTTCGACGGCTTTCCGTCTTCAGCGGCCGGACGGGGTCACCCGCCACATCCGGGTCATCGCCGAGCCGGTCCTCGACGCCGACGACCGGCTCCTCGCCGTGCGCGGCGCGTACCAGGACATCTCCTCCCAGCACTGGACCGAGGTCGCCCTCGCAGCCACACGGGACCAACTCGCCCACACCGAGCAGGAATCGGCGGAGCGCAACCGGCTGGCGTTGCAGCTCCAGCACGCCATCATGCCCCCGACCCGTGCTCCTCTCGACGCGCCGGGCCTCGACGTCGCCGTGCGCTACCGGCCCGCAGAGACGGAGTCCCTGGTCGGCGGCGACTGGTACGACGCCGTGGTCCTGCCGTCCAAGCGCATCCTGCTGTGCGTCGGCGACATCGCCGGTCACGGCATAGAGGCGGCGACCGGCATGGTCGTTCTGCGCAACGCCATGCGCGGCCTCGCCGTCACCGGCGCCGGCCCCGGCCAGCTGCTGTCCTGGCTCAACATCGTGGCGCACCACCTCAGCGAACAGGTCACCGCCACCGCTGTGTGCGGCGTGTACGACCCCGAAACCCGCGTCCTGCGCTGGGCCAGGGCAGGCCATCTGCCGCCGGTACTGGTCCGTGGCGAGGAAGCCAGCACCCTCCCCCTGCTCCGCGGACTCCTCCTGGGCGCTCTTCCCGAGGCGGAGTACGAGGAGGGGGAGGTGCAGCTCGAACTGGACGACACGCTGCTGATGTACACCGACGGCCTCGTCGAGCGCAGGGACACCGCGGTTCAGGAATCCCTGTCCCAGCTGCTCGCCTCGGCACAGGACCCGGCCTCCTCACTGGAACGCCGGCTCGACCGGCTGCTGCTGCACAGCAAGTCGGACACCGACGACGACACCTGCCTCATCGGCATCAAGGTCTCGTGAGCCGAAGGAGGCCTCGGCGCCGCTCCGGCGTCACAGGAAGCGGCGAATGGGAAGGACGGCCGTCTCCCCGGTGCGCTGGAGGAACGAGCGGCCTTTCCAGCGGCCGGGCATGATCTCGACGCACACCTGGAGGTCCTG
This sequence comes from Streptomyces lateritius, assembly GCF_014649715.1. Taxonomy (GTDB): domain Bacteria; phylum Actinomycetota; class Actinomycetes; order Streptomycetales; family Streptomycetaceae; genus Streptomyces; species Streptomyces lateritius. Next base: position 54,829 of record NZ_BMTO01000005.1, read on the forward strand.
GTCGAAGTGTTCGTCCAGCCTGGCGGTGAACGCCGTGTCGAGGACGGCGAGCATGACCTCTTCGTCGTGGTCGAGGGAGCGCCGGTTGAAGTTCGTCGATCCGATGAGGGCGGCTGCCCGGTCCACCGTGATGACCTTCGCGTGCATCATGGTCGGCTGGTACTCGAAGATCCTCACGCCGCACGCGAGGAGATCGTCGTAGTAGTGCTGTCCGGCCAGCTGGCAGACTCTCTTGTCGGTGTGCGGGCCGGGCAGGAGGATCTCCACCTCGACGCCGCGGCGCGCCGTGGCGCAGAGCAGTTCGATGAAGAAGGTGTCGGGGGCGAAGTAGGCGGTGGTCAGCCTGAAACGTTCCTGCGCGCTCTCCAGCATGACTCTCATCAGGGTCTGCATGTCCTGCCAGCCGAAGCTGGCCGAGCCGCGCACGACCTGAACGACGGCATCACCGTGCGGGCGGTGATCGATGAACCGATCCCGTTCGTCGAAGAGTTCCTCGTGACACTCCGCCCAGTTCTGCGCGAAGGCGGCGGCGATGCCGTCCACCGCGGGGCCACGGACCTGGACGTGGGTGTCACGCCATTCACGTGCGTTCCGGGCGTTGCCGCACCACTCCTCGGCGATGCCGACACCGCCGGTGTACGCGACCTCCTCGTCGACGACGAGCACCTTACGGTGACATCGGTGGTTCTGCTTGAACGGGGAGAGGCGTAGTGGTCTTCGGAACCAGGACACCTTCACACCGGCGTCCTCCATCGCCCGCAGCTGCTCCTTCTCGATGAGCCGGCTGCCGAAGCCGTCCAGAAGCAGCCGCACGCGTATCCCCTGGCGGGCACGCTCGGCCAGGGCTTCCGCGAACTGTCGCGCTATGTCGCCTCTCCAGTACACGAAGGTCATCATGTCCACCGTGTACCGGGCCGAGCGGATGCTGCCGAGCATGGCCGAGAAGATCTCGTCGCCGTTGAGCAGGGGGACCAGAGCGTTGCCTTCGGTCGCGGCGATGCCGATCAGCCGTTCCAGGCGCCTGCGCAGACGCGCACCGGAGCCGGAGGCTGCTGTGTTCCGCGCGTCCTCCGTGAGAGAGACCGGGCCCAGCGGGCCCTGCGTACTCGTCATCGTGCGTCATCTTCCTGATCGTGTCCCGACTTCCAGGGACACACTGTGCCGCACACAGGTGTGGCCCCGCGTTCCTTCCGGGCGGGGCCACACCCCGTGCGTGACTCTGGGGGACCGGGGCGGGTCTACTGCTCCGCACTCTCCTGGATCGCGGGCCCAGCCTGAGCCTCGGCGACCGGATCCTTCTGCCGCACGGCCGCGAGCGCCTCCGCGACGTCCGCGTGGATGGGCGTCGTCACATTGAGCCCCGTGATCTCCAGGAGGCGGCGGACGGCAGGTGTGGGAGCCACCAGGTGCAGATCCCCACCCATCTCCCGGGCTTCTCGGGCTCCCTTGATCACCACGTTGAGACCCGAGGAATCCATGAAGCTCAGAGCCGAAAGATCCAGCACGAGGTGACGGCGCCCGTGCAGGAACTGGTTGGCGACGTGGTGGTGCAGGAACGTGGCGGTTTCGATGTCCAGTTCGCCGCCGACCGTCAGAATCGCGGTGACGGCGTCGCAGACCTTGACCTCAACGTCCAGGTTCTCTTCTCGAACGGGCATGGTTCCTGCTTTCTGCAAATATGGTCAGTTCGGGCTGAGCGACGGATCGCCGCCTGGTAGCGGCAGTCCAGCACGCCTGTGTGCCGCCTGTGATCGACGACGGGCAGCGCAGACCCAAGGCAGCACAGCAGATGCCTCCCAGCGACCGAGCCTCACGGCGGATCGCCATGTCAGATGCCCAGGCAGCGGCCGCGTCATCGACGCGACCGGTGAGTGAGATCAACCCCACAGTGCCCAGGTCGGTAGCTTGTCACCCGGCAAATATTAGCGGGTGCGTCAACTCTCGGGGGCGGGGCGACGGGGCGGAATGGTCGCCCTCACTGCGGGTAACCGCAGGGCCAGTGCCGTCACAGCGAACTGAGGGGGAGTCACCATGAGTGGCACGGCTCACAATGACGATCATGGCAGCAGGGACGCGAGCACCCACGGCACGCCCGACGGCCACGTCCCCGGTCGGGCACCGATGGGCCCTGCGCTCCGTGCGGTCGCCATGCTCGTCGCCTTCACGGGGACGGTCGCCTTCAGTGTGGTGCTTGCTCACCTCACCCTCGAACCGTCGGTCGCATCGGAATCTCTCACCCACAGCAATCTTCGACCCGGTGACTCGATCAGCGACTACCTCAGCCGGCCGGCGCTGCGGGACACCGTCAAGCAGCTGGGTGGAAACATCGTCCTGGGCATTCCGTTCGGCCTGCTGCTCCCGGTACTGGCACCGCGGGCACGTGGACTGCTCCGTGTGATGATCGTGACCGCGATCACCATGCTGCTGGTCGAACTGGTCCAGGGCGCCCTGGTCACCGGACGAGCCTTCGACATCGACGACGTCATCCTGAACACCACCGGCGCCATGCTGGGTTATCTGCTGCTCGGCCGACGGCTGGGCAGGGCCGTCCACCCGCGCCGCCACCACTGGTGGCACCGCTGGACGAAGAAGCGGGCGGTACGGACCGATGCCTCCTCCGGAGAGAGCAAGATCTGAACCCGTCCCTGCCTCGGTGGGCTGTCAGCCACCCACATGGATGCCGGGGCGGCGGTCGGGGTCGGATTCGTGTTTGCGGATGATCTCCCTGGTGACGGGGGCGGTGTCGCCGCGACCGAGGAGGAAGTAGCGGAACATGTGCTTCAGGGGACTGCCTTCGGCCCAGGCGAAGTAGCAGTGCGGCTGGACACCGGTCGTGTCGCGCAGGGCCAGGAGGATCGCGGCGATGGCGTTCGGGGCGGCCGGGGCCTCGGCGCGCAGGATCCGGTAGCCCTCGACCTCGACGCCGTGGACGGCGAGGGTCTCGCTGAAGTCGGAGGGGTCGACCACGTCGATCTCCAGGAACAGAACGTCGGCCGGGCCGGGCACCGGATTCGTACCGCGCTGTTCGCGTTCCTTGGCGGAGTACTCGGCGCTGTCGCCGGCCTGACGGCGGTTGGCGATGATGTTGATCGCGTTGTCGTGGGCCAGGGTGTCGGTGATGAACCCGCGGGCGGCCGGGTCGAAGAGGATGCGGTCGGCGCGCAGCTCGGTGGTGCGGGACACGCGCGAGATCAGAGACACCACGATGATGCCGGCGATAAAGAAGCCGGAGATGGTGATGCCGTCCGGCTTGTCGACGATGTTGTGGACCAGGGCGTAGAGCAGGACCAGGGTCAGCAGCGCGAACCCGGCGGCGACCAAGCGGCGGCCGCGGCGAGCCACGGAGATGGTCACCGCGAAGGCGCCGGAGACCATCATGGCCAGGATGCCGGTGGCGTACGCGCCGGCCTGGGCGTCGACGTCGGCGTCGAAGGCGATGGTGATCACAATGCACAGGGCGGTGTAGACGATCACCACGGGCCGTACCGCGCGTCCCCACTCCGGGGCCATGCCGTAGTCGGGAAGGTAGCGGGGAACGATGTTGACAAGCCCCGCCATGGCGGACGCGCCGGCGAACCACAGGATCAGGATGGTGCTGATGTCGTAGACGGTGCCGAACGCCTCCCCGACATGCTCGTGGGCCAGCCAGGCCAGGGCGCGGCCGTTGGCCGCGCCGCCCGGCTGGAACTCCTTCTCGGGGATGAGGACGGTGGTGACGAAGCTCGCGGCCAGCAGATAGACGCTCATGATGAGCGCGGCGCTGGTCAGCAGCTTGCGGGTGTTGTGGACGCGTGAACGGAGCCGTTCCTCGTCGTCCCGACCGTCGGCGGACACGAGGGGCATCATGCTCACCCCGGTCTCGAAGCCGGACAGGCCCAGGACGAGCAACGGGAACGCGAGGAGCGCCGGCGTCAGCAGGTCGCCGAAACCACGTCCGCCCCCGACGAGCGCGTCAGTCCAGGCGGAGAACGCCCCCGGGGTGGTGAACACATGGACCATGCCGACGGCGACGATCACCGCGTTGAGTGCCAGGAAGACGGCGACGAGGGGGATGGCCACGCTGACGGCTTCGCTGAAGCCGAGAAGGAAGACACCGCCGAGCACCAGCAGCAGCGCCACCGTGAGGGCCACCTCGTGACCGTGCAGGGCCTCAGGGAAGAAGGGGTTCTCCACCACGTGGACGGAGGCGTCGGCCGTGGACAGGGTGATCGTGATGATCCACGACGTGGCCACGAAGCCGAGCAGGACCAGCACGAACAGCTTGCCCCACCAGAACGGCAGCAGATCCTCCAGCATCGCCACCGACCCGGCCCCGTGCGGGCTCTCCTTGGCCACGCGCCGGTACATGGGCAGCATGCCCAGCAGGGTCAGGGCCACGATCAACAACGTGGCCAGAGGGGACACCGCGCCCGCGGCGAGCGCGGCGATGGCCGGGACGTAGGCGAGGCTGGAGAAGTAGTCGACCCCGGTCAGGCACATCACCTTCCACCAGGCATGCGGTTGTGCGTGCCCCTCGCCGGCCGCCGGCCCGACGGCCTGCACCTGGTGGCGCAGCATCCACCGCGCCACACCTCCGGTCGGCCGGGGGCTGAGAGCGGGGCTGTCCACCACTTCTGGCACGGTCGGACCGTTCGCGTCCTTCATGTCCCCCATCTGCCCTTCCTCGCTCCAGCCACGGACGTCTCCGTCACCACACCCGCGGTGGCAACGATCAACGAGTATGCGACCGCGCTGTGGCACCCGCCCGCCAAGGCGACCCTGTCGATCGGGGTGCTCCGGGGCCACCGTGCCGCGAGCGACGGGCCGCATGCCGGGACGGGTGAGTGCCGCGAGGCGACCTCGCCGGTCACATTGAACTGCCGTGCAGGCAACCGCTGTTACTTCGGTGGGCGGGCTTCGGGCGGCAGCGCGAACCGAGCGCGAATCGCACGATCGGGTCCCCGGCGACCCCGCAGCGGTCACACGATGGCGAGACCGGTCACCCGGCCGAGGAGACGCCAGATCCTGTCGCATTCTTAACGTCGGGGAGAGCCGGGCGCCCCGGCCACCGACCACCGATCGCCGGCCGCGCGACACGGCCGGCGACGTACCGGTGACGTACTGGTGACCGGGGTGCTCAGTCCACGAGGTGCGGCTCGCGCTCCGCCTTCTCCCGCGCCGGCCGCCCGGACGGGGCGGGCGTCAGCTTCTCGCCCTCGACGTCGATGTTCGGCAGGAGCCGGTCGAGCCACCTGGGCAGCCACCAGGCGGACCTGCCCAGCAGGGCGAACAGGGCGGGCACGACGGCCATGCGGACGACGAAGGCGTCGAAGAGGACAGCCGTCGCGAGGCCAAAGCCGATCATCTTGACGAAGTCGTTGTCCTCCATGATGAAGCCGGAGAAGACGCTGGTCATGATGACGGCGGCAGCGCTGACCACCCGGCCGCTGTGGCGGAATCCCGTGACGACCGCCTCGCCGGGGCGAGCGCCGTGGACGTACGCCTCCCGCATCCGGCTCACCAGGAACACCTCGTAGTCCATCGCCAGGCCGAACACGACTCCGATCATGAAGATCGGCATGGTGCTCATCACCGGGCCCGGCTGGTCCACGCCGATGACGTCGGCGAGCCAGCCCCACTGGAAGACGGCGACGACCGCGCCGAGGGCGGCGGCCACCGAGAGCAGGAAGCCGAGCGCCGCTTTGAGGGGGACGAGTACGGAGCGGAAGACCACCATCAGCAGCAGGAACGCCAGGCCGACGACCAGCCCCAGATACGGCAGCAGCGCGTCGTCCAGGGTCTGCGAGAAGTCGATGAACATCGCGGTCTGACCGGCGACCAGGATCTCGGAGGCGCCCGTCCGGGACTCCAGCCCGCCCGCCATGCCCCGCAGGGAGCGCACCAGGTCCTCGGTTCTCGCGTCGGCCGGACCGGTGTCGGGGATGACGTTGACGAGGGCGGTGTCGCCCGACGGGTTCGCGGTGGCGGGGGAGACGCCGGCGACTCCGGGGATTTCCTCCAGCGCCGTACGGACCCGCGCCGCCGTCTTCTTCGCGTCCTTCGCCTCGACGGTGACTGTCAGCGGCCCGTTGAAACCGGGGCCGAAGGAGTCCGACAGCATGTCGTAGGCCTTGCGCTGCGTGGTCTGCGGGGCCATGGTGCCCTCGCCGGGCAGACCCAGTTCGAGGCCGGCGGCGGGCACGGCGACGGTGCCCAGGCTCACGACGCCGAGCAGCAGCACGGCGACCGGGTGACGTAGCACGAGACCGGCCCAGCGGGCGCCGAGGTTGGGCGTGCGGCGGGCCTCGCGCTTGGCGGCCCCGCGCTGCCGGCGCTTGGACAGCGGCTTGCCGGTGTGACGCCCGCGGTCCCTGCGGGCGAGCACCCTGACGGGCGCGAAGCCGAGGAGCGCCGGCACGAACGTGATCGCGACGAGTACGGCGACGGCGACCGTGCCGGCCGCGGTCAGGCCCATCTTGGTGAGCATCGGTACGTCCACCACCGCCAAGCCGGCCAGGGCGATGATCACGGTGAGTCCGGCGAAGACGACGGCCGAACCCGCGGTGCCCACGGCGCGGGAGGCGGCCTCCGTGCGCTCACGCCCCTCGGCGATCTCGGCGCGGTAGCGGGAGACGATGAACAGGGCGTAGTCGATGCCGACGGCGAGACCGATCATCATCGCGAGCGTCGAGGTGGTGGACGACAGGCCGAGAGTGCTGCCGAGCGCGGTGATGCCGCTGATGCCGATGCCGACGCCGATCAGGGCCGTCAGCAGGGGCATCCCGGCGGCCACCAGGGAGCCGAAGGTGAGGAGCAGGACGACGGCGGAGATGAGGATGCCGATCTGCTCACCCGTGCCTCCCATCGTCTGCTCGATCTTGACGGCGTCGCCGCCCGCCTCGACGACGAGGCCCGTGCTCCGGGCCCGCTCCATGGCGTCGGTGAGACCGTCGTGTGCCGCGTCGGTCAGCTCGGTGGCCTGCGCCTCGTACGTGACGTACGCGTACGTCGTCGTACCGTCGCCGCTCACGGCATCGGCCTTGAACGGGTCGGGCACGCCCGCGACTTGAGGCATCTTGGCCAGGTCGGACACGAGCCGCTCGACCTGCGCCCTGCGGGCGGGGGAGGTGATCTTCTCGGCGCCGGGGGCGCGGATGACGACGCGGGCGGCGGCGCCGTCGGCGCGGGCGTCCGGGAACTTGTGCTGGAGGAGGTCGAACGCCTTCTGCGACTCCGTGCCAGGCATCGAGAAGGTGTCGGCGGGCGGGGCGGCGGCGGTGGAGGCGGCGAAGCCCGCGCCGACGAGGGCCAGGAGCCACAGGAGGACGATAAGGCCCCGCCGTCGGAAGGCGAAGCGGCCCAGTGAGGAGAGGAACGTAGCCACGGTGGTGGAAGTCCTGTCGGTGAGTGGAGAACGGGTGTTGGGGCGAGTCGTGGAGCACGGCGGGAGACGGTCGCGCCTCGGCCGGCGGGAGGGGCGGGTCGCTCAGAGGTGACACGCGCGTACGGTGGCGCTCACCCCTGCTTACGGGGCGGTGGAGGATCCCCGCTCCGTGACGGTGATGACGGCGGCCGGGCACACACCGGCGGCGACGTGGACGGCCGCGTGCCGTTCCCGGGGCGGCCGGGCGTTCAGCAGGACGACCAGGCCCTCGTCCTCGTCCTGGTCGAAGACCTCCGGGGCGGTCAGGGCACACATTCCGGCGCCGAGGCACCGGTCGCGGTCGACGCGGATGTCCATGGGATCAGTCCTCGTCCCAGGTGACCGGCAGCCGGTGCACGCCGTAGATGCTCATGTTCGTCCGCAGGGGCACCTCCTCGGCCGGCACGTCGAGCCGCAGCGTGGGGAACCGCCTCAGCAGCGCGGGCAGGGCCACCGTCATCTCGACACGGGCCAACTGCTGGCCCAGGCACTGGTGGATGCCGTGTCCGAAGCCCAGGTGTCCCGTGGCCTTGCGGTGCACGTCGAGGACGTCCGGGTCGGGGAATCTCTCCGGGTCACGGTTGGCCGCCTCGAGCGAGAGGGTGACGCTCTCGCCCGCCCTGATCAGCTGTCCCTCCAGTTCGACGTCCTCCAGCGCGGACTTCACGCTGGTGTGGGCGATGGTCAGATACCGCATCAACTCCTCGACGGCCTGGGGGGCGAGGTCCGGGTCGGTGCGCAGAGCCTCGGCCTGGGGGGGGTTGCTGAGCAGCGCGAACGTCCCGTGGGCGATCATGTTCGCGGTGGTGTCGAGCCCCGCGGCGAGCAGGAAGCCGCCGACGCCGACGAGTTCCTCGTCGGTGAGATCGGACTCCTGGACCAGGTCGCCGAGCAGGTCGTCGGAGGGCGCTGCCCGCTTGGCGGCGACCAACTCGCCCATGTACTTCTCGAGTCCGACGAAGGCGGCGTACCGGTCCTCGGGGCTCACGTCCATGGACATGAGCGTGTGGGCGTGATTCTGGAAACGCTCGCGGTCGTCGTAGGGCACGCCGAGCAGCTCGCAGATCATCAGCGCGGGAAGGGGCCGGGCGAACGCCTCGACCAGGTCGGTGCCCGGGCCGCGGCGCTCCATCGCGTCCAGGTGCTCGGTGGTGATCGCGGCGACCCGGTCGGAGAGCCGGCGCATCCGGCGGACGGTGAACCTGCCCATGAGCAGCCGCCGGAAGCGGGTGTGTTCGGGAGCGTCCATCCCGGTCATGTCGCCGACGGGGGCGGGCGGCAGGGGGCCCTCGGGGCCGCCGGGGAAGGGGTAGTGCATCAGCTCGTACCGCGAGCTGAAGCGCGGATCCCCCATGATCGAGCGGACGGTGGCGTAGCCGGTGGCCAGCCGGCCGACGTGCCCGTCGGGATATGTCATCCGGGCCAGCGGCCTCACCTCGCGCAGGTCCGCCAGCCCGGCGGGCGGGTCGAAGGGGCAGCCGGCGGCACGCTGTGTGGGGAGCGTGACGGGCTCGGTGACCTCCGTGGTCCGAGGGGTCCGGGTGGCCCGGGTGGTCTCGGGCCGGGTCGACGGTTCGTGCTGCACGTGTCCTCCGTGGAGAGTGCTGAGGGAAAGTCAGGGCGCGACGACGGAAGAAGGCATGGCTGTCCCGTCCTCTTGGTACTGGTGTGTTCTCGCGCGGGTGGTCGGTGAGGGTGGAGTGGTGTACGGCTGGGGGCGACGGGCGGTCAGCGGGCCCGGCAGCCCGGCTCCAGGGCACGGGCCACCGCACGGACGAGCCAGGCGTTGACGGACAGTGCCCCCAGGCCGGCCGCCTCCTCCACGCGGGCCTTCAAGGGCGCCGGGAGCCGGAAGTTGATGCGGGCCGTACCACCTTCGTCGCCGTCCGCCGCAAGTGGTGCCATTGGCGCCATCGGTGGCGCCACCGGCATGCCCAGCTCGGCCGGAATCTCGCCGGAGCCCTCCGCGGCGGGCGGTGCCGGTGCCGTCACCACGAACTCGGGATCCAGCCCCCGTAGCCGTACGTCCACCGAAACCGGCGTCAGGGCGCGCGTGATCTCCGCCGATGCGGCGGACAGCGCGTCCAGGAACGCCAGCCGGGAGGCCGCCTCCAGAGGGGCGGCCAGTCGTTCGGCAAGGGCGCGCGCATCGTCACCGCCGACGTTCGCGGCGACCGCGAGCTCATGACGGAGGCGCTCGACGTAGGGGGTCAGCTCCATGGGCTTATGGTGGCACCATTATGGCGCCACTGCAAGCCTATGTGGCACCACATGGCATCGGTCCGTCCCTCCATGGGCTGCCAGTGCGGCGTCGTGGAGCTGGCGGACGGGCCGACCCGGCCCCACCCCCGCCGCCCGCCGGGCGGGACGGACGGCGACCACGCCGGAGCGGAGGGAGGGCCGGCGGCGTCCCCGCTCAGGGCCTCGGATCGATGCGCTTCCAGCGTGGGCGGGCATCGGCGCCGCGGCGGCCGGCGACCGAGGCGCAGCGTGGGCAGACCCGCCGTACGCGGTCCGCGGCGCCGCCCGACTCCGGGAACGTGTCGGCCCACGCGACGTGGGCGAAGCGCCGGAGCTGCGACCGGCTGAGGGACAGCCCGCACACCGTCTGGTTCAGACCCCGCTCCCAGGCATGCACCTCTCCGGAAGGCAGGCGCCGCCGGCCGTCGTCCTCGTCGATCCACTGTCCCGAGGCGGCCACCGCGTACCGCTGCGGATTCGGCACGGGTCAGCGTCCTCTCCGCTGCGCGGAGGTGAGCGCCGTACCGACGCCCACGCGGCGAGCGTGCCGGACGCCGTCCTCCTCGGAGGCCGCGCGCAGCATGCCGCAGCCGGCGAACAGCAGGAGGCCCCCGCTGGTCTTCTGCGGCCACTCGTCGGAGACAGGGCCGTAGCCGCGCGCGAAGGTCCGGCACGAGACCAGGGGCCAGGCGCCGCCGACCACGTGGAACAGGCCCTGGGCGCGGGCCACCGTCCGTGGATCACGGCGTGGAAGCTCGGTTCCGACACGGCGCACCGGGCACCTCCCGGAGGAACTCTGGCCCCTTCCCGCTGCCCACCGCCGACGGAGGCAAACAACGTCTCCCCACCCGGGCGGGGCGGTCATGGCCGGTCCCGGTGGCGGCAGCCGGTCGGCACCGGGGCGGGCTCCGGACCGGGCACGACGGTGGTGGTCAGGGTGCCCGATGTTTCGGCCGTGAGGGAGACGGTGTCGCCCGGCCTCAGGGGCGGCGGGCACTGCTCGCCTCACCGGCCCCACAGTTCGGCGGGGCGGCCGCCGTTGCCGCAGATGCCGGAGCCGAGGACGTCGCCGGGCATGACGCGGACGCCCCGGCGCGGGTAGGTGGTCACCTCCTCGAACGTCCGGCTCATGGGGGACAGCAGGTCGTCGCCGACCCTCTCCCCGTCGAGCTCGGCCGCCAGGACGAGGCGGAGGAAGCCGTCGGTGTCGCGGTACGGCTCCAGCTCGTCGGATGTCGCGAGGTAGGGGCCGAGGGTGGTGGCGGTGTCCTCGCCGTTGCCAAGCCCGAGGGCCACCTTCGTCTCGGCCGACTGCAGGTCGGGCGCGGACCAGTCGTCGAAGACGTGCAGCCGGCGATGTGGTCGCGGGCCTGCTCCGGGGCGAGGTCTCGGCCCCCGCGGCCGATGACGGCAGCCGCCTCGAGCTCGAAGTCGAGCACCGTCGAACCCGTGAGACGGCGGCACGGGTAGGCAGGCACCTCGCACCGCCACCGACGGGCGAGCGTGAGGGTCCGGTCGGCCACGGGTGCGGCCGACCGGACCCCCGGCTCAGCGCAGATCGAACCGGTCGAGGCTCATCACCTTGTCCCAGGCCGCGACAAAGTCACGCACGAACTTCTCTCCCGCGTCCTGGGACGCGTAGACCTCCGAGACGGCCCGGAGCTGGGAGTCCGAACCGAAGACGAGGTCGACGGCGGTGGCGGTCCACTTGACCTCGCCCGTGGCGCGATCCCGGCCCTCGAACACGTTCTCGGCCGAGGTCGACGCCTGCCACTCCGTACCCATGTCGAGCAGGTTCACGAAGAAGTCGTTGGTCAGCGTCTCCGGCCGGTGGGTGAAGACACCGTGGGAGGAACCCCCGAAGCCGGTGTTCAGCGCCCGCATACCGCCGACCAGCACCGTCATCTCCGGAGCGGTCAGGGTCAACATGTTGGCGCGGTCCAGGAGGAGCGTCTCGGGCGACAGCTTCTCTCCCGCCCTCAGGTAGTTGCGGAACCCGTCCGCCTTCGGCTCCAGCACGGCGAACGTGTCCGCGTCCGTCTGCTCCTGTGAGGCGTCGGTCCGTCCCGGCGCGAACGGGACCGTGATCGCGTGCCCGGCGTTCTTCGCGGCCTGTTCGACGGCGGCGCAGCCGCCCAGGACGATGAGATCGGCGAGGGAGATCTTCGTTCCGCCGGCCTCGGCGCCGTTGAAGTCCTGCTGGATCCGCTCGAGGGTCCGTACCGTCTCGGTCACCTCGGGCAGGTTGTTGATCTCCCAGTCCTTCTGCGGCGCGAGCCGGATGCGCGCCCCGTTGGCCCCGCCGCGCTTGTCGGTGCCCCGGAAGCTCGCCGCCGCCGCCCACGCGGTGGTGACCAGCTGGGGCACGGACAGTCCGGAGGCGAGGATCGTGCCCTTGAGGGCGGCGACGTCCCGGTCGGTGACGAGCTCGTGATCGACCTCGGGGACGGGGTCCTGCCACAGCTGCGGCTCGGGAACCCACGGGCCGAGGTAGCGCGAGAGGGGGCCCATGTCACGGTGGAGCAGCTTGTACCACGCCTTGGCGAACGCGAGCGCGAGCAAGTCCGGGTTCTCGTGGAACCGCTTCGAGATCGGCCCGTAGATCGGGTCGACCTTCAGGGCGAGGTCCGTCGTCAGCATCATCGGGGCGTGCCGCTTCGACGGATCGTGGGCGTCGGGCACGGTGTTCTTGGCCGACGGATCCGTGGGAGTCCACTGCTTCGCGCCGGCGGGGCTCGTCGTCAGCTCCCACTCGTACCGGAACAGGTTGTCCAGGTAGCCGTTGTCCCACTTCGTCGGCTCGGTGGTCCACGCGCCCTCGAGCCCACTGGTGAGCGCGTCGGCGCCCTTGCCGGTGCCGTAGGTGTTCCGCCAGCCGAGGCCCTGCTGCTCGACGGGGGCCGCCTCGGGCTCCGGGCCGATGTACGAGGGATCGACCGCGCCGTGGCACTTGCCGAACGTGTGGCCGCCGACGATGAGCGCGACCGTCTCCTCGTCGTTCATCGCCATGCGCCCGAACGTCTCGCGGATGTCCCGGGCGGCGGCCAACGGATCCGGATTGCCGTTGGGGCCCTCCGGGTTGACGTAGATCAGTCCCATCTGCACGGCACCGAAAGGGCCGGTGAGTTCCCTTTCGTCGCTGTAGCGCTCGTCTCCGAGCCAGGTGTCCTCGGGGCCCCAGAAGATCTCCTCGGGCTCCCAGATGTCCTCACGTCCGAAGCCGAACCCGAACGTCTTGAATCCCATGGATTCCATCGCGCAGTTGCCGGCGAAGACCAGAAGGTCGGCCCAGGAGATCTTCCGGCCGTACTTCTGTTTGACCGGCCAGAGCAGGCGGCGCGCCTTGTCGAGGCTCGCGTTGTCCGGCCAGCTGTTGAGGGGGGCGAAGCGCTGGGCACCGGAACCGCCACCACCCCGGCCGTCGGCGATGCGGTACGTCCCCGCGGCGTGCCAGCTCATGCGGATGAAGAGCGGCCCGTAATGGCCGTAGTCGGCGGGCCACCACTCCTGGGACGCCGTCATCACCTCGAAGACGTCCCGCTTCAGCGCGTCGAGGTCGAGGGTGGCGAACTCCTTCGCGTAGTCAAAGTCTTCGCCCATCGGATTGGCCTGGGGCGAGTGCTGGTGGAGAACCTGAAGATCCAGCTGGTTCGGCCACCAGTCCCGATTCGTCCTGGGGCGAGTCGCCGTCGGGGTCGGGGAGGGGATTGCCGGGTTCTCGCTTTCGCTGCCGGACACGTCCGTCCTTCTTCCTGTCTCGGTGTTTCCATGGGCTCGCTGCTGCATGGTCGCGCACCGAGGAGCGCGCCGCTACGAGACACACGCAGAGCACCCCGAGTCAGAAAAGGCGGGCGTTTTCCGGGCGTCGTCCCGCAGGCCGGAACAGGTGAGGCCCCGGGGGAAGATCCTCCGGGGCCTCACCTGCTCCACGTGCGTCCGGTCGTGCCGTTCGGGCATGGCCGGTTCGCCGCAGGGTCAGCCGATGGACCAGCCGAAACCGCCGCCCGCGGCCGGAAGGCCGTTCTGGCCCGGCTGATGGGTGGTCACCGAACCCGCCGTGCCGGTGCGGCCGCCGGTGGCGTTGCTCCACGGCAGGTCGTACGCGGCCCCGTACGGAGCGCTGCCCGGCACACCGGCGTACAGCCTGGTGGCCGTGGCGCTCAGGTGGTTGCCGATGGCGTGTCCGGCCGTCGGGGTGCCGCCGAGGCCGGAGGCGTTGCCGGCCTCGATCCAGTAGTCGGTGTCGCCGGGAAGGCCGAACGGGTAGAAGGTCTGGACCGAGCCCGCGTCCGCGGTGGTGCCGACGTCCTCCCCCGGGATGCCGACCGCGAGGACGAGGGTGGTCGGGGCGCCGGGCGCGCGCGGGGCCAGGTTGGCGAGGACGGCCTTCTGGCCGAACTTGTCGCCCGCCTCGGCCGCGCCCTGCACATTCTCGACCTCGGCGTTGAAGTTGGCGGCCTGGGTGACCGCGCCGGCTCCGGTGACGCGGAAGCTCTGGACGGCGCCGGCCTGCGTGACGTCGGTGGTGCCGACCGCGAGGGCCTCCCCGGGGGAGCCCACCGCGAAGACGGTGTCCGTCGCGGCGGCCGTGGCGGACGGACGGTATGCGACGGCCGCCACGGAGGCGCCGAACTGGTCGCCCGCCTCCGACGCGCCGGACACGAAGTCGTCGTCCTGGCTGATGCCCAGGACCGGGGCGGGGATGCCGTCGGCGCTCAGGTCGTGCTTGAGGATCTGCACACCGCCCGCGTTGGCCAGGGTGCCGATCGCCTCACCCGGCGAGCCGACGACGATGTGGTTCGCCGAGGCGGCGACGGAGGAACCGAACCTGTCGCCCGCCTCCGCGGTACCCGACATGCCCGTCTTGTCCTGGTGGATGGCGATGTTGACGCTGCCGCGCAGGTAGTGGGCGCTGCCGGCGTCGCTGACCGTGCCCAGGTCCTCGCCGGACACGCCGATCACCAGATACGGCTCACCGCCGGTGGTGTGACCGGCGGCGACGGCGTGCCCGAAGCGGTCGCCCGCCTCGGGCGCCGAGGCCAGGATCGAGCCCGCGCCCGTGCCCTGGACGAGGTCCAGGGGGGCCTTGCCGGTGGACAGGCCACCGGCGGCGCCGTAGAAGACCTGGGCGGAACCGGCGTCCGTCTGAGTGCCGACGTCCTCGGCCGGGACACCCACGACGAGGTCGGTGCAGCCGTCCCTGTCGTGGTCGAATACGGCGAGGTTCTCACCGAACATGTCGCCCGGCTCGGCGCCTTCCGGCACCGCGGCGAGATCCTGGTTGATCTCGGCGGTGCCCTTGCCCCCGCCGTGGATCACGCGGACGACACCGGCGTTGGCGTCGCCGCCCACGGTCGCCCTCGGGTCGCCGACGACCGTGTCCTCCACGCCGTCGCCGTTGAAGTCCGTGATCCGCGGCGCCAGGTCGAGCCGGACGCGCGGAGTGGTGGCACCGGTGTAGCTGATGCTCTTGCCGCCGGTCTCCAGGACCTTCTCGAGCTCCGCGACGCTCGCCCGCGGGTACGCCTGCTTGAGCACCGCGAAGGCGCCCGCGACGTGCGGGGTGGCCATGGACGTGCCGCTGTACGAGGCGTAGGCGTTGCCGGGAATCGAGGAGACGATGCTGCTGCCCGGGGCGAACACGTCAAGCAGTGGGCCCCGGTTGGTGAAGGAGGACAGCTGGTCGTCCTTGGTGGTGCTGCCCACCGTGATGGCCGACGAGATGCAGCCGGGGGCTCCCACCGCGTTGCTGTACGCGTCGTTCCCGGCGGCGATCACCGTGGCGACGCCGGCGGTGCGCAGGCTGTCGATGACAGCCTTGCGGACGTCCGTGTCGCAGGCTGCCGTGTACTGGCCGCCGCCCAGGCTCATGTTGGCCGACACGACCGGCACGCCGGACTGCCGCAGCTGCAGGACCTTCTCCAGGCCCGCGAGCTGATCGCTGCTGTAGGACTTCACGCACGGCGCCTTGCCGACTCCGCAGTTCGTCTCGGAGCTGAACCTGCTGAACACCTGGATGGCGACGATGTCGGCACCGGGAGCGACACCGGCCTTGGGCGCTCCGGTCACACCCTGCCCGTTGCCCGCGGCGATGCCGGCCACATGGGTTCCGTGGCTGCAGATGCGAGTCGTAGCGCAGGCGCCGGTCTCCACGTCGGCCGCGCCCGCCCCTTCCTGGTGCTCGGTGCCGTTGGGGCACAGGCTGGCGACCCCGGCGGCGGTGTCGTTGGTCGAGAAGCACGCCTCGGCGCTGATCCGGTCGCGGAGGAAGGGGTGCCGGACGGCGACGCCGGTGTCCAGGATGGCCACCGTGCTGCCCGCGCCGGTGTTGCCCGCGGCGGCGGTCTTGTCCGCGCCGATCACGGGGACGCTCGAATCCAGGGTCGGGGGAACCGCCACGTCTTCGGTGACGCTGACCACGCCCGGCTGGCCGGCGAGCTTCTCCAGACCGGCCTTGTCCACACGCAGGGTGGTCACGGGCAGCGTGGAAAGGGTCTGCAGGGCCTTGCCGGCGCGGGCCGCGGCGGGCAGGTCCGCACGGTTCCTGGTGACGACGTTGACTCGGACCGTGCCGCCGTCGGAGACCTGGTCCTCAAGGGCCGGGTCGACGGGGTCGGCTGCGGCCGGGGCCGCTTTCTCGGGGCTCACCGGTGCGGCGTAGGCGGGTATCGCGCCGAGAGAAACGGCCACCACCGCCGTGATGACCGTGGACCATATTGGTCTTTTCATTTCACTCCAACTGGAAGCGGGCACAGGGGGATGCCCACGGGGCGTGCGAAAGAACGCGTCACGGTATCGAACGCGTTGACGAGGGGGAGCGGTTACCTCTGTGGCGGTCACGCTCGGGTGGGGCGGTCACGCTCGGCTGGGGCGGCTGGGGCGGCGCCCGGTCGCGCCGCGCCGCCCGGGAGTTCAGAGGCCGGCGACCTTGGCGCTCGCCGACAACTCGTAGACCAGGGTGACAGTGCGACGGCCGCCGGGCGGGAGGGCGACGTCCCAGCGGGCGATGCCGTCGGCGTCGACCACGTCGGGCGCCGGGGAACAGGCATCCTCGCGCAGGCGCACCTCGACCGCCGAGACCTCCGAGACCGGGATCCGCTCCCTCAGAACGATCAGCCGGTCGCCCTGCTCCCCGGGCGCGGAGAACCGCGAGAGGTGCAGCCGGACCGTGCGGGTGACCAGGGTCCGCTGCGTGAGTCCGGTGGTCTCGCGGGACTCCTCGGCATGCCGGACCACCCGGTGGTCGTCGCGACTGCCGAAGGCGAGCTCGACGGGGGCGCCGGGAGCGGTGAAGTCCAGCGTGCCGCGGCCGGTGAACCCACTGCCGCGAATCAGGTCCACGGGCCCGGCGAGCAGCGCGTGGCCGGACAGATTGTCGAACCGGACCACCTGGGTGACCAGCGGGGACAGTTCGGGTGAGCAGGCGTACTCGCTGCTCGCGGGCGTGGTGAAGACGGAGAGCGGCACCCGGTGGGCGCGGCCGTCCGAGGCGACGGAGACCGGCGCGGGGGAGTTCAGCACCCGGACCTCGCCGCCGTCGTCCACCCCCGGCAGGCCGAGCACGGGAGCGGGGCCGAGATCCGCGATCTCCTCCTCGCGCAGCTCGACATCGACCGTGCGGCGCTCCGCGGCGGAACGGTCCTGGAGCGTCAGCCGGTCCTCGGCGAGCCGCGGGGGATCGGTGGCCAGCGCCGACCGTGCCGTCGACAACGTCAGCCGTACGTCCGACCAGTCCTCGCCCGTGCGCTGCCAGACCATCGCGTCGGTCTCCAGCGTCAGCGTCTCCCCGTCGAGCACGGCCCGGTAGGCGGGCCGCCACAGCGCACACGGGGTGAGGTGACTCAGCCGCAGTCCGACCGGCCCGGCGACCACGGCCTCCACCGTCAGCTCGATGTGGCCGACCAGCTCGGCGGGCTCCTCCTCGGCGAGCTCCATGGCCCGCTGAGCCTCCCCGAGTTGGACCCCAAGGGCGGCCAGGTGGGCCTCGACCGTACGGAGTTCCTCGCCGTACGCGTCACGCTCTCCGTCGACCCGGTCCAGTTCGCGGGCCCAACGGGGCCCTTCGTACTCGCCGGAGCCGGCGCCTTCGCCGATCTCCCGCAGCACATCGGTGGCGAGACGGCCGAGCAGGTCGAGGCGGGCGTGCAGCCGATCGCGTCGCTGCCCCAGGACGATCCGCTCCTCCTCGAGGGTGTGCACCCGGCGGCGCAGGGCGGAGTCGTCGTCGGTGGCCGGCACCGGCCCGCGCGGTGTCCACTCGCGGACGATCCGCACGTCGAGCACGGTCGCCGTATCCGTATCCGTATCCGTATGCGTGTGAATATGCGTATCCGCATGGGTATGCGGATCCGGAACCGGATGCGCGTGCGGAGGCACGGAGGTCAACTCGGCATGGAGGGTGCGGTCGACGGCCAGCGCGCTGACCGGCCCGAGACGCAGCCGCTGCACGCCGGCCTCCAGGTCGAGTACGACGGAGCGCTCGACGTGGGCGCGGTCCTCCAGGCAGGTCACGGCGGTGACGGGGAGAGGGATCGGCTTCCGGGCCGTGGACATGGCGGGTCTCAGCTCCTGCGGTTGCCGCCGGCCAGGGCTTTGCCGGCCGGGATGCGGATCTCGTATCCGCCGTCGAGTACGGCGGTGCCACCTGCGGGCAGGTCCACCCGCCAGATGCGGGTGCCCGGGGCATGGTGCTCGGGCCCGGCGCCGTCCGCGGGTGCCTTCCAGTCGGCCCGTTCCTCGATCCGTACGTCCGGTTCGGAGGTGACCGGAACCCGCTCCCGCACCTCGACGGTGGCGGGCCTCGCGAGCCGGTTGGCCAGCTCCACGTGGACGCGGTGGTCGAGCACGGTGGTGTTGTTGCGCAGGCCCGAGGTCGACTCCTTGAGGTGCGTACGGCGGGTGACCCGGATGGCCTCGGCGGGCCCGAGCCCCACCCGGCGGACACCGCCCGGCGCGAGCGTGGGCAGCGCGGCGGTCAGCAGGAAGTCGTCGTCGACGGTGACCTCCACGGGGCCGGCCGGCAGAGCCTGGTCCGTGGCGTTGGAGAGCACCAGCGTGGCGTACACCGTCTGCTCCACGGACGGCACGCAGAGGTACTCGGTGCGCAGGCCGACCGCGATCTCGCCGACGGTGACGGTGTGCCAGGTGCCGTCCGACGGAATGTCGGCGCGGGCGGCGGCGTCGAAGCGGTGATCGAAGGAACCCGCCGACTCCCGGGGCCGCACCGCGTGCCCCGGCGGCGGCAGCGCGGCCACCGCTTCGGCACGGCGGCGGTACTCGGCCGTCACCGGGTCGAAGGGAGAGACGGGGAACAGCCGGCCTCTGCGACCGCCGGGCTCGTCCGGACCGCTCAGAACGAGGGCGGCGTAGTCCAGCTCGACCCCGCTCGGCCGTGGCGGACCGGCCGCGGGAACCTCGGGTGCCGGAGGCGGCGTCGGCGCGGCAAGGCCGTGAGCAGCCGGTGCCGACGGCGGCGGCGCGGCCGCACCAGGAGACCCGGGTGCGGCGGGTGCCAGGCCGGCGGGCGCACCCGTGAAGGGCGCGCCACCGGCACGCGGCCTGCGGGCCGATCGCGACGGGCCGTCCCCCGCGAAGCCGGGCGTGCCGCTGCCGAAGGCCTCTCGGGAAGCGTCGTGGACGCCCTCGGGCACAAGGAACGCCGGGGGCGGCGCGCCGTAGCCCTGCGGCGCCGGTGGTGGCGGTGGCGGTGGCGGCGGAACGGGGCCCGGCGCGGCGCCTCCGGCGGCCCCGACGGCCAGGGGTGCGGCGGTCGTCGCCGGGCGGGGTCCGGCCGCGTCGTACCCGGCGAACAGGTCGCCGAGCCCTCCCGGAGGCTCACGCCATCCGGTGGCGGCGGTGGCGGGCTGACGGCGTCCGATCCGCATCGAGCGGAGCCTCGGCAGGTCGGTACGGCGCCGCAGGTCGGCGGTGGCCAGGGCGATGCGTACGCCGGTCCAGTCCTCGCCGGTGCGCTGGGCCACCGAGGCGCGCAGCACCAGACGGCCGCTGCCGTCGCCCTGACGGTGGGTGAGACGGTACGCCGGAACCCAGACGGCGCCCGGCACCCCGTACTCGAGCTCCAACTCCAGCTCCGCGCCCGCGTCACCCGTGCCGTCGAGGGTCAGGACCGCGCTGACCGTGGTCTCCAGGTGCGCCGACGGTGCGTCGGTGGACGCGCGACCGAGCCGGTCCGAGGCGACGTCGAGCTCGTGCTCGACGCGGAGCAGCGCCTCCTCCAACTCGCCGAGACGGGTGTGGAGTCCCGTCAGTCGCCCGTCGACGAAATCGGCGAGCTCCAGCCACGCGTCGACCGGGGTGCGGCGGTGCGGGTCCTCGCGCCGACGGGGCGGCGGCACCGGGTGCAGACCCCTGACCTCCTCGATCAGGCGCCGTTGCCGGTCCCGGCGTCCCCGCGCCGCCGCGTACGCGTCGCGCAGCCGCTCGACCTCGCGCCGCAGGTCGTCCGACGTGCCGGTGCCGCTGTCGAGTGGCAGCGGCTCGGCCTCGACCTCCACCCGGGCCTCGGTGACGCGCACGCCGGGGGCGCCCAGGACCCGGGCCCGCAGCGAGCCCGGGTCCAGCGCGCGGGGCAGTCCCGCCACCCGCAGCCGTCCGTCCGGCGGCACGATGCCCCGGGCCAGGCGACGGCAGAGCGCGCCCTGCGCGTACACCACGACCTCATCGAGGGTCGATCCCCACCGCTGTGCCGGCTCCGCCGTCATGTGCCCCCGCCCCCCGCCGTGTCCATGCTGAGCGCAGCCTAACGCCCGAGCGTTCCGCACGTCCGTGCCGAGTGCCGGGTACCGAGTCCCGATGTCAGTGGTCCGTCGTACGGTCGGGACATGAGCACCTCCGCCGAAGTCCGCGCCGTCGCCCTCTCCTTGCCGGAGACGACCGAGAAGGAGGCGTGGTCCATGCCCACCTTCCGCGTCGCCGGGAAGATGTTCCTGACCCTGCCCGACGAGGAGACGTCGATGGCCGTCCGCTGCCCCAAGGAGGAGCGCGGCGAGCTGGTCCTCGCCGAGCCCGAGAAGTTCTGGGTCGCGGACCACGAGGCGGCCTTCGCCTGGGTGCGGGTGCGCCTGGCCGCCCTCGACGACGCGGACGAGCTCCGCGCGATCGTCGTCGACTCCTGGCGCCAGGCGGCTCCACCGGCCCTGCTCAGATCCCACGCCGACCTCGCGCCCCCGGCTTAGCGCCCCCGTCCACCCCCCGGCCCGGACCACCGGTGGCTTCGGTGGTTGGGCCGCCCGTGGAGTGGGACGCTGAAGGGGAAGGGCCGTGCCGACGAGAGTTCGGGAGGGACGAATGGGACGCGACGTCCCGGCGCTGGTGTTCACCCGTGACGACCGTCGCCAGTTCCGGAACAAGATGCACACGTGCCTCGACGTGTTCGCGCGGATGCTGCGCGAGGCACGGTTCGACTTCGAGCGGCCACAGGTCGGCCTGGAGATCGAACTGAACCTCGTGGACGACGACGCCGAGCCCGCCATGCGCGGCTCGGACGTCCTGGAGGCGATCGCGGACCCCTCCTGGTCGAGCGAGCTGGGCCGGTTCAACCTGGAGATCGACATCGGGCCGCGCCCGCTCGTCGCCGGGCGTCCCGACTCCTGGGAGCAGGAGATACGCGACGCGCTCAACCACGCCGAGGTCCAGGCGGCCGCGGTCGGCGCCCATCTGCTCATGATCGGGATTCTGCCGACGCTGGAACTGAAGGACGTCGGTCTGGCGGCACTGTCCGAGAACCCGCGCTACCACCTGCTGAACGAGCAGATCTTCTCCGCGCGGGGGGAGGACCTGCTGATCTCGATCGACGGGGTGGAGCGGCTGCGGACCTACGCCGACACGATCACCCCGGAGGCGGCGTGCACCAGCACCCAGTTCCACCTGCAGGTCGCGCCGCATGACTTTGCGGACCACTGGAACGCCGCCCAGGCCATCGCGGGGGTGCAGGTGGCACTGGCGGCGAACTCTCCCTTCCTGTTCGCCAAGGAACTGTGGCGCGAGACGCGTATTCCCCTCTTCGAACAGGCCACCGACACCCGGCCGGACGAGATCAAGGTGCAGGGCGTACGGCCCCGGGTGTGGTTCGGCGAGCGCTGGATCACCTCGGTCTTCGACCTCTTCGAGGAGAACGTGCGGTACTTCCCGCCACTGCTGCCGCTGTGTGAGGAGGAGGACCCGCTGGAGACGCTCGAGAGCGGCGGAATCCCAGGACTGGCCGAACTCACCCTCCACAACGGGACGGTCTACCGCTGGAACCGCCCCGTCTACGCCGTCGTCGACGGCGTACCGCATCTGCGGGTGGAGAACCGGGTGCTGCCCGCCGGGCCCACGGTGGCCGACGTGCTGTCCAACGGCGCTTTCTACTACGGGCTGGTCCGGGCGCTGGTCGACGAGGACCGTCCCGTCTGGACCCGGATGTCGTTCTCGGCCGCGGAGGAAAATCTGCACGCCGCCGCGCGCCACGGAATCGACGCGCAGCTGTACTGGCCCGGGATGGGCGAGGTTCCGGCGACCGAGCTGGTGCTGCGGCGACTGTTGCCGCTCGCGGACCGCGGCCTCGAACGGCTGGGCATGGACGCGGCGCGGCGGGAGCCGCTGCTGGGGGTCATCGAGCAGCGGTGCGTCAGCGGGCGCAACGGCGCGGTGTGGCAGTCGGAGATGTTCCACCACATCCACGACATCGATCACGCGGACCGGCACCAGGCGCTGCGGCGGATGACCCAGCAGTACATCGAGTACATGCACATGAACGCCCCGGCGCACATCTGGCCGGTCGAGTGATACCGGCTCCGGGCGCTGTGGTGCCGAATGGGCCATCGTGCCGGTCCCGGCGCACCCTTTCAGGCGAACGGCCTGTGTCCGCGCGCCCCTCCCATGATCCGCACGCGGAGACTCGGCACCATGGAGCCGGTCACTGTCGGGGTGGAAGAGGAGTACCTGCTGCTCGACGCGGACACGTTGCCGGTACCGCTGGCGGAACAGGTGCGCGCGGCCGCGGGTCTCGGACCGACCGTCGAGGAGCACGAGCTGCAGTCGGAGTTGCTGCAGGTGCAGGTGGAGGTCGCCACCCCGGTCTGCAGCGAGCTGGACGAGGTCGGCGGGCATCTTCTGCGGCTGCGGCTCGCCCTCGGCGCGGCGGCCGAGGCACAGGGATGCCGGCTGGCGGCCTGCGGGGCGCCCCCGCGCAGGAGCGCGGTCACGGCGCCGGTGACCGAGAAGCCGCGCTACCGCGCGATGCGCGAGCAGGCCCCGCAACTGGTGGCCGAGCAGCTGGTGTGCGGGATGCACGTCCACACGGCCGTGCCGTCCCCCGAGGTCGGGGTGGCCGTCCTGAACCGGCTGAGGGGGTGGCTGCCGGTCCTGACCGCGATGGCGGCTAACTCACCGTTCTGGGACGGCCAGGACACCGGCTTCGCCAGCTGGCGCACCGTCGTCTTCGGGCGCTGGCCGGTGAGCGGCCCTCCGCCCGCCTTCCGGGATCTCGCCGATCACAGGGAGCGGGTGGCGACGCTGCTGCGCAGCGGCGTCATCTCCGACACGGGACAGCTGTACTGGCAGGCCCGCCTCTCCGAGCGATTCCCCACGGTCGAGGTGCGCTGCACCGATGTGCAGCTACGCGCGGACGAAGCCGTCATGTTCGCCGGCATCGTACGCGCGCTGGTCACCACGGCCATCCGCGAGGACGAGCTGGGCACGCCGGTCCCGGACGTGCCGCCCGAGTTGGCACAGGCGGCGAACTGGCAGGCGGCCCGGCACGGTCTGAACGGTCATTTGATCGCGCCGACGGGTGAGCGGCGGAGCGCCGGCGACCTCGTCGCTCGCATGATGGAGCACATCACGCCGGCCCTCGACGCGGCCGGTGACACCCGTGAGGTGGCCTCGCTCGTCCACCGACTTCTCCGGGAGGGCACGCCGGCCGATCGGCAGCGCCAGGCGATGGCCGAGGGCGGCCTGGCGGCGGTCGTCGACTTCGTCACCGCCGAGACCGCGGCTCCCTGAGCGACGTCAGGATGTGGCGCGGTCAGGCGGGCGTGGCGAAGAGCACGAGGTTGCTGTCGTAGGCCGCCGCCACGGGGTCGAACGAGCCCGTGCAGGTGACGAGGGCCAGTCGATGGGGTCCGGTCCGGGTGAAAAGGTCGCGGGGCAGGGCTTGTTGACGGTACGTACGGCGGGCCGCGATCACGTACCGGTAGGTCCTGCCGTTCGCCGCGCGCACCTCCACGCGGGACCCCAGGGGCAGTTCGTGCAGCGTGGCGAACGCGCCGAGCCCTGACCGGCGGGTGTCCACGTGCCCGGCGAGCAGGGTCGTGCCCTCGGCGGCGCCGGCCGGCGCTCCGAGGGCCCACCAGCCGCCGGTGCGCGTGTCGTCGGGGAGGTCCAGGACGCCGTCCCGATCGGCGCCGACGGGTACGAGGTTCGCGCGCAGGCCGTGCGGGCCGTCCAGCCGGTTCGGCGGCGAGGCGTCGGCCGCGCCGACGGCGCCCCGGCCGGAGGGGTGCGCCGACGCGGGTACGACTCCGGGATCCCCGGCGGTCGTCCGCCGCGCCGGAGCGCTGCCGAGGAGCAGCGCTCCGGCCGTGAGCAGCACGGCGCCGAAGAGGACAGCCGCGCCGCCGCCGACGCGCCTCGCCGGGCGCGTACGGGTACGGGTACGGGTCAACGGTCCTGGTTCGTCCGGCGCCGGCCGCGGATCAGCCAGGCGGCACCGAGGACCGCCAGGAGCCCGCCTCCGGCCAGGCTGGCCACGCCGGCCGCGGCGAGGGTGTCGCTGCCCTCGGCTGCGAGCAGCCCGCCGCTGCCGGCTCGTACGGTGCCCGCGTCCTTGGCGGCATGGCAGACACCGCCCCGGACCATGTCCAGGTGCATGACCACCACGGGGCGCGCGGCCCTGGCCGCGGCCTTGACCTCGGCGTTCTGTCCGGCCTTGAGCTCGGAATCGATCCGAGCGAGCGTCTTGGTGTGCGCGGCGTCCTGGGTCTTCAGCCACGCCGTGTCGTACGCGGAGGTGCCGGCCTTGGCCCGGACCGAGGCGAGCTCGGCCTGCTGCTCGGCGGTCGGAGTGGCGGGCAGGGCGATGCCCAGCTTCGCCGCCAGCGCCTTCACGTCGGCGTCGAGCTTGCCGTGGTCGCGGACGAGCACCCTGCCGACCTCCTTCACACAGGCACTCGTGGCGTGTTTCTGCGCATCCTGGCCCGCGGCCATCTCGGCCAGGTTCCCCTGGTGCGCGGACCTCACGAACCCCGTGTCCTGATCACTCACCGGCGCCGCGGCCGCGTACGGCGCCGTCGACGCGGCTATCGCGATGACCAGTGCGGTGACCGATGTCAGCCGGGTAACCCTCACGACATGCTCCCTTCCTCTCCGCCGGCCGTCCGACCGCGCGGAACACCGAGGCGCTCCCATAGCACCTCGAAAGGGATGGATCCCCCGTGCCGCGCCGGACCTCCGCCGGATCGGCAGCCGTTCACCCGAAGGGCGATGGTCACTCTCCGTGACGCTCCCGGGGAATCCGGACGCGGACCGTGAGGATCTCCGACGAGGGCCTCCGTCGGCGGTAGGCCGTTCGGCTCCTACCGGTCGTCGTGACGGGAGAGGTCGGTTCGACGCGGCCGGGACCGCTACGTCCGCGTCGGCCTCGGGCTGAGGAGGCCGGACGTCCTGCGGAACCACGGTGCGAGCCGGATCACGCCGAGGGCCACCTCGACGCCCAGGGACAGCCAGAGGTTCCCGTGGCGCCATGGGTCACCGCTTACGTGACACACCGCGAACAGCACGCGCGCGATGCCGTCTGAACAGGCCCTGGTCGGGCAGCGGCCCGACGAGGAGCGGGGCGGCCCACACGGACATGTCCGCCCACGCCCGTAGCGTGCCGGAGTGCCGATCGCCGACACACAGGAGGGGCGGCTCCGGAATTCCGGAGCCGCCCCTCTTCCCTGATCGGGTCCCTGCGGACGCGAAGTCAGTGCTTGAAGGCGTCCTTCGCCTTCTCCTTCGCGTCTCGCGCATCACCCTGGACCTGCTCGGCCCGGCCCTCGGCCTCGAGGCGCTCGTTCCCCGTCGCTCGGCCGGCCGCTTCCTTGAGCTTGCCCTTGGCCTGTTCGCTCTTGGCGGTCATCTTCTGCTCGCTCGACACGGCTGATCACTCCCTGTGCGATGGACCATTGCTGACAACAGAACGCCTGACCTCGAATCGCCTGCCTAAACCGAAAAAATTGAGCATCCGAGAAAAGGAGGCGGCCCTATTTCCCGGGCTTGCGGAACGGAAAACCCGTCAATTCGAGGGAATGCGCGGGATGGTGCGGGGTACGCGGCACTCCGGAGGTTGATAACAATGGTTCCCCTTCTGTTGGTTCTTCTGCTCGCGCTGATTCTCTTCGGTGCCGGTTTCGCGGTGAAGGCGCTCTGGTGGATCGCCGTCATCGTGCTCGTCCTGTGGCTTCTGGGCTTCGTGGCCCGGCCGAAGGGCGGCACAGGGCGCTGGTATCGCTGGTGACCGTCACCTGACGGACACCTGACCGCGATCTGATCGCCGACGCGAAAAGACCGAACCCGGGGCGCTCCCCCTCGCGAGGGGGAGCGCCCCGGGTTCGGTCTTCGGTACGGAGATTTCGGAGTTCGGCCTTCAGTGCGGGAGTGCGCCGATTCAGGCCGTCAGGATCGAGTCGTCCTCGGGACGCGCGCCGGGCAGCCGATGGCGGGCGGCGATGAGCGCCGCGTCCACGTCACGCGTGCCGGTGGAGACGCACAGCGTGTACGCGATGTCGTCCATGCGCCGCCGCACCTCCTCGCTCCCGTTCTCCGCGTGCAGCATCCTCAGTGTCTGGTACTGCTCCATCAGGTTGCTCAACACCGCGGGATGGGCCATCAACACAGTTCGTCTCCCCTCGCCGACAGGGCGCCGACCGCCCGGCTCGCTCCGCCGTCTGCCCCGTGTTCCCGGTTGTATGCGGGCCGTCCGGCCGGTAGGCGCGGTATGGAATGTGCGAAGTGGGGAAAATGCGTAGGACGAGGCGGGACGCAGGATGCCGCGTGGGGAAGGAGAGGCGATGACGGACGTGATCGCCAGGGACAGCGTGACGCGACGGCCCGCGCTGTCCGCGAGGGTCGACTTCGAGGGCGGGGTCGGTATGATCGCGGCGTCCCGGGACTTCACCGCCGACTTCCTCGCCGCCTCGCCGAACGCGGGGCGCGGGCCGCTGGCAGAGGACCGCATCGATGTCGCGCGCCTGGTGGTCAGTGAGCTGGTGACCAATGTCGTACGACACGCCCCCGGGCCCTGCCGGCTCGAACTCGCCCTCCATCCGGCCGTGTTGGAGATCCGCGTCCACGACGCGCGACCGGTCCCTCCCGTGGCCCGGCCTCAGGACCCGAACAGGATCGGACAGCACGGAATGGAGATCGTGCTCGCGGTGTGCACCCGGGTCGACATCGAGGCGACGCCCCACGGCAAACGGGTACGGGCCAGAGTCCCCCTGTCCTGACGGGCGCACCGCCGCCGGTCGAGGTGCTCGCGTTCGACACGGCGGATCCGGCGCTGCGCGGCGGAATCGGGATGCCCCGCGTCGACAACGAGACCGGTACGTGGATGACGCTCGACCACCTCGCCGAACTCGTCGAAGGAAGCACGGCCAACCCTGTTGACCCCAAGTGAACTTGAGGTTCTACGTTGATCGCGTTGCAACGTTGCGGCGTCGAGGCGATCGGCCGAAGGGGTACGGAGCATGGAGATCAAGGAATTCTCGCCGGAGGAAGTGGCCGCTCAGCCGGTCGCGTACTGGACCGGTCTCGCCTACGAGGAGATCATCGGCTTCATCCGGGCACGCCAGGCCGAGCTCGGATTCACCCAGCCGCAGTACTGGATGCTCCGGCACCTGTCGCGGAACGACGTCTCGGCGGACGGGCGCGGCATGACCGTGGGGGAGCTGGTGGAGGTCATGAAGACGTACCTCCGTCCGGAGGACGACCCGGCGGCGGAGGCCGCGACGCTGCTGGAGCGGGGCTGGGTCACGCGGGACGACGACGGCCGATTGTGGATCACCGAGGCGGGCGACGCCGCTCGCGCGGACCTCAAGACGCACGCGCCGGTCTGGCGCGACCGGATCCACGAGGGAGTCGACGACGCCGACTACGCGACGACGCTCAACGTGCTGCGCCGCATGATGCACAACGTCGGCAGTCCGCTGGTGTGAGTAACGGTCGCGAGAGACACGGGGACGCGCGGCGCCCGCGCGCCGCGCGTCCCATCGAAAGGGCCCAGTCAGGAACGGGCCTTGCGGGTCCGTGAACGGTTCTCCTTGCGGATCGCCTCCAGCAGCTCCGACCTGCTCATCCTCGACCGGCCGTCGATCTCCAGACGCTGGGCCAGCTCGTACAGATGCTGCTTGGTGGCCTGCTCGTCCACTCCCTCGCCACTCGGGGCCGGCTGCTCCCGGGGCGTCGCGGCGCGCGCGTCCGAAGGTCCCTTGCGGCCGTGCTCCTTGCGCTCCCAGTGGTCGGCGACCTTCTCGTACTTGTGTTTGAGCGCGCTGAAGGCCACTCGATGCGCGCGTTCACCCTCGCCGTACTGATCCACGGCCGAGTCGTGGGCCTTGATCCACGTGCGCTGCGCGTCCTCGGGCGAGCGCTCCAGCGTCGAAGGCAGTTCTTCGCGTCCTGGCATGGTTCACCTCCGATGGGATGCCGGGCGGGTTCCCGGGCCGCTCCGGACGAAACCGGGGTCGCGCAGTGTGGCGATCACCTCGTCGTCGGAGACCTGCGCGAATTCCTCGTACCACTCGCCCACCGACCGGAAGGAATTCGGCCGGAAGAGGCACACGACGTCGTCGGCGTCCCGCCTGATCGTCTCCGCGGCGTCCGGCGCGCAGACCGGCACGGCCAGGATCAGCCGCGCCGGGCGGCGGGACCGCAGGTGGCGCAGGGCGGCACGCGCCGTGACGCCGGTGGCGAGCCCGTCGTCGACGAGGATCACCGTGCGGCCCTCGACGGCGGGCGGGGGGCGGCCCTCGCGGTAGAGGGCTTCGCGGCGGTGCAGCTCGGCCCGCTCGCGGGCCACGTCGGAGGCGAGCTCGTCCTCGGCCAGTCCGAGCATCTGCAGGGCCCGCCTGTCGTAGACCGGGGGATCCTCGCCCGCGATCGCCCCGATACCGAATTCCGAATGGCGGGGCGCGCCGATCTTGCGGGCCACGAGCACGTCCAGCGGCACGCCGAGCGTGCGGGCGACCTCCGCGGCGACGGGCACGCCGCCCCGCGGAAGTGCCAGCACGATCACGTCGGTGCCGTCGTTGTCGGCCGCCCGGTCGAGGAGCAGGCGGGCGAGTTCCTCACCCGCCTGCTGGTGGTCGTGGAAGCGCATCTGGGGTCCTCCTCGCGAACGGACGTGAGCCCGGCCCCGGGGTGGTGACGGAACTGCTGTCACGGCCGGTCGGCACCGTCCGGTGGGATCACGGCCCTCGGCGCGACGGCTCCTCGCGGGGGCCCGGCCGCAGGAACCACTCCCGGGCCGCCGCGGCGACCGCCTCCAGGGCTCCGGGCTCCTCGAACAGGTGCGTCGCCCCGGGGACGACGTGCAGCCGGTGCGGAGCGCTCAGCCGCGCGGCCGCCTCCCGGTTCATCTCCAGGACCTGTGTGTCCTCGCCGCCCACGATGAGGAGGACCGGTGCACGGACCCGGCTCAGCACGTCACCGGCCAGATCGGGCCGGCCGCCGCGGGACACGACGGACCGGACAGGGCCGGGCCGCTCGGCCGCCGCCACCAGCGCGGCCGCGGCTCCGGTGCTCGCGCCGAAGAGCGTTACGGGGAGCCGCGCCGTGGCCGGCTGTTCGCCGAGCCAGTCGATCGCCGACACCAGCCGCCGTCCCAGCAGTCCGATGTCGAAGCGATGCCGGGCCGTCACCACGTCCACCTGCTCCTCCCGCGCGGTCAGCAGGTCCATCAGCAGCGTGCCGAGCCCCACGTCCTGGAGGGAGGCGGCCACCGCTCTGTTACGCGGGCTGTGCCGCGAGCTGCCGCTGCCGTGGGCGAAGAGCACCACCGCCGCTGCCTCTGGTGGAAGCACCAGGTCACCTGCGATCGCCGATCCGTCGGCGGGTATGGAAACCGCTTGCGAGGTCACCGTCATCCTCTCCTTCCCGGCGCGGGAACCGGCGCGGACAGGGGCGAGGCATCCACCGCAGTGCAGATATCCCTCAGATCGCCCGTTATGCGTGAAAAGCTCCAGGATTCAGAGCCCGCCGTACAGCCGCATATCAGAACAAAAAGTCCAGATCAGACTAGATTCCCGTCTCGGTGGGCCGACGACCGAAACCGGCGCTGGGCCAGATCCCGTCCACGACTCCGTCCGGCCCTTAGCCGGCTTCCGGCGGACCGAGCCGTCTACGAGGTACGCCATGACCCACGCGGACACGAGTGACGACACCGCCACCGAGGGAGCCACGCCCGCGGTCGAGCTGCATGACCTGCCCCCTGATCCGGGACGCCGTCCACTTCTGACGCCGGCTTCTGATGCCGACCTGACACCGGCTCCTTACACCGAATCCGGACGTCAGTAGCGCTGCGCCTTGGTCAGTCGGGGCGTGAGAATGGGCTCGGCCGGTTGGCGGCTGATGACCAGCGGCTGGGCCCGTTCGCCAGGGGCCAGGTCCTCCGCACCCACGAACTGGGTCTCGACGACCTTCCCCGAGTCGTCGATGAAGTCGACCTGAGCCGCGTAGGAAGCCGTCGCGTCCGTCTTGTTGGTGATGCTGACGACGGCGGTCAGTCTGCCGCCGGTCTCGGCGCGCGGCTTGCCGGTCATCGACACCTCGCCCACCGCGTTGCCCCGCCCCTGGACGTTCTTCAAGGCGTCCTCGGCCGCCTTCCGGGACCGTTCGACGTCGGCGCCGATCGACGCCTTGCGCGACGCCTCCCGCGCCGAGGCCGAGGCCGCCGCGGAGGAGGCCGACGCCTTCGCCGACTCGATCGCGGCCTGCGCCGAGGAGGCGACGGACGACGGCAGGACGCCGGAGAACGAGGCCGTGTCGGGCGCCGTGGGCCGATCGGTGAATGTCGGACCGGTGTTCGCGTCTCCGTCCGTACCGCACGAGACCAGGCCGGCCGCGCCGAGCCCGCCGAGAACGACAGCGGCCGCCGCGGTCACCAGTCGCACGCCTCGCGACGATGATCTGTTCATGGGGTGTGTCCTCCGTCGTGGAGTGGTGCCATCGGGTGTCAGTAGCGGAGGACGCCGGCGATGCGCCCCATGCCGGAGAGCGTGTCGTCCCGTACGAACCGGACGTCGGCGCCGGTCTCCAGCGCCCGCTCGACGATCTCGTCCACGATGTCGTCCCGCGCGTCGAGATCCTCCGGGTCGGCGGGATCCAGGTGGTCACCGTAGTCGCGCACGACGGTCCGGTAGTGCTCCTCGACCGCCAGCAGCCGCAGCCGGCCCTCGTTCGCGGCCTCCCGGACCTCGTCGAGGCCGGCCGCGTACTCCCGCCTGCCCCGCGCGGCGTCGAGCTCCGCCAGGACGGTGGTGACCAGTGCCGTCTGCCTCGCGGTACGCAGCGGCTCGACGGCCTCGTGGACCGCCGTGGCGGGGCCCCGCGCCAGGCCGCCGCGCTGGATGGTCGTGGTGTCCACGTGCGGCGAACCGTTCGATTCCAGCAGGGAGAGTGCGGCGGCCTCGCCGATCACGTACAGCGGTCGTGGGTCGGCGCTCAGCACCGCCCGCAGCGCGTCCAGCGCCTCCCGCAGGAACTGACGGGTCTGTTCGTCCCGGAACGTGCTCGGCACGTCCCCGACGCGCTCCCGGCGCTCCGCGTCCGGGACCTCCAGGGTGCGGGCCAGCGGGAAGCCGCCTTCGGTGTACTCGGTGGCCCGTTCGGCGTTGCCGCTCCACAGCGACACCCGGTCGGCCGCCACGGCCATGGCCCAGTACGGCTGTTCGGCGGCCTGGGCGGACACGAGATTGCGGGTGAGGAAGGTGTCGGCGACGACGACGCGCTCCGGAACGTCGCGGGCCACCGTCCACACATGGTGCTCACCCGGGGCGGCGTAGATCACCAGCCCTTCCTCGGCGTGCGCGAGATCGATCTCCGCCACGGCCCGCTCCAACTGGCCGAGCACGTCGGCGCGGCGCTCCTTCGTGACCGCGGGGTCCTCCTGGAGCGCCCTCTCCGCCCTGGCCAGGAGATTCCTCAGCCGTAGGGCGTCCTGAGCGTTGTCGGGCTCGCGCCGGTGGGTGGGCATCACCAGCGACAGGGCCGGGTGGGGGCGGGGCCGACGGAGCTCCGCGAGCACGTCCGTACTGAGCGCAGGCTGCATGGAACGGGGCCTTTCCACGGGCGGGTGAGCGCGGCGTGGCCGCACTCCGAGCCGTCGGCGCGCTCCGTACGACCGCTCTGCATGCCACAACTCGCCATGATTGCCCGAAATACACCCTTTCGCGAGTGGAGGACGCGAAAGCGCCGGCGCACGAGAACGGCGGGTGGCGGTGGGGGCGACCGTATGCCTCTCGGCATCGGTCACCGTCCACCGCCACCCGCCGGACGTGGTCGGACGTCGGTCGTGATCAGACCGTCGGAACCGGGAACGTCGGGTACTCGACACCCGAGACGTGCTGGACGACGCGGATGACCTGGCAGGAGTAGCCGAACTCGTTGTCGTACCAGAGGTACAGGATCGCGTTGTCGCCGTCGACCTTGGTCGCGCCGGCGTCGACGATCGAGGCGTGGCGCGAGCCGACGAAGTCCATGGAGACGGCGTCGGGGGCGGTCGTGAAGTCGATCTGGCGCTTCAGCGGCGAGTGCAGGGAGACGTCGCGGAGGTAGTCGAGGACCTCCTCGCGCGTGGTCTCGCGGCCCAGGCGCAGGCTGAGGATCGCGATCG
The DNA here is from genome assembly GCF_014649715.1 of Streptomyces lateritius. Taxonomy (GTDB): domain Bacteria; phylum Actinomycetota; class Actinomycetes; order Streptomycetales; family Streptomycetaceae; genus Streptomyces; species Streptomyces lateritius. Next base: position 87,342 of record NZ_BMTO01000005.1, read on the forward strand.
AGACGTCCGGAACGGGGACGCGGATCGAGCTGCCGGTGATCGGCGCCTTCAGGTCGGGCAGCGCCTTGGCGACCGCGGAGGCCGCACCGGTCTCCGTGATGACCATGTTCAGCGGCGCGGAGCGCCCGCGGCGGTCGGCCTTGTGGTAATTGTCCAGCAGGTTCTGGTCGTTGGTGAACGAGTGGACGGTCTCCACGTGGCCGCGCAGCACGCCGTACTCGTCGTCCATGGCCTTCAGCGGCGGGACGATCGCGTTGGTGGTGCAGGAGGCGCAGGACAGGATCTGCTCGTCCGGCTTGATCGTGTCGTGGTTGACGCCGTGGACGATGTTCGGGACGTCGCCCTTGCCCGGGGCCGTCAGGACGACCTTGTCGATACCGGGGCGCAGATGCTTCGAAAGCCCCTCGCGGTCGCGCCACTTGCCCGTGTTGTCGATGAGGATGGCGTCCTTGATGCCGTACGCCGTGTAGTCGACCTCGGACGGGTCGTTGGCGTAGATCACCTTGATGGTGTTGCCGTTGGCGACGATCGTGCTCGTCGCCTCGTCCACGGTGATCGTGCCCTGGAACTGGCCGTGGATCGAGTCGCGGCGCAGCAGCGAGGCGCGCTTGACCAGATCCGCCTCGCCGCCGCCCCGGACGACGATGGCGCGCAGCCGCAGTCCGTTGCCGGAGCCGGCCTTCTCGATGAGGAGGCGGGCGACGAGCCGGCCGATGCGGCCGAAGCCGTAGAGGACGACGTCGCGTCCCTCGCGGCGCTCGATCTTGTTGGCGCCCGTGGCGCCGGCGACGGCCTCGGCCGTGAAGTCGGCGACCGACAGACCGCGGTCGTCGGTCTTGTACGTCGCGGCGAGCATGCCGATGTCGATCTGGGAGGGGCCGAGATCGAGCGTGGTCAGAGCCTGCAGGAAGGGCAGCGTCTCGGTGACCGACAGTTCCTCACCGGCTATCTGCCGGGCGAATCGGTGGGTCTTGAGGATGCTGACCACCGACTTGTTCACCAGGGAGCGGCTGTGGAGCAGGACGGTGACGTCGTGCTCCCGGTGCAGCTTCCCGACGATCGGGATCATCGACTCCGCGATCTCCTCGCGGGTCTTCCAGTTCGTGAACGAGTCCTCATTGACAGTCACAAGTTTATCTTTCGAGCTAGGCGGCGCTCATATGCTAACCCCCCGCCGGAACGATCCTTCAAACGGCCTCCGGCATCGCGCGCTACCCCGCCCAGCGGCCCGAAAGGAAGGCGACGGCGTAGATCATCGACACGGGCACGGTGAGGCAGAGGTAGACGGCGGTGAACCGCCGGCTCGTACGGGCGCGGTGGGCGAGGGCGATCCACAGCGGCCACCACAGCAGGGTGGCCCGCGGGATCGACGTGTACCAGTACGACGTGCCGAGCGCCCACAGCGTGAGGGCGAGGTAGAGCGCCTCGGGCAGGCGGCGCCACCGGATCAGGAACCCGAGGAGGACCAGGCCGACGAGCATCGCGACCAGTTCCGCCTGGAACATCAAGGCGTACGGCGTGGACTGCGACTGGCTGAAGGCCGCCTCCCAGGTGTGGGACCAGGCCTCCCACGGGGCGTGGAAGTCGCGGTACCAGCCGCGTTCCTGTGCGTGCTTCCAGGCCATCCAGTCGCCGGTGTGGGCGTGGAGGTACCAGGTGTAGAGGCCCGCCGGCACGGCCGGCAGCGCGAGCCATGGCGCCTTGCGCCACGATCGGCGGTCGGCGCGCGCGGCGATCAGGAAGTGCAGGGCGACGGCCGCCGCGAGGAAAAGACCGCTCACCCGGACCGTCGTCGCCAGCGCCGTCAGGGTTGCCGCGAGGGCCCAGTCGTGGCGCTGGGCCGCGAGCCACGCCGGCAGCGCCAGTGCCAGGAACAGCGCCTCCGTGTAGCCGGCGGCGAGGAATGTCCCGCACGGGGAGACGAGCAGGAAGAGGACGGCACGGCGGCCGACGTGGGTGTCGGGGACGTGATGCCGGGCGATCCGCGACAGCGCGACGACCGCCACCGCCCCGGCGAGCAGCGAGATCAGCAGCCCCGCCGCGGTCCAGTGCGGTACCGCGACGTGCACGGCGCGCAGCACCAGCGGAAAGCCGGGGAAGAACGCCTCACGGTTGTCCCCTCCCGAGGAGCCGGGGGACAGGTCGGCGGGAAAGTATCCGTCCCGCGCGATGTTCAGGTAGTGGCCCCAGTCCCAGCGCTCGAAGGGAGCGAGGACTCCCGGGGTCTCACGGGCCTCCGGGTCGGCCGGGAAGAGCCGGCCGGTGCAGTAGGCGGTGATCCACAGGGCCGCCCGCGTGACCAGGTACAGACAGAGCACCTCGGCGTCGTCGCGCCCCAGTCGAAGAGCGACCCGGACGCGTCCCGCCGGGCGGGGCGGCCCCTTCCGTCGCGCGGGGGTGACCGGCCGCGGCGGCGGAGTGCCGCGGTAGGGGGCCGCACAGGCGGGTTCACGTGTCGGGGGCGGTGAAACCGGCATTCGACGCTCTCTCAGGTGGTCGCGGGCACGCCGGATGACCCCGGTGTGCGCGGGCAGGCGGTGCGGGGCTGGACGTGCGGGTCTCTCGGGGGTCAGGGCCGGGTGGAGACGGCTCCACCCGGAGGCGGCTGCGTGGCGGTCCCGTACGGGCCGCCGGCCGTCGAGGTGCCCGACGCCGGGGGACCCGATGTGGACGCGCCCGACGTCGAGGTGGCGGGCGGCGAGGTCACCGGAGCGTCGGAGCCCGGCGTGCCGCGGTCCGCCGGTGGCGTGGTGAGGGACGGCCGGATCGTCGCGGAGCTGGTGGGCGCCGGTGGCGTGTCCCGGGGAGAGGGGGTCGTGGCGGGGACCACCGGTGTCGGCCGGCCCGTCACCAGGAGGGCCGTCGCCGCGCCGCCGCCGGCGAGGACCAGACATGCCGCCGCCGTGAGGCCGGCCAGGCGGCGTCGCCTGGCGCGCCTGCCCCGATCGGCGATCCGCGCGAACGGCGGGGCGTCCGCGTGAGCCTGACCGGCGTGTGCCGCCTGGTGGAACAGGTGCCGCAACGGGTCGTGGGGCTCAGGCACCAGGGGCCTCCTCAATGCGTGGATCCTGCAAGCGGTGGGCGAGTGCGGCCCGCGCGCGGCTCAGATGCGTTTTGACGGTGCCGGTGGACATGCCGGTCTCGGCGGAGATCTGCTCGACGGTGAGGTCGCACAGATAGTGGAGGGTCACCGCTCTGCGCTGACGGTCGGGCAGCCCGCGCAGGGCGTCCACCAGCGCCACCTCCTCGGGTCCCGGTCCGGCGACCTCCGTCGGGGTGTCCCTGCGCCGCCAGGCCTCGGCCGAGCGCCGCCGGAAACGCCACCGGCTCACCGCGAGCCGCCAGGCCACCGTCCTGATCCAGGCCTCCGGCCGGCCGTCACGGTCCAGTTGCCGTCGCCGGCTCCACCCCCTGACGAACGCCTCCTGGACGACGTCCTGCGCCTCGTGCAGATCGCCCAGCATCATGTACAGCTGCCCGGTCAGGCGGGCGACCGTCTGGGCATAGAACTGTTCGAACTCCTCGACGGTCAACAGCCACTCCTGGATCTCTCTCGCTTCACCCCGCATACGCTCCGCGCAGGGCGTCCGGTTGACACGGGGAGCGAGGAAGCGGCGTGACGCTCGTCACGCCGTGCGGCACGGCGTCCGACACCGCGCGCGACCCGCAGGGCCGCCGCCCGTCAGGCCTGCACCTCGGCCGTCCGTGTGAAAAGAGAACGTGAAGATGGGGGTCGAAAGCTGTGAGGAGGCCGGGGCGGCGGATCGCGGTGAGGGGGTTATTCTTCGGCCGAATCCGCACACATGGGTCCCGAATGCTTTGTGGCATCCCTTGAACCCGTCGGTAACTTCGGTCACCGGCCCGGTCACTGAAGTGCATAGAAGGCCGAATAGCGGGAAAGCGGCCGGGGCCGACCCCCGGGGCATCCCGTTCAGGGTTCAGGCGAGGGGGGTATGGTCGAGCCCGTTCGTACCCCTGTACGTCTGTACGCCTGTCAATGTCCGCGCCCCACTGGCGGCAGGGGTGGCGGCGCGCCAAGTGCCGCGCATACCACGTGCTTTGGGGAGATGGGTGTGAGTTCCTAGGAATTCTGAAAGAGGAAGGCAAATAGGGGCACAGTCGGACTTCGCAGTGCGAAGGGCGACGGAAAGACGTTCGAGGCGAGGCAAACCCATGGATGCTCCGACCAGCGCGTCGGTCGACAAGAGCGGCTCCGGCGGCAGCAAGGCGAGCGGGGGCTGGTTCGGTACGAGTCCGAAAGCCGGTCCGAATCCGAGTCCCGGCCCGAGTGCGCCCCCGTCCCCCGGTCCCGCGGCGAACCCCGGTCCGAGCGAGAGCCCGAGTCCCGTGACGAGCGGGAGACCCGGCCGGACGGGCCAGGAGAACGGTCGAGCGGCGGAGGACCGGATACCCAGCCGCCCCGTGACACCGATACGCCCCGTCGGCACCGGTGCGGAGCGCGGTCGTACGGCACCCCCGTCGCCTCCGCCGCCGTCGCCCAGACCCGACGCCGCTCCGGCCCCCGCACCGGCGCCCACCCCCGAGGACACCTCCGACGCCGCGCTCATCCGCCGCACCATGGCCGAGATCGAGCCCATCGCCGACAAGGTCACCTCGCACTTCTACGCGCTGCTCTTCCTCCAGCACCCCGACCTGCGCGCCCTCTTCCCCGCGGCCATGGACACCCAGCGCGACCGCCTCTTCAAGGCGCTGCTCACCGCCGCCACCCACGTGGACGACCCGGCCACCCTGACCACGTACCTGTCCCACCTCGGGCGCGGACACCGGAAGTACGGCACCCGGCCCGAGCACTACCCGGCCGTCGGCGAATGCCTCCTGGCCGCCCTCGCCCGGTACGCCCCGCAGACGTGGGGCACTCGGACGGAGGCGGCCTGGGTGGGCGCCTACACGGCGATCTCCCAGATCATGATCGACGCCGCCGCCGAGGACGAGCTGCGCGCGCCCGCCTGGTGGGACGCGGAGGTGGTCGCCCATGAGATGCGTACCGCCGACATCGCGGTCGTCACCGTACGGCCCGACCAGCCCTACCCCTTCCTCGCCGGGCAGTACGCCGCCCTGGAGACGCCCTGGTGGCCGCGCGTGTGGCGGAACTACTCCTTCGCCTCCGCCTCCCGCTCCGACGGACTGCTCTCCTTCCACGTCAAGGCCGTTCCGGCGGGCTGGGTCTCCAACGCCCTCGTACACCGGGCCCGACCGGGTGACGTGATCCGGCTGGGTCCCCCCACCGGCTCCATGACGGTGGACCACAGCACCGACAACGGTCTGCTGTGCCTGGGCGGCGGAACCGGCATCGCCCCCATCAAGGCCCTGGTCGAGGACGTGGCCCGGCACGGCCGCCGCCGGCCCGTCCAGGTCTTCTACGGCGCCCGCCGCGACCACGACCTGTACGACATCGACACCATGCTCCGCATGCAGCAGTCGCACCCCTGGCTCTCGGTGCGCCCGGTCGTCGACGAGGGCCCCACGGGCGATCTCTGCGGGCAACTTCCCGAGGCCGTCAGCCAGTACGGCCCCTGGCACTCCTACGACGCGTACCTGTCCGGACCCGCGGCCATGGTCCGCTGCGGCGTGGACACCCTGAGGGGTATCGGCATCCCCTCCCACCGGATACGGCACGACTCCATCGAAGAACTGGTCGGGGCACGGAATTGAGCACATTCGAACAGGTCGGGCACGAGCCGAGGCGGACGGAGGACGACCGGCCCATGCCGCCGGTACGGACCACCCGCCCGGGCAGTGACGGCGAGCACCTCGTCCAGCAGCGCATGGGCACCACCGAACGGGCCGACCGGTTCTACGCCGACCAGGTCCTCGACCGGCTCAACACCCGGATGCGGGAGTTCGTCGCGCGGCAGGAGATGTTCTTCCTCGCGACCGCCGACCGTCACGGCGAGTGCGACAACACCTTCCGGGCGGGGCCGCCCGGCTTCCTCCAGGTCCTGGACGACCTCACCCTCGCGTACCCCGAGTACCGGGGCAACGGCGTGCTGGCGAGCCTCGGCAACATCGAGGAGAACCCCCACGTCGGCATCCTGATGGTCGACTTCCTCCGAGACCGCATCGGACTGCACGTCAACGGCAGGGCACGGATCGTCCCCGACGACGAGATGCGCCGCGCCCACGCGGGGCTGCCGGTGGATCCGGTGCCCGGCCGCCGGGCCCAGGTCTGGGTGGAGGTCACCGTCGAGGAGGCGTACATCCACTGCGCCAAGCACATTCCGCACCTGCAGAGGGTTCCCGTGGGGGAGCGCGGCCGGGCGTGGGGCACGGACGACGTCAAGCGCAAGGGCGGTGACTTCTTCGGCGCCGCGGCCGAGGCGGCCGAGCGGGGCCCGTTCGTCCCGGCGGCGCGCGCGGACGCCGCGGCGTGGCGCGAGGAGGCCGCCAGGGTGCTGGCGAAGGCCGAGGAGCCGAAGGCCGAGGACAAGGCCTTCACCGGCTGGTTCCGCAGAAACGTCCCCGCCTGACCCGCGGGGTGACCACGAGGCGGCGGTCGGGCACCGGCCTGGCGTGCGCCGCGGCGGCGAAAACTCTTCGCGCCGCGGCGCACGCGAAAAGTCGATTTCCGTGCACAGGTGCCCACGGCGTGCTACAGTCGAGATCAGTTGCAGTTGTGGTTCCCAATAAACTTCAAGTGCCTTCGACGATTCGACATCGTCGGGCACTTTTTTGTTTTCAGTACGGTATTTCCGGACGGGGTAATCATCGCGGCGACGCCGGGATTCACACAGTGTGAATTCTGGGGCACTGCCCCGAAGGAGAGTTTGACATGGCTACTGGCACCGTGAAGTGGTTCAACGCGGAAAAGGGCTTCGGCTTCATCGAGCAGGAGGGTGGCGGCCCGGACGTGTTCGCCCACTACTCCAACATCGCCACCTCCGGCTTCCGTGAGCTCCAGGAAGGCCAGAAGGTGAACTTCGACGTCACGCAGGGCCAGAAGGGCCCGCAGGCGGAGAACATCGTTCCTGCCTGACGCTGACGCGTCTTGACGTAGCTGGGGCCCTCACCCATGTGGTGAGGGCCCCGGCTCGTTGCATTTCCCGGCATTCGGAAGGTCACCATGAACAGCTCAGCCCGCACGAACAGCACCCGGCGGCGCGGCCCCGCGCCGAAGGACGAATTCGCGACGCCGGTCAGCCACACCCCGGCCCTGCCGCCGGCCGCGAGCTTCGCCGAGCTGGGCCTGCCGTCCGCGGTGCTGGAGCTGCTCACCCGCCTCGGCGTCGACGAGCCCTTCCCGATCCAGGCGGCCACCCTGCCGAACGCCCTGGCGGGACGCGACGTCCTGGGACGCGGCCGGACCGGATCCGGAAAGACACTCGCCTTCGGGCTTCCGCTGCTCGTCCGCACCGCCGGACGGCGGGCCGAGGCCCGCAAGCCGCTGGCCCTCGTCCTCGTCCCCACCCGCGAACTGGCGCAGCAGGTCACCGACGCGCTCACGCCGTACGCCGGGGTGCTGAGGCTGCGCATGGCCACCGTGGTCGGCGGCATGTCGATCGGAAGGCAGGCCGCCGCGCTGCGCGACGGGGTCGAGATCGTGATCGCGACGCCGGGCCGGCTCATGGATCTCGTCGAGCGCAAGGACTGCCGACTGGAGCGGGTGACCGTCACCGTCCTGGACGAGGCCGACCAGATGGCCGACATGGGCTTCATGCCGCAGGTCACCGCGCTGCTCGACCTGGTGCACCACGAGGGCCAGCGGATGCTGTTCTCCGCCACCCTCGACCGCAATGTCGACCTCCTGGTCGAGCGCTACCTCCACGACCCGGCGGTCCACTCCGTCGACCCCTCGGCCGCCGCCGTCTCCACGATGGAGCACCACGTGCTGCAGGTGCACGGTGCGGACAAGTTCGCCACCGCCACGGAGATCGCCGCCCGCGACGGGCGCGTGATCATGTTCCTGGACACCAAGCACGCCGTCGACCGCTTCACCAAGCACCTCCTCGGCAGCGGCGTACGGGCGGCGGCCCTGCACGGCGGCAAGTCACAGCCCCTGCGCACCCGCACCCTCGACCGCTTCCGGACCGGCGAGGTCACCGTCCTGGTTGCCACCAACGTCGCGGCCCGCGGCATCCACGTCGACGACCTCGACCTCGTCGTCAACGTCGACCCGCCCGCCGACCACAAGGACTACCTGCACCGCGGCGGACGCACCGCCCGCGCCGGCGAGTCCGGCAGCGTCGTCACCCTGGTCCTGCCCGACCAGCGCCGGGACGTGGTCCGGCTCATGGCGGACGCCGGGATCCACGCCCAGGTCACCCAGGTCCGCTCCGGCGAGGCCGAACTCACCCGCATCACCGGCGCCCGCACCCCCTCCGGCGTTCCCGTCGACGGCAGCGCGCCGACCACCGAACGCCCGCCGCGCGGCGGCGCCCCCTTCCGTGGCATCGGAACCGTCCCGGGGCGGCCCGGACGCGCCAAGAACGAGTCCCGCCGGTCCGCCGAAGCCCGCAAGACGGCCGAGGCCCGCCAGGCCGCCCGGATCCGCCGCGGCGCCTGACACGCCTGCGGGAGGGTGCGGGACTCAGGCGCACCGGTAGGTGAACGCGGCCGAGGCGGTGTGCGGGGTGGGCGAGACGATCACCAGCCGGGCCGTCGCCCGGTACTCGCCCCGGCCGTGGAAGGTCCAGAGCAGGCGGAGCCTCGCCTGCTCCTGATGGCGTGCCAGCCTCTCCCGCAGCAACCCGGACGTGGTGCCGTCGCTGCGCTCCCAGCGGTACGTCACCGTGCCGGGAAGCCCGTCCGTTTCCACCACGGCCACGACGTCCGCCGTGCCGTCGCAGCCCAGCGTCCCAGGCGGGGCGACGACCGCGACCCGGCGGACGGACACCTCGGGTCCGAAGCGCTGCCAGGCGAGGAACGCCGGCACGGCGAGGAGCACCAGGCCGGCCAGGGCGTACCGGCGCAACCGCCGAGGGCGGGGCCGGGGCGGGGGGCCGTCACTGCCGTGGCCGGTGAGGGTCCCGTGCCAGATCCGCGCCGCCGTGGGCCCGTCGGCGGGGCGGGCGAGCGCGGTCGCCGTCACCCCGGGACCGAAGCGCAGGACCTCGCCCTCCACGCGGTCCGGCGCCACGTCGTGCGTCGGACGTTCGAACCAGTGGCTGCCGAGGACGGTGGCGCTGTACTCGTCGGGGTCGAACGGGGGGCCGTCGTAACGGGGCCGGGGATCGTTCATGAGACCGTGCACCGCCTGGTGAGAATCTGCTGCGTGGAACCGCCGTTCGCGGCCGAGGGACTCGTCGTCGCCCGCACACCCCAGTAGCACCCCTGGCCCTGGAAGGCGTGGGTGAGGGTGAACGTGTACCGCGTCGCTCCGCTTCGCCCATGGCTCTCGGATCCGTCGGAGACGCCGGGCTCGCCCTGGGCGTCGCCGGTGAACCAGGTGACGGACAGGGTCACCGGCCCGGGGCCGTCGGTCACCACCTCGAACGTGGCCTCGGCCTCTCCCGGACCCTTCTGCCGAAGACCGGTGACCGTCACCTCCTTCACGGCGACGGGCCGGGCGCTCGGCGGCGCGGACCCGGGCTCCGTGGAGGGAGGAGGAGGCGAGGACGTCGGTGCGGTGGGAGAGGCGGGCGGAGACGGCGGGGGAGTGGTCGGCGCGCTCGACGGTGAACCGCTCGGGGGAGACGCCGCCGTGGGCGGGGCGGAGAGCGGAGCCTCGGACGACGGAGCCGCCGACGAGGGGGCCGGGGACGCCGGGGCGGAAGCCGTCGGCGACATACCGGGGAGCTCGCTGGTGGTGGCGAGGGCCTGCGCCGTCGTACGGCCCGGCGCCTCGTCGCCCGCCCGGGCGGCGACGGCGGCCAGAACGCCGAGGATCAGCGCCGCCACCGCGGCCGGCCACGCCCGGGGCCGGCCTCTCGGCATCCGAAGACGCGGCGGGGGTGGTGGGGGCAGGGTGGTCGTGGCGACGGTGGTCGTCCCCGTGGTCGGCCCGTCCGCCGAGGGGAAGAGCAGGGGCAGAAGGGCGGCGAGGGCGGCGAGCCTCCGCTGACCGCGCTCCTCCCAGTCGGGCCCGTAGCCGGCGGTGGCGACGGCTTCCAGCTCGGCCACGAACACCGCCGCGTCCACGGGCCGTTCGCGCGGTACCTTCGCCAGACCGCGCCGGATCAGGGGACGCAGCGGTTCCGGCGCGTCCTCGTCCGGGACGGGCGCCTCGATGTGCCGCAGCGCCAGCTCGGCGAGGTTCTCGCCCGCGAACGGCTTACGGCCGGTCAGACACTCGAAGAACGTGGCCGTCGCCGCGTAGACGTCGGCGGCGGGCGAGGCGGGCTCGCCGTGCCACTGCTCCGGAGCCATGTACGCGGGGGTGCCGGCGACCCCGGGCGTGCTGCCGTGGTCCGTGGCGATCCCGAAGTCCACGAGCTTGGACGAGCCGTCGGCTCCGACCAGGACGTTCTCGGGTTTGTAGTCGCGGTGCACGACGCCCGCGCGGTGCGCCGCGGCCAGCCCGAGCAGCGACCCCTTGAGCACGACCAGCGCCGCCTCGGCGCCGGTGGCCCCCTCCCGGGAGAGCAGCGCGCGCAGGGCCACCCCGTCGACCAGCTCCATGACGATCGCGGCGCCCCGCGGGGCTTCCACGTACTCGTAGAACCGCACGACATGGGGCGTGTCGAGGCCGCCGAGCAGCCGGGCCTCCGCACGGAAGCCTCGCACGAAGGCGGCGTCGGCCCGCATGCGCTCGGCGAGGTACTTCACCGCCACCGGCACGCCGGTGGCGTCATGGACGGCCAGGACGACGCGTCCGCTGCCACCCGAACCCAGCTCCCGGTACTCGGTGTAACCCGGGACCGTCCACGCGTCCATCCCGCCCCCCTCGGTGGCGACCGCATGCCCGCGCCCGCCCTGCGATGGTTCACGCCTTTTTCAGAGGGGACAGATTCCGGCCACGACCGGTTCCCGTCCGCGTGGAAGACGCAGGCCGCCGGAGCCGAGGGCCGAGGGCGTCAGTCGAGGAGCCGCCCGCAGGTGCGGGCGCCGGCGCTCCCCTCGTCCCGCAGCCCCCGGAGAGCTCAGGAAGATCGGCGCTCCGTGTCGCGGGCTCTGCCGGCCCGAACCCGGCCCGAACCCGGCACGGACCCGGCCGAACCCGCCCCGGACGCATCCGGCGTCCCGGGCGATCCGTATGCCGCCGTCCGTGATCGACCCGGCCGCGTTTCGAGCGGTCCGTGCAGCGGGCCGGGGGCCGCTTCACCGAACTCGACGCCGCCGTCGGGCATGGACTTCTCGTGCGAGTCCATGGACTCTTCGCCGCGCGGCCCCGGGCGTGGTGGACCGGCCGAGGGCCGCCCCCTACCGTGAACCCGGCCGTGGGGACGTCCGCTCCCTCCCCGCGTTCACGTCCTGTACCGCGCCCCCACGCGTCGCCGACACACCCCCTTCCTCTCACCGACTGATCTTGGGCTCGCTCACCACACCGTCCCCCGGAATCCATCAGAGGTGCTCAGACACATGACCGAACTTAACCGGCGCCGGTTCCTCCAGATCGCCGGCGCCACCGCCGGCTCCGCCGCGCTCCAGAGCAGCATCGCGCGGGCCGCCGCCATCCCCGCCGCCCGCGCCTCCGGGAGCCTCGCCGACGTCGAGCACATCGTCGTGCTGATGCAGGAGAACCGCTCCTTCGACCACTACTTCGGCAAGCTGAACGGCGTCCGCGGATTCGGCGACCCCCGCCCGGTCACCCTGCCCAGCGGCAAGCCGGTCTGGTACCAGCGCGACGGCGGCAAGGAGGTCCTGCCGTACCACCCGACCGCCGAGGACCTCGGCATGCAGTTCATCGCGGGCCTCAACCACGACTGGGCCGGCGGCCACAAGGCCTTCAACAACGGCAGCTACGACCAGTGGATCCCCGCGAAGTCCGCCGGCACGATGGCGTACCTGACCCGCGAGGACATCCCCTTCCACTACGCCCTCGCCGACGCGTTCACCGTCTGCGACGCGTACCACTGCTCCTTCATCGGAGCCACCGACCCCAACCGCTACTACATGTGGACCGGCTACACCGGCAACGACCGCACCGGCGGCGGCCCGGTCCTCGGCAACGACGAGCTGGGATACGGCTGGACGACGTACCCCGAGCGTCTGGAGCAGGCCGGGATCTCCTGGAAGATCTACCAGGACGTCGGCGACGGCCTGGACGCGGCCGGGCACTGGGGCTGGATCGACGACGCCTACCGGGGCAACTACGGGGACAACTCCCTTCTCTACTTCAACTCCTTCCGCAACGCCCGGCCCGGCAGCCCGCTGTACGACAAGGCCCGCACCGGTACGAACGTCAAGAACGGCGACGGGCTCTTCGACGTCCTGCGGGCCGACGTCGCCGCCGGCCGGCTGCCGCGGATCTCCTGGATCACCGCGCCCGAGGCGTTCTCCGAACACCCCAACTGGCCGGCGAACTACGGCGCCTGGTACATAGCGCAGGTGCTCGACGCGCTGACCTCCAACCCGGAGGTGTGGAGCAGGACCGCCCTGTTCATCACGTACGACGAGAACGACGGCTACTTCGACCACGTCGTCCCGCCCTACCCGCCGGCCTCCGCCGCCCAGGGCCTCTCGACCGTCGACACGACGCTTGACCACTTCCCGGGCGACTCGCGGTACGCCGCCGGCCCCTACGGCCTCGGCCAGCGCGTCCCGATGCTCGTCGTCTCGCCCTGGAGCAAGGGCGGGTACGTCTGCTCCGAGGTCTTCGACCACACCTCGATCATCCGGTTCATGGAGCGCCGCTTCGGGGTGACCGAGCCCCACATCTCCCCCTGGCGCAGGGCCATCTGCGGCGACCTGACCTCGGCCTTCGACTTCGGCCTCGAGGACACCGCGCCCGCCGCCCTGCCCGACACCGCGGGCTACCGGCCGCCGGACGGTGACCGCCACCCCAGCTACGTGCCGAAGCCGCCCACCAAGCCGGTCCCGCCCACCCAGGAGCCCGGGGCCCGCCCGACCAGGGCGCTGCCCTACGAGCTGTACGTGGACGGGGCGTCCACTCCCTCGACCGGCCGCTACACCCTCACCTTCGGCGCCGGCGCCAAGGCCGGCGCCTTCTTCCACGTCACCGCTCTCGGCCGCACCGACGGCCCGTGGACCTACACGGCGGGCCCCGGCAAGAACCTCGCCGACACGTGGAACACCGCGTACTCCGCGGGTGTCTACGACCTGACGGTGACCGGCCCCAACGGCTTCCTGCGTACCTTCAAGGGGCCGGGCAGGACCGCGGGACCGGAGGTGACGGCACGCCACGACACCGTCGGCGGCAACCTGGTGCTGACCATGACCAACCCGGGCGCGGTCGACGTCCACCTCAAGGTCACCAGGGCCGCCGCCTACGGGGGCGGGACGCAGACCTTCAAGGTGGTCAAGGGCGCCACGGTGACGCACACCGTGGATCTGCGGGGCAGCCGACGCTGGTACGACGTGTCGGTCGTCTCGGACGCGAACGCCACGTTCCTGCGGCGCTTCGCCGGCCATGTCGAGACCGGCGCGGCGGGCGTCAGCGACCCGGGCATCATCACGGGCTGAGTCGCGGGCCGGGCCCGGTCCGGCTTCGGGGCCGAGGCGCGGCCGGCCCCATGGGCGGTGCGGACCGGCGGTCAGACGGGGACGACCTCCACCCCGGCGTCCGTCAGCCGCCGCACCGCCTCCGCCGGGATCGCCGCGTCCGTCACCAGGACGTCCACGCGGTCGAGCCCGCAGATCCTGGCGAAGGCGCGGCGGCCCAGCTTGGAGGAGTCGGTGACCACGACGACGCGGCTGGCGCGCTCGGCGAAGAGCCGGCTGATGCCCGCCTCGTCCTCGTGGTGCGCCATGATTCCCAGCTCGGGATCGATGCCGTCGACACCGAGGACGACGACGTCGAGCACGACCTCGTTCAGCACACCGGCCGCCAGCGGGCCCACCAGTTCGTACGTCTGCGGGCGGGCCACACCTCCCGAGACCACGATCTTGATCTGGGGCCGTACCGCCAGCTCCCCGGCGATGTTCAGGGCGTTGGTGACCACCGTCAGAGCGGGGGAGCGCGGGGACGCGGTCGACTCCGGCCCGCCGCCGGCGAACCGGAGCGCCAGCGACCGCGCCACCTCGGTCGTCGTCGTACCGCCGTTGAGGCCCACCACCTCGCCCTCGTGGATCAGTTCCGCGACGGCCGCCGCGATGCGCTGCTTCTCGGAGGCGTGCCGGGAGGACTTGTAGCGCAGCGGAAGTTCGTACGAGACCCCCTGCGGGACGGCCCCGCCGCGCGTGCGGAGGAGCAGCCGCTGCTCGGCGAGCTCGTCCAGGTCCCGGCGGATCGTCGCGGGGGAGACGTCGAGGGTGGCCGCGGCCTCCTCGACCTCCAGCCTGCCGGTGGCCGCGAGCAGTTCGAGGAGCGTGTTCCACCGCTCGTGCTTGGACATGAGCGCGATCCTATCCCCGCCCGCAGGGGGAGTCCCCTGGACCGGAGGCCCCGGCTGGTGGATACTGCGCATCATTGGATGCTCGAAGTTGCTCGAAACTCAGCTTATCGGAGCAGTAACGAGCAGAGTCCGTAGTCTGTGAAGGAGCCGCACGTGCCCACCTCGGGTCCCTCCCGCACCGCCGTCGAGATCACCTCCCAGCCCGCCTGCTGGCGCAAGGCCGCCGCGACCCTGCCCCAGCACCGCCCGGCGCTCCCCACCCGGGGCGAGCGCGTCGCCGTGGTCGGCTGCGGCACCTCCTGGTTCATCGCCCAGGCCTACGCCCGGCTGCGCGAGAGCGGCGGCCACGGCGAGACCGACGCCTTCGCCGCCTCCGAGTTCCCGCGCGGGCGGGGCTACGACCGGGTCCTGGCCATCACCCGCTCGGGCACCACGACGGAGGTCCTCGACCTCCTCGCCGAGGTCGCGGGACCGGTACCCACCGGTGCCCTCACCGCCGACCCGGCGACCCCCGTCATGAGCGCGGCCGACGCCGTCGCCGTCCTCGACTTCGCCGACGAGGAGTCGGTCGTCCAGACCCGCTTCGCCACCACCGCCCTCGCCCTGCTCCGCGCCCACCTGGAGGCCGAGGACGCCCGCCCGGCCGGGGTCCGCACGGTCGAGGAGGCGGCCCGCGACGCCGAACGGGCCGTCTCCGCACCCCTCGCGGCCGACATCACCGGTGCCGAGCAGTTCACCTTCCTCGGCACCGGCTGGACCTACGGCCTCGCCCTCGAAGCCGGCCTCAAGATGCGCGAGGCCGCCGGCGCCTGGACCGAGGCATACCCGGCGATGGAGTACCGCCACGGCCCGATCAGCATCACCGCCCCCGGCCGTGTGGCCTGGGCCTTCGGCCCCGTCCCCACCGGTCTCGCCGACGACGTCGCCCGCGTCGGCGGCACCCTCGTCGCCGAGTCGGGCACCGCCGCGGACCACCTCGACCCCATGGCCGACCTCATCCGCGCCCAGCGCCTCGCGGTCCTGCTCGCCGAGGCCCAGGGCCAGGACCCGGACCGGCCCCGCAACCTCACCCGCTCCGTCGTCCTCACAGCGACCGCCGCGACCACCGCCACCGCGGGTACCGCCGGGGAGAACGACTGATGCCGCTCACCACGACCGACGAGATCGTCCTCGGCGCACGCGAGCGGAACGCCGGCGCGGGCGCGTTCAACGTCGTCCAGATCGAGCACGCCCAGGCCATCGTGGCCGGGGCCGAGGCCGCCGGTCTCCCCGTGATCCTCCAGATCAGCGAGAACACCGCCCGCTACCACGGCTCCCTCGAACCGATCGGGCTCGCCACCCTCGCGATCGCCCGTCGGGCCGCCGTCCCCGTCGCCGTCCACCTCGACCACGCCGAGTCCCTCGACCTGGTACGGGAGGCGGTCGCCCTCGGTTTCCGCTCCGTCATGTTCGACGCCTCGAAACTCCCGTACGAGGAGAACCTGGCCGCCACCCGCGAGACGACGGACTACTGCCACCGCCACGACGTCTGGGTGGAGGCCGAACTGGGCGAGGTCGGAGGCAAGGACGGCGCCCACGCCCCCGGCGTGCGCACCGACCCCGACGAGGCGCGGGCGTTCGTCACGGCCACCGCCGTCGACTCCCTCGCGGTCGCCGTCGGCAGCTCCCACGCGATGGTGACCCGGGACGCCGTCCTCGACTTCGAGCTGATCGCCCGGCTGCGGGAAGCCGTCGGCGTGCCCCTCGTGCTGCACGGCTCCTCGGGCGTCGGCGACGTCGACCTCGCCTGGGCCGTCAGCGCGGGGATGACGAAGGTGAACGTCGCCACCCATCTCAACAAGGCGTTCACCCGGGCGGTACGGACCCACCTGGAGGAACAGCCGGCGACCGTCGACCCGCGCCGCTACCTGGGCCCCGCGCGCGACGCCGTCGCCCACGAGGTCACCCACCTGCTCCAGGTCCTCGCCGCCGACGTCGAACTCAGTCGCACGTGACGCGGTCGCGCGGGGTGTAGTGCGTCCGGAAGGTCTCCCGGCCGACCTCCTCCCCACCGTCCCGGAAGACCCGGTCCACCGTGATGTCGAAGCCCTCCAGCGGGGTCTGCGGCTCGCACTTGGGGCCGGTTCCCTTCCGCTCCCCGGGCTCGGTCAGGTTGGTGCGGGGACCCTCCACCGCCTCCACGGAGTCGTACTTCTTCGTGCCGTAGAAGGTGACGGTCACCGACGAGTCCGTGGAACTCGCCTCGATGTAGATCGCGTTGCCCGAGTCGTTGCGGAACTTCAGGTCCAGCGTCCCCCAGGCCACGGTCGCCTCCCGGCCCGCCGGGTAGCGCTCGATGTAGAACGAGTGCGCGCCGTACTCCACCGGCTTGACCCCGGCGAAGAAGACCGCGTTGAAGACGGTGGTGGCCACGGCGGACACACCGCCGCCCGGCGCCGAGTGGTACTGCCCGTCGAGGATCATCGTGCCGTCCACGAAGCCGTTGGCCTTGGTGCGTTCGCCGACGGTCCGGTTGAAGCTCCACACCTCCCCGGGCCGCACCAGCGAGCCGTTGATCAGCTCGACCGCCCGGCCGATGTTGACCGTCCGGTAGGGCGCCGCGGGGAAGTGGACCGTGAAGGTGGACATCTGCTCCCTGATCCCGAGCTTCGCCACCGACTCCCGGGTCAGCTCCGGCTGGATCAGCTCGGCGGCGAGGGGCCCGGTCCGGGCGGCGGCGCCCGTCTTCGGTAGCAGCGGCCGGACGGCGTCTCCCAGCGCCTTCGCCGAAACCTCGTGGCCCGGCCGTCCGTCCGTCTCCACCACCACCCTGCCGTCCCGTACGCCGAGTTCGCCCTCGACCGGCCCGGTGGCGATCGCGTCGAGCGGGCGTGCCACCTCCGGGTCCTTCCTCAGCCCCTGCGCGTCGAGGGAGGCGGTCAGGCGGCCCTTGTCGTCCGCCGCCACCTTCAGATGGTCGGAGAGGGTCGCGGGCGCGATCCCCAGGCGCTCGCCGTCGGTGGTGAGCGTCACCGGTCCCGACATGGCCGGGGTGCCGAACTCCTTCATGAAGCGCGCGACCTCCGCCGCGCCCACCTTCGGACGGGAGACCGTGGCCGGCAGGACGACAGGGCGCGGGCCGATGCCCGGATAGGCCGCGCGCAGGGCGTCGACGGCGCCGTCGACGGCCAGCTTCAGTCCGTCACGCGGCTGCACCGCCACGGCGTTGCCCTCCTTGAAGGAGACCGCGCCCTCGACGGTCCTGCGGTCGAACATCTCGGCCGTCCGGGCCATCCGCGCCCGCGCCTTGTTCTCGTCGAACGCCACGACGGGCTCGATGTCACGGTCCTCGGAGGAGAACAGCCGGCCGATCACCGTGACCGGGTCGCGGGAGGGATCGGCGGCCCGGTCGGCGGTCTTCGCCGCGTCGACCGTGAGGCCGGCCGCGGCCGGCTCGACGGTGCCGGTGTTGTCACCGACCCGTACGGTCATCGGCTCGGTCCACGAGGCGGGCGGCGCGTCGGTGAGTTTCCGCCGGGCCTCTTCGCGGCTCATGCCGCCTATGTCCACCCCGTCCACCCGGGTGCCGCTGGATATGTCGTCGCCGGTGGCCACGAGCCCCGCGGCATACAGACCGCCGGTGGCCACGAGGACCGCGCCCGCCGCCGCCACCGCGACCCGCGTCCGCCGGCCGCGGCGGGACGAGCGGGACGGATAAGGAGCGTCGTCGTCGTGCCTGGAGCCGCGCACACAGCCTCCCGGTGCGGTCGGGGTCCCGAGCTACACCCGCGACGTTACGCCGAGCGGGTGCACCACGCATGTCGGAATCCGCTGACCCGGCCTTACGCACCGCATGCCAGGCACCCCCCCCGGTACGCTGGACGGGTGCGGTCCGCCGCCGCCCCCACCACCCCCCGCCCGCGACCGGGCGCTCGCGATCCGCGTCGCCGTCGCCGACGCAGGACGGCCCGTCGCGGCGAAGGCCCTGGCACGGCACCTCGGCTGCGCACCGCCCCTCCGTGTACCACCTGGCCGGGCCGCCGGTCGCCCGAGGTCATCTCGTACGGACGGCCGACGGGTACGCGCCGGGGCCGAGGATTCCCGCGCTGTACCGCTCCTGCCGGCTCCACCGCCGACTCGGGTTGGGGCGCGATGGCCGAACTCGCGCCCCGCACCGCCTGAGTCAGACCTCCTGCGGCGCGACGAGCTCCCCGGACCGCGCCACCCGCCCGTACCAGTGCGCGCTCGTCTTCGGCGTGCGGGCCAGCGTCGCGTAGTCGACGTGGACCGCGCCGAACCGCTTCGCGTAGCCGTACGCCCACTCGAAGTTGTCCATCAGCGACCAGAGGAAGTAGCCGCGGACGTCCACCCCGTCCTCGATCGCCCGGTGCACGGCGTCCAGGTGCGCGTGGACATAGGCGGCGCGCTCCGGGTCGTGGACGGTGCCGTCCGCGCCGACCTCGTCCTCGTAGGCGGCGCCGTTCTCGCTGATCACCAGCGGCAGGCCGGGGTAGTGGGAGGAGACCCGGGTGAGCAGGTCGTACAGGGCGCTCGGGTCGACGGCCCAGCCCATCGCCGTGCGCTCGCCCGGCGCCCGGTGGAAGGCGACCGAGTCCGCGCCGGGCCAAGGCGAGTGCTCGCTGTTGCCGTGGCCGTCGTCCTGCGGCTTCTCCCCGCCCTCCGCGACGTGTGAGACGACCGTCGGGGTGTAGTAGTTGATGGCGAGCAGGTCCAGGGGCTGACAGATCGAGGCCGTGTCACCGTCCCGTACGAAGGACCAGTCGGTGACGGTCGCGGTGTCGGCGAGCAGGTCCTCCGGGTAGGCGCCCTCCAGCATCGGGCCGAGCCAGACCCGGTTGCCGACGGCGTCGATCCGGCGGGCCGCGTCCAGGTCCTCGGCCGATCCGGTCAACGGGCGTACCTCGTGCAGGTTGAGCGAGACCGCGAGCTGCCGGTCCGCCGGCAGCGCGGCCCGCAGCGCCTGGACGGCGAGGCCATGGCCGAGGTTGAGGTGGTGGGCGGCGCGAAGGGAGGCGACCGGGTCGGTCCGGCCAGGGGCGTGGACCCCGGAACCGTAGCCGAGGAAGGCGCTGCACCAGGGCTCGTTGAGCGTCGTCCAGCGTGTCACCCGGTCACCGAGGGCCCCGGCGACGATCCCCGCGTACTGGGCGAACCGCTCCGCGGTCGCCCGCTCCGGCCACCCGCCCGCGTCCTCGAGATCCTGGGGAAGGTCCCAGTGGTAGAGGGTGAGGGACGGTTCGATGCCGGCGGCGAGCAGCTCGTCGACGAGCCGGCGGTAGAAGTCCAGGCCCTTCTGGACGGCCGGGCCCCGTCCGGTGGGCTGTACACGGGACCAGGACACGGAGAACCGGTAGGCGTTCACGCCGAGGTCCGCCATCATCCGGACGTCGTCACGGAAGCGGTGGTAGTGGTCGACGGCCACATCGCCGGTGTGGCCCCCGACGACCTTCCCCGGCGTGTGCGAGAACGTGTCCCAGATCGAAGGGGTACGGCCGTCCTCCGCCGCGGCGCCCTCGATCTGGTAAGCGGCGGTGGCGGTGCCCCAGAGGAATCCGGCCGGGAACCGGCGGGTCGTCGTGCGGGGGCGGGGATCTGTCGCGGTCATGCGGAAGTGCTCCCGAGTGAGAGGAGTGTACGTACGGAGTGGGGGGCGGCCCGGCGAGGGAGGGCGGCCCGGCCGGCTCAGCTCTTGACGGCGCCCGAGGTGATGCCGCCGACGATGTGCTTGCCGAGCACGGCGAAGACCAGCAGCAGCGGCAGCGTGGAGATCAGCGCGCCGGTCAGCACGACCGCCTGGTCGACGGTGTGGTTGCCCGCGCCGAGGCCGGCCAGGGCGACCTGGAGGGTCGGGTTCCCGTCCGGGGTCAGCGCGATGAACGGCCAGAAGAAGTCGTTCCAGGCCTGGACGAAGACCAGCATTCCCAGCACCGCCATCGCGGGCCTGGCCACCGGGAACACCACGTGCCAGATGATCCGCAGGCTGTGCGCGCCGTCCATCCGGGCCGCCTCGACGAGCTCCACAGGCAGCGCCTCGATCAGGTACTGCCGCATGAAGAACACGCCGAACGCGGCGACCAGGGACGGCAGGACGACCGACTGGAGCTGGTCGACCCAGCCCAGGTCGGTGATGATCCGGTACAGCGGGATCACGCTGAGCTGCGGCGGGATCGTCATCGTCGCCACGACGAGCGCGAGCATGGCGTTGCGTCCCTTGAAGGGCAGCTTGGCGAAGGCGAAGCCGGCCAGGGTGGAGAAGAGGACCGTGGAGAGGGCGACCAGGCCCGCGACGACGGTCGTGTTGATCAGCGCCTCGCCCATGTCGACCTGGTTCCAGGCGAAGGTGAGGTTGTCGAAGAGGCGGGGCCCGGGCAGCAGCGGGGCCGGAGCCTCCACCACGCGCTCGCCCGAGTGCGAGGCGGCGACGAGGTTCCAGTACAGCGGGAAGAGCGAGACCAGGGCGGCCAGGCCCAGCAGGACGTAGGTCAGCGGGCCCGCGTGGTGCTGTCGGCCGGCGGACGGGCGCCCGAAGCGCCGCTTGCCGTCGGGAGAGGGGCGCCGCTTCCCGTCGGACGTGGAGCGCGGCTTCCTGTCGAGGGTCGTGTGCGTCATGAGGTCAGGCCCCCAGTTTCTTGCGGCTCGCCCGGGAGAAGAGCATCCGGACCGCCCCGACCAGCAGCAGGAGCAGCAGCATCACCCAGGCGATGGCGGATGCCTGTCCCAGCGCGCCGGTCACCCAGCCCTTCTCGTACATCAGCAGGCTCAGCGTCTGGAACTGGTTGCCGCTGCCGCCGCTCACGCCGAGACTGCCACCGAAGATCATCGGCTCGCCGAAGAGCTGCGTGGCGCCGATCGTGGACACGATGACCGTGAACAGGATCGTGGGGCGGATCGACGGAATGGTGACGCTGAGGAACTGCCGCCATCGGGAGGCCCCGTCGAGCGCCGCCGCCTCGTAGAGGTCCTGTGGCACCGCCTGCATCGCGGCCAGGTAGATCAGCGCGTTGTACCCGGTCCAGCGCCAGGTCACGATCGTCGAGATGGCGATCTGGGCCGGCCACTTGGAGGACTCCCAGTCGACCGGCTCGAAACCGACCCAGCCGAGGACGGTGTTGATGAGTCCGTAGTCGGTGTTGAAGAGCTGCGCGAAGACGAGGGTCGCCGCCGCGATCGAGGTGGCGTACGGAGCGAGCACCGCGACCCGGAAGAAACCGCGGCCGCGCAGCTTGTAGTTGAGCAGATGGGCCAGGCCCAGGGCCATCAGCAGCTGGGGAACGGTCGAGACCACCCCGATGGTGAACGTGTTGGCCAGGGCGTTCCAGAAGAACTCGCTGTCCGCGAGGTGGGCGTAGTTGTCCAAACCCCTCCACTCCGCGTCACCGCCGAGCTCGACCCGGTGGAGCGAGAGCCAGCCCGTGTAGAGCAGCGGGAAGAGCCCGAAGGCCGCGAAGGTGAGGAAGAAGGGGGCGACGAAGGCGTACGGGCTCAGCCGCAGGTCCCACCGGTAGAGCCGGCTGCGCCGACCGCTGTGCGGGGGAGGCGTGGCGCGGCGGGTGGGGGAGGAGGGCGGGGCCGGCGGCGGGGTGCCGTCGGCCGCGGCCCGGAGGGAGGTGGCCACGAGGGGCGTCCCTTCGGTGTCGGTGCGCGTGCGGTGCGTTCGGAGGAGTAAGGCCGGACGGCCGCCCGGCGGGGGAGCGCCGGGCGGCTCGTCGGCGCCGCTACTGCTCGATCTTGTCCTCGATGAGCTTCTTGACGTTCTCCCACGCCTTCGCGGGGTCGGTGCCGCGCTGCTCGATGTCGAGGACGCCGTTGTCGGTGATGAAGGTCTTCACCTGGCCGTCCCAGCGGCTGATGGGGGCGGGCGTGATGCCGGCCGCCGCGTCGGAGTAGATCTTGCCGACCGGGGTGTCGCCGAAGTACGGCAGCTTGGCCTCCTGCACGACCGTGGAGGTGAGGGTGTGCTTGGTGGAGGGGATGTTGCCGTTCACGCCGAAGACCTTGGCGTGCTGGGCCGGGGCGGTGAGCCAGGCGGCCAGCTCGGCGGCCTCCTTGGCGTGCTTGCCGGACTTCGGCACGGCGAGGAAGGAGCCGCCCCAGTTACCGGCCACCGGCGGTGCGGCGATGTCCCACTTGCCCTGATTGCCGGCGCCCGCCTGGTCCTTGATGATGCCCGTCATCCAGCTCGGGCAGGCGACCGTGGCGAACTTGGAGTTCTTGAAGGCCGCGTTCCAGGTGCCCTTCTCGTCGAACTGGCGCAGCTTGGCGGTGACCCCGCTCGTCGCCGCCTCGACGGCGGTGTTCCAGGCCAGCTTCACGCCGGGGCTGTTCTCGTAGTCGAGTTCACCCTTGGTGTTGGCGTACTGCACCGGCTGGCTGGAGATGACCGCGTTGAACAGCCCGCTCGCGGAGTCGTGGAAGGCGGTCCCGGCCGGGGCGTTCTTCTGGTAGTTCTTACCCGTCGCCAGGAACTTCGACCAGTCGCCCTGCCACAGCTTGGCGACCTCGGTGCGGTCGGTCGGCAGCTTGGCCTTGGCGAACAGGTCCTTGTTGTAGCAGATGGCCATCGGGCCGATGTCGGTGCCGAGACCGATGACCTTGCCGTCGGGGGTGGTGGCCTGATTGACCTTCCAGTCGAGGAACGCGTCGAGATCCGCGCCGCCGGTCTTGCCGAGGTCGACCCACTTGTCGGCCATGGCGGGGCCGGTGGCCTCCGCGACGTACCCGACCTCCAGGGCCTGGATGTCGGCGAGACCGCTGTTGCGCGAGAGACGCAGCTTCAGGGTGTCCCAGTACTTCTGGCCGTCGGCGACGTTGGACTCGACGATCTTGACGTTGGGGTGCGACTTCTCGTACTCGGCGTAGAGCTTGGCACCCGTCTTGTCGTCGTAACCGAAGGAGCCGAAGGTCCCTATGCGCAGGGTGATCTTTCCGTCGCCGGCCTCGCCGGAACCACCGTCGGCGCCGCAACCGGTGATCAGGGCGGTGCAGGCCGCGAGGCCCGCCACCGCGGTGATCGCGGTGCCGCGGCGCCTCTGTCTGCTGCGGTGGCTCGTGCTGGAAGTGCGCATACGACTCTCCTCGTCCAGGGTGGAGCGCCCGCGTGGTCTCTGATGCGGCCACGTGTGGGAGCGCTCCCACTGCGTCTCGCCGGAAGGTTGCTGCCTGGCCGGTACGGGTGTCAAGAGGTATGCGGGGATCCGTTACGCACTCGGTGGGAGCGCTCCCACTGTTGATAAGGTCGCAGGAACACAGGGGACGCGAGGGGAGACGGCAGATGGTGGTGAGCGGGCGCCAGACCGGCAGGCCCACCCTGGAGGAGGTCGCGGCCAGGGCCGGTGTCGGCAGGGGCACGGTCTCCCGGGTGATCAACGGCTCCCCGCGGGTGAGCGAGCAGGCCAAGGCCGCCGTCGACCGGGCCGTCGCCGAACTCGGCTACGTACCCAACCGTGCGGCGCGGGCGCTGGCCGGCAGCCGTACCGACGCCGTCGCGCTGGTGATCCCCGAGACCGAGGCCCGGCTCTTCGCCGAGCCCTACTTCCTCGACATCATCCGCGGAGTCAGCGCCGAACTCGCCGATGCGGACAAGCAGTTGCTGCTCACCCTCATCCGCAGCGACAAGGAGCGGCAGCGGTTCGAGCAGTATCTCGCCGCCCAGCGCGTGGACGGCGTGCTCCTGGTGTCGGTCCACGCCGACGACCCGCTGCCCGACCAGGTGCGCGCCCTCGGACTGCCGGCCGTCCTCAACGGCCGTCGCTCCGAGGCCGAACCGGTGGCCTACGTCGACTCCGACAACGTCGGCGCCGGACGTTCCGCCGTCGCCCATCTCGCGGGGCGCGGCCGCCGTCGTATCGCCACCGTCACGGGCCCCCTCGACATGTACGTCGCCCGCTGCCGCCTCGACGGCTACCGTCAGGGCCTCGCGGAGGCGGGCCTCGCCTCCGACGCCGCCCTGGTGGCCACCGGCGACTTCACGGAGGAGGGCGGCCGGCGCGCCATGCGTGAGCTGCTCGCCCGCACCCCGGACCTGGACGCGGTCTTCGCCGCCTCCGACGTCATGGCGGCCGGCGCGCGCGGGGTGCTGCGCGAGGCGGGGCGCCGGGTCCCCGAGGACGTGGCCCTGGTCGGGGTCGACGACTCGGCGGTCGCCCGGCACATGGACCCGCCCCTGACCAGCGTGCGCCAGCCGATCGAGGAGATGGGGCGCACGATGGCCCGGCTCCTGCTCCAGGAGATCGGGATCGCCTCCGAGGAGCAGCCCCGCCGCGTCCTGCCGACGGAGCTGGTGGTCCGGGACTCCTCCTGAGGGTGCGCCTCGGGACGGCGGGACAGCGCCCGACGGTGACCGCCACCCCGGCCGCGCTCGCTCCGGCCCGGGCGGCCCGGGTGACGTGGGCGCCTCTGCCGTTCCCGCGCGGATCCCGCTCGGCGATTCGTTCGGGTGCGTCCAGCGGGCGGGTGAGGGCCCGGCGGGTTCGAATCGGGGCATGGCCCCCTACGACAGGCTCCGTACGGACGACGGGGCACCGCAGCTCGAGACCGCCACGTGGTGGTACGCGGCCGTCGCCGGCGAAGCGTCCGACTCCTTCTGCACCCGGGTGCGCAAGCGGATGCGGGGCGCCTGCCTCGCCTCGGTCCTTCTCCTCGCGGTCGTCTACGCCGGCCTCGTCCTGACCGCGACAGGCCAGCGCTGGGAGAACGCCGTGCTCACGGGACGGCTGGCCGACGAGACGCTGGCCGCCGCCCACGCGGCGAACCGCACGCTGCAGCACATCACCCTCTCCTCGCTCGCCGCCGCCCTGCTGACGCTGACCGTCATCGGGATCCTCCGGCGGCGATCGCTGCTCACATTCGCGGCGCTGGGCACGGTCACCGTCTCCGTGTGCCTCGCCGAGCTGCTCAAACGCCACCTGCTGACCCGCCCGGACCTGGCAGACGCGCCCCCGCACCTGATGCCCAACAGCTTCCCCAGCGGACACACCGCCATCGCCATGAGCGTGATGTTCGGTCTCGTCGTGGTGGTCCCGTACCGGAAGCGCGGCCTCGCGGTCGGCCTGTGCGCCCTGTGGGCCACGGCCGTCGGCGCGTACACCGTGGCCGCCGGATGGCACCGGCCCAGTGACACCATCGGCGCCGGCCTGCTCGTCCTCGCCGTGGCCTGCGGGCTCCTCGCCCTGCTCGCCCGCCGGGGCAAGCTGGGGCCCGCCCGCAGACGCCGCTTCCCGCTCCGCACCCTCTTCGTGACCCTCCCGCTGTGCCTCGTCGCCCTCGGCGGCCTCGGCATCGGGCTCGTCCTCCTCGTCGACTCGATGTTCGTCCTCGCGCCCGGCGACCCGCACCTTCCCCGCCTCGCCTACCGGGCAGGACAGGCCCTCGCCGCCGGGGCGAGCGCCGCGGCCACGCTCCTCCTGCTCGGGCTGCTGCGCCATGTCGACCTCGACGCCCGACCGGTTCCGTACCAGCTCACGGGATCCGTCACACCCGAGGAACCAGGGCCCTTTCCCCCCGACCCCGATCACGAGATATCTTGATGTCGAGCAATCTCGCAGACGCAGACGTGGAGCGGAGCACACCCGGTGACTGACTCGACCATCATCTACACGCACACTGACGAGGCGCCCGCCCTGGCGACGTACTCGTTCCTGCCCGTGATCCAGGCTTACGCCTCGACCGCCGGGATCAATGTCGAGACCCGTGACATCTCCCTGGCCGGCCGCATCATCGCCAGCTTCCCCGAGCGTCTCGAAGAGGGGCAGCGCATCGACGACGCCCTCGCCGAGCTCGGCGCGCTGGCCAAGACGCCCGAGGCCAACATGATCAAGCTGCCGAACATCTCGGCCTCCATCCCGCAGCTCAAGGCCGCGATCGCCGAGCTCCAGGCGCAGGGCTACGCCCTCCCGGACTACCCGGACGACCCGCAGACCGACGAGGACAAGGACGTCCGCGCCCGGTACGACAAGGTCAAGGGCAGCGCCGTCAACCCGGTCCTGCGCGAGGGCAACTCCGACCGCCGCGCCCCCGCCTCGGTCAAGAACTACGCCAAGACGCACCCGCACCGCATGGGCGCCTGGACCCCCGACTCGAAGACCAACGTCGCCACCATGGGCGAGAACGACTTCCGCTCCACGGAGAAGTCGACCGTCGTCTCCGAGGACGGCACGCTGCGCATCGAGCACGTCGCCGCCGACGGCACCACCACCGTCCTGCGCGAGTCGGTCCCGGTCCTCGCCGGTGAGGTCGTCGACGCCTCCGTCATGCACGTCGCCGCCCTGCGCACCTTCCTCGGCGAGCAGATCGCCCGTGCCAAGGCCGAGGACGTGCTCTTCTCCGTGCACCTCAAGGCCACGATGATGAAGGTCTCCGACCCGATCATCTTCGGCCACGTCGTGCGCGCCTTCTTCCCGAAGACCTTCGCGAAGTACGGCGAGGTCCTCGTCGCCGCCGGTCTGTCCCCCAACGACGGCCTCGGCACCATCCTGAACGGCCTCGCCTCCGTGCCCCACCTCGGCGAGGAGATCAAGGCGTCCTTCGAGGCGGAGATCGCCGAGGGCCCGGCCCTCGCCATGGTCGACTCCGACAAGGGCATCACCAACCTGCACGTGCCGTCCGACGTCATCGTCGACGCGTCCATGCCGGCCATGATCCGCACCTCCGGCCACATGTGGGGCCCGGACGGCCAGGAGCACGACACCCTCGCGGTCCTTCCGGACAGCAGCTACTCCGGCGTCTACCAGGCCGTCGTCGACGACTGCCGCGCGAACGGCGCCTTCGACCCGTCGACCATGGGCTCCGTCCCGAACGTCGGTCTGATGGCGCAGAAGGCCGAGGAGTACGGCTCCCACGACAAGACCTTCGAGATCGCCGCGGCCGGCACCGTCCGCCTCGTCGACGCCGCCGGGAACGTCGTCCTGGAGCAGGAGGTCGCCGAGGGCGACATCTTCCGCGCCTGCCAGACCAAGGACCTGCCGATCCAGGACTGGGTCAAGCTCGCCGTCACCCGCGCCCGCGCCACCGGCTCCCCGGCCGTCTTCTGGCTGGACGAGACCCGCGCGCACGACGCCCAGCTGATCGCCAAGGTCGAGCAGTACCTCCCGCAGCACGACACCGAGGGCCTGGACATCAAGATCCTGTCCCCCGTCGAGGCCACGAAGTTCTCCCTGGAGCGCATCCGCCGCGGCGAGGACACCATCTCGGTCACCGGCAACGTGCTCCGCGACTACCTGACCGACCTCTTCCCGATCCTGGAGCTGGGCACCAGCGCCAAGATGCTCTCGGTCGTCCCGCTGATGAACGGCGGCGGTCTCTTCGAGACGGGCGCCGGTGGCTCGGCCCCCAAGCACGTCCAGCAGCTCGTCAAGGAGAACTACCTGCGCTGGGACTCGCTGGGCGAGTTCCTCGCACTCGCGGTCTCCTTCGAGCACCTGGCGACCACCACGGGCAACGCCCGCGCCCAGGTCCTCGCCGACACCCTCGACCGCGCCACCGGCACCTTCCTCAACGAGGACAAGTCGCCGAGCCGTCGCCTCGGTGGTATCGACAACCGCGGCAGCCACTTCTACCTGGCCATGTACTGGGCCCAGGAGCTGGCGAAGCAGACCGACGACGCGCGGCTCGCGGAGGCCTTCGCCGGCCTGGCCAAGACCCTGACCGAGCAGGAGGAGACCATCGTCGCCGAGCTCATCGCGGTCCAGGGCTCCCCGGCCGACATCGGCGGCTACTACCAGCCCGACGCCGCCAAGGCCTCGACCGTGATGCGCCCGTCCGCCACCTTCAACGAGGCCATCGCGTCCCTCGCCTGATCGGGGTCCACCGCGCCCGATCGCGGTGCGACGACAGCCGGGGCCGCCCCGGCCGGACCTCCGTCCGGCC
>NZ_BMTO01000005.1:115708-291315 GCF_014649715.1 Streptomyces lateritius
GGGGTCTACACCGGGCGTGGTGGGGTGCTCACCGACGAAGTCGGTGCGGTGACGGGCGACCTGACCGTGCACACCACCTGGGCAGACGACGAGGCACGAGTGGCCGTGCAGTACAGCGGCGCGTCCGACTGGTTCACGATGTCGGGCAGTCCGGTTCCGTGCGCCTCCGAGAAGGAGAGCCGAGATCTCCACGAGGCGGTCGTCGAGGCCGTACGGACGGGGAACGGGGCCACCGTGCCGCGGGCGGCCACCGCGCCGGCGCAGACCCGTCCCGTACAAGGTCCGTCCGTCTGAATTCGTCGGTCTGAATTCGTCGGTCCGATCCGGCGGCGTGAACCCGTCGGCGGAAAACTGTTATGCCGCCCGCTCCCAGGGGTCTCCTCACGACGGGCACGGAAGACCCAGGGCAGGGAGCGGGAAAATGCACAGCGACGAGCGCGCCACGGCGGCACTGGTCGACGCGGCCGCGGCGGGGGACGCCTCCGCCCGGGACCAGCTGGTACGCGCGTATCTCCCGCTCGTCCACAACATCGTCGGCCGCGCTCTCGACGGCCACGCCGATGTCGACGACGTCGTGCAGGAGACGATGTTCCGAGCCCTCGACGGGCTGCCCGCGCTGCGCGACCCCGCCCGGTTCAGGTCCTGGCTCGTGGCGATCGCGATGAACCAGATCCGCCGACGGTGGCGCGAGCGCCAGGCCGGTCCGCTGCCCGGCCTCGACCGGGCGGCCGAGCTCCCCGACCCCGGCGGCGACTTCGTCGACCTCACGATCCTGCGCCTGGGACTCTCCGGCCAGCGCCGCGAGGTCGCCGAGGCGACCCGCTGGCTCGACGAGAGCGACCGCGAACTCCTTGCCCTGTGGTGGTTGGAGGCGAGCGGTGAGCTGACCCGCGCCGAGCTGGCCGACGCGCTGGCCGTTCCGCCCCCGCACGCGGCGGTCCGCGTGCAGCGGATGAAGGAACGCCTCGAGACCGCCCGGGCGGTGGTCCGCGTTCTTGCCGCCAGGCGTCCCTGCGCCGGGCTCGCCCGGGTGACCACCGGGTGGGACGGCCGCCCGACACCCCTGTGGCGCAGGCGTGTCGCCCGCCATCTCAACGGCTGCGGCAGCTGCGACCGTGCCCGCTCGGGCCTCGCCCCCGCCGAGGGCCTCCTGGCAGGGCTCGGCCTGGTGGTACCCCTCCTGGGCTGGAGCATGGGCGGCGACGGAAGCGGGGGCGGCGCGCCGTACACCGACGTCCAGTCGGTCGCCTGGGCGGATACTGCGCCGGCGGCGGGAGTCCCGGCCGCCGTGCCCGACGGTCCGGGGCCCGGGGAGCCGGGTGGTCGGGGCGGGAGCTCCCTCCGACGGGCCTGTGCGGCCGGGGTGGTGGCGCTCGGCGTGCTGGGGGGCCTGACTCTGCTCGTACCGTCGGAGCCGGAGGCCCGGCCGCTCGCCCCCCGCACGCCTGCGGCCGCGCCGCCCCCGCCGAGCAGCGAGGCACGGCCGACGCCGGCGCCACGACCGAGCACGGCGACCCCCACGTCCGCCGCGACAGCTTCTCGCTCCCCGGCCCCGGACCCGGCCCCCGCCGTCGAGGAGACGGTGACCG
Organism: Streptomyces lateritius; assembly: GCF_014649715.1. Lineage (GTDB taxonomy): Bacteria > Actinomycetota > Actinomycetes > Streptomycetales > Streptomycetaceae > Streptomyces > Streptomyces lateritius. The sequence goes on from NZ_BMTO01000005.1 coordinate 117,298, forward strand.
CGTTGGTCAACCGCCGCCGTGCGGAGGCGGGTTGCGCTCCGCTCCGCACGGATCCACGGCTCGCGGCGGCGGCCCGCGACTACGCCCGGGACATGGTCCGGCGCGGCTACTACGACCACCGGAGTCCTGAGGGCCGGTACGCGGACGCGCGGATCTCGGCGGCCGGGTACGCCTGGAGCGGCTGGGCCGAGAACCTGGCACAGGGCGCGGACGATCCGGCCGGCGTCGTGGAGGGCTGGATGGACGGAGCTCTTCACCAGGAGAACATGCTGAACTGCCGCTACCGCGACACCGGAGTCGCCGCCGTCCCCGGACCCCGGGGCACGGTGTGGGTGCAGAAGCTGGCGACGCCCGCCTCCTGAACGGACACCGGTGCGGGCCCGTCGGTCAGCGCGTGGCGCCGAAGTTCTGCACCCACCACGGGCCGTCGGAGGTGAGCGTCACCCCGACGCCGATGTCCTCGAACGCGCAGTTGAGGACGTTGCGCCGATGTCCGGCGCTCTTCATCCAGTCCTCCATCGCCTTCCGCGGGGTCTTCGGCCCCCGATGGATGTTCTCCGCCCAGGCCGACCAGGAGTATCCGGCCGCCGTGATCCGATCGCCGGCGTCCCGCCCCTCCGGGCTCTCGTGCGCGTAGAAGTCACGGCCGGCCATGTCGTCCGCGTGCTTCTGCGCGGACTTGCGCAGTCTCGTGTCGGGGCGCAGCGGGCCGCATCCCGACTTCTCCCGCTCGGTGTTGGCGAGCGAGACGATCTCCTCGACGAACCGGAGAACCTTCGGGGCGGGGGGTGCGGCGTTCCGAGGCTCTCCCCCCGGACCGGCGGAACCGGACGCCGACGCCGCAGGGGTGGTGGACGGTGTGGTGGTGGACGGCGTGGTGGTGGGCGTCGTGGGGGTGGGGACGGGCGAGGTCCCCACGGAGAGCGGCGCCACGGCCGTCCGGGCCGCCACCGTCGCCCGGGCCGTCACCGTCGTCCGGGCGGCCGCGTACGTGTGGCTGTCCGAGCCCGTCGTGCCACCGCTGCTGAGAGCCGCCACACCGGCCCCGGCGGCCAGCGTGTGGACGGCCGCCGTCGTGCCCGCCACGATCACGGCGGTACGGAAGAACGGCACCCGGCGCGCGTGTCTGCCCACACGCTCTCCTCTGCGGTGCCGGCCGCCGCCGTGGACCCGCTTGCCGTAGGGGCTGGGCTCGTCGTGGTACCGCATGGACTCCGCTCTCTTCTCCGAGGCCGCGGGACGGGTTGGCAGGGGCAGAGCCGCAGGGGCGACGGACGTAACCCTTTCCGGACCTGACGATTTCGACACACGGTGTCGACCCGACGCGTCCACCCTCGACGCCAACCGGCCGGTTGCCGAAGGGGGTTGGCCAGCGATCGTTCGTCACCCCGTCGGCCCATCACTCCGCCGTCGCCGTCGCCGTGCCGTTCCCTGAACGCACCGCCTGCCCCGGCCGGATGCCGGCCGCGGTGATGTGCTGTCCGTACGAGCCGAGAAGGACGCCTTGGCCCTGGCTCTCACGGCAGAGACTCGTGCCCGGCCCGCGGCCGCCCGGTGCCCCTCCCCTCACCCCGGAGAGTGGATCACGACCTCCAGTGGGCCGAGCCCTCCGAGGCGGTGAGCAGCCGTCAGGCGGCGGTGCGGGAGCCTGGGGAACCGCGATGCCGGAAGACGACGAGAGGCGAGTGGACCCCTATGTCCCCCTTCAGTGCTGTACCGAGACCGGTCCCGCCCCGGCGCGCCGCGCTCGCCGCGGCCGCCGCGACGGCGCTCGTCGTGGCCCTGCCGGGTCAGGCGGCGGCCGCGCCCGGAGATCTGGATCCGGCCTTCGGCGACGCCGGGCGGTTGGTGAGCGACCTCGGTGGCTACGAGCAGGCGACGGCGGTGGCCGTGCAGCCGGACGGCCGGATCGTGGCCGTCGGCGGCATCGACCGGAACGGGGGCGACTTCGCGCTGGCCCGCTACCTCCCGGACGGCAGCCTGGACCCGGCCTTCGGTGACGGCGGCCGGGTCTTCACGGACATCGAAGGCGGTGGCGACACGGCGAACGGTGTGGCGCTCCAGCCGGACGGAGCGATCGTCGTCGTCGGTACCAGTGAATCGACGTCCCTGGGCGGGTTCTACCTCACCGTCGCCCGCTACCTCCCGGACGGCACACCCGACCTCGGCTTCGGCGGCACCGGACACGTCGTCACGGACTTCGGCACCGGCGGCGCCGACGACGGCACGTCGGTCGCGATCCAGCAGGACGGCCTGATCGTCGTCGCCGGCCAGAGCGCCGGCGACTTCGCGCTGGCCCGCTACCGCCCCGACGGCATCCTCGACACCACGTTCGGCACGGGCGGACGGGTGACCACGGACTTCGCCGGCGGAGCCGACGCCGCCCGCTCGGTGGCGGTGCGAACCGACGGCCGCATCGTCGCCGCAGGCCACCACGGCGCCGGCCCGGCCTACGATTTCGCCGTGGCCCGGTACAACCCGAACGGCGGCCTGGACACGACGTTCAGCGGGGACGGGCGGGCCACCGTCGACTTCGGGGCGGTCGACATGGGCCACGCCGTCGCGGTGCACACGGACGGCCGCGTCGTCGTCGCGGGCGGCTCGGGCAACGACTTCGCGGTCGCCAGACTCCTCGCCGACGGCAGCCCCGATCCCGCGTTCAGCGGCGACGGCAGGACGACGACCGACTTCGACGGTGGCAGCGAGCTGGCCCGCGCGGTCGTGCTCCAGCCGGACGGCCGGATCGTCGCGGCGGGGCGCAGGGGCGGCGACTTCGCACTGGCCCGCTACCAGACCGACGGCAGCCTCGACACCGGCTTCAGCGGCGACGGCAGGACGGTCACCGACTTCGCCGGCGGTTTCGAGGAGGCGTACGGTGTGGCGCTCCAGGGTGACGGACGCATCGTCGCCGCGGGGTACCGGGACGGCGACTTCGCGCTCGCCCGGTACGAGGGCGGCGGCGGGGCGCCGCTGCCGACCGGCGTGGACCTGAGGGTCACGAAGACGGGCCCGGCCTCGGCCGTCCTCGGCACCCGGCTCACCTACACCATCACGGTGACGAACACCGGCACCGGCGCCTCCGCCACCGGAGTCACGCTCACCGACGCCCACACCGGGCCCGGCACCCTGGTGTCCGCCGCGCCGGGGCAGGGCAGTTGCTCCGTCGCCTCGGGCACGGCCGGCTGCGCCCTGGGCACGATCGCGCCCGGCGCCGCCGTCACGGTGAGCGTCGTGGTGGAACCCTCCGCCGTCGGCACCCTCAGGGACACCGCGACGGTCTCGGCGACCCAGAGCGACCCCGTGACGTCGAACAACACCGCCACCGCGACCACGACCGTCACCAACTCGCGCGGCTGCACGGTCGTCGGCACGAGCGGCGACGACCGGCTCTACGGCACCGCGGGCGACGACGTGGTCTGCGGCCTGGGCGGCAACGACACCATCACCCCCGCGAACGGCAACGACACCGTCTACGGCGGTCACGGCAACGACACGATCGACGGTGGCAACAACAACGACCGGCTCTTCGGCGAGGCGGGCAGCGACACGCTGTTCGGGGCATACGGCAACGACACCCTCAACACGGTGGACGGCGTAGCGGGCAACGACGGCGCCCACGGCGGTCCCGGCACGGACTCCTGCTCCACCGACACCGGGGACAGCCGCTCCGGGTGCCCGTAACGGATCGGACCGATCCTGCGGGAACCCGTCCGCGGCTCACGCGAGCAGGGTGAGCCGCGGACGGGTCCCGTTGAGGTAGTGGTCGCCGATGTCGCGCAGCCGGTGGTCCGGGGACGACTGGGCCGTCAGCGCGCGGGCGTTGCGCCAGAAGCGGTCGAGGCCCGGCCCGCCGCCCGGGGCGTCGCATTCCCGCGCGGTGTCGACGAGTTCGAGGATCCGGGTGGTGATCCGGACCGCGGACCGGCCCGTCACGGTCTCGGCGGCGGCGACCAGCACGGCGATGTCGGCGCGTTCCTCGACCCCGAGCGCCCGCGCGGCGAGCAGGCCGCGCGCCAGGGCGTCCGTCGCCCGCTCGACGACCGCCGCGGCTGCGTGCGCCGCCGTGGCCAACTCGCCGTACGCCAGCAGGAGGTACGGATCCTCGCCACCGCCGACCGGGTACGCGTTGCCACCGGCGACCGGATCGGCGGATGCGGCGGTCGGTGCGGCGTGGGTGGCGCGACTGATGTCCCGGGCCTCCGCGAGGGCTCCCTCGGCGATGCCGAGGCCGACATGGACGAGGAGGAGTCGCAGGGCGAGCGGGGCGAGCGCGGTGAAGGGCGCCACGGCGTGTTCGTCGCGGGGGAGGGTGCCGAGAACGTCCCGGGCGTCCACAGGCACGGCGTCGAAGGTCACGGTTCCGGCGCCCGCGAGGCGCTGCCCGACCCGGTCCGTCCCGGCCTCGGTGAACACGGCCGGATCCCCGGGGTCGACCAGGGCCACCCGCACGTCTCCGGTCGAGCTGCAGCGGGCGCCGACGACCAGCCGGTCGGCGACCGTGACGCCGGAGGCGAAGGAGCGGCGCCCCTCCAGGACGTAACCCCGGCCGGAGGGGGCGAGCGTGAGGCCGGGTGCGCCGTCGGCGCGCAGCGGCGGCGGCTCCACGGCTCCGGCGAGCAGCCACCCCTCCCGGGCCGTGCGGTCCTCGAAAGCCGCGCCCGGACCGGAAGCCGTGTCACGGGCCGTGTCACCGGCCGTGTCACCGGCCGGGTCGTCGGCGAAGAACCGGGTGCTGAAGGACAGGACGTAGTGGTGGGCGAGGAGTTCCCCTATCGAACCGTCCGCCGCGGAGATCTCCCGGATCACCGCGCAGGAGGCCTGCCAGTCGGCCCCGTGCCCGCTCGGTCCCGGTGGGGTGAGCAGCGCGGGCAGCCCCGCTTCCTTGAGCCGGGCGACCTCGTCGAAGGGGGCCTTGCCCGCCCGGTCCCTGGCCGGCGCGTCGACCGCGAGGTCGTCGGCGAGTTCCCGGGTGACGCGGGGCCAGATCTCGTCGTCCGCCGGGCGTTCGGGCTGTCCGGAGGTGGGGCGTTTCGCTGACTTCCTGGGCGTTCTCACGTCACCTCACATGATCCCTGGTTTTCCCACTGGAACAGTAGGGATAGTGGCAGAGCCGTGGCCCCGGCCCCAAGGGGCGTTCGCATCATGGACAGTCGGATCTCGTGCGTTGAGACGGTGGCGAAGGTGCCGAGGTGGATCGGGGGCTGATCAGGGGTTGGTCCAGGCGTCGGGGTCGTCCGCCAGGTCGGAGATCTCCGCCGGGAGCCTCGCCGCCGCCACATCCGCCAGCGACACCCCGTCGAGCACCTGGCGCACACTGGCGCGCAGCGCGATCCACAACGTCAGAAGGGACTCGGCGGGGCCCGTGTACGAGAGCTCCGGCGGGCGCACCCCGCGGACCGAGACCAGTGGGCCGTCCACGCACCGGATCACATCCGCGAGGGAGATCGTCTCCGCCGGCCTGGCCAGCCAGTACCCGCCGTTTCCGCCCCGCTGGCTCAACACGAGGCCGCCCCGGCGCATGTCGCCGAGAATGCCCTCCAGGAACTTGTGTGAGATGCCCTCGCAGTCGGCGATCGCCTCGGCCTTCAGCGGCCCCGTGTCCTGGGCGGCGGCGAGCCGAAGCGCGGCCCGTACCGCGTAGTCGGCTCTGGCTGAGATGCGCATGCCCGCATTATCCCGCACCGCCGTGACCGGATTCGCGCGCCTGAGGTGTTGCCGCCGCTGTGAGTGCCCGGCGATGTCGCACCCTTGACGCGGAGCGTGACGGTCCCGACACTCATGGAACGGGAACCCGAGTGAACAGGTAGGGAATGATGGAGACTTCCGCAGGACCGGACGCGGCTCGGCGAAGCGTGTCCGTCTCCTCGTCCGTCTTCCGCGGCCGGATCGGCTGCGACGTCCGCAGCGGCCACTACGCCGTTCCGCACCGCTACCGGCTCCATCTGTCGCTCTCCTGCCCGCGCTGTCTGCGTATCGCGATCACCCACGGCCTGCTCGGCCTCGAGGAGACCCTCCCGCTGGTTCTGCTGCCTTCCACCCCCGACACCCCGGGCGGCGGATACGCGGCACTGCGACCCCTGTACGAGGCCAGCGCGCACCAGTACGCGGGCCCCGCGGCCGCGCCCGTGCTCAGCGACAGCTGGACCGGACGGATCGTCAGCACCCATGTCCCCGACATCCAGCGCGACCTCGCGCTGCGGTTCCGCGGTACCGGACCCGACCTGCTGCCGGCGGGGCGCGAGGCGGAGATCGGCGCCGTCGGAGACCTCTGCGAGCGGAGCGTCAACCAGGCTGCGCAGCGCGCCGGCGAACTGGGCCTCGACGACGCACACGCCCACCTCGACCCCCTCACCGTGTTCTTCGCGGCCCTCGACTCCCTGGAGCGCACGCTCGGACGACACCGGTACGTGCTGGGCGAGGACATCACCGCCGCCGACGTCGTCGTCTGGGTGACGCTCGTCGAGCTGGACACCGTGCACCGCCGCCATCTGGACGCCGCCGCCCTGGACCGGATCGCGGCGCACCCGGCGCTGTGGGCCTACGCCCAACGCCTCGCCGCGCACCCCGCCTTCGGCCGCCGTCTCGACCTCGACGGCATCGCGTCCCGGCATCGCGCGCACTGCCGGGGCCGCGAGGCGGCGGGCGCCGCCATGAGCATCGTGGACTGGCGGGCGTATCAGGGCTGAGCGGATGGCGAGCGAGTGATACGGGGCGTCGCGCGGTGGCGGGGAGCGCAGGGAGCGCGCGGGGCTCAACGGACGGGCTTCTCCCAGTCCCTCTTGACCTCGAAGCGGTAGTCGTGCCGGTCGAGCACGCGGCCCTCCGCGTCGATCAACGCGGCGTACACGTCGTAGATCCCGCGGGCGCGTGGACCGCTCGGGACGCGCTCGGGCGGAAGCGCCAGCTCGTACGGCCCGCCCCGGCGGAAGTCCCCGAGCATCACCTCACGGCCGCCGATCTCCACGCCGGACATGCTCCGCACGTCGATGACCTTCAATCCGGTCACGGACGGACCGTCGACCCGGAAGCGCACCACGGCCCGGCACTCCGTGCCCTCCTTCAGGGTGAAGGGAGTGGGGGTCGTGCCCTTCGGGGGTACCGGTACGAAGATGTCCTCCCGGCCGGGGAACTGGAGCGCCAGCCCGAGCAGGCGGACGGTGCGCCCCTCATGGGTCGGAACGGTCGTGGCCGCGCCGGCCACGGACGCCACGGAGTGCTCGCTCATGACATCGCCTCTCCGGGACAGCGGCCTCTTCCGCGAGGCCGACGGTGCGACGCCCCTCTGCTACCCGATTCGCCCCCGGGCATGCGGAGGCCACCGCGGGTGGCCCCGGGCGCGGTCGACGGGGCCCCGGGCGTCAGCCGGCGCCGGCCCCGGCATTCCGGTGCCGGCCCGGGCACAACGATGCGGGCCGGGCATTTCGGTACGCGCCCGGGCATCAGCCGATGCGGCGGCCCGAGAGGGGGGCCGTCGCGTCCCCGCGCCCCGCGCGCACGCCGCGCAGGAAGGCACCCAGCGCCTCCGTCGCGGTCATGGACGGCTCCCACTCCAGCTCGCTCCGAGCCCTGTCCGTGGACAGCAGCGGCAGGCGCAGAACCGCGTCGAAGAGATCGGGCGAGGCGGGGACCGCCCGCATCTTCCAGGCGGCCGACAGCACGCTCCGTACCGCGGTGGTCGGTACCTTCACCGGCCGGGCGTCGAGCAGCGAGGCGAGCGTCTCCGTGTCGATCACCGGATCCGCCGCGAGGTTGAAGGCGCCCCGGACGTCACGGAGCAGCGCACGGCGGTAGGCGTCGGCGGCGTCCTCGGTGTGCAGAGCCTGGAACCGCAGTCCCTTCAACTCCGGGATCAGCGGCAGCAGTTCGGGGCGCAGGAGGGCGCCGGGGAAGAACCGGCCCGCGAAGATCCGGCGCTGTTCGCTCGCCGACTCCTCCTTGAAGAGGAAGGCCGGCCGCATCCGCACCACCCGGGTCTGCGGGTGATCCCGCTCGAAGGTGTCCAGGACCCGTTCGAGATACGCCTTCTCCCTGGTGTACGCGGCTCCCGGCCAGCCATGGGTCGGCCAGGCCTCGGAGACCGGCGCGCCGCCCTCGGGGCCCGGGGAGTACGCCCCCACCGAGGAGGCGTGCACGAGCACCGGCACCCGCGCCGCCGCCACCGCCTCGAACACCCGTAGCGATCCGAGGACGTTGGCCCGCCAGGTCTCCGCCGGGTCGTGGGTCGGCTGGAACCGCCAGGCCAGGTGGACGACCGCGTCGGCGTCCTCGAGGAGCCGGCCGAGGCGTGGCTCGTCGCCCTCCAGCGACAGATCCACCTCCTCCCACTTCGTCCGGGGCAGGTCGAGGACGGGCCTGCGGCGGGCGAGGCCGAGCACGGAGGCGACCTGGGATTCGCGCGCCAGAGCCCGTACCAGGCTCGTTCCGACGTTCCCTGTGGCCCCCGTGACGACCACTCTCAGTCCTTCGCTCGGGTTCGTGCTCATGCCTTCGACGATCCGTCATCGGCGGCGCCCGCGCATGCCGGGCCCATGGCTGTGACGGAACGTGTTCGTGTGGGTCGCGCAGGTGGCCCCGCACCGTGAATATGAAGCGATGGAGGGAAGGGGGGCGTGTCAGGAGGACATGATGTTGCTGCCAGACAGAAACACGGTCGACCGACTGCTGCGGCACTACCGGGCCCAGGAACGGGTGGTCCTGGCCCGGCCCTGCGACCTGTCGATCCGAAGGCGGTTCGAGGACACGGCGTACACGCTGTGCGTGCTGATGGGGGAGCGGACGGCGCGCGAGGCGGTGCACGCCGCCGAGCGCTACGTCGGCAAGGCGAGCCCCGCCGGGAAACCGAGTCCGGCGGGCAAGGTGCGCCCCCTGGCGGAGGTGAGCCCCGTGGGAGCTGCGACTGGCGTGGGGATCGCGAGTGCCGTGGGGAAAGCGAGTTCCGTGCGCCGGGAGGCGCTGGAGGGGATCCCCGGCGTCTGACCCCGCCCGCCCGCCTTCCTCGCCCACCTCCCGGACAGGTACTTCAGAGCTCCCCACCGGTTGTGTCCCCGCCGATGGCGGGCAGGAGTCGAGTACCGGGGCCCAAGTCGGGTAGCCGCGCACCAGCGGTGCGAGTCCCGTGCCGGAACGGGCGGGAGCGGAGGAAGGCGGGCGATCCCATGGAGCCGGAGCGGTTCGCCGTCACATCGGCGCCCGGGCCGAGGCCCGGTGTCGTGGTGCTGTCCCTGACGGGGGAGCTGGACCACGACACCGCGGACGCGCTCAGGAGCGCCCTGCGCCAGTGGTCCGGCGCTGAACGGATCCTGGTCGACTGCCAGGATCTGGGCTTCTGCGACTCGACCGGTCTCAACGTGCTGCTCCAGGCCCGGCTGCACGCCCTGGAAGAGGGCGGCCGTCTGGAGCTCGCGGGGCTGCGGCCGCCCGTGGCCCGCATGTTCGAGATCACCGGCGCACGGACCGTCTTCCGGGTGCACGAGAACGTGGCCGAGGCGCTCACCGATCAGCGGGCGGGCGGTTAGACCGGCTATGGCGGCGGTGGGTAAGAGCGCTCCGCACGGGAGCCAGATCCGGCGGCTCGTGCTCCACGGGACGAAAGGCATGGTCACGCGCTGCCGCGACTTCACCGCGCGGGCGCTGGCGGACTGGGGCTGGCTCCCGGCGGAGAACGACGAGGCGCAGGAACGGGTCGACGACGTGCTCCTCCTGGTTTCCGAGGTCGTCACCAACGCCTGTCTGCACGCCGGCGGCCCGGAAGAACTGGTCCTGCGCCATCGGGAAGGCCATCTGCGGGTCGAGGTCTCCGACGCGAACCCGGAGCACCCGAGACGGCGACGCCCGCGGGCCGCTTCGCTGCCGGGCGGCCACGGGCTGATGGTCCTCGACCGGCTGGCCGGGGACTGGGGCGCGGAGTCCCGCCGAGACGGAAAAGTGGTCTGGCTGGAGATCAGCCGCCCCTCTCCCCCTCCCTGGCACCGTCCTGTCACCCCCTGACAGCGACCGCGGGCCGGCCGGGGGCGGGCCGGCCCGCTCACGACTCCTGGGGCGAGGGGGGCTGCGGTTCGTCCGTGTCCTCCAGGAGGCCGGTTCTGAGTTCGCCCAGAACGCGGGCGAGCAGCCGGGAGATGTGCATCTGCGAGAGGCCGAGCCGCTCGCCGATCTGCGACTGGGTCAGCTCCTCACCGAAGCGCAGTGAGAGGATCTGGCGGTCACGGGCGTCGAGCCCGGCGATCAGCGGCTTGAGCGACTCCAGCGCGTCGATGAGCTCGAAGGCGCGCTCCTCCTCGCCCAGTCGCCGGGCTCCCGCGGTGACGGCCGACTCGTCGTCGCCGGAAGGCGTGTCGAGGGAACGGGCGACGTAGCCGTTCGAGGCCTGCTCGCCCTCGGCGACGGACTCCTCGCTGACATGGAGGTGTGCGGCCAGCTCGGCCCTGGTGGGACGCCTGCCCAGCCGCTGCTCCAGGGTGTCGACGGCCTTGGCCAGGTCGATCCGCAGCTCCTGGAGCCGGCGCGGCACCTGAACGGCCCAGCTGGTGTCGCGGAAGAATCGCTTCATCTCGCCGACGATCGTGGGCAGCGCGAAGGCGGAGAACTCCACGTCACGGCTGGTCTCGAACCGGTCGATCGCCTTGATCAGGCCGATGGTGCCGACCTGGATGATGTCCTCCGTCGGCTCAGCCCGGTTCCTGAAGCGGCGGGCCGCGAACTTCACCAGGCTGAGATTCAGCTCCACCAGGGTGTTGCGTACGTAGGCGTACTCCGGAGTGCCCTCCTCCAGCGCCTCCAACCGGGTGAAGAGCGCGGTGGACAGGGTCTGGGCCTCCGCGGTGCTCACCTCGGTGGGCCGGTCGATCTCGGGGAGACCGTCCAGGGCATGGTGACGTACGGCGGCTGGGCCCGCCGGTCCCGCGGTGGCGGTGCCGGTGGTGGGGGCGGTGCTGCGTGTGCGGGGGGTGGACATGAAGGCTCCCTCGACGGTGGCGTGGGCCTGCGCCACCGGGTGCGGTGGCGTGGTCCGTCGTCCGAGCGTTCCGAAGAAGAACATTCCCATTTGAAGCGATTTGAACCCGTTTGTCCCGGGCAGCCGTGCGCTATGACGGCTGGGCAACAGCATCGAGGGACCGCTCATGCCCGTCGGTACCGCCTGGGCGGCGGGCCGGGCATGGTGGGACGGTGCCGTGATCTGACCCGCCAGGCGCTGCGTGACTGGTTCGGCCCGGCGGGCGAGGTGGACAACCCGGCGGTCCAGGATGTCCTGCTCCTCGTCTCGGAGGTGGCCACCAACGCGTACAGACACGGTGGCGCTCCGTACGAACTCGGCCTCGACCGTACCGGCGGGCGGCTGTGGGTCGAGGTCGGCGACTCCAGCCCCGTGCGCCCCCACCCGCACGGTCCGCACCGCGCGAACCGCGCCTCGGGCCACGGGCTGTATCTCCTCGAACGGCTCTCGGTGGGATGGGGATCCGTTCCGAGCGGCACGGGGAAGACGGTCTGGTTCCAGGTCGATGTGGTGCCCGCCGGGGCCGACGCCTCGGACACTGCCGTCCGTCCGAGGCGTGCCTAGAGTGGAGAGGCGGGGCGGAGCCGAAGCGGGCGCATCCCGCCACCGGCTTCGCACCACGACGAACGCGACCGATGCAATCGACCGCGACCGACCACATCCGGTCGAGGAACCGGCTCGCATCCGACCGTTTCCGCGCCGCCCGAGGTCCGCGATGGAAAGTACACCCCGATCGGCCGAATCCGGGCCGAGTGTCTCCCCGGAGCAGTTGGGTGAGGACGGGCTGGATCAGCTGCTGGCGGGGCTCACCGCCGTGCGCGACGGTGACCTCTCCGTACGCCTCCCGAACGCCCACGGGGGCATCCTCGGCGACATCGCGACCGTCTACAACGACATGGTCGACCAGCTCTCCCTGGTCACCTCCGAGGTCACCCGGGTGGCCCGCGAGGTCGGCGGGCAGGGTCTGCTCGGCGGCAGGGCCCGCGAGCCGCGGGTGAGCGGGGTGTGGCGGGAACTGACTTCCGGCGTCAACACGATGGCGGACAACCTGACCTCGCAGGTGCGATCCATCGCCCAGGTCGCCACGGCCGTCGCCGGCGGCGACCTCACCCGGAAGATCCGCGTCGACGCGCGCGGCGAGATCCTGGAGCTGAAGGAGACCATCAACACGATGGTCGACCGGCTCTCCTCCTTCGCCGAGGAGGTCACCCGGGTGGCCCGCGAGGTCGGAACGGAGGGCAAACTCGGCGGCCAGGCGACCGTCCGAGGGGTCTCCGGCACCTGGAAGGACCTCACGGACAACGTCAACTCCATGGCCGACAACCTCACCAACCAGGTGCGGAACATCGCCCAGGTGACCACGGCCGTCGCCCAGGGCGACCTCACCAGCCGCATCGACGTGTCGGCGCGCGGCGAGATCCTCGAACTCAAGACGACCATCAACACGATGGTCGACCAGCTCTCCTCCTTCGCAGCCGAGGTCACCCGGGTGGCCCGCGAGGTCGGCACGGAGGGCAAGCTCGGTGGCCAGGCCGAGGTCGAGGGGGTCTCCGGCACCTGGAAGCGACTCACCGAGAACGTCAACGAGCTGGCCGGCAACCTGACCCGGCAGGTCCGCGCCATCGCCGAGGTCACCAGCGCCGTCGCCGAGGGCGACCTCACCCGCTCGATCACCGTCGAGGCCCCGGGCGAGGTCGGCGACCTGCGCGACAACATCAACGCCATGGTCGAGTCGCTGCGGGCCACCACCCGGGCCAACGAGGAGAAGGACTGGCTCAAGACAAACATCGCCCGGGTCGCCGGCCTCATGCAGGGATCGCGGACCCTGACCGAGGTCGCCGAGCTGATCATGACCGAGGTGCCGCCGCTGGTCTCCGCGCAGTACGGGGCCTTCTTCCTCGCCCGGCACGACGAGCAGGGCACCGAACTCGTCCTGACCGCCGCCTACGCGAGCCCGGACGGCCCCGAAGCCCCGCCCCGCCGCTTCCGACTCGGTCAGTCGCTGGTCGGTCAGGCGGCCCGCGACCGGCGTGTCCTCGTCGTCGACCGGGTGCCCGCCGCGTACGCCACCATCGCCTCCGCGGCGGGCTCCGCCGAACCGGGCATGCTGATCATCCTGCCGATCGTGGTGGAGGACCAGGTGCTCGGCGCCGTGGAACTCGCTTCGCTGCAGCCCTTCACCGCGATCCACCGCGATTTCCTGGAGCAGTTCGTGGACACCGCGGGAGCCGTCGTCCGCTCCCTCGTCGCCAACCTTCGCACCGACGAGCTGCTCGGCCAGTCCCGGCGACTCACCGACGAACTGCGCTCCCGCTCGCAGGAGTTGCAGGCCCGGCAGCAGGAGCTGCAGCGTTCCAACGCCGAACTGAAGGAGAAGGCGGCGCTGCTCGCCGAACGCAACAAGGACATCGAGTCCAAGAACCTGGTCATCGAACAGGCCCGTCAGGAGCTGGAGGCGCGCGCCCAGCAGCTCTCCCGCACCTCCATGTACAAGTCCGAGTTCCTCGCCAACATGAGCCACGAGCTGCGGACCCCGCTCAACAGCCTGCTGATCCTGGCCCGGCTGCTCTCCCAGAACCCCGAGGGCAATCTGACGGAGAAGCAGGTCGACTACGCGGAGGTCATCCACTCCGCGGGATCCGATCTGCTCCAGCTGATCAACGACATCCTCGACCTCTCCAAGGTCGAGGCGGGGAAGATGGACATCCGCCCCGAACAGTTCCCCCTCCACCAGCTCCTGGAATACCTGGAAGCCACCTTCGGCCCCGTCGCGGACGAGAGAGGGCTCGACTTCTCAGTCACCGTCTCGTCGGACGTGCCGGAGGAGCTCGACACCGACGAGTCGCGCCTGCGGCAGATCCTGCGCAATCTGCTCTCCAACGCTCTCAAGTTCACCGAGAAGGGCTGGGTCGAGCTGACCATCGAGTACGCCGAGACCGACGAAGTCCCCCCTGCGTTGCGCGGACGCGGCCCGGTGCTGGCCTTCCGGGTCGGCGACAGCGGGGTCGGCATCCCCGCCGAGCGCCTCGAAGGCATCTTCGGCGCCTTCCAGCAGGGCGACGGAACCACCGCCCGGCACTACGGTGGAACGGGACTCGGCCTCTCCATCAGCCGTGAGGTGGCCGGGCTCCTCGGCGGCGCCATCGACGTGCGCTCCACCCCGGGCCGGGGCAGCAGGTTCACCTTCTACCTCCCCGCCCCGCGGTCCCCGCGGAGCGGGGGACTGTCCGGGACGGTCGCGACGGCGGGCGGCGGTGCCGCCGCGGAGGGCGACGACAGGGCCCGGGGAGTGCCTCCGGCGGGCCGCCGCGACCCCGACATCACGGGGCGTACGGTCCTCGTGGTCGACGACGACGTACGCAACGTGTACGCGCTCACCGAAGCACTGGAGGGCCGGGGCGTCCGGGTGCTCCAGGCCGACAGCGGGCAGGCCGGTCTCGACCTCCTCGCCTCCCGCGACGAGATCGAACTCGTCCTCATGGACGTCATGATGGCCGACATGGACGGGTACGCCGCCACCGAGGCGATCCGGGCCCTCCCCGGCCGCTCGGGGCTCCCCGTCATCGCCGTCACCGCCAAGGCGATGCCGGGCGACCGGGCCCGGGCGCTGGCCGCCGGGGCCAGCGACTACCTGGCCAAGCCGGTCGGTGCGGACGAGCTGGTGGCGAAGGTCCGCGAGTGGCTGGTCTCATGAAACCGGGGGCGCGGGGGGGGCAAGACCGGCGGGGCGGCGTCACCGTACCTGCACGGCGACGATGCTCGTGTCGTCGTCGGTGTCTCCCGTCGCGGCGCCGAGCAACAGATCCACCTGCTCGTCGGGCGGATAGCCGCTGACCCGCTCCGCCGCCGCGCTCAGCTGCGCGAGCCCTTGGTCGAGCCCGTCGTGGCGCCGCTCGACCAGCCCGTCGGTGTACAGCAGCAGGGTGTCGCCCGGCCGCAGCTCCGTTCTGCGCTCCTGGTACGCGTAGGAGGGCACCGCGCCCAGAAGGATGTCCTGCGGCGGTTCGATCAGGCGCGCCACACCGTCCCGTAGCAGCAGCAAGGGCAGGTGCCCCGCGCTCGACCACACGAGACTGCGGTCCTCCGGGTCGTACAGCGCGCACACCGCGGTCGCCGTCGGATGGCCGCTGGTGCGCAGCGTCGCCTCGTTGAGCCACTCCATCAGCCGACGGGGCGAGTCGCCGGTGCAGGCGAGACCCCGCTGGGCGTTGCGGAGCGCCACCATGCCGGTGACCGAGTCGATGCCGTGCCCCGCGACGTCGCCGACCGCCACCAGGACCTTGCCGCTGGGCAGCGGCTGGACGTCGTACCAGTCGCCGCCCACCCGGTACTCCTCGGCGGCGGGACGGTAGCGGGCCGCCGCGACCAGGCCCGGCAGCTGCTGCACGTCGGGGACCTCGGGCACGATCGCCTGCTGCAACTGCAGCGCCACCTGGTGCCTGAGTTCCGCCCGCGTCCGTACGGCGGTGAGCTGGTCGAACGTCGCGGTCAGCGCCGCCTCGGTGCGGCGGCTCTCTGACACGTCCTGATAGACCCCGGCGATACCGGTGATCGTGCCCCCGTCGAGCAGCGGCTCCGCCGCCACCCGTACGTGCCGCACGGTCCGCCGGTCGCCCAGGACGATCCGCAGCACCGTCTGTGCCCCCGTGCGGCGCTCCGTGAGCGTTCTGAGCAGTTCGGTCAGCGCCGCTCCGTCGTCCGGGTGCACGAGGCCGCGCAGGCCGAGCAGCGGGACGGGCGGTTCGTCCCGGCCCCTGCCGAAGATTCCGTACGCCTGCTCCGACCACACCGTGTCGCCACCCGTCAGGCTGTCCTGGAACAGCCCCACGCTCTGGATCCTGGCCACGGCCCGCTCCGAGGCGAGCCCGGGGTCGGTGACGGTGTGCCAGAGCACCACCACCCCCTCGGCGCCGGCCGGCAGCACCCGCACGTCCAGCAGCGGGGGCGGGTCCTGCTGCCCGGGCGCCGTCGACAGCGGCAGCCGGGGGACACGCTGGGCGCGGGCGGACCGGCGGGCGCGCCGGGCGAGGTGGGCGAGGTCCGCGTGGACATGGGGAAGGGCGAGGGGGAGGGAACGCTCCTCCGGGAAGGACGCACCGCCGAGGGCCGCGACCGCGTACTCGTTGAGATGCTCCACCGTCGGCGCCGAGGTGGAAGGGGCCAGGCGCAGCAGCATCGCCGGATGCGCGAGGGAGTCCAGGACGTCCACCAGGGCCGGTGTCGTCGCCGGGGGCGAGTCGGCCGCGTCCAGGACGGTGCCCGCCACCTCCGTCAGACCGACCAGAGCCCGCATCAGGGGCGCCTCGAAGGTGAGCGGACCCGGCCAGGTGACGAGCGCCAGGCCCACCACCGCGCCGCGCCGGCGCACGGGAAGGAGCGCTCGCGCCGAGTGCGGCGCCGGTCCTGGCAGGACCTCCCCGTCCGCGGGGCCCGTGTCCAGCCAGACGGGGGAGCCCTCGGAGAGGACGGAGTGGAATGCGGGAGGAGCCGCCGGGGGAATCCACTGCCAGGCCGCGGCCTCGGCGGCGGTTACCCCGGCGTGCCCGGCGAGGCACAGACATCCGCCCGCGTCCCGCCGCCAGAGCCAGAGGCTCTCCGCGCCGAGCGGGGCGAGGCCGC
Organism: Streptomyces lateritius; assembly: GCF_014649715.1. Lineage (GTDB taxonomy): Bacteria > Actinomycetota > Actinomycetes > Streptomycetales > Streptomycetaceae > Streptomyces > Streptomyces lateritius. Next base: position 133,910 of record NZ_BMTO01000005.1, read on the forward strand.
CGTCCAGGAGGGCGCGCGCCGCCTCGCCGACGGTGTCCTTCGTCTCGGCCGCGGCCGCCGCGCGCCGGGCGCGGCGCGCGGCGGCGGTGTCGGCGACGGGTCGTGCGTCGGTGGCGTGTGGGACGGAGAGGCCGGTTACGGAGGGGGCCGCGACGGCCGGGTCGGGGCCAAGAGAGTCCGCGAGGAGCCCTGTGTGCGCCCGCCCGGTCGCCGACCCGGGGCCGACGGTCTCCCCCGTCTCGGCGGCCGGCCGGCCGGCGACGGCGTTGACGATGTCCGCGGCGAGATCCTCGATCCCGAGTCCCGTCGCGTGCGAGAGGGAGTCCAGGTGTTCGGCGGCGTCGGCGGGTGACGCGCTGAGCTGGGCGGCGAGGACCCCGGTCGCCAGATCGAGGAGATGGCGACGGGTGATCTCGGCGCGCAGCCGTCCCACTTCGGCAGCCAGCCCCGCCATGTCCTGGCCCGCCCGTGTGCCGGCGCCCGGGCGCCCCTCCGCTGACGTCGTCACGAGTCTCCCGTCCCTCCACCAGGTGGTTGTCCGGAATGATCGCATCCGGTCAGGATTCTACCTGTCTGCCCCCCTTCGGATCGGCGGCGGCTGGGATCGTCGTACGCGTGTCTGAAACCCGCTGCGCCGGGTACTCGCGCGGCGGAACGGCTTCGGAACGGAACGGCTTCGGAACGGCCGCGGAACGGCAAGGAACCCCAGGAAACGGATCCGGCGTCCGAATGGGAGGTGTCAGCGATGGACGAGACCCCTCTGTCACAGCATGAGCGACGCGTCCTGGCCGAGATCGAGGACGCGCTGCGCGAGGACGCGTTGCTGGAGCGGCGACTGCGCACGATGCGGCGGGGCGGCCTGGGGCACGCGGTGCGCAAGGGACCGGGGCGCGGGCCGGGGGAGGGGCGGACGCGGAAGGGGAGGCACGGGGTGCGCGGCCGTCTCGCGGCCCTCGGCGTCACGCTGCTGGGCATGTTGACCCTCGCCCTGCTCGTCCTCGCCGTCGCCACCGGCGAACCGGCCCTGACATGGGCCTTCGCGGCCGCCTGGGTGCTGACTCTGTCCTGCCTGCTGCGTCTGGTCGTCCGCTGGTCGCGGCGGCTCGCTTCGCGATCGTCCGGGTCGCCCTGACCGCGGACCCGAGCCGGGACCCCGGAGCCGATTGTCAGTGGTGCCCGGCACGATGGACCTCATGACAACGACTCCGGTTCTTGCCGATGCCGCCGCGTACGCGCAGGCGGTCGAGGAAGCCAAGCAGGCTGCCGCCGCCTACTACGCGGGTGGCACGTCCCCGCTCGACGACGACGCCTACGACCGCCTCGGCAGGGCCGTAGAGGCATGGGAGTCCGCCCACCCCGAGCAGGTCAGGGCCGATTCGCCGACCGGAAAGGTCGCCGGGGGGGCGGCCACCGGCGACGTACCGCACTCCCGGCCCATGCTCTCGCTCGACAACGTCTTCTCCGCCGAGCAGTTCACGACGTGGGCCGCCTCGCTCGAGCGCCGGATCGGCCGGCCCGTCGAGCGGTGGAGCGTCGAACCGAAGCTCGACGGGCTTGCGGTGGCGGCGCGTTACGAACACGGGCGGCCGGCCCGGCTCATCACCCGTGGCGACGGCACCGCCGGCGAGGACGTGTCGCACGCGATCGGCACGATCGCCGGACTCCCGGAACGGCTCAACCAGCCGCTCACGGTCGAGATACGCGGCGAAGTGCTCATGACCACCGAGCAGTTCGAGGCGGCCAACTCGCTCCGGGTCGCCCACGGCGGCGAGCCGTTCGCCAATCCGCGCAACGCGGCGGCCGGCACCCTCCGCGCCAAGGACCGCCCCTACACGGTCGAGATGACCTTCTTCGCCTACGACGTGCTGTCGCCCTCCGGCGACCCGTCCGGCGACCGGGGCGATGCCGCCTCGGAGGCCCTGGCCGGGCTCGACGACCTCGCTCACAGCGAGCTCATCGCGCGGGCCACCGCCCTCGGCCTCCACACCTCGGGCGCCACCGCCGTGCCCGGCCGCACGGCGACCGGGACCGACGAGGTGCTGGATCGGGTCGCCGAGATAGCGGCCCTGCGCGCGGAACTGCCGTTCGGCATCGACGGGATCGTCGTCAAGGCCGACCTCGCCGCGGACCGGCGGGACGCCGGCGCCGGCTCCCGCGCCCCGCGCTGGGCCGTCGCCTACAAGCTCCCCGCCGTGGAGAAGGTCACCAAGCTGCTCGGGGTCGAGTGGAACGTGGGGCGGACGGGCGTCATCGCACCGCGCGCGGTCCTGGAGCCGGTGGAGATCGACGGCAGCACCGTCACCTACGCGACGCTGCACAACCCCGCCGACATCACACGCCGCGACCTGCGCCTGGGCGACCACGTCATGGTCTACAAGGCGGGCGACATCATCCCCCGGATCGAGGCGCCGGTCGCCCATCTGCGGACCGGCGAGGAACAGCCGATCGCCTACCCGGAAGCCTGCCCGCAGTGCGGCTCGGAGATCGACCGCAGCGAACAGCGCTGGCGGTGCGTCAGGGGCCGTGACTGCCACCTCGTGGCCTCGCTCTCGTACGCGGTCGGCCGCGACCAGCTCGACATCGAGGGGCTCGGCACCAGCCGGATCGTCCAGCTCGTGGACGCGGCCCTGGTGACGGACCTCGCCGATCTGTTCGCCCTCACCCGCGAGCAGTTGCTGGGCCTGGAGCGGATGGGGGAGACCAGCGCGGACAACCTCCTCGCGGCGATCGACACCGCCCGCGCCCGCCCGCTCAGCCGCGTCCTGTGCGCCCTGGGCGTCCGCGGCACCGGCCGCTCCATGTCCCGCCGTATCGCCCGTCACTTCGCCACCATGGACGCGATCCGGGCGGCCGACGCGGAGGCGGTGCAGCGGGTCGAGGGGATCGGCGCGGAGAAGGCGCCGGTCATCGTCGCCGAGCTGGCCGAGCTCGGCCCGGTCGTCGACAAGCTGGTCGCCGCCGGTGTCAACATGACCGAGCCCGGAGCCACCCCGCCGCCCCCGCCGGGGGCGGAGACCGCCGCCTCCGCCGACGCCTCCGCCGGCGCGCAGGCCGGCCCGCTCGCGGGCCTGGCCGTGGTCGTCACCGGCGCCATGACCGGGCCCCTCGAAGCCCTGAGCCGCAATCAGATGAACGAACTCATCGAGCGCGCCGGCGGCAGATCCTCCTCCAGCGTCTCCCGGCGTACCGGCCTGGTCGTCGCGGGCGAGAAGGCCGGCTCCAAGCGGACCAAGGCCGAGGAGTTGGGCGTCCGCCTGGTCGACCCGGCCGAGTTCGCCACGCTGCTGGGGGACTACCTGCCGGCCTGACCACCCGTGCACGGGAGATCGACCGCTCGGCGCCGTGCGCCGACACCGCCGCCCCACGGCCCCTTCCTCGGGGGAAGCGGGCCCGCACGCCGTCGCTGCAGATGTCCCGCGAGAGCCGGGTCGTACGGTGCTCACCGAACCGTGGCGAGCACGGGCGATGTCTGAGGGAGCGCCGCACGACCGGCCGTCATGGCCCCCTTCAGGCTCCCGCTCACGCTTCCCGGTCGTCGCGTCCCGCCGAGCGGCGGCGCCACATCCACAGCGAGAGCGCGGCGCCGAGCGCAGAGCCCACCAGGGCCAGCGGGAGTCCCGCCCAGGGCTGCGGGGGCAACTCCTCGCGGGGCACGGCCTTTCCCGGCCCGGTGACGGGGGCCACCCCGGCCGCTGCCGCCGGGCCCGGCCCGGCCCGTCCCACGTGTCCGCCCTGTGCCTGCTCCGCCCGGTCCTGTCCCGGCGCTCCCGCCCCCGTCACGGCCTTCGCGGACGCGGTCGCCCGAGGACCCGACCGGGGCGGCGTGGGGCTCGGCGCGGCCGCGGCCTTCACCCTGAGCCGTACCGGTGCGAGCGTACCCACCGGCTCCACCCGGCCCGCCGCCTCGAACCCCCAGTCGAGCAGTGTGCGCGCCTCCTCGTACACGGCCCGCCCGCCGCCCGACTGCGGGTTCATCACCGACACGACCAGCGTTCGCGAGCCCCGCTTCGCGGCGGCGATCAGCGTGTTGCCCGCGCCGCTCGTGTAGCCGTTCTTGACACCGATGATCCCGGGGTAGCGGGCCACGCCGTCCGCCCCGGTCACCAGCCTGTTGGTGTTGCGGATGCCGTACGACCAGCCCCCGGCCGGGAAGTCGGCGTACCGGGTGGAGCAGTACCGGACGAAGTCGGGGTCCTGGAGGCCGGCCCGTCCGAAGATCGCCAGATCGTACGCGGACGACACCTGGCCCGGCGCGTCGTACCCGTCGGGCGACACCACCCGCGTGTCGCGCGCCCCCAGCTCCCGGGCCTTCTCCTGCATCTGATGGGACATGGACTCCCAGCCGCCGTTCATCGCCGCGAGCACCCGGACCGCGTCGTTGCCGGAGCTGAGGAAGACCCCGTTCCACAGGTCCGACACCTTGTAGGTGTATCCGGCCCGCACACCGACCAGGCTGCTGCCCTGGCCGATCCCCTCCAGCTCCCACTCTTCGACGGTGTGCTGCCGCTCCGGGGCGATGCGGGGGAGCGCGGTGACGGCGAAGAGCGTCTTGAGCGTGCTGGCCGGCGGCAGCCGCCGATGGGCGTTGCGCGCCGCCAGGACCTCGCCCGTGGCGGCGTCCGCCACCAGCCAGGACAGCGCCGAGACGGAGGACGGCGCGCTCGGGCCTCCGGGCAGCGGAGCGACCTGGGTCCCGGTGCGGTGGAGCCGGGTGGGATCGACGAAGCGTTCCGCGGGAGGCATGGGTTCGGTGACGGAGGATGCCGTGGCCGCCGGGGCAGGCAGCATGAGCAGCAGCGCCGCGGTACCGGCGGCAGCGTGACGGACAGCTGACGTGACGATCATTCAGCCACCGTAGGAAGCGGCGGCGGCGCCCGCAGTCGGAGTGAGCCGACCGGCGTACGGCGTGTGGCGTACGGGCGGCGCGTCCCCCTGCGCGAAACGCCGGCGAGGGCGCCGCGAGGACGCCGCGGGGCGCGGCGGGCGACGCCCCCGGGCAGGTCTCAGGGTGCCCGGGAAACCCCGGCGCCGGAGTGTCGGTGGGGCAGGGCATGCTGGTGACGTGTCCTCACTCCCGTACCCGAGCACGTCTGTTCCACCCGACCCCGTGGAGCGGCCGCCCGCCCCCGAGCCCCAGGGAGCACCCTTCGGCGCGCCCCTGTTCCGGGGGGAGCGGCCGGGCCGGCCCACCCCGGTCGGCCACATGATCGTCTCCGGGGACGACGTGCTCGCCCACCGGCTCGCGGGTGAGCTCCACGAGGTCTACGGGGAGCGGGTCACCCTCCTCGTTCCCGCTCCCGGCGACGCGCCGCAGCCCGTCGGCCGTCCAGGGCGGGCGTCCTCCCTCTTCGGCCGGGTGACCGCGGCCGTGACCCGGGGCACCGCCGGGGAGCAGCGCGGCGCGCCCGCCGCCCGGTCCGTCAGGGTCGTCGAGACGGCCGAGGTCGACGAGATGGCGCTGGTCGACGCGGGGGTGGAGCAGGCGGCCGCCCTCGCCCTCGTCCACGACGACGACGAGACGAACATCAGGGCCGCCCTCGCCGCCCGCCGGCTCAATCCGCGCCTGCGCCTGGTCATCCGGCTCTACAACCGCAGGCTCGGCCAGCATCTGGAGACCCTGCTGGACCAGGCCGCCGCGGTCGCCGAGCCCTGCCTCGACCCCAAGCTCCTCGACGCCTCGACGACCGTGCTCTCCGACGCGGACACCGCGGCCCCCGCGCTCGCCGCCACCGCCGTCGCCGGCACCAGCAAGGTCGTCCAGGCCGGCGGTCTGCTCCTGCACGCCGTGGAGCGGGCCCCGTCCGCCGGGGGCGAGATCGCCGACCCGGGCCTGTGCACGCTCGCCCTGCTGTCGGCGACCACCAACGACCCGGCCGGATGCGAGGGCTCCGAGCGGAGCGGTGACCAGGGCCCGCTGCTGCTGCCCGACGGCCGGGCCGTCGCGGCCGCCCCGGGACGGGGCACGGTCGCGCTCGAGGCGATCACGTACGCCGGTCCGACCCTGTCCTCGAACCGGTTCGGCGCCTCCGCCCTGCCTGTCGCCTCCCTCTTCTCCCGGCGGCTGCGCTGGTCGCTCGCCGGCGTGGTGGCCGCCGTCGGCGCCATCACGCTCGCCTCCTGGCTGACCACCGGCGACCATCCGCTGCACGCCGCCTATCTGACGCTCCTCGACATCTTCGCCATCGGGGACCCCGCCGTGGAGGAGCCGACCAGCCGTCAGGTGCTTCAGATCCTCGCGGGCTTCGTCGGTCTCCTGCTGCTGCCGGTCCTGGTCGCCGCGCTCCTGGAAGGGCTCGGCACGTTCCGTACGGCCACCTCGCTGCGCCGCCCGCCGCGCGGCCTGTCCGGCCATGTCGTCCTACTGGGGCTCGGCAAGGTCGGTACGCGTGTCCTCGCCCGGCTGCGCCGGCTGAACATCCCCGTGGTCTGCGTCGAGTCCGATCCGGAGGCGCGCGGCATCGCGCTGGCCCGTCGGCTGCGGGTCCCGACCGTCATCGGGGACGTCACGGAAGAGGGTGTCCTGGAGGCCGCCCGCGTCCACCGGGCCCACGCCCTGCTCGCCCTCACCAGCGTCGACATCACCAATCTGGAGGCCGCGCTCTCCGCCCGGTCGGTCAAACCGGACCTGCGGGTCGCGCTGCGGCTGTACGACGACGACTTCGCCACAGCCGTCTACCGCACCCTGCGCGCGGCCCACCCCGACGCCCTCACCCGCAGCCGCAGCGTCTCGCACCTGGCGGCGCCCGCCTTCGCCGGCGCCATGATGGGCCGCCAGATCCTGGGGGCCATCCCGGTGGAGCGCCGTGTGCTGCTCTTCGCGGCCGTTGAGGTCGCGGGCAACCCGCACCTCGAGGACCGTACGGTGGCCGAGGCGTTCCACCCGGGGGCGTGGCGGGTGATCGCCCTCGCGACCGGTTCCGCGCCTCTCGGCCGTCCGGGAGCGGGACTCGTCTGGAGGCTGGAGCCGGACCGTGTGCTGGCGGCCGGAGACCGGGTGGTGCTCGCCGCCACCCGCCGCGGCCTGGCCGAACTCCTCGGCCGCCATCCGCGCCGGTCGTCCCCGGAGCCGCCGGTGTGACGGCAGGGGTCCCGCTCGTCGTCCCGTGCGCCGGGCACCCCGCCGCGCAGGCTCCTCACAGACCGGGCGGTGGGGAAGCCGGGTCGTCCCGGGGGCAGCGGCTGTTCGGTACGGAGCGGGGCGGGCGCGTCGGGCCGCGTCGCGCGAGGTGGTGCAGGCCGGCCGCGGCCACCTGGAGCGCGGCCGCGACCAGCAGGAGCAGGGCGGGGGAGACGTCCGCCGTCGCGAGTCCGGTCAGGGCGGCGCCGCACGCCGCCGCCGAGATCTTGAGCCCGGCGCCCAGGGTGAACACCTGGGTCCGCAGGCCGGCCGGGGCGTGATCCGCGCGGATCCGCAGGGTCGCCGTCAGGAGCGGGCCGTCGCACAGCCCGGCGGCGGCGAACAGGGCCGCCCGGAGCAGTGGAGAGGGGACCGTCGCCGCCGCGGCCAGCGCCACGCCGGTGCCCAGAAGAGCCGCCCCGACCAGCCGCTCGGCCGGGACGCGGGGCCACAGCCGGTCCACGGCCAGGGCCCCCACCAGCGCGCCGACCGCGAACGCGGTCATCAGTACCCCGCCGTCACCGGGGCGGCCTCGCTCGGCCGAGAGCAGCACGGCCGTCGTGGTGAGACCGCCCAGACCGAGGAAGCCGAGGCAGGTCGCGGCGGTGACGGCACGCAGTTCCCGGACGCGACACACGGCCGCGACCCCCGCCCGGAGTTCGGTGCGCAGGGCCCGGCGCCCCGGGCCGTCCTCGGGCCCCACGGACCCCCGGGCGAGCCGGTGCTTCGGCCCGGCTCCGGCCAGGGCCCCCGGCGGGGCCGCGGGTCCCGACAGGAGCAGCCCGGCCGAGAGCGCGGCGGCGGCCGCCGCCACTCCCAGAGCGGCGACCCCCACGGCCGGCGAGGCCACGGCGGCCGTCACTCCGGCCAGGGCGGGGCCCGCGACCGAGGCCGCGTTGTAGACCGCCGAGTCCCAGGCGTAGGCGCGGTCTCGGCCCCGGCCCTCGGGGACGAGAAGGGCGACCAGGCTGGACATGCCGCCGGAGACCACCGGGCCACAACTCCCGCCGAAGCCGGCGGCGAGGAGCGTGACGACCGTCGGTGCCCGGCCCGTGAGGAAGGCCAGCGCCAGAACCGCGGCGGCGAACCCGCCGAGCGCACCCACGTAGAACAGCGCCGGCCTGCGCACCCGTTCGGCGAGCGCCCCGGCCAAGGGGGCGGCGGCGATGTGCGGCGCCATCCACGCCGTGAGGAGGAAGGCCCCCTGCGCCGCGCCCCCGGTCCGGTCGAGCGCCAACAGGACCACGGCGACGGCCATGCCCTCCTCGGCGAGCCGAGCCAGAAACGCCGTCCCCAGACAGAGCCGCAACGCTCGCTCCACGCCCCCACCCCCTGGTGTAACGTCTTAGTTATTCAAGACGTTACATCAGGCGGAACGGTGGATCCCATGAACGACGTCGGCCCGGCGTTCCGGCCCGCCGAGCGGCTGCTCGACCTCGCCAATGCCGTACGCACCACTCCGGATCTGCCCCGCGAAGCCCTGGCCGAGCTGCTGGCCGACCACGGCGAGAGCCCGCGAGACCTCACCGAGAAGGCATTCTCCGAGCGCGACGCGGACGAACTGCGTACCGCCATCACCCGCCTCACCGAGGTCCTCGACGCGGCCGACCCCGACCGCGCCGCCGAAGCGCTCAACGCCCTCCTCGCCGCACACGCCGCACCGCCCCGGCTCTCCCGCCACGACGGACACCCATGGCACCTGCACGCCGACCGGGGCGACGACGCCGGATGGGCCGACTGGTTCATCGCGTCGGGCGCCCTCGCGCTCGCGCAGATCCTGACCCAGTACGGCCGGGTCACCTGGGGCACCTGCGCCGCGGACCGCTGCTCCACGCTCTACCTGGGCACCGGCCCCGGCAGCGCCCAGCGCTACTGCTCCCCGGCCTGTGCCCGCCGCGCACGGGTCGCCGCCCATCGCCGCCGCCACCGGGCCTGAACAACTCCCCCTCGGAGAAGGCGGCTCGACCGTAGGATCTGACAACTCAGAAGCCGCATGCTTCCGCAGTCAGGAGTGCCCGTTGAACGCGACGCCTCACCGTCTGGATCCCGCCGGAGGCTGCCCGCACGCGGCCAACGCCCGACTGCTCGCACAGGGCGCCGTGACCCCGGTGGTGCTGCCCGGTGAGGTCGAGGGCATGGCCGTACTCGGTCACGACGCGCTGCGCGACCTTCTTTCCCACCCCGAAGTCGCCAAGGGCGCGCAGCACTTCGCCGCCCTCGCCGAGGGCCGCATACCCGAGGGCTGGCCGCTGCGCACCTTCGCCACCGTCCAGGGCATGACCACCGCCGACGACGCCGACCACCGACGGCTCCGCTCCCTGGTCGGCAAGGCGTTCACCGCCCGCCGTGTCGAGGACATGCGCCCCCGCATCCGCTCCCTCACCGCCGGACTGCTCGACGGGCTCGCCGAGGCCGCCCGCCAAGGGGGCGGCGTCGCCGACCTGCGCCGGCACTACGCCCTCCCGCTGCCCCTCGGCGTCATCTGCGAACTCCTCGGCGTGGACGCCGCCCACCAGGACCGCCTGCACCACCTCTCCAGCCAGGTCGTCGCCACCGACATCACTCCCGAGGCGGCGACGACCGCCAACCGGGAGCTCCTGGAGGTGCTGTCCGAGATCGTCGCCGACCGGGCCCGCCGTCCCGGCGACGACCTCACCAGTGCCCTCATCGCCGCGCGAGACGAAGGTGGCGACCGGCTCGGTCAGCCCGAACTCATCGGCACGCTCCTGCTGTTGGTCGTCGCCGGCCACGAGACGACACTGAACCTCGTCACCAACGCCGTCCGCGCCCTCTGCGCGCACCGGGATCAGCTCGCTCACGTCGTCGAAGGGCGCGCCCGATGGGCCGACGTCGTCGAAGAGACGCTGCGCTGGGACAGCCCGGTCAGCTACTTCCCGTTCCGCTACCCCACCCGCGACCTGACCGTCGACGGCACCCTCATCCCCAAGGGCACCCCCGTCCTGGCCGGCTACTCGGCGGCGGGCCGCGACGCGAAGGCCCACGGGCCGGACGCCGACCGCTTCGACGTCACCCGCGTCCCCGCCACCAAGCACCTCTCCCTGGGCCACGGCCCGCACTACTGCCTGGGCGCCCCCCTGGCCCGTATGGAGGCGACCATCGCCCTGGAAGGGCTCTTCACCCGCTTCCCCGACCTGGACCTCGCCGTCGCCGAAGAGAACCTGCCCCGGCACGCGAGCTTCGTCGGCAACAGCGTGCGGACCCTGCCCGTACGCCTGTCACCGCAGCCGTAGCACGGACCGGCGAGGACCTGACGAGGACCTAACGCGGCCGGCCGCGGTCGCCCGCGGGGGAGGCCCGCAGAGCCGCGACCAGATGGAGGAGATGGGCTTCGTTCCCCGCCAGGCCCGCGTCCCGCAGGGCCTCGTCCGCCTCCGCCATGGGGTGCGTGAGCATCGCCCCCGCGTACGGCGCGAGGTGCGGATCGGTCAGCACCGCCTGGGTCGATTCCAGGAGACGGAGGTACGCCTGGGCAGCGGCGCGCTCACGGGCGGTGATCGTGGTCATGTCGGTCTCCCTCTCGACGGGTTGGAGCCTTCCACCCTCTCGTACGGGTCTGACAATCACGGTTCGCCCCGCGCGGGCCGGCCGGCCTCCGGGCGCTGTACCCCCGTCAGTCGGTCAGACCGTCCGTTCGTCCACCCACGCGGCGAGGCGGTCGAGGAAGACCCGCTGCCCGGCCACGAGAAGCGGAGCGGCCGCCTCGGGCGCGAACCAGCCGACCCGGTCGATCTCCGGGAACTCCCGCCGGACACCCGAACCGCGCGGCCACTCCATGGCGAACGTGCCCGGCACGACCGTCGTGGGGTCGAGGTCGCCCTCCACGGCCCAGATCGTGACGGTCTTCCCGTTCGCCTGGCGCGCCTCCCCGAGCGCGATCCTCTCGCCGTCGGGCGCCGGCAGACCGAGCTCCTCCTCGAACTCGCGGCGGGCGGCGGCCTCCGCGGTCTCCCCGGGGTCGTACTCGCCCTTGGGGATCGACCAGGCCGCGACATCCCTGGACGACCAGAACGGCCCGCCCATGTGGCCGATGAGGACCTCGAAGCCACCGTCCGCCGCCATGCGGAAGAGGAGGAGCCCAGCGCTGCGCTTGTCCGGCATGCGCTCCAGTCTGGCCGAACCCGTCAGATCCCGCAGCTACTCGCCGACCAGAAGCGGGAAGCCCGGGTGTCCACGTGCGCGTGGTCACCGTGACCCGGGTAACCCGGGCCCAGGATGCCGTTGAAGCCGTGGTTGCGCGCCTGCTTGGCGAGGGTGCACAGGGACGGCGACCCCGTCAGGTCGATGCCGTCGCCGTACAGATGCCGACTGTCGGACGCTCCGCCGACCGCCGAGTTGCAGGCGTACGAGCGGAAGCCGCTGCTCACCGAGATCGGTACGTCGCCCAGCGCGTGGCGCATCGCCTCCAGCTTCCACATCGCGCGCAGGGCGTTGGACTTGGCGGTGGCGGCGCTGACGGCTCCGCCGGAGTAGTCGCCGTTGCACTTGTTGAGCTCGGCGTAGGTGAAGTGGACGGGCGTGCAGTCCGCGTCCTGGAGGGCGTACAGCTTGGAGAAGGTCGAGGAGCCCGCGACGCCGTCCGCCGCGAGGCCGTAGGCCTGCTGGAAGCGCGTGACGGCGGCCTTCGTGGCCGGTCCGTAGTCGCCGTCGACGGCGAGCACGCCGCCGTAGCCGGGGTATCCGGCGACCCGGATCTGGAGCTGGGTCACGTCCGCCCCCGACATGCCGGAGGACAGGGTGCGGCCCCAGGTGTAGCACTCGTCGGCGTGCGCCGTACCCGAAGTGGCGACCGTACCCGCGAGGGCGGCGACCACCAGCAGGACCATGCTGAGCAGGGATCTGACCGTACGCCGGACCATGACACCTCCGTGGCGAAGAAACGGAATCTCTGTCATGAGCATGGAGGGGCGTACGAGTCGTGGTCAACGCCGCGGACACTCGCCACAGGACCAGGCCATTGTCGGCGCGCCACCGGCGCGTCACGGCCGCTCGCGGGGCGTCTCCCAGGGAGCGACCCCTGCGGTCACCGTCACCGGACCGCCCGCCGGATCCACCTCGCGCACCCACCCCGCCGCCCACCGGAGCGAGCGGTGCGGCCAGGCCGTGCCCTCCACCAGCTCGCGGCGGAGCAGCCGGTCGCCCTGCGTCACGGAGACGACGGGACGCACGAGCGGATCCCGCGCCCGGACCAGAAGGGAACCGGCGCCGGTTCCGTCGGTGACGCGGTTCGGCGCCACCCATCGCAGCGGACCTTCCGCCACCACGGGCACCCCAGGGCCGGGCCACGGTCCGCCCGCCAGGTGGCGCAGCACCGCATCCGCCGCGGCGCGCCCCTCGGCCGCCGCCGCTCCCGCCGATTCCACTCCACGCAGCACGTTGCCCACGGCGAAGACCCCCGCTGACGCGGTGCGGTACGCGCCGTCGACCGCCGGCCCTTTCGTCCCGCCGTCCAGGGCCACCCCTCCGGAGCGGGAGAGTTCGTTGTCCGGAATCCAGTCCCCGGTGAAGACCGCCGTGTCGCAGCGGATCGTGCCGGTCCGGCCGTCGTGACCGCTCACGACGACACCCGCCAGCCGCCCCCGGCCGAGGAGCTCCGTGACCCGGGTACCGGCGAGCAGGGGAGGCGGCGGTACGGCGCCGAACCGGCGCGGGCCGCGCGGCTGTTCCGTGACGATGGCGACCACGTCCACACCGGCTCGGCGCAGCGCCCCCACCGCGTGGTGGGACACCGGCTCGGCCCCGATCACGACGGCTCGCCGGCCCAGCCGCTCACCCCGTACGCCGTACAGATGGACGGAGTGCTGCAGTTCGCCGGTCGTCAGCACCCCGGCCGGGCGGGTCCCCGGCACCAGGCGGGCGCTGCGCGGCCGTTCCCGCGCGCCGGTGGCCAGGATCACCACCCGGGCGGAGAGCGTCTCGAGCCCGGTGGGTGCGGTGACCTCCAGCGTGAGGGGGCCCGCCCAGCCGGTGGCGGTGACGCCGGTACGGACCGTGGCGCCTGCCTTGACCGCCTCCCGCACCGACCGGCGCGCGAACCCCGGCCCGTCGAGCGGTCGGCCGCGGCCGGCCGCGCCGAAGCCTCCGTGGGCGCAGTGGCGTGGGGCACCACCGGCCGTCTGCTCGCGCTCCAGGACCTCGACCTGGTACCGTCCGCCGCCCGCCGCGGCGAGCCGGGCGGCGGCGGCGAGACCGGCGGGGCCGGCGCCGACGACGAGCACGTCCACGGCGCGGTTCACCCCGAGACCCCGATCTCCGGCATTGAGCTCCGAGACCGCCGGACCCTTCGCAGCCGGAACCCTCACCGTCGCGCCCACCTCGGCACCGCCTCCTCGAACATCGCCCGGACCGCGGCCCCGCAGGAGAACCCCTGACAGCGGCCGGCCCGTGCCCGCGTCCGCCGGCGCAGCCCGTCGAGGGAGTCCGGCGGGATCGTCGAGGTCAGCGCGTCCCGGATCTCTCCCCGGGTGACCCGTTCGCAGTGACAGACGATCGTCCCGAACTCGGGGTCACGGGCGACGAGTTCGGCATCGCGGTACGGGCGGGGGAAGGCCTCGCCGAGGTTCGGCATCCGGACCGGGGCGAGCGGCCGCTCCGCCCCGAGGTCGAGGCCGCTGTCCGCGAGCAGTTCGACGACGTGGGCGGCGATCCCCAGGGAGGCGGTCAAACCCGTGGAGCGGATGCCGCCCACCGTGACGTACCGCAGTGCGGGGTGGGCGCGTACCTGATAGTCGTCGGACTCGGTGGCGGCCCGCAGGCCGGCATAGACCGCCGTGACCTCCTCGTCGAGCAGGGCCGGCAGGATCCGGCGTCCCTGGGCGCGCAGCGCCGCCAGGCCCTCCGCCGTCGATCCGGTGGCCGCCTTGTCGTACAGGTCCTCGGCCGTCGGGCCGAGCATCACGTTCCCGTACACGGTCGGCGCGACCAGGACGCCCTTGCCGAGCGCCGTGGGAACGGGCAGGAGGATGTGACGGACCAGGCCGCGCGCGAACGTGTCGAAGACGATCAGCTGACCCCGGCGCGGAGTCACCGTGAAGTCCCGCCGGCCGAACAGCGCGTCGAACGTGTCGGCGTGCAGCCCGCAGGCGTTGACGACGTACCGGGCGCGCAGTGCTCCCCGCGAGGTGACCAGCCGGTGTGGGGAGCCCGGATCCGCCCGCCGCACCCGGCAGTCGAGATGCAGGTCGACTCCGGAGGCCACGGCCTGGGTTGCGTACGCGAGGGTCGTCGTCCAAGGGCAGATGATCGACTCACCGGGCACCTCCAGGGCGGCGAGCGCCCCCGGCCCCAAACGCGGTTCCCGGGCCCGGAGCTCGTCGGGTCCCAGGATTTGGGTGGTGCGACAGCCGTTGCGTACCGCCTTGTCCGCGAGGCGGGGGAGGGCGGCCGACTGCTCCGCGTCCCAGGCGACGAGAAGCGCGCCCACCGGCTCGACCGGAATCCCCGTCTCGCTCGCGTACGCGGCGAGCCGACGCTGCCCGTCCCGCACGAGCCGGGACTCCAGTGATCCGGGCACGGCGTCGAAACCGGTGTGCAGGATCGCGGTGTTGGCCTTGGAGGTGCCGTCGCCGACGTCTCCCGAGGCCTCCACGAGCGCCACGCGCGGCGAGTGGCGGGCGAGCTCCCGGGCGACGGCGCAGCCCACCACCCCGGCGCCGACCACCACGACGTCGTACTCCGCGCCAGGCGGCGAGGTGTCCGGCAGCGCCCCTGTGCGGGTGACGGTCCCGGCCGTCCGGCACCCGGCTCCGCCTCGGCCCTTCGTCATGCGCGCGACGCCCCCGGAGCGTCGTCGAGAAGCGCCTTCACGGCGGCACGGAACCGGTCCAGGCGCTCGCCCGCCTCCGCGACGCCGATGGAGGGCTCGTACACGGCCGACGGCTTCCACTCCGGTACGGCCTCGTGGACGGCGAGGCCGGGATCCAGACCGAGCCGCGCCACCGCGCCCACCCCGAGCGCCGTCGCGTCGGGCAATGCCGACACCTCGACGGGAAGTTGGAGCAGGTCGGCCTGGGCCTGCATCAGCAGGGCGGAGCGGGTGAGACCACCGTCCACGCGCAGGGAGGTCAGGGGTGTGCCGAGGTCGCCGGCCACCGCGTCCGCCAGTTCCACCACCTGCGCGGCGATCCCCTCGCACAGCGCGCGGACCAGGTGCCCGCCGCTCGTGTCCAGTCCCAGACCGTGCAGGGAGCCGCGCACGTCGCCGCGCCACCACGGGGCGGCGAGCCCCGCGAGGGCGGGTACGAAGGTGACACCGCCGGAGTCCGGCACGCTCCCGCCCACGGCGTCGAGGGCCTCGGCGCCCGTCAGCACCCCCAGGTCGGTCAGCCAGCGGACGGCGGAGGCCGCCGTGTACACCTGCCCGTCGAGGCAGTAGCTCGTCCGCCCCGCCAGCCGCCAGGCCACACAGCTCACCAGACCGGAGTCACTCCGGCGGGGGAGCGGGCCGGTCTGCGCGAGAAGGAACGCCCCGGTGCCGTAGGTGCACTTGGCCGTGCCTGGTTCGGTGACGCTCTGCGCGAGGAGAGCCGCCTGCTGGTCCACGAGGAGGCCGGTGAGCGGGAGCGGCGGCCCGAACGCGGTCGTGGTGCCCACTCGAGTGTCCGCGTCGACCACGCGGGGGAGGCGCTCGCCGCTCAGGCCGTAGACGTCGAGGGCGGGCGCGGACCAGGCCGTCGAGTCCAGGTCGAGGAGCCCGGTCCGGCCCGCGGTCGCGGTGTCGGTGACGAACGCGCCCGTGAGGCGGTGCACCAGCCAGGCGTCGCTGGTGGAGACGGTGCCCGCTCCCGTCAGATGGCGACGGATCCAGGCCATCTTGGGGGCGGCGAAGTAGGGGTCGAGGGGCAGACCGGTCCACTGCTGCAAGTCCTGCGCGTGCGACGAGAGTTCGCCGCAGAGATCCTCGGCCCGGCGGTCCTGCCAGACGATCGCGTCGGTGAGCGGCTCCCCGGTCACGGGATCCCAGGCGAGCACGGTCTCGCCCTGGTTGGCCAGGCCGACGGCCGCGACCGGGGTGTCCGCCTCGGCCAGCGCCGCCCGGCCGGCGGCGACGACGGAGTCGTACAGCTCGGCCGGGTCGACCTCGACGAGGCCACCCGGCAGGTAGCGGGGTCGTACGGGCGCGGAGCCGGTGCCGATGACGCCCCGCTCCGGGCAGACGACGAGCGCCTTCGTTCCCGACGTGCCCTGGTCGACGGCGAGTACCGGGCCCGTCATCGTCGTACTCCGTTCTCGAAGCGTGTGAAGCGTCGGCACATCGGTCGCGCCTTGATCGCCGAAGCGGAAAGACTTGTGCAACCGGACGGCCGCGTCAAGCGGTTCACGACGCGGACGTCAGCTTCCCCTGACCGACTGATCAGTAATCACATTGGGTCCATGGCCGGATACTTACGGTCAGAAACGAAAGTGGACCGCAGGCGTCCAGCGGCCTCTATAGTGATCGCCGATCAACGGCCGGGTTGCCCACCGGGGCTTGACCACCCCCTCCACCCCACCGAGGACCAGGACCCATGTCTCCCACCGCACCGACCGCTCCGTGAGGGCCGGTCACGGCTTCCGGCCCGTCTACCATCCGGCCGGCCATGACCACGCCCTGCGCCACGCAGTCCAGGACCTGCGGACCGGACGCTGGGTCTCCATGGCCCGATTACTCGACGAGACGTCCCACTGGGACGCCTGGACCCGGCGCACGCAGGTCCTCGCGGCCGTCGCCGCCGGCACCGACGTCGTCCAGGCATGGCGGGCCGAACAGCCGGACAGCCTCCCCGCGACCGTGATGCACACCCGGGTCGCCGTGGAACGGGCCGTACGCGCTCACCGGGCGGGCCACCCCCGCACCCGCGAGCTGTGGCAGGAAGCGTGGGCCGCCTGCCGCGACGCCGCCGAACACGCACCCGACGACCCCGTCCCGTGGGTCTGCCTCCTCGCCCTCGCCGCGCTCGACGAACGCCAGCGCATGGAGGAGCACCGGCACCGCCCGCCCGCGCCCATGCTCCCGCCCGGCCCCTGGGGCCTCCTCGCCGAGGCCGAGAAGCGCGACCCGTACAACCGCGAGGCGCACCACCGGATGCTGCAGTTCTTCTCCACGCGCCGCTCGGGACCCCGTCCGGGTCCGCTCTCTGAAGCGGTCAACTACGCGCAGTGGGCGGCCGGTTCGGCCCCGACCGGCTCCGCTCTGCACGCGCTTCCGCTCTACGTCCGGGTCGAGCGCTACCGGCGGGAGCGCGGCCACGAGCGCGCCCTCGACCTGCACTGGGTCGCCGAGGACGCCCTCCGCGAGGCCCAGCGCGCACTCGACACCTGGTTCCTCTTCTGCGCCACCGACGAGGCATCCCTCCTCGACCTCAATCATCTCGCGCACGCACTCTTCGGCGCCCTGCGCTTCGCCGACGCCGCCCGGGTCTTCGAGGCCCTCGGCCCCTACTACACGGTGCTGCCCTGGGCGTACCGCACGGGCCGGCCGGACGACCGGGCGCTCGCCGAGGACGTCTTCCTGCGCGCCCGCAGCCGCTGTCTCGACCACTGATCCCCCGGAGGTTCCGGCATGTCCCGCACCGTCCCCGTCGACGAGATACGCAGGCCCGCGGTGGCCCAGGACGAGGAGGCCCGGCTCAGGGAGCTCGGCTACCAGCCCGTCCTCGCCCGCCGCATGGGCGGCTTCGGCAACTTCGCCATCAGCTTCTCCGTCATCTCCGTCCTGTCGGGCTGCATGACGCTCTACGGATTCGGCCTGGGCACCGGCGGCCCGGCCGTCATGATGTGGGGCTGGGCGGGCGTCGGGCTCTTCGTGCTGTGCGTCGGCCTCGCGCTCGCCGAGGTCACCAGCGCCTATCCCACCTCCGGCGCGCTCTACTACATGGCCGACCGGCTCGGCGGCCGGCGCTGGGGCTGGTACACCGGCTGGCTGAACCTGCTCGGTCTGCTCGGCGCGATCGCCGGCATCGACTACGGCGCCGCCCTGTTCACCGGCGCCTTCCTCAACCTCCAGTGGGGCATCGCCCCCACGGCCGGCTCGACCTTCCTGATCTTCCTCGCGATCCTGCTGCTGCACGCCGTGCTCAACCTGTTCGGCGTACGCCTGGTCAGTGTGCTCAACTCGATCAGCGTCTGGTGGCACCTCGCCGGTGTTGCCCTGATCGTCGGCGCCCTCGCGCTCGTCCCCGACCGCCACCAGTCCGTCGAGTTCGTCTTCACCGAGTTCGTCAACGACACCGGCTGGGCCAACCCCTTCTACGTCGCCGCGGTGGGCCTGCTCCTCGCCCAGTATACCTTCTCCGGCTACGACGCCTCCGCCCACCTCTCGGAGGAGACCTCCAACGCCTCGGTCAGCGCGGCCAAGGGAATCGTCCGGGCGATCTGGGTCTCCTGGATCGCGGGCTTCGCGCTGCTGGCCGGGCTGACCTTCGCCATCCAGGACTACGCTGGCACGCAGAACAGCGCCACCGGCGTCCCGCCCGCCCAGATCCTGCTGGACGCGCTCGGCTCCGGCGGCGCCACCGCCCTGCTGCTCGTGGTGATCGTGGCCCAGCTCTTCTGCGGCAACGCCGAGGTGGCCGCCGCCAGCCGGATGGTCTTCGCCTTCAGCCGCGACAACGCGCTGCCCGGCTCGGCGCTCTGGCGCAAGGTCAGCAGTCGTACGCAGACCCCCGTGCCCGCAGTCTGGCTCGCGGTCGGCGTGGCCGCCCTGCTCGCCGTACCCTCGCTCTACTCCGCCACCGCCTACGGCGCCGTCACCGCCATCAACGTCATCGGCATCACCCCCGCCTACGCCATCCCGATCTACCTCCGGCTGCGGGCGGGCGACCGGTTCACGCCGGGACCGTGGAGCCTGGGCCGCTGGAGCCGGCCGATCGGCTGGACCGCCGTGATCTGGGTGGCCGTCGTCACGGTGATCTTCTGCCTGCCGCAGAAGTCCCCGGTGACCGTCGACTCCATGAACTACGCGGTCATCGCGCTCGCCGTCG
The DNA here is from genome assembly GCF_014649715.1 of Streptomyces lateritius. GTDB lineage: Bacteria > Actinomycetota > Actinomycetes > Streptomycetales > Streptomycetaceae > Streptomyces > Streptomyces lateritius. Next base: position 153,005 of record NZ_BMTO01000005.1, read on the forward strand.
TCCTCGTGCTCGCCAGCGTCTGGTGGTACGTGGCGCGCCGCTCGTACGGCACGCCACGTGCGTACGGCACCGCCCGCGAGGAGGCCGAGATCGCCGAGGGCATCGTCTGACGGATCACGGGACCCAGGCCCCGGTTCACCCGGCTCGCGGGATCCGGGCCCCTGATCCCGCGACCCTGATCCCGTACGCCTTCGTCAGCCGCTGAACTCGTAGGTCCAGGCCGCCTCCTGGGCCGCGAAGTCGATGTCCGTGATCTCCAGCGCGCGCCCGTGCTGGTCGCTCACCACCCGGTGCACGACCAGGCGAGCCGCGACGCCCCCGGCGGCTGTGACGGGGCCCGCCGGCACCCCGATCGACTCACGGCGGGTGAGGCGGAGCCCGGCCTGGTGCATCCAGTGGTAGAGCAGCCGCAGATCGGGCTGGAGCGTGGTCCCTTTGCCGGCTCCCTTGCCGCGTCGGTAGCGGCCGAGCTGAGGGATCTCGGCGAGCGCGGGCCGGGAGAACCACGACACCGACCGCTGCAGGGCCGCGCCGCCGGGGGACAGGACGACATGCCGGTGGACGAGCGTGGGCTCGCCGGGGACGAGCGCGAGCCGCCCGGTCAGCGCGGTGGGGGGCGCCTCCCAGGCGAGGGAGGCGCGCACCAGCGCGTCGGCCGCCTCCGCCCCGCCGGGGAAGAACTGACGACGGGCCGTCAGGGCCGGGAGACGCGCCTCCTGTTCGGGGCCGGCGGCGAAGGTGCCGCGGCGGTCGGTGACGACGAGCCGTTCCTCGCGCAGCAGTTGGAGCGCGCTTCGGACGGTCTGGCGGTTGACGTGGTAGCGGTGCGCGAGGGAGCGCTCGGACGGGAGCCGGCTTCCGGGGGCGAGGCGCCGGTCGGTGAGGTCGCTCCGCAGGGCGGCGGCGACCTTGAGGTAGAGCGGGACCACCGCCGCCTGCTCGGGTTCGGGCTCAGCCATGTTCCAACCCTCTCTTTGCTCAGAGTGACCACGTGGGCCGCTTGAGTGATCATTCCTATCATTGGTCTAAACCATTAGGAAGAGGGGGTGTGCGGGAGTGACCGAAACCGGAACCGTCCCGGGGTGCGGGCGGCAGCAGCTGACCTTGTAATGAATCGTGACCGGTAACGGCGGTGGAAGAGGCGGGTGAGGCCGGATGGCGACACCGTCGGAGCGGGCCGAGGTCGGCCGAGCGGCCCGCAAAGTCGTGCCCCGCTCCTCGCACGGCCGCTGGATACCCTCCTCGCAGCGCCCCGACCCGCTGACCGTCCTGGAGCTCCAGGCCGTCGACCGGGTGCCCGAACTGGTCCCCCTCCGCTACGGCAGGATGGCCGCCTCGCCCTTCGCCTTCCTGCGCGGCGCCGCAGCCGTCATGGCCGCCGACCTCGCCGCCCAGCCTCGCACCGGGCTCACCGTCCAGCTCTGCGGAGACGCCCATCTGCTCAATTTCGGCGTCTACGCGTCACCCGGACGGGCGCTTCTCTTCGACGTCGACGACTTCGACGAGACCCTGCCCGGCCCCTTCGAGTGGGACGTCAAACGGCTCGCCGCGAGCGTCGCCGTCGCCGCCCTGGAGAACGGCACCACCAAGGCCAAGGCCCACCGTGCCGCCCTCGTCGCCACCGCGTCGTACCGCACCGCCATGCGCCGCCTCGCCGGCCTCGGCGAACTCGCCGTCTGGTACGAGCGGATCGACGCGGACGACCTGGCACCCCTGGTGCGCCGGGACCGCCGCGCCAGGGTCGAGAACCGCCTCGCCCGGGCCCGTCGCCGCACGAGCCTCCAGGCCCTCGCCGGCCTCACCCGGCAGGACGAGCACGGTGGCCGGCGCTTCGTCGACGACCCGCCGCTCCTCCAGCGCACCACGGACATCGACCGGATCGCCCTCGGGAAGATCTTCAGCGACTACCGCAGCTCTCTCTCCGAGGAGCGCCGCCTGCTCCTGGACCGGCACCGCTTCGTCGACGCGGCCCGCAAGGTCGTGGGCGTCGGCAGCGTCGGCACCCGCTGCTTCGTCCTCCTCCTCGAAGGCCGGGACGCCGACGATCCGCTGGTCCTCCAGGTCAAGGAGGCCGGCCGCTCGGTCCTGGAGCCGTACCTGCCGCCGAGCACGTACGCCCACCAAGGGCAGCGGATCGTCTGCGGACAGCGCCTCATCCAGGCCGCGAGCGACATCTTCCTCGGGTGGATGACCGGGCCGGAGCGGCGCCACTTCTACTGGCGCCAACTGCGTGACATGAAAGGCTCGGCGGAGGTGGAGACCATGTCGCCGGCGATGCTGGGCGACTACGCCGCGCTCTGCGGCCGAGCCCTGGCCCGCGCCCACGCCCGCTCCGGCGACCGGATCGCCATCGCCGGCTACCTCGGCTCCTCGGACGTCTTCGACCGGGCCGTCGCCGACTTCGCGATCCGGTACGCCAGGCAGAACGCCGACGACTGTTCGGCGCTCGGCGCGGCCATCGCGGCGGGCATGATCCCGTCGGCACCGGGCGCGTGAAGCTCCGGGGCCCGGAGGCCTGACGGGGCTTCAGGGGCTCACGGGGGCGTCACGGCGGAGGCAGGTCCGCGCGGACCCCGGCCACCCCCGCCGTGACGCACGCCTCGCGTCCTACACCTCGCGCCGCAACGGCGGCTCCGACGGCGTCTCCGGGACCGGCCCGAACAGCACCGCCCGGGCCACCGCCGGGGCGAACAGCGCGGTCATCGGAGCCGTCAGGGTCAGGACCGAGCGGAAGGCCGCGCCCACCAGCGGATCGCCGCCGTACCGCTCCTGGAGGCGGCGCAGGTACCAGCCCACGGGCTTGTCCACCGGACCGGCGCCCACCGCGCTGCCGGTCGCACCCGGCATCTTCTTGTCCGCTCCGGCCGAGATGTCCCACGCCGGCTTGGACGCGTCGAGCAGTGCCTTCTGGACCGTCCGCGTGGTCGGCGTCCGCCGGGGGTCCGCCAGCGCCCGGCGCAGGGCGACGGCGCTGATCGCGGCGACCGCCATGCCCTGTCCGTAGATCGGGTTGAAGGCGCACAGGGCGTCGCCGGTGGCGAGGAATCCGGCCGGGCGGCGTCCCGGACGGTCGTACCTGCGGCGCACGTTGGCGGTCTTGCGGAAGCCGAAGACCGAGGACTCCGGCTCCGCCCGCGCCAGCCACTCGCCGACCAGGGGGTGCGGGAGCCGCTTCGCGTACTCCTCGAAACCGGCCTCGTCCGTCGGGGGAAGGTCGTCGCGCAGTCCGGACAGTGTCACGAGATGCCGGCCGCCGCCGACGGGAACGACGACTCCGCCGTACACCTGGCGGGGGTTGGGGACGATGTTGAAGCCGAGGGCGTCCGTCGTGCCGTCGACCGGGCCGCGGTAGACGCGCGTCGAGTAGCCGAGGCCGGTGTCGATGACCTCTTCGTGGGGTGCCTCGGCGCCGATCGCGGCGAGCCAGTCCGGAGCGTGCGAGCCGCGGCCGGACGCGTCCACCACCAGATCGGCCTCCAGCGTGCGGGTCTCCCTGCCGGTCCCGGTCCCGTCCCCGGTGTCCGTTCCGGCTCCCTTGCCTGCGCCGCGCTCCCGCAGCAGAACCCCGCGCACCCGTGCGGAGTCGCCGATCAGGCCGACCGTCTCGGCCCCCTCCACGACCTCGATCCGCGGGTCGGCGAGCACCCGTCGGCGCACCAGCCATTCGAGTTGCGCGCGTGGACCCGTGTGGATGACGGTGGTCGCGGCCGTGCGGCGGAACCACTGGCCGTTCTGCCACTGGATCATGTCGCTGGGCATGCCCACCTGGGGCGAACCGAGCTCCGTGAGTTCGTCCATGAAGCCCGGCAGCAGCTCGTCGAGCGCCTTCTGGCCCCCTTCGATCAGCACATGGGTGTGCCGGCCCTGCGGTACCCCCGGCCGTGCATCCGGCCCCTCGGGGAGGCGGTCGCGTTCGACGACCGTCACCTTCTCGGCGTGCTCGCTGAGCACCCGCGCGGCCAGCAGGCCCGCGAGACTTCCCCCGATGACCACCGCGTGACGCGCTCCGCGGTGCCCCAAGTCGTCGGCCATCCCCGCCCTTTCGACGTCGTGGATCTATGACTGTCCAGTATCCACGGTCTCCTGGGACGCGTCGCGGGTGCCGAGGCGCAGGTGCTCGATGTGGTAGACGGCCTCGTCGAGGAGTTGGGCCACGTGGTTGTCGTAGAGGCTGTACTCGATCCGGCGCCCCTGCCGGACCCCCGTGACCAGTCCGAGCGCGCGCAGCAGGCGCAACTGGTGGGAGACGGCGGACTGCTCCATGTCGACGGATTCGGCCAGTTCGGTCACGCCGCAGGGGCCCTGGCGCAGCTTGGTGAGGATCATCAGCCGCGACGGGGTGGCCAGGGCCTGGAGGGTGGCGGCGATGGTGGCCGCGGACTCCGCGTCCAGGTGGGTCGCTCGCGTCGCTCCGCCGTTCACTCCGTGTCCCATGCGCTCATCGTAGCGGCGACTCTCCAGGCACAGATGAAGACGTCTTCATGTGTTCCGCTATGGTGGTCTCCTCGTTTCCTCGCTCCCCCGAGACCCAGAGGTGCTTCCTCCATGGCTTCCCCGGTGCTCGACACCCAGACCGCTCCGTCGCGGACGGCGCCCGCGCCCTCCCGCGGGACCCGCGTGTCCGCCCTGCCCGAGGTCCGCTGGGCGGCGCTGTCCGCCCTCGCCTTCCTCCTCGCCCTCCCCCTGGACCTGTCCGGCGCCCCCGCCTGGACCTGGGGGCCGCTCTACGCCCTCTGCTACGCGGCCGGCGGCTGGGAGCCCGGCTGGGCCGGACTCCAGGCGCTGCGCGAGAAGTCCCTCGACGTGGACCTGCTGATGGTGGTCGCGGCCGTCGGGGCCGCGGCGATCGGCCAGTACCTCGACGGCGGTCTGTTGATCGTCATCTTCGCCGTCTCCGGCGCGCTGGAGGCCCTCGCCACCCGGCGCACCGCCGACTCCGTACGCGGACTGCTCGACCTCGCGCCCGCGCGGGCGGTACGCCTCACCGGCGGTGCGGGCGCCGACGTCGCCGCCGGCCACGAGGAGGCGGTGGACGTGGCGGCCCTCCGGGTCGGTGACACCGTGCTCGTACGGCCGGGGGAGCGGCTGCCCGCCGACGGCACCGTGCTCCACGGCGCGAGCGACGTCGACCAGGCCACCATCACCGGAGAGCCGCTCCCTGTGGCCAAGGCGCCCGGCGACGAGGTGTTCGCCGGCACCCTCAACGGCACCGGAGCGCTGCGCGTCCGCGTCGACAAGGACGCGGGGGACTCCGTCATCGCCCGGATCGTCGCCCTCGTGGAGGAGGCCAGCGCCACCAAGGCGCCCACCCAGCTCTTCATCGAGAAGATCGAACAGCGCTACTCCGTCGGCGTCGTCGTCGCCACCCTCGCCCTCTTCGCCGTGCCGCTCGCCCTCGGCGCCGACTTCACGAGCACGTTGCTCCGCGCCATGACCTTCATGATCGTGGCCTCGCCCTGCGCGGTCGTCCTCGCCACCATGCCGCCGCTCCTGTCGGCGATCGCCACCGCCGGACGCCACGGCGTTCTGGTCAAGTCCGCCGTGGTGATGGAACGCCTGGGTACGGTCGACCGGGTCGCGCTCGACAAGACCGGCACCCTGACCGAGGGCGCGCCGCGCGTGACCGAGGTGCGGGGCGACGAGGCGGCCCTCGCCCTGGCCGCCGCGGCCGAGCTGCCCAGCGAACACCCCTTGGCGCGCGCGGTGGTGGCCGCGGCGCGCGCCAAGGGGCTGAGCGTTCCCGAGGCGAGGGACTTCTCCTCCGTGCCCGGCGAGGGAGTACGGGCGATCGTCGAAGGACGTGAGGTGCGGGTGCGCCGGGCCGACGGCGAGCACGCCGACACCACGGTCGAGGTCGTCGTCGACGGCGCCCGCGTCGCCGTCCTGGAGTTCGCCGACCGGCTCCGCGACGGCGCCCCTGAGGCGGTCGCCGCCCTGACCCGGCTCACCGGCACCACCCCCACCCTGCTGACCGGCGACAACGCGGCCGCGGCCGCCCGGATCGCCGAGAGGACCGGGATCACCGACGTACGGGCGGGACTGCTGCCGCAGGACAAGGTCGCGGCGGTACGGGAGTGGGAGCGGGCCGGCGCCCGGGTCCTGGTGGTCGGCGACGGCGTCAACGACGCACCCGCCCTGGCCGCCGCTCACAGCTCCGTCGCCATGGGCCGGGCCGGCTCCGACCTGGCACTGGAGACCGCCGACGCGGTCGTCGTACGGGACGAACTGGCCACGGTCCCGGCCGTCGTGGCGCTCTCCCGGCGCGCCCGCCGCCTGGTGGTCCAGAATCTGGTGATCGCGGGCTTCTGCATCGGAGCCCTGGTCGTCTGGGACCTGGTGGGCCACCTTCCGCTGCCGTTGGGCGTGGCCGGCCACGAGGGCTCGACGGTCCTGGTGGGCCTGAACGGCCTGCGGCTGCTGCGCGACGCGGCATGGCGGAAGGCGGCCGCCGGGGAGTGAGTCAGCCGGCCGCGGCGCGGGCCGGGTGCTCGGGCGCGGGACCGTACGGGTCCTCGTGCCCCCGCGGGTCCTCGTGCCCACGCGCCTGCCCGTGCCCGTGGCCGTCCTCCTGCTCGTGTCCGTCGCCCTGCTCGCACACGTCGTCGAGACCGTGGACGGCCCACACGGGAAACGGGTCCCGCCAGGGGCCCCTCTCCCCGTCGGCGACGAGGCACCGGGCGAGCTCGGCCCGCAGCGCGTCCGCTGCCAGCTCCGTACCGATGAAGACCAACTCCTGAGCGTGGAGAGGCGCTTGGCTGGAATCGTCGCGGACACCCGAGGGCTCGAAGCGGGCCACCGCGCCCGCCTGGGACCACAGGCCCGTCACCCGCTCGCGGCCCGCGAGCCGGAAGAACCCCTTGGAGCGCAGGACCCGGCCGTACGCGCCGCTGTCCAGGCCCTCGGTGACGAACCGCCACAACCGCTCGGGGTGGAAAGTCCGTTCGGCACGGAAGACCGTCGAGGAGATGCCGTACTCCTCGGTCTCTGGCACGTGGTCGCCATTGAGTTCCCTGACCCAGCCGGGCGCCTGCTGGGCGCGTTCCAGGTCGAAGAGGCAGGTTCCGAGGATCTCGGCGGGCCGCAGCCGGCCGTGCGTGGCGGAGACGATCCGGGCGGCCGGGTTGAGCCGGGCCAGCGCGGCCCGCAGCCGGTCCGCGTCGGCCGCGTCGACGAGGTCGAGCTTGTTCACGACGATGACGTCGGCGAACTCGATCTGGTCCATCAGCAGATCGCTCACCGTCCGCTCGTCGTCCTCGTACGGGGCGAGGCCCCGCTCGGCCAGAGCGTCGCCGCGCTCCAGCTCCGGCAGGAGGTTCGCCGCGTCGACGACGGTGACCATCGTGTCGAGACGGGCGACATCCCCGAGGGTGGCGCCGTCGTCGCGGGGGAACGCGAAGGTGGCGGCGACCGGCATCGGCTCCGAGATGCCGCTGGACTCGATGAGCAGATGGTCGAAGCGGCCCTCCTCGGCGAGCCGGGCGACCTCTTCGAGCAGGTCGTCGCGGAGGGTGCAGCAGATGCACCCGTTGGTCATCTCGACCAGCCGTTCCTCGGTGCGCGAGAGGGCGGCGTCCCCGCCCCGTACCAGTGCCGCGTCGATGTTGATCTCGCTCATGTCGTTGACGATCACGGCGACGCGCAGACCGTCCCGGTTGGCCAGGACATGATTGAGCAGGGTGGTCTTCCCCGCTCCGAGGAAACCGGAGAGGACCGTGACCGGAAGCCTCCGGTCCTGCGTGTGCGCGGCGGGCGTCGCCGTGGCCGTCATCGCGCTCAGCCCTCGGGGCGCAGCAGGCCGCGCTCGTACGCCTTGGCCAGGCGCTGCGGGACGCGGTGGACGACGCCGTCGACCGTGATCGGGACCAGCTGGGGCGTGGTCGCCTTCCACTGGGCGCGGCGGTGGCGGGTGTTGGAGCGGGACATCTTCCGCTTGGGTACGGCCATGGGAAACGGACCTCCATCGTCGGGACGTGACGGAGACGCTACCTGAAAATGGTTCCCATTAACAAAAGCCCGGGCTACCGCTCCAGCTCGCCCAGCGCCTGGGTCAGCCACTCCACCCAGAACCGCTCCAGATCGATCCCGCCCCGCAGGACCAGGTGGCGCAGCCGGTCAGGTTCGCTCTCCCGGCGCGCCGGCGGGAAGTCCCGTACCTCGATCGCCCGGTACTCCTCCAACTGCCGCCGGTGGAGGTCGAGGTGGCGCCGCAGCTCCTCCCGCATGCCGGGCGCGCCGACGACCGCCGCCGCCCGCATGCGCAGCAGCAGCGCCGAGCGGAGCGGCTTCGGGTCCTCGCTCCTTGCCACCCACTCGGTCAGCTCGGCGCGGCCCGCGGGCAGGACCTCGTACTCCTTCTTCTGGCCCCGGGCCGGTGTCGGCGCGGGCAGGGCACGGATGTGCCCCGCCTGCTCCAGCTTCCCCAGCTCGCGATAGATCTGCTGATGCGTGGCCGACCAGAAGTAGCCGATCGACCGGTCGAAACGGCGCGTCAGCTCGAGGCCGGAGGACGGCTTCTCGAGCAGCGCGGTCAGGATCGCGTGCGGGAGGGACATGCGCGCATCCTAGATTCGGCCGACGCGGCTCACAGAGCCGCCGCCAGCCGGGTGCCCTGGTCGATGGCGCGCTTGGCGTCCAGCTCGGCGGCCACGTCGGCGCCGCCGATCAGGTGGGCGGTACGCCCCGCGGCGATCAGCTCCTCGTACAGGCCGCGGCGCGGCTCCTGGCCCGTGCACAGGACGATGGTGTCGACCGGCAGGACCTGCGGCTCGCCGTCGAGGACGATGTGCAGGCCCTCGTCGTCGATCCGCTCGTACGAGACGCCCGCCACCATGGCGACCCCGCGGTGCTTCATCTCCGCACGGTGGATCCAGCCCGTCGTCTTGCCGAGGCCCGCGCCGACCTTGGAGGTCTTGCGCTGGAGCAGGTGGACCTGGCGCGGGGGCCGAGGCCGCTCGGGGGTGCGCAGCCCGCCGCGCGTCTCGTAGGAGGTGTCCACGCCCCACTGCCGGAAGTACGTCTCGGGGTCCTGGCTCGCGCCCTCGCCGCCGTCGGTGAGGTACTCGGCGACGTCGAAGCCGATGCCGCCCGCGCCGAGGATCGCGACCCGCTCGCCGACCGGGGCGCCGTCACGCAGGACGTCGAGGTAGCTGACGACGCTGGGGTGGTCGATGCCCTCGATCTCCGGGGTACGGGGGGTGACGCCGGTGGCGACGACGACCTCGTCGTACTCCGCGAGCAGCTCGGTGGTGGCGGTGGTGTTCAGTCGGACGTCCACGCCCTTGGCGTCGAGCTGGGTGCGGAAGTAGCGCAGCGTCTCGTCGAACTCCTCCTTGCCCGGCACCTGCTTGGCGATGTTCAGCTGTCCGCCGATCTCGGCCGCGGCGTCGAACAGGGTGACGGAGTGCCCGCGTTCGGCGGCGGAGACGGAGAAGGCGAGTCCGGCCGGGCCCGCGCCGACCACGGCGATCCGCTTGGCGAACCGGGTGGGGGAGAGGACCAGCTCGGTCTCGTGGCAGGCGCGCGGGTTCACCAGGCAGGAGGTGATCTTCAGGTTGAAGGTGTGGTCCAGGCAGGCCTGGTTGCAGCCGATGCAGGTGTTGATGGTGTCGGCGCGGTCGGCGGCGGCCTTGGCGACGAAGTCCGGGTCGGCGAGGAAGGGGCGGGCCATGGAGACGATGTCCGCGCGGCCCTCGGCGAGGATCTGCTCGGCGACCTCGGGGGTGTTGATGCGATTGCTCGTCACGAGCGGCACGGAGACCGCCCCCATGAGCTTCTTGGTCACCCAGGTGTAGGCACCGCGCGGTACGGAGGTCGCGATGGTGGGGATGCGCGCCTCGTGCCAGCCGATGCCGGTGTTGATGATGGTGGCGCCGGCCGCCTCGATCTCCTTGGCGAGGGAGACGACCTCCTCCAGGGTCGAACCGCCAGGCACCAGGTCCAGCATCGAGAGGCGGTAGATGACGATGAAGTCCTCGCCGACCCGCTCGCGGATGCGGCGGACGATCTCCAGCGGGAAGCGGACCCGGTTCGCGTAGTCGCCGCCCCAGCGGTCGGTGCGCCGGTTGGTGGCGGCCGCGATGAACTCGTTGATCAGGTAGCCCTCGGAGCCCATCACCTCGACGCCGTCGTACCCGGCGGCCTTGGCGAGCTCGGCGCAGCGGGCGTAGTCCTCGACGGTCTGCTCGACCTCGGCGTCGGTGAGCTCGTTCGGTACGAACGGGCTGATCGGCGCCTGGACGGGGCTCGGCGCGACGAGGGCCGGGTGGTAGGCGTACCGGCCGAAGTGGAGGATCTGCATCGCGATGCGCCCGCCCGCCTCGTGCACGGCGTCGGTGATGAGGCGGTGCTCGGCCGCCTCCTCCTCGGTGGTGAGCTTGGCGCCGCCGTCCCAGGGCCGGCCGGCCTCGTTCGGGGCGATGCCGCCGGTGACGATGAGACCGACGCCGCCGCGGGCGCGCTCGGCGTAGAAGGCGGCCATCCGCTCGAAGCCGTTCTCGGTCTCTTCGAGGCCGACGTGCATCGACCCCATGAGCACCCGATTGGGCAGGGTGGTGAACCCGAGGTCGAGCGGGCTCAGCAGGTGCGGGTACGGGGTCATGGGGGGCGCCTCCTCGCGCAGGATCGTCACCCCCAGTTCTAAGGGACCCCGCCCCGCTTGTGCAACTAGTTGCAGAACACTCGGGACGTGACCTGTACTACTCGGTAACCACCGGCGCCGGCGGTCGCCCCTCCTTCGCCGTCGTCCACGCGTCCAGCTCCTCCGCCGTGCGCGGGGCGTCGCCGTCCGAGGCGAAGAGACCGTGCGCGCGCAGCAGGCGGGTCACCGCCATGCCCCACGGCCGGCGCAGCCGGGCCGCGTCGAGCAGGGCGTCGTCGGCGAGAAGCTCCGCGATCGGCCCCGTCCGCAGGCCCTCCGGCGAGAGCACGGCGGCCTCGTCCGCCCAGCGCAGCGCCAGATCGACGTCATGGGTCGCCATCACCACCGTCGTGCCGGCCTCCCGCAGCCGGCCGAGCGCCTCCAGCAGTCGCTCCTGCCCGTGCGGATCGAGCCCCGCCGTCGGCTCGTCCATGATGAGAACCCGGGGCCGCATCGCCACGGCGCCTGCGATCGCCGCCCGCTTCCGCTGCCCGTACGAGAGCAGATGGGTCGGCCGGTCCTCCAGGGCCACGATGTCCAGCGCCTCCAGGGCGTCACGCACCCGGAGCCGTACCTCATCCTCCGGAAGCCCCAGATTCATCGGGCCGAACGACACGTCCTGACCGACCGAGGCCGCGAACAGCTGGTCGTCCGGATCCTGGACCACCAGCTGCACGGTCGTCCGCAGCCGGGTCAGACCCTTGCGGTCGTACGACACCTCCTCGCCGTCCAGGCGGAGCGCGCCGCTGCCGCAGCGCAGCCCCCCGCTCAGCAGCCGCAGCAACGTCGTCTTCCCGCTGCCGTTGCGGCCGAGCAGGGCCAGCGCCCGCCCCTCCGGCACGGCGAAATCGATGCCGTCGAGGACGGCGGGCCCGTCCTCGTAGGCGAACCCGGCCTTCACCAGCTCCACGACAGGTGACGCGACACTCACGGCAGGGACCTTTCCAGTACGAGGGTGAGGGCGACGAGACCGCCCAGGAGGCCGGCCGTCGCGACGAGAAACCGGCCCGAGACCGCCGCCTCGGGGACCAGGACCCGCAGAGTCCCGTCGTAACCCCGCCCGGCCAGCCCCGTCTGCAGGCGCTGCGCCCGGTCGAAGGCGCGCACGAACGCCGTCGCGCCGAGCCCGGCGAGCGAACGCCAGGCCGCCGCCCGGGAGGTCAGCCCGAGCCGGGCCGCCTGCGCCTGCCGGATCTTGGACATCGCGTCGAGCAGGAGGAAGCTGATCCGGTACATCACCAGGGCGACGTCCACCACCGGCGCCGGAACCCCCGCCCGTACCAGCCGTGGCAGCACGTCCGAGACCGGCGTGGTGAACGCGAACAGCAGCACCCCCAGGGAGGCGGCCGAGGTCCGCAGCAGCAACTCGCCCGCGTGCACCGGCCCGTCCGGCGCGAGCGCGACGAGTCCACGGGCCCCGCCCACCTCGAACAGCAGCGGAACCGCGCCCGTCACGCAGAACCCCAGCGGAATGCGAAACGCACGCCACAGCTGACGCCCCGGCACACCGGCCGGCCCCAGGAGCACCCCGAGGGTGGCCGCCGCGACGAGCACGGCACCCGGCCACGGCGGCAGACAGACCGCCGCCAGGGTGAGACCGAAGCCGAGGGCGGCCTTCTCGCCCGGGTGGCGGCGGCGCCAGCGACTGCTGTGCGCGGCCGCGTCGATCGGCAGCACTGGCGGTTACTCGTCGCCCGTGGCGGCGCGCGTCACCTTCGCGGCGTCCGTGGTGACCGGTGCGGTCGCTGCGGCCAGTGCGCGCTCCTCGCCCTGCCGACGGCCGCGCCGCAGGCCGAAGTAGTACGCGAGAACCCCGGCGCCGATCGCCGCCTGGAGCGAGAACAGCGCCGACTCCACCTCGCCGGACGGCGGCTCGTACAGCGGGCTGAACCACGGCTCGTAGTCGGGGTCGATCTCGGTGATGGCCGTCTCCGCCTCGGCGTCGGCCCCGGTGAACGGCTCCTCCTTGTGGTCGCCGAGACCCAGCAGGAGAGGGAGCACCGCCAGCGCCGCTACGACGAGCAGCAGCAGCGTGTTGATCTTCGCGTTCCGGCTCATCAGGCGCTCGCCCCCGCCGTCTTGGTCTCGGTCCCGGGCTTGCGGGCGCCGGGGAGCAGGATCCCCAGCCGGGTCAGCTCTCCCTTGCTGGACTGCGTGAGCAGGCGCATCACGAGCACCGTGAGCAGGCCCTCGCTGACGGCGAGCGGCAGCTGCGTGACGGCGAAGATCCCGCCGAACTTGGCCAGCGCGCCGAGGACACCGCTGCCCGGATCGGGGAAGGCGAGCGCGAGCTGCACGCTGGTGACGCAGTACGTGGACAGATCGGCGACGAACGCGCCGAAGAAGACGCTCACCATGAGCGGCACACTGGAGCGGCGCAGCAGCCAGTACGTTCCGTACCCCGCCCACGGCCCGACGACGGCCATCGAGAAGACGTTGGCGCCGAGCGTGGTCAGCCCGCCGTGAGCGAGCAGCAGCGCCTGGAAGAGCAGGGTGATGGTGCCCAGGACCGCCATCACCGGAGGCCGGAACAGGATCGCCCCCAGGCCCGTGCCGGTGGGGTGGGAACAACTCCCCGTGACGGACGGGATCTTGAGCGCGGACAGGACGAAGGTGAACGCACCGGACGCACCGAGCAACAGGGTCGACTCGGGATTGGACCTGACCTCGCGGGTCAGCGCGCGGACGCCGTGGACGACGAACGGAGCGGACGCGACGCCCCAGGCGGCGGCGTGCACAGGGGGCAGATACCCCTCGGCGATATGCATGGTTGGGAGACCCTCTCCAGCACCTCGTGGATGGACAACGCACCTTGGCCGGTCTCCTGGCTGACGGGTCATGCCGCCGCGACTCCGCCTTCCCACACCGCAACGGTCTCCCGCGGCGGTGCAGTGGCTTCCCCGGGGGGATGGAGCCGGACTTCCCGATCACAGTGGCGAGGGCCGCACCGGTACCGCACCGGTTTCCCGTACACCAAGGCCCTGCGACATTAGTGGGTTGACCAGGTACATCACAACACGGGTGCGGTCCGAGGCGCTCTGTGACGAGCGCCTCGCGACCTGTTCCGCTCATTCCTTCCGGTAGCCGTACGCCTCCGAGGCCGCCGCCACCACCGCGTCCAGGTCCCCGCCGGCCGAGGCCGTGACGAGGGCGGCGACGGCGCCCTCGACGAACGGGGCGTCCACGAGCCGGGACCGCTCGGGCAGCTCGTCCTCCTCCGCGAGGAGAGCCTTGACGGTCAGTACGGCGCTGCCCAGATCGACGAGCAGGGCCACGCCGGCGCCCCGGTCGGCCGCCTTCGCCGCCTCGACGATCAGCTCGGAGCTGGTGCCGAGGCCGCCGTCCGGGGTGCCGCCCGCAGGGGCGACCGGCGCGGTCGCCCCGCCGCCCGCCAGGCCCTGGGCCAGTTCGGCGACGGCGCGGGCCACGGCCGCGCTGTGCGAGACGAGAACGATCCCCACCGGCCCGCTCATCAGGCCGCCGCCTCGGCGAGGGCGGCGACCAGCAGCGCCGACGAGGTCGCCCCCGGGTCCTGGTGTCCGACAGACCGCTCGCCGAGATAGCTGGCCCTGCCCTTGCGCGCCTGGAGCGGCACGGTCGCGAGGGCGCCCCGCTCGGCCGCGTCCCGGGCCGCCTCGAAGGACTCGCCCAGTGCCCCGGCGGCCGGACCGAGCGCGTCCAGCATGGTCTTGTCACCGGCGTGCGCCCCGCCGAGCCGGCCCACGGCGGCGACCCCCTCGGTCAGCGCGGCCGCCAGCTGTTCCCGGGACACGGTCACGGAGTCGCCGAGCCCCTTGCCGGTCCGGCGCAGCAGCGTCCCGTACAGCGGCCCGGAGGCGCCGCCGACGGTGGAGATCAACTGCCGTCCCGCGGTGACGAGGACAGCGCCGGGTGTCTGCGGCGGCTCCTTCTCCAGCACGTCCCGCACGGCGGCGAATCCCCGCTTGAGGTTGGCGCCGTGGTCCGCGTCGCCGATCGCCGAGTCCAGCTCGGTCAGGCGGTCTGCCTCGCGGTCGACGGCCGCCGCGGCGAGGGTCAGCCAGCGGGTGAAGAAGGCGACGTCGAGCGCGCCGCCGCTCTCGGACTCGTTCATGTCGCTCATGCCGTCATCCTTTCCCTTCTCCCTCCGCCTTCACCGGCCCCAGCGGAGCGCGGGCGTCTGCACGGGCGCGTCCCACAGGCGCAGGATCTCCTCGTCGGCCTCGCACAGCGTCACCGAACAGCCGGCCATGTCGAGCGAGGTCACGTAGTTCCCCACGAGGGCCCTGGCGACCGGTACCCCGCGTTCGGTCAGCACCCGCTGCACCTCGGCATGGAACCCGTACAGTTCGAGCAGTGGCGTGGCGCCCATCCCGTTCACCAGGGCGAGAACCGGCCCGGACGGCCGCAGGTCCTCCAGTACGGCGTCGACGGCGAAGTCCGCGATCTCGCCCGAGGTCATCATCGGCCGCCGCTCGCGCCCCGGCTCGCCGTGGATCCCGATGCCCAACTCCAGCTCACCCGGCGGCAGGTCGAAAGTGGGTCCGCCCTTGGCGGGCGTGGTGCAGGCGCTCAGCGCCACCCCGAAGGACCGCGACCGCTCGTTCACCCGTCGCGCGATCGCCTCGACCCGCTCCAGCGGCGCGCCCTCCTCCGCCGCGGCCCCGGCGATCTTCTCCACGAACAGGGTGGCCCCGGTCCCGCGCCGCCCCGCCGTGTACAGACTGTCGGTGACCGCCACGTCGTCGTTCACCAGCACCGTGGCGATCTGGATGCCCTCGTCCTCGGCGAGCTCGGCGGCCATCTCGAAGTTGAGCACGTCGCCGGTGTAGTTCTTGACGACGAACAGAACCCCGGCGCCCGAGTCGACGGCCGCGGCGGCCCGCACCATCTGATCGGGCACGGGCGAGGTGAACACCTCCCCGGGACACGCCGCCGCCAGCATCCCGGGCCCCACGAATCCCCCGTGCAACGGCTCATGCCCGGACCCGCCCCCGGAGACCAACGCCACCCTCCCGGCGACGGGAGCGTCCCGCCGCAGGACCACACGATGCTCGACATCGACCGTGAGCTCGGGATGCGCGGCGGCCATTCCCCGCAACGCATCGGCGACCACGGTCTCGGGAACGTTGATCAGCATCCTCAAGGGGTACCTCCTGATGGATGAGCAGGCGAGGCGAATTGCGGGTCTCGGCGCTTCATGGTGGCGAAGGGCGGTTCCGCGCGGTACTGATGCTGACCGAATGCCGACTTTCCTGATAGCGCATCAGGTGGGGGTCGCGTGAACGTGCTTTGCGCATGCGCATCATGGCGCAATTATCGACGCGAGGCCGCGGGCGCGCACCGGTGCACCATGGGCCGGATCCGGGCGCATCCCGAATCCAGGCCGGACGCGCGTCACCCGTCGCCCCTGTCGGCGGCGACCACCCCGGCCACTGAGGCGCCGTCCCGCCTGGGAGGGCCCGGGGTGAGGGAGGGGTGAAACTATACTAAAAGGGAGGTTCTCCTCAGACGCCTTTCGCGAAGCCGCTGTGGCCAGGAGGGCACGATGGATCCAGCGCTGATCTGGTTGATCGCCGCAGGGGTGCTGGCGGTGGCGGAGATCTTCACTCTCACCGCCGCGCTCGGGATGCTCGGGGCGGCTGCTCTGGCCACCGCGGGGTCCGCCGCGTTGGGGCTTCCCCTGCCGCTGCAGTTCCTGGTCTTCACCGTCCTCGCCGCGATCAGTCTGTTCTTCGTACGCCCGGTCGCTGGGCGCCACCTGTTCAAGCCCGAGGCGGAGCGGTTCGGCGTGGACGCGCTGGTGGGCAGGCCCGCCTATGTCGTCTCGGAGGTGACGGGCCTGGGTGGCAGGGTCCGCATCGGCGGCGAGGAATGGACGGCTCGCGCCTACGACGAAACGCTGGTGATTCCTCGGGGAACGACCGTCGACGTCATGGAAATCAATGGCGCCACCGCCGTCGTATATCCCCGGGAGTGAGAGATGGAAGTCTCGGGCCTTCTCGTGGCCGGCGTGATCGTCGCGCTCATCGCCGTATTCACCGTAGTGCGGGCTGTACGCATCGTCCCTCAGGCGCGCGCTCGCAACGTCGAACGCCTGGGCCGCTACCGGCGCACGCTGCGGCCAGGCCTCAACCTCGTCATCCCCTATATCGACCGGGTCTATCCGGTGATCGACCTGAGGGAACAGGTCGTCTCGTTCAAGCCGCAACCGGTGATCACCGAGGACAACCTGGTCGTCGAGATCGACACCGTCCTGTACTTCCAGGTCACGGACCCACGAGCGGCCGCCTATGAGATCGCGGACTTCCTGCAGGGCGTCGAACAGCTCACCGTCACCACCCTGCGCAACGTCGTGGGTTCCATGGACCTGGAGAAGACGCTCACCTCGCGCGACACGATCAACAACCAGCTCCGCGGCGTGCTGGACGAGGCAACCGGCAAGTGGGGTCTGAGAGTCAACCGGGTGGAGATCAAGGCCATCGACCCGCCGCAGTCCATCAAGGACGCGATGGAGAAGCAGATGCGCGCCGAGCGGGACAAGCGGGCCGCGATTCTCGGGGCCGAGGGGCAACGGCAGTCGCAGATCCTCACCGCCGAAGGCGACAAGCAGTCCGCTGTCCTCCGGGCGGAGGGCAACCGCACCGCGGAGATCCTCAAGGCGGAGGGGCAGTCGCGGGCCATCGACGAGGTGTTCCAGGCCGTGCACCGCAACGACCCCGACCCCAAGCTGCTCGCCTACCAGTACATGCAGATGCTGCCTCAGCTCGCGCAAGGCGGTGGCAGCACCTTCTGGGTGATCCCCAGCGAGGTCACCTCCGCTCTTCAGGGGGTGTCCCGCGCCTTCAGCGAGGTGCTGCCCCAGTCACCTGCCACGCGTGAGACCTCCTCGGAGGACAGGGCGGCCGCCCAGGCCGCCGACGACGCGGCGCGGGCCGCTGAAGCCGCGGCGGAGGCCCTCGCCGACGCGGCCGAGGCCGACACGGGCGCCCGTCCCCCCGCGGGGAAGGCCGTCGGGAGGCGCGGGACAGGGAGTAGCGCCGTCGGCCGCGCTGTCCGGACTGGTGCCGAGCACCGGCGGGAGGTCGTGCGCAGCCTGGTGGCCGGGGTCACCGACGCCTGTGACGGCCACGTGAGAGACGACGCCACCGGCGGTGCCTGGACCTGGCACGGTGGCCTTGACCGAAATCCTGACCGCTTTGCCCATTTATGTCGTTTTTATGGGTAGGCGGTCGGGTGAACATCTCTTCTTGGAGGTCATCATGGCGTCAACCCATCGCGCACCCATCGAAGAGCACCCCGACCTGATGGAACTGCGCGCCCGGCACGACCGTGCCGCCGCCACCCCACGAGCCCAGATGATCGAGGCCCTCGCCGTCCTCACCGGGCTCTACCTCGCAGCGTCCCCCTGGATAGTCGGCTTCAGCGGCTTCACCACCCTCGCCGTCACCAACCTCATCGCCGGCATCGCCTACACCCTGCTCCTCGGGGGCCTCGGCAACTCCTACGAACGCACCCACTCCATGGCCTGGGCCGCAGCCGCCATCGGTATCTGGACCTGCGTCGCCCCATGGGTCGTCGCCGGCGACGTCGCCCGCACCCGCTCCATCACCAGCAACCTCATCATCGGCGTCATCGCCACCCTCCTCGCCCTCGCCGCCGCTTCCGCGGCCCGCGACCGCACCGGCAACCGCCGCGGCCCCGGCGCACGAGAGGGCTCCATGGCCGGAGACCGCTGAGACCGGCGCTCTTCCCTAGGCCCTGAGGAGGTCTCGGCGGAGGTCATCCGAACCGACGCGCCGCCCTGCGGCTCGGGGTGGGACCGTGAAACACCGGCGCCCCGAGCCGCGGGGCGCTCACGGGTTCCCTGGGGGAGCGGGCCGGTGAGGTGACCCCCGAGGGGCTACGCGGGTGGGGCCGGTGTTCACGGGGCGAGCCATCGCTGGAGCCAGTCGGCGGCGGTGCGCCGGAAGAGCCGTCGGCTCTCGGCGCGCCGGAAGTCGTGGCCCTCCTCGTGGAGCAGGAGCAGGTCGGCTTCCAGGCCCCGTTCGCGCGCCGCGTGGACGATCTGTTCGGATTCGCGCGGAGGGACGTTGGTGTCGTGTTCGCCGTGGACCGCGAGCAGGGGCACGCGCAGTGCGTCGATGCGGCTCATCGGAGACAGTGCGTGCAGCAGGGCCCTGTCGCGCTCGGGGTGGCCGTACTTGTGCGCCGCGGATTCCGCCAGCCACGGTTCGGTGCCGGCGAAGAAGGTGGCGAAGTCCGACATGCCGCAGACGGTGACGCCCGTACGGAACAGGTCGGGGTGCCAGACGAGAGCGGCCAGGGTGAGGTAACCCCCGTAGGAATGGCCCATGACGGCAAGGCGGCGGGGGTCGGCGAGTCCGGCCTCGATCACGTGCGCCGCGCAGTCGGCCACGTCCTCGATCGCCGCGAAGCGTCCTTCTCCGAGGTCGGCGTCGCGGAAGGAACGGCCCCAGCCGGCCGAGCCCCGGACGTCCGGTGCGAAGACGTCGAGGCCCCGGCCGAGCAGTTCGTGGTAGAGCGGGGCGAAGACCGGGCGCTCCTGTTCCTCCGGGCCGCCGTGCAGGTGGAGCACGCACGGCGCCGGTTCACCGGGGCCGCGCCCGGGCGCCCGGTGGTACCAGCCGCCCAGGAGCAGACCGTCACGGGCCGTCGGGCGCAATGCCACCGGCCGTACGGGGGGAGGCCCCGGCGGAACGGTCTCGGCGTCCCGCGCCGACCACGGCGTGCGCGCCGGGGCGGTGGTACCCGGCACGTGCCACACCCCGGGCCTGCGCTGCGAGCCCGAGAGGGCGACCAGCATGCCGTACGACCCGGCCGGCGTGACTCGGGTGACCACTTCGTGCTCCAGCTCCACGGCCCGGGGCGCGGGCAGCGCCGTCCCGGTGCCGGTTCCGGCGGCGGCCCCGGCCAGCGGCAGCGTCTCGAGTTCGCTGGTGCCCCGGACGTTCCACGCCAGCGCGGCGCGTCGGCCGTTCTCCACGAAGGCGAGCAACTCCAGATCACAACCGTGGCGTTCGGCGACCACCCGGAGGTCCGTCCGTCCTCCCTCCTCGTCCAGATGCAGGGCGAGCAGCGCCGCGAACTCGCGCTCGTGGTCGCTGCGCAGCCACACAGCCCGGGCGTCCGCGGAGAAGCGGCCGATCCACGGGTCACCGTCCGCGACAGGCAGCGTACAGACGGGGGTCCGGTCGGACACGCGGACCACCACCGCCTCACGCCGCCCGCGCGGCCCGCGGCGTATCAGGGCCAGGCTTCCGTCCTGGCTGACGTCGCACACCCGCAACGTCGCCGCCTCGGCTTCGTCGGCCAGCAGGGTGGGCGCGGTGGTTCCCGCCGGATCGAGGAGATAGGCCGTGAGGCGGTCGCGGGCCGGAGCGCCGCCGTCCTCGGTGCCGTGCACGCCGGCGCCGAGGAGGGTGGCGTGCCCGTCGCGCTCCGTCCAGCCCGCGGGGCGCTCGGCCAGGGCGCGCAGATCGGGCAGGTCGCCGACGGGTTCCGCGATCGTGACCGCCAGCGCCGAGCCATCCCCGGTCCAGCAGCCCAGATACGCGGAGGATCCCGGATCCTGACCGGCCAGGATCCTGCGGTCCGAGCCGTCTGGGCGGACGCAGAGCACCCGGGTGTGGCCGCTGCCGCCCGGCGCGACGGTGTAGGCGATCCATCGGCCGTCCGGCGACCAGGACACCTCGGTGACGTGGTCCGGGCCGGCGTCGAGCAGACGGGCCTCCTCGCCACCCACGGGTCCCGCCCAGAGCTGCGGCACGCCTCCGCGGTCGCAGATGAAGGCCACGCGCTCACCACCCGGGTCCACCGTCGGGTACCAGCACGCGTGCGCAACCAGCCCCGTGGAGGCGTCCTGAGAAGCGGCAGCGGCGACCAGCGGCTGCGTCGAGGGAGCCGACGACGGAGCCGCGGACGGGCTCTCCGCGGTCAGTCGATGCCGTGCGTCTGCAGCCATATCTCCAGCAACGCTACCTGCCACAGGGCGTTCGCCCCTCGGTTCGTGCGGTGGTCGTCCGGGGCCTTCAGGAGCGAGGCCAGGTACTCGTCGCGGAAGAGCCCGCGTCGGCGCGCGGCGGGAGCGGAGAGCGCGTCCCGCACCCGCTCCAGGACCGGGGCTGCCATGTGGCGGATCGCCGGAACCGGGAAGTAGCCCTTCGGCCGATCCACGATGTCCGGCGGCAGCACCGTGCGACCGGCGTCCTTCAGCACACCCTTGCCGCCCTGGGCGAGCTTCAGACCGGGCGGGCAGGCCGCCGCCAGTTCGACCAGTTCGTGGTCGAGGAACGGCACCCGGGCCTCCAGGCCCCAGTCCATCGTCATGTTGTCGACCCGCTTGACCGGGTCGTCGACCAGCATGACGTGGGTCTCCGTGCGCAGCGCGGCGTCCAGCGCCGTCTCGGCGCCGGGGGCGGCCATGTGCGTACGGACGTACTCCCGGGACGGGTCGCCGTCGGGCAGCATGTGCGGCTGAAGGATCTTCGTCAGCTCGGCGTGGGGCCGGTCGAAGTAGACCTGGGCGTACCGCTCGGGCTCCTCCTCGCGTGCGACCTCGGCCAGCGCCGGGTACCAGTGGTAGCCGGCGAACACCTCGTCGGCTCCCTGGCCGCTCTGTACGACGCTGACCTCCTTGGAGACCAGCTCCGACAGGAGGTGGAAGGCGACGACATCGTGGCTCGTCATCGGTTCGCTCATGGCGGCCACCGCACCGTCGAGGGCGGTGGACACCCGGTCCGAGGGCACCATCAACTGGTGATGGTCGGTCCCGAAGTGCCGTGCGACCCGGTCGGAGTAGAAGAACTCGTCCCCGTCCTCGTCGGCTTCCGACTCGAACCCCACGCTGAACGTGGCCAGATCCTTCTGCCCTTCCTCGGTGAGCAGGGCGACGATCAGGCTGGAGTCCAGGCCGCCGGAGAGCAGTACGCCGACCGGCACGTCGGCCACCATCCGGCGGCGGACGGCGGTGCGCAGCGCCTGGAGGACAGCATCCCGCCAGTCCTCGGGGCCCATGCCGGCGAATTCGCTTCGGCGCGTGTAGGAGGGCTGCCAGTACGGGTGGTCGTGCCGGGTGCCGTCCGGTTCCACGACACGGACGGTGGCGGGCGGGAGTTTGCGCACGCCGGCGAGCACGGTGCGCGGCGCGGGGACCGTCGACTGCCAGCTCATGTAGTGGTGCACGGCGACCGGGTCGAGGGAGGTGTCCACCCCGCCGCCCGCGAGGAGGGCCGGGAGAGTCGAGGCGAACCGCAGCCGCCCGGGCTGTTCCGCCAGGTAGAGGGGCTTGATGCCCAGCCGGTCACGGGCGAGCACGACCCTGCCCGTGTCGTGCTCCGCCACCGCCACCGCGAACATGCCCACGAAGTGCTGGACGAAGTCGGTGCCCCATTCGCGGTACGCCTTGAGCACCACCTCGGTGTCCGACGTCGTGACGAAGCGGTGCCCCAGCCGCCGCAACTCCTCACGCAGCTGCTCGTAGTTGTAGACGCAGCCGTTGAAGACGCAGGTGAGGCCCGCTTCGGCATCGGTCATCGGCTGGGCCGCACGCTCCGAAAGATCGATGATCTTCAGCCGTCGGTGCCCGAGGGCGACGGCGCCCTGGGACCAGACGCCCCGGCCGTCGGGGCCCCGTGCCGCGAGGCGGTCGGTCATTCGTTCCACGGCGGCCACATCGGGCCGTCCGCCGTCGAAGCGGATCTCTCCGCTCAGGCCGCACACGTCGGACCTCCCGGTGAGAGGACGACTCGCACAGGGCAGGGGAAGAAGACACCGCGTTTTCGCATGTTCCGTTACTCCTCGATAGGCGTTGGTGTTCGACGTGGTTCGTTCTCGTGAGGTCCTCGGTGTCACCCGGACGGGGGCGGCTCCGCGGCGTCCGCGGTCCGGCAGGGCGTCTCAGGAGGCACTCGCCGCCGGCCGCCCGTCCCACCGGCCGGGGAGGCGGGTGATGCGGCTGCGGGTCCGGTCGCCGCGGACGGGCCGCAGGCCGTCGCCCCGGGTCTCGGCGAGGATGTCGTCCACCGCCGCGAGCAGGTCCTCCTTCGCCGCCTTCCTGCGCAGGCGGTGGGCGGCGCTGCCCTGGGCCAGGGCTTCCTCCGTCAAGGAACGCACCGTCTCCCAGTCCCCGTACTCCTCCAGCGTCGGACGCAGCCGCCGGAGCATGCCGCGTACGACCGTGGGGGCGGGCGCCGGGAGCCGGGTGGACGGATCGATCAGGTCGGCCTCCAGGCCCGATCGAGCCGCTCGCCAGGTGGCCGCGC
This sequence comes from Streptomyces lateritius, assembly GCF_014649715.1. Lineage (GTDB taxonomy): Bacteria > Actinomycetota > Actinomycetes > Streptomycetales > Streptomycetaceae > Streptomyces > Streptomyces lateritius. The sequence continues at coordinate 175,904 of NZ_BMTO01000005.1, forward strand.
GCAGCCATTCGTGCCGGCCGTCGCACCCGGCGTTCCCGGTGGTCCGGGCTTCCCTGCAGGCATCGACCACGAGCGCCCGGAAGAGAGCGGCGATCAGCACCACCGTCTCGACGCGCGGGCACGCGTCGCAGATGCGCAGCTCGAGGGTCTGCAGGTGCGCCGACGGGCGGACGTCGTAATAGATCATGCCGGCGTCGCTGATGACGCCCGAGCGGACCAGTTCGTCCACCGCCCGGTCGTACTCCTCGGCGCCGCCGAAGCATCCGGGCGCGCCGGAGGTGGGCCAGCGCTGCCAGACCATGGTGCGCCAGCTCGCGTAGCCGGTGTCGGCGCCGAGCCAGAAGGGAGAACTGGCCGACAACGCGAGGAGCGGCGGCAACCACGGGTTGACAGCGCACATCGCCCGCACCGCGGTGTCCCGGTCCGGCACGTCGACGTGCACCTGCGCACCGCAGATCAGCTGCTCGTCGGCGAGTCGTCGGTACTCGCCCGTCATGTGCAGGTAGCGGTCGTCGTCGGTCGGCGGTACGGTGCCGAGCCGTGTCAGCGGTGCGGTGCCGACGGCCGCGACCCCCAGGCCCTGGGAGGAGGCGGCCCTGTCGAGCCGTCCGCGCGACGCGGACAGGTCCGCGTAGAGACCCTCCAAGGACTCGTGCACCCCGCTGTTCGACTCGACGACCGACTGCGGCAGCTCGCGCGCGTACGCGTCCGCGTGCCGTGCCAGCTTGCCGAGTACGGCGTCGGCCCGCGGAACGAGTTCCCCGCTCTCGACGTCGATCACGTGGAACTCTTCCTCGACCCCGATCCGGACGGTCACGGCGACTCCCTACGGCCGAAGAGACATGGTCTCCGAACGGCCCCGCCATGATCGAAGCCGCCGGTGTGCCCGTACGGGTGCCCGGCCGCGCCGAACGTATGCGCTGCTGCTCATGTGAGTCGCCCTCCGCGCGGCGGAGCGGTTCTCGGCGCCGGTACCGGCGCAGGGGACGGCGTCGGCCGACGGCCTCCGGGGCTCGTGTCAGCGCTCGCGGGGGCCGGCCGACGTGCCGGTTACCCCTCACCTCATGGGGCAGCCCTCTGTAGGGGACGGTGCGATGTCGGCGGAATCCCTACCGTGGAAGGGCCTGATCATGAAGGACCCCATGACCGAGCCGACACCTTCCCATGCGGAAGGCGAGCGCGGCATTGACCAGAGCTGAGACCGCGACGGAGATGGCCGCGCATCGGGTGCGCCTGCCGGTGCTGCGGTGCTCCTGGGTGACCCAGTGCTTCCTCCACTGGCCGTACCCGCCCGAGGCGGTACGGCGACTCCTGCCCCAGGACGTGGAAGTGGACGAGTACGCGGGGTCGGCGTGGGTCGGCCTCACCCCGTTCGTGATGACGGATCTGCGCCCGCATCCCCTCCCGGCCCTGCCCGGGCTGCCCCGCTTTCCGGAGACCAACCTACGGACGTACGTACGCCGTCCCGGTGGCCGACGCGGGCTGTGGTTCTTCTCGCTGGACGTCACCAACCCGCTGATGCTGGGGGCCCAGGCGGTCGGAGCTCCGTACCGGCTCGCCCGCCTGCACGTGACGTTCGCGGGTGACCGCGTGGAGTACACCGGCAGGCGGCGTCTCGCCGACGCTTCCTACCGACTGGTCGTCCGGTGCGGGGAGCGCCGCACCCGGCCGACGGAGCTCGACATCTGGCTGACCTCCCGTTGGCGGGCCTACACCCGGCGTCTGGGTACGCTCTGGGAGGTCCCCGTCGAACACGAGCCGTGGCCCCTCGCCGGAGCCACCGTCGAGTCGCTGGCGGAGAACCTGCGGGGCGCCGCAGGACTACCGCCGTGCGACGAGGAGCCGCTGGCCCACTACTCGCCGGGCGTACGTGGTGTACGGCTCGGCTGCGCCCGCCCCGCCGGGTGAGCATGGAGCGGACGGTGCCGCGCCCCGCTCGCCGAGAGCGGGGCGCGGCCTTGTCTCGACCGGGCGCGCGGGCCGGTCAGACGTTGCGGCGGTACTGGCCGCCGATCTCGAAGAAGGCCTCGGTGATCTGCTGGAGCGAGCAGACGCGGGCGGCGTCCATGAGAACGGCGAAGACGTTCTGGCCGCTCACCGCCGCCTCCTTGAGGGCCGCCAGAGCGGCGTGCGCCTGGTCGCGGTGACGGTCCTGGAAGTCCCGTACGCGCTCCAGCTGGGACTGCTTCTCCTCCTCGGTGGCGCGGGCCAGCTCGATGACGCCCGGCTCGGCCGTGTCCGCCTGCGGGTTGCGGAAGGTGTTGACGCCGATGATGGGCAGGGTGCCGTCGTGCTTGCGCTGCTCGTAGAGCATCGACTCGTCCTGGATACGGCCGCGCTGGTAGCCGGTCTCCATCGCGCCGAGGACGCCGCCGCGCTCGCTGATCCGCTCGAACTCGGCCAGGACGGCTTCCTCGACCAGATCGGTGAGTTCGTCGATGATGAACGAGCCCTGGAGGGGGTTCTCGTTCATCGCCAGGCCCCATTCCCGGTTGATGATCAGCTGGATGGCCAGTGCCCGGCGGACGGACTCCTCCGTGGGGGTGGTGACCGCCTCGTCGTAGGCGTTGGTGTGGAGGCTGTTGCAGTTGTCGTAGATGGCGATGAGCCCCTGCAGGGTGGTGCGGATGTCGTTGAAGTCCATCTCCTGCGCGTGCAGGGAGCGGCCGGACGTCTGGACGTGGTACTTCAGCTTCTGCGAGCGCTCGTTGGCGCCGTACTTCTGCTTCATCGCGACGGCCCAGATCCGGCGCGCGACGCGGCCCAGCACGGAGTACTCCGGGTCCATGCCGTTGGAGAAGAAGAACGACAGGTTGGGGGCGAAGTCGTCGATGTGCATGCCCCGGGCCAGGTACGCCTCGACGTAGGTGAAGCCGTTGGCCAGGGTGAAGGCCAGCTGGCTGATGGGGTTGGCCCCGGCTTCGGCGATGTGGTAGCCGGAGATGGACACCGAGTAGAAGTTGCGGACCCTGTTCTCGATGAACCACTCCTGGATGTCGGCCATCATCCGCAGGGAGAACTCGGTGGAGAACAGGCACGTGTTCTGGCCCTGGTCCTCCTTCAGGATGTCGGCCTGCACCGTGCCCCGCACGTTCGCCAGCGCGTGCGCCCGTAGCCCGGCCACCTCCTCGGGCGACGGGTCGCGGCCCTCGGCGACGCGGAACCTCTCGATCTGCTGGTCCATGGCCGTGTTGAGGAAGAACGCCAGCACGGTGGGGGCCGGGCCGTTGATCGTCATCGACACCGAGGTCGTGGGCGCCACCAGGTCGAAGCCGTCGTACAGCGCCTTCATGTCTTCGAGGGTCGCGACCGAGACGCCGGAGGTGCCGACCTTGCCGTAGATGTCGGGGCGCTCGTCGGGGTCACGGCCGTAGAGCGTCACCGAGTCGAAGGCGGTGGACAGGCGGGTGGCCGGCTGGCCCTCGGACAGCAGTTTGAACCGGCGGTTGGTACGGAACGGGTCGCCCTCGCCCGCGAACATCCGGGCCGGGTCCTCGCCGTCGCGCTTGAACGGGAACACCCCCGCGCTGAACGGGAAGTAGCCGGGCAGGTTCTCCCGGCGCCAGAACCGCACCAGCTCCCCGTGGTCGTTGAACCGGGGCAGCGCCACGCGGGGGACCTTGTTGCCCGAAAGGGACTCGCGGGTCAGCTTGGTGCGCAGCTCCTTGTCCCGGACCTTCACTACCTGCTCGTCGCCGGAGTAGGACGCCACGACCGAGGGCCAGCGCTCGATCTGCTCCGTGATCTCGTGCGGGAGCTGCCTGCGGGCGTCGTCGAGCAGCGAAGCCACGTTCGCGGCGTCGGAGCCGGTCTCGACGAGTTCGCCCTTCACCAGGTCCAGACGCTGCACCCGCCGGGCCGCCTCGGCCAGCCGCTCGGTCTCGGCGTGGTACGCGCGGATCGTCTCGGTGATCTCGGCGAGGTAGCGCACCTGTTCCGCGGGCACCACCTGGCGGATGCCGGAGGAGTGGCGCACGTCGACCCGCGGCAGCGTGCCCTCGGCGAGCGGCAGCCCCTTCTCGGCGAGGGCGGGGGTCAGGTGCTGGTAGAGCGCGGTGACGCCGTCGTCGTTGAAGGTCGCCGCCGAGGTGCCGAAGACCGGCATGTCCTCGGGCTTCTTGCCGAAGGCCTCACGGTTACGGATGAGCTGGCGGCTCACGTCACGCAGCGCGTCCTTGGCGCCGCGCCGCTCGAACTTGTTGATCGCCACCACGTCGGCGAAGTCGAGCATGTCGATCTTCTCCAGCTGCGAGGCGGCACCGAACTCCGGCGTCATCACGTACATCGACGTGTCGACGTACGGCACGATCGCCGCGTCGCCCTGGCCGATGCCCGGCGTCTCCACGATCACCAGGTCGAACCCGGCGGCCTTGACCACGTCGATCACGTCGGACAGGTGCTCGGGCAGTTCGTGGCTGCCGCGGGTGGCCAGGCTGCGGAAGAAGACCCGGCCCCCTTCCAGGGAGTTCATGCGGATGCGGTCACCGAGCAGCGCGCCACCGCCGCGGCGGCGGGTCGGGTCCACTGCGATCACCGCGATCCGCAGCTTGTCCTGCTGGTCGACGCGGAACCGGCGTACCAGCTCGTCGGTGAGGGACGACTTGCCCGAGCCGCCGGTGCCGGTGATGCCGAGGACCGGTGTGACCCGTGCCGCCGCGGCGGCTCGCACCTGTTCCAGGAGATCCGTGGGCAGCTTGCCCAGTTCCGCACCGGTGATGGCGCGGGCGACCGCGAACCGGTCGCCGGCGAGCACGGCGGCGGCGTCGGCCGGCTTGCCGTCCCAGAGGTCGAAGTCGCAGTCCCGGACGACCGAGTTGACCATCCCGGCGAGGCCGAGCCGCTGGCCGTCCTCGGGGGAGAAGATGGTCACTCCGCTCCGGCGCAGGCGGGCGATCTCCTCCGGCACGATCACGCCGCCCCCGCCGCCCACCACGCGGATGTGGTCCGCGCCCCGCTCGCGGAGCGACTCGACCAGGTACTCGAAATACTCCACGTGCCCGCCCTGGTAGGACGAGACCGCCACGCCGTGCACGTCCTCCTCGAGCGCCGCGTCCACGACCTCGAGGACCGATCGGTTGTGCCCGAGGTGGATGACCTCGGCACCCTGGGACTGGAAGATCCGACGCATGATGTTGATCGACGCGTCGTGCCCGTCGAACAGGGCCGAAGCGGTGACCAGGCGGACGGGATGCACGGGGCGGTGCAGATCGCTCATGGGGGCCTTCCCAGATGGGCCAGGAGAACGCTGACGGAAGAGATACTAGGACGTCCTAGTAAATTCCTTGAGGTGAGGGTGGTGTGACGACGAGCACAGGACGAGCCTAAGCGGGACGAGACGGCAGCGTGGCGAGGAGCCGCTTCAGCGTGCCGTGCGCCGGCAGGAGTGACGGGCCGTACCAGGTGATCAGCCGGCCGCTGACCAGCCGGGTCGGCGCGCGATGGAACGCCTCGGGGCCGTCGCTCTCGGTGAACACGTAGGGCTCGTCGGGCAGCAGGACGACGTCCACGTCCGGCCGGTCGATCTCCGCCGGCGTCGCGTGCGGGTAGCGGTCCGGGTGCTCGGCGAAGACATTGGCGAGCCCCGCCCGGCGCAGCAGGTCGCCGGTGAAGGTGGAGCTGCCGACCACCATCCAGGGATCCCGCCAGATGGGGACCGCGGCGGTCGCGGTGACCTCGGGGAGCGGGCCCGTCCAGAGCGCTCGTGCCGTGGTGAGCCAGTCGGGCACGGGGGCGTCCAGCGCCTCGGTGAACAGCCGCTCGAGCGAGTCCAGGGCCTGCGGGACGGTCTCGATGACGGTCACCCACACCGGCACGCCCGCGGCCCGCAGCCGGGTGACGTCGAGCTCCCGGTTCTCCTCCTTGTTCGCGATCACGAGGTCCGGCCGCAGGCGCGCGATCGCCGCACGGTCCGGATTCTTGGTGCCTCGCACCCGGGTCACGTCCAGGTCGGCGGGGTGCGTGCACCACTGGGTCGCCCCCACCAGGACGTCCGGAAGACCGGTGGCGATCGCCTCCGTCAGCGACGGCACCAATGACACCACCCGTCGCGGGGGACGAGCCAGGTTCATGGCGGTGCCCATGTCGTCGTACAGCGGCGGCATTGCCGGCTCCCTCGATTGTGACCGATCGGTCAAGGTGAGGCGATGGTAGGACGCCCGGGCCGACGCGGCTCCCCCTTGATCGTGACCGGTCCGGCGCCGTAGCCTCGCCGGCGAGGATCACGGGGGGTCTGATGGTGAACGACGTGACGCCGGCTGCCGGGTCGCTGGCGGTGTTGGCGACGACCGAGGAGATCCTGGACCGTCCCGAGGTGGACGAGGCACTGCTGAATCCGGCGGAGCGCGAGCGGGCGGGCCGGTTCCGGCGCGACCGAGATCGGCGCGACTTCGTCGCCGCTCACCTGCTGGTCCGGCTGTGTGCCGCACGGCTGCTGAGTGTCGACCCGGCCGACGTGGCGTTCGCCCAGCACTGCCCCGGCTGCGACCGCGGCGGGCACGGCCGTCCACTGCTCGGCGACCGGCCGGACGTGCACCTCAGCCTCTCACACTCCGCCGGTGTGATCGCCGCGGCCGCCGGCCCGGCGCCGATCGGAGTGGACGTCGAGCGCCTGGACCAGGCTCCGGACGGCCTGATCGAGGAGCGGGTACTGGCTCCCGCCGAGCTCGGACTCGTCCGGAGTCACGCCGACCCGAAGGCGGCGTTCCTGCGACTGTGGGTGCGCAAGGAGGCGTTGATCAAGGTCGGCCGGGCGGAGCTGGACACCATGGGCGACCTCGACCTCTCCGCGCTGCCCCTCGACCCGCCCGGTGCCGGCCCGGCGGTCCACCGCTTCGAGGACTTCCATCTGATGGACTTCACCGACCCGGGCCGGCGCGCCCTGCTCGGGGTGGCGTCGGGCTCGCCCGTTCTGCTCGGCACGGCCGCGACCCTGCTGGCCGACCTGTCGCGGATCGAGCCCGTTGCTTCGCTGCGGCCGGGGGCTTGATCACGGCTCCTATGCCGTGTCCGGGAAGTAGCGCCGTCTGCCCGCAGCCCGGGCGGGACTTCACGGACACGGCCTAAGGGTCGAGCAGCCGCCATGCGGTGAGGGCCAGCCTGGCCCGGGTCAGTCCGGCGGGATCGGTGAGTTCGATGCCGAGGGTCCTGCCGATCTGTTCGATGCGGCGGGCGACGCTGCTGTGGTGCAGGTGGAGGAGATCGGCGGCGCGGCGCAGGGAGCCCGTGGCGCAGTAGGCGTCCAGCGTCTCCAGGTCTTCCGCGCTGCGGGCCGTTCGGGCGATGCCGGCCACGTCGGTGTTCTCGCGCAAGGCGTCCTGATCGACCTCGGCCAGGAGCGCGAGCGCGCCCAGGTCGCCGTGGCGGACGACGGGTTCGCGCGCGCTGGTGAAGCGGAGCGCCGTACGGGCCTGCCGCCAGGACCGGTCGGGGCTCCCGGCGGCGCCGATGCCCGCCCGTACGCCCGCCGGGAACCGGGCCGGGTCCACGGTGCCGGCCAGGAGAACCCCCACGTCGGCGAGGGGCGCCGCCTTGACCGGGCGGGACGGGCAGACCAGGCCGCCGATCCGGTCGAGCGGCAGCTCCGACCGTACGGCGACGACGTGCACCGGCAGGTCGGCGGCGAAGCCCAGAAGTCGCAACGCCCGTGCTCTGGCCGCCTCGTCGCTGTCGGAGCTGATCGCCAGTTCCACGAGAGCGGGGTCGGCCATGGTGGTCCGGGCCGGGCCGTACCGCTCGACGGCCGCCGCGGTGGCGAGGGCGAGCCGGTCGAGGAGGACGTCGTCGAGCGGGCTCGGAGGACCGGCGCGCTCCAGCCACACCGTGCCGATCTCCTCCTCGTCGAGGGTGATCGGCAGCGTCGTGGACGCGGGAGACCGCGGTGCGGACGCCTCCTTGCCGTCGGGGCCCACACGGATCGCGCGCCCCGTGCCGTGGAGCCGTATCCCGGCCACGCACTCGGCCAGACCCGCCGAGGCACGGGCGAGCGCGGGGAGGTCCACCCGGCGGCGCATCAGAGTGTCGTAGAACGCGACGATGCGCATCGCGCCGTCGACGTACGGATCCAGTCCCGACAGCCGTACGGCCAGTGCCTCCATGGCAGGAAAGGATAGGGGGAGGGGGTGCGCCGGTCGGTGCGTGTTCGGCATGGGACGCGCGACGGGTGGCGGGTGACCGCGCCGGGGAGCGGCCGTGAGGATGCTCGTCATGGACTCCGAACTTGAAGCATTCGTACCGCTGTTCCCCCGCACCGACCTGTCCGACCCGGTCGCCGCACGCGAGAACTTCGCCGGCCTGGCCGCCGCGGTCCCCGCGCCGGACACCACCGGCATGGAGGTCGAGGACCGCACGGTGCCCGCCGACCCGGACGTGGCGATACGGATCTACCGCCCCCAGCACGCCCAAGGCGCCCTCGTCTGGCTCCACGGCGGCGGATTCGTCATGGGCAACCTGGACACCGAGCACACCTGGGCGACCCTGATCGCGCAGGGCTCCGGCGCGGTGGTGATCTCGGTGGACTACCGGCTGTCCCCTGAACACCGCCACCCCGCCGCCCTGGACGACGCCTACGCCGTGCTCACCTGGACCGCCGAGCACGCCGCCGAACTCGGCATCGACCCCGAACGGATCGCGGTCGGCGGCCACAGCGCCGGCGGGAACCTCGCGGCCGCGACCGCGCTGCGAGCGCGAGACGAACAAGGGCCGGCGATCCGCTTCCAACTGCTCAACCAGCCCGGGCTCGACGACCGCCAGGAGACCTGGTCCCAGAGGAACTTCACCGACACACCCTGGATGACGCGCGACAAGATCGCCGCATCCTGGCGGCACTACCTCGGCTCGCAGCCCGCCACGCCCTACGCCGCCCCGTCCCGCGCCACCGACCTGTCCGGCCTGCCGCCGGCCTACATCGCCACCGCCGAGTTCGACCCCAACCGCGACGAGTGCCTCGCCTACGGGCTGCGCCTGCTCCAGGCCGGCGTCTCGGTCGAGTTGCACCAGTGGCCCGGCACCTTCCACGGCTCCCAGGCGATCCTCTCCGCCGACATCTCCCAGCGACAGAACGCCGAACTGGGCGCCGCCCTCCGCCGCGCCCTGGCGCCGTGAGCCTCATCGATGACGAAAGGACACATGCCGTGAAGATCCGTCTGGTGTGGTGTGCGGGCGTGGCCGCGCTGAGCGTGTGCGCGAGCACGGTGGCGGCGGTCCCCGTGCCGGCCGGCGGGACACGGGCCGTGCCGGCCGGCAGCGCGAGCCTCTCGACCGCCTTCGACCCCGCCGAGCTGAAGTCAGCGCTGGACGGTGTGCACCGCGCCGGAATGCCGGGCGTGTTCGCCGAGGTGCGCGACGCCGACCGGACCTGGCGCGGCGCTTCGGGGATCGCCGACCTGGGGACCGGCCGTCCCGTCACGCCCGGCATGCGGCACCGCGTCGGCAGTGTCACCAAGACGTTCACCGCCGCCGCGGTCATGCAGCAGGTCGAGCGGGGCCGGATCCGGCTCGACGCACCGATCGGCGACTACCTGCCGCACCTGGTGCCGGGAGAGCGCGGCAGGAAGATCACGGTTCGCATGCTGCTCAACCACACCAGTGGCATCCCCGATCACATCCGCTATGCCTTCCCGTCCCTCCAGAAGTTCCCTTCTCCGGACACGCCCCAGAGCCTGGACGACAACCGGTTCAGGCGGTTCCGCCCGGCCGAGCTGATCGAGATGGGGCTCGACGCACCCGCCGCCGGCGAGCCCGGAGCCCTGCCGGGGGTGTACTCCAACACCAACTACCTGCTCCTCGGTCAGCTCCTGGAGCGGGTGACCGGCACCACGGCCGAGGAGTACATCACCCGGCACGTCATCCAACGGGCCGGGCTCCGGCGCACCGGGTTCCCGGCCGGGCCGCGGATCAAGGGGCCCCACCCGCGGATGTACGAGGCTTTGCACGGCCTGATCGACCCGCCGCGCGACTACAGCCTCTACCACATGTCCTGGGTGATGACGGGGGCAGGTCTGGTCTCGACCATGGAGGATCTCAACCGTTTCTACGGCCGGCTGCTCGACGGCAGGATCGTCAGCAGGTCGTCGCTGGCGCAGATGCGGCAGACCGTCCCGGTCATCGCCCTGGACGGAACGACGATCGATTACGGCCTCGGTCTGCACAAGGTGGTCACTCCGGGCTGTGGCACCTTCTGGGGCCACGACGGTACGGCCTGGGGAGCCGGAACGAGGTCCCTGACCCGGGCCGACGGCAGGCGTCAGATGTCCGTCGCCGTCAACCTCACGAGGTGGAACACGGTGGACTCCTCGGGACAGCCGCGGCACCACCCCATCGACGACGCTTTGGAGGCCGTGTACCAGCGGGCGATGTGCGGTGACGAAAAGGACCGGGCCGAGAACGCCTCGCAGGACCCGGCGCTTCTCCCGTAGCCCGCAAGAAGGCGCCTGACCGGGGTTCTCGCCCCGGCAGGCGCCTTTCGCACGGCTCCGCGCCACCTGACAGACTCGGCGCCGATCGACGCCAATGACCCCCGCACACCCTCATATTGACGCTCAGTCATGTGTTCGGACCCGGTGATACGATCATCGCGCTTACGGAGCGGCGGATGGGTGCAATGTGGCATCTCCGGCCACGGGGGACATCCGGGCGTCATACCCGGTACGGACGGTCCGCCGGTCCGCCCGCAATTGACGGAATCGGCAGCGGGCCGTCGGTCGCCTGAAGAGAGTCTTATGACGCGTTACATACAGAATCCAGTGCTCTGGGCCCTCCTTGTCGCCGTCCTTGGCGCAGTTGTCGTCATCGTCCGCCAGCGCCGGGCGGCGCGGGCTCTGCGGCGCGAGATCGAAGAGCTCAAGACCCATTACTCCGAACTGGAGACCAGTTACTCGAAATCCGTCGAGGCGGAGAAGGAGCGGGCCCAGGACGCGACGAAAACCGTCCTCAAGTCCGCGATGCGGACGCTTCAGGGCCTCGCCGCCGAACAGCAGCTGATCATTTCCGGCCTGCAGAACAAGTACGGCGAGTCGGTCATTCTCCAGGACCTCCTGGAGATCGACCACACCAACTCCCAGTTCGGGCGGCGGGCGCAGTCCATCGCCGTGCTCTGTGACGGCTGGCTGGGCCGCCAGCGCGAAGTCGCCTCGGTGTACGACGTGGTCCGCAGCGCGCAGGGCAGAATCCGCCACTACCGGCGGGTGGAAATCCTCTCGCAGGTCGACTTCGGCATCACCAGCCGGGCCGTCGAACCGGTGGCGCTCGCTCTCGCCGAGCTGCTCGACAACGCGACCAGCTATTCCAGCCCGGACACCGTGGTCGAGATCAACATCCGTACCGTCCCCAAGGGCGTGTGCATCGTCGTCGACGACGCCGGTGTCGGCATGAACGACGAGGAGCGGGCCAAGGCCGCCAAGCTCCTCTCCAGCGAGCGGGTCACCGGTGTCTCCGGGCTCGGCAGCCCCCCGCAGTTCGGTTTCGCCGTGATCGGCGTGCTCTGCGAGCGCTACGGCTTCGAGGTGTCGGTCGACTCCGACTCCCCGTACGGCGGCGTCCGCTCGGTTCTTCTCCTGCCGCACGACCTGCTCACCGGCATGCCCGACAAGAAGGCCCCGGCGCCGTCCGTCCCCGCCGCCCCCGCGAGGGACCCGCACGGCCCCGAGCCCGCGCTGACCGCGTCCTCGACCGGCGACGGGCTCCCGAGGCGCCGCCGCAAGCGGCCGATGGCCATCGTGCCAGGCACCGCCTCGGGCACGACGTCCACGTCGACGCGCTCTGGTGCGGAGACCGCGGCGATCATGGGGGCCTTCCAGCGAGGAACCCAGTCCGGACGGGCCACGGGCGCGGACACCGCGGACCAGACGAGCAGCACACGTGATGCGAGCAGCGAAGGGCATGAGGTCTCGTGAACGACGATCTGTCATGGATGCTTGACAGCGCCTTGGAGATACCCGGGGCGCTGCACGCGGTCCTGATCTCCGCCGACGGCCTGCTGATGGCCCGGACGAAGGATTTCGACAGGGACAACGCGGACACGGTCGCCGCCGCGATGAGCGGTGTGCAGTCGCTCAGCCGCTCGCTCGGGTTCTTCGTCGAGGGAGGCCACGGCGGCCAACTCCGTTGGCGCCAGACGCTCGTCGAGTTCGACGGCGGCTGGGTCTTCCTGATCTCCGCCGGGGAGGGCGCCTATCTCGGCGTCTCGGCCTCGCCGGACGTCGACATGCAGGACATCACCTTCCGGATGCAGCAGCTCGTCGGCCAGCTGGGCAAGGTCCTGACGACGCCGCCGCGCGAGAACCTCGGCGCCCGCTCATGACGGGCTTCGACGAACGGGAGCCCGAGGCGGCGGAATTAGTACGCCCGTACGTCATCACCAAGGGGCGCGGCCTGCCGGACGAGGAGCAGCTGTCCCTGATCACCCTGGTCACCGCGGCGAGCGACGACCAGCAGCGTCCTACCCGGCTCTCTCCCGAGGAGCAGAGCCTGCTGGAGCTCTGCACCGCCGGCTACCTCTCCGTCGCCGAGATCGCGGGGCACACGCGACTGCCCATGGGCGTCGTGAAGATCCTCCTCTCCGCCCTCACCGAGGGCGGCTACCTCATCACCCGGCCTCCCGTGCAGCGTGCCCGGCTGGCGGACCGGCAGATCCTCGAGGAGGTGCTGAATGGACTCCGCACCAAGTTTGGATGAGCGGGCGTACGTCCGCGGCGGGGCGACGCAGACCGCCGTGAAGATCCTCGTCGTCGGTCACTTCGCGGTCGGCAAGACCACCTTCATCGGCGCGATATCGGAGATCCCTCCGCTGTCCACCGAGGAGACGATGACCCGCGCCGGCGAGTCGTTCGACGACCTCAAGGGCGTCCGGAGCAAGACCACCACCACGGTGGCCATGGACTTCGGCCGTCTGACCATCAGCGACCGCGTCGTGCTGTACCTGTTCGGAACGCCCGGCCAGCAGCGTTTCGTGCAGATGTGGGAGGACATGGCGCGTGGCGCGCTCGGTGCGCTGGTACTGGTCGACCCCGAGCGTCTCGCGGACTCCTTCGCAGTGATCGACCTGATCGAGCAGTACGGCCTCGACTACGCGATCGCCGTCAACCGCTTCGACGGCACGCCGGACCGCGAGCACCGGGCGCTGCGCGAGGCACTGGACCTGCTCGACGACACCCCGGTCGTCACCTGCGACGCGCGCGACGAGAAGTCGTCCGCCGACGCGCTGATCACACTCGTCCGCTATTTGCTGGACCGCGCTCACTAGGAGCAGACATGGACGCTCAACCCACCACCCCCGCGCCCCCGCCCGGGTGCCCGGCCCACCAGGCCGGCGGCCGGGTGCCCCTGTACGGCCCGGAGTTCGCGGCCGATCCGCAGGCGTACTACTCCTATCTGCGCCACTTCGGCCCCACCGCCCCCGTGGAGCTCGCTCCTGGGGTGGAGGCCACCCTCGTCACCGACTACGCGACGGCGCTGCAACTGCTCCAGGACTCCAGCTCATTCCGTAAGGACGCGCGCCGCTGGCGGGACCTCGCCGAAGGCCGGATCAGCCCGGACAGCCCGGTGGTTCCCGTCCTGGCCTACCGCCCCAACTGCATGTTCAGCGACGGCGCCGAGCACCTGAGGCTGCGGCAGGCGGTGACGGACAGCATGGCCCGCGTCGACTCGCGCAGGCTGAGCCGGAGCACCGAGCAGGTCTCCAACTACCTCATCGCCCAGTTCGGTTCGCGGGGCTCCGCCGATCTGCTCGGCGACTACGCCAAGCAGCTGCCGCTGTTCGTGTTCAACGAACTCTTCGGCTGCCCCGCCGACATCGGCGACCGTGTGCTCTTCGGCATCACCGGCATGTTCGACGGCGTCAACGCCGAGAAGGCGGTCGAGGTGCTGTTCGGCGCCGTCGGCGAACTGGTGGCGCTCAAGCGGGCCAAGCCGGGCGACGACGTCACCACCTGGCTGATGCAGCATCAGGCGCGACTGACCGACGAGGAGATGGTTCATCAGCTCGCGCTCCTCCTGGTGGCGGGCAACGAACCGCTGCGGAACCTCATCGGCAACACCCTGCACCGGCTGCTCACTCACGACGCGTACGCCCACCGGGGCGGGCTGATCGACGAAGCCATCGACGACACGTTGTGGGAGAACCCGCCCATGCAGAACCTCGCGCCGCACTATCCCGCGGCCGACATGGAGTTCGCGGGGGAGAAGCTGGCGGCGGGCGATCTCGTGCTGGTCAGCTTCGCGGCCGCCAACACCGGCCCCGCGCTGTCGGCCGCGCGTCAGGCCGGCAGCAACCGGGCCCACCTGGCGTGGAGCGCGGGCCCGCACGCCTGTCCGTCCAAGGACCCCGCCCGGCAGATCACCGTGACCGCCGTCGAGAACCTGCTCAACAAGCTTCCCGACGTCGAACTCGCCGTGCCGGAGGACAGTCTCACCTGGCGGCCCGGGCCCTTCAACCGGGGCCTTGCCACGCTGCCCGCCCGGTTCACCCCGGCCGAGACCGTACGCGGGACCGTCCCGTCGGCACACCCCGAGGCGCCCACGCATCCCGGCGCGTCGCAGACGGGTCCCAAGCGCGAACGGGCCGGGAAGTGGAGCCAGTTCCTCAACTGGCTCACGAGGTGATCCACCGAACATCCGCCGACTCCCGCACCATCGCATGAATGGTCAGCCGTGAGGGTAGTGAGCAACGCGTTATTCCGTGCTGCTCACGAGGCAAAGGAGGTGTCGTGGACCACATATCCGCCGACGCCGCTTTCATGCGAGCCCCCACCGAGTTGACCCCCCTCGATACCCGCCCCGCCAGGCGGGTATCTTCTTGGGATCCTCGGCCCGGAGCGGGAGGGCCGGCGGCCGGATTCCGGCCCGGCGTCCCCAAGACACCCGATGCCGAGACACTGGGCGGTCATACGGCGAGACAGGTGCTGCGGCTCTGCGAGGCCGCGGGGCTGGACGGGGCCGACTCCGCGGCCTACGCGCGAACCGTCCTCACGGCGCTGGGTCCCGTCGCCGAGCGCCCCCTCGATCTGCCGCCCCCCGACGACTCCTTTCTCTCCGACGACCACACCCCCGTGGAGTTCTCGCTCTCCTTCGTCCCGAACGCGGAGCCGACCCTGCGGGTGCTGCTGGAACCGGGATGCGGCGCCGGCAGCCTGGCGGAGAACGGGCGGACCGGCCTGCGGGTCGTCCGCGAGATGGCGCGGCGCTGGGGTTTCAGCACACGGAGTCTGGACGAGCTGGAGGACCTGTTCTTCCCTCCGGACCCCCAGGGTCCTCTGGCGCTCTGGTGCGCACTGGAGTTGCTCCCCGGCGGGGTTCCCAGGGTCAAGGTGTATCTGAACCCCGCGGCGTCGGGGCAGGAACGTTCCGCCGATACGGTACGGGAGGCGCTGCACCGGCTCGGCCACCGGCAGGCGTTCACGGCGCTGCCCGAGGGCGACCGCCACCTGTTCTTCGCCCTGGACCTGGGCGACTGGGAAGAACCCCGGGTGAAGGTCTACCTCGCGCACGCCGACCTGTCGGCGGCGGAGGCGGCCGGTCTGTCCCGCGTGGACGGCGGAACCGGACCGACGGAGATCGCCGGTTTCTTCCGCACGACGGCCGGACAGGACACAGGCCCCGGCACCGACATCGTCAGCGACCACCCGCGGCTCGACCGCCGGCCCGTCCAGTCCTGCCACGCCTTCACCGAGACGACGACCGGCCGCCCGAGCGGCTTCACGCTCTACATCCCGGTCCGCGACTACGCCCCGCACGACGGTGAGGCCCTCGACCGAGCGGTGGCCGTACTGCGCCGGTACGGCGTCGACCCCGCCCCGCTCGTCCGGTCGCTCTCCGCCGTCACATCGCGGCGGCCCCAGGACGGTGTCGGACTCATCGCCTACCTGGGCCTCGCCCACCAGCGGGGCCGGCCGCCGCGGGTGACCGCCTACATCTCCTCGGAGGCGTACGAGGTCAGGCCGCCGCTCGTCGTACCCTCCCCGCGGACGGAAGCCGTCGTCGGGCACGGCGCCCCCGGCCCGAGCTGATCCGCAGGACGGGCCGGCGGCCTGACGCGGCCCACCGTTCTCACGCGTTCTTCCGGCCCTACGCGTCCTGCAACTCCCGCAACTCGCGCAGATACGAGCCGACGTCCACCTGGATGGAGGCGCCCTCGGTCAGCCCGTAGCGGTCCTCTATACCGCTCAGGTACGTGCCGATCTCCTCGCACATGTCCTCCTCGGACGGCAGGCTGACGTCACCGTCCACGATCCGCGCGACCCACCGAGCCTGGGCCTCCACAAGGCGGGTGATCGAACCCACGGGGCGGATCAGGCCGACGAAGTACAGCCCGGGCCGGTGTGGTGCGACGACACGCTTGTACAGCTCCACCGCCCCCTGTCGTGGACCTGCCGGAAAGCCGTCGGGGAGGAAGGGGAAGGCCATACGGAAGCCGGTGCAGTAGACGATCGCGTCCGCCTCCTCCGAGGTGCCGTCCGTGAAGGAGACCGTGCTGCCCTCCAGGGACGCGATCGCGGGCCTCGGTGTCACCGCGCCGTGCCGTATCCGGCTGAGGATCTCGTCCGAGATGGTCACGGCGGAGGAGAAGATCGGGTGGTCGGGCTCGGGCAGCCCGTACTCCGGCAGCCTGCCTCGTGCCACCAGCAACGCCTGCTCGACGAAACGCCGCTGCTCGGGGAAGGACATGCTGCTCCACCACGGCGCGTCGGCGATCAGGTCCACGGACATGCCGAAGAGCTGCTTGGGCACGATGTGCAACCCCCGCCGGACGGACAGCACGGTCCGGGCGGCGTGCCGGGAGAGATCGGCGGCGATGTCGACGGCCGACGCCCCCAGCCCCACGACGACGACGCGCTGCCCGGCGAAGTCACGCCCGTCGTGGTAGTCCATCGAGTGGAGAATCGTTCCGCCGAAGGAGTCGGAGCCCGGCGGCAGCGGATCGGGCAGCGCCGCCTCCGTGTTGTGACCCGAGGCGACGACCACCTGATCGAACCGCCGTTCCGTCGTTTCTCCTCGCGCGTCCCGGCTGACGACCGTCCAGGCCCCGGCACCGTCCTGCCGTACGGAGAGCACTTCGGTACGCAGCTCGACACGGGGGAGCAGTCCGGCCCATTCGGCGAAGGAGCGCAGATAGGCGGCGACGTCACTGTGCCGGGGGTAGAGCGGCAGCTCGGACGGCATCGGGAAATCGACGTAACCGGTCAGCTGCTTGGCACTGTTGAGGTGCAGCGACATATAGGCCGGGCCGCGCTCGCCGGCCCCGGGCTGGCGCCAGATCCCTCCGACGTCCGGTGCCTTCTCCAGGCAGACGAAGTCGATGCCCCTGCTCGAGAGCGCATGTGCGGTCGCCAGCCCGGACAACCCGGCACCGATGACGCACACGGTCGCGGCGATGGTGTTGTCGACAGCGCGTGACCCGTCCAAGGATCCCCTCCCAGAGAACATCATCCGTCCTGGCACCGGGCGTTGACTGCCCAGTCGACCCTCGCCTCACACCACGACGTGGATCACAGCGGCGCGGGAAACGGATCGCCTCACGATACCGAGGGGTGCTCCGGGGCCCATGGGGCGCCGTCCGCGCATGTGGTGGGAGACCGGCATGGGTACAGGCATGGGCATGAGCAGCCGCCGCGCGCCGGCGGAATCCGGAAGTTCCCGGCACCGAGGCGGTTCCCCCTTCGCCCCCGGACCGGGCGTCTCCTTGGCGCGCTTGAGCATGGAGTCGAGAGAACCGGTCACTCCCGAGACCCTCGCAAACCTGACGCCCGGCGTGTGACCGCGCGCCGGTGGCGACGACTTCGAGAGCTTCGCACTCGTCGCCCAGAACGGGAAGTTCGCCGCCCCGTGGGCGGACCGGCGCCGACGCGGACCGCCCCGTCACGCTCTGGGCGGCGCCCCCGACGTTCGCCCCGTGGGGCCGGACGCGGTTCGGTGCGGTGACGCGCCGGGCCTGTCGGGCGGCGTACCGGCCCGGCGACGGCGCGCGTCACATCTCCGACATCGCGGTGACCGCCTCCGGCCGCATCGTCGTGAGTTCGGCGGCGGAACGTCCTCAAGACGTCCCCGCCGGGGTCCACCGACGCCCTCCTCGGCACCGACGACGAGAACGCCGGCGGCTTCGCGCGGACCGTGCCCTACGGCGGCGCCTGACTGCGCCCGCCGGTGCTACGCGGCGCCGGCGAGCTGCTCGGCGAGGTCCTTCTCGTCCTGCTCCGCCAGGGACGTCTTGAGGACGGTTCCGCCGAAGGGCTGCAGGGCCGCGGCGAACTTGTCCTCCGTGATCTTCGAGGCCATGATCACGACGGCGGCCGCGCCGGGCTCCAGGAGGGAGTGGACCTTCTCCCTGAAGTTCTTGTCCACACCCATCTGGCTCACCTTGCCGATGAGCCCGCCCACGGCGGCGCCCACCACGCCGATCCCCGGCGTGAGGATCAGCATGCCGAAGACGATGCCCCAGAGCGCTCCGGCCGTGGCCGAGACCGCCACCTTCTCGCCCTTGCCCGGCGTGTCCACATGGGTTTCGCCGTCCTCGTCGACCGAGACGACGGCGAGCCCGCCGAGCTCCACGACGAGGTCCTTCTGCAGCGTCTGCACCACCTTGAAGGCCGCGTGCGCGGTGGGGCGGTCGTCGTAGCCGATGACGATGAGCTCGGACATGAGTTCCTCCTGAACGACGGGTCTCCCCGCGTACGATATGTCCGAAATGGCGCGCGGGCAGAAGGGGCGCTCGCCGGGTGCCGTGTGGAACCTTTCCTGCGACATTGGGTGAAAAGTCGTCCGGTCCAGCACGTTCAGGGCGCACGCGACGGGGCACGCGCGGGAGGCGAGCGCAGGACGAGCGTCGCCCGGAGCGGCGCCGCCCTGACAAACGGTGGTCCCCGGGGCGCATCACCCCTCCCGCCCCGGGGGCCGCCTCATGAGCACAGACCGCTACACCGCGACAGGAGACTCGATGACAGACAACCCTTCACGGCAGGAGCAGGGCCAAGGGCAGGGACAGGGCCCCGTGCCCGGGAGCGGCGTACCGGAGGAATCCCTCCCCGGGCGCCCCGGCGCCAAGCCCGCCTCCGTCCAGGAGCCCACCGAACCGCACGGGCCGCTGCCGCCCAAGCCCGACCAGAGCGGTCCGGAGACGGTCGGCCCCACGGGGCAGGCGACGGGGGAGGACCCCGCCCGTTCGGCCCAGAGCGGTGCCTATCTGACCACCGCGCAGGGCGCTCGGCTGTACGAGAGCGACCACTCGCTCAAGGCCGGTGCCCGCGGTCCCGTACTGCTCCAGGACCACCACCTGCGCGAGAAGATCACCCACTTCGACCACGAGCGCATCCCCGAACGGGTGGTCCACGCGCGCGGAGCCGCGGCGCACGGCGTCTTCCAGAGCTACGGCACCGCGAGCCGGGTGACCAAGGCGGCCTTCCTCGCCGAGGAGGTGGAGACTCCTGTCTTCGTACGGTTCTCCACCGTGCTCGGATCGCGCGGCTCGGCCGACACCGTCCGTGACACGCGGGGCTTCGCGACCAAGTTCTACACCGAGGAGGGGACCTTCGACCTGGTCGGCAACAACATCCCGGTCTTCTTCATCCAGGACGCGGTGAAGTTCCCGGACATCATCCACGCCGGCAAGCCGCACCCCGACCGTGAGATCCCGCAGGCGCAGAGCGCCCACGACACCTTCTGGGACTTCGTCACCCTGCATACGGAGGCCACCCACCACACCCTCTGGAACATGTCCGACCGGGGCATCCCCCGCTCCTACCGGATGATGGAGGGCTTCGGTGTCCACACCTTCCGGCTCGTCGACGCCGAGGGCGGCACGACCCTGGTCAAGTTCCACTGGAAGCCCAAGCTCGGCGTGCACTCGCTGGTCTGGGAAGAGGCGCAGCTCATCAACGGCATGGACCCGGACTTCCACCGGCGGGACCTCTTCGACGCCATCGAGGCGGGTGCGTTCCCCCAGTGGGAGCTCGGCATCCAGACGTTCCCGGACACTCCGGAGCAGACCTTCGAGGGCATCGACCTGCTCGACCCCACGAAGATCGTGCCCGAGGAACTCGCCCCGGTTCAGCCCGTCGGTCTGCTCACGCTGAACGCCAACACCAAGAACTTCTTCGCCGAGACGGAACAGGTCGCCTTCCACCCCGGCCACCTGGTGCCCGGCATCGACATCACCGACGACCCGCTCCTCGCCGGCCGGCTCTTCTCGTACCTGGACACCCAGATCAGCCGGCTCGGTGGGCCGAACTTCGCCCAGCTGCCGATCAACCGCCCGCACGCCCCCGTCAACGACATGCTGCGGGACGGCATGCACCAGACGGCCGTGTACACCGGCGTGGCCCCCTACCGGCCCAACTCGCTCGACGGCGGCTGCCCGTTCCTGGCCGGCGCCGACACCGGGGCGTACATCGAGACACCGGTGCAGGTCCCGGCCTCGGCCAAGCGACGCGAGGCGCCGGAGTCGTTCTCGGACCACTTCAGCCAGCCCCGGCTGTTCTGGCTGAGCATGACCCCCACCGAGCGCGAGCACATCATCGCCGCCTACACCTTCGAACTGAACAAGTGCTACGAACAGGCCGTCAAGGAAAGGGCGTTGACGGTACTGGCCAACATCGACCCGGTGCTGTGCGAGGGGGTCGCGGCAGGGCTCGGACTGCCCGTGCCGCCGGCCACCGTGGAGCTCGCGACGGCCGAACCCAGCCCCGCGCTCTCCCAGCTCGGGCAGACCTGGCCGCCGGAGGGGCGCGTCATCGGGATCGTCGCCGACGCGGACGGGGACATGGACGCCGTACGGACGGTCCGCGAGGCCGCCCTCGGCGCCGGAATGGTTCCCCTGGTCGTCGCACCGGCGGGCGGGACCCTGGGCGCCGACAGCGAGCGGATCGCCGTCCAGCGCACCTACGCCACGGCCCGTTCCACGGAGTTCGACGCCCTGTTCGTGGTCGGGGCCCCTGGGCCGGGGCTCGACGCGCAGGGGGTACGGGACGCGAAGGCGGGCCACATCGCCACCGACGCCGCGACCGTCGACCCCCGGGTGCTGCTGATGCTGGCGGAGGCGTACCGGCACGGAAAGGCCATCGGCGGAACGGCGGACGCCGCCACCGCCCTGGAGGCCGCCCGGCTGCCCGTCGACGCACCGGGGGTCGTCCTCGGCGACAGTGCGGACGACGTCTTCGCGCAGCTCATGGAGCTGCTCGGCGGGCACCGCGTCTGGCACCGGCACCCGGCGTCCATCTAGGAGCCCCCCGTCACCGCCGCCGACCAGGGGCGAACGATGCGCTGCCGGGCGGGCAGACGCGCCGTGGCCGAAAATCGTCTCTACCGGGACGAAGAGGAGGGAGCGCGCCCGGCAGCGCACGACGGGAACCGCCCGCACGCTGACACAAGGGTCCGCACCAGGCCCAGGGGTATGCCATGAACCTTCCTCTGCCCGACGATGTCACCGAGCTCAAGGCGGTGATCGGGCGCGAGATCTCGGCCCTGCGCGCCGACGTACGCCGTAAGGCCGGGACGCGTCAGCCCAAGTCGACGACCTTGGACCGTGCGTCACCCGTACAGAGCACGGCGAGCACGGCGACCCTCCCGCGGAGGCACGAAGGCGTCCTCAGCACGTCCTGCATGTGCGGTACGGACGATGAGGACAACCGCGACCCCTGGTCGTGCGTCTGCGCGGCCCTGCCGGCCGTCCCCGTGTCGGCGGCGCTGCTCACCCCGCTGCGGGACGACAACGGCGAGGTCGTCGACTTCGTGATCCGGGCCGGCAACCACATCCGCTCGGTGGAGTGGCTGGAAGCGCCGGGCCGCCAGGCGGGCCAGCGGTTCATGGAGGCGCGGCCCGGCGCGGCCGCGAGCGGGCTGCTCGCGGCGCTCGCCGACGTGCTGGCGACCGGGCGGCCCATGGACGGCCTGGTCGTCGACTACACGGAGGAGCGGCTGGGCCGGCTCCACAGGGCCCAGCTGCTGTACTACGCGGCCTCCTGCGGCGGTGAGCTGGTCGCCACCTGGCGCCCTGTCCGCAGCCAGGCGGAGCTGCTGACCGTGGACGCCCAGCATCTGGCGTCGATGGGCTGGGGTCACTGGGACCTGCTGTCGGGGAAGGTGACCTGGTCGGAAGGGCTGAGCCGGATCTTCCGTACGGAACTGAACATGCCCTGGTCGCTGCAGGAGCTGTGCGACGCGCTCTTGCCCGCCGACACGACGGCGTTCGCCGAGTTCATCACGGCCGTGCTGGCGGGGGAGGAACCGGCCTGGACCAGGATCCGGTTCCTGGTGCTCGGCGAGGTACGGACGCTCGACCTGCTCGGGCGGCCGGTCGCAGGCACGGACGGCCGCCCCTGGGCCGTGCACCTCGTCGCCCGCGACCTGACGCCCCAGATACGCAGCCGCCGCCGTCTCGTGGAGACGGAACGCGAGACGGAGCGGCTGCGCCAGCAGGCCGACGCGGAACGCCGCGTCGCCGACTCGCTGCGTGAGGCGCTCCTGCCGACCCACTCCCAGGAGCTGGCCGCCGTCGGACTGACGGTGGCGGCCGCGTACCTGGCGTCCGAACCCGACTCGGTGGTCGGGGGCGACTGGTACAAGTGCCGCCTGCTGGCGGACGGGCGGGTGCTGGTGGCGATGGGAGACGCCTGCGGCCACGGGCTCGACGCGGTGGCCCGGATGGCACAGCAGCGGCACGCGTTGGCGGGTCTGGCGCAGACCGGAGCGGCGGCCGGAGAGATCATGACCTGGTTGAACGAACTCGTGTGCAGCGATCCCTCGGGCGAGACGGCGACCGTGATCGCCGGCCACATCGACAAGGACCGGGTGCTCCACTGGGCCGACGCCGGGCACCCCGCGCCGCTGGTACGGCGCGAGGGAAGCGCCTTCGCGCTGACCGCCGAGCAGCGCGGCCCGCTGCTCGGGGCGTTGCCGGGGTACGCGTACGAGACCTCGGCGTACCAGCTGCTCAGGGGCGACCTGTTGGTCCTCTACACCGACGGCATGGTGGAGCGACGGGGCGAGGACATCACGCGGGGCATCGAACGGCTCGCGAGCGCGGTGGGCGCCGCGGCCGGTCTGACCCCGCGGCAGACGATCGACCGGCTGGTGGAGGAACACTTCCGCGCGGGGCACGACGACGACGCGTGCCTGCTGGCGATCCGCGTCGACTGAAACCTCGAGAGAACTGTCTTGCGGTGCATGACACTCTCCAACTACCATGCATCGCATGACAATGGAGCTGCCGGGCGCCGGTGACCAACGGCGCAGTCAGCTGCTGCGTGGAGTGCTCGACCTCTGCCTGCTCTCCCTGATCGCCGAACGCCCGCGCTACGGCTACGAGTTCGTCGAGGCCCTCACGGAGAGCGGACTGGCACTGGTGAGCGAGGGGAGCATCTACCCGCTCCTGGCCCGGATGGAGCGGGCCGGCCTTGTCGCGTCGTACCGCGCCCCGTCGTCCAGCGGTGGGGCGCCGCGTAAGTACTACCGGTTGACCGAGGCGGGCCGCGCGGAACTGGCCCACGGAAGGGCGGTGTGGCGTGAGTTCGCCACCCAGGCCGGCCGCATCCTCGCCGACACCATCGACACCACGGAACCCGACACACCGACCGAACCCACGGGGGGAACGACATGACCATCGAGCGCGTACTCGCGGTCTGCCGCAGCAACTGGGAGTACCGGGGCATCGACGAAGCCTCCGTCCGGGAGATGCTCGACGAACTCACCGCCCATCTGGAGGACGCCGCGGCGGCCGGGCGTTCGCCCCAGGACGTCGTCGGCGACGACGTCCCGGCCTTCGCCGCCTCCTGGGCCAGGGCGCGTGTACCGCTGAGCCGGCGCCTGGTGCGGATGGCGGCCATGGTCTCCTTCACGGCGGGCGTGCTGCTGCTCCTCTCCCACCTCACCCGATGGACACTCGGCGTGGGCGTCACCCCGGGACGGCTGGCCTTCTGGCTCGGCATCGCGGTCGTCACCGTCGCCCTCGAACTGCGGCGCGGGTCCCTGGGCCTCGGCAAGGGCTGGCTGGTGGGGCTCGTCGTCGGCGTGCCGGCCGCGCTGGCCACGGAGAGACTGCTCGGCGACGAACCGCTGTTCCTCGTGCCGCTGTGGGCCACGCTGCTGCTCGCGCTGCCGGGCCTTGCGTACGCCCACGCCGAACGACGGGCCTCGCGCGACACATAGCAGCCGTTGCGCTCCCGCGCCGTTGCAACACATGAGCATGGTTCGACGAAGCGAGGAGCAGCTATGCCGGATGAGTCCGCCGAGTCCGCCGAGTCCGCCGAGTCCGCCGAGTCCGCTCCGGCGCGCCGCGGCGGACGGGCCCGTACGGCGGAACGCTGCCGCGCGGTCACCGAGGCCCGCTGATTCGCCACCACCGTCCTCCTCATCATCCTGGGACGCCCGCTCCACATGCGTGTGGGCCGACGGCAGACGGGATGACAGCAGGGCGCGCTCTGGCTGACGCCGGTCGGCTCGCTACTGTGCAACGTACATACGCAGAGGGGCAGGGAGCACGGGTGAGCGAGAGGCGACAGGTCGACGATCAGGTGGCGGCGGCCCACCTGGCCTATATGGCCGTCCTCGAAATCCGGAGCATGGCCAGACGCCGCAAAGCACTGAGGACCTGGCCTGACGACGACTACGTCGCCTGCATCGCCTGGCTTGCCGATCTCGTACACAACATCGCAGGCGGTGTGAGACCCACACGACGGTGGCCGCCCTGGCGCGAGCACCGGCGCCCGATGTACTGGACCTGGAACGTGGCAGGACCGGCGGGACGGGAATGGATCTTGGCCACTCTGGAGAAGGAGGGGATGGAATGGGCTCCTCCACCTCTCAAGAGACTGGACAACGCGGAGGCTGACGCATGATCCGGGCCGTGTCCGGGCCGTCCGAGGGCGCACAACGGCAACCAACGCCGACAACCCGCCACAGGTAAGTCGCTGGCTCCGGACCAGGTCAGGAACCCGGCAGGTCAGCCGCGGTCTGCATGCGGCGTCTTCCGAACGCGGCAGGTGGTTGGTGGCGGACAGCACTGACACGCCGTAGCCAGTAGAAATTGGCAGAACGCCGGGGTGCCGTAGGCGGCGAGCTTGGGTTCCTGCCGACTACTCCACCAATCGTTGGAAGGGCAGGCGAATCACTCCGCGGCGGGAGCGGATAGAGCAGGTCGCCGTTCTGGTCGAAGAGGCGGTCCTACCAGCGCGGGCGGAGAACAACGGAGTTGATCTCCGTGAGGTCGAGGCTCCACGAGGCACCCTGAACCATGTACCAGGGGCAGTCGACTCCGTTGTATTTACGGCATATGTCAACTACCCAGCCGTCGGTCTGGTTGTTGAGAAGGTAGTGGTGCCCGTACTGGTCCACCAGGTTGTACATGCCCTCCCAGTAGATGTGGGACGGGACATCGTTGTTCCACTCCGCGTTCTCGGGATAGATGCAGAACGCCCCGGACGGACAGCCGTGCACGGTGCCGGCCGCGGTAGTCGCCTGAGCCTGTGAGGTGCCCAGCGTGATGGCGGCTGTGATCGCCACCGCCAGCGCGCCGGCCTTGCGCAGAACCGTGGACATGCTCATTCGTTCGCCCCTCCCGGAAGAAGCCCCTCGTCGAGAGGGGATCGTTAACCCGCGGATCACGATCCGCGCTCCCGCCTCCGCGCACCAAGCCATTGCCCCTGAAAGGTCCGAAAACATTGCAGGGACGGCCACTTCTCTGGGGGTGAGACGGGAGGTGCCTGTGCAGCTCTGGTCGCGCCGCCGCCGGTCGCCCCACCGCGGCGCAGCTCGCCACGGCGCCTCAGCCGACGATCCGGCGGACCACCAAGGCCTTGCCCTGCCTCGCAAGCCCGGCCATCTCCACCACGCGTCCACGACGTGGCGCATGCACGACAAGGCCGTCTCCGAACAGCTCGCCGCGGAGCGCCTGACCCACGTGAGCCTGAACAAGCCGATCGTCCGGGCGACCGGCTCCCGGTCGACACCACGCTCGGACGCGGCGCGCATCGCGGCGTTCCGGCGGGCGGCGACGGCCTTGCGGCGGTCACGGGACGCGACCGTCCGCTGGAGAAGGCGCGCCCAATGCAGGAGCGCGCGGCCGGTCCACAGGGTGAAGGGGTCGGGGTGTGGGTGCGGTCGGATTGGCCGACAGGTCCCCCTCGCGATCGACACGGGTGTCGGTACCGAAGGCGACGGGCCACCAGGTCCGGCCTCAAGGGCGAAAAGCAGCCGTCGCAACAGGTGGGCGGGTGGGAGGATCCACCGCATGAGTGAGTGGGGGATCGCCCTGATCGCCGCCGGGTCGGCCATTTTGGGCAGCAGCGTGACGGGGTTCTTCGCGTGGAAGGCCGGCCACCGGCAAGCCGCCGCAGCGGAGGCCGCAGGGCAGGCGCAGGCGAACGCGCTGATAGCCACCGTCCAGGCCACGCTGGATGAGCAGCGGCGGGCCCGGGCGCTTGACCAGCGGCGGCAGGTGTACGCAGACATGCTCACTGCCGTGACCGACCTGCAGCGCCATCGAGACGACCCCGACGCTCTCACTCGCGCGCTGCGAGCTCATGACCTGACTGTGCTTGAGGGGCCCGATGACGTCTCGCGGGCGGCCATGAACTTCATTGCGCGCGCCAGAGGGATCGACGGGTCTGAAGCGGCTTCCTCTGAGCAGCTGGTGGCCGTCCGCAGGGCATACATCGACGCTGCGGTCTTGGCGCTGCGTAATCTCGACCAGCACTGACGGACGCCGGCCACGCCGCGCGCTCTGATGCGCGGTATGCACTGCTTGCGCGTCAGAAACGGACCCGATCCTCGGAGTGCGGGTAGTACACCGTCGTCTCCGCCGTATCCGGGTGCTCCCGGTACAACGCGTTCTCCAGCTCGGTGCGAGCCGCTTCAACGGCGCGCATTGCCTGGTCCAGCTTCTTCGCCGGTACTGCTGGAGGCCCGGACTGGGGGTATGCGTTGGCGAGCTGGACGTTTCGGCGAAGAAGTTCGTCACGCACCGAGGCGAGGGCCCGGCCCATCTCGACGTGCTCCTCGAAGGTCAACCTCGGCTTCATGGGGCGATCATCCCCCACTTGCCGGCCTCCTCGGGAGCCTTCGCGGAAAACGCACCTGAGACGTCCAGAGCTCGGAACGGGGGCGGGGCGTGGGGCGGACAGGCGGCAGTCATGCGCTCGCGAGGGCGGAGATCAGCTTCCGGGCCGCCGCGGTAGTCAGCCGCTTCGAAGCCGTCGTGGTCCGCTCCCTGGGGGCCCGCGGCGCGATGTCAGTGCCCTTGACCGCCTTCACGAACTCGGCGTCGAACCGCTCCTTGCCCACCTTCTCCGCAAGCGAGGCCAGATACTTCAACTGCTTGGCCGTGGCCGGCTCCCGCTTGGATGCCGCAGCACGTTCCCGCCGCGGTCCGTAGATCCGCTCGTTCTCCGCTTTCCGCGCAGCCTCGGCTTCTGGGCTGCGGCAGGTGACGTGGACCTGCTCGGGCCATGTCTGGGTGCCGGGCTTGCCTGTGACGGCCTCCCAAAGCGCGTTGGCCGTGAGTGCCGTCTCGTCGACGCCTTCGGTGAGGCCGGGGCCGACCAGGCCGTAGTAGCCGGTCCTGCCGCGCGGGATGACAGTGAACCCGGCCGGGATGGCGTGTGCCGTGAGCCAGTCCTGCCCGCAGCCACAGTGGGTGGCGTGGTAGCGGGACCACTTGCTTTCGAGCGGCTCGTAGACGAGCCGGTCCCCGTAGTACTTCGGATCGCGCGCGAATCCTGACATCAGTGCCTCCCCCGGCGGTGGCCAGCCGATCTACCAGTCCCTGAGTATCGCAGCGGGCACTGACAGCGCGGGGCGATTCCGGCCAGAGGACGGGCGAGCCCGTGTGGTGGTCAACTCGCTGGAGGAGGCCCGCGAGATCGAGAAGGCGGAGATCGAGAAGGCGGAGAACGAGAAGGCGGAGAACGGCGCGGAGGCGGAGCGGGGTCCGGGGTGGGAACAGGCCGCCGGCGCGAGGGGTGGCAAGGGGGCGCTCGACGAAGAGGCGCTGCGGCAGCGGATCGTCGCGGCCCGGCGCGCGCTCGACGACGTCGAATCGGAGCTCTCCTCGCTGTCGCCGCCTCGCCTCCGCGCGCACGGGGAGGGATCCTGGGAGGAGAAGGGAGGCGCGTCGGTGCCGCGCGCCCCCGCAGCGCGAGGAGGCAGACCATGACACGGACCCTCGAGTGGAAGGTCGGCCTGGAACTGGTCGAGGAGGACGGCAGGACCAAGGCCGTGGCGCATCTGGACACCGGCACGTCGACCCTCACCGGCCGCGGCAGCGCGCGGTGCAACCCGGCGGACGTGGACGTTCCGGCCATCGGCGACGAGCTCGCCGCCGGCCGGGCCATGAAGGACCTGGCCGCCCAGCTGATGAGGGAGGCCAACCGGGAGATGGAGGCGGTGGGCGCGGGGACGGTACCCCAGCACACCGGTCCCGGATACGGCTGGCCGGAGGCGGTCTCCTAGCCGACCGACCGCCCCGGGAACGAGGACCGGGGCCCGCCGGCTCGCCGCCGACGGGCCCCGCCCGTTCGGATCCTCCCCTCACGACAGGGGTGGGGCCCCGCCCCCGTGGCCGTCGGCGACGGGGGCGTCGGTGACCGGGCCGTCGACGTCCTCGTACACGAGCCGGTCCACGACCTCCACGACGCCGTCCACGCTCTCGCAGAGCCGTACGAAGACGGGCGCGAGGCTCTTGCGCTCCAGCGTGCCGGTGAGCGTCACCCGGCCCTCGTCGACGTCGATGTGCAGGGAGGCGGGGGAGAGGCCCAGGATGCGGATGGCCACGTCCTCCAGGATCTCCTCCTGGATGGCGCGGTCCCGCCGCAGGAACAGCTGCAGCAGATCGCTCCGGCTGAGCACGCCGATGAGCTGTCCGCCCGCGTCCACCACGGGAAGCCGCTTCACCCGGTGCCGCTCCATGAGCCGCGCCGCCTCGACCGCCGTCCACGAGGGACGGGCCACCACGACGGGGCTGGTCATCATGGCCTCGGCGGTGCTGGGGCCGTCCTTGGCGGTGTGGCGCCGCAGCAGGTCCGCCTCCGAGACCACGCCGACCGGCCGGTTGTCCTCGTCGACCACCGGCACCGCCGTGATGCCGTACTCGTCGAGCAGCCGCGCGATCTCCTTGAACGACGTCCCCGGCTGTACGGCCACCGCGGTCGGCGTCATCAGGTCGGCGACACTGCGGTTCCGCATGTCGGTCCCGTCCCTTCTCCGCTCCTGCGCCCATGATCCCTCACGCGGAGCCTCCGGGGACGATTCCCTAGTCGAGCGGGTCGAGGGTGACGTACGCCTGCCGCGGATCTCCGTCGTGGACCAGCGACTCGTGCGCGCCCACGTCGTCGAAGGCGAAGCCGTAGGCCTTGCCGTCCGCCATCTGCGCGTGGATCTTGCGCGCGTAGTGGTTGGTCACCGTGTCCTGGTAGA
This sequence comes from Streptomyces lateritius, assembly GCF_014649715.1. GTDB lineage: Bacteria > Actinomycetota > Actinomycetes > Streptomycetales > Streptomycetaceae > Streptomyces > Streptomyces lateritius. The sequence continues at coordinate 205,292 of NZ_BMTO01000005.1, forward strand.
AGCCGGCCGACGAGGTGTCGGGCTGCTGGGGGTTGGTCAGCAGCGTGGAGCGGTTGTAGCCCGCGCAGAGGGTACGGGAGATCGGGCCGCGTACCTGGTCGTTCGGGGCGTCGAGCAGCTTGTAGCAGCCGAAGACACTGTCCGAGTCGGGCTTCTGGAAGGACGTGACGACCGTCCCCGCGCTGTTGGTGAAGTTCATGACGTTGCCCGAGACGCGGCCGTGGTACTTCACCGACGGCTGGTGCGTGAAGGGCGTCACGGTCAGTGTCGACGTGGCGTACTTGGTCCAGACGCGGTCGATGTAGTCGTTCATGACGTTCTCGGGCAGCGCGCCCGCCTCGATGCCGTGACCCGGCGCGAGGGCGCGCAGCACCGTGCCGTCGGCCCGGGTCTGGACGAGGCGTGCCCAGCCGCCGGGCTGGCCGCGGAGCGCGTTGAAGAAGCCGTGGTAGCCGCCGGGCTTGAGGCGGCCGGTGGTGACGACACTGCCGTCGGGGCGCTTGAGGCCGACGGCGTACGGCGCCGAGACCATGTCGACCTGGGTGCTGTTGAGCCACAGGCCGGAGTCGTTGAGCGTGTACTCGGACCAGTTGAAGAGGATGTCGCGGTTGGGATCGCTCGGGTTCTGCACCGCCGGCTGCACCAGGCCGCCGGTCGCGAGCTTGAACACCAGCTTCCGTCCGTAGCTGAAGTAGATCCGCCCCGAGAACTTCGGGAGGCGGATCGTCATGGACTGGCCGTTCGCCGGGCCGGCGATCGAGGCGTCGGGGGCGGGAACGGGGACGGATCCGCCGGCGGGCCAGGGGTGGAAGGTGCCGTTCGCGTCGGCCCAGCCCTGACGACCGGTGGAGAGCTCGGTACCGAGGTTGTAGACGTACACCTGGTCGGCGCGGCCCGAGTTGTTCTTGAACGTGAGCGGAATGGTGGCGGGGACGGCCGCCTGGACCGTGGGGGAGGGGCCGGCGACAGTGAGGGCGGTGCCGATCAGGGCGGCCGCGGCGAGGGGGGCGAGCAGGGTGAGCCTGCGCCGATGACGGGAGGGCACGTGGGGGCTCCTCTGGGGTGGGGGGACGGGGCGAATGCTTGAGAGCGCTCTCAGAATGGTGAGATTGTGATGGCCCTGTCAATGCTTGTGACGTCCCGGCCCGCGTGCCGACCGGTCGCGTACGGCGGAGAGTGGAGGGCGTGGATGTCGAGCGGATCATCGAAGAGCTGTACCGGCTGAATCCGGGCGAATTCGTCGCGGCGCGGGACGCCTACGTCGCCGAGGCGCGCAAGGCCGGGGACGCGTCAGCGGCGAAGGCGATCGCGGCGCTGCGCCGGCCCACGCGGGCCACGTGGGCGGCCAACCTGCTCGCCCACGAGCGCCGCGAGGAAGCCGGGCAGCTGGTGGAGCTGGGCCGGACCCTGCGGGAGGCCCACCGGACGCTCGACGCGCCGCAACTGCGGGCGGCCGGCCATCAGAGGCACCAGCTCGTGGCGGCGCTCGCCCGGGAAGCCGCCGGGCTGGCCCGCGCGGCGGGCCTGCCCATCGGCGACACCGTCGTGCACGAGGTCGAGCAGATCCTGCACACGCTGCTCGCCGACCCCGAGGTCGCCGAGCGGTGGTCGCACGGCCGCCTGACCGCCGTTCCCGAGGCGGTCGTCGGTTTCATGGGTGTGCCGGCCCCTTCCGTCCCGTCTCCACCCTCCTCCTCACGTCGGGCCCGGAAGGAAGCACCGGTCCCGCCCGAGGCGGGAGAGCGGGGACCCGACCGGGCGCAGGAGCGGCGGCGTGAGCGGCTGGAGCGCGCCCGCACGGCGGCCGCCCAGGCCGACGCCGAAGCGCGGCGGCGCGAGGAGGGCCTTCGCGAGGCGCGAGACGGGGAGCGGGCGGCCGAGGCGGCGGCCACCGAGGCGGCCGAGCGCGTGCGCGCCCTCGAACGTGAGCTGCACGAGGCCCACCGCGCCGAACGCGCGTCCCGCACGGTCCTGACCGAGGCCGCGTCGGCGGCGAAGGAGGCCGAGCGCGCCGCCCGGGAGGCCCGCCGCGCCGCCGAACGGGCCGCACGTTCCGTCGGGAACCTCGAGACCCGGGACGAGGAGCCGTAGAGCCGAGGCGCCCGGCGCGCGCGGACGCCTCGACGCGCGCAGAGGGCCGACGGTCCTGGGAGGGACCGCCGGCCCGTGAGCCCGCGAGGTGCTTCTGTCGATCCGCCGGGTCTAGAAGACGCTCACGCCGTACGCGCTGAGCGCCTCGGTCACCGGCTGGAAGAACGTGGTGCCGCCGCTGGAGCAGTTGCCGCTACCGCCCGAGGTGAGGCCGAGCGCGGTGGTTCCGGAGAACAGCGCGCCGCCGCTGTCGCCCGGCTCGGCGCAGACGTTGGTCTGGATCATGCCGTAGACGACGTCGCCGCCACCGTAGTTGACGGTCGCGTTGAGACCGGTGACGGTCCCGCCGCGCAGACCGGTGGTGCTGCCGCTGCGCTGCACCGACTGGCCCACGAAGGCGTTGCCCGCGGTGGTGATGTCACGGTAGCTGCCGTTGTAGAGGTAGACCCGGCCGTCCGCCGCCGAGGCGTTGGAGTGGCGGATGATTCCGTAGTCGTTGTTCGGGAAGCTGGACCCGGTCCGGGTGCCGAGCACCGTGGTGTTGGCCGAGTTGGTGTACCAGGTGCTGCCGATGTTGGTGCAGTGACCGGCGGTCAGGGCGTAGTAGGTGGAGCCGCTGCGGACGTTGAAGCCGAGCGAGCAGCGCCCGCCGCCGGCGTAGATGGCCTGGCCGCCCGCGATGAGCTTGTTGAACGTGCCCGGGGTGCGCTTGATCTCCAACGCGGAGGCTCGGTCGCCGGCCGCCTTCTTGATCGTGGCGATCTCGGCGGCGGAGACGGTGGAGTCCGCGGTGACGACCAGCTTCCCGGTCGCCTGGTCCGTGTACCACGCGGTGCCGGGCACGTCGGCCCCGAGTACGGCCGCGTCGGCGGCGGCGAGTTGGGCGGTGGTGGCCCGGCCGTCCTCGGCCGTCGCCGCGGACGAGGTGGGTGCGGCAAGCGCTGAGGCGGCCAGGAGCGCGGAGGCGACGGCGATCAGCCGTGCGCCCTTCGCGGCGCCGCCGAGGGGGGACAGACGCTTGAGGTTCACTACATCCTCCGGTGGGGGAAGGGGGCCCGCTGGGTGGGCGGATCCGTGAGACGGGATCGGCGGGCCAGGACGGAGGTGCTCAGCCATGGACCTGTCAATCTCGACGAGGGGAATCCTCGAAGCCGGGCGGTACTCACGGCAAGAACGTCTTTCGGCCGATCTACGCGCGTCCAGTTGGTCGGAGGGCGGATGGGCGAGAGGAGTGAGGCTCCGGGTGTCCGTGCGGGACGCCGTGGACGCGGGGCCGCAAACGCTTGCGGGCGTTTGCTGACGGGCTTTCAGGCCGCCGTGGCGTGTGGGTGAAGGGGCCCCGTGGGTGCGAAGGGGAAGCGGAGGGAGTTCTACCGTTTCTCCAGTTCACGCCGCCGCGTCGATGGGCCCCGTACCCTGCTCGGACGCGGCGCCGTCGCCCCGTGGGTATGGGCTCCCCTTCGCACTTCGAGGAGTAGCGACCGCACAGATCCGCACACATTCGAACGGCGGGCGACGCCGTGGCACGGCGACCCGGCGGGCGGTAGCAGCGCGGAGCGGGCCCCCCGGAGTGCCGGTGGTACAGGTGCCGGCGCTGTCGCAATGCCTCGATCGGTCCCCCTTCGCCCGTCCGGTGGCGTGTCCTGTTCCGGTCGCCACCCCACCCGCGGCCCCGTACACGGCATTATCGGAGCGACGCGTACACCGCCTCGATCAGGGCCATCTTGCGAGGATCGTCCGCGATCCGCCCGCCCATCCGGTTCATCACGTACCCCAGGGAAATCCCCGACTCGGGGTCCGCCAGGCCGCAGGAGCCGCCGAAGCCGTCGTGGCCGAAGGCCCGGGGATTGGGGCCGTAGGAGGCGTTGGGGCCGCTCAGCCAGAAGCCGAGCGCGCACTCCGTCTCGTGGGCGAAGCCCGCACCGAGAACCAGGTCCCGGCAGGCGCCCTGGCCCTCGCGGGCGCGTTCGACGGCCTGCTCGGAGAGGACCCGGCGCCGGCCGGCCAGGCCCCGCCCGGCGAAGACGCCGTACAGCGCGGCGACCGCGCGGGCCGTGCCGTGGCCGTTCGCCGCCGGAATCTCGGCGGCACGCCACTCCGGGCTGTTGGCCTGCGGGGCGCCGACGGGCGGGTTGGCCAGGGCGGCCTGGACCACGGGCGCCAACTGGGCGAAGGAGGGCGCCCGTTCGCCGGCCGCGGCCGTCGACGGGCGCACCAGTTCGGCCGCACGGTCCGCCTCCTTCTCCGGCAGGCCGATGGTGAAGTCGATGGCGAGCGGCCCCGTGATCTCCTCGCGCAGGAAATCACCCGGCCGTCGTCCCGTGATGCGCCGGATCACCTCGCCGACCAGGAAGCCGTACGTCATCGCGTGGTAGCCCGACCGGCTGCCGGGCTCCCACCACGGCTCCGTCGCCGCCAGCCGGGCGGTCGTCACCTCCCAGTCGTAGAACTCCGCGAGGGTGAGAGGTTCGCGCAGTCCGGCCAACCCCGCCCGGTGCGAGAGGAGATGGCGTACGGGGAGCCCCTCCTTGCCCGCCGCCGCGAACTCGGGCCAGTACGAGGCGACCGGCGCGTCCAGGTCGAGCAGGCCGCGGTCTGCCAGCAGGTGGGCGCAGAGCGCCGTCACGCCCTTCGTCGTGGACCAGACGTTCACCACGGTGTCGCGTTCCCAGCGGCGTGTGCGGGCGGCGTCCGCCCAGCCGCCCCACAGGTCGACCACGGTCTGGCCGTGGACCTGGACCGTCACCGCGGCGCCGAGTTCGCCGCGCACGCGGAAGTTGGCCTCGAAGGCCTCCCGTACGGCGTCGAAGCGGGCGTCGTGATCACCTTCGATGTGCGGGCCGGACTCGGGCATGGCGTCCTCCAGGTCGGTCGGTGCGGCTGCCCGCAACATACCGACTGGTCGGATGGTCAGGAAGGGGCCGGAGCCCTGTTCCACCCACGGGAGCTGCGCCGGGACGGGCGGCCCGGCCGGTCACTCCAGGTCGAGGATCTCCCGCAGTGCCGCGACGGCGTGTGCGCGGTGCTCGGTCAGCCAGTGGAGGGCGGCGGCCGTGTCGCCGTGGCGGACCGCCGAGATGACGGCTCGGTGCTCGCGTACGGCCAGCTCCCGGTGCGGGTCCTCGGTGTAGTAGAGCGCGCGGTAGGCGTCAGTGGCGTCCCAGAGGGTGCCGATGAGGCGTACGAGGCGGGGCATGCCGGACGCCTCGATCAGCGCGAAGTGGAAGCGGCGGTTGGCCGCGGCCATCTCCGTCACGTCCCCGGCCTCCGCCGCCCGCTCCACCTCGCGCTGGATCCTCTCGAGCCTGGCGGTCAGGCCGTCCTCGGCGCGGGCGACCGCCACGCGGACCGCCTCGCTCTCGAGCAGTTCCCGGATCCGGTAGACCTCCTCCAGGTCCGCGAGGGACAGCTCGGCGACGAAGTAGCCCCTGTGGACGTGGTGTACCACAAGACCCTCGCCCTCCAGGATCTTCAACGCCTCGCGCAGCGGGACCCGGCTGACGTCGAGCCGGGCCGCGAGGGCGTCCTGACGGATCTGGTCGCCGGGGCGCAGCTCTCCGCCGGTGATGGCGCGCCGCAGCTCCTCGAGGACGAACTGCTGGGCGGTGGGCGGCCGCCGCTTCTGCACCGCGCTGCTCATCGCCTGTGACCTTCCTTCGGTTCGGTGGCCGGCCGGCTGACCCGGGACCGGGCGCCGGTGCCGGGTCCGGCGCCCGGTCCGGATCCGTACATCTTCCTACGGGGCGGGAGAGGGTGATCCCAGCTCGGCGAGCAGGGCCTCGCTGTGCTCGCCGAGACGCGGGGGAGCGCAGCGGTAGACGGGTGGGGTGACGTCGAGGGCGATCGGGTTGGCGACCTGGGCCGCACCGGCCGCACCGGCGGGGACCCGGGGTGCCAGGCCGAGACGGTCGGCCAGGTCGAAGGCGGCGGCGAGGTCGTTGATCGGCCCGCAGGGCACCCCGACAGCCGTCAGCCCCTCGAACCAGCTGTCCGCCGTCCGCTCGGCGAGCGGACGCGAGAGCAGCGCGGCCAGTTCCTCGCGATGGGCGACGCGGGCGGTGTTGGTGGCGAAGCGGGCGTCCTCGGCGAGGGCCGCGAGGCCGAGCCGCTCGCAGAGCGTCCGGAACTGCCGGTCGTTCCCCACCGCCAGGGCGAGCGGCCGGTCCTTCGCCTCGAACACCTCGTACGGGGCGATGCTCGGGTGCCGGTTCCCCATGGCCCGGGGGACCACCCCGGCGCCGAGATAGGCCGCCGACTGGTTGGTGAGCGCGGACAGCAGCGAGGTGAGCAGCGAGACCTCGACCCGCTGGCCCTCGCCCGTGCGCTCGCGGTGGCGCAGGGCGGCGAGGATGCCGAGACCCGCGTGGAGGCCGGTGATCACGTCGACGAGCGCCACGCCCGCCTTCGTCCCCTGGCCGCCGGGCTCGCCGGTCACGCTCATCAGCCCGCCCACGGCCTGTACGAGCAGGTCGTACCCCGGCAGACGGGCGCCCTCGGCGGCGCCGAAGCCCGTCACCGAGCAGTAGACGAGTCCGGGGTTGGTCGCCCGTACGGTCTCGTGGCCGAGGCCGAGCCGCTCCATCGCGCCGGGCCGGAAGTTCTCGACCAGGACGTCGGCGCGGTCGACGATCGCCCGGGCGGTCTCCAGGTCGGCCGGGTCGGTCAGATCGAGGGTGATGGAGCGTTTGTTCCGGTTCACCCCCAGGAAGTAGGTGGCCTCGCCGTCGGCGAAGGGCGGGCCCCAGGCGCGTGTGTCGTCGCCGGAGCCGGGGCGTTCGATCTTGATGACGTCGGCGCCCAGGTCGGCGAGGAGCATCGTCATGTACGGCCCGGCGAGCACCCGGCCGAAGTCGGCGACGACGATCCCGGACAGCGCGCCCGGGCCCGGCGTCCCCTGCTCTTCTGCGTGCATCCCGCTCTCCTTCGCCGGCGATCGGATCCACCGGGAACGTACGCATCGGACATCGGATTTTCAATACTGGATCCAAAATCCGATCTCCCGCTACGCTACGGACGCCGTGTTGCCGCAGCCGTCTGGAGGCCCTCCGTGATGTCGCCGAACCCGCCGCAGTCGCCGAACCCGGCGAAGCCCTCGAAGTCGTCTCCCGTCCACCCCTTCGACCTCCTCGCCGTCGACGGGCTGCTGACCGACGAGGAACGCGAGATCCGTCGAACCGTGCGTGCCATGGCCGACCGCGAGCTGCGCCCGCACGTGGCCGACTGGTTCGAGCGGGGAGCTGTCCCCGTCCGCGAACTCGCCCGTCGGCTGGGCTCCGTCGGCGTGCTCGGCATGCACCTGGAGGGCTACGGCTGCGCGGGCACCAACGCGGTCGCGTACGGCCTGGCCTGCCTGGAGTTGGAGGCCGTCGACTCGGGCCTGCGCAGTCTGGTCTCCGTCCAGGGCTCGCTCGCCATGTACGCCATCTGGAAGTACGGCTCCGAGGAGCAGAAGCAACAGTGGCTGCCCGGGATGGCGGCCGGTGAGTACATCGGATGCTTCGGCCTCACCGAGCCGGACGCGGGATCGGATCCCGGATCCATGCGCACGCGCGCCAAGCGGGACGGCGGCGACTGGGTGCTCAACGGCACCAAGATGTGGATCACCAACGGCTCGGTCGCCGACGTCGCCGTCGTGTGGGCCCGCACGGACGACGGGGTCCGCGGCTTCCTGGTACCCGCCGGCACCCCGGGCTTCCGCGCCCCGGAGATCAAGCAGAAGCTGTCGCTGCGGGCGAGCGTCACCAGCGAACTGGTCCTGGAGGACGTCCGGCTGCCGGCCGACGCGATGCTGCCGGCGGCCCGCGGCCTGTCCGGCCCGCTCGGATGCCTCAACGAAGCGCGGTTCGGCATCGTGTTCGGCGCCCTCGGCGCCGCCCGCGACTGCCTGGAGACGGCCCTCGCGTACGCCGGCGACCGGATCGTCTTCGACCGCTCCCTCGCCTCCTACCAGCTCACCCAGCAGAAGCTCGCCGACATGTCCCTGGAGCTCGGCAAGGGCATGCTGCTCGCCCTCCACCTGGGACGGCTCAAGGACGCGGGAAGCCTCTCGCCCGAGCAGGTCAGTGTGGGCAAGCTGAACAACGTACGGGAGGCGATCGCCATCGCGCGGGAGTGCCGCACGATCCTGGGTGCCAACGGCATCACCCTGGAGTACCCGGTGATGCGCCATGCCAACAACCTGGAGTCGGTCCTCACCTACGAGGGCACCAGCGAGGTGCACTCCCTGGTCGTCGGCAAGGCGCTCACGGGTGAATCCGCCTTCCGCTGACACCGCTGGCACGGACACCGCCGACCGTGCGGCCTCTGACGGTCACGGTGGTCAGCCGGCCGTCACCCTCGCCACGAAGGCGTTGAGGTTGGTCATCGTCCTGGCGATCCGCTCGTCGAGGCCGAGGGACTCCTCGTGGCGGCCGGCCCGCAGCTTGGGCTGCCGCTTGCCGCGGATGTACAGGGAACACGCCAGGTCGGCACAGACGTAGATGCCGACCGTGTTCCCCTCGCGCCCGCGGGTGCCGGCCAGCGGCGCCGCGAGGAGGGTCACGCCCGAGGAGGCGTGGCCCGTCAGGCAGATCTGGCACAGGCTGGACTTGACCGCGCTGGTGCGGCTCGTCGCCGGCACCCGCAGGCTGATGCCCAGCGGGCCGTCCTCGGTGGGCACGACGACATGGGCACGCAGCGGCGCGCCCGGATCGACCCAGCCGAGGAAGTCGAGGTCCTGCCAGGGAAGTTCGGCGAAGTCCAGCGGCAGCCGGAGCCTGCTCGCCTCGCCCTTCGTGCAGTTCACGAAGGATGAGCGGATCTGTTTGTCGGTGAGAGGTTCCACTCGGTGGACCATACACAGACCCCGGCGACCCGGACATCTCATTTACGGGCGGTGGGTGGTGGGCCGGGGGCGGGCGGAGACCCGGCGGCCTACTGGCCCGGCTGGTCCGTCGGGCCCTCGGGCGTCGTCCCGTTGGTCCCGTTGGTCGTCGGCCCGTCGGTCGTGCCGTCCGGCGGCGTTCTGCCGGTCGGGCCCTCGGGTGTCGTTCCGTTGGTCGTGCCGTCGGGCGTCGTGCCGTCGGGCGTCGTCACGTCGGGCGTCGTCCCGTCGGGTGTCGTCGGGCCCGTCTCCGTCCCGCCCGTCGCGGGGTCCGACGGCGGCCTCTCCGGGCTCCGCGGTTCGGACGTCTCCGTGGCAGGCGAGGACGGCGGGGGCGGCGGCGACGGGGAGTCCGGGGACGGCGACGGTGAATCCGTCACCGAGTCCGACACGGTCGGCGAGGGGGAGGCCGTCGGCGGGGGCGTCTCCTTGTCCTTCGTCCCCGTGTCCCCCGCCTCGCGCGCGAACCAGCCGTTGTCCTCGGGGTCGTAGACGACGAAGACGTTCACGGTGGTCACTGAGGGGGCCACGACGACGACCTGGGAGGGCTGGAAGCCCGGCCAGGGCGTGCCGGTCGTCTTGGGCGACTTCTGGGCCACCGGGGGCGTCAGCGGGTTCCCGCAGGCGCAGCGCACCCGCGGCACCCCGTGATCGTCGACGAGCACGGCCGTGCCCGCCTGGAGCACAGCCTGGTACGAGGTCGGCGAGCCGCTCTTGAAGCCGTGGTTCGTCACGCGGGTGTCGACGCGGAGCTGGAGCGGGGTCAGGCCGCGGAGGTACGCGGGGACTTCCTCGGCCCGCAGCCCGAGGACCGAGGCGAAGGCCGCGTTCTTCGCGGGCTCGTCGGCCAGGAAGCGCACCTGCTGCTCGACGTCGCAGCTCGCCGTCTTCCGCGTCCCGCCGTACAGACCGGCCGCGGAACCGGAGACGCTGCGCGTGGCGTTGGGGTCCACGGACCCGGTGGGGCTGGGGAGCGGGGCGGGGGACTGCGAGGTGTCGGGGGCCCGCGCCGTCGACTTGGTGAACGGGTCGGGCCCCGTGGCGGAGGCGCTCTGCAAGAACACCTCGCCGCCTGCGGAGCCGCTTCCGCCGCCGTTCCCGTCCGGACGGGTGAGGACCACGATCAGGGCGATCGCCGCGACCAGGACGGCGGTGATCGACGCGATCCGGGGGACCGAACGCCACCAGGGGTCGCCGCCACCGCCCCTGCCTCGGCGGCCCGCGCCGCCCCCGCCGGGACCGCCACCACGACCGCCACCGGAACCGCCCGAACCGCCCCCCGAGCCGCCGTAGGGCGGCCCCGGGGGTGGCGGCGGACCGGCCGACGGCCCGGGGCGGGCGCCGGGGCCCGACAGGGGGCCCGAAGGCGGACCCGCGGGGGGTACCGAAGGACGGCCGGACGGCGGGTGGGAAGTCACGTTTTTCCCTTTCTTCCGTTCCGCGCCCATTGTGTGCCCCGAACCGGTCTCGTCCGCAAGCGGACAGCACCTGCCGGTATTAGCGTGGGCCGGGTGACCAGTCACCTCGTCCGCCACGGGGGCGAAGCCCTCGCCGCCGTCGTCGCAGGCTTCCTGGCAATGGCCGTCACCGCCGCACTCGGTCTCTGGGCCGCCGGCGCGGCCGACCTGCCGGGCGGCTTCCCGAACGTCGTCGCCGCGGTCGTCGTCATGGCCGCCGGCGGGCAGGTCGACCTCGCCGGCGACGCGGGAGCCCTCGCAGGCACGAACGCCGAGCTCACCGCCATGCCGCTCACCGTCACCCTGGTGGGTGCACTGGTCACCGGCTTCTGCTTCCTGCGCCCGATGCGCCACCACGCCGTCGCCCGCACCGAGGAGCTGGTCGCCCGGCTCGCGTGGACCGTCGTCCTCTGGCTGGCCGCGCTCGCCGGGATCTCCGCCCTCGCCCGGTACGACTTCCGCATCTCCATCGGCGGCGGCCAGGAGCAGGACGCGCTCTCCGACCTCTTCGGCGAGCTGCTGGACGCGGTGAACCCCACCGTCGGCTTCCGCACCGACGTCGGACCCACCCTCTTCTACGGCCTCCTGTGGATTCTCGGGGTCCTCGTCATCGCCCTCCTCGTCTCCCGCGGCACCCCGCTGCCGCCCCGGCTCGTCCGCTACCAGGAACCGGTGCGCCCGGCCGCCTTCGCGATGCTGCTCCTGCTGCTCACGTACGTCCTGATCGGGCTGGTCGTCGCAGTGGTCGTGGCGGCCACCAAGGGGCACGCGGCCGAAACCCTCGCCGTCGTCCTGCTGGGCCTGCCCAACGTCAGCTGGCTCGCCCTCGGCGTCGGTATCGGCGGCTCCTGGGAGGGCACGGCCGAGGGGCCGTTCGGGCTGCCCATGCCGCAGATCCTCGACTCCGTGCTACGCGGCCCCGGCACCTCCGGCCTGTCCACCGTGGACCTGTCCTCCCTCGCCTCCCACGACGCCCGGGCCTGGTGGCTGCTGCCCGTGGCAGCCGTCCTGGTCCTCGTCGCGGCCTTCGTGGCGGCCGTCCGTTCGCCGGCCCGGATCCGGCCCTGGCAGCACGCCCTGCACGTGGGCATCGCCTTCGCCCTGACCGTCCTGGTCGTCGCCCCGCTCACGCTGGTCGAGGCGCGCGCGGGGCTGTCCATCCTCGGCATCGGTGAACTCGAATCCCTCGGCGGCGAGGTCCTGCTGCGCCCCCACGTCTGGAAGACGGCCGGCCTCGCCCTGCTCTGGGGCCTCGTCGCCGGACTCATCGGCGGGCTGCTGGCCTCCCGCGTCCACCGCCACGGCGAGGTCGAGACCCGCCCCGCCAAGGGGGACGAGGCCGGCCCGTTCCCCCCGCGTCGCTGAGCCCTCGACCCTCGGCCCTCGGCCCTCGACCCTCGGCCCTCGACCCTCGGCCCTCGGCCCTGAGCCCCGAGGCCGTTACCCAGTCCTACGGCACCAGGAAGTCCTACGGCTCCCGGAACACCGGAACCGCCCACTTCGGCGGCTTCGGCGGCGCGGCCGGCGGCTCGGGTCCCTCCGCGCCCTCCCCTCGTACCGGCCCCGGACCGCCCCGCTCCAGGGCCGCCCGCAGCGCGGCGACGAACTCCAGACACGTCCCGTACCGCTCCTCCGGCGCCTTCGCCAGGGCCTTCGCGAGCACGCCGTCGGCCGCCTCCGGCAGTCCGGGCCGCTCCGACGAGACCGGCGGCGGCGGATCGTACTGGTGCGCCCAGAGCAGCGCCATGTCATCGTCGCGCCGGAACGGCGGCACTCCGGTGAGCGTCTCGAAGACCACGCACGCCAGGCTGTACACGTCGCACCGGCCGTCCACCGGCCTCCCCGAGATCTGCTCCGGTGCCACGTAGTCGAGCGTGCCCACGAACTGCCCCACCGTCGTCAGACCGGTCAGGGACAACGACTTCTTCGTCAGCCCGAAGTCCGTGAGGTAGACATGCTCCGGATGGTCGCGGTCCGTGCCCTCCGCCACCAGGATGTTGCCCGGTTTCACATCCCGGTGGACCAGGTCGTGCGCGTGCGCCGCGTCCAGGGCCGAGGCCACCTGGACGGCGATCCGCCCCGCCTTCACCGGCGCCAGCGCTCCCTCCCGGTCGAGGAGCGCCCGCAGGTCCTGACCGGGGACGTACCGCATCGCGATGTACAGCACCCCTTCGGTCTCGCCCGCCTCGAAGACCGGGACGATGTGCGGATGGTCGATCGCGGCCGCCACCCGCGACTCGTGCGCGAACCGTTTGCGGAAGGTGTCGTTGCGGGCCAATTCGGGCGCGAGCAGCTTCAGGGCCACCGTCCGGTCCAGCCGTACGTCCCGCGCCCGGTACACGACCGCCATCCCGCCGCGCCCGATCTCGCCCTGCACGACATAGCCGGCGATCTGCTTGCCCACCAGCCCCGACTCCCGGCCGGCGGGCAGATCCGTGTCGCGGGTCGCGCCGGCCATCAGTCCTCACCCGGCAGCTGGGCCCGGTCCACCACTTGCGTCGGCGGCGGACCGGCCGGCTTCTCGCCCTCCGCCACTTGCGTCGGCGGCGGGCCGTCCACCACTTGCGTCGGCGGCGGGCCGTCCACCACTTGCGTCGGCGGCGGACCGGCCGGCTCCTCGCCCTCCGCCTCGGCCCGCCCCTCGCCGGCCGCGACGGGCCCCTCGATCCGTCCCTCCACCCGCGCCACCACCTGGGTCGGTTCGTGCCCGGCCACCGCGCCGACCGGTAGCTCGGTGCCCGCCGAGGGCCCGGCCGAGGTGGCGTACGTACTGAGCCCGATCCCGTCGCAGTACGCCCAGCGCTCGTGTTCGGCGTCGTACAGCCACAGCGACTCGCCGTCGACCACCATCCCCACCCGCAGCCCCCGCGTGCGCCTGCGGAACGTGTCCCCGTCCGTCCGCCCCGCCGCCAGTTCCTCCGCGGCGCGCCGGTAGCGGCCGAGCGACTCCTCGACGCGCGCGAGCAACGGCCGCGGATCGGCGGTCCTGGCGAGCGGCTGGCGAGCATCGGGAGGGTCCACGGGTACGGAGACGAGGAGGCGGGCGTCGACCCAGGCGGACCAGCCGTTGGAGCAGACGATCTGCCCCCAGTCGCCGACCCTCTCCACGAGCTGCACCGGCAGGAACGCGTCGAGCGGCACGGTGGGCAGCCCGGGGTCGGGCGCCTCCCAGGCGGGCAGGCCGTCACGCGGCACGACGTGCGTCGGCCGGAAGTCCGGAACGTACGGCGGTACGGACGGAGTGACCGGGATGCCCATCGACCGCCTGCCTTCCCTCGTACGACTTCCGCCCTGGTTCCGCCTTCTCCGCCGGATGGCTCCCGCCTACTTGCGCATGATCACCGGCTCGTGGCGGCGCAGCAGCCGCGCGACGGCGAAGCCCAGGACGAGACAGAGCACCATCAGCATCCCCATGTCGAACAGCCAGGCCTCCAGGGTGTGGTGCAGGAGCGGGTCGTCCGTCTTCTCGCTCGGCGCGATCTTGCCGATGTCGATGGTCGCCCCCATCGCGGCGAACGCCCACCGGGACGGCACCAGCCACGCCAGCTGCTCCACCACCGGCGAGCCGTGGACCGTCAGCAGCGCGCCGCAGAAGACCACCTGGACGATCGCGAGGAGGACGAGCAGCGGCATCGTCACCTCCTCCTTGCGCACCAAGGCGGAGACGAACAGACCGAGCAACATCGCGGTGAAGGAGAGAAGGGCGACCGCGAGCGTGAGTTCCACCAGGGGCGGCAGGAGCACGCCCTTGCCGTCCGGCACGTTCAGCGGCACACCGATCAGCGCGACCAGGGTCAGGACCACGGCCTGGACGACCGTGATCAGGCCGAGGACGACGACCTTGGACATCAGATACGCGGAACGGGAGAGGCCGACGGCTCTCTCCCGCCGGTAGATCGTGCGCTCCTTGACCAGCTCGCGCACCGCGTTCGCCGCCCCGGTCAGGACTCCGCCGACACAGAGGATGAGCAGCACGTTCATCGTGGACTCGGGCCCCAGGCTGCCCTCCGACAGCGCCCGGGCCATCGCACCCATCACGAACGGCAGGGCGACCATGATGGCGAGGAAGGTCCGGTCGGTGGCGAGGGCCGCGGCGTACCGGCGTACGAGCGTACGGAGCTGGGCTCCCCAGCTCTGCGCCTTGGGGGGAGGGCCGGGCTCCGGAACCGTCCCCGACGCCGTGGAGGCGGGCGGCCGGTTCATCGCCTCGGCGATGTACCGGCGGTGGAAGCGCGAGGCGCGGTATTGCCCCGCCCAGTCACGGCCCCGGTCGTTCTCGAAGGCCTCGAACGCCTCCGGCCACTGGTCGAAGCCGAAGAACTCCAGCGTCTCGTCCGGCGGTCCGAAGTACGCGACCCGTCCGCCGGGCGCGAGGACGAGCAGCCGGTCACAGACGTCGAGGCTCAGCACGCTGTGCGTGACGACGATGACGGTGCGGCCGTCGTCGGCGAGGCCGCGCAGCATGTGCATCACCGAGCGGTCCATGCCGGGGTCGAGTCCGGAGGTCGGCTCGTCGAGAAAGAGCAGCGACGGCTTGGTGAGGAGCTCCAGGGCCACGCTGACGCGCTTGCGCTGGCCGCCGGAGAGACTGTGGATGGGCTGCTCCGCGCGCTCGGCGAGACCGAGTTCGTCGATGACCTCGTCGACCCTGGCCCGGCGTTCGGCGGCCGCGGTGTCGTCGGGGAAGCGCAGCTCGGCGGCGTAGCCGAGGGCCCGTCGGACGGACAGCTGAAGGTGCAGGATGTCGTCCTGGGGGACGAGGCCGATGCGCTGGCGCAGCTCCGCGTAGTCCTGGTAGAGGTCCCGGCCGTCGTACAGCACCGTGCCGCGGTCGGCGGGGCGCTGACCGGTGAGCGCGCCCAGAAGGGTCGACTTCCCCGAGCCGGACGGCCCGACCACGGCGAGCAGCGACTTCTGACCGACGGGGAACGAGACGTCCTCCAGGAGGGTCTTGCGTTCGCGGCCGTGTCCGCCTCGCGAGCCGCCCCCTTCACGGCCGCTTCGGCTCACGGTGACGGCGAGGTCCTGCACGTCGAGGGAGACCTCGCCGGTGTCGGTGAATTCGACGAGCTGGGTTCCGATGAGGCAGAACGCGGAGTGCCCGATGCCGACGATGTCGTCCGGCGTCACGCGCGCGTGCGCCACGGGACGGCCGTTGAGGTACGTGCCGTTGTGGCTGCCGAGGTCCTGGATCCAGTAGGTGCCGTCGGGGTGGGCGAGCAGTTCGGCGTGGCGCCGGGAGACCACCAGATCGTCGACGACCAGGTCGTTGTCGGGGGCCCGGCCGATACGCACGGTCCGGGTGGGCAGCGGCCGGACGGAGGTGGGCTGCCGGAAGGTTCCCGTGGCGGCGGGATGTGCGACGGAGGAGGGCCGGGGCGGGGTCCGCGGCGGCGCGGGAGCGGGGGGCTCGGGGGCCGGTACGGGGGGTGGTGGAACGGGCGGCGGGGGGGAGGGCTCACGCGAAGGCGAGGGCTCCCGCAGAGGTCCGCGATCGCGCGCGGACGGGGGCGGTGCCACCGGCTCGGACACGGGTTCGGACATCGGGTCGGACACGGGCGCGGGGCCCTGCGACAGGACCGCGCGCGGGCCGTCCCCGGGATGGCCGAACCGTATGACCGTGCCGGGACCGACTTCGCGCAGGGCGATACGCCGGCTGTCCGCGAAGGTGCCGTTCGTACTCCCCTCGTCCTCGAGCGTCCAGTGGTCGCCCACTGCGCGCAGAACCGCGTGGTGCCAGGACGCACGGGCGTCCGCGAGCACGATGTCGCTGGTGGGGTCGCGCCCGATGCGGTAGACCCGGCTCGGACTCATCAGGGTCGTGTCCCCGTCGATCTCGAGGACGAGCTCGGGAGCGGCGGGCGCGACCGGCCGTTCTCCCATGCGTGAAATTTTATCCGCCGGGGCTGATCCGTGCCCCTGGGGCAGCCCCCGGCTCGTGCGGACCCCGCCGGTATCGTGGGCGCCTCGATCGTGGACGTCGAACGTGAGGAGGGCCCACCCGTGCCGAAAGGTGTCACCAAGCGCCGGCCACGGACCCGGGCGGCCCTGCTGCGGGCCGCCCTGGCGACCTTCGCGGAGCACGGTTTCCACGCGACCTCGATCGAGCAGATCTGCGAGCGCGCCGGCTACACGCGCGGTGCCTACTACTCGAACTTCGCCAGCAAGGAAGAACTCTTCCTCGCCCTCTTCGACGAGCACAGCGAGCGGACCGTGCGCCGGCTGGCGGAGGCGATCGACGGGCTCGCCGCCGAGGAGCACACCCTGGAACGGATCGCCGCGCTCGCCTCCCGCGTCGAGCCGGACGAACGGGACTGGTACCTGGTCACCACCGAGTTCACGCTGCACGCCATCCGCGACCCCCAGGCGGCGTGGGTGCTCGCCCGGCACGACGCCCGGCTGCGGGCCGAGATCGCGCGGGGGCTGACGAGCGTACTGCGCCGGGCGGGACGTGAACTGACGGTGGACGCCGACAGGTTCGCGAGGCTCCTGATCGCCTTGCGCGAGGGCGGCCTCGCGCAGAGCTACGTCGAACCGGAGGAGCTTCCGCCGGGCAGCCTGGAACGGGACTTCCTCGCACCGCTGCTGGAGGCGTCGACGCGGGAGACCGCCCCGGGGGAAGCGGACCGGGCGGACGGAGCGGACACGGCCGAGGGGGCGGTCAGTCGAACAGATCCGGGTCCGACGCCGTGATCTGAGCCCACAGCGGGCGGGCCTGGAACCAGCCGGCCAGCTGCGTACCGACCTGGTCCCGCGTGATCAGCGCCGTCTCGCGGTCGATGAGCCGCGGCGTACCGGCGGCCATCGCCAACAGCTGCGCCTGGCACGAGCGCTCCATGGTGACGAACCACCAGACGGCCTCGGCGACCGAGTGCCCGACGGTGAGCAGCCCGTGGTTCTGGAGGATGACCGCCTTATGGTCGCCGAGCGCCTTCGCGACCCGGTCGCCCTCGTCCAGCTCGTTGACCACGCCACGGTAGTCGTCGTAGATCCCGTGGTCCTCGAAGAAGGCGCACGCGTCCGGGTCGCGGACGGTGATGTGCTCGGCGACGCCCTCGGAGAACCCGAACCGCCCGAAGATCCGGAAACCGGCGGCGAGTTGCCCCTTGCGGTACCGCCGCTCCTCCTCGACCGAGTCGAAGGTGGGAGGCAGGGGGAGGGTGACGCCTTCGGGCACGGGCCCGACGGCTGCGGCGAGTGCGGGCGGGAGGGTGCTCATGGGGCTCCTCGGAGGGCGCGGTCATGTGGCGTGGGGCGTGCGCGGTGAGGGATGCCGGATGAGGGCCGCGGCCTGAGGGGGCGAGGCCTGCGGGGTGGGGCGTACCGGGTGAGGGCAGCCGGGTGAGGGCCGCGGCCTGAGGGGGTGAGGCCTGCGGCGTGGGGTGCGCCGAAAGATATAGCGGCGTATCCGTTGGGGCAATGGATCGAGCGGCCTTGCGGCGCGCGGAGCGAGGTGGCTACGGTCCGGATGGAAAGCGCTTACCCGGACCGAGGGGCCCGCCCGTGCCACAGAGGAACGTCCTGATCTACACCCGCACCGCCGGGTACCGGCACGACTCGATCCCGGCCGGCGCGGCCGCCCTCACCGAACTGGCCGGGGCGGCCGGTTTCGCCGCCGAGACGACCGAGGACCCCGGCGCCTTCACGAGCGAGCGGCTGGCCGGGTACGCGGCGGTCGTGTTCCTGTCGACGACGGGAACGGTCCTGACGCCTGAGGGCCGTACGGCCTTCGCGACGTACGTCCTCGGCGGCGGAGGGTTCCTCGCGATCCACGCGGCGGCCAACGCGGAACCGGACTGGCCCTTCTACGGCGACCTGCTCGGCACCCGCTTCGACGGCCACCCGGAGATCCAGCCGGGCGTGGTGTGCGTGGAGGCGCACGACCACCCGTCGACGGCGCCGCTGCCGGAACGCTGGTCCTGGACGGACGAGTGGTACAACTTCACGTCGAACCCGCGGGGGACGGGTGTACGGGTGCTGGCGCGCGCGGACGAGTCGACCTACCGGGGCGGCACCCTGGGCGCCGACCACCCCTTGGTGTGGAGCCGCGAGCTGGGCCGGGGCCGGGTCTTCTTCACGGCGCTCGGCCACGCGGCGGAGGCCTACGAGAACAAGACGTTCCGCGCCCACCTGTCGGGCGCACTGCTCTGGGCATCGGACGAGGTCCCGCCGTCCCCCGGCCCCCGCCTCCCTCGCTGACGGGCCCGGGGGCGTCGCCGCCCCGGCCGGCCGAGGCCCCGTCACCCCCTCGTACCGTCCCCGATTGCGCCGCCGCCCCGGGCGCGGGAGGGTTCCCGTGGGGGACGGCAGGAGGAGAGACATGGCCATCGCCACCGTGAATCCCGCGACCGGCGAGACACTGCGGACGTACGACGCCCACGGGGAGGAGGAGGTCGAGCGGCGCGTCGCCGCCGCGCACGAGACCTTCCGGAGGTACCGCACCACGTCCTTCGCCGAGCGCGCCCGCCTCATGCGCCGTGCCGCCGATCTCCTCGACGAGGACGCCGAGGACATCGCGCGCACGATGACCGTCGAGATGGGCAAGCCGATCACGGCCGCCCGCGCCGAGGCCGCCAAGTGCGCCAAGGCCATGCGCTGGTACGCCGACCACGCCGAGGGGCTCCTCGCCGACGAGTACCCCGCGCAGGCCGACGTGCGTGACTCCGGCGCCGACGCCGCCCGTGTCCTCTACCGCCCCCTCGGCCCCATCCTCGCCGTCATGCCCTGGAACTTCCCCCTCTGGCAGGTCGTCCGGTTCGCCGCGCCCGCCCTCATGGCCGGCAACACCGGCCTCCTCAAGCACGCCTCCAACGTCCCCAGGACCGCCCTCTACCTCGGCGACCTCTTCCGTCGCGCCGGGTTCCCCGAAGGCTGCTTCCAGACACTCCTCATCGGCTCCGGCGCCGTCGAAGCCGTCCTGCGCGACCGCCGGATCGCCGCCGCCACCCTGACCGGCAGCGAGCCGGCCGGCCGCTCCGTCGCCGCCGTCGCCGGCGACGAGGTCAAGAAGACCGTCCTGGAGCTCGGCGGCAGCGACCCGTACATCGTCATGCCCTCCGCCGACCTCCCCCGGGCCGTCAAGACCGCCGTCACCGCGCGCGTACAGAACAACGGCCAGTCCTGCATCGCCGCCAAGCGGTTCATCGTCCACACCGACGTCTACGACGACTTCGCCGAACGCTTCACCGCCGCCATGAACGCTCTGACCGTGGGAGACCCCCTCGACGAGTCGACCGACGTCGGCCCCCTCGCCACCGAGCAGGGCCGCAGCGACCTCGAAGAACTCGTCGACGACGCCGTACGCGAGGGCGCCACCGTCCTGTGCGGCGGAGGCCGTCCCGAGGACCGGCCGCACGGCTGGTACTACCTGCCCACCGTGCTCACCGGCATCACCCCCGGGATGCGCATCCACCGGGAGGAGACGTTCGGCCCGGTCGCCACCCTCTATCCGGTGAGCGACGTCGAGGAGGCCGTCGCCGTCGCCAACGACTCCCCGTTCGGCCTGAGTTCCAACGTCTGGACCCGCGACCGCGCCGACGTCGACCTCTTCGTACGGGACCTGGAGGCCGGCGGGGTCTTCGTCAACGGCATGACCGCCTCCCACCCGGCGCTCCCCTTCGGTGGAGTGAAGCGCTCCGGCTACGGGCGCGAACTCTCCGGCCACGGCATCCGCGAGTTCTGCAACGCCACCACCCTCTGGCAGCGCACCTGACGCGTCACCCCCGCGTGGTGATTCGCCCTTACCTTCCCTCACCCCGCGCCCACGCCAGCACTTCCTCCGCCGGCCACGTGTTGACCACCCGCTCGGTCGGCACCCCGCACTCCTCCGCCCGCGCGCACCCGAAGATCTGCCACTCCAGCTGCCCCGGCGCGTGGGCGTCCGTGTCCACCGCGAACCAGACCCCCGCCGCCACCGCCTGCCGCAGCAGCCGGCGCGGCGGATCCAGCCGCTCCGGACGGCTGTTGATCTCCAGCGCCGTCCCGGACTCGGCGCACGCGGCGAAGACCCGCTCCGCGTCGAACACCGACTCCGGCCGCGACCGCCCCCCGCTCACCAGGCGCCCCGTGCAGTGGCCGAGGATGTCCATCAGCGGATTGCGCACCGCCTTCACCATCCGGCGCGTCATGGCCGGCGCGTCCATCCGCAGCTTCGAGTGCACCGAGCCGACCACCACGTCCAACCGGTCGAGCAGCTCCGGCTCCTGGTCCAGCGAGCCGTCCTCCAGGATGTCGCACTCGATGCCGGTCAGCAGCCGGAACGGCGCCCACTCCTCGTTCAGCCGTGCCACCACGTCCAGTTGCTCGCGCAGCCGCTCCGGCGACAGGCCGCGTGCCACCGTCAGGCGTGGCGAGTGGTCGGTCAGTACAACCCACTCGTGACCGATCCTCGCCGCCGTACGGCCCATCTCCTCGATGGTGCTGCCGCCGTCG
Source organism: Streptomyces lateritius (assembly GCF_014649715.1). GTDB lineage: Bacteria > Actinomycetota > Actinomycetes > Streptomycetales > Streptomycetaceae > Streptomyces > Streptomyces lateritius. The sequence continues at coordinate 226,133 of NZ_BMTO01000005.1, forward strand.
GACCAGTCGGAGTGCAGATGGCAGTCGCCGCGCAGCGCCGCGCGCAAGGTCTCGCCGCCCGCGACCGGCGGCACGTCGATCTCCTCCTCGAGCCGCGCCAGATAGGCCGGGACCTGCCCGGCCAGCGCCTCCTTGACCACCGCCGCCGTCTTCGGACCGATGCCCTTGACCGACTCCAGCGTTCCGGCCGCGGCGCGGCTCGCCGCCTCGCCCTCCGCCATGGCCGCGACGGCCGCCGCGGCGGTACGGAACGCCCGCACCCGGTACGAGGGGGCCTGCGCGCGCTCCAGCAGGAAGGCTATCCGGTCAAGCGCCGCTACGGGATCCACCGCGCGCTCCTCCGTCCGCCCGGGCCGCCCCCGCCGTGACTCCGGTGACCGCCGTTCCCGCCTCCTCGGCCGTCCCGGCTCTCTCGACCGTTCCAGCCCTCTCGACCGGGCCGATCTCGCACCACACCGCTTTGCCCTCGCCGCGCGGCTCCACCCCCCACCGCGACGCCAGCGCGTCGAGCAGCATCAGCCCGCGCCCCGAGGTCGCCGCCTCGCCCGGCGTACGCCGGCGGGGCCACGCACTCGAACGGTCCTGTACCGAGAGCCGTACGCGCCGCACCGGCTCGGGCAGCACCTCCAGCGTGAGCACCGCTCCGCCCTCGGTGTGCAGCAACACGTTCACCAGCAACTCGCCGGTCAACAGCTCGGCGTCGTCCGCCAGTTCGGCCATGTCCCAGTCCCGCAGCGCCTGTCCGACCGCCGCCCGCGCGTCCGAGAGCCCCTGCGGATCCGCCTGGTGGACGTACTGATGGATGCGGGGCGCCCGCGGCGTGCCCGGGTCCGGGCTGCGCCGCAGGACGAGGAGCGCCACGTCGTCGCCCGCCCCCCACCGCTCCCACAGCCGCTCGGAGAGGTGGTCGGCGAGGGCCTCGGCCTGTGGCGGGCCGCTGCTCATCGCGGCCGACAGCTCCGCCATGCCGGACTCGATGTCCGAACCCGGCTGCTCGACCAGTCCGTCCGTGTAGAGCACCAGCGTCTCGCCCGGTACGAGGTCGAGCCGGGTCTCCGGGAACTCCTCGTCCCCGAACACGGTCGCGAGACCGAGCGGCAGCCCGCCCCTCAGCTTGGGTTGCCCGACGCGGCCGTCCGTGTGCCGGATGAGCGGTCCGAGATGCCCGGCGCGCACCGCCCGCACCGTCCCGGTGCCCAGGTCCACCTGGGCGTAGGTGCAGGTGGCGAAGCGGTTGGTGTCGAGTTCGGCGAGGAAGCGCGAGGCGCGCGCCAGCACGGTCGAGGGGGCGTGGCCCTCACCCGCGTACGCCCGCAAGGCGATCCTCAACTGGCCCATGATGGCGGCCGCGTGGGTGTCGTGGCCCTGGACGTCGCCGACCACGATCCCGACCCGGCTGCGGGGGAGCGAGATCACGTCGTACCAGTCGCCGCCGACCTGCCGTCCGCTCCACGCCGCGTGGTAGCGGACCGCGATCTCTCCGCCGGTGATCGCCGGGATGCGGCGGGGCAGCATCGTCTCCTGGAGACCGGTGGCCAGCTCCCGTTCCTCGTCGAAGAGGAGGGCGCGCTGGAGTGACTGGGCGACGATCGCGGCGAGGCCGAGGGCGAGATTGCGCTCGTCGGCGCTGAAGGAGGTACGGCCCCGGTAGAACAGCGCCATGCCACCGAGCGAACGGGCCTGCGCGACCAGCGGCAGGTAGCAGGCCGCCTTGAACTGCAGCCGGCCCAGATAGGGGGCGAGTTCGGGAAACTCCCGCCCCAGGGACTGGAAGGAGGACACGAACCGTGGCCGTCCGCTCAGCACGGCTTCGGCCAGCGGGAGTCCCCTGTCCAGACGGCGGCTGCGGAAGTCGTTCAGGGCGTCCAGGGACTCCCCGCTGAGCGCGATGACGTTGAGGGAGCCGTTCTCGACCAGCCCGAGCGCGAGGCCGTCGGCGCCGAGCCGGGCGAGGCCGCCCGGGCCGGTGAGGGCCGCCGTCACGTCGTCGACCGTCACCGCTCGCGACAGCGCGTGCGTGGTCCGCTCGACGATGCTCGTCTGCACCTCGCGGCGCTTCTCCAGCTCCAGTACGAAGGCGGAGTGGGTGACCTCGGCGGTGGTGTCCCGGACGATCCCCACGATCCGGTGGGCCCGCCCGTCCGCCGTCCGCAGAATCCGCGCCTGGACATGGGTCCACTGGGGTGCGCCCTCGTCCCCCTCGGTCCTGAAGTGCGCGGTGTAGGACGTCTCACCGCTGGTGATCGCGCGGCGGATCACCGCCTCGAGCCTGGCTCGCTCCTCCGGCTCAAGGCCGCCGACGAGCGAGGCCGGCCGGCTGTCGAAGCCCTCCGGGTCCAGCCCGAACACCAGCAGCCCCGCCTCGTCGACGTCGATGGTGCCCGTGTCGAGGTCCCAGTCGAAGCTGCCGGTCCGATTCATGGCGAGCCGCTCGTTGGGCCCGATCTCGCCACTGCGCATGCGCCGGTCGTCATCGGTCATCCCCCCTATTGTCGAACCCGGGCCCCGCCGACGCCATGGCGGCGACACGGCGCGCCGGAGATTTCCCCGCCCGGTATCGGAGGAAGGGGAGAGCCTCGTCCGGCTCGCGCCCCCGGGTCTCGTGGGCAACCGGTGCCGGGACGGCGGAAGCCCGGGCGGGTGGCCGGGTCCGGTCCGGAATGCGGGAGTGGGGGGAGGCCAGGAGAATGGCCAGTGCCGGACGAACTAGTAGGAGGCGGCATGAACGCTGAGTCCGATATGACATCTCCGGGGGAGAGCCCGACGCCCGATCGCCTCTTGCACGCCGGGTCGGAGGGCGAGTACACGGCGGAGGACCTGGTCCTCGCCTCCGGACGTGACGTGAATCCGAAGAACCTCGCGTGGGCGGAGCGCCGTATGGCGGAGAAGGGGCGCGCCTCCCTGGACGAGCTTCTGCCCTGACCGCCCGGTACAGCGGACGGCCGGTCCCCGGCCCGGCCCGTGCCGGGCCGGGCCGAAGGGCCGTGCCGTCGCTCCCTCGCGAGGGCGACCGCGCGGCTACCGACAGGCTTCGCGATGATCGAGCGCTGCGCAGAGCGTGGTGAAGACGGTGGTCATCGGGGACGGGGCCGGTTCCGCGCCCTCAGCGCAGGTCGCATGGACGATCGCGTATCGCGTAGTGCGAGGTGTACGGCGACACGCCCCAGCCCCCGCGGGCCTGACGCGAACGAGTAGCTCGTCGCACGGCGCAGCACGGGGTCCGGACCACCGGCTCCCGCCCGTACAGGACGTGTCCCGGCCCGATCTTCGGGACCAGCCGGCCGCGGAGCGCCTCGGCCCGCACCGGAGCGGCGAGCTCCGACGGAGTGTCGTCCTCGTCTGCCGGGCGGCAGGCATGGATGCGCCGGGAGCGCACCGCCCACCCCCAGGCTTCCGCGAGCACGGCCAGACCGCCGCGGGCCCGCTCGATGACGGGGGTTTCCTCACGCGAGAAGGCGTCGACGAGGCCGTGACCGCCGCCTCCTGCTCGCCGACGTCCCAGGCCTCCAGCGCCGCCACGGCCGCTTGCTCCGGCACGAGAGCGCGAGGGCGCGAGGGCGCGAGGGCGCGAGGGCGCGAAGTGCGGGCGGTCCTCGATCGAGGTGGTCACGGCGGGCGGCTCCCCTCCGGCCCCTTCCGGCTCCCTGCGCACCCGGCCCGACGTCGGCATCCTGTGGCGCCCGCCCCCTGGAATGCCAGGGGCCTTCCGCATTTATGGAACACGTTCTACCGTGGCCGCCGTCGCGCGCACGGTATCCAGGACGCCGCCACGGGAGGCCCCATGCACCTCGAGTACACGCCCGACCAGCACCGCCTGCGCGCGGAGCTGCGCGCGTACTTCGCCGCGCTCGTCCCGGGCGATGTCCACGCCCGTTACGCCGACCCCGCCGCCCAGAAGCGGTTCTACCGGGAGACCGTGCGCCGGCTGGGCGACGACGGCTGGCTCGGCGTCGGATGGCCCACCGAGTACGGCGGACGCGGACTGAGCCCGATGGAGCAGTTCATCTTCTTCGACGAGGCCGCCCAGGCCGGCGTCCCGCTGCCCTTGATGGCCCTCAACACCGTCGGCCCGACGATCATGCGGTTCGGCACCGACGAGCAGAAGGCGTTCTTCCTGCCGAAGATCCTCGCCGGGGAGATCGACTTCGCCATCGGCTACAGCGAGCCCGACGCGGGCACCGACCTCGCCGCCCTCAGGACGAGCGCCGTCCGGGAGGGCGACGTGACCAGCGGCCGCTACACGGTCAACGGGCAGAAGATCTGGACCACCAACGGCGACACCGCCGACTGGGTCTGGCTCGCCGTCCGCACCGACCCGGGCGCCCCGCCGCACAAAGGCATCACCATGCTGCTCGTGCCGACCAGCGACCCCGGCTACTCCTGCACCCTCATCAACACCCTCGCCTCGCACGACACCACCGCCAGCTACTACGACAACGTCCGCGTCCCCGCCTCCCATCGCGTCGGCGAGGAGAACAAGGGCTGGCGGCTGATCACCAATCAGCTCAACCACGAGCGGGTGACCCTCGCCGCCCACGGCACGATGGCGATCCGCGCCCTCCACGACGTCCAGCGCTGGGCCGCCGACACCAAGCTCGACGACGGCCGCCGGGTGATCGACCTCGGCTGGGTACGCCGCAGCCTGGCCCGTACCCACACCCGCCTCGACGCGATGAAGCTCCTCAACTGGCAGATGGTCAACGCCGTCCAGAACGGCACGCTCACCCCCCAGGACGCCTCCGCCGTCAAGGTCTACGGCTCCGAGGCGCGCCGCGACGCGTACGCCTGGCTCATGGAGGTCGTCGGCTCGGCCGGCGCCCTGAAGGAAGGCTCCGCCGGCGCGGTCCTCCACGGCGAACTCGAACGCGGCTACCGCTCCGCCGTCATCTTCACCTTCGGCGGAGGCAACAACGAGATCCAGCGCGAGATCATCTCCTGGATCGGCCTGGGAATGCCCCGCGTTCGGCGCTAGCCGTGTCCGGAGAGTCTCGCCTGGTGCGCGGCGCCCTGCACGCACGCTCGCCGCGTTGTCGTCGGTCGCCATGGCTCCGAATCCCCCTAGGTGTGTTGTCCGGGGACGTTGGTGACACGCGTGCTGGGAACGGCGCTGCTTTCCGGACACGATCTAGCCGCCGGCCTCCGACGGGGCGACGCGGGCGGCGGCCACCCCGGCGGGGCGGCCCAGGAGGGGCGGGGGAGACTGGGCCGACACCTGAGCGAACGGAGAACCGATGGTGAACCCGCCGGAAGTCCCGATGGACACCGCCCCCGTGCACCCGGAGTACCCGGTACGGACGAAGCGGCTGCGCCTGCGACCCGTACGCGCAGACGACCTCGAGGCCGTCTACGCGCACCGCTCGCTGCCCGAGGTCGCCCTCTACCTGCCGCACGAGCCGCACACCCGGGAGGTGACCGCGCAGACGCTGCGGCGCCTGATCGCCGGGGAGTCGCTCGCCACGCCGGGGGACTGGCTGGGCCTCGCCGTCGAGACCGAGGTGGGCCGCGTCGTCGGTGAGGTGTTCCTCCGGCGGGACGACCGGGAACCGGCCACCGGCGAGGTCGGTTTCGCCTTCCACCCGGACGTGTGGGCCACCGGCATCGCCACCGAGGCGGTCACCGCCGCGCTCGACATCGCCTTCGACAGCTTCGGCTGGCACCGGGTGTACGGCGTGTGCGACGTGCGGAACATCGCTTCCGCGGCCCTCATGCGGCGCATCGGGATGCGCCACGAGGCCGTCATGCGGCGGAACTCGTACCTGAAGAACGACTGGTGCAACGACTCGATGTTCGCCGTCCTCGCCAGCGAGTGGCGCAGGACCCCGCCGCGTTCGGCCGACGAGCGCGCCGTCGACGCGGCGGCCGCCACGTTCTTCTCCGCGTTCACCCGCGCCGGCGGAGAGCCGGTGAACCCGGACGCGGCCCGCTCCGTCCTCGCCCCCGGCGCCGTCATCGAGCGGGTCGACGCGGACGGCCGCGTCGAGCGCAGGGGCGCCGAGGAGTTCCTGGCGTCCCGCCGGTCGCCGCCCAGGGGCGGCGAACCGGCCGACGGGGACGTGTTCGAGGTGTCCTGGACGACCATGATCGCCGCGGGTCGGGCCCTGCGCGGCTCGCTCATCTTCAGGCGCGGCGTCCGTGACGGCGTCCCGTTCACGGGATGGAGCCGCGTGGCCCTCCAACTCCGCCCGGCCACCGGCGCCTGGCTCGTCGAGTCCCTCACCTGGACCGACGAACCCGACACCCCTTAGGCCGTGTCCTTAACGTCCCGCCTGGCCCGCGACGCCTGGCACGCACGCTCGCCGCGTCGCCGGGATCACCCACGTACGCCCGGTACGAGGGCGACCCTCCGCCTTGCGATCCCAACGCACCAGACGCCGCCCTGCCCTGCGGGCAGACGGCGCTACGTCCCGGACACGACCTGGAGTCCGGCGGGCTGTCAGGGCACCCTCGTGGTCACGACCACCGGAATCCTTTGGCACACTGTCGCCGGTCCGACCTCGAAGTACGAGCAAGAAGAACGACAAGGAGCCGCGGCGTTGAGCGTCAGCGTTGAAGGACAGATAGACCTCGCGGGGCCGGTGGGCAAGCTGCTCCACCGGCGCCCGCTGAAGAACTCCACGGTGATGCAGTCGTTCGGCATCGACCCGGTCACCGGTGAGATCTTCGTACTCCAGGTCGTACAGGGCGGCCTGACCCTCAGTGGCGAGTCCGGACCGGTCAGCGGAGCCGACCGGGTGGCCCACGGCGACCTGTGCGTCACCCGCCTCTCCCCGACCGGGGCGATCACCGGCTTCATGTACCTGCGCGGCTTCGGCCACGGCGTCTCCATGGCCGTAGAGAACCGGGCCGGCGTCTCCTACCTGTGGACCGAGACCGCGTCCAAGCCCAACAGCAAGAACGAGGGCTACGGAACGGCCGTCACCCACTTCGAGTTCCGCACCAACACGGTCCTCGATCACGGCTCCCCGCTGCACGCGAAGCCGTACACGCCCGCCGTCGGCGCCACCGGTGTCACCTGCACCATCGACCCCACCACCAACCGACTCGTCGTCCGCTTCAACCTCAGCGGCATGAAGTACGAGTCGTACGACCTGGCCAAGGCCGCGGCCGGCGTGTGGGAGCCGATCGCGCGCATCGCCCAGCCGGACCCGAACGGCGTCTTCCAGGGGTACGCCTCCCTCGGCGGCGTCCTGTACATGCTCGCCGGACAGGCCATCGCCGCGGACAACCCGGCCAACCCGTTCCCGGGCAACACCTACCTGACCGCCGTCGACTGGACCACCGGCGCCGTCCTGGACCAGCAGCACGTCCTTGCCGCTCCCGGCCTGGAGTACCGCGAGCCCGAGGGCATGGCCGTCTCCGTACGCGGTGGCGTCCCACACCTCCACTTCGGCTTCGCCTGTGAGGACCCCGGCCCCCGCACCTGCACCATCCTGTCCCTCTCCGGCGCGCCGGAGATCGACCGCGTGAAGGTCCTCACCGACTGGCAGCCCATCAGCCTCGCCGCCGGGGCCGTAGCCGACCAGAACGCCCCCAAGGGACGGCTCATCAGCATCGCGGGCACGACGACGCTTCAGCTCAGCGGCGGCGTCAAGGGCACCTTCGACGCGGACGCCGTCATCGGCACGCTGCCCGACGCGCTCACGCCGAGCATGGTCGCCCGCGCGAGCGTGCCCCGGAACAACAACGCCGGCTACTCCGTGGCGCGCGTCGAGGTGGACTCGGACCGGCAGCTCCGGCTCTACGGCGGCCGCACCACCAACGTCATCACCTGGGCTCAGCTGGACACCTTCAGCGCCGTCTGGCGCTGACACCTCCGCCGCCCCTCAGGCATTCCCTTCCTTCTTTTCCCACGGCTCGTCAAGGAGACGATCGACCATGTCCCAGAACCGCCGCAGCATCCTCGGTGCCGCTCTCGCCCTGCCCGCCGCCCTCACCGCCGGCAGCCTGATGACCGCCACCCCGGCCGCCGCCGCCACCGGTGGCGTCGAGGCCGGCGAGTGGGCCGATCTCATCCTCGAGCCCGGCATAACCGCCCAGGTCGGCGCCACTCCGCAGGTCCGCATCGTCACGATCGCCGGCACCACCTTCCTCCAGGCGCGGGGCGCGATCACCTGCAACCTCACCGCCGACGCCAAGATCGCCACGATGCCCGCCACCCTGCGGCCCACCTGGTACACCCGCGCCACCGCGCCGCGCAACAACAGCCAGGGCATCAACGCCTGCCGCTTCGAGGTCAACACCGCCGGCTCGGTGAGCATCTACGGCGCCAACACCGGCAACCCGATCACCTGGGTCCAGTTCGACGCGGTACAGACGGTCTGGCGCTGAGACCCCGGTCCGGGGCAGGCACCCGACGTCAGGCATGGGGCGTCAGGGCGTCCGGCACGCCTGACGCCCTGACGCCCTGAGGCAGGAAGCCCGCCCCGGGCTCTTCGGCCGGCAACGCCACCGAAGCCGCCGAGACCGCCGCCAGGTCACAGCGTGAAAACGATGGCCCGTCCGCGCCCCGCCGTGCGCCCCCGCCCCGTACAAACTCCGCAGCCAGGCGGCCATACTGGACGGGCCGGGGAGGGCGCAGCGAATCGACGGGGGCGACAGCACGCGATGGCGGAAACCAGGCTGGTCCAGGGCCGGTACCGGCTGCATGACGTAATCGGGCGCGGCGGCATGGGCGAGGTGTGGCGGGCCACCGACGAGTCGCTCGGGCGCCGCGTCGCGGTCAAGTGCCTCAAGCCGCTCGGACCGCAGCAGGACCCGAACTTCATGAAGGTGCTGCGCGAGCGGTTCCGGCGCGAGGCGCGCGTCGCCGCCTCGCTCCAGCACCGCGGGGTGACCGTCGTCCACGACTTCGGCGAGTCCGACGGCGTGCTCTTCCTCGTCATGGAACTCCTGGAGGGCCACAACCTCAGCCAGCTCCTCGACGAGAACAAGCAGCACCCGCTGCCGGTGCAGGACGTCGTGGACATCGCCGAACAGGTCGCCGACGCACTCGCGTACACCCACCGCCAGGGGATCGTGCACCGCGACCTCAAGCCCGCCAACATCATGCGGCTCGGCGACGGCGCGGTGAAGATCTGCGACTTCGGGATAGCGCGTCTCGGCGCCGACATCGGCTTCACCTCGCGCCTCACCGGCACCGGCATCGCCATGGGCACCCCGCACTACATGTCGCCGGAGCAGATCAGCGGGGGAGAGATCGACCATCGCAGCGACCTGTACTCCCTGGGCTGCGTGCTGTACGAGATCGCCACCGGCGCCCCGCCCTTCGACCTCGACGACGCCTGGGCCGTCCTCGTCGGCCACCGCGACACGCCGCCCGAACCGCTCCGCACCCGCCGGGCCGAACTGCCCGACTACCTGGACCGGATCGTCCTCGACCTGCTCGCCAAGACACCGGAGGGGCGGCCCACCGACGCGACCGACCTGCGCCGCCGGATCGTCTCGGCCCGCTCCGCGCCGGTCTCCGTCTCCGTGCCGGTTCCGGTGTTCACGCCTCTGCTTCGCGAGCCGGAGGTCTCCGCACCCGCGCCCCGGCTCCCGTCCTGGGCCCGCGGGATGACGACCGGCCACAAGGCCACCGCGGGTTCCCTCGCACTCGCCGCGCGGGGGTACGACCCGGCCGCCGGGCTGACGGGGGAGTGGACGACCGGCTCGGGAGTGGTGCGCGCCCCGGAGCCCACAGCGGCGCCCAGCCCGACGGCCGGACTGCCGCCCGAACCGACGACCGCGCCCACCACCGGGCCGACGGCCGAACCCACGCCCGGACTCCCGCCCGAGCTGCCCGCCGTGCTCGCCGCCCGGCACAGGGCGGGGCTCGGCCTGGGCCGGCTCGGCCGCTGGGACGAGGCCGAGGCCGTGCACCGCTCCGTCGTCGCGGACCGGGAGCGGGTCCTTGGACCCGACCACCCCGACACCCTCACCAGCCGGTACGAATGGGGCTTCGCGCTCGGCCGGCTCGACCGACCGACCGACGCGCTCCGTGAGTTCCACCGGGTCACCGAGGCACGGGAGCGCATGCTCGGCGCGGACCACCCCGACACGTTGGCCGCCCGCCAGGAGACGGCGTACCTCCTCGGCCGCCTCGGCCGGCACTTCGAGGCGCACGACGTGTACGCGGAGGTGCTCGTCTCACGTGAGCGCACCATGGGCCAGGACCACCCCGACACCCTGCGCTGCCGCCACAACCTGGCCTTCAACCTGGGCAGGCTGGGACGCCTCGAGGAGTCGTACCGGATGGCGCGCGAAGTGGCGGAGGCGCGCGGCCGGCTGCTCGGCGCGGACCACCCCGACACCCTGGTGACGCGGTACGAAGTGGCGTATACCCTCGGCCGGTTGGGGCGCTGGAAGGAGGCGCTCGACGGCTACCGCGAAGTCGCCGCGACCCGTGCCGCGGTGCTCGGCGCCGACCACCCCGACACCCTCGCCACCCGCTACGAGGTCGGCATCTGCCTGGGCCGGCTCGGCCTCGGCGCCGAGGCCCTGGCCCTCTACCGCGAGCTGACCGAGGCCCGCGGCCGGGTCCACGGACCCGACCACCCTGAGACGCTGCGGGCCCGCCACGGCGTAGGCGTCAACCTCGGCCGCCTCTCCCGCTGGGAGGAGGCCGTGGCGGAAGCCCGTGCGGTGTGCGCGGTCCGCGAACGGGTCCTCGGGCCCGACCACCCCGACACCCTGATCAGCCGCCGCGAGGTCGCCGTCGGCCTGGGCTGGCTGGCCCGCTGGGACGAGGCCCTGACGGCCTACCACGAGGTCGCCGAAGCCCGCGCACGCACCCTCGGACCCGATCACCCCGACACCCTGACCGCCCGCGAGGACGAGGCCCACTGCCTGGAACAACTCGGCCGCCCCACGGAAGCGGCCGAACTCCACCGAGGGACGCCGTCCCCGCGCCAGGGCAACGGCGGACAGCGGGCCGCTCCTTAGGTCAGTCGCCGTGCCGGTGGGTCTCCCACCAGGCGCCGAGCTCCCGCAGCCGTGCGTCGAAGCGACGGTCGAGGAACGACGTCGGAGCCAGGAGTGTCAGGCACTCACCCGTGACCAGGCCGACGCTCACCTGCCGAGTGCCGAAGACGCCGCTCCGCACCTCGATCCGCGTGATGTCCGCCCATGGCACACGGCGTCTCGAGCCGGTGGCCGTGACGACCACGAGGTGATCGGCCGTCAGCCGGGCGCCCAGCGGCCGGGGGATGACGAGCAGAGCGGCCACGCCGGCGGCGCCGGACTGGGCGCACCAGCGCAAGGTCTCGGCCGTCATGGGCTCCGAGTCCCACCAGAGCGCCAGGTAAAGCAGGCCCAGTCCCGCGACCCCTCCCACGGCGAGCGGGAGGACGTCCTGCGCCTGTCCCCTCCGGAAGTCGACCGTCTCCCGTGTGCGCGCCACATGCCCTCCCCGGTTCCGTCCCGAGAGAGCAGTCTCGCCCGACGGTGACGGCGACCCCGCACGGCCCCGCCCATCGGCTCCTTCGGTGGGTCAGGGGTTCCGGTGGCGATTCTTCGCGTGTTAGCAAGAGACATGACCGCACAGCGCTCGTACGACGCCGTCATCGTCGGCGGTGGCCACAACGGACTGGTCGCCGCCGCCTACCTGGCCCGCGCCGGGCGTACCGTCCTCGTCCTGGAACGCCTCGGGTCCACCGGGGGCGCCGCCGTCTCCACCCGGCCCTTCGAGGGGGTCGACGCCCGGCTCTCCCGGTACTCGTACCTGGTCTCGCTGCTGCCGGGGAAGATCGTGCGCGAGCTGGGGCTCCGGTTCGCCGTGCGGAAAAGGTCCGTCTCCTCGTACACGCCGAAGGGCGACGGGGGGCTGCTCGTCGGCGGCGGCCCCGACCGCACCCGCGCCTCCTTCGCCGCGCTCACCGGCTCCGACCGCGAGTACGAGGCCTGGCAGGCGTTCTACGGCCGTACGGCCCGGGTTGCCGCGCGGGTCTTCCCCACCCTCACCGAGCCGCTGCCCACCCGAGACGCACTGCGCGCCCGCGTCGACGACGAGACCGCCTGGCGGATGCTCTTCGAGGAGCCCCTCGGCGTCGCCGTCGAGGAGACCTTCGCCGACGACCTCGTCCGCGGCGTCGTCCTCACCGACGCCCTCATCGGCACCTTCGCCGACGCGCATCACCCCACCCTGCTCCAGAACCGTTGCTTCCTCTACCACGTCATCGGCGGCGGAACGGGCGACTGGGACGTCCCCGTCGGCGGCATGGGCGCTCTCACCGACGCTCTCGCGGACGCGGCCCGCGCCGCAGGTGCCGAGATCCGCACCGGTCACGAGGCCACCCGGATCGAGACCGACGGCACCCGCGCCGAGATCACCTTCCGCACCGCCGACGGCGAGAACTCCGTCGCCGCCACCCATGTCCTCGTCAACGCCTCCCCGCAGGCCCTGGCCACTCTCCTCGGCGAGACGCCACCGCCGCCCGCCGAAGGCGCACAGCTCAAGGTCAACATGCTGCTCACCCGGTTGCCCCGCCTCCGCGACCGCTCGGTCGACCCCCGCGAGGCCTTCGCCGGGACCTTCCACATCGCCGAGGGGTACGAACAGCTCGCCGCCGCGTACGCCGAGGCCGCCGCCGGACGGTTGCCGAGCACACCACCCTCCGAGATCTACTGCCACTCCCTGACGGACCCCAGCATCCTCGGCCCCGAACTCGCCGAGCGCGGCCACCAGACCCTCACCCTCTTCGGACTCCACACCCCCGCCCGCCTGTTCGCCGCCGACAACGACACCGCGCGCCGCGAACTCCTCCAAGCGACCTTCGCCGCACTCGACGCCGTCCTCGACGAGCCGCTCACCGACTGCCTCGCCCTCGACGCCGAAGGCCGGCCCTGCATCGAGGCCAAGACCCCGCTCGACCTCGAACGTGAACTGGGCCTGCCCGGCGGCCACATCTTCCACCGCGACCTCTCCTTCCCCTACGGGGAAGACGGCACCGGCCGATGGGGCGTCGAGACCCCCCACCCCAACGTCCTGCTGTGCGGCGCCGGCGCCGTCCGGGGCGGCGGAGTGAGTGGCATCCCCGGCCACAACGCGGCGATGGCGGCGCTCGGACGTTGACATCGGGGACGCTCCCGCCTCGGGCGTGAAGCTGACCTGCGACCGCGCTTAAGAAAACCTCGATGGACCGCGAGCCCGACATACGGAAGATTCCTTTCAGGGATCTTGGGCGCACACCACGCCGGGACCCCGCACGTCACAGGACACGCACGTCGGGAGCCATGGCATTGAAGGCACTGGTCAAGCAGAAGGCGGAGCCGGGACTCTGGCTCACGGACGTACCGGAGCCGGGGATCGGCACCGGGGACGTACTGATCAAGGTCAAGCGGACCGGCATCTGCGGCACCGACCTCCACATCCGTTCCTGGGACGGCTGGGCGCAGAAGACCATCACCACACCGCTGACCCTCGGCCACGAGTTCGTCGGCGAGGTCGTGGAGACCGGCCGTGACGTCGCCGAGATCAAGGTCGGCGATCTCGTCAGCGGCGAGGGACACCTCGTCTGTGGCAAGTGCCGCAACTGTCTCGCCGGCCGTCGCCACCTCTGCCGCGCCACCGTCGGCCTCGGCGTCGGCCGCGACGGCGCCTTCGCCGAGTACGTCGCCCTGCCCGCCTCCAACGTCTGGGTGCATCGGGTCCCCGTCGACCTCGACGTCGCCGCGATCTTCGACCCCTTCGGAAACGCCGTGCACACGGCCCTCTCCTTCCCGCTGGTCGGCGAGGACGTGCTGGTCACCGGCGCCGGCCCGATCGGCATCATGGCCGCCGCCGTCGCCAAGCACGCGGGCGCCCGCCACGTCATGATCACCGACGTGAGCGAGGAGCGCCTGGACCTGGCCCGCAAGGCCGGCGTCTCGCTCGCGCTGAACGTCGCCGAGCAGACCATCGCCGACGGCCAGCGCACCCTCGGCCTCAAGGAGGGCTTCGACGTCGGCCTGGAGATGTCCGGCAACCCGCACGCGATGCGTGACATGGTCGCCAACATGACCCACGGCGGCAAGATCGCCATGCTCGGGCTGCCCGCCGAGGACTTCGCCGTCGACTGGGCGAAGATCGTCACCTCGATGATCACCATCAAGGGGATCTACGGACGAGAGATGTTCGAGACCTGGTACGCGATGTCCGTGCTTCTGGAGGGCGGTCTCGACCTCGCCCCCGTGATCACCGGCCGGTACGACTACCGCGACTTCGAGGCCGCCTTCGACGACGCCGCGTCCGGCAAGGGCGGCAAGATCATCCTCGACTGGACCGTCTGATCCGTCCGATCCGCATCGATCGGTCCGATCCGACCGGTCCGTCCGACCGTCCGATCTCCTCTCCTCAGATCCCCTCCAAGGAATCCAGCATGTTCGACTCCGTACGCGACGACCTCCGCACCACCCTCGACGAGATCCGCGCCGCCGGTCTGCACAAGCCCGAGCGCGTCATCGGCACCCCTCAGTCGGCCACCGTCGCCGTCACCGCCGGCGGGCAGCCCGGCGAGGTGCTCAACTTCTGCGCCAACAACTACCTCGGCCTCGCCGACCACCCCGAGGTCATCGCCGCCGCCCACGAGGCGCTCGACCGCTGGGGCTACGGCATGGCCTCCGTCCGCTTCATCTGCGGCACGCAGGAGGTGCACAAGGAGCTGGAGGCGCGGCTGTCCTCCTTCCTCGGCCAGGAGGACACGATCCTCTACTCCTCCTGCTTCGACGCCAACGGCGGTGTCTTCGAGACGCTCCTGGGCCCCGAGGACGCCGTGATCTCGGACGCCCTCAACCACGCCTCCATCATCGACGGCATCCGCCTCTCCAAGGCCCGCCGCTTCCGTTACGCCAACCGCGACATGGCCGACCTGGAGCAGCAGCTCAAGGACGCGGCCGACGGCGGAGCCCGCCGCAAGCTGATCGTCACCGACGGCGTCTTCTCGATGGACGGCTACGTCGCCCCGCTCCAGGAGATCTGCGACCTGGCCGAGCGCCACGACGCCATGGTCATGGTCGACGACTCGCACGCCGTCGGCTTCGTCGGCCCCGGCGGTCGTGGCACGCCCGAACTGCACGGCGTCATGGACCGCGTCGACATCATCACCGGCACGCTCGGCAAGGCCCTCGGTGGCGCCTCCGGCGGCTACGTCGCCGCCCGCGCCGAGATCGTCGCCCTGCTGCGGCAGCGCTCCCGCCCGTACCTCTTCTCCAACACCCTCGCCCCGGTCATCGCCGCCGCCTCCCTCAAGGTCCTCGACCTCCTGGAGTCCGCCGGCGACCTGCGCGAGCGCCTGCGCGCCAACACCGCGCTGTTCCGCTCCCGCATGACCGAGGAGGGCTTCGACATCCTCCCCGGCGACCACGCCATCGCCCCGGTCATGATCGGCGACGCGTCCGAGGCCGGAAGGATGGCGGAGCTCCTTCTGGAGCGCGGCGTGTACGTGATCGGCTTCTCGTACCCCGTCGTTCCGCAGGGTCAGGCGCGCATCCGCGTCCAACTGTCGGCGGCGCACTCCACCGAGGACGTCAACCGCGCGGTCGACGCGTTCGTCGCCGCCCGCGCCGCCCTGCGAGACTAGGGGCATGATCGAAGCGCGGCGGCTGCACATCCTCCGTGCGGTGGCCGACCACCGCACGGTCACGGCCGCTGCCGCCGCGCTGTACCTCACCCCCTCCGCGGTCTCCCAGCAGCTCGCCGCGTTGGAGCAGGAGACCGGCCACCGGCTGGTCGAGCGCAGCGCCCGGGGGGCGCGGCTCACCCCGGCCGGCGAGATTCTGCTGAGCCACGCCAACGCCGTCCTCGCCCAGCTGGAGCGGGCCGAGGCCGAACTCGCGGCCTACGGGTCGGGCGAGGCCGGCACGGTCACGGTTGCGGCCTTCGCCACGGGTATCGGCCTGGTCGTCGCCCCGGCCATCACTCAGCTCGCCCGGACCGCGCCGGGCATCCGGGTACGGGTGCGGGACGCCGAGGGGGACGAGAGCCTGCTGATGGTCCTGGACCGGCAGGTCGACGTGGCGGTGGCGGTGGAGTACCGGGGCGCGCCCGGTGAGGACGACGCTCGGCTCACCCGCGTACCGCTGTACGCGGAGCCCTTCGACGCCGTCCTGCCCCTCGGGCACCGGCTCGCCGACGACGAGCGGGTCGCACTCGCCGACCTCGCCAAGGACGCGTGGATCGGACAGTCGGCGGGCAACCCGTGTCACGACGTGACCGTGCTGGCCTGCGAGTACGCCGGCTTCGAGCCCCGCCTCGAACACTCCTCCGACGACTTCCGTGCCGTCGTCGCACTCGCCTCCGCGGGCGCCGGCGTGGCACTCGTGCCGCGCTCGGCGCTGCGCGGGATGGAGCTCGACGACGTGCTGATCCGGCCGGTGGACGGGGTGGCGCCCACGCGCCGCGTCTTCGCGTCGGTACGGCGCGGAGCCGAGGACCACCCGCTGATCAGCCCGGTCCTCGCGGCCCTGCGGGAAGCGGCCGAACCGAGCGCCTGAGCGGCTTGCGGTTGCCACCCCGGCCCGGCGGCGCCCCCGGCCAGGTGGTCGCAAGTCCGGCGGCACCCCGGCCGAAGGAACCCGGCCGACGGCAGCCCCCGTGCGGTCGTAAGTCCGGCGGCACTCCGGCCGAAGGCGCCCCGATCCGGCCCGGCGGCGTCCCGGCCGAGGGCAGCCCCCCGGCGGTCGCCGTCCGGCGGCACCACCGTCCGGCGGCCCCCGGGCCGGTGGACGCCGTCCGGCCGCCGCCCTGGCTCCCAGGTGCCCGGGCCGCGGCCTCGCGGACGGCCGGTGGTCGCCACTCGCGTCCCCCGGTGCTCCCGGCGGGCACCCCCCGGTCCCGGGCGGGACGCCCGCGCGCGTCAGTCCTCCGACGAGGTCCAGCCCACCGCCTCGATCCGGGACGCGTCTTCCGGCCGGGCCCCGTCGAAGAGTGGGCGGCCCGTGGCGTCGAGGATCCGCAGCCCGTCGACGTACACCCCGCGCCCGACGTAGCGCTGGTCCGTCGTGTACCGCCAGCGCACCCGGAGTTCCTGTCCGTCCCCGGTCGGCAGCTCCGCCGACGCCTCGTGCCAGACGCGGCCCGACCAGCCGCTCACCGACCCGGCCGGGTGCGGCCGCGGCGGTTCGTCTCCGCGTACGGTGGCGAACGGCACCGGCCCCCAGCTCGCTCCGCCGTCCCGCGACGCCTCCAGGAAGGCCGCGTCCGCGCCCGGCTCGGTGTCCCACCACAGGTCGCACTCCAGCCGGGCGGAGCCCGCACCCGAGGCCCCGGTGAGCGGCGGCAGCGTGAGGGTCGCGGTCGTGGCGCTCGCAGTCCCCGAGAACCAGGCGGTCCGGCCGCGCGCCGGCCGGACCGGCACGGCGCGGGCCAGGTGGTTCGCGGCGGCGACCCGGGGCGCGGAGCCGGAACGCCAGGTGCGGACGGGATGGACGGAGTTGCCGAGCACGACGAGGAACGCGTCGGTGGTCGGGTCCAGGACCAGGCTGGTACCGGTGAAGCCGGTGTGTCCCGCCGTGCGCGGGGTGGCCATCGCGCCCATGTACCAGTGCTGGTAGAGCTCGAAGCCGAGACCGTGTTCGTCGCCGGGGAAGGCGGTGTTGAAGTCGGTGAACATCAGCTCGACGGACGCGCGGGAGAGGATGCGGGCGCGGCCGTACGCCCCGCCGTTGAGGAGGGTACGGGCGAGCACGGCGAGGTCCCAGGCGCAGGAGAACACCCCCGCGTGGCCGGCGACGCCGCCGAGGCTGTACGCGTTCTCGTCGTGGACCTCGCCCCACACCATGCCCCGGTCGAGGCCCGACCACGGGCGCCGGGCGTCCTCCGTCGCCGCGATCCTCGGCTTCCAGGAGAGCGGCGGATTGAACCGCGTGCGGTACATCCCGAGCGGAGCGGTGATCTCGTCGTGGAGCAGGGTGTCCAGGGGGCGACCGGTGATCTCCTCCAGGATCAGTTGGAGCGAGATCAGGTTCAGGTCGGAGTACAGATACCTCGTGCCGGGCGGACCGGTCAGGGCTTCGTTCCACAGCAGTCGCAGCTTCCCCTCCCGCGTCGGCTCCTTGTACAGCGGGATCCAGGACCGGAACCCCGAGGTATGCGTGAGGAGCTGACGGACCGTGACGTCCTGCTTTCCGCCGCCGCCGAACTCCGGCAGGTACGCCGTGACCTTCGCCTCCAGCTCCAGAGCGCCCCGCTCGATCTGCTGGACCGCCAGGATCGAGGTGAACAGCTTGGAGACGGACGCCAGATCGAAGACCGTGTCCTCGGCCATCGGGATCTGCCGCTCCGGCGGCAGCTCGATCCCGCTGTCCGTCTTCTCGTCGTACCCCGCGTACCGCACGGCCGTGCCGATCGGCCGGTGCAGCGCGACCGTGCCGCCCCGCCCGGCGAGCAGCACCGCACCCGCGTACCAGGGATGCTCGGGGGAGGGCCCGAGGAACGACTCGGCGTCGGCGACCAGACGGTCCAGATGCCCGGGCAGCAGCCCGGCGCGCTCGGCGGAACCGCGCCGCAGCGTCGTCCGTCCGCCCCGCGGTACGGAGGCCTCGGCGGCCCCCGGAATCGAGCCGACCACCAGCGCACCTCCCAGGGCGAGAACCCGGCCGCCGAACGCGCGACGGCTCATTCCCCGGCCCGTCGAACCCTCTGCCGTCTCCTCCGTCATACCCACCCTCTCCCACCCACCTGAAAGAATTCTCCGCCACACCCGTATCGACTGAAACTTTCTTACCGGGGTGGGGGCGGGTCAAGGAAGCGGGGTGCGGAGCAAAGAATCTGACGCTGCATCAGAACATCTCTTCCCTCGTACGGTCCCTTGCGGCATCCTGCCGCCCATGAAGACGGAGCTGAGCCAGAAACTGGGGATCGAGCACGCCATCTTCGGCTTCACGCCCTTCCCCGCGGTCGCCGCCGCCCTCACCAGGGCCGGCGGGTTCGGCGTCCTCGGCGCGGTGCGCTACACCGCCTCCGACGACCTCGCACGCGATCTCGACTGGATGCAGGACCACACCGACGGGCTGCCCTACGGCCTCGACGTCGTCATGCCGGCGAAGAGGGTCGAGGGGGTGAGCGAGACCGATGTGGAGGCGATGATCCCCGAGGGGCACCGCGAGTTCGTCCGCGCGACCCTCGCCAAGCACGGTGTCCCCGAACTCGCCGAGGGCGAGGCCTCCGGGTGGCGTATCACCGGCTGGATGGAACAGGTCGCCCGCGGCCAGCTCGACGTCGCCTTCGACTACCCCATCAAGCTCCTCGCCAACGCGCTCGGCTCCCCACCCGCCGACGTCGTCGCCCGCGCCCACGACCACGACGTCCTCGTCGCGGCCCTCGCCGGAAGCGCCCGGCACGCCCGCCACCACGCCGAGGCCGGCCTCGACATCGTCGTCGCCCAGGGATATGAAGCCGGCGGCCACACCGGCGAGATCGCCTCCATGGTCCTCACCCCCGAGGTCGTCGACGCCGTCTCCCCGCTGCCCGTCCTCGCCGCGGGCGGCATCGGCAGCGGCGAACAGATCGCCGCCGGCCTCGCGCTCGGCGCCCAGGGCGTCTGGCTCGGCTCGATCTGGCTCACCACCACCGAGGCCGAACTGCACTCCCGCGCGCTGACCGCCAAACTCCTCGCCGCCGGCTCCGGCGACACCGTCCGCTCCCGCGCCCTCACCGGCAAACCCGCCCGCCAGCTGCGCACCCGGTGGACCGACGCCTGGGACGACCCGGACGGGCCCGGCACCCTCCCCATGCCCCTGCAGGGACTGCTCGTCGCCGAGGCCGTCTCCCGTATCCAGAAGTACGAGGTGGAGCCGCTGCTCGGCACTCCCGTCGGACAGATCGTCGGCCGGATGAACTCCGAGCGGAGCGTCCAGCAGGTCTTCGACGAACTCACCCGCGGCTTCGAGAAGGCCGTCGACCGCATCAACCGCATCGCCGGACGGAGCGCATCGTGAGCGAGCTCAACGGCTTCTGGTCCCAGGCCACCGCCGACCCGGCCCGTACGGTCCTGATCGCGCCCGACGGCGAGGAGTGGACCGCCGGGCGCCTCCACGCCGACGTCAACCGCCTGGTCCACGGGCTGCGCGCGGCCGGCCTGCGGCGGGGCGACGCCTTCGCCGTCGTCCTGCCCAACGGCGTCGAGTTCCTCACCGCCCACCTCGCCGCCTCCCAGGCCGGGTTCTACCTGGTCCCCGTCAACCACCACCTGATCGGACCGGAGATCGCCTGGATCGTCGCCGACTCCGGAGCCAAGGTCCTCATCGCGCACGAGCGCTTCGCCGCCGGCGCCAAGGCCGCCGCCGACGAGGCGGCCCTGCCGGCCACCCACCGCCACGCCGTCGGGACGATCGCCGGCTTCCGCCCGTATGCCGGACTCCTCGACGGGCGACCGGAGACGCCGCCCGAGGACCGCACCCTCGGCTGGGTCATGAACTACACCTCCGGCACCACGGGACGGCCGCGCGGCATCCGCCGTCCGCTGCCCGGCAAGCTCCCCGAGGAGACGTACCTCGGCGGGTTCCTCGGCATCTTCGGCATCCGGCCCTTCGACGGCAACGTCCACCTGGTCTGCTCGCCGCTCTACCACACGGCGGTGCTGCAGTTCGCCGCCGCCGCCCTCCACATCGGCCATCCGCTCGTCCTCATGGACAAGTGGACACCCGAGGAGATGCTGCGGCTCATCGACACGTACGACTGCACGCACACCCACATGGTCCCGACCCAGTTCCACCGCCTTCTCGCCCTCCCGGAGGAGGTGCGGAGCCGGTACGACGTCTCCTCGATGCGCCACGCCATCCACGGCGCCGCCCCCTGCCCCGACCACGTCAAACGGGCGATGATCGACTGGTGGGGCACCTGTGTGGAGGAGTACTACGCGGCGAGCGAGGGCGGCGGCGCCTTCGCCAGCGCCGAGGACTGGCTGAAGAAGCCGGGCACGGTCGGCAAGGCCTGGCCCATCAGCGAACTCGCCGTCTTCGACGACGCCGGGAACCGGCTTCCGCCCGGCGAACTCGGCACCGTCTACATGAAGATGAGCACCGGCGGCTTCTCGTACCACAAGGACGAGGCCAAGACGGCATCGAGCCGTATCGGCGACTTCTTCACCGTGGGCGACCTCGGTGTCCTGGACGAGGACGGCTATCTCTTCCTCCGTGACCGCAAGATCGACATGATCATCTCGGGCGGGGTCAACGTCTACCCCGCCGAGATCGAGGCCGCCCTCCTCGCCCACCCCGCCGTCGCCGACGCCGCCGCGTTCGGCATCCCGCACACGGACTGGGGCGAGGAGGTCAAGGCCGTCGTCGAACCGGCCGAGGGGCACGAGCCGGGCGAGACCCTCGCCGCCGATCTGCTGGCCCACTGCGAGCGGCACCTGGCCGGCTACAAACGCCCCAAGTCCGTCGACTTCATCGCCTCCATGCCCCGCGACCCCAATGGCAAGCTCTACAAGCGGCGGCTGCGCGAACCGTACTGGGAGGGACACGACAGCCTGCTCTAGACCGCTCGGGACCGCGCCGGACCCGGTCCGGTCCGGTCCGGGAGGAGCAACCGGCCGGCAGCCGGATGCGGCTTTTGTGGCAGTATGCTGATCATGAGTTCGAGCGCGGCGCGGCTGACACGGCAGTGGACGACGTGGGGACCGGTGGTGGCGGCCGTGGCCCTCGGGCTCGCGTGGGGGCGCGATCTGCCCGGATTCGCCGTCGTGCTCATCGCGCTCTGCCTGATCGCCGCCGTGCTCGCGGCCGTCCACCACGCCGAGGTCGTCGCCCACCGCGTCGGCGAACCCTTCGGTTCGCTCGTCCTCGCCGTCGCCGTCACGGTCATCGAGGTCGGCCTGATCGTCACCCTGATGGCGGGCGGTGGCGGCGACAAGACCTCCACCTACGCCCGTGACACGGTCTTCGCCGCCGTCATGATCACCTGCAACGGCATCGTCGGTCTCTCGCTGCTCGTCGCGGCCCTGCGCAACCGCGTCGCCTCCTTCAACGCCGAGGGATCGGGCGGCGCGCTCGCCACCGTCTGCACGCTCGCGACCATGACGCTGGTCCTGCCCTCGTTCACGACGAGCCATCCCGGACCCGAGTTCTCCAGCGCGCAGCTGGCCTTCGCCGCCGTCGCCTCCCTCTGTCTGTACGGGGTGTTCGTCACCGTCCAGACCTTCCGGCACCGCGACTACTTCCTGCCGGTCGCGACCGGGCACCGAGGGGTGCCGGAGGACGAGCACGCCGAACCGCCCACCGACCGGGAGACCTGGGCCGGCCTCGGCCTGCTCCTGCTCGCGCTGGTCGCCGTCGTCGGCAACGCCAAGCTCGTCTCGCCCACCATCGAGGACGGCGTTCAGTCGGCCGGTCTGCCCCAGGCCGTCGTCGGCGTCGTCATCGCCCTGATGGTGCTGCTTCCCGAGACGCTCGCCGCCGTCCGCGCGGCCCGCCGCGACCGGATGCAGACCAGCCTCAACCTCGCCTACGGCTCCGCGATCGCCAGCATCGGCCTGACGATTCCGGCGATCGCGCTCGCCTCGATCTGGCTGTCCGGGCCCCTGGTGCTTGGCCTGGGACCCGTGCACATGGTGCTGCTCGTGCTCACCGCCGTGGTGAGCGCGCTGACCGTGGTGCCCGGACGAGCCACTCTCCTGCAGGGCGGCGTCCACCTCTCGATCTTCGCCGCCTTCGTCTTCCTGTCTCTGAGCCCCTGATCAGCCCCTGACCCGCACCACCCTCAGCTGCGGCGACCTGAGGATGTCCTTCTCGCAGAACCGCGACGTCACCCAGCGCTCCTGCGCGTACAGCTCGGTCTGGTCACTGAAGTGCGGAGACCGAGCGTTGGACGACTGCGAGTACGTCAGCAGGGTGCGGGCCACCGGGCACCGGGACCCGTCCCAGCCGACCGCCTGGACATGGCTCGTACCGTGCGCCACCTCCGTGTAACCCCCGCCCGCCGCGTTCCACACGGGCTCCGTCTTGTTCCAGATGCCCAGCGCCTCGGTGCCACCGCTCACCGGGATGCGCCTGTCCCCGCGTACCACGAACTGGTGCGCGCCCAGCGGCGCGTCCAACGGGATGCCGGCCGTCCGCAGCTCCGCGACCGCGTCGGTCAGCGCCTTGGCGAACCCGGGCGACGAGGTGTCGAGCGTGTGCGGGGTGCGGACCGGGTCGGCCGCCGAGAACGGCACCTTCCACTGTTCGGCCGGGGGCACCGCGCCGGTGAACTTCCGCCAGAACCGGTCGAAGAGCAGCGCGCCCCTGCTGTCGGTGTTCACGGTCCGGTCCCAGGAGCCGATGACCCGGCAGGCCTCCGGGTCGTCCGGGAGGACCGGGCCGCACGCCCGTGCCGCGTCGGCGGCGGCCAGATCACCGGCCGGGGCCCGGTTGGCGAACTGCTGCTTCTGGAGGTCCGCCACGGTCAGCCGGCCCTCGGCGGCCATCGCCGCCACGTCCTCGATCCCGCCGCGGGTGCGCAGCGAGCGCGGGGTGCCGACCGTGCCGAAGACCCGCTCGTAGCCGGTCAGCGGTCGGTCCGC
Organism: Streptomyces lateritius; assembly: GCF_014649715.1. Classification (GTDB taxonomy): domain Bacteria; phylum Actinomycetota; class Actinomycetes; order Streptomycetales; family Streptomycetaceae; genus Streptomyces; species Streptomyces lateritius. The sequence continues at coordinate 249,592 of NZ_BMTO01000005.1, forward strand.
GTTGGTCAGCCACGCACTGTCGTTCGAGTTCTCCACGTACGGCGCGTTCCGCAGCACCGGCATCCGCGACGGGCCGAAGACGCCGGGCTGGATCGCGTCCGGGTCCGAGCCGAGGGCACAGTCGCCCCGCGAACCGTCGAGGACCGCCACGCCGGAGGCCGGATAGGTCGCCCTGCCCAGCGGGGTGGAGCAGCGCCGGGCCAGCTCGTCGGTGATCCGGGGCAGCACCTGCGACTGGGTGAACAGCGAGTTCCCCGAGGAGTCGGCGGCGATCGTGTTCGCCCACGGCAGGCCCTGGGTGCGCCGCAGCGTGTCCAGGACGTCCCGGGTCGAGCGCGCCCTGCCGAAGCCGAGCGCGGTGTCCGAGCCCCGCAGGTTGGCGGCGTTGGGGTCGTTGAGCGCGAAGGCCGTCGTCGAGGTCCACGGCAGCGGCAGTTGCGCGCCCAGGCCGCTGATCACGGGCCCGTACCGCGTCCAGTACTGGGTGCGCGTCACGGGCGCGCCGTCCTTGCCATGCCCTACGTCCGCGGTACTTGACCCGCCCCTCGGCGGCCACCGAGGATCCAGTCATGGAACGACTCCTGAGCCGCACCGTCGACGGCGTCCTGCGCATGAGCGCGCAGCGCGTCCCCGAGCGGATCGCCGTACGGTACGCGGACCGGTCCTGGACCTACGCGGAGCTGGACGCGGCCGTGACCACCGCCGCCGCCGTCCTGCGCGAGCGGTACGGACTCCAGGAGCGCGCCCGGGTCGCGACCTACGGCCACAACTCCGACGCCTGTCTGATCGCCTTCCTCGCCTGCTCCCGGGCGGACCTGATCCACGTCCCGGTCAACCACCACCTCACCGGTCAGGACCTGGAGTACATCCTGCGCCAGTCCGGCAGTTCGCTCGTGCTCGCCGATCCGGCCCTCATGGACCGTGTCCCCGCCGGCCCGGGCGTACGCCCCCTGCGGGACACCGGCGACTCGTTCCTCACGGCGCTCGCCGAGCAGGACACGTACGACACCGACCGTGACGCCCGCGAGTACGTCCAGCTGCTCTACACCTCGGGGACGACGGCCCTGCCCAAGGGCGCCCGGATGACCCACCGCGCCCTGGTCCACGAGTACGACAGCGCCATCGACGCCCTCGACCTGAGCGAGGACGACAGGCCGGTCCACTCGCTGCCGCTCTACCACTCCGCGCAGATGCACGTCTTCCTGCTGCCGTACCTCGCCGTCGGCGCCGAGAACACCATCGTCGACGGGCCCGATCCGGCCGTCCTCTTCGATCTCATCGAGGCGGGCCGCGCGGACAGCCTCTTCGCGCCGCCGACCGTGTGGATCGGACTGTCGAACCACCCCGAGTTCGCGAGCCGCGACCTGTCGGCCCTGCGCAAGGCGTACTACGGCGCCTCGATCATGCCCGTACCCGTCCTGGAGCGGCTACGCGACCGGCTGCCCGGCCTTCGGTTCTACAACTGCTTCGGGCAGTCCGAGATCGGACCCCTGGCCACCGTCCTCGGCCCCGACGAGCACGAGGGCCGGATGGACTCCTGCGGCCGGCCGGTCCGGCACGTCGAGGCCAAGGTCGTCGACGAGGAGGGCGAGGAGGTCCCGGACGGGACACCCGGCGAAGTCGTCTACCGCTCCCCGCAGTTGTGCGACGGCTACTGGGACAAGCCGCAGGAGACCAGGGAAGCCTTCCGGGGCGGCTGGTTCCGCTCGGGCGACCTCGCCGTACGCGACGCCGAGGGCTACTACACCGTCGTGGACCGCGTGAAGGACGTCATCAACTCCGGGGGAGTGCTGGTCGCCTCCCGCGAGGTCGAGGACGCCCTCTACACCCACCCGGACGTCGCCGAGGTCGCCGTCGTGGGCCTGCCCGACGAGCGCTGGATCGAGGCCGTCACCGCCGTCGTCGTCCCCCGCGAACCGGGCGCGGTCACCGAGGCCGAACTCCTCGGCCACGCACGGCAGAAGCTCGCCCCGTTCAAGGCACCGAAGAAGGTCCTCTTCGTCGACGAGCTGCCGCGGAACGCCAGCGGGAAGATCCTCAAGCGAGAACTGCGCGACCGCTTCGCTGCTTCATGACGCGGTGCCCCACCGGCCCGTCCCCCACCTACCCCCCGGCTGCCCGCTCTCTCCGGCGGGAGTCGTGCCGCCCGGCATGGCTCCCGCCTCACGGGTGTGTGCTCAGAGATCCTCGGTCAGGCAGAGGATGTTCCCCTCACTGTCCTTGAACCAGGCGCCCCGCATGGTCTCCGACTCGACGACGCCGTCGACCGTCTTGATGCCGGGCAGGTCGTACTCCTCGAACGTCACGCCCTTGGAGCGCAGTCGCGACATCTCCCCGTCCAGGTCGTCGACCTTCCAGCTCGCCAGGGTGTGCTCGGCCTTGCCGCCGTAGGGCGTCTCGTAGAGACCGATGGTCGTACCGCCACCGCTGTCGAGCCTGGTGTCCTCGGCCGACTCCTTCGTCAGGGGGAGTCCGAGGGTCTCGGTGTAGAAGCGCTTCGCGCGGGCCATGTCGGCGACCGGAACGATCGCGACTACGGGAGAGTCCGCCAGCATCTCCACCACCTCCTCCTTTCCTCCCTTCCAGGCTACGCGTCCCGCCCGGAGCGGGGGCTCAGAGATCGCCCCGCAGGTCCACGATCCGCTTGATCTTCCCGACCGAGCGTTCGAGGGTCTCGGGGTCGACCACCTCGACCCCGACCGAGACCCCGATCCCGTCCTTGCAGGCCGCCGCGATGGCCCGGGCCGCCTCGGCCCGCTGCTCGGGGGTCGCCCCCTGGCGCGCCTCGGCCCGTACCGTCAGGGCGTCCAGCCGCCCCTCACGGGTCAGCCGCAGCTGGAAGTGCGGAGCCACCCCGGGCGTCCGCAGCACGATCTCCTCGATCTGGGTGGGGAAGAGGTTGACCCCGCGCAGGATCACCATGTCATCGCTGCGGCCGGTCACCTTCTCCATCCGCCGGAACACCCGGGCCGAGCACGGCAGGAGCCGGGTGAGGTCCCGGGTCCGGTAGCGGATCACCGGCATGGCCTCCTTGGTGAGCGAGGTGAAGACCAGCTCGCCGCGCTCGCCGTCCGGCAGCACCTCACCCGTGAGCGGATCCACCACCTCGGGATAGAAGTGGTCCTCCCAGATGTGCAACCCGTCCTTGGTCTCCACGCACTCCTGGGCGACGCCGGGTCCCATCACCTCCGAGAGTCCGTAGATGTCGACGGCGTCGACGGCGAACCGCTCCTCGATCTCCCGGCGCATCGCCTCGGTCCACGGCTCGGCGCCGAAGACGCCGACCTTGAGCGAGGTGGACCGCGGATCCACTCCCTGGCGCTCGAACTCGTCGAGCAGCGTCAGCATGTACGAGGGCGTCACCATGATGATCTCGGGCCGGAAGTCCTGGATCAGCCGCACTTGACGTGCCGTCATACCCCCGGACGCCGGCACGACCGTGCATCCGAGCCGCTCAGCGCCGTAGTGCGCGCCGAGGCCGCCGGTGAAGAGACCGTAGCCGTAGGCCACATGGACCGTGTGTCCGGGCCTGGCGCCGGCCGCGCGGAGGGAGCGGGCGACCACGTCTGCCCAGGTGTCCAGGTCGCGTGCGGTGTAGCCGACGACGGTCGGCCGCCCGGTGGTGCCGCTGGAGGCGTGGATGCGCCGGACGTGCGACCGGTCGACGGCGAACATGCCGAAGGGGTAGTTCTCGCGCAGATCGGCCTTGGTGGTGAACGGGAACGCGGCGAGATCCGCGAGCGAGCGGCAGTCGTCGGGGGTGAGCCCCGCCGCGTCGAACGCCTTCCGGTAGAAGCCCACGTTCTCGTAGGCGTGGCGCAGCGTGGCCCGCAGCCGTTCCAGCTGGAGGCTCTCCAGCTCTGCCCGCCCGAGGCGCTCGCCCTCGTCCAGCAGCTCCGTCGTCATGCGCCCACCACTCCCGTCCCGCCGACCGTACGCGCGAAGGTAACCTACCGATCATTCGGTAGATCCTGTCGTCAGTAAATCCGCACCCACCCCGTTCTTGGCAAGAGGCCGGGGCCGGATTTCCGGTCCTCCGGACGGCGGAGGGCGCAGGGTGCTCGGGGGCATGGAGGACGGCCGCCGTGCAGCCGCCGGGGCACACGCTCGCCACCGGCTCGCGCCAGGCCATCCGGACCAACGAGACCACGATGTACGAGGACCTCTTCGAGCTCTTCGAGGAGTTCTCCCGGCTGCTGGAGCACCCGCGGCCGCTCCATCACCGGCTGTTCCGACGACGTGACCGGTCTGCGCTCCAAGACCGTCAGCCGGATCGACGAGCACTACACGTGCAACATTCATCGGCGCAGCGCCTACGTCCCCGTGCTCGCCGACAACAACCTCGCCGACTGGTCTGACCCTGCCGGCCGCGCGCGGAGAGCTCGGGCGCCGGACTCCTGGGGCTCCGCCACGCCCGACCCGCATGGACCGCCCGCCCCGCGTGTCGCCCGCCCCGCAAACCGTCGCTCACGCGATCGGGTGTGTTTGGCCGTCCCGGCGCGGATTCTCCGGGCGCGAGGGGAAGCGTGGAGAGAAACCGGAGGACGCAGGGACCTCCATGCCGGTCCGTCCCCGTCACCGGTGCCGTCACCTCCCACGCCCTCGCGAAAGCCGCCCATGACCACCACCGCAACCCCCGAGTCCCCCGACACCCCCGAGGTCCACTTCTGGGCCGTGCCCGACCTCACCGGTCTCGACTTCGACCCGCTGCTCGCCAAGCTGCTCCACGAGGACCCCGTCACCCGGATCCGCCTTCCGAACGGTGAGGGCCACGCCTGGCTGGTGACCCGCTACGAAGACGTCAAGTTCGTCTCCGTCGACCCCCGCTTCAGCCGGCAGGCCGTCTGGGGACGCCAGGTCACCCGCCTCGCCCCGCACTTCATCCCCATGGACGGAGCCGTCGGCTTCGCCGACCCGCCCGACCACACCCGCATGCGGCGCGTGGTGGCCCGGGCCTTCAGCGCCCGCGCCCTGCGCTCCCTGCGCGACCACGCGCAGGCCACCATGGACCACCTGCTCGACACCATGGCCGAACACGGCGCCCCCGCCGACCTGATGGCGATGGTCAACCGGCCCTTCCCGCTCGCCATGGTCAGCGAACTCATGGGCGTACCGGAGGACGACCAGCCGCTGATGGCCCGGTGGTCCGACACCATCATCTCCTCGGCGGCGGGCCGCGAGGCCAGCGAGCGCGCCAAGGCCGACATGGGGCAGTACTTCACCGACCTCATCGGCCGCAGCCACGGCACCGGGAAGGAGACCCTCGTCGCCGTCCTCGCCGACGCCGTCGACGACGGCACCCTGGAGGAGCACGAGGCCGTGGGCCTGGCCGTCCTCATCCAGATCGGCGGCGGGCACGCCGTGCGGAACAACAGCGCCAACATGGTCTACGCGCTCCTCACCCACCCCGAGCACCTCGCCCGGCTCCGCGCCGAACCGGAGCTGCTGCCGCAGGCGGTCGACGAACTGCTCCGCTACATCCCGCACCGCAACGCGGTGGGCCTGTCGCGGATCGCCCTGGAGGACGTCGAGGTCGGCGGCGTCCTCATCCCCGCCGGCGACCCGGTCTACGTCTCGTACCTGACCGCCAACCGCGACCCGGACGTCTTCCCCGACCCCGAGCGGCTCGACTTCGACCGCGGCTACAACCCGCACGTCGCCTTCGGCCACGGACCGCACTACTGTCCCGGCTCCGCCCTGGCCCGCATCGAGTCGGAGATCCTCCTCGACTCCCTGTGGAAGCGGTTCCCCGGGCTGCGGCTCGCCGTGCCCGAGGAGGAGATCCAGTGGCAGCGCGGCGCCCTCATCAGAGGCCCCGAGACCCTCCCCGTCGCCTGGTGAGAGGAGAGAAACCGGTGAGAGGACAAAGAGCGCGATGACGACGATCCGGCCCGCGGACGGCCTCGTCGTGCCGCCCGGCCACGGCAGGACCCTCACGACCGCCGCCCAGCGGGTGACGTTCAAGGTCACCGGCGAACACACACCGACCGCCTCCACCTTCGAGGTCGAGGTCCCGCCCGGCTTCGACGTGGGCGCCCACACCCACGGCCACAGCGAGGAACTGTTCTACCTCCTCGAAGGCGAGCTGGACGTCCTCGCCTTCGAACCGCTCGTCCGCACCCCCGACCGGTGGCGGGACTGGGAGTCCGCCTCCGGCGAGCGTGTCGTACGGGCGACACCCGGCACCCTGATCCTCGTACCACCGGGCTGCCCCCACGCGTTCGCCAACCCGACCGGGGAGCCCGCCCGGATGCTCTTCCAGGCGTCTCCGCCGCCGGACCACGAGCGGTACTTCGAGGAGCTGATGGAGATCCTCGGCTCGGGGGGAGAGGTCGACCACGCGGCCGTCGAGGCGCTCCGGCGCCGCTACGACATCGAACAGCTCACCCCGCTGCGGCACTCCCCGGAGCGGGTGTAGGCACCTCGTGAAATGCGTTTGCCGTGCCGTGACGGGTGGTGGTGGAGTGCCCGCATGGATCACACCGCGACACTCGCCCTGTTCGACCGCCAGATGCGGTGCGAAGCCCGCTCCGAGGGGCCCGGCAGCCGCGTCGAGCACACCGGTCCCGTCGTACGCCTGACGGGGCCGGCCCACGCCTGGAACGGCATCCTCTGGTCCGGACTCGACGAGGCCGGCGCCGACGCGGTCATCGCCGAGCAGATCCGTCACTTCACCGCACACGGCCGCGCCTTCGAGTGGAAGGTGTACGGACACGACCGCCCGGCCGATCTCCCGCAGCGGCTTCTCGCGGCCGGGTTCGCCGCCGAGGAGCAGGAGACCCTGATGGTCGCCGACGCGGCCGCGCTGCCCACCGCCGTCGAACTGCCCGACGGCGTCGAACTGGTCCCCGTCACCGACGCCGCCGGGGTGCGGCTGGTGACCGAGGTCCACGACCGGGCCTTCGGCGGCGACAGCTCCCACATCGGCCGTCAGCTCCTCGACCGACTGGCGAACACGCCGGACACCGTCGCCGCGGTGCTCGCGATGGCGGGCGACGAGCCGGTGAGCGCGGCGCGCCTCGAGCTGTACCCCGGCACGGACTTCGCCGGACTCTGGGGCGGGGGCACGGTCGAGCCGTGGCGGGGCAAGGGCCTCTACCGCGCCCTGGTCGCCTTCCGGACCCGGATCGCGGTCGAGCGCGGCCACCGCTTCGTCCAGGTCGACGCGGCCGACACCAGCCGCCCGATCCTCGCCCGCCTCGGCTTCGCGGCCCTCACCACGACGACGCCGTACGTGTACGCCCCCGAGGGCCTGTGAGGCTCAGGAGAAGTAGGACTCCAGCGTGCCGCGACGCCGGACGTCGAGCGTCGCGCAGTGGAACGAGCCGCCGAACGGCGCGTAATGCAGAAGGTCGCACGGAATCGGCTCGAACCCCCATGACTCGAGCGCGCGCAGCATGGTGGTGTGGTGCCGCTCGGCGATCACCCGCTGGCCGTCGATCACGAGCACGTTCATGTTGAGCCATCTGCCGCACATCGAGGTGAGCTTGAGCAGGGGCCCCTTGAGCGGGTCCGGTTCGGGGGCGATCAGCACGTCCCACGACTTCAGGATGTCGGGCAGTCGGTCGACGTCGACGTATTCCGGGTTGACGAGCACTTTGCCGGGCGCGAGCGGAAGGAACGTCGTGTCGATGTGCATGGGCGCGCGGCATCGGCTCTCGATCTCGTGGACGCGGTACTCGGGTCCGAGATGGCGACGCATCCACTCGATGCCCGAGCGGTTGGTGACATTGCTCCTGGTGACGAAGATGTCCCGCCCCGCGCGCACGAAATCCGCCGCGTCGAACACCGGCTCGAATTCGGTGAGGATGTAGCGCATCGGCTCGTCGGCCCGGGGGATGGAGAAACGCGCCTCGAACAGGGCGTCGGAGAGCTGAGGCCTCGGCGCCGCCGTCCAGCGCGCGCCGCGCCGGAAGTAATCCTTGAGGATCGGCCGATAGGAGTGGGTCTCGAAATACCGGCACGGCCACGCCATCGGGGTCTCGATGATCTCGTCGCCGATCACCAGCAGGCTGTCACGGGGACAGGCGTTCCCGAAGCCGCGTGACTTCCAGCCGGGGGTGCTGAAACGCCGCCGGTGGTCGACGGCCTCCGGCCGCCGGACCGTGACGCCGAGCGACCCAAGGAGCGTGATGAACTGATCGAGCTCCCGCTGGGCCGGCTCGATCAGCATCCGCGGAAACCGGAACCCGGCGGCGAGCCCCTGGAACCGTGCCGCCCACCGCGGGATGTTGCAGGACACCACCGGATGTCTGAAGGGGATCGTCGCGCCGTCGAGACGTCCGACGATGATCTCCTCCAGTGGGTCCCACTCGTTGTGCGAACCGACCGGCGAGACGAGAGGTTCCACGGCGCCGTCCTTCGCGGAAGGAGGTGACTCATGACGTTGCCCACGTTACCCAAAGTGGCGGCTTCGGTCCGGTCGGCCCGACATCCACGAGATCCACTCCGGCGACGCGGGCGGCATGGGATGGTGGTCGCGTGACGTTGGAAGACCTCGTCCGGCTGCGCCGGGCCCGTGACCTGATGGACCGCGAGTACGCCGAGCCGTTCGACGTGCCGGCGCTTGCGCGCGTCGCCCTCATGTCGGCGGGCCACTTCTCCCGGAGCTTCCGCGCCGCCTTCGGCGAGACGCCGTACAGCTATCTGATGACGCGCCGGATCGAGCGCGCCAAGGCGCTGCTTCGACGGGGCGACATGACGGTCACCGAGGTCTGCTTCGCGGTCGGCTGTACGTCACTGGGATCGTTCAGCTCGCGGTTCACCGAGCTGGTCGGCGAGAGCCCGAGCGCCTACCGGGCCCGCGACCATGAGGCGGGCGCCGGCATCCCCGCCTGCGTCGCCAAGATCCACACCCGACCGGTCAGGAATGGAGAAGCGAAACCCTCCCCCCGACCGTAGCGTCGTACGCATGGACATCACGCTCTCGCAATGCTTCATCGCCGTCGACGACCACGACAAGGCGCTCCCCTTCTACCGGGACGTCCTCGGCCTGGAGGTGCGCAACGACGTCGGGTTCGAGGGCATGCGCTGGGTGACCGTCGGATCGCCGTCGCAGCCCGACGTGGAGATCGTGCTGGAGCCGCCCCTCGCCGACCCGAACGCCTCGCCCGCCGACAAGGAGGCCATGGCGGAACTCCTGGCGAAGGGTCTGCTGCGCGGGGTCATCTTCCGCACCGACGACGTCGACGCCACATTCGAACGCATCCGCGCCGCGGGCGCCGAGGTGCTGCAGGAGCCCATGGACCAGCCGTACGGCGTCCGCGACTGCGCCTTCCGCGATCCGGCCGGCAACATGCTGCGCTTCACCCGACCCCGCGGGCACTGAGTTCCGGTCCCGCGCACGGGACGCCCCATCGCACAGACACCACAGGCACAGACGCCACAGAGGGAGAGACATGAGCAGGGCCACGAGGACCGATACACGGTCGTCCGCGCCGCACGTCGCCGACCGCCACGATCTGATCCGCGTGGTCGGCGCCCGCGAGAACAATCTCAAGGACGTCAGCATCGAGATACCCAAGCGCAGGCTGACGGTGTTCACCGGCGTCTCCGGCTCGGGCAAGAGCTCGCTGGTGTTCGACACGATCGCCGCGGAGTCGCAACGGCTGATCAACGAGACGTACAGCGCCTTCGTACAGGGCTTCATGCCGACACTGGCGCGGCCCGAGGTCGACGTGCTCGACGGGCTGACGACGGTCATCAGCGTCGACCAGAGCCGGATGGGCGCCGATCCGCGCTCCACGGTCGGGACCGCCACCGACGCCCACGCGATGCTGCGCATCCTCTTCAGCCGGCTCGCCAAGCCGCACATCGGCCCGCCCAGCGCGTACTCCTTCAACACCGCCTCTGTCCGGGCCAGCGGCGCGATCACCGTCGAGCGCGGCGACAAGACCAAGGCCCAGAAGGCGACCTTCCAGCGGACCGGCGGTATGTGCACGCGCTGCGAGGGCCGGGGCTCGGTCTCCGACATCGACCTCACCCAGCTCTACGACGACTCCAAGTCGCTCGCCGAGGGCGCGTTCACCATCCCCGGCTGGAAGTCGGACAGCCAGTGGACCGTGCAGATCTACGCCCAGTCCGGCTTCGTCGACCCGGACAAGCCGATCCGGCGGTACACCAAGAAGGAGATGCAGGCCTTCCTCTACGGGGAGCCGGTCAAGGTCAAGGTCAACGGCATCAACCTCACCTACGAGGGTCTGATCCCGAAGCTCCAGAAATCGTTCCTGTCCAAGGACAAGGAGGCGCTGCAGCCGCACATCCGAGCCTTCGTGGAGCGGGCGGTCACCTTCACCACCTGTCCCGAGTGCGACGGCACCCGCCTCAGCGAGGGAGCCAGGTCCTCGAAGATCAGGCGGAAGAGCATCGCCGACGTCTGCGCGATGGAAATCAGGGACCTGGCCGAGTGGGTGCGCGACATCGAGGAGCCGTCGGTGGCTCCGCTGCTCGCCACGCTGCAGCAGACCCTGGACTCGTTCGTGGAGATCGGCCTCGGCTATCTCGCCCTCGACCGGCCGGCCGGCACGCTGTCGGGCGGCGAGGCGCAGCGCGTCAAGATGATCCGCCATCTCGGCTCCTCGCTCACCGACGTCACCTACGTCTTCGACGAGCCCACCGCGGGCCTGCACCCCCACGACATCCAGCGCATGAACGAGCTGCTGCTGCGCCTCCGGGACAAGGGCAACACGGTGCTCGTCGTGGAGCACAAGCCGGAGATGATCGCGATCGCCGACCACGTCGTGGACCTCGGTCCCGGCGCGGGCCAGGCGGGCGGCGCCGTCTGCTTCGAGGGCACCCTGGAGGCGCTGCGCGCCTCCGGCACGATCACCGGCCGCCACCTCGACGACCGGGCCGCGGTCAAGGAGACCGTACGGCAGTCCACGGGCGCGCTGGAGATCCGGGGCGCGACGGCGAACAACCTGCGGAAGGTCGACGTCGACATCCCGCTCGGGGTGCTCACCGTCATCACCGGTGTCGCCGGTTCCGGCAAGAGCTCGCTCGTGCACGGGTCGGTCCCCGCCGACGCCGGGGTGATCTCGGTCGACCAGAGCCCGATCAAGGGCTCACGGCGCAGCAACCCGGCGACGTACACCGGACTGCTCGACCCGATCCGCAAGGCGTTCGCCAAGGTCAACGGCGTGAAGCCGGCGCTGTTCAGTGCCAACTCCGAAGGCGCCTGCCCCACGTGCAACGGCGCGGGTGTCATCTACACCGACCTCGGGATGATGGCCGGTGTCTCCACGACCTGCGAGGACTGCGACGGCAAGCGGTTCGACGCGTCGGTGCTCGAATACCACCTCGGCGGCCGGGACATCAGCGAGGTGCTCGCGATGCCGGTGAGCGAGGCCGAGAAGTTCTTCGGCTCCGGCGAGGCGCACACCCCCGCCGCCCACAAGATCCTCGAGCGGCTCGTCGACGTCGGGCTCGGCTACCTCACCATCGGCCAGCCGCTGACCACGCTGTCCGGCGGTGAGCGGCAGCGCCTGAAACTGGCGACACACATGGGCGACAAGGGCGGTGTCTACGTCCTCGACGAGCCGACCACCGGTCTGCACCTCGCCGACGTCGAGCAGCTGCTCGGTCTGCTCGACCGGCTCGTCGACTCCGGCAAGTCGGTCATCGTCGTCGAGCACCACCAGGCGGTCATGGCACACGCCGACTGGATCATCGACCTCGGCCCCGGCGCCGGCCACGACGGCGGCAGGGTCGTCTTCGAGGGCACGCCCGCCGACCTCGTGGCCGCCCGCTCCACCCTCACCGGTGAGCACCTCGCGGCCTACGTCGGCGACACTCCCTAGCGAGCGGACACCTTCCGGGGCGTCCAATGGGGCGGTCGCTCGAAGCCCTCGGGCAGGCGGGTGGCCGCGTCGCCGCGGGCCGCGTTCAGCTGGGGCTGGGTGAGGAACAGGGCGCCGGTCAGGTCCGCGCCGGAGAGATCGGCGTCGCGGAGGTCGGCGCCGATCAGGTCGGTCAGGGTCAGATCCGCGCCCGAGAGGTCCGCGGCGATGAGCAGCGCCCCGCGCAGGTCGGCGCCCCGCAGCTTCGCCCCGCGCAGCCGGGCGCCGATCAGATCGGCGCCCCGCCGGCTCTGCGTCCTGCCGCCCGCCGTCGCCCGTACCAAGGCGCTGGTCTTCAGCAGGAGCGGATTGACCTCCGCCCGGACGGCGGCCACGTCCAGCTTCTCCAGCGCGTCCGCCGTGCCCTCGGTGAGCTCCTCCACCCCGGCCAGCGCGCGCCGCAGCTCGCCGTGGAGCGAGCGGGTCGCGGGCAGTGCGAGCGCTTCGGTGAGATAGCGCAGCAGCTCGTGGAGCTGGCGCATCACCGGGAACACCTCGTACATCTGGCGGGAGGTCTCCGGGGCCTCGCGCCAGGAGACCCCGCCGAAGGTGACCTGCGAGACCTTCTGGCCCGCGCCGAAGCAGTCGTACACCGTGCAGCCGGAGAAGCCGCTCGGCCGCAGCCTCGTGTGGATCGAGCAGCGGAAGTCCTCCGCGAGGTTCCGGCACGGCTCACCGGACGACTTGTTCACGGCGAAGTCCGCCGACCTGGCGAAGGGAAGCGCCACGCAGCAGAGCCCGAAGCAGTTCGCGCAGTCGCCTCGGAGGGTCTCGGAGGACATGGTGGTGCGGTTCCTTCGCCGGTAGGGGGTGGACACACCACCGTATCGCGCCGTCGGCGAACACGGTTGCGAAGATCGTCGGTGGGCGAGCAGGATCGACGCCATGCCGCACTTCGCCACGTACGACGGAACCCAACTCGCCTACCACACAAGGGGAGAGGGGGAGCCCCTGGTCTGCCTGCCCGGCGGGCCGATGCGCGACTCCGTGTACCTGGGCGACCTCGGCGGACTCACCGCCCACCGGACGCTGATCGTGCTCGACCCGCGCGGCGTCGGCGCCAGTGGGACTCCCGCCGATCGGGGCACGTACCGCTGCGACCGGCAGGCGGCCGATGTCGAGGCGCTCCGCGTCCACCTCGGTCTGGAGCGGATGGACCTGCTGGCGCACTCCGGCGCGGGGAACCTCGCGACCCTCTACGCGGCGGCGCACCCCGAGCGGTTGCGCTCCCTGGTCCTGGTCACGTCCGGCCTGCGGGCCGTCGGTGTGGAGACCACCGACGAGGAGTGGGACAAGGCCGTCGAGGTCTTCGCGGATCAGCCCTGGTACGCCGCTTCCCGGGCCGCCCTGGCGACGATCGGTCCCGACACGCCGCTGCCCACGCTCCTGGAGATCATCGGCCCCTTCGGTTACGGGCACTGGGACGAGACCGCACAGGAGCACGCCGCCGCGGCCGCCGGGCAGCTCAACGCGGAGGCGATGGCCGCCTATCACGGGCCCGGCGCCTACGATCCCGAGGCGACCCGGGCCGCGCTCAGCGCGCTCACCGCGCCCGTCCTCGTCCTCGCCGGGGAGTACGACGCTGGCCCGACCCCGGCGAAGGCGGCCGAGCAGGCGGCGTACTTCCCCCACGCCGAGCTGGTGGTGCAGCCACGCGCGGGACACTTCCCCTGGGTGGACGACCCCGGCGCCTTCGTCCGTCCGATCGCCGCCTTCCTCGACCCGGAGGTCCGCACGGTCACGGTCGACGGGGTCCGCCTCGCGTACCGGGTGTGGGGCGTGGAGGGCGCCCGGCCCGTCGTCCTGGTCCACGGCCGGGGCGGGAGCAGCGCCGACTGGACACGTGTCGCCGAGGAACTGGCCACCGACAGGCGGGTGTACGCCGTCGATCTGCGCGGCCACGGGCTGAGCGACCGCCCCGGCCACTACGGCTTCGACGTGTTCCGTGACGAACTGCGCGGTTTCCTCATGGCGCTCGGGCTGAGCGGCGCCACCGTCGTCGGTCACTCCATGGGCGGTGCGGCGGCCTGTCTGCTGGCCCAGCGGGAGCCGGACCTGATCGGGCGGCTCGTCCTGGAGGACTCCCCGGTCTTCTTCCCGCTCGACCCGCCGCGCCCCCTCGCCGCCCGCCCGGAGGGCCCGCCGGCATTCGACTGGGAGGTGGTCCTGGCGACCGACGCCCAGCTGAACGAGCCCGACCCGGCCTGGCGCGAGGAGCTTTCCGCCGTCACCGCCCCCACCCTGGTCCTCGGCGGCGGTGAGCGGAGCCACCTTCCGCAGGAGCAGCTCGTGTGGTTGGCAGGGAAAATCCCCGGCGCCCGGCACGTCACGATCGAGGCCGGCCACCTGATCCACGCCTCCGCGCCGGACGAATACCTCGCCGCACTGCGGGAGTTCGGCGTCTAGAGCGTCTAGAGCGTCTAGAGCGCCCGGGTGGCGGTGTCCTCGGCCGCCGCCACCGAGCGTGCCCAACGGTAGTCCGCCTTACCGCTCGGGGATCGCTGGATGCGCTCGGTGAGCACCAGCTGGCGGGGGACCTTGTAGCCGGCCAGACGGCTGCGGCAGTGTGCCTGCACCGACTGAAGGTCCAAAGCCGGGGCGCCCACGCGAAGCTGGACGACGGCCGCCACATGGTTGCCCCACCTCGCGTCCGGCACACCGGCCACCAGGGCGTCGTACACGTCCGGATGGGACTTGAGCGCCTGCTCGACCTCCTCCGGATACACCTTCTCCCCGCCGGTGTTGATGCACTGCGAGCCACGGCCGAGGACGGTCACGATGCCGTCCTCGTCGACCGTCGCCATGTCGCCGAGCAGCACCCACCGCTCGCCGCCCTTCTGGAAGAAGGTCTCGGCCGTCTTGGCCGGGTCGTTGTAGTAGCCGAGCGGGACGTGGCCCCGCTGGGCCAGCCGCCCCGGCGCCCCCACCGGAACCGGCTCGTGGCTGACCGGGTCCACCACCTGCGTACGCTCGTTGACCTCCAGGCGGAAGCCCTTCTCCGGGCCCGAGTCGTCCGTCGCCTTCCCGTTGGATCCGGACTCCGAGGACCCGAAGTTGTTCAGGAGCAGCACGTTCGGGACCAGCGCCTGGAACTGCGCCCGCACGGTCTCCGACATGATCGCCCCGGACGAGGAGACGCTGAACAGCGACGACAGGTCCGTGCCCTTGAGCGGGCCGTGGAGAGCGTCGACGAGCGGCCGGAGCATCGCGTCACCCACCAGCGACACGCTCGACACCTTCTCCTTCTCGATCGTGCGCAGCACCTCATCGGGCACGTACTTGCGGTGGATGACCACCCGCTGGCCGTAGTTGAAGGCGATGAACGAGGTCAGCGTCGAGGTGCCGTGCATCAGCGGGGGAGCGGGGAAGAAGGTGAGCCCGGCGCCGCGCGCGGCGACCCGCTCGGCCAGCTCCTCGGGGCGCTTCACCGGTTCGCCCGCCGGCTCGCCGCCGAAGAGTCCCGCGAAGAACAGGTCCTCCTGGCGCCACATGACGCCCTTCGGCATGCCGGTCGTACCACCGGTATAGATGATGAACAGGTCGTCGGCGGAGCGTTCGGGGAAGCCGCGCGCGGGCGAACCCGCTGCCGCGGCGGCCTCGAACTCCAGGCAGTCGAGCGCGGGCGCTCCCTCGTGCGGGGCCCCCACCCGCACGAGGTGCCGCAGCTTCTCCGTCTGCCGCAATGCGGCCGCGACCCGTCCGGTGAACTCGGCGTCGAAGACGAGCGCGGCGAGATCGGCGTCCTTGTAGAGGTAGGCCAGTTCCTCCTCCACATAGCGGTAGTTCACGTTGACGGGCACGATCCGCGCCTTGAGGCAGGCCAGGACGGTCTGCAGGTACTCGACCCCGTTGTAGAGGTGCAGCCCCAGGTGCTCGCCCGGCAGGATGCCGGCGTCGATCAGATGGTGGGCGACGCGATTGGCGGCGGCGTCGAGCTCCGCGTAGGTGAGCCGGCGCTCCGTCCCCGTGCCGGGGTGGTCGACGTACACGAGCGCCTCGCGCTCCGGGACCACGTCGACGACCGACTCGAACAGGTCGGCAAGGTTGTACTCCACCGTTCCTCCTGACCCAGCTGATCGCCCTGCGCCCGAACTGACTCGGCGGTCATTAGAGCGCCGCCGGGCGGCGGGCGGAAGGGGTCGAGCAGAAGAATCTGACTGTGTGTCAGAAAACTATTGAACTGGACCCGTCCCTCCTGCAACCTGTTCTAGGTCTGGAGACGGGAGAACACCCATGGGTGGGACCGAACACCTCACCGTGCGGCGCGAAGGCGCCACGCTCGTGCTCACACTCAACCGGCCTGAGGCCAGGAACGCCCTCTCACTGCCCATGCTGGTCGGGCTCCACGACGGCTGGCTGGAGGCCGACGCCGACGACACGATCCGCTCCGTCGTCCTGACCGGAGCGGGCGGCTCCTTCTGTGCGGGGATGGACCTCAAGGCGCTGGCCGGCAAGGGAATGGAGGGCGAGCAGTACAGGGACCGGATGACGGCCGACCCCGATCTGCACTGGAAGGCGATGCTGCGTCACCACCGTCCGCGCAAACCGGTCATCGCCGCCGTCGAGGGCTACTGCGTCGCCGGCGGCACCGAGATCCTGCAGGGCACCGACATCCGGATCGCGGGCTCGTCCGCCACCTTCGGTCTCTTCGAGGTCAAGCGCGGACTGTTCCCGATCGGCGGCTCGACCGTCCGGCTGCCGCGCCAGATCGCCCGCACCCACGCCCTCGAAATGCTGCTGACCGGACGCCCGTACAGCGCCGAGGAGGCCGCCCGGATCGGACTCGTCGGCCAGGTCGTCCCCGACGGCACCGCGCTGGAACGGGCCCTCGCCGTCGCGGAGCAGATCAACGCCTGCGGACCGCTCGCCGTGGAGGCGGTGAAGGCGTCGGTGTACGAGACCGCCGAGATGACCGAGACCGAGGGTCTGGCGGCCGAACTGAAACGCGGCTGGCCGATCTTCGCCACCTCGGACGCGAAGGAGGGCGCGCGCGCCTTCGCGGAGAAGCGCCCGCCGGTGTACCGCCGGGAGTGACCGCCCCACCCCGCCGCAGGCGCCCCGACCGCCCCCGACACCCCGAAGGAGCCCCATGAGCGCCGCCCCCGTGCCGGACACACTCCGCGCACCCCTCGTCGTCGAGTTCCCCTTCACCCGGTCCCTCGGACCCGTGCAGTCCGCGTTCCTCACCGGGTTGCGCGAGAGGACCGTCCTAGGGGTGCGGGCCGCCGACGGGCGGGTGCTCGTCCCGCCCGTCGAGTACGACCCCGAGACCGCGGCCGAACTCCGCGAGCTCGTCGAGGTCGGGGCCACCGGGACCGTCACCACCTGGGCCTGGAACCCCGAGCCCCGCGCCGGGCAGCCCTTGACCACCCCCTTCGCCTGGGTCCTGGTCCGGCTCGACGGCGCCGACACCACCCTCCTGCACGCCCTTGACGCGCCCGGCCCCGACGCCGTCCGCACCGGCATGCGCGTCAGGGTCCGCTGGGCCACCGAACGGGCCGGCGCCATCACCGACATCGCCTGCTTCGAACCGTACGAGAGCGCCGATGTCCACGGCACACGCCCCCACGACGGAGTCTTCGACGACCCCGTCGGCGGAATCGTCGCGCCCGCCCGGCTCGACTACACCTACAGCCCGGGCCGCGCCCAGACCGGCTACCTCCAGGCCCTGACCGAACGGAAGACCGTCGGCGAACGCTGCCCGTCCTGTACGAAGGTGTACGTCCCGCCCCGCGGCGCCTGCCCCACCTGCGGCGTCGCCACCACCGACCGTGTGGAGGTCGGCCCGCGAGGCACCGTCACCACCTTCTGCATCGTCAACATCAAGGCGAAGAACCTCGACATCGAGGTCCCCTACGTCTACGCCCACATCGCCCTCGACGGCGCCGGCCTCGCCCTCCACGGCCGGATCGGCGGCATCCCCTACGACCAGGTGCGCATGGGCCTGCGCGTCGAACCGGTGTGGACCGAAGGCAGCCGCTACCCCGACCACTACCGGCACTGTGGAGAGCCCGACGCCGACTACGACGCGTACAAGGAGCTGCTGTGACCCCGGATCCACGGACGCCGGACCGCGAAGTGGCGATCGTCGCCTTCGCCCAGACGGTCCACCGGCGGCGCACCGACGAGCTCTCCGAGGTCGAGATGCTGATGCCCGTCCTCCACGACGTGCTGCGGCAGACCGGCCTCAAGACCTCCGACATCGGCTTCACCTGCTCCGGATCCTCCGACTACCTCGCCGGGCGTGCCTTCTCCTTCACCATGGCCCTCGACGGCGTCGGCGCCTGGCCCCCGATCTCCGAGTCACATGTGGAGATGGACGGCGCCTGGGCGCTGTACGAGGCCTGGGTGAAACTCCTGACCGGCCAGGCCGACACCGCGCTCGTCTACGCCTACGGCAAGTCCTCGCCCGGCTCCGTACGCGATGTCCTCACCCGGCAGCTCGACCCCTACTACCTCGCCCCGCTCTGGCCCGACTCCGTCGCGCTCGCCGCGCTCCAGGCGCGGGCGCTCATCGACGCGGGACACACGGACGAGCCGGCGCTGGCCTCCGTCGCCGCCCGCAGCCGCGAGGACGCGACCGCCAACCCCCACGCCCAGCTCCCCGGTCGCCGCCCCCAGGGCGACTACGTCGTCGCGCCGCTGCGCACCGGCGACTGCCCGCCGGTCGGCGACGGCGCCGCCGCGGTGGTCCTCGCCGTCGGGGACACCGCACGCGCACTGTGCGCCCGACCCGCCTGGATCAGGGGCATGGACCACCGCATCGAGGCGCACGCCCTCGGCCTGCGCGACCTCACCGACTCGCCCTCCACCCGTCTCGCCGCCGAGCGTGCCGGAGCCTTCGACCTCCCTCATGGCCCCCAGGGCATGGGAGGCGCCCCGAACGTCGACACGGCCGAACTCCACGCGCCCTTCAGCTCACAGGAGGTCGTGCTCCGCAGAGCCCTCGACCTCGACGACGGGGTAAGGGTCAACCCGTCCGGCGGAGCGCTCGCCGCCAACCCGATGATGGCCGCGGGCCTCATCCGGCTCGGCGAGGCCGCCGCCCGCATCCACCGCGGCGCCTCCGACCGGGCCCTCGCCCACGCGACCTCCGGCCCCTGTCTGCAGCAGAACCTGGTCGCCGTCCTGGAAGGGGACTCCCGTGCCCGATGAGCCCGTCGCCGTCGTCGGGATCGGCCAGACCAAGCACGTCGCCGCCCGCCGGGACGTTTCGATCGCCGGCCTCGTCCGCGAGGCCGCGCAGCGCGCCCTGGAGGACGCCGAACTGACCTGGACGGACGTCGACGCCGTCGTCATCGGCAAGGCCCCCGACTTCTTCGAGGGCGTCATGATGCCGGAGCTCTATCTCGCCGACGCCCTCGGCGCCGTCGGCAAGCCGATGCTCCGGGTCCACACCGCGGGCTCCGTCGGCGGCTCCACGGCCCTGGTCGCGGCGAACCTCGTCTCCGCCCGGGTCCACCGCACGGTCCTCACGCTCGCCTTCGAGAAGCAATCCGAATCCAACGCCATGTGGGGCCTCTCCCTGCCCGTACCGTTCCAGCAGCCGCTGCTCGCCGGAGCGGGGGGCTTCTTCGCCCCGCACGTACGGGCCTACATGCGCCGCACCGGCGCCCCCGACACGGTCGGCTCCCTCGTCGCGTACAAGGACCGCCGCAACGCGCTGAAGAACCCCTACGCCCACCTCCACGAGCACGACATCACTCTGGAGAAGGTCCAGGCCTCACCGATGCTCTGGGACCCGATCCGCTACTCCGAGACCTGCCCGTCCTCCGACGGGGCCTGCGCGATGGTCCTCACCGACCGCGCGGGAGCGGGGCGCTCGCCCCGGCCGCCCGCCTGGGTGCACGGCGGCGCGATGCGCAGCGAGCCGACGCTCTTCGCCGGCAAGGACTTCGTCTCCCCGCAGGCCGGCAAGGACTGCGCCGCCGACGTCTACCGGCAGGCGGGCATCACCGATCCGCGCCGGGAGATCGACGCGGTCGAGATGTACGTCCCGTTCTCCTGGTACGAGCCGATGTGGCTGGAGAACCTGGGCTTCGCCGAGGAGGGCGAGGGCTGGAAGCTCACCGAGGCCGGGGTGACGGAACTCGACGGCGACCTGCCGGTGAACCCTTCGGGAGGCGTGCTCTCCACCAACCCCATCGGCGCCTCCGGGATGATCCGCTTCGCCGAGGCCGCGCTCCAGGTGCGCGGGCAGGCGGGCGAACACCAGGTGGACGGCGCGCGAAGAGCGCTCGGACACGCGTACGGAGGGGGCGCGCAGTTCTTCGCCATGTGGCTCGTCGGCGACCGGCCGCCCGGCGCATGAGGTCTGTCGGCACGGGGTGCCGCTCGCTAACCTGAGCCCCGGACGACGACGATGCGGGAAGCGGATTGCGGGAGGAGCACGGACGTGGCGGACAGCACCACCACCACCCAGCACGCCTTCGCGGGCTGGGACAAGCCGGAACTCGACCTCAGCGAGGCGGACTGGCGGTCGAGCAGCCAGGGAGCGGGAGACGTCCAGATCGCCTTCGTCGAGGGCTTCATCGCGATGCGCAACGGAGGGCGACCGGAGGCGCCGTCCCTGATCTTCAGCCCGGCGGAGTGGCGGGCGTTCGTGGTCAACGCGCGCGAGGGCGAGTTCGACCTGACGTGACCTGATCCGCCTGACCCGATCCGACGCCGTGGGCCTGACCGCGGCCGTCGCCCGCGAACCGAGCACGGTCCGTAAGGGGCGTGCGGGCGGCAGGCCCCGGCGCGGGACGCTTCCGGGGAGTGACCGGGGCAGCTCGCAGGGTGGCCGGCGCAGAGCCTCGGCGGACTTGCGCCGGCGGCTCGCGCGGTCGGCGCGACAGGCCCTCCCTGGAGGCGCCCCGGCGCGTCGCGGGGCGGGCCCGGGCACGTACCATGGCCGTATGTCCTTCCTCCGCCGCCGCAGCGCCGCCACACCCGCGGGCCCGGACTTCGACGTCCTGGCCATGGACCCGGGGGACTGGCCCGGCAACCTCGGCGCCGGCCTGCTGCCCGCCCCCGACGGAAGCTGTCAGGGCGTCTTCCTGCGCTACGACCTGTTCGGCGGCCGCGGCCCCGCGATGATCATCGGCAACCTGCCCGAGGGTTCCCCCGCGCGGGAGCTCGCCGACGGGCAGATCCCCTTCGAGGTGGCCCAGCTCCTCGCCGCCCTGGAGAACGATGAGCCGGTCGAGGTCCTCGACACCGAGGACATGCCGGTCATGCAGGGCGACAACCTGCTGATCGTGCGCCGCCTCAAGCTCTCCGAGAGCCGGATCTCCTGCGTGCAGTTCGACCGCAGCGACAACGTCCTCGTCACGATCGCCAGTTGGGACCGGCCGATCACCGACGACCTCTACGCGCTTCTCAAGCCGCTGCCCGCCGAGCTCTTCCAGCAGGGCTGACGGGAGGCGGGGGCCGATGAGCGCACGCGTCGACAGCTGGATCTGGGCGGTCCGCCTCACCAAGACCCGTTCCCAGGCCGCCGCGGCCTGCCGGGCCGGTCACGTCAAGGTGAACGGTGACCGCGCCAAGCCCGCCCAGCCCGTGAAGCCGGGTGACGAGGTGCGGCTCTTCCACGGCGGCCGGGAACGGATCGTCGAGGTGAAGGAGCTCCTCACCAAGCGGGTCGGTCCTCCCGTCGCCGCCGAGGCCTACGTCGACAACAGCCCGCCGCCGCCCCCGCGCGAGCACGTGGCCCTGGCCGGCGTCCGCGAACGCGGGGCCGGCCGCCCGACCAAGCGCGAGCGCCGCGAACTGGATCAACTGCGCGGCATGCGCCCCTCCTGAGGGAGCGGCGGCCCCGGGGGCACCGGAACAACCCGGCGCCCCCGTCGACCCCGGTTATCGGCCGAGCAGCGAGGCCACCCGCGCCGCCGACGTCCCGAGCCCCGTCGGCCCCCGCCGCAGCAGTGCCGTCCCGCTGCCCGAGTGCACGTCCTGGGCCGCGTAACGGCGCACGCTGCGATGCCAGTTGTAGATGCCGGCCAGCCAGTCCTCCAGCTCCCGTACGTACGCCTCCATCTCCGCCCGCCCGCGCGCGTCGAGTCCGAAGTCCTCGTACAGCACGGGTAGTTCGTGCTCCTTGGCGTGCAGGAACTCGTCGAGCCGCCCGCGCATGAGGTTGTCGATCATCCCCACGGCGGTCGGATAGTCGATGTCGAAGAACTTCTGCACGACCAGGACGCCGTTGTGGACCTCTCCCTCGACCTCGATCTCCTTCTGGTACGAGAACAGGTCGTTGAGGAGGCAGGCGTAGTTCGACGCCGATTTCTCCAGGCGGATGACGGTCCCCGACCGGAAGATCGCCTGCGGCAGTCCGGCCGCGTGCCGGAGCCGGCAGAGCAGCATCGTCAGGTCCGAGCCGAACGTCCTGTGCCGCATCTCCAGGTAGTCCACCGGATCCGGAACCCGGTGCTGGGCCTGGTTGTGCAGCTCCCACATCCAGCTGTCGAGCATCCGGACCAGTGACTCACGCAGCTGCGCCCGCGCGTCCGCACCCATCGGCGCGACCGTACGCGCCCACAGATCGGCCAGCGAACGCTCCAACGGCGAGACGGCGATCGCCGCCCCGGCGGCCGGATCGTCCACGGACATGCAGGTCTTGAGCCGCTCGGTGCACCCCTTCGCGCCGAGCAGATCGCGTGACCGGCCGAAGATCGCCGGGTAGTAGTCGTCCCCGTACGTCCCCCACGTCAGCCACTCCGCGCTGAGCTCCAGCTCCTCCGACGTGGCGTCCGGATCCAGGCCCGCCGAGCAGAGCGCCAGGTCGAACCCCTCCAGCATCGGGCGGTCCCAGACGTCCTCGAGCAGACCCATCCGCTCCGCCCAGTCCACGGACAGCCGCTTCGCCTCCTCGTGGTGCGGGCTCAGTGTCAGCGGGAAGGGCAGGTCGAAGTCGGGCAGGATCGAGGCGCCGACCTGTTGATGGGGGACGTGGGTGAGGGTCCGAAGTCGTGCGGCGGCGGGGCGGCCGAACAGTGTCCTGATGTCCAGGGCGGAGGTGCCGAGAACGCCCGCGAACCGCGAAGGGCCGGTGTCCAGACCGTCGTTCATGTACCGGCTGGAGCGCATGTGCCACTCGTGGCCGCCGGACTGCCAGTCCTGGAGCCCCTTCGCGTAGGCGGCGATCGCCGCGCACTCGTCCGGAGTCAGCCCCTTCTCCAGGCAGAGGCCCGGCACCTCGGTGAGTGCCGTGTTCTCGAACTGCTGCAGCCGCGAGGTCAGGAGGTCGTTGACCGCGTCGGCCGCCTCCTGGGTCGTACAGCCGAGGAACCGCTCCAGGACGAGGACGCCGTTGCTGTTCTCGCCCTCGTCCTCCACCTCACGCTGGTAGGAGAAGAGGTCGTTGCGCAGATGGACCGCGTCCGAGAAGGCGTCCCGCAGGACACACAGCGGCCGGGAGTCCGCCACCTGCTCGGGGACCTCGGCGCCCGCCGCGTATTCGACGAGCCCGGCGGACCAGGGCGCGCCGCCCACCTTGCGGCGCATCTCGATGTACTCGACCGGGTTGGCGATCCGCCCCGCGTTGATGTTGTCGAGCTCCCAGAGCGACTCGTACAGCAGGTGCTCGGTGGCCTCGGCGAACCGTTTGCGCCAGGCCGATGACATGGACGGCACCGTGCGGGTCCACAGGTCCGCGAGGCCGGCCTCTACCGGGTTGGTCGGCTCGGGCATCGCCGTCGCCGCGTCCATCGGCATGAAGAGCGGCAGCCGGTCCAGATAGGTCTTGCCGCCCGCCCGGTCCTGGGTGCGCTTGAAGACCTCGAGGAAGTGGTCGTCGAAGAAGAAGACCCAGGTGTACCAGTCGGTGACCAGCGACAGGGCCTCGGCGTCGCAGTCCGGATGTGTGTAGGAGCACAGCAGGGCGTAGTCGTGGGACTCGAGGTCGTGTTCCTCCCAGACGCCGGAGCCCTCCAGCATCCCCATCGACCGCGCCCATTCCCGGGTGTGTGTCCGGGCGGTCTCCACATGGGGGTTGAGCCGCGCCGGATACGGAACGTAGAAATCCGGCAGTACGAAGGGCTGTGCCATGCGTGCGGGGCCTTTCGGTGAGCATGAGCGGGGGCGGTGTCCGGCCGAGCCCTACCCCTCGCCCGTACGGCCCACGCCGCGCCCGAATTAGTCGTACGAACGCAGAGGGGTGTCACCGGTGGAAATCTCCGGCGACACCCCTCAGGCGCTGCCCGTCACTCGGCTCAGGCGCGAGAAACCCGCACGTCAGCCGCCTTCACGAAGGCGATCCGGTGACCGAACTGGATCTGGTGGTACTCCTCCTGGCCCCGGACCACCGTGTGCCCCGTGGTGTCGAACACCGGCGCGAAGTAGTACTCGCCCGGGGTGCGGTCACCCACCACGTACCGCTGTCCGGCGAGCAGCCTGTACGGCAGGGGCGACACCGCCTGCACCGGCACCCCGGCCGGATACGCCGAGGCCTCCGGATAGGCGCGCCCGTACACCGGGATCTGCGCCGCGCCGTCCTTCGGCGTGAGGACCAGGCCCCGCGCGTTCACCGCCGTCGGTCGCGCCTTCGGGTTGTGGAACCAGGCCTTCTGGCCGAGATACCAGATCGCCGTCCAGTCGCCCCGGCGCTCCGCCACCGCGTACTGCTGCCCCGTCGACGCCCGCGCCCCGGTGTCGTTGACCCCGGTCGTCGAGTCCTGCCCGCCCGGCCGAAGACCGATGTCCTTCACCAGCGGCGCCTCGGCGCTCGGCTCGCTGTGCAGCCGTACGGCGCCGCTGCCGTGCGGGGCGCACGCCTCACCCGCCTTCGCGCAGCCCGTGTAGACCGGCCGGTGCGTGTCGTAGTCCGGGCGGATCGTCACCACTCCCGCGTCCGGGCCCGCGCTCGGCGTGAAGGGACGGCCGAGCAACTGGAAGTAGTGCGCCCAGTCCCAGTACGGGCCCGGGTCGGTGTGCATCCCGCGGATCGTCGACGTGACCGTGCCCGGCACGTTGTCATGGCCGAGGACGTGCTGCCGGTCCAGCGGGATGTCGTAACGCTGGGCGAGATACCGCACCAGACGCGCCGACGTCCGGTACATCGCCTCCGTGTACCAGGAGTCCGGCGCGGTCAGGAAGCCCTCGTGTTCCAGGCCCACCGACTTGGCGTTCACGAACCAGTTGCCCGCGTGCCAGCCGACGTCCTTGAGCGGCAGGTGCTGGGCGATGTGTCCGTCCGAGGAGCGCAGCGAGTACTGCCAGGACACGTACGTCGGGTCCTGCACCAGCTTCAGGGTGACGTCCCAGGAGGCCTCGGTGTCGTGGACGATGATGTAGTCGATGTCCTGGGACTCCGGCCTGTCGCCCTTGTCGTGGTTGCCGTAGTCACCGTCGCCGAACTCCTCGTACGGCGCCGGGATCCACTCGCAGGCCACGGTCCTCGGGCACTCGGTCCGCCCCGTGTCCGCCGTCCGCAGCCCGAGCGACTCCACCTGCCCGGTCGCGGGCGCGATGTCCGCGTCGGC
The DNA here is from genome assembly GCF_014649715.1 of Streptomyces lateritius. Taxonomy (GTDB): domain Bacteria; phylum Actinomycetota; class Actinomycetes; order Streptomycetales; family Streptomycetaceae; genus Streptomyces; species Streptomyces lateritius. The sequence goes on from NZ_BMTO01000005.1 coordinate 274,892, forward strand.
CGCGAGGGTGACCACCTGCCCGCTGTCCGTCGTCCGCGTCTCACCGCTGCGGATCACGTCGTACACGTCGTTCGCGAACGTCGCCGCGGTCGCCTTGTCGTCGGCGCCCGAATAGCGCGCCACCGCTCCGTACCAGTCGGCCGGGTCGGCGCTGAGCGGCCGGCCCGACTCGCGCTGGGCGGCGGCCAGCAGCGCCGCCCCGCCCTCGATGTTCGCGGCGGTACTCGTCCGCAGCTCCTCCGCCGGAATCCCGGACAGCTCCACCGCCCGGTCCAGCGTCTTCAGGCGCGCCGGCAGCTCGGCCGCCGTCGGCGGCGCGATCTCCGGCTCCGCGCCGATCCTCGGGGCACGGGACTCGTCGCCCCGGGCGTCCTCCTCTCCGTGCGAGTGGTGCGGGGCCTCGGCGAGGGCGGTCACCGCGTCCGTCAGATGCATCGGGCCGTAGCCCCCGGTCACGCTCGGTGCCCCGCCGTGCGCGTCCCACCGCGACTGGAGGTACGACACCGCGAGGAGCACACTCTGCGGCACCCCACGGCGTGCGGCCGCGGTCGCGAACTGCTCCTGTAACGCCTCCGGTTCGACCGGCCCGGCGGTGGCGGACGGGGCGGCGACGAGGAGCGGGAACAGCAAGGCGGCGGACGCCACGGCGCCCACCGCTCGGGGGGCCCGTCTGGGCGACGTGGAACGGTGCAAGGCAGCCTCCGGGAACGGGGGGTGGCGAGGGGGCGTGCGGGGCCGGACCCGTACAGGGGTATCGGCTCCCGGACGATCCGTCAATCACTTGTCCCTCGGCGGAATTCCCCATGTCAGAGGCCGTATCGCGGAGTTTCGCGGCGGCGGCGCGCGGGCCTGCGACGCGTCAGTGGAGTGGACCAATGCCGTGGCAGTGCGGCGGCTCCGGAGACGACGATGCCCCGCGCTCCCGATGTGTCGGCACCGGGCGCGCGGAGCATTCCCCCGCGTCTTCGACCGACGCGCGCCTTCAGCGCGTGCCGACCGCGGCGCGCACGGCCCGCCGTGCCATGGCGCAGTCGTCGTGCAGCCGCCGCAGCAGCCGCCGCTGTTCCTCGCCGGGCGAGACCGCACCGGAGGGGACGGGGACCGAACCGGCGGGCGGCGCCTCCTTGATGGTGCGCTGCACCGCCGTCTCGTACGTACGGATCTCCCGGGTCAGCACGATCATCAGGTTCACCAGGAAGGCGTCCCGGGACGCCGGACCCGCCTGCTGGGCGAGCTGACTGATCTGGCGCCGGGCGAGCGGCGCGTCACCGAGTACCGCCCACATCGTCGCCAGGTCGTAGCCGGGCAGGTACCAGCCGGCGTGCTCCCAGTCGACCAGGACCGGGCCGGTGGGCGACAGCAGGATGTTGGAGAGCAGGGCGTCGCCGTGACAGAACTGGCCCATGCCCTGACGTCCACCGGCGTGCGCCAGGCCGTGCAGCAGCTTCTGCAGGTCGTCCCGGTCACGGTCGGTGAACAGACCCAGTTCGTGGTAGCGCGAGATCCGCGACGCGTAGTCGAGCGGGGCGTCGAAGGTCCCGGCCGGCGGGCGCCAGGTCCCCAGCCGGACGATCGCGCCGAGCGCGGCCCGCAGGTCCGCCCGCGCCGGGGCCTCCACGGGGTGGCGCGTCAGCGCCGCGGCCCGCCCGGGCATCCGCTCGATCACCAGCGTGCAGTTCTCCGGGTCCGCGGCGATGAGCCGCGGCGCCCGCACCGGCGGACGGTGGCGGACGAAGGAGCGATAGGCGGCTATTTCGTGCTGGAACCGCTCGACCCACGCGGGGGAGTGGTCCAGTAAACACTTGGCGACCGCCGTGGTCCGTCCGGTGGTGCCGACGATCAGGACGGAACGGCCGCTGCGCCGCAGCACCTGGACCGGGTTGAACTCCGGGCAGATCCGGTGGACGGAGGCGATCGCCATCCTCATCTGCGCGCCCTGCGGGCCCGACAGGTCGATCCTGCCGCTGGGCGGCTGAGCGGTGCCGCCCGCCCAGCGCCTGCCCAGGCCCGCGGTGGGGGAGGCAGGGGCGAGGTACGGTCCGCTGCCGACCGGGACGGAACGGTGCTGGGGCCGGGGCGGGGCAGACACGGAGGACGATGCTGTGTACATGGAGGAGACAGATCCCTTCGTGTGCCGACGAGTTACGTGCGTCGCCCCGCCCGACCTCCGGTCCGCACCCTGGGGAATGAGGGCCGGTTGCCGGGGCGGGGTGGCGCGTTCCTACCTGACACCCGGGCGCGGGTGGCGGAACATCGGGCGCACCCTGGCGAACCCTGGCGAATAGTCGCCAGCCCTATGACAGGGGGTTACTGTCAACTCAGCCGAGAACCTGGGGGCTTAGACGTGACCGGACAAACCAACACCCGCCTGGCAGACCTCTTCGGCCTGGCCGGCTGGTCCAAGGGAGAGCTCGCGAGGCTCGTCAACCGGCAGGCGGCGGCCATGGGCCACCCCCAGCTGGCGACGGACACCTCACGGGTTCGGCGGTGGATCGACCTGGGGGAGATCCCCCGCGACCCCGTCCCGCGGGTGCTGGCAGCACTGTTCACCGAGCGACTCGGCCGTGTCGTGACCATCGAGGACCTCGGGTTCGTACGACGCGGGCGCGCCGGAAGACGGCAGAACGTCAGGAACAACGACAACCCTGACGGGCTGCCCTGGGCGCCCGAGCGTACGGCGGCGGTCCTCACCGAATTCACGGGAATGGACCTCATGCTCAACCGACGCGGCCTGGTGGGCGCGGGCGCCGTGCTCGCCGCCGGCTCCGCCCTCAGCAGCGCCATGCACGACTGGCTGCACACCGACCCCGCACGCACCGCGCACGCTCCCCGCGCGCACGATCCCCTCCACGCCGATCCCGTCGGGTTCGACCGCTACGAGGCCGCCCCCATCGGGTCGGAGGAGATCGAGGCGCTGGAGCGTTCCGTGGAGGTGTTCCGCGCCTGGGACGCGTCCCGAGGCGGCGGCCTCCAGCGCAAGGCGGTCGTGGGCCAGCTCAACGAGGTGGGCGGCATGCTCGCCTACCACCACCCCGACCACCTCCAGCGTCGCCTCTGGGGAGTGGCCGCCAACCTCGCCGTCCTGGCCGGCTGGATGTCCCACGACGTCGGCCTCGAACCCACCGCCCAGAAGTACTTCGTCATCGCCGCCCACGCGGCCCGGGAGGGCGGCGACCGGCCGCGCGCCGGCGAGGCCCTGTCCCGCGCCGCCCGTCAGATGGTCCATCTCGGCCGGCCCGACGACGCCCTCGACCTGATGACGCTCGCCAAGTCCGGCGCGGGGGAGCGGGTACTGCCCCGGACCCAGGCCATGTTCCACACCATCGAGGCCTGGGCTCAGGCGTCGATGGGCCGGGGCCGGGCGATGCGCCGCACGCTCGGCGAGGCCGAGGACCTCTTCGTCTCCGACCGGGGGGAGGAGAAGCCCGACTGGATGCAGAACTTCGACGAGGCCGACCTGCACGGCATGCAGGCTCTCGCCTACCGCACCCTGGCCGAACACGATCCGGCGGCGGCGATCCCCGCGCAGCGCCACGCCAAGCTCGCCCTCGAGCTGCGCAGTGGTGGCCACGACCGCTCGAAGCTCTTCGACCACATCTCGCTCGCCTCGGCCTGCTTCATCGCCGACGACCCCGAGCAGGCCGACCGGTACGCCCGGCTCGCGCTGGTCTCCATGGGGGACACGTCCTCGCACCGCACCTGGGACCGGCTGCGGGAGATGTACCGGCTGACCGGGCAGTACGCCGGCTACACCAAGATCGAGGACCTGCGCGAGGAGATCGCGCTCGCACTGCCCAAGCCCGCCGCCAAGCGCCCCCCGACCGGCGAGATCTGACGCCGCGGGCCGACGGGATCCGAGACCCAGGGATCTCACGAGACCCGGGAACCCGCGGGCCGACGCGATTTCAGGCCGTGCGGCCGACGAGTCCCAGGCCGTGAGCCGGTGGGATTCCACACCGAGGGTGCCCGGCCACAACCGGGGCGCCCCTTCACATGCCCGACGCCTACGGATTCCTACGGACCGACCCGGACCACCATCACGCAGGCGTCGTCCTCGCCCGGCGTCTCGCCGAACTCCTCGACCACCGCCCGTACGCAGTCCTGCGCGTCCCGCGCCCCGGCCAGCCGTGGTGCCAACGAGAGGAGACGTCGCGTACCCGAATCGTCCATGCCCCCGCGCCGGGTCAGCCCGTCCGTGTGGAGCATCAGCAGATCCCCGGGGAGCAGCCGTACCTCGGCCTCCTCGTACGCGGCCCGGGGCGTCGCTCCCAGGAGCACACCGTCCGGCCGCGCCAGGGCGCTCCCCGTCCCGTCGCGGAAGAGCAACGGGGCGGGGTGTCCCGCCTGAGCCCAGGAGAGTGTCTGGCTCGCCGGGTCGTAGCGGCAGCACATCGCGCTGCCCAGGGCCGGCTGCCCGGAGGTCTCGAGGAGCTGGTTGAGATGGCCCATCAGGGAACCGGGGCGGATGCCGGCCACGGCCATACCGCGCAGCGCGCCGAGCAGCATGGCCATGGAGGAGGTGGCGGACACACCGTGCCCGGTGAGGTCGCCCACCGTCAGAAGCGCGTCCCCGTCGGGGAGCGCGAGGGCGTCGTACCAGTCGCCGCCGATCAGGCCGGTCGACGCGGCCGGCAGGTAGTGACCCGCCACGTCGAGCGACGCACCGGGACCGCCGTGGGCGAAGCGCAGCGAACCGCGCCAGGGAGGAAGGACGGCTTCCTGGAGCTCGACGGCGACCCGGCGCTCGGTGCGCTCCCTGTGCCGACGGCGCTGGAGAGAGTCGCGGGACTCGCGGACCGCGCGCTCGCTGCGTCGCAGCTCACTGACGTCCCGTAAGACGGCCCACATGGATGCCGTGCAGCCGTCGGCGTCGAGGACCGGCTCGCCCATCATGTGGAGGGTGCGGACCCGGCCGTCGGCACGGACGATGCGGAACTCACCGTCGATCGGCTTTCCGTCGATCAGACAGTCCGTCACCATCGCCTGCAACAGGGGCTGGTCCTCGGCGAAGACCACCGACGGGAGCTCGTCCAACGACATCGGGCCGCTCGCCGGGGTCCGTCCGAAGATCTGATGCAGTTCCTCGGACCAGCTGACCTCGTCGGTGAGGAGATTCCACTCGGCGCTGCCGACGCGGCTGAGCAGTGATCCGGTGCCCGGGGACGCGTCCGGAGCGCCGTAGGCGGCGCCGGGGCCGATGGCGGCATCGGCCGCGCTCTCGGGTTCCGGGCCGGGCGTGGCCGGCGCCTCGTCCGGCACACCGGCCTTGAGCTGTCCCAAATGGGCTCCGAGGTCGTCCAGTTGGTGGACGGCGAGATCGCACAGGGCGCGCTGCCAGCGCTTGCGGGGGTCGTCCTCGTCCATGACGGCGTCCCGTCGCACGGCGTCCACCTCACCGCGCAGACGGCGGGTCTGCGAGATCAACGCGTCCACCGTGCCGGGCTCGGGCGGCTGGGCGGGACGGTCCGCGAACATATGGGACGGCATGTCGTACTCCGATACAGGCGCGCGCGGCCAGTTGCGAACGAGGAACAAGGCCCGGTCTCGACTGTCGCACAGGCGGAGACGGGTCGTAAGGACTTTGGCAACACTCGATACGGTGGTGCTTCTGACATATGCCAAAGGCCCGCCGATTATCGGCCATCGGGGTGGTAACGGATCGTGCCGGTGAGAAGGTTACGGTGCTGCTGTGGTGAACGACGAAGTGGACACGGTGGGTACTGCGGTGCTGCTGGCAGCGGCCCCGGCGGGACGGGGACGGGCGGTGGACGCGACGTCCGTCCTGCCCGCGCTGGCGGCGGTGCCGCCGGGCGCGCTGACCGGCACACCGGTGGCGACGGTGGTCGAACTGGCCGACCCGCTGGACCCGCAGACCGTCCTGACCCGGCTTCGGGCCGCGGCGGCGACGCCGGGGCCGCTGGCGGTCTACCTCGCGGGCCAGCTCCAGCTGGACCGCCGCCAGCGCCTGCCGCACCTCGCGCTGGCCCGCAGCACGCCCACGACGCTGCGGTACACCGGACTGCCCTGGCACTGGCTCGCGGCCGAACTGGCGGTGCGGCGCCCGGGGACGACGACGGTCGTGGCGGACCTCGTGGCGGACGCGGAGGCCTGGGAATGGCTGGCCTCGGCTCCAGGGCTCGTGTCCCTGGGCCCCGGCGCGCTCCTGTACGGCCGCGTCGCCCCGGCCGCCCGGCGTGGCGAGCCCGCGAGCCCGGAGTACCTCCGCGCCTTCGCCTCGATCTGGCGCACGGGCGCCCGGCCCCCGACGGCCCTCCTCCACGCCGAGGCGGCGGCTCGGGCCGGCGTCGACGGCGTGTTGCTCCTCTCCCCGGACGACGGCTCCGTCGGTCGGACGCCGTCTGCCTGGGCCCCGACGACCGTCGCGGGGATCGCGCCGCTCCAGACCGGTTCGGGATCGGGCGAGCCGGCGGCAGCGGCGGCGGCCGGACCCGCTGTGGCGTGGGGGGCCGACGCGCCGAACTCCGCGGCGCCCGGGCTCCCTTCGGGCTTCCCCGCGCCCACCGGGACCGCCGAGCTCGCCGCGCCCACCGGGACCGCCGCGCCTCCGGCGCCTGCCGTTCCCCGGCCCGCCGAAAGCGCTCCCGCCCCCGGCCCCGCTCCTGTCCGGGTGCCGGTGACGGCGTCGGAGCCGCTACGGGGTGAGGACGGCACGGGCGCCGTGGTGGCCGTGTCCGGTCCTGCTCCCGCCGCCGACGGCGGGTCGGGCGGGCCGTCAGGGGTCGTGGTGAGCCCGCCTTCCGCGGGCGCGGAGCGCACGGCCGGTCAGGGCGCGTCCCCGGTGCCCCTCTCCGAACCCGGGTACGACCCCCACCCCGCCATCCTCGCCGCCGCGCGGGACGGGCGGCACGCCGAGGCCGTGGCCGTGGCCGTCGCGTGGGAGCAGGAGGCGCTGCGGAGGTACGGGGCGCGATCGCAGGAGGCCGTGCACTGGATGGAGGTCCGGGCCGATCTCGCGCGCCTCGCCGGGGAGCCCGCGAGGAGCTGCGAGTTGTGGCTCACCGCCGCCCAGGCCCGCCTCGGGCTGAGCCAGGAGCCGGGCGACCCGGACGTCGAGGGCGCCGTGGACCGGGCGCACCACCAGTGGGAGCAGATCAAGGACCCCGTCCGCGCCCGTGAACTCGGCCCCGCCCTGGTCGAACTCCGACAGCGGGTGCCGGGCCGCCGGGCCGGAGCGCTGGCCGCACTCCGGCGCCGGATGCCCTGACACCCGTACCCCGGCAGGCGTCAGCGGCGCGGCGGTACGACCCGGATGCCGAAGCCGTACGAGCCGATCGCCTCCGCGATGCCGACGAAGAGCAGGGCGTAGTGCTCCTGGCCACGCGACGTCACGATGCCGCCGAGGTCGAGGATCGACTCCTCGGGCCAGCCCAGGTCGGTGAGGAGCGTGCGCACCGACCGCTTGGCGTCGGCGTGGTCGCCCGACAGGAAGACGGTGCTCGGGCCCTCCAGGGAACCGGGGTCGACCGTCAGTTCCCTGGCGAGCGTGCAGAGCGTCTTGACCACGGGGGTGTCCGGGAACGCCTGCTGGATCTCCTCGCCCAGGCTCACCACCGGATGCGTGAGCGTGATGTCCTCCTGGAAGCCGACCGCCACGTCCAGCAGGACCTTGGCCGCGAGCGCCGGGGCGCCGATCGAGGTGAGCAGTGCGAGGGAGGCGCCGCCCGGTGTCGCGTTGACCAGCACCTCGGCGTCGGCCGCGGCCGACGCCGAGCTCTCCAGCCGTACGCCGGTGGCGAGGAGTTCCCTCAACTCCGCTCGTCGTTCCGGGTCGTCGGGCCGACGCGACCCGAGGACGATGTCGTGGCCCGCGCGGGCCGAGCCCGCGGCCAGGGCGCGTGCCACATTCATTTCCCCGCGTTGTCGGGATCACCCGAGTACGCCCCCAGTACGAGGGCGACCCTCCGCCTTGCGATCGCACGCACCGGACGCCGCGGACCCTGCCCTGCGGGCAGACGGCGCTACTTTCCGGACACGACCTAGACCGGAGGGCCGGTCATGGTCGGGCGGAGGTCTCGCCCGGCCGCTCGGCGGTCGGCCGGGGCGTGCTGAGATGATCGGGACATGGCTCCTTCCTCCGCCCCGGAAGCGGGGCACCGCGCCGTCGTGACGGTCATCACCGAGCGGCTGCTGCTGCGGCCGGTGCGGACCGGTGACGTACCGGCGGTCACCCGGCTGTGGACCGACCCCGAGGTCCGGCTCCATCTGGGCGGACCCGTCGCCGAGCAGGTCGTACGGATCCGGCAGCGACGGATCGTGGGCGCGCCCGGTGTACACGCCGTCGTGCGGGCGTCCGACGGCGTGCTGCTCGGCCTGGTGACGGTGGAGGCTGAGGCGCGGGAGGGCGAGGCGGAGGTGTCGTACCAGTTCCTGCGCGAACACTGGGGGCGGGGCTACGCCCGCGAGGCCGTCGCCGCCGCCGTGGAGCGGGCACTCGAGAGCGTCCCGAGCGTCGTCGCGGTGACCCAGGAGGCGAACGTCCGCTCGCGACGGCTTCTGGAGGCCCTGGGCATGGCTCATGCCGAGTCCTTCGTGGAGTTCGACGCCCACCAGGTCCTGTACCGCAAGCGCGTCTGACCCTCCCCCTTCGCGTGATGTCAGCGGATCTTCTCGCCGGCCGCCAGCTTCTCCATCGTCCGCCGCAGCCGCTCCGCCCGGTTCTTCGGCGTGCGGGCCTGCCACAGCCGCAGGATCACCAGGTATTGGTCGGTCTTCCCGAGTCCCTCGTAGAAGGTCCGCGCCCGCTCGTCGGCCGCCAGTGCCGCCGCGAAGTCGTCCGGGACGGTCGCCTCGGCCTGGGACGGGTACGCCGCCGCCCACCGCCCGTCCGCCTGCGCCGCCCGCACCTCGGCGAGCCCCGGCTCGCGCATCCGTCCGGCGGCCGTCAGCGCCTCGACCTTCCGGACGTTCACCCGTGACCAGAGACCGCGCGGGCGCCGCGGTGTGTACTTCTGCAGGAAGTACTCCGCGTCCAGGGCGCGGCGCTGCCCGTCGATCCAGCCGAAGCAGAGCATGCAGTCCAGGATCTCCGGGATGGTCAACGACGTGGCGCCCGAGCCCTTCCTGGCGACCTTCAGCCAGACCCCGGGGGTGTCGGCATGGTGTGCCTCCAGCCAGGACTCCAGCTCGGCGACGTCCCTCACCGTCATGACCTCGAGCCCCTCGTACGACTCCATGTGACCGCCCTCCGTGCCCGTCCGATGCCGTCGACACCGCTTTGACGGACACGATATGGAGGCGGTCCAGACCTGACATACCATCAGAAGCGGGCGTGCGTCGTGATGTCCGACTCGAACTGGGTGATCATCTCCGGGGTCACCGTCGGACGGCACTGGGTGATGGCCTCCAGGTAGTCCGCCGTGGTCGCCCCGGGAAGTCGCTCGTCGGCCCCGCTCCGGCCACCGACCGAGACCAGGTCGCGCTCGAACGAGTTCTGGGCGGCGATCCGGGCCGCGTGCTCGATGTCGGCGGGGGTGAACAGCTCGCTCGCCACGACCAGTTCGTCGATGTCCACGTCGGCGCGCCCGTCCGTGTAGCGCGCCCAGATCGCCGCGCGGGCCGCCTTGTCCGGCGTACCGATCGGGATGAGGTAGTCGAAGCGGCCGGGGCGGAGGAAGGCCGGGTCGAGGGAGCGGATCGAGTTCGTGGCGCAGACCAGGAGCCGTTCGTCACGCTCACGGAAGCCCGGTATCAGCTTGAGCAGTTCGTTGGTGACGCCGTGCATGCCGCCGGGCTGCGCGGGCTCGGATCGGACCGGCGCGATCTCCTCGACCTCGTCGATGAAGACGAGGACCCGCTCCAGCTCCGCGATCCGGGCGAAAGCGGAGCGCAGTGCCGCAGCCAGGTTGCCCTCGTCCGCCAGCCGGGAGGGCAGGATCTCCACGAACGGCCAGCCGAGCCGTGAGGCGATCCCGCGGGCGAACGTCGTCTTGCCGGTGCCGGGAGGGCCGAACAGGCCCACGGCGCGCGGCGGCCTGACCCCGTGGCGCGCGGCGCGCTCCGGTTCCGCGAGCGGCAGCACGACCCGCCGCTCGATGAGGTCCTTCTCCCGCTCCATGCCGGCGACCTTGGCCCACAGGTCGCCTGGCAGCAGCCGGCCCCCGAGGTCTTCCAGGAGGTTGGCGGCCGGCCCGTGCAGCGGCTCCACCTTCTCGAAGTACGCGACGGCGGGCTGGCGGGTGTACCCGGCGTTCAACAGCCCCTCGCCGAGCAGGTCCTCCTCGGGCAGGACGTACGCGATCCGCCCCACCCGCGCCGCGACGAGCCGGCGCTCCAGTTCGACCAGGAGAGCGCTGGCAAGGCCACGGCCGCGCCAGGCCGAGGCGATGGCGATACGCATCACCCAGGCCCGCTCCCCGGCCACGCAGGCGAGCGCCGCTCCGATGGGCACGCCCTGGTGGACGGCGACGACTGCGGGCTGGCGCGAGGTGAGGGCGCCGATGCATTCGGCGAGGGAGAAGACGGACTCCTGCCCGAGCTCGGCCGTGGTGTCGATCAGGTGGACCACCGCGGCGAGATCGCTCTCGCGGTAGTCATGGATGAGCCAGTTCACCGGTACCGCCCCTCGTTCGTGCTGATGCGGCGAGGCTAGGGGTGGCGGCCGAGGCCGGTCGTGCGCCACCGTGCACAAGGCGCGGGGAGTGAATGCTACGAACCGTCACTGGCCAGGGGAGAGAGAGTCCGGGAATGGGCGAAGCCCCCGGAAGAGATCTTCCGGGGGCTTCGGGTGTCACCGCGCCCCGTAGGCGGGCGCTCCGTCACGCGGACGTTCAGTACGCGGGCGCGAGCTTCGGGTTCGGGCCGTGGGCGTTCTCGCTCTGGTTGCCCTCGGTCGCGTAGAACACGATGAGGATGATCGCGCCGACGAGCGGGATCAGACCGATGAGGATCCACCAGCCCGAGCGGCCGGTGTCGTGCAGACGGCGGACGGAGACCGCGAGGGTCGGAATCAGCACGGCCAGCGAGTAGATGAGGCTGAGCAGCTGCATGCCGAGCACACCGTCGATCACGGAGAGCACGATGCTGATGATCACGCTGAAGAGCGTGAACATCCAGAATTCCTTGCGACGCGCACGGCCGCCGAATACCGCGTACTTCTTCAGAACGTCGAGGTACCAGTTCACTTTGTCCCCCCAAGGACTGGGATGTGTGGTGGGAGCCTGTCCCTGTGGAGCAAGGCTTACGCAGAACTTATGTGGCCGAAACCGCGCGGGTCAATTCGTTATCTGGGGACAGCCGTTGAGGCCCGGTGTGTCTGGTTTTGCGTGGGGGTACAGGGAACGGCGTCGCCATCTGATGCAGAGGTGGCGACGCCGTCCGGAGGGGATAAGGACTTACTCATCTCGTTCTCTTGCTCATCAGCAGGCCGCCCGCGACGACCGCGAAGAGGCACACGCAGGCGCCGGTGATGACGTTGCTGAGGATCGGGCCGGCGCCGGCGTCCGCGGTGGGGACCAGCCAGGCGGAGACGATCAGCCAGGCGCCGAGGAGGAGGACGACGAAGTTCAGGTCCCGGGAGCGCTCGGGTGCCATCGACATGCACAGGCCGAGGACCGCGAGGGCGATGCCGGTCACCAGGTTGCTGAGTGCGAGTTCTGGTCTGGCGGCCGAGAAGTGGACCACCCATCCGGAGATCGCGGCGTAGACACCGGCGAGGATCACGAGCTCCTCCACCGCCGCCGCTCCTCGGGTCTGGAGCACCCGGGAGTAGCGGTCCCGCATTTCCGGTGCGTCAGGGTGCCCTCTGATATCACCAGGGCGGTGAGAGACGTCAGACATACGACTCGCCTCCTTACTGGCGTCATGCACGTCTGAGCGCGCTTTGCGGCATCGTGCCGCTGTTTCATTGTGCGCTTATCTGGCCTTTATGTGTAGATCTGTCCGATAAGGGATCCGTACAGAAAGCGGGTGAGGGATATACGGAGATCCGCCAAAGAGAGGGATCGTTCCATGAGTGTTCACCGAATGATCAGGATCGTGTTCTCGCGATCACTCGTCAGCCCGGCATGACCCTTGTGTAGGGACGGGTGATGAGCTCCATGTTGTGGCCGTCGGGGTCGGCGAAGTAGGCGCCCCGGCCGCCGAAGAGGCGATTGACGCGGCCGGGGTCGGTGTGATGAGGGTCCGCGTAGTACGTGACCCCCAGGACCTCCAGCCGGGCGATCATCGTGTCGAACTCCTCCTCGGGGACGAGGAACGCGTAGTGCTGCGGCACGAACGTGAGATCGGGGTCCTCGTAGAAGTCGAGGGTGACCCGGTTGCCGGTGTCCACCGGGATGAAGGGCCCGAAGGGGGCGCCGACCTCCAGGCCGAGGATCGTCGCCAGGAACTCGGCGGAGAGGTGCTTGTCGCGGGCGTGGACGGCGGTGTGATTGAGCTCGACGGCCATGGGGCTGTCCTTTCGAGGGCGTGCGCGGTCGTCTTGAGAGATCGCTCTGGTGTGCGAATACCTCGGGCGCGCGGAGTGGTCACGCGCGGAAGACGAAGGGGGCGGGCCTCGCGCCCGCCCGGCGGCGGTCACGCCAAGGCCGGGTGCCTTGCTCCATCACGGCCCATGGCCGACCCGGCAGTCATACGAGAACGCTAGCCCGTGATCACCCGCAGACGCAAAGGAGATCGGCGCCCCAGGCAACGGCGCGCCGGGAGACGGTCGTTCGGCGTAGCCTGGAAGTGGACTCGGGGACCCGTACGCCCACCGCCGGGAGGCGGACGAACATGACCGGAATCGCACGCAAGAACTTCGACTCCGCGGACGAGACACGCCCCTTCGAGGACGGCAAGGGCAGGCTGGACCTGGTGAACTCGGACCGCGGCCCGGTCGGCCGGGCCGTGTTCGAGCCGGGCTGGCAGTGGTCCAAGCACGTCAAGCCGATCGCGGGGACGGACAGCTGCCAAGCCGACCACGTCGGTTACGTCGTCAGCGGACGGATGAAGATCGTCATGGACGACGGCGCGTCGGAAGAGGTGGGACCTGGCGACTTCTTCACCGTGACTCCCGGACATGACGCCTGGGTCCTCGGAGACGAGCCCTGCGTGGCCCTGGACTGGAACGGCTTCGGCGGTTACGCCGTGCCCAAGGGGAGCTGACGCCGGCGCGAGCCCCACAAACGCCATGACCGTCGACGCCGGCGCTGACACGATGGCCGCATGAACGAGGATCACCGCATTCAGCCGCCCCGCACCGCCGACGAGCGCACCACCCTCACCGCCATGCTCCAGTTCCAGCGCGACACGCTGGCGATGAAATGCGCGGGGCTCACCCCCGAGGAGCTCAAGGAGCGGGCGGTGGCACCCTCGGGGCTCTCACTCGTCGGACTGGTGCGGCACGCGGCCGAGGTCGAGCGTGGCTGGTTCCGCAATGTGATCAACGGCGAGAAGAGCCGCAGTCCGTGGACCCCGCCCGGCTCGGCCGACTGGGCCGACTTCGATGTCGACGACCTCGACCCGACCGGGGTGGAGGAGGCCTTCACGATCTGGCGCGAGGAGTGCGCACGGGCCCGCGCCGTCGTCGACGCGGCGGACTCCCTCGACGTCCGCGGACACATCGGCGAGGAGACGTACTCCCTGCGTTACGTCCTCGCCCACATGATCGAGGAGTACGCCCGGCACAACGGCCACGCGGACCTGCTGCGTGAACGTCTCGACGGCCGCACCGGCGAGTAGCGCGGGTGCGGCCGGGGAGGGCCTCACCGCCCCGGAAATCCCCTGCTCACCAGGGCCATTGCCCTGTTATCGTCGCCCGCATGCCCGAACTGATCGCCCCCACGGCACGCCTGCACTCCTCCTGGCTCGAAGCAGACGCGGAGGCGCGTCCCGGAGCCCGTCTGGACAGTGCCGGAGTGCGCCTGGCGGCAGGTGAGGGCTTCGCCGATCCCGAGCTCTTCGCCGCCTGGGTGAGACGGCTGCGGGAACAGTCCGACCCCACCAGGCCGCTGGCGGAGGGCTGGGTCCACGCCACCCACTGGTGGATCGTCGAGGACGGCGCGTACGTCGGCGCCATCGACCTGCGGCACGAACTCAACGACTTCCTCCTGCGCGCCGGTGGCCACGTCGGCTACAGCATCCGGCCGTCCGCCCGCCGTCGCGGCCTCGCGACCTGGGCGCTGGGCGCGGTGCTCCCCGAGGCCCGCGCACTCGGCCTGGAACGACTCCTGGTGACGTGCGACGACGACAACATCGCCTCCGCGCGCACGATCGAACGCAACGGCGGGGTCCTGGAGGACGTCCGCTCGACGGAGATCGGCCTCAAGCGGCGCTACTGGATCGAGCTGTGAGCGCCCTGAGCGGCGGTGAGCCGGACGGTGCGGCGGGCACCGCGGCGGCCGGTGGTGACGCGGCCGAGATCGCGGCGGCTGTCGAGGGGGAGCTGCGGCTCATGGACCCCGCGGTCCGCGGCTCGCGCGCCCTGGCCGGTGCGCTCCTCGACCCCGAATTCGTCGAGGTCAGCGCGTCCGGCCGCCGGTGGACGTACGAGGAGATGCTCGCCGCGCTCCCCGGGATGGCGGGCGGCGCGGAACACGGCCCGCGGTACGAACCTTCCGACGTGACCGGCGCCGTTCTGGCGCCCGGCCTGGTCCATCTGACCTACGAGACCGTGATCGAGGGCCTGCGCGCCCACCGCAGCTCGCTGTGGCGCCGCCGGCCCGGGTACTCGGCGTTGCGCCTGTACTACCACCAGGCGACTCCCGTGCCGGGGGAGCGCGATCAGCCGTAGCGGTGCGCGCCGGGGTCCCGGCAGCAGCCGGCGGCGAAAGCGTTGACAGGCGCGAATTACACGTGTCACCTTCTCTCGCGGCAACGACGTCGCCCCCCCGTCAGGAGCAGCCCCTTGAACACGACCACGGTCGCCACCACCCGCGGCCCCGTCCGCGGCGAGCGGCGGGGCGACGGCAGCGTCCGCTTCCTCGGCATCCCTTACGCGCAGCCGCCCGTGGGGCACCTCCGCTTCGCCGCGCCCGTCCCGCCCGAGCCCTGGTCCGAACCGCTCGACGCCACCGAGTACGGTCCGACCGCGCAGCGCCGTCCCTTCGCCGAGGTCACCACCATCCCCGAGCCCTCCGTTCCGGGCGCCGGCGTGCTCAACCTCAATGTCTTCACGCCCGCCACCGACGCCGTGGCGGGCCTCCCTGTCCTGGTGTGGATCCACGGCGGCGGTTACGTCGCCGGTTCGGCGGCCAGCCCCTGGTACGACGGGTCCTCCTTCAACCGGGACGGCGTCGTGCTGGTCTCCCTCGGCTACCGGCTCGGCGTCGAGGGCTTCCTGCACCTGGAGGACGCCCCCGACAACAGGGGCGTTCGCGACTGGATCGCCGCCCTGGAGTGGGTCCGCGACAACATCTCCCGCTTCGGAGGCGACCCGGCGAAGGTCACGGTCGCCGGGCAGTCGGCGGGCGGCGGCGCCGTCCAGACGCTGCTCGCCGTGCCCGCAGCCCAGGGTCTGTTCCGCGGCGCGCTCTCCGTCTCCGGTGCGGTCATGCGCCCCGACGGCCCCGAGGTCGGCAGGGCCGTCGCCCGCCTGTTCACCGCCCGTACCGGCGTCCCCGCCACCGTCGCCGCGCTGCGCGACCTCGGTGACGACGAACTGCTCGGCCTCCAGGACAGGATGAGCACCCCGGGCCCGGACCGCGAGGGGCTGCCCCCGCTGCTCTCCCTGGCGCCCTTCGCGGACGGCGAGCTGATCCCGGAGCCGGTGCTCGACGCGCTGACGGACGGTGACGCGGGCGCGGACGTCCCGCTGATGCTGGGCTTCACCGCCCACGAGTTCAACGGATTCCCCGCCCCCACCCCGGGACAGCCGCCGCTTCCGGTCCTGCTCGGCGCCCTCGGCCTCGGCGTCGACCGGATCCACGCCTTCACCGCTGCGTACGCGGCGGAGGGCCCGGACCGGCTGTTCGGGCAGGCGCTGACCGACGCCACCTTTCGAGTACCGTCCCTGGCCGTCGCCGACGCCCGAGCCGCCCGCGAACGATCCACATGGCTCTACCAGTTCGCCTGGGAGTCGCCCGTCACCACGATGGCCTCCCACTGTCTCGACCTGCCCTACGCCTTCGACCTCCTGGACGCCGAGGGCGTCGCGGCGGTGGTCGGCGACGCGCCGCCTCGGGGCCTCGCCGACGCGATGCACCGGGCCTGGGTCGCCTTCGTACGGGACCAGGACCCGGGCGAGGCGTGGCCGCGCTACACGGCCGCCGAGCGCTCCACGATGGTCTGGGACACGGTGCCGCGCGTCGAACGGGACCCGTTGCGGCGGATCCGCGAGCTCTGGTCGGCCTGAGCCGGGAGCCTGCCGCGCCCGGCGCGCGGCAGGGCACACGCCGGAGGCCTTCGTGACGGCGTCCGCGCGCCGTCACGAAGGCCTCTGCCGGATGCCGCTCAGGCGGCCGCCGCCGTGTCGCGTGCGCTCAGCG
>NZ_BMTO01000005.1:291382-396213 GCF_014649715.1 Streptomyces lateritius
GAAGGGCTGCAGGTCGGACGGCTTGCGCGAGGTGATGAGCCGGTAGCCACCGGACTCGTCGACCACGACATTCCGGTCGACCCAGGTTCCGCCCGCGTTCGTCACGTCCGTACGGAGCGTCGGGTACGACGTCAGCTCCCGGTCACGCGCGAGTCCGCTGTCGATGAGCAGCCATGGCCCGTGGCAGATGGCGGCCACCGTCTTTCCGGCCTTGGCGAAGTCCGTCAACAGCCGCTGGGCCGTCGTGTCGACGCGAAGATGGTCCGCGTTGATGGTCCCGCCGGGGACGATCACCGCGTCGTACCGGTCGGCCGAGACCTCCGCGTACGTCGTCTCGGGCCGTATCGCCTCGCCCGGCCTCTCGTCCGAGACCAGTGTCCGGATCGGCTCGGGCTTCTTCGCGGCCACGGTGACCCGGGCGCCTGCCTCGCGCAGCGCCGCGACCGGCTTTTTCAGCTCCTCCTGCTCCGTGCCGTAGTTCGTCGTGATGACGAGGACGTTCTTTCCGTCGAGGGACACGGCCGCTCCTCCCTTTCCATGGCGTCGGTACCTCTCCAGGCGTCTCACCGGAGTGCGCGCCGCTAAACGGCCCTGCCGAACTCAACGGGCTCACGGAGGGGAACGCTCCGGAAATGGGTGGTGATCCGCCCTTCGTCGAGGACGTGAAAGGCGAGCGACGGTGCCATCTCGTCCCGGTAGACATGGTCGTTCGGGTGCTCGTACGGCTCCCAGGGGAGCTTCGACGACGAGATCACGCCGGGTGCCACCAGCAGCGGGCGGCCCGCGAACGTGGTCGCGGCGGCGGTGTGGGCGTGCCCGCAGAGGAACGCGGCGATGCCGGGCCTGCTTGCGGTCCGCTCGGCGAGCCGGTCCTCGCCGAACTGTCGGATGCCGTCGACGAACGGCATCCCCAGCGCGGTCGGCGGATGGTGGAACCCGACAAGGACGGGCACCCCGTCGGGCGTCTCGTCCAGCACGCCGTCCAGCCAGTCGAGCGTCTCGTCCGCCAGGAACCCCTCGTCCTCGCCAGGCACGGACGAGTCGCACAGCGCAAGGACGAAGCCGTCCCGGCGCAGCACCTGGTTCACGGGCGTGCCCGGCCGGGCGGCGGGGGGCGCGCCCAGGAGCACCTCGCGGAAGGCGTCGCGCCGGTCGTGGTTGCCGGGGCAGACCAGCAGCGGATGCCGGGTGCGCAGCAGCTCCCGTACCCGTGCGTACTCCGACTCCAGGCCGTGGTCGGCGATGTCGCCGGTCACCACGACCGCGTCCAGGTCCACGTGCAGCGATTCCAGATAGGCCATCACGGCCCTGGTCCGCTCGGCGCTGCGCGGCGAGCTGTCGATGTGGATGTCACTGAGATGCGCGATCACGATCACGGTGGTGAACCCCTCTCCGGCGCGGAGACGCGCGAGTCGGCGGACGGCCGCTCCGTCCCCGCGCGAACCTATGACGCGGCCCGCGGCCACCGCGCGGGCCACACACACTCCGGTGGCCTGCCCGGAAACCCGCCCTGGCGACGCGCCACCCGCGCTCGGCTCGGGCGCTACCATCGCGCGACGCACACCAAGTCCCCCGCCGGAGATGGGAGCATCACGATGCTGAAGGAATTCGCCGACCTCTCCACGCCCCTCGTCGCCGACGCCTGCGTGCGGCTCGGTGAACCCCTGAGGGCCGCTCCCGCCGGTGTCGCTCCCGTCGTCCCCGGGCAGCGCGTCGCCGGTCGCGTGCTGCCCGCCCGCCACTACGGCAGCGTCGACGTGTTCCTGGAGGCGTTCACCGGTGCCGAACCCGGTGACGTCCTCGTCATCGACAACGGCGGCCGCGTGGACGAGGCGTGCGTCGGCGACCTCGCCGTCCTGGAGGCGGAAGCCGCCGGTGTCACCGGCCTGGCCGTGTGGGGTCTGCACCGTGACACGCCCGATCTCGTGGAGATCGGGCTGCCCGTCTTCTCTTACGGCCGCCACGCGCCCGGCCCCGTCCGGGTGGACGCGCGCGGGCCGGAGGCGCTGCGCACCGCACGCTTCGGCGAGCACCTCGTCAGCTCCGCCGATGTCGTCTTCGGCGACGACGACGGTGTGCTTTTCGTGGCGGCGGACCGGGTCGACGCCGTCCTGGAGGCGGCGCACGCCATCCACCGTACGGAGCGCGAACAGGCCCGTCGGATCAGGGCCGGTGAGACGTTGCGCGCCCAGACGCGGTTCGACGACTACCTCGCCCGCCGGGACGCGGACCCGTCGTACACCTTCCGGCAGCACCTGCGCCGGATCGGCGGCGCCATCGAGGAGTGACCACGCTGCCGGAAGCGCACGACGGGTCCGGAGCCGGGGCTGGGGGGCTCAGCCGGCCCGGAAGCCGACCGTCCCGTCCGGGAGCACCGCCTCCACCGCCGCCCCGTGCTCGACCGTCCGGCTCACGGTGCAGAACTTCTCGTGCGTCAGCCGCACCCCGCGCGCGAAGACCTCAGCCGCCCGGGGATTGCTCTCGGGCAGCTCGAACTCGTAACTCACCCTGATCCGCCCCACCCGGCCGTCGTCCTCCGGCCCCGAGACCGACTCCACCACGATCTTCAGGTCCTCGTGCTCGACCGCACGGGCCGTACGGTCCACCACCATGCCCCCGCAGCCGCCCATCGCCGCGAGCAACAGCTCGACCGGAGTGAACGACGGCTGCGCGTCCGGGTCGTCCGCCGCCCCCATCCGCACCTCCGCGCCGCGATCGTTGCGGGCGGTCCACTGCCGGTAGCCGTTGCGGACGGTCTCGATGCGGTAGTCGGCCATGGCGACGGGGGCTCCTTCGTTCATCTGCGTACGGTGCGATCGACCCGATCCATGAGTATGGGGGACGGGCGGACTGAGTACCTCGTACGATGCCCGCGGCGGGCCGTTCCGGTGGAATGGTGACCATGACCTCGGACGCCCGGCGCAACCGCCGTATGCAGCACGTCACCACCACCGGCTCGGCGCTGGCAGTGGCGCTGTTCCCGCTCGTCGTCGGTGTGCTGCTGGCCAAGTCGGTGGGCGCCGACCCGATGGCCCCGGTGAACGCGCTGATCACCAGTGGGGGACAGCGAGCCCGTCTCTCCCGCTCCCAGCTGCGCACCTGCGGCGGCCGGGCGCTGCGCACCGCGCGGGTGCGTCGCGGCGTCCCCGCACGGTCCCTCGTCTCCCTCCCCGGCCTGCGTGGTCGGTGAAGATTTCCTCAACCTGAGTACAACTCTGCGCGCAGGCCTGCGTGTTGGGGTCACCATGCGTAGCCTTGAGGGGTGGGAGTCGGCTGGGCGGGGGTGGGGCGTGTGACTGCTGGAGCCAGGGCGGGCCGGCGGGTGCGGGGGCCGGCGGGGAGGCGGGCCGCACTGTGGGCGGCGCTCCTGTCGTCGGTGCTGGTCGCGGTGCCGGCCGCCGCCGTGACGGCCGAACCGCCCACCGTCCGCGAGGAGACCGCCCGGCCCTTGGCAGCTCCGGCCGCCCGCGCGCCGTCCTGCGATCCGAGGCGGGCGAGTCCGCGCCCCTCGCGCGTGGACGGCCCGGCCGTGAGGCGCATCCGCGAACGGGGCCATCTCGTCGCCGGTGTCGACCTGAACAGCTACCTCTGGGGTTCGCGGGACCCGTACACCCGCGAACCGGTCGGCTTCGACGTCGATCTCGTCCGGGCGATCGCCCGCGACATCCTCGGCCCCGACGCCACCGTCCGCTTCGTCAGCATGCCACCCGGCCAGCGGATCGCCCGCCTGAAGGCCCGGCAGGTGGACGTCATCGTGCGCACCATGAGCATCACCTGCGAGCGCCTGACCGAGGTCGCCTTCTCCAGCGTCTACTTCGAGACCGGGCATCGACTCCTCGTGCCCGAAGGCTCACCGATCACGGGATTCGACGAGCGGCTGCGCGGTCGCCGGGTCTGTCTCGGCAAGGGCAGCTCGGCCGCCGAACTGCTGCGCACGTCCGGCACGGGCGCCCGGGCCGTCGAGACCGCGAGCCATCTCGACTGCCTCGTCGAGCTCCAGCAGGGGAAGGCCGACGCCATCCTCACCCACGCCACCCTCGCCGCCGGGCTCGCCGCACAGGACCCCACGGTGCGACTGGTCGGGCCACGCCTGGACACCGCGCTGTACGGGGTCGCCATGAACAAGGACGACACCGACCTGGTCCGCCGCGTCAACGCGGTCCTGGAGGACTACCGCGAGGGCGGCGGGCGCAGCCCGTGGATGATCTCGTACGACAAGTGGCTCGCACCGACCCTGGGGGCCCGCCCCCAGGCACCACCGCGCGCCCAGTACACCGATTGACACGGCGCCCACCGGCCGTGAGCGGCGCTCGATCGGGGGGCGTGCCCGTCCCAGTCGGCTCGTGGCGGAGCCGCTGGGGGGCTTGTGGGTCTTGTCGGGCTCGGCCTGATCCACAAGACACCCCTCGGTCGTGTCCGGAAAGTAGCGCCGTCTGCCCGCAGGCCAGGCGGGACTTTACGGACACGGCCTAGCCTCGGAAGGCCTCCAAGCGCTCCGGGGACGCGTCCGCAAGGGCGTTGGTGACCGCCTCGACACCGCCGCGCAGGCCGTAGACGGGGGTGCCGGGCTGCTGGCGCCAGGACTCGTCGATGCCGCCCGCGTCGACGGTGTCGAAGCCGAGCTCGTCGATGAGGTTCCGTACGGCCTTCTTGGCCACCTCGTCGTCGCCCGCCACCGGCAGGGCGATCCGCTCCGGGTCGCCGGCAGGGCGCGGCTTGTCGAGGATGTCGTCGGCGTAGGTGCCGTTGAAGGCCTTGATCACGGGGTGGCCCAGGTGCCGCTCGGTCCAGCGGCTCTCGGTGAGGCCGTCGTCCTCGATCGCGGCGATCCGGCCGTCGCGCTGACGGGGGTAGTAGTTCCCGGTGTCGATGACGGCGAAGCCCTCCGCCGCGCCGTCGAAGAGCCCGGACGGCAGGTCGGGGACCGCCTTCAGCGGGACGGTGACCACGACGATCTCGGCGCCGCGCGCCGCCTCGGAGACGGTGACCGGGGTGGCGCCGGTCTGCTCGGCCAGCGCGGCGAGGGTCTCGGGTCCGCGGGAGTTGGCGACGGAGACGTCGTGCCCGAGGGCCGTGAGACGGCGGGTGAGGTTGCCGCCGATGTTGCCTGCGCCGATGATGCCGATCTTCATGGGAGCTTCCTTCCGAGCGGGTGCGGCGGAGTGCCACGCCAGGGCAGAACTGCGGGCCCCCTGCACCTATTCCCGCGCGCCGCCGTCGGTGACGGTGAGAGCGGTCGTCGAGGCGCTGGCCAACTGCGCGGTCGCGGACGTACGGGAGGGCCCGGCCGAGATCCGGGCGAGCCCGCCGGTCGCGTCCCGCTCACCGCGTCCCGCTCACCGCGTCCCGCAGGACCCGGCACGCCTGCGTCATGTCGGCTCCCGCGAGCGACGGTAGCTCGCCGACTTCGGGGTCTGACAACGCGGTGTGGTGGGGACGCGGCCGCGCTCGCCGCGCGACGGTGGCCGCCCTTGCTCACCACCGAGGGGCGGTCAGGCGACCAGCGCCCGGATCGGCATGACGATGTAGAGGGTCAGCAGACCGAAGCCCGCCGTCACGAGGGGAACGGCGCCATGGGAGAACGTTCCCGAGAGGTAGGGCAGGGTCGCCAGCAACACGCCGGTGACGACGGTGGCGTGCACGGTCTGGGCGATCGGGGACCACGCCTGTTCCTGGAGGCTGTCCGCCTCCGCCCCGATCGCTGTCGGAAGCATGAGAGCAAGCACCAGGATCAAGGGCAACACCAGGACGGCCGCCCCGGTCAGCGTGAGTCCCCAGTCGCGGTCCGGGTAGCGGCCGAGGGGTTCGCCCGCCTTCACCACGCCGCCCAACTCGGGTGCGGTGGGTGCCCAGAGCGTCTTGACCCGGTCGCCGGGTTTCGGCCTGTTCTCCGTGTAGGCGCCCTGCGAGCGGATCCGGTTGCCGTCCGGGAGGGTCAGGGTCAGCGTGGCGTAGTGGCCCGTCACTTTGTCCTCGTCGTCGCGCATCACCGTGAGGTCGGCGACCTCGGCCACTGTGGCTGTCGAGTAGGCGGCTCCGGCCTGGACCACCGAGCGGACATACTGCGACGCGTGTGACTCGCCGAGCGCGCTCAGCGCCGCGAGGGAAACCAGCATCAGCAGCCAGACGGCGGCCTGCCGCGAGTACACCCAGGGCACGCTCTCGTACTCGTACGCCGCCGGCCGCCGGAGCACGGACATCCGCTGCCGACGTCCGTCGCCCGTGCCCTTCTCCAGGGAATCCGGCCGTGCCCCGGACCTCTTCGCGTCGGACCACTGATGCGGCATCCAGTAGTAGTTGTCGTCGGACCACCAGATCCAGAGCGCGACGACCCGCAGCCAGATCAGGCCGATCACGGTCCAGGCCGTTGCCACGAGCCCGGAAGCGGGCAGCGGGACGTCGGCCGGCAGCCCCGCGACCCACAGGCTCAGCGACGCTGCCCCCGTGAAGGCGAGCGCACTGGATATCCGTACCCCTCAGGTCAACACGTGACGCTCCCCCTCGAACGATGACGGCCGAGTATCGCAGGGGCCCGACGCCGGCGGCCACGCTTCCCCCGATTTAGCCCGCGCTTGCAAGTAAATGCGCGTGCAATTATGGTGGACGCAAGTAAAGCGCTCCCGCAACGAAGAGGTGCGCGCGACCCCACTCGTACGGAGAAGGTGGACCCCTCCATGCCTCTCGCCCTCCTCGCCCTCGCGATCGGAGCCTTCGGCATCGGCACCACGGAATTCGTGATCATGGGGCTGTTGCCCCAGGTCGCCGCCGAATACGGGGTGTCGATCCCCGCCGCCGGACTCCTGGTGACCGGCTACGCCCTGGGTGTCGTCATCGGCGCCCCGCTGATGTCCGTCCTCGGCACCAAGATCTCCCGCAAGCGGATGCTGATGCTGCTGATGGCGCTGTTCGTCGTCGGCAACGTGCTCTCGGCGCTCGCGCCAACCTTTGGGGTGATGCTCGCCGGCCGGGTCGTGGCCTCGCTCGCGCACGGCGCGTTCTTCGGCATCGGCTCCGTCGTGGCGGCGGAGCTCGTGGCGCCCGAGAAGAAGGCCGGGGCCATCGCGATGATGTTCACCGGGCTGACGGTCGCCAACGTCGTCGGTGTCCCGGGCGGCACGTTCGTCGGCCAGGCCGTCGGCTGGCGCGTGACCTTCCTGATCGTCGCCGCGCTCGGTGTCGTCGGACTGCTCGGCATCGCCAGGCTCGTCCCGGACCTGCCCCGCCCCGAGGGCGTGCGGCTGCGCCACGAGCTGGCCGCGTTCAAGAACGCCCAGGTACTGCTCGCCATGGCCATGACCGTGCTCGGCTTCGGCGGTGTCTTCGCCGCGATCACCTACATCACACCGATGATGACCGAGGTCGCCGGTTATGCCGAGCCCTCCGTGACCTGGCTGCTCGTCCTCTTCGGCCTCGGCATGGTCCTCGGCAACCTGATCGGCGGCCGGTACGCCGACCGCCGGCTGATGCCGATCCTCTACGTGTCCCTGGGCGCCCTCGCCCTTGTGCTCGGCCTCTTCACGGTCACCGCGCACCACAAGGTTCTCGCCGCCGTCACCGTCACCCTGATCGGCGCGCTCGGCTTCGCGACGGTGCCGCCGCTGCAGAAGCGGGTCCTGGACCAGGCCCTCGGCGCCCCGACGCTGGCGTCCGCGGTGAACATCGGCGCCTTCAACCTGGGCAACGCGCTCGCCGCCTGGCTCGGCGGCGTGGTCATCGCCGCCGGCCTCGGCTTCACCGCCCCGAACTGGGTGGGCGCCGTGCTCGCCGGCTCCGCACTGGTCCTGGCCGTGGTCTCGGCCGCTCTGGAGCGCCGCTCGGGCCCGGCCGGACAGGTGCCGGACGCACCGGCCGGCGGGGCGGTCGCCGAGCCCGCCCTGGCGGCCCGCGGCTGACGCCTTTCCCCTGCCCCCGGCTCCCCTGGAGAGGCCGCGCCACCCCACCCATCGGGCGGGGTGGCGTCGTACGGTCCGCGACTTCTGCCCCACCTACGTCTTGTGGTGGGCGCGACAACTCCTTACCGTCGGGTAAGTTGCCCTCGCTGGAGGGGCAGTTGAGGTCGAACGGTCTCCCGGAAGGAACAACGATGTCCGCTCCCCGGACGCGTATCGCGCGTCGACTCCTCCTCGGCTCGCTCACCGCCGCGCTCGCGCTCGCCCTCGGCAGCGGGGGGACGGTGACCGCGGCCCCGGCCCCGGCTCCGGCCCCGGCCGGGCTGCGAGAGGTGATGTTCGTGGGGAACAACTGGGACGGCACCGCCGACGTCATCGAGTCCACCGGCGACTTCTCCCGCATCGCCCGGATCGACGTCATCCCCGACCGCAACCGCCGCATGTGGGAGATCGGGCTCAACCCGGTGAAGCTCGCGTTCTTCCTCGGCATCCGTCAGGGCCCCGGCGAGGGGCACGACCAGTTCGTCGACGACATGTACGCCACGCCGGACGGCTCGGCCATCGTCGTCTCCCGCCCCAGCTTCGCCGACGTCGTCTCGATCGACCTGCGGACGGGCGCGCTCAACTGGCGCTTCCCCGTGTCGGGTTTCCGAGCCGACCACATGGCCGTCTCGCCCGACGGCACCCGTGTCGCCGTCTCGGCCTCCACCTCCAACACCGTCCACGTCCTCGACATCGCCACGGGCAAGGAGCTCGGCTCCTTCGCCACCGGGGACAAGCCGCACGAGAACGTCTTCACCGCCGACGGCCGGCACCTGTGGAACATGTCCATCGGTGAGGTCACCACGGCCCTCGACGCCCCCGCCCTCGACTGGACCAAGGGCGACCGCCGCATCACCGTCGTCGACGCCCGTACCTTCGAGCAGGTACGCGTCATCGACATGCGGGCGCGGCTCGACGCCTTCGGTCGCAAGGACCTGTCCGACGCCGTGCGGCCGGTCGCCTTCACCCCGGACGAGTCGACGCTCTACTTCCAGGTGTCGTTCTTCAACGGTTTCCTCGAGTACGACGTCGCCACCGACCGCATCACCCGCGTCAAGACGCTCCCGCAGAACCCGGCCACCGACCCCGACCGCACCACCTGGGTCAACGACTCCCGTCACCACGGCATGTCCATGAGCCCCGACGGGGAACGGCTCTGCGTCGCCGCCACGATGGACGACTACGCCACCGTCGTCGACCGCACCACGCTGCGGGAGGGGCCGCTGGTCCAGGCCGCGAAGCCTTACTGGGCCACGGTCAGCGGCGACGGCCGCGCGTGCGTCATCTCGGAGAGCGGCGCCGACCGAGTGACGGCGATCGACTTCGCCACCGGACGCGCCGTCGCCTCGGTCGCCGTCGGCGACCACCCCCAGCGCGTCCGCCTCGCCCACGTCCCGGCCGACTGGACCGGCCCCGCCGCGCGCTGAACCCGCCGCTCACGCCGCACATGCAGAACCCTTCCACCGCGAGCCCCTTCGCGCCGAGCCCGCCGCGTGGTGACGTCATCCCGCGGCGGGGGACTGTGCCACCAACTTCTCGCGTACCGCGTCCAGATACTCGGCCACCGCGTCACGGTTGCGGGTCAGGAACCGGATGCGCTCCGTCATCCGGTCCCGCTCGCTCTCCAGGGTGGCGAGCATCTCCGGGGTGGCGTCGGAGAAGTGGATGATCCGGGGTTTGTCGAGGCACGGCAGGATCTGCTTGATGATGCGTGTCGGCAGCCCCGCGTCGAGCAGGCCTCGGATCTGCAGGACCCGGTCCACGTTCGGCTCGTCGTAGGCGCGGTAGCCGTTCGGCGTGCGATCGGCGACGATGAGGCCCTGCTCCTCGTAGTAGCGCAGCAGCCTGCGCGGAGTTCCGGTGCGCTCCGACAGCTCTCCGATGCGCATGTGGTCCACCTCACGTGATGTCGCTTGACCTTCACATCAATGTGAAGGTTTCAGCATACGTGGCATGAGCAACCACACGGTACAGAAAGCCGGTTCCTCCGGACGCGCCGCGCGGGCCGCGGGCGCCGAGACCGTCCGGCCCGCCGGAAAACTGCCACTCCCCGCCCTCCTCGCCCTGGCAACGGCCGTCTTCACCACGAGCCTGACCGAGACCCTGCCCGCCGGCGTCCTGCCCGCGATGAGCGCCGATCTCGGCGTCGGCGAGGCGGCGATGGGCCAGTCGGTCACCATCTACGCCGTCGGGACCGCGCTCACCGCGATCCCGCTGGCCGCGGCCACGGCCGGCTGGCGCCGCAAGCGTCTGCTGCTCACGGCGGTCGCCGGCTTCGCGGTCGCCAACACGGTCACCGCCGTCTCCACCCACTACCCGCTGACGATGGCCGCCCGGTTCCTCGCCGGCGTCGCCGCCGGTCTGGCCTGGTCCCTGCTCGCCGGCTACGCCCGCCGCCTGGCGCCCGTGCACCTCCAGGGCAAGGCGATCGCCGTCGTCATGACCGGCATTCCGGTCGCCCTCGCCCTCGGCGTTCCCGCCGGGACCTTCCTCGGCGCCGCGCTGGGCTGGCAGGTGACGTTCCTCCTCATGACCGCCCTCGCCCTCGTGCTGATCGCCTGGATCGTGCTCACCGTCCCGGACCATCCCGGCGAGCCCAGGGGCGGCCGGGCACCGCTCCGGCGTACCCTCGCGCTCCCCGGCGTGGCAGCGGTCCTGTTCGTCACCCTCGTCCTCGTCCTGGCCCACACCGTCCTCTACACCTACGTCGCCGCCTTCCTCGACCACCTCGGCATGGGTGACTCCACCGGGCTCGTCCTCCTGGTCTTCGGCGGCGCCTCACTCGTCAGCATCTGGTTCACCGGCCTGCACATCGATCGCCGGCTGCGGGCCCTGACCCTCGCGGGCACGGTCCTCTTCGCCGTCGCGGCCGCCGTCCTGGCCGTACCGTCCGGCAACGGCGTCCTGGTGTACGGGGCGGCGCTGCTGTGGGGGCTCGGGTGGGGAGGAGCGCCGACGCTGTTGCAGACCGCCGTGGGAGACGCGGGCGGCGACGCGGCGGACACCGCCCAGACCATGCTGGTCAGTCTCTGGAACGCGGCCATGGCGGGCGGCGGAGTGGCCGGCGGGCTCCTCCTCGACCGCCTCGGAGCGGGCGCCCTGCCGTGGAGTGTGCTCGTGCTCCTGCTGCCGGTCCTGATCGTGGTGACGGCCGCCCGTACCCATGCGTTTCCCGCGCGGCGACCCCGAGACGAGGGATGAGCCGAGCGGATGCGGCCAGGGCGTGAGCCGAGGGACGAGCCGCGGGATACGGCGAGCGGCCACGGCCCGTCCTCGAGGACGAGCCGTGGCCGCTCCCCGCTCATGTCAGACGGCCGGCGGTACCCGGGAAGGGCGCCCGGAGCCGCGGGTCAGCGCGTGCCCGCCGATCCCGGCCAGTGCGCCGAGCACACCGCCCACCGCCGTCCAGACCCAGCGGTCCGACCACCAGCCGGAGGACCAGCCGTCCTCAGGAGCCCGCGCCTCGACCGCCGACGGCGTCGAGGCACCGGCCTCCGCCTCCGCCGCGTCCTCGGTCGTGGCACCGGGCACCAGCGGCGCGGCGAGCGAGCCGCCGCCCGCGTACGCGCCACCCTGGTCGACGGAGACCGCGCCGATCCTGGCCGCGAACGGCTGGCCGAGATCCTCCTCCGGAAGTCCCGTCACCGTCAGCCGTACGTAATAGCTGCCCGGCAGTGCGTCGTTGTCCCACGCGTCGGCCCAGGGGCGGACCGTACGCAGCGTGCAGGACAGCTCCACGGCCGGCGCCTCCTTCGGCACGGTCCGCGACTGCATCCCGTACATACAGGGCTGACGGCGGCGCAGACCGTCGTAGACGTCGATCCGCCAGGTCGAGGAGCCGTGGCGGGCGGCGGCCTCGGGCAGGGTGACCGAGGCCGACACGGTGGGGCGCTGTCCGGTGTCCGCGGGGAAGACCCAGTAGAGGTAGTCGCCCGTCGACGCCTCGGCGGTGGCCTGCCGGCCCTGCCGGAAGGCGGCGGCGGTACGGAAGGTGGTCCCCGCCTCCGTCGGCCCCGCGGCCGCTTCCGCGGCGGTGCTCGCGCTGCCGCTCGGGGAGGGCGTGTCGGCGAGCGCGGGAACGGCCGGGCCGAGCAGCCCGGCTCCCGTCAGGAGACCGGCTCCTGCCAGCAGTGCGGCGGTCAGCGCGCGTACGGTACGCATCAGTTGGTCCTCCAGACGGCGACGCGCCAGCGGGACAGCCAGCCCCACAGCAGACCGCCCACGAAACCGGCCAGTACCAGCACGGCCAGCAGCCACCAGCCGCGGCCGAGACCGAAGGCGGCCACGTCGGAGGCCTCCTCGGGCGCGTCGACGAGGTCGACGGCGAGCTCGATCGGCATGCCGGGAGTCGTCTTGACACCGGGCGGCGCGGAGAACGAGTTGCTGACCTGGAGGCAGACGGTCTCCGCGGCCGGCTTCGCGTCCCCGTCGGCGTCGTCGAGCGGCGGCTTGGGGTAGCGCAGCCCGGTCGAGATCACGTCCGTGCGGCCGTGGCCCGCCTCGGAACCCCGGACGATCTCCCGGCCGCGCACGGTCACCGCGCGCAGCAGGACGCCGTAGTCGTCGTTGACGGCGCGGTCGGCCGACACGCTCACCGAGGCCCGCAGCTCCTGCCCGGGCAGGACGTCCACCCGGTACCAGCGGTGCTGGCCGAAGGTCTCCCGGTCGGTGAAGAGACCGGGCTTGAGCTGCGGGGCGTCGGTGCACCGGTCCGTACCCTCGGTGGCCACCGGGGTGACGACCGGGTCCGCCGCGCGTTCCACCAACTGGCGTACTCGCTTGGAGAGTTCCTCGGTGTGGCGGACGGAGGTGTAGGTGCCGCCGGTCGCCTCCGCGATGCACGTCAGCTGCTGCCGGATCTTGGCGTTCGGCACCAGGCCCAGCGTGTCGATGGTGAGGTGGATGCCGCGAGCGGCGATGTCACGCGCCACTTCGCAGGGGTCGAGCGGGGCGCACGTGTCCTCCCCGTCCGTGATGAGCACGATCCGGCGGGTGGCATCACCGCCCTTGAGGTCCTCCGCCGCCCCCAGCAGGGCCGGGCCGATCGGGGTCCAGCCGGTGGGCGCCAGCGTGGCGACTGCGGTCTTCGCCTCGGTCCGGTCGAGCGGGCCGACCGGATACAGCTGCCGGGTGTCCTTGCACCCCTTCTGCCGGTCCTGCCCGGGGTAGTCGGCGCCGAGGGTGCGTATGCCGAGCTGAACCTCTTCGGGCACCGCGTCCAGCACCTCGTTGAACGCCTGCTTGGCGGCAGCCATCCGGGACTGGCCGTCGATGTCCCGCGCCCGCATCGAGCCGCTGACGTCGAGGACCAGTTCCACCTTGGGAGATTCCTTGGCCGCCGGTTCGTCGGCGGCCGCGCCGGTGGGGAAGAGCCCGGCGGCCAGGGCGGCGAGCAGGGCGCATGCTCCGGTCGCCAGCCGTTTTCTCGTGATCATCTGCCGGATCGTAGGGATGATCGTCCGACAATCCAAAACGGTGTCCAGCAGCGGGACGGATGTACGCGCCGGCGCCCGTTCGGGTGGGCGGTCGGCCGGACGGTCGCGACAGCGTCCGTGTCAGCGGTGTTCGGGGTTCGGGAAGTCGGCACGGCAGCCCGCGTCCCAGGCGGTGCGCTGATTCCCGTGCGCCGGAACGCCACCCGCCCGCTTGAGCATCGCCGCCAGATGCATCAGGTTCCACGCCATGAAGGAGGTGTTGCGGTTGGTGAAGTCGTTCTCGGGGCCTCCGGAGCCGGGATCGAGATACGACGGCCCCGGCCCGGCCTCGCCGATCCAGCCCGCGTCCGCCTGCGGCGGGATGACATAGCCGAGATGCTGCAGGCTGTAGAGCACGTTCATCGAGCAGTGCTTGACCCCGTCCTCGTTCCCGGTGATCAGACACCCGCCGGCCCGGCCGTAATAGGCGTACTGACCCCGGCTGTTGAGGAGGCTGGAGCACGCGTACAGCCGTTCGATCACCTGCTTCATCACCGAGCTGTTGTCACCGAGCCAGATCGGACCGCAGAGCACCAGGATGTCGGCCGCCATCACCTGCTCGTACAGCGCGGGCCAGGCGTCCGACGCCCACCCGTGCTCGGTCATGTCGGGCCACACCCCGGTCGCGATGTCGAGGTCGACGGCCCGCACCAGCGAGGTCCGCACGCCCTGCCGCTCCATCACGGACCTGCTGCGCTCGATCAGCCCCTCCGTGTTGCTGACCTCGGGGGAGCGCTTGAGGGTGCAGTTGAGGTAGAGGGCGCTCAGGTCGTCATAGCGGTACGCGGTCGCGGACATCGGCCGTCTCCTGGCGGGTGGGGCGGGCGGGGGCGGGAGCGCGGAGCGCATCTTCAGCCTCCGTGCGACCGCCCGGCCGGGCCACCGGGGGGCACCCGAAGGCATGAGCCCCGGACAGCGGTCTCAGACGCGGCCAGGGAACCGGACGTGCGCGGCCACGGGCAGGTGGTCGCTCCCCGTGGCAGGCAGGGCCCAGGTCGCGGTGACCTCCGCGCCGCGCGCCAGGACGTGGTCGATACGCGCCAGCGGCACGCCGGCCGGCCAGCTGAAGGCCCACTCCTCGCGGTTGCCGCGCACCTGGGACAGGACGGGAGCCAGCCCGCGGTCGTCGACGGTGCCGTTGAGGTCACCGAGGACCAGTACCGCGCGGGACCGTTCCTTCTCCAGCGCCCGCCCCAGCAGCGCAGCGCTCTCGTCCCGCCGCCCCGTGGCGTACCCCTGGGTCGGCCGTATCCGGACCGACGGCAGGTGCGCCACGTACGTCGCCACCTCCCCCCGCGGGCCGCGTACGACCGCCCGCAGGCCGCGGTCCCAGCCGGTGCCGACCGACCGCGGCCGGAGATCGACGCGGCCGATGTCCGTCAGCGGGTACGCCGACCACAGCCCCACCGTCCCCACGGTGGCGTGATGCGGATGGGTCCGGCCCAGCTCCAGGCGGTAGGCGGGCAGGCTCGTCGGCGTCAGTTCCTCCAGGGCGACGACATCGGGGTCGGCGGCCAGGAGGATCCGGGCGACGCGGGACGGGCTGGTGTTCTCGTCGCTCACGTTGTGCTGGACGACGGTCAATCCCCAGGGGTCGCGGGAGGCTGCCGCCCGGGGCGGCAGCACCTCCCGGAAGGCAACCGCCCAGACCGCGGCGACCACCACGCACGCCACGGCGACGACGGCCGACCGGCGGACCGCGGCCACGACGAGCCCGGCCGGCACCACCAGGCCGAGCCAGGGGAGGAAGGTCTCGAGGAACCCGACCGCGTTCCCCGGCAGACGGGGCCACATGTGGTGCGTGAGGAGCAGCCAGCCGACGGCCGCGACGGCGGACGCGACCGCTCCGGTCAGCGGACCTCGTCGCCGAGGCGTCCGCGAAGAACCGTCACTCCGCTCGCTCATGCCTGCCCCCTCGCGGCTCTGGGATCTCCGACTCCAAGCGCGCCGGACCATGTGGTGGGGACGCCGGAGAGGGAGATCCAGTTCCCCGTCATCCGGTCGGGGCCGGCGCCAGGACCGTGATGCCGAGAGGACGGTCACCGGCGGCGAGGCGGTGGGCCGTTCCGAGGCTGGGTGCTCGCCCACCCCGGGAGGGCTTCCGGCTCGCCCACGGCGACCCCGTGCCCGGCCACCGCGCACCCGAGGGGGAGCCGCCCCTGAGGCCGCCCGCCGCGTCCGCACCGGCCCGGCCGGCCTCGCCGACGCGGCCTGGCCGTACGCGAAGGGCTCCACGCGGACGGCGCGTTCGACTGGTCCGACTTCGAGGGCGGCCTGCTCGACAAGGTCCGGCCCGCCTTCCCGGACCTCCCGCCCGCCGGTGTGGCGCCGGCTCCGCGGATCTGGGGCCACCTGCACGGACTGGTCTCCCTGGAGGTCTACGGTCACCTCCGGTCCCAGACCGTCCGCCCCGACAAGCGCTTCGACCAGAAACCGACCGCTCTCGTCCGCTCGTTGAACGTCCCCCACGAACTGAAGCGATCGCGGCCGAGCGCGGCCCGGGAAAAGCAGTGTTCCCCCGGACCTCCGGCAGGTGACAATGAGTCACCAAGACCAGGAGGAACCCATGAGCCAGGCGTACCTGACTCTCCAGGAGCTGCTGCCCCCGCGGGAACTGGCGGCGGCGCTCGACGCCGGCCACGTCACCCGCAAGTCGCACCCCGAGCTGCCGCTGTCCCTCTACACCTACACGCGGGCGTGCCAGTACGAGCGGATCTGGAATCAGGTCACCACCCGGTGCCGTGGACTCGTCGCCGACGACACCACCGGAAGGATCGTCGCACTCCCGCTGCCGAAGTTCTTCAACGTCGGGGAGCACGAGGCCGGTCAGCCGTACGCTCCCGCCCTGCCGGACGAGCCCTTCGAGGTCTACGACAAGGTCGACGGCAGCCTGGCCGTGATCTTCCACTACGCGGGCCGCTGGCAGGTCGCGTCCAAGGGATCCTTCACCAGCGCCCAGGCGACCTGGGCCCAGCGCCGACTCGCCGCCAGGGACACCCGCGCCCTGACCCCCGGCGTCACCTACCTCGCCGAGATTCTGTACCCGCAGAATCGTATCGTCGTCGACTACGGCGACCGCCGCGATTTGGTGCTCCTCGCCGCTTTCGGACAGGACGGCACGGAACTGCCGCTCGCCGAGGCCGCCCCGGACTGGGCGGAGATCGGCTCGGTCGTCCGCACCTGGCCCGCCATGCCGATGACCGAACTGCTCGCGCTCACCGAGTCGAACACGCTCCCCGGTGGCCGCGCCGCCACCGGCACCGACGCCGAGGGCTTCGTGCTGCGGTACGCCTCCGGGGTGCGCGCGAAGGCCAAGCTGGCTGAGTACGTACGGCTGCACAAGGTCCTGACCGGGGTCACCGAGCGGGACATCTGGCGCAGCCACGGCATCCAGCGCTTCGCCGGGACGTCCGCGAAGCGGCTCGCCCAGGGCCTGGGCTGCTCGCTCGCCGAACTGGGCGGCATCCGGGCCACCGGCGGGCGCCTCCTGGACGCCCTCCTCGAACAGGTACCGGACGAGTTCGACACATGGGTACGCGAGGTGATCGCGCGCCTGGAGGACGCGGCGGCGGCGCACGAGCGCGCCATCGACGAGGCGTACCGGAGCATCGTCCACCTGGCCGGCGACCGGGGCGCGTTCGCCCGGGCCGTCAAGGCGCTGCCCGCCGACGACACCGTCCGCTCGGCCATGTTCCTGCGGCTCGACGGGCGCCCCACCGACCTCGTCGTCTGGCGCGCCGTCCGTCCCGAGGCGTCCGACCCGTTCACGACCGATGTGGAGAACTGACCCCGTGCCCGTAGTACACGTCATGACGGGACTCCCCGCCTCGGGGAAGACCACCGCCGCCCGGCGGCTGCAGGCGGACTCCGAGGGGCGCTTGCGCCGCGTCAACCTCGACGACCTGCGCACCATGCTCGACGTCCCCGCCCCCGAGCGAGGCCGCTCGCACGCGCACGAACGGACCGTCCTCGACATCCAGGACGCGGCCGTCCGGTCGGCCGTCGAGGGCGGCTTCGACGTGGTCGTCGACAACACGCACCTGACCCCGCACATTCCCAAGCGTCTCAAGGCCGCCGTCACCGGCCTCGGCGCGAGCTTCGTCGTGCACGACTTCACCGGTGTGCCGGTGGAGGAGTGCGTACGGCGCGACGCCGCGCGCGAGCGGTCCGTCGGCGAGGAGATCATCCGGATCCTCGCCGACAAGCACGCGAAGGCCACCCGGGGCGGCTGGCGGCTGACGGCCGAGTGGCTGGGCGCCCAGCCGGCCGCCGAGCCCTACGTGGCCGACCCGGCCCTGCCCTCGGCCGTCATGTGCGACATCGACGGCACCCTCGCCCTGCGCGGCGATCGGGGACCGTACGACTTCACCCGCTGCGACCTCGACCTGCTCAACGTCTCGGTGCGGCAGGCCCTGCGGGCGTTCCGCGCGGCCGAGAACGACACGATCGTGCTGCTGTCGGGGCGCAGCGAGGACCACCGGCGGATCACGGAGGAGTGGCTCGCCCGGCACGAAGTGCCGTACGACGAGCTGTGGATGCGGGCCTCTGACGACGGCCGAAGCGACGACATCGTGAAGGCCGAGCTCTTCGACGCCCATGTCCGCCACCGCTACGCGGTCCGCGTCTCGCTCGACGACCGCGACCGGGTGGTCGCCGTCTGGCGCCGCATGGGCCTGCCCACCTGGCAGGTCAACTACGGCAACTTCTAGACCGAGTCGAGGCCGGCCGCCTCCCACCCCCACCGGGAGCCGGCCGGTACCTCGGGACCATGGGCATCCCGGCCATGTGTCGTCACGCCCCCGGCGACGCCGCATCCAGGAGGACGCGGGCCAGCTCGCGCGGCCGGGAGAACATAGGCCAGTGTCCGGTCTCCATCGTGACCAGCCGCCAGCGCTCGCTCTTCAGCAGCACGGCCACGTCGCCGTTCGGCTCGGCGCCGTCGAGCAGACACTTGACGTACGTCACCGGCAGCTCACCGAGCGGTCCGGCCAGCACGGCCGGCTCCGTCAGCGTGGCGCCCGGGTGCGGGGTCGATCCGCCGACGATCCGGGCGATCTGTTCCTCGTCCAGGCCCTGGCCCTGGAAGTCGTCCGCCGCGAGCGGCGCCCAGAAACCGCCGTTCGCGGCGATCGAGGCCTCCACCGTCGCCCGGCCGTCGGGCCAGGCGGAGACGAACGACTCACCGTCGGCCGGAACGTTGGAGTCCACGAAGACCACGCGGGACAGCCGGTCGCCGATCCGCTCGGCGGCCTGACCGACCGGGATCCCGGCGTAACTGTGCCCGACGAGGACGACATCGCGCAGATCGAGGCGCTCGACCACGTCCACGACGTCCTGAACGTGCGTCTGCTGCCCTGCCGCCACGCCCTGCCTCTCGGCGAGCCCGGAGAGCGAGACCGCGTGGGCGCCGTGCCCGGCCGCCCGCAACTCCGGCACCACCTCGTCCCACGCCCACGAGCCGAGCCACGCGCCTGCCACGAGTACGAAATCCGTCATGCCGGCAACGTATCCGAGGGGTCTGACATTGATACTCGTAGCGGGTTCCGGTGGTCGTGGCTCAGGGTCTGACTGACGCCCTGCTGGGCTGTCCTGCGACTGTTCTGTCCGTCCGCCGGGACCCGTTCTCCATGGCTCCGGCCAGGTGGAACATGACCTGATAGGAGCTTGGCCAGAGGCCCCCTCAATGTCCTGTCTGACCCACCCGGCCGGCGTCACCGCAGACCAGGGAAGGCAGCTGACAGGATGACAGTGACGATCACGCCCACCACCGAACTGGATGCGGTGTTCGGCGGAGTGGACTCCCACGCGGACACGATCCACGTCGCTGTCATCACCGACCGGGGCGGCCACGTCGCCGACGCCGAGTTCCCCACCACGGCAGCCGGATACGCCGCGGCGATCGCGTTCCTGAACGCCCACGGCACGGTGACCGCCGTCGGCGTCGAGGGAACCTCCTCCTACGGCCTCGGGTTCACCCGCGCTGCCCGCCGCGCGGGCCTCACCGTGGTCGAGGTCAACCGGCCCGACAAGGCCGAACGGCGCCGGATCGGCAAGTCGGATCCCATCGACGCCTATGCGGCCGCCCGCGCCGCCCTGTCCGGCCGCGCATCGGTGATCCCGAAGGACGACACCGTCAGCGGCATACGCGCGTTACACAACGCCGCCCGGTCCGCCGTCAAGGCCCGCACCGCAACCCTGAACCAGATCGCACACATCCTCATCACCGCCCCGGACGACATCCGCGTCAAGTACACCGCCCTGCGCGGCAAGACACAGGTCGATGCCCTCTCCCGGCTTCGTCCCACTGGCGACGGACCGCGCGTCGCCCTCCTGACCGCGCTGAAAACCCCCGCCCGCCGGGTCCAGGCCCTGACCGCAGAACACGACACCCTCACCGCCGCCCTGGACGCCGCCGCCACCGAGAACAACCCCGGCCTTCGCGCGGCGTTCGGTGTCGGTCCGGACACTGCGGCTCAGCTCCTGGTCACCGCCGGAGGCAACCCCGACCGCCTGCGCACGGAGGCATCCTTCGCGGCCCTCTGCGGCGTCGCACCCGTCCCCGCCTCCAGCGGCAGGACCAACCGTCACCGCCTTTCCCGCGGCGGCGACCGCAGAGCCAACGCCGCCCTCTACCGGGTCGCCCTCGTCCGTATGTCCAGCGACGCCCGCACCCGCGACTACGTCGCCCGGCAGACCGCCGCCGGACGCACGAAGAAGGAGATCATCCGCCTGCTCAAGCGGGCGATCGCCCGGGAGATCTTCCGCTACCTCACCACACCGGTCAGCGTCCCGGACGTCTCCGACCTCCGCCCGGCACGCCAGGCCAAGAACATCACCCTCACCACCGTCGCCGAACACTTCGGCGTCTGGCCAGCCGTGATCTCCTGCATCGAACGCGGCACACGCCGCGACGACGACCTCGCAGACGCCTACCGAGACTGGCTCACCGCGGCCTGACCGCTCCAGAAGTGGATTCACTCATAGACGGTGGCGGCCTGAAGGGCTCTGGCCAGGAAGGTCCAATCCCCTTGTTCCGGAAGCTCCTTCCCGAAGTTTCGGTACCAGCCCGGCGAGGCATCCATCCACGCCGCCAGGGCTTCCAGGAAGTGATCGAGGCTCTGGTTCTCCCATTCGTTCCCCCGGCGGAGGTAGTCCTGATGCAGTTCTCGGACGAAGGCGACCAGCTCGTCGCGGCTGCTGACCTCGCTGTCGGGAGTGAGTGACATGGAGTGAAGGTACCTCCCATCCGGCAAGCGCCCCCACGCTTGACGACCAATAGGAGCATCAGCGGGGCGGGCGACGTACCCCCTCAGGGCAGGTGGAAGACCTCGCCGAGAGACTTCATCGCCTCGTCGGGCCGCGTGCCGTCGAGGGACTCGAAGAACGGTGCCATCTCCTTCTGCCAGCGGGCGTTGACCTCGGTGGCCTCCATCGCGCGCCGGCTCCTCTCGAAGTCCTCCGTCTCCAGATAGCCGACGAGCAGGCCGTCCTCGCGCAGGAAGAGGGAGTAGTTGTGCCAGCCCGAGGCGGAGAGCGCGTCGAGCATCTCGGGCCAGACGGTGGCGTGCCGGACCCGGTACTCGGCGACGCGGTCCGCACGCACCTTGAGCAGAAAACACACGCGCTGCATCGATGCCGCCTCCGAGTCCTTGATGAAAGGTTTCATACGCACACTCCGGCGACGCTAAACGCCTCATCGAGGGCGGGTCAATGGGGTTGACAGGGGTGTGGGCGACTCATAACTTCTGGCGTCTGAATCGTTTCACACGCTGCTGTCGCCGTAGGAGCCCGCATGACCGACGCCCTTCCCGCAGTGAAGGACGCCCTGAGGACCCAGGCCGTGGAGACGCCGTCGTGGGCGTACGGGAACTCCGGCACGCGTTTCAAGGTGTTCGCCCAGCCGGGAGTTCCCCGCACCCCGCGCGAGAAGCTGGACGACGCGGCGAAGGTGCACGAGTTCACCGGCGTGACCCCGACGGTCTCGCTGCACATCCCCTGGGACCGGGTGGAGGACTACGCGGCGCTCGCCGCGTACGCCGGGGAGCGCGGCCTGAAGCTCGGCGCGATCAACTCCAACACCTTCCAGGACGACGACTACCGTCTGGGCAGCATCTGCCACCCGGACGCGAAAGTGCGCCGCAAGGCGCTCGACCACCTGCTCGAGTGCGTCGACATCATGGACGCGACGGGCTCGCGCGACCTGAAGCTGTGGTTCGCGGACGGCACCAACTACCCGGGCCAGGACGACATCCGGGCGCGCCAGGACCGCCTCGCCGAGGCCCTGAGCGCGGTGTACGGCCGGCTCGGCGACGAGCAGCGGATGCTGCTCGAGTACAAGTTCTTCGAGCCCGCCTTCTACACCACCGACGTGCCCGACTGGGGCACGGCGTACGCGCACTGCCTCACCCTGGGGCAGAAGGCGCGGGTCGTGGTGGACACCGGACACCACGCGCCGGGCACCAACATCGAGTTCATCGTCGCCACACTGCTGCGGGCGGGGAAGCTCGGCGCCTTCGACTTCAACTCCCGCTTCTACGCGGACGACGACCTGATGGTGGGCGCCGCCGACCCCTTCCAGCTGTTCAGGATCATGTACGAGGTCATCCGGGGCGGTGGCTTCACCCCGGACACCGCCTTCATGCTCGACCAGTGCCACAACATCGAGGCGAAGATCCCGGCGGTCATCCGCTCGGTGATGAACGTGCAGGAGGCCACCGCCAAGGCCCTGCTCGTCGACCGGGAGACCCTCGCCGCCGCCCAGCGGTCCGGTGACGTGCTCGAGGCGAACGCGGTCCTCATGGACGCGTACAACACCGACGTACGGCCGCTGCTGGCCGAGGTCCGCGAGGACCAGGGCCTGGACCCCGACCCTGTCGCCGCCTACCACCGCTCCGGCTGGGCACGGAAGATCGCCGACGAGCGTGTCGGCGGACAGCAGGCCGGCTGGGGCGCGTAACCCCGCCCACCCGCCCCGCCTCGCCGCTGCCCGCCCGGCACCCGCCCCGCCTGCGACCCGCCACGACCACCCCCGAAGGACTTCCCATGCCCTCCGCCCTTCCTCCCGAAGCGGCCGCCCTGCTCGCCCGCTCCCACCGCCTCGGCGCCGACCCGCGCACCACCAACTTCGCGGGCGGCAACACGTCCGCGAAGGGCAGCGGTCCCGATCCCGTGACCGGCCGGGACGTCGAGCTGATGTGGGTCAAGGGATCCGGCGGCGACCTCGGCACCCTCGGCGCGGACGGGCTCGCCGTCCTGCGCCTGGACCGCCTGCGCGCCCTGAGGGACGTCTACCCCGGCGTCGAGCGCGAGGACGAGATGGTCGCCGCGTTCGACCACTGCCTGCACGGCAAGGGCGGCGCCGCCCCCTCCATCGACACCGCCATGCACGGCCTCGTCGACGCCCCGCACGTCGACCATCTCCACCCCGACTCCGGTATCGCCCTCGCCTGCGCCGCCGACGGTGAGAAGCTGACCGCCGACTGCTTCGGCGACAGCGTCGTCTGGGTCCCCTGGCGCCGCCCCGGTTTCCAGCTCGGTCTGGACATCGCCGCGGTCAAGGCCGCCCACCCGCAGGCGATCGGCTGCGTCCTCGGCGGCCACGGCATCACCGCCTGGGGCGCCACCTCCGAGGAATGCGAGGCCAACTCCCTCCACATCGTCCGCACGGCCGAGACCTTCCTCGCCGAGCGGGGACGGCCCGAGCCGTTCGGGCCGGTCGTCGAGGGGTACGAGCCGCTGCCCGAGGCCGAGCGCCGCGCGCGGGCCGCCGCGCTCGCCCCGCACATCCGGGCGCTCGCCTCCCAGGACCGCCCCCAGGTCGGCCACTTCGACGACTCCGCGCCAGTCCTCGACTTCCTCGCCCGCGCCGAACACCAGCGCCTCGCGGCCCTCGGCACCTCCTGTCCCGACCACTTCCTCCGGACGAAAATCCGGCCGCTCGTCCTCGACCTGCCGTCCACCGCCCCCGTCGGCGAGGCCGTCGCACGGCTGCGGGTGCTGCACGACGCGTACCGGGAGGAGTACTCCGCCTACTACGCCAGGCACGCCCGGCCCGACTCGCCCGCCATGCGCGGCGCCGACCCGGCGATCGTCCTGATCCCGGGCGTGGGCATGTTCTCCTTCGGCAAGGACAAGCAGACGGCCCGGGTGGCCGGCGAGTTCTACGTCAACGCCATCCACGTGATGCGGGGCGCCGAGGCCGTCTCCACGTACACGCCGATCGAGGAGTCGGAGAAGTTCCGCATCGAATACTGGGAGTTGGAGGAGGCCAAGCTCCGTCGCATGCCCGCGCCCAAGCCGCTCGCGACCCGGGTCGCACTGGTGACGGGCGCGGGCAGCGGGATCGGCAGGGCGATCGCGCACCGGCTGGCCGCCGAGGGCGCCTGCGTCGTCGTCGCCGACCTCGACGGGGAGAAGGCCGCCGCCGTGGCGGAGGAACTCGGCGGGCCGGACAAGGCCGTCGCGGTCACCGTCGACGTCACCGACGAGGAGCGCGTCGCCGCCGCCCTCGACGCGACGGTCCTCGCCTTCGGCGGCGTCGACCTCGTCGTCAACAACGCGGGCATCTCCCTGTCCAAGCCGCTCCTGGAGACCACCGCGCGCGACTGGGACGTCCAGCACGCCGTCATGGCACGGGGCTCCTTCCTCGTCTCCCGCGAAGCGGCCCGCATCATGATCGATCAGGGCCTGGGCGGCGACATCGTCTACATCGCCTCCAAGAACGCCGTCTACGCCGGCCCGAACAACATCGCCTACTCCGCCACCAAGGCCGACCAGGCCCACCAGGTGCGCCTGCTGGCCGCCGAGCTCGGCGCCCACGGCATCCGCGTCAACGGCGTCAACCCCGACGGCGTCGTCCGCGGCTCGGGCATCTTCGCCGGAGGCTGGGGAGCCCAGCGCGCGGCCACGTACGGCATCGAGGAGGAGAAGCTCGGCGAGTTCTACGCCCAGCGCACCCTCCTCAAGCGGGAAGTCCTTCCCGAGCACGTCGCGAACGCCGTCTTCGCCCTCACCGGCGGCGATCTCACCCACACCACCGGCCTCCACGTCCCCGTCGACGCCGGCGTCGCCGCGGCCTTCCTGCGATGAGCCGACGCGCCGAGGCGTTCGCCGCGGTCGACCTGGGCGCCTCCAGCGGGCGGGTCATGGTCGGCCGCGTCGGCCCCGACACGCTGGAACTCACCCAGGCCCACCGCTTCCCCAACCGCCCCGTCCTTCTCCCCGAAGGCCTGCGCTGGGACGCCCTCGCCCTCTACACCGGCGTCCTCGACGGACTGCGCGCGGCGGGCCGGGTGGCGTCCGTCGGCATCGACAGCTGGGCCGTCGACTACGGCCTCCTCGACACCGACGGGAACCTGCTCGGCAACCCCGTCCACTACCGCGACGACCGCACCCGGGGCATCGCCGAGAAGGTCCGGGCGACGATTCCCGCCGAGGAGCTCTACGCCACCACCGGACTGCAGCACGCCCCCTTCAACACCCTCTATCAGCTCGTCGCCGCCCAGGGCACGGCCCCACTCGCCGCGGCCCGGCGCCTGCTGCTGATCCCCGACCTCATCGCGTACTGGCTGACCGGTGAGCAGGGCACCGAACTCACCAACGCCTCCACCACCCAGCTCATCGACCCGCGCACCCGCGACTGGGCGCGCCCCCTCGCCGACCGCCTCGGCGTCGACCTCTCGATCTTCCCGGCACTGCGCCGGCCCGGCGACCCGGCCGGGTTCCTGTCGCCCGCCGTGCTGGAGGCGACCGGACTGACCGGCCCCGTCCCGGTCACCACCGTCGCCTCGCACGACACGGCGTCCGCCGTGGCCGCCGTCCCCGCGACGAACGGTGAGCGGTTCGCGTACATCTGCACCGGCACCTGGTCCCTGGCCGGCCTCGAACTCGACGCGCCGGTCCTCACCGAGGAGAGCCGCGCCGCCAACTTCACCAACGAACTCGGCATCGACGGCACCGTCCGCTA
The DNA here is from genome assembly GCF_014649715.1 of Streptomyces lateritius. Classification (GTDB taxonomy): domain Bacteria; phylum Actinomycetota; class Actinomycetes; order Streptomycetales; family Streptomycetaceae; genus Streptomyces; species Streptomyces lateritius. The sequence continues at coordinate 316,753 of NZ_BMTO01000005.1, forward strand.
CCTGCGCAACATCATGGGTCTCTGGCTGCTCCAGGAGTGCCTGCGCGACTGGGGCGACCCCGACCTGCCGGCGCTGCTGCGCGAAGCGGCCTCGATCCCCGGGCCGCGCGCGGTCGTCGACGCCGCCCACCCCGCCTTCCTCGCCCCGGGCCGCATGCCGGAGCGCATCGCGGAAGCGTGCCGCACCACCGGGCAGCAGCCGCCGTCGACACGCGCCGGCCTCACCCGCTGCATCCTCGACTCCCTCGCCCTCGCCCACCGCCGAGCGATCGAGGAAGCCCAGCGTCTCGCCGACCACCCGGTCGACGTCGTCCACGTGGTCGGCGGCGGCGCCCGCAACGAGCTGCTGTGCCAACTCACGGCCGACGCCTGCGGGTTGCCGGTCGTCGCCGGGCCGGCGGAGGCGTCGGCGCTCGGCAACGTCCTCGTGCAGGCCCGCGCCCAGGGATTCGTCGGCGAACGCCCCGCGGCGCGGCAACTGCTCTCCCGGACCCAGTCGCTCCCGCGCTACGAACCGCGCGGTGACCGGGCGCCCTGGGACGTAGCCGCCGCACGGCTCGCCGTGTGATGATCGACCGGCGCCGGGCGGACGGGGACCACACGCCCCGGCACACCGGCGCGCCGACCGCCCGATACGAAGGAGCCGCTATGCGTGTCGCTCTCTTCCTCACCTGTGTCAACGACACGCTCTTCCCCGACACCGGACGTGCCGTGGTCACGCTGCTCAATCGGCTCGGCGTCGACGTCGACTTCCCGATGGGACAGACGTGTTGCGGGCAGCCGCAGTACAACACCGGCTACCGGCACCAGGCCGAACCGCTCGCCCGCCGCTTCGCGGACGTCTTCGGGGAGTACGACGCGATCGTGACGCCCTCCGGCTCGTGCGGGTCGATGGTGCGCGAGCTGTACCCGCGCATGGGAGCCCGGGCGCGGGCGGAAGGCCGCGGCGACTCGCTCGCCCGGGCCGTCGCCCCCGTCGTGCCGAAGACCTTCGAGCTGACGGAGTTCCTCGTCGACGTCCTGGGCGTCACGGACGTCGGCGCGTACTACCCGCACACGGTCACCTACCACCCCACCTGCCATGGTCTGCGCGGACTCCGCCTGGCCGACCGGCCGCTCCGGCTCCTCCAGGCCGTCAAGGGACTCGAACTGCGCGAGCTGCCCGGCGCCGAGGAGTGCTGCGGCTTCGGCGGCACCTTCGCCGTGAAGAACGCCGACGTGTCGGCCGCGATGGGTGCCGACAAGGTACGACACGCCGTGTCGACCGGCGCCGAGGTGCTGTGCGCGGCCGACAACTCCTGCCTGACCCACATCGGCGGCACGATGAGCCGGCTCAGGGTCGGCATGCGGCCGGTGCACCTCGCGGAGATCCTGGCGAGCACGGAAGCAGAGCCCCTGCCATGGGAGACCCAGCCACAGGAGAGCCGGTCATGAGTGACGAGAAGGCGCCCCCGCCGACGCACGCCGACGCGCCCCCGCCCGCGCTCGCCGAGGCGCCGACGCCCGCGCCCATGCCGGGCGACGCCCCCGCCTTCGTCGGCATGCCGTCGTTCCCCCGGGCGGCACGCGACGCCGTGCGCGACACCACGCTCCGCGCGAACCTGCGGCACGCCACCCACACCATCCGCGACAAGCGTGCCGTGGCCGTCGCCGAACTCGACGACTGGGCCGCGCTGCGCGAGGCGGGACGGCAGATCAAGGACCACACCCTGCGCCACCTGGACCGCTACCTGGAACAGCTGGAGGCTTCGGTGACCGCCGCGGGCGGCACCGTCCACTGGGCCATCGACGCCGAGGAGGCCAACCGCATCGTCGCGGATCTCGTCAAGGCCACCGGCGAGACAGAAGTCGTCAAGGTCAAGTCGATGGCCACCCAGGAGATCGGCCTCAACGAGGCCCTGGCCGACGAAGGCATCCACGCCTACGAGACCGACCTCGCCGAACTCATCGTGCAGCTCGGCAAGGACCGCCCCTCGCACATCCTCGTCCCGGCCATCCACCGAAACCGCGACGAGATCCGCGACATCTTCGCCCGCGAGATGAGCGCGTGGGGGAGGCCCGCCCCCGAGGACCTCACCGACGCACCCGCCGCCCTCGCCGAGGCCGCGCGCCTGCACCTGCGGGAGAAGTTCCTGCGAGCGAAGGTCGGGGTCTCCGGCGCCAACTTCATGGTCGCCGAGACCGGCACCCTCGTCGTCCTGGAGTCCGAAGGCAACGGCCGCATGTGCCTGACCCTCCCCGAGACGCTGATCTCGGTCGTCGGCATCGAGAAGATCGTGCCCACCTGGCGCGACCTGGAGGTGTTCCTGCAGACCCTGCCCCGCTCCTCCACGGCCGAGCGCATGAACCCGTACACCTCCATGTGGACCGGCATCACCGACGAGGACGGCCCACGGTCCTTCCATCTGGTGCTGATCGACAACGGCCGTACCGACACGCTCGCCGACGAGGTCGGCCGCCAGGCCCTGCGCTGCATCCGCTGTTCGGCCTGCCTCAACATCTGCCCGGTGTACGAACGGGCCGGCGGCCACGCCTACGGATCCGTCTACCCCGGCCCCATCGGCGCGATCCTCAGCCCCCAACTCCGGGGCACTGGCAGCGAGATCGACGCCTCCCTCCCGTACGCCTCCTCGCTCTGCGGCGCCTGCTACGACGTGTGCCCGGTGGCCATCGACATCCCCGAGGTGCTCGTCCACCTGCGCGAGCGGGTGGTCGAGGGCGGCCCGGTGACCCGCGGCGGTACGAAGACGGTGATCAGGCCCGCGCGGGGGCACGCGGCCGAGCGGGCGGCGATGCGCGCGGCCCGCTGGGCCTCCACCCACCCCGGTGTCCTGCGCGCGGGCCAGCGGCTGGCTTCGCGGACCCGGCGGCTGCACCCGCGCACGCTGCCAGGGCCGGGGAAGGCGTGGACCGCGACCAGAGACCTGCCGCCGATGCCCCCGGAACCGTTCCGGGACTGGTGGCAGCGGACGAACGGCGGAAAGGACGGCCTGCGGTGAGCAGCAGGGACCTGATTCTCGGCCGGGTGCGCGCGGCCCTGACCGACGTACCCGCCGACGACCTTCCGTACGAGCGGGCGGTCCAGCGCGGCTACCGGCAGGAGCACGGCGAGCGGACCCTCGCCGACACCGTCGACCTGCTGGCCGAGAACCTCGCCGACTACCGCGCGATCGTGCACCGCACCGACGAGGCCGGACTCCCGGAGCTGCTCGCCCGCCTCCTCGCCGAGCACGGCACGCGCTCCGTGCTGGTCCCGAGGGGCCTGCCGCCCCACTGGCTCGCGGCGAGCGCGGCCGAGCAGATCCAGGACCGGGCCGAGGACACCCCGCGAGAGCTGGACCGGATCGCCAGTGTGGTCACCGGCTGCGCGGTGGCCGTCGCCGAGACCGGCACCCTCGTCCTCGACGGAGGTCCTGACCAGGGCCGCCGCCGCATCACCCTCGTCCCCGACCACCACATCTGCGTCGTACGCGTTCCCGAGCAGGTCGTCTCCTCCGTGCCGCAGGCACTCGGCCGAATCGACCCCACCCGGCCCCTCACGTGGATCTCCGGGCCCTCCGCGACCAGCGACATCGAGCTCGACCGGGTCGAGGGAGTGCACGGCCCGCGCCGGCTGGAGGTGATCCTGGCCGGGTGAACGCCCGAGGGGCACCGGCCCGGTGCGCGTTCCGCCCCGGGCCCGCGTCCTACCCTGGGTGTATGGGCAGTGACCCGGTCGGACTGTTCCTCTGCGGAGACGTGATGCTCGGCCGTGGGGTGGACCAGATCCTTCCCCATCCGGGGGATCCCGCTCTGCGTGAGCGCTTCGTGCACGACGCCCGGAGCTACGTGGCCCTCGCGGAGTCGGTCAGCGGCCCGATTCCCCACCGCGTCGACTACGCCTACCCGTGGGGTGTCGCGCTCGGCGCTCTGGCCGAGGCCGCACCCGACGTCCGGATCGTCAACCTGGAGACGGCCGTGACCGTGAACCACGAGTTCGCGCCAGGCAAGGCGGTGCATTACCGGATGCACCCGGACAATCTGCCGAGTCTGGCGGCCGTCCGTCCCGATGTGACGGTCCTGGCCAACAACCACGTACTGGACCACGGCCGGCGCGGCCTCGACGACACCCTCGCCGCGCTGCACGGCGTCGCGCCGACCGACACGGGGCCGGGGACGGGCATGGGACCGGGTCTGCGTACGGTCGGCGCGGGGCGGGACGCGCAGGAGGCGGAGCGGCCCGCGGTCGTGGACCTCCCCGGCGGCGTTCGCGTCGTCGTGTACGCCATCGGAATGGCATCCAGCGGCATCCCGCGCGACTGGGCCGCCACCGCACGGCGCGGCGGAGTCCACTTCGCCGCCTCGCCGACCGGCACCACGGCCGCCCGCCTCGCCGCCCGCGTGCGGGAGGCCAAGAAACCGGGCGACATCGTCGTGGTCTCGGTCCACTGGGGTTCGAACTGGGGCTATGCCCTCTCACGCGCCGACGTCGACTTCGCCCACACCCTGATCGACAACGGCGCCGACATCGTGCACGGACACTCCTCGCACCACCCCCGGCCACTGGAGGTCTACCGGGGCCGGCTCGTCCTGCACGGCTGCGGCGACCTGATCAACGACTACGAGGGCATCACGGGGTACGAGCAGTACCGCGACGACCTGCGTCTGCTGTACCTCCCCACGGTGACCCCCGACGGCACACTCCAGGAGGTACGCATCATTCCCCTGCGCGCCCGCCGCATGAGGCTGGAGCACGCCTCCCGCCGGGACGCGCGGTGGCTGCACGACGTTCTCGGCCGGCACAGCCGGCCCTACGGCGCGCACGTCGACCTCGACGAGGACGGAACCCTCGTCGCCTCGCCCGCCTAGCGGGACGACACGACCCGGGCCCGGCGGTGCGCCCCTTGCGGAGCAGGGAGACGAGCGGGACATGTACTTCACCGATCGCACGGACGCCGGACGGCAGCTCGCCGCCCGCCTGGAACATCTCAGGGACCAGGACGTGGTGGTCCTCGGACTGCCCCGCGGAGGCGTGCCGGTGGCCGAACAGGTCGCCGACCGCCTCGGCGCTCCCCTGGACATCTGTCTCGTACGCAAGCTGGGTGTGCCCTATCAGCCCGAGCTGGCCATGGGTGCCATCGGCGAGGGCGGCGTACGGGTCGTCAACGACCGGGTCCTGCGGGAGACCGGAGTCTCCGACCGTGATGTCGCGGCCGTCGAGGAGCGGGAACAGGGGGTGCTACGGGAGCGTGTGGGGCGCTATCGCGGGGCGCGGCGGCCGGTCCCGCTCGACGGCCGCACGGCCGTGGTGGTGGACGACGGCCTGGCCACCGGGGCGACCGCGCTCGCCGCCTGCCGGGTGGTCCGCGCGCGGGGGGCCGCGCGGATCGTGCTCGCGGTGCCGGTCGCGCCCCACGGCTGGCCGGCCCGGCTGGGCGGAGAGGTGGACGAGGCCGTGGCCGTGCGGGAGCCGGAGTTCTTCTACGCGATCGGCCAGTTCTACACGGACTTCTCCCAGACCGCGGACGAGGAGGTCATCGCCTGCCTGGACCGCGGTCACGCCGCGCACGGCGGCGCGGCACGCCAGGCCGACGAGGACCCGCGGGGCTGAACGCCACAGGTCCTCGCCGGCAGGTGAACGCCGTGGGGGTTTAGTACGGCCCGTTGACGTTGTCGATGGAGCCGTACCGGTCCGCGGCGTAGTTGCACGCGGCGGTGATGTTGGCGACCGGGTCGAAGAGGTCCATCGAGGTGCCGGGCACGTGGTAGGCGAGGAACGTCGGCTCGATGACCTGGAGGAGACCCTTGGAGGGGGTGCCCTTGACGGCGTTGGAGTCCCAGAGGTTGATGGCCTGGGGGTTGCCGGACGACTCGCGCATGATGTTGCGGTGGATTCCCTCGTACGAACCGGGGATGCCGTACCGCGCCATGACGTCCAGCGACTCCCGGATCCAGCCGTCGAGGTCGTTGGTGTAGCTCTTCGCGGCGGCCGGAGCGGCGGCCGGAGCCGCGGGGGCGGTCCGCTGCTGCGAGCGGCTGGCCCGGTCGGTGGTGGTGCCGGTGTCCTTCGACGCCTTGGCCTTCGGCTTCGCCGTGGTCTTCGTCTTCGGCTTCGCGGCGGGCTTCGGGTCCGTCTTCGGAGCGGTGACGGTCAGCGGGCGGATCGTCAGTTCGAGACCGGGGTGGATAAGTGACGGGTTGTCACCGACGACACTTCGATTGGCCCGGTACAAAGCCTTCCAGCCACCCCGCAGACGCTGTTCCTGAGCGATCGCGGAAAGCGAGTCACCGGATACGACGGTGTACGTCTTGCGGACCGAATCCCGCCCGGCGGGAATTGCACTCTTGATCTTTTCCACCGTGTTGACGACGGTCTTCTCCGTGGCGACCGCGGGAGCCTTCGCGGGGGTGGCGTGGGCGGCGGCCGTGGCGACCAGGGGCAGGGCGAGGGCGGCGCCACCCGTGCTCGCCAGGGCGATTCCGCGGCTGAGCGGACGGGGACGGGTCTTGGGGCGCCGGTGCTTACCGTGTGCGGGCATGTGGGATTCCTCTCCGGCGCCTGCGGGGTGAGCTGTCGGGTTCGGGCTGGAGATGCCCGGCCGCACACGTGCGACTTCACCCCGAGCCGCTCCGGGGAATCCGGACCGGCGGAATACCTGGGTCCCCCGCTCCTGCCGACGGGTGTAATGATCGGGTTTTCGGACGGTGGCAGGATTCGGCGATCCGTCCGAATGAAGGTGACCGTAGGCGAGAAATGCCGACGGAAACAAGACACGGTGAGTGGCTGTTATTCACGTCCCGCTTTCCCTGGCTCCGAACTTCCTTGAGGTGCAAGGGGGTGCGGTCGGGTGAGGGCCTCGGATTGACCTGAGGGTGATTCATGTCACCGGCAGGGAATGTCGGTCATCGTCATGCATCACCACTGATGGGCGATATGGAGAAGGAAGGGTTAGGAGGAGCGCATCTGTCCTATTTGGTGAGTTGTGCCTGATTTGCCTTCGAGTTTTTCCCCGCGGATCTCAGCCCCGCTCGGGGCGTCCGTCTCGATGGGGCCGGTGCGGCGCCGGGACCAAGTGCGCGGCGCGGGAAGCGGTTCGGGCCCCCTCATCGAGATGTCGTACCTCCCCGGCCCCCCGCCCCGGGCCGCCCCGGGTCCACGGGGGACATGACGATCATGGGGACACGGAAGCCGAGGCCGACCGGCACGCCGTCGATGTACTCGTCCGGGAGGCCGGGAGGCGCGGCGGGCGGCGGGCGGGACGTGGTCGAAGAACCCGTCGTTCCGCCGTGGCTTTCCCGCCCGGACCGCCCCGGCTCTCGTCCGGTCGGCCCTCCTGGCCGGCAGGGATGCCGCCGTCGCGGGGCGCGGCTAGGCTGCGTCGAGGCAGCTGCCCGCTGACGCCGACTGCGAGGCGCGATGACACAGCGTGGAGAGCACGCGGGACACGGCGGCCGCGGCGCGCGCGAAGGGCCCGGCGCGGGCCCCCTCGCCGTCCTCGACGAGCGGGGCGTGGTCCTCGAATGGAGCCGTACGGCCGAGCGGCTGCTGGGCGTGGACCGCGCCCGCATCGTCGGCCGCCCCGTGACGGACCTTTTCGCGCGGGTGGACTCCCGCACCCTGCGGGAGGGAGTGACCGTCGGGCCGGTACGGGCCGAGGGCGGGCCCGGACGCTGGGGCCTGTGGGCGGCCGGACCCCTGCCCGGAGGTATGCGCTCCGGCGTCCTGGAAGCCGTGTTCACCCAGTCCCCGGTCGGCCTGCACGTTCTCGACACGGACCTGCGCGTCCTGCGGGTCAATTCGGTGGCCGTCGGGATGCGGGGCATCCCCGAGGAGCGGATCGTCGGCCGCCCGCTCCACGAGATCTACGCCCGCTACGATCCCCTGTCCATCGAGAGCACGGCCCGCGACGTCCTGGCCACGGGGGTCCCGGTCTTCGACAAGCAGCTCCGGGGTCACCCGCTCGCCGACCCGCGGCGCGAGCACGTCTTCTCCGCGTCCGTGTTCCGTCTGGAGGACGCCACCGGCCGGCCCCTCGGCCTGGTCGCCGCCGCCGTCGACGTCACCGCCCGCGAACGCGCCCAGCAGCGCCTCGCCGTCCTGCACCGCGCCCACGAACGCATCGGACGCAGTCTGGACCCCCTGAAGTGTGCCCAGGAACTCACCCGGACCGCCGTGCCCTCGCTCGGCGACGTCGCGGCGGTCGCCCTCAGCGACGCCGTCCTGCGCGGCCCGGACTCGGAGACGCACCCCGAGCGCGACCCGACGATGCGGTGCTCCGCCGTCTTGCCGGAGGACTCCGAGGACCTCCCGGCGGTGGGCGCCGTCTTCGACCCGGACATGTTCGGGGGCCCGGCCGACCGGCTCGCGGCACGGCTCGTACCCGCCGGGGCGGCGGGCCCCGCGCTCGTCGTGCCCCTCGCCGTCCGGGGAGTCCTCCTGGGTGTCGCCTGTTTCGCCCGGCCCCGTCGGACGGACCCCTTCGAGGAGGACGACATGCGGTTGGCGAAGGACCTCGCCGCCCACACGGCCGTCTGCGTCGACAACGCCCGACGGTACGAACACGCCCATGCGGTGGCGCTCGCCCTGCAGGGGAACCTGCTCCGGCCCGCGCCCCGCGACCGGAGCGACGGACAACTCGCCGCCCTGGAGACCGCCCACCGCTATCTGCCCACCGGTCGCGGCAGGGGCGCCTGGTTCGACGTCATCCCCCTGGCGTGCGCGCGCGTCGCCCTCACGGTCGGACAGGTCGACGGCCGCGGCCCGGAAGCCACCGCGGCCATGGTGCAACTCCGGGCGGCCGTCCACGCCCTGTCGGCGCTCGACCTCGATCCGCACGAGCTCCTCGCCCGGCTGGACGACACGACCCACCGCCTCAACGAGGAACGCACGACGTTCGGGGAGGAGGGGCGGCTGACCGCCCAGTGCGTGTACGCCGTCCACGATCCGGTGACGGAGACCTGCGCGATGGCCCGGGCCGGTCGTCAGAGCCTCCTCGTCGGCCTGCCCGACGGGTCCTGGCGGCCCTCGCCGCTGGAGGAGTCCGCCGTACTGGGCGCGGAGGGACCGCCGTTCGCGGCGGACGAGTTCCCGCTGCCGCTCGGCAGCACGCTGCTTCTCCTCTCGGGCAGCCTGCCCGAGGACGCCACGGTGTCGGGGGCGCCCGGTGAGCTACGGCTGGACGAACTGCCCCTCTATCAACTGCCCCTCGACCAGGCGGCCGTGCTCGTGGCGCGCACGAGAGCGCTCGACCCGGACGACGTGGCGTCGTGGGAGATCACGCCCGAACTCAGCTCCGTCTCCGGAGCGCGCCGCCGCACCACCCACCGCCTCGAACAGTGGGGCATAGGAGTCGACCTTCGCCGCCGAACTCATCGTCAGTGAGCTGGTGACGAACGCGATCAAGTACGGCACACCACCGATCCGCCTCCGGCTCATCCGTAACCGGGCCGATCAGACCCTGACCTGCGAGATCTCCGACGCCGGCTCCACCGCCCCGCACCTGCGCCACGCCCGCGCCGGGGACGAGGGCGGTCGCGGTCTCTTCATCTCGGGAGAACTGTCCGAACGGTGGGGCGTGCGCTGGGCGGACCAGGGCAAGACGGTGTGGGCCGAGACCTCGCTCGACGACTGACGCGCGGCCCGCCCGCCGCCGGTCAGCGGCGGCCGCGCGGCCTGCCCACCGTCCCGGTCCTCCCGGCCGGTCCGACCGCTCCCGTACGGGAGTCGTCCCGCGCCCACAGGGAGCGCACGTGGCTGAGATGGCGGACCATGCAGGCCTCGGCGCCCATCGCGTCGCCGGCCAGCATGAGGTCGAGCAGCTCCAGGTGCTCCTCGGCGGAGGGCAGCAGCTCTCCGCGCTCGTCCAGCGCGGTCAGACCGTAGAGCCGGGAGCGCTTGCGCAGATCGCCGACGGTCTCGACCAGACGCTCGTTGCCGGAGAGGCCGAGCAGCGTGAGGTGGAAGCGCCGGTCGGACTCCAGGTAGCCGATGAGGTCGTGGGCTCGGGCCGCCGCCACGATCTCCTCGGCGATCGGCCGCAGCGCGCGCAGCTCCGCGCGGTCCGCCGTGAGCGTGACCCGGCCCACCGTCGGCACCTCGATGAGCAGCCGGATGTCCGTGTACTGGTCGAGATCGCGTTCGTCGACCTCGGTGACCCGGAAACCCTTGTTGCGCACCGGCTCGACCAGGCCCTCGCGGGCGAGGTCGAGCATGGCCTCGCGTACCGGGGTCGCGGAGATCCCGAAGTCCTCGGCCAGGCCGGGCGCCGAGTACACCTCGCCGGGCTTGAGTTCGCCGGAGATCAGTGCGGCCCGCAGGGCGTGGGCCACCTGGTCGCGCAGCCGCTCGCGGGTGGTGATGAGATGACTCTGCTTCAGGTGGCCCATGTGCCGTTCTCCGACTTCCGCTTGTCACGCCGCCCGGCTGCCGCGGGAAGGCGCCGCCGCACCAGCGTACAATTTCACGTTTTCACGGCGGGAGACAGTGCCGGGGACGTACGGCGGGACACGAGGTGGGCTTCGCGTCGCGATGGCCGGCGGGACCCGCGCCGGCCGTGCGGCGTCACAGCAGGAACCCGCCGGGGAACGGGTCGTCCGGGTCCAGGAAGTACTGCGCCGTACCGGTGATCCACGCCCGGCCCGTGATCGTCGGCACCACGGCCGGTACCCCGCCCACCTCGGTCTCGCCGACCAGTCGGCCGGTGAAGCGGGTGCCGATGAACGACTCGTTGACGAAGTCCTGGTGCAGCGGAAGCAGTCCCCGCGCGTGCAGTTGCGCCATCCTGGCCGACGTCCCGGTGCCGCACGGGGAGCGGTCGAACCAGCCGGGGTGGATGGCCATGGCGTGCCGTGAGTGGCGCGCGTCCGAGCCGGGCGCGGTGAGATGGACGTGTTTGACGCCGCCGATCTCCGGCCGGTCCGGGTGGACCGGCCGGTCGTCCGCGTTGATGGCCTCCATGATCGCGAGACCCGCCTTGAGCAGGTCGTCCTTGCGGTCCTGGTCGAACGGGAGCCCGAGCGCGTCCAGTTCGACAAAGGCGTAGAAGTTCCCGCCGAAGGCCAGGTCGTAGGGGACCGTGCCGTACCCCGGCACCTTCACCTCCCGGTCCAGGGCGGCGCAGAACGCGGGGACGTTGGTGAGGGTCACCGCCTTCGCGGCACCGTCCTCGACCCGTACCTCCACCCGCACCAGACCGGCGGGGGTGTCGAGGCGGACGGTGGTCACCGGCTCGGTCACCGGGACCATCCCGGTCTCCACCAGTACGGTCGCCACCCCGATCGTGCCGTGCCCGCACATCGGCAGCAGCCCGGACACCTCGATGAACAGGACGCCGACGTCCGCGTCCGGCCGGGTCGGGGGCTGCAGGATCGCGCCGCTCATGGAGGCGTGGCCGCGGGGCTCGTACATCAACAGCGTGCGGACGTGGTCCATGTGCTCGATCACGTGCAGACGGCGTTCGGCCATGGTGGCCCCCGGGATCACCCCCACGCCGCCGGTCACGACACGGGTGGGCATCCCCTCGGTGTGCGAGTCGACGGCGTGGAACACATGACGGGTGCGCACGGTGGGCTCCTCTCAGCGCCGGCCGTCGGCGACGGCCTTCTCGGTGGCCGCCCGGACCTCGGCCTCGACGGCACCGGTGAGCGGGAGGCGCGGCGGGCGGCAGGGGCCGCCGCGGCGGCCTGCGATGTCCATGGACAGCTTGATGGACTGGACGAACTCCGTCTTGGAGTCCCAGCGCAGGAGCGAATGCAGGCCGCGGTACAGGGGCAGGGCCCGGTCGAGATCGCCGGAGACCGCGGCCCGGTACAGCTCCGCGCACGAGGCCGGGAAGGCGTTCGGGTAGCCGGCGACCCAGCCGACCGCGCCCGCCACGGCCAGTTCGAGCAGCACGTCGTCGGCGCCGATCAACAGGTCCAGCTCCGGGGCGAGTTCGGCGATCTCGTACGCCCTGCGGACGTCACCGCTGAACTCCTTCACCGCCACGACGTGGCCGTCCGCGTGCAGTGCGGCGAGAAGGGCTGGGGTGAGATCCACCTTGGTGTCGTGCGGATTGTTGTACGCGACGACCGGTAGGCCGGCGGCGGCCACCTCGGCGTAGTGGGCGCGTACGGCGGAGGCGTCCGCGCGGTAGGCGTTCGGCGGGAGGAGGAGGACCGAGCCGCAGCCCGCCTCGGCGGCCTGGTCGGCCCAGCGGCGCGACTCGGTGCTCCCGTAGGCCGCGACTCCCGCCATGACCCGTGCGCCGTCCCCCGCCGCCTCCACGGCCGTACGGACGACCCGGGCGCGCTCCTCGGCGGTGAGCGTCTGGTATTCGCCGAGCGAGCCGTTGGGCACCACGCCGTCGCAGCCGTTGTCGATCAGCCACCGGACGTGCTCGGCATAGGCGTCGTGATCGACCGAGAGGTCGTGGTCCCGGAAGGGGAGGGCGGTGGCGACCATGATGCCGCGCCAGGGGCGGGCAGCGGTCCACTGGGCGGGGGGAGGAATGGAGGTCACGTCGAGCCCTTCGTGAGTGAGGTGTGACATGGCACTGATGGTTGGTCGGATATGCGGTACGCCGACGGAGTCAGTCCTCGCCGGGGTCCGGATCGAGCGCGGCCAGGGTGCTCAGCCGTACCGGAACGGCCGGTGACCGGCGCTCGGGGGAGGCGGGCAGCGGACGCTGTTCCGCGCCGCGCCCGCCGCGCGTCGCGAGGCAGGCGACGGCCGGCCCGCAGACTCGCCCCTGGCACCAGCCCATGCCCGCGCGGGTCAGCAGCTTCACGGTGCGGGCGTCGCCCGCACCCAGGTCCTCCACGGCTTCGCCGATCCGGCCCGCGGTGACCTCCTCGCAGCGGCAGACCTCCGTGTCGTCGTCGAGCCACGCCGGCCACCCGTCGCCCGGCCGGTGCGCGGCGGCCATCAGATCCGCGAAGGCCCGCAGCCGCGCCCGGGTGCGCAGCAGTGAGCGGGTCCGGGCGGAGGGACGCGCGACCGACACGCCGCGCAGCCGCGCCGCCACCGCCGTCCCCGCCAACTCGCCCTCGGTCATGGCGAGCAGGGCGCCACCGACCCCGGCCGTCTCGCCCGCCGACCACAGACCGGGAACCGAGGTCCGCTGGGCGGGGTCGACGACGAGCGCCACCGCGCCGTCCACCGTGCGGCGCGTTTCGCAGCCGAGCGCGGTGGCCAGGTCGATCCGGGGCACGAGGCCGTGTCCCACGGCCACCGCGTCGCAGGGGACCCGCCGCTCGGTACCGGGTACCGGCCGCCAGTCGCCGTCCAGGCGGGCGACCGTCACCGCCTCCACGCGCTCCGTGCCGTGCGCGCGGACCACCGCGTGGCGCGGATACGGCCGCGCCCCCCGGCCGAGGAGGCGCGTCACGAGCCCGGCCGCCTCCACCAGTTTCCCCGGACCGGTGGCGAGGACGTCCGGGCGCCGCGCGTAGCCGAGATATCCGGACGCCTCGACCAGGGCGGGCACCCGGGCCCCCGCCGTGACCATCGAGGACGCGACGGCGAGCAGCAGAGGTCCGCTGCCCGCGACGACGACCCGCCCGCCGGGCAGCACGAGCCCGGACTTCAGCATCGCCTGGGCGCCACCCGCCCCGATCACCCCGGGCAGGGTCCAGCCGGGGAAGGGGAGATGACGCTCGGCCGCACCGGTCGCCAGGAGGACCGCCCTGCCCCGTACCGCCACGGACCGCTCGTCGTCCCCGTCCGGGCCGGTGACCGCGTGCACCACCCACGACGCGCCGTCCGCGCCGGCCCCCGGCGTGGCGGCCCGCTCGCCCGCCACGGTCCACACGTGGTGCTGCGGCAGATGGACGCCGCCGCTCCCCTCCCATCGGCGGCGCAGGGCGTCGAAGGCCGCCCATCCGTGGTGGAGCGCCTCGGGTGCGGCGGCTCCCAGACCCGGGGCGGGGTGGCGGTAGAACTGGCCGCCGAGCTGGGCGTCGCCGTCGAGCAGCGCCACCGAGAGACCACGTTCGGCCGCTGCCACGGCGCCCGCGAGGCCCGCCGGACCGGCTCCGACGACCACGAGGTCGTACGACTCCGTCCTGCCGGCGGGGGCGCCGGGGTCATTGGGGGTCGAGAGCGGCACGGCCGTGTCCCTCCTGCGTGGTGACGACGTCTCCGGGAGCGGCCGGGACGAGACAGGCCCGCCGGTTGGGGCGGCCGTTGACCGTGATCAGGCAGTCGAAGCACTGGCCGATCCCGCAGAACGCCCCGCGCGGACGCCCGCCCCCACGTGTGGTGCGCCAGGAGGTGATGCCCGCCGCCCACAGCGCGGCGGCGAGCGACTGCCCCGGGAGCGCGGTGAGGGCCCGTCCGTCGAAGGTGAACTCGACCGGCGGTCCCGGCCGCGCGTCGACGAGGGAGAGCGGTGCGGGAGGGCGGGGATCGGTGGACCTGCCCAGGCGACGCGGCATGTTCTCTCCCGGCTGGAGGCGGACGGTGTACGGGATGTTCCTGGTCACGCCGTCTCTCCGAGGAGCTCTGGCGAGAACCGCTCCGGCCGGAAGGGACGGATGTCGAGGCCGGGCGCGGTCCCGGTCAGGAACCGGGAGACCAACAGCCCGGTGGCCGGGGCCAGTCCGATCCCGGCCCCTTCGTGGCCGCAGGCGTGGAGGAGCCCGGGAACGCGGGGATCGGGTCCGATCGCGGGCAGATGGTCCGGCAGGTACGGGCGGAAGCCGGCGTAGGCGCGCATCACCCGCACGCCGGCGAGCACCGGGAAGAGCCGCGCGGCCCCCAGCGCGAGCCGGCGCAGCGCCTCGGTCGAGGGCGTCCGGTCGAAGCCCACCCGCTCCCGGGTGGCGCCGATCAGCACCGGGCCCGCCGGCGTGCCCTCGACCACGGCGGAGGTCTGCAGCGCGGCCGAGTCGCTGGCCACGTCGGCGACGTAGTCCGCCGCGTACACCTTGTGGCGCACCAGGCGCGGCAGCGGCTCGGTGACCAGGACGAAGCCGCGGCGGGGGAGGACCGGCAGCTCCGTGCCCGCGAGCCGGGCGAACGCGCCGCCCCAGGTTCCGGCGGCGTTCACGACCCTGGGCGCGTGCAGGCGGGAGCCGTTGGCCGTGCGGACACCGCGCACGGCCCCGTCAGGGCCGGTGAGCAGCGCGGTGACCTCCTCGCCGAGGCGGAGGCGGGCGCCGGCGGCGCGCAACAGGTGCGAGGCGGCGAGCGCCGGCTGCACCTGGGCGTCCTGCGGGTAGTGGAAGGCGCCGGCGAGACCCTCGGCGAGACGCGGCTCCAGATCGTGAAGCCGGTCGCCGGGGATCTCGACGGTCACGACGCCCGCGTCGCCCTGGGCCTTCGCGAACCGGCGCAGGGCGTCGAGGCGTGTCTCGTCCGAGGCGACCACCAGGCCGCCCTTGGGCTCGAACTCGGCCTCCGCCCGCAGTGCGGGGGCGAGTTCGAGCCACAGGCGGTGTGACAGCAGGGCGAGGTCGAGTTCCGGTCCCGGCTCCTTGTCGGAGACCAGGAGGTTGCCCTCGCCCGCCCCGGTCGTCCCGCCCGCGACGGGACCGCGGTCGAGGACGGTGACGGAGAGGCCCGCGCGTGACGCGTAGTAGGCGCAGGCGGCGCCGATCATTCCGGCGCCGACGACGATGACGTCGGACGCCGCTGTGGGGTGTCTCGTGGGCACGGCGGTAATATTTCACATGACACTGTGCTTGCCAAGAGGCCCAACATGCCTGGCCGCAAGCGGACTTCAATGGTCCAGTTCACCCCGTGAGTCCCTCGTGGTCAGCCGTCCAGCAGGGCGCCCATCCACGACTCGATCGCCTCCGGAGTGCGCGGGAGCGCCCCGGACATCAGCCGGGCCCCTTCCTCCGTGATCACGAGGTCGTCCTCGATCCGCACGCCGATCCCGCGCAGTTCGGCGGGCAGGGTCTCGTCGTCCGGCTGGAAGTACAGCCCCGGCTCGACCGTGAGGACATGGCCCTCCGCAAGGGCCCCGTCCACATAGGCGTCGGACCGCGCCTGGGCGCAGTCGTGCACGTCGAGGCCGAGCATGTGCCCGCTGCCGCAGAGGGTGTAGCGCCGGTGCAGGTCGCCTTCAAGACTCTTGAGGACGCCCCAGTCGGCGAGCCCCTCGGCGATGACCTTCATGCCCGCCCGGTGGAAGTCCCGGAAGGAGGCGCCGGGGCGCAGGGCCGCGATCCCGGCCTCCTGCGCGGCCAGGACCAGCTCGTACACCTGGCGCTGTACCGGCGAGAAGCGGCCGGAGAGCGGCAGGGTGCGGGTGATGTCGGCGGTGTAGAGGGTGTCCGTCTCCACGCCCGCGTCCAGGAGCAGCAGGTCGTCCCGGTCGAGCCGCCCGTCGTTGCGCGTCCAGTGCAGGACACAGGCGTGCGCCCCGGACGCCGCGATGGTCTCGTACCCGGTCCCGTTGCCCTCGGCCCGGGCCCGCAGATCGAAGACGCCTTCGATCCACCGCTCGCCCCGCGGGTGGGTGAGGGCGCGGGGAAGGGCCCGTACCACGTCCTCGAAACCGGTCGTGGTGTGATCCACCGCCGCCTGGAGCTGCGAGACCTCCCAGACGTCCTTGACCAGCCGCAACTCGCTCAGTGCCGAGGCGAGTTCTGCGTCGTGTGCCGCGTCGCGCCCGGGCGGGAGCCGCCTGAGGTCGTCGAGGTGGACACAGCGGATGCCGGTCAGCCGCTCGGCCTCGGCGAGGTCGGGGCGGCGACCCACCCAGAACTCGCCGTATCGGCGGTCGCGGTAGAACTCCTCACCGCCGTCGCGCGCCGAGCGCGGCCGCAGGAAGAGCACGGCCTCGTGTCCCCGCGTCCCGTCCGGCTCCAGGACCAGGACGTGACCGGCCTGCTCCTCGCCGGTCAGACCGGTGAGCCAGGCATACGCGCTGTGCGGGCGGAAGCGGTGGTCGCAGTCGTTGGAGCGGACGCGCGGTTCACCGGCCGGGACAATCAGCCGCTCACCGGGGAAGCGGGCGGACAGCCGGGCCCGCCGGGCGGGGGTGAGGCCGGACCCGGGGACCCGGGCGTCGTGCGGAAGCGGCGAGGGCGCCCAGCCGCTCGCCATGAACGCGGCGAGCTCCGGGGAGACCGGCAGGTCATGGCTGCTGGTGCGGGGACGTACGGACACCTCGGTCATGAGGACTCCGGAAGGGGAGAAGGGGCGTGGGGTGAGTGCGCGGGCGAAGCCGCAGAGGCCGAACGGCCGGCCCGTGTAAGGAAACTGATGGCGCACGAGGCTTCTCAGTGCAATTTCACATTGCTATGTTACACGGCATGCCTCGAGCAGGGGCAGCTCAACGCCCTTGCGGCCAGAGGCTGTTCACACCCCGGTTTCCTTCGACCGGAACCGTCCCGCCTCTCACCAACCCCCCATACCAGGAGACTTCGTGTCCCAGCACAGAGCCGTGCGCACGACCCTTCTCGCCGTGGCGCTCGCCGCCACCCTCACGGCGCCCCTCGTTTCCACGGCCCAGGCCGCCACCCCCGGTACCGTGCCGGCCACCTTCGCCTCCCCGAAGACAGGCGCGACCGCCCCCACGCCGCTCGTCGCGAATCCGCGCGACGAGGTCGAGCGCCTCGCCGAGGCGCCGGCCGTGCGGACCGGCCCCGCCACCGCACCCCGCGGCGTCATCGCGGGCCGCGTCCCCGGCCCCCAGAGCGCCGCCGTCACCGGCGACCGGGCGCGGTCCGCGGCCGCCGCCACCACCCTGGCCGGCGTCGACTGCACCCTCGACGGCATCACGAAACTGTCCCCCACCCAGCTCGCCGACTTCCTCGCCGACCCCGCCGTCCAGGCCGACGGATGCCTGCGCGGACTCATCTGGACCTGGGACGCCCGCCTCGCCCCCGTGATGTCGGACGCCCACGTTCAGGCCGTCGCCCAGCGGATCACCCACCTCGCGGCCGGCCACGACGGCAGGAACTCCACCCATCTCCTGGAGATGTTCACCTACCTCCACGCGGTCGCCTACCACGACTTCGGCCGCTCCGAGATAGACATCACCGACGCCCCCACCGTCGCGGCGATACGGGCGGCCACCAGCGCCTACGCCACCGCCTCACGCACCTTCGACGTCACCCCGCAGAACGCCCAGACCCTCCGCGAGGCCCTGTACACCGGCAGCGCGCCCGGCCTGCGGCAGCACCAGCTCGGCCTGATCGTCAAGGTCCTCGCCCGGATGGGCGCCGACCACCCGGCGACCGCCGGTGATCCCGGCTGGGCCGGCGCGGCCCTGGCCGCCCTCTCCGTGAACTACCTCGGCGTCTACCCCGGCAACCAGGACCGGGCCTTCCACGCGGCCGTAGCCCAGGACCCCGCCTACCGCGCCGCCTTCAAGGTCTTCTCCGGCCACACGCATCTCAAGAACACCGCCAACGCCTGGGTCGTCCGCGACGCCCTCGCCGAATACGGCCGATTCGGCCAGATCGACGGTCTGCGCTCAGGCGTCGTCGCCGACCTCGGCGCGCTGCTCGCCCCCGTGGAGCGGGACTTCGGCACGGGAAGCGCCCCGTGGGCCTCCCTCGTCAACTGGCTCAACCACTACGACGCCTGCGCCGCCTACGGGGTCTGCAAGGCCGACATCGAGGCGCGGATCTTCCCCCACACGTACACCTACGACAACGGGGCGATCAAGGTCCGCACCGGACTCGACCGGGCCACCGTCGACCAGCTCTACTACGCGAGCAAGCAGGTCAAGGCACAGTTCCACCGGGTCCTCGGCACCGAGCAGCCACTCGCCGGAGACCCCAACACCGTCCTCACCGTCGTCCTCTACGCCTCCCGGAAGGACTACGAGACCTACCACCCCATCCTGACCGGCATGGGCACCGAGAACGGCGGCATCTACATCGAGCGCGGGGCCACCTTCTACACGTACCAGCGGCGCGTCCCGCAGGACTCCAGCCTCACCCTCGAAGAACTCTTCCGCCACGAGTACGTCCACTACCTCAACGGCCGCTACGCCGTCCCCGGCTTCTTCGGCGAGGGCCCCTGGTACGAGAACGACCGCACCACCGCCATGGACGAGGGCACCGCGGAGTTCTTCGACGGCGCCACCCGGGACAACGGGATCGCCGTACGCAAGTCACTGGTGCAGAGCGTCATCCGGGACACCGCGTCGGGCGGCCCCCGCATGACCGTCGACCAGATCCTGCACGCCACCTACGACGGGGACGGCTTCCGCTTCTACGCGTACGCCGGAACCTTCTTCGAGTACCTCTGGACCGAACGCCCGGCCCTGCTGCGCGCCATGTACGGCTACCTCCGGGCGGGTGACGTCCGCGGCTACGACACCTGGCGCGACATGATCGGCAAGGACCCTGGCACCCAGCGCGCCTACGACGCCTTCCTCGACCGGCAGATCGCCCAGGTGGACGACCTCTTCGTGCCCGCCACCACCCACCAGCCGACCGCGACCCTGCGGCACGCCACCCCGGCGCAGATACGCGCCGCTTTCGCCGGCGCCACGAGCAACACCCCCACCTGCACCGGCAGCGGCGGCACCGATCTGCCGCGCTTCGTCTGCACCGGCAGGATCACCGCCGGCCTCGCCGACGCCACCGACCCCGACCAGGTCTTCAAGGACATGTCCGAGACCGTCGACTACTTCGTCCTCGACCGCAGCCTGACCGGCGGTAACAACTTCAACGACATGAACTGCTCCTTCGGCACGGTACAGATCTGGTCCGGAGGCCGTGCCGGAACGTCCACGTTCAGCTGCGAGGGCCCGCTGCGCCGCTGAGCGGCCGGCCCCCCGTTCGCGCGGGCCCGGACAACGCAAACGCCGGCCTCCCCCTCGATCGGGGAGGCCGGCCGTACGCGAGCGAGACGAGACGTCTGGCGGTCAGATGCCGCTGCCGGTCATACCGCCCTGCTGCTCGCTCTGGTCCCGCAGCTTGCGTGCCTTCTCCTGCAGGCGCTGACGCTCCTGCGGATCAGAGGCACGCTCGGCCTCCTCCTGCAGCTGCTTCGCCTTGTCGCGCATCTGCTGGGCCCGGCCGCGCATTTCATCGGACATGCTCATGGTCACTCCTTGTCATTGGGGGAGGGTGGGACCTCCTTCAGAGAACCAGTACGGCCGCGGCTTCGCATCTCGAACCGTCACGCTCTGTGGTCGATGGGGGGCAGGCGTCGCGGGCAAGGAGGGACCTCACGGACACGGCCTAGTCCGGGGGCTCCGTGACCGGCTCCGACGGGCCGCCGGGCCCGGGATCCGACTCCGGCTCCGGAGTGGGGGTGGTGCGCGGATCGCGCGGTACGGGATCGGGCGTGGTCGGGACGGGGCCGGGGCCCTCAGGCTCCGGCTCGGTGGGTGTGGACTCGTCGGTCATGCGTCTCCCCTCCGTTCTGTGTCGTGGGCCGGACGGCCTCCGCCGGCCACCGCTGCGTGCGGATCTTCTTCTCGCTCCTCCAGGGGGCGTGTGGCCGGCCCCTGCAGGACGCTGCCGTCGGCCGCGAAACGTGAGCCGTGGCAGGGGCACTCCCAGGTGTTCTCGGCGTCGTTGAAGCCGAGTTCACACCCCATGTGCGTGCACCGTGGCGGGTGCCGGGCGAGCACGTGCCGTGCCACCTGGGCCTGCGACCTGACCACGTCGGGGATGTCCCGCAGCGGCAGATGACGACGCGGATCGAAGAGTTCGGTCCAGTCGGGCCGCGGCGCGCCGTTCACGTGCGCGGCGAGCAGACGGCCGGCCATCACTCCGTTGCTCATGCCCCAGCCCCCGAAACCCGTGGCCACGAAGACGTGTTGGGTGTCGGGGTGCTCATGGCCGACGTACGGAAGACGGTCGGCGGACATCACGTCCTGCGCCGCCCACCGGAAGACGGTCCCCGCCTCCCCGAACCCGGGAAACCACCGGGCGGCCCACGCGGTGAGCCGTTGGAGCCGCTCTCGAGCGTGGCCCGCTCCCGGCTCGAAGGCCTCGCCGGTGACGATCAGCAGCCGGTGGCCGTCGTCGTAGGGGGCGGTGCGCACCGAGCGGGTGCGGTCCTCCGGCGTGAGGTACATGCCCTCGGGCGCGGCAGCGGTGGCCACCGGAGCGGCGACCACCAGTTCCCGGCGCACGCTCAGCCGGGTCAGGAGCGAGGCGTGGGTCGTGAGCGGGAAGTTCGTGGCGATGACGACGTCCTCGGCCCGTACCGTCGCGCCGCCCCCGGTTCGCAGCCGGCAGTGCGCGTGTTCGCGCAGCGAGGTGACGCGGGTGTGCTCATGGATCCTGCCGCCTCGCGCGACGAGATCATCGGCGAGAGCGAGGAGGAACTTACGCGGATGGAACAGCAGTTGCTCCTCCACGCGCACGGCGGCGGCGACGGGGAAGGGCAGGTCCGTCCGTGTCACGAGGGCGGCGTCGAGCCCCGCCTCCCGGGCGGCCGCGTACTCGGCGTGGACCTCCTCCGCCCGTCGTTCGTCCACGACGTACGTGAAGGCCGGGGCTCGCTCCAGTTCCGCGTCGACGCCGGTCTCGCCGCACAGTGCGACCACCCGCTCCAGCGCCTCCTGCTGGGCGCGGGCGTACCGGGCGGCCGCGAAGGGTCCCTGAGTCTCACGGAGGTCGGCGTAGAGCAGGCCGTGCAGCGAGGTGAGCTTGCCCGTGGTGTGCCCGCTCACCCCGCGGGCGATGAGGTCGGCTTCGAGCACCACGACCTCGCGCCCGGCCCGGACCAGCTCGTCCGCGGCGCACAGACCCGCGATGCCCCCGCCGATCACGACGACGTCGGCGGTGAGGTCGCCGTCGAGAGGGGCGTGGTCGGGGGAGGGGGTGCCCCGCATCCAGTACGAACCGTCACTGATCGCGGCGCGGACCGTGTCCGTCGGCATGGCGCGCTCCTTCCGGCGGGCTGCTGCCTCGCGCATGCCCGTGCGACCCGGGACTATGCGCGTCGGCCCACGCCCTTGCCCCTCACGCGATCGATTGAGCCGACCGGGGTGTGAGGGCCCGCAACGCCGGCAGCCGACGGGTCACCCGCGAGGCCACCGAGGCGAAGACCACGCCGACCAGCAAGGCGGCGGGGAGGGCGAGCAGAGGGTACGCCTCCAGGCGGGGGAAGACCTGCCAGTGCGTGACGTAGATGTAGAGGGAGCTGCCCGCCAGCACGCCCGCGAGGCGGTTGACGGAACCGAGGCTCGGCAGCTTCCGCACCCAGATCAGCAGCACGAGCCCGCCCACGACGACCGCCTCACGTGCGGGCTGCCCGAACAGGCCGGGGACGGTGAGCAGCAGGACGGCCGTGACCGCGAGCCGTTGCGCCGTGCCGCCGGCCCGGGCGGCCGCCCAGCCCAGAGCGAAGAGCCAGAAGAGGGTGGCGGCGAGCGGGACATGGCCGCGCGCGTCGAGACCGAACAGGTCGTAACGGCCGACGAGTCCGGCACCGGCCAGGGCCAACGGGAAGGCGAAGGGGAAGCGGCGTTCGGCGCGGTCGGTCCCCGGCAACGCCAGGAGCGCCGTGACCAGCAGCAGGATGTAGACGAGGGCCTCCAGGAACCAGAAACCGTCGTTCGGGCCGAGCAGGCTGGTCAGCAGGAAGACCGTGAGCACGCCGTAGTCGTCGGTGAGCAGCATCATCAGCGCCAGCCACGCCGAGCAGGGCAGGACGATGCGCAGGAGGCTCCGGCCGATGCCCCGCAGCCGGTCCGCGCGGGGCGCCGGAGTGAGGTGGAAGCGGGCGAAGTTGTACCCGGCCACACCGAGCAGCACGTGGGCGCCGCCCTTGACGGTGAAGAGCTGGATGTGCGACCCCACGATCAGGACGATGGCGACGGCGCGCAGCGCGATCCCGGTCTCCACGGCCCTGGTCCGCGCACGGACGCGGGAGAGACGGCCGGCCGGACGGGGGCCGGCCGTACCGCCCGGGCCGCCGTCGCCGCCCCTGCCGCTGCCGCCGCGTGAGGACGCGGCGGTGCCCAGCTCACGGATCGGCAGGAGGTGCCAGTCGTCCGGCAGCGAGCCGAGGCACTCCTCCAGGTTGAGGGACATCTCGACGTAGCTGAGCGAGTCCCCGCCGAGGCCGACGAAACTGCTGTCCAGGGTCACGTCGTCCCGGTCGAGAACCGTCGCGTAGAGACGCAGCAGGTCGTCGTCGGACGAACCGCCCGCGAGGGGAGCGGGCACCGTCGCCTGCGCGCCCGGTTCCGGGTGCGGTTCCGGTTCCCGCAGGGACTCACGTACCGTCTCCCGTACCGCTCCGTAGTCGATCTTGCCGGTGGCGAGCCGCGGCAGCGCGGGCAGCACCGCGACGCGTACGGCGCGCGCCGGCAGTCCGCACAGACCGGTGACCCGCCGCCGTACCGCACTCGCGTCGCGGGCCTCGGAGGTCCCGGGGGCCCCTTCGACGGCGACGAGGAGTTCGTCGTCCGCGCCCGCACAGGCGGCCGTGACCCCCTCCGCGCTCAGCACGGACTCGACCTGCTGCGGGTCGATGCGCAGGCCGAGGATCTTCGCGAAGCTGCTCGCGCGTCCGATCACCTCGTACAGTCCGTCGGCGGCGCGTCGGGCGACGTCCCCCGTGCGCAGCTCGCTCACGGTGCGGCCCAGGGCGAGGTCCCGGGGGCTCTCCGCGTAACCGAGCATCACGTTCGGGCCGGAGTAGACGAGTTCGCCGGTGTCCCCGCCGGGCCAGTCGGGCAGCGGCCGGAGCCGGAAGGTGCCGCCGGGTATGGGGACGCCCACCGCCTCGGGCCGGCTCTCGGCGAGGGCCGGCGGGAGGTAGGCCATTCGCGCGGTCGCCTCGGTCTGCCCGTACATGACGGTCAGGTCCCAGCCCCGGGCTCGGCCGAGCGCCGCGTAGTGCGCGACCCGGTCGGGAGCGAGCCGCCCACCCGCCTGGGTGATGTACCGCAGGTGGGGCAGATCCATCGAGGCGAAGCCGACGCGGTCGAGCAGGTCGAAGGTGTACGGGACGCCGGCGAACGTGGTCGCGCGGGCGGCCCGGAAGCGGTCCCAGAAGCAGGAGTCGGACACGGAGAGGCCGGTGAGGAGCAGGCCGGCGCCCCGCAGCAGGTGGCTGTGGACGACGGAGAGGCCGTAGCAGTAGTGCAGCGGCAGGGTGGTCGCGGCGACGTCCGTGGCGCGGATGTCGAGGTAGTCGGCGATCGACGCGGCGTTGGACTGCAGGTTGTCGTGCGAGAGACGGACCAGCTTGGGTGAGCCGGTGGATCCGGAGGTGCTCAGGAGCAGCGCCAGATCGGGGTGGAGGTCGTGCGCGGAGGTGGCGCGGCGCTCGTCGAGCACCCAGCCGGAACCCGTGTCCCCTTCGGCCTCGTCGCCGTCGGCCGGTCGGGCGACGACGTCCGGGTCGTACGCCTCCACGAGCGCCCGCGCCGCCTCGGGGTGGTCCCCGGGCACGAGGAGCAGCGGATGGCCGGAGGAGAGCGCGGCCAGATGGACGACGAGGGCGTCGAGCGTGTTGGCGGCCACGAGGAGGACCAGGCGGCGGGCGGGCCCGAGCCGCGCGGCGACGGCCCCGACGCGGGCGGCGAGCTCGCGGTACGACACCGCCGCGTCGGCCGTGAGGACCGCGGTGCGGTCGCCGTGGGACGCGAGGTCTGCGGCGAACGGGACGGCCCGGGTGCCGGGGAGGAGGAGCGGTGGTGCTGTCACGGACGCATCGTAGGAAAGCCTTACCTCATTGCCCAGTCACAGAAGCATCACAGGTGATCCACAGGCTGCGCAAACGTGTCATCGCGCCTCAGGCGTCTCACGGCCCGGTCTCGATGTCGTCTCACCTGCGGGACATCGCCCCCGATCTACTTGACCTTTAGGTTAGCTTTACCTTATTCCTAAGGCGTTCCGTAGATTTTCGGCCGCGGACGGCAGGCCTTCGCGGCCCTGTGCGTGGCACCGGTAGGAAGGCCCCCTGATGCGACGCCCCCTGATTCGACGTCTCACCGCGTTCGCCGCGGCGGCGCTGCTCGTGCCCACGCTCGCGAGCTGCGGCAGTGACGAGGACGACGCCGGGCTCGTCATCTACTCGGGGCGCAACGAGAACCTCGTCAAGCCGCTCCTCGACGAGCTGGAGGAGGCCGTCGGCACCACCGTCGCCGTCCGCTACGGAGACAGCGCGGAGCTCTCCGCGCAGATCCTCGAAGAGGGCGACAGGACGAAGGCGGGCCTCTTCTTCTCGCAGGACGCCGGAGCGCTCGGCGCTCTCTCCAAGCAGGGCCGGCTGCAGAAGCTCCCCCCGGCCACCCTCAACCAGGTGGAGCCCGCCTTCCGTGGCTCGAACGGTGACTGGGTCGGTACCTCGGGCCGTGTGCGGGTGCTCGCGTACGACCCGAAGCAGGTCACGAAGGTGCCCGACAGCGTGCACGAGCTGGTGAAGCCGGAGTGGAAGGGCCGGATCGGCTTCGTCCCGACCAACGCCTCCTTCCAGTCGTTCGTCACCGGCATGCGCGTCCTGGAGGGCGACGAGGCCACCCGCACCTGGCTCAAGGGCCTCAAGGCCAACGAGCCGAAGGCCTACGAGAACAACCTCAAGGTCATGGACGCCGTCGGGTCCGGCGAGGTCGCCCTCGGCCTGGTGAACCACTACTACTGGTACGAGCAGGTCGCCGAGAAGGGCGAGGACAAGGTCGGCGCGAAGATCCACTTCCTGCCGGGCGGCGACCCGGGCGCGCTCGTCAACACCGCCGGCGTAGGCATCGTCAAGGGCAGCGACCAGGCCGACGTAGCCCAGAAGGCCGTGGACTTCCTGCTCTCCAAGAAGGCGCAGACGTACTTCGCCGACGAGACGAAGGAGTACCCGCTCGCCGCAGGCGTCACCACCACGACGAAGGGCCTGCCGCCCCTGAAGTCCCTGGACGCGCCCAAGATCGACCTCGGCAAGCTGGAGTCCCTTCAGGAGACGCTGAAGATGCTCCAGGACGTCGGACTGGTCTGAGGGGAATGAGACCCGAGCCCTCGAAGGAGCGCGACGGCCGCCGCCCGGCCGGCCTCGCGGCGACGGACCCCGGGACGGCCGCCGCCGAGGCGGCCGTCCCCGGACCGCCCCTCGGCCCGCCCGGTGCACGGACGCGGGGCGCACGGACGCAGGCGGGACGGGGCGTCCGGCGCCCGCCCGCGGTACTCGTCGTCCCGGCCTGCCTCGCCGCGCTCCTCGCGCTCCTGCCCCTCGGCTATCTGGCGGTCCGCGCCCTCGAGCGAGGCCCCGGCTTCGCCTGGGACGTCGTCGTCGGCGACCGCAGCGCCCAGCTGCTCGGCCGCAGCCTCGGGCTCGCCGCACTCGTCGTCGCCGTCTGCCTCGTCCTCGGCGTCTCCCTGGCCTGGCTGACCGTCCGCACGGCGCTCCCCGGCGCCCGCGCCTGGTCCGTCCTCGCGACCCTGCCGCTCGCCGTGCCCAGCTACGTGGCGGCGTTCACCTGGCTGTCCGCGTTCCCTGGACTCGCCGGCTTCTGGGGCGCCGCGCTCGCCCTGACCCTGGTGAGCTTCCCGTACGTCTATCTCCCCGTCACCGCCGCCCTGCGCGGCATCGATCCGGCGCAGGAGGAGGTGGCGCGCTCGCTCGGCCTCGGCCCGGTGCGGACCTTCGTACGGGTGATCCTGCCGCAGCTGCGGCACGCCGCCGCGGGCGGCGCGGTCCTGGTCGCGCTGTACGTGTTCTCCGACTTCGGCGCCGTTTCCCTGATGCGGTACGACACCTTCACCCGCGGCATCTACACCTCGTACCGCGCCAGCTTCGACCGCACCCCGGCCGCCGCGCTCAGCGTCGTCCTCGTCGTCATGACCGTGGCCCTCGTCTGGGCGGAGGGCCGCACGCGCGGTCGCGCCGGACAGGCGAGGACCGGGGCGGGCACGGCACGGCCCGCCGTGCCCCTGCCGCTCGGCCGTGGAACAGCACCGGCCCTGATCTGGTGCGCGGCGGTCGTCACCGTCGCCGTCGCCGCCCCGCTGGGCACCCTCGGCTACTGGCTGGCCGTCGGTTCGTCAGCCACCTGGGACCCGGCCGCCCTCGCCGACATCGCCGCCACCACGCTCGGCGTCGCCGCCGCGGGCGCCGCGCTGACCACCCTGCTCGCCCTGCCCGTCGGGGTGATCGCCGCCCGCCACCAGGGCCGGCTCGCCCGGCTCCTGGAACAGTCCGCGTACGCGGGTCACGCTCTGCCCGGCATCACCGTCGCGCTCTCCCTCGTCTTCTTCGCGGTCCGCTACGCCGAGCCCGTCTACCAGGAGCTGCCCCTGCTGGTCTGCGCGTACGCGGTGCTCTTCCTGCCCGTCGCGGTGGCGGCGACCCGGGCCGCCGTCCTCCAGGCGCCGCCCGTCCTGGAGGACGTGGCGCGCTCGCTCGGCCGCTCCCCGCTGCGGGTCCTGCGCGAAGTGACGGTCCCGCTGGCCGCGCCGGGCGTGGCGGCCGGCGCCGCGCTCACCTTCGTGGTGTGTATGAAGGAGCTGCCGGCGACGCTGCTGCTGCGCCCCACCGGCATGGACACCCTCGCCACCCGGCTGTGGACCGAGACCGGTTCCGGTTCGTTCGCCGCGGCCGCGCCCTACGCCGCCACGCTGATCCTGCTCGCCGCCGTCCCCTCGTACCTCCTCGGGAGACACCGCACATGACCGACCTGCAGATCTCCGGGGTGTCGAAGGCGTACGGCTCCACGACCGGCGCCCCCCGCGTCCTGGACGGGCTCGACCTGAGCGTGCCGGGCGGCTCGTTCGCCGCGCTGCTCGGCCCCTCCGGTTGCGGCAAGACGACACTCCTGCGGATCGTCGCCGGGTTCCTGCGCCCGGACGCGGGCACGGTCACGGTCGGCGGGCGCACCCTGGCCGGCCCTGGCACGCACGTGCCGCCCGAGCGCCGGCGCGTCGGCATCGTCCCCCAGGAGGGCGCGCTCTTCCCGCACCTCAGCGTCGCCCGGAACGTGGCCTTCGGGCTCTTTGGACAAGGACACGGAGAGGGACGCGGACAGGACCGGGCAGGCCGCCGCGACCGTACGGAGCGGATGCTGGAGCTCGTCGGGCTCGGCGGCTACGGCGACCGGATGCCGCACGAACTCTCCGGCGGCCAGCAGCAGCGGGTCGCTCTCGCCAGGGCCCTCGCGCCGGGGCCCCAGCTGGTGCTGCTCGACGAGCCGTTCAACGCCCTCGACAGCGCCCTGCGCGCGGGCGTGCGCGCGGACGTCCGCGCGGCGCTGAAGGCCACCGGAGCCACCGCCCTGCTGGTCACCCACGACCAGCAGGAGGCACTCTCGACCGCCGACCTCGTCGCGGTCGTCCGCGACGGCCGGGTGGCCCAGTGCGCCACCCCGCAGGAGCTCTACCGACACCCCGCCGACCCCTGGGTCGCCGGTTTCGTCGGTGACGCGGTCCTCCTGCCCGGCACGGTCGCCGACGGCGCCGCCGACACCGCCCTCGGCCGCCTCCCGCTGGCCGGCGAACACGCCCCGGCCCGGGGGACGGTGCTCCTCCGCCCCGAACAACTGCGACTCGTGGCGCCGGAATCGGCACCCGCGCACGGCACCGTGACAGAGGTCAGCTTCCACGGTCACGACGCCATGGTCACCGTCGCCGTCGACGGCGTGGCCACCCCGGTCGACGTCCGCGTCGCCGGCACCGTCACGGTGCGACCCGGCGACCGTACCGGCGTGGCCGTCACGGGCGCGGCGACGCTGCATCCCTGAACACCACTACTTCGACCCGCGGGGCCCGGGCCGGGACGGCTCGTACACGGCCCGGTGCGCGCCGAGCGCCGGAGCACCGCCCGCCGGTCACGCCCTCGCCGCCGCCTCTGCTGTCGCCGCCGCGTAGTCGGCGAGGGTGCGGTGCGCCGTCCACCCCTGGGCCTGCGCCCTGGACACGTCGAGGACGACGGTGTGGGCGAGCTGGTCGACGGCGTACCGGGTCAGCGGCGGCTCGGCGTACGGCCGTAGGCGGGACAGGGCCTCCGTCGCCACGGCGGCGGTCCGCGCCACGGACAGGGGGAGGTGGCCGAGCCGCGCCCGCACCCCATGGGCCCGCAGAACCGTCCGTACCGCCTCGTCACGCTGGTACGGCACCGGGTCGGCGATGTTGTACGCCCCTGGCGGCCAGCCCCCGGCCGCCAGGCAGGCGTCCGCCAGGTTCTCCACGGCGGTCAGGCTCAGCCGGACGTCACGGCCCGGCAGCAGCAACACGCCCCCGCGGACCCGCGCCAGCAGCCGGGGCACCAGGTGCGGATCGCCGGGCCCGTAGACCGCGCGGGGGCGGATCACCACCGCCCCGGCCGCGAGCGCGAGCGCCTCGCCCGCCGCCTTCGTACGGCCGTAGGCGTTCAACTGCCCGCGCACCGGATGCTCCTCGGTGATCCGGGCGCGGCCGGGGCCGGGGGCGTACACACTCGCGCTGCTCACCCAGACGACCGGGCGGCCCGCGGCCGCCTTCAGCAACCGTGCGGTGCCGTCGACGTTCACGGCCCGCATCGTGGCCTCGGCCGGTGACCCGGGGACCGGATCGCCGACGGCCGCCGCGCAGTGCACGACGAGGTCGGCGCCCGCCAGCTCCGGCACGGCGCTCCCGGCGTCCCAGGGGATGTGCCGGCCCACCGGCCCGGGCCGGCGCCCCACGCACAGCACCTGCGCGCCGCGCGCCGCGGCGAGCGCGGCGACATGGGAGCCGCAGAAGCCACTGGCGCCGGTCACGGCGATGGTCCTCATGCACCTCTCCGTCCGTATCCGGATCCGTCATCGGCGCCCGTCCGGTCGGCGGCCGCGCGGAGTGTCAGGCTGCGCCAGCCCGGCAGCGCCGCCCGCCGGTCCACGCGGGCCCGGACCACGACCGGGCGGTACGGGGCGAGTGCGGCGAGCACGTCGTCCAGTTGCGCGCGCGCCAGCGCCGCGCCGGGGCAGGCGTGCGGACCCGCTCCGAAGACGAGGTGGGCGACCGAGGGCGGCGCCGGACGCCGGGCGTCCGGCGCATCGCGGTACGCCCCCACGGCGTGGCGTGCCACCAGCAACAACCGGTCACCCGCCCGCACCCGGCAGCCGCCGAGCCCGGAGTCGGCGGCGGCCACGCGTGGCAGCAGCGGCGAGGGCGCGGTGACCCGGAACAGTTCCGAGACGAGGGACGGCCGCAGGCGTTCGTCCTCGGCCTGCTCCCACCACCCGGCGTCCGCGCACCAGGCCGCGGCGCGCGGCAGCGCGGCGACCGTCGTGTTGACCGCGGCGACGACGAGCATGGCCCGCAGCCCCGCCTCCTCACCGCTCGCGCCGGTCTCCCCGCCTGCGAGCAGGGCCTCCAGCCGGGCCGTGGCCTCGGCAGCGTGCCGCGCGGAGCCGGGCGGGCGGGGGCCGGGCAGATGGTCCCGGACGGCGGCCGCCGCCGCATCGCCGGCCGCCCGTGCGACGGCGACCGGATCGGCCGTCGTGTCCAGCAACGCGCACACGGTCTCCCCCGCCAACTCCCGCGCAAGCGGTACGAGATCGACGGCACGGCCCTCGCCGAGCGGCGCGAGCCCCCGGGCGAGCACCGACCGCCAGACCGGACGCAGCCGCGTCACCCCGGCGGCGCCCAGGTCTCCCGCGACGGCCCGCCGGCTCTCACGGTGACCGGCTCCGTCCTGGTCGAACAGCATGCCGCCACCGCCCAGTTCGCGAGCCGCGCCCCCGGTGGTCCCGGCGGCGGTCCGGTCCAGGGGGATGCGGGTGAGCGCCCGGCGGTACGGCTCGGAGCCGCTCACCAGCACCGTGCGCCCGATGCGGACCACGGGCCGACGGCGCACCGCGGCGAGCAGCGCGAACAGCAGCGGATGCGACCGCGTGTACACGCGCCGGTCCCGGCGGCGTGCCGCACGGACGGCGGGCGTCATCGGACGCACGGGCAGCGGGCCGGGCACCGGCACAGGCGTCGGCTCCTCCGTCACTTCATCGGTCACGGGCTCCGCGGGGCGGGGAGAGAGGGCTCTCGCGGAGGCGGAGCCACAGCCGCCCACGGACGCCGAACCCGCCCCGGTTCCCGGCCTGGATCCCGGCCCGGTTCCCGCCGCGGGCGTCGTGGTTCCCGCCCCGGATCCCGCCCCGGGTCGTTCCGCGGGGCAGCCGGTGGTGGCGTCGGCGCCGGCAGGCGGCACCGCTGCCGGCGACGCTGTGCTCGAAGGCAAGCGCGGAGCCGTACTCGGATCAGAGGTCATCGGCCCCGGCCTCCCGCCCGCTCCGCCGTTAGCCGCACGGCCGCCAGGGCCGCCGTGGCCGCGCGATCCGGCTTCAGCGAGCGGCCCGAGAGCGGGATGTCGGCGAACAGCAGCGCGTCCGGCCGGGCGCCGCCCATGCGCTCCAGCGGTGCGGCGAGCGCTGCGCGCACCCGGGCGCGGTCCGCTCCCCGGCGCGGCTGGACGACGGCGACCAGCCGTTCGTCACCGTCCCCCGCGGGAACCCCCACCAGCAGCGCCAGTTCGACGCCGGCCACGTGCAGGGCGGGTTCGTACAGACCCGGGTAGATGTTCTCCGCCCGCCTGAGCACCATGTCCTTGCAGCGTCCCTCGAGCACGATCCGCCCGTTCTCCAGGCGCGCCCGGTCGCCGGTGTCGACCCAGGGATCGGCCGCCTCTCCGAGGTAGCGGTCCCGGACCGCCGGGCCCGACAGCAGCAGTTGGCCCGCCGGCCCGGTCTTGGCCTCGACGCCGGGCAGGGGCGCGCCGACCAGGTCGCCGTCCGAGGCGAAGGCGGCCTTGTCCGCCTGTTCGACGGCGGCGGCGGGGAACAGTTCGGTGAGCGCGTACACCCCCCACGCCTCGTCCGCTCCCGCCTCCTTGACCCGGGTGAGCAGGCCGGCGCTCGCCGGGGCGGAGCCGGTCCACACGCGCCCGGTGAACCGGGCGTTCTCGGCCAGCGCCGCACGGAGGTGAGGTGGTGTCAGATACGTGGCTTGAGGGGAAAGCCGGCGCATCTGCCTCGCCAGGACGCGGGGCGAGCGGGCGGGCAACGCGACCGGCGCGCCGCTCGCCAGGGAGGGGACGAGGACGAAGAACGTCCCGCCGAGGACCGGTCGTCCCGGCTCGGGCCGCACCAGATCCGTCACTGTGGCCATGCCGGCGGCGAGCGAGGACCGGGTGTGGACCACGGCACGCGGCAGCGAGGTGGTGCCCGAGGTGAAGACGATGACCGCGTCGCCGTCCTCGTCCACCGGACGCGGCAGCCCCAAGGCTCCGGACGCGAGCCCAGCCCCGCGGCCGCCCCCGGACAAGGACCTCGTCCTCGCCCCGGCCTCCAGCGCGGGCGCGGAACCGGGCAGCCTCCGCCCCACCGTGGCCACCGGGCCGCCCAGTTCCCCGAGGTCCGGCAGCGCGAGGCGGACCCGGCGAGCGAGCGGCCGGGCCCAGCCGGCGACCGCCTGTGCCGCGGCGTCGGCCAGGACGAGGTCCGGGCGCGCCAGCGCGAGCCGGGCGCGCAGCACATCGGGGCCCGCCCCGGGGTCGAGGACCGCGACCCGCACACCGAGCCGGTGCGCGGCCAGCATCACGGCCAGCGCCCGCGGCCCCGGCCGGACCGCGACCCCGACCGTGGCACCGCGCTCGACGCCGCGCGCGTGCAGGGCGACCGCGTACCGGTCGGCGAGATCCGCGAGTTCGCCGCAGGTCGCCCTGGTACGTACGGCGCCGGTGCGGGTGGTGCCGAGGACGGCGGGGCGGCCGGGGATCGACCGCAGGGTGTGGGCGAGAGCGTCGAGCATCAGCGCGGGTCCTCCCCGTGACGCCCCGGGCCCTTGTCGAGGTACCAGCGGGCGGTTCCGACGATTCCGTAGGCGCGCAGGCGCCGGGTCGAGTTCTCCACGACCATGTCCCGCGCGTGCGTGATGGCGGTGGTGTGGCGCCGCACCCGGTTCAGGAAGAGCCGGTCGGTGGGGGAGGGGCGGCGGGGCATCCCGCCGACCGCCTCGTACAGACGGGCCGTGATCGCCATGTTGTTGCCCGCGTGCATCCGGTACGGAGCGAGGTAACCGTGCCGACGCCGGTGCGCGGGGCGGATCCGCCCGAAGAACGCGGCGGTGGCGACGAGCGTACGGAACACGGCGCGGCCGAGCGGGCCGTGCTCGTCGCGGCGGGCGTCGATCCGCCCGCACACGAGGCCCGCCCCGCCGTGCAGCGCGGCGCGGGCCGCCGCCGTCCAGCCAGGGCGCGGCAGACAGTCGGCGTCGGTGCGGGCGAGCAGCGTGGCCCCGCGCCCGATCGCGTACCGGAAGCCGGTGTCGACTGCGCACCCCACCCCCTTGTCCCGCTCGTCGAGCACATGCACCGGGAACGGAGCGCGCTCCGCGAACGCGCGGGCGATTCCGGCGGTGTCGTCCTCCGACGCGTTGTCCACCACGACGAGGTGGAAGTCACGGTCCCGCTGCGCGGCGAGCGCCTCCAGGGTGTCGCCGATCCGCGCGGCCTCCTGGTGGGCCGGCACCACCACCCACAGCGCGCTCATGCCTTCTCCCAGACCATCGTCATGATGCTGACACCGCCGCCGAGGCCGACGAACAGCACCCGGTCGCCGGAGTCCAACGTGTCATGTATGCGGTCGAGTTGTACGCCCAGGCTGGCGCTGGCGACATTGCCGAGCTCGGGGACGGTGACGACCAGCCGGTCCTCGGGCACGCCGGTGATCTCCACGAACCGTTCCAGGTACGGCACGGTGACCTGGTGCACCAGGACGTACCGGAAGTCGGTCCAGTCGAGCCCCGTGCGGTGCCGCACCCGGTCGAGGACCGAGGTGCCTACCTTCTCGAACACCTCGCGCAACTCGCCGCCGTCGCCGTGGAAGTAGGTGTGCTCGTCGCCGCGGGGGTGACGCGAGCCGCCGCCGGATATCCCCCCGACGCTCCAGTGCTCGGAGTGCGTCTGGCTGTCCACGTCGAGGATCCCGCCGCGGTCCACCTCTGCAAGGACGACCGCCGCCCCCGCGTCCCCGAAGGTGTAGCCGGCGAAGCCGTCCCGGAACTGGGCCAGATCGGCGGGATCGTGCCGCACGGCCCGGCTCGGCGTCTCCCCGGTGACGACGAGGGCCCGCCGGGCGCGCCCCGCGAGGATCACGGAGCGGGCGAGATCCATGCCGTTGACGAAGCTGTTGCAGGCGTTCGTCACGTCCAGGGCGTGCGCCCTGGAACCCAGTTCGGCCTGGACGATGTGCGCGGTGGCCGGTTCGACCATGTCGCGCGACGCGGAGGCGAACACGAGAAGGTCGATGTCCAGCGGGTCGGCGCCGGCCCGTGCCAGCGCGCCGCGCGCGGCGCCCACCGCCAGGGTGGAGGCGTACTGGTCCGGCCGGGCGATCCGGCGGGTGAGGATGCCGGTGGCCCGCTCGAACACTCCGGCCGGCAGCGCGAACCCGCCGGCCTCGGACACCCGCTGACGCAGCCGCTCCGAGCCCATGACCCGCTCCGGCAGGCAGGCGCCCACCCCGGTGATCCCGACGCGCACGGAGCCGTCGACGACGGCGTTCTGACTCTTCATGGCTGGGAGACTACGGTCGGACAGGGCTCAGGGCCTGAGCGCCGGTACTCAGCCGCACTGAGCGAAAGCCCCCGTGCGCGCCTGCTCGCCGGCCGGCGCCGGGGGGGCCGCCGGAGAGACGCTACGGTGGTCGGGAGATCGTTCCGGACGGAAGTGACGGGGACATGCGACCGATGCAGGATGTGCTGCTGCGCACCGATGGGCGAGCGGGCTTCGTCACCCTGAACCGGCCGAAGGCCATCAACGCCCTCACCCATGCCATGGTGCGCCGCATCGACGAGGCGCTGACCGCGTGGGCGGACGATCCCGCCGTCGAGACCGTCGTCCTCGAGGGCGCGGGTGAGCGCGGGCTGTGCGCCGGCGGTGACATCCGGGCCATCCACGACGACGCCCGGGCCGGCCGCACCGCCTCCGTCGACTTCTGGCGCGACGAGTACCGCCTCAACGCCAGGATCGCCCGCTACCCCAAGCCGTACGTGGCCTTCATGGACGGGATCGTCATGGGTGGCGGTGTCGGCGTCTCGGCCCACGGCTCCGTCCGGATCGTCACCGAGCGCTCCCGCGTGGCGATGCCCGAGACGGGGATCGGCTTCGTCCCCGACGTCGGCGGTACGTACCTCCTGGGCAGGGCCCCAGGCGAACTGGGTACTCATCTGGCCCTCACCGGCGAAGGGGTGGGCGCCGCCGACGCCCTGCTGACCGGCCTCGCCGACCACTTCGTCCCCTCCGAGGACCTGCCGCGCCTGGCCCTGGAGCTGACCCGGGCGCCCGCGCGCGAGGTGCTGCCCCGCTTCGCGCGGCCGGCCCCGGCCGGCGACCTGGCCGCGCGGCGCGCGTGGATCGACGCCTGCTACACGGCGGACACGGTCGAGGACATCGTCGACCGGCTCCTCGACTCCGGTGTGCCCGAGGCCAAGGAGGCCGCCACCACCCTCCTGGCCAAATCGCCCACCGCGCTGAAGGTCACCCTGGCCGCGATCCGGCGCGCCCGGCTCCTCGACTCCCTGGAGACCGTCCTGAACATGGAGTTCCGGCTCTCCTGCGCCGCGCTCTCCTCCGCCGACCTCGTCGAGGGCATCCGCGCCCAGGTCGTCGACAAGGACCGCACTCCCCATTGGTCCCCGGCCACGCTCCCCGAGGTGACGGCCGACGCCGTCACCCGGTACTTCGCCGCGCCCGCCACCGCGGAGCCCTTCAGGTCCTGAGTCCGGCCCCCTTCACCCGGTCCGAGGCGCGGTAAATCGGTGTCGCGATCCCGACAGGGCTCCCTAGACTCGCCGCGCGCGCCGACGACGTTCCGGCGCGCCGATCGACCGACTGACCGACCGACGAGGGGGGAGCCCGACCGTGCGTTGCCGTACCGCTGTCGTCGCTCCCCGGTCCCCCCGGTCCCGGTTCGACGTGATCCTGATGTCCCGCGCCGCCCGATGCCGGCTGCGCGGCCGCCATCGGATGCCCGTGACGCATTCCTGACCCCTGCCCGCCCGATGTGCCGGCGGGGCGCCGCGTCCGGAAATCGCGCCGCCCTCTCCCGTACACGTCGAAAGGCCCTGGGCCGTGCGTACCCACCTCCAGCTTCCCCCGACCACCCCGCTCGACCGCGTCCGTAACCTCGGCATCCTCGCCCACGTGGACGCGGGCAAGACCACCGTGACCGAGCGGATGCTGTACCTCACCGGCGCCACCCACAAACGCGGCGAGGTCCACGACGGTACGACCGTCACGGACTTCGACCCACAGGAACGTGACCGCGGGATCACCATCTTCGCGGCGGCGGTCAGCTGTGACTGGGACGGTCACCGGATCAACCTGATCGACACCCCCGGCCACGTCGACTTCTCCGACGAGGTGGAGCGCTCGCTCCGTGTCCTCGACGGCGCCGTCGCGGTGTTCGACGCGGTCGCGGGTGTCGAGCCGCAGAGCGAGACGGTCTGGCGGCAGGCCGACCGGCACCGGGTCCCGCGGATCGCCTTCGTCAACAAGATGGACCGCGCCGGCGCCGACCTCGACACCGCCGTGGCATCGATCAGGGACCGGCTGCACACCGCCCCGCTCGTCGTCCAGCTGCCGATCGGTCAGGAGGACGGCTTCACCGGAGTGGTGGACCTGGTCCGTATGCGCGCCCTGATCTGGGCCGCCGGTCACGACACGTTCACCGACGTGCCGGTGCCTCAGGCCCTGCGCGAGGAGGCACGACGGCGCCGCCGAGCCCTGGAGGAGGCCGTCGCCGAACTCCATCCGCGCGCCCTGGAGGAGTTCTGCGCCCGGCCGGCCTCCGACGGGTCCCGGGACCCCGACGGCTCGCCGGCCCTGGGGGAGCGCACGCTGACCGCGGCGCTGCGCGATCTGACCCGCAGTGGTGACGGTGTGGTCGTGCTGTGCGGATCCGCCTACCGCGACCGGGGGATGGAGCCGCTGCTCGACGCCGTCGTCTCGTACCTGCCCTCGCCGCTCGACGCACCCCCCGTGCGCGGCACCGAGGACGGTGAGGAGCGGGAACGGGCCGCCGACCCGGAAGCGCCGTTCGCCGCCCTGGCCTTCAAGGTGCACTCCACCGCCACCGGACGACTCACCTATCTCCGGGTGTACTCCGGAACGATCGAGAAGGGAGACGTCGTGCTCGACGTGGCCGCACGGCGCACCGAGCGGATCGGCCGCATCCTGCGGGTGCGGGCCGACCGGAACACCGAGGTGGACCGGGCACGGGCCGGGGACATCGTCGCCGTGGTCGGACCGAAGACCGCCCGCCCCGGCGCCACGCTGTGCGTGCCCTCGGCGCCCCTGCTGCTCGAACCGCCCGCGGCGGCCACCCCGGTGGTCTCCGTCGCGGTCGAGGCCCGCAGAAGCCTGGACAGCGACCGGCTGGCGTCGGCGCTGGCACGACTCGTCGAGGAGGACCCCTCCCTCGCGGTCCGTACCGACCCCGAAACCGGTCAGACGGTGCTGTCGGGGATGGGCGAACTGCACCTGGAGGTCGCGGTGGAGAAGATCCGCCGGGCCCAGGGTCTGGACATCGGTGTCGGCAGACCGCAGGTGGCCTACCGCGAGACGGTCGTCCGCGGCGTGTCCGGTCATATCCACCGGCACGTCAAACAGGACGGCGGCGCGGGCCAGTTCGCCCATGTCGTGATCGACGTCGAGCCACTCGGCGTCGGACCACTCGGCACCGGCGCGGCCATGGGCGGGGACGGGGAGTTCGCCTTCTCCTCCACCGTCACCGGCGGCCGCGTGCCGCAGGAGTACGTCCGAGCGGTGGAGGCCGGCTGCCGGGACGCCCTGGCGGAGGGCCCGCTCGGCGGCCACCCGGTGACGGGCGTGCGGGTGACGCTCACCGACGGAGCCACCCACTCCAAGGACTCCTCGGAGATGGCGTTCCGTACGGCGGGCCGCTCCGCGCTGCGCGAGGCGCTGCGTGCCAGTGCGATGACGCTGCTCGAACCGGTCGTCGAGATCACGGTCACGGTGCCCGACAGCGCCGTGGGCGGTGTGCTCGGCGACCTGGCGGCCCGTCGTGGCCGGGTTCACGGCTCGACCTCCCGGGCCGGTACGGCGGTGATCACCGCGACCGTGCCGCTGGCCGAACTCTTCGGCTACGCGTCCCGGCTGCGCGGTCGCACCCAGGGCCGCGGCACCTTCACGACCCGGCCCGCCGGTTACGCCCCCGCACCGGCCGGCGCGACCGGAGGAACGCCGACCCGGTAGCGACGGCCTCCGTACGACCGGCCCGGTAGCGACGGAAGCGGTACGACGACGGGCCCGCCCCACCTCCGGGGCGGGCCCGTCCCGGCCGCACCGCCGGACGCCCGGTCAGGCCCCGGCGGCCGACCGGCCGCCGGGGCCGTGCGGCAGGCACACCGCACGCGGCCGTGCAGCGCTACCGGGCCGAGATCAGCCCGGCCCGTCGACCGCGCTGCCCCTCGCACACCGGGCTGTTCCACGTACGCCGTCCAGGCCCTGCGGCGCCAGGGCGCGCTGGGCGGCGTGCAGCCGGTCCTGGGCCGGTCGCCGCGGTGTACGCGGGACGCGGCGCGCCGTCGTGAATACCCGGGACCCCGTCCCGGACCGAGGGAACGACGGCGCGTCAGCGGACCCTCTCGCTGAGCACCGCGAAGGCGCCGCGCCGCTCCCGGCCCTCCGGAGTGCGCCAGCCCGCGACGACCCCTCCCAGAGCCCCGGCGGACACGCCGTCGGCTTCGGACCCGTCCGCGCGCAGGACCCGCGTCACCGTGAGGGTGAGCGGGGACGCCGCCGACTCCGGGCCGCCCGTCGCGTCCACGAGCAGGTCGGTCGCGTCCGGCCCTTCCGCGACGGTCGCCGGCGCGCTCAGGCCTCCGCGGCCGCTGAAATGGCGGGTGACGGTCGGGTCGGGCGTACCGGACTCACTCTGCGCCTGCGGCTCGGCACGTCCCTCGACCAGCGCGAGCAGCTGCGCCACGAGCACCGGGTCGTGGGTCCCGTCGTACACCCACCGCCGTCCCAGCACACCGTGTTCGGAGGTGCCGACCAGGGCGTGCTCCGCACCGGCGAGCGGCGCCCCTCGGTAACTGAGCGGCAGGTGGTAAGCGACGGCGTCGTCACCCGGGCCGTCCGTGACCACCATGAACTCCATGCCCACCTCTCCTTGGGGGTCGTCGAGCCGGAAGCCTCCGGCCTTGGCGAGCTCCGGCCCCCGCTCCGTGGGGACGTACCAAGGCCGGGAGGGGAGCCAGGAGGTGAGAAGGTCCAGCTTGCCGGGGTTCATGGTGGTGCGGTGAATGACAGCCATGCCTGCCCAACTTCCCTCACCCGTGTTCGGTTCCCACCCGGGCCCGGGGGAGGGGCGCGCGGCACCGAACGGCACAATGAGGATCATGCTGCTGTCGTTCCAACCCGTCCTCGAGCGCATCGCCGAGGAGATCGGGGACCTCGTCGGCCGGGGCCGGCCCGCCGACTACATCCCGGCGCTCGCCGCAGGCGACCCGGGCCGCTTCGGCATGGCCGTCGCCGAACTCGACGGCACCGTCTACGGCGTGGGGGAGTGGCAGCAGCCCTTCTCCACCCAGTCCGTCACCAAGGTGTTCACCCTCGCCCTCGCCCTTGCCCGCGAGGGCGACACGCTCTGGGAACACGTCGGACGGGAGCCGTCGGGCAACCCGTTCAACTCGCTGGTGCAGCTGGAGTACGAGAACGGCATCCCCCGCAACCCGTTCATCAACGCCGGCGCGCTGGTCGTCACGGACCGGCTGCACGGCCTGACCGGGGACGCCTCGGGCACACTGCTCGACCTGCTCCGGGCCGAGAGCGGCAACCCGGACCTCGACTTCGACCGGGACGTGGCCGCGTCGGAGACCGCGCACGGGGACCGCAACGCCGCGCTGGCCCACTTCATGGCCTCGTACCGGAACATCTCCACCCCCGTGCCGACCCTTCTGCGCGAGTACTTCCGGCAGTGCTCGGTCGAGGCGTCCTGCGCCGATCTCGCGCTCGCCACCGGGTTCCTCGCCCGCCACGGCATACGGGCCGACGGCTCACGGCTGCTCACCCGGAGCCAGGCCAAGCAGATCAACGCGGTCATGCTCACCTGCGGGACGTACGACGCGGCCGGCGACTTCGCCTACCGCGTGGGGCTGCCCGGCAAGAGCGGGGTCGGCGGCGGCATCATCGCCGTCGTCCCGGGCCGCTGCACCCTCTGCGTCTGGAGCCCCGGTCTGGACGAGCGCGGCAACTCGGTCGCGGGCGTCGCGGCCCTGGACCGCTTCACCACGATCACCGGCCTCTCCGTCTTCTGAACCGACGGCCCCCCCGACGAACCCTGAACGGCGTTCAGCCGCGCACCGCGTTCAGCCGCCACCGCGCGCCGCGTTCAGCCGTCACCGCGCACCGCGTTCAGCGGTCCGCGGCCGGAAGGAACGGAACCAGCGCGTCCCACCGCCCGATCTCGCACCCGTTCTCCCGCGTGAAGTCCGCGTTCACCGGCCGCCCGGCCCAGGTCCCCTCGACGTGCGCGACGGCGGGACCGCCGTGCTGCATCGTGCACAGCGCGTCTTCGGGCACGGGCGCGAAGGGGCCGGGGCCGCCCCAGACGGTCAGCGCGTCGAGCCTCTCGCAGGCCGCCCGCGCTTGGGGGTGATCTCCGTCGGCGGGGTGGCAGTACAGCTCGTACGTGCCGTCACGGGCCGGATCTCCGGACTCCGAGACCATCACCGTCAGACGGTCGCCCCGGTCCGTCCGGTCGCCGGGCACCGATGGCGCGGCTGTCGCCGTCCCGCAGAGAACGGCGGCGCTGAGCGCTGTGACGAGCGCCGTGGTGAGGGCGGTGGCGCGGGCGGGACGACGACAGAGCATGGAGCGATCCGTTCGGAGAGGAGGGCGCGGGCAGGCGGAGCCGGCCGACAGACCAACGCGGCACAGCGCGGAACGTCACCCTGACATCCCCCGAACGCACGCGGACCCGGGGGACCTCCACCGGAGATCACGGGACGTCCGCGCACTCTCCGAGGCGCCCGCGAGCCACGGCGCGGATAATGGGGCTCATGGTTCCGCCCGGGCCACGCCGGTCCGTGAGGGCGGAGCGGAGCAGAGGGGCTCTGACGGCTGGAGGTGCCTCGTGACCAGCACGGCCCGTCCGGGCGAGGGCGCCGACGAGCTGGACGCCGCGCTCGCGGAGACCGTGCGGCGGACCGGCGCCTCCATCGGCGCCGTCTACCTCCTGGCACCGGACGAGCCCGTGCTGCTGCTCGAGGCGCTGTACGGGGCGCCGGCGGATGTCGCCGCACCGTGGTCGAGGGTGCCGCTCGCCGCGCCGGCCCCGGTGGCCGAAGCCGTCCGCGACGAGCGCCTGATCTGGGTGGGCAGCCAGGAAGAGATGGCCCGTTCGTACCCCCGTACGGCCGTCGCGCTTCCCTACCCGCTCGCGCTCGCCGCCGCACCCGTCGTCGGCAACCGGTGCTGGGGGTCGCTGCTGCTGATGTGGCCCGCCACGCGGCCCTCTCGCATGACCCGGCGCGAGCACGGCCACGTCGCCGCCTGCTGCCGGCGACTGGCCCGGCTCCTGGAGGAGGCCGCCGAGGCCGGCCGGCCCCTGGTCACCGCGGACCGGCCCCGGGTCCTTCCCCCCGCCACCGGCGACCGGCAGGCCGGCCCGGCCGGGGCCGCCGCCGACTTCGCCGAGCGTCTGCCGGGCGGCTGCTGCTCCCTGGACCTGGAGGGGCGCATCACCTACCTGACCTCCGGCGGCGCGGAGCTGCTGGGACGGGACGCGGGCCGCCTGCTCGGAACCCTGCCGTGGCAGTCCCTGCCCTGGCTCGACGACCCCACGTACGAGGACCGCTACCGCGCGGCCGTGCTCAGCCGTGAGCCCGTCTCCTTCACGGCCTGCCGCCCGCCGGACCAGTGGCTGGAATTCCATCTCTACCCGGACGCCAGCGGCATCAGCGTCCGCATCGTGCCCACCGGCGCGCTGCCTCCGCCGGCCCCGGCGCCCCGCAGAGCGCCGGGCAGCACCACCACGCCGGCCCGCGCGGGGCAGCTCTACCAGCTCATGCATCTGGCGGCCGGGCTCACCGAGGTCGTCGGCGTACAGGACGTCGTCGACCTGGTCGCCGACCAGATCATGCCCGCCTTCGGCGCCCATGGCCTGGTCCTCTCCATGGTCGACTCCGGCAGGCTGCGGATCACCGGCCACCGCGGCTACCCCGCCGAGGTGATCGAGCGCTTCGACGGACTGCCGCTCGACACCACCTTCACCCCCGCCGGGCAGGCGCTCAGCAGCGGCATCCCTTCCTTCTTCGGCGATCCGGAGGAGATGCGGCGCATCTACCCCGAGGCCCCGCTGGTCAGCGGAAAGCAGGCATGGGCGTTCCTGCCGCTGATCATCTCCGGCCGGCCGGTCGGCTGCTGCGTCCTGTCCTACGAACGGCCTCGTAACTTTTCGGCCGAGGAACGCGCGGTCATGACGTCGCTCGCCGGTCTCGTCGCGCAGGCCCTCGACCGGGCCCGTCTGTACGACACCAAGCACCTGCTCGCCCACGGGCTCCAGCAGGCACTGCTGCCGCACAGCCTCCCGGCCGTCGCCGGCCTCGACGTCGCCGCCCGCTATCTGCCCGCCACCGCCGGCATGGACATCGGCGGCGACTTCTACGACCTGATCCGGCTCGGGGACACCGGTGCCGCGGCCGTGATCGGCGACGTCCAGGGGCACAACGTGGCCGCCGCCGCACTGATGGGCCAGGTCCGCACAGCCGTCCACGCCCACGCGACCCTCGCCACGCCCCCGGACAGAGTGCTCGCCGCGGCCAACCGGCTCGTCTCGGACCTCGATCCCGGCCTGTTCACCAGCTGCCTCTACGTCCGCCTGGACATCGCCCACCGGCGGGTGACCCTCGCGAGCGCGGGCCACCCGCCGCCGCTCGTACGCCAGCGCGACGGCCGCACCGCACCCCTCGACGTCACCCCGGGGCCCCTGCTCGGCATCGACCCGGACGCCGAGTACCCCGTCACCGAGACCGACCTCACCCCCGGACTGATGCTCCTGCTCTACACCGACGGGCTCGTCGAGACACCCGGCACCGACTACGACGACTCCGTGTCCGACCTGGCGCGCCATCTCGCCGAGGCCGACGACCGGGACCTGAGCCTCCTCATCGACTCCCTGCTGCGCAAGGCGCGGCCGGCCCGGCTGCGGACGGACGACATCGCCGTCCTCGTCCTGAAGGCCGCCTCCGGCCCCTCCTGACAGCCCTCTCCCGCCTGCCGGCCCCCTTCTCCCCGCCGTGTGCTGCCGCTCGGCTCGACGACGGCCGTCAGACGGCGTCGGGGGACTCGTCCAGGGTGAACAGCGCGCCCTCCGGATCCCGCAGGGTGACCTGGCGGTGGCGGCCGCCGCCCCACTCGGGTTCCGGCACGGTGTGGCCGCCGTTCTCGACGGCCAGCGCCGTGGCCGCCTCGAGGTCGCGGACCTTGAAGTGGACCAGCCAGCGGGGCCGCAGCTGCGGCTTCGACGCCGCCTCCTCCACAGGCCCGCTGTTCAGCCGTGCCACCGGCTCGCCCGCGCGCCGCAGGACGACCTGATCGTCCTCGTAGGAGACCTCGCAGCAGCTCCCGCCGTCGGTGTCCCACTCCAGCACCTCGCCGTAGAAGACGGCGGCGTCGAATGCGTTACGGGTGTGCAGTTCCAGCCACGCGGGCGCCTTCCCCTCGCCGACGCTCCACTCGGAGAGCACCCCGCCCTCCCAGATGCCGAACGTGGCCCCCTCCCGGTCGGCGACCAGGGCGGCGCGGCCTCGGGGAGGGTACGAGACCGGCCCCACGCCGACCGTCCCTCCGCGCTCCCGAACCCCGGCCACCGCCTGATCCGCGTCCCCGACGGCGAAGTACGCCGTCCAGGCCACCGGCACGGCCAGCTCCCCTGCGACCGCGCCGATGCCCGCGACGGGCACCCCGTTCCGTTCGGCGACGGAGAAGGCCCGCCCGAATCCGCCCGGCC
The DNA here is from genome assembly GCF_014649715.1 of Streptomyces lateritius. GTDB lineage: Bacteria > Actinomycetota > Actinomycetes > Streptomycetales > Streptomycetaceae > Streptomyces > Streptomyces lateritius. Next base: position 360,561 of record NZ_BMTO01000005.1, read on the forward strand.
GGAACGTCCAGCCGAGCACCGAGCCGTAGAAGCGCTGCGCCGCCGCGAGATCGCGCGCCACGAGACTCAGCCAGCACGGCGCTCCCAGCACATCCGCTGCCACCAGCACCACGGCTGCCTCCTTACCGCTGTCCGCCTTGTCGCGGTCCGTACCGCGGTCCGCCGTCGTCGATCTCGGGCCCCGGGATCGTGCTCTGCCTGTTCCCATCCCAGGGGCGCCCATGCGCCGGGCGGCGGACGGAGCGCGCGCGGGTCAGGATGGAACGGTCGCCACGACAAGGAGACGTCATGCTCGCTCACGACGCGGCCTCGGGACCAGCTCGCCGCCGCAGTTGGGGCAGATGTCCCGCAGGGACTCACCGCAGGGCACACAGAACGTGCACTCGTACGAACAGATGCGGGCCGGTCCGTCCTGCGGCAGGGCCGCGGTCTCGCAGCGCTCGCAGCGATCACGCATCTCCAGAGCCATCCGTCTTCCTCACCTTGTGTCCAGGATCCACGGGCACGGGCCACCGGCCGGCCTCCCGCCCAGCCTCCCGTCGGCCCTCTCCCCTCCACCAGCGCGCGCAGAGCCAAAGATCAACACGATCGGGTCCGGTCGTGCCGGCGCCCGTAGCCGAGGAACCGCATCATGACCGTCACCCGTGAGCTGCTGATCGGCGGCCGGAACGTACCCGCGGCCTCGGGGCGAACCGCCGAGGACGTCGACCCCTTCACCGGCGAGGTGTACGCGCGCGTGGCCGCCGCCGGCCCCGAGGACGTCGCCCGGGCGGTCGAGGCCGCCGACGAGGCCTTCCCCGCATGGGCCGCCTTCGCCCCGTTCGCCCGCCGGGAGGTCTTCCTCAGGGCCGCCGACCTCCTCGACTCCCGGGCCGAGCAGGCCGTCGCCGTCATGGCCCGTGAGACGGGGGCCACCCGTGCCTGGTCCCTCTTCAACGTGTCGCTCGCCGCGAACATCCTGCGCGAGGCCGCCGCGGCGGTCACCGCACCGCGCGGCTCGGTGCTCACCGCTCAGGAGGAAGGCGCGCTCGGCCTCGCGGTCAGCGAACCGCTGGGTGTCGTCGCCGCCTTCGCGCCCTGGAACGCGCCGCTCATCCTCGGCGTCCGAGCCGTGGCCTCGCCCCTCGCCGCGGGCGACACGGTCGTGGCCAAGCCGAGCGAGAACGCGCCGATCGCCGCCGGACTGTTCGTCGCCGACGTCCTGCGCGAGGCCGGGCTGCCCGCCGGGGTCCTGAACGTGGTGACCAACGCGGTGGAGGACGCGGCCGGGACCGCGGAGGCCCTCGTCACCCATCCACGGGTGGCCGCCGTCAACTTCACCGGATCCACCCGGGTCGGCCGGGTCGTCGGAGCGCTGGCGGCGCGGCACCTCAAGCCCGCCGTCCTGGAACTGGGCGGAAAGAACGCCGTGGTGGTCCTCGACGACGCCGACGTGGACTACGCCGTCGACGCCGCCACGTTCGGGGTCTTCATGAACTCCGGCCAGATCTGTATGTCGGGCGACCGGATCCTCGTCCACGAGTCCCTCGCCGACACGTTCACGCGGAAGTTCACCGCCAAGGTGGCCTCGCTCCCGGCCGGCGACCCGGGCCACCCGCACACCGTGATCGGCCCTTTGGTGAGCGCCGAGGCCGCCCAGCGGGTCGCCTCCCTCGTGCGGGACGCGGTCGACGCGGGCGCCACCGTGCTGGTGGGCGGCGGATCTCCGAAGGGCGCGGTGCACCCGGCCACCGTGCTCAGTGGTGTCACCGCGGAGATGGAGCTCCACTACGCCGAGGCGTTCGGACCGGTCTGCGTGATCGACACCTTCGGTGACGACGAGGCCGCCGTCACCCTGGTCAACGACACGGAGAGCGGCCTCACCTGCGGCATCATCACGGAGAACGCCACCCACGGCCTCGCGGTCGCCCGCCGGGTCCACTCCGGCATCGTCCACATCAACAACCAGTCCGTCGCCGACGAGCCCCACGCCCCCTTCGGCGGCGTGAAGGGGTCCGGCTACGGCCGCTTCGGCGGGCGTTGGGGCATCGAGGCCTTCTCCCACACCCGTTGGGTGACGATCGCCACGCAGCGGGCCCGCTTCCCCTTCTGACCGGGGGCCCACGCCTCTCCGTGGCCACGGCAGGGGCCCCCGGGGCGGAGCGACCAGGGTGGGGGACTGGTCCGCGCGCCGCAGCGCATCGGCGACGAAACCGTCGGACTTCAGCTCCTCGACGACGTCGCGCAGGAACGCGACGGTCTCGGGCCGCCGCGACCGCGTCGTCCCCACCGCCTGCCGGACCTCCATGAACCGCTCGTCGATCAGCCGGAGTTCGGGATGGGCCGCGACGAACTCGGGCATCGGCTGCCGGATCCGGCCGCGACCTCCAAACTCTCGGCGAGGAACGTGTCGGCCCCTTCGTCCCCGCGCACGACCGTCGCGTGCCGCAGGTGCGGGAGAGGAAGAGGCCGTAGGCGGACCCACGCTTCACGCCGATCCGTACGCCCGGACGGTCGACGTCGGCGACGGAGGTGCGGAGTTCAGGACACGCTCCCGACCCGGCGAGGCGGGGCGATCAGGCGTGCGCGGCACGGCGGGCGATCAGGCGCCCGGCACGAAGAAGTTGTGCACCTGGGACATCTTCGGCATCGGTCCCTCCGGGAAGCCGACCTCCGCGGCGAGCGGCATCACGGTGTCGGCGAAGCGCCGCATGTGCTCCTCGGACTCCCACAGGTCGAAGATCCGCAGGCCCGAGCCGGTCGGGACGGCCGCATGGGACAGACAACCCTCGAAGGGGTTGCCGGGTAGCTGCTGGAGCCTGGCGTTGAGTGCGTCGTACTGCGCGGTCGTCACGCCTTCGAGCTCGGCCTGGACGAAGATCGCCACGGCGTCTCCCTGCTGTTGAGTCCGGTTCCCCCTCCACCGCCACGTGTGACGGCCCGTCGGTCGAGCCCAGCAGACCACGCCGACCTGCCGACGGCATCCCGCCCGGGCCGTACGGGCGAGGTTCGACGGAGCCGATCTGGGCATGCCCATGTCATCGCGCTCCCACCTCCCACGCACGGTCACCCAGGAGGACGCAGTTGAAGACGAGTTCGCGGATCCGCAGGGCTCCGCTCAGTGCCTCTCTCAGGGCCTCGTTCAGGGCCTCGATCGTCACCGTCGGCAGCATCGTGCTGGTCGTCGCCCTTCCGGGCAGCGCGCTCGCCGCGCCGCCGACGGCGTTGCCCGCCCTCGCCGACGGGCTTGAACGGACTTTCCAGCCCGCCTACGACTACGACACGGACGGCTGCTACCCCACGCCCGCCATCGGCCCGGACGGCACCGTCAACACCGGCCTCAAACCGTCCGGCGCCCTCAACGGGCAGTGCCGCGACTCATGGGACCTGGACAACACCAACGGCTACGCGCGCTACAAGTGCAACAACGGCTGGTGCGCGATCCTCTACGGCCTCTACTTCGAGAAGGACCAGGCGCTGGCCGGCAGCGGGCTCGGCGGCCACCGTCACGACTGGGAACACGTCGTGGTCTGGGTCCAGAACAACGAGGCGCGGTACGTCTCCACGTCCGCCCACGGCAAGTTCGACGTCCACGGCCGCGACCGGATCCGCTGGGACGGGACGCACCCCAAGATCGTCTATCACAAGGACGGCTTGAGCACGCACTGCTTCCGCCCCGCCAACTCCAACGACGAGCCGCCGGAGAACCACGACCACCAGTGGCAGTTCCCCGCACTCGTCGGCTGGAACGGCTACCCCGCCGGCATCCGCGACAAGCTGACCCGAGCGGACTTCGGCAGCGCCGTCTTCGGTCTCAAGGACGGCAACTTCGCCTCCCACCTCGAGAAGGCCAAGCCCGCCGGCATCCCCTTCGACCCCCACGCCTGACGCACGCCCGGCCTTCGAACCCTCGTAGCGAGGGACCGAAGGCCGGACCACCCCGCGCACCACCGCGTACGCCCAGGAATTCGCCGACCCGAACCACCCCCGTAACCGAGCTTCCGCGGTCACGCGGGGCCGGCCGGGTCAGCGGGGTGCGCCCGCGAGGGCCGCGGCCAGGGCGGCGAGGACCGTGACGGCCGCCAGTCCGGCCATCACGAGACGCACCACGGACAGGAACCGGCCCGACCCCGCTCGTCCCCGGCCCGGGCACCGCGGACAGGTGCCGTGATCGTCTCGGGCGGGTTCCAGCCAGTAGGCGCCGAGGAGGGCCGCGGGATGGGTGTGACCTTGGGTTCCGTCGAGGCAGCTCACGCCCGGATCAACGCCGCGCACGCCGGTGCGGCACGTCTCCCGCCCGGAGCGTGACCGGATCGACACCTTCTCCGAGATCACTTGACCCGACCCGGGGGCGGCGACGGACAGTGCCGACACTGATCACGTGAGAGAGGTAAGTCCTGTGGCTCTGCCCTGCGTCGTTCTCGACATAGGTGGCGTACTGGAGATGACACCCGAGACGGGATGGGTGCCACGCTGGGAACGGCACCTCACGCTCCCACCGGGAACCGTCCACGCGCGGTCGGGAGATATCTGGCGGGCCGGAAGTGTCGCGGCGGCATCGGCGAGGACGAGGTCCGAGCGCGCGTCGCGACCGACCTCGGCCTCGACGCGTCGCAGGTCGACGCCTTCATGGCCGACCTGTGGCACGAACACCTCGGAACCCCCAACGACGAACTCATCGGCTATGTGCGCGGACTGCGCCGGCGATGCACGCCCGGCATTCCGAGCAACAGCTTCGGCGGAGCCCGTGAGCGGGAGACGGCGTCGTACCACTTCGACGAACTCGTCGAACACATCGTCCACTCCCACGAGATCGGGATCAACAAGCCCGACCCGCGAGCGTTCCACCTCACGTGCGACCGCCTTGGCGTCCGCCCGGAGGACTGCCTCTTCATCGACGACGCCGAGGGTCAACGTCGAGGCGGCACGCGGGATGGGCATGCAGGGCCACCTCTTCGAAGGCAACGCCGAGACCGTCCGACGTATCGAGCGCCACCTGGAAGGCCGTCTCTGAGCCCCGGCCCGTATTCACCTCACCCCCTCGATGCCGAAACCGTCGTCGACGAGGTCGTCGACGACGTGGTCGTCTGGGCGCGGTAGCGGCCCGGTGTGGTGCCGAACTCCCGGCTGAAGGCGTGGGAGAGGGCGTACGGGCCGGCGTAGCCCACGCGGTGAGCGACGGTGGCGAGGGTGTCCTCGGTGGTGCGGAGGAAGGTGGCGGCGAGGGTCAGGCGCCACCAGGTGAGGTATGTCATGGGCGGACGGCCGGTCAGGGCGGTGAAGCGCCGGGCGAGGGTGGGTCGGGAGACGCCCGCCGTGGCGGCGAGACGGTCGTTGGTCCAGGGCGCGGCCGGGTCGGCGTGCAGAGCCCGCAGGGCGGTCGCCGTGACGGGGTCGCTGAGGGCGGCCGGCCAGGTGCCGGCGCTTCCCGCGGCGTTCCGGTCGATCCAGGACCGGAGCATGTAGACGAGGAGGAGGTCCAGGAGGTGGGGGAGCGCGACGGCCGTCCCGGGCCGATGCGCGTCGAGCTCGCTGCCGAGCAGCTCGATGGCGGCGCGCAGCTCTCCGCCGCCGACGCGGGCCGGCAGGTGGACGACTGCCGGAAGTTCGGCGAGGAGCGGGTGCACGCGACGGCTGTCGAGGCGGTACTTCCCGCACAGCACCTCCACCTCATCGCGCGCCGCAGGCGCGTGCGGGGGCCGCGACCGGGGACTCTCGGCCCATCGGTCGAACGGCACCGCCCGCGCGACGGCCGCCGCATCGACGGGCGTGTCGGCGATCACATGTCCGGCGCCGTGGGGCAGCAGGACCGCGTCCCCCGGACCGAGCGTGACCGGAGAACCGCCGTCCGGCAGCAGCCAGCAACTGCCCCTGAGGACCACATGGAAGCCCGCCCCGTCGTACGGGGCCAGCCTCGTGCACCAGCTCCCGCCGATCCTGAACCTGTCGGATGAGGGCCGTCCGATGCGCACGGTCGAGATCGCGTCGCTCACGACATCCATCGGCGCAGGTTACCCCGGTCGATCCGGCCACCGCGGCCTCCGACGCTGCCCCAGTGAGACGTACGCGCATCCACGTGAGCCGTACGCGCATCGAGACACTCACCCGCCATACCTAGGGTCGACTTCATGGAGAACCAGAACACCCAGCGCACGATGCTGGGAGAAGTCGAAGTCGTCCGGGTCCTCGAATGGCAGGGGTCGTTCGCGCCCGCCCGGGAACTCGTCCCCGAATCCCGCGCTGAGGTATGGAAGGACAACGAGGACTGGCTCGCCCCCGACCACTGGCACCCGGACAGCGACACCGCCGTGATGGCCCTGCAGACCTGGGTGCTGCGCAGCGGCGGACGCACGATCCTGATCGACACCGGCGTCGGCAACGGTCGCGAGCGCCCCGGCATGCCCCACTTCCACCATTGGCAGGGCGACTTCCTTGGTCACCTGGCTCGGGCCGGCGTCCCGCCGGAGGACGTCGACATCGTGGTCAACACACACATCCATGCCGACCATGTGGGCTGGAACACCATGGATGTCGACGGCCGGTGGGTCCCGACCTTCCCGAACGCCCAGTACCTCATCCCGGCCGCGGACGACCTCCACTTCGGAACTCCGCGCGCCGGCGCGCCCGGCGACGGCGGCCCGACGGACGACGACCTCGTCTACGCCGACAGCATCGCGCCCGTCCACCGGTCCGGGCAGGCCGTCCTGTGGGACGGTGAGCACCGCATCGACGACCATCTCACCCTGGAGTCCGCCCCCGGCCACACGCCCGGCTCCAGCGTCCTGCGGCTGGCCTCCGGCGACGACCGGGCGGTCTTCGTGGGTGACCTGCTCCACAGCCCGGTACAGATCCTCGCCCCCGCCTGCAACAGCTGCTTCTGCCTGGACCCGGAACAGGCGGCCGCCAGCCGCCATCGCGTCCTCCGACGGGCCGCCACCGAACGAGAACTGATCATCCCGGCCCACTTCGCCGGCACCGGAGCCGTCCAAGTCCACCGGAACGGCGGCGCTCTGGCCCCGGGCCCCTGGCTCCCGCTCGGCGTCACTCCCTGAGAGCACCGGGCCCGGGGGGCGGTCAGGTGCCGGCGATGCGCGATCATGAGCGGTCACGTGCCGGAGACATCCGGCACCTCGAAGCACGGCCCGTACCGTGCGTCACCTCGCTCGAAGGAGAAGACGTGGGCCATGTCCTCGCCCGCCTCGCCGGGTTCGGAATGACGCTGACCCCTCGGCGGCCCTACAGCTTCGAGCGGGCGTCGGACACGCCGCCCGCGGTACGCGTGACCACGGGGGAGGGGGAGACCGCCCGCATCGCGTGCGTCACCGCGGTCACCGGCCCCCCGCGCGTCGAACTCACGAACGCGCGTGACGTGGACGACGTGGTCGACGTGCAGCCGGGGCCCGCCGAACCGCACTGGCGGATCGAGACCTCCGCCTACGCGTTGGCCTGGCCCGCGGGCTTCACCGTCGAATCCCCTCCCGCGGACGACTTCTCGCCGTTTCTCCTCTGGGGCCCCGACGACGCTCTCCTCCACGTCCAGGGTCCGGTGGACCGCGAACGGATCCCCCCGCCGCCCCAGCTCGCCGGCCCGGGCCAGAGGCTGGTCGACCACCGGGCGGACCCCGCGTTCGAGGCCGTCGAACTCGCCTACCGGCACGAGGGGGACGAGTGGCGGCAGTGGCACCACCTGGTGGCCCTGGACGAGAAGCAGGCCCTGGTCGTCACCTCCCAGTGCCCCGCCCGCCACGCCGAGCTCGTGCGCTCCGCGGCGGAGACCGTAGCCCGCTCCCTGACGACCTCCCCGGCTCACGGAGCGAGCCCGCCCGAAGCGGGCCGCGAGGTGACCGCCGAGGAGCACGAATGAGCGGCAGGTGCACCATGGTCGCGTGACGAAGACGAACAGTGGGCCGACCCTCGCCTCGCCCGAGACCGCCCTCGGCCTCTCCCCGTACCAGGAAGAGCTTCGGGCCCGGATGCTCGAAGCCCCCGTCGTCCGGGCGCCCGCGCCCTGGCGGCCGGTCTTCGGAAGTGGCGTCGCCGTCGGCGGGCTGCTCGGGATCGGGTTCGCCACCCACCCCGACACCGGCGACGACCTCGTCCTGGCCGTCTCCGGCAACGGGCACGGACTCTTCGACGCGGCCACCGGGGAGAGAATCGCTCGGGACCGGGAACCCGACCCCGAGGACGGCACACCGGACATGACGCCCGACCTCACCTGCCCCGGTCTGGGACCGATAGCCGGCAGCCGGATCCATGTGGCCGGCCTGTACGGCGGCGGATTGCACACCACGACCTCCGACGGGTGGACCCTGGAGGTCGTCAACCCCGCCTGGCCCCACGACAGGGTGCTGCTCTCCACCGACGGCGGCCTGCCCCACTCGGGCCCGTACGGCGAGAGGTGGTGGCACATCTTCCACTCCACCCACTCGGAGCTGCGCGCCACCGGCTTCTCGCCCTCGGGTCGTACCCTCGCGGTCGCGACGAGCAGCGACCTCGTCCTCTGGACGCGCCGCTAGGCGGCGTCCGTGAAGGGGAAACGTACATCGGTGAGCCGCTCCGAGATCTCCCACAGACGGTCTCCCGTCCCGGCGTCGGCGGCCGCAGGCGACAACTCCACCCGCGTCGGGTACCCGCGCAGCTCGCCCAGGCCAGCCGGCCCGATGAACTCCCCGCTCTCCACGTCCGGCGCCGTTGCCGCGTACAGCTGGGGCAGCGCGCCCCGCTCCGCTGACTGGGCGAGGGGGGCGAGGACGCGGCCGAACAGCAGCTTCACCATCCCCGTCGGCGCGCTCGTCTGGAGGTTGGTGGCGGTGTAGCCGGGGTGGGCGAGCAGGCTGCGCACCGGACTGCCGGCCGCGGTCAGCCGCCGGTGCAGCTCCCGGCCGAAGACGGCGTTGGCGAACTTGGACTGGTTGTAGAACTTCATGGGCGCGTACGAGCGCTCGCCGGCGAGGTCCTCGAAGAAGAGGCGTCCTTGACGATGGTTGGTCGAACTGACCGTGACCACACGGGGATCCCTCCCGAGCGCGAGCCGATCGAGCAGCAGCCCGGTCAGCGCGAAGTGGCCGAGATGGTTGCACGCGAACTGCAGCTCATGGCCCTGGGCGCTCAGCGAACGGGGCGGCGCCATCACCCCTGCGTTGTTGACGAGCACGTCCAGGCGCGGATGGTCGGACCGCAACCGGTCGGCGAAGGCGCGCACGGAGTCGAGGTCCGCCAGGTCGAGAGGGCGTACCTCAAGACGCGCGCCCGGCCGCTCGGCGCTGATCCGCGCGGCCGCCCGGCGCCCCTTCTCCTCGTCGCGCACCCCGAGAACCACGTGTCCGCCGGCGCGGGCGAGCGCCCGCGCGGTCGCGAGTCCCAGGCCGCTGTTGGCTCCGGTGACGACGAAGGTCCGCTCGCTCTGGTCCGCGATCCGCTCGGCGGTCCACCGCTCCCGCTCCTGATCCTGATGTCGTGTCATGCGGCAGACGTTGCCGTTCATGGCACTTGGTGTCAAGACGCATCCAAGTGTCACGCGGGGCATGGCGCGTTACCATGACCGGGTGACCACACCCCGACCGGACCTCTCCATGGCCCAGCGCAAGCGTCAGCTCGTCTCCGACGAACTGACGCGGTCCGCGCTGCAGTTGCTCGCCCTGAGGGGCTTCGACGCGGTCACCGTCGACGAGATCGTGAACGCCGCGGGCGTGTCCAAGCGGACGTTCTTCCGGTACTTCGCGTCCAAGGAGGACGTGGTCGTCCAGTTCCTGGCCGACATGGGCGCAGGCATCCACGCCGAGCTGGCGGCCCGGCCCGCAGGAGAGCGACCTTCCGTCGCCCTGTTGCACGCGGTCTCCGTCCCCCTCGCCGCGTGCGGCGACCATTCCGAGCGGGCGCTGCCCGTCGTCCAGCTGATCCTGCGTACGCCCGCCCTCCTGGCACGCTTCCTGGAACGCCAGGAGCAGTGGCGAAATGACCTGGCAGCGGAACTGGCCCACCGCCTGGGCCTCGACGCCCTCGCCGACCTGTACCCGCGGTTGGCGGCCGGGACGGCGCTGACCGCCTTCAACACCGTTCTGCAACGGTGGAGCGAAAGTGACGGCGCCCAGAACCCGGCCGAACTGACGGACCAGGCCTTCACCGTCGTCGCGCCGGCACTGGACGCCTTCGCGCTGGACGCCGTATAGCTGAGCCCCGAGTCCGGCCTGCCCCCTGCCGCTCACGGTCTTCCTCACCTCGCGCCGCGCGGATCGACCTCGCGGGAGGTGGCGAGGAGGGATTCCGCGACGGACGTACGGGCGTGCAGCACCGAGCGGCCGGCTCGATGGGCGCTCACCAGGCCCGCGTCGCGCAGCGCGGTCAGGTGCTGGGACACCCCGGCGGTCGACAGCCCTGTTCGCAGGGCGAGTCCGGTCGTGGAGGCCGGACTCTCCAGCTCCGTCAGCAACAGCGTCCGGGAGCGGCCGAGTACGGCAGCCAGCGCCCTGCTCCCGGTCGCGGCGCCCCGGGGCTGCCACAGGGAGCCGGTGCCACGCGCCGGATACGCCAGCTGCGGAGGCTCGGGCGGCGTCACGCGGGTGAAGGGACCCGGCCCCGTGAAGACCGAGGGAATCAGCACCAGCCCCGCCCCCGCCGCCCTCCGGGACGGCATCGGCGTACGGCCCGAGCAGGACGCGCTCGTCCGTACCTGCGGCGAGAAGGGAGTCGCGTTCGTGCCGTTCTACGCCCTCGCCGGCGCCGGGCGTGAGAGCGGCCCGACCGGAGTCGAGGACGAGGAGGTACGGGCCGTCGCACGGGCACACGGCGCGAGCGCGGCACAGGTGCGCCTCGCGTGGACGCTGCACCGAGGGCCGCACGTCCTGGCGATCCCCGGCACCGGCGACCCGGACCACCTCGCCGCCAACGTGGCCGCCGGCGCACTCCGCCTCTCGGAGGGCGAACTGGCGCTCCTTGACCGCCTCCACCAGAGCCGGAGCCGTACGTGACGCCGGACGGCGAAAAACAGCTCCTCGCGGTGTTGGACCCCGGGGCGGCGACAGGCGAGTGTGTTCAGGGCACACACGACCACGTACGCGAGGGGCGGCCGGCCCACGCCCCCGCCGCATACGCGTCCCGGAGGACCTCACGATGCACCACACCCGTGCCGCCCGGCGCACCCTGCTGGGCGCCCTCGCCACGCTCGCCCTCCTTCCCGTCGTGGCCTGCGGCCGGTCCGCCTCCCCACCCGCGTCGGCGCCGCCGGTGCCTTCCACCTCCTCGCCTTCTTCGGCGACGCGGCCCCATGCGTCGCCGAAGCCGTTCGCCGGCGAGTTCGCCGAGCTTGAGCGCACGTTCGACGCGCGGTTGGGCGTCTACGCCGTCGACACCGGCACCGGGCGCGAGGTGGCGTACCACGACGGCGAGCGGTTCCCCTACGCGTCCACGTTCAAGGCCTTGGCCGCCGGCGCCGTCCTGCGCACGTACTCCCTCGGTGGGATGGGACGAGTGGTCACGTACTCGACGAAGGACCTGGTCGCCCATTCGCCCGTGACCGAGAAGCACGTGAAGACCGGGATGACTCTCGACGCCCTGTGCGACGCCGCCGTCCGCTACAGCGACAACACCGCCGCCAACCTTCTCCTCGATCAGCTGGGCGGGCCCAAGGGTCTGGACGCCGTCCTCGAGGAACTGGGCGACGACGTCACCCATATGGAGCGCCGCGAGCCCGAGCTGAGCCGATGGACCCCCGGCTCCGCACCGGACACAACCACACCGAGGGCACTCGCCGGCGATCTGCGCGCGTTCGTCCTCGGAGACGTCCTCGGCCCGCCGGAGCGCGCCCGGCTGACGCACTGGCTGCGGACCAACACCACGGGCGACGAGACCATCAGGGCCGGGATCCCCAAGGGTTGGGCCGTCGGCGACAAGACGGGAACCGGCAGCGGCTACGGAGCCCGCAACGACATCGCCGTGGTGTGGCCCCCCGGACGCGCGCCCATCGTCATGGCGATCATGTCCCGCCGCGCCGAGGCGGGCGCCGAGCACGACGACAGACTGATCGCGCGGGCTGCGTCCGTCGCCGTCGCCACCCTGTCGTAGCGGCAGCAGACGCCTCCGCACCACACGGACTCCGGACAAGATCGGACGAGGGAGTGTAGATCTGGGGGCACCCGGGAAAGACTGCAGCGGGCGCTCGAGGAGGGCGCCACGACAGCTCGACCCTGGGCTGTTCGGTTGGATGGATACAGAGGGACAAGCATGGCCAGAGGCACAGTGAAGTGGTTCAACTCCGAAAAGGGCTTCGGATTCATCGCCCAGGACGGAGGCGGCCCGGACGTCTTCGCCCACTACTCCAACATCTCCGGCAACGGGTACCGGGAGCTGACGGAGGGCGAGACGGTGACCTTCGACATCACCCAGGGTCAGAAGGGCCCCCAGGCCGAGAACATCATCCGCGGCTGAGCCCGGCCACACTCTCGTCGGGGCGGCGCCCGCGCGATGCGGGCGCCGTCGGCGTGTGCGGCCCCTGCAGGGGGTGACGCGAACCCGTCCCCTCCCAGCCAGGGACGAACCGGCACCCGTTGCGGACGGCGGCCGGTTCGCGAAGCCGGCCGGACCTCCGAAGTGACTTCGCCAGGGCGCTCCGGGCGCGGCCCGGCCCGGACGGCATCGTGGTCCTGACCGACGGTCGGACACGCCGGCCGGCGACGCGGCCCCGTGCCGGAGCGGGGGCCGGTCTGTTTTCCCGGCACGGCGGAGTCGGTCGTGGGCCGAGGGCGATCCCGATGACGTCCCCCGGCCGCCCGTGTGGGCGCGCGTGGCCGCCATCGGGTCCGGGCCGCGAGCCGGTGAACCCCCTCGGGCCGTGGGCGTGGTCGGCGGACGCGTCCTCACCCGTCCACGGCGTCCACGGCGTCCAGGGCGTCGTCGGGCTCCGCCGCGTTCTCCGGTTCCCAGCGCAGCAGGTCTCCCGGCTGGCATTCGAGCGCCTCGCAGAGCGCGGCGAGGGTCGCGAAGCGCACCGCCTTGGCGCGACCGTTCTTGAGCACCGCCAGGTTCGCGGGCGTGATCCCGACGCGTTCCGCGAGCTCGCCCACGGACATCTTCCGCCTGGCCAGCATCACGTCGATGTCGACCGCGATCGGCATCAGATCACCTCGTCCAGTTCGGCCTTCATCTGCGCCGCCTCGACATCGCGCGCGACGGCCTGGGCCAGCAGCATCCGCAGGACCAGCACGATGAGCGCGACCCCCAGGATGGCGAGGACACCCCCGCCCATCAACAGGATGATGCCGGGCGGGACGGCTTCTCCCGGCGCCAGGAGGACCCCGAGCGTGAAGAGCAGGAGGGCGGCCGCCACCATCGCGCCGATCACGATGTGCACGTACCGGAACGCGCCGTGTGAGAACACGGTTCCGCGGCGCACCATCGTCACCAGCCGCCACACGGACACGAGGGTGACCTGGACGGTCAGGAGGCCCAGGACCGTGATCACGAGGATCGGGGTGCGCAGATGTGCGAGGTCCCCGTCGAGATCCTCCAAGTCGTTGGCGAGGAGTGCCACCATCACCGTCTGCACGAACACCGAACCGGCGAGCAGCACCACGAGCACGGCACGCAGTGCAAGCACCGTCACTTTCCCCATCGTCTCTCCTTCGATCGACCTGCGATGGAAATCTATCGAGATTCGATAGGTGTAGCAAGTGGGTAGTCCGCCGCTTCGACCTTCCACGGCCCAGCTCCCTCGCTGTGCGACGAAACATGCGTCGGCCCACCGTGGCCGCCCCCTTCAGCACGGTCCTGGCGGACACCGGCATGGGCGTGCAGGGCGAGCGGAGCACCCCCGACCCCCTGCGGATCAGGCAGGTGGCCGGAGGCAGGGGTCTACGGACGCCGCGCCGGTTCTGGGAGTCGCGCGGGCCGCAGTCGGGCGTGGCGTCAGAGGAGGCTGGCTCCCTGCGAACGGAGCTCCCGCTGAACAGCGCTCGCCGGGATGTCCTGGGGGAGCTTCCCCTGGGCCGCCGCGAGAGCCGCGCAGACGCCCGCCGCCTGCCCCGTGGCCATCGAGATCGGCATGACCCGGTACGAGGAGTGGGCCACGTGGTCGCCGGAGATGCAGCGGCCCGCGACCACCACCCGGTCCACGCCGCGCGGGAAGAGACAGCGCAGCGGGATGTCGTACGACTCGCCCTGGGGCAGTCGCCTCAGCGTGGTGCCCCGGCCGCTCGGGTTGTGGATGTCCACCGGGTACGCGCCCCGGGCCACGGCGTCGTCGAACTTACGGGCGGTCAGCACGTCCTCGCCCGTCAGCTGGTACTCGCCCACGATCCGGCGCGTCTCGCGGACGCCGACCTGGACGCCGCTCTGGACGACGTACGACTCGGCGAAGCCCGGCACGCGCTCCCGCAGGAAACGGGCGATCTGCGCCATCTGACGGTGCGCGGCGAACTCGGCGCGGGTGAGATCCCAGACACTGGTGCCCAGCACCTCCGTCACGCGCGTGGAGTTGACCGCGATCTCGCCGGTGTTCGGAGTGGCGAAGAAGAGGATGTCCTCACGAGGCAGGTCCAGTTCCCCGGCATCGGTGGCGGCGCGGACCAGGTCCCACAGCCCGTGCACACCCTTCCACTGGTCCGGGTGGGCGCGCGCGTAGGCGGCGAACCGGTCGTGGTCGAAGCCGACCATGCGGAACATCAGCGTCATGGGCTGGGTCCAGCCGTCCTCCGGCCGGCCGAGGTCGTACGCGGCCCCGGCCGCCGCGGCGACGTCACCGTCCCCGGTGCAGTCGACGATCACGTCCGCGTCGATGACGACCGGTCCCGACTTGGTCTCGAACACCGCCCGCGCCCGGTCGGGAAGCATCTGGACGTCGGAGGCGAACGCGTGCAGCAGCGTGCGGACCTCGTGGGTCTCCAGCAGGTCGTAGAGCACCAGCTTGAACAGCTCCGCGTCGAAGGGCACCGTGTAGCCGGTCTCGAGCGAAGGCCGGATCGCCGCTCGCGCCCGTACGAGCTGCTCCAGCAACACCCACAGCACCCCGGCGACGACCGGTTCGCCCTCCCCGTGGTCGGGTGGCAGCAGTCGTGCCGCATCGCCGGCCGCGGCCTGCTTGACCTCGTTGTGGAAACTCATCAGCGGCATCACCAGCGCCGCGGTGGCGTTGCCGCCGAGGAATCCGTACCGCTCGACCAGCACCACCTGGGCACCTGCGCTCGCGGCCCCCAACGCCGCCCCGATCCCGGCCGGTCCGCCACCGATCACCAGGACCTGCGCGGTGCCGGCGTGCAGTGCCTGACGCGGGGGCAACTCCACGTTGTGAGGCACACGAGGCGGCATCAGATAGGTCACGGTTCCTCCGTGGAGTCAGGGGCTCGTGCGGCGCGCGCGGCTCATGTGGTCAGCCGGTTCCGGACACCGACGCCGGCGCGGTGCTGTGGTCGAGCGGACGCGGAGCGGTGTAGTCGAGGAAGGTGAGCAGCCGATCGGCGGTCTCGGCCGCGCGCAGCTTCATCGACGCCGTACGCGTGGCGATGCGAGCCACCCGGGTGGGCCGCTCGTCCCACAGCCGGTCCACTTCGGCCAGGAGGGGGCCCGTGGCCTCCCTGACCACCCCGCGCAGGGCAGGGGCACCGATCTGCTGGGCGAAGTCGAAGACCTTTCCGGCGTACGGCAGTGGCAGCAGAGGGATCCCGGCGAGCGCGGCGAAGATCAGGAAGTGCAGCCTCATGCCGATGGCCAGGTCGAGCTGCTTCACGATGTCGAGCACCTGCTGCGGGCGGTACGCGCCGTGCAGCACGTGGCTCCGATCGGCGTTGATCATGTGTGACACCACCGCGTGCGCGTGCCGGATGTCGTCGCGTTCCATCGGGACGAAGACGACATGGGCGTCCAGCCGGTGGGCGAGGAAGTCGCCCACATTCGCGAGGAGGTGATGGTAGCCCTCCTCGTCGAGATGCTCGGCCGCGCGGCCGGGCTCACGCACGCTCATTCCCACGAGGCGCACTCCAGCCGGGACTCCTTCGGCGCGGAGCAGCTCGACGCCGGTGTCCCCGGGTTCGAGCAGCAGCGCCGGGTCGGCGGTGACGGAGACGGGCCGGGCAAGACCGGCCTCCTCCAGGACCAGCTGAGACTCCTCGTCACGGACCGTCACCTCGGCCGCGTCGGAGAGCGTCGTACGGATCCAGGCGCAGTCGGCCTCGTCGGTGAGGGGGCCGGCGCCGACGGCATAGACGAAGACGGGGACCCCGAGATCCTGCGCGGTCCGGACCAGCCGCAGGTAGCGACGTGCCTCGGTGTTGTAGAGGATCCCGCCACCGCCGAGCACGAGCGCGTTCAGCCGGCGCAGATGCTCGGAGATCCGGTCCCTGCACACACCTTCCCAGCCGACCACCTCGACGTCCGGATGCGCCTGGCGGCTGTAGGCGGGGTTGCGTGAGAACAGCAGCACGCGGACGTCGGGACGCCCGAGCCTGAGGCTGTCCAGCATGGCGGTGAGGATCGCCTCGTCGCCCACATTGCAGCCGCCGTACGAGCCCAGCACGCCGACGGTCACGTCGCTTCGGTCGCCCATGATCGACCCCCTGGCCCTTCCCACGCCTCACCGTGCCCGCACCATTCGCGCGCCTCTCCACCAGTTCACCCCATACGGGGCCTTTACGCCTCTCAAGGGGGAAGTCCCGGCCCGCCGTGCCGGAGCCCGCCGGCGGCCGCGGTGACCACGGTGCCCGGGCGGTCGTTGATCACCGCACCGGATCCCAGTCGGAGAGTGAGGACATCCTGTGAGTGACACGCAGCGCGACAATCGCACCGACCAGCACGACCAGCAGAACAGGCACGGCGGGCGCGGCGGCCGGTGGGCCTACATCGGTTCGTTCACGTCGGGCGGCGGCCGCGGCATCACCGTCGCGGCCGTGGATCCGACGACGGGGGCGCTGACGCCGCACACCACCGTCGATCCCTTCGTGAACCCCTCGTGCCTCGCCCTCGGCCGGGACACCGGCGTGCTCTACGCGGTGAGCGACACGGAACAGGGCGCGGCCGCCGCCTTCCGGACCGGCGCCGAGGGGAGCCTGACGGCTCTCGGTCCGCTCGTCGAGGTGGGCGCCTCCGGACCCGCGTACGTGAGCCTGGCCGGGAACCGGCTGCTCACCGCGAACTACGGCTCGGGCAGCGTCAGCAGCCTCCCGCTGGCGGACGACGGCAGCCTTTCGGGGGCGCCCGCGAGCGTCTTCGCGCACCGGGGCTCCGGCCCTGACGCCGAGAGGCAGGAAGGGCCGCACGCCCACCAGGTGCTGCCCGATCCCAGCGGCCGGTGGGTGGTCAGCGTGGACCTCGGGACCGATTCGCTACGGGTCTGCGCGCCGGACCCGGCCACCGGCGAGCTGGGGAGCCACGCCGAGATCGTGCTGCGCGCCGGATCCGGGCCGCGTCATCTCGCCTTCCACCCGGACGGCGAGACGGTCTACGTCCTGCACGAGCTCGAACCCCAGATGACCGTCTGCCACTGGGATCCGGCCACCGGACACCTCGTACCGCTCGCGGAGGTCGCGATCGACACCGACGGTGTGCCGGAGGACGTACGGGTCTACCCCTCGGTCGTCCGCGTCGCGCCCGGCGGGCGCTTCCTCTGGGCCGCGGTACGGGGCAGCGACACGATCCTCACCTACTCCCTGGCCGACGGCGCAGCCAAGCCACAGCTCACGGACGGGGTGTCCTGCGGTGGCAGCTGGCCGCGCGATCTCGTGACCGACCCCACGGGGCGCCGTCTGTACGTCGTCAACGAGTGGTCGGGGGACATCACCTGGTTCGACATCGACCCGCAGACCGGCCGGCTGCGACCCGCCGGCGCGCTGCCGGCACCGGCCGCCGCCTGCCTGGTCTTCTCCTGAACGGCATACGGGACGACCTGCGGCGGAACCCCATGGAACGGGGCGCCGCCGCACGAGCGGCCGCGCGGCCCGTCAGCTCAGCGACCAGCTGAAGTCTCCGGGCAGACCCCCCGCGCCGTCGCTGAGTGAGGTGAGGAAGGCCGACGCGTCGAAGAGCTCGCCCGCCGACGCGGCTCCCACGAACGCGGCTCCGGCGACCCGGCCGTTCCCGCTCTGTTCGTTCCCGCCCCGTCCGTCGCCGATCCGGCCGTCGAGGATGCGGGACACCGCCTCCACGGCCAGGGGAGCGCTGATCGCGTAGATGTCCCGGCCGCGGGCCACGGCACGCCGCTCCTGGTCGCCGGAGCGTACGACGACCTCGACCAGGAAGGTCTGGTCGGAGCGTCCGCGCTCGTCGACGGCCGCCGGGGGCGGCGTGTCCGCGGACACCAGGTCGCCGACCGCGTCGGCGGTCATGAACGTCCGGATCTCGTCCGTGCGCACATGACGCGGTACGGTCACGCTCTCCGCCATCGTGAACTCCCCGATCACGGCCCGCTCGCCGACCGGCTCGGGGAACGGCCAGCGGGACAGGGGCTGTTCCCCGGTGAGGAACTCCAGGCGCCCGTTCGTGTAGAGCCGACGGCGGCCGTCCCGGCGCTCCCGCGAGACCCGGCCCGCCGCCCGTGTGCCGGCCGTCGGGTGCCAGCTGCTCAGCGCGTAGGCCACGAGCACCTCGTTCACCTCCGGCAGGTCGCCCACGGCCGCGGCGACCAGAAGATCGCTCAGGCCGCCGTAGAACGCCATCGCGGGCACGATCACGGTCCCCGCCTCGCGGGCGCGGTCGGTGAAGCGGGCGAACGTGTCCGCGATGGCCTCCAGCTCCGCGGCCACGTCCACGTACGGGATCCGGGCGCGCAGCGCCGCCTCGATCACCGGAGCGGCCGTCGAGGCGAACGGGCCGGCACAGTTGACGACCGCCGCCGCACCGGACAGCGCGCGGTCGAGCGATGCGGGGTCGTCGATCGTCGCCGGCCGTACGTCGAGTCCGTGGTGTTCCTTGGAGAGCGTCCGGAGCCTGTCGGCGTCGCGGCCCGAGAGGACCGGTGTCCACCCCCGGTCCAGCAACTCCGCCACCACGAAGCGCCCGGTGTGCCCGTAGGCGCCGTAGACCACGACCTCACGGTCCGTACGCGCCGGACCCTTTCGCGACGATGTTTCGTTCATGCCGCCATCCTGTCGGCGCGAGGTGTGCGGCCGTGAGTGGCGGCAGTGCCATGGCTCGTACACTTTCGGACATGATCAGCGTCGCACTGGCCGTCACCGAAGGCGTCCCCCACTTCGAACTCGGGGCGGCCTTCGAGGTCTTCGGCGTCGACCGGTCCTACCTCGCCGACCCCTGGTACGACTTCATCGTGTGCGGCCCGGCCGCCGTACGGGTCGGCGACCGGTTCCGGCTCGAACCCGACCAGGGGCTCGACGGGATCGTCCACGCGGACACCGTGATCGTTCCGGCCTGCGCCGATCCCGACGAGGAACCGCCCGCCGACCTGGTCGAGGCCGTGCGCGCCGCGCACGAGGCGGGGGCGCGCGTGGCCTCGCTCTGCACGGGAGCGTTCGTGCTGGCCGCCGCGGGCCTGCTGGACGGACGACGGGCCACGACGCACTGGTGGCACGCCGAGGCGCTGGCCGCCCGGCACCCCCGGGTGCGGGTCGACCCCGACGTCCTCTACGTCGACGACGGCAGCGTCCTGACCTCCGCAGGCAAGGCGGCGGCGATGGACCTGTGCCTCCATCTGGTCCGGCTCGACCACGGTTCGGCGGTCGCCAACGCGATCGCCCGCCGCCTCGTCGTACCGCCCCACCGGGCGGGCGGCCAAGCCCAGTTCGTGACCACCCCCGTACCGGAGCCTCGCGGCAACTCCCTCGACGCGCTGTTCAGCTGGGCGTTGGCGCGGCTCGACCGGCCGTTGACGGTGGAGGACCTGGCCCGCCGGGCGAACATGAGCTCGCGCAACCTGGCGCGCCACTTCCACGCCGTCACCGGCACCACTCCGCTGCGCTGGCTCGCGACCCAGCGGATGCAACGGGCCCAGGAACTCCTGGAGACCACCGACGACGGCATCGACGCGATCGCGACAGCCACCGGCATGGGGACGGCGGCCACATTGCGCCGTCACTTCCACCGCACGCTCGGCGTCCCGCCGGACGCCTACCGGCGTACGTTCCGCAGCGCGCGCCCCGTCCAGACGGCCGAGTCCTGACGGCCGAGTCCTGACGGTCCCCGACACTCCTGACGGCCCTGGCCGACGTCGCCGGAGGCGCGGCATACGCTGAGGCGCATGCGGCTGCTGCTGACCTCCGACACGCATGTGCCCGCCCGGGCCACGAGTCTGCCCGGCGCACTACTGGCGGGCATCGACGAAGCCGATGTCGTGATCCACGCGGGGGACTGGACCGACGAGGCGACGCTCGACCTGTTCCAGTCCAGGACCCGCCGGCTGATCGGCGTCTTCGGCAACAACGACGGCCCGCCCCTGCGCCGGCGGCTCCCCGAAGTCGCGCGCGCGGAGCTGGCCGGGCTGCGGTTCGGCGTCGTGCATGAGACCGGAGCGGCCGGCGGACGCGAGCGGCGGTGCGCCGATCGCTTCCCGGACCTGGACGTCCTGGTCTTCGGCCACAGCCACATTCCGTGGGATTCCGTCGCGCCCGGCGGCCTCAGGCTGCTCAACCCCGGCTCTCCCACGGACCGCAGACGTCAGCCCTTCTGCACGTTCCTCACCCTGAACGTCTCGGACGGGGCCCTTCACGACGTGACGTTGCACAAGCTTCCGCCGAGACGCTGACCAGGGCCGACGGGGTGAGGGGACCGGTCAGGTCACCGGCCCCCTCGACCTCGGTGGCCCCGGTACCGCGCCATGCGTCAGCCGTCGGTGTCCAGTACGTGGCGCAGAGCCTTCGCGAACTCCTCCGGGGCGCCGTGCCGGCCGAACTCGCCCCCCAGGAAACCGCCGTGGTGACTGGGGAACACCGCGAGTCCGGTGCCGAGCGTGGCGGCGATCTCGGACGCGGCGCGGGCGGCGAACTCGCCCTCGGACTCCCGGCCGGCCGCGATGACGATGCGCGTCGACGCCGCACGCAGGGCGGCGAAGTCGGGCCGATAGCCGGTGCAGCCACGCATGTTCTGCCCCAGCAGCGGGTCGTCGCGCGAGCCGTCGTCCTCGGTCGGCAGGCCGAAGTCGGAAGGCGACGGCACAGGCTCGTTCGCCCAGGTCGCCGGGAAGGGTCCCTTCCGGCTCGTCACCGCGATGAACTTCGCCATCGCCGGCCCCATCCCGTCGCGAAGGTAGGTCGCGTGGATGTCCGCACACACCTCCAGCGCCGCTTCGCGGTCGGGGAGCACCTGAGCCGACGGCGGCTCGTGCGCGACGAGGGTGCGCACCAGGCCGCCGTGCCGCTCCACCAGAGCGAGCGCGTTGACAGCACCACCGCTGCTCGCGAACACGTCCACCGCTCGGGCACCGAGCGCCTCGATCACGCGCCGCAGGTCGTCGGCGTGCTCCTCGGGCGTCGTCTCGGCCGAACCGTCGGTCCGGGGGCTGCGGCCCACCCCCCGAGGGTCGTAGGTGACGACGGTCCGGTCCGTGAAGTGAGAGGCCAGGGTGGCGAACCCGCCGGCGTCCATGGGCGAACCGATCAGGAAAAGGACGTCCTCGGAGGTCTCTCCGTCGGTCGGGCTGCTGCGGATGTCGTAGCGAAGGGTGGCCCCGGTCGCGGCCAGTGTGCGGGTCTCCACCTGGGTCTCGGTCATCGCCGGCTCCTCGGTCGTCGCGTCGTTGTCGTCGAGGTGGACCGCCCGCACCACCGAAACTCATCGCTCATCGTGGCTTCGGTAAAGTCGCCTGCCCAGGCGCCGGGGAGGCTGCCGTACGTCCGGTCAGGCGAGCAGATTCACGGCGTGTTGGAAGAGGCCGGGGAACCGGGCCGCGGCCGGGGGGATCAGGGGTGCGAGCGGGGGCTGGTTACGGGCCCACAGCAGGGATCTCGTCAGCAGACGGTAGCTGCGGGACAGGCGGCACCACGCGCGTTCGTACGCCTGCGGGCGGCCCTCGCGGACGCAGCGCACCAGTTCGGCCGCCGCCGTCAGCGCGAGGGTGAGGCCCTCACCCGTCAGCGCGTCGACGTATCCCGCGGCGTCGCCCACGAGCAGAACGCGGCCGGACACCCGGGACCGGGCCTGCTGGCGCAGCGGCCCGGCGCCCCGGACCGGGGTGCCCTCCGCCGTACGGAGGCGGGAGGCCAGAAGGGGGAAGCGGGCCAGCTGAGCGTCGTAAGGGGCCTGCCGGGACGTGAGGACGGCGACGCCGACCTGACGTGGGCCCAACGGGGTGACGTACGCCTCGCAGTCGGCCGACCAGTGCACCTCCACCAGGTCGCTCCACGGCTCGACCGCGTAGTGCCGGCGCAATCCGTACCGCGGCTGCCGCCGGCCGGCCTGCCGCACGGTCAGGCCGAGCGCGCGCCGGATGGGCGAGTGCAGTCCGTCGGCCGCGACGAGGTAGCGGGCGGCCGTCCCGTCCGCGGTGACGTGCGTGTCGTACTGGCGCACCTGGAGAACACGGCGCGGGACGACCTCAACCCCGAGCTGGGCGGCCCGGGCGGTGAGCGCCTCGTGCAGCAGGGTGCGGCGCGCACCGAGGCCGTACCCCTCGCGGAAGAGTGCCTCGGCCTGCCGGGCGCCGAAGGAGTCCAGGTAGCGGATGCCTCGAAGAGGCAGCCCTGCCACGTCCACGTCGAGGTCGCGCAAGGCGCTCACCGCGCCGGGCATCAGTCCCTCTCCGCAGGCTTTGTCGACCGGCGCGGGCCGTGGTTCGGCGACCACGACGTCGAGACCGGCCCGCGCCGCGTGGATCGCCGTGGCCAGACCCGCGGGTCCACCGCCGACGACGAGGAGATCGATCACGGGGCCGCGCCGGGGGAGGAGAGGGAGCGTGCCGGTGCCAGCGCGTCGTTCTCGCAGCGGATACGTACGGTCAGCAGCGCGGCGTTGAGGAGCGAGAAACCCAGGGCGGTCACCCAGGCGGTATGGACCAGGGGAAGGGCCAGGCCCTCGACGACGACGGCCACGTAGTTGGGGTGGCGCAGGTACCGGTAGGGCCCGGAGGTGACCAACGGAAGGCCGGGCACGATCAGGACGCGGGTGTGCCACCGGGGGCCGAGGGTGCTGATGCACCACCAGCGCAACCCCTGGGCGGCGAGCGTGAGGACCAGCGCCGGCCAGCCGAGCAGGGGCAGGAAGGGACGGTCGGCCGCCCACGGCTCCACGAGGCAGCCGAGCAGGAGCGCGGCATGGAGGGCCACCATCGTCGGATAGTGCCCGCCGCCGTGTTCGAGGCCGCCCCGAGCTCGGCTCCACGCGCCGTTGCGGCGGGCCACGGCCAGCTCCGCGAACCGCTCGGCGATCACCAGCAGGACCAGGACGGCGTACGGCGTCATCACTCCACTCATCCCGTTCACCAGGCCAGCAGGACGAGTTCGGACGAGAAACCGGGCCCGAAGGCGAGCATCAGACCGATCGTTCCCGGCGGCGGTGCTTCGGTCCGCGTGTCGCGCAGGATCTGCAGCACCGAGGCGGAGGAGAGGTTTCCCGCCGCCGCCAGGGCCCGGCGGCTGGGGGCGAGGGCGGAGTCCGGCAGGCCGAGCTCCTCGGCGAGCGTGTCGAGAATCCTCGGGCCGCCCGGGTGGCAGATCCACGCCGTGACGTCCCGCGGCTTCAGGTCGTGTCCGGCGAGGAACGACTCGACCTCCTCGGTCACATGCAGCCTGACCAGCTCGGGGAGCTCCCGGCCGAGCACCATCCGGAACCCCCAGTCGCCGACGTCCCAGCCCAACAGGTCCTCGGTCCCGGGGTACAGGCGGCTGCGCGTGGCCACCACCGTCGGCCCGTGGCCGCCGGTCCCGCGTGATGCGGCGGAGCCGCTCCCGGGCGAGGTGGTCGGGACGGGTGACGGGGAAGCGTCGGGGGCGGCGCCGACGGCCACCAGGGCGGCGGCTCCGTCCCCGAACAGGCTGCCCGCCACCAGGTTCGCCGGTGAGGTGTCCGCGCGCTGCAGGGTGAGCGAGCACAGCTCGGTGGAGAGGAGCAGCGCGGTACGGCCGGGCCGGCCCGAGAGGTAGTCGTGGACGCGCGCGAGGCCGGCCGCTCCGGCGGCGCAGCCGAGTCCGAACAGCGGCAGGCGTTTGACGTCGGGCCGCAGGCCGACCCGCGCGGCCAGTCGGGCCTCCAGCGACGGGGCCGCGATGCCCGTCACGGTCGTCGAGACGACCAGGTCGACCTCCTCCGCCCGTACCCCCGCCTCCTCGAGAGCCCGCTCGACCGCTTCGGTGCCCAGGGCGACGGCCAGTTCGACGAAGAGACGGTTGGTCTCGCCGAAGGCGCCCAGCCCGCGATAGCGGTCGAGGGGCAGGACGAGATGACGGGTCTCCACCTGGGCCGCCGCGTGCATCCGGCGCAGGAGACCGCTGTCGGCCCCGGGCGCCAGGCAGGAGACGAGGGCTTCGGTGATCTCTTGCTGCATGTAGCGGTGCGGTGGGAAAGCCGTGCTCACCGCAAGGACGCGAGTCATTGCTCCAACATAGGGACAGCGGGACGCCGGGGCCCTGAACCGGGCCCCCACGGGCGCGCCGTCGCCTAGCGTGGTGCGATGCCCGCCACCACCGATGAAGGCCCCCACGCGCACCCGGCGCCCCCGGCCGGGTTCCCGGCAGCGGAACCGCCGGTCTTTGTCTCGCTGCTGAAGGCGAGTCACCCGTTGCCGGCGGCCGCTGTCACGGTCCTCACCGCGCTGCTGGCGGCCGCCGTCGGGCTGGGCCCCGGCGCCGGCGCCAAGGCGGTGGCGGCGGTCGCCGTCGGCCAGTTGTCGATCGGCTGGTGCAACGACCGGCTCGACGTCGGGCGTGACCGGGCGGCCGGACGCCGCGACAAGCCGCTGGCCGCCGGCACGGTACGGCCCGCGACGGTCGGTACGGCCGCGTGCGCGGCCCTGCTCGCCTGCGTCCCCCTGTCACTGGCCTGCGGGGTCCTGGCCGGCGGCGTCCACCTCGGCTGCGTCGCCGCCGCCTGGTCCTACAACCTCTGGCTCAAACACACGATCGCCTCCTGGCTGCCGTACGCCGTCGCCTTCGGCCTGCTTCCGGCCTTTCTGACGCTCGCTCTCCCCGGCAACCCGTGGCCGCCCCTCTGGTTGTCCGCGGCGGCGGCCCTGCTGGCCACCGGCGCCCACTTCGCCAACGTCCTGCCGGACATCGAGGGGGACCTCGCGAGCGGTGTGCTCGGACTGCCGCAGCGACTGGGGCGGCACCGATCGATCGCGGCGGCCGCGCTCCTGGCCTTCGCCTCCTGTGCGGTGCTGACCGTGGGGCCGACGGGACCCGTGACCGTGGGAGGCGGGGTGCTGCTCGCGGCGACGCTCGCCCTGTGCCTGCTGGCGGTCGCCGGGCCGGCCGCCCTCGCCCGCGGGCGCCTGCCCTTCGTGGTCGTCCTGGCCATGGCCGGAGTGGACGCCGTCCTGCTGGTGCTGGCCGGCCGCGCGCTCGCCCCGGGACACCTCTGAGCGTCGACGCCGAGGGGCGCCCCGGCCCTGCGGCCCCGGCCCCGCGGCCCCGGCCCCGCGGCCCGGGCGCCCCGGCCCGTCGCCGCCCGTGGGTCAGCCGTTCCGGCCGCTGTCCTCCAGGTACGCGAGGACCTCCCGTACCTGCTCGACCGGACGGTCTCCCACCGGGCGCAGCACGACGGTGTCCGCGCCCGCGTCCCAGAGTCCGCGCACCCGGTCGGCCGCCGTGCCGGCGGAGCCGGCGGCGAGGAAGACCTCGCCCGGCGGAACCTGAAGCCAGTTCGCGTACTCCTCGACGATCGGGGCGGTCGCCGCCGCGACCCTCGTCGCGTCGTCGCCGACGCACAGGTGGGTGAGGACGACCAGCTCGTGCGGGCGCGGCTCCGTGGCCGCCGCCCGGCCCCTGCCGATGTGCTCCAGCGCGGCGGTGACGGCTCGCGGCCCGTGCCCCTCCGCGACGACGGTCCCGTCGGCGGCCCGCCCCGACAGCTCCAGCGACCGGGGACGTACGACACCGGCGACGACCGGCGGGGCCTCGACCGGCGGATGGACCAGCCGTACACCGTCGATTCGGACGATCCGGCCGTCCACGTGCGTGGTGCGGCCGTGCAGCAAGTTGCGCACGGCCTCGATCGTCTCCTCGAGCAGCGCGAGCTTGTGAGGGGTCTCGGCCCCCACCTGCGCCATCCAGGGCGGCGCCCCGTGCCCGATCCCCGCGATGAGCCGCCCCGGGAACACCCGTGCCAGCATGGCCAGTTCCATGGCGAGCAGGGCCGGATTCCGCAGCGGGGCAGGCGCGATCCCGATACCCACGCGCACCCGCTCGGTCGCGGCCAGGGCGAGCGCCGCGGAGGCGATCGATCCCGCCCACGCGAGGTCCTCCACCACCCAGAGGTCGTCCGCACCGCACGCCTCCACCGCCTTCGCGAACCCGGCGAGCTCCTCGGGCCTGCGCTCCCTGTCGAACATCACGCCTATGCGGCGCCGTGAGGACGTACGGTCAGCTGACATGGCCTCATTCCTTCCGCGAAGGGACGGCTCGCCCCACCCGTAACGGCAGGTCTTACGGTCCCGGGTCATGAAGATCGTTGTACATGACACGGCGTCGGCCCTGCACGACATTCTCCGGAGCCCGCCGGAGCAACGACCCGACGCACTACGGGAGATGCTCAGTCCCCTGCAGGGCGTGCTGTCCCCGGAGGGCGTGGACACGGCCACGGCCCAGATGCGCCCCCGCCCGGGCCGAGCAGGCGGAAGAGCGCTGGGGCGGGAGCGCCCAAGGAGGCTTTCCCCCCGGCGTACGCGACGGCACGTACCAGGCCGCGAGGGGAGACGCAGGTCACATTCGTTCATGTCACGACGGGTGAGGGCCGTTCCGTCCAAGGGGTGGAAGCATCGACAACGACACAGGAGCCCACCATGGAAGCTCGGTTGAACCTCCACGCCAGCCCCGTCGCCGCCAAGTTCGCCAAGCACATCGTCGCCGCCGGGCGCGTGCTCGCGGACTCGACCCTGCCGCTCGCGACGCAGGAACTCGTGAAGTTGCGTGCCAGCCAGATCAACGGCTGCGGTTTCTGCACCGACATGCACACCAAGGACGCCGCGCACGCGGGGGAGTCCTCGGTGCGCCTCAACCTCGTCGCGGCGTGGCGCGAGGCCACGGTCTTCACCGACGCCGAGCGCGCCGCCCTGGAGCTGACCGAACAGGGCACCCGCATCGCCGACGCGGCCGGCGGCGTCACCGACGAGGCGTGGGAGAACGCCGCCAAGCACTACGACGAGGAGCAGCTCGCCGCTCTCGTGTGCACCATCGCCCTCATCAACGCCTTCAACCGCGGGAACGTCATCGTCCAGCAGCCCGCCGGCGACTACCAGCCCGGCCAGTTCGCGTAACCCGGAGCACCTCGCCGGGACACCTCACCGGAACCGCACACGCCCCGGGCACCCCTTTCGGGGGCCCGGGGCGTCCCTCCGTGCGTACGGTGACGAACTCAGCCGGTGGCAACGCCGAACCACTGCGGCAGCCGGCCGAGCAGGTCCTGCTGATCGTCACCGACCCAGGCCACATGGCCGTCCGGCCGCAGCAGCACGGCGGGCGCGTCCAGTTCCTCGCTGACGTCCACGACGTGGTCGACCCGGTCCGCCCACCCCTCCACCGAGAGCCGGCCGGTCTGGTCGAGCAGAAGCCCGCGGCCGCCGTGCATCCGCTCGTAGAGGCGACCCTGCTTCAGCTTCACGTCCCGCATCCGGCCGCCGAGCAGTTCGTGGCCCTCGCCGAAGTCGTAACGGACCCCGACCGCGGTGATCATCTCGGTCACATACCGGTTGACCTCCTCGAAGTCCATCAGCCTCGAGAACAGCTCCCGCAGCGCGGTCGCACCCGGATCGGTCCCGAGGAGCGTGATCTGCGCGCGGGTGTTGTCCAGCACGCGGGCCCCCACCGGGTGCCGCTCGGCGTGGTAGCTGTCCAACAACCCTTCCGGCGCCCAGCCGTTGACCTCGGCGGCCAGTTTCCAGCCGAGGTTGAAGGCGTCCTGGATGCCGAGGTTGAGTCCCTGCCCGCCGGTCGGCGGGTGGATGTGCGCCGCGTCACCGGCCAGCAGCACCCGGCCGACCCGGTAGCGCTCGGCCTGCCGCGTGGCGTCACCGAAGCGGGAGAGCCAGCGCGGCGCGTGGACACCGAAGTCGGTGCCCGCGAAGACCCGCAGCTGCCGCTTGAACTCCTCGAGGGTCGGCGCGGTCGTACGGTTTTCGGCCACGCCGTCGGCGGGCACGACGATGCGGTACGACCCGTCCGGGTTGCGCTGGGCACCGAACCGCAGTTGGGTCTTGCGGACTTCCGCGACGGCGGCGGCGATCTCCTCCGCCGACTCGGTCACCTCCATGTCGCCCAGCAGCGTCTCGACCTTGGCGGGCTCGCCGGGGAAGCCGACGCCCAGCAGCTTGCGCACCACACTGCGACCGCCGTCGCACCCGACGAGGTAGCGCGACCGCAGGCACGTGCCCTCCGCCAGCTCGACGGTCACGCCGTCCGCGTCCTGGCTCAGCCCGACCACTTCGCAGCCGCGCCGGATCTCGGTGCCGAGTTCGAGGGCACGCTCGTTGAGCAGCCGCTCGGTCACCGGCTGCGGGGTGGCGAGGCCGTACGGGTGCGCGGTGTCCAGCCGGTCCGGCCACGGCTTGGCGATCCCGCCGAAGAGACCGCCGACCTGGAACTTCTCGCTGACCGCGAGGAACCGGTCCAGCAGCCCGCGCTGGTCCATCATCTCGACGCTGCGGGCGTGCAGGCCCTGCCCGCGGGACTGCTCGGTCGGCTCGGTCAGCTTCTCCAGCACGACCACGCGCACACCGGCCAGCCGTAGCTCGGCGGCCAGCATCAGCCCGGTCGGTCCGCCGCCGGCAACGATCACATCAATCATCAACACGCCCATTTCCGCAGGTTCTGGCTTCGAGCGCTGATTCTGCGCCACCCCCGGGGCCTTGCCGCAAGCCCCCGGGTGCGCTATAAGTTGAGAGTGGCAAGGAGCCGGTGACCTCCTTGCCTTTCTCTTTTGCCGGCTTCCTCGTCGCGCGTGAGGGGGCGGGAAGCTGTCCCGCGACGATCGCGGCGAGCGAGAGACCGAACCCCACGAGTTGGACCGGTCCGAGCGTCTGGCCGAGCAGCACGGCGCCGAGAACCGCGGCGACCAGCGGCGAGAGCAGGACGAGAACCGCGACCGACGTGACGGGCAGTGCGGTGATGCCGCGGAACCACAGGACGAAGGCGATCAGGCCGCCGACCAGGCCGAGCCAGAGGTAGCCGAGGGCGGCGGGGAGGTCGATCGCCGGAGGCGCCCCCTCGACGAGGAAGGCGACGGGCAGCAGGAACAGGCCCCCGGCCGTGAGCTGCCACCCGGCGAAAGCGGTGGCACTCGCCCCGGCGGGACGCCCCCAGCGCTTGGTGAGTGTCACCCCGAGCGCCATCGTGGCCGCGCTGCCGAGCCCCGCCCCGATCCCGACGAGGTCGAGTCGCGCGTGCGGCCCGATCACCACCAGGCCGACACCGACCATGCCTGTCAGGCCCCAGACGAGGCGCCATGCGGAGAGGCGCTCGCGCAGCACCGACACCGCCAGGACGGCGACGACGAGCGGCTGGGCCGCCGCCAGGGTGGCGGCGACGCCTCCTGGGAGGCGTTCGGCCGCGACGGACAGCAGCGGGAAGAGCAGCCCGATGTTCAGCACGCCGAGCGTCGCGGCCTTCGCCCACCACCCTCCGCTCGGCAGCGTCCGGGCGATCGCGAGCGCGACCAGACCGGCGGGTAATGCCCGCAGGAGCCCCGCGAACACGGGATGGCCCGGCGGGAGCAGTTCGGTGGTCACCACATAGAACGTGCCCCAGGAGACGGGAGCGATCGCCGTCATGAGCGTAAGCGGCAGCCTCCCACGCGAAACACCACCGCTGCCGTTGCCCCTGCCACCGCCGACGCCTCCGGTGGGAACCCTCTGTACCGCTGGACTTGTCATGCTCGAAGTCTCGGTCGACGGCGATCGATGAGTCCAACACATGTTTGTCACCCCATCGATCTGAATCGAAGATGGATCCATGGAGCTCCAGCAGATGCGCTACGTCCTCGCCGTCGCCGAGACGAACAGCTTCACCCGGGCCGCCGAACGGTGCATGGTCGTCCAGTCCGCCCTCAGCCACCAGATCGCCCGTCTGGAAAGGGAATTGGGCGCACGACTCTTCGAGCGCACCAGCCGCCGGGTGCGACTGACACCGGCAGGTGCGGCGTTCCTCCCCGCCGCCCGTCAGTGTCTTGACGCCGCCGAGCGCGCGGCCGCCGAGGTCGCCGCGGCTGTCGGCGAGGTACGCGGACGGCTCAGCGTCGGCCTGATCCCCACCGTCGCCGCCGTCGACATCCCGAGTGCGCTGCGCGACTTCCGCCGCGCGTATCCGAACGTGCGCATCGGCCTGCGGGTCGGCGCGAGCGAGGAACTCGTCGAACAGGTCAGGGAAGGAGCCGTCGAACTGGCTTTCCTGGGGCTGCCGACCACGTCACGCCCGCACGGTGTCGCCGCCCACGAACTCGCCCATGACCGTCTCGTCGCCGTGGTCGCGCCGGACCATCCGCTCGCCGGAGAAGCGGCGGTCGACCTTCACAGACTCTCTTCCGAGGTGTTCGTGGACCTTCCGGCCGGGACAGCCGGACGCGTCCAGTCCGACCAGGCCTTCTCCGCCGCGGGACTCAGCCGAGACGTCGCCTTCGAAGTGACCAACGCGGACTTCCTGGCGCGACTCGTCGGCCAGGGCCTCGGCATCGCCATGCTCCCCTCCGCCTACGTACGTCAACTCAGCGGCGTCACCACGATCGAGGTCACCGACGCGCCGGCCCGCGTCGAGTACGTCATCTGGAGCCGGACCGGCCGCACGCCCGCGGCGACCGCCTTCCTCGCCCTGCTCGACGTCCCGGCAACGTGATGGGTCGGCGCCGCCGCCGACACCGAAGCGCCGGACCCTCCGGCCGTTCTGTCCCCGCACCACTCGGGTCGCGTCAGGTCGGACCGCTGGACAGTCAGTCCGCGTCGACCGCTGCGGCCTCCCCGCTGTCGCGGGGCTTCAGGAGCCCCCTCACCGCCCGCCGCCTCGGCTACGGATCCACCGACAGCATGAACCGCGTCGGCGCCCGACTCCTCACCGAACTGCGCACCCAGGGCCGGACCGGCCTCATCGGCCCCCGGAACCGCGCCCCCGGCAGTACCGCTGGGGACGCGCTCGCCCTCATCGACGCTACCATCCGCCGCGCCTCCCGAGCCGGGCAGTGAACGCGCACCGTCTCCGCCTGGCGGGGAGCCGCGAAGGAATCACACGGCCTCGTACATCTCCCCGCTCAAGATGTCCCGCACCGTGGACGGGTCACGACACGCCGCGTCTTGCCGCCCGCAGCCGGCTCCGGATACCCGGCAGGCAAACCCCACTGCACCCGCCCGCACGGGTGCAGGGAGTCGTCGGACACCCACGTGCTCACGACGGTGCACCAGGGACCGATCCCGCGACTGCGGGGAGCAGACCCTGATCCTGCGACAGCCCCGCCGGGCTGACCCCGACGGCCCAGCGCCACGGCGGCGAGCCCGCTGCCTGGCGGGATGCTCAGGAAGTGGTCACGGACACGGTGCCGACGACCGGCAGGTGATCGGACCACTCCTGGGTCGAGGTAACGACCTCGCAGGAAGCGAAGGAGTTCTTCGCGAACAGGTAGTCGTACTGCTGCGACTCGCGCTTGTACACCCAGGTCGACGGGCCGCCCGCAGGGTTCGTCTGCTCGGATCGACTCCACTTCGTCGGCGAGCCCTTGCGCGCGGTCGTGCCGAGCTGCTGGCACTCCCTGTACGTGGTGTACAGAGGCACGAGATTGGACGCCTCGCTCCCCGCCGCGCTGTCCCCCGGAGGCCGATTGTTGAGGTCACCTCCGAAGACGGTGTCGGTGCCGGTGCCGGTGATCTCCGTGAGGCGCTGGATCTGCGCGACGCGGTAGGAGAACCCGGCGCGCGCGTCCAGGTCTTCTCCGGGCGGCGTCAGATGTGTGGTGCAGAAGCGGACCGGCGTGTGCGACGTCCGCCGGACGCAGAGAGCCTTCAGCGAGATGCCGGCCTGCGGGGACGGGAGCTCGTACTCGTAGGGGTCGCCGAAGGTCCCCTTGACGGCGATGGCCATTCCCTGGACGCCTGGTATCAGCGAGCCGCGGCAGCGGAAGTTCGAGGTCGCGGGTGCGTTGTTGTGCTTGCGTACCGGGTATTCCCGGGTCACCGAGGGCTTCACCGTGATCGAGGCCCCCCACCTGTCCTGGGCGAGACGGTCGTAGGGGAGGAACGCGAGGTTCCAGTCCGCTCCCAGCGCGTCCAGCTGCTGCTCGACATGCGTGAGCAGGCTGTCCGCGTCCTCGGACTTATTGGCGTCGTAGCTCTTGTCGTTCTTGTACTCCTCGCCGCAGATCTCCTGGAGGAAGACGGCGTCGAGGCTCTTGGTTCTGGCCAGGTCGGCGACGGCCTTTGCCTGCCCGGCGGGATTCGTCTGGGCGTAGCAGTCACCCGCTTCGCCGCAGATGTTCCACGTCATCACCCGGACAGTGGCGGTGGTGGCGCCGACCGTGGGTTGCGGAGATCGCTCGGCGCTGTCGGAACCCGGTCTGATCACGCCGATGTACGCCAGTGCCGCAACGGCGACGACCGCCGCGGCCGCGCCGAGTTGGTGTCGCTTCACACGCCCTCCCTTGATCCTTGATACCGCTCGGGAGTATAGGCTGCGCGGCGAACGCATGAACGAATGGTGAAGGGGTGGGGGCAGTTGAGGCTCACTCGGCGTCGTACGCCGTGGATCGCGGCTCTGCTCGCGTGGTCGGCGATGTCGTCCATGCTGTCGGTGCCGGTCTCCTCCGCGGCGGCGGCGACCGCCGAGACGCGCGGACCCGATCTGAACGGCGACGGATGGGCCGACATCGTCACGTCCTCGTCGGCGCGGCTGACCCGCTGGCGCGACCCCCTGCGGGGTCCCGCCGATCTGGGTGGTTCGGTGTACGTGCTCCCCGGTGGTCCGACCGGGAGCCGTCCGGCCGCCGCGCTCCTCAATCAGGACAGCGCGAGCATCGCCGGGAGTTCGGAGCAGGAGGACACGTTCGGCCAAGTGGTCGCCACGGGTGACTTCGACAAGGACGGTCGCGCGGATGTCGCCCTGGGGAACGCGCACGAAGAGGTCGGCGGGTTTCTCGACGCCGGTGCCGTGACCGTCCAGTACGGGCAGAGTGCGGCCCCGTACGTGGAGGCCGGCAAGCCGGGGGCGCTCACCTTCATCGAGCAGGGCACCGTCGACGTGCCCGGTGACAACGAGATGGGTGACCTTTTCGGTACGAGTCTCGCCACGGGTGACTTCAACGGCGATTCCTTCGACGACCTGGCGATCGGCGCGCCCGGTGAGGCGGTCGGCACCTCCTTCGAGGCGGGGCGCGTCACCGTCCTCTACGGCGGCGCGAACGGCCTCACTGCCGCCGGCGCCCAGTCCTTCGACGGAACGGTCGCGGGCGCCGCCGAGCCCTTCGACCACTTCGGAGCCTCGCTCGCCGCCGCGAACCTGCGTGGCGACGGTCGCGACGACCTCGCTGTACTCGCCTCGGGCGAGTACCTGACGGGTGTGGACGGGGCCTGGGGTGCGGCCATGGTCCTCAAGGGCCAGGCCACCGGCCTCGACTCCGTCGCACCGACCGTGATCAACGTGAATCACACCGGCACCACGGGACATCTGCGCACCGTGACCGCCGGCCACTTCCAGGGCTCCACCTACGCCGGGCTCGCCTTCTTCGCCGACCAGGAGAAGGGCGCCGCACCGTTCTCGGGCGCGGTCGTGGTCGCCTCGGGCGGCTCTTCCGAGGTCTCCGCCACCGCCCTCACGCACCTCACCAGCGAGACGCCCTATGCCGACGCGTACTGGGGCGGCGCCCTCGCGGCGGGTGACATCGACGGTGACGGGACGGACGAGCTGGCTGTGGGAGCCCTGCGCGGGGCGCGCGGCAACGGCAGTGTCACGCTGTACCTCGGCGACACGGCCGGGCTCACAGTCCGGCCGAGGACGACCTTCACTGAGGAGACCCTCGGTGGGACGGGCAAGAACGGCGAGGGCTTCGGGTACGCCCTGTCCATCCAGGACAGCACCGGCGACGGCGTCGCCGAACTGATCGTGGGTGCTCCGTGGGAGGACGCGTCCGCGGCCCCGGTGGCCCAGACGTCCACCGTGGGATCGGCCTTGTACGAGCTGAGCCTGAGCATCCCGGCGGGCGGGCTGCCGACGCTCACCTCCTACCGCTCCACGACGGCCTCCGCGCCCTCGTCCTTCGGGCCGGGCGGCGTGGGTCTGGCCGGAGGCGTGACCGTCCTCGACAACTACGGTGTCGAGCCTTCCCCTTGGCTCGACCGACTGCCTCCGCTCGTGTCATAGCTCCGGTGGCTCTGTTCATGAGAACGGACAACAGGCGTTCACCGGCTGGCTCTGTTCGGTTCACACAACTTTGGCGGCACAGCTACTGGGGGTGGCCCTGATCGGCTGTCAGCCCTTTCTGCCAGCATGCTCGTGTGACAGCTACACGTGAACCGCGTCCGACCGAAGTCACTCTCGACTTCCTGCGCTCCGCGTTCCCGCCGGAATGGCGCGAGCCGGCGCTCGGCCGCGAAGCTGTCGCAGCGTGGGAGGCGGAGAACGGGGTGGTCCTTCCAGAGCCGTACAGGACCTTCATCGCGGAGATCAGCAATGGGTCGAGCCTTGGACCCGCCGGCGACGGTGGTCTCCAGCCACTTGGTTGGCTGCCTGACGCCTGGCCCGACCTCGGCTCGCGGCAGCCGGGGGAGTCGTTTCCTCTGCAGTCAGCCTGGTGCTGGGAAGACGACGAGGACGTCGACCCCGAGGACCCGCGGATCGATGCCGCTTTCAAGAACGGTTCTGTCGTTCTCGGTTCCGAGGACGGGCAGTCCTTCTGGCTTCTGCTGACCACCGGCCCCCGTCGCGGTGACGTCTGGATGGTCGCCGACGTCGGCGCCATCCCGGTGCCTGGTGACCACGCATGGGGTTTCGAGGAGTGGGTGCGTCGCTGGCACACCGGTGACGGCTGGTGGGACTGAACGCTCCGTCCTGCGGAGACGAAGCTCACGGTCCGAATCCGCAGACTTGCGGTGAAGAGTCCCCACGCTGACTTGCCGTCATGCTTCGTGGCTTGAGCGGCTGCGTTCGGCATTGGTCGAGGTGGGTCTCGCTTTGGCCGGCCGAGTCGGCGCCCGTCTGGCGGACGTCTTCGGCATGTCCATCAGCCGCAGCACGGTACTTCGGCCGGCCGGTGCGATATCTGACCCGGCACCGTCGGCTCCGCACGTGGTGGCATCGACGAGGACGCGATGCGCAAGGTCGTGTCTAGAGGCAGCCGCCGTCGCCGCCTGGCTTGCTGAGTGTCCTGAGGCTGAGGTGGTCCGGTACCCACTGCCGGCTTGCCTTGCACGGCCGGTCCCTGGATGCGCCGGTCGTGCCCGATCACACGAAAGCAGTCGACTCCGTCACGCGGCGGCGATCGCCTGGCAGGCGGTCAAGGCGGGTGAGCCGCTCACCGTGTTGTCACTCGAGCCCAGGCTGTATGCGGGAGGAACAAGCATCACTCCGCTGAAGCCCACCTGATCGCGTCGCCTCCACACGTCGGCGCCACCTCACAGGAACGGCGGGCGGTT
>NZ_BMTO01000005.1:396349-409028 GCF_014649715.1 Streptomyces lateritius
CAGATCTGCTGGTTTGCGCGTGCGGGCCCCGAGCCGTTGCCGAGGAGCCCCAGCCCCAGATCGGCGATGTTGATGAGGCCGTTCTGCACGGTCCCCTGGTGGATCTCCTGGTGGCACAGCGCCGGGTCGGCGCCGTTGCCGCTTCCGTACGCGTTGTCGGCGGAGGCTACACCTGCCCCGAGCATGCTGATACTCCCGACCATGGCAGCCACAACAGCGGCCTTGCGAAGGTTGCGCACGGCATCTCCACTTTCGTCAGACTCGGCACGAGTCGCTTTCAGTGATACTGCTGAGCCAGACGTTATGAGATGTATCTCCCTTTTCGTTAGACGCCACGCCGATATCGGAACACCGAGCGCCGCCGCGAACAGGCCGACCGAAAGCTCACCGCCCCTCCCGGCCTAACCGTCGCCGTGTTGTCGCACTGAGCAGCACGCCAGGTGGGCGGTGACGGTTGTGCCGTCGGCGTGGTCTCGGGGGCCATGCGGTGGATCAGGTGCCCGCCGAAGCCGCTTTGGGCGCTGTCCAGGTCAGGTGTGCGCATGCGGGGGCCGGTTCCAGGGCGTTGAGAAAGTCGCGGGTGGCGTTGCGGGGCCTGGGCGACATCCGCCGTGCGGCCGCAGAGGAGGGGAACGCCCCTCGCAGAGCAGTACGCCGGTGCCCAGGCTCCGCTGCCCGCCGCCGAGCGGCAGATCCGTGCGGGCGGCGCCCCCGTGGCCGCGCCCGGGCCCGAGCACGGGAGGACGGGCTGTTCGGGCCCGGGAATCTACCGCCTCATCCCGCCGTGCTGTCCTTGCCGGGCAGCCAGGATGACGCCTCCGTGGCGACCAACCACGTGGAAACAGCCACCCCTGATCGGGCATTACCCCACACCTGCTCGATGGATGTCCCCAGCCTTGTGGCCCCCGACCTGCGACCGGGCGCCGCCGTAGGCGCCGGGGCCGTACGGGCACCACCGACAACTACGGCACGCTCGGGGCCTTCCTGACGTCCGTTGATGGGCGCGCTGGGTCACCAGGACACCCTCCCCGTCTCCGGCGGCATGCGCTGACGCCACGCGGTCTTCGCCGCTGACCCGAAACCGGCCTGAGCCGTTGCTCAGGGTCAGCGAGGGGTGAGGAGGCAGAACTCGTTGCCTTCCGGGTCGGCCAGAACCGTCCAGGAGATCGCGGACTGGTCGATACCAGGGTCGGTGGCGCCCAGGGCGCGGAGTCGGGCTTCCTCTGCTGCCAGGTCGTCACCGGGGTAGGGGCAGACGTCGAGGTGGACGCGATTCCACACGCTCTTGGTGTCGGGGGTGCGGAGGAACTTCAGGTAGGGGCCTACGCCTTTGGCGGATCGCATGGCCGCGTGGTCGTCGGTGACCTCGTGCAGCGTCCAGTCCATCGCCTGGCCCCAGAACCGTGCCATTCCTCGTGGGTCGGCGCAGTCGACCACCACCGCGGCGATCGGCCCGGTGTCCTGGTAGATCGGGCGGGGCTCCAGGACGCAGAACTCGTTGCCCTCCGGGTCGGCCATGACCGTCCAGGGGACGTCGCCCTGACCCACGTCGGCGAGCGTCGCACCGAGGTCCTTCAGGCGTGCGACCAACTCCGCCTGATGGGCGGTCGAGGTGCTGGCCAGATCAAGGTGCACCCGGTTCTTCACCGTTTTTGGTTCCGGGCGGGCGACGATGTCGATGCAGACGGCCACGGGGTCGGGGTAGGCGAAACCCACGGGTTCGAGGTTGGTGACGCCGGGTCCCTCGCTGTCGACACCCCAACCGAGTGTCTCCGCCCAGAACCGGCCGAGCACGGAGTCGTCCTGAGCCTTCATATTGATCTGCACGAGTCTTGTTGCCATGCAGTAGAGCCTAGAAGCTGCCGCCGACCCGGGCCGCCGCGATCAGGCATGTGCTCGCCCCGGTACTGACCCGGGCAGGAGGCGGAGATCGTGGTCAGGACACCTTTCGTGTCCGGCCGTATGGACTTGGTATCGCACGGACCCGACCGGAGAGGTAGCCTCCGCCGCGGTACGGCTCTTCGGGTTTCCCCGTGTCGTCGCACAGCAAGTTCGCCCCAGACATCCGACCTCTCACACGAACGTCTTCACCGCGGCTGTCACCAAGCCCGTCGTACCGGCTCATGCAGAACGTCGCTCACCACGGTATCCAGCCAGGTCCGACTGCTTTGTGCCATTCGTCGGCAATCTGCCTCCGGCATCACTGAGGCCCGGCTACACAAGAATGCCGGGGTGGCGCAGCCACCCACACGGGAGCGTCGGCCGGGTGTGACAGGGGTGTGGGCAGCTGGTGACCATCAATGTGGCTGTGCTGCTCGCAGTCATCGTCTTCTTTCGGCTGCGCCGTCGCGCACATTCCCGCAGCCGCTTCGACGAGAAGATGACCGTGGTCATCGTCCTGGCCCTGGGAGTCCTCCTCGCCCCGACGCCGGTCGGCGAGGGAATCCTGAACATCCTCGGTCAGCTCGCGAGCGGCGTCACGCAGGCCAGCCGATGAGCCCCCGCGCCCGTAGAAGGCGGGGGAGGACCAGGCGCCCGCCGGTGTCGCGGCGTACCCGGAGGCAGAGCAGGCGGCGGCAGCGCGCAGACGACCGGCTGACCGGTCTCCTCATGGCCGCGGGCCTGGCCGCCGCCCTGGTGGTGGTCGTCGTCAACTGGCTGCTGGCCCACTGGTGGATCCTGATTCTCATCGGCGCGCTTGCGGTGCTGGCCGGTGGCGGCCGGCTCTACCAGAAGCAGCAGAAGGCCCGGTGGGAAACGGTCCGTGCGCAGGGCCTGCGCTACGGGCTATCCCAGCTGGACGCCCCGCATCACTCCCGGTTGGAGGACGCGGTGCGGGACCTGATGCGCCGCGACGGCTGCCAGGACGCGACCCGGGTCGGGGGCGGCGGGGACCTGGGCGCCGACGTGAAGGCCACCGACCCCTACGGACGGCGCTGGGTGATCCAGTGCAAGCACAGGCGTAACGGCCTCGCCGGCTCCGCGGTCGGCACACTTGACCTCCAGGTCCTCAACGGCACCGCCCGCCAGGTCCACGGCGCCGACATCGCGGTCATCGTGACGAACGGCCGGGTCACCGCGCCCGCAGTGGCCTTCGCCAGGCAGCAGCGCCTGCACGTCGTCGACCGCCACACCCTCGCCGTGTGGGCGTCCGGCTCACGCCCCCTGTGGGAACTACTGCGGGCCGTCCCGCCACCCCGCAAACCGACCGCCCTCTCCTGAGAAGACCGGGGCAGCGGGATGCCTCCCGAGGCCGCCGCGCCGGGCGCAAACGCGCTGATGATGCGGCGGCGCTCGTGTGGGACGAGCGATACGGATGGCGTACCGCGACCAGCCGGGGCCACCCGATCGGCGAGGACTGGCACCGCTCTGGAGGGCGAGGGCATCCGCTACCTCCGCAGCGGCCTCCGGGCCGGAGCCGCTTGAGGCGCTCGCCGAGGGCCGCACGTACTCCACGCGCCCAAGGTCTGAATCTTGCCGTGGCGTACCCCTCGCGCTGGGGCCTTCGGTGCGGTGTTCCCAGGCCACCCCGCTGGGGGCGTTCGGTTGGCCAGACGGGCCGTTCACACTGCTCGGTCACACCTGCGTCCGAGGCTTGCCCAACCCCACGCCACCGGCCTTGCCCAGTGCCTGACCAGCGGCAACCTCATCACCGCAGGTCAACCCGCCTGGGCGGCGTCGAGGTGGGCGTCCACGGAGACGACACCGTCGACGCCCTGGCAGAGGCCCACGACCACCGGGACGAGACGCGGGTCCGGGACGTGGCCCCGCAGGGTGACGACCCCGTCCCTGGCTTCGACCGCGACGGTGCCCTCGTCCAGACCGAGGATGCGTCCCAGGATGTCCTGCTCGACCTCATCGCGGATCTCGGCGTCGGGCCGGATGAAGGCGTCGAGTAGGTCGCTGCGGCTGACGATGCCGGTAAGGAGCCCGTCGTCGCTGACCACCGGCAGCTGCTTGACGTGCCGACTACGGAGTTCCCGAGCGGCCCGGGGGATCGTCCAGTCGGCGCGGGCGGTGAAGACCGGGCTGCTCATCAGCGCGCCTGCGGTCCGGGCCCGGGCCTTGCCCCAGGCGTGCTCGTCGCTTCCGTCCGGCCCCTGGGGATCGGGCCTGCCGGTCTCATGCCGCAGCACGTCGGACGCGGACACGACACCGACGGGGGTGCCGTCGTCGTCGATGACGGGGGCCGCGACGATGTCGTTCGCGTCCAGTAGGGCGGCGACCTCTTGAAGCGGTGTACCGGGGCGGAGGGTGACGACCTCCTCGGTCATCACGTCACCGACCGTGCGGCGGTGCAGCATGGCATCGGCCTCCTCCGTTTTGCGGCGGGGCGGCCGCGGCCGGACCGCCCGGGGCGGACGACGCGCGGCACGTCGGCCTCCGCGGCCCTGCCGACTCGTCAACGCGTCTTCCCTACCCATGACAGCACTCCGCCGCTCCGCCGACCAGTGACCTTCGACCGGGCGAGGAGGGCCCGCAACGCCCGCGCTCCACTCCGTGACCTGGCTCGACCAGCGCACCCTCACCCAGCTGAGGGCCCAGTGCATCGCCGACCACCGCTCCGCCGACCCCGGCCTCACGCCCGCACAAGCGGCCGCCGACCTCGGATATCCGGCCGGCCGGCTCCGCACCGCCCTCGCCCAGACCGCCACCGGAGCTACGCGCCCGCGCCGCCGCCCCCTACCTCGCCACGATCGCCCAAGCCATGCACAGGGCCGGCCTCACGGACACCGACCAGCCGCCGATCATCCAGCAGCTCGGAGACGGCCGGTGCGCCGCCGCTCTGCCCTTAGTGCGACGCCGCGCGGGCCGCGAATCGCGACCTGACCAGGGCCCTCGACCAACGTGGACGCCGCACGGGCTTCTCGCCGACGCCTAGGACCGCTTCTCCCTCGGCCCAAGCTGCCCCGCGACCGGGCTCCGCATCCAGAAGTGGAGGGGGCCGAGCGGGGAGGCAAGGAATTGACGTCGTGCAGTACTCACCGCCCCGGTTCTCGCGCCCCGCCGTCTCAGAGGGCCGGTGCCGCCGGGCCGGCTGCCGCACCGCGCGGGGGATGATGGGGATGGAACGACGGAACATATGTCAGGAGCTTCCATGACGAAGCGGGTTCACCAACCCCGTGAGGACGCAGAGTTCGATTTCATCCTCAGGATGAGCAAAGTCCCGGTCCTCGCGTACTTCACCGGGACGTGGCCCAAGGCAATCGAGCCCTGCCGGGCGATGGACCTCGTCGTGGGCGGCATCGCCGACGAGTACACGGGCCGCCTGACGGCCGTCCGCACCGACATCACGCGCTGTCCGGTCGCAACCGAGCGATACGGGATCACCGGGGCCCCGTCCTTCGTCCTGCTGAAGGAGGGAGAGGCGGTGGCGCACGGCACGGGGCCCATGACCACCGCCGAGGTGCGGGACTTCCTGGACGGCCACCTGTGAGCGGCCGCCGCGGCGCTGCGGCCGCATCCTTGTGGTGCAGGGAGCATACGCGCGAAGTGACTGACGCGGACGTTGCCCGGCCTCGTCACGACTGACCTCCCCTGCGCGGCAGGGCCCTCGCACCAGTACGTCGTCCTGGAGAACTGCAAGCGTCAGTGGCGGCACGATCGAGGTGATCGTGTGGGACAGCGCCCCGACGCCGCCGGCGGTCCTGGCGCCCGGCCCGACCCGGATCGGCCGGCACGGCTTGGAGATCGTGATGGCGGTCGGTCAAAGCTTTTGTGGTCCATCGCGAGCACGTGGAGAAACGGATCTCCACGGCCATCATGCTGGCCGACGATCCAGGGGGGCGTAGTCCAGCCGACGGCAAGCCCGGCAGGTACGAAGGGGATCCCAGGAGAACTCGCGGTTGCGGGGGCCGGGTCAGAACGATGGCCCGGCCCCCGTCGTTCCTAGAGATCGAGTTGGTACTCGAATGTCGTGTGCATCGGCACGTAGCCGAGCGCGTCGTTGATGTGGCGCATGTACGGATTGTTGTCGGCGGTGTCGGTGAGCAGGCCACCCAGGTCCGGGTGCCGCTCGTGGGCCTCTCGGATCGAGGCGGCCTTCATCCAGCGGGCGAGGCCGTGCCCGCGGTGCTTGGGCAGGACGCCGGTGCCGTAGTGCTGGCCGTCGCCCTTGCCGTCGCCGGGGACGACCAGTTCGGTGAACCCGGCGATCGAGCCGTCCGACTCGTCGATGGCAACCACGGTGTGCAGTAGGTCGCCACGCCTTTCGACTGCCGCCGCTGCGGCCCGGACCCGGTCCAGGTCCCAGGTCACCGTGCCGAAGTCGGTGCCGCCCATCGGCATGTCGTCCATGGCATGACGCGACGCGACAAACGTCTCGGCGAGGCCGTCGGGGACCGTGCCCTCCCATGACGCCAGCAGATAGCCGGGGTGTGACTGGTCGGTGATCTCGGTGAGAGCGGTGATGTCCGCCTCGGCCAACGACAGTCGGGTGAAGGTCAGGGTCAGGACCCTGCGGAAGCCCCGGGCCGGCAGGAACCGGTCGCCGGGAGAGCCGGCCTCGGCCTGCGTGATGACAGAGCGTCGGCCGTCCTGGCGTGCGGCGGCGATGGCCGCGTCCAGGAGCCGGGATCCGGTGCCGTTGCGCCGCTCGGCCGGATGGACGTGGAGCTCCAGTGCGGCGAGGTGGTCCTGCCCGGTGCTGGTGTAAAGACGCAGGAACGCCGACCCGACGGGGATTCCGTCGGTGTCGGATGCCAGCCACACCAGGCGGTGGCTGGACAGGATGGTGTCGGGGTCGGTCAGTGCGGTGATGCGAACAGACAAGGTGTCTCCGTCGTAGGGAGGTGGAAGCTGTCGAGACCTGGGTTCGACTGCTGACCGTTCGTGCGCATGTGCTGCACACCTCCTTGACGACGGCGTCGGCCTGGGGCGACCGGCGGCCCGGTGAAGATAGCCGTGCCGACCCGGAAGCAGCAAAGGGTTTACAGGTGTCGCTTCAGAATCCCTGCTCAGGCCCTCATCGGGCGACCTTGAGCGGGGTGCCGTCGTAGGTCCACTTGTACGGCTCGGCGGCGATGTTGCGGTTGATCACGTGCTCTCGAGCTTGTCGATCAGGTCGTCGCGGCTGCGGAAGTCTCCGTGCCGCAGGACCCCGCGGGTCAGACGGAAAAGAAGAGCTCCACCTGGGTTCAGCCAGGCGGAGTAGGCGGGGTCCAGTGCACGTGCCGTCGCGGATGGTCGGCCAGCCACTTCTTGGTGCGCTTGGCGGTGAGGGAAGACCCGTTGCACAGCACCACGTGAATGTCCTGGCTTGGCGCGATGGTCGCGTCGAGCTGTTCGAGGAAGGCGGTGAAGGCCGCCGAGTCGTTGTTCCAGCCTCAGTTCGAGCAGGTCATGGGCGGGACGGCAGGCCGGAGGTACGACGCTGCCTCGTGAGCTCTGCTGTCGGCGGCGAGTGCTTGACTTGCGGCATGGACGACGAACAGCTTCTGGCCGCCGTGGCCGAGATCCTGTGGCCGGATCTCCGTGACCTGGATTGCCGTGAGCACGGACATGCGTCAGGTCATGTCTGCCTTCCTGTCTCCGGTCGTGCTGACCTGAGCAACCTTGTCGAGGCCCTTTCCGACCGGTACGGCGAGCCACTCGCCGGCGCCGACCGATTGCCGCCACTGCCCTTGTCGGAGCAGGTCGACTGGAGGTACGCCTGGCCGTTCACTGACCGGTGGGTCTCCTTCGGTCGAACCCGTCAAGGCGAGGATGCCGGCCCCGCCCTGCTGATCGCCTTTCGCAGCACGCCGGTCACGGAGCAGTTGCCCGCCGAGACCTCGTGGCTGGAACGGCTCGTCGCCGTGACCGGCTGGGTGCCGAGGAGTGCGAGCCAGGTCGACTGGGCGGCAGTCGAGTCTCGCCTAGGAACACGCCTGCCGAGCGACTACAAGGCCCTCGTCGAAACGTTCGGCCATGGCCTGTTCGACGGCTTCCAGTACGTGTCCGTGCCGGACGACCTGATCAAGAACGCCGAGTCGGCGGCGAGACTGGGCCAGGCGCCCTGGGAGCCGTATCCGCCGTTCCCCGCCTCGGGCGGGCTGGTGCCTTGGATGAGCAACGAGCACGAGCAGGGGTTCCACTGGATCACCGGGGGTTCCGACCCCGACCGGTGGCCCGTCTACGTCACCGGAGCCGAACCGGGGGCAGGGCATC
Organism: Streptomyces lateritius; assembly: GCF_014649715.1. Taxonomy (GTDB): domain Bacteria; phylum Actinomycetota; class Actinomycetes; order Streptomycetales; family Streptomycetaceae; genus Streptomyces; species Streptomyces lateritius. The sequence continues at coordinate 404,498 of NZ_BMTO01000005.1, forward strand.
GGTTCGACTGCACGGCCACGGAGTACCTTTTCCGTCATCTCACCGACCCGAAGCACCCGATCCCGATGCCGGTGGACTTCCGCGCGCACTGGTTCATGGACTGCTCCGGGAACATGGAGTTGGACGCGACGATGGAATAGCGCGCGCAGCACCGTAGAGGCTCGCACATGCCCGGCAACCCCGGTGTCCCTCACCCGCCCAGCAGTTGATGCCGGTCTCTCGCGGGTCGCCCGGACGTCTTCGCGGCCGGCTTCGGCGTCGGTACCACCCCGATCGGACGCTAGAGGGAACGCTACCGCGATCGAGGTCGGTGCCACGAGCTCTCGACTCGACCCGCCCATCAGCAGAATGTGCGGCAGATGACTGCTCCGGCATGCCGCCGGGACCATGGTCACCAGCGCCCTCGCGGGGAGATCATCGGTGGTCTCCGTCGGGTCATCTCTCTTGTGATGAGATGGCGTAGGGGGCATCCGGGTGGATGTCCCCTTGTGCCGGAACTGCTCTTGATCCCCCTGCCGTCGTGGTCTGCAGTTGCACGACGACTGAGGAGGCACTCATGACTGGGTTTCAGGCGCTCGCCAAGGCTCCGGACGTGGCGTTGGATCTCGACCCGTACCGCTTCCCTGCCGTGTTCATGGAGGATCGGTACGAGGAGACGTCGACGGCCTGCGGTTCCATGGAGTTCGGCGACTACTCGCTGCCGGCGCCGGCGCAGGTGCCGTCACCTGCGCCGGCACCTGCGCCGTCGAGCCGGCCGTCCATTCGTCTGGCACCGGCCGACCGTCGTCGGCTGGATTTGCACGCCGCTCTCACCGCGGCAGGTATCGCGCCCCTGCCGGGCGACCTGCACGCCATCGATGCCCTGTGCACGCTGGACGACACCACCCACATCGCGCTCCAGCGGTGGCTGGGCGGCTTTGGCAACTCCTGACACATCACAAGAGTCGGCCGGTTGAATCCGCCACTCTCCGCCTCCCTGCCCATGCCGCTTCTGGTCCGGGATAGTCGGCCACTTCGTCGGCTGATCCCAGGAACGAGGTAGCAGATGACCCCCTCTTTGTGGTCGGCTCGGTGGCTGGCTTCCGCTTGTGACGACCCCACCACGTGTCTGCGTGAGTGGAGACTGAGCGAACGCGGTGTCGTGCTCTTGCCGGCGGGGCGGCTGTGGGACGCCCTGGCCGTTCCGGAGACGCTGGGGCACGGCCTGCTCAATGCTGTGGCCCGCCGTGGGCATCCAACGACCGGCCCGGTGCTTCGCAACAGCAGGCGGCAAGAACTCGTGCTCTTGATGAGTCCAGGCAGCACCGCAACAAGGCTGGAGAAGGCCGCTCGGTATCTGACGACCGAGACATGGCTGGCCGTGCCCGACCCCGGCCGGAAGGTGGCCGAACTCTCCTGGCTCGTCCCACCCGACGGAAAGGGAACGCTCTTCTCCCCAACGGATGTCTATCCCGCACTCACGCCACGACAGTCAGCGAAATGAGGAGCAGTGAGGAAAGTGACCGGCCGCGCGTATTCGACGCTCCGAAGGATTCCCTACCTGCGGACGACCTGGACTTGGCTGAGGGCCGCCGGCCTCGGATGCTTCACCGCGCTGTTACGTCGCCTGGTCTGGGGAGCCCGCCACGATGTCTACCGGTTGAGAGGTAGGTTGCCTCAGGCTTCAGAACCAACGGATCGCAAGGTGTGATGGACGAGGGTGAGGAGTCACCCGTGCGGCGAAGACACAGGGAACGTGTCCGGTGCCCACAGCGGTCGAGGCCGAGATCACTCCGGAGCTCACTCAACAGGCCCTACCGGGACAAACTCCTCGTCTGACCCGGCCCAGGCGTTGCAGTGGTGCTTCAGCTCCCGGTGCCGACTCCGGGCGGGCTGCTGATTCGACAACGCGGGGCCGCGGCCGTCGGGGCCGCCTGCTTGCAAGAGTTGGCAAAACTCAGGCTGAGCGGAAGCCCCGGCCGACAGAACCGTTGTGCCCCCAGGACGGCTAGTTCGAGGTAGAGCGCCCTGGAGGGGCGAACACCCCGCTCACCGGGCGGCTGAACAAGTGCAAGCAGGCAGGCGACCGGCAGCTCCGGGGCGGCGGACCGCCGCCCCGGACCCGCTCTGCTCCGGCGTCCGACGCACGTGGGATCGCCGGCATGAGGGAACGGCAGCGGGGGCCTCACACGAGCGGCTGCCCTCACCACCACCGCCCCTCACCCGATTCCGGTCACGCCTGACCGGAGGGGGCCGGGAGCGTGGCGAGTTCGCCCAGGGCGCGGGCGGCCGGCGCCGGGTCGACCAGCCACTTCAGGTGGCTGCCCTCCAGTGTGCGGACGTCGTACGGGTTGTCCGGCGTCAGCTCGTTGCCCTCGCGGATCAGCCGGTCCTGTATGGCGAGGGGCATGCTCGCGTCGTCGGCAAGGCGGATGTAGGTCTTCGGGATGCCGCCCCAGGTGTCGGCCCGCGCCCGGTCGGCAGGACCGCCCACGTCCAGGTTCTCGTCGGGCTGGAAGGTGTTCAGGAAGGCGAGGAACTGTTCGTCGGTGCCGTCGGCGAAGAAGGCCGCCTTGAGCGCCGCGAGCGAGTCGGGGTTCGCGGTGCGGAAGTTGACGCGGAGCAGGCCGAGGTCGGCAGGGTTCCCGGCCAGCGTCGAAGCGAAGGCAGCTGGGTCGACCCCGGCCATCTCCGGCTCGGCGTAGTAGTCACCGACGTCGAGACGGACCGGGCACCAGGCCGACACGTAGACGATGCGGTCGATCAGGTCCGGGCGCGCGTTGGCCGCGGCCGTGGCCGTGATGCCGCCACGGCTGTGGGAGACGAGGATCACGGGGCCGTTCCGCTTGGCCCGTTCCAGGATCCCGATCAGGTGCGCGGCGTTGTCGGCGAGCGTGACGCCCTTGATCGAGCCGGGCGCGGTGGCGAGCCCGTCGGGGTCTTGGGGCGCCTGATAGGCGCGGGTGAAGGTCGCCTGGAAGCCGTGGCCGGGCAGGTCGACGGCGACCGAACGGTGACCGAGGAGGCCGAGTTCGGCCTGAAGGGGCGCGAAGGAGAAGGAGTTCGCGAAGGCTCCGTGAACCAGGACGAACGTCGGTTGCATCTGTCTACTCACTTTCCGGCCGCCGCGGTCTCCGCGGCGGCCATGGCCGGCCCCGGCCCCGCGAGCCGACGCACGGCCGAGGAACGGGCCCCGTCCGCGGCCCACCGTCCCGCCGCGGGGACGTCTTCGTGCGTGGAACACGCCACTCGGTCAAGTGCGTTGCCCGGCGGGCATGGTGGGGGACATGCGTTTGGTGTCCGAAGATTCACATTACCCAGCAGAAGATCATCCGCACAGGATCTCGGGTGGGTTCACGGAGCCATAGGACGATTGAGGCGAGGGGGAGGCAGCCTCGCAGCGGTCGCCGAGTCTGTCGAAGCGGGTGGCTGGCCCAAGCCGGGAAAGTCGTCGCGGGCACGGATCCCGACCGGGTGGGCATGTTCGTCCGGCAGTCTGAACGCCTCGCGCGTGGCCTCCCGGACGAGGACAGAGGATTTCCCCCGTCGTCGATCGCCATGGCCCTGGTCGAGACCGGAAAGCCCTGGTCGAGAGCGATCCCGACCGCGCGGCGGGCTACGCCCGCGAAGCGAACGCATCGTTCGCCAGGCATCCGAGGACAAAGGGCACCGTGACTGGCAGCTGAGCGAGATCATGCGCCTACAGGCCGAACTCGTCACACACGGACCGCCCTACGCCGACCGCGCCAGACGGACCGCGGGAAGAATCACCGACGACGTGTTCAAGGCGATCGCCCTACGAGACCTGGCCATAGCGCTGGCCCCCTGCTGACACCGAGCACGCCGAGCGCATCGCCCAGGACATCACCGACTCCACCTGGCGAGCGCATGCCCTGGCAGCGATCGCGACAGCGCGGCTGTGAGCCCGACGTCCTTCTCCCTGCCGTGATCCGGCGCGGAACACGATCCCAGTGTTCGGCTTCCACCCGCTGCCGCGAGAAGCGCAACGCCCGGGCGACCGTTGCTCTGAGGTTGTCGTAGCGGACCTCTCCGGTCGGCCCCCCCGCCCAGCGCGTTGAGAGCGTGGACGTGACACTCGAAGAGCTCCTCCGCGGTCCTGCCCGCTCTCGCCTCGGCCTCGTCCTCCTGCTCGTCGCACGGCCGCTATCGGTCGCCGCCTGCATGGCCTTCTTCCGCACCCCGTGGCCGGAGCAGGCGTTCGTCTCCTGGGCCGGTCTGCGCGGCAGACTCGCCCGCTGGTTCGGCGACCACGGGCACCTCGAACCCCCGCCCCCGAGTTGGCGAGCGCTGAGAGCGGTCAGTGTCTGCGGCGGCGGGCAGCGTTGCGGCGGGCCGGATACACGATGCTCACCGGCCACAGGACGAGCAACAGAGTCAGGGTGATCTCCACTGGAATGGGGTGCCGTGCGGTGTCGGCCTGCTGGGCCGGGCTGCGCATCATGATGCGTGAGAGGTTGCGGGCGAAGCCGATGACGCCGCCGAGATGGGCGGCCTGGGCGGCGAGCAACAGCACGGTGCCCGTGCTGTTGCT
>NZ_BMTO01000005.1:409154-414234 GCF_014649715.1 Streptomyces lateritius
GCGGTGTCCGGGCGCGGCCCGTCCGAGCTGCGGCGCTTGCTGATCCAGGCGGCCACGGGTTCGGTGTAGCGGGCGGTCAGAGGCCCGATCACGACCAGGATGAGGACGTACGCGGTGGCCAGCGGGCCCATCTCGGGCTCGATGCCGGCGGTGACGGCCAGCCCGGCGATGACGATGGAGAACTCGCCTCGGGCGACCAGCGTGCCCCCGGCGCGCCAGCGGCCCTTGACGCCCACGCCCGCGCGCTTGGCGGCCCAGTAGCCGGTGGCGACCTTCGTCAGCGCGGTGACGAAGGCCAGCGCGAGTGCGGGCAGCAGCACGGGCGGGATGCTCGCCGGGTCGGTGTGCAGACCGAAGAAGACGAAGAACACCGCGGCGAACAGGTCCCGCAACGGGCTCAGCAGCGTGTGGGTGCCCTCGGCTACCTCACCGGACAGGGCGATGCCGACCAGGAAGGCCCCGACCGCGGCGGAGACCTGGAGTTGCTGCGCGATGCCCGCCACCAGCAGGGTCAGGCCGAGGACCACGAGGAGCAGCTTCTCGGGGTCGTCGCTGGAGACGAACCGGGAGATCAGCCGTCCGTAGCGGACGGCGACGAACAGGACGGCGCCGGCGACGCCGAGGGCGATCGCCAGGGTGGCGCTGCCGGCCGCCAGGCTCACTCCAGCGAGGAGGGCGGTGATGATGGGCAGGTAGACGGCCATGGCCAGGTCCTCGAGGACCAGGATGCTGAGGATCACCGGGGTTTCGCGGTTGCCGAGGCGGCCCAGGTCGCCCATGACCTTGGCGATGACGCCGGAGGAGGAAATCCAGGTGACTCCGGCAAGCACGACCGCGGCGACCGGTCCCCAGCCCATCAGCAGCGCGGCGGCGGCGCCGGGCAGCGCGTTCAGGGTGAAGTCGACCAGACCTGCGGGGTACTGGGTCTTGAGGTTGGAGACCAGGTCACTGGCGGTGTACTCCAGCCCGAGCATCAACAGCAGGAGGATGACGCCGATCTCGGCGCCGATCGCCACGAACTCCTCACTGGCGGGCAGGGGAAGCAGACCGCCTTCACCGAAGGCGAGGCCGGCCAGCAGGTACAGGGGTATGGGCGAGAACTTGAGCCTGCCCGCGACTCGGCCGAGCAGGCCGAGGCCGAGGATGATGGCTCCGAACTCGATCAGGAACACCGCGGAGTGCACAGGTTCACTCCCGTCCGAGTACCGCGGCGGCGGCATCCACGCCCTCGCGGGTGCCGATCACGATGAGGGTGTCCCCGCCGGCGAGCCGGAAGTCGGGCGCGGGGGAGGGGCGCGCCTCGGCCCGGCGTAGGACCGCGACCACCGACACACCGGTCTCGGTGCGCATCCGGGTCTCGCCCAGCACGCGGCCGTTCCAGTACGAGTGGGCGGACAGTTCGATCCGCTCGGCGACCAGGCCCAGGTCGGTGGTGTGGAGCAGGTTCGGGCTGTGGTGGGCAGGCATCAGCGCGTCGATCAGCGAGGCCGTCTCCCCACCGGTCAGGTGCAGGGACTGCGCGCAGGAGTCAGGATCGTCGGCCCGGTAGACGTTCACCGTCCGGGTTCCGTCCCGGTGAGCGATCACGGACAGGTGCCGGTGTTCGCGGGTGGTGAGGTCGTACTGGACCCCGATACCGGGCAGTGGTGTCGTGCGCATCCGTGGAGCAGGCACAGCCCATCCCCTTTTGTTCGGTCTTTGCGATGGTGGTACGACGCGCGCCGGATCGAGCAGGTGATCCGGTACGGCAAGGGCTCATGGTGCCAGCTGCGAACAGGACCGGGATACGGGGTCGCCCACGGATGGACAGGCGGTGCCGCCACGTACCAGGCTATGGCGGGGCAGTTGGTCCACCGCAGGTCAGCGCCCGGATGGTCGTCACGGCAGCGAGCTCGCGTCGTCGTACACAAGAAGGCCGTCACCACGAAGCCGCACACCTGGCGTCGGATGGTGCGCTGTGAGGCGTCCATCGTGCATCAGATGGCGCACGAGCATGCCGCGGGCCAGGACGGCGAAGTCGGCGATCAGGCGCCGGTGGCATCGCCACCACACCGCCTCGCTGCACATCACTGCGGTGCGCTCCCGCCCGGCTTGGCGCGTGAGGGCGTCCATGGCGGAGACGAACTCCGGGCTGCGGGTATGAGCGGCGTACCCGCGAAAGGACGTGTTGCGCCATACCGTGTCGGGTGAATCCGGCGGCGGTTTGCGGAAGCCGCCCAGGCGGGGCTCCCATCGGTAGGCGATGTGCTCTTCGGGCATCCACCGGGCCAGCCGCTGTCGTGACACGTCCGGGTGACGGCGGCTGCCGGGGGCGGTCCTGACGTCCACGACCGCGGTGACGCCGGCTTCCCGGAGGAGCCCTGCCAGCGAAGCCCGGTCCGCGGTGCTGTGGCCGAAGGTGATCAGCTCCAGCCGGGGCACCGGGAATTCGCCTGCCGGGTCGTTCCGGTCACGGTCCATACATCGAGTTCAGCAGCTCCCGGTCGGCACGGCACCCACACGCGCCCGCTCCGTTCGGCTGCGGGTCAGCGGGTCAGCGGGTCAGCGGGTCAGTGGCTCAGCAGTGGGCCAGGCCGGTCAGGGCGAGGAACTCGCTGCGGGACCGCGCGTCGCTGCGCAGCAGGCCGAGGAGCGTGGAGGTCATCGTCGTCGCCCCGGTGGCCTGGACGCCGCGCAGCGTCATGCAGGTGTGCTCGGCCTGGATGACGACACCGACGCCTTTGGGCTCCAGGTGCTCCTGGAGCCAGTCGGCGACCTGCTTGGTGAGCCGCTCCTGTAACTGCGGGCGGCGGGCAAAGTGCTCCAGGACCCGGGCGAGCTTGGACAGGCCCAGGATCCGGCGCCCTGGCAGGTAGCCGATGCGGGCCGTCCCGACGAACGGCAGAAGATGATGCTCACAGACGCTCCGCAGCGGGAGGCTCCGGGCCAGGACCAGTTCGTCGTAGCCCTCGTCGTTGGGGAAGGTGGTCAGGTCGAACGGGCGAGGGCTGAACAGCTCGGCGTACGCGGGCCATGCGGCCGGGGGTGCCGAGCAGGCTCTCCGAACCAGTGTCGATGTGCAAAACGGGGTGGAGGTGTTCGGTCACGTCACTCACCCCTTCAGAGAGGCCGCTCACCCGGGCAGCGATCGGCAGCGGCGTGCGGCGACGGGCCCCCAGCTCGCCAGCCGCTCCTCCACGTCACTCACGGCGACCACCCACCGGCCTCGGCGGGCTCCCGACGGGCAGCTCCCACGCCGGTCTTTCGGCGCCGGTCAGAACCGGCCGCCTCGGCGGCCCGGTGCAGCCCCACCCGGCCCCCTGTGCTCCAGCCGCCTTCCCGCCGGTGCGGGTGGGCATCGATCGGCCGGAGAGCCGGCTCGCCCTCCCGCCCAGCTCCGCTGTGCCCCGCTCCGGATGGAGGGCGAGCCGGCTGTTCGTGTCGAGCTGCCGGTGCTTGGGGTCGATCAGGTCGACGGCGGCTCCGTCGTCAGAGCGCTTTGCCCTTATTGCGCGGATATTCTGGGAAGTGTGATCGAGTCTGGACGGCCGCGGCTCCGTCGGCGCTATGGCCGGGGGAGGCTTGTGCGACTGTCGCCGGTCATTCTGACCGTCGTGATTGCCAGCCTGGCCTACGCCACTCCGCCGGAAATGGCCTTCAGCCGCCTCCTGCCCGCGGCGCCGGCCCTCGCCGCCGCCATGTGGCCGGTCCTGCCCACCGTCCTGCTCGGGACGGTCTGCCTCTTTCTGATGATCGGCCTCAGCCTCGTCTTCCCCGACCTGGGAACGTGGTGGACGGCCGCCGGAATCATCGCGGTCACCGTGGCCGCCGCGTACGGAAGCCATGTCCGGCTCCAGCGGGAGCGCACCCTCTTCCAGGTACGGCTCGTCGCCGACGCGGCCCAGCAGGTGGTGCTGAGCCCTATGCCACGCCGCTTCGGCAATGTCGAGATCGAGTCGCTGTACCTCGCCGCCGCGGCGGAGGCCCGCATCGGCGGGGACTTCTACGAGGTGGTCGACACGCCATACGGGGTCAGGCTGCTCATCGGTGACGTCCGAGGCAAGGGCCTGCCGGCCGTGGGGGCGGCCGCGGCGATCGTCAACGCCTTCCGGGAGGCGGCCTACGGCGAGACCGACATGGTCGACGTCGCACGCAGGCTGGACGCCAGCAGTACTCGTTACAACGCCGCCTTTCCCCCCGAGGGGCCGATGGAGCGCTTCGCCACCGCCCTTCTCGTCGAGATCCCGCACGAGGGCAGACGTATCGGCATCCTCAACTGCGGTCACCCCCCGCCGCTGCTCATGAACCGCAAGGAACTCCGTGTCCTGGAGTCCGCCGCCCCCTCACCACTGCTCAGCCTCGCGGAGCTCATCGGCGATCATTACAACGTCGACACTTTCGACTTCGCTCCCGGCGACGTGCTGCTCCTCTACACCGACGGGATCGCCGAGGCCCGCGCCCGCGACGGTGAGTTCTTCCCGCTGGCAGCTTGGATGCGTCGGCAGCCCCCGACACCGCCCCGCGAACTGCTCACGGCTCTGCACCGCGACCTCCTCCACTACAGCAGAGGGCGCCTTGACGACGACATCGCCGCCCTCGCCGTACGCCTGTGGGAGCACGGAGGCGCAGAGTCCCCGTGAGCGGCCCGCACCACGCAAACGTCGATGGCACACACTCCCGTGCGCAGCGACGGTCTTGCCAGACCGATGTCGTCCCAGTGGTGCAGCGCGCGGACTGTCACGCCAAGGCGTGTCGAGACCTGGCCGACGGTCAGGCCATCGGTGGCCGTGGCGTCAGGCATGCTCTTCATGGTCGGCGTGGGTGACGCCCGGTGGGGTGATCCCGATGGCTTCAAGGTTCCGCGCCTCCTGACTGGCCGGATCGAAGGGTTTGGCCGCAGTGAACACGATCCGTGCGTTCTCGGGGGTGGTCACCGCGACGTCGCGGGTGTTCCAGGGCGTGTCCCGTGGACCGTCGACCGAGTCCGGGCGCAGCGCGCGACAGGCCTCGACAAGGGTGTCGACCTGGCTGAGTACGCACGCGAAACTGAAGCTCATCGCGGGTGTCTGCTCCGGAACGCTTCCCGCGGAGACGAGGAGTA
>NZ_BMTO01000005.1:414463-462408 GCF_014649715.1 Streptomyces lateritius
GCAACGTGAGGGTCAAGCCGGATCCCCACATCGCGCCCTACCAGTTGTGGCCCCGTACAGCCAAGGTCGTTCCGGCCCCTTCTCAACTGCGTGAACCGCTGTCCATCCGGGTCAGTGACTCCAGTGATCACGGTCCGGCAGCTCGACCCACACGTCGGGAGGCCCGACCACGGCGCGCGCGTCGGTCGGACGCAGTCCCGCGACGGCACAGGAGTAGGCCACGGCCCTGTACTGGTAGAGGTAGGAGCTCAGCACTTCCTCGGGGGCGTCGTTCTCGTACGGCCCGCCGCCCGGGTGCAGGTCCCGTCTCTCGACAGTTCCGTGACGGGCGATGCAACCCTGGTTGCCGCTCTTGGGGTTGGCGTACAGGCCGTAGCAGACGGTGCCGGCGGACAGCCGGGCCAGCACGCCCGGCATCTGCGGCGCGTACCCCCAGGGCTGTGTCACGACGCAGCCGCCCGGCACGGACGTCACCCCGATGAACCGCAGGCTCTCGTCCATGTCGTACTCGTAGGGGGCTTCGAGCAGTTCGTCGATGACCTCGTCCTCCACCGGTGTCGCCTCCAGACGGCGAACCGCTTCGGCGGCGTCGATCCCGGCCACGCAGGCAAGCCCGGTGCCCTCATAGTGGAACTCGCCCAGCGCCGTGAGAAGCCGACCGGCCTCCTGCGCCGCAGCACGCTCCCTGTCGGTCAGGCGCACCCCCGCCGGTACCGGGAACAGGCCCGGCGTCGGTCCCGCGAGGCTCAGCCGCCCCGGCGACCAGCCGCCGATCGACGGCCGCCAGGGATCGGCCCCAGCAGCGGCGAGGGCCCGCGCGTTCTCCGGCTTCCGGGAGACCACCGCCTCCCAAAGAGCCGTCACCCCGTCCTCAAGCGCGTCCACGTCCGCCACGCGGCCGGCCAGCTCCGCGACGACTATCGGAGAGCCGAACAACGCCGCACGGTGCAGCGGCCGGCCCCCGCTCCATCTCTCCGGATCGGCGCCCTCGTGGAGGCGTCGACGGATGTCGTCGTGGTCCGTCCAGTCCCAGCCCATGCCGGTCCAGCCGTCATCCACTGCTGTCATCGATCTCCTCCAAGGCCCGACCGCACGGCTTCCCCCTGCATCCACACGCTCGCACACGGGTCTGACATCCTGCCGCCTGCCGCGCTCGTACTCGCGTACGGCGCTGGGGCACGACCCGGATCTCGTCTGACGGCTCGGCACTGAGGGCCACCTCCAGGGGCGGAACCGACCTTGTCCCCATGGGCCTCCTCGGCCCAGGCGGCGCCGTTGACCGTGAGCGCTCCGGCCCTCGGGCGTCCGGCCCTGTTCGGTCGGGCGGGCCATAGGAGGGGCCAATCAGCGGCACTGAGGGTGACCAGGAAGAAAGGAGCAGGTCACGCGGTCGCCTCGGCGTTGCCGGACCTTGTCGGACGCTGCCCGGCCGTACGCCATGGCCACCGATCCAGTGAATTAGAGCGACACGCCGTATATGGTCACACATTGTGGATATATGACTACTATCCGCAATCCCCTCCTTCATCTGCCCGCTCCACGGCAGATCGGCACCCCGGAGGCTGCAATGGGGACGCTGAACAAGATCGAACAGGGCTTCGAGGCCTTGGTGAACGGAGCCTTCGCCAAGGTGTTCAAATCCGCGGTCCAGCCCATGGAATTCATCGGCGCTCTCAAACGCGAGTGCGACATCAATGCCAGGATCTGGGACCGGGACTGCACCATCGCGCCCAACGGCTTCATCGTCGAGCTAAGTCCGGGCGATCACGAACTGCAGAGCGCGTGCCTGGTCATGCTCGGTGAGGAACTGGTCCAGAAACTGCGCGAGTACGCCGATCAGCAGCGCTATTCGTTCGTAGGTCCGCTGAAGGTGCAGTTGCAGCGAACCGAGAACCTGAAGGCCGGACGGTTCCGCGTGCGCAGCCGCCTCGAGGTCCCGCCCGAGGTCCAGCACGCCCTGCAGGCCAATCAGCGATACCACACCACGTATGCGCCGTCGGCCAAGCTCGGCAATGAGGGGAGCCCGTCCTGGCGGCAGGCCCCACACATCCAGCGTGGGGACAAGCAGGTTCTGACGGTGGAGCAGTTCATATCCCTTGGCCTGACGTTCGCCCAGGACGGCACGCTCGTCCGTGCCGACCCGGCGAGCCCTCTCACCGCCCCGTCAAGGCCGCCCCGTCTCTTGGAGCCCGCAACGGACCGGGCGGGCGTGGCCGTACTGCCTCGATCCGGTCACGAACGACGCGGCCTCCCTTCTGCACATGGCGTACGTTTCCCGCTTGCCCCCGCAGAAAGCCATACGCCTCACCCCGGGCGGGATACCGGCCACCGACACATCACCGGCTCGCCCGAGCCTCAGATCAGGAACCCGGCCGTGGGGAAACCGCCGGCCTCTCCAGTACCCCTCGGCGGTCTGCTCCGCGCAGAAGCCCCACGTCACCGGTCCGGCCAACAGACCCGACCGCCGGCCGGGGAGCACCGCCGTCGTCACGCCGCCGACCCGGTGCCCGACGGAACTCTCACTCACTCGAAAGGACGCACCGTGACCAACAATCGCGAGACCTCCGTCGACAGTCCCACACCCGACAGGAGACGAGAGGGATCCGACGGACCGGGCCTCGCGCCGCCCGCCGCCGACGAGCCCCAGGACGCCGCAGGCGAAACCCTCCCGCCGCACAGCGCGGCGGAGCACCACCAACCGGCGCCCGCCACCCACGGTGTCGGTGCGGAGCAGCCTCTGCCTCCTCCCTATGCCAACCGGGCGCACATGCCGCACGGCGCTCCCGGAATGCCGCAACACTACGGTCCACCGGCTCACTACAGTCCGGCGCACTGGCCGGGACCGGACCGAGGCGGTCGTATGGGAATGCTGGGTCGCAGTGCTGCGATCGAGCTCTCCTCCGACCGTCTGTTGCGCAACCAGCCCGGCGACCGTCGCGGCCTCAGCCGGTTGCGCATCGGCGGCAGGAAGGCGGAACGGGAGCGCGAGCAAAAGCTGGCCATCCTCCGCACTCCGGTGATGCAGTGCCACAAGATCGCCGTCATCAGCCTCAAGGGAGGAGTCGGCAAGACGACCACCACGACCGCCCTGGGCGCGACCCTCGCCACCGAGCGCCAGGACCGGGTCGTCGCGATCGACGCCAACCCGGACGCGGGAACACTCAGCCGACGCGTGCGGTGCGAGACCAGCGCCACCATTCGTGACCTCGTGGCCGAGATCCCGAACATCGACAACTACATGGCCGTACGGCGCTTCACCTCCCAGTCCCCGAGCGGACTGGAGATCCTCGCCAACGAGGCGGACCCTGCGCTCTCCACGGCGTTCAACGACGAAGACTACCGACAGGTGGTCGGCTGCCTCGGACAGCACTATCCGATCGTTCTGACCGACTCCGGGACCGGCCTGCTGCACAGCGCGATGCGAGGCATCCTGGACTTCGCAGACCAGCTGATCGTGGTCGCCACGCCCAGTGTGGACGGCGCGACCAGCGCCAGCACGACTCTGGACTGGCTCAGCGCGCATCACTACGACGACCTCGTCCAACGGAGCATCACAGTGATCTCCGAGGCCCGCCAGAAGAGCAAGAACGTGAGGGTGAACGACGTCGTGGACCACTTCCGCGCCCGCTGCCGAGGCGTCGTGATGGTTCCCTTCGACGAGCACCTCGCCGCGGGCTCCGAGGTCGATCTGGAACAGCTGAAGCCACGGACCCGCCAGGCCTACTTCGATCTGGCGACACTGGTGGCCGCGGACTTCCCCCGCACCCAGCCCGAGGCCGTGAGCTGGGGTGCCTCCTACCCCCACTCGGGTTACAACGCGGCCAGCATGTTCGCCGCCCCCGCATGGGGCTGAACCGCCACCGGAGCGGGGCTCAGATCCGCGTCGCCACACAGACGGCGATCTGGGTTCCGCGTACGGCTCGGCCGCGTCCCCGGGCACGACGCGACGCGTCCGTACGCGCTGGAGTCCTGAGTGCCCTGCTCAGCCGTGTTGCGGCGAGCTGCCAACTCGCATTCGGGCCGGGGCACCAGACCGCCGAAGCCGGCATGCACGCCCTCGGCATCGTCTGACCGCCCGCCACAAGCTGCGGGTCTACCGTGCGATGCAGCGTCTGTGAGCACCTGCCGCGGGCGGGCATAGGCAAGCCGCATGCGAGACCACGCACGGGAGCGCTGCGAGCTCCCGTGCCGCAGCCGTGCCCAAGAGGTCCCTTGGGTCACAATGGAATCTCCGGCCCCTTATTGCGGTGGTACCTGAGGCGGCCTGTCGTTGGCATCTGGAAGTGGCCCGGTGGGTCGTGCTTGTCGAGGCGGGGGCGGCGTGGTGGGCGGCGATCCGGTGAGGCGCCGTTGAGCCTCAGCGGCGCCGTGGGGGTGAGCGCGTTTGTATGGGCTCGCGTTGTCTTCCTCGGCCGTGCGTGGGAAGAGGTGTTCCAGGAAGGTGTCCGTCGCGAAGAGGAACGCCACCATGAGGGCGGGCAGGAGCAGAGCGAGCAGGGCCATGTGACCTCCCTGGGGGCGGCCGGCCTGTGGAGCCGATGGTGCTGTGTCCCAGGATGCGGCCGAACGGCCTTGTGCGCATGTCACCGCGCCCCGCAGCGCGGTTCCCCCTGTCGGTTGCCCGGGTCTGCTCCTGCCCCTGCTCCCGGGCGGCCGATGGGTCCATCGCTTTCCCCGGAGGAACCCACACGCGCGCGTCAACTCGCCTACCGAGGTCGTCGACCAGGAGCGGGATGAGGCTGGTGGGAAGCGGCCGGTGTGTGCAACGCTGCCACGACAGCCAGCCTGGTCTGGTGGGAGGCCCCGCGCCGCCCTGAGGTCACCCCGGTGGCCGGGGCACGGTACGGGTTGTCTCGCTCGACTGTGTGCGGTCCCACGCCGCGCGCTTGACGACCCCCGATCCGCCGGGGCGTGATGGGCTCGACCCCTGGAACGAGGGGTGAACCATGAACGACTTCACCGTGACCGTCAGACAGCACCCCCAGCGCACTGTGATCAGCGTGGCCGGGGAACTCGACCTGCACACGCTCCCCGCCCTCGAAGAAGCCACCTACGTCATCCCGCTCGGCGGCAAAGCGCTGCACCTGGAGCTGTCCGGAGTGTCGTTCATGGACTCCAGCGGCCTGAACCATCTGCTGTGGCTGCGCCGGCGTCTTCTCGCCGAAGGCGGCCGACTCCTGGTCACGGACCTTCAGGGCCAACCGGCGAGCCTGCTGCACCTGACCGAGACCTACGAACTGCTCACCAGCCCTAGCGTTTCCGAACCCGACCGTCGCCACCCAGAAGGTGGAGTTCCGGGTATTCCGCGGGACAAGCAGCCCTGCGAACGGTAATGCGCGAAGAAGGGCCGCCCCGACGGGCGGACCACCGGTGGAGAAGGTGCTGGGGCTAGGGCGTGTGGAACTGAATCTGATCACCGGGCAGGACGATGAGGTCACCGGCTGCTCCGCTCGACATGACGAAGTGCCCGGCGTCGGCCAGTACTGCTGTGACCGCGGCACGAACGATGGACCCCGTGGACGTTTCAATGTCGTGTGATCCGTAAAGTCCCGCGGTCCCGCCGAGCGCTGTCCAGCGTACGAGTACCCCGGAAGGGATCTCGCTGACGCGCATACCGGGTGCCGCGTCGTCAGCCCTGTCGACCAGGCAGAACCCGGCGCGCTGCAGCACGTACCGAACGCGCGACGTCAACAGGGCATGAGCAGCAGACACGCAGTTTCCTTGCCCCGAACGCGCCTGATCACTCGGTCTGCTCGCACTCAGGCTTCGCTTGCGTGCCAAGCCGATCACGACCAGCCGGATGACCAGGGACAAGACCGAAGCCTTGTCTGGGGCGGGCGGGATGGCCGACATCAGCACGGACCACGCGTCGACCGGCGCACCGCTGTTCCCCGAATCGTCCCGCTTCTATTCCTGCGTCCATGGGTGGTGTCCGCGGCTCGTCCGGCGTGTTCGCCGCGGACTGGCCGGTGCCGCCGCGCACAGTGAAGTCGTGGACCGCCCTCTGGTGGCCCCGCTTCGAGATGAAAGGGAGATGCCGGTGACCGTGGTCAGTGACGGCACGAAGGGACAGGAGCTTGCCGAGAGACTGTTGGAGGGGGTGGTGAACGAGCCGATGCGGGCGGCGACGAAGTTGCTGGGGGCGCACAGCGACGGTTACTGGCTAAGGCGCCTGACCGACGACCAGGAACTCGCGGCCTTGGTCGACGAACCGCTGATCGACCTCTCCGGCCGGTGCCCGACGCTCGACTGGGACGGTGTCGGCCACCTCCTGAAGACCCCGGGGTGGTCCCAGGGAGCCTCCAGGAGTCAGGCGGCGGTGCTGGAGTTCGCCGCGTCCCTTGTGAGCCGGTGCCCCGTACAGCTCGGCAAGGTGACTCACGCGGTGGACGACGGCGAGTTCCAGCTGCTCCTGGCAGCCATGGAAGAGGCCTCGTACGGGGACCCCCGCTGAAACCGCCCGGGGTCGCGGTGGCCCCCCGGTATCGCACCGGCAATCGGATGACGTGGGGTCCCTGGCCGCAGTGTGCGCTTGGAAGAGCCGTCAGTGGGGGCGTATGAAGGCCCCGTGAGCCGGCCCGGGTGGGCGAAGAACCTCGGGCCGGCCACGCTGAGCAGACCGTGGACGTGGACGCACAACCGGCTTGCTGACATATGCGCCTCAGTGAGGTCGCGTAAGGACCTGCTGGCAAGGACTTACTGGCGTTCTGCCGCACGCCCCGGCCGTTGACGGGCCTGAAGTCAGAATCGTTCTGGCGAGCAGGTTGAGCGGGCGCAGTCCCCGATTGCCTCCGCCTCGGCCGCGGCCTTTGTGGTCCGCCACAACGAAAACGGCACCATCGACATCACCTTCGGCGGCGACGGCAACGACACCCTCTACGGCGGTGCCGGAAGCGGCAGCCTGACCGGCTACTGCGGATCCGACCGGCTCAACCCCGTCGACAGCGTGTCCGGCAAAGACTCGGTCAACGGCCGCCCCGACTCCGCCACGTGCACCACGGATTCGGGCGACACACGCATCGGGTGCCCGTGAGGCGCTGACACCCCAGCCGTCGCCGGAGACCGGGGACGGGCTCCGGCGACGGCCGGCTGTCGCCACCACCCTTCCCAGCCGCGCGCTAGCGCACTCCCTCACCCCGCGGGGCCGGCGCCAACGTGAAGGAATGGCCCGCCGGGTCGGCGAACGTGCGCTCCTCCATACGGCGCCCTTCACGTGGGGAGGGTACGAAGGGCTGCGCCGCGGCCGTGATCGGCCTGGCGCCCAGGGCGACCGCTTCCCGTTCGGCCTCGTCCAGATCCTCCGGGGCGACCAGGAACCGGACATGCGCCTGCTGCGCGTCGTCGGGGCGCGGCCAACTGGGCGGCGCGTACCCGTGGTCCCGGCGGATCGCGAGGAGGACCCCACTGGCGCCGGTGAGAACCACGAAATCGGGATCCCCGCCGGCCTCGACATCGGCGCCGAGCAGGGAGGCGTAGAACTGCGCGAGCCGTTCGGGCTCGGCGCAGTCCAGTACAAGCACACTGGTCTTCGCAACGGTCATACCTTCGCGTCTGCCCCGGGTCGGCCCCTCCACGCGCCACCGCCGGAGCTGAACTGCCGTACCGCGCCTGCGGGCAGGGCGATGTCGCGGACCGTAAGGTCGTGATCATGACGATCAGCTCCACGACACACGTCCGCGTGGCCCGGCCCTCGCGGGACCTCGTCGCCGCGGAACGCTTCTACGTGGGCGGCCTCGGGCTCCACGTCCTGTGGCGGACCACCGAGCGCACGCGGGGCGAGCACGACCTGCTGATGGTCGGCCCGCCCGGCGGGTCATGGCACTTCGAACTCACCCACGACCCCGAGCACCCGCTGGAACCGACCCCCACGGTCGACGACCTGTTCGTGGTCTACCTGGGCGCCCCCGTGGAGGACGCCTTGGTCGGCCGTCTGCTGGCCACCGGAGGCACCCGGGTCCCCGCGCACAACCCGTACTGGGACAAGTACGGAGTGACCGTCGTCGACCCGGACGGCTACCGTCTCGTCCTGTGCAGCCGCACCTGGGGTTAGCCCTTCGGCGGGCAGTGCGGACCGCCCCCAGAGGGTGTGTCACTCCAGGTGGGTACCGGTGGTGCCGATCTTGCCGGGGCCGTTGAGGACGCAGACCCGCAGGTTGCCCTTGCCGGGGGCGGCGACGGTGAGTTCTCCGTCCGTGACGATCCGGGTGTCGCCGGTCACGGCGTCCCTGTACGTGCCGTTGTCCTCCCTCCGGCGCCTCCGGCACGCCTGGGCGGCACGGGTTCCGGCCAAATCGATCACTTGCTCTGCGTGAAACCGCCATGTGCGGACGCGTGTCGCCTACACGGAGCCCGCGTGATCTCGGCCATCCGTTCGAGTTCCGCCTCGCTCTCCACTCCCTGGGGCCGACGATCTCTTTGTTTCCTATGGGGGTGGAGTGAGTCGTGTTCAGATCGGCACGTCGTGGGATCGTCTTCGCACTGGCATCGGCACTGCTGACCACGGTCGGCGTCACGGATGCCGCATGGGCCCGCTCGGTCACCGGGCCCACCGCACGGAGCGTGGCGGCGCCGCCCGGCCTCACCCGGACGGCGAAGGACCTTCCGAAGCCGCCCAAGGCGATGAGCCTGGCGGAACGCCGGACGCAGATCGACGGTTCCGAAGGCAGCCACTCGCCGATGCGTGAGTTCGTCAGGCCGAAGGCTCCCCGGCTGCCTCTCGCTCCTGCCCCCAAACCTGACAAGCCCCCGACCAAGGGCCCGGCAGCGGCCCCGCAAGCCGCCGCGTCGGACCGCGCCGGGGCAACCGCCGGCCGCTCCGACGCGGCGGCCGCCGGCGTGCCGAACCCCGACTGGGTCAGCGCCTACGCGAGCGCCTACCCCGCCATGCTGTCGATCGGCGGCCAGACCAAGTTCTCCACCGTCGCGGCATCCTCCGTCTCCGGGCTCTGGCTCTACGTCATGGACGAGCAGGGCAACCCGGCACTCCAACAGGAGATCAAGCGCTCCACCGACGACCCGTCCGGCAAGTATCTGGAGAACGGCGCCTGGTGCTACGGCTGGTGGCCGTCCAACTCCTACCCCGCCGACCAGTGCTTCTGGTGGAGCTCCAGCCTCCTCGGCGGACACCTCGCGGACGGCAAGAAGTACTACGCCTGGATCTTCCTCATGGGCACCGACGGTTCCTCCAGCCCCGGAGGAACCACCTCACCGCTCGTCGAGGCCTTCTACACGCCGGACATCCCCGGAATCCAGGCGGGCCTGTGCACCTGCTACGGACAGGCGTACCGCGCCGACCCGGTCAACACCGCGACCGGCATGTTCTACGACCGTACGACCGACGCCTCCCTCGTCGGCGTCGGCACGCCCTTCACGCTCGAGCGCACCTACCGGTCCGACTCCGCCGCCACCGGGCTCCTGGGCCGCGGCTGGTCGACCCCGTTCGACTCCAAGCTGACGATCGCCGCCGGCACAAGCGCCACGCTCCAGGAGGCCGACGGGGCCCGGATCGTCTTCAAGGAACAGACCGGCGGCGTCTACAGCACACCCGCCGGATCGGGGCTCAAGCTCGCCAAGTCCGGTACGGCGTACACCGTCACCAGCCCCGACCACTCCCGCCGCACCTACAGCGCCACCGGCCAGCTGACCACGCTGGCCGACGCGAGTGGCCTGGGCCTCACCCTCACCTACGCCTCAGGCCGCCTCGCCTCCGTGAAGGACGCGGCCGGACGCGTCATCCCCTTCACCCTCGACGCGGCCGGGCTGCTCACCCAGGTGGCGCTCCCGGACGGAACGTCGGTCTCCTACGGCTACACCAACGGTCTGCTGACCTCCGCGACCGACCAGGCCGGAAAATCCGCCTCCTACACCTACGACGCGGCCAAGCGCCTCGACACCGCCACCGGCCGGGGCGGCGGAAAGATCGTCAACACGTACGACACCGCGGGCCGTGTCACCTCGCAGACGGACAGCTCTGGCAAGATCTCCCGCTTCACCTGGGACAACAGGCGCGAGTCGCACACGACCGATCCCAACGGCGGCGTGTGGACGGACGTGTACTCCGGCAACGTGCTGCTCGAGAGCATCAACCCCTTCGGCAAGAAGGTGTCGTACAGCTACGACCGCAACCTGCGCCCCGTCTCCATCACGGACGCCGTCGGCAACACCACCGAGATGACGTACGACGCCGCCGGCCGCATGGCCACCAGGAAGTCGCCGTCCGCCGCCGCCCTGACGGAGAGCTGGAAGTACGACACGGCCGGGAACATCACCAGCCACACCGACAGCCGCGGCAAGACCTCCACGTACACGTACGACACCGCCAACCGTGTCCTCACCAGCACCGACCCCGCCGGCGGCAAGGTCACCTACACGTACACACCCCTGGGCGCCCTCGCCACCGTCACCACACCGCGCGGCAGGACCACGACCTACACCTACGACACGGCGGGCAACCGCACGGCCGTGACCACGCCCCTGGGCGAGCGGACGACCTTCCGCCACGACGCGGCCGGACGGGTCACCGCGGTGACCGACCCGCGCGGCAACGCCCCGGGCGCCGACCCGGCGGCCTTCACCACCGTCCACACCTACGACGCGCGCGGCCTGCTCAGCACCGTGAAGGACGCCCTGGGCCACACCACCACCTACGGATACGACAACGCCGGCCGCCTCACCTCCGTGAAGGACCCGGCGAACCGGATCACCGGCTTCGGCTACGACGCCTCCGGCCGCCACATCCGCACCACCAACCCCGCGGGCAAGTCCGAGACACGTACGTACGACGCCAACGGCAACCTCACCTCGGTCACCGACGCGCTGGGCAACAAGACCACCCACGCCTACGACAAGGCGAACCGGCTCATCAGCACCGTCTCGCCACGCGGCAACGTCACGGGCGCCAACGCCGCCGCCTTCACCACCAGCTACGGCTACGACGCGGCCGGGCGCCGCACCACCGTCACCGACCCCACCGGCGCCGTCACCACTACCGGCTACGACAGCCTCGGACGCCCCGTCACCGTCACCAACGCACTCAACCAGATCCGCAGGACGTCGTACGACGGCAACGACAACGTCCTGACCACGACCGATCCGCTGGGCAAGGTCACCCGCCACACCTACACCGACAACAACCTGCTAGCGACAACGACCGATCCGCTCGGCAAGGTCACCTCCTTCGGCTACGACGCCGACGGCAACCGCACCAGCCTCACCACCCCGCTCGGCCACCGGACCACCTGGACGTACGACGACGACGGCCGCACGGCCACCCAGGTCGACCCCCGCGGCAACGTCACCGGCGCCGACCCGGCACGGTTCACCACGACGTACACCCACGACCTCGCGGGCAACCCGACCCGGACGACCAACCCGCTGGGCAAGTCGACCACCACCACCTACGACGCGGCGAACCAGCCCGTGACCACGACCGACGAACTCGGCCGCACGACCAGGACCGAGTACGACGCACTCGGCCGGATCACCAAGGTCACCGGACCCGACGACGCCGTCACCAGCTACACGTACAACACGGCCGGCGACCTCGCGACACGCAAGGACCCCAACGGCCACACCACCACCTACGGCTACGACGACGCGGGACGGCCGACCTCTGTCACCGACCCGCTCAGCCGCACCAGGACCGTCGGCTACGACGCAGACGGCAACCGCACCACCGCCACCAACGCCCGTGGCGTCACCGCCACCACCACCGTCGACGCCCGCGGCCTGGCCATCGCCACCACCTACGGCGACGCCACGCCCCAGGCAGCGGCCACCTACGACGCCCTGGGCCGCCGCAAGACGGTGACGGACGCCACCGGTACCCGGACCCTGAGCTACGACGCGGCCGGCCGGCTGACCGGCGTCACTCCGAGCACGGGCAAGGGCTCGTACACCTACACGTACGACGACGCCGGACACCTGACGTCACGCGGCATCGACTACACCGCTCCGCAGCCACTGGACTGGAACGGCGCCACCCACACGACCTCCGCGGACCTCAACGGCGACGGCTACACCGACGTCGTCCGCGCGGACGCCACCAACGGCCTGCGCACGTTCCTCGGCCGCTCCGACGGCACCTTCACCGCAGGGGCCGCCCTCACCGGGACCGGCGGCGGCTTCCAGCAGATCCTCACCCTCGAGTTCACCGGTGACGGCAAGACCGACCTGCTGGCGATCGACAAGACGACGGGACATCTGCTGCGCTACGACGGCGACGGCAAGGGCGGCTTCGCGGCCCCCTTCGACCTCGGCGCCGGCTGGGGCCCGATGACCCTGACCGCGGGCGACTTCAACAAGGACGGCAAACAGGACTTCCTCGCCATCAGCTCCACAGCCAACCGCCTGTACTTCTACCCGGGCAGCGGCACCGGCGGCTTCGGCACCCGCACCGACCTCGGCTCCGGCTGGGGCACGTACCGCATCGTCCTCGTCGAGTTCAACGGCGACGGCAGGCTCGACGTCCTCGCCGTCAACCCGACCGACGGCCACCTCTACCTCTACCCGGGCAACGGCACCGGGGGAGTGGGGACCCGCACCGACCTCGGCGCCGGCTGGGGCGCCATGCGTCTGGTCCCGGGCGAGTTCAACAACGACACCAAGCCCGACTTCCTCGCCGTCGACACGACCAACCGCAAGCTTCGCTTCTACCCGGGCAACGGCACCGGCGGCTTCGGCACCTACATCCTCCAGCCCGACGACTGGACGCCCTACGGCATCCCCGGCACGGGCCGCTTCGGCTCCTCCACGAACCAGGGCATCGTCGCAGCCGACAACGCCGGCCGACTGCGCAAGTGGAACGGTGACGGCAAGGGCAACCTGACGGGCGCCACCGCCGCCACCGGCCCGGCCGGAGGCAGCAGGGTCACCTACGGCTACGACGCCGACGGCCGCCGCATCAGCCAGAGCGGCTCGGCCGGCACGCTCACCTACGCGTACGACCCTGCCGACCGGCTCACCACCAGCACCCTTCCCTCGGCCAACGGCCACAGCGAGAACCGCGTCTACGACCAGGCGGGCCGGCTCACCTCCGTCACCACCGCCAAGGGCACGAGCACCCTCGCCGGATGGCAGCTCACCCTCGACGACGCCGGCCGCACCACCCGTATCAGCGCCACCCGAGCAGGGCAGCCGACGAGTCACCAGTACTACACCTACGACGACGCCGACCGGCTGCTGACGGAGTGCGCCTCGCCGACCGAGGCCGCCGCCTGCCCCGACCTGTCCGCCGCCACCGGCTACACCTACGACCCGGTCGGCAACCGCGCGACACAGACCAAGGCCGGCACCACCACCACGTACGCCTACGACGCCGCCGACCAGCTCACCTCGGCCACCACGGGCACCACCAGCCGCGGCTTCGCCTACGACGCCGACGGCAACCAGACCTCGGACGGCACCGCCACCTTCGTCTACGACGCGCGGAACCAGCTGAGCTCGGTCACCGCCGGCGCGGACACGTACTCCTACACGTACGACGCCGACGGCCACCGCACCAAGGCCGCCAAGGGGACCACGGCCCTGCGGACCACCTCGTGGGACGTCAACGGCGCACTCCCCACCATCGGCGCGGAGTACAGCCCGGGCGGCACGATGACCGCCGAGTACCAGTACAACCCGCTGGGCCAGGTCCAGACCCAGACCGCCGGCGGTGCCGGCTCGTACTTCCACCACGACCAGCTCGGCTCCGTCACCGACGTGACCGACGCGGCCGGCGCGGCCCGGATCCGCTACCGGTACGGCGCGTTCGGTGAAGCCACGAAGACCGACCTGGGCGCCAACCCGCCCACCAACCCCTTCACCTACACCGGCGCCTACACCGAGCCCACCACCGGCGCGGCCGGCTACTACCTGCGCGCCCGCAACTACGACCCGACCACCGGACGCTTCACCGGCACGGACCCGGCCGGCTTCACGACCGGCAGGCCGGCGGTGTCCCCCTACGCCTACGCCGACAACGCACCCACCCGCTACACGGACCCGACGGGCTGGAGCCCCGACGACCCCACGGACGACAAGGTCGAGTCGTTCGGCGAAGGCCTCAAGGTCTTCGGTGAAGGCTTCGTACAGGGCCTCAAGCTGCCCTTCGAGTTCGTCGGCGACGTCTACAACGCCTTCACCGGCGGCAACGGCGGCGCGGGCGGCTTCGTCGACAAGTACCTCCCGGTCCGCCCGGCCTACCGCCTCTACCGCGCGGCGCAGATGTTCCGCGACCAGGGCTGCGAGGCGCTGTACGACGTCTACAGCCAGGCCGCGGCGGATCTCGCCTCGCAGGTCGCCCTCACCGGACTCGGCGGTCTGACCGGCTGGCAGCGGGTCGCGGCCGCGCCCCGCGGCGCCTTCGCCGGCATGGCGTCGATCCCCCGGGCGACGTCGTTCACCTGGGGCGGCGCGAACGTGCGCTACACCAGGACCGCCACCGCGATCGGCGACGACGCGAACACGATCCAGAACCTGCTGCGATCGACCGGACGCAACGGCCACGACGTCATCGTCCACGGAGACGAGCAGGGCAACTTCCGCGTCGACGGCAACATCACCCACCCCCAGCAGATCGCCGATCTCGTCCGCGAGAACCCGTACTACGACGGGGGCCCGGTTCAGCTGGTGACCTGTCACGGCGCGTGCGGAGCGGCCTCGGAACTCTCCGCGGCGCTCGGCGGAGTGGAAGTCCGCAACGCCAGCCCCCACCAGGTCGACCTGGACCGCAACGGCACGGTCCGGGAGTGGCCCGACGGGCCGCTCGGAGACCCGTTGACGAAGTAGGCGGGAAGGGGCCGGGTCCGTACGGGAAGATCTCGGACGGACCCGGCCCGCGCGCCTGCCCGTACCCGGTGGCGATCTACGATGCCCGGGTCAGCCCGCACACTCGACCGAGGGAAGAAGATGCGTCAAGTGGCCCCCCTGGGAGTCTTCGGCCGGATCGCCGGCCAGTCCGCCTTCTCCCAGATGGCGAAGGAGCTCGCGGAGGGGAACGGAGCGATCCCGGAGGACGAGCGAGCGGCGATCGGCGCGTACCTGAGGAACGCTCCCGTGATCATCGCCCTCATGGGCTACACGGAGGACGTCCTCGAGGGACGGTTCGCCGTCACCGGCGGCTCCGCCATCCTGAGTGACGGCACCTGGTTCTGGCGGCGTGACGCGGCGGAGTACGTCGAGACGTACGGCACCGGCCTCCCGGAGGACTTCCTCCAGAGCGGCCGCGCGACGCGCTGGGTTCCGGCCCGTCTGACGAGGGACGAAGTCCTGGACATCGACGACTACTTCATGTGGCTGCGCTCGCAGCGTGCTTGAGGGCGCGTGCCGGGGCGCGTGGGCGACGCCCCGGCACGGGTCGCGGACTTCGGTTTCGGCCGGCAGGAGGCCACCGGCACGGTTCTGGTCGATCACGTTCCCGGCGCCGATGCGGGGAGTAGAAAAATTTCGCACGGCGATGTCGAGAACCCGTGGCCGGCTCCGTCTCCGTAGTGAAGGCGACCACAATGGGTCGCACCACCACCGAGGAGAACACGATGGCCAAGTACCTGCTGCTGAAGCACTACCGCGGCGCTCCGGCTGCCGTCAACGACGTGCCCATGGACCAGTGGGCGCCGGAGGAGATCTCGGCCCACGTGCGATACATGAACGACTTCGCGGCCCGGCTCGAGAAGACCGGCGAGTTCGTCGACGGTCAGGCGCTCGCCCCCGAGGGGGCGTGGGTCCGGTACGACGGTGAGGGGCGCCCGCCTGTCACCGACGGTCCCTTCGCCGAGACCAAGGACCTCATCGCCGGCTGGATGGTCATCGACGTCGACAGCTACGAGCGCGCCGTCGAACTGGCCGGGGAGCTCTCCGCCGCCCCCGGGGCGGGCGGGAAGCCGATCCACGAGTGGCTCGAGGTTCGCCCGTTCCTGTCCGCGCCGCCCACCATCACCGAGTGACCTCACCGATGGACGAGGCCCTGCTCCGCAGCCTCACACCCGGCGTCCTCACGATTCTCGTCCGCCGCGGAGCCGACTTCGCGGCGGCCGAGGACGCCGTGCAGGACGCGCTGGTCGAGGCGATCCGCGTCTGGACGGCCGACCAGCCGCGGGACCCGAAGGGCTGGCTGGTCACCGTGGCCTGGCGCCGGTTCCTCGACGCGACCCGGGCGGACTCCGCCCGCCGCCGGCGTGAGGGCCTCGTCGACGAGGAGCCGGCGCCCGGGCCCGCGCCCGCGGTGGACGACACGCTCCAGCTCTACTTCCTGTGCGCCCACCCGTCGCTGAGGCCGTCGTCCGCGGTCGCGCTGACCTTGCGAGCCGTCGGCGGGCTGACCACCCGCCAGATCGCCCAGGCCTACCTGGTGCCCGAGGCGGCCATGGCGCAGCGCATCAGCCGGGCCAAGCGCACCGTCTCCGGCGTACGGTTCGACCGGCCCGGTGACGTCGCCACCGTGTTGCGGGTCCTCTACCTGGTCTTCAACGAGGGCTACTCCGGCGATGTCGACCTCGCCGCCGAGGCCATCCGGCTCACCCGGCAGCTCGCGGCCGCGATCGACCACCCGGAGGTGGCGGGGCTGCTGGCTCTCATGCTGCTCCACCACGCCCGGCGCGCCACCCGGACCGCGCCCGACGGCAGCCTCGTACCGCTCGCCGAACAGGACCGCGGCCGGTGGGACACGAAGTCGATCGCCGAGGGCGTCGAGATCCTGCAGGCGGCCCTCGCCCGCGACCGGCTCGGCCAGTACCAGGCCCAGGCCGCCATCGCCGCCCTCCACGCCGACGCGCCCACCGCCGAGGAGACCGACTGGGCGCAGATCGTCGAGTGGTACGACGAGCTCGCGCGCCTGACGGACAGCCCGGTCGTCCGGCTCAACCGCGCGGTGGCCGTCGGCGAGGCCGAAGGGCCGCGCGCCGGCCTGGCGGCGCTCGCGGCCCTCGACGACTCAGTGCCCCGTCACGCCGCGGTGGCGGCCTACCTCCACGAGCGTGCCGGTGACCTGGCGACGGCGGCACGCCTGTACACCGAGGCGGCTCCGAAGGCACCCAACCTCCCCGAACGCGCCCACCTGACCCGCCAGGCCGCCCGCCTCAACGCCCGCCGGCCCCGCTGACAGGCCGCGGGACCACAGGGCGATGTGGACGCACTCGTCGCTCGGCGACTGCAGGGAATCGCGTCAGGCGGTGCGTGGGGGGACCAGGCCGGCCTCGTAGGCGGCGATGGCGGCCTCCACGCGGATACGGACGCCCAACTTCGCGAGGACGGCGCTGACGTGTGCCTTCACCGTGCCTTCGACCAAGTGCGGCCGGCTCGCGATCTTCGCGTTGGACAGGCCCCCGCCGAGACCGGCCGGCACCTCCCGCTCCCGCTCCGTCAGGCGGCCCAGAGACCGGAGGGGGTGGGCCGAGAACGGTCCGTCAGGCAGTGGGGCAGGAGGACCACAGGCCCGCGCCGGCCTGGCGGGCGGCCGCCTCTGCCTCGGTCATCGTCGTCCAGTGCTTGTCGTTGGGCTCGAACAGCACGCTCCTCGCGTGACCGCTGCGCACCAAGGACTCATTGACGAAGACACCCCGCTCGTTCCACACGTAGAGCAGGAACCGGCCGTAGCGGTCCTTGAGCTCGACGTCGGCCTCGGTTCGCAGCGTGCTGCCCGGTGGCAGCAGTTCGGTGGTACGGGCCGTGGCCTCGCGGCTGTAGCAGGCGCCGCGCTCGGGGGTGTCGATCTCGAGGAGGCGTACGCGGGCGACGACACCTGCCGGGACGACCCTGCCCGTGCCTCGTACCTCGACCGTGTCGCCGTCGACGACGCGGATCACGACGGGGCCCGGCGGGGCGGCCTGCGCGGGGGCGGCGGGGGCCAGGACGCCGAGACTCAGGAGCGCGGTGACCGAGGCCAGTACGGGGGTCCACCTGCGGGAGGAACGTTGCGTGGAGGGTCGCGTGGGAAGACGCATGACCACCCCTCTCAGCGGGGATCTTCCACCTTCAGTACAGCACCGGGGAGGGGGTCACGCGACCGCGCTGAGCGTGTCCGCGAGGCGGTGGCGGGTGGCGCGGGCGGCGGGGAGCACGGCGAGGGCGACCGCGCCCGCGACGGCCGCCGCGATGAGGGCCACGAGGTGGAGGACGGACGGAGCCTGGGCGATGCCCGCGCCGATGCCAGTGGCTCGGGCCTCGTGGTCGATCAGCCAGTGGGCGAGGGGGACGCCGAGGGCCGTGCCGGCGAGGGCGGCGGTCAGTGCCGTGCAGCCGACGGCGGTGACGGTCACCGTGGTGATCTGGCGCGGGGACAGGCCGATGGCCTTCAGCGCGAGCAGGTCGCGTTCGCCGTCCCGGACGCTGCCGCCGATCGTCGTGGACAGTTCGGTGAGACCGATCAGGGCCAGGACGGCGATCAGCCCGGCGACCAGGCCGCGCAGCGCGGAGAGGTGGTCGGCGGGGCTCGTGACCTCGTGGATGTCGAGCCGGCCCCGTGAGGCGTCGGCGAGCTCGGCGCTCACCGTACGAGGGTCCGCCCCGGGGCGCAGTTGGAGTTGGTAGAGGCTGGGGCGCAGACCGGGGTCGTTCTCGCGGAGGGTGTCGAGCGAGGTGGAGATGACGCGACCGCCGTTCTCCGGTTCGATGCTGCGGCCGACGATGTGCAGCACCTGGGGCCGGCCGCCGGCGGTCAGGCGTACCCAGTCACCGACCTGGGCGCCGAGCAGGTCGAGCAGGCCCTGCCCGGCGACGGCCTCGTCGGGGCCCTGGGCCGCGCGGCCCTCGGCGATCGAGTACGGGTAGGGCCGTTCGCGGGTGCCGAGGCCGCGCAGCGCGATGGTGCCGGTCTGGCCGGGGACGAGGGCGGCGACCTCCAGGCCGGGATGGGCCGCCCGGACGTCCGGGTTCGCCGCGAGGAGCGCGGTCGCCTCGCGGTCGTCGAGTGTGCCGTCCGGGCGGGCGGTGAGCGCGGCGGCGAGGCCGAGCTGCTCGGGGCGGCTGTCGAAACGCTCGATGGTCGTCCACGCGCCCAGCGCCACGGTGATCAGCAGCAGGGGCAGCGCGAGCCGCACGACGGCGGCCGGGGCACGGCGCCCCCGCCCGAAGGCCCGGTGCCAGCCGAGGACGAGAGCGGGCGGCACGCGCAGCCCGAGCGCCTTGCGGGCGGCGCCGGAGAGCCCTCCGCCCGGGGCCGCGGCCGGCGGCAGCACAGGTACGGGTGGGACGCGGCCCGCCCGCCAGGCGGCCAGGCAGGTGGCCGCCCCGATGAACAGCACGGCCGCGACGGGGATGAGCAGGAGAGCCGGGAGGTGGCCCGGCAGGCCCTGCCAGACCTGGACGGCGTCGCCGAGCCGGCCGGGCAGGCGGCTGCCCACGGACCTGACGAGTGAGGCGGCCAGAGCGGCTCCAAGGACGGCGAACGCCAGGTGCTGGACGAGGAAGATCCGTACGACCTGGCCGGGTGTGAAGCCGATGGCCTTCAGGACTGAGATGTCCCGGAGGTGGCCGCGAACCCGGGTGCTGATGGCTCCGAACACCGCGAGCGCGGCGGCGATGAGGGCGCCCAGCCCGAAGAGCCCGAGGACCTGGCCGAGCAGCTTGGTGTCGCCCTGCGCCTCGGCGCGGGCCTGCTGCCAGGTGGAGATGTCGCCGACGGCGCCCGCGCCGAGCGTGGTGACCGCGCGCTGGACGGTGTAGTCGGTGTCGCCGGGGTCGGTGAGCCGCAGTCCGACGACCTGGCCGGCGGGACCGTCCCGGGGCACGGCGCGCGGGAGGGCCCACACGGTGCCGGGTCGGTCGCCGGGGCGGTAGCGGCGCTCGGCGGTCTCGGCGACGCCCCGGACGGTGAGCGTGCGTCCGGCGACGGTGAGCCGGTCGCCCGGCTCGGCCCACAGAGCGCGGGCCAGGCCCGCTTCGAGGACGACGCCGTCGGGTGCGGCCGGGTCGAGCCAGCGGCCCGACGTCATCAGCGGGCGGCCCGTGGCTGGCAGGACGGCGTCCGTGGCGCGCAGTTCCACGCCGGCGCGGGCGCCGCGCGAGGAGACGGTGGTGGTGGCAGTGCGGTACGGGCCGGAGACGGCGGCGACACCGTCGAGGGCTGCGAGCCGTCCGGTGTCGGCGGCGGATCCGGTGTGGATCCAGACGTGCGCGCCGTGGGACTGGGTGAAGACCCGCTGCCAGGGGTTGGTGGCGTATCCGAACAGGGCGGTGGCGAGCAGCAGCGAGGCGACGATGCCGGCGGTGGCGGCGACGAGGAAGAGTGCCTCGCCCCGGTGTGTGCGCAGATCGGCGTGCGCCCAGCGCAGCATGGCCCGCACGGTCAGTCCTTCAGGTCGTTCGTCGGGTCGGGCGTCAGGTCGTTCAGCGCGAGGACGCCGGACAGGCCGGCACCGCGCGACGGCGTGCCGCCCAGTTCGGCGTCGTCGGCGATGCGGCCGTCGAAGAAGCTGATCACCCGGTCCGCCGCGCTGGCGAGCCGGGCGTCGTGGGTCACGAGGACGATGGTCTGTCCCCGCTGGTGGAAGCGGGTCAGCAGCCGCATCACCTCGCGGGTGCCCTTGCTGTCGAGACTGCCGGCCGGTTCGTCGGCGAGGAGCAGGCGCGGGTGGTTGACCAGGGCCCGTGCGAGGGCGACGCGCTGCTGCTCGCCGCCGGACAGTTCGCCGGGCATGCTGCGGGCCTTGCCGTCGAGACCCAGCTCGGCGAGGAGCTTCTCGCGCTCGGCCCGGGCCTGCCGGGCGGAGGAGCCGGCCAGCAGGGCGGGCAGTTCGACGTTGTCGGCGACGGTGAGGTTGGAGACCAGGTTGAAGAACTGGAAGACGATGCCGATGCGGCGGCGCCGCTCGACGGCCCAGCGCGCCTCGCTGTAGCCGTCGGTGCGTTCTCCGTCGAGCCACAGGGAGCCGCTGTCGGGACGCTGGAGGCCGCCGAGCAGGTGCAGCAGGGTGGACTTCCCGGCGCCCGAGGGGCCGGTGACCGCGACGAACTCGCCGTGTCGCACGGCCAGGTCGACGCCGCGTACGGCATGGGCGGGTGCGCCCTCGCCGTGGTGCGTCTTGACGAGGCCCTCGGCGCGCAGCAGCGGTTCGGCGGATATGGCGGAGGCGTCCGTCACAGCAGGTCCTCCAGTTCCTCCTGGCAGCGCTCCAGCCAGTCGAGGTCGGCCTGCAGATGCAGCATGGCGCCCTCGATCAGCAGGTGGGCGATGCGGTTGTCCCGGTCTTCGGTGGCGGCCAGCTTGGACAGGTTGCGCATGGTGTTGAGGTACTCGCGTCGCTGTTTGTTGATGAGGGCGATCTGGTCGGCGAGCCCGGTCCTCGGGGCGAGGGCGAGCTTCATGAAGAACTCGTCCCGGACCCTCGGTTCGTCGGCCGTCTCCTCGAACCAGGCGCGCAGCGCTTCCTGCCCGGCGTCGGTGAGGCGGTAGATCTTCTTGTTGGGCCTGCTCTCCTGGGCGATCTCCTCGCCCTCGATGAGGCCGGACTTCTCCAGCCGGCCGAGTGTCACGTAGATCTGGCCGACGTTGGTGGGAGGGTACGCGGCGCCCAGCAGTTGCTCAAGGTCCTGCTTGAGCTCGTAGCCGTGGGCGGGCCCCCGTGCCAGGAGAGCCAGGAGGGGAAGGCGCACTCGTGCTGTCCTCCTCCACGGGCTCCCGATGTGATGTGGGCTCTAGTATCGCCCATGCCTAACGGGTATACATGCCCGTGACGCCGGACGCCGAGGTCCTGCGCCGGTGCACAGGGAGGAACCTATGCGGTGGATACGTGCCGCGGGTAGGGGTCTCCTCGTGATCATGGTCGTTCTGTCCGGATATGTGGCATCCGGTACCGCCCCGGCGGCCGTGGAGCGCGAGGGTGGGCGCGGCCCGATGACCCTCGCCACGGCCGGCGATCTCACGGGCTATCTCGGCCGCGTGCTCGACGGGTGGAACCGGACACATCCCGGTGAACGGGTCACTCTGGTCGAACTGCCCGACTCGGCGGACGAGACCCGTGCCCAGATGATCACCGACCTGCGGTCGGGTGCGGGCCGGTTCGACATCCTCAACATCGACGTGGCCTGGACGACCGAGTTCGCGGCGGCCGGCTGGATCGCACCCGTGGACCGGACGCGCGTCCCGCTCGACGGCTTTCTGCGGCCGGTCGTGGACACGGCGACGTACGACGGAAGGCTGTACGCCGTCCCGTACGTCACCAACGCCGGAATGCTCTTCTACCGCAAGGACGTGCTCGACCGCGAGGGCGTACGGCCACCGCGGACCTGGGCGGAGCTGGAACGGCAGGCGCGTACGCTCGCGCCCCGGCACGGGCTCGAGGGGTACGCGGGGCAGTTCCTGCCGTACGAGGGGCTGACCGTCAACGCCGCCGAAGCCGTGTACTCGGCGGGCGGCACGATCCTCGGCGACGAGGGTGAGCGGGTCACGGTGGACTCGCAGGCGGCCCGCGCGGGGGTCGGGTTCCTCGCCCGGGGCGTACGTGACGGCTGGATCCCCGAGGAGGCGCTGGCGTACACGGAGGAGGAGTCGCGCCAGGCGTTCCAGGACGGCCGGCTGCTCTTCCTGCGCAACTGGCCGTACGCCTACGCCGGCGCGTCCGGCGAGGACTCCGAGGTGGCGGGGAAGTTCGGCGCCGTGCCGCTGCCCGGCCCGTCCGGGCCGGGCACGAGCGTGCTGGGCGGGTCGAACCTCGCGGTGAGCAGCCATGCCCGGCACCCGGACTCGGCCCGCGACCTCATCGCGTACCTCACGAGCGAGCAGGTGCAGCGGCGCGTGCTGACCGAGGGTGCCCTGCCGCCGGTGCGGGCCGCGCTGTACCGGGACCCGGAGCTGGTGCGGCGGTTCCCCTACCTGCCCGCGCTCCGCGCCAGCGTGCTCGCGGCGGCGCCGCGACCCAAGAGCCCGCGGTACGAACAGGTCAGCCTGGCCGTGCAGGCCGTGGTGCACGACGCCATGGCGCAGCACCAGACGCCCGAGGCGGCCGTGCGACGGCTGGCCGGGGAACTCGCGGCCATCGCCCACCGCCGTTGACCCGATCGTCTCCTTTCGGGCTTCCCGCCCTTTTTCGGGCTACGCGTGAGTTAGTTATCTGTTAGGTAACGTCCAGGTTGCCGATAACGTTTCTGTCGCAGCCCGTATCTGGACATAAAGCCTCAATTGCCGCGGGTTTCTGCGCACTCGTTGACACTCTCTCGTCACCCCTACCTAACATGCATGCATAACCGCTATTCGCTCTGAATGGCGCGCACCCCTTCACGAAGAAACAGGTCAACGGGTGATGCTCACAGCCCCGGCCGGCGACGGCCTCTCGCAGCGCCTCACGCACCGCTCCGCCCACCCCTGGTGGCGCGACGCGGTGATCTATCAGGTGTACGTCCGCAGCTTCCTGGACAGCACCGGGGACGGCATCGGCGACCTCGCCGGGGTCCGCGCCGGATTCCCGTACCTGAAGAAGCTCGGCGTCGACGGCATCTGGCTGAGCCCCTTCTACCCGTCACCGCAGGCCGACCACGGCTACGACGTCGCCGACTACTGCGATGTGGACCCCGTCTACGGCGACCTGGAGGAGTTCGGCCGGCTCGTGGCCGACGCGCGCAGACTCGGCATCAAGGTGCTCCTCGACATCGTCCCCAACCACTGCTCCAGCGAGCACGCCTGGTTCCGCGAGGCGCTCACGGCGGGCCCCGGCAGCGAGGCCCGCGCCCGGTTCCACTTCGCCGAGGGCCGCGGCCCGGGCGGGGACGAGCCGCCCAACAACTGGCACGCCATGTTCGGCGGACCGGCCTGGAGCCGGGTGACCGAGGAGGACGGCACACCCGGCCAGTGGTACCTGCACATGTTCACGCCCGAGCAGCCCGATCTGAACTGGCGCAACCCCGAGGTGGCCGACCACTTCGAGCACGTCCTGCGATTCTGGCTGGACCGGGGCGTGGACGGCTTCCGCATCGACGTGGCCGCCGGTCTCTTCAAGCACCCCGAGCTCCCCGACTCCTCCGACCCGGAGGCCGACGCCCGTACCCGCGACTCGGTCAACCCGCTGGCCTGGAACCAGCCCGAGGTGCACGACGTGTGGCGGCACTGGCGATCCGTGTGCGAGGAGTACACAGCCCGCGACGGGCGCGAGCGACTGCTCGTGGGCGAGGTGTCCGTACCGACCGCCCGTGAGCACGCCCTGTACGTACGCCCCGACGAACTGCACCAGGCCTTCTTCTTCGACCTGCTCGGCGCGCCCTGGGACGCCGCCACTTTCCGCACCGTGATCGACGAGGCACTGCGGGACATCGCGGGCACCGGCTCCACCGTCACCTGGGTGCTCAACAACCACGACCAGGTCCGCACCGTTACCCGGTACGGCGAGTCCGGCACCGAGGGAAGCGGCCTGGGAGCCGCCCGGGCGCGGGCCGCCGCCCTGCTGATGCTGGCGCTGCCCGGCGCCGCGTACATCTACCAGGGCGAGGAACTGGGTCTGCCCGAGGTCGTGGACCTGCCCGACGAGGTGCTCACCGACCCGATCTTCCGGCGCACCGGCAGCCGGGCCAGGATCCGCGACGGCTGCCGCGTACCACTGCCATGGTCGGGCCACGCCTCGCCGTTCGGCTTCAGCACCGGCGCCGAGAGCGCCAAGCCGTGGCTGCCGCAGCCCGGCTGGTTCGCCGAGCACGCCACCGACCGGGCGCTCGCCGACACGCGCTCGTTCTGGCACCTGTACCGCGACGGCCTGCAACTGCGCCGAGGCCTCCCGCAGCTGGGCGAGGGCAGCCTGCGCTGGCTGGACGCGCCGCCCGGTGTCCTGGCCTTCGAACGCGGCGAGGGCCTCGTCTGCGCCGTGAACTTCACCGCAGCGTCGGTGCCCGCCCCGGTCGCCGGCGCGCCGCTGCTGTCCAGCGGCCCCTGCCCGGCCGGCGTGCTGCCCGGATCCACCGCGGCCTGGTGGACCAGTGACCACACCACCCCCGACCACACCACCCCTGACCACACCACCTCGGAGGTATGACCATGAACGCACGACGACGGACGACGATGGCGTGCTGCTCGGCGCTCACCCTGGCACTCGCGGCCACCGCCTGCGGCGGCGACCCGGTGAGCGCGGGCGGTGGCGGCAAGGAGCTCAGCGGCCAGACCCTGAACGTGGCCGGCGTATGGTCCGGCGCCGAACAGAAGAACTTCCAGAAGGTGCTGGACGCCTTCACCGAGAAGACCGGGGCCCAGACCCGTTTCACCTCGACCGGTGACAACGTCTCCACGGTCGTCGGCAGCAAGATCGAGGGCGGCAACGCTCCCGACGTGGTGATGGTCCCCCAGGTCGGCGTGCTCCAGCAGTTCGCCGAGAAGGGCTGGCTCAAGCCGCTCTCCGACAAGACCGCCGGCGCCGTCGGCGCCAACTACGCACCCGTCTGGAAGGAGTACGGGTCCGTCGACGGCAAGCTGTACGGCCTGTACTTCAAGGCGGCGCACAAGTCGACCGTCTGGTACAGCCCGGACGCGTTCGAACAGGCCGGCGTCAAGCCGCCGAAGACGTACGAGGAGATGCTCAGGAGCGGCCAGGCCGTCTCCGACTCCGGCCTGGCCGCCTTCGCGGTCGCCGGCGAGGACGGCTGGACGCTCACCGACTGGTTCGAGAACATCTACCTCTCCCAGGCCGGCCCCGAGAAGTACGACCAGCTCGCCCAGCACCAGATCAGCTGGACCGACCCGAGCGTGGTCAAGGCCCTCACCACGCTCGGCACCCTGTTCTCCGACAAGAAGCTGATAGCGGGCGGCCAGAAGGGCGCGCTGGGCACCGACTTCCCCGGCTCCGTCGAGAAGGTCTTCGGCCCGGAACCCGAGGCGGCCATGGTGTACGAGGGCGACTTCGTCGCCGGCATCGCCAAGGACCAGTTCGGCAAGAAGATCGGCCAGGACGCCACCTTCTTCCCCTTCCCGGCGGTGACGGGCGGCAAGGCCCCCGTCGTCAGCGGCGGTGACGCGGCCGTCGTCCTGAAGGACGGCAAGAACCAGAAGGCCGCGACGGCGTTCATGGAGTACCTGGCGACGCCCGAGGCGGCGGCCGTGTGGGCCGGGGCCGGCGGGTTCCTTTCCCCCAACAAGAAGCTCGACCTCGCCTCCTACGGCGACGACACCCTGCGCGAGACCGCCAAGTCCCTGATCGACGCCGGGGACTCGGTGCGCTTCGACATGTCGGACCAGGCCCCGGCCTCCTTCGGCGGTACGAAGGGCGTGGGGGAGTGGAAGCTGCTGCAGGACTTCCTGCGCGACCCGTCGAACCCGGCCGGGACCGCGGCAGCCCTGGAAGCCGCCGCGGCCAAGGCCTACAAGGGCTGACGGACATGACCACCCTCACCACTCCCGTGGGGGCAGCGAGTCCCCGGCGGCGCGCCCAGCGCCGCCGGCGGACCATCGCCGTCGCCTTCGTCCTGCCCGCGCTGCTGCTCCTCGGCGCGCTGGTCGTCTACCCCGTCCTCTTCTCCGTCGGCCGCAGCTTCTTCGACGCGTCCGGGAGCCGGTTCGTCGGCGGGGAGAACTACGCGGAGATGTTCCGCGACCCGGCCACGCTCACCGCGATCCGCAACAGCGCCATCTGGGTCGTCGTCGCCCCGACACTGCTGACCGGGCTGGGGCTGATCCTCGCCGTCCTGGTGGAGAAGGTCCGCTGGGCCACCGCGTTCAAGCTCCTGCTGTTCATGCCGATGGCCGTGTCCTTCCTCGCGGCGGGCATCATCTTCCGCCTCGCCTATGAGGAGGACCCCGACAAGGGCGTCCTCAACGCCGCCGTGGTCGGCGTCCATGACGCCTTCACGGGCACGTCCTCGTACCCGGCCGCCCGCCCCCGGGACGACCAGGGCCTGCGCAAGACCCCGGACGGGTCGTACGGCACGGCAGCGGCCGTCTCGCCGGGCCGGACCGTCGACCTCGGACTGGTGGGGGTGTCGCCCAAGGACATGCCGGCCGAGGCGAAGCCGGCCTCGACGGCGAAGGCCGGCGCGGACGAGGTACGCGGTGCCGTCTACCTGGACTTCACCCCCGGCGGCGGGGGACGGCCGGGGGCGATCGATCCGGCCGAACGCGGCCTGCCGGGGCTCACGGTGGAGGCCGTACGGGACGGCAGGACGGTCGCCACCTCGACGACGGCGGCGGACGGCTCGTACCGCTTCGCGGGCCTCACGGACGGCTCGTACACCGTGCGGCTGCCCGCGGCGAACTTCGCACCCCCCTACGAGGGCGTGTCCTGGCTCGGCCCGGCCCTCGTCACCCCGGCGATCATCGGCGCGTACCTGTGGATCTGGACCGGCTTCGCCATGGTGCTCATCGGCGCAGGACTGTCGTCGCTGCCGCGTGACGCGCTGGAGGCGGCCCGGATGGACGGCGCGAGCGAGTGGCAGGTGTTCCGCAGGATCACCGTGCCACTGCTGGCGCCCGTGCTGACGGTCGTCTTCGTGACCCTGGTGATCAATGTGATGAAGGTCTTCGACCTCATCTACATCATCGCGCCCGGCCCGGTGCAGGAGGACGCCACTGTACTGGCCACCCAGATGTGGCTCGTCTCCTTCGGCGGCGGCAACGACCAGGGGCTCGGCAGTGCGCTCGGGGTGCTGCTCCTGCTGCTCGTGATCCCCGCCATGGTGTTCAACGTCCGCCGCTTCCGCAGGAGTCAGTCATGAGCGCGACCGCCACCCCCGCCCCCTCGAAGAGCCCGGCGCCGACGTCGGGCCCGAACACGCCCGCCCCGCCCCCACCCTGCCGGGCTCCCGGCGGCCGGCTCCGCCGGTGGCTGGGCAACGGCCTGGTCCAGGCGTTCCTGGCGGTCGTCGGTCTCGTCTGGATCACCCCGGTCGCGGGTCTCCTGCTCTCCTCGCTGCGTTCGGCCGACGACAGCGCGTCGAGCGGCTGGTGGACCGCGCTCAACGCTCCCGGCCAGCTGTCGCTCGACAACTACACGGCGCTCCTGGCCAACGCCGGCATCACGCGGGCCTTCTGGAACACGGTGCTCATCTCGGTGCCGACGACCGTGCTCGTCGTCGGCATCGCGGCCCTCGCCGGCTACGCCTTCGCCTGGCTGGAGTTCCCCGGCCGGGACTGGATCTTCCTGGCGGTGGTGGCCCTGCTGGTGGTCCCGGTGCAGGTCGGTCTGCTTCCGGTCGCCAAACTCTTCGGCCAGCTGGGCCTGTTCGGCACGATCCCCGGCGTGGTGCTGTTCCATGTCGCGTACGGGCTGCCGTTCGCCGTCTTCCTGCTGCGCAACTACTTCGCCGACATCCCGCGCGAGATGCTGGAGGCCGCGCGGATGGACGGGGGCGGTGAGTGGCGGATCTTCACGCGGCTCGTGCTGCCGGTGGGCAGGCCCGCCATCGCGAGCCTGGCGATCTTCCAGTTCCTCTGGGTGTGGAACGACATGCTGGTGGCGCTGCTGTTCGCGGACAGCTCCTCGCAGCCACTGACGGTGGAACTGCAGTCGCAGGTACGGCAGTTCGGCAGCAACATCGACGTGCTGGCGCCCGGCGCCTTCCTCTCCCTGATCGTCCCGGTCGTGGTCTTCTTCGCCTTCCAGCGGCACTTCGTGCAGGGGGTGATGGCGGGTTCGGTCAAGTAGGGTCACCGGCTCGACGGTCGGGCTACGGGTTTGACTCCTGGATAAGCGGCAAGCCGAATCGACAGGCGCGCCGTGAAGCAGTCAAGCAGTGAAGAACAGCCAGCCAGGAGTCAATCCAGGAAGGCAGCCATGTCGACCCTGACCACAGTTCTCATCATCGCGGCGGTGGTCGCGGTGTTGCTGGCGGCCGGTGTCCTGCTCCGGGCCCGTACGGGCCCGGGCAGCGGCACACGCTCCCTCAAGCGGCGCTTCGGCCCCGAGTACGACCGCACCCTCGAACGCCACGGCGGAGACACCGAGGCCGCCCACCACGACCTGCGCGAACGGGTCGAGCGGCATGGCCACATCCGGCCGCTGCCGCTGGAGCCCGCCGTCCGCGAGCAGTACGTCGCCCAGTGGACCACGCTCCAGGAACGTTTCGTGGACGCCCCTCGGCAGGCCGTCGCCGACGCCGAACAACTCCTCGCGCGGATCGCCGCGACCCGCGGCTACCCTGCCGCCGACCGTCACGACGAGCAGCTCGCCGCCCTGTCGGTGCACCACCCGCGCCATGTGGAGGGCCTCCGCAGGGCACGGAGGGCCGCACGCTCCGATTCCGCGTCCACCGATCAGCTGCGCAAGGCTCTGCTCCAGGCGCGCGGCCTGTTCGAGGACCTGACCACGGGCACGTCTGCGAAGGGTGTCACGGCACGTCCGCGAAAGGCGGCCGGGCAAGGGCGCGGCCATCTGCTCAAGCCGAAGGGAAGTGGTGCGTGATGGCGGCGCGCGAGAGCCGTGACCAGCAGGCGGAGGGCCGCACCGGAAACGACCCGCGGCGGCAGCGCGAGGTTCCCGCCTACCCGGCCGCGACGGGTGGCGGCGACGGGCCGCCGCGTGAGACCCCACCGGTCCAGAACGTCGGCCACCCCTCACCGCCGGCACCGCCGCCCGCACCGCCGGCGCCCGCACCGCCCGCGCCTGCGGCACCGCCGGTCACCGGTACTGCCGACACGCCGGTGACACCCCTGTCCGCGTCACCGTTGTCCGCCGCACCGTCCGAGGACCGCGGCGCCACGGGCCGGAGCGGAGGGAGTCGTCACGACACTCCCGCCGTGACCCCCGCCGCGCCGCGCGGACGGAGCGGGGCGGATCCGCTGACGCACGACGGCGACGGTGACCTTCCGGCGAACGGCGCGCGGCCCGCGGACGGGCGGGTTTCCGGTTCGGGCCACAGCCCCGGCCAAGGGCACGGTGGGAGCGGAACGCCCGAGCCGTTGCTCGGCGATGCCGACCGGACCCGCCTGGCAGAGCGCTTGCACCACGCACTCGCCGGGTTCGTCGACTCACCGCGCGACTCGGTCGCCGAGGCGGCCGAGGTGCTCGACGAGGTGGAGAAGGAACTCATCGCCTCCCTTCAGGACCGTCGCACCGCGTTGCGCGCGGGCTGGCAGGGAAACGGCGACTCGGGCGGCCGGCGCGCATCCGACACCGAACAGCTCCGCCTCACCCTGCGCACCTACCGCGAGGTGACGGAACGGCTCCTCCGCGCCTGACCGCGACGCCCCCTCCGCCGACCCGGTGGAGGGGGCCGCCGTTCTCGCTCCCGCGCACGGTCGCCGGTTCGCGCGTCGCCGCCCGTACCGGGCGCCGGCCGCCGTCTCCTGGGAAGCGGTTGAGCGCCCCTCACGTCCCCGAGGGCCGGGGCTGCTCCGGCGGAACCGAGCTCTCGGCGACCGCCATCCACTGGTCCAGGTCGGCCTGGGTGAACTCGGCCCACGGTGGGATCTCCGGGAGCCGGCGGAGGAGGTCGTAGGCCTCGGAGATGTGGGGGCCGCGGAGGACGGGGGAGTGGCAGCCGGCGATGACCTCGGCGTTCAACTGCTGGAAGTCGGTGACGACCGCTCCGAACTTGTGAGGGTCCACCAGGGCGACCCAGGGGGAGACCAGGCTTCCGCCGAAGAACTGGCCGTCACGGAATTCGTCCGGCGACAGCGCCGCCGTTTCGGGCATGGGGGCCGGCACGTTGGTGGCGAAGGTGTCGACGGCCCACAGGACGTCGGTCTTCGGGTCGAAGAGGGCCCGCGTCGTGGGGTTGTCGAACAGAGGCGGTCGTTTGGCGACCAGGGTGCGGTCGCCCGCGTCGATCGTGTCGCCGTCGGTCATGAAGCGGCACCGGTTGATGGGGGTCTCCCACTCCTCGGCCATGCGGCCGATGGAGAACCATGTCGTCAGCAGGGTCGCGTTGGGGCATTCGGCGAGGACCGCCAAGAGGTTGCCGGCGTGGTCCCGGTCGTCGTGGGTGAGGAAGATCCACCGTACGTCCAGGGGATCCACCACGGACCAGGCCGCCTCCAGCCACTGGGAGCGCACTGCGGGCGCCCCGGTGTCCACCAGGACCGGTTCGGCTCCCCGGATCACCATCGAGTTCATCGGGAAGTGGCCCACCGGCGGGGCCTCGAGGGCCCACGGGATGACGAACGTCTCCTCGGCGATCTTGTACGGCTGCAGAAGGTTGAACGTTTCCGTGCTTGTCATCGCTGCTCTCCCTAGGACGGAGTCGCCGCAGCGCCCATGAATCCAGTGCAGCCCCGTGCAGGGCTGCCGTCAAACGCACCACTCGTGACGGTCGGCTTCGGTGAGCGACGCGGGGGTGCGTGGACACCCCCTCGGTGCCGGGCGTCGCCATGGCCGGCCTCGCGGTCCCTGAGACGTTCCGCCGGTCAGGCCTCGGTACGACCCGACGGTGTGTCGCTCCCGCCCTCGATCCCGCCCCCGCTGAGGCTCCACGCGTCGATGTCCCGATAACGGATCGGCCCCGGGCCGCGGCCGAAGTTGCTGCCCACCAGGTGGAGGCGTTCGGCGCGCCAAGGACTGCCGGTGAAGGCGGCGAGCCCTGCGGCGGCCTTCACCGCGCTGGAGGGATCGTCGCGGCGCGATCGGGCCAGGGTGAGATGGGGACGGAGCGGCCGGTCCTCGAAGGCGACACCGCACTCCTTGGCCACAGCCCGGACCTCGGTGGCGAGGAGGTGCAGTCCTTCGAGATCACCGTCGATCCCGCTCCACAGCACCCGCTCGTCGAAGCACCCGGCGCCGCGCAGCGCCAGCTCCACGGGCCGCCGTGCGCCCGCGAGCCGTGCCAGCGGTGCGTGCAGGCGCGGAACGGTCGCGGTGGGCACCTCGCCGAGGAACGCCAGGGTGATGTGCCAGTCCTCGATACGGTTCCACCGCATGCCCGGGTACGTGTCGTAGTACTGCCGCAGCTCCTGCGCCAGCTCTTCCTTCGCGCCGTCGGGCGGGGCGAGCGCTATGAACACGCGGACGGTCGGGACCTCGATCTGTTCGTTCACATGGAATTCGTACACCAAGGGCCGCGGGCGGTCTCAGCCCGGTCCGGCGGGCCGTCCTCGTGGCGGCGGCTCGGCTGCCGTGCCAGCTGCCGGAACGACCGGCAGGCCCCAGACATCAGCCCCCGGTCTCAGCCTCAGCCCTCAGCCCTCTTCGAGCTCGGCCAGCACCAGGGTGCCCCCGCCCGGGAACGTGAGCCGCTTGAGCGGGTGCCGGTACGGCCAGTCCTCGGCGCGGTGGAAGGAGACGTCCGCCGGCACGGGAACGGCACGCAGGTCCACGCCGTGGGTTCCCGCCGGCAGTTCCGCTGCGGCTGCGAGCAGCGGGTCGGCGGAACCGACCCACTCCTCGACCGGCACCGGGCGGGGCCATGCCTCGCCGGTGTTCGGGAACAGCCAGTCGGCCTCCGGCCGCCATCCGGCGCCCGCCCCCTCCCGGGCCGCAGCCTCCCGGGCCAGCCGCGCGTAGGTCAGCAGCAGGTCGGGAAGGGACTCGGCGATCAGCGTGAGGTCGGGGAACTCCCGCAGGGTGTCGGGCGTGGACATCACCGACACCGCACACCCCCACGCTCCCGTGGCCGGGTCGAGCCGTATCTGCGCCAGCGCCGTGTACGGCCCGTAATCGATCCGGGCGAGCGGCCAGTACGTACCGTCGCCGCCCAGCATGACGTGCGTCTCCGGGGAGACCTGGTGCTCCGAGGCGCCGGGCAGCAGGAGAAGGTGGGGCAGCCCGCTGATCCGGACGGCGCCGATCTCCCTGAGCACTTCCCGTATGCCGGCCGGGACCGGGACCGGCCAGCGGTCCATCTCGCCGTCCGTGCAGCCCGGGGTCAGCGCCACCCGTGCGGGGAATTCGGCGGCGAGGGACCGCAGTTCGGACACCGATCGCGTTCCCGCGTCGGCCGGCACGGTGTGCCGGCGAACGGGCCGGCCGAGGAAGTCGCCGCTGACCACGCTGCGGAGCGTCAGGAGCCGGCCACCCCCGCAGATGGCGGCCTCGATCTCGCTGCTGCCGGTGTCGGCGGTGTCGAACTCCAGCGAGTAGTACGGCTCCCAGATCACCCGACACGGGTAGCCGGGCAGCTTCGCCAGGTCCACCACGTCCGTCAGCTGGTCGCCGCGGCCGACGAGCGCGGCGAGTTCGGCGTCGGGGCCCTCGGCCACCGCCACGCTGGGCACGGCGGACACGGACGCCGTCGCGGACGCGCCGGTTCCGCCCGCTCCGGTGGGCGCGGAGTCGGGGTCGGAGTCGGGGTCGGGGGCGACGAGTCCGGCCAGCCAGTCGGTGAAGGTCGGTGCCAGGACCCACACGTCGCCGTCCTCACCGAACGACGCGGCGAGCACCGGCCCCCAGTCGGGGCGGTCCGTGCCGTCGACGCCGACCATCACCTGCAAGTGGTCGCCGCGGCGTTCGCCCAGCCCCCAGTAGCCGTCACGGAAGGCACGGGAGGCGTACTCGGCGGCCGGTCCGAAGCGGTAGGTGTCAGTGTCACCGTCGGGCCGGTCCGGATCCACGGTGACGATTCCGCCGGCCTCCAGCAGCACCCGGCGGACAGCGGCCGGGAGCGTGATCGGCCACGCATCGAGAGCGTCCGCGGTGAAGGGGGCGATCGGCCGCACCGTGCCGCTCACCCGCAGAGCGGCCAGAGCCTCGTCCGCCCGTGCCATCGCCTTTGCCTCGCCGCCCACCAGTGCCCCCCGCGCCCGTCCCGTTCGGATCATGCCTCGGCGAGGGTACCCGGCCGCCCTCACTCAGAAGCCGCGTGAGTGGTGGCGGGGGAGGGGTGCCGTCCTGCCCGCGGAGGCAGGCGACCTTCGTCCTGCGCATGGTATGGACCTGACAAGTGGCCTGCCGCTAGCGTGACTTCCGCACCGTCTGAGAGCGCTCTCAATCACTCTCCCCATCAGGAGTCACCTGTGAGACGTACATCCGCCCTGACCGCCACCGTCGCGGCCCTCCTGCTCACCGTCGGGCTCGGCGGCGCCCATGCCGCTCCCGTCGGCCCGGCCCCCGCTCCCGCATCCGCGCCCTCGGCCTCCACTGGCCTTCTCGACGCGATGCGACAGGACCTCGGCCTGACGGAACGCCAGGTCGAGGACCGGTTACGCGCCGAGCGGGCCGCGGCGCGCCTGGAAGGCGAAGCCCGACGAGCGGCGGGCCGTTCGTACGGCGGCGCGTGGTTCGACCCCGACACCGCACGCCTCGTCGTCGCCCTCACCGGCCGGAGTGAGGAGGCCGAAGTGCGTGGCCTCGGAGCCGACACCCGGCTCGTCCGGCACAGCGCCGGCACGCTCGACCGCGTCAAAGCGCGCCTCGACGCGCTCGCCGCCCCCGTCGGCGTGGCCGGCTGGCACGTCGCCCCCCGTGTCAACAGCGTCGTCGTCACCGTGGTCCGCGCCGAGCGCTCCACGCCCGCCGTGCGCGCCTTCGTCGAGAAGGCCCGCGCCTCCGGCCCCGTCACCGTCGCCGAGACGGCTAGCGCGCCCCGTACGTACGCAGCCGGAACCGTCGGTGGCGACCCGTACTACACCGGCAACGTCCGGTGCTCCATCGGCTTCTCCGTCCACGGCGGGTTCGTCACGGCGGGGCACTGCGGGCGGGCCGGCGCCGCTGTGCGGGGCTGGGACGGGTCCGCCATGGGCACCTTCCACGGCTCCTCGTTCCCCGGCGACGACTACGCGTACGTCGGCATCCACAGCGGCTGGTGGACGGTACCCGTGGTGCTCGGCTGGGGCGCCGTCCCGGACCGTCTTGTCCGAGGTTCCGCGGAAGCCCCCGTGGGAGCGTCGATCTGCCGCTCCGGCTCCACCACGCGGTGGCACTGCGGCACGGTCCTGGCCAAGAACGAGACCGTCAACTACAGCCAGGGGGCGGTGCATCAGATGACGAAGACCAGCGTGTGCGCGGAGGGCGGTGACTCCGGCGGCGCCTTCATCAGCGGCGACCAGGCCCAAGGAGTCACCTCCGGCGGCTGGGGCAACTGCTCCTCCGGTGGCGAGACGTGGTTCCAGCCCGTCAACGAGATCCTCGGACGTTACGGGCTGACGCTCCACACCGCCTGACCGCGGCGCCGGCGTACCGGCCGCGCCTGCCTCCGCCCCGGCGGGGCGAGCGCGGCCGACCGGCGATCTGTACGGAAGTCCACCCGCCGCACCGACATGACGTACAACCGCCGCATCGACCGCCTCGCCACCTGCCCTGCCTGCCCGTTCTCCCCGCCCTCGCGGACTCCTCGTCGCCGGCCTGAGAGGCGGACCGCAGCGGCTCTGCGTCGATGCGCGGCGACAGAGGTTCGTGTGGTGTGGGGCCTCCTTGAGGATCAAACAACCCGCCCCCAGGGCTTCTTGGTTGTACCCTCCAGCGTGATCGTCTCCTGGCCTGGCGCTCGTCGTCCCGCACTTCCGTGTGTGTCACGATCGCCGCTGCGCCGG
The DNA here is from genome assembly GCF_014649715.1 of Streptomyces lateritius. Classification (GTDB taxonomy): domain Bacteria; phylum Actinomycetota; class Actinomycetes; order Streptomycetales; family Streptomycetaceae; genus Streptomyces; species Streptomyces lateritius. The sequence continues at coordinate 449,742 of NZ_BMTO01000005.1, forward strand.
GAACATCCCGGCGGGCCGCTCCGTTGACCGGTCGGTCCACCGCGATCCACCGCCACCGCGATCCACCGCGAACAGAGGAGTACCTTGCCCGAGACCTCGTCCACCGCCGCCGTGCCACCTCTCCCGCCGCTGGCCGCGCAGGCGGAGCGCTTGATCGAGCTCGGGGTGCACGAGCTCGCGGGGATACCCGCCGACGAGCTGCGCGCCTTCGCCGCGAACGCCGGCAGCGAAGACAGCGACGCTCTCCTTGCCGTCCACCCGGACCGCGTCCCGGCCTCCGCCCTCGCGCCGCTGCTCCGCCGCGAGGACAAGCCGGGTTTCGTCGTCATCGACATGCCCGACGTCGACAGCTTCGCCCCCGTCGGCATCGAGCTGCCGGACGCCCCCTTCTACCTCGTCACCGGCCTCGACCGCGGCGACCACATGGCCAACTGGAGCCCCGAGGAGGCCCTGCCCGCCCTCACCAAGGAGGAGCGGACCCCGCTGGTGCTCAGCGAAGGCATCCACTGGGTGCTCCAGCAACCGGCGGTCCTCGAGCGCAACCGCTGCTTCATGACCATCGGCTCCCGGCTGCGCAAGGCGAACGGCACGCTGGACGCCCGCACCCCGGCGATCTGGATCAGCAACGGCACCGGTCGGGACGGCCGCGAACGGCGCAACGCCCCGAAGGTCGGCTGGTGCTGGTGGGGCAACCGCCACACCTGGCTGGGATTCGGCTCCGCCACAGGCCGCGAACACTAGGTTGACCGACGGACGGCCGGTCTCACCTCGGCGTGGAAAACGCGGCCCCCGTGCGACGGCAGTAGCCGGTACGAGCTTCCGCCGTCGCCAGGGCGGCCCGGGCGGTTTCGCCACCCCCGCCGCACGCTGTCCGGTTGCGACCAGCAGTGACGGCGGCTGCCACGCCCGTCGGCCGCCACGGGACTGCACAAGGGCAAGGTCGTCCCGATCCCGAAGCCTTGCCCGGCGACCTGTGCTTCACCAGAGAGGGCATCGCTCTGTGGATCGTCTTCCTCACCGCCGAGCGCCACGCGAAGACGCTCACGGTGGCTTTGTTCACGACTTCCGGCTCTGGCTCAAGTTCCGTGAACTGCGCACGCTGAGTCACGGAACCTGAGCCATAGCCCGAGAACGGGCAGCACCCTGTCGCGGTGGTCACAGTCGGTCCTCGGGATCGAACATTGCCGTGACATGGCGCAACCGCCATCGCGGGCCGGTCCCGGGTGGCGGTGCGCTGTTCCTCAGTTCAGCCTGGTGGTGGCGTACGCCTCGATGGCGTCGCGCTGATACGCGGCCAGCCCGGGGGCGATCGTCTCGTAGGCGTTGCGCCAGGCGTCGTTGTCCACGCAGGAGACTCCGATGGCCCGGTATTCCTCGGCGGACACGGCACGCAGCTGGGTCAGCGCCTGGTACTGGGCGTCGATCTCGGCTTGGACCGGCTCGGCGTCTGCCGGGTGGCCCGCGGCCATGAGTTCGGCCAGTCGGATCATCTGCGCGGTGCGTTCACGGTGGCCGGCGTCGGCGTCGGCCTGGCTCATCGCGGCTGCGCGCCGTCCGACCTCCTCGGCGAGTTCGGGGAAGTCGGACACGTTCTCCTCGTAGTGGGAGGGCTGGACGCCCTCGAAGAGGTTCTCCGGTCGGTTGATGGTCATGGGGGTGCCGTCCTTCCTGGACTGCTCCAGTTCGGCGATCGTGCGGGAGACAGTGCCGGCCAGGGTGTCGAGCCGGTCCCTCTCCACGAGCAGCCGTCGGTGGTGGCCCCGCAGGGCATCCACTTCGTCGACCTGCTGGGACAGGATCCGGCCGATTTCCGGCAGCCCGACGCCCAGCGCCCGTAGTACGAGGATCTGCTGCAACAGCAGAAGCTGGTGCTCCTCGTAGTATCGGTGTCCGTTGGCGCCGATCCGGGCCGGAGGCAGCAGGCCGGTCTTGTCGTAGTGGCGCAGTGTCCGGGCGGTCACGCCTGACATCCGGGCCACCTCTGAGATCGGCCAGTCCATCACGACTCCAGCGTGTGTGTCGCCGGGCCGGTCTCTGCGGCCCCGGTCACGACCGTAGAAGCTGCCGCAACGGCAACTTCAACCCCGAGGCCCATGTTTCTCGCAATCGAACAGGCACGGTTCACACGCCGGGTGGGACCCCGTCCGCTGCCGAAGACGCGTGAACATTTGGACCCTACCCAGGGCCCCGGGCGCCTCCCGAATCCCCGTAGACGCTGCCGCCTCTCGTGAACAGAGCCAGTAGTCACGGAAGCCACCCCCGACCTCACCACCGGGGCCGGCTACTCGGTCAGCGTCGACTCGACGTGAACAACGGCGCCGAGGCGAGTTGCTAGGTTCTGTCGTCTATGTAATCTCGGCTGCTGGATCGTGGTCGGGGGATACGTCGTCATGAACTGACGGATGCTGAGTGGGGTTTCGGGCGGCCGTTGCTGCCTCGGACGTCGATGGGGCGGCCTCGGCTGGACGACCGGACGATGCTCAACGGGATCGTGGGGAAGTTCCGGGGCCGGGGGGCCTGGCGGGATGTGCCCGAGCAGTAGGGATCCTGGGCCAGCCTGCACACCCGCTTCCGCCGCTGGGCGGCGGACGGCACGTTCGACCGGATGCTGCGGACCGCGCAGGCCCGGGCGGATGCAGCTGGGGACATCGACTGGCTGGTGTCGGTCGAAACGTCCCGCCGCCGGACGTCCGCGATCGGGGTCGAAGACCTCTCCGTCTGGCCCGGATCACCGCATCAGCTCTGGACGGCCACGGAACACCCCGGCATGCGCATGCTGTTCAGCGTCACCCCCTGAGAGCCGCGCCGAGGGGAGTACGGGAGTGGGAGATGCATTGCCCACTGACCGCCCGGGCCGCATCCCCGGATCTCGCCGACCCGGCCCGGTCTCGACAGGCCCTGAGTGATGACGCCTCGAGTGCACCGAGCACCGGGCAAGCCCGGATCCGACCGTCGTGAATCGTCGTACCCGCCGTGGCGCTGAACTCGTGCGCGTCTCGGCCGCTCAATGCGTCCGGGCCCGTCGTGCGACGCCCGCCACCACGCCCGCCAGGACCGTGGCGGCGGTCAGACGACGCATCGCGGTGCGGCGGCGCCCGCCCCACCCGCCGTGGGCGGCGCCGGTCCCCGGCGCCGGAACGTGCAGGTTACCGTGGCCGGCCGGAGCGGACTCCTCGCGCGACAGGTGGGTTCTGTCCACCTGCCGGGCCATCGTCCGCTCCGCCACGCCGGGCATGAGCCTGGACTCGAGCACCATGGAACGGCCCATCGGGCCGGCCACGACTTCCCGGCGCGGCGCGCGCACCAGACCCACGATGGTTCGCGCCACGTGCTCGGGGCTGTAGACCGGGGGCATCGCCAGGGGCTTGCGGCCGGAGTAGTTCGCGGCGTGTTCGAACAGCGGTGTGTCGATGGTGGCCGGCAGCACCGTGCACACGTGGATGTCCTTCGCACCGTCCAGCCGCAGCTCCTGACGCAGACTCGAGCTCAGCGCCCGGACGGCGTACTTCGACATGCCGTAGGCGTGGGTGTACGGCTGGCTGACCAAGCCCACGATGGAGGAGACGTTGATCAGTGTTCCCCGGCCCTGCTCGCGCATCACGCGGAGGGCCGCGCGGGCGCCGTGCACGTACCCCATGACGTTGACGTCCATGACCTTGCGGAAGTCCTCCAGGGGCACTTCCTCGAAGGGACCGAACACGGTGACGGCGGCGCAGTTGACCCAGACGTCGATGCGGCCGAAGCGATGCACCGCCCGCCGGGCGAGGTCGTCGACCGCTCCGGGGTCCGTGACGTCGGTCGGCACGACGAGCGCCTCCGCGCCACGGTGGCGTTCGCACTCCTGCCGGACCGCTTCCAGCGCCTCCGCGCGCCGCGAGGCCAGGACCACCGGGCACCCCTTGCGTGCGAAGGCGACGGCGGTGGCCCGGCCGATGCCGCTGGAAGCACCGGTGATCACGACCACGGAATCACGCACTCGCATGGAGAACCCTTTCTTGGTGCCACGTCCGAATGCCACTCAACCACCGGATCGGCTGTTCCACCGCTCGGCGCGTTCCCCTGGGTGCTTCGCAGGCCGGCGGGTGACGCGGGGACCCCGGCCCCGCCCGGTGAACCCGGCCCGGGAGGGCCGAAGCCGCCTGGGAGGCGGCGCGGCACAGGGACGCCGAGTGTCGAGCGGGCGGGACTCAGGCCGGGGTGAAGACGTCCTCCCTTGCGTCGGCGAGGACGAATCCGTTGTCGAGATGGACGCGGACCGTCACCTGCGGCCTCTCCTCCTGGTACGCGGTCCACGCGGGTTCCAGGGCCGCCACCTGCTCCACGAGTTGCTGCCTGCTTCCCGGGGGCATCTGCGGGCCGAAGCCGTCGAGGAGCGACTTGAGTCGTTCGTACTCCCGTACGTCCGGGCCCGGGTCCTCCTCCAGCCGTTCCACCCGTACGACGGTGCCCTCGGTCCCCGCCGCCAGGAACAGCGTCCCGACGGAATCGCCCTCCTCCGTCGAGGAGCCCTCGGCCAGGGTGACCGAGCCGGTCAGCATGACGTCCACCGCCAGCTTCACCCGCCGGCCCTCTTTCCATGTCATTGCGCCTTCATAACACGAGGCTGATCACGGACCGGCAGCCCCTCCCGCGTCTGAGCAGGCGCGCGGTGTCGGCTCCCATGTCGCACGTGGTGTCGTAGGACCGGCTCCCTCGCCGACGTACCCAGGCGGCCGTCTGGAGGAAGTCGCCGCCGCGCTCCTCCATGCCTGGCCGCCGCCGACGTGGCGGGAGCGAAGTCCCAGCCCCCTCGTGCTGTCGGGCCCAGGCGGGGAACTCCTGCCGCTGGATCCGGAGCGCCGGTTGCTCGGCGGCCGTGCAGGCAGACTTCAGTACGTGTGGCCCACATGCGCGAGAGCCTGTTTCAGCAGCACTCCGTGGCCGCCCGGCATCTCGCTCTGCACGACCGGTGAGCCTGCTTCTCGCGGGCTGAGCCAGACCAGGTCCAGCGCGTCCTGCCGGGGCCGGCAGTCTCCGGTCACCGGCACGATGTACGCGAGGGACACCGCGTGCTGGCGCGGGTCGTGGTACGCGGTGACGCCGGCCGTGGGGAAGTATTCGGCGACCGTGAAGGGCTGCAAGGAGGCAGGGACGCGGGGCAGGGCCACCGGGCCGAGATCCTTCTCCAAGTGGCGTAGCAGCGCGTCGCGCACCCGCTCGTGGTGCATGACACGGCCGGATACCAGGGTGCGGCTGATGGTTCCGTCCGCGCCGATCCGCAGGAGCAGTCCGATGCTGGTGACTTCGCCGCTGTCGTCCACGCGCACGGGCACTGCCTCGACGTACAGGATGGGCATCCGGGCCCTGGCCGTCTCCAGTTCGTCCGTGGTCAGCCAGCCGGGTGAGGTCTCGGTCATGTCAGACATCGCTTGATCATACTTTCCAGATGGGGTCTTCGCCCAGGTCTCGTGTCTGCCGGCCGGGTGGGAGTTCGTGCCCCCGCACGAACCGTCGACGGCACTCGGGTGCGGTTGGCAGCCGCTTCCTTCCAGCCGGCTCCGCGCCTACGACGCCGCCCTCGACCGTCTCCACGCGGACGGGTGAGCAAGCGGAGGAGGCTGAGTGAACAGGTCAGCGGAGGTTGGGGGTTGCCGTCCGCCGCACACAGGACCACATGTGATCATCGTACGGAATGGGTCCAGGGGGGACCCGGGGGAGGGAACATGGCTTACGCAGACGCCAACGGCATCGACCTGTCCGGTGTGACCGGGAGGCTCATCCAGACCGTGGACCTGGTGAAGAACCCGGCTCCACAGGCCTTCGCGACGGACACCGTCAACGGTCACGTCTTCGTGCTCCAGGTGGAGAGCTCGGCCACGTCCTCGGTCGGCAACATGTACCTCAACCGCATCGACCGGCAGACCGGCGTGCGCACGGGTCACATGCACCTGAAGGGCTTCGGGCACGGGCTGGCCATGGGAGTGGAGGCGGTCGGCGCCGACAGCTACGTCTGGACCGAGGTCGGCCCGCTCCATGTCACCAGCGGCGGCACAGCCTTCGGCAAGGCCGTCACGCGGTTCCGGTTCGTCGACGGCGCGGTACTCGACGGAGCCACCATTCCTCAGGAGCAGAAATTCACTCCGCCCGGTAGTACCGCGGGTACCGGGCCCTCGACCGACCCGGTGAACCGCCTCCTGACCGTCATGTACCACAAGGACGGCAATCGCCTCTTCACCCGCTACGACCTGATGAGGGCCGCCGCCGGAGAGTGGGTCCCGGCAGGCCCGACCTTCACCGTGCCCGCCGGCGAGGACATCACCCCGGCCGTGCCGTCGCCGTACCTCCTGAAGCCGAAGCTCACCTTCCAGGGGTTCGCCGCCCTCGGGGACGTCCTGTACGTCTACCAGTGGGCGCCGTACGACAAGGACAAGGACCCGACGATCCCGAGTGAGTTCCCGGGGGTCACCTTCCTCACCTCGTACTCGTGGACGACCGGCGAGCGCCTCGACCGGCAGGTGGTGACGGGCGCCGACGGCCTCACGCGGCGGGAGCCGGAGGGACTCGCCGTCGAGGTCGACCCGAAGACCCAGGAGACCCGGTTGCTGTTCGGGTTCAGCAACACGGTCCCCGGCACCGAGTACGCGCGCGATGTCACGATCAGCTGGTACCCGACGAAACCGGCGGTGGACGGCGTCAAGGTGCTGTCGGACTGGGAGGACCTCGTGCCGGCGGCGGGGGTCGTGCCCGGCACCCAGCGCCCGCGCGGCCGGCTGATCGCCCTCGGCGGCACGACGTACCTCCAGATGCGCGGCATTCTCACCTGCTCCCCGGGCCTGACGTCGGACCGTACGATCGCCACTTTGCCGCACCGGCTGCGCCCCACCCGGCTGATCCGCCAGAACGTGCCGCGCAACAACCACTACGGACGCTGTGTGTGCCGGATCGAGGCGGACGTCAACGGCGCCCTCTGGGCGTACGGAGCCTCCACCGACAACGCCATCACCTGGATCGATCTCGACGGCGTCTCGGTCGCCTGGCGATGACGGCACGCCGTCCCGGACACCCGCCCACCGGCTTCCCCGCCCACCCGATCCGGAGGATCGAGCATGAACCGCCCCAGCCCCACAACCAGCCGCCGTTCCCTGCTCGGCGCGGCTCTGGCCGCCCCCGCCGTCGCCGTGGGAGCCCCGCTGCTGTCGGCCACACCCGCCGCGGCGGTGGACGTCGTCGAAGGATGCCAGGTCGTGGTCGACTGGACACCGATCACCCCGGCGCCCGGCGTGACGCCCGAGGCCGCGGCACCGCCGCAGGCACGCGTCATACGCATGGCGGGCACCGAGTTCCTGCAACTGCGCGGCGCGGTCACCTGTTCCTTCACAGCGGACGCCCAGCTGGGCACCCTGCCCCCCACGATCCGCCCGCCCAAGTTGACCCGCGGCGTCTGCCCCCGGAACAACAACCTGGGCATCAACGCGGTCCGCGTCGAGGCCAACACCCAGGGCGTCCTCACGGTCTTCGGCCCGCAGACGACGAACAAGGTCACGTGGATCCAGCTGGACAACTTCTCGTCCGTACTGCGCTGACCGTCGCGTCCGGGCCAGAGGCCGCATCGGACGACTCCGACGCGGCCTCTGGTGCGGCGCCCCCGGCCTACCCCACTCGCAACCGACACCCTCACTCACACGTCGCACAACACATGGAACGCGAATGGCTCTTCTCGCTCATCCCGCTGACGATCGGCGTGGTCTTCCTCAGCTTCGGGGTGTACGGACTCCGCCGCGCCGGCGCGCTGCGTCGGACAGGTGTGACCGTCGAGGGGCGGATTGTCCGCCACGACGTCAGACGAGGTGACGGCGCCAGGTATCACCACCCGGTCGCGGCTTGGACGACCCTGGACGGCCGTGCGTGCGAGTACGCATCCCGGTTCGGCCGCGGGGTCGTCGGCAGTGGCTTCGGCGTGGGTGCCTTTGTGATGGTCCGCTACGATCCGAAAGATCCCCGGCGGTTCGCCATCCAGGGCTGGGACGCGGCGACGGTCGACACGGTGTTCACCGTGTTGGGGGCGGTGTTGACAGCGGGCACGTCGGGGGCGGTGCTCGTCCGGCTCCTGACTCCATGACCGCAGCCGACTGTCATATCACTGTGGTGCGATCGAGAACAGCGGCCGTCGGCTGCTGTCACGACGCGTCACCCATCACGAGCCCGAACCCTGCGAACGCCGCACCGACGTCGGGGCCTTGGGCGACGAGGCGGCCCGGCGCCCCGCTGCGAATATCCGGTGGCGGGCCCCGCTGCCGGCAGTGATGATCGCGGCATGCACGTCTTCCTGGAAACCGAACGGATCGTCCTGCGCCCGTTCACCGACGCGGACACCGACAACCTCTTCGCGCTGGACAACGACCCGCATGTCATGCGTTTCATCAACGGCGGCAAGCCGACCAGCCGCGAGACGATCCAGACCCAGACCCTGCCGCGGCTCCTGCACGACTACCTTTGCTTCGGCACGCGCGGTTACTGGGCAGCCGAGGAGAAGGCCACCAGAACCTTCCTGGGCTGGTTCGAGTTCCGTCCCCTGGACGACCACACCGCCGCCGTGGTCGAACTCGGATATCGCCTGAACAAGGCAACCTGGGGCAAGGGGTATGCCACGGAGGGATCGCGGGCCCTGATCAGGAAGGGGTTCACCGACCTTGGGGTGGAACGGGTCACCGCGAACACCATGGCGGTGAACAACCGATCCCGGCAGGTGATGGTGAAGGCCGGCCTGACCTTCCTGCGGAACTTCACCGGTGACTGGCCCGAGGCGATCGAAGGCTCCGAGCACGGCGAAGTCGAGTACGAACTCACCCGGAGCGACTGGGAACGACGTCGCTAGGCCGTGTCCGTGAAGTCGCGCCTGGCCCGCGACGCCTGGCACGCACGCTCGCTGCGTTGTCGGGATCACCCGAGTACGCCCGGTACGAGGGCGACCCTCCGCCTTGCGATCGCACGCACCAGACGCAGCGGGCCCTGCCCTGCGGGCAGACGGCGCTACTTTCCGGACACGACCTAGCCGGGCTCACCGGCTACTCCTGGTCCGGGTGTGCGGACCACCGTGCACGAGAACAGGGACCACCGCGGGCAGGGCGGTACAGACGTTCCCCCGCTCGCTCGGTCGAGACGACCAGGCAGGGCGCGGCGAGGACATCGTGCCGCCGAGGCCGGCCGGCCACGTTCTCGTAGGAGGTTCAGGTCGTCGCGGGACCTTCAGGGGGCCTGCGCTGTCGGCCCGGGCAGCGCAGACTCCCGAGCCGACGAAGCCTCCGGGGACCAGCTGATGTCTGCCGAGGCGTCAGATCATCAGCAGGAGCCGCGTGTGCGGTACGAGCTTCCGGTTCACGCTGGTGCTCTGTACGAAGATCGTGAAGTCGTCGTTGTGGTCCGGCTTGACGCGCACTTCCACGTCCGGCAGGCCGAGCAGAGCTCGGGCCTCGGGTCCGGTGTACACCCGGTCCGTCTTCTTCTCCAGCACCGCGATCTGCTTCCGCGCCTGTATCTTCTCCGACTTGCTCAGCTGGTAGAACGCAGCACCGGTACGGTAGGTGTGTCCGCTCTCGATGACCCACTCCCGGATCGCCGCGTCACGAGCCACGGGGATCAGCTGGTACTCCGACGGATTCACCGGGGTGAGACCGGCCGCCTTGATGGTGTCCTTGTTGACCACCTCCGCACCCGTGGTGAAGACCGCCCGCGACCCACGGATGCCCTGGGCGCGGCCCACCATGAACTTCTCGGTGGCCTGCTGAATGACCTGACCGGCCTCCTCCAGACCCTGGGTGCTCGTGGCGTCCCAGATGGCGATGTTCTCCTTCGGGAAACCGCACTGCATGGCCTCACGCTTGCCCATCTGGTCGGGCACGAGGACGGCCAGCGTCCAGTTGTCCTCCTGGGTCTCGATCATCTCGGCGACGGCCTTCACCAGTACACGCGGATCCCTGGCGGGAGCGTCGGGGCAACGGTGACTCGCGTTCTCCTGCCCGTCGGTGAGTACGAACGTCAGGAAGCTGTGGTCGCCGTACAGTTGAGCTGTCTGCGCCAGCTCCCGCTGTGACTTCAGTGCGGCCGCCAGCAGGGCAGTCATTCCACCGACCCGGTACAACTGCTTCAGCGACGGCATCCGCAGCACGTCCTTGTCGTAGATGACGCACTCCACCTTGTCCGCGAAGACGTACACCGTGACGCGGGTTTCCTGGTCCAGTTCCCTCGATCGGCGGGCGAGATACTCGATCTGCTGGTCGGCGACCTCGACGACCTTGCGGCTCAGGTGCGACATGGACGAACTGGCGTCCAGCACGAGAGCAACGTGATTGATGTAGTTCTGATTTCCGGACATGACGGCTCCCCCTCGTTCCGACTTGATGCTCCTACCGTCTCACCCACCACTGACAATCGATCTTGGTTCCCGGGCGGGGTGAACAGCCCACCCGACCAGGTGGGGGCAGCCGGGGCGCGACCCGCGCCGGCCGCGGCGGGGGAGCCGTTACCGCAGCACCGGCGCTGAACGGCACACATCTGCGTCGCGACGCGATGTCATCAGCGATGTTCCGGAGACGGGCTCCACCGCCCCCACTCCGAGGGGCGCAGGGAGGCGGTGGAGGCAGTGCAGCGACTGCACTGGCGTCGGGAGTCCGCCGGGGGCGAGACAGCCTAGCTGCCGGGCCTCAGCGGCACAGTCGTCAAAGCAACCGCATGGGCCGACCGCGCCGACCTGTGCCCGACCTGGTGAGCCGAGGCGCCCGGCCCAGTCGAGCGGCGGCTCCTCGAGGACATCAGCGGAACGGAGAGAATGAGCTCTCCTCCCTCTGGTGCCGCGAAAACCGGACATCGCTCCAGTCCAGCGCTTGCCGCGCCTGACGCTCGGTCTGCTCGGCCACCTCGCGCGCCTCGACGAGGACGTCACCGCGTTCCTTCACCAATCCTCTGTAGATCGGCGGCTGCTCGTGTATCTCTGCATTGCTCATGAAGCCCATACTGACCGCTCGGCGACGTTCTGTCAGTCCCTGCCCACTCCGCATGCGTCACATGATCCCAACCCTCCCGTGCCACGACCAGGAGCAGGCGACCGACGTCGCGGCGGTGGAGCAGACTCGGCGAGCTCGACGGTGGCGGTCACTGCTCCTCTCGTGAGACGCGGGGGAAGCGAACACACTGGTACGTCCCGGCCCCCAGCACACAGGGAGCCGGGGCGCCCGCACGAGATCCGGAACACGGAACCCGGAACACGGAATCCGAGACCCGGAATCCGAGACCCGGAACCCGAGACCCGAGACCCGAGACACAGAGCGAGGACCCGGATGACCGCCGCCCCCCGCCCCTCCGACTCCTTCCGGCTGCACCCCGGATCACCGGACTCCCCGGTGATCCTCCATGTCCCGCACTCCTCCCGGGCCGTGCCTGCGGAGGTCCGCGCCGGCATCACACTCGACGAGCCGGCGCTCGCGCGTGAACTGGACCACATCACCGACTCGCACACGGAGGAGATCGCCGCCAGAGCGGCCGAGCAGACGCCCACGACACCGTGGCGGTTCGTCAACCGGCTCTCGCGTCTCGTCATCGACCCCGAGCGGTTCCCCGACGAGCGCGAGGAGATGCTGGCGAGGGGCATGGGCGCGGTCTACACACAGACCACGCACCGCGAGGAGCTCCGCCCGGCCGACTTCGACGGACAGGCGTTGACAGAGCGCTACTTCCACCCCTACGCGGAGGCGATGACGGCCGCGGTGGGGGAACGGCTCCGAGCGGTCGGGCGCGCCGTGATCCTGGACGTCCACTCGTACCCGTCGAAGGCGCTGCCGTACGAGCTCCACGGCGACGGCCCGCGGCCGCCGATCTGCCTGGGAACGGATTCCCGTCACACACCCGCTCCGTTGATCGAGGCGGCGCGGGAGGCGTTCGCGGGCTTCGGCGGCACAGACCTGGACAGCCCGTTCGCCGGAACGTACGTGCCGCTTCGGTACTACGGAAAGGACCCGAGGGTCACCGCGCTCATGGTGGAGATCCGGCGGGACCTCTACATGGACGAGCCAGGAGGCCCCGCGGGCCCCGGTCTCCACGGTCTGGCGAGCGCGCTGGCGCGTCTCGTCGAGCGGGCTTCCGCCTGACCTCAGCCGGCGGCCGATTGGCCCGCGCACTGTGCTTCCCGCTGTCGGTCCCTGGTGGGAGAACAATCCGTACGGCAGGGTGGGGGGCCCGGTGTAACCGCCACAGGGAGGTCACATCCACATGCATGTGAGAGACGCCGACTGCCCCGAACCAGGCATCACCCGCCCGGCGCAGGTGCCACCCGCCGCGGTCAGGGTGACGTGGCGGGAGACGCCGTACCCGCCCGACGTCGCTCATCGGTACGGCGTCATCGGCACGCTGCTGGAGGCGGGTGTCGACGCAGCCCGGATACAGGTGTTCTACGACCCGGAGGACGGCGGAGCCTACTGGGTCGTCTCCCTCGATGGCGGGCGCACGGCCGTACTGACCGATGACACAGAGGAACATGTGGGGCACCTGGAGGGGCCGTGGCCGTTCAAGGCCGTGTTCCTCAGCCCGGAGGGCCTAAGAAGCCATCTCATTTGGATGCCTCGGTATTCTGTGAGTCATGGTGGGCATCGTTGAGCGGTTGGTGCCGGACGAGTTGTGGGAGTTGTTCCAGCGGGTG
>NZ_BMTO01000006.1:0-35041 GCF_014649715.1 Streptomyces lateritius
CCACCGACGCTACGAACGCAAGGCCGACCACTTCCTCGCCTTCACCAGCATCGCCTGCACCCTTATCTGCTACCGCAGACTCGCCAAATGAGATGGCTTCTAAGTCTTCGTCGATGCATCGGGACCTCCTCAGGTCGGTCGGATCGGATGAAGCACTGCAAGGGGGACCTGTGTCCCCACCCTCCGGCCGTTGCTCGCGGTCACCGGGCCACCTCGCCAGTACGGGCCGAAACCCTGTTCCACCTGGCCTTTAGCGGGATTGCAGCGTCCCCGCCCTGTGCTTGCAGACAGCACCTCTCTTCGGACCGAAGCCCGATGAGGTACATGTAATACCTGTTCCTCATCATGGAGAGACGGGTTGGGGTCGTCAAGTCCCTTGGTTTGCAAGGAGTTCGCGAACCCGCCTCGCTCGATGCCTCAAGCTTGACCTGATCAGGGCAGACGCTGGACTCCGCCCATGTACGGCTGCGGGACGACTTGGCTAGGGTGAAGTCGTCCCAAGTCGTCCCGCGGGTGGGAGAGTGCGGCATGGCCAACGAACGACTGCGCGGCGCCATCATCGAGAGCGGCATGACGCTCGATCAGGTCGCCGAGCGGCTCGGGGTGTCAGCGAAGACAGTGGAGCGCTGGATCAATGACCCCAAGCGCCAGCCGTACCGCCGCTTCAAGTACGCAACGGCCTCGCTCCTCCAACGCGAGATGTCTTACTTATGGCCCGAGGAACGGACGTCCGCAGAGGTCACAGAGGTGGGCAACGCCGAGCTGATCAAGCTCTACCCTCACCGCTCGGTCGTCCCGAACCGACTCTGGACGCAGCTGTACGCCGGCGCTCAGCGGTCCTTCGACGTCCTGGTCTACTCGGGGTTCTGGCTCACCGAGGACGCGGCTTTCCACCAAGTCGTCAAGGAGAAGTCGACCGCTGGCGTCCGTGTCCGATTCATGCTCGGTGACCCCGCCTCAGCCGCGGTGGCAGTGCGCGGAGCCGACGAAGGGATCGGCGGGGCCATGGCAGGCAAGATCCGCAATGCCCTGATCAACTATGCGCCACTCTTCGGATTGCCCGGCGTGGAGTTCCGCCTCCACTCCACCACGCTCTACAACTCCCTCTACCGCGCGGATGACCAGATGCTCGCGAACGGGCACCTTTACGGCGTCGGCGCGTACATGGCGCCGGTGCTGCACATCCAGCGGGTGGCCGGCGGTGAGCTCTTCGACGCTTACGCCGAGAGCATCGAGCGAGTCTGGGAGAGCGCCCGCCCCATCACCTCACCCACTGACCTGGGAGGCTCGGACGCATGAGCCGTATCGACTACTTCCGCGACCCCGCCGCCCCAAAGGCCAACTCGGTGGTGCCGTCCGTGACGGTCGTCGTTCGCGACGACAAGGGGCGGCTCCTCCTCATCCACAAGACCGACAACGACCTGTGGGCTCTCCCCGGTGGAGGCCACGACATCGGTGAGCGAATCGGCGACACCGCGGTCCGGGAGGTCAGGGAGGAGACGGGGATCGAGGTGGAGGTGGACAACATCGTCGGCCTCTACACGGACCCGGACCACGTCCTGGCGTACGACGATGGAGAGGTCCGCCAGCAATTCTCCATCTGCTTCCGGGCCCACCCGGTCGGCGGATCCCTCCGCACGAGCAGCGAATCGAAGGAGGTCCGCTGGGTGAACCCAGCGGACCTCGATGACCTGGACATCCACCCGTCCATGAGGCTGCGCATCCGGCACGGCCTGGACGAGTCGCGACGGGAGCCCTACCTAGGCTGAGAGCCGGCCGCAGCAGCGGCCATACGGCGCTCAACCCGCTCGCTGGCGGCGTAGATCTCGGGTGCCGCGCGCTGAATGAAGCGCCCCACGATGGTGTCCGGCCCGTACCGCTGAACGATCTCGTCCAGCCGAGCAATCGGGGTGGTGTGCCCGCCGTCCGGGGTAGTCGTCATGTCGGAGACGATCAGCGCGTCCACCAGCTCGGGCCGCTCAAGCTCGAACTCGGTCTCCAGCTCATGCCGGAGTCCTCGCTCCTCGGCCTCCAGAAGCGCACAGGAGTGATGCGCCACGAGCCGCACCACCCGCTCGTCGGCACCCTCCTGGTCCCGAAGGAACCGTGCCCCGTCGAGCGGGTGGAAGCCGGTGGTCGCGATGGCCGGCGAGTACCCCACATCATGCAGAACCGCCGCGGCCTCCAACAGCTCGGCATCAGCACCAAGGATCGGGCTCAGGGACTGAGCCCGCTTGGCGACGCCAAGGGAGTGCGCCCAACGACGCGGCAGCGGCTCGGACAGCATCGATTCAGAGAGCGAGTACGCCCACGCAGTAAGCCCCATGCACGTCAGGCTACGGCTCCTCGGGCGACGTCGGGAGAGCGAGAAGCGTCCTTCCCTTGCCATGCCTCGTGCCGAGCATGCCTGTGCCCTCCATCTGCGCGAGCGCTCGCCGCACAGCGCTGCGAGACGCATCCAAGCGCTCACATAGCTTGGCCTCCGACGGGAAAGCGTCGCCGACCGCTAGGGAGTCTTCATCGATCAGATCAATGATCCGGTCGATGAGGGGCCGGATTGGCTTGCTCGACGCACGCCAGCCAGCACCTGGGACAGAACTGACCAATCCTTCCGTCTGCAGCACGCGGAGAGCACGGCGGATCGTGTTGCGGGAAACCCTGTGCTCCCGCATGAGGGCCGCCTCCGATGGCAAATCGGCACCGCCCGCCTCCCTGATGCCCTGACGCAGAGCTTCGGCGATGAGCAAATAGGTTCCGCGCGGGCTGGCCTCCGGCACGGCGCCTCCTTCCAACTGATTCAACTGCTGCAAGGGTCACACACGACTGCCGTGCGCCAGCCACCTGCCTTGCAGAAGCATGCCCAGCAGGCAGCGATTGAGCGCCACCAAACATCACATATCGGGATATCCGTCGCCGCAGCGGGTGCACAGTTAGATCAGTGTTTCAAAAAGTTCACCGATCGGATCGCCAGGCTGCTCAGAGGAGTGAATATTCCCCTCATCACGCTCTTCCCTTTCCCGTTCACCCGGGTCCGATTCGTCCAACTCTTCGTCGCCGAAATCGAGATCCTGAGCAACTTCGTACTGGAGCATCGACAGTCGATCTACGAGAGCGACTGGGTCCAGTGATTCATGAAGTTCGAAATCTGATAGCGCCTCTTGGAGGAAAGATAGGGAGCTTTCACATTCCACAACGTTGTTCACTCTTCCAGCCTCTGCCCAGTCCCACTCTGACGCAAAAGACGCAAATCGCTGCCGAAGATTTGCCTCGCTTTGCTCAGACCAGCGCGATGGTTTAACGCCGAGGTCCCTAAAGACAGAAAGGGCCGACTGAAAGTCCTCAGGATGTTCAAGGACTTGCAGCATCCTGGCTGCTGCAAGGTCACGGGCCGCAACGAGCTGATCCTCTACGCTCTCATACCTCGACAGATATCGCATGAGAGGAAATTCGCGCGCCAAAAGCCCCAAGTCGGCCTGCTCAATACGCTCGGTCAACATGTGTACAATGCTGAGCAAAGAGCCCTCTTCAAGGAGGCTTCGACCATACTTATGGTCGAGAATCAGCATGACAAGGTGTCGACTCCTGACGGATACCTCACGTCGGATTGCCACTCGATAATACGTGGGGCTATTCTCCCAGGTGCACGATTCTGCGGACTCCAGCCGCGTTAATGCAGACATCAGTACTGTCTGGTGACCTGGAGCGAGCCGAGGCAACTGCCGTCCCTGCGGCGCAGCCCCGAAGAACGCATCGAATGCAATCCGGACGAGTTGAGTATGGGAATCCTCTCCGAGCTCCCAGAGCGCGAGCGTTTCTGCTTGCTCAAAGAAGAGACATCCATGGGCCATCTGATTAATTTCATCCGGATGAGTTGACAGGTACGACGAGACGTAGTCAACAAAGGAAGGGTTGGCCAGCTGAATTAGCGTTGCACGATTACTTGGATGAAATCCGTTCACCTGATCATCTAGCGCCGTGTCTACAGAAACCTGGATGAAGGTACCTTCCAGCTTCTTGAGCAACAGCCTCAGCGTGTGCAGATCTGTCCGTCGCCCTCCATCGACGGACTCATAGGCATTTAGCGCACGGTGCAAGTCCTTGAGCTCGACTCGCGTACGGATGGTGGTCAGGACCAGCAGCAGACTCCTCTCCGCCGCAGAGAGCTGGCTCTCAAAAATTCGCTCCCATAGCTCGCGAGGATCATCAAGCGCATTCAGAACATATTCGAAGAAGAATTCATCCCCGACTCCAGAGTTTTTAAAGTTTTTCGTGACAAGCTCGATGATCCTGGGGTTGAAATTGGCATGCCGAATAACCTCCATGTACCTCCTTTCCCGCAAGACCGACCTGCGCGCAACATCAGAGAGTTCGGCGAAATGAATGTGGTTGTAGAAGATTTCCGCCTTCTGTTCGGCAGTGTAGTGCGACAGGTCGAGGATCACCTTTCCGTCGGCCAATGTTCGCGAACTCTCTAGGCGCTCATGAACCTGCTGCGCCTGCTGGAGAATGTACTCGCGTGTAGTCATGATCAAGACCTTGTCGCCCGCATCGCGAATACGTTCAACCAAATTCGCCAGTCTACTGTCTTCGTTTTTGTTCAGATTGTCGAGCAGCGAGTTCTGACCCAAGAAATCATCGTACAGAAATGCTTGCTTAACTCCAGGCTTCCACACCTTCTCGATGTCCGTCACGTCACTGGAAGCAGAATGAGCTTCCCAACCGTCAGACAGAAGCTTGACAAGAAGCGTCTCGGCAAGAGTCGTTTTACCAATTCCCGGCTCTCCCGAGATAACGCAGACGTGATGCTCCTCCAGCATTTTCAACGAATCGGGATAGGCTTCGCTATGAACATAAAGTTTGCGCCGCTTGATAATCCGGTCGACAAGTCCCGAACTCCTCTGATATAGCTCAGGATGGAGAAGATGATCCAAGACGGCACTCGAAGTAATCCATAGCTTAAAGTTATTAAGCTCCACGCGAGGGTGCAGTCTCAACAGATTGTCAAGGTCGTCCACACCCCAGATATCGTCGACCTCCAACCGCACCCCAGCGAACATGGCTGCGATTTCTTGCTTGTTCTGACGTGTCAGCGAAGCTGAGGTTGCCAAAATATAGCGACAGGAGAACCGGTCGCCGATCTTTTTGGCTTCAGATTCAAGCTGCCCCTTGATCTGCGCAAAAGTCCGCCCTGGCGAATGCTTGCATTGGGCAATGAGGGTTTCCTCGCCGTTTCGATGGAGGCGGATGTCGACACCCCCATCCCGGCCCGGCGGAAACGTCTCCATGCGCACCCCATGATTTGCCTGGAGGAGATCCCTCACCAAGATTTCGAAGTCATGAGGAGAGAGATCGCTGTAGTTGCGCGCCATGCGTCCAGTATCCCAATGAGTCCTCGGTGCTGGGGCTGGCTTTACAAAGATCCTTCCTTGGCTAGCGGCGGCGAGGGACGCCGACGGCCCGCCGGCTCAACGGCCTGCCAGCACCTCTGCACGCAGGCAGCCACAGCAGCTCTCCCCCTCCCCCCCGTCCTCACCCGAGCAACCCTCGGTAGGGCTGCTTCGGCCAGGCACAACTCACTCCCGCGAGTGAGCAGCGAGTGATCCGCAGGCAAACGCGGGCCTCGGATGGGAACTTCCGCAGGTCAAGGACTCTTGTGCACAGCACTCAACCATGCCCTCCGGAGCCGTGTGCGCAGGTTCGAATCCTGCCGGGGGCACTTCGCAGGAAGTGCCTAAAGACCCCGCCACCAGCGTTGACGCTGAGGACGGGGTCTTCTTGCGTGTGCGGCCGCATGCCGCCCGAAGCGGCTGCATGTCGGGGTCCGTGGACTATTCGTGGACAGGATCTTGGCGCATCACAGTCAGAGGACCGATAGGTCGAGCCACCTGTCGAAGCGGCTCGCACCGTCGAAGGGTTCGACGATCAACTTGGCGGGCGTGTTCGACTCTACGATCGACGGCGCATCGATCACGAGGAACTCAGCGCGCGCTGGGTCGATGTGGAAGCCGTGTCCCGCCTCCCTCAGCAGAGGCTCCACCCACTCAGCACGCTGCCGGTCGAGCGCAGCGAACACCGCAGGGTTCTCTGACCATCGATGCTCCGAGACATGGCCTCCGCAACTGGCCACCGGCACACCGCCGATGTAGGACAGAGCGTGCGACAGAGCGGCTACCCCAACCTCCAGGCCCCCCAAATCCGCTTAAAAGTCCTCAGGCTCCTCTTCTGAGAGGCTTGGAATTCTTTGGAGGAGCCGCTGATCGGCGAAGGCCGGCCCCACTGAGGCGAGCGTCATTCCGCGAACCTCACAGGCCGTGCTCGTCCATCAGTCGCATGAGGTTCCGCTTGCGCTTCTGCGCCGCACGCAGGTCGGTGACGTACGTGGTGAAGTCGTCCGGCGTGCCGAGGCGGCGGCAGCAGTCGCGCATGCTCAGGAGCAGGCTGACGAGCTGCTCGTAGGCGTGGTTGCCGGTCTCGCGGGTGAGCGGGCCGGCCAGGCGGTGGTAGACGGCCAGGGCGTCGGCGGGCCGGGTGGTGCGGAGGTGGTCGGCGAGGGTGAGCCACTGGCCGTCGTGGGCGCCGTGCTCCGTGGCTGCCTGCCAGGCGGCATCCGTGTCCTTGTCGTCCAGGAGGGCGTCGACGAGGACGCGCCCACCGTAGCTTTTCGCCCGTTCCGCGTCGGCCCGCAGGAGATCCAGGGCCTTCCCACGCTCGGGCGGCCAGCATGCGGCGGCCCGGGCGGCAGCACGCAACCGCTGGTAGGTGAGCAGGGTGCGGCGGGCGGCGAAGTGGTCGCGGCGCAGGGTGACAGCGTCGGCAAGCCGGCCGGCGTTCGTGTAGCGGTCGGCGAGGTGATCGACGAGGGTGGTGTCGACCGTAGCGAGGTCCTCGGTGTCCTGGATACCGCGCTCGGCCCATTCCAAGGCTTCGACGGGGCGGCCGGCGGCGTCCAGTTCGCGGGCGATGAGCAGGTGGGTGTGGCCGTTCGGTGCGAGGTCGGCGGCGTGCACGGCGATCACCGTGTCGATGTCCCGTCCGGCCTTCGCCAGCCGCTGCATCAGGTGTTTCTCGGCCCAGCCGGTGCGGTTCGCCTGCCAGGCGTCGACCGCGTAGCGGCGAAGGGCGGCCATCCCCTGCTCGCCGAGCAGGTCCTCGTAGTCGAGCGGGTCGATGTCCGTCAGGTCGACCGCGTCGTCGAGCGCGTAGGTCACCAGCCAGTGCGCGAGTTCCTCCGGGTCGGGGTGCGCCGCGCGGCAGGCGTCGCCGTGGGCCTCGGCGAGGCCGGTACCGATCTGCCCGAGCCCTCCGTCGGAGTCGTCGACGCTTTCGGCCACCCCGGCCAGGAGACCGATCGCTTCCCGCGCCAGGGCCATCGCGTCGACCGCCCGGCCGGAGCACGTCAGCGCCTTGATCGCGGACACCGCCTGCCCGGCCTGGTCTGCGTAGGCACGGGCGTCGGCGTACTCGACGTAGCCGTACCGCGCGAACGGACCGATGTCGAGCAGCTCACGGACGCGGGACCGGACCCCGGCCAGATCACCACGAACGCTCGCCGCCCGCAGCTCCAGGCGGCGCCGCAGCTGCCGGTCATCGGCCGCCTCCTCCCGTACGAGAGCGAGCAGCTCCTCCCTCGACAGGCCCGACAGCCAGGCGTCGAAGCCGAGCGCCCGATCCCGGGCTGTCTCACGCCTACGGGGGAGGTCCGCGTCCTGGGCGATGACGGTCAAGCCCAGTGCGACGAGATGCTTGCAGAAGTTGCCGTCCTGGCCGTACGGGCAGTCGCACGTGCCCGCCGGCGGCTTGCGCCCGCCCAGGAGCAGCTCCACCTCGTACCGCTCCGTGCCGCGAACCGACGCCCTGATCCAGCCGTCACCGAGCTCGATCCCGGACACCGCGTCGACATAGCCGAGTCCACGCTCGAACGAACGCTCCCCGGCCAGCTCCCTCAGCATCGCCTCTGTAAGACCGCCCACGACCCTCCGCACTCCGAACCGGGCACTCCGAACCGGCTCGGGCGCCCCTCAACGGCCCTCACCCTAAAGGCCGCCAGGTCGAACGACCTCAGGAATCAGCACGGTGCCGCCTCCGCGAGACATTGCCTTCAGCAGCCCGACACCTCGCGAGTCACGCCCACTCCGCCGCCCGGCCGGCGGGTCCGCCGCGCACCAGACCGTCCACGGCCGCTCCGTGGACCGGAGCGTCGGCGCACCGGTCTCCGTCCCGTACCCGTGGTCGTACGCCGGTGACGGAGAACCGAACGGCCGATCCTCTGCGGCGCCTCACCCCTGCCTGTAAGGTCGTCGACCGCTCCCCCGGACCTTCCCCGAAAGGTGCCGCATGACGAAACCCGCCACCGTGAACCTGACGAAGGCTGCCCCCACGGTCTCCCTGAACAAGCACGGCGTGACGTCGGGACTGATCAAGGTCAACCTCAACTGGACCTCGCCACAGGCCGCTGCCCGACGTGCGGCCGCCGAGGCGCGTGGTCTGTTCGGCCGGATCCGGGCGTCGCTGCGGTCAGCCACGGCCAGGACCGTGGACCTCGACCTCGGTTGCATGATCCGCTGCACCGACGGCACGAAGACGGTGGTCCAGGCCCTGGGCAATGCGTTCGGCACGGTGGAGCGCTTCCCGTACGTCGCGCTGGACGCGGACGACCGGACCGGCTCCCGGACGGCGGGAGAGAACCTCGTCATCAACCTGGACCACCAGGCCGAGTTCCAGAAACTCCTGCTCTTCGTCTACATCTACGAAGGGTCCGGCGACTTCCGCGGCCTCGACGCGGTGGTGACCCTGACTTCCGATCGCGGCGACCGTTTCCGCGTGGTTCTGGACGAATGCCCGCCCCAGGCGCACGCCTGCGCCATCGCCCTCATCAAGCGCCAGAGGGGCGAACTCGTCATCGGACGCGAAGTGCGCTGGTTCACCCCGCAGGACGGCCCCGGGGTCCAGGACGTGATCTCCCGCGCTTACCGGCTCGGCATGAAATGGACCCCCGGCCGGAAATAGAGCCCTGCGGCCGCGCCCACCCTTCGGGCGCCCTCGGCGCCCGAAAGGCGTACGGTCCGGCCACTACGCCGGCCAGGGTCGCCGTCCGTCGTAGCGGGCCTACTCACTTCGAGGCCCCGGGCTCGGCGTCGGCCGGGCGGCGGGCCTCCGTGAGCGTGACCGTGTGGACGAACCACTCCAGGACTCCGCGGATCTCGTGGCCGTGCTCCGCGAAGACCTCCAGTGGGAAGGAGGGGCGAAGGTCCAGCTTCGCCTCGGCGAGGTCGATGCCCTCCACGCGGTTCAGGCGTGCCATCAGCTCGCGCCGCAGCGACTCGTCGTCGAAGGGCGGGCGACGCTTCAGGTACTGGAAGACCACCTCGACGGTGCCCGTCACCGGGTAGAGGGCGATCGGCCACAGCGTGCGGGTACGGCCGCTGCCCAGACGCAGGGTGGGAAAGCAGCTGGTCTCGCTCTTCTCGCCGTAGACGAGCACACCGCCCTGCTCCTCCCAGAACCGCAGCGCCGCCAGCGTCTCCTCGACCGTCTCGGGTGTCTGGTTGTCTCGTAGCAGTGTCTCGAAGCGTCCGGCGGCGGTGTCGCCCTCGCCGTCCTGGACGGGAGCGGGAGACTCCTCCTCGGAGTCGTCCCTCCCCAGCAGGCCGGCGAGGTCCGCGGCGGTCAGCCGGTGGGATCGACGGGCGCGGCCCGACTCGTCGAACGGCACCCCCTCGGCCAGGAGGAGGGACTTCGGGTCGGCGGCAGCCTCATGGCCTTCGGGCCAGCGGAAGCCGGGGGAGATCCTGCCGTCCGCCATGAGGATCCGGTACGCCCCCTGCAATCCGGACTTGGTGCTCACGTGCTGGCCGACCGCCACCGCGTGGGTGCCGACGAGTGCGGCGAGATCGCCGTAGGTCGTCCAGGTGCCTGCCGGCATCGCGAGGAGGGCCTGACGCAGTTCGCCCCAGCCTGCCCATTCCGCGTCCGCGTGGACGGCGCCTTCGATGGGACCGGGCCAAAGTTCCAGAGCGCGGTGGGCGAGTTGTGCACCCCTTGCGAGGATCTCGGCCCGGCCCCAACGGTCCTGGGCCGCGATCTGCTGGTTCATCCGCAGAGCGCTGGAGTCGAGGATCTCCTGCTTGCGGCGGAAGGGGTGGTTCGAGAGCCGTGCGTTGTCACCGGAGAGGGTGAGGTTGCCCAGCGTGTGCACCAGCTGGCCGTGCAGTTCCTCCGGGCTCTCGCCCTCCGCGGCCTCCTCCGCCAACAGGTCGAACCACTGCTGGGCGGGCTGCTGGGGCATGACATGCTCGACCGTGAGTTGCGCCTTGGTGTAGTCGACCGGCTCGCTCGCGCCATGGCTCTCCTCGAACCGGCGGAGGATCTCGAAGCGCTGATTCGACCGGCCCGTCTTGTAGAAGGGGCGGGTCAGGACCGCCTCGCGGACCACACTGTCGGACGGCCAGACCCGCGTGCCCGTCTTGGCCGACAGGGCGCGGCGGACCGCCTCGGCGAGCGCCTCCTCCTTCTCCACCTCCTTGGGCAGCTCCATGAACGTGCGGTTGTTGCCGGTCGTGGAGTTCCCCGCGAGGAGGCGCCGGGCCATGTAGCTCTCCGCGTACGACAGGGCCGTCGCCGCTTCCTGCGGACCGCATCCGCCCTCGTCCACCCGGTCGAGGAGCAGGAGCGCCAGCGGGAAGTGGGTCTGGCCACCCCAGCGGGACAGGCGTACGAGCACATCGCGCAAGCCGGGGTGCGTCTCGCGCTCCGGCTCCAGGATGCGCATGAGGCGGTGGGCGCGCAGGGACAGCCGGGTGATCTCCGCCTCGAGCGCCGCTTCGTCCGTGCTCAGCGGTTCGAGCCGTCTCTTCTGATCACGGTAGATCTCGCTCTGCTTGGCCCGGTTGTTGCCGCCCACAACCAGGTCGAGCCAGACGAGAAGCTCCAGATTGGCCGGACCGAGCAGGTCCTGCATGGGCAGCCACAGATTGCGGTAGACGGCCTCGCCCCGCGTGGGCAGGCACATGAAGAGATAGTTGCGCAGCAGGTCGCTCTGGCTGAGGCCGACGCCCGTGTTGTTGATGGACTCGAAGATCCGATAGACGTTGTCGCCCTCGGCCGCGGTGATCGACACGATGGAGAGGTAGTCCCTCAGCACGGCCTCCACGGCGTCGACCCAGTCCTCTCGGCCGCTCTCCTCACCCTCGGCGAGGGCCGCGAGGAAGAACCGGTAGGCGCCTCCGACGTTGCCCGCCCCGCCGGCCGTGGGGAGGGCTTCCACACAGGCGACGAAGGCCTCGCGGTCCGCCTGGGTCGGCAGCAGGCGGTAGTGGTCGTTCCCGTCCTGGTAGCCGTTGACGAGGATCAGATCGTGAATCCGCGCGGCCTTCTTGTCCGAGCCCCGGACGCGATGGCGGTCGCGCAGAGCGGTGAACGCGAGCATCAGGGTGGTCAGTCGCTGCTGACCGTCGACGACGAGCCATCGCTGCATGCCCCCGGCGGCGACCCGCTCGGGTGCCAGCACGACCGAGCCGAGGAAGTGCGCGGTCGGGGACCTGCCCTCCTGCTTCTCCTCGACGAGTTCCAGCACGTCGTCCCACAACTGCCGCAGCTCTTCACGCTGCCAGCTGTAGGTCCGCTGGTACAGCGGGACCTGGAACTGCGTCTCGCCGTGGACCAGTTTGCTGAACGTCGTCTCCTGGGCGTGCACGCGCGTCCCCTCCCCGAGTCTTCCCCCGTCGGCCCGCCATTGTGCCGCACCGCAGGGCTCGTGATCAGCCGATCTCTGGGGCGAACTGAGCCTGCTGTGCGCCGTTTTCACACGAGGGAGGGACGCCGTGCGTGTGTCCTGGCACGGCACCCCCAGCCCGTCCGGACCGGCCGCTCCGTCCCCTGCCCCGGCCCCGCCCCCGTGTCCCCGACGATCACGCGAATGCGTGATGGCAGGCCGCGGG
Source organism: Streptomyces lateritius (assembly GCF_014649715.1). Classification (GTDB taxonomy): domain Bacteria; phylum Actinomycetota; class Actinomycetes; order Streptomycetales; family Streptomycetaceae; genus Streptomyces; species Streptomyces lateritius. The sequence goes on from NZ_BMTO01000006.1 coordinate 11,937, forward strand.
GGGCCAGGAATGCTCGGTGGGGAGAGTGACCGGGTCCTGTGGACAGGAGGCATGGCATGAGCCGTTCCACGAGTGCGGGCAGTGGTGGGCACCGGCGGGAGATCGGGGTCGCCGTCATCGGGGCGGGGGTGCTCGGGCTTGCCGTGGTGGACAGTTTGGTGCGGCGGGGGGTGGACGTCGTCTGCTTCGACGGGCGGGTGCCCGGCAGTGGGTTGTCCGGGGGGCTCACGCGGACGTTTCGGCATCGGCACGACGACGAGCGGCATGTCGCCATGGCCGTCGACGGGCTCGCCGGGTTCCGGGAGTGGGAGCGGCGCAGCGGGCGGGTGCTCGTCGGCACGGAAGGGGCCGTCTACAGCGGGATGGGGCCCGCCGACGTGAAGGGGCTCGCGCTGCACGCCGTGGAGCACCGGTTCGTGGAGGCTTCCCGGCAGGACGAGGTGTTTCCCGGGCTCGCGCCGGTGGACGGGCCCCTGCTCGTCGATCCGGGGGCCGGGGCGATACGGGCCCGGAACACGATCGACGCGCTCGTGGGGTGGGTCGGCGACCGGATCGTGCAGGCAGACATCCACAGCGTGACCGTGCCCCGGGACGGGGACGGGGTGGAGATCCAGACCACCGAGGCCATCTACCGCGCCCGCCATGTCGTGATCGCCGCCGGAACCGCCGTGCCCAGGCTGGCCCGTGGCGTCGGCATCGACATTCCGCTCCAGTCCCGGCTGCACGTCCGGCCGCACTTCCGGATCCGGGGGTACGAGCCCGGCCTGACGCGGCCGTTGCCCTGCTGGGTCGACCGGGCCGGCATCTGGGGCGAGACCGTGTACGGCTCCCCCATCGGGGACACCGGGAAGTACGTCATCGGGCTCATCGGCGCCGAGGTCGACACCCCCTTCGGGCCGGACGGCGCCCTGCCCGAGGGAAGCAGCACCCTCGTCGACGCGCAGCGGATCGTCGAGTACGTCGAGCGGGCCCTGCCCGGGCTCGATCCCGAACCGGTCGGTGTGCGGGTGTGCGTCATGACCAAGCTGCCCGCCGGGAGTGACGCGCTGCGCGCCTGGCACACCGACGGAGTCACGGCCGTCGCCGGACACAACCTCTTCAAGATGGCGCCCGTGCTCGGGGAGCTGCTCGCCGACGCGGCGCAGAACAACGAGCTTCCCGAGCGCCTCGTCGACGCCGGTGCCGGCGCCCTGGACGCGCCGTGAGCCGAGAGATCGCCGTGCTGGGCGGTACGGGCAACATCGGCCGTGCGCTGCTGCGTGAGCTCGCCGGTCTCGGGCACCGGGCCGTCGCGCTGGTCCGGCCCGGGCGGGGCCCGGCGGTGGCGGAGTACGCCGACCCCGTCGAGGTGGACATGGAAGGAGCGGACGGGGACGGGCTCGTCCGAGCCCTCAAGGGGTGCGCGTCGCTCTTCCTGCTCACCCCGTTCCACCCCCGCCAGGACCTCCTCCAACGGCGGCTCGCCCGCGCCGCCGCCGCCTCCGGCGTCGGCCACGTCGTCAAGGTCTCCGCGCTCGGGGCCGATCCCGCCTCGCCGGTGCTCGTCCACCGCCAGCACGGGCTCGCCGAACAGGCCCTGGCCCGGCTGGGACTTCCGTACACGGCCCTGCGTCCCAACGCCTTCATGCAGAACGCCGCCCAGTGGCTCCCCACCATCGCCTCCCGGGGTGCCGTGATGCTGCCCGCCGGGCGGGCGCGGGTGAGCATGGTCGACGTACGGGACGTCGCCGCGGCCGCCGCCGCGCTGCTCACCGGGCCGCCGCCCGGCCAGGGGGGCGAGGTGTACGAGCTGACGGGGCCCGAGGCGCTCGGCTACGCCGACGTGGCGGCCGCCCTGTCGGCCGCCGGCGGGCGGGAGATCCGGTACCTCGACGTCCCGCCCGCCCGGGCGGCGGAGGCGATGCGCGCGGGCGGCGTCCCCGACTGGGCGGTCGAGGCGCGGCTCCAGCTCTACGCCACGTACGTGGCCGGCGAGGCCGAGACGGTCACCGGCGCGGTGAAGGAGCTGACCGGGCGGGAGCCGCGGCCGTTCGCCGCCTTCGCGGCCGAGCTGGCTCCCCGGCTGTCGAAGCTCAAGGGGGAAGGGCCGTGACGAAGGTCGTGCTCGTCGGCGGGACAGGGGTGCTCGGGCACGCCCTCGTGCCCCGCCTGCTGGACCGCGGCCATGCCGTGACCGTCCTCGCTCCCGGCCCCCGCCCCGCGCCGGCCGGTGCCGACCGGGTCGACGCGAGCCTGCTCGACATCCCGGGCGACGAGCTCGCGGGCGTGCTGGCCGGCTGCGACGTCCTGGTGAACGTCGCCACGGCCGTACCGGCCGATCCGGCCGCCCCCGGAGCCTGGGAGCTCAACACCCGCCTGCGGGAGGAGGGGACGCCCAGGCTGGTCGACGCGGCGCGCGCCTCCGGCGTCGGGCATCTCGTGCAGATGAGCATCACCATGGTCTATCCGGACGGCGGCGACCGGCTCCTCGACGAGTCCACGCCGCTCGACACCGATCCCGCGCGGGCCGCACTCGTCGAGCCCGTCCGTGTCATGGAGCAGGCCGTACGGCGCGCGTCCGGAGACGGCCCGAGCTGGACCGTTCTGCGCGGCGCGCGCTTCGCCGGGCCCGGGACCGTGCAGGACCTCCAGCGCCGCCGCCTCCTCGACGGGACCCTCCCGATCGCGGGCGACGGCTCCTCGTGGCTCTCGATGGTCCACGTCCGTGACTTCGCCGCCGCCGTCGCGGCCACCGTGGAGATCCGGCCGCCCGGCATGGTGCTCAACATCGCCGACGAGCCGGTTCGGGAAGGGGAGTACACCGAGCGGCTCGCGCGCGCGGTCGGCGCGCCGCCGCCCCCGTACGATCGCTCCCTCGTCCCCGAGCCGCCCTCCCAGCGGGTGAGCAGCGCCGCCGCCCATCGGCTCCTCGGCTGGAAGCCCGTCACCGGCATCTGGGGAGGGGTGGGATGAGCGTGTACGTCGCGCCCGGCACCCTGGTCGTCTTCGCCGACCTCGGCTGCCCTTGGGCCCACCTCGCCGTCCACCGCCTGCACACGACGCGGGCCGCCCTCGGGCTCGACGACCTGGTCCGCTTCGACGTCCGCGCCTTCCCGCTGGAACTCGTCAACGAGATGTCCACGCCGAAGCTGATCCTCGACGCGGAGACCCCGGTCGTCGGCGCTCTGGAGCCCGGCGCCGGCTGGCAGATGTGGCAGCGGCCGTCGTACGAGTACCCCGTCAGCACCCTGCTCGCCATGGAGGCCGTGGAGGCCGCGAAGGAGCAGGGCCTGCGGGCGAGCGAGCGGCTCGACCGGGCGCTGCGCGTGGCGCTGTTCGGCCAGAGCCGGAACATCACGATGCGGCACGAGATCCTGGCCGTCGCGGCCGAAAGCGGCGTGGACGCCGACGCGTTGAAGTACGCGCTGGTGCGGGGGCGGGCCCGCGCCGCGATCGAGGAGCAGCTGGAGGTGTCGCTGGGCGACGAGGTGCGGGGCAGCCCCCATGTCTTCGCCCCGGGCGGGCTCGGCGCCCACAACCCGGGAGTCGAGCGGCACTGGCTCGGGCGCGAGGGTTCCGGCTTCCCCGTCGTCACGAAGGACGAGCCGGGGGCGGTGTACGAGAGTCTGCTGCGGCGCGCGGCGGAAGGCCCCGAAGTCGACTGAGCCCGCGCGTGACCTTCGCAGGCGACGCGGACCGTCTCCGCCTGGCCGCCGTACGACGCGCGAACCGCCCGCCGGGGAATCTCCGGCGGGCGGTCTCGTCTCGTATCGTCTCGGCGGACCGGCGGTCCTACTCGTCGACGATGAACATGCCGAACTCCTCGGCCCGTTGCATCACCAGCTGCTCGTACCCCACCGGCTCCGCCGGACGCTCCAGGCCCGGGACCACCGGCTGGCCGATCTCGAAGAAGAAGTTCTCGAAACCCGCCGGCGCCAGGACGAACAGCAGCTTGGTGATCTTGCTAGAGTCGTTCCGGAATTTGTGCTTGGCACCACGGGGGATGAAGATGAACGCCCCGCTCTCCGCCTTGATGACCTCGTCGCCGGACGCCACGGTGAGTTCGCCGTCGAGCAGGTAGAAGATCTCGTCCGCGTCGTTGTGGATGTGCATCGGCGGACCGTTGTCCGGGGCGATCTCGCCTTCCAGCATGGTGAACCCGGGGCCGGTGGTGCTCTTCCCGGCCTTCATCGTGTACTTGTCACCCTGCAGCGCCCAGACACTCGGGCCTTCGCCCGGGGCCACGTACGTGATCTGTTCCGAACCGGTTCCGGCGCCCTGCGGGCCCCACGGGATACTCATCGGCGTCCTCACGCTCGTCGCGTCCATGCCGCGATCCGTCTCTGCCGGAATCCAGTGAAGCGGGCGCCCGCACGCAGGGCATCACGTGATCACGTGATGTGTCGGCACTCCCCGCGGTGACATCTTCCCCGGAGCAACCACCAAGACGATGCTCGACGATCTTTGACGATCTTTAGGGGGAACCATGACCTCGGTATCGCGCCGGAGGCTCCTCACCGGTACCGCGGCCGTCGTGGGGGCCACGGCCCTGACCTCACAGGCCGGCGTGACCGCCGCCCAGGCCGCCGCGCCCGCCGCCGCTGGGACCACGGGGAACACGGAGACCGGCGCCACCGCGCGCGCCCTGACCGTGAGTCCGCAGGACGTCCGCTACTCGGGGCTGACCAGTGGGCAGAACCAGCTCTTCCACAGCCGTCCGGACTGCGTCCGCCTGCCGCGCTCCACCGCCCAGGTGGTGACGGCCGTTCAGGAGGCGGTGAGCGCGGGCAAGCGGCTGAGCGTCCGCGGCGGCGGTCACTGCTACGAGAACTTCGTCGACCACCCGGACGTCAAGGTGATCATCGACATGTCCGGGATGCGGAAGATCGACTACGACCCGGCCCACCAGGCCTTCGTCGTCGAGGGCGGGGCGACGCTCGGCGAGACGTACTTCGCGCTGTTCCGGCAGTGGGGCGTGACCCTGCCCGGCGGCGCCTGCTACTCGGTGGGCGTCGGCGGACACGTCCAGGGCGGCGGCTACGGCAACCTGAGCCGGCTGCACGGCCTGGTCGTCGACTACCTGTACGCCGTCGAGGTCGTCGTCGTCGACCCCGACGGCCGTGCCCGCGCCGTCGTCGCCACCCGCGAGGCGGGCGACCCGAACCGCGACCTGTGGTGGGCGCACACCGGCGGGGGCGGCGGCAGCTTCGGCGTCGTGACGCGCTACTGGTTCCGCTCCCCCACCGCGACCGGCACCGACCCCTCGCGGCTGCTGCCGGCGCCTCCGACCGACGTGCTGGTGACCTGGCTGCAGTGGCCGTGGGCGCAGCTGACCGAGGCGCGCTTCGCCCGTCTGGTACGGAACTACGGCGTCTGGAACGAGCAGAACAGCTCGCCGACCTCCCCGTACAAGGGTCTGACGGCCCGCCTGGAGCCGGGCCCGAAGGCGGGCGGCAGCGTCCTGCTGTCCATACAGATGGACACGGCGGTGCCGAACGCCCGGCAGCTCCTGCTCGACTTCGTCGCGGCCGTCAACGACGGGGTGGGGATCACGCCGGTGGAGTACCAGGAGCTGCACCAGCTGCCCTGGTTCCAGGCCACCGGGTGGCCCGGCTTCTGGATGAGCAACCCGACCGACCGCTACAAGTACAAGTCGAGCTACCACCGCAAGGGTCTGACGGACGACCAGATCGGCGGGTTGTACCGGGTGCTCACCGACTCGGACTACAACCACCCGGCGTTCGTGGTCTCGATCGCCGCGCACGGCGGGCAGGTCAACGCCGTGGCGCCGGCCGCCACCGCGCAGGTGCACCGCGACAGCGTCCTGAAGCTGCTCTGGGGCACGGCCTGGGGCAATCCCAGTGACGACGCCAAGCACTTCGCGTACATCCGGCGCGCGTTCTCGACCGTGTACGCCTCGACCGGCGGCGTCCCGGTGCCGAACGCCGTGACCGACGGCTGCTACATCAACTACGCCGACGGGGACCTCGCGGACCCGGCGTGGAACCGGTCGGGGGTGGCCTGGCACGACCTGTACTGGAAGCAGAACTACCCCACGCTCCAGCGCGCGAAGTCGCGCTGGGACCGGCGCGACGTCTTCCGTCACGCGCAGTCGGTCCGGCTGCCCGCGACGGTCTGACGCCGCCCGCGGCGAAGGCCGGGCCCCCACCCTCCTGGGACCCGGCCTTCGTGCCGTCCGCTGCGGAAGTCCAGGCCGTCAGGCGTGGGGCTCCCGTGCGAGGAGGGCCGGGGCGGCCCAGGTGCTGGGCAGCCAGGCGAGCGGGACGTGCCGGTGGAGGTACGGCGCCGCCAGGGGCCGGCCGCGCGAGGCGGCGAGCCGCGCGTCGGCGGCGGGCAGGCAGGTACGGGCGATGGCGTCACTGTCGCCGACGATGACCGAGTCGACACCCGGCCTGATGCCCGCGGCGGTCACCCAGTGCACGCCCTCGGTCGGGACGCCGAAGGCGAAGCGGCGCGGGTGCGGCCGCAGGGCGGCGTCCAGCAGGTGGTAGGGCTTGCGGGAGACGGCGATGCCTCCGGTCTCGTACGGCTCCTCCCCGTCCGCGTCGGGAATCCGGTACGGCGCGCACTGCCCGCTCTTCAGCAGGCCGCGCACCAGCGCGTCGGCGGTGGTGCGGACGTCCGTCTCGGGCAGCCGGGCCTCGATCAGGGCGGTGACGCGGACGCTCGAGCCGGGCACCCGGGCCGAGCGGAGCCGGAACCCGCCGCCGTCCGGGTCGGGTTCGGCCCGGGTGCCGGGGCCGCAGACGTGGACGATCCCGGCCTCGATCAGGGCGGTCAGCTCCTCGATGCGGCGGGCGGGCGGGCCGATGGAGAGGAAGGCGTTGAGCGGGGTGTACCAGCCGCTCAGTTCCTCGCGGTAGGACCGGCCGCCGATCCCGCCGTGGTCGACGACGAGACGGATCTCGTTGCGCAGGTCCCGCAGGACGTCGAGGGCGGCCTTCAGCGGGCTGGTGACATTGCCCTTCAGCGCCTCGGCGACGTCCGCGCGCAGATGGGGGAGGAGCCAGTCGCGGAAGTCCTCGGGACAGGTGAACACCCGGTCACCGTAGGGGCGTTCGATCCGCTCCCAGGACCAGCGGCGGGAGCGCGGGACGCCGTAGTGGTCGAGCAGGTCCCCGGTGTCCGCTCCCCCGCCCCGGGCGACGAACTCCGCGCGGAAGGCGTCGGCGGCGGCCGGCCCGCTCCGTTCGGCGATCAGGGCGTGGTAGTAGACCGCCCGTACCTCGCGGGAGACGAGCGGCCACACGTCCGCACGGAAGGACAGCGGCGGCCCGGCGCTCCGGTGCCGTCGGCGCAGGGCGTCGATGACGGCGGGGGTGAGGAAGAGCGGCTCGTGCCGCCCGGAGACGCCCTTCTCGTTCTCGCCTCGCGCGTGGTACGGAACGCCTCGCCGCGACCCGAGGTACAGCTCGGGCTCCCGCCCGGACGGGCGGTACTCCAACCGTCCGCCGTACCGCTCGAAGCGGCCGCCGCGCCCGGTGGTCAGCAGCGCGACGACGTCGAAGCAGGTGAGGCCCATGCCGAGGAGGCCGACCCGCCGGCCGGGGGCGATCGGGCGGAGGTCGAGGTCGGCGGGGTTGCCGGGCGGGTGGTAGGCGAGTCCGCTCCGCTCGGCGTGGTCCGCCAACGCCCGTTCCCGGGCCGTCCGTCGCATGGGGAGATGGCCCTGGGCGAGGACGACGGCGTCGAGGGCGTCGAGTGCGGTGCCGTCGTCCAGTACGACCGTCTGCGTGCCGGCCCCGGGGTCTTCCTCGGCGCCTGGGACGTCGTCGCGCAGGGCGACGGCGGTCTCGCGGTGGACGGTGAGGGTGATGTTGCGGGGCGCGTGGCGGCGCAGCCAGGCGAGCACCCACTCCAGGTAGTGGCCGTACAGCCGTCGGGTCGGGTACGTGTCGGGACCGAGGGCCTGGGCCTCCCGCCGGTCCTCCTCGGGAAGGGCGCCCGGCGGGGCGAGGTCGTCGAGGAGGGCCGCCCACTGGTGGAGGCTCGGTCCCGGGACGACCGGGCCCGCGCAGTCGACGCTGTCGTCGGAGAACAGGGTGATCTGCGAGGCCACCGTGTTCATGAGCAGTTCGGCGTTCTGGTCGGTGCGCCACACCTGGCCGCCGGCTCCGCGCGGGTCGACGAGGTGCACGGCGAACCGGCGCCCCTGCCACTGGGGAAGGCGGGAATTGGCGCAGAGGCGCTCCACCACGGAGAGGCCGCGAGGACCCGCTCCGATCACACAGATGCGGGTCATTTCCTCGCGGGCCGTCATTCGGGGGCCGTCGTTCCGGCCGGAATGCGGTGCGCCGCTTCGCTCCTGTCATTCGCCATGACGGGAGCCTAGGTTTCCGGCCCGGATTCCCGCATCACGCCGATGCGGGATTGCACGGGCTCCGAAATGAGCCGCTCCCACATCACGTGGATCCGGGATCCGGAATCGGCGGGCGCTGTGTAGAAAGGAGATCGCGCAACGCCATCTGCCCCGATCAGCCGGTGCGAGGACGACGCATGTCAGTAGCGGTGAAGAAGTTCGGCGGGAGTTCGCTGTCGACTCCCGGAAGAATTCGTCAGGTCGCGGAGATGGTCGCCCGCTTCCACCGTACGGGCCGCCCGACGGTGGTCGTGGTCTCCGCCCGCGGGGACAGCACCGACGAGCTGCTCGCGGCGGCGCTGGAGCTGAACGCGGCTCCTTCGGCGCGGGAGACGGACCAGCTCCTGGCCACCGGTGAGAACGCGTCCGCGGCGCTGCTGGCCCTGGCGCTGCACGACCAGGGGGCGCCGGCGGTCTCCCTGACCGGCCCCCAGGCCGGGATCCGGGTCTCGGGCAACCATGGCGCCGGGATGATCGCCGAGATCGACCCGGCACGGATCCTCGCCCATCTGCGGCGCGGGCAGGTCGTCGTGGTCTCGGGCTTCCAGGGCAGTGACGCGGAAGGTGACGTGATCACCCTCGGCCGGGGCGGTTCGGACACCACGGCGGTGGCCCTCGCGACCGCGCTCTCGGCGGCGAGCTGCGAGATCTACACCGACGTCAAGGGGATCTACACCGCCGATCCCCGGGTGGTGCCCGAGGCGCGGGTGCTGTCCACGATCGACGCCGGGGTGATGGCGGAGATGGCCTTCGCCGGCGCCCAGGTGATGCACTCGCGCGCGGTGGAACTGGCCGCCTCGCACTCCATCGACGTCGTGGTCCGCGGCTCGTTCACGACGGAACCCGGAACCACCATCCTCGGACGGAGCATCGACGTGCTCGAATCACAGGGATCGATCACCGCCGTCACCCATGACACCGACATCGTGATGGCCCTCACCCGCTCGCGCCGGCCACGGGACGGACTGGCCGCCGACGTCCTGACCGAACTGGCGCGGGCTTCGGTCCCCGTCGACCTCCTCTCCTGGGGGGCGCCGGACGACCACGGCTTCCGGATGGGCTTCGCCCTGCACGGCAGCCGACTGGCTCCGGCCCGCGAGGCGCTGAGCCGGATCGCGGCCGGCCTCGGCTGCGAAACGGACGTGGACGAGAAGGTCGGCAAGGTGTCGCTGGTCGGGGTGGGGCTGCTCAACCGGCCGGACTACACGGCCCGGATGCTGGCGCTGCTCTCCCGGATGGGCGTGACGCCGAGCTGGGTCTCCTCGACCCATCTGCGGGTCTCCGTGATCATTCCGCTGGACCGCGTCCTGGAGGCGGTCACGGCGCTCCACCAGGAATTCGGCCTCGGCCGCGACGACCTCGACACCCCCTCCATGGCCGCGGTGTGACAGCAGCCCTGCGGCAGGAACCCCGTGCCCGCAGCGGTGTGACAGAAGGAGAAGCCGCATGACGCAGAATCGATCGTTCGGGGCGCGATTACGCACCCGCAAGCTCTTCCGGCACGCGCCGGACCGTCTGCTGGTCGTGCCCCTCGACCACTCCGTCACCGACGGTCCCATCGCCCCCGCCGACGAACTGAACCGGCTGGTCGCGCAGTTGGCGGACAACGGGGTGGACGGAGTGGTGCTGCACAAGGGGACGCTGCGCCAGCTGGACCCCGAGCCGTTCACCAGGACCTCGCTGATCGTGCACCTGAGCGTGAGCACCGTGCACGCCCCGGACCCGGACGCCAAGTACCTCGTCAGCGATGTGGAGAGCGCGCTGCGGCTCGGGGCGGACGCGGTCAGCGTCCACGTCAACGTGGGCTCGGCCGGCGAGGCCCGGCAGATCGCCGACATGGCCACCGTCGCCGACGCCTGCGACCGGTGGAACGTGCCGCTGCTCGCGATGATGTACCCGCGCGGCCCCGAGATCGCCGACCCCCGGGACACCGTCCTGGTCAAGCATGTGGCCACACTCGCCGCCGATCTCGGGGCGGACCTGGTCAAGGTGCCCTGCCCACGCACGATGTCCGGCCTCGCCGAGGTGGTACGGGCCTGCCCGGTGCCGGTCCTGGTCGCCGGCGGGCAGCCCGCGGCCACCACCGACGAGCTCCTGGACCACGTGGCCGGCGTCCTCGACGCGGGGGCCACGGGCCTGGCCATGGGCCGCAACATCTTCCAGTCCTCCGAGCCGGGCAAGCGCGCCCGCCGGGTCGCGGACCTCGTGCACGCCCCGCGCGGCGTGAGCGCCGGTTCCGCACTGCTCACCGTCAATCCCGCCTGAGAACAGCGAGACCTGAGGAACAGTCCAGACCCCAGAGGAAGAGGAACATGAAGCTCTGCTGGCTCGATCTGCGCACCAAGAACGAACTGACCCCCGCGATCCTGGAAGAGGCGGTGCACCAGCGGATCGACGGCGTGGTCGCGTCCTCCGTCGAGGACCTGGCCGGCCTGCCGCCCACGGTGAAGAAGGTGCTCTTCCCGCGCGGCGCGGCGCTTCCCGAGAACTTCGGCGAGGCCGACGTGGTCGTCGTGAACCCGGCCGAGCACGGCGACCCGGCGGTGCTGGCCGCCCGCCACCCCGAGGTCGAGTTCGGCCGGTACGTGGAGATCGTGGACGCCGAGACGCTGGAGGTGGCGTGCCGTTCGGCCGCCACCGAGAAGTGGAGCGTGCTGTGGTTCCGCGACCCGACGAAGATCCCGCTGGAGATCGTCATCGCGGCCGGCAAGGCGGCGAAGGGCACCGGCAGTCTCATCACGATCGCGCAGGACGTCGAGGAGGCCGAGATCATCTTCGGTGTCCTGGAGCTGGGTTCGGACGGCGTGATGCTGGCCCCGGCGCGGGTCGGCGACGCGACCGGTCTGAAGGCGGCGGCCGTCTCCCGGACGCCCGACCTGGAGATGGTGGAGCTGACCGTCACCGGCAGCACCCACATAGGCATGGGTGAGCGGGCGTGCGTCGACACCGTCACGCACTTCCGTCAGGACGAGGGCATCCTGGTCGGCTCGCACTCCAAGGGCATGATCCTGTGTGTCAGCGAGACACACCCGCTGCCGTACATGCCGACGCGGCCGTTCCGGGTGAACGCCGGCGCCATCCACTCGTACACGCTCTCCCAGAACTCGCGGACGCACTACCTCAGCGAGCTGAAGGCCGGCAGCAAGGTGCTGGCGGTGGACGTGAAGGGTCAGACCCGGCTGGTGGCGGTGGGCAGGGTGAAGATCGAGAGCCGGCCGCTGCTGTCGGTGGACGCGGTCGCGCCCGACGGGACGACGGTCAACCTGATCCTGCAGGACGACTGGCACGTACGGGTCCTCGGCCCCGGCGGCGTGGTGCACAACAGCACCGAGCTGAAGCCGGGCGACGTGGTCCTCGGCTACCTGCCGACCGCCGACCGGCACGTGGGCTACCCGATCGAGGAGTTCTGCCTGGAGAAGTAGGCCTGGATGTTCCAGGTGTTCGGGAGTACGAAGGTGGCCCGCCGCGGGAAGTCCGCGGCGGGCCACCGTCGTACCGTTCCGTTAGGCCGGGACGGCCACGATGACGCTCGTGGACGACCGGGTGGGACGGATCTCCTTGAGCCGGAAGCCGGCCTTGTCGAAGAGGTCGACGAACTCCGACTCGGTCCGCAGGTGGCCGGTGAGCAGCGACAGCATCACGATGTCCTCGAACTTGCCGAAGTGCGGGGTGTCGCCCTCCGGGATGACCTCGTCGATGACGATCAGCTGCCCCGAGTGGCCCATCGCGCGACGGATGTTGCGCAGCATGGCGACGGCGTCGCCGTCGTCCCAGTCGTGGATGGTCCAGGACACGACGTACGTGTCCCCGCCCTCCGGGACGGAGGTCAGGAAGTCGCCCCCGACGCACTCGGCCCGGTCCGAGACGCCCAGCTCGGCGAGGACGGCCTCGGCCTCCGGGACCACACGGGGCAGGTCGTAGGCGACCGCGGTCATCAGCGGGTACCGCTGCAGCAGGGCGCCCACGAGCCGGCCCCGGCCAGCGCCGACGTCGACGAGGCGGCGGACGTCGGAGAGGTCGTAGACGTCCAGGACACCGGAGTTGACCATCACCGACATGCTGCTCATGGCGCTGTTGAAGACGGCCGCGAGCTCCGGATGGGCGGCGAAGTACGTCCACCAGTCGGTGCCGTGCACCTCGTCGAAGGACGGCTTGCCCGTCCGCAGGCTGTGCGCGAGCGACCCGAAGGACCGCTGCCGCTCGGGCATCCCGACGTACCGCGCCAGGTCACGCATGGAGCCGGGTACGTCGCTGCGGAGCGTCGCCGCCAGCGGGGTGAGGCCGAAGGTCCTCGGCTCGACCTCGGTGAAGACGCCGACGCTCGCGAGCGCCCGCAGGCCCCGGTAGAGCGCCCCGGGGTCGGTCTCGGTCCGCTCGGCGATCTCGTCGATGTGCCGGACCTCGTCGCCGATGGCGTCGGCGATGCCCAGCTCGGCGACGGCGACGAGGAGTTGGCTGACCAGGGAGCTGTAGAGCATCTCGTACATCCGGACCGGCGCCGGCACGTCACCGGGCAGCTCGGAACCGGGCAGCCGCGTACCGGGGACGTGCGTACCGAGCCCTGGTGTGCCGGGGGCATGCGTACCGGGCTGTAGGGGGCCGCCGGGCTGTTGGGGTGCAGTCATGGCCTGTTCTCCTCCGCGACCTGCTTGGGTCGGATCAGGACGTCGGCGAAGTGCTCTCGCAGGCTGCGCTTGAGCACCTTGCCCGTGGCTCCGGTCGGGAAGTGCTCCGGTTCGGTGGCGAGCACGGCGCCGCTGAGGGCGGTCAGCCCCTTCGCGCGCAGCGCCGAGTTGAGCCGCTCCAGCAGGTCGTCAGGGGCGCTCGCGCCCGGGCGGAGCCGGACGGTGGCGAACGGGGCCTGTTTCCCGCCCGGCTCGGGGGCGTTGACGGCGACGACCGCGCAGTCGGCCACCTCGGGGCAGCCGATCATGACGGCCTCTTCCATGGGGAGGCTGTAGACCGGTCCTCGGACGGTGTGGATGACGTCGGGCACCCGGTCCACGTGGAAGAACCGTCCGTCACGGTCCTGGTAGACGATGTCGCCGGTGAGCCAGTAGCCGGAGACCGAGGACTTCTGGGTGAGTTCGGTGTTCCCCCAGTACCCGGCCGTCCTGGTGGGGGTCTTCACCCCGAGCCGGCCCGGCCGGCCGGGGCCGAGGATCCGGCCGTCGTCGTCGAGGACGACCGCCCGTTCGACGACGCGCACGGGTTTGCCGACGCAGCGGTCGTAGTCCTGCTTCTCCGGCTCGCTGACCTTGCGGAACAGCGCCATCCCCATCTCGGAGGAGCCGAGGCCGTCGACGAACCGCGAGCCGGGACGGTCGCCGGCCCGAGAACCGAGCCGGGAGCCGAGGCCGGAGCCGAGCCGGGAGCCGAGGCCGGAGCCGAGCCCGCCCGGCCCGGCGACGGCGGCCAGCCGGCCCGGTCGCCGGCCGTGCCGGATCAGCTCCTTGATGTGCGCCTCGTGTGCGGAGTCGCCGGTGTTGATCCAGGTGTGGACGTCGCCGACGGCCGAGGGCGACAGGTCGAGCGTGGCCAGTTCCGCCCAGGTCTGGGGGAACGCCACCACGATCGTGGGCCGGAACCAGCGGGCCGCGTCGTGCACGGCCTCCCCCGAGCTGTCGGCCATGACCAGCGTGGGCAGGCCGAGCAGGGTCGCGGTCATCAGATAGCTGATGCCCGCGGAGTGGGTCTGCGGCAGGGCGGTCAGCAGCCGGTTGCTCGCCGCGTCGGGGAAGCTGAGCAGCCGGTGACGCTTGCCGAGGAAGAACTGCCGGTGCCCGAAGGTGACGGCCTTCGGCGGTCCGGTCGTGCCGGAGGTGTGGCAGAGCATGACCAGGTCGTCGTCGCCGTGCCGGTACGGGAAGACGCCCGGCAGCGAGGGCCGGGCGGGCCGCCGGCGCGGGAACGCGTCCAGCTCCTTCTCGAACGCCAGGTTCTTCGGCAGGGCGCCGGAGGCCCGCAGCCGTTCGAGCCCGTCGGCCGTGGCGACCACCCCGATCACGCCGACCCGGCCCAGGTAGTCGGCCGCGACCTCCGGCCGCATCCGGCCGTTGACCAGCGCGGCGATGGCGCCCAGGGAGCTGAGCGCCAGGAAGTGCAGGAAGGCGTCGACGCCCTCGCCGGCGTAGACGCCGACGGGGTCGCCCTTCTTGACGCCCGCCTTGTGGTACCAGGAGGCGTAGGCGTCCCGTATCTCGGTGAGCCGGTCGAGGCTGAGCCGCTCGATCTCCTCCTCGCCCTCCTCTCCCACGTCACCCGGGTCACCCGCCGCGCCGCCGCCCCCGGCACCGGGCCCGCCCGCGCGCTGCGCGAGCAGGAACGGTGCCGAGGGAGCGGGGCTGACGGCGCGGGCGTGGTCGAGGAAACTGCCGACCCCGAGGGCGGGGTCGGCCAGGAGCCGGAGTCTGGCGCGCAGTGGCATCCGTGCGGCCGGCGCGAGACCCATGCTGATGACACCCGTGTTGTCGCGCATGCGTTCCTTTCCGCTTCGGGGACCGCTCGGATCGGATCAGCCCTCGTAGACGGTCAGCTCGTACCCGTCGGGGTCCTTGAACTGGAACTCACGGCCGCAGAAGCCGTCGCACGGCGGCTTGGTGATGGTCACGCCCTGCTCGGCCACGATCTTGGCGAGACCGTCGGGGTCCTCCGCCTTGATCCAGAGCACGACGCCCCAGCCGAGCTCGGGTACGGCGTCGAGGTCGATGGTGGCCTGGCGCAGCGCCAGCTTGATGGGCGCGGTGTCGAGGACGGCGGCGGTGGGGACCTTGGAATCGGTCTCCTTGAAGCCGACGACCTCGGTGTAGAAGCGGCGGGACCGCTCGACGTCACGTACCTGAAGGGTGAGGAAGTTGGGACCGATCGCGTTCGTCATGAGATGCCTCTCCACGGGCCTGTGGGCCAACGGGCTTTCGACGGGCCCCAGTCTGTTCGCGGGCCGTGGGGCGAGGCATCACGTGTTCTCGTGAACTCCCGTACGGCGGAAAGGTCCCGGGTGTGCGGGATGACATTCCGCCGTACGGGAGGGGCGGCCGTCAGACCGTCTCGTCGAGGGGCAGCGCCTCGTGGGTCAGGACCTGGCGGGTCAGCTCGACGCGGCTCGTCACACCCAGCTTGGTGAAGCTGTGCCGCAGATGGCTGTCCACCGTGTGCCGGGACAGGAACAGCTTCTCGGCCACCTCCCGGTTGGTCAGTCCCTCGGCCACGAGCCGTACGACGCGCAGCTCGGACGGCGTCAGCTGGTCCCAGCGCGCCCGCGGTCCGCCGACCGGGTCGGGAACGCGGTCCCGGACCCTCGCCCGGTCCGCCGCGCGGTCCCGGTCCGCCGCCCGGTCCCGTATCCGCGGCTTGGGACGCAGGCCGAGCGAGCGCAGCGTCTTGCGCACCCGCAGGGCGTCGCCGCGGGCACCGTGCGTCGTGTACTGCCCGAGCGCCTCGTTCAGGAGCACCACCGCGGCGCTCCGTCCGCCGTGGTGCTCCTCCGCCATGGCGAGGTCCTCGGTCGCGGCGGCGAGCGCGAGCGGCCGGGGGCCGGAGCGGTAGTGCGTCACGGCGGTACGCAGCCGGCCCACGTCGTTGCGGAGTACGCCCTCGGCGTGGGCCGCGGCGGCGACGGCGGAGGTCACCGTGGGGTTGCGGGTCGCGACGAGGCGGGCGGCCTCGGCGACGGCGACGGCCCGGTCGGAGTCCCCGATGCGCAGCGCGGTACGGACCAGGCAGGCACCCGCGTGCGGCTCCTTGGTCAGCAGCAGGGGCCGCCTGGGCAGTCCCGAGTACACGTGGGAGAGCGTGTCGACCGCGGTGTCCTGGTCCTCGGTCGCGCACTGCAGCAGGGCGGTGACCCACGCCAGGTCCTCGAGGGCGGCTCCGGTGGCGCTCGCCGCGAGCGGGTCGGCGATGCCCACGTGCCGCCGGGCCAGGGACAGTTCGTTGCGGTGGATCGCCACCCGGGTGCGCAGGGCGAGCGGGCCCACACCGAGCGAGGGCACGGCGAGCCGTTCGGCGATGCGTACGGCCGTCGCGGCCTCCGCGTCCGCCTCGTCGAGCTGGCCCGCGGCGAGTTTGAGCTCGGCCCGGTGGTAGTGCCACATCGGCAGGAC
This sequence comes from Streptomyces lateritius, assembly GCF_014649715.1. Lineage (GTDB taxonomy): Bacteria > Actinomycetota > Actinomycetes > Streptomycetales > Streptomycetaceae > Streptomyces > Streptomyces lateritius. The sequence continues at coordinate 28,398 of NZ_BMTO01000006.1, forward strand.
CCAGCGCAGGGCCGCGTGGTCGGAGGGGTCGCACTCCTCGGCCAGGATCGCCTCCGCCTGGTCGAACTGGTCGGAGGCGGTGAGCGCGACGGCGAGCCAGAGCCGGTGGTGGCCGGTGTCGGCGCCGTGCCCGTGGTCATAGGCGACGCGCAGGGCCTCGCGGGCGTGCGCGACGACCTGTCCGTGGCGGCCCTGCGCCCGGGCGGCGGAGTAGCGCACGGTCGTACGGTAGACGAGGTCGGCGTACCGGCTCGCGTGCGGTGCCTCCGCGGCGACGCCGACGGGCTGGGCGCCGGCCTGGGGCGCCCCGCCCGTCGGGGCGAGCCCTCCGGCGTGGGTGCGCCAGCCGTCCGGGTCGCGGAGGCCGGTGGTGCCCATCAGGTGGACGGCGTCGGCCATCAGCTCGGGGTGGATGGGCTCCGCCCGCTCCTCGGCCCACGCGGACCAGGTGGACCAGGCGTCCAGGTCTGCCCGTCCGGCCCGCTCGGCACGGTCCGCCCGGTCCACCCGGTCGGAGGCGGCGGCGGGCGGGAGCGGGAGCTGGGCGGCCTGCGGAGCCGGCCCGGACAGGCCGGCCACGCTGTGTGAGGCCCGCAGCGCCGCCGGGTCGGCGGCTCCGGCCGCCGCCGCCCGCTTCTGGCTGAGGATCAGGTGGTCGACGAACTCGGAGGCCGACCGCCCCTCGCGCCAGACGGCGGCCGCCGCCTCCCGGTGCAGAGCCGTGCGTACGGGTTCCGCGAGACGGACGTAGAGCGCCTGACGGACCAGAGGATGCCGGAAGGTGATCGTCGGCCCCTCCCCCACCAGGACGGAGGCGGCGATCAGCTCACCGATGACCGGCAGGAGTTCGACCGGGTTGCGGCCGAGCAGCCCGGCCGCCTCGTGGACGGAGAAGCTCGGTCCGAGCACGGCCACGGCGTCCAGCACCCGGCGGCTCTCGCAGGAGAGGTCGCGCAGATGGTGGTCGACGGCCCGCAGGAAGCAGGGGGCCGGTTCGTCGTCCACGAGGACGGCGATCGGGTCACGTCCCTCGACGCGGATGCGGCCGTCGCTCAGGGAGGTGGCCAGGAGTTCCTTGAGCAGGTAGGGGTTGCCGCCGCTGCGCGCCGCGAGGGCCAGCACATGGTCGTCGGGCCGGGCGCCGAGGACATGAGCGGTGAGCCGGGCGACGGCGTCCTGCGACAGGGTTCCCAGTTCATGGCGTACGGCCCCTTCCCGGACGAGCGAGTCGATGGTGTCCTGTGCGTTGTCCCGGACGCGTACCGGCACGCGGGTCAGCAGCCACAGGACCGGTACGGATCGCGAGGCGCCGATCAGCCCGCGCAGCGCCGCCGCGGTGAGGTCGTCGACGAGGTGGGCGTCGTCAAGCGCCACGAGCAGGGGCTGGGAGCGGGTGGTGCGCCGGAGGAAGTCGGCGATGACGTCGACGGGGGCCAGGGGGTCGTAGTCCTGACGACCCGTGAGCGGGGTGAGGAACCGGGGCGGAACCGTGTCGCGCAGAAGCCGGCGCAGCGTGCTGAACGGCACCCTCCGGTCCAATTGCGCCGCTCTGCCGGCGGTCACGGAGAAACCGGCGTTCCTCGCGCTCTCCACGGCCGCCCGTAACGATTCGCTTTTTCCCACACCCGCGGAACCCTCGAGAACGAGACAGTTCCCCTTCCCGGACGACGTGCGTTCGACGGCTCGGCGTATCTCGTAGAGTGTGGTCTCCCTACCCAGTAACACGGGCGTGGCGGAGCGCATTTCATCCCCCCGTAACGTAGAGCCCAAGAGGTCGAGTCAGCATGAAGTAAAGCGGATTCGAACGTGGAACGGCGGGGGAGCCTGTCGGCTGGCGGGATTCCGATGGTGGGTGAGACTCCCCCGTGCGAAGCGGTCTTTCCTTCTCCCTCCCGGCATGCGTGCGCATCCAGGTCCTCCACCGCAGGAGGAGGACCTGGATGCGGTCTCGCGCGCGCCGGGCTCAGTGTCCTGTCATGGCACCTGTCCCGGCTCCACTCACGGCTTCTGTCACGGCCCCGTCATGCCTCCAGGAGCCGCAGCCCGACGACTCCGCCGATGATCGCCACGATGCAGGCGATCCGGGCGGCCGACGCGGTCTCGCCGGTGACGAGGCCCGCGACGACCACACCCGCCGCCCCGATGCCGACCCAGACCGCGTAGCCCGTGCCGACCGGCACGTCACGCAGCGCGAAGGTGAGCAGCACGAAGCTGAGGGCGGAGAAGAAGATGCCGATGACGCTCGGCCACAGCCTGGTGAAGCCGTTCGACTCCTTGAGCGCCAGGGCCCATACGATCTCCAGGAGACCGGCCAGCGTCAGGATCGCCCATGCCATCGCGCCCGCCTTCGCTCTCGTGTCGCTCGCCGCACCGGCCTGGTCAGGCGACGTAGCCACCGTCGACCGCCAGTGACGTCCCGGTGATCCACTGGGCGTCCGGGCCCGCGAGGAAGGCCACGGCTCCGGCGGTGTCCGCGCCCGCGCCGAGCTTCTTGGCCGCGGTCCGCTGACGCTCCTCCTCGGCCTCCTCCGTGCCGTCGGGGTTCATGTCGGTGACCGTCGGGCCGGGGTCGACGATGTTGGCGGTGATGCCCTGCGGCGCCACGTCGTGGGCGAGGCCCTTGGTGAAGCCGATGAGGGCCGACTTGCTCATGGCGTAGAGCGTCACGTCGGGCACGGGCACACGGTTGGCCCAGCAGCTGCCGATGCTGATGATCCGGCCGCCCTCACCCATGTGCCGCAGGGCGGCCTGGGTGGAGAGGAAGACGGCGCGCACGTGGATCGCGAGCGTCCGGTCGATCTCCTCCAGCGTCACGTCCCCTATGGGGCCGTAGGGGAAGATGCCGGCGTTGTTGACCAGGATGTCGATGCGGCCGAACTCGCCCGCCGCCCGCTCGACCGACTCGACGACCGCTGTCGGGTCGGCGCTGTCGGCCTGGAGGGCCAGCCCCTTGCGCCCTAAGGCCTCGATGGACTTGACGACTTCCTGCGCCTTGTCGGCGGCACTGACGTAGGTCAGCGCGACGTCCGCTCCCTCCTGGGCCAGCCGGAGGGCGATCGCGGCTCCGATCCCGCGGCTTCCCCCTGTCACCAGTGCCACCTTGCCATCAAGCTGAGGCATGTCGCTCCATTCGCGTTTCGCGTTAAACTATTTTTGGGCTGGACGATCCAGAAGTACTTAACAGCCCCTACTGCTCACGGTCAAGGAAAGTCTGAGGAGATGTCATGTCCGAACGGGGGAGACCGCGCGCGTTCGACCGCACGACGGCGCTGCGGCGTGCGATGGAGACGTTCTGGGAGCTGGGCTACGAAGGCACCAGGCTGACCGACCTGACCGGAGCGATGGGCATCAACTCCGCGAGCCTCTACAACACCTTCGGCTCCAAGGAGCAGTTGTTCCGCGAGGCGGTCGCGTTCTACAACGACACGACCGGCTCGGCGACGAGCCGGGCGCTGCGGGAGGCGCCGACGGCACGTGCGGCGGTCGAGGCGATGCTGCGCGGCAACATCGACACCTTCACCGACCCCGGGACGCCGAGCGGCTGCATGATCGTGCTGGCGGCGACGAACTGCGGCACCCAGAACCGGCCGGTCGCCGAGCATCTGTCCTGGTGGCGCAGGTCCACGGTGGCGGAACTGGAGGAGCGGCTCGAACGGGCGCTCGACGAGGGCGAGTTGCCACCCGGCACGGACGTCCGGAGCGTCGCCGCCTTCTACGCGACCATCCTGCACGGCATGTCGATCGAGTCGCGTGACGGCGTGTCCCCGGACCGGCTGTCCTCGACGGTGGACTACGCGATGGCGATGTGGGACTCGCTGGTCTCCCGGTCCACGGTCTGAGGAGACCGTCGAGAGGGGGTGCGGCCGGGGGTACGGCGAAGGGCCGCGCGGCGGGGATGCCGCACGGCCCCAGGCGGGCTGCGCCCGAGTGGCTACTTCACGTTGATCGCGTTCCACGCCGAGGCGACGGCGGCCTGCTCGGCGCTCCCCGCGCCGTACAGGTCGCCGGCCGCCTGGAGGGTGGCCGTGCGCGCGCCGGCGTAGTCCGTGGACGAGGTCATGTAGGTGGACAGCGCCTTGTACCAGATCTTGTACGCCTTGACGCGGCCGATCCCGGTGACGGTGGAGCCGTCGTACGTCGGCGAGTCGTAGGCGACGCCGTTGAGGGTCTTGGCGCCGCTGCCCTCGGAGAGCAGGTAGAAGAAGTGGTTCGCCGGGCCGGAGGAGTAGTGGACGTCGAGGCGCCCGACGTTCCGCGACCAGTAGTCGGCGGAGTTGCCGTCCCGGCTCGGCTTGTCCATGTAGCGCAGCGGGGTGCCGTTGCCGCGGATGTCGATCTTCTCGCCGATGAGGTAGTCCCCGGCGTCCGAGGCGTTGTTCGCGAAGAACTCGACCGAGGTGCCGAGGATGTCGGAGGTGGCCTCGTTGAGGCCTCCGGACTCGCGGCTGTAGCGCAGGCCGGCCGTGGCGGAGGTCAGACCGTGGGTCATCTCGTGGCCGGCCACGTCGATCGAGGTGAGCGGCTTGGCGTTGCCCGCGCCGTCGCCGTACGTCATGCAGAAGCACTGGTCGGACCAGAAGGCGTTGACGTACGCGTTGCCGTAGTGGACGCGGGAGTAGGCGGCGACGCCGTCGCCGCGGATGCCGTTGCGGCCCAGCTCGTTCTTGTAGAAGTCCCAGGTGAGGGCCGCGCCGTAGTGGGCGTCGACGGCCGCGGTCTGACGGTTGGCGGGGGTGCCGTCGCCCCAGACGTCGTCGGCGTCGGTGAAGAGCGTGCCGGTGCCGCTGGTGGCGCCGTTCAGGTCGTACGTCTTGTGGCCGCCGCGGGCGGTGTCGGTCAGCGTGTAGGAGGGGGCGGTGCCGAGGGTGACACCACCGGCGTACTGGCTGTGGCCGGAGCCGGTCTCGATGGCCTCGTAGGCGTACAGCTCCTTGCCGGTGGCCGCGTCGGTGACGACGTGGCGCTCACTCGGGGTGCCGTCGGCCTGGACGCCGGTGACCACGGTCTCCCAGGCGAGGGTGGACTTCCCGGTCGCGGCCCAGATCACCTTGCGGGCACTGGACGCGGTGGCGTTCTTCGCCTCGGCGGAGGCGACCGCGGACTTCTTCGCCGCGTCGCCGGAGACGGCGGCGGCCGTGCCGGGCACGGATATCCGGGCGCCGGTCGCCTTGGTGGTGGAGCGGGCGCCGTTCTTCTTCAGGTGCACGACGAGGTCGCCGCCGAGGACGGGGAGACCCTCGTAGGTGCGCTCGTAGCGCGTGTGGACGGTGCCGTCGGCGTCCTTGACGACGTCCCGGACGACCAGCTTCTCCTGGCCCGACAGGCCGATCGCCCTGGCCGTGGTGGCGGCTTCGGCCTGGGCGCCCTTGATCGCGGCGGCGCGCTCGCCGGCGGAGAGCACGAGCGCGGTGGCGCCGGCCTCGCGTTCGGTGGCGGCGCCGGCGGTTCCGCCCTGGAGGCCGACGACGACCATGGCGGCCGAGGCGAGCAGGGCGGCGGCACGGACGGTGGTGCGCGCCGAGGGGCGGTGGTGCGAGGACTGCAGGCGGGTCACGCGGGCTCCTTCGCTGGTGCTGTGGGGGGTGACGCGGCAGTGAGAGTGCCAGCGATCCGGCCTTTTTGACAGGTCTGCAACAAGAATTTGACCATGAGTTGTCCGGAGGGCGACGAACGGAGTCCGTTATGCGGCCGATTCGGGGGGTGGCGGCGCCTGGTTGGATACCGGCATGGGCACCCTTCTGTACGTCACCGACCTCGGCTACCGGGCGCGCGGGCGCCGCTACTGCGACGAGGACATCTGGCTGAGCGGCCGGCTGCGCGAGGAGTTCGGCCTGGCGCTCTGCCACCCCCTGGACGCCGCGGCGCTGATGGACCGCTTCGACGCCGTCGTGGTGCGCAACAGCGGGCCCGTCCTCCACTACCAGGAGGCGTACGACGCGTTCCGTGCCGCCGCCCGCGACAAGGGCATACGGGTCTTCAACTCCCTGTCCGGCAAGGGGGACATGGCTGGGAAGAGCTATCTGCTCCACCTGTCGAGGGAGGGATTTCCGGTCATTCCCACGGCCGGGCGGCGGGAGGAGTTCGCCCTGCTGCCGGAGGCCGACGCGTACGTCGTGAAGCCGCTTCTCGGCGCCGACTCGGTCGGCCTGCGGTTCGTGGAGCGGGCGCGGCTCGGGGACGTGGACCCCGCCGGCATGCTCGTACAGCCCCGCGTCCCGTTCGCGTACGAGGTGTCCTTCTACTTCGTCGGGCGCGACTTCCAGTACGCCCTGTACGCGCCGGACCCCGAGGCGCGCTGGGTGCTCACGCCGTACGAACCCACGGCGGCGGACCTGGACTTCGCCCAGCGGTTCGTGGACTGGAACGCCCTCCCGTACGGCATCCAGCGCGTCGACGCCTGCCGGGCACCGGACGGGGAGCTGCTGCTCGTGGAGCTGGAGGACCTCAATCCGTACCTCTCGCTCGATCTGGTGGGCGAGGCGGAGCGGGAGGCGTTCGTGGCCGCGATGAAGCGCTCACTGCGGGAGCTGCTGGCGGCATAGCGGGAGCCGCCGACGGCATGGCCGCCTGCCCGGCCCGCCGACGGGCGGACCGGGCAGGCGGTGGGCGGACGGGCCGGGCAGGCGGGCGGGCCGGGTGCGCCG
>NZ_BMTO01000006.1:35104-66889 GCF_014649715.1 Streptomyces lateritius
GGCTGCCGCTACGCCGAGCGCTTGCGGGGCGTGGTCTTCTTCGCCGTCGTCTTCTTCTCGGCCGCCTTCTCGGCCTTCCCCGCCGTCTTCTTGGCAGCCGTCCCGCTCTTGGCGGCCGGCTTCTTCGCCGTGGACTTGGTGGCCGTGGACTTGGAGGCGGCTTTGCCGCCCGTCGCGCTCTTCGTGGTCGTGGCGGTCTTGGCGGTCGACTTCCGGGCCGGGGCCGCCGTCTTCTTCGCCGCCGTTCTCGCCGTGGACTTCTTCGCCTCGGTCTCCTTCGGCGCGCGCGCCGCCGCCTCACGCGGCTTGAGCTCGGTCACTCCGGCGACCCCGGCCTCCCCGCGCGCCTCCTTCGCCGCGCGGACGCTGCTCTCCAGGGCCGCCATCAGGTCGATGACCCGGCCGCCACCCTCCTCGGCCGGCTCCGCGGGTGCCACCGCCTCGCCGCCCTCCGCCTTGGCGGCGATCATCTCCTCGACCGCCTCCCGGTAGTCGTCGTGCAGGGTGCTGATGTCGACGTCGCCGAGCGTGGCCATCAGGGCGTCCGCCAGGTCCAGTTCCGCCTCGCGCACCGAGACGGGGGTCTCCGGGGCCACGCCCTCGGGGGCGCGGATCTCGTCCGGCCAGAGCAGCCCGTGCATGGCGATGACGTCGTCCACGACCCGGAGCATCCCGAGCCGCTCCCGTCCCCGCAGCGCGTACTTCGCGACGGCCACCTTGTCGCTGCGCTTGAGGGCCTCGCGCAGCAGGGTGTACGGCTTGGCGGCGGGTACGCCGTTCGCCGAGAGGTAGTACGCGGCGTCCATCTGGAGCGGGTCGATCTCCGAGGCCGGCACGAAGGCGACGATCTCGATCGTTTTCGCCGTCGGCAGCGGCAGCGAGGCGAGGTCCTCGTCGGTGATCGGGATCATGGTCCCGTCGGCGTCCTCGTAGGCCTTGCCGATCTCCGTCTGGGAGACCTCCTCCCCGTCCAGCTCGCACACCTTGCGGTAGCGGATGCGCCCGCCGTCCTCGGTGTGGATCTGGCGGAAGGACACGGACCGGCTCTCGGTGGCGTTCACCAGCTTGATCGGGATGCTGACAAGACCGAAGGAAATGGCGCCGTTCCAGATGGACCGCACGTTTCACCCCTTTCGCCGAGATTCCACAGATATGCCGGATTCGTGGGATTCTCATCGTATGACGCCGATCACAGAGGTGGAGGGGCGGCGCCTGGCGCTCAGCAATCTGGACAAGGTCCTCCACCCGGCCTCCGGCACCACCAAGGGCGAACTGCTGCACTACTACGCCACCGTCGGGCCCGTGTTCCTCCCCCATCTGCGTGACCGCCCGGTGTCCTTCCTGCGCTATCCGGACGGCCCCGAGGGGCAGCTCTTCTTCACGAAGAACCCTCCGCCCGGCACACCCGCCTGGGTGACGACCACACCCGTCCCCCGCTCCGAGGACCCCCGCGCCCGGCAGCTGGTGGTCCAGGACCTGCCCTCGCTGATGTGGGCGGCGAACCTGGTCGTGGAGTTCCACACACCCCAGTGGCGGACCGACTCGCCCGCCGTGGCCGACCGGCTCGTCCTGGACCTCGACCCCGGGCCTCCGGCGACCGTCGTGGAGTGCTGCCTGGTGGCGCGCTGGCTGCGCGAGCGGCTGGCGGACGACGGTCTGGAGGCCTTCGCCAAGACGTCCGGCGCCAAGGGCCTGCACCTGCTCGTGCCTCTGGAGCCGACCCCGTCCGAGGAGGTGTCGGCGTACGCGAAGCGGCTCGCCGTCGAGGCGGAGGCGGACCACCCCGGCCTGATCGTGCACCGGATGGCCAAGGCGCTGCGGCCCGGGAAGGTCTTCGTCGACCACAGCCAGAACGCCGCCGCCAAGACCACCGCCACCCCCTACACACTGCGCGCCCGGCCGTTGCCCGCCGTCTCCGCGCCCGTCACCTGGGAGGAGGTCGAGGGGTGCGACGATCCGCGGCGGCTGGTCCTCCTGATGGACGACATCGCGCCACGTCTGGAGCGGTACGGGGATCTGCTCGCCCCCCTCTTCGACCCGGACCGGGCCGGAGCCCTGCCGTGATCCCGCCGGCGCTCGACCCGCCCCTGAAGGTCGCCCTCGCCCACTCCGTCGCCACGCTGCCGCGCGGCCCCGGGCTCGCTTACGAGCCGAAGTTCGACGGCCACCGGGTGGTGATCTTCCGGTACGAAGCGGAGCGAGTCGTCCTCCAGGCCCGCTCCGGGCGGATCGTCACCTCCGCCTTCCCCGACCTCGCCACGGCGGCGCGCGACCTCCCGGAGGGCGTGGTCCTGGACGGCGAGGTGGTGGTGTGGACCGGCGGGAAGACCGACTTCGCCGCCGTCCAGGCACGGGCGGCGGCCACCCCGGCGCGGGCACCCGCCCTGGCGCGCCGGCTGCCCGCCTCGTACGCCGCCTTCGACCTGCTGGCGGAGGGCGGGCGCGACCTGCGACCGCTGCGCTACGAGCGGCGGCGCGAAAGGCTGGTCGCGGTGCTCGGGCCGCTGGGACCGCCGCTGCAGCCCGTGCCGATGACCACCGACCCCGACGTGGCCGCCCTCTGGTTCGAGACGCTGACGGCGAGCGGGCTCGAGGGGCTGGTGGTCAAGCGGCTCGACCAGGCCTATCGCGGCGGTACGCGCGCGTGGCGCAAGCTGCGGCACACCGACACCCGGGAGGCCGCCGTCGTCGGCTTCACCGGGAGCGCGCAGCGGCCGGACGCCCTGGTGCTCGTGCTGCCGGACGACGACACGCCCGTGGTCTCCCGCCCGCTCGCCCCCGGGCTCCGGCTGCGGGCCGGGGCGGAACTGGGCGGTCTGACGGAGGGCAGCGGGGTCGCGACGGCGATCGGCAAGGGCGAGGTGGAGTACCGGAAGGTGCCGGCGGGGATCGTCCTGGCGGAGGTGGCCCAGGGCACGACCCGGCATGCCCTGGTGACCGTCGAGCGGCTGCGTACGGCCGAGTGACCCGGGGGGGCGATACGCCCGGCCGCCGCCCCATACCCGTACCGGAGAGGGGTGGGACGCACGGCCTCCGGCGTGCTCCGGCGGTCAAGTCGGGGGGCTGCTCCGGCAGATGGCGCAAAGCGTGCGCCCCGTGAGCCCTTCGCGGACCGCGTCCGCTCAGCGGGTCCTGGTTGACGGTGCGGTGGTGCACACTTGCTGCCTGGTACAGCGCTCACGGGGAAGGCGGCGGCCGGCATGCTGACGGGGATCGAGGAGGTCGACTGGGCCTCGCTGGGCCATGCGTACGGACCCGCGGACGATGTGCCGGGACTGCTGCACGGGCTCGCCTCGACCGATCCGGCCGAGCGGGAGATCGCCCTCGACGGCATGTACGGATCGGTGCACCACCAGGGCGACGTGTACGACTCGACGCTCGCGTGCATCCCCTTCCTGCTCGAACTCGTCGCCGACCCGAAGGTCCAGGACCGGGGCGGCATCGTGGAGTTGCTGACCAGCATCGGCGGCATCGACCTCAGCGGTGACGACGCCCTGGACGAACCGGACCCGGACGACGAGGAGTTCATCCCGGCGGCGAACTACGCCATGGCCGCCGCCGCCGTCGCCGCCGGAGCCGACGTCTTCCTCGCCCTGGTCGACGACCCGGACCCGGAGGTGCGGCTCGCGGCCCCGTGCGCGCTCGCCTCGCTGCACCCCGAGCCGGCACGGGTGCTGACCCTGCTGCGGGAGCGGCTGACGGTCGAGTGCGACACGGAGGTACGGCTGGCCCTGGTGGAGGCGGTCGGGCGGATCGCGCGGCGGCACGCGTCCCTGCGGGAGGAGACCGTCGACTGGCTGGGCTGGCTCACGCGCGCGGCCCAGGCCCCGGGGCTCCGGCTCGCGGCCCTCGCCCAGCTGGCCCGCTGCGCGCCCGGTGAGGTCCCGGACGACGTCGTGCAGCGGGTGACGGAGCTGCTCGAGGCGGTACGGACCGCGCCGCCCGAGCCGGCCGCCTCCTCCGCCGCCGCCGCCGCCGAGAACGCCTGGGCGTCCGCGCCCACCCTGATCGGACAGGTGCGCGAGTTCCTCGAGGAGCACGCGGACGGCCGGCCGACCCCGTGGACCGACGAGCTGATGCGGACCCTGCACACCGCGCTGGACGACCGGGTCGAGGACCGGATCGCGCTGATCCTGGCCCAGCTGCGCTCCCCCGACCGGTCCCAGCGCTCGGACGCGATCTGGCTCTGCGGCGGTCTGATACGGGTCTGGCGCGGCCGGTACGACGACGTGGTGCGGCTGATCGGGGCGCAGCTCGCCGACCCCGATCCCCGGCTCCGGGAGGCCGCCGCCTCGTTCCTCGAGCGGCTCTTCGAACTGGCGGCCCCCGCGACCGACGCCCTCGCCGCCCGGCTCGCCGCCGGGTCCCGGGAGCCGCTGGGCCAGGGCGGTCCGGGCACGCGGTCCGGGCGCGGCGGGGCGCTGCTCGCCCTCGCCCGCTCCGGGGACGCGCGGGCGATCCCCCTGCTCGCCCGCGCCCTCGACGAGCCGGACGTGCGCCGCGACCTGCTGTACGCCGTCGGCACGCTCGGCCCGGCCGCGGTCCCGCTCGCCCCCGTGCTGCGCCGCCGTCTCGCCCGGGTCGACCTGGACGAACGGCTCTACGACCACGCGGCGCCGCTGCTCTCCGCCCTGACCTCGATCCGGGGCGTCCAGGCCCTTCCCGAGGTGTTGCGGGTGCTGCGCGGGGCGCCGCCGAACCGGCGGGACTGGGTGCAGGAGGCGGCGCTGCGCGCCCTCGCCGCCTTCGGCCCGGCGGCGCGGGCGGCGACACCGGATCTACGGGCGCTCCTCGACGGCGGTTCGGCCACGGTGTCGACGAAGGCGGCGCTCGCGCTGTGGTCGGTCGAGGGCGACCGCGAGGCGGTGCTGCCGGCCCTCGAGGGCCGGCTGCGGCCGGGCGCCTCCGATCCGGACTGGTGCGCGGCGGCCGTGGCGCTGGGTGAGATCGGCCCGGCGGCGGCCCGCAGCGCGCCCGCCCTGCGGCCGGGCCTCGCGGCGCGGGACCTGTGGGTGCGGGTGCGGAGCGCGTCGGCCTTGTGGCGGGTTTCCGGGGACGTGGGCTCGACGCTCCCGGTGCTCGTCTCGGCCTGGGAGGAGAACCGGCACGCACGCGTGGACATCGCGGAGTGCCTGGCGGAGATGGGGCCGGCTGCGGCCGAGGCGGAGTGGGTGATCCGTACGGAACTGGCCCGCCGGCGCCGCCACAACGTGCACGAGAACGCCTCGGGCAGCCATGACATCCACGAGGACGAGAAGCTGCTGACCCTCTGCCGCGCCGCCCTCGACCGCATGGAGCGGGGCCGGGGCCGCCCGTGACGGTTCCGCCGCCACGGTCGCGCGCAGCGGGTGGACGAGCGGCCGGGCGGTCGGTCGGGCAGCAGAGCGGTCGGGCAGCCGGGCGGTCGGCCGTCCGTCCGCCCGTCTGGACAAAAGGGACTTCCCTGCGAATCTGCGCATACGGCCTGGGGAAGACCGACCGCGTCCGACCCCTCCCAACCCGCGAAGGCGATGCGCGCGCCGACCGAGGACCTCCTGGAGATCTCGCGGCTCGACGCCCGCAACGAGACGGTGGACCTGGCGGTGCACGACCTCGGCCCGCTCGCGAGCCGGGTGGTGAGCGGCTCGGGCACCCCGACCGAGGTGCGGATCGTCCGGCACGCCGCGGTCGAGATGGACCGGTGGCGCCCGGAGCGGGTGCTCGGCAATCTCGTCGCCAACGCGCACAAGGACGGCGCCCCGCCCGTGGCCCTGACCGTGGCGGGGCCCGCCGTCGCCGTGCGGGACCACGGGGACGGCTTTCCCCGGTACCTGCTGGAGTCGGGGCCGCAGCGGTTCCGGACAGGATGCGGCGGCAAGGGCCACGACCTGGATCTGACCATCGCGATGGGGCAGGCGGAGGTGATCGGCGCGCGGCTGGTCCTCGCCGACCCGGAGGACGGCGGGCGAGGAGCGCCGACCCGGTTGACGCTTCCGGAGTACGTACGGTTCACCGACCCCTCGCGGGAGGAACCGGCCCCCTGACGGCACACCGCCACGCAAAAGGGACATAAAGCTTACTACTTGCTACGTTGCGGACCATGACCGCAACGACGGCGGAAGCGCCCCCGCCGGGGCTCCGCGTCCCGAAGCGCCGCGGCGTGGAGCTCTCCCTCCTCCTCTGCGCCGTCCTCATCTCCGTCTTCGGCTATGCGGAGGTCGGCCTGGCGAGGACGGGCGCCGTGCCCCCGGACACCGCCCGTTACGGCGCCGGTCTCGGCGCGCTCGCGCTCCTCGCCCATCTCGCGGTCCGGTTCCGCGCGCCCTACGCCGACCCGCTGCTGCTCCCCATCGCCGTCCTCCTCAACGGCCTGGGCCTGGCGCTGATCCACCGGCTCGACCTGGAGACGCCCGGGGACCGGGCCGCACCCACCCAGCTGGTCTGGTCGACGCTCGGCGTGGCGCTCTTCATCACCGTCGTCGTCCTCCTGCGCGACCACCGCGTGCTGCAGAGATACGCCTATCTCTCCATGGCCACCGCCCTGTTCCTGATGCTGGTCCCGATCTTCTTCCCGGCCGTCAACGGTGCCAAGATCTGGATCCGGATCGGCGGACTCTCCTTTCAGCCCGGGGAGTTCGCCAAGATCCTGCTGGCCGTCTTCTTCGCCGCCTACCTCGCCGCCAACCGCCACGCGCTGGCCTACACCGGACGCAGGATCTGGCGCCTGCAACTGCCCACGGGCCGGGTACTCGGGCCGATCGTCGCGTTCTGGGTGCTGAGCGTGGGCGTGCTGGTCCTGGAGCGCGATCTCGGCACCTCGCTGCTCTTCTTCGGCCTCTTCGTGATCATGCTGTACGTGGCGACAGGCCGGACCGGATGGATCGCGGTCGGGCTGCTCCTGGCGGCCGTGGGGGCGGTCGCGGTCGGTTCCTTCGAACCGCACGTCCACAGTCGGGTCGAGGACTGGCTGAACCCCTTCGCCTCGATCGAGGCGGGGGACGGCCCGGGCCAGCTCGCGCAGTCCCTCTTCTCCTTCGCCGCGGGCGGGATGCTCGGCACCGGGCTCGGCCGCGGGCACTCCGTCCTGATCGGCTTCGCCGCCAAGTCCGACTTCATCCTCGCGACGGCGGGCGAGGAGCTCGGTCTCGTGGGCCTGACCGCCCTCTTCCTGCTGTACGCGCTGCTCGTCGCCCGCGGTTACCGCTCCGGCCTCGCCCTGCGCGATCCCTTCGGGCGGCTGCTCGCGATCGGCCTCGCCTCGATCCTGGCGCTCCAGGTCTTCGTGATCGCGGGCGGGGTGATGGGCCTGATCCCGCTGACCGGCATGGCGATGCCGTTCCTGGCCCAGGGCGGGTCCTCCGTGGTCACCAACTGGATCATCGTGGCCCTGCTGATCCGGGTCAGCGATTCGGCCCGCGCCCCGCTGCCCGAGCCGGCCGAGACCGGGATCGTCGTGCCGGTCACGGAGGGCGTCCGGTGATCCCCTACATCCGGCGCGCGGCCGGGCTCTGCCTCGTCCTCCTGGCGGCGCTGCTGGTCAACGCGGCGCGGGTGATGGTTTTCGAGGCCGGGTCGCTGCACGGGAACCCGGCCGACCGACGCCCGGCGATCGCCCGCTGGGGCCAGCCGCGCGGCGAGATCGTCGTCGACGGACGGCCGGTGACGGGGGCGCGGGACAGCGGCCAGCAGCTGCGCTACGAACGGTCGTACACCCACGGCCCGTTGTACGCGCCGGTGACCGGCTACGCCTCGCAGACGTACGGCACCACGCACCTGGAGCACGCCGAGGACGAGATCCTCTCCGGTACGGACCCGATGCTGGCGCCGCTGCCGTTCTGGAACGACATCGTCCGGGGGCGGCGGCCGGGCGGGAACGCGGTGACGACGATCCGGGCGACGATGCAGGAGGCGGCCTACCGGGGGCTCGCCGGCAAGCGCGGGGCGGTCGTGGCCGTCGAGCCGTCGAGCGGGAGGATCCTGACGCTGGTCAGCAGCCCTTCGTACGACCCGGCGGTGCTCTCGGGTACGGGGCGGGAGGTCAAGGACGCCTGGGCGAGGCTGAACTCCTCGCCGAACCAGCCGATGCTGAACCGGGCGATCCGGCAGACCTATCCGCCCGGCTCCACCTTCAAGATGGTGACGGCGGCGGCGGCCCTGGACGCGGGTGTGGTGACGGACGTCGACGCCCCGACCGTCACGCCGGACCCGTTCGTCCTGCCCGGCACCCGGCGGGTGCTGCCCAACGAGGCGACCGGGTGCCGGAACGCCTCGCTGGCGTACGCGATCCAGTGGTCGTGCAACACGGTGATGGCCGGGCTCGGGGTGAAGGTCGGGCTCGCCGGGATGGTGGACGCGGCGGAGCGGTTCGGCTTCGGCGACAGGGGTCTGAAGGTGCCGTCCTGGGTGGCGAGGTCGAACTTCGACCGGGACATGAGCGCCGACCAGCTGGCACTGTCGTCGATCGGTCAGTTCAACACGAGGGCGACGCCGCTGCAGATGGCGATGGTGGCGGCGGCCGTCGCCAACAACGGGGAGATCGCCCACCCGTACCTCGTCGACCGCACGACCACCTCGGGCGGTACGACGGTGCACCGGACGGTCCGCACCAGCTACCGCCAGGCGATGCGCCCCTCGACCGCGACGCAGCTCCAGCGGCTGATGGTCAAGGCGGTCGAGGAGGGCACGGGCGCGAACGCGGCGATCCCCGGGGCGACGGTCGGCGGCAAGACGGGCACGGCCCAGCACGGCCTGGGCAACACGGGCACTCCGTACGCCTGGTTCATCGCCTGGGCACAGGCGGCGGACGCGGCCCAGCCGGCGGTCGCGGTCGCCGTCGTCGTCGAGGACGCGGAGGCGAGCCGTACGGACATCAGCGGCGGCGGCAGCGCGGCGCCGATCGCGAAGGCGGTGATGGAGGAGGCGCTCAGGGCGTCGACGCCCTGAGCGGGAGGTCTCAGCCGATCGGCTTGCGCATCTCCGCGCGGACCTTGGCGGTGGTCTCGGCCAGCTCGGCCAGGTCCACGTCCTTCGGGTCCGCGGTGGCCGACTCGGGGGTGACGACGGCGACGAAGGAGGCGGTGTTGTCGTCGCCCCAGGCGCACATGGGCAGGGTGGCGGTGCCGAGGGCGTCCTTGTTGGTGGTGACCTGGCAGCTGACGGTCACGCCGTGGCCGGCCGGGGTGAACTCCTTCGGCGGGACGGCGAGGGTGGAGCCCTTTTCCTTCGCGGCGCCTCGCAGGATGGAGGCGCGGGTGGAGGCGGGGTTCTTGATGCGGCCGTGGAAGCCCGAGACGACGAGGACGGCACCGTCTGGGCCGCTGTACTGCGCGATGGCCGCTTTCGCGTCCTTCACCGTGGGGTCGTAGGTGTCCTCGACCTCCTTGCCCTCGGTGTCGGAGGCGTCCTTGGTGAGGGTGTACGAGCCGTCGAGCAGCGTCTTGGGCACGACAAGCCGGTGCGTGGCCTCGGGGAAGGAGCCGGTGACCCCGGTGCCGTCGGCCACGAGCTTGACGCCGTAGCCGAGCCCGCCGATCAGGACCAGGCTCCCGACGACGAGGGCGACGATCGCCCCGGTCGACATCTTCCTTTTCGCCGGCGGGCCGGCGGGCGGCATCGGCGGCTGCCCCCAGGTCCCGGCCCCCGGCGCCGGGTACTGCGGGGGAACCCCCTGCGGCGCAACTCCCTGCGGCGGGAAGCCCTGCGGCGGGGGCGGAACCTGTCCCGCGTAGGGGTTGTGCGACGGAGGGCCGTACGGCTGCGGATTGTGCGAGGGCGGCGGCATGCTCATGGCGCTTACGCTACGTCACCCCGGTGACAGCCCTGCCGCCCTACGCCTGCGCCCCGTGCTCGATCGCCGCCGCGACCTCCGCCACCCGCTCCTTCTCCTCGGCCGCGAACCGCTCCTGGTCCAGTCGTTCCGCGATCTCCTCGTCCTGACTCATCAGCAGGTCCAGGTTGGAGTCGCCGAGGTCGAAGACGCCCATGTCCAGATAGGCCTTCTGAAGGCGTTCGCCCCAGAGGCCGATGTCCTTCACGCACGGGACGATCCGGCTGAACAGCAGCTTGCGGAAGAGGTGCAGGAACTCCGAGCGCTCGCTCAGCTCCTCCGCCTCCTTCCTCGGGATGCCGAAGTTCTCCAGGACCTCGATCCCGCGCAGCCGGTCGCGCATCAGGTAGCAGCCCTCGATCACGAACTCCTCGCGCTCGCGCAGCTCCGCGTCCGACAGCTGCCGGTAGTAGTCGCGCAGCGCCATCCGCCCGAAGGCCACGTGCCGCGCCTCGTCCTGCATCACGTACGCCAGGATCTGCTTCGGCAGCGGCTTGTCGGTGGTGTCCCGGATCATGCCGAAGGCGGCGAGCGCCAGACCCTCGATCAGCACCTGCATGCCGAGGTAGGGCATGTCCCAGCGCGAGTCCCTGAGCGTGTCGCCGAGGAGGCCCTGGAGGCTGTCGTTGATCGGGTAGAGCATCCCGATCTTCTCGTGCAGGAAGCGGCCGTAGATCTCGGCGTGCCGGGCCTCGTCCATCGTCTGGGTCGCGGAGTAGAACTTGGCGTCGAGGTCGGGGACGGACTCCACGATCCGCGCGGCGCAGATCATCGCGCCCTGCTCGCCGTGGAGGAACTGGCTGAACTGCCAGGAGGCGTAGTGCCTGCGCATCTCGCCCTTGTCCTTCTCGGTCATCCTGGCCCAGTGCCGGCTGCCGTAGACGGTCATCGCCTCGTCCGGGGTGCCGAGCGGGTCGTACGGGTCGACCTCCAGCTCCCAGTCGATGCGCTTCGCGCCGTCCCACTGCTTGTCCTTGCCCTTCTGGTAGAGCGCGAGGAGGCGGTCACGGCCGTCCGCGTACTCCCAGTCGAAACGTGCCGATCCCGTCGCCGGAATCCCCCAGACGGGGGCTTCCGGGGTCTTCGTGTAGAGGTCGCGCGTCGCCATCGACGCCTCCTTCACTCGAACGGTGAGTGGGCCGTCCCCCAGCTCACACCTTGGTAGACAAAGGGTCAACAAGTCGCGCACAAGGGATTGACGGTATTACTGACGGGGAGTCTCATAAGGGATGACCGCCGGTAACTCGACCGCGAGCACAGCGAGGTGCCCCGCCGCCATGACCGCACCGACCGAACAGGACTTCCGCCTCCTCCGGGACGCCCTCGGCCCGCTCCGCGACCGGGAACAGGTCGCGGAGCGGCTGCTGGAGTCCTCCCTCAAGCATTCCTTCGACCCCGAGACCGAACTCGACTGGGACGCCCCGATCGAGGAGGGCAAGTGGTTCTGGCCGCCCGAGCTGGTCTCCCTCTACGACACCCCCCTGTGGAAGCGGATGTCCGAGGAACAGCGACTGGACCTCGCCCGCCACGAAGCCGCCTCCCTCGCCTCGCTCGGCATCTGGTTCGAGATCATCCTCATGCAACTGCTCGTCCGGCACATCTACGACAAGTCCCTCACGAGCAACCATGTGCGCTACGCGCTCACCGAGATAGCCGACGAATGCCGGCACTCGATGATGTTCGCCCGGATGATCCAGAAGGGTGGCGCGCCCGCCTACCCCGTCCCGCGGATCTACCACAACCTCGCCCGCGTCCTGAAGACGGTCTCCACCACCCCCGGTTCCTTCGCCGCGACCCTCCTCGGCGAGGAGATCCTCGACTGGATGCAGCGCCTGACCTTCCCGGACGAGCGCGTCCAGACCCTGGTGCGCGGGGTGACCCGTATCCACGTCGTCGAGGAGGCCCGCCACGTCCGGTACGCCCGCGAGGAGCTGCGGCGTCAGATGGTGACCGCGCCGCGCTGGGAGCAGGAGTTCACCCGGCTCAGCTGCGGCGAGGCCGCCCGCGTCTTCTCCACCTGCTTCGTCAACCCGAAGGTGTACGAGAACGTGGGCCTGGACCGCCGTCAGGCCGTCGCCCAGGTCAAGGCGAGCGGCCACCGGCGCGAGGTCATGCAGTCGGGAGCCAGGCGGCTGACCGACTTCCTCGACGACATCGGCGTCCTGCGGGGCCCCGGGCGGCGGCTGTGGAAGTCCTCCGGGCTGCTGCCGTGACCGCCTGAACGCGACGCGGCGGGGTTACGCTGCGAGGCATGACCAGCCCCGCCTCGCCCGCCTCGCCCGCGTCCGCCGCGCCGCCCGCGTACCGCAGGCTCAGCGTCGAGGAGCGGCGCCTGCAGCTCCTCGGTGCCGCCCTGACGCTCTTCGCGCACCGGGCCCCGGACGAGGTCTCGCTCGACGACGTCGCGGAGGCGGCGGGCGTCTCACGGCCGCTCGTCTACCGCTACTTCCCCGGCGGGAAACAGCAGTTGTACGAGGCGGCGCTGCGTTCCTCCGCCGACGCGCTGGAGCTGTGCTTCGCCGAGCCGCCCGTCGGCCCGCCGACCGAACGCCTGGCCCGGGTCCTCGACCGCTACCTGGCCTTCGTCGACGGGCACGACGCCGGGTTCAGCGCGCTGCTCCGGGGCGGCAGCGTCGCCGAGACCTCCCGGACGACCGCCATCGTGGACGAGGTGCGGCGGGCCGCGGCCGAGCAGATCTTCGTCCACCTGGGGGTGGACCGGCCGGGTCCCCGGCTCAGGATGATGGTGCGGACCTGGATCGCGGCGGTGGAGGCGGCCTCGCTGATCTGGATCGACGAGGAGAAGCAGCCCTCGGCGGCCGAGCTGCGCGACTGGCTGATCGACCATCTGATCGCCCTGCTGGCGGCGACGGCGGCGACCGACGAGGAGACGGTGGCGGTCGTCCGCCGGCTCCTCGCGCAGGAGACGCCCGAGGGTCCGGTCGGGACGCTGGCGCGGCGGGTGACCCCCGTGGTGAGCGAGGCCGCACACCTCATATGAGACTGGTGGGGTGAGAAGCGAGAACACCCCTTTCCGCGGCGGCCCCCTGGACGGCCGGGTCCTGCCCGTCCTCGTCGGACCGACCGGCCATCCGCCCAAGTGGTACGAGGTGCCGGTGCCGGACGCCGCCGGCGGCCCGCCGACGGTCCACGCCTACCGCCGCGAGCCGTCCGGGTACACCAAGCGGCTCGGCATTCAGCGGGGCTGGGTCTATGTGTACGCGCCCGAAGGGCGGGAGCCCCGCGAGCTGAAGTGGCCCTGGTCGAAGCCCACGCCTCGGCCGGACGAGTGAGCCGATCGCCCCGAAACGCCCCTTAATGCGTTAATCCGACGATGGAGTGCGTCATCATCTCGGTGGAGGTGGTGACGACGTGTCAGGACGGCTGCGGCGCACGGTCTGCACGGGGGTGCTCGCCGCGACGACGGCGCTGGCCGGGCTGCCGGCGGCGACGGCCGACGATCCGGTGGACCCCCCGGTGGAGGTCCCGGCGGAGTCGCCGGCGGAGGAACCGGCGGGCGATCCCCTCGCCGCCCCGCCCGAGGAAGCCCCCGAACCACCCCTCGACCCCCTCGCCGAGGTGGCCGACACCCCGGACGACACCGGCATCCCGGATGGCACGGACACCGACGACGCCGCCGCTCTCCCGCCCTCCGGCGGCGATTCCGTCGCCACCCTCCTCACCCGGCTCCGCACCCTCTACCGCCAGGCCGAGCAGGCCACCGAGACCTACAACGCCACCGAAGAGGCCCTGAAGGTCCAGACCGCCGACACCAGGAGGGTCACCGCCGCCCTCACCGCCGCGCGCGAAGCGCTCGGGCAGGGGCGTGACGCGGCCGGCCGGCTCGCCCGGGAGCAGTACCAGGGGCGGGCCGCGACCTCGGAGCTCTCCTCGTACCTGCGGCTGCTGCTCGCTCCCGACCCCCAGCAGGCCCTGGATCACGGGCATCTGATGGCCCGCGCGGCACGCGAGCGCGCCACCGCCGTCACCCGGCTCCAGAGCGCCGAGAAGAAGGCCGACGCCCTCGCGAGCGCCTCCCGCAAGGCCCTGGACCGGCAGCAGACGCTCGCCGCACGGCAGAAGAAGCAGCGGGACGACGTCCAGGCACGGCTGAAGGAGGTGGAGAAACTGCTCGCCTCGCTCTCCGCCGACCAGCTCGGGCGGCTGACCGAACTGGAACGGACGCAGACGGCGGGCGCCCAGCGCCAGTTCCTCGACTCCGGCGTCCTGGACGTAGGCAAGAAGCCCTCACGACAGGGCGGCCAGGCGCTGCGGTACGCCATCGGGCAGATCGGCAAGCCGTACGTGTGGGGAGCCGAGGGGCCGGACTCGTACGACTGCTCGGGGCTGACGTCACAGGCCTGGGCGAGCGCCGGACGGGAGATCCCCCGCACCAGCCAGGAACAGTGGCGGACGCTCCAGAAGGTGCCCCTGAGCGAGCTGCGCCCGGGCGACCTGGTCGTCTACTTCCCCGAGGCCACCCATGTGGCGATCTACCTCGGCGAGGGCCTGGTCGTCCACGCCCCGCGGCCGGGCGCCCACGTGAAGGTTTCACCCATCGCCGCCAACCCCCTGCTGGGCGCGGTCCGCCCGGACCCCGACGGCACACCCCTCGCCACGTACACCCCGCCCGCACTCCCGTCGGGATCCACGGACGGCGCGGACGAGGGCTACGACCGGGGCTGAGCGGGCGGTGCGGGACTGTCCGGAAAACCTTTTTGCCGTCCTCGCAAAAGATCTGGTCGCCGGGGGTCGCCCGGCCGGAGTCTTGCCGGGCAGGTACTCCCGGACGTGTGAGGCAGGCCGTGACCACGACAACCCACCCCGTTCAGACCCTCCTTGACGCGCGCGGACGCTGGACGGTGCTGGCCGTCTGCTGCCTGAGCATGTTCCTGGTGGGCCTGGACACCACCATCGTGAACGTGGGCCTCCCCGCGATCGGGGACGGCCTGGGTGTCGGGATCCGCGGCCTCGAATGGGTCGTGGACGCGTACACCCTCGTCCTGGCCGCGCTCCTGATCTCCTCCGGCGCGCTGGCGGACCGGTTCGGCCGCCGACGCGTCTTCCGGTGCGGCCTCGTCGTGTTCGGCGCCGCCTCCCTGCTCTGCGCGATCGCCCCTTCGGCGGTCACCCTCGTCGCCGCCCGCGCGCTCCAGGGCATCGGCGCCTCGATGCTCAGCCCCGTGGCTCTCGCGATCGTGGTGAACGCCGTGCCCGATCCGAAGGAGCGAGCGCGGGCCATCGGTGTCTGGGCGTCGGTCTTCGGACTCAGCATGGCCGCCGGCCCTGTCACGGGCGGCGCTCTCGTCGAGGCGCTCGGCTGGCGGTCCCTGTTCTGGATCAACGTCCCGGTCGTCGTGGCCGCCCTCGTGCTCAGCGCGGTGTTCGTGCCGGAGTCCCGGGCGCCGCGCCCGCAGCGGCTCGACCTCCCGGGTCAGGCCCTGCTGACCGCGGCCGTCGCGGTCTCGGTCGGCGTCCTCATCGAAGGGCCGCGCATCGGCTGGACCTCGCCGACGGCGCTGGCCCTGTACGCGTGCGCCACCGTCGCGACGGTGGTGTTCGTACGCGTCGAGTCGCGCCGGCCCGAACCGCTGATGGATCCGCGGCTCTTTCGGCGTCCGGTCTTCGGCGGCGCGGTCCTGGGCGCCCTCGCGGTCTTCGTCGCCCTGAACGTGACGCTGCTGCTCAGCACCCTCTACCTCCAGCACGGACGGGGCTGGACAGCGCTGGCCGCCGGGACGGCGACCCTGCCGATGGCTGTCGGGGCGGCCGTCTGCGCACCCCTGGCGGGCCGTCTGGTCGGTCGCCTCGGACCGCGGCCGCCCCTCCTCCTGGCCGGCGGCTTTCTCACCGCGGGCGGACTCTGTCTGGTGGGGCTCGACCAGGACACGAGCGTGCTCCAGCTGCTGACGGCGTATCTGCTCGTCGGCACCGGCTTCGGCTTCGCCAACGCCCCCCTCACCAACACCGCGGTGAGCGGGCTGCCTCCCGCCCGTGCGGCGGTCGCCGGAGCGATCACGTCCACCGCACGCCAGCTCGGCGCCGCGCTCGGCATCGCCCTCGCCGGCGGTCTGGTCGCGGCGGCCGGCCCGACGGAACTCGCGCGGGCGTCCCGCCCGGGCTGGATGCTGGTGGCGGCCTGCGGAGCATTCCTCCTCCTCGTCGCCCACGCGTCGCGGCCGAGGAAGGGCGCCACCGGCGTCGCCGCGGCACCAGCACGGTGATCACGCACGGACCCGACGGTCGCCGGAGCAACCCGCCCCGGCGACCGTCGGGTCCCTGGCCGGCGGCCTCTCAGGCCCCGGCGACCGAGGCCAGGTAGGCGGACGTCTTCTCCGGGTCGTAGAAGAAGTTCTCGAAGTCGGCCGGGTCGTTGAAGCCGTTGGCGAAGCGGTCGGCGACCGGCCGGAGCTGGCCCGCGGCGCCGATCAGGTTCAGGACGTGCTCCGGCGGGACGCCGAGCATCGCGTTCGTCCACTTGGTGACGTGCTGCGCGGTGTCCCAGTAGCGGTCGAAGGTGGCCCGCATCCAGGCCTCGTCGAAGGCGCGGTCGCCGTGCTCGACGATGGAGGCGAGGTACGCGGCGGCGCACTTGGAGGCCGAGTTGGAGCCCTGGCCGGTGATCGGGTCGTTGGCGACGACCACGTCCGCGACGCCGAGGACCAGACCGCCGCCGGGGAGGCGGCCGATCGGGTTGCGGACGGTCGGGGCGTAGCGGCCGGCGAGCGTGCCGCCCGCGTCGGTCAGTTCGACCTTGGTGGCGCGCGCGTATTCCCAGGGCGTGAACCTCTCCATCAGCTCCAGCGTGAGCGCCAGGTGCTCGGAGGGGTCCTTGACGCCCTGGAAGACGTCGAGGGGCCCGCCGGGGACGCCCTCCCAGAAGAGGATGTCGGCGCGGCCGGAGGTCGTCAGGGTCGGCATGACGAAGAGCTCGCCGACGCCCGGGACGAGGTTGCAGCGCACGGCGTCGAAGTCGGGGTGCTCGGGGCGCGGGCCGAGGCCGTGGACGTACGCGACCGCCAGCGCGCGCTGCGGCTCGCTGTACGGGGAGCGGGCGGCGTCGCGGCCGAACATGGAGACCAGCTCGCCCTTGCCGGCGGAGACCAGCACCAGGTCGTACGTACGGGAGAAGTAGTCCAGGTCGGAGACGGCCGCGCCGTGGATGACGAGCTGGCCGCCGCGCTGGGCGAAGGTCTCCATCCAGCCCGCCATCTTCACACGCTGGTCGACGGACTGGGCGTAGCCGTCGAGCGCGCCGACCCAGTCGACGGCGCGCGAGCCGTCCGGCGCCGCCACCGACACGCCGAGGCCCTTGATCTGCGGGGCCTGGGACTCCCAGAAGTTGATCCCGAGGTCGCGCTCGTGCTGGAGGGCGGTGTCGAACATGCACTGGGTGGACATGACCCGGCCCGACCGGATCTCGTCCGCCGTGCGGTTGGACATGAGGGTGACCTCGTACCCCTGCGACTGCAGTCCGAGGGCGAGCTGGAGACCGGACTGGCCGGCCCCCACGATGAGTATCTTCCGCATGGCGGGTTCCTAACGAACGATCAGGGCGATCGGCTTGAGACGATCGGCTTTATTCGGGGGTGACTTCGAGCGCGTGCGCGACCATCGCGAGCAGGGACTCGACCACGCTGTACCGCTTGCGCGCGTCCATGATCACGACCGGTACGTGCGGGGGCACGGTGAGCGCCTCCCGGACGTCCTCGGCCTCGAACCGCTCGGTGCCCTCGAAGTGGTTGACGGCGACGATGTACGGCAGCCCGCAGCTCTCGAAGTAGTCGAGCGCGGGGAAGCAGTCGCTCAGACGGCGGGTGTCGGCGAGCACGATCGCGCCGATCGCGCCCCGCACCAGGTCGTCCCACATGAACCAGAAACGCTGCTGTCCCGGCGTACCGAAGACGTACAGCACCAGGTCGTCGTCGAGGGTGATCCGGCCGAAGTCCATCGCCACGGTCGTGGTCATCTTGTCGGGCGTCGCGGTGAGGTCGTCGCTCTCCTCGCTCGCCTGCGTCATGAGCGCCTCGGTCTGCAGCGGAGTGATCTCCGAGACCGCCCGGACGAAGGTCGTCTTGCCGACGCCGAAGCCGCCCGCGACCACGACCTTGGTCGCGATCGGGGCCCGGGTGAGGTCGAGCTGCCAGTCCTGGGCGCCGTCCTCGGGCTGCGCGGGGACTCCGGCGAGCGCCGGAGCCTCCGAGGCGGCGGAGACGTCGGAGTCGGTGGAGACAGGGGAGACGTCAGAGACGGCGGAGTCCACTCAGCACCCTTTCGAGGAGCGCGCGGTCGGGCTGGCCGGTGCCGTGACCGGTCCCGTACACACGGATCTTTCCCTGGTCGGCCAAGTCGCTGAGCAGCACTCGGACGACACCCAACGGCATCTTCAGGAGCGCCGAGATCTCCGCGACGGTACGCATGCGGCGGCAGATCTCGACGATGGCCCGCATCTCGGGCATCAGACCGCGGGCGCCCCGCCCGCCGTCCGTCAGCACCTTCCGTTCCTGCGAGGCCTCGAGCGCCGCGACGAAGGTCTCGACGAGCAGGACGTGGCCGAAGCGGGTGCGGCCGCCGGTGAGCGAGTACGGGCGTACGCGCGCGGGGCGGCGGCCGTCCCCGCGGACCGGCAGATTGTGGGCGTGGGGGTGGGCGTGGGAGGCGGACGTCACTGGGTGCTCTCCATCGATTTGCGCAGCTCGCTGCGGAGTTCGGGGGTGAGTACATGTCCGGCGCGGCCGACGAAGAGCGCCATGTGGTAGGCGACGACGCTCATGTCGCAGTCGGGCGTGGCGTGGACGCCGAGCAGCGAGCCGTCGCTGATCGACATCACGAAGACGCTGCCCTCCTCCATGGCCACCATCGTCTGCTTGACCCCGCCACCGTCCATGAGCCGGGCGGCGCCGATCGTGAGGCTGCCGATGCCGGAGACGATGGTCGCCAGGTCGGCACTGGAGCCGCGCGGGCCGGCGGGGCGGTCCTCCGCGGGCGCGGCGCTCCGGTCCGGGTCGGAGGAGAGCAGGAGCAGCCCGTCGGACGAGACCACGGCGACGGAGCGGACGCCTGGCACCTCCTCGACGAGGTTGCCCAGCAGCCAGTGAAGGTTGCGGGCTTCCCTGCTCAGTCCGAATGTTCCGGTCGCAGTCAACTGCGTGCCTCCTCGACTGTGTCCCCCGTCTTCTCCTCGGTCCCTGCTGTCTGTGCGGCCCCGGGCCGTATCGCTCCGGGCCGTACGGCGTCCGGCGGTACGGACCCGGCCTCGATCTCGGCCTCCACGTCCCGGCGGCCCTCCTGGGCGCCCCGGTGGAAGCCGCCGAGCCTGCGGCGCAGCGCCTCGGCGTCCACGCCGCCCGCGCGCGGGGCGGTGGGGGTGTCGGCCGGGCGGACGATCTGCGGGGTGCGCTTGGGCAGCCCCTTGTCGGTGACCCGCTCCCACCGGGCGGGGCGCGGTCCGGTGCCCTCGCCCTCGTCCTCGGTGGCGCGCTCGTGGCTGTCGGGCTCGGGCGCCGGGTCCGGGAGCCGGACCTGGAGCGTCGTCTCGGAGACGGACTCCCGGGGTACGGACGCGGGCTCGGCGGCGGGCTCGGGTTCCGTGGCGGGCTCGGGCTGCGTGGCGGGCTCGGGCTCGGCGGCGGCCCGGGGCTCCTCCGGGGCCTCGGGCTCCTGAGGCTCCGTGGGCTGCCGCTCCTCGACGGCCGGCGCCTCGGGCTCCTCCGTCGCCGCTATCGCCTGCTCCGCAGCCTCCACCAGGGGATCCCTGGTCCGGGAGGGCAGCGTGTTGGAGTTGGCCTCCGCGACCGAGCCCGGGAGGTTCAGGGTGGGCGTCGTTCCCCCGACCGGCACGGTCGGCGGGACCGCGGCCGGCGGGGCGGCCGGCAGCAGCGGGAGCGGCAGCACGACGACGGCGGCGATGCCGCCCTGCTTCTGCTCCCGCAGCTGCACCCGTACGCCGTGGCGGGCGGCGAGCAGCCCTGCGACGCGCAGGCCGAGCCCCTCCCCCTGGGCGTCGGCCGGGTCTGCCTCCGCCAGGCGGGCGTTCAGCTCGGCGAGCCGGCTCTCGGTCATGCCGATGCCCTCGTCCTGCACGGAGAGCATCACCTCGCCGGACTCCAGGAGCCAGCCGGAGAGCTGGACCTGGGCGTCGGGCGGCGAGAAGGAGGTGGCGTTCTCCAGGAGTTCGGCGACGAGGTGGCTGAGGTCGTCCGCGGCGAAGCCGGCGACCTGCGCGTGCGGCGGCAGGGACTGGATGGCGACCCGCTCGTACCGCTCGATCTCACTCACGGCCGCCCGCAGCACGTCGACGAGCGGGACGGGGCCGGGGTGGCCGTGGACGTGCTCGTGTCCCGCGAGGACGAGGAGGTTCTCGCTGTGGCGGCGCATGACGGTCGCCATGTGGTCGAGCTTGAAGAGGGTGGCGAGCCGGTCCGGGTCCTGCTCGCGCTCCTCCAGCTTCTCGATGACGCCGAGCTGGCGCTCCACCAGGCCGAGGCTGCGCAGCGAG
Organism: Streptomyces lateritius; assembly: GCF_014649715.1. GTDB lineage: Bacteria > Actinomycetota > Actinomycetes > Streptomycetales > Streptomycetaceae > Streptomyces > Streptomyces lateritius. Next base: position 55,408 of record NZ_BMTO01000006.1, read on the forward strand.
AGGTTGACGAAGGTGTGGTGGACGGAGTGGCGCAGCCGCTCCAGTTCGGCGGTGAGCAGGGCGGTGTGGCCCTGCAGCTCGGCGCGCTGGGTGGCGAGTTCGGCGGCGAGGGCCTCGCGGGCGCCGGCCAGGTCGGCGCGCTCGCTGTCGAGCTGCTCGGTGCGCCGGGCGAGGGCGGCCAGCTTGCCCTGGAGGGTGTTGAGGGAGCGTACGACCTGGGCGAACTCGTCGTTGCGGCCGGTGAAGCGGACCGGTTCCTCGGCCTCCGGGGCGGCGGCGACGCGGGCGGCGCCGATGCGCAGCACCGCGAGGGGCCGGGTGAGGGTGCGGGCGACGAAGGTGGAGATGCCGATCGCGACGAGCAGGCAGCCGCCGAGGAAGGCGATGCGCACCTCGAGCGCGGTGACGTCGTCGTCGCGGAGCTGGGTGAGCCGCTCCACCTGGTCGGTGGCGAGGGCCGATTCGACGCCCCGCATCTGCTCGACACGGGCGGAGAGCGCGGCCTCCAGCTTCTCGGGGTCGGTGTTCCGCTCGGTGGACGAGAGCTCCGGCTGGTCGGTGAGACCGGCCAGGTACCGCTCGGCGCTCTTGACGTCCGGGCCGGTCACGGTGGAGGTGAGGGAGTCGCGCCCGGCGGCCGTGGCGGCCTGGTCGAAGTCGGCGAGGGAGGCCAGTTCCCGGACGCGGGACTGCTGGGCGGCGGCGGTCAGGGCGTTCCGCGTGCGGTTCGCCTCGTCGGCGCCCTCGGCCTCGTCGGGGACGTAGGTGCCGGTGATCGGGTCGTAGCGCGTGCCGGTGGACTCGGGCTGCGGGACGGCGAGGGCGGCCAGGAGCAGGCCGCGGGTGGCCGAGGCCTGTTCGACGGCGCGGCCCAGGGCGGCGGGGGCCCTGGTGGCCTCGGCGGCGCGGGCGGGGGTCTTCTCGGCGAGCTCGTCGGCGAGCGCCTGGAGCTTGGCGATGATCTCGGAGTACGCCCGGTGGGCCTCCAGGGCGGTGCCCTTGCCGGTGAGCGCGGTGCGCCGGACGGAGGACAGGGCCGCGAGGTCGCGGCTCAGCTCGGTGGGGGCGGCGGGCCGGATCTCGTCGATCTGGCGGTCCACGCGGGTGGAACGGCTGCTGGTGACCTGGCGCCTGTCCTCGGCGTCGCCGGTCTGCTCGTCGCGGCCCGCGGCGATGTAGGCGACGACCTCGTCGCGCTCGTCGGCGAGGGAGTGGGCGAGGGTGACGGCCTGGCGGTCGAGCTCGGCGAGGGTGACCAGGCGCTGGGCGTCGGTCAGTTCGCCGGAGGCGGTGAGGATCGCGGGGGCGCCGGCGGCGAGCACGGTGACCCCGACGAGGGCGACACCGGCGACCAGACGGTTGCGGACGCGCTTGGGGCGGCCGGCGGCCGGGGCAGCGGGGGGGCCCGCCGCACCGTCGGCGCCGGGGCCCGTGGCACCGCCCGTGGTCAGCGGCTCACCGGGGGCCTGACTCGGCGTGCCGTTGTTGCTCCGAGGCCGCTTCTTCTGCACCGGTGCTCGCATTCTCGACTCGTCCACCCATGAAGCAGAGATGACGACCGGTCACATGAAAGAGCGCCCCCACCCCTGGTACGGCTTCCGACCATTCCAGCGCTTCTGGGAAGGGGACGCGCATCGGCCGCTCCGCCACCCGAACGAGTGAACAACACTCTTGAGTTGGCGAACAACTTCCCGCGAGGGTCGCCGCGGGGCCGTGCGAGGCGTCGGTTGGATCTTCGGCGTGGGCTTTGGCAGGATGCCCGCCCGCAGCTTCCCGGAGGCTCCGCTTCCGTCTTCGGTCCAGCCCTCGCGGCTTTGGTACAGGCCAAATTCGGCCTGTTTGGAGACGGTGTGAAGGAGTGATGCAGGCCGGGCGGGCCGGGGCAGACTGGAGATCATGCGCACCGAAACCGTCACCCTGCCAGGCAGTCCCGAACGCCCCAACGAGGACTGGGCAGCCGCAGCTCTGCCCGCCTCGGGCGCGGGCGGGGCGGTCGTGGTCCTCGACGGGGTGACACCGCCGGTCGACGATGACGGTTGTGTGCACGACGTGCCCTGGTACACCGCGCGCCTCGGCGGCGCTTTGACCGAACTGTCCGCTTCACGGCCCGAGATGACGTTGACCGAGATCCTGGCGGCGGCAATCCGGCGCACCGCGGACGCCCACCGGGACACCTGTGACCTTTCTCACGTCCGCACTCCTCAGGCGACCGTCTCGATGGCCCGTTGGAACGGGACGACGGTCGAGCACCTGGTCCTCTCCGACGCGGTGCTCCTCCTCCAGGCGCCGGACGGTTCGGTACGGGCGGTGCTCGACGACCGTCTCGCCCGGATCCCGGACGAGACCCTGCGCTCCCTGGAGGCGACGGACCTGCTCCGAAACCGGGAGGGCGGCTTCTTCACGGCCGCGGCGGATCCGGCGGTGGCGGAGCTGGCGGTGACGGGCACGACACCCCGCTCCGGGGTACGGGCCCTGGCCGCGCTCACGGACGGGGCGGCGCGCTGGGTGGAGCTGTTCCGGGAGGGCGACTGGGCGGACTGTTTCGGCGTACTGGACAAGGAAGGGGCGCACGGCCTGCTCCGACGGGTGCGGGCGCTGGAGACGCGCAGCGAGGGGGGCGCCCCCTGGCCGCAGGAGCAGGGGGCGCCCGCGACGGCGGGGCGCGTCCGCCGCTGGAAGCTGCATGACGACGCCACGGCGGTGTACGCGCTTCTCTCCTGAGCGGCTCGGTTCTCGGAGCGAACCTTCTTCGGGGGTCAGCTCTCGGAGCGGGCGTTCAGCTGGTGCAGGAGGCGGGCCAGTTCCGCGACCTCGCCGCGGTCCCAGTCCGCGAGCTTGCGGACGTACCGCCCGCGCCGCGCGTCCCGTACGTGCCGGAAGCGGTTCCGTCCCTCCTCCGTCAGCCGGACGAGTGAGGCCCGGCCGTCGGCCGGGTCCGGGTCGCGGGCGACCAGGCCGAGATCCTCCAGCGCGCGCAGTTGGCGGCTCATCGTCGCCTTGCCGACACCGAAGTAGCCGGCGAGGTCGGTGGCACGCTGCGGCCCGGCGTCGTCGAGCCGGACGAACAGGCCGTAGGCGGCGGGCTCCAGTTCGGGGTGGACCTCGCGGGCCATCTCGCCGGACTGGGCGCGGGCTCGGCGCAGAAAGACCGCCAGTTCCCTTTCCAGGGCGAGGACTTCCTGGTCCACACCACTCCTGTTGGTCGGTTCGCCTTCACTCCCCGTACCGCTTCCGTGCACGTCAGCCCCTCGTCCGCGCTTTCCGGCCCTGAAAGTTTCCTTCCGCGGCGGCCATCGCCGCAGCTCCTCCAGTATTTCGCAGGCGTAGACCAACGGCGGTACCCGGACCCTCTTCCGCCCGGCGGGTCTACGTGCGTAGCGTCTCTCCCACCGGCACTACTGACATGTTCACACCACACTCTGGCGCGTCCGGAGGCGGTCGAGTGCCGGCCCCGCTCCCCACCGAGCCTTTCGGAGGCACGCAATGCCCGTGCACAGATCCGGAAAGACCCTCGCCGGAGCCGCGCTCGCGGCCCTGGCCCTGCTCCTCCCCGTCGCCCTCTCCGGCCCCGCGACCGCCGCCGACGCGATCCCCGAGCGCGGCTCCGCCCACATGGGCATGGGCGTCGTCAAGCACGACGGCCAGGGCGGCAAGCCCGGCGGCATCTCGATCCAGGCCACCCAGACGGAGGGCGTGGACGTCTCCAGCCACCAGGGGAACGTGGCCTGGTCGACCCTGTGGAACAGCGGGGTGAGGTGGGCCTACGTGAAGGCGACGGAGGGCACCTACTACAAGAACACGTACTTCACCCAGCAGTACAACGGCTCGTACAACGTGGGCATGATCCGCGGCTCGTACCACTTCGCGACACCGGACACGACGACGGGCGCCGCGCAGGCGGACTACTTCGTGAACAACGGCGGCGGCTGGTCCCGGGACGGCAGGACGCTGCCGGGCGCGCTGGACATCGAGTGGAACCCGTACGGCGCGACCTGCTACGGCAAGACGCAGTCCGGGATGGTCGCCTGGATCCGCGACTTCGTGAACCGGTACAAGTACCGGACAGGCCGCGACCCGGTGATCTACACGGCGACGAGCTGGTGGAAGCAGTGCACCGGCAACTACTCCGGCTTCGGTGCGACGAACCCGCTCTGGGTCGCGCGATACGCCACGACGGTCGGCGAACTCCCCGCCGGCTGGCCGTACTACACGATGTGGCAGTACACCTCGTCCGGCCCGACGGTCGGCGACCACAACCACTTCAACGGTGACCTCTCCCGGGTGCAGGCCCTGGCGAACGGCTGACGCTCCCCTCTCGACGACGACCCCCGGGCGCGCGGCACGCCCGGGGGATCGCGGGGCGGGGGCGGACCTACGCCGCCACGCCCACCGGTACCTCAGCCGGGGCCAAGGCGATCTCCAGCACCTGGCGGACGTCCGTGACCGGGTGGACCTCCAGCTTGTCGAGGATCTCGGCCGGGACGTCGTCCAGGTCGGCCTCGTTGCGCTTCGGGATCACGACCGTCGTGATGCCGGCCCGGTGGGCCGCCAGAAGCTTCTGCTTCAGGCCGCCGATCGGCAGCACGCGGCCGGTCAGCGAGACCTCGCCCGTCATCGCCACGTCCGTACGGACCAGACGGCCGGAGAGCAGCGAGGCCAGCGCGGTCGTCATCGTGATGCCCGCGCTCGGTCCGTCCTTGGGGACCGCGCCCGCCGGGAAGTGGATGTGCACGCCCCGGTCCTTCAGGCCGGTCACGGGCAGCTCCAGCTCCGCGCCGTGCGAGCGCAGGAAGGAGAGCGCGATCTGCGCGGACTCCTTCATGACGTCGCCCAGCTGACCGGTCAGGGTCAGCCCGGCCGCGCCCGTCTCGGGGTCGGCGAGCGACGCCTCCACGAAGAGGACGTCACCGCCGGCGCCGGTGACCGCGAGCCCGGTCGCCACACCCGGCACCGAGGTGCGCCGCTCCGCCGGGTCCTGGGCGGACTCGGGCACGTGGTGCGGGCGTCCGATCAGCCCGCGCAGATCGTCCACGCCGACCGAGAACGGCAGGTCGCGGTCGCCCAGTTCGTGCTGCGCCGCGACCTTCCGCAGCAGCCGCGCGATGGACCGCTCCAGGTTCCGTACGCCCGCCTCGCGGGTGTACTCCCCCGCCAGCTTCCGCAGGGAGGCATCCTCGATGACCACCTCACCCGGCTCCAGACCGGCCCGCTCCAGCTGACGCGGCAACAGGTGGTCGCGGGCGATGACGATCTTCTCGTCCTCCGTGTACCCGTCGAGCCGCACCAGCTCCATCCGGTCGAGCAGCGCCTCCGGGATGGCCTCCAGGACGTTCGCCGTCGCCAGGAAGACCACGTCGGAGAGGTCGAGCTCGACCTCCAGGTAGTGGTCCCGGAAGGTGTGGTTCTGCGCGGGGTCGAGGACTTCGAGCAGCGCCGCGGCCGGGTCACCCCGGAAGTCGGAGCCGACCTTGTCGATCTCGTCGAGCAGGACCACCGGGTTCATGGATCCGGCCTCCTTGATCGCCCGTACGATCCGGCCCGGCAGGGCGCCCACGTACGTACGCCGGTGGCCGCGGATCTCCGCCTCGTCCCGCACACCGCCGAGCGCGACCCGTACGAACTTCCGTCCCATCGCGTGCGCGACGGACTCGCCCAGCGAGGTCTTGCCGACGCCGGGCGGGCCGACCAGGGCGAGCACGGCGCCGCCCCGACGGCCGCCGACGACCCCGAGCCCGCGCTCGGCGCGCCGCTTGCGCACCGCCAGGTACTCGGTGATCCGCTCCTTCACGTCCTCCAGGCCCGCGTGCTCGGCGTCGAGGACGCCCTTCGCGCCCTGGATGTCGTACTGGTCCTCGGTCCGCTCGTTCCACGGCAGTTCGAGGACGGTGTCGAGCCAGGTGCGGATCCAGGAGCCCTCAGGGGACTGGTCGCTGGAGCGCTCCAGCTTCTCGACCTCCTTGAGGGCCGCTTCCCGGACCTTCTCCGGCAGGTCGGCGGCCTCCACGCGCGCCCGGTAGTCGTCGGACTCGTCGCCCTCGGACTCGCCGTTGAGCTCCCGCAGCTCCTTGCGTACGGCTTCGAGCTGGCGCCGCAACAGGAACTCGCGCTGCTGCTTGTCCACGCCCTCCTGGACGTCCTTGGCGATGGTCTCGGCGACGTCCTGCTCGGCCAGGTGGTCGCGCAGCTGCGTCGTGGCGAGCTTGAGGCGGGCGACCGGGTCGGCGGTCTCCAGGAGCTCGACCTTCTGCTCGACGGTGAGGAAGGGGGAGTATCCGGAGTTGTCGGCGAGGGCGGAGACGTCGTCGATCTGCTGGACGCGGTCCACGACCTGCCAGGCGCCGCGCTTCTTCAGCCAGCTGGTGGCCAGCGCCTTGTACTCCTTGACCAGCTCGGTGACGGCGCCGGGCAGCGGCTCGGGCACGCTCTCCTCGACCACGCCTCCCTCTACCCAGAGGGCCGCGCCGGGGCCGGTGGTCCCCGCGCCGATCTTCACGCGGCCCAGGCCGCGGATGAGCGCGCCGGGGTCGCCGTCGGACAGCCGTCCGACCTGCTCGACGGTGCCGAGGACACCGGTCCCGGCGTAGTGCCCGTCGATGCGGGGCACGAGCAGCACCTTGGGCTTGCCCGTGCCGGACCGCGCGGCGGCCTGGGCGGCCTCCACCGCGGCGCGCACGTCGTTGTCGGAGAGGTCGAGCGGCACCACCATTCCGGGCAGCACGACCTCGTCGTCGAGCGGCAGCACGGGCAAGGTGAGCATCGAGTACTCCGTGGACTCAGCAGCCATGATCTCCCCTTCGGCAGTCAAGTTGAGCTGTATGGACTCAATGCACGTGAGCCGACGAATGTTCCCCCGCGGTTGTTCGCTCTGAGCGATCACCCTCCCGCTGTGCGCGACCGGGCGCGGCGAGGGCGCCGCGACGGCGGTGGCCGCTGATCCGCGCCTCTGTTCAACGGGGGCCGGCCGCAGGCATGCTCGGGGGCATGATGCGCGGGAGTCGTTACGGGGGGCGGGGATGGACGCGGTCGTGGGTCGCTGCGGCGGTGCTGGCGTCGGCGGTGACGGTGGCCGGCTGCGACGGCCAGGAGGTCCCCCCGCCACCGGCCGGCAGCTCCACGGGGACGGCCGCCGGCACACCCGCCACGACGCCCGCCGGAACGTCTCCGACCGGGACACCCGGTGAGACCGTCAAGGCCGACGACCCCGCCCCCGACGAGGTCCTCGTCGAGGTGAACGTCGACGGCGGCATCGCGGGCGTGGTGAACCAGCTGGTCGTGCGCCAAGACGGCAGCTACACCGTCCGCCACGGCACCACGTCCTCGCGCCACGGCCGGATGACCCCCGCTCAGGTCGCCGAACTCCGCGCCGCCCTGGAGGACCCGGCCTACGCGAAGGTGCCCGCCCGGCCGACCGGGGAGCCGGCGCACGACGGTTTCCGGTACATCGTCACGTACAAGCACCGGCTCGTGGTCGCCACGGACGGCGGCATCGCGCCCGCGCTGGGCCGTGTGTTCGCGGCGCTGCCCGAGGGCGGCCCGCCGACCGGCCCCTGAGAAGCACGGTGAACCGCGGGACACCCGCGGAGCGATAGAGGGGCGTGAGACTGTTGCGCCCCGCAGGGGGAGACGCGGACGACGCGGACGATGACGACGCGGTGCTACTGCGCGCGGTCGCCCGGGGGGACGCCGATGCGCTGGCCGCGCTGTACGACCGGCACGCGGGGTGGCTGTACGCCCGGCTGAAGCGGCGCTGCGCGGACGAGGAGACCGTACGGGAGGTCCTTCAGGACACCTTCGTCGCGGTCTGGCGCTCCGCCGGTTCCCATCGCGGCCGGGGGGAGGCCGGCGGCTGGCTGTGGGTCGTCGCCGCCCGGCGGCTGGTCGACGCCCAGCGCGCCCGGGCCCGTACGGAGCGGGTGGCGGCCCCCGAGCCGCCCGGCCCCGCCCCCTCTGCGGAGGACCGGGTTCTCGCGGGCCTGGAGTACGGGGACGTCGGCACCGCTCTCGACCGGATGTCGCCGGAACTGCGCGAGGTCCTGCGGGCCACCGTCGTCGACGGTCTGACCACCCGTGAGGCGGCCCGGCTGCTCGGGATACCCGAGGGCACGGTGAAGACCCGCGCCCTCCGGGCCCGGCGCGAACTGCGCGCCGCCCTCGGCCCGCACCCCTTGGGAGGCACCGCATGACCGCCCCGTGGCACGTGACCGAGGCCCTGGCCACCCGCTACGCGCGGGGCGCGGCGCCCGAACCCGATGCCTGGTCCCTGGAGAGGCACGTCGAGACCTGCACCGCCTGCGCGTCCCGCGTCTCCGCCGCGGTCGCCGCGACCCCGGCGGGCCCGGCGCTCGCCCACGTCCGGTCCGCACTGCTGGCGGCGGTACGGCCGGAGGAGGTGTCGCCGGAAGCGGTACGGCACCAGGCGGTGTCGCCGCAGCCGGTACGACCGCACGTGGTGTCGCCGCAGGCGGAGCCGGTGCCGGTGCCGGTGCCGGTGCCGGTCGGCGCGGTACCGGCCGGCGCGGTGGCGGCCCGGCGGCGGCGCCCGACAGGTACCCCCGGTCCCCGGCTCGCGCGGATGGTGTGGGCCGCCGGGCCCGCGCTGCGGGGCGCGTGGCTGGTGGCCGTGCTCGTCGTCGTCGCGGCGGCCGTGGGCCTCGCCCACGGCGCCGGGTTCCAGGGGGTGCGGCCGGTGCTGCTCGCCGTCGCCCCGGTGCTGCCGCTCGGCGGGGTGGCCGTCTCGTACGGGAGGCATGCCGACCCGATGTACGAGATCGGGGTCGCGACGCCCTCCGGCGGGCTGCGCCTGCTGCTCACCCGGGCGGCCGCCGTGCTCGGCGTGTGCGTGCCGCTGCTGACCGCGGCCGGGGCGCTGCTGCCGCCGGTGACGGGTGTTCCGGGTGCGGCGGCCTGGCTGCTGCCCGGGCTCGCGCTGACCCTCGCGACCCTGGTGCTCGGCTCGTTCGTGGGGTGCCGGGCTGCCGCCGCGACCCTCACGGGCGGGTGGCTGCTCGCGGTGGCCGGGCCGGTGCTCGGGCGTCCCGGGGCCACCGGCGAACTGGCCCGCTACCTCTCGGGCCCCGCCGCGCAGGGCGGCTGGGCCGCGGCCGTCGTCCTGTGCGGATGCCTGCTGGCGCTCCGGCGCCGTTCCTTCGACCGTCTGGAGACCTCGTGACCCCGCCGAACCCGGCACCCGCGACCGGCACGGCCGCCCCCGCGCGGACGACCGTCTCGGTGACCGGCCTGACCGTCCGGCACCGCCGCACCGTCGCGCTCGACGCCCTCGATCTGACCCTCGGCCCCGGTGTCCACGGCCTGCTCGGCCCGAACGGGGCCGGCAAGACCTCCCTCATCCGCGTGCTGGCGACCGTCGCCGCCCCCTCCCGCGGCCGGGTGGAGCTCCTCGGCCGGGACGCCGGGGCCCACCGGGAGCGGTCGGAGATCCGGCGCCGGCTCGGTTACCTGCCGCAGGAGTTCGGGTACTACCCGGGCTTCACGGTCCGCGAGTTCGTCGCCTACGTGGCCTGGCTCAAGGAGATGCCCGCCGAACTGGCCCCGGCCGCCGTGGAACGGGCCGTGGAGCGGGTGGGCCTCGCCGACCGGATCGACGCCGGGATGAAGACCCTGTCGGGGGGCATGGTCCGGCGGGCCGGGATCGCCCAGGCGATCGTGAACGAACCGGAGCTGATCCTCCTCGACGAGCCGACGGCGGGTCTCGACCCCGAGCAGCGGGTGGAGTTCCGCGCTCTGCTGAGGGAGGTCGGCGCCACCGCCACGGTGGTCGTCTCGACGCACCTGGTGGAGGACGTGGCGGCGGCCTGCTCGGAGGTCACCCTGATCGAGTCGGGCCGGGTCGCCTTCCGGGGGACGACGGGCGAACTGACCGCCCTGGGCGAGGTGTCGCACGCCGCCGACGGCTCGGCCAACGCGATCGAGCACGGGTACACCGCCGCCCTCCGGGGCCACCGCGCGGCCGCGTCCGCGGTCACTGACTCCTCGCCGAAGGACACCCCGTGACCACGAGCCCCGCACCGGCCCGCGCGGCCGCCGTCCCTCCGCGTACGCCTCCCCGTACCCGTACCTCCTCGGTCCTCCGTACCGAGCTGAGACGCGGGGCCGGGCCCTGGACCGGTGGTGCCGTCGCCGTCACGATCCTCGTGACGATGTACGGCAAGGCGCCCGGCTGGCAGGGCCGCTGGGCCGACGTGACCGACATGCTGCACGTCGCCGCCGGGCTGCTCGCCGGCCCCCTCGCCCTCGCCGCCGGATGCCGGCAGGGCGGCCGGGACCGGCGGCGCGGCACGCTGGAGCTGCTGCGCTCGGTCCCGCGCGGCCGCCTGCGCCGTACGCTGCTCGCCGTCGCGCCCGCCGCGCTCTGGCCGGCCGCCGGCCTGCTCCTCCCGGCGGCCGTGTGCCTGCTCGCCACCTGGCCATACGTCTCCGGCGGCCGGCCGTACCTCGAACTTCTCGCCGCCGACGCCGTCGCGCTCGCCGCCCTGGGCACGCTCGGCCATCTCGTCGGTCTGCTGGTGCCGTGGCGGCTGACCGCGCCGCTGCTCGCCGTCGTCGGCTACGTCGGACTCGCGCTGAGCGCCTACACCCGCTCCTCGGCCCGCTGGCTGGGCCCGGCCGCCGAGCACCACTTCGCCTGGGACGAGCCGGTGTGGTGGTTCGCGCCCGTGTCGGCCGTCTGGAGCGGGGGCCTCGCCCTGGCCGCCCTCCTCGCGTACGCGGCCCGCGCCCGCCTCCGCCTCCTCGCCCTCCTTCCGCTCGCCGCCGCGATCGCCGCCGCAGTGCCGGTCCTGCGGCTGCCGGACGAGGGGCCGTGGCGCCCGGACCCGGAGGTCGCCCGCCTCGTCTGCGACGGGGGCGCACCGCAGGTCTGCCTGCCCTCGATCGACCGCGCGCTGCTCCCGGACGTCTCGAAGGCGCTCGCCCCGCTCAACGCGCGGCTCCGGGGGCTGCCGGGCGCCCCGACCCGCTGGGTCCTGGGGCCGGGCGCCCCCCGCCCGGGTGAGGTCGAACTGCCGGATCCGAGCCAGGACGCGGTACGCGGCCGGCTCGAGCGCCCCGACCTGTACCTCAATTCGGCCGTTCAATGGCTGTTCTCGGACACGTGCCGAGAAGGCGACCTGGGTGGTCCGAACGCCGAGCGGGCGAGCGAGATCCACCTCGCGGTGGCGGAGTGGCTGGCGCCGACGCCCGAGGACTACGGAGTGCCCTTGGGGCCCGCCGCGCAGCGGTACGTCGACACCCTGCGGGCCAAGCCGCCCACCGCCCAACGGGACTATCTCGCCCGCTACCTGGCGGCCGACACCTGCCGCCCCGACGAGGTGCCGATCCCATGAACGGTCTCTCGCTCTACGCCCGCTCGCGCGCCCTTCCCATGGCTCTCGCCGCGCTCCTCGGCACGGCGGCGGCCGCCGCCTGGGCCGCCGCCTGGCTCCAGGGGCGGCCGGACTTCGACCACACCGCCCGGGTGCCGGTC
>NZ_BMTO01000006.1:66981-141520 GCF_014649715.1 Streptomyces lateritius
GCACGAGTCTGTACGCGCCGAGCGACGAGCTGGACCGGACGTCGGCCCTGCGCTGGCCGCTGCGGCGTGCGGCGCACGTCCTCGCCCTGACCGCCCTGGCCGGCGCCCTGCTCCGGCTCGCGGTACCGGGACATCCGGAGGCGTTCGGCGGGCCGGCGATCGTGCGCAACACGCTGGGCTCGGTGGGCGTCGCGGCCGCCGCGGCCGCGATCGTCGGCGCTCGGCTGAGCTGGCTGCCGGTGACGGTGTACCTCGGCTCGGTCTACCTGACGGCGCCGTCCGCGCCGGGGGGTGCGGCGGCCGTGTGGGCGTGGCCGATGCAGCCGGGCCCGCAGGTGTCCGCCTGGGCGGTGGCGGTGGGGGCGTTCGCCGCGGGCACGGCGCTCCTCGCGACCCGCGGCGCCCGCCCCGTACGCCAGTGAGCGCCGGGGCGCGGCGATTCCGGTACGCCACCCGGCACGCTCCGCCCGCGTCGTGCGTCTGCCGCCGTGACCAACTCCGTCTCGCCGGTATCGGTTTGTCCCCGCCCTCCCCTCCCGGCGAGGATGGCCGGGACCGTCCGCCGAGCCGAGACCGGAGTGAGTGAACATGCCGAACCCCGTCACCCTCGACCGCCGCGAGGGCCCGTACGGAGAAGTCGTCCTGCGCCGACGCGCGGAACACTTCGAGATCATCGCCAACGGAACGTTCCTCATGGACACCTCCGACGGGCGCTCCGAGCGGCTGCTGATCGACGTGGCGATGGGCGCCCTCCCCGCGGAGCGGGCGGACGGCGGCCCGTCCGTCCTGATCGGCGGGCTGGGCGTCGGATTCTCCCTCGCGCACGCCGCCGCGGACCCCCGCTGGAGCCGGATCGCGGTCGTCGAGCGCGAAGAGGCCATCATCGACTGGCACCGGGGCGGCCCCCTCGCGGCCATCTCCGGCCGCGCGCTCGCCGATCCGAGGTGCGTGATCCTGCACACGGATCTGGTCGAGTACGTCCGTACCTCGCCCGACACCTATGACGCCCTCTGCCTGGACATCGACAACGGACCCGACTGGACCGTCACCGAGGACAACCAAGGGCTGTACTCCGCCGAGGGGTTGGCGGCCTGCGCCGCCCGGCTGAACCCCGGCGGGATCCTCGCCGTCTGGTCCGCCCAGCCGTCCCCGGATTTCGAGGAGTCGTTGCGGAATGCCGGATTCAGCGGGGTACGGACGGAAGAGATCCCCGTTGCCCGGGGCGTCCCCGACGTGGTGCACCTCGGCGTCAGGCCTGCGTAGCCGGGACGCCGCCGGTGCCTCTAGGCTGCTGGCCGACATCAGCGATGCGAGGCGGGGCAATGGAGCAGACACACACCACTCACCACGGTGCGGCGGCCACTCCGGGCGCGCAGAGGCGGGTGCTGGTCGTCGAGGACGACACGACGATCGTGGATGCGATCTCCGCACGGCTGCGGGCGGAGGGTTTCCTCGTGCAGACGGCGACCGACGGTCCGGCCGCGGTGGACGCCGCCGAGGCGTGGCAGCCGGACCTGATGGTGCTCGATGTGATGCTGCCGGGATTCGACGGTCTGGAGGTGTGCCGCCGGGTCCAGGCCCAGCGGCCGGTTCCGGTCCTGATGCTCACGGCGCGTGACGACGAGACGGACATGCTGGTCGGGCTCGGCGTCGGCGCCGACGACTACATGACCAAGCCGTTCTCGATGCGGGAGCTGGCGGCGCGCGTGCACGTGCTGCTGCGCCGGGTGGAGCGGGCCGCGCTCGCGGCGGTGACCCCGCGCAGCGGGATACTGCGCCTTGGCGAACTGGAGATCGACCACGCGCAGCGCCGGGTACGAGTCCGGAGCGAGGACGTGCACCTGACGCCGACCGAGTTCGACCTGCTGGTCTGCCTGGCGAACACCCCGCGCGCGGTCCTCTCGCGCGAGCAGCTGCTCGCGGAGGTGTGGGACTGGGCGGACGCCTCCGGGACGCGGACGGTGGACAGCCACATCAAGGCGCTGCGCCGGAAGATCGGCGCGGAGCGGATCCGTACCGTCCACGGCGTCGGATACGCGCTGGAGACCCCGGCGCCGTGAGCCGGCGGGGGGCGCGCGCCGAACACCGCACCGAGCACCGCGGCGAGCAGCACCGCACCGAGCGGCGCCGGGCCGGGCGGCGCCTGGTGATCTCGATCAAGACGAAGCTGGGCGCGCTGGTCGTCGGGGCGGTTCTGCTGACCTCGTGCCTCGCGCTGGTGGCGATCCGGACCTCCACGGAGTTCCGCTACATCACGATCTTCGCGATGATCGCGACCCTGCTGATCACCCAATTCGTGGCGCAGTCGCTGACGGCGCCGCTGGACGAGATGAACACGGTCGCCGGGTCGATCTCGCGGGGTGACTTCAGCCGACGGGTGCGGGGCGCCGACCGGCGTGACGAGCTGGGCGACCTCGCCTCGACGATCAATCGCATGGCGGACGATCTGGAGGCCGTCGACCGGCACCGCAAGGAGCTGGTCGCCAACGTCTCGCACGAGCTGCGCACTCCGATCGCCGCGCTCCGCGCCGTTCTGGAGAACGTGGTCGACGGCGTCTCCGAGGCCGATCCGGAGACCATGCGGACGGCGCTGAAACAGACCGAGCGGCTGGGCAGGCTGGTGGAGACGCTGCTCGACCTGTCACGTCTTGACAACGGTGTCGTCACGCTGAGGGCACGCCGTTTCGAGGTCTGGCCGTATCTGTCCGGGGTGCTCAGGGAGGCCAATCTCGCCGCCTCCCAGCGCGGCCTCACCTCCAGCTCCGGCCTCCACAACCGTACGGACGTCCATCTGCACCTGGACGTCTCGCCGCCGGAACTGACCGCGCACGCGGACGCGGAGCGGCTCCACCAGGTGATGGCGAACCTGATCGACAACGCCGTGAAGCACTCTCCGCCCCACGGCCGGGTGACCGTACGGGCCCGGCGCGGGCCCTGGCGGGACTCGCTGGCGCTGGAGGTCGAGGACGAGGGCCCCGGCATCCCCGAGGCGCTGCGGCACACCGTCTTCGAGCGGTTCAACCGGGGACAGGTACCGGCCCAGGCGGGTCCGGGCAGCGACGGCGGTACGGGACTGGGGCTGGCGATCGCCCGCTGGGCGGTGGATCTGCACGGCGGGGAGATCGGAGTGGCCGAATCGTCACGCGGGTGCCGGATCCAGGTCACTCTTCCGGGCAGCCTCCCGGCGCGGGATTGACGTAGGGTCGAACCGGAAGGGCACGTTCTGCGTGTAGGTGATCAGGACGTGGACAGGAGATGGTCAGGGATGCGCCCGGGAACGGACTGCAGCCGCGCTCTCGCTTACCCGCGAGAGGGCAGAACCACGCTTGTTTCCCGCCATTCCCAGCCCCGAAACACTCCGTCAAGTGTGACTTGCACGACGTTGGAGTGCCCGGCCTGCACCTCTCGGCCAGGGAGGCGTAGCCTTTATTTCCGCTGTCCATCACCTTGTGAAGCGGAAGAGGGCGGTTACCGCCGTGTCGTCTCAGTCCCCCAGTAACTCGAGCATCTCCACCGACCAAGACGGGCAGGGTCAAAACCCTGCGACCGCCTTCGGCGCCAATGAGTGGCTCGTCGACGAGATCTACCAGCAGTACCTCCAGGACCCGAATTCGGTCGATCGTGCCTGGTGGGACTTCTTCGCCGACTACAAGCCCGGCTCGACGGAGGCTCCCGCCGCCGCGCCGCAGGTGAGCCCCGCACAGGCCGCACCTGCCGCTCCGGCCGCCCCCGCGCCGGCCGCTGCCCCGGCGCCCGCCGAGGCCGCCCCGGCCGCGGCTCCGGCCCAGGCCGCCGTACCGGCTCCCGCCGCCCCGGCGCCCGCGAAGCCCGCCGCCGCCGCTCCGGCCCCCGCCAAGGCGCCCGCGCCCGCCGCGAAGCCCGCTGCAAGCACCGGCTCCACCGGCGCCGCGCCCTCTGCTGCGGCCTCCGAGGCTCCCGCGGGCCCGGAGCTGATCACGCTGCGCGGCCCCGCCGCCGCCGTCGCGAAGAACATGAACGCCTCGCTGGAGGTGCCGACGGCCACGTCCGTCCGCGCCGTCCCGGTGAAGCTGCTCTTCGACAACCGGATCGTGATCAACAACCACCTCAAGCGCGCCCGGGGCGGGAAGATCTCCTTCACGCACCTCATCGGGTACGCGATGGTGCAGGCGATCAAGGCCATGCCGTCGATGAACTACTCCTTCGCGGAGAAGGACGGCAAGCCGACGCTGGTCAAGCCGGAGCACGTGAACTTCGGCCTCGCGATCGACCTGGTGAAGCCCAACGGCGACCGCCAGCTCGTCGTCGCCGGCATCAAGAAGGCCGAGACCCTGAACTTCTTCGAGTTCTGGCAGGCCTACGAGGACATCGTCAAGCGCGCCCGCGTCGGCAAGCTGACGATGGAGGACTTCACCGGCGTCACGGTCTCGCTGACCAACCCCGGCGGCCTCGGCACCGTCCACTCGGTGCCGCGTCTGATGCCCGGACAGTCGGTCATCATGGGCGTCGGCTCGATGGACTACCCGGCCGAGTTCCAGGGCACCTCCCAGGACACCCTGAACAAGCTGGGCATCTCCAAGGTCATGACCCTGACCTCGACCTACGACCACCGGGTCATCCAGGGTGCCGCCTCCGGCGAGTTCCTGCGCGTCGTCGCGAACTACCTCCTCGGCGAGGAGGGCTTCTACGACGAGATCTTCAAGTCGCTGCGGATCCCCTACGAGCCGGTCCGCTGGCTCAAGGACATCGACGCCTCGCACGACGACGACGTCACCAAGGCCGCCCGCGTCTTCGAGCTGATCCACTCCTACCGGGTCCGCGGCCACGTCATGGCCGACACCGACCCGCTGGAGTACCGCCAGCGCAAGCACCCCGACCTGGACATCACCGAGCACGGCCTCACCCTGTGGGACCTGGAGCGCGAGTTCGCGGTCGGCGGCTTCGCCGGCAAGTCGATGATGAAGCTCCGGGACATCCTCGGCGTGCTCCGCGACTCGTACTGCCGCACCACCGGCGTCGAGTTCATGCACATCCAGGACCCGAAGCAGCGCAAGTGGATCCAGGACCGCGTCGAGCGCTCGCACTCCAAGCCGGAGCGCGAGGAGCAGCTGCGGATCCTGCGCCGCCTGAACGCGGCCGAGGCGTTCGAGACCTTCCTGCAGACCAAGTACGTCGGCCAGAAGCGCTTCTCGCTGGAGGGCGGCGAGTCCGTCATCCCGCTGCTCGACGCGGTCATCGACTCCGCCGCCGAGTCCCGCCTGGACGAGGTCGTCATCGGCATGGCCCACCGCGGCCGTCTGAACGTCCTCGCCAACATCGTGGGCAAGTCGTACGCGCAGATCTTCCGCGAGTTCGAGGGCAACCTCGACCCGAAGTCGATGCACGGCTCCGGCGACGTGAAGTACCACCTGGGCGCCGAGGGCACCTTCACGGGCCTGGACGGCGAGCAGATCAAGGTCTCGCTCACCGCCAACCCCTCGCACCTGGAGGCGGTCGACCCGGTCCTGGAGGGTGTCGTCCGCGCCAAGCAGGACGTCATCAACAAGGGCGGCACGGACTTCACCGTCCTGCCGGTCGCCCTCCACGGTGACGCGGCCTTCGCGGGCCAGGGTGTCGTCGCCGAGACGCTGAACATGTCGCAGCTGCGCGGCTACCGCACCGGCGGCACGGTCCACATCGTCATCAACAACCAGGTCGGCTTCACCGCCGCCCCGGAGTCCTCGCGTTCCTCGATGTACGCGACCGACGTGGCCCGCATGATCGAGGCGCCGATCTTCCACGTGAACGGCGACGACCCGGAGGCCGTGGTCCGCGTCGCGCGGCTCGCCTTCGAGTTCCGCCAGACGTTCAACAAGGACGTCGTGATCGACCTCATCTGCTACCGCCGCCGCGGTCACAACGAGGGCGACAACCCGCAGTTCACCAACCCGCAGATGTACAACCTGATCGACAAGAAGCGTTCGGTGCGCAAGCTGTACACCGAGTCGCTGATCGGTCGCGGCGACATCACGCTGGAAGAGGCGGAGCAGGCGCTCCAGGACTTCCAGGGCCAGCTGGAGAAGGTCTTCGCGGAGGTCCGCGAGGCCACCTCCGCGCCGGCTCCGGCGCACAGCCCGGAACCGCAGCCCGAGTTCCCGGTCGCCGTCTCCACCGCGGTCTCCCAGGAGGTCGTGAAGCGGATCGCCGAGTCGCAGGTCAGCATCCCGGAGCGGGTCAAGGTCCACCCGCGTCTGATGCCGCAGATGCAGCGCCGCGCGGCCTCCATCGACGACGGCACGATCGACTGGGGCTTCGGCGAGACCCTCGCCATCGGCTCGCTCCTCATGGAGGGCACCACGGTCCGGCTGTCCGGCCAGGACTCCCGCCGCGGCACCTTCGGTCAGCGGCACGCGGTCCTGGTGGACCAGGAGACCGGCGAGGACTACACCCCGCTGCTCTACCTCGCCGAGGACCAGGCCCACTACAACGTCTACGACTCGCTGCTCAGCGAGTACGCGGCGATGGGCTTCGAGTACGGCTACTCGCTGGCCCGCCCGGACGCGCTGGTCATCTGGGAGGCCCAGTTCGGTGACTTCGTCAACGGCGCGCAGACCGTCGTCGACGAGTTCATCTCCTCGGCCGAGCAGAAGTGGGGCCAGACCTCCGGCGTCACGCTGCTCCTGCCGCACGGCTACGAGGGCCAGGGCCCGGACCACTCGTCCGCGCGCCCGGAGCGCTTCCTCCAGATGTGCGCCCAGGACAACATGACGGTCGCCATGCCGACCCTGCCGTCGAACTACTTCCACCTGCTGCGCTGGCAGGTCCACAACCCGCACCACAAGCCGCTCATCGTCTTCACCCCGAAGTCGATGCTGCGTCTGAAGGCGGCGGCGTCGAAGGCGGAGGAGTTCACCACCGGCGGATTCCGTCCGGTGATCGGCGACGAGTCGGTGAACGCGGCCGACGTCCGCAAGGTCGTCTTCTGCGCGGGCAAGGTCTACTACGACCTGGACGCCGAGCGTCAGAAGCGCGGTGTCACGGACACGGCGATCATCCGTCTGGAGCGCCTGTACCCGCTGCCGGGTGCCGAGCTCCAGGCCGAGATCGCCAAGTACCCGAACGCCGAGAAGTACCTGTGGGCGCAGGAGGAGCCGGCAAACCAGGGTGCCTGGCCGTTCATCGCGCTCAACCTGATCGACCACCTGGACCTGGCGGTCGGCGCCGACATCCCGCACGGTGAGCGCCTGCGCCGGATCTCGCGTCCGCACTCCTCGTCCCCCGCGGTCGGCTCGGCCAAGCGTCACCAGGCCGAGCAGCAGCAGCTGGTCAACGAGGTCTTCGACGCCTGACCCGCTGTTCCGGTACGTACGGAGGCCCGGCACCCCGAGAGGGGTGCCGGGCCTCCGGCGTGTCCGGTGCCGTTCGGGCGTTCAGGAGAGGGACAGCGGACGGCCGTCGCCCAGGACGTGGCGGGGCCCGCGCAACGTCTCGCGGCTGAGCTCGGCCGCCGGGACGGGGTCGCACCCCGGTATCGGCGCGGGCCCTGGTTCGTTCCAGGTCAGGGGGCGGAGACCGATGCCGTGCCGCCGCCGTCCGCGAGACGCCGATCACCTTGCCGGCCCGCGCCGACGGTTCGATGCCGAGGCTGAGGGGCGCGGGAGCCCACGGCCTATCCTGATCGCATGTACTTCACTGACCGTGGCATCGAGGAACTGGAGAAGCGGCGAGGCGAGGAGGAGGTCTCCTTCGAGTGGCTCGCCGAGCAACTGCGGACGTTCGTCGACCTCAACCCCGACTTCGAGGTGCCGGTCGAGCGCCTCGCGACCTGGCTGGCCCGTCTCGACGACGAGGACGAGGACGAGTAGGACCCCGGAGCCGGGAAGCCGGATCCCGGAGGGCTGGTCCGGGTCCGGGAGTCACGAGGAGAAGCGGCGGGGAATCGCTCCTGACTCCCTCGTGGGAAGGCCTCGCAGACGGTCGTAGGCGAGACCCAGCATCCCGTCCGCGACGAGCAGCGCCCCCGCCGTCGTCCAGCCGCCACTGCGGCGGGCGAGACCCCAGGCGAGCACCGGCAGTCCCGCCCCGAGCTGGGCCGCGCAGAGCAGCCGGGCCCTCGGCCCGACGAGGTACGGGCCGAGGCGGCCGCCCTCCACCGCGTCGAGTTCGGCCCGCACGGCATCGCGCCAGCCGGACCATTCGACCTCCTCGGCCCCTTGGGCGAGTGCGACGGAGCGGAGCCGGTCGGCGCTGTGGCCGGGGGTGAGCCCGGTCGGCAGCTCCAGGCCCACGCGGGCGAGGACGGCGGTGAGCCCGATGAGCCGGGTGTGGGCGTCGGCGTCCCTGTCCGGTTCCGTGAGCGGTTCCAGGGCCTGGACGTCCAGGACGGGGTCGAGGGCCAGGCGGGCCGCGAAGGTGCGCATGGCCTCGTCCTCGCCGACCGGGGTGCCGTCCGCGAGCCAGGTGTAGCCGACGGAACGACGAAAGCCGGCGGCGAGGATGAATCCGGCCCGGTCCCCGTCCCACCAGAGGGCGAGGACGGGCCAGGCGGCGGCGGAGACGGCGAGGGCGGTGGCCCAGCCGGTGACGACCCGTTCGACGGGTTCGCCGCCGTGGACCCAGGGCTTTCCCTCCGGGACGAGGACGCTCCAGTCGATGCCGGCCGGGGCGAGGAGGAGCTCTTCGCGCAGCAGCTGGGCCGGCGGGCGGACCGCCGCGGGCTCGGCACGGCAGAGCAGCAGCGCGCCGACGGGGCGCGATCCGGGTGTCGCGTTCATGGCTCATACGCTAGGCCAATTCATCCGTATAGCTGCCACTTCG
Organism: Streptomyces lateritius; assembly: GCF_014649715.1. GTDB lineage: Bacteria > Actinomycetota > Actinomycetes > Streptomycetales > Streptomycetaceae > Streptomyces > Streptomyces lateritius. Next base: position 75,757 of record NZ_BMTO01000006.1, read on the forward strand.
GGCCGCCGCGCCGCGCGTGGCCGCACCGGGCGGGGTTGACTTCACCCCACCGCGATATATCGTGTCTCGTGTGAGACGCGATATGTTGCGTCCCCGATACGGGAGGTCAGCACGATGACAGAGTGGTCCGTGGCCGAGCCGAGGAAACTCTCGCTGACCGACCCTGTGACGCGGCTCCAGGTGCGTGTCGTCAACGGCACGGTGAACGTCGTGGGCACCGACGAGAGCTCCGTCCGGCTGGAGATCTCGGAGATCGAGGGCCCGCCCCTGATCGTGACGCAGGAGGGTTCGACCCTGACCGTCAGCTATGAGGACCTGCACTGGAAGGGTTTCCTCAAGTGGCTCGACCGCAAGGGCCTGCGCCGCCGGGCCGTCGTCTCCGTGGCCGTGCCGGCCGGCACGGACGTCGAGGTGGGCGTGATCGGCGCCGGCGCGGTGATCTCCGGCATCAAGGGCCGCACGGACGTCCGGGGGGTCACGGGTGACACCACCCTCGTCGGCCTCTCCGGGCCGGTCCGCGCCGAGAGCATCTCCGGCAGCCTGGAGGCCCAGTCCGTCACCGGCGCCCTGCGGGTCAACTCCGTCACCGGCGACGTCACGGTGATCGAGGGCGCGGGCGCCTCCGTGAAGGCCGACACCGTAAGCGGCGACATGGTCATCGACCTCGACCCCGCCGACCTGGAGGGGCCGCCCGCCGACATCCGGCTGAGCAGCGTCTCCGGCGAGGTCGCCATCCGGCTGCCGCACCCGGCGGACGCCCGGGTGGAGGCGAACACCACGAGCGGCTCCGTCTCCAACGCCTTCGACGACCTGCGGGTGGGAGGGCAGTGGGGCGCCAAGAGCATCACCGGCACACTCGGCGCCGGCCGGGGCACGCTCAGGGCGACCACGATCTCCGGCTCCCTCGCCCTGCTGCGCCGCCCGGACCCGGTCGACGAGTACGCCGACACCATCGAGACCGCCGAAGCGGACGGCGCCGCCGACACCGCCCCCTCCGCATCCGGAAAGGTGCTCTGACATGCCGCCCGTCTTCGCCCACGGCCGACTGCGCCTCTATCTGCTCAAGCTCCTCGACGAGGCCCCCCGCCACGGCTACGAAGTGATCCGCCTCCTGGAGGAGCGCTTCCAGGGGCTGTACGCACCCTCGGCGGGCACGGTCTATCCGCGCCTGGCCAAGCTGGAGGCGGAGGGCCTGGTCACCCACGCCACCGAGGGCGGCCGCAAGGTGTACTCGATCACCGACGCGGGCCGCGCCGAGCTCGCCGGGCGCGGCGGCGAACTGGCCGACCTGGAGCAGGAGATCCGCGAGTCGGTCTCCGAGCTGGCCGCCGAGATCCGCGACGACGTGCGCGGCGCCGCGGGCAAGCTGCGCAGCGAGATGCGCGCCGCGGCGAGCGAGACCCGGCGTGGCTCCTCCTCTTCGTCCTCCTTCACCGACGTCAAGGAGGAGCTGCGCCGCGCCAAGCAGGAGTGGCGTGAGCAGACCCGGCAGGCCCGCGCGGAGGCCCAGTCGGCGCGCCGCCAGGCCAAGGAGTTCCAGCGGATCGCCCAGCAGGTCCAGGAGCAGGTCCAGGACCGCTTCGCCCGCGGTGACTGGCCGTCAGGGGTCTGGGAGGGCATCTCGGACATCACGGCCCAGCTGGGCGGTCTGGTCACCGGCACGACGCACCCCAAGGCGAGTCGGCAGCCGGAGACGCCCGAGCAGGCCGCCTCGGAGTGGGCGAAGGACGCCGAGTCGACGGGCGACCCGGCCCGCGACCTGGACCGGCTCCTGGACCGCTTCCGCGACGACATCCGCGACGCGGCCCGCGACCACGGGGTGAGCGCGGAGCAACTGGCGGAGGCCCGCGGCCATCTGTCGACGGCCGCGGACCGGATCACCTCCCTGCTGCAGCCGCGCCGCAAGGTCTAGGTCGTGTCCGGAAGGTAGCGCCGTCCGCCCGCAGGGCAGGGCCCGCGGCGTCCGGTGCGTGCGATCGCAAGGCGAAGGGTCGCCCTCATACCGGGCGTACTCGGGTGATCACGACAACGCGGCAAGCGTGCGTGCCAGGCGTCACGGACCAGGCGGGACTTCACGGACACGGCTGAGGGGGGTGTCAGCCCCGGGTGACGGTGACCGTCACCCGGGCGGCCGGGGCCGCGAGGAGCGAGGCCCGGCCGGCCGCCTCGCGCACCACGACCGCCCCGCCGCCCGCCTCGACCGTCCAGGGCCCCGGCGGCAGGGACAACACCGTCCACCGGGAGCCGCGCCGCCCGGAGTCGTACTCCAGCCGGTAGACGCCGGCGTCGGGGTCGTAGGAGGAGGAGCGCACCGTGCCCGCGACCGCCTCCGCGTACGGCTGCGCGGTCAGCTCCTTGTTCGTACGGAAGGCTCCGGAGCCGTCCACCGCGCAGTACCCGCCTCCGTAGCACCAGACGTAGCCGGCCCATCCGGAGCCGTAGCGGCCGAGGGAGGCCATCGCGTCCCGGTAGAAGTGGTTCATGTTCGGCAGGGAGTTGTTGAGCGGCCCCCACTCCCCCACGACCATCGGGACCCCGTACTCCTTCGGGTACCGGGTCACGGCCCGCTCGTACGTCTCGATCCAGCCCGCCGCCGGGTCGTAGTCGGCGCCCGCCTCCATCGCCGTGTTGTAGAAGTGCGGGGCGTAGACCACCTTCGGGTCCTCGATCCGCCCGAGGCCCGTCGGCACGCCCTCGCCGACGATGGGGGTGGGCTCCACGAAGATCCAGGTGCCGGGGTCGACCGAACGGACCGCGTCCGCGAGGCGGTTGTACATCGGCGTCAGATGGTCGCGCTCGATCCGCCGTGCGGCGGTCGGCAGGTCCTCGCCCTCCCGCAGCTCGCCCATCGGCTCGTTGATCAGGTCGTAGCCGAGGACGGCGGGGTGGTGCTCGAAGCGGTCGGCGAGGACGCGCCACATCCGTTCCTGCGCCCGCCGGAGGTCCTCGTCCTCGTAGAGATGGGTGAAGGCGCGCTGCACGGCCGGCTCGAAGTACTCGGCGAACCAGTCGTCCGGGTGCGGGGTGAAGGGCAGCCCGTCGGTGCGGGTGGCCCAGGCGGGGACACCCCGATGGCCGAAAGCCGGCCCGAAGACGTCCTGGTGGGAGTCGAGCAGGACCTGGACGTCGTGCTTCTCGGCCCAGTCCAGGACGCGCTCGATCTTCCGCAGATAGGGCTGGCTGTACGCGCCCGGCCGCGGCTCCAGGTCGTCCCAGAAGACGAGCAGGCGGGCGAAGTTGAAGCCCTGGGCCCGCATGTCCCGGAAGTGCCGCTCGGTGACGGCGGCCAGCGCCTGCTCACCGCGGCCCGCCTTGTCCTCGACGTTCCAGCCACGCAGGGTCAGGGCGCGGCCGCGCTCGTCGGTGAGGACGGGGATGTCCGTGCCGCCGCCTCCGCCGCTGTCGGCGCGGGCGGCGGCCGTGGGGGTGAGCAGCGCGGCGAGAACGGCGCCCGCCGCGAGGGCGGTTCGCCACACGAGCGTGGCCCGGGACACCAGGGTGGTACGGGACACCAGGGTGGCTCGGGGCGCGAGGCTCGTTCGCCCCCCAGGGGATGTTCGTAACACGGGAAACCTCCGGCACGACGGTGTGTTCGCGGTGCCGGAGATCCCATCAGCTCATCTGACCGGCCATCAAGAGGCCGTGAGGACGATCTTCCCGAAAAGCTCGCCCGAGGCCATCTTCTCGAAGCCCTCGCGCGCGCGGTCCAGCGGCAGCACCTCGTCGATCACCGGCCGCACCCCCGTGGCCGCGCAGAAGGAGAGCAGGTCCTCCAGCTCGTCCTTCGAGCCCATCGTGGAGCCGACGACCTTCAGCTCCAGGAAGAAGATCCGGGTCAGCTCGGCGTGCGAGGGACGGTCGCCGCTGGTCGCGCCGGAGATGACGACGGTGCCGCCGGGCCGCAGCGACTTGACCGAGTGCGACCAGGTGGCCGCGCCGACGGTCTCGATGACCGCGTCCACCCGCCGCGGGAGACGGGCGCCCGGCTCGTACGCCTCCTCGGCGCCCAGCTCGACGGCGCGCTTGCGCTTGGCCTCGTCGCGGCTGGTGGCGTACACCCGCAGGCCCGCGGCCTTGCCGAGGGCGATCGCGGCGGTGGCGACACCGCCGCCCGCACCCTGCACGAGCACGGAGTCGCCGGGCCGCACCCCGGCGTTGGTGAAGAGCATGCGGTACGCGGTGAGCCAGGCGGTCGGGAGGCAGGCGGCCTCCTCGAAGGAGAGCTCCCTGGGCTTGGGCAGCACGTTCCACGAGGGGACGGTGACCCGCTCGGCGAAGGTGCCCTGGTAGCGCTCGGTCAGGATGGAGCGGGGCTCGTCCGGGCCGACGCCGTGGCCGGTCTGGCCGATGACGGAGTGCAGGACCACCTCGTTGCCGTGCTCGTCGATGCCGGCGGCGTCGCAGCCGAGGATCATCGGCAGCTTCTCCTCGGGCAGTCCGACCCCGCGCAGTGACCACAGATCGTGGTGGTTGAGGGAGGCGGCCTTGACGGTGACGGTCGTCCAGCCGGGTCGCGCCTCGGGCTCGGGACGTTCGCCGAGCTCGAGTCCGTTCAGGGGCTGGTCGCGGTCGATTCTGGCGGCGTAGGCAGCGAACATGCACGTGAGCCTAGGGTCCGGCGCCCGGGTGACGGAACCACACCGCACTGTGACGCACGTCCCCCCTTCTGGCGCTCGGTTCACCTCCGGGCGCCCTGTCGCGTCTGTCGACGGTCGGCCGTGCCCGGTCACGGGGCGCGGACACGGAGAAGGCCCCGTCCTCGGACGGGGCCTTTTCCCGGTGTACGTCGCGCGGACGGACACGTCAGCGTCGCGCCACGCCCTCCGCGCGGGCGGCGGCGGCCACCGCGGCCGCGACCGCCGGGGCGACCCGCTCGTCGAACGGCGACGGGATCACGCATGCGGCGGAGAGCTCGTCGGCGACCACGTCCGCGATCGCGTCGGCCGCGGCGATCTTCATGCCCTCGGTGATCCGGGAGGCCCTGACCTGAAGGGCGCCCGCGAAGATGCCGGGGAACGCGAGCACGTTGTTGATCTGGTTCGGGTAGTCCGAACGGCCGGTCGCCACGACGGCCGCGTACTTGTGCGCGACGTCGGGGTGGACCTCGGGGTTCGGGTTGGCCATGGCGAACACGAAGGCGTTCGGCGCCATCGAGGCGACCGCCGCCTCCGGGACCGTACCGCCGGAGACGCCGATGAAGACGTCCGCGCCGGCCAGGGCGGTCTCCAGGGAGCCGGTGAGGCCCGCCTTGTTGGTGATCTCCGCGAGCTCGCGCTTGACCGGGGTGAGGTCCTCACGGTCCACGCTGACGATGCCCTTGCGGTCCGCGACGGCCACGTCGCCGAGCCCCGCCTGAAGCAGGAACTTGGCGATGGCGACCCCGGCCGCGCCGGCGCCGGAGATGACTCCGCGCAGGTCACCGAGGGTCCGGCCGGTCAGCTTCGCCGCGTTGCGGAGCGCGGCGAGGGTGACGACAGCCGTGCCGTGCTGGTCGTCGTGGAAGACGGGGATGTCAAGGCGCTCCTGCAGCTTGCGCTCGATCTCGAAGCACCGCGGCGCCGAGATGTCCTCCAGGTTCACTCCGCCGAACGAGGGAGCGAGCCGGACGACGGTCTCCACGATCTCGTCGGCGTCGGTCGTGGCGAGCGCGATCGGCACCGCGTCCACGCCGCCGAACTGCTTGAAGAGGATCGCTTTCCCCTCCATGACCGGAAGCGAGGCCTCCGGGCCGATGTCGCCGAGTCCGAGCACGGCCGTTCCGTCGGTCACGACGGCGACGACCTGAGACTTCCAGGTGTAGTCGTGGACCAGTTCCGGCTGCTCGGCGATAGCGGTGCACACCTTGGCGACGCCGGGTGTGTACGCGAGGGACAGGTCGTCCCTGTCGCGGAGCGGCACCGTGGCCGAGATGGCCATCTTGCCGCCGCGGTGCAGGGCGAAAGCCGGATCGAAGGGCTCCTCCTGAGCCCCTTCCGTACCGCTTTCGCTGCGAGGATTGACGATCTCCGCTGCCATTGGGTTGACCCCTTAATTCTTCATTGCCTGAGGGTTGGCCTCTCCTGGTGAGGAGGGGTGGGCGGAACCCGCAGCCGCCGTGTCTGGCAGCCGCGCGGGCGCGCCGCACAACGCGCCCTGAGCCCCGGATGAGGGGTGTAAGGATCCTTCTTACCGGACGGAGGGCACCGCGGACGAGTCCATAACGGAGCGGTGATGCGACTCATACGGCCGTATCGGCGGCTTGCGCAGAGCAGGCGCGTCACCCCATGTCCGGACAAGCGGATCGGTACACCGGATCGTGGCCTTCGTGTCGTCCGAATGGCGAGATCAACCGGAGATTTTTCGGTTCCAGGGGGGTATCCCAGGAGAAGGTCCGGCCCTGATGTACCGGCCTGTCGCGATTCGGGGGTCACCCGTTACCCGATTTTGACATGCGTGGCCGTCCGTTTGAGGCAGTCCGAATGGCAAGATGCCGTAATCACACGAGGTCGCGACACCCGAAGGTGCGTGCGCGGCCTATGGCAACTCCCTCACACGCCGGAGGAACCCGACCATGACCGCACGCTCCACGCGCTGTACGACCGCCGCCAAGACCCGCACGTCCCGTCTTGCCGCGGTCGCCGCCATCGCGGTCGCCGGCTCCATGCTGCTGACCGCCTGCGGCGACCAGACCGAAGGCGGGAAGACGGAGGGCGGTACCCAGACCGGCGCCGCGTCGTCCAACGCCCCGCTCTTCTCGAAGCTGCCCGCCGAAATCCAGAAGGCCGGCGTCATCAAGGTCGGCACGGACGCCACGTACGCCCCGATGGAGTTCAAGCAGGGCGACAAGATCGTCGGTGTCGACCCCGACATCGCCGCGGCCCTCTCCAAGCAGCTCGGGGTGAAGTTCGAGTTCGCCAGCGGGACCTTCGACACCCTGCTCACCGCGCTGCCGACCGGTCGTACGGACATCGTGATGTCCTCGATGACCGACACCAAGGCCCGCCAGGAGGGTCTGGACGACAAGGGCAAGAAGGTCGGCACCGGCGTCGACTTCGTCGACTACTTCACAGCCTCCACCGGCATCCTGGTGAAGAAGGGCAACCCGGAGAACATCAAGTCCCTCGACGACCTGTGCGGCAAGAAGCTCGCCGTCCAGCGGGGCACGACGTACGAGCAGGCCGCCAAGGACCAGGCCGAGAAGTGCAAGAAGGACGGCAAGCCGGCCCTCACCTTCGAGTCCTTCCCGACCGACGCCGAGGCCCAGACCCGCGTGAAGGCGGGCGGCGCCGTCGCCGACCTGAACGACTCGCCGGTCGCCGCGTACATCGCGAAGACCGCGGGCGGCGGCAACGACTTCGAGGCCATCGCCAACAAGACGGACGCGGGCTTCTTCGGCATCGCCGTCGACAAGAAGGACACCCAGCTGCGCGACGCCATCAAGGAAGCGCTGGACGCGATCATCAAGGACGGCACCTACAAGGCAGCGCTGGACAAGTGGAACGCCGGTGACGGCGCCATCCCGGCGGCGAAGATCAACGGCGGCTCCTGACCCACGCGTACCACTGAAGGGCAGTCGCTGTGACTGACAAGCTCGACAAGGTTCCCGCCGGGGCGTCGCCCGCCCCGGCCGGAGTCCCGCCGGAGGCCATCAAGGCCATTCCGGTCCGCCACTACGGACGCTGGGTCGCCGGCGTCGTGGTGGTCGCCCTGCTGGCGCTCCTCGGATACGCCTTCTCCCAGGGCAACGTGCGCTGGGCGACCGTGCCGGAGAAGCTGTTCGACTCCACCATCCTGAGCGGTCTCTGGCACACCATCCTGATCAGCGTGGCCTCGATGGCCCTCGGCCTGGTGCTCGGCGTGCTGTTCGCCGTGATGCGCCTGTCGAAGAACCCGGTGACCAGTTCCGTCGCCTGGCTCTACATCTGGGTCTTCCGCGGCACGCCGGTCTATGTGCAGCTGCTGATCTGGTTCAGCCTCGCCCTGATCTTCCCGGTGTTCAACATCGGGTTCTACAAGGACGAGATGACCGATGTCATGACCCCCTTCCTGGCCGCCCTGCTGGGCCTCGGCCTGAACGAGGGCGCGTACATGGCGGAGATCGTCCGGGCCGGCATCCAGTCGGTCGACGAGGGCCAGACCGAGGCCTCGCACGCCCTGGGCATGAGCCAGGCCAAGACCATGCGGCGCGTGGTGCTCCCGCAGTCGATGCGTGTGATCATCCCGCCGACCGGCAACGAGTTCATCAACATGCTGAAGACCTCGTCCCTGGTCGTGGCCGTGCAGTACCCGGATCTGCTGCGCGCCGCGCAGGACATCGCCTCGACCTCGTTCGCGGTCATGGAGATGTTCTTCGTCGCCTCGATCTGGTACCTCATCCTGACCTCGGTGTTCAGCGTCGGTCAGTTCTACCTGGAGCGGCACTACGCCCGCGGCTCGCTGCGCTCGCTGCCGCCCACGCCGTGGCAGAAGATCAAATCGAACCTGCTGTCCCTGAGGTCCGACCAGAGCGGAGGTGCCGCATGACCCCCATGGTGAAGGCCGAGGGCGTCCACAAGTCCTACGGCGCCGCGCACATCCTCAAGGGCATCGACCTCGAGGTGAACAACGGCGAGGTGTTCTGCCTGATCGGCCCGTCCGGTTCCGGCAAGTCCACCTTCCTGCGGTGCATCAACCACCTGGAGAAGATCAACTCCGGTCGGCTCTACGTCGACGGCCAGCTGGTGGGCTACCGCCAGAAGGGCGACAAGCTCTACGAGCTGAAGGACAGTGAGGTCGCGGCCCAGCGCCGGGACATCGGCATGGTCTTCCAGCGCTTCAACCTGTTCCCGCACATGACGGCCCTGGGCAATGTCATGGAGGCGCCGATCCAGGTGAAGGGCGAGTCGAGGGCGGTGGCGCGCGAGCGGGCCGAGCGGCTGCTCGACCGGGTCGGCCTGGCCGACAAGGCCGGGAACTACCCCTCGCAGCTCTCCGGCGGCCAGCAGCAGCGTGTCGCCATCGCCCGCGCGCTGGCGATGGAGCCGAAGCTGATGCTCTTCGACGAGCCCACGTCGGCGCTGGACCCGGAGCTGGTCGGTGATGTCCTCGACGTCATGCGCGACCTCGCCGAGTCCGGCATGACGATGGTCGTCGTCACCCACGAGATGGGCTTCGCCCGCGAGGTGGGCGACTCCCTGGTGTTCATGGACGGCGGTGTGGTGGTCGAGTCGGGTCACCCGCGCGACGTCCTGGGCAACCCCCAGCACGACCGGACGAAGGCGTTCCTGTCCAAGGTGCTGTAGTGGCGCAGCGGTACGACGCGCAGGGGCGGTACGGGATTCCCGTACCGCCCCTGCCCGTGTGCTCGCGGCGGCTACTTCAGCGCGAGCAGCAGGGTGTCGGACGGCGAGGCCCAGACCGGGCGGACCTCGTCGAAACCGGCGGCGCGCAGGATCTCGGCGTGGCGGCGGGCGGAGGGCGTGTCGCCGTCGGCGTGTTCGCCGTAGATCTCGAAGCGGCGGGCGGTGGGCTCGGCGAGGACGGGGTCCTTGGCGGCCACCGCCCACCAGTCGGTCCAGTCGAGGACGCCGGCGGCCTTCTCCTGGTCCATGCGCGCGTGGCGCCGGGCGCGCTCGGCGGCGTTGATACGGGGCGTGGTCTCGTCGATCATGTGGTCGGCGTTCATGAGGACACCGCCGTCGCGGACGAGGCCGGCGAGCTGCCCGTAGAGGGTGGTGAGGGGTTCGGTGTGCAGCCAGTGCAGCGCGGTGGCGGTGAGCACGGCGTCGTACGAGGTGTGGGGGAGCGCGGTGACCCAGTCAGGGTCCTTGAGGTCGGCGGTCACGAAGGTGACGCGCTCCTCGCCGGCGAAGTACCCCTCGGCGATGGCGAGCAGGGCGGGGTCGAGGTCGACGCCGGTGCTGCGCGCTCCGGGGAACCTCTTGAGCAGCCTGTCCGTGATACTCCCTGTACCGCACGCCAGGTCCAGGACGCGGGGCTCCGGCCCCACCACGGCCTCGACCATGTCGAGCATCACGCGGAACCGCTCCTCGCGGTCCGGCATGTACCACTCCTGCTGACGGTCCCAGCTCCGCTGCCAGGCCGCCCAGTCGGTTCCGGTCGTCGCCGTGTCCGTCATCTCCGTACCTTCCCCTCTTCGTAATACCCTCGGAGGGGAGCCATCGCTTACCCCTCCCTCACGAGACCCTAGACCGCCGGAGTAAGGACTACAAGTGGAACTGGCCTATTACTCGGATTACGCCGTGCGTCTGGTCAACACCGAGGAGCCGGCCCGTAACAAGGACTCCCTGACCTCGGTCGAGGCGGTCCGCGAGCTTTTCGGCGCGGCCTCGCAGATGGCCCGGCGCGTCACGGACGCCGACGTCACGCGCTTCCGCTCGGTCCGCGCCCGGCTGCGGGCGGTCTTCACCGCGGCGGACGAGGGGGACCACACCCACGCCGTGGACCTGCTGAACTCGCTGCTCCTGGAGTTCCCGGTCAGCCCGCAGATCTCGGGGCACGACCACCTGGACGACGAGGGCCGCCCGCGCTGGCACATGCACCTGGCCGACCACCCCTCGAACGCGACCGCGGGCTACGCGGCCATCGCGGCGATGGGGCTCGCCTTCCACCTCACGGAGTTCGGCGCCGACCGGCTCGGCCTGTGCCAGGCGGCGCCGTGCCGCAACGCCTACCTCGACACCTCGACGAACCGCTCCCGCCGCTACTGCTCGGACCGCTGCGCGACCCGCGCCAACGTGGCCGCCTACCGGGCCCGCAAGCGCCTTGAGGCCGAACGGAGCGACCGGGAGGGCCTGGAGGACGACCACACGGGCCTGACGGCCGAGAACAGCCAGGAGAGCACCACCAGCGGCGAGCGCCGGCGGCCGGGCGTCACGGGCCGGTAGCGCGCCCGTACGCGGCCGAGGACCAGCTCCGGAGGCACGGCGCCGAAGACCCGGCTGTCGCCCTCGGTGTCGGGGTTGTCGCCGAGCACCCACCAGCCGGCGCCCTGTCGCTCGATCAGCCGCTTGACGATGAGCAGGTCCTGCTGAAGCGGATGCCGCAGCACCGCCACGCTCCCCGGGCGCAGCCGTCCGCCGTAGTGCACGAGCAGCTGGTCGCCGTGGAGCAGCGTGGGCACCATGGACACCCCCGTCACCTCGGCGATCCCGAACAGAGGCCCGGACCCCCGCCCCGTTTCCGTCATCCGGCACCTCCCGGTCCGATCGTCCACTCCTCCACGAGTCCCATGGTGACCCTGGACTTTTGTCCTAAGCCCCAGGGGGCGCTCGCGAAAACAGGCTTCTCGGGGAGTAATCTCCCACCTGAGAAGACGATCACGAGGAAGGACAGCTGAATGCTTTCCCGCCTGTTTGCCCCCAAGGTGAAGGTCAGCGCCCACTGCGACCTCCCCTGCGGTGTCTACGACCCGGCCCAGGCCCGGATCGAGGCCGAGTCGGTCAAGGCCGTCCAGGAGAAGTACCAGGCCAACGAGGACGCGCACTTCCGCGCGCGTGCCACGGTCATCAAGGAGCAGCGCGCCGAGCTCGCCAAGCACCACGTCTCGGTGCTGTGGAGCGACTACTTCAAGCCCCCGCACTTCGAGAAGTACCCCGAGCTGCACACGCTGATCAACGACACCCTGAAGGCCCTGTCGGCCGCCAAGGCGTCGACGGACCCGAAGACGGGCGAGAAGGCGCTGGAACTCATCGCCGAGATCGACCGCATCTTCTGGGAGACGAAGAAGGCCTGACCTTCCTCCCTCCCGCACCGCCCGAAGGGGCCCGACCGGTGATCCCGGCCGGGCGCCTTCGGCGTGGGGCACGCTCAGGTCCGGAGCGTCAGCCGGCGTCGCCCACCGGCAGGGAGTAGCGGAGCTTCTGCTTCGAGGCGGCGCCCAGGCGGTCGTAGAAGCGGATCGCTCCCTCGTTCCAGGCCGGGGTCTGCCATTGGATCTCGGGGAGGTCCAGGGCGCGGGCCTCGGCGCGCAGCGCCGTCATGAAGAGAGGGCCGAGGCCCAGGCCGCGCTGTGCCGCGGAGAGGTAGAGGCAGTCCATGTGCAGGTACTCCGCCGCGTCCCAGGTGGAGAATTCGGGGGCGCAGGTGGCGTAGCCGACGAGGCTGCCGTCGGGGAGTTCGGCGACCAGGCAGCGCAGGCGGGACGGTTCGGGGCCGAACAGCAGGCGGGACAGGCGGTCCGCGAGGCCCGGCGCCGGCGGGGCGGCCTTCTCGTAGGCGGCGTGTTCGGCGGCCAGTTCCGCCACCCGCTCCATGTCGCCGGGCAGCGCGTGGCGCACGCGTGCGGCGCTCACCGCGGCTCTCCCCCGGCGCCGTCCGCCGCCCATGCCCGTACGCACTCCTCCGCCATGAGCGGCGCCACGTCCACAAGATCCGTCATGCCCGTCATCATGCCCGGCCCCACCGACAAGCCGTGCAGCCGGATCCACTGCCGGTACGGCGCCGCCCGCAGCGCCGCCTCCCGGTACGCCGCCGCCAGATCGGCGTACAGCGGATCAAGCGGGGCCCCACGGCGGGCGTACAGCAGCAGGCGTACCGCCAGCGGGTCGTCCCGCAGCGGGCGGATCGCCATGTCCTCGCGCGGGCCGGAGGTCGGCTGACAGGGCGCCACGGCCTCGCCGAGGACGATCAGGGAGGCCGCCGTGTGGTAGTCCCCGTGCAGGAGCGGCGGGTCGATGCCCGCCTCGCGCAGGACGCGCCGCAGCCCGTCCCACTCGCCGTCCACCGTCGGGTCCACCATCCAGCGGTCCTCGGCGAGGTCGGTGAGCTCCACCACGGGCCGTCCGGCGGCTGGGTGGTCCCGGGCCATCGAGACGAACTGAGGCTCCCGCTCGACCAGGACCCGCTCCTGGAGCCCCTCGGGCACCCGCAGCGGACACCCCTCCACCTCGTGGACGAAGGCCACGTCCAGCTGGCCGGACGCGACCGACCGCAGCAGCGCGTTGGCGGAGACGTCCATGTGGAGCGCGATGTCCGTGCCGGGGCGCCCCTGGCGCAGCCGGCGCAGCCAGCCCGGCAGGGCCCGGCTCGCGGTCGAACCCACCCGCAGCAGCGGCCCGTCGACGCGCGCGGCCGCGGCCCTGGTCTCGGTGATCAGCGTCGCCATCTGGTCCACCAGCGGCCGTGCCCTGCTGAGGACCGAACGGCCCAGCGGGGTGGGACGGCAGCCGGTGCGGCCGCGCGCGAAGAGCTCGGCGCCGAGGGCGTTCTCGATCCGGCGCAGCTGGGTCGTCAACGAAGGCTGGCTCACGCCGAGTTGACGTGCCGCCTTGTGCAGACTGCCCGTGTCCGCGATGGCGCAGAGCGCCCGCAGATGCCTCACCTCCAGCTCCATGCCCCGAGGGTAGGACGGCACCCCGGGCCGCACCAGACACTCGCGTCCCACCAATCCGCTTGCCTGCACGCGCAGTTGGAAGGAGCGGCGACAGGATTCCCAGGCCGTGGTGATGCTCTCGCGCTATCGCCTGCTGCCATCATCCGCCGCGGCCCCGGCTCCCCCGACACTCTCTCCAACCCATCAGGAGGAGCCCCCCCATGAGACACCCCAAGGTCCTCACCGCCTCGCTCGCCGCCACCCTCGGCCTCGGCCTCGCCACCGCGCTCGGAGCCGCGCCCACCGCCTCGGCCGCCCCCACCCCCGCGGCCGCGGCGCCCTCCGGTTACGCGGCCTACGCCGGGTCCGCCGAAGAGGCCAAGGCCAACAAGGCGTTCTTCGAAGCCGTCGTGAAGTCCGTGGCCGAGAAGCGGGCCGCCAACCCCGGCGCGGCCGCCGTCACCGTCGTCTACAGCGCCGCCAACGCCCCCACGTTCCGCACCCAGATCGCCCGGAGCACCCAGATATGGAACAGCTCCGTGGTCAACGTGCGGCTGGTGGAGGGCAGCAACCCCGACTTCCGCTACTACGAGGGCAACGACTCCCGCGGTTCGTACGCCTCCACCGACGGTCACGGCCGCGGCTACATCTTCCTCGACTACCGCCAGAACCAGCAGTACAACTCCACCCGCGTCACCGCCCACGAGACCGGGCACGTCCTCGGCCTCCCGGACCACTACTCCGGCCCGTGCAGTGAGCTGATGTCCGGGGGCGGCCCGGGCACCTCCTGCCAGAACGCCCAGCCGAACTCCCAGGAGCGGGCCCGCGTCGACCAGCTGTGGCGCTACGGCCTGGCGTCGGCGTTCAAGACCTCCTGAGGCCCTCGCCCCCTGAGGCCTGCGGACATCGCGGAGAGCTGAACCCTCCGGGTCCGGACGCCCCTGGTCCCACGGCTCGTTGCGTGGATGCCGAGGGCACGGACCCCGGACCCGGAGGCGCTCCATGACCGCCGAGCACGAACACACCCTGCACGAGGCCGTGGGCGGGCCGGACGCGCTGCGCCGGCTCTCCGGCACGTTCCACGGAGCGGTCCTGACTTCGGCTGGGGAACCCGATCGCCAAGGACGTCTCGGCCTCGGAACCGGGCACGGACCTGGGCGAGCCGGGCCCCGCTCCGCGCTGGGGGGAGTGGGACGGGCTCGCCTGATCTCGTGATGTCGCCGCCCGGCGGGGCGAGTCGGTCAGGCGGTCTGGAGCAGCCGGCGGCCGAACTCGGCCCCCGACGGCAACTGGCGCCTGACCCGCTCCAGGGCCTCGTCGAAGCCGCCCCCGGCGATGCCCGACGCGAAGGCCGCGCCGGCGTAGTGAAGCGTGAGGCTCAGGTCCGCACGCTCACCGAGGGTCAGCAGGCAGCTGAGCGTGGCCTGCTCGGTCGCGCCGCCCATGACGACGGGGAGCGGCAGGTCCCACTCCAGCACGCAGCCGGTGAGGGTCTCGCCGCCCTCTCCCGCCGCGCACAGGGCGGCGAAGGTCTCGCCCGTGTACTCGATTCCCCTGATGCGGGTGGACACCCGGCTCCCGCCCGCCGTGATCACGATCGCTTCCGCGCCACTGCGATCCCGGTACCAGCCGGTCCAGACTTCCGTCGACTCCGATGACATGCGCGGACTGTAGCGGTCTGACCGGCACCTCCGCGCGGCCGGTCACCCTGAGGCCGGACTTCTCCCGGTCTCGCCGTTCTTGCCGGTCACATGCGCGGTAGTGGCATCCGCACCCCCGGGCCCGCCGCCCTCCGGGGGCCCGGCGCCCTGCGTGGGCCCGGCGGCCGTCGAGACCTCCGGCTCCCCGACGCCCTCGGTGTCCCCGGCCGCCTCGGCGCCCACCGGGAGCGAGCCGTCGGCCTTCCTCCCGAAGAGTGCGCACCCGGGGTTGGCGCACGGCCGTGCCTCCCAGTACGGCACCCAGGCCCCCATGACCTTGTGCCGTCTGATGGCCGTACCCACGGGCCGGCCACAGGCCAAGCAGACCGGCTCGGCCTGCGGATCGTGGCCGGTGTGACGTCCTTGGCTGCTGCCCATACCTCAAGGGTAGAGCGGCCCCCTGGTCACCGCTTCCTGATGTACGTACGGACGAGGACGCCGTTGTCGAAGGTGCGGACCGCCCCCAGCTCGAAGTCGCGGGGTTCGAAGTCGGCACCGAACATCGGCATGCCGGAGCCGTACACCTGCGGGTACGTCTTGATGATCAGCTCGTCGATCTCGTCGATGAGCTCACCGGCGATCGTGGAACCGCCGCAGAGCCAGATGCCCAGCGGACCGTCCTCAGCCTTGAGCTCGCGGACCCGGCCGACCAGATCGTCGGCGATCAGCTCGACGTTCGGGTCGGGCGACTCGGTCAGCGAGCGGGTCGCGACCAGTTCGCGCAGATGGCTGTACGGGCTGGTGACACCGACGTCCAGGCCGATCCTGTACGAGTTCAGGCCCTGGATCACGGTGTCGAAGTGCTGGTTCTCGGCGTCGGGGTCGAGCCCGACGACCGGCCGCCCGGGGGCCGCGATGGTCTCCGGGTACTCGGTCTTCAGGTACTCCAGGTACTCCCCTGCCACGTACCGGTACGTGGACGTGGCGTCGCCCTTCGGGTCGCCGATGAACCCGTCGATGGTGCAGGCGATGAAATAGGTGAGCTTGCGCAAACCGGTCCTCTTCTTCTCCAGGGTGCGGCTGCGATCGCAACCACGACGGTTATAGTGCTTCACCTGTAGTGGTTACGCAAGGCCTATTTTCGAGAAGATCCCGAAAGACGACGGAAGGAGCCCAGGATGGCGAGGAACCCGGAACGCCGGACGGCGCTGCTCGACGCCGCGATCGAGGTGCTCGCGGACGAAGGCGCCCGCGGGCTGACCTTCCGAGCCGTCGACGCGCGGGCGAGGGTCCCCACGGGCACCTCGTCCAACTACTTCGCCGACCGCGACCAGCTGCTCTCCCAGGTCGCGGACCAGATCTTCGTACGGCTGACCCCCGAAGAGGGGTCCCTGGAGACCGCCCTGCGGCCCGAGCCCAGCCGGGAGCTGGTCGTCGAGCTGATGCGGTGGCTCGCCCGCCGGATGGCGGCTGAGCGCACCTGCTATCTGGGGCTCTTCGAACTCCGCCTGGAGGCCGCGCGCCGCCCGGAGCTGCGCACGCAGCTCACCAAGGTGCTGCGCGCCGACCTCGACGAGAACATCCGCCTGCACCTCGCCTCCGGGATGCCGGGTGACGCGGACACGGTCCGACTGCTCTACTTCGCCCTCACCGGCCTGCTGCTGGACCACTTCACCGTCCCCGGCCTCCACGACGAGCGCGCACTCGACACCCTCATCGAGACCGTGGTCACCCGGATCGTGCCCGAGGCATGACCTCCCGCCGGCCGGACGCATCGGGCTGAGCGGACGCGGGCTCAGCGGGAGTCCGTGTCCCAGCGCGCGTCCGTGTCTCAGCGGGTGCGCCGGGTGACGAACTCCGCGAGGGCCAGCAGGTCCCCCGCCGCCGTCAGGTCCGGGACCGCGTGGGAGAGCCGCTGGACGGCCCGGGCCATCCGGTCGGCCGCCTCGGTCTGCGCCCAGTCCCGGCCGCCCGCCCGCTCGACCGCGTCCGCCGCCGCCCGTACCGCCGGGGCGTCGAGTCCCGTACGGGCGTACAGCGCCGCCAGCTCCTCCCCCGCCTCGGTCCCCGAGGCGAGCGCCGCCACCACCGGCAGCGACTTCTTGTGGGCGACGAGATCAGCGCCGGACGGCTTGCCCGTGCGCTCCGGATCGCCCCAGATCCCGATCAGGTCGTCGATGAGCTGGAACGCGAGCCCGGCCTCCCGGCCGAACGCGTCCATCGCCGCGACCTCCTCCTCGCCCGCGCCCGCGTACAGCGCGCCCACGGCGCAGGCGCACCCCAGCAGCGCGCCCGTCTTGGCGGTGGCCATCGCCAGGCACTCGTCCAGCGAGACCTCGTGCGGCCCGCGCTGCTCGAACGCGCAGTCCGCCTGCTGGCCGGCGCAGAGTTCGATGACGCACGCGGCGAGCCGGGCGGAGGCGGCGGCCGAGGCCGGGTGGCCGTCCTCCGCGAGCAGCCTGAGGGCGAGTGCCAGCATCGCGTCGCCCGCGATCAGCGCGTCCGGGATGCCGAAAACCGTCCATGCCGTGGGCCGGTGACGGCGGGTCGGGTCCTCGTCGACGATGTCGTCGTGCAGCAGGGTGAAGTTGTGCGCCAGCTCCACCGCGGCGGCGGCCCGGACCGCCGGGGCGGGATCACCGCCGAGCGCGCGGGTGGCGGCGAGCACGAGCGCGGGCCGGATCGCCTTGCCCGCCTGCCCCGCGGCCGGGGAGCCGTCGGCGTGCTCCCAGCCGAAGTGGTACATCGCCACTCGCCGTATGGAGCCCGGCAACGACTCGACGGTGGACCGCAGTTGGGGATGGACGGCGGTCCGCGTCTGGTCCAGGAGCGCCACGGCGCTTCGGCTGTCGGCAGCGGCATCCGCACGGGTCATGGTCACGGTCTTCCCTCCTTCTCGGGCTCGGCGTGGGGAGGGTGGGCGCGGGGGGGGGGCTGACCCCCGCCGTGGCTCACCGGGGGTCAGTGCCAGCGGCTGACCTCCACGTTCTCGAGGACACCGAGGGCGTCCGGGACGAGCACCGCCGCCGAGTAGTAGGCCGTGACGAGGTAGGAGATGATCGCCTGCTCGTCGATGCCCATGAAGCGGACGGACAGGCTGGGCTCGATCTCGTCCGGGATCCCGGTCTGGTGCAGGCCGATCACGCCCTGGTCGGACTCGCCCGTACGCATGCAGATGATCGAGGTGGTCCGGGCGTCCGAGATCGGGATCTTGTTGCAGGGGTAGATCGGTACGCCGCGCCAGGTGGGGATCCGGTTGCCGTTGATCTCGATGGACTCGGGGACCAGGCCGCGCCGGTTGCACTCGCGCCCGAAGGCGGCGATGGCGCGCGGGTGGGCGAGGAACATCTTGGAGCCCCGGCGGCGGGAGAGGAGCTCGTCCATGTCGTCCGGGCTGGGCACGCCGTCGTGGGGCTGGAGCCGCTGCCCGTAGTCGCAGTTGGAGAGGAGGCCGAACTCCCGGTTGTTGATCAGCTCGTGTTCCTGGCGCTCGCGCAGCGCCTCGACCGTGAGCCGCAGCTGCTGCTCGGTCTGGTTCATCGGCTGGTTGTAGAGGTCGGCCACCCGGCTGTGGACCTTCAGCACGGTCTGCGCGACGGACAGTTCGTACTCGCGCGGCGAGGCGTCGTAGTCCACGTACGTGTGCGGGACGACCGCTTCGCCGACATGGCCGGCGGAGAGGTCGATAGCGGCCTCGCCGTACCTGTTGGTGCGCTGGTGCGGCAGTGCGGCGAAGCCCGCGAGGTGGGCGCCGAGCGAGGTCGCACGCTCGGCGAGGTTCCGCACGTCGTCGCGGGTGAGTTCGAGGACCGTGCAGGTGGTGGCCGCCCGGGCGGTCCACTCCCAGGTGGCGTCCGCGTGGGTCAGCGAACTGTCGCCGAAGTACGAGCCGTCGGCGAGGACGCCGAGGATCGCCTCGTCGCCGTAGGGCCCCTCGCCGATCTGCTCGACCTTTCCGTGGGCGAGCAGGTGGACGCGGTCGGTGGGCTCGCCGGCGGTGGCGATGATCTCTCCGGCCGCGTACTGCCGCTGAACGCAGCGCGATGCCAGCTCGTTGAGGGCCTCCTCGTCGTCGTAGCCTCGCAGGGCGGGGAGTTCGCCGAGTTCCGCGGGGATGACCGCGACCCGCTCACCGGTCTGGACGAAGGTGACGCGGCCGTCACCCACGGAGTAGCTGAGCCTCCGGTTCACCCGGTACGTACCGCCCTGCACCTGCACCCACGGCAGCATCCGCAGCAGCCACCGGGAGGTGATCTCCTGCATCTGCGGGGCCGACTTGGTGGTGGTCGCGAGGTTCCGCGCGGCGGCGGTACCGAGACTCTGCTGCGGGCCTGCCTGTTCCGCGCGGACCTCGTCGCCAACCGAACCAACGGACATGGAACTCCCTCTCGATATGACTGAGCTGCGAGAGAAAGCCTTTCAGCACGGAGAGTGCGCGCGCCATTACACAAACGGGTGGGAGTGGATCACCGTCGGCTGGGCATGTCACTCGGTTTCCACTCGAACAGCTCAGCCACATCGGCCCCTCTGGCGCAATGTCCGGATCGGCTCGCACACGGCCCGAACGGATAGCCGTGGAGCGGCCCCCTCCGGTACTCCGGACACGAGCGTTCCTCCCGTTCCGCTTGTCCGAAGGAGTCGGCCATGGCCTCCCCCATGCCCGCGAGCAGGTTCCTCGCCGCACTGCGCGGCGAGGGCCTCTCGGTCGTCGAGGTCGGCGACTGGCGTAGGCACAACCGCAACCACAAGGGCCCCTGGGGCCCCGTCCACGGCGTGATGATCCATCACACCGTCACCCGGGGCACCGCCAACACCGTCCGTATCTGCCGCGACGGCCACGCGTCGCTGCCCGGCCCGCTCTGTCACGGCGTGATCGCCAAGGACGGCACCGTCCACGTGGTCGGCTACGGCCGCGCGAACCACGCGGGGTCCGGCGACGACGACGTGCTTCGGGCGGTCATCGCCGAGCAGCACCTCCCACCTGACAACGAGGCCACCACCGACGGCAACCGTCACTTCTACGGCTTCGAGTGCGAGAACCTCGGCGACGGCAAGGACCCGTGGCCGAAGGTCCAGCTGGAGGCCATCGCGAAGGCCGCGGCGGCGGTCTGCCGGGTGCACGGCTGGACCCAGCGCTCGGTGATCGGGCACCGGGAGTGGCAGCCGGGGAAGGTGGATCCGCGCGGCTTCACGATGGCCTCGATGCGGGAGCGGATCGCGGAGCGGCTGCGGTAGGCCCCTGGGAGAGAATGGCCGGGTGAACGCGTTCGACCTCGCCCTTTCCCGCCTGCGGCCCCGGCTCCCGTCCCCCCTGGAGCCGGTCGAGGACGAACGTCTCACCCGGCACGGCCTGCGGCTGCTGCTCAAGCGCGACGATCTGATCCACCCGGAGCTGCCGGGCAACAAGTGGCGCAAGCTGGCGCTGAATCTGCGCGCGGCGGACGGCCGCCCGGTGCTCACCTTCGGCGGCGCGTACTCGCACCATCTGCGCGCGACGGCCGCCGCCGGCCGGCTGCTCGGCTTCGACACGATCGGAGTCGTGCGGGGGGACGAACTGGCCGGCCGGCCGCTGAACCCCTCGCTGGCGGGGTGCGCGGCGGACGGGATGCGGCTGGTGTTCGTGGACCGGGCCACCTACCGGGCGAAGAACGACCCCGAGGTGCTGGCCCGGTTGCTCGCGCGGTCCCCCGCGGGGACGTACGTGGTGCCCGAGGGCGGCAGCAACGCACTCGCCGTCCAGGGGTGTGTGGAGCTGGGCCGCGAGCTGTCCGGCGCCGCGGACGTGGTCGCCGTCGCCTGCGGTACGGGCGGCACCCTCGCGGGCCTGGCGGCCGGTCTGGACGCCGGGCAGAGGGCACTGGGCGTCCCGGTCCTCAAGGGCGGCTTCCTGGGCGCGGAGATCCGGGCCCTGCAGACGGCGGCCTTCGGCGGTCCGCGGGGCGCCTGGTCCCTGGACGATCGCTTCCACTGCGGTGGCTACGCCCGTACGACGCCCGCCCTGGAGGCGTTCGCCCAGGACTTCGAGGCGCGGCATGAACTCGCCATCGAGCGACTGTATGTCGCCAAAATGCTCTACGGACTCGTCGCCCTGGCCGAGGAGGGCGCCTTCGCTCCGGGGACCCGGATCGCGGCCGTGACAACCGGCCCCCGGTCCTGACGGCGGCGGCTCAGGCGGTCCCCTCGCGGTAGGCCGCCGCCTCCTCCAGGTCCAGGCGGCGCAGCAGGGTGCGCATCATCTCGTCGTCGATCCGGCGCTCGTCGCGGAGCCGGACGAAGACCTCCCGCTCGGCGTCGATCATCTCCCGCGCGAGCCGCCGGTAGGTGTCGTCGGCCGTCTCGCCCGTGACCTCGTTGACGGCACCGAGCCGCTCCCACACCGCGTTGCGGCGCCGCTCGAGAACCGTGCGGAGCCGGTCGGCCAGCGGCTGGGGCAGGGTGTTGCGCTCGTCGGCGAGAAGCGCCTCCAGGCGTTCCTCCGCGGCCCTGGAGGCCTCGCTCTGGGCCTGCGCCTCGGCGAGGGTCTCCCCGTGCGCGTCGCGGCCGGGGAGCTTCAGCCGCCGGATCAGCGGCGGCAGGGTGAGGCCCTGCACCACCAGGGTCCCGATCACGGTCGTGAAGGTGAGGAAGAGCACGAGGTTGCGCGCGGGGAACTCGACGCCGCCGGTGGCCACCGGGATCGAGAAGGCGATCGCGAGGGAGACCACGCCCCGCATGCCGGCCCAGCCGACGACGACCGGAGCCTTCCAGTCCACGCCCGGTTCGCGTCGCCGGATGCGTTCCGACATCCGGCGGGGCAGGAAGGTGGCCGGGAAGACCCAGACGAACCGGACGACGACCACGGCCACGAAGACCCCCACCGCGTACCAGACCGCCTCGCCGATCCCGTACCGGCCGAGGCCCTCGACGACGTACGGCAGCTGCAGTCCGATGAGGGCGAAGACGGAGGACTCCAGGATGAAGGCGACCATCTTCCAGACGGCCTCCTCCTGGAGGCGGGTGGCGAAGTCCACCTGCCAGTTGCGGTGGCCGAGGAAGAGGCCGACGACGACCACCGCGAGGACGCCGGAGGCGCCGACCTCCTCGGCGGCCGCGTAGGCGATGAAGGGGATCAGCAGGGAGAGGGTGTTCTGGAGCAGGGCCTGGCCGTCCAGGCGGCAGCGCAGCCAGTGGATGGGCACCATGAGCACGAGTCCGACGCCGATTCCGCCGACCGCCGCGAGGGCGAACTCGCCGATCCCGCCCGCCCAGCTGACGCCCGCCCCGACCGCAGCGGCGAGCGCGACCTTGTAGGCGGTGATCGCGGTGGCGTCGTTCACCAGGGACTCGCCCTGGAGGATGGTGGTGATGCGGTTCGGCAGCCCGAGCTTGCGGGCGATCGCGGTCGCCGCGACGGCGTCCGGCGGCGCGACCACCGCGCCGAGCACGAGCGCGGCGGTCAGCGGCAGGTCCGGGACGAGGACGTACGCGAGCCAGCCGACCGCCACTGTGGCGAACAGGACGTAGCCGACGGAGAGCAGGGCGACCGGCCGGATGTTGGCCCGCAGGTCGAGGTACGAGGACTCCACCGCGGCCGTGTGGAGGAGCGGCGGGAGGATCAGCGGCAGCACGATGTGCGGATCGAGCGTGTAGTCGGGGACGCCCGGGACGTAGGAGGCGGCGA
Organism: Streptomyces lateritius; assembly: GCF_014649715.1. Classification (GTDB taxonomy): domain Bacteria; phylum Actinomycetota; class Actinomycetes; order Streptomycetales; family Streptomycetaceae; genus Streptomyces; species Streptomyces lateritius. The sequence continues at coordinate 98,348 of NZ_BMTO01000006.1, forward strand.
GTCCGGCCCCCACCAGGAGCAGCGGCGCGGGTACCGGGGTTCTTCGAGCGATCCCCGCGACCGCGGCGCTCGCCGCGACCAGCCCCACCAGCTGCAGTGCGTCCATGCCCGGTCCCCGTCTCGCTCCACCACGTAACCTGGCCATCATGAGCGAGTGCCCCCACGTTGCCGAAATGCCGCGCCCCGAACCGGCGCCGCTGACCGACACCTGTCCGGAGTGCCTGTCCGACGGCACCCACCCCGTCCAGCTGCGGCTCTGCCTGAGCTGTGGGCACGTGGGGTGCTGCGACTCGTCGTCGGGACGGCACGCCACGGGGCACTTCTCGACCACGGGGCACCCGGTGATGCGGACCTTCGAGCCGGGGGAACGCTGGCGCTGGTGCTTCGTGGACGGTTCGATCGTCTGAGGTCTGGGTACGTCACACCCCCGCGGTCAATGGGCCGCCGACCGTTGCCGATTTGGGCCCCGCAGACCCCTAGCCACTGTGCGTACCCATGGACTTACCATGAGTGACAGCGGGGTGGGCCCCGTCCGGGGCCCACGGCGACACGGCGGCATGGATCGCGATAGCGTCACGGCGGATTGCGCAACCGACTGCGTACCGCCCGGTTCGGGGGCTTTCTCCCCGGGCCCCGAATGAGCTTGTGCCACCTTGGAGGTGAGGGTGTCCCAGATCGCAGGCGAGCCCGGGACCCAGGACTTCGTGGAAGTCCGGCTGCCCGCTGCGGGTGCCTACCTGTCCGTGCTGCGTACGGCCACGGCCGGCCTCGCGGCGCGCTTGGACTTCACCCTCGACGAGATCGAGGACTTGCGGATCGCGGTCGACGAGGCCTGCGCGATCCTGCTCCAGCAGGCCGTACCGGGGTCCGTCCTCAGTTGTGTCTTCCGCCTGGTCGACGACTCGCTCGACGTGACGGTCTCGGCCCCGACGACGGACGGCCGGGCCCCGGAGCGGGACACCTTCGCGTGGACCGTCCTCTCGGCGCTGGCCGGAAAGGTCGAGTCCTCCGTGGCGGACGACCGCACGGTCTCCATCAGCCTGTACAAACAGCGCGGCGCGGGGCCAGGCCCGGCGTGAGGAGCGGGGACGCGACGGCCGGCATCCCTGAGCAGCAGGCGCGGCCGCATCCGGAGGTCGAGGTCGAGGTCGCTACGGAGCAGGCGGTCCAGATGAGCGAGCACGAGCAACACAACGATGTCCCCGAGGTCTCCGGGACAGCCGAAGGCCATGAGGGTCCCGGGACCTCAGGGACGCCCGAGGCCCCGGAGGTGTCCGAGCCGCAGGAGGCTCCGGATCCGCACGACCGGAGTGGGGCACGGGCGCTCTTCATCGAGCTGCGCAAGTTGCCCGAGGGCTCCCCGGAGAAGGCGGAGCTGCGCAATCGGCTGGTACGGATGCACCTGCCGCTGGTCGAGCACCTGGCCCGGCGCTTCCGCAACCGAGGCGAGCCGCTCGACGACCTGACGCAGGTCGCGACGATCGGCCTGATCAAGTCGGTGGACCGGTTCGACCCGGAGCGGGGCGTCGAGTTCTCGACGTACGCGACCCCGACGGTCGTCGGCGAGATCAAGCGCCACTTCCGGGACAAGGGGTGGGCGGTCAGGGTGCCGCGCCGACTGCAGGAGCTGCGGCTCTCGCTGACAACGGCGACGGCCGAGCTCTCCCAGCAGCACGGCCGCTCCCCCACGGTGCACGAGCTGGCGGAGCGCCTGGGCATCTCGGAGGAGGAGGTCCTGGAGGGTCTGGAGTCGGCGAACGCCTACTCGACGCTTTCCCTGGACGTCCCGGACACGGACGACGAGTCCCCGGCGGTCGCGGACACGCTGGGCGCGGAGGACGAGGCCCTGGAGGGCGTCGAGTACCGCGAGTCGCTCAAGCCGCTCCTGGAGGACCTGCCGCCCCGGGAGAAGCGGATCCTGCTGCTTCGCTTCTTCGGCAACATGACGCAGTCGCAGATCGCACAGGAGGTCGGCATCTCCCAGATGCACGTCTCCCGCCTGCTGGCCCGCACGCTGGCCCAGCTCCGGGAGAAGCTCCTCGTCGAGGAGTAGAACAGGGGTCGGGGAGGGGCGGAGCGGGGAGAGGCCCCCGGCCTCGTCTCCCGCTACGGTGCCGCTACGCCTCGCCGCGACGGCCGATGCCCAGGGCCTCGGTCGTCGCCGGGTTCACCAGGAGCACCAGGCCGGTCACGGCGAGGGCCGCGAGCGCGATGCCCGCCGGGATCAGTCCGCTGTTCGCCTGGAGCAGCTGCCAGGCGACCGGCAGGGCCAGGATCTGGGTGATGATCGCCGGGCCGCGGCTCCATCCCTTGCGGCGCAGCAGTCCGCGCGCCGCCGCGCCGGGGATCAGTCCGAGGGCGACCAGCGTCGCCCCGGCGGTGACGGCCTGGGTCAGGTCGTCCGGCTTGCCGGTGATTCCGGTCACGAGGACGTACAGGCCTCCGACCAGCAGCGCCAGCGCCTCGATCCCGGCGACCGCGGCCGCCGCGGTCAGTCGGGCCGGGCGGGAGGTCTCCTCGGCGGGCTGTTCAGCGGTCTGTTCCGTACTGCTCATACCTGGCAGGGTAGCGGGGTGCGGCGGACCCACCCCTCTGGGCCCGGTACCCCCGGGTAGGTACGCTGGCGGCCATGCGCGCACTTCTCGTGGTCAATCCGGCAGCAACCACCACCAGTGCCCGCACGCGTGACGTCCTCATCCACGCGCTCGCGAGCGAGATGAAGCTGGAGGCCGTCACCACCGAGTACCGCGGTCACGCCCGTGACCTCGGCCGGCGGGCGGCCGAGTCGAAGGACGTCGAGCTGGTCGTCGCCCTCGGCGGGGACGGCACCGTCAACGAGGTGGTCAACGGGCTCCTTCACGACGGCCCGGACCCCGAGCGGCTGCCCGGCCTCGCGGTCGTCCCCGGCGGCTCCACGAACGTCTTCGCCCGCGCGCTCGGACTGCCGAACGACGCGGTGGAGGCGACCGGGGCACTCCTTGACGCCCTGCGAGAGCGCCGTGCACGCACCGTGAGCCTCGGCCTGGCGTCGGGGACCCCCGGCACCGAGGACGAGTCGGTGCCGGCTCGCTGGTTCACGTTCTGCGCGGGGTTCGGCTTCGACGCCGGTGTCATCGGGCGGGTCGAACAGCAGAGGGAACGCGGGAAGAGATCCACGCACGCCCTCTACCTCCGTCAGGTGTTCCGACAGTTCCTCGAGGAACCGCACCGGCGGCGCGGGACGATCACCCTGGAGCGCCCCGGCGCGGACCCGGTCGAGGACCTGGTCCTGTCGATAATCTGCAACACCTCTCCCTGGACCTACCTGGGCAATCGCCCGGTGTACGCGTCCCCGGAGGCGTCCTTCGAGACCGCTCTGGACGTCCTCGGACTGAGCCGGCTCTCGACCGCCGCGGTGGCCCGGTACGCCACCCAACTGCTGACCTCGACCCCCGACCGGGGCCCCCGGGGCAAGCACGCGGCCTCTCTGCACGATCTGACGGACTTCACCTTGCATTCGAAGGTTCCCCTCCCTTTGCAGATGGACGGAGACCACCTCGGACTGCGTACGAGCGTGACGTTCACAGGCGTACGCCGTGCACTGCGTGTGATTGTGTGAGTGGAAGGGCCGAAAGTCCTTTCACTCGAACGTTTAGGCTGGCATCCACCCCTTAGAAGTACGGCTGTGACCTAGCCGACACCGAGGAATCAAAAAAAACTTTCCTGAAGGGGTTGTATCCGCCGCCGAGGTTTGCGAATCTCTTCATGGCGATCGGGACGGCCCGCAAGACCGGCCTCCACTGAGAGCCAGAACCCCTCCTCAGTCCAAGGACCACACCAGTTCATCTGGCAGTCGGCCCTTCCCTTGCGGGGGGATTCGTGAAAGCGTTCACATTCACAAGCAACCCGCACGTAATACCAAGAGAGGTAGCAGCCATGGACTGGCGTCACAACGCCGTTTGTCGTGAGGAAGACCCCGAGCTGTTCTTCCCCATCGGCAACACCGGTCCTGCGCTGCTGCAGATCGAGGAAGCCAAGGCCGTCTGCCGCCGCTGCCCCGTCATGGAGCAGTGCCTGCAGTGGGCGCTCGAGTCCGGCCAGGACTCCGGCGTCTGGGGTGGCCTCAGCGAGGACGAGCGCCGTGCCATGAAGCGCCGCGCCGCTCGCAACCGGGCGCGCAACGCCAGCGCCTGAACACCCTGACAAGCCTGAGGCAAGCGGCGCGTACATAGCGTGCGCAATCACCGCCCCCCGAGCCGCAGCGCGCAGCAGTAACCCACAGCATTCGAGCCCCGGACCGATCGTCTTCGGTCCGGGGCTCGCTGCTGTGTACGGCCCGGTCGACTACTTCTGGGGCTGTACGGGGATGTCGAGGACGACCTTGGTACCGCGTCCTGCGCCCGGCAGCATGTCGAAGCTGCCGCCCAACTCGCCCTCCACCAGTGTCCGCACGATCTGCAGACCCAGGTTCCCGGCGCGCTGCGGATCGAAGCCCTCGGGCAGGCCGCGGCCGTCGTCCTGGACCGTGATCAGCAGACGGGCGTCGACCCGGGGCTCGCCGCGGACGGCCGTGACCTCGACCGTTCCCTGCTCACCCGGCGCGAAGGCGTGCTCCAGCGCGTTCTGGAGGATTTCGGTGAGGACCATCGACAGCGGGGTGGCGACCTCGGCGTCGAGGATGCCGAAGCGGCCGTTGCGCCGGCAGCCGACCTTGCCGGGCGAGATCTCGGCGACCATCGCGATCACCCGGTCGGCGATCTCGTCGAACTCGACCCTTTCATCCAGGTTCTGAGACAGCGTCTCATGGACGATCGCGATGGAACCGACCCTGCGCACCGCCTCGTTGAGGGCCTCGCGACCCCGGTCGGAGTCCATCCGGCGGGCCTGCAGGCGCAGCAGCGCGGCCACCGTCTGGAGGTTGTTCTTCACCCGGTGGTGGATCTCCCGGATGGTGGCGTCCTTGGTGATCAACTCACGCTCGCGGCGGCGCAGTTCGGTGACGTCGCGGAGCAGGACGAGTGAACCGATGCGGGTGCCCTTGGGCTTGAGCGGAATCGCGCGCAGCTGGATCACACCGCCGTTGCCCTCGACCTCCGCCTCGCGGGGCGCGTAACCGGAGGCCAGTTTGACCAGAGCCTCGTCGACCGGGCCGCGGGAGGGCGCGAGTTCGGCGGTGATCTGGCCGAGGTGCTGGCCCACGAGGTCGGCGGCGAGGCCGAGCCGGTGGTACGCGGAGAGGGCATTGGGCGAGGCGTACTGGACGATGCCGTCGGCGTCGAGGCGGATCAGGCCGTCGCCGGCGCGCGGCGAGGAGTCCATGTCGACCACCTCGCCGGGGAAGGGGAAGGCACCGGCGGCGATCATCTGGGCGAGGTCGGAGGCGGACTGGAGGTAGGTGAGCTCCAGCCGGCTCGGGGTGCGCACCGTCAGCAGGTTGGTGTTGCGGGCGATGACGCCGAGGACACGGCCCTCCCTGCGGACCGGGATGGACTCGACCCGTACCGGAACCTCCTCGCGCCATTCGGGGTCGCCCTCGCGCACGATCCGGCCCTCGTCGAGGGCGGCGTCGAGGAGCGGGCGGCGGCCGCGCGGGACCAGGTGGCCGACCATGTCGTCCTGGTAGGAGGTCGGGCCGGTGTTGGGTCGCATCTGGGCGACGGAGACGTAGCGAGTGCCGTCCAGGGTGGGGACCCACAGGACGAGGTCCGCGAAGGAGAGGTCGGAGAGCAGTTGCCACTCCGAGACCAGCAGGTGGAGCCACTCGAGGTCGGACTCACTCAGAGCGGTGTGCTGGCGTACGAGGTCGTTCATGGAGGGCACAGGTGCGAGCGTACCCGCGGAATCGGAGGCCGCTGAACCTGGATCTCAGGGCGTTCGTGTTGGAGGATGGACCGGGAAGCACCCCGCTCCCATGGATGGACTTACCGAATGGTCTAGTCCACAATGGCCGAGCAGCATCCCATCATGACCTCCGCCCTCCCCGCACAGGAGGGTGGACGAGGTACCCGGCGCTCTCTGCCCTGACTGCGCCGAGACCTCCCACAACGGCCGAGGGACCGCACACCCCCGGCCGGGCAACTCCGGGCTGCGGTGCCGGACGGGTTGAGGGTCCCGTCAGGCGCCGCGGCCCGCGGGTGTTTCCCGGGCCTTTCCCGCTTCCGGCGCCTTTCCGGTGGCCGCCACCGGCACCCCCGCCTGCGGCCAGGCCAGCATCGCGATCTCCGCCACCGCCTCCAGCTCCGTCCGCGTCGCCCCGTCGCGCGCCTGCTGGGACATGCCCTGCAGCACCGCGCCGCAGAAGCGGGCCAGCGCGCCGGCGTCGGTGCCGGCGGGCAGCTCCCCCGCTTCGGCACCCGCGCGGATCCGCGCCTCGAAGGACGCCAGGTTGCGGTTGCGGCGCTCGCGCAGGGCTTCCTCCACCTCCGGCGTGGAGCAGTTGACCGCGGCGGAGATCATCAGGCAGCCACGGGGGTGGGACGGATCGGTGAAGACGTCCGCCGCCTCCCTGAGCAGCCGGCCCAGCGCGCCGCGCGCGGTCGGCTCCTCCGCGAAGGCCCGGCCGCCGTACGCGCCGTACGAGCCGGCGTACGCCTCCACGACCTCCTCGAACAGGGTGCGCTTGTCGCCGAAGGCCGCGTACAGGCTCGGGGCGCTGATGCCCATGGCGCGGGTGAGGTCGGAGACGGACGTCGTTTCGTACCCGTGCTCCCAGAACGCCATCGTGGCCTGCTCCAGCGCCGTCAGGCGGTCGAAGGAGCGCGGCCGGCCACGCTGTCTTGTCGTCATGACGCCAATTCTATAGCGGGCGCTACGCAAAGTGGTACGGTTCTTTCTGTAACGACCACTAGGGAAGTGAGGGGGGCTCGTCATGGGCGCGCTCGAGGGGAAGCTCAAGGGGAAGACGGCGCTGGTCACGGGCGGCAGCCGGGGCATCGGACGAGGGATCGCCGAGCGGCTCGGGCGGGACGGGGCGCGGGTCGCGGTGCACTACGGAAGCAACGAGGCGGCGGCGAAGGAGACGGTCACGGCGATCGAGGCCGCGGGCGGCGAGGCGTTCGCGATCGGGCAGGAGCTGGGCGTGCCGGGAGACGCGGCGGCGCTGTGGGAGGCGTTCGACGCCCGGGCCGACGGCCTGGACATCCTGGTCAACAACGCGGGGATAGGGGCCTCGCGGCCGTTCGCGACGATCGAGGAGGCGGAGTACGACCGGCTCTTCGCGGTCAACACCAAGGCGCCGTTCTTCCTGGCGCGGCTCGGTGCCGAACGACTGCGGGACGGGGGCCGGATCGTCAATGTCTCCACGGGCCTGAGCCGGGCGGCGATGATGCCGGACACGATCGCGTACGCGATGTCGAAGGGCGCCCTGGACGTGTTCACGCGCTATCTGTCCAAGGTGCTCGGCGAGCGGGGCATCACGGTCAACGCCGTGGCGCCCGGGATCGTGGACACGGACATCAACGCGAGCTGGCTGCGCGGGAACGAGGAGGCGTGGGCCGGGGCGGCGGCGATGTCGGCCCTCGGAAAGGTCGGCACGCCGGCGGAGATCGCGGACGTGGTGGCCTTCCTGGCCTCGCACGACGGGCGCTGGGTGACGGGCCAGTGGATCGACGCCACGGGAGGCTCCCTCGCCTGATGCCGAGTGGCTCGTGGGGTGGTGGCGGCCGAGGATGGAAGGGTCCGGGTCCGGGTCCGGCTCACGGACGGACCCGAGCGCGAGCCCTTTCCTCTGCTAGATTTCGCTATGATTGGTCTATACCACACAGGCCCCTCACACGATCGGCAGGCACAGCGTGGAAGTTGTCATCGTCCCGGACGCCACGGCAGGCGGCGCGCTCATCGCCGACGGCATCGCGGGCCTCCTGCGCCGCAAGCCCGACGCGCTGCTCGGCGTGGCCACCGGCTCGACTCCGCTGCCCATCTACGAGGCCCTGATCGCGCAGGTCGAGGCCGGTGCCGTGGACGCCTCGCGGGCGCGGATCGCACAGCTGGACGAGTACGTCGGGCTGCCCGCCGGGCACCCGGAGTCGTACCGCTCCACCGTCCTGCGCCAGGTCGTCGAGCCGCTCGGGCTCTCCCCGGAGGCCTTCATGGGCCCCGACGGTTCGGCCGAGGACGTCCAGGCGGCCTGCGAGGCCTACGACCGGGCCCTGCGAGACGCCGGCGGCGTGGACCTGCAGATCCTGGGCATCGGGACCGACGGGCACATCGGCTTCAACGAGCCCTGCTCCTCGCTCGCCTCCCGGACCCGGATCAAGACGCTCACCGAACAGACCCGGGTCGACAACGCCCGCTTCTTCGACGACGACATCGAGCAGGTGCCGCACCACGTCATCACCCAGGGCATCGGCACCATCCTGGAGGCCCGGCACCTGGTCCTCCTCGCCACCGGCGAGGGCAAGGCCGACGCCGTGGCCCAGACCGTCGAAGGCCCGGTCGCCGCGCTCGTCCCGGCCTCCGCGCTGCAGCTGCACCCGCACGCCACGGTCGTGGTGGACGGGGCCGCCGCCTCCAAGCTGAAGCTGGCGGACTACTTCCGCCACACGTTCGCGAACAAGCCCGCTTGGCAGGGCATCTGAAAAGAGTCCACAAGACACCCCCTGGGCAGGCGTCGGCGATCGGCGGTACGTGGAGGGGCCCGGCACCTGTTCAGGTGTCGGGCCCCTCCTTCCGTATCGCTGTCAGACGCCGGCGATGACCTCCGCCGCTGCCCGGCCGCAGACCCGCGCCGCGCCGTGCGTGGCGATGTGCAGGGCGCCACGGGGCTCCGAGCCGTTCAGGCCCATCTCGACCACCACGGTGTCCGGGCGGGCCGCGAGCAGGGCGTCCAGGGCCTCGGCCATCCACGGGTGCCGGTGGGCGTCCCGTACGACCGCCACGATCCGGCGCTCCCCCGCGGCGGCGAGCACCGCGGCCACCGAGGAGGTGTCGTACGAGCCCGTCGTGGTGCCCGGCAGCAGCCGCTCCAGCTCCGCCGCGACGCCCCACGGCGTCTCGTCACCGACCGCGAAGTTGGCGACCGGGGTGAAGGCGGCGACATAGGGAGGGCCGGTGATCGGCGTGTGACGCTCCCTCGCCGTCACCGTCAGCGCCCGGCGGGCCGCCACGAGCCCGATCTCGGTGCCGGGCGCGGTCCCCTCCTGCACTGCCGCGCCCGGCCCCGATACAGCCCCCCTGACCCGGTGCGCCTGGGTCCAGGACGCCAGGGCGCGCACGCGCGCCGCGGCGTCGGCCAGCCGCTCCTCGGGCAGTTCACCGGTCCGTACCGCGTCGACCAGCGCGTCGCGCAGGCGCAGTACGGTGCCCTCGTCGGCCAGCCCGCCGCCGACGCAGATGGCGTCGGCGCCCGCGGCGATCGCGAGGACGGATCCGCGCTCGATGCCGTACGTCGACGCGATGGCCCGCATCTCCATGCCATCGGTGACGATCAGCCCCTCGAAGCCCAGCTCCTGGCGGAGCAGACCGGTGAGGATCTGCGGGCTCAGGGTGGCCGGACGATCGGGGTCGAGCGCGGAGAGCAGAATATGCGCGCTCATGACCGCTTTGGTACCGGCGGCGATCGCGGCGCGGAAAGGTACCAGCTCACGGGCGTGCAGTGTGGCGAGGTCCACATCGATCCGGGGCAGCGCGTGGTGCGAATCCACGTTGGTGTCGCCGTGTCCGGGGAAGTGCTTGGTGCAGGCGGCGACGCCGACGGCCTGGAGGCCCTCGACGTACGCCACGGTGTGCCGGGCGACCAGTTCCGGGTCGGCGCCGAAGGACCGGACGCCGATGACGGGGTTCTCGGCGTTGGAGTTCACGTCCGCTGAGGGCGCCCAGTTGAGGTCGACCCCGCACTCGGCGAGACGGCGGCCGAGCTCCCGGGCGACGGCCCTGGTGAGGTCCACGTCGTCGACCGAGCCGAGCGCGTAGTTGCCGGGGAACGACGAGCCGTGCCGGACCTCCAGTCGCGTGACGTCCCCGCCCTCCTCGTCGATGGCGACCAGGACGTCGTCCCCCTCGGCCCGCAGCCGCGCGGTGAGCGCGGCGAGCTGTTCGGGCGAGGCGATGTTCCGGCCGAAGAGGCCGACGGAGGAGAGACCCTCACCGATCCGGCGCAGGAGCCAGTCGGGGGCGGTCGTGCCGGTGAAGCCGGGCTGGAGGACCGTGAGCGCGTCACGGGTCAGGGTCCGTGATCCACGTACAAGAGTCGTCATGGGGCTGCGTTATCCCTTCACCGCGCCGGCGGTGAGACCCGCCGCCATCTTGCGCTGGACAAGGAGGAAGAGGATCACGATGGGGACGGCCATCATGGTGGAGCCGGCCATCATCGGGGCGTACTCGGTGCCGTTCTTGGTGATGAAGTTGGAGAGCCAGACGGTGGCCGTCTGGTTCTGCTGGCTCATCAGCATCAGCGCGTAGAGGTACTCGTTCCACGCCTGGATGAAGGCGTAGACGGACGTGGCGACCATGCCCGGGGCGAGCAGCGGGAAGACGACCCGGACGAAGGCGCCGGTGCGGGTGCAGCCGTCGACCATGGCCGCCTCCTCCAGCTCCTTCGGGATGTTGACGATGAAGCCGCGGAGCGTCCAGACCGTGAAGGGCAGGACGAAGGTCAGGTACGTGATGACCAGGCCACTGAGCCTGTCGTACTGACCGAGGTCGTTGAGGAGCAGGAAGACCGGGATGATCATCGCGACGAGCGGGACCATCTGGACGGCGAGGATGCCGACGATCACGATCTTGCGGCCGCGGAAGGCGAAGCGGGAGATGGCGAGCGCCGCCAGCATGCCGACGACGATGCCGATGACGACCACGACGCCGGAGACGACGAAGCTGCGCAGGACGGGACCCCAGAAGTCCGCGATCTCCAGGGCCCGCTTGAAGTTCTCCAGCGTGAAGGTGGAGGGGAAGAAGTGCGGGTCCGGGTCGATGGCGTCCTTGGCCGGCTTGAAGGCCGTGTTCACCATCCAGTAGACCGGGAAGCCGGCCGTGACGAAGACGAGCAGTCCCAGCAGGTTCCAGCCGAGCCTGGACTTGCGCGGCCGGGTGACTGCGGGCGGCGTGGTCTGCGCGGTCGCGGTGCTCACTCCACATCTCCGATCTTGAGCATCTGGCGCATGTAGACGGCGACGACGCCGAGCAGCAGGAGGACCGTGACGAGCGCGATCGCCGAGCCGGTGCCGTAGTCGTTGACGACGAACGCCCGGTCGAAGGAGTACGTGGTCAGGAGCTGGAACTCGGCCTCGGGATGGCCGTTGCGCATCACGTACACCTGCGGGAACACGCCCATGTCCCAGATCACCGAGAGCGTGGTCAGCATGACGATGATGGGCTTGAGGATCGGCAGGGTGACGAAGCGGAAGACGCCCCAGGCTCCGGCGCCGTCGAGGCGGGCGGCCTCTTCGAGCTCCTTGGGCACCTGGGTGAGACCGGCGCTGAGGGTGATCACGACGAAGGGGACGGCGCCCCAGACGACGAGCAGCATGATCACGGCGAGGCCCTGGGGGCCGCTGGCGAACCAGTTGTGGCCGATCATGTCGACGCCGGGGAGCCTGCTCAGCAGCCAGTTGAGCACGCCGTAGTCGGCGTCGAAGAGCCACTTGAAGATGGCGGTGGCCACGATGATGGGCATGCCCCAGCTCGCCACGAGCACGATGTTGACGAGGGCCTTGACCCAGCCGGAGACCTTCTGGAGCAGCAGGGCGATCATCATTCCGAGGACCATGGTGAGGATCACCGCCCCCGCCGTGAAGAGGACGGTGCGCAGGACGACGGTCCAGAACTCGGTGTCCCCGAGGATCTTCGAGAAGTTCTCGAAGCCGGCCGACTCGGCCTCCTGGAAGCCCCACAGCTGCGGCTGGCCGAACTTCTGGAAGGAGAGTGTGACCAGGCGCACCAGCGGATAGCCGAGCACGAGGAGCAGGACGAGCAGGCAGGGCGCGAGCAACAGCCAGGGGATTCCGCCCCCGCCTCGGCCGGCTGTCGTGGACGGCTTCTCCCCTGGCTTCCCGGGGGTACCGGCTCCGGGGCCGGATGGTGGCGATTGCCGCACCGGCGGCACCTTCGCGGTGGTTGTGTCTGCGGCACTCATCCCGTGCTCCTCAGCGATCCCTCTCGTGCATACGGGCGGCAGGGCCCCGTCGTCGCGCGTGACGGGGCCCTGCCCACAGGTCACTTGGTGTTGATGACCTTGTCGATCGCGGCGTCCGCGTCCTTGGCGGCGGCCTCGACCGACTTCTTGCCGTTGGCGATGTCGATGAGCATCGTCTTGAGGGTCTGGGCCTTCTCGACCTGGCCCCAGCCCGGGGCGGTCGGCACGAACCAGCTCGACTCGGCCGCGGTGGCCGGGACGGCGGTCGCCGGGTCGGCCTTCAGCGGGGCGAGGTCCGCCTTGTTGTTGGGCAGATTGCCCTTGGCGACGAGGCCCTTCTGGCCCTCGGCGCCGGTGAAGGCGGCGATCCACTCGGCCGCGACGCCCTGCGCCTTGGACTTGACCGGGATGGCCAGGTCCGAGCCGCCGAGGAAGACGGGGAGGTTCTTGCCGGACGGGCCGGGCATCACGAAGTTCTCGAGCTTGTCCTTCAGCCCGCCGACCTTGTCGCTCTTCGGGTCGGCCGCGGTGGCGCCCTCCCAGCCGGCGGCGAACATCGTGGCGGCGTTGCCCTGGCCGAAGACGACCGGGCGGTCGGACTCGTCCTTGGTCTTGTCGCCGTGCATGTACTTGTCGACGATGTTCTTGTACTCGGTGAGGCCCTTGATGGACTCCGGCGAGGACAGGTTCGCCTTCCAGGTCTCGCCGTCCTGCTTGGCGATGGAGCCGCCGGCGTCGTAGACGAAGGACATCGCGGCGTACCAGTCCGGCGACGGCTGGTACCAGGCGCTGAACTTGCCGCCCTTCTTCTTCTGGATGGCGTCGAGCGCGGCGGTCAGCTCGGCCCAGGTCTTCGGGGCGGCCTTGACGCCGGCCTCGGCGGCGATGTCCTTGCGCCAGGTGCCCACGCGGCCACCGGCGTAGTAGGGGACGCCGTAGGTCTTGCCGTTGTAGGTGACCGAGTCCTTGAGGGCGTCGAGCCACTTGTCCGAGTTCTCGAACTTCGACGCGTCGACCTCGGCGAAGGCGCCCTTGGCCATGTAGCTGATCATCTCGGTGTTGCCCATTTCGACAACATCCGGGGCCTTGTCCGTGGCGAGCACCGCGTCGAGCTTGGTGTTCTTGTCCGGCCAGCCGTAGTACTCGTGGTTGATCTTGATGCCCGGGTGCTTCTTGGTCACCGCGTCATCGGCGGCCTTGACCAGCTCGGGCCAGTTGTTCTGGGCGTCCACCGTCAGCCAGACGGTGATCTCCTTGACGTCGCCTCCGGCCGAGTCCCCACCCTTGCCGGAACCGCCACACGCCGCGATGCTGATCATCATGCCCGCGACGCCGATCGCCGCGATGAGCTTGCGCTTCACGCCACCCTCCTCAGGGATGCCTGCAACCCCTGCCCACCGCGCGAAGACAAACGCCGAGTAAAGCTCGTCGGGGCTGGGACCTGGTCTTTAATGGTTTAGACCAGTACCGGGAGCTTGGCCTAGACCTTTAGGGGTGTCAAGGGTGTATAAGAAGGGCAGTCGGGTCCGTTATCGGACCGACACCTGAGGGAGGGCGACGACCCGTGACCGGTCCGTGCCACCATGTGAGCCGCGACAGACGGAGGAGCCGGTGACGGCAGCAGCACAGGAGTCGGGAAGGCAGGCCATGGCCACGGACGCGGGCAGTACGGAGAAGGAGGGTGGCGTCGCCACCCGCACCGCTCGCGTGCCCAAGTACTACCGACTGAAGCGGCACTTGCTCGACATGACGGAGACGCTGCCGCCCGGCACGCCCGTCCCGCCGGAGCGCACCCTCGCCGCCGAGTTCGACACCTCGCGCACCACCGTGCGCCAGGCCCTGCAGGAGCTGGTCGTCGAGGGCCGGCTCGAGCGGATCCAGGGCAAGGGCACGTTCGTGGCCAAGCCCAAGGTCTCGCAGGCGCTGCAGCTCACCTCGTACACCGAGGACATGCGGGCCCAGGGCCTGGAGCCCACCTCGCAGTTGCTCGACATCGGTTACGTCACCGCCGACGACACCCTCGCCGGGCTCCTGGACATCGCGGCCGGCGGGCGCGTGCTGCGGATCGAGCGGCTGCGTCTGGCGAGCGGCGAGCCGATGGCGATCGAGACCACGCACCTCTCGGCCAAGCGCTTCCCCGCACTGCGGCGTTCGCTGGTGAAGTACACCTCGCTCTACACCGCACTCGCCGAGGTCTACGACGTGCACCTGGCCGAGGCCGAGGAGACCATCGAGACCTCGCTCGCCACCCCGAGGGAGGCCGGCCTGCTCGGTACGGACGTGGGCCTGCCGATGCTGATGCTCTCCCGCCACTCGCTGGACGCCCAGGGCGAGCCCGTGGAATGGGTGCGTTCGGTCTACCGCGGCGACCGGTACAAGTTCGTCGCGAGGCTCAAGCGCCCCAACGGCTGAAGCCCGGCCGAACGCCATGGGAAAAGGCCCCGCGGAGCACCCTCCGTGGGGCCTTCGCGTTGCCCGCCGGGGGAGTTGGACGGAAAAGCGTTGCCGTACCGATATGCGGACGGGGGGTGACGCTGCGCGAAGCGAGCGCCTAGATTTCCTGCGCATTACACGGTGATCAGCGAGGGGACGGTTGCAGCAATGCCAGAGCCGGAAGCAACACCCGATACACGGCGAACGGGACTCACTCCGAAGTCCATCGCCATCTGGTCGCTCGTCGCCCTCGTGGGCGCGGCGGGCTGGGGCGTGCTCGCGCTCTCCCGCGGTGAGGAGATCTCCGCCGCCTGGATGCTCGCGGCCGCACTCGGCTCGTACGCGATCGCCTACCGCTTCTACGCCCTGTTCATCGCACGGCGCGTACTGAAGGTCGACAAGACGCGGGCCACTCCCGCCGAACGCCTCGACAACGGTGTCGACTTCCACCCGACCGACCGCAGGGTGCTCTTCGGACACCACTTCGCGGCGGTCGCCGGCGCTGGTCCGCTGGTCGGCCCGGTGCTCGCCGCGCAGATGGGCTATCTGCCCGGCACCATCTGGATCATCGTCGGCGTCATCTTCGCCGGCGCCGTCCAGGACATGGTGACGCTGTTCTTCTCCACCCGGCGCAACGGCCGGTCGCTGGGCCAGATGGCCCGTGACGAGATCGGCCCGTTCGGTGGCGCGGCCGCGCTGATCGCGGTCTTCGCCATCATGATCATCCTGCTCGCGGTGCTGGCCCTGGTCATCGTCAACGCTCTCGCCCACTCTCCGTGGGGCGTCTTCTCCATCGGCATGACGATCCCGATCGCCCTTCTGATGGGCGTCTATCTGCGCGTCCTGCGCCCCGGCCGGGTCACCGAGGTCTCGGTCCTCGGCGTGGCGCTGCTGCTCCTCGCCATCGTCGCGGGCGGCTGGGTCGCCGAGTCGTCCTGGGCCGGCACCTTCACGCTCGAACCGGGCACCCTGGTCATCTGGATGATCGTGTACGGGTTCCTGGCCTCCGTGCTCCCGGTCTGGATGCTGCTCGCACCGCGCGACTACCTGTCGACCTTCATGAAGGTCGGCACCATCGTGCTGCTCGCGCTCGGGGTGGTCATAGCCCTGCCGGCCATGAAGATGGACGCCGTCACGGACTTCGCGACGCGCGGCGACGGCCCCGTCTTCGCCGGCTCGATGTTCCCGTTCGTCTTCATCACCATCGCCTGCGGCGCGCTCTCCGGCTTCCACTCCCTGGTCTCCTCGGGCACCACCCCGAAGATGATCCAGAAGGAGACCCAGGTCCGGATGATCGGCTACGGGGCCATGCTCACCGAGTCGTTCGTCGCCATCATGGCGATGATCACCGCCTGCATCATCGACCCGGGTCTGTACTTCGCCATCAACTCCCCCGCCGGGGTCGTCGGCACCACGGTCCAGTCCGCCTCCGAGGCCGTCGCCAACCTGGGCTTCACGATCACTCCCGACGCGCTGGCCCAGGCGGCCAAGGACGTCGAGGAGGCGAGCCTGCTCTCGCGTACCGGTGGCGCGCCGACCTTCGCCCTGGGCATGTCGGAGATCTTCTCCGCCGTCATCGGCGGTACCGCGATGAAGGCCTTCTGGTACCACTTCGCGATCATGTTCGAGGCGCTGTTCATCCTCACGACCGTGGACGCGGGAACCCGCGTCGGCCGGTTCATGCTCCAGGACATGCTGGGCAACGTCTACAAGCCGTTCCGCCAGGTCAGCTGGAAGCCGGGCGTCTGGTTCGCCAGCGCGGTCGTGGTCGGTGGCTGGGGCTACTTCCTCTGGGTCGGCGTGCACGACCCGCTGGGCGGCATCAACCAGCTGTTCCCGCTGTTCGGCATCGCCAACCAGCTGCTCGCCGCCGTGGCGCTGGCCGTCTGCACCACGCTGCTCATCAAGTCCGGCCGCCTGAAGTGGGCCTGGGTCACCGGTATCCCGCTCGCCTGGGACGTCGCCGTCACCCTGACCGCGAGCTGGCAGAAGATCTTCTCCGAGGACCCGCGGGTCGGCTTCTTCGCCCAGCGGGACAAGTACCAGGCGGGCATCGACGCCGACAAGGTGCTGCCGCCCGCCAAGTCCCTCGACGACATGCACACCGTCGTCACCAACTCCACCGTGGACGGTGTGCTGTCCGCCCTGTTCGCGATCCTCATCATCGTGGTCATCGCCGACGCGGGCCGGGTCTGCCTCAAGGCGATCAGGAACCCGGAGGGCGTCCGGCTCGCCGAGGAACCGCACACCGAGTCGAAGCTCGTCGCACCCGCCGGAATGTTCCCCACCCGGGAGGAGAAGGCGGAGCTGGTGGCCGCCGGACTCGGCACCGGAGGCGGCATGCGCAAGGAGAGCGCACCGGGCGAGTCGCAGGGTGACGTGCCGGCCGGGACCGGCGCGGCATGAGCGCGGTGAACACGGTCCGCCATCTGCGGCGCGCGGTGCACGGGATCCGCTGGTACGTGCGCGAGCTGTCCGGCGAGGCCGTGTACGACCGGTACGTCGCCCACGCCAGGAGCTGCGACCCGGACGCCGAGGTGATGACCCGGCGGGAGTTCGAGCGCAGCCGCACCGACGCGCGGGAGGCCGATCCGCGCGAGGGTTTCCGCTGCTGCTGAGCCCTCCCCGGCCGTCCGACGGGCCGCCGCCTTCCCCCTCGCGGGAAAGGCGGCGGCCCGCCGCCTTTCCCCGGCCACCGGCGCGTGCCCGCCGTACCCGCCGGGAACTCGGTGGGCGGGAACGGTGACCGGCGGCAGACTGCCGGCATGGACTTCACCATCAGGGCGATACGGCCCGAGGAGTACGAGGCCCTCGGCGAACTCACCGCGCGTGCCTATCTCGACGACGGACACCTCGACTTCGGCGAGGACGACGGCTATCTGCACGTCCTGCGGGACGTGGCCCGGCGGGACGCCGAGGCAGAGGTGCTCGTGGCGGTGGACGCGTCCGGCACGCTGCTCGGCGGGGTGACCTTCGCCACCGCCGCAAGCCCGTGGGCCGACATCGCCCGGGACGGTGAGGCTGAGTTCCGGATGCTCGCCGTGGCGAAGGACGCCCGTGGCCGGGGCGTCGGCGAGGCGCTCGTACGAGCCTGTGCGGCGCGGGCGCGGGAGACCGAGGGCTGCCGGCGCCTGGTGCTCTCCACCCAGCCCGGCATGGCCACCGCGCACCGGATCTACGAGCGGACGGGCTTCGCCCGCTCCCCCGAACGGGACTGGAAGCCGATCGCCGACATGGATCCCCTGCTCACCTACGGCCTAGAGCTCTGACGCCCAACGACACTACATGTGGGGGGTGCTTCGAGGAGTGCCCCCCACATGTATGCTCAAGCTCGCTGTCGTCGCAGGGGAATCCGGTGGAAATCCGGAACTGTCCCGCAACGGTGTGTTTTCGGTGCTCTTGCCTGGCTCGTGCACCGGAGCGAGTCCGAACACCTGCCGACAGCGCGCCCGGTGCGTCCGTTCCGGGTGCCACAGACGTCCGGGCCTCGCGGAGTGGGCCGTGGCGCGGCGCTGCCCTGCGTACGGGCGCGCGGCTGCCCGCCTCCCCCCGACGGCCCCGAGCCGAGCGAGGGAGAGCCCCCACGTGACCATCGCGCCCGCCGATCCGGCCACAGCGATCGAGAGCGACGGAGTCCGGAGCGGAACCGAGGGCGACGGCCCCGGGACCGTGCTCCTGCGGACCCTGACCGACCTCACCGCCGACCTCACCGACACCGACCCCGGCAAGGTCGCCGCCGCCGCGCTGCGCGGCCGCAACGCCGGCTCGGACGAGGCGGAGCTGCGCGAACTGGCCACCGAGGCGGCCGCCGGTCTGATCGCCGAGGACCCCGCGTACTCCCGGCTCGCCGCCCGGCTCCTGACCGTCACCATCGCCGAGGAGGCGGCCGGCCAGGGCGCGGTCTCCTTCTCCGCCTCGGTCGCCGTCGGTCACCGCGAGGGCCTCATCGCCGACCGCACGGCCGAGTTCGTCGCACTGCACGCCGAGCGGCTCGACGCCCTCCTCGACCCGGCGGGAGACGACCGCTTCGGCTACTTCGGTCTGCGCACCCTCTACTCCCGCTACCTGCTGCGCCACCCGATCACCCGCAAGGTGATCGAGACCCCCCAGCACTTCATGCTGCGCGTGGCCTGCGGTCTCGCCGAGGACGACACCGTCCGCGCCCTGGACGAGGTCGCCGCGCTGTACGGCCTGATGAGCCGGCTCGACTACCTGCCCTCCTCCCCCACGCTCTTCAACTCCGGCACCCGCCACCCGCAGATGTCGTCCTGCTACCTGCTCGACTCCCCGCTGGACGAGCTGGACTCGATCTACGACCGCTACCACCAGGTCGCGCGGCTCTCCAAGCACGCGGGCGGCATCGGGCTCTCCTACTCCCGCGTCCGCGCCCGCGGTTCCCTGATCCGCGGCACCAACGGCCACTCCAACGGCATCGTCCCGTTCCTGAAGACCCTGGACGCCTCCGTCGCCGCCGTGAACCAGGGCGGGCGGCGCAAGGGCGCGGCCGCGGTCTACCTGGAGACCTGGCACGCGGACATCGAGGAGTTCCTGGAGCTGCGCGACAACACCGGTGAGGACCAGCGGCGTACGCACAACCTCAACCTGGCGCACTGGATCCCGGACGAGTTCATGCGCCGGGTGAACGCCGACGCCGAGTGGTCGCTCTTCTCCCCGGCGGACGTTCCCGAGCTGGTCGACCTGTGGGGCGAGGAGTTCGACGCCGCCTACCGCGCCGCCGAGGCGGCCGGCCTGGCCCGCAAGACCATGCCGGCCCGCGACCTGTACGGCCGGATGATGCGGACGCTGGCCCAGACCGGCAACGGCTGGATGACCTTCAAGGACGCCTCCAACCGCACGGCCAACCAGACGGCGGAGCCCGGCCACACGGTCCACTCCTCCAACCTCTGCACGGAGATCCTCGAGGTCACGGACGACGGCGAGACGGCGGTCTGCAACCTGGGCTCCGTGAACCTGGGCGCGTTCGTGGCCGGTTCCGACATCGACTGGGAACGGCTCGACGCGACCGTCCGTACGGCCGTCACGTTCCTCGACCGGGTCGTGGACATCAACTTCTACCCGACCGAGCAGGCCGGGCGCTCCAACTCCCGCTGGCGGCCGGTGGGCCTCGGCGCGATGGGCCTCCAGGACGTCTTCTTCCGGCTGCGGCTGCCCTTCGACTCCGCCGAGGCGCGCGCCCTGTCCACCCGGATCGCCGAG
The DNA here is from genome assembly GCF_014649715.1 of Streptomyces lateritius. Lineage (GTDB taxonomy): Bacteria > Actinomycetota > Actinomycetes > Streptomycetales > Streptomycetaceae > Streptomyces > Streptomyces lateritius. The sequence goes on from NZ_BMTO01000006.1 coordinate 118,047, forward strand.
CGGATCATGCTCGCCGCGTACGAGGCGTCGGCCGACCTCGCCGAGCGCAACGGCCCGCTGCCGGCCTGGGAGAAGACCCGCGCGGCCCGCGGTGTCCTGCACCCCGACCACTACGACGTCGAGCTGAACTGGCCGGAGCGCTGGGCGGCGCTGCGCGAGCGGATCGCGGCCGTCGGCATGCGCAACAGCCTCCTCCTCGCCATCGCGCCGACGGCGACCATCGCCTCGATCGCGGGCGTGTACGAGTGCATCGAGCCGCAGGTCTCCAACCTCTTCAAGCGCGAGACGCTCAGCGGTGAGTTCCTTCAGGTCAACGCGTACCTCGTGGACGAGCTGAAGAAGCTCGGCGTGTGGGACGCGCAGACCCGTGAGGCGCTGCGCGAGGCGAGTGGCTCGGTGCAGGGGTTCAGCTGGATCCCGGCCGAGGTCCGCGAGCTGTACCGCACGGCGTGGGAGATCCCGCAGCGCGGCCTCATCGACATGGCGGCGGCCAGGACCCCGTTCCTGGACCAGTCGCAGTCCCTGAACCTGTTCCTGGAGACGCCGACGATCGGCAAGCTGTCGTCGATGTACGCGTACGCCTGGAAGCAGGGCCTGAAGACGACGTACTACCTGCGCTCCCGCCCGGCGACCCGGATCGCCCGCGCGGCGTCCGCGACGCCCATCCCCGTCCAGCAGGCCGCCGACCCCGACGCGGTCGCCTGCTCCCTGGAAAACCCCGAGTCCTGCGAGGCCTGCCAGTGATGTCCGTTGAAAAGAATCTCCTCGACCCGGGCTTCGAGCTGACCCTGCGTCCCATGCGCTACCCGGACTTCTACGAGCGCTACCGGGACGCGATCAAGAACACCTGGACGGTGGAGGAGGTCGACCTCCACTCCGACGTCGCCGACCTCGCCAAGCTCACCCCCGGTGAGCAGCACATGATCGGCCGGCTGGTCGCGTTCTTCGCGACGGGCGACTCGATCGTGGCGAACAACCTGGTGCTGACGCTCTACAAGCACATCAACTCCCCCGAGGCGCGGCTGTACCTGTCGCGTCAGCTGTTCGAGGAGGCCGTGCACGTCCAGTTCTATCTGACGCTGCTCGACACCTACCTCCCCGACCCGGACGACCGCGCCGCCGCGTTCGCCGCCGTCGAGAACATCCCCTCGATCCGCGAGAAGGCGCAGTTCTGCTTCCGCTGGATGGACTCTGTCGAGAAGATCGACCGTCTGGAGACGCAGGCCGACCGGCGCCGCTTCCTGCTCAACCTGATCTGCTTCGCCGCGTGCATCGAGGGCCTGTTCTTCTACGGCGCCTTCGCCTACGTCTACTGGTTCCGCTCCCGCGGCCTGCTGCACGGCCTGGCCACCGGCACCAACTGGGTCTTCCGCGACGAGACGATGCACATGAACTTCGCCTTCGAGGTCGTGGACACCGTCCGCAAAGAGGAGCCGGAGCTCTTCGACGACGCGCTCCAGCGACAGGTCACCGACATGCTGAAGGAGGCCGTGGAGGCGGAGCTGCAGTTCGGCCGCGACCTGTGCGGCGACGGGCTGCCGGGCATGAACACCGAGTCGATGCGCGAGTACCTGCAGTGCGTCGCCGACCAGCGGCTGCAGCGCCTGGGCTTCGCCCCCGTGTACGGCTCCGAGAACCCGTTCGCGTTCATGGAGCTCCAGGGCGTCCAGGAGCTGACGAACTTCTTCGAGCGCCGCCCGTCCGCCTACCAGGTGGCGGTCGAGGGCTCGGTGGACCTCGACGAGGACTTCTAGGCCGGGCCTGTGAACAGAAGGGGCCCCGCTCGCTTCGAGCGGGGCCCCTTCTGTCGTACCTCGGTCGCCGCGGGTCAGTCGTTCGGGACGGTCTCGTAGCGCGGCGTACCCTCGGCCATCTGCTTCAGCGCGTCCTTACGGTCCCGCTTGGAGAGCCGGTCGATGTACAGGTAGCCGTACAGGTGGTCCGTCTCGTGCTGGAGGCAGCGGGCGAAGTAGCCGGCACCGCGGACCTTGATCGGGTTGCCCTGCGCGTCCTGGCCGCGGACGACGGCGTAGTCGGGGCGGGCCAGCTCGGCGTAGGCGGTCGGCACGGACAGGCAGCCCTCGTTGGACTCGTCCAGGACCCGCAGCTCGGCCGGCAGCTCCTCCAGGACCGGGTTGACCACGACACCGGTGTGCCGCACGCCCTCGTCGTCCGGGCAGTCGTAGACGAAGACCTTGAGGTCCACGCCGATCTGATTGGCGGCCAGGCCGACGCCCTCGGCCGCCTTCTGGCTGGCGAACATGTCGTCGATCAGCGCCGCGAGCTTGTCGTCGAACTCGGTGACGTCCTTGCACTCCCGGTGGAGCACCGGGTTGCCGACGACCGTGATCGGGCGCGCCGTGCCACGCTCGCGGTACGCGAGCTCCCGCGCCTCGCAGTCCTCCGTGTCGACGACGAACCCGTCGTTGATCTGCTCGTCCGTCTCCTGCTGCGCCATGTCCGCCGCACGCCTTCCTAGAACCCCGGTAATCGATCCCGTACAGCCTACGGGCAGCCGTCAGCAGACTTCTTCGAGATCCCGCCACTCACGGCTGTCGGGGCTGTCCGCGACCCACCCGTCGAGGAGCCCGCGGACCAGGCCGACGGGCGCCGCGATGCCGCACTCGCGCTCGGGGACCCACAGCTCGCCGGGCGAGCGGTGGCCCAGCGGTCCGGGGTGGCCCGGTTCGCTGTGGTCGTGGGGGTCGAGGTGCTCGCCCTCGCCCTCGGCGCTCGGCATGGTCGACTCCGAGCAGGCGCGGCAGAGCAGGCGGACCGAGGACGACCAGTCCTCGGCGGCGAAGCCGGCGTCGGCGGCGAGCTGCTCCAGCGCGTCCCGGTCGGCCTCGGTGGCGGCCTCCAGGAGGACCACCCAGGTCGGGACGGGTGACGGGGCCCACAGCTCGATCTCGTCGAAGACGGGATAGGACGGCCCCGCGGTGGTGGTCCGCTCGCCGTTGGGCACTCCGTCGTGCAGGACGACCTCGCCCCAGCGGCGGCCGGAGGACGGCAGCGGGATGGAGAGGACCTCGATACGGGCCGGGTCGAGCCTGCGGCCCCACACGACCTCGGCCTCGCCCTCGGGCGAGAGCCGGACGGCGGCGCTGCCCAGGTCCATCCCGGCCGGCTCCCCGGTGCCCGCGGAGGCCCCGGGCACCTTCAATCCGTACGCCTGCCAGGCGCGGCGGGCCAGCGGCCAGTCCTGGAGCGCGGTGGCCGCGATGCCGACGTTCCACCAGTCCGGGGCGCCGGTCTCCTTGTCGAGCAGCGCGACGGCGCGCAGCCCGGCGGCCCGCGCCTGCTCCCAGTCGTGCCGGAACTTGTGCAGCAGCGCCAGGTTGAACCAGGACTCCGAGAGCCAGGGCTCCAGGTCCGCCGCGCGCGTCAGCAGCGCGCCCGCGTCCTCGTACCGGCCGTCACCGATCAGCGTGAACGCGCGGTCGGTGGCCTGCCGCCACGAGGCGGAGGGCCGATGCCGTACCTTCCCGAAGATCCTCACGTTTCCCGCCTGCCGGTCGCTTCACCCTCTTGTTCGCATCCAACCATGCCCGGTTGGACGCGCGCTCATTACCCATGGGTTACCCAGGAGGGACGGGGGCGATGCTCCCCGCTCCGTCACCGCGTGCGAGGACGCGGGCCAGGGATTCGACGACCTCGGGGTGGTGGTCGCGGGCGGTGGCCAGGCGGAGCCGTTCCAGGGCGGTGAGCGCCCCGCAGGCACTGCCGGCGGCGAGGTCGTCGTAGGCGTTGACGGTACGGACGATCCGGGCGGGCAGGGGCTGCTCGTGGTACGGGTCGGCCTGGCGCTCCACGATGACGGCCACGGCGGCCGGGACGCCGGTCTGGCGGACGACGGCGCCGCCGAGGAGCGCGATCCGGCGCTGCTCCTCGGCCGGGAGGAGAGCGGTGGCGCCCTCGGGCACCGGGTCGACGAGGGAGAGCTGCCCGATGTCGTGCATGAGCGCCGCGTACTCCAGGACGGTCAGGTCGGGCTCGGAGAGGCCGAGCTCGCGCCCGACGGCGCCGCTCAGGGCCGCGACGCGGCGGGCGTGCCCGGGAGAGGTGTAGCCGGCGATCTCGGTGGCGCGGGCGAGGGACGCGATGGTCTGCCGGTTGGTGGTGCGCACGGCGGTGAACCGGCGGAAGGAGACCTGGGTGAGGAGGAGCGGGACGCAGAAGACGGGCAGCGCCCACAGCCCGGCGACGGCCACGCCGAGGGCCATCACGGCGCCGGTGGCGCAGACGGCGGAGCCGATGCCGAGGAGGGCGCGCAGCTCCTCTCGGAGCAGGGGGCCGTAAGGGTAGCCCTTGCGGGCGCGGAGCATCAGGGCGGCGAGCACGGCGTCGCACAGGGCGGTGAGCAGGAGCAGGAGGAGCAGGAAGAGGGCGTAGGAGGGACCGTGGCCGAGGACGGTGGTGACCGCGCCGGCGTTGTAGAGCGGCTGGAAGCAGAGGGCGGCGAAGCCGACGCTGAGGATGCGCCGGGCCAGGTGGTCGAGGTCGGGGCCGCTGCCGCGGGCGATGTGCGGGACGAGCCCGGCGAGTCCGCCGGCGACGACGACGGCGACGATCTGGAGGACGCCGTGGCTCGTGCCGCCGCCCGCGCTCTCGCCGAGCAGGGCGTACGCGAGGGCTCCGGCGGAGGCGAGCGGCGCGGGCTCCCTGTCACCGGGCAGGGCGCCGCGGCGGGCGAGCTCGCCGAGCGCGATGAGGACGCCGAAGGCGAGGGCGTGGCCGGGCTCGTCGACGCCGTTCCAGAGGGTGGAGGCGAACCCGGCGAGCGTGAGGGCGAGCGCGGCCGCGCGAACCGCGCCGGGAATCGCGCCTCCGGCCCTCACGCCCGCCCCCGCCGCGGCGGGGCCGCGTGGCCTGCCCGGCCGCCGGCGGCCCGGTCCTCCTGTCCGGCCGCTCGGCGGGCCCCGGCGGGCCCATGGCCGGCTGCCGGGACCGCCCCCTCCCGGGACGCGGAACCGGACGCCGGGACCTGCCGCCCCGGGGGCACGTGACCAGACGCCGGGGCCTGCCGCCCCGGGGGCGCGTGCCCCGGGGCGGGGACCGCCCCGTCCGGGGACACGGGGCCCGGTGCCCGGACATCCCCCGCCCGGAACGCGGGACCGGACGCCGGGGTCTGCCTGCCCGGGGGCGCGGGGTCGGGCGGGCGGGTCTCGGGGGTCCGGGTGCGCGTCGGAGGGACGTCGGTCTCCGGCGGGCGGGGCTCGTCGGCGGTGACCGCCGACGACCAGCCGTACCGGTCGAGCGCCCTCACCAGCGCCCGTACCATCCGCGGGTCGAAATGCGTGCCCGCGCACCGCTCCAGCTCCGCCACCGCCTTCTCCACCGGCCGCGCCCGGCTGTAACAGCGGGTCGACGTCATCGCGTCGAAGGCGTCCGCGACCGCCACGACCCGGGCGAATTCGGGGATCTGGGCCCCGCTGAGCCCATACGGATAGCCGCTGCCGTCCATCCGTTCGTGGTGGTGGAGGATCGCCGACCGCGCCTCTCCGAGGAAGCCGATCCCCCGGACCATCTCGTGTCCGTACTCCGGGTGCAGCTCGATGATCCGGCGCTCCTCCGGGGTCAGGGGTCCGTCCTTCCGCAGCACCCGGGTCGGCACGCCGAGCTTCCCCACGTCGTGGAGGATGCCGGCGAACCGCACCACCTCCAGGCGGTCCTCCTCCATCCCCAGCTCACGGGCGATCAGCACGGAGGCGCGGCCGACCCGTTCGCTGTGTCCGCGGGTGTACCTGTCCTTGATGTCGACGGCCTGGACGAGGGCCCGGATCGTCGCCCGGTGCGCGGCGTGCTCACGGTGGTACTGGGCGAAGACCCAGCAGGAGATGTACATCGGCAGCAGGACGAAGAGCGCGGCGACGGGACCGTACGTGCTGCGCCAGAGCACCGCCATCATCAGTCCGGCGAGGCCGTGCACCGCGTGCGGGGCGAGGGCCCGGCCGAGCCCGCGCCAGGCGGTCCGCGGCGGAACCCCCTCGGCCGCGGTCCTGACACCGCCGTCGAGCGCGGTCAGGACCAGGCAGAAGGTGAGGGCGCAGGCCGCGGCGGGGAGCAGGACGTACGGGAAGTCGGGGTGGTGCGGTCCCCCGCCGAGGGCGAGCCGGCCGTCCAGGGCGCCCGCGACCATCGCGGCGGCCCAGACGGCGATCACGAGCTGGGCCGTCCGCCACGCCCGGCGTACCCCGGCCGGCCGTCGCTCGACGCGGGCGAGGAGCGCGCCCGGCAGCGCGGTGAGCGCGGCGGCGGAGGGCGGCAGCAGCAGCGCGGAGCTGAGCAGGACCGGGAAGAAGGAGCCGGCCCCCATGGGCGCCGAGCCGCCGAGCGCCCTGCCGAGCAGCCGGCAGTGGGTGGGCAGCTCGCAGACGGTGTACAGGGCGGCGAGCAGCGCGACGGCGCTCCAGGGGGTCTGCGCGCCGGGGCGCAGCGCCGGCAGGACGCACCCGGCGGCGCCGAGGAGGGCGCAGCCGATGTATACACGTGCCGCAGGTGGAATCGCCTTCACGCCCATCACGCGGGTCACGCTAGCGAGTTGGGCGGGGCGGGCGGGCCGACGGCGGCTGATTCGCACCATCGGGTGATACAAGCTGATCTATGTGTGAAGGCCGCCGCGAACGGATCGCGGCGGCCCTCAGACGCGTGCGGGGTGTGGGAGGGTCACTCCTGGGCGGTCGCCGTCACGTCCTCGTCGGGCACCAGCTGGCCCGAGCGGATGAGATCGATCCGGCCCATCACCTTGGCCCGCAGATCGGTGGGCACCTCGTCACTGCCGCAGCAGCGCTTGACGAGCTTCTTCACCGCCTGTTCCAGGCCGTACTTCTCCAGGCACGGGGAGCACTCCTCGAAGTGGACCTCGAACTTGGTGCAGTCGCTGTCGGGCATCTCATGATCGAGGAACTCGTAGAGATGATCCAGGACCTCTGAGCAATCCGTCTCGTGCGGCTCTCCGCAGCTCATGAGCCCGAGCCTTTCAGATCGTTCGACGACTCTCCGGCGCCCGCGGGAACGAGCCCGCGGTCGCGGGCGTAGTCCTCGAGCATGCCGCGCAACTGGCGGCGGCCCCGGTGCAGTCGGGACATCACCGTACCGATGGGTGTCCCCATGATGTCCGCGATCTCCTTGTACGCAAAGCCCTCTACGTCCGCCAGGTAGACGGCGATGCGGAATTCCTCGGGGATCGCCTGAAGCGCTTCCTTCACGTCGGAGTCCGGCAGGTGGTCGAGGGCCTGCGACTCGGCGGAGCGCAGTCCGGTCGACATGTGCGACTCGGCGCGGGCGAGCTGCCAGTCCTCGATCTCCTCGGCAGCGCTGCGCTGGGGCTCACGCTGCTTCTTGCGGTACGAGTTGATGAAGGTGTTGGTGAGAATGCGGTACAGCCACGCCTTGAGGTTGGTGCCCTCGCGGAACTGGTGGAAGGAGCCGTACGCCTTGGCGTACGTCTCCTGCACGAGATCCTCGGCGTCCGCGGGGTTACGCGTCATCCGCAGCGCGGCGGAGTACATCTGGTCGAGGTAGCCGAGGGCGTCCCGCTCGAAGCGCGCGTTGCGCTCCGCGGTCGTCTCCTCGGGGCCTTCGTCGGTCCCTGTGTCGGTCCCAGTGACCGGACCCACCTCCTCCAGCGCTGCGGCGAACCCGAATGCGGACCCGCTCGTTTCGGAGGATAGACGAGGAACCGCTCCGCCCGCCGCCCGAATAGGGGCGACCTTGGCCGCGGGCAGCACCGTCCACTCGAGGTCAGCGGCCTGCGGACGCGCGGGGCAGATGGTCGAACCCATGCGACGGACTCCCTCTTCCTTTGCTCTTCACACCGACATGCGTCACAACCGTGGTCGCTTGCTCGGCATTCCCGCCGTCAGGAGCGGAGTGACGCGACCCACGAGGAGACCTCGCGGGTGATCAGGTCGAGGGCTTCGTCCTGGGTGAGGGACGCCTTCTTGGGGACGGCGAAGCCGTGATCGCCGTACGGCACCTCGACGAGCCTGTGATCGCCTCCGGGGAACTCCCCGGGCTTGCCGAAGGGGTCGTTGCCGCCCTGGACGACGAGGGTGGGCAGGCCGGTGCCGAGGAGTTCGCCGGCGCGGGACCGCTCTGGCCTGCCCGGCGGGTGCAGCGGGAAGCTCAGGGCGAGCACGGCGGCGGCGCCGAGCTCCGCGCCGGTGCGGCAGGCGACCCGGGCGCCGGCGCTGCGGCCCCCTGCGATCACCGGCAGCCCGGGCTTCTCCAGGGCGGGCCAGAGGCCGCGCCAGCCGGTGTCGAGGGTCTTGGGCGCGGGCGCCAGCTTCTTGCCGGCCACCCGCCAGGGCTGCTCCACGAGGGCGACGGTCACCCCCTCGCCGGGCAGTGCGGCGGCGAGGGCGGTGAGATCCCGGGCCTCGATCCCGCCGCCGGCGCCGTGTCCCAGGGCCAGCACCGCCCATGGCTTCTTTCCGGCGTGCCAGTTGATCCGCGCGTCCCCGGCTTCCGTCCCCACGATCTCCGTACGACTCATGGGCCCATCCTGCCGCGCGGGCCCGCAGGGCGCCGGAACGCCGAGGTGCCGGAACGCCGAGGCGTCAGAACAACGTGCCGATCTCCGGCCCCTCCAGCTCCTCCAGGAGCTCCGGGCCGTTGTTGCGGACGTTGCTCACCGCCGTCGCCACCGGGTAGGCGCGGAGGAGGCCCGCCGACGGGGGCGCGAGGAGGCCCTTGAGCTCGTCGGTGTCGGTGCGGCGCGGGTCCAGCCACGCGTCCCACCGGTCCGGCGTCAGCATCAGCGGCATCCGCGGGTGGATCTCGGCGAGCGACCGGGGACCCTCCTCCGGCGCCACGCCCAGCGGCCCCTTGTCGGCCTCGGTCGTGAGGACGGAGCACGTCACCCACCACGCCGCCGGGTGGTCGTCCGGCAGGGTGGGGTCCCGCCAGAACTCGTAGAGCCCTGCCATCGCGAAGACCGACCCGTCCGCCGGAGTCACGAAGTACGGCTGCTTCCGCGGCCGCTTCTTCTTCCCCTCGACCTCCAGCTCCCGCTCGCCCGCCCCGGTCACCCACTCGTAATAGCCGTCCGAGGGGAGGATGCAGCGGCGCGCCTGGAACGCCCGCCGGAACGAGGGCTTCTCGTCCACCGTCTCGGCCCGCGCGTTGATCATCCGGGCCGCGCCCTCGGGCGTCTTGGACCAGGACGGCACAAGACCCCACTTCAAGGTCCGCAGCTGGCGAACCGGGCGCGGTGATCCCGCGTCTTTCACAGGACGCTCCAGAACCGCGTGGACCTCCTTGGTGGGGGCCACGTTCCAGTCCGGAGCCAGGGTCTCCTCGGGCTCCCACTTCTCGACCTCGAAGATCCCTACCAGGTCCTCGGGCCTACGACTCGCCGCATACCGTCCGCACATACGTGCCACACTGCCACTCCCACCAGTCGCCCGACCACCACCCCTCAACGACGGTGCTTCGCACGGGCCCCGTCCGAGCCGAGCCGAGGAGCCAGTCCCCAAGATGACCGAAGTCCTCGGCACGCAGCCCGCCCCCGAACTGTGGCTCGTGATCGTGACCGCGCTCGCCGCCCTCGCGGCCACCGCGCCCCGCGCGACATGGCGCCTGTCGCGCAACGCCGTCACCATCGCCCACGAGGGTGGCCACGGCCTGATCGCCCTCCTCACCGGCCGCCGCCTCCAGGGCATCCGGCTGCACTCGGACACCAGCGGGCTCACGGTCAGCCGCGGCCGCCCCACCGGCATCGGCATGATCCTGACCGCCGCCGCCGGCTACACCGCTCCGTCACTGCTCGGCCTCGGCGGCGCCTGGCTGCTCGCCGCCCACCGGATCACCCTCCTGCTGTGGGTGGCCACGGCGCTGCTGCTGGTCATGCTGGTGATGATCCGCAACGCGTACGGCGCCCTCACCGTCGTCCTCACCGGTGGCGCCTTCCTCCTGGTCTCCTGGCTGACCGGACCGGACGTGCAGTCGGCGTTCGCGTACTCCGTCGTCTGGTTCCTGCTCCTCGGCGGGGTCCGTCCGGTCTTCGAGCTCCAGGCCAAACGGCGGCACGGCGGAGCGCCGGACTCCGACGCGGATCAGCTCGCCCGCCTCACCCACGCCCACCCGGTGATGTGGCTCTTCCTCTTCCACGCCGTCTCGATCTGTTCCCTGATCGGCGGCGGTCGCTGGTTGCTGGGGCTGTAGTCGGTGTGGGCCCCACTAAAGTGAGGGCATGACCGAAAGCTCCGCGCACACCGAGCACGCCGACCCGACCTCCGACCTCTGGCCCGCCCCGTACGCGAGTGGCGCCGTCGACGCGACCGTCACCGTGCCCGGATCCAAGTCGGTCACCAACCGCGGCCTGGTCCTGGCCGCGCTCGCCGCCGAGCCGGGCTGGCTGCGGCGGCCGCTGCGCTCCCGCGACACGCTGCTGATGGCCGAGGCACTGCGCACGCTCGGCGTGAAGATCGAGGAAGGCGTGGGCCCGGACGGCACGGGCGAGGCCTGGCGGATCATTCCGGCCGCGCTGCGCGGCCCGGCGACCGTGGACGTGGGCAACGCCGGCACGGTCATGCGCTTCCTGCCGCCGGTCGCCGCCCTCGCCGACGGTCCCGTGCACTTCGACGGCGACGCCCGTTCGCACGAGCGGCCGCTGCACGGTGTGATCGACGCGCTGCGGGTGCTGGGCGCCCGGATCGACGACGACGGGCGCGGCGCGCTGCCGATGACCGTGCACGGCGGCGGCGCCCTGGACGGCGGCCCGGTGGAGATCGACGCCTCCTCGTCCTCCCAGTTCGTCAGCGCCCTGCTGCTCTCGGCGCCCCGCTTCAACCAGGGGGTGGAGGTACGCCATGTCGGCACGAAGCTCCCCTCCCTGCCCCACATCCGGATGACCGTGGACATGCTGCGGGTGGTCGGCGCCCAGGTCGACGAGCCGGAGACGGGCGGTGAGCCGAACGTCTGGCGGGTCTCCCCCTCCGCGCTGCTCGGGCGCGACCTGGTCGTCGAGCCCGACCTGTCCAACGCCCAGCCGTTCCTGGCCGCGGCCCTCGTGAGCGGCGGCCGGGTCACCGTCCCCGACTGGCCCGCCCGGACCACCCAGCCCGGTGACGCGCTGCGCGAGATCTTCACCGAGATGGGTGGCTCCTGCGAGCTGACGGACGCGGGACTCACCTTCACGGGCACCGGCCGGATCCACGGCATCGATGTCGACCTCGGCGAGGTCGGCGAGCTGACCCCCGGCATCGCGGCGGTCGCGGCCCTCGCCGACTCCCCCTCGACGCTGCGCGGCGTCGCCCATCTGCGGCTCCACGAGACGGACCGCCTGGCCGCTCTCACGAAGGAGATCAACGGGCTCGGCGGCGATGTGACGGAGACCGAGGACGGTCTGCACATCCGTCCGCGCCCGCTGCACGGCGGGGTCTTCCACACGTACCACGACCACCGGATGGCGACGGCGGGCGCGATCATCGGCCTCGCGGTCAAGGGTGTGGAGATCGAGAACGTCGCGACGACGGCCAAGACCTTGCCCGACTTCCCGAGGATGTGGACCGAAATGCTCGGAGTCTGAGCCATGCGGCGTTACGGGAAGCACACCGACGAGGACGACATCCGCCAGCGGCCCAACCGCAAGGGCAACCGTCCCCGTACGAACATCCGCCCCAAGCACGAGGACGCGGTCGAGGGCATGGTCCTCACCGTGGACCGGGGCCGGCTCACGTGCCTGGTGGACGACCGGGTCGTGCTGGCGATGAAGGCGCGGGAGCTGGGCCGCAAGGCCGCCGTCGTCGGCGACCGGGTCTCCATCGTCGGCGACCTGTCCGGCGAGAAGGACACGCTGGCCCGGATCGTGCGGATCGGTGAGCGCAGCTCCGTCCTGCGTCGCACGGCCGACGACGACGATCCGTTCGAGCGCGTGGTCGTCGCCAACGCCGACCAGCTGGCGATCGTCACCGCGCTCGCCGACCCCGAGCCCCGCCCCCGACTGATCGACCGCTGCCTGGTCGCCGCGTACGACGGCGGGCTGACCCCGCTCCTGGTCCTGACGAAGTCGGACCTGGCCCCGCCGGACGAGCTGCTGGGGATGTACGGCGCGCTCGGCGTGCCGTATGTGGTCACCACCCGCGACGAGTTCGTGGACGGGGTCGCCGCCGAGCGGGTCCACGAGCATCTGAAGGGGCGGACCACGGCGTTCGTCGGCCACTCCGGTGTCGGCAAGACGACGCTCGTCAACGCCCTGGTGCCGGCGGACCGCCGGCGGACCACCGGGGTCGTCAACGCGGTCACGGGGCGCGGCCGGCACACCACCACCTCGGCGCTCGCCCTCCCGCTGAACGACCCCGAGGGCGGCTGGGTGATCGACACCCCGGGCGTGCGTTCCTTCGGACTGAACCACGTCGATCCGTCCCGCGTGATCCACGCCTTCCCCGACCTCGTCCCGGGTACGGAGAACTGTCCGCGCGCCTGCGGCCACGACGAGCCGGACTGCGCGCTGGACGCCTGGGTGGCCGAGGGGCACGCCGACCCGGCGCGGCTGAATTCGCTGCGGCGGCTTCTCGCCACCCGGGAACGACGCGAGGGCGACTGAGTCGCGCACGTTTGCGGTCGGCCACCGTTGGTAAGTGCATAATCGCACCAAGTGCGACGAAGCAGTCACCGACGGGCGTGGGAGGCACTGACGATGGCGTGGCTGCTGGTGGTGGTCGCCGGGATTCTGGAGACCGGGTTCGCGGTCTGCCTCAAGCTCTCGCACGGATTCACCCGGCTGTGGCCGACCGTCGCCTTCGCCGCGTTCGCCCTCGGCAGCTTCGGCCTGCTGACCCTCGCTCTGCGCAAGCTGGACGTCGGTCCGGCGTACGCGGTGTGGACGGGCATCGGCGCGGCGGGCACGGCGATCTACGGCATGGTCTTCCTCGGCGACATCGTGTCCACTTTGAAGATCGTCTCGATCACGCTGGTGATCGTGGGCGTGATCGGCCTCCAGCTCTCGGGTTCGGCCCACTGATCCCGCGCGGCGGCGTTCGCCGGGACCGCGCCCGCCGCGACCGTGGTTCCCGGGGCGACGACGTAGGACAGGGCGAGGCGCATGACGACCTCGCAGCACCGCAGCGCCCGCTCCGCGTTCTCACCCCACCCGCCCCCGCCCGCGACCAGCGCCGTCGCCACCCGGTCGCGGGCCTGCCCGAGCAGGTCCGTGGGCGACGGCACCCCCGCGTCGGCCCGCCGCTGGGCGGGGACCGCCGAGGCTCGCGCACCGGCCCGGGCCGGCCGGGGCGCCGGAAGCCGCTCGCCCCAGCAGCCGGTGAGCAGCGCCCGCAGCAGGGGACGGGCGCCCGCCTCGGCGACGGTCCACTCGGCGACGGCGGCGACGTTCCGCTCGGGCGGGGCCGGCCGGGCCAGGACCCGTTCCACGCCCCGCAGAAAAACGTCCGCCTCTCGCCGCGCCAGGGCGCGGGCGAGCCCCTCCTTGCTGCCGAACTCGTTGTAGAGGGTCTGCCGCGAGACGCCGGCGGCGGAGGCGACGTCGACCATCCGGACAGCGGACCAGGGCAGCAGGGCGACGGCCGTGAGCGCGGCGTCGAGCAGGGCATCACGGGCAGTAGGCATCGTCGCCTCCCGGCCAGAACGGTTCTGCGCACAGAGTTGACGGGCGGCCACGCACTGTCAAGGGCTCTCGTGGGTCCGCCCCCCTTCGGGGGATAGAGTTTCGACCATGGCCGATTACCACGATGATCTGCGTCTCGCCCATGTCCTCGCGGATGCCGCCGACGCGGCCACGATGGACCGGTTCAAGGCGCTCGACCTGAAGGTCGAGACCAAGCCGGACATGACGCCTGTGAGCGAGGCCGACAAGGCCGCCGAGGAACTGATCCGGGGTCAGCTCCAGCGGGCACGGCCGCGCGACGCGATCCTCGGCGAGGAGTACGGCGTCGAGGGCACGGGCCCGCGCCGCTGGGTGATCGACCCGATCGACGGCACGAAGAACTACGTCCGCGGGGTGCCGGTCTGGGCCACGCTGATCGCGCTCATGGAGGCCGGCGACACGGGCTTCCAGCCGGTCGTCGGTGTGGTCTCGGCGCCGGCGCTCGGCCGCCGCTGGTGGGCGGCGAAGGGCGCGGGCGCGTACACCGGCCGCAGCCTGACCTCGGCGACCCGGATCCACGTCTCGAAGGTTTCGGAGCTCGCGGACGCCTCCTTCGCGTACTCCTCGCTGAGCGGCTGGGAGGAGCGGGGGCGGCTCGACGGCTTCCTCGACCTCACGCGCGCCTGCTGGCGGACCCGCGCGTACGGCGACTTCTGGCCGTACATGATGGTCGCCGAGGGCTCGGTGGACATCTGCGCCGAACCGGAACTGTCCCTCTGGGACATGGCGGCGACGGCGATCGTCGTCCAGGAGGCCGGCGGCACCTTCACCGGCCTGGACGGGCAGCACGGCCCGCACAGCGGCAACGCGGCGGCGTCGAACGGGCTGCTCCACGGCGAGCTGCTGAGCTATCTCAACCAGAAGGGCTGACCGGCCGGCCGCGGCGGCCGACCACCCGGGCCGCGACAGCCCGGGCCGCGACCACCCGGGCCGCGACCGCCCGGGCCGACCCCCTCGGGCGCCCCGGGCGCCCCCAGGGACGCCTTGCACGCCCCCTTGTTGAGCCGGTCACCCGGTGCCACTCTGAGAGTCCCCCCACTTGTGAACTTGTGAATCGGTTCTCGTTGAAGGCGGAACCTGTTCACCAAGGAGGTGGCTCCATCCATGCTCGTCCGTGACGCCATGAGCACGCTGGTCCTGACCCTCGGACCCGCCCACACCCTCCGCCAGGCGGCCCGGCTGATGTCGGCCCGCCGCGTCGGCGCGGCCATAGTCCTGGACACCGACACCAGCGGGCTCGGCATCCTCACCGAGCGCGACATCCTCAACTCGATCGGCGCGGACCAGAACCCCGACCTGGAGACCGTCGGGGCCCACACCACCAACAACGTCGTCTTCGCGGCGCCGACATGGACCCTGGAGGAGGCGGCGGCGGCCATGACGCACGGCGGGTTCCGTCATCTGGTCGTGCTCGACGGGACGGGGCCGGTGGGCATCGTCTCGGTGCGCGACATCATCCGCTGCTGGACCCCGGCGCATCGGCGCACGCACTCGCTGGCCGGGTGACGCGAAAGGGCCGGACTCCCTCACGGAAGTCCGGCCCTCTCTGTCTACGACAAGCGTCCTCAGCCGCGCAGGGCCTGGACCGCGGCCTCGAGCCGCTTGCCGAAGTCACCGTCCGCCTGGCGGAAGTTGCTGATCGCGCGCTCGGCGATGTCGTCACGCGACACCTTGGCGATGAAGCCCGCCAGGTTGTCGACGAGACGGCCCTTCTCGTCCTCGGACATCAGGCGGTAGAGATTGCCCGCCTGCACGAAGTCGTTGTCCTCGGAGTGGATCGGGGCGGCGTGGTCGCCGGTCACACCGGTCACCGGGACCGGCTGCCACAGCGGGCGGTCGATCTGGTGCGGACCGCCGAAGCTGTTGGGCTCGTAGTTCTTCGCACCCTTGTGGCGGCCGTCGTACAGGAAGCCGTCACGGGAGTGGGTACGCGCCTCGGTGGCGTGCGGGCGGTTCACCGGCAGGTGGTCGGCGTTGATGCCGACGCGGTAGCGGTGGGCGTCGCCGTACGCGAAGAGACGGCCCTGGAGCATCTTGTCCGGGGAGGGGCCGATGCCCGGGACGAAGTGCGCGGGGCTGAAGATCGCCTGCTCGACCTCGGCGAAGATGTTCTCCGGGTTGCGGTTGAGCTCCAGCTTGCCGATCTCGATCGGCGGGTAGTCCGCGTGCGGCCACACCTTGGTGAGGTCGAACGGGTTGAAGCGGTAGTTCGCCGCCTCGGCCGCCGGCATGATCTGCACCTGCACAGTCCAGGACGGGAAGTCGCCGCGCTCGATGGCCTCGCGCAGGTCGCGCTGGTGGCTGTCCGGGTCCTCACCGGCGAGCTTGTTGGCCTCTTCCTGGGTGAGGCACTTGATGCCCTGGTCGGTCTTGAAGTGGTACTTGACCCAGAAGACCTCGCCGGCCTCGTTGTTCCACTGGAAGGTGTGCGAGCCGAAGCCGTCCATGTGGCGGTACGAGGCGGGGATGCCGCGGTCACCGAAGAGCCAGGTCACCTGGTGAGTCGACTCGGGCGAGAGGCCCCAGAAGTCCCAGACGTTGTCCGCCTCCTGCGAGCCCGTGTACGGGTCGCGCTTCTGGGTGTGGATGAAGTCCGGGAACTTGATGGCGTCCCTGATGAAGAACACCGGGGTGTTGTTGCCGACGAGGTCGTAGTTGCCCTCTTCGGTGTAGAACTTCAGGGCCCAGCCGCGGGGGTCGCGCACCGCGTCGGCCGCGCCGAGGTTGCCCGCGACGGTGGAGAAGCGCAGGAACGTCTCGGTCTGCTTGCCGACCTCGGAGAGGAACGCGGCACGCGTCCACTGCGAGACGTCGCGGGTGAGCGTGAAGGTGCCGTACGCGCCGGCGCCGCGCGCGTGGACCACTCGCTCCGGGATGCGCTCGCGGTTGAAGTGGGCGAGCTTCTCGAGGAGGAGCTGGTCCTGGACGAGGACGGGACCGCCGACGCCCGCGGTCTCGCTGTTCTGATTGTCGGCGACCGGCGCTCCGGCCTCCGTGGTGAGCGGTCCCTGCGTCACGTGCGCCTCCTGCGTCATTCCTGCGAGTCCTGTCCCTCGGCCCGTGCCCCTGTGGGAGCCCTTGGCCAATGCCGGGATCGATCCTACGATAGACATTGTCTAAGTCAAGTGAACTTCCAAAGTCACACCCGTTCGGGACCTGGTCCCTTCACTGTTAGGCTGGTCCCCATGAGTGACCTGTTGGAACGACTGCGCGGCCGCGGCTGGCGGATGACCGCTCAGCGGCGTGTGGTGGCCGAGGTCCTCGACGGGGATCACGTACACCTGACCGCCGACGAGGTCCACGCCCGCGCCGTGGAGCGACTGCCCGAGATCTCCCGGGCGACCGTCTACAACACGCTGGGCGAGATGGTCACCCTCGGTGAGGTCATGGAAGTCGCGACGGACGGCCGCGCGAAGCGGTACGACCCGAACGCCCACCGACCGCACCAGCACCTGGTCTGCGGCCGCTGCGGCGCGATCCGCGACGTCCACCCGGCGGGCAACCCGCTGGCGGACCTGCCGGACACGGAGCGCTTCGGTTTCACGATCTCGGACGTCGAGGTCACGTACCGAGGGATCTGCCCGAACTGCGCCACGACCGCCTGAGACCGACGCGCGAAAGCCCCCGGACTTCGGTCCGGGGGCTTTTCCGTACTACGGCGACTCCGTGCTTCGGTGTTTCCGTGCGCGCAACGGCGAAGGCCCGGATCCAGTGACTGGATCCGGGCCTTCGCTTGCTACTGAGTAGCGGGGACAGGATTTGAACCTGCGACCTCTGGGTTATGAGCCCAGCGAGCTACCGAGCTGCTCCACCCCGCGTCGGTGAGCCCAACCTTACGGGACGCCCACGACCAGCGCAAATCGCTGATCAGCCGCTACGCGGTCAGCTCCTGGTGGAGCGCCTCGCTCAGTCGTGCGGCGCGCTCGGCCACCTCGGCGGGACCCAGCTCCACCGCGCGGGCGCACCAGCGCCGCCCCTCCGTCAGCTCGCCCCGGCGTGCCGCGAGCAGCGCGAGCCGCAGGGCCGCGCGCCCGTGCCCGGCGCGGGCGGCGCGGGTCCACCACAGGGCGGCCTCCCGCTCGCTGCCCTCGCGGGCGAGCAGCAGCCCGAGGTTGAAGGCGCCGTTGCGGCTGCCCGCCTCGGCCGCCTCGCGGTACCAGTGGGCCGCGTCGGCCACGTCGCCGCGGGCGGCAGCCAGCATGCCCACCCGTACCTGCGCGCGCCGGTGCCCCTGCTGGGCGGCCCGCTCGTACCACTCCTCGCACTCGCTCTTCTCCTCGCGCGGGGCGCCGAGCGCGGGCGGCGCGGGCTCCGGGCGGCGCGCGTCGAGCACGGTGGCGAGCCGGAACGCGGCCTCCGCGCTCCCGCCACCCGCCGCGCACCGCAGATGCCGCTCGGCGGCCTGCTCGTCGCCGTCGCGCAGGCAGGCGATGCCGACCTGGAGGGCCGCCTCGGTGTGCCCGGCCGCCGCGGCGCGCTCGTACCAGCTCAGCGCCGTGTGGTCGTCGTCGCGACCCGCGTAGAGGATGCCGAGATTGAAGGCGGCGTCGACGCTGCCGGCCTCGGCGGCCTTGGAGAACCACGGCTCGGCGCCGCCCGCGTCCCCGGCCTGGAGGAGCAGCACGGCGAGCGCGTTGGCCGCCTCCCGGTGCCCCGCGTAGGCGGCCCGGCGGTACCACTGCTCGGCCTGCTGCGTGCGGTCCTGGGCGGCGCAGAGCAGCCCGAGGTTGTACGCCCCGTTCACGTCGCCCGCGTCCATGGCGGCGCGGTACCAGCGCTCGGCGGTCTGCTGTTCGCCCCGTGCCGCGTGCAGGGCCCCGAGGGCGTTGGCGGCGTTGCCGTCGCCGTCCTGGGCGGCGCGCAGCCACCACACGGCGGCGCTCTCCTCGTCGCCGGCGTCGCGCAGCAGGAAGCCGAGCGCGCAGGCGGCCTTCGCCTCGCCCTCCTTGGCCGAGCTGAGGTACCAGCGGCCGGCCTCCTTCAGCTCGCCGCGCTTCTCCAGGATCGCGCCGAGGTGCAGCGCGGCCCGCCGGTGTCCGCGCGCGGCGGCCTGCCGGTACCACTGCTCGGCCTCGCTCAGCTCACCGGCGGAAGGCAGGCCGCCCGGACCGTCGGGCGCCGTCGCGGCCCGCAGCCGCGTCCCGGTGCCGTGCGGGGCCGTGGCGGCCCCGTCCGTCGTGCCGGTGGCCCGGGCCTCCAGGGTGCGCGCCAGCCGGTAGGCGGCCTCGCGGTGGCCCTGCTCCGCGGCGGCGCGCAGCCAGCGCTCCGCGCCGACGTCGCTGCGGTGTTCCAGCAGGTCGGCGAGGGCGTACGCGCCCAGGGCGTGGCCCTGCTCGGCGGACTGGCGCAGCCAGTACTCGGCGGCGGGCTCGTCGCCGCGCTCGCGGTGGTAGCGGCCGAGCGCGTGGGCGGCGGGGGCGGAGCCCGCGACGGCGGCGACCCGCCACCATCCGGCGGCCTCCTCGGCGTACCCACGCTGGTGCAGGAGCACGCCCAGGTTGTTGGCGGCGGCGCGGTCCCCCTCGGCGGTGGCGCCACGCAGGTACGGCTCGGCGCCGTCCAGGTCTCCCCTGCGCAGCAGCAGCGCGCCGAGCACACTCATGGCCGCGGTGTCGCCGCTCTCGGCGGCTCGCCGGTGGCGCGCCTCGGTCTCGGTCTCGTTCTCGGCGGTGGTGTCGACGGCCTCATCGACGGCCACCGCGGCCTCGATGATGTCATCCGCGGCACGCTGGGCGTGCCGCCGCACAAACCGCCCCGTATCCAACAGAGTCGCCCTGTCCCCCATAAATTCCATCGTCGCACCACCCGCAACGCGCGTACACCTGGTATACCGCAGCCAGTGAGGTCACTTCAGCGTTTTGTCGACATGCCCACAGAGTGACAAGTCAAACACGACTCACCCCAACTCGCCCCACCCGTCGCGCTCTTCGGGGAGGGCACGTGGCGTCTTCCGAGCACGACAAGGGCCCGGATCCTGATGGATCCGGGCCCTTGTCTTCAGTAGCGGGGACAGGATTTGAACCTGCGACCTCTGGGTTATGAGCCCAGCGAGCTACCGAGCTGCTCCACCCCGCGTCGTTGTTCCGTAAAGGTACCACGACGCGGGGTGGAGTCCGTCATCCGCTCGGCGGGCTCGCGCTGGTGGACGGCGTGGTCGACGGCTTGGGAGCGGTGTTCCCGGCCGGCTTGTCGCCGCTCTTGCCCGTCTCCGGCTTCAGCTTGGCGCCGGCGTCCGCCGCCTGCTGGAGCGCCTTCTGCAACGCTTCCTGCGCCTTGCCGTAGGCGGTCCAGTCGCCCTTCTGCAGCGCCGCCTCACCGTCGTCGTACGCCTTCTGCGCGTCGGCGATGGCCTTCTTCAGGGCGGCGTCGTTGGTGGTGGGCGTCGTCGGCGGCTTGGTGCCGGGCTCCTCGGGCTGTTCGGGCGGCGTCGCGCCCTCCACCCCGAAGACCGCGTTGAGCGCCTTGGCGAGGTTGTCCTCGAACACCGTGGTGTCCTTGGTCGTGTCACCGTCCGGCTGGTCCGCGTCCACGTACGACACCGCGACCTTCTTCAGCAGCGGATAGTGCGCGTTGCGGCCCTGCGCGTACACCGGCTCGACGTAGAGGAAGCCTCCGTCGAGCGGCACGGTCAGCAGATTGCCGTACTGGATGTCGGAGTCGGCGCCCTTCATGTCCCGGACGAACGTGGCCACGGACGGGAGGCTGTTGAGCTTGTTCTGCACCTGCTCGGGTCCCGGGACCTCGGAGGTGACTCGCAACAGCCTTATACGGCCGTAGTCCTTGCTGCCCGCGTCGGCGTCGACCGCCATGAAACCGCCCAGGTTGGGCCGCCCGTTCGGGGTGAACGTCGTCGTCAGCGAGAACCGCTGGGTGTCGTCCCCGGGCATCTTCATGCTCAGGTAGTACGGCGGGACCGCGTTGCCGTCCCGGTTGGTCGGGTCGTCCGGCACCTGCCAGGCGTCCGAGCCGCTGTAGAACTGCGCCGGGTCCTGCACGTGGTACCGGGTGAGGAGCTCACGCTGGACCTTGAACATGTCCTGCGGGTAGCGCAGGTGCTGCAGCAGCTCCGGCTTGATCGTCTCGCGCGGCTGCACGGTGTCCGGGAACGCCTTCATCCACGTCTTCAGGACCGGGTCGTTCTTGTCCCACTGGTACAGCGTGACCGTGCCGTCGTAGGCGTCGACGGTGGCCTTGACCGAGTTGCGGATGTAGTTGACCTGGTTCTGCTGGGCCACGACCGCGCGCTGCTGGTTGCCCACGGTCAGGGAGTCCGCCGTGGTGTCGCCGAGCGTGGTGCGCGAGGCGTACGGGTAGCCGTTCGTGGTCGTGTACGCGTCGACGATCCACTGGATCTTGCCGCCGACGACCGCCGGGTAGGCGTCGCCGTCGATGGTCAGCCAGGGCGCGACCGCCTCGACGCGCTCCTTGGGGGTGCGGTTGTAGAGGATCCGCGAACCCTCGCCGATGGCCCCCGAGTAGAGGATCTGCGGCTCGCTGAACGCGACCGCGTAGGCGGCGCGGTTGAAGGCGGTGGAGAGGTTGACCCCGCTCTTGCCTTCGTAGCTGGTGGTCTTCTCGCCGTTCTCCTCGTAGTCCAGCTCCTTCTGCGGCCCGCCGACGATCGAGTACTGGTCGGTCTTCTCGCCGTAGTAGATCCGCTGCTGGTACGTGGGGAGCTGGCCCGTGGTCGGCAGGCCGGCCTCGGTGAACACCGGGGAGCCGTTGGCGTCCGTCTGCGTCCCCTTGGCCATGATCGCGCCATAGCCGTGGGTGTACGTGAAGTGGTCGTTGATCCAGTTCCGCTTCGGGATGCCCTTGATGTTGAGCTCACGCAGGCCCACGACGGTGTCCTGGCCGTTGTAGCGGTCCACGTCGAGGGTGGTGGGGAACTGGTAGTACTTCCGCTTCTGCTCCAGCTGCTGGAACGTCGGCGAGACGATGTTCGGGTCGATCAGCCGGTAGCTGGCCGCCGTGTCGGCGTCGTCGCGCAGCTGGCCCTTGGCCTTGACCGTGGACTTGCCCGAGTAGTTCTCCGGCTCCGTCCCGGCGATGTCGTAGGCCTTGCGGGTCGCGTCGATGTTCTTCTGGATGTACGGCGCTTCCTTGGCCTGCTCGTTCGGCTGGACCTGGAACTTCTGCACGATGGCCGGGTACAGGCCGCCGATCAGGATGGCCGAGAGGACCATGAGCCCGAAGCCGATCACGGGCAGCTGCCAGGTGCGGCGCCACAGCGTCGCGAAGAACAGCACGGCGCAGATCACCGCGATGCAGAAGAGGATCGTCTTCGCCGGGAGATAGGCGTTGGCGTCGACGTACCGCAGGCCCGTCCAGTTGCCGGCCGCCTTGAAGTCGCTGGACTTCACGGCCAGGCCGTACCGGTCGAGCCAGTACGCCACGGCCTTCAGCGAGACGAAGACGCCGAGCAGCACCGAGAGGTGACCGGTCGCCGCCGCGGTGGCGCGCGCGCCGGGGCTGGTGACCCGCAGCCCGCCGTACAGGTAGTGGGTCATCGCGGCGGCGATCAGCGAGAGGACGGCGGCCGCGAAGCCGAAGGCGAGGAGGAAGCGGTACCAGGGCAGGTCGAAGGCGTAGAACGCCACGTCGAGCTGGAACTGCGGGTCCTTCTGGCCGAACGGCACGCCGTTCACCCACAGCAGCCAGGTCCGCCACTGGCCGGAGGCCGAGGCGCCGGCGATCAGGGCCACCAGGGCGGTGATCGCGAGCAGCACCCACTTCTTGTAGGGCGCCAGGCCCATGCGGTACCGGTCGAGACTCTGCTGCTCCAGCGACATCGCGCTCAGCGGCGGCCGGAGCCGGTACGCCAGCCAGATGTTCAGCCCGACCGCGAGCCCCATCAGAAGACCGAAGACGGCGAAGAGGCCGATCTTGGTCCACAGGGTGGTCGTGAACACGGACGAGTACTGGACCGAGCGGTACCAGAGCCAGTCCGTCCAGAACCCGGCGAACATGACGAACAGCATGGCCAGGACGGCCAGCACGCCCAGCGTCATGAGCAGGGTGCGGGCCCGCCGGGACGGCCGGCCGACTCTGATCCTTGGCCCGGACGGGCCTCCGCCGCCTCCGCGGTCCGGCATCTGGAAAGCCAACGTGCGCCCCTCGAGGTTGATGCGTCGATAAGCAGGCTCCGCGATCGTAGAGCCCACTGGTGCAACTTACTGAGGCTTTACCTAGTTCCCGTCTTCGGGGCATGAGGAGGCAGGATGTTCCCCATGTCCAACGTTTCCCCTTCCGGCACCCCCATGGCCGCGAGCCCCCTCACCCGCGCGGTGCTCGAGATCGACGAGTACGCCTCCGGTCTCGGCTGGGACCGGCCCGCCCGGCTCTTCGCCCTGGTCGACACCGCCCGGCTGCGCGCCCAGGAGCCGGGGCTCGCCTCCCAGCTCGGCCTCGGCGGCGGCGAAGCCGCCGCGTTCACCCCGATCGAGCAGGAGGAGCTGCCCGCCGGGAAGCCCCTCGACGAGTTCCTCGGCACCATCGCCTGGCCCGACGCGGTGGCCGGATGCGCGCTGACGGTCGAGCGGCTGATGCTGCCGCCGTCGGCCGAGGCGTCGGTGCCGGACGGCCTGAACGAGGCCGCTCTGGCGAAGTGGGTGGCCCGGCATCCCGACCGTCAGGAGGTCCGGATGACGGTGGCGGTGCTGCGCAACGGCGCCCGCGAGGCGGCGATCCGGCTGCGGGAGAAGGACTCGCCGAACGAGGTCCTGACCGGGGCCGACCTCGTGCCGGGTCTCGCGGACGCGCTGGCGGCGACGTTCGAGTCCTGAGCCCCGAAGAGCCGGCCCAGGAGCGGTCGCCCCGCTCCTGGGCCGGCTCTTGGTCTCAGCTCCTTGATCAGCTCCTGGAGCAG
>NZ_BMTO01000006.1:141577-333936 GCF_014649715.1 Streptomyces lateritius
TTCTTCGTGTCGCCCCTGCGGAGCTTCTCCAGCGACTTCGTCGCGTCGTCGATGGTGTCCACCTTGATGAGGGTGAGGCCGTCGGGGATGTCGGAGGCGGCGGACTCGCAGTTGTCGGCCGGGGTGAGGAAGTACTGCGCACCGGCCTCGCGGGCGCCGACCAGCTTCATCTCGATACCGCCGATCGGGCCCACCTCGCCCTTCTCGTCGATGGTGCCCGTCCCGGCGATGAACTTGCCGTCGGTGAGGGACCCGGGCGTCAGCTTGTCGACGATGCCGAGCGCGAACATCAGACCCGCACTGGGGCCGCCGACGTCGGCGAGCTTGATGTCGATGGTGAACGGGAAGACGTGGTCGGTGCCGGCCTGGATGCCGACGATCGCCCGGTCGCCCTCCTGCGACTTCGCGGTGGTGATCGTGACCTCGCGGGTGGCGGTGGGCTCCTTGCCGGCCTTCTCGGCCGCGGCCGCCTCCTTGGCGGGGACGATCGTGAACACGACCTTCTCACCCGGCTTGTGCGTGGTCACCTGCTTGGCGACGTCCCCTGGCTCCTTCACGGGCACGCCGTCGACGGCCTTCACGACGTCCCCGGCGTGGAGGGTGCCCTGGGCGGGGCTGTCCTTCACGACGGAGGCGACGACGACCCGGGTGGTCACCGGGATGCCCAGCTCGCCGAGGGCGGCGACCTTGGCACTCTCCTGGGACTGGGAGAACTCCTCGGCGTTCTCCTGACTCGACTGCTCCTCGGTCTTGCCGTCCGGGTAGAGGGTCTCCTTGGGGACGACCACGTTGTCGTGGGCGAGCCAGCCGTAGACCGCCTCGACCATGTTCATCCGGTAGTCCGCGCTGGTGACGCGGACCGTCGTCATGTTGAGATGCCCCTCCGTGGGGTACGTCTGACGACCCGCGATCTGGAGGACGGGCTCCCCCTTGACCTCACCGAGGGTGTTGACGGTGGGGCCGGGGCTCATCTCGGCGTACGGCACCGGTACGAAGACGCCCACACAGAGCAGAGTGATCAGGACCAGAGTGGAGGCGAGCATCGTCGCAGTGCGGCGTGGCATGGAACGACAGTACGGGACCGGTCTGTGAGTGCACCCGTGGGGCGGGGCCGTACGAGGCGGCCGGCGATCGGAGGTCAGCCGGAGACGTGGCTACTGCGTACGGAGGACGGGGAGGTCGTCGACGTCATCTCGCGGTCGGCACCTTCGGTACCGGAATGGGAACGCTCCATGGCGTCCCGGAACCGGGCGTAGCCGGCGAGTTCGGCGACGTCCCCGATGGTCTTGTTCCTCGTGGTCCAGCTTCCCCATATCGCCGCGCCGACGACTGCGAAAAGCGGAATCAGCAACCAGGCCAGCGCTGCCATCCCGACCTCCCATCCCCACTGAGCGACCGCAACCGACCGGGATCCGGCCGATCAGCAGATTAGCGACCTGCAGCAACAACGCTGCTGCCGGGGGGGCGGTTACGCAAATCGGGCGTTCGACTACACCCGGTCGGCGTGGTGTCTTGCCGAAGGCGCAAGGCGACCCTCAGCGGGCGCCGGCCCTCCGCCGGACTCCGTCCGGGGGATCCTCGCACCCGTGCCCGAGGCTCAGCAGGCCCCCACCCACTCCTCGGTGCCGTCGGAGAAGGTCTGGTGCTTCCAGATGGGGACCTCGTGCTTGAGGTCGTCGATCAGTTTGCGGCACGCCTCGAAGGCCTCACCGCGATGAGGGCAGGAGACCGCGACAACGACCGCGAGGTCGCCCACCTCCAGATCGCCCACCCGGTGGACGGCGGCCAGGGCGCGGACCGGGTGGTCGGCGACGACCTTCTCGGCGACCCGGCGCATCTCGGCCTCGGCGGAGGGATGGCAGGAGTACCCCAGCGTGTCGACATCCGCTCCGCCGTCGTGGTTGCGCACGGTGCCGACGAAGAGGGTGGTCCCTCCGGCCGCGTCGTCGCCGACCGCCCGGAAGACCTCGTCGACCGAGAGCGGGGTGTCGCGGATCGCGAGAAGCTTGATCGGGTCGGCGGCGGCCTGCTCACCGGGGTGGTCGTTGGTTCGTGCCATGGGGCCATGGTGCCGCACGGCACGGACATCGCGGAATAGCGTTTTCGACCGGTGGACCCGTCCCTCCGTAGGAGGGTCCTACAGCCCGCGCCGCCGCCGTACCCGCCTGACCAGCGCCGCCGTGCCGAGCAGTGCGACCGTCGCGCCCGCCGCGCCCGCCGCCGTGGCGTCCTTGCGCCCGAGTCGGCGGCCCGCGACCGTGTGCCGGCCCTCGACCTCCTCCAGGAGCGCCGTGAGCACTTCCTCGTTGGTCCACCGGGGCCGCCAGCCCGCGTCGTGCAGCCGCCCGACGCTGACCACCCGCGGGTGCATGGTGTACGCCAGGTCGCCCGCCGGGGACGGGGTGAGCCCGATGCGGTGCAGCCGGGCCGCCGCGCCGAGCGCCACGGCGGAGGGCAGCTCCATGCGCCGGATCCCGGAGAGTTCCTCGACCTCCTCCTGCTCCAGCCAGCCGTCGCAGCCGACGGCGAACTCGCCTTCGACCTTCTCCAGGGCCGCGTACTCCAGGGCGCTGACGAGGTCCTCGACGTGGCAGAACTGCCAGGTGGGGCGGGATCCGGCGACCACGAGCAGCCTGGGGGACTCGAAGTAGCGGGTCAGCGCCGTGTCCGTACCGCCGACCAGGACGGCGGGCCTGACGACGGTGACCTGCAGGCCCGGGTGGGCGCGAGGCGCGCGGCGGCCGAGCCGCTCGATCTCCAGCATGTCGCCGACGCCGGTGGCCTCGGCGGTCGCGCGCAGCTCGGCGTCCTCGGAGAGCGGGATGTCGTTGTCGGGCAGGGCGCCGTAGACCATGGCGGAGGTGCAGAGCACCACCCGGCGGACCCCGGCCGCCGCGGCGGCGGTGAGGACGGTCTGCGCGCCGCGCACGTTGTAGGCCGTTCGGGCGGCGGCGTCCGACTCGAGGTCGAGGTCGACGGCGAGGTGCACGACCACGTCCACGCCGCGCAGCTTCTCGGCGATCGCGGGGTCGCGGACGTCGAGGATGTGCCACTGCGCCTCGGAGACCTCGCCCCGGCGCTCGTCGATCGCGACGACCTGTTTGATCTCGTCGGACGCCGCGAGGCGCCTGGTCAGCAGGTCGCCGACCCCGGAAGCGGCGCCGGTCACCGCGACCACCGGCCCGCGGCCGGCGGACCGGGTTGAGATGTTTCGCGCTGCGCGAACCTGAGGATCTGGGGAACTCACCGGGCGTCTCCAGCGGTTGTCTTCAGTACGTACACGAATGACACGTACGTACCAGGTGGCGTCCATCCTGCCGCAGGCCACGGCCCGGCGGAGCACCGAGCCCATATCCGGCCCGGATGTCTACGCTGGTGGTGTGTAGCGGGCAGTCGCCGTCGGCAGGAGGCCGGCGGCCCTACGAGCCGAGGAAACCTGTGAGTGACACCCCATTCGGATTCGGCCTTCCGCCGGAGGAGCCGGAGAACGGCGACGAGGGCAAGAAGAAGGACCCCGCCGGAGGTGGCCAGGGGTCCGGTGACCAGGGCGGCGGCAACCCGTTCGGTGCCAATCCCTTCGGTTTCGGCGGTCTGCCCGGCATGGGCGGTCCGGGCGGGGCGGACAATCCCTTCGCGGCGATGTTCGGCTCTCTGAACCCGAACGACCTGGGCGCGGCCTTCCAGCAGCTCGGACAGATGCTCTCGTACGAGGGCGGTCCGGTGAACTGGGACATGGCCAAGCAGATCGCCCGCCAGGTGGTCGCCCAGGGCACCTCCGACGGCACCAAGGACGCCAGTGTCGGCCCGGCCGAGAAGGCCTCGGTCGAGGAGGCGGTGCGCCTGGCCGATCTGTGGCTGGACGGGGTGACCTCCCTGCCGTCCGGGGCGAGCACGGCGGTGGCGTGGAGCCGCGCGGAGTGGGTCGAGGCGACGCTGCCGGCGTGGCAGCAGTTGGTGGACCCGGTCGCCGAGCGGGTCGGCGCGGCGATGGGAGATGTGCTGCCCGAGGAGATGCAGGCCATGGCGGGCCCGCTGATCGGCATGATGCGCTCCATGGGCGGCGCCATGTTCGGCCAGCAGATCGGCCAGGCGGTCGGCGCGCTCGCGGGCGAGGTCGTCGGCTCGACCGATGTCGGTCTGCCGCTCGGCCCTGCCGGCAAGGCGGCGCTGCTGCCGCTGAACATCGAGACCTTCGGCAAGGACCTGGGCGTCCCCAAGGACGAGGTGCGGCTGTACCTGGCGCTGCGCGAGGCCGCCCACCAGCGGCTCTTCGCCCATGTGCCGTGGCTGCGCTCGCATCTGTTCGGCGCGGTCGAGGGTTACGCCCGCGGGATCAAGGTCGACACCTCCAAGCTGGAGGACGCGGTCGGCCAGCTGGACCCGACGCACCCGGAGCAGCTTCAGGAGGCTCTGCAGCAGGGCATGTTCCAGCCCGAGGACACGCCGGAGCAGAAGGCCGCCCTGGCCCGCCTGGAGACGGCGCTCGCGCTGGTCGAGGGCTGGGTGGACGCGGTGGTCCACGAGGCCGCGAAGTCCCGGCTGACCTCGGCAGACGCGCTGCGTGAGACGCTGCGCCGGCGTCGGGCGAGCGGTGGCCCGGCCGAGCAGACCTTCGCGACGCTGATCGGCCTCGAGCTGCGCCCGCGCCGGCTGCGGGACGCCTCGCGACTGTGGGCCTCGCTCACGGACGCGCGCGGTGTCGACGGCCGTGACGACCTGTGGGAGCACCCGGACATGCTGCCGACGGCGTCCGACCTGGACGACCCGGACGGCTTCGTCCACCGTGAACAGCTCGACTTCTCCGAGCTGGACAAGATGCTGGGCGAGGCGGCGGGCAAGCAGGACCGCTCCGCGGACGACGAGGACGACAGCGACAAGTGAGTCTGCACGAGGACGCGGTTCTGGTCCTGAAGGCGTACGACAGCGGGCACGACGGCCAGGGCGAGTTGCGTCAGACCTATCTGGATCATCTGGCCTCGCATGAGGACGGCATGTGGAAGGCGTGCGACGCCGGGCATCTGACGGCAAGCGCGCTGGTCGTCGATCCGGAGCGCGGGCGGGTCCTCCTGACGCTGCACAGGAAGCTCGGCATGTGGCTGCAGATGGGCGGCCACTGCGAGCCCGGTGACGCGACGGTGGCGGCGGCGGCCCTGCGTGAGGCGACGGAGGAGTCCGGGATCACCGGTCTGACGCTGCTGCCCGGCGGTCCGGTGCGCCTCGACCGCCATGCCATTCCGGCGCCCTGTCACTGGCACCTGGACGTGCAGTACGCGGCGCTGGCCCCGGCCGGTTCGGTGGAGGAGATCAGCGACGAGTCGCTGGATCTGCGCTGGTACGCGTACGACGAGGTGGCGGGCGTGGCCGACGCGTCGGTGGTCCGGCTGCTGGAGAACACCTTGGCCCGGCTGTAGCGCGGCACCTGTAAGGGGCGGTCGCCGTGGCGACCGCCCCTTACCCGTGACCGGGCTCAGTTCCAGGCGTTGTTCTGGTTCTGGGCGTGCGAGCCGTGCTGGCCGGCGCCGAACTGGGCGGCGACGCCCTGGCCGATGGCCGCGTTCTGCGGCGGCATGACCTCGCTCGGCTGGACCAGGGCGAAGCCCTGTCCGAGGAAGCTCAGCTCCCAGCCCTCGCCCGTGGTGCCGCGGCGACGGCGGACGTTGGAGTTCGTCGTCTGGGTCTGCATCTGCACCCGCAGCCCGGTGGACCAGGCGACGATGGCGTCCGCGTCGACGTTGACGTACTTGTCCGGCGTCACGTGCATCATCAGCGGCTGACCGGAGGTCATGAGGGCGACCTTGCCGCGGCCGGAGATGTTGAGCTGGTACTTGCCGGAGCCGGAGACGCCGTACTGGCTGTCCACGGCGATGACTTCGGTGTGCAGGGTCGAGTCCAGCGCCAGGACGTAGGCGCTGTCCACGGTCATGCCCTCCTGGTCGACGTCCACGACGTGGACGTACTGGGCGAGGTTGGCGAAGTAGACCGTGCCCTGGCCGGAGCAGCGCATGAGGTCCAGGCCCTCACCGGTGCGGGCCTGGGCCCGGCGCTGACTGGGCGTCTGGTACTCGCCGTCGAAGTCGACGAGCCCCTGGTAGGCCACCATGGCGCCCTTGCGGGCGAGGATGTCGTCCTGGCCGGTGAGGGCGACCCGCAGCAGCTGCGGGTTCTGGATGACGTACCGTTCCTGGCTCTGCTGCTCGGCGTAGTTGAAAAGCGGGCTCTGCATGGTGTGTTCTCGCTCCCCCTCAGCCCCGGATCCGCAGGCGGTCGGTGCTGTCCTCGCTCGGCTGTACGACGACGATGCCCTGGCCGGAGAAGGCCATCTGGAACGCCTCGCCGCTGCCCCGCCCGATCAGGGAGGAGGCCTTGAAGCTGCGCTTGCCCTTGACCTTGAGCGCCGGCGACCAGGCGACGAGCGCGTCGGGGTCGACGTACGTCTCGTCCTCGCCGCGGCCGCAGTCGACGACGATCGGGGTCCCGCGCGAGGTCAGGGCGACCCAGCCGGTTCCGGCGATCTCGACGTTGAACAGGCCCTGTCCGGCGAACTTGGCGAGGCCCTTGACCTTCTCCACGCCCCACTGGAGGTGGGCGTCGAAGGCGAGCAGGTTGGTGCCGTTGACCGAGAGCGAGTCGTTCTGAAGGTTGATCACGACGACGTCCGCGCCGTAGTCGGCGAGGTAGAGCAGGCCGTCGCCGGAGCACTTCATGATGGGCGCGCCCTCGCCGGTGATCCACTGCTGGGCCACCTGGCGGGCGGCGGGCGGGTTGGGCTCGTAGGTGACGAAGCCCTCGTAGGCGACCATCGAGCCGGTGCGGGCGTACAGGTCCTGGCCGGAGGCCATGGCGACCTTCAGCATGGAGCGGCCGTGGTTCTCCATCCGGGCCGCCATCGGGGTCGGGGCGAAGCCCGCGAGTTGCTGGTTCATTCTTCGGGCTCCCTCAGACCTCGTAGGGCTGGACGACGATGAAGTTGCCGGGGGCGCCCCGGAACTGGAGGTTCACGGTCTCGCCGCTGTGTCCGGGGTACGCGTTGCGGCGCAGCCGGACCTGGCTGGAGAGGATCACCTGGGACGCGGACGACCAGGCGACGACCGCGTTGCAGTCGGCGAAGGTGGTCGGCGTGACGGGCAGGACGACCGGGGTGCCGTGCGTCTTGACGACGACGGTGCCGGTGCCCTGGAACTGCATGGTGAACAGGGCGCCGCCGGGGATGCCGTGGCCCTCGATCCGGCGCACCTCGTACTGCAGGGACTCGTCGAAGGCGAGCACGTTCTCGGCGGAGACGCAGATGCCGTCGCCCTGGAGCTCGATCGGGTGGAGGTGGGCGCCCTCCTCGGCGAGGAAGACCTGGCCGCGGCCGGTACAGCGCATGAGCTGCATCTCCTGGCCGGTGGCGTTGCCGACGATCCGGCCGGCGAAACCGGCTCCCTTGTGGCTGAACTCGACCTTGCCCTGGTACATGACCATGCTGCCCTGGCGGGCGAGGACGGGCACGCCGCCCATGGCGAGGTCGACCCGCATGAGCTGCTGGTTCTGCGGTGTCCAACGGGCGCCGGTGGCGGTCTCCTTGTACGGCTGGAGCGCAGCGGCGAGTCCGGCGCCGGCGGCCGGGACGCCCTGCGGGACGCCCGGCTGCCCCGGCATGCCGGGGGGCTGCTGGCCGAACGGCTGTCCGTACCCGCCGGGGGCGGGCTGTCCGTACCCGCCGGGGGCCGGCTGTCCGTACGGCGCGGGGGTGCCCGGCGGCGGAACCTGACCGGGGACCTGGGCCGGGACCTGGCCGAACTGCGGCTGCTGGGGCGGCTGCGGCTGGCCGTACGGGCCGGGGGCCGGGGCGGGCGGGGCCATGGGCGCGGCCATCGCGGGGGCCGCGTGCACCGGCTGGACCGGGGCCTGCGGCGCCGGAGCCGGTGCCGGTGCCCCGAACCCCGGGGCCGGCTGCGGAACCTGCGGCGCGGGCGGTGCCGCCGGCGCGCCGAAGGCGGGCGGGGCGAAGCCCGGGGCGGCGCCCTGGGGCTGCTGCGCGGCGGGCTGTTCCTCGGCTACCTCGCCGCCGAAGTTCCTCAGCAGCGCGTCGAGGCCGCCGTCGAAGCCCTGGCCGACGGCGGCGAACCGCCAGACGTCCTTGAGGTAGAAGTCGCCGAGCATGACGGCGCGCTCCGTGGAGAACTCCGAGCCCGTGAAGGCGTACCGGACGACCTCCTCGCCGCCCGCCACGATCCGGATGTAGCCGGGACCGATCTGCGACATCTGGCCGGCACCGTCGATGGTCGCGGTGAACGACAGCTTGTGGATGTTCGCCGGGACGCGGTCCAGCGTGACGCGGAAGGATTCCGTGTCACCCGACTGCGCGCCGAGGAGCTGGATGGACTCCTCCGGCGACTTCGGCTGGTTGAAGAAGATGAAGTACCGGTCGTCCGAGAGCTGCTCGTTCGCGTCGAGGCCGAAGCAGCTGATGTCGAAGGTCAGTCCGGGTGCGGCGATCTGCACGCCGACGTACAGATCGGTCCCCGGTGTCAGATCACTGATCTTGGCCTTGTGGCCGCGTTGGAATTCCCTGGCCATGCGTAACGACCGTCCCCCATCCCGAAATACGAATGCGTCGCGTCAGGCTAACGGCTGGATCCGACATTGAGGCAAGCCGGTACGTATTCGGTACAAGATTGACGCGGTCACTCCTCGCGGGCGGCCGGCAGGTGTGGCAGACGGTCCGCGGCCACCACGCCCTCGAGATATCCGCGCGCCCGCTCGGTCCTCGGGTACGCCTCGAGGAGCCGCCAGAACCGGGGGCCGTGACCCGGCACCAGGAGATGGGCCAGCTCGTGGACGAGGACGTAGTCGACGACGTACTCGGGCATGCCCTGGAGCCGGTGCGAGAGACGGATGCTGCCCTCGGACGGGGTGCACGAACCCCAGCGGGTGTTCTGGTTGGTCACCCAGCGCACGGACGCCGGTCGCGCACGGCCGCCGAAATACTGCTCCGACAACCGCTGGGCCCGCTCGGTCAGCGCGCTGTCGCCGAGGACGCGCTTGCTCTCCTGGGCGGCGAGCTTGTCCAGCATGACCGTCACCCAGCGCTGCTCCTCCGCCTCGGACATCCGGGCCGGGATGAGCACGATCGTCCGGTCGCCCTCACGGTAGGCGGAGACCGTTCTCCTCCGCCGGGAGCTTCTGCGGACCTCGACCGCACTCGTCCCGGAGCCGCGGGGCGGTTTGCTTGTCACGCTGTGCTGAGGGTCGGCGGGCACGGCCTCGACGTTACCCGCTGTCAGCGGGGGAAGTCCCGCCTCCGGGACGGTTCGGCCGCGATCCCGCCACCCCCCGCACCATTTGAATGATTAATACCCGCCCTTGTGGACAACTTTTCGCAACCGTCCCGACACCCGGGCAATCTGAGAACGGCTCGACCGGCGGCCCGACGGGGAACGGCCGAGAGCCAAGAAGATCATCGGCCGAGATCACGGGGGAACGCAGATGCATCCGATGCTGAAACCGACGCTGCGACGCGCCTGGCGAAATCTTCAGTCGGTGCAGTTCGGAGCCACTTCCGCGCACGCGGTCGTGGTCGGACCGCTCGACACCACCACCGGCAGCCTGCTCGGGTTGCTCGACGGCACCCGCGGCATGGAACTGCTCCGGGCCGAGGCCCGGGCCCTCGGACTGCCCGAGGGGCAACTGGAGGCGCTGATCGAGCGGCTGTCATCGGCCGGACTCGTCGCGGACGGGACGGCCGGCCGGCCCGGCAGAGCCGGCGCGCCCCGGCCGGCGGACCGCGCGCTCGATCCGCTCCGCGCCGACCTGGCCTCACTCTCCGTGGTCCATCCCGAACCGGACGGGGCGACAGGACGCCTGGCCGCCCGGCGGGCCGCGCGCGTCCAGGTCCGGGGCGCGGGCAGGATCGGCGCGGCGGTCGCGGCACTGCTCTCGGCCTCGGGGGTGGGCCGGGTGGAGGTGCTGGACTCCGGCACGGTGCTGCCCTGGGAGACGTCACCGGGTGGACTCCCGCCCGAGGCGGTGGGCGAACGCCGGGCGGTGGCCGCCCGGCGGCTCGTGGGGCGCTCGGCGCCCGGTGGCCGCGCCCCGCGGGCGCCCCGTCCCGTCCCGGGTGACTGCGGGGGCGAGCCCGCCCTCTCACTCGTCGTGGTGACACCCCGGGACGGATTCGCCGCCTACGCCCCCGATCCCGTGACGGCCGAGCCCTGGATCGCCACCGGCACGCCCCATCTCTACGCCGGTGTGCTGGAGGCCACGGGGGTGGTCGGGCCGCTGGTGCTGCCGGGCGGGACGGCCTGCGCGCGCTGCGCCCAGGAGGAGCGGACGGACCGGGAGCCGGTCTGGCCGCGAATGCTGGCCCAGTGGCGCTCGGGTGCGCCGGAGCCGCTGCCGGCCTGTGACCTTGGTCTCGCGACGGCGGTGGCGGGGCTCGCGGCGGCCCACGCGCTGGCCTTTCTGGACGGGGAGCTGCCCGCCAGCACAGGGGCCCGCTGGGAGGCGGCGCTGCCGCTGCTCGAGTGGCGCGAGGAGCGGCTCAGCCCCCACCCCGCGTGCCCCTGTGGCGCGGCGCGCGAGCCGATACGTCACGGAGAAGGGGAGCGCGCCTCGGGGGCGAGAAGCCCGCAGGACACAATGGCGGGGTAACCGCCCTGTGCGGCACGGCGGTCTGGGAATTGGAGGGGCGCATGTCTGATCTTCCCCGGAAGGCGGTCACCCGGACCGCCAAGTTGGCCGCGTTGCCACTGGGCTTCGCGGGACGGGCCACGTGGGGCCTGGGCAAACGGATCGGCGGCAGGTCCGCCGAGTTGGTCGCACGGGAACTGCAACAGCGCACGGCGGAACAGCTGTTCAAGGTCCTGGGCGAGCTCAAGGGCGGGGCGATGAAGTTCGGGCAGGCACTGTCCGTCTTCGAGTCGGCGCTTCCCGAGGAGGTGGCGGGTCCGTACCGGGCGGCGCTCACCAAGCTCCAGGAGGCGGCGCCGCCGATGCCGACGCGCACGGTGCACGGTGTGCTGGAGGAGCGGCTCGGCGCCGAGTGGCGTGAGCTGTTCCTGGAGTTCGAGGAGAAGCCCTCGGCGGCGGCGTCCATCGGCCAGGTGCACCGGGCGGTGTGGCACGACGGCCGGGAGGTCGCCGTGAAGGTCCAGTATCCGGGGGCGGGTGAGGCGCTCCTGTCGGACCTGGCGCAGTTGAGCCGCTTCGCCCGGCTGCTCGGGCCGCTGATCCCGGGGATGGACGTCAAGCCGCTCATCAAGGAGTTGCGCGACCGGGTGTCCGAGGAGCTGGACTACGGCCTGGAGGCGCAGGCGCAGCGGGAGCACGCGGAGGAGTTCGCGGACGACCCGGACGTGGTGGTGCCGGGGGTGGTGCACCAGTCGGAGCAGGTGCTGGTGACGGAGTGGATCGACGGGATCCCGCTGTCGGAGGTGATCGCGGACGGCACCGAGGAGCAGCGGGACCGGGCCGGTCAGCTCCTCGCCCGTTTCCTCTTCTCCGGCCCGGCCCGGACGGGCCTGCTGCACGCGGACGCGCATCCGGGGAACTTCCGGCTGCTGCCGGGCGCCGACGAGGAGGAGGGGCCGGAGAGCTGGCGTCTGGGGGTGCTGGACTTCGGCACGGTGGACCGGCTGCCGGGTGGGCTGCCGAAGACGATCGGCACCTCTCTGCGGCTGACCCTGGAGGGCGACGCCGAGACGGTCTACGCGCTGCTGCGGGAGGAGGGGTTCGTCAAGGAGTCCATCGACCTCGACCCGGAGGAGGTGCTCGCGTACCTGCTGCCGATCATCGAGCCGGCCGAGGTGGACGCCTTCGGCTTCAGCAGGGGCTGGCTGAGGAACCAGGCCGCCCGCATCGCCGACCCGCGCTCCCCCGCGCACCAGCTGGGCAAGAAGCTCAACCTGCCGCCCTCGTACCTGCTGATACACCGCGTGACGTTGAGCACGATCGGTGTGCTCTGCCAGTTGGACGCGACGGTGCGGCTGCGCGACGAACTGGAGGAGTGGCTGCCCGGCTTCGTCGCGGCGGAGTGAGCCGGGGCCCCGGGTCACCACCAGGCGGAGTCGAGGCGGCCCTCGATGGAACGGATGTGGTCACGGGCACAGGTGTCGCAGAGGTAGCGGCGGGCGCCGTTCTCCACGGAGCAGCTCCAGGTCACCGGGGGCTCCTCCGCGGTCTTGCCGCAGCCGGCGCACACGATGACCTCCTCGGGGTTCCGGGCGTCGTTCACCCTGCCGACGATAGTGCGAGAGGGCACCGGCCGCGCAGCAACGCACCGCGGGGGCCGGTCCTGACGGACCGGCTCCCGCGTGGTTCTTCGGGTCAGTGCATCACGGCCATGGCCAGTGCGCGCCGGGCGCGCAGCGAGACGCGCTCGGCTCGACGCTGCATCCGCCGGGCGGCGACCAGGCGCACGGCCTGGCGTTCCGCGTCGGCTTCCCGCAGGCGGTCGCGCATATGAGCACGAGCCATGGCTTCTGGGATGAGTTGCATCTCTCGGGTCCTGTTCTGACGCGAGGCGTTCGCGCCGGTGGTGGAAACGTCTGGGGTCGCGGAGCCGCAGGGCTCGCTGGTGGAAGAGGTCATCGGGGCCTGCTTCTGGGGATCGTGCGTGAGGGGTCGGTCGATGGTTCCGGTGACGTTCATGCCGCGACCGGGTTCTTGCGCGGGCGACCACGCGGCCGCTTCCGGGCGACGACGACACCCTGGACGAACAGCTCTCCGCCCCAGACGCCCCACGGCTCACGCCGCTCCTTCGCGCCGGCGAGGCAGGCCTCCATCAGCGGGCAGGTGCGGCAGAGGGACTTGGCGTACTCGACGTCCGCCGGGGACTCGGCGAAGAAGACCTCCGGGTCGAACGAGCGGCAGGGGACGGGTACACCGAGGTTCTCGATGGCGTCGTCGAGCGCGGTGAGCGCGGTGAGGGGGGTCAAGGTGGAGTCCTCCGTGAGGCCGGGCGGGGGGAGCGTTTCGGAAGGCGGTACGGACGGGGCGTGCGCTTCGAGTTGCACGGTGGGTTTTCCTCGTCTGGTCGTTCCGGCCTGTTGACCGGGGTTTCGGCTGGTACCGGGTTCTGCTGGTCCCGAGGCCCCTTCGCTC
Source organism: Streptomyces lateritius (assembly GCF_014649715.1). GTDB lineage: Bacteria > Actinomycetota > Actinomycetes > Streptomycetales > Streptomycetaceae > Streptomyces > Streptomyces lateritius. The sequence continues at coordinate 154,664 of NZ_BMTO01000006.1, forward strand.
CGTCATCCCCGTTCGAGGACAAACAGAAGGGCCGCGGATCCCGGGTGGGGTTCCGCGGCCCTGAAGGCGCCGGCCTGATCGAGGATCAGGCTGGATCACTCCAGGGTTCGAGCCCACGGAAGGCCCACATCGTGTGGTGCTGCGTCGTCTGCTTCGTAAAGCCGGCACCGGTCGCCGCAAAGCCGTAGGCCTGGGCGGCCTTGACTGCTGCTACTCCTGCTTCCAGTGCCTTGGTCGGTCGCTCATTGCGCTCCATGACGGGAAGACCCGCCGGAACGGCGGCCGGCCGCAGGGCGCCGACGCCGGCGATGCCGAGGCCGGACACACCGGTGCCAGGAAGACCGCTGCCGATGAACGCCGAACCGGAGAGGCCGAGCGAGCAGGCGGAGGCGACCGAGCGATCGGTCATTTTGTCGGTGCTGACGAAGCTGACGTTGTTGTTGATGTAGCTGATCACTGGATTCGCCTCCTCTCGGCGTCTCGGGGGGCTCGGGGTGAACCGGGCCCTCGTGTATTCGGATAAGTACAGCACGAAGACAGGGCTTCGAAGAAGCCGCTGTTTCCGTGGTTAAGAACCTATGGGGCTTGACGGGGCGTGCGCAAACTATTTTTCCGACGAGTTTCGATCAGTCCTCCCCGTCGTCTTCCGCACGCTCCTCACCTGGCTCTTCACCCGCGCAGAGGGCCAGGACGTCGGCGCCGAACCGGTCGAGCTTGCGGGCGCCGACCCCGGAGATGGCGGCGAGCTCCCCGTCGGTGGAGGGCACGCACTCGGCGATGGCCATCAGCGTCTTGTCGGTGAACACGCAGTACGCGGGCTGTCCGAGCTGCTTGGCCTGGTCCGAGCGCCACTCGCGCAGCCGCTCGTACAGCGCCTCGTCCATGTCCGAGGGGCAGTCCTCGCACCGCATGAGCTTCATCTCGCCGGCCTCGGTGAGGGTGGCCCCGCAGACCCGGCAGAGCACCGGCCCACGGCGCTTGCGCCGACCGCCGCTGCCTCGCTCGACGGAGCCGCCGCCGCCCGCTCCGGCCGCGCCGAGCGCACCGGATCCGGGCCGCAGCCCCTTGAGGAAGCGGGTGGGGCGCCGGGAGGCGCGGCCGCCCGGGGAGCGGGAGAGCGCCCAGGAGAGCGAGAGGTGGAGCCGGGCGCGGGTGACTCCGACGTACAGGAGCCGGCGCTCCTCCTCGACCTGCTCGTCGGTCTTGGCGTAGGTGATCGGCATCATGCCCTCGGTGAGGCCGACCAGGAAGACGGCGTCCCACTCCAGGCCCTTGGCCGCGTGCAGCGAGGCGAGCGTGACGCCCTGGACGGTCGGGGCGTGCTGGGCGGCGGCCCGCTCGTCGAGCTCGGCGACCAGGTCGGAGAGGGTGGCGCCGGACCGGGCGCGGGCGAAGTCCTCCGCGAGGCGGACGAGGGCGGCCAGGGATTCCCAGCGGTCGCGGACGGCACCGGAGCCTGCGGGCGGCTCGGTCGTCCAGCCCTTGGTGGAGAGCACGGCGCGGACCTGGGAGGGCAGGTCCTCGGTGTCGTCGAGCAGCGCGTCGTTCCCACCGGCGCGGGCGGCGCCGCGCAGGGCGATGCCCGCTTCCCGCACCTCCTGGCGTTCGAAGAAGCGCTCGGCGCCGCGCAGCTGGTAGGGCACTCCGGCGTCGGCGAGGGCCTGTTCGTAGACCTCGGACTGGGCGTTGATCCGGTAGAGGACCGCGATCTCGCCGGCCGGGACACCGGCGGCGATCAGGTCGCGGATCCGCCGGGCGGTGCCCTCGGCCTCGGCGGGCTCGTCGGCGTACTCCGTGTAGGCGGGCTCGGGGCCGGGGTCGCGCTGGGAGATCAGCTCCAGGCGGTGCTCGGCGGCCCGGCCGCGCGCCTGGCTGAGGAGTCCGTTGGCGAGGTGGACCACCTGGGGGGTGGAGCGGTAGTCGCGGACGAGCTTCACGACCGTGGCGTTCGGGTGCCGGGTGCGGAAGTTCAGCAGGTGGTCGGGGGTGGCGCCGGTGAAGGAGTAGATGGTCTGGCTGGCGTCGCCGACGACACAGAGGTTGTCGCGGTCGCCGAGCCACAGGTCGAGAAGCCGCTGCTGGAGCGGGGAGACGTCCTGGTACTCGTCCACGACGAAGTGCTGGTACTGCCGGCGGATCTGGTCGGCGATGTCGTGTCGGTCCTGGAGGATGCCGACCGTGAGCAACAGCACGTCCTCGAAGTCGATCACCGACCGGTCGCGCTTCAGCTGCTCGTACATGGCGTAGATCTGGCCGATCTCGGCCGGGTCGCGGGGAGCGTCACGGACCGACTTGGCGACGGCCGCCGGATAGTCGCCGGGGACGGTCTGGGTGACCTTGGCCCACTCGATCTCGCCGGTGACGTCGCGCAGCTCGTTGCGGTCGAGGCGGACACGGCAGCGGGCGGCGGACTCGGCGACGAGCTGGATCTTGCGCTCCAGGAGCCGGGGAAGATCACCACCGACGACTTTCGGCCAGAAGTACTGGAGCTGGCGCAGCGCGGCGGAGTGGAAGGTGCGGGCCTGGACGCCGCCCGCGCCGAGCTCCCGGAGACGGCCCCGCATCTCGCCGGCGGCCCGGTTGGTGAACGTGACGGCCAGCACACTGCCGGGCTGGAGTATGCCCGCCCGCACGCCGTAGGCGATGCGGTGGGTGATGGCCCGCGTCTTGCCCGTACCGGCTCCCGCCAGCACGCACACCGGGCCGTGCAGGGCGAGAGCGACCTCGCGCTGCTCGGGGTCGAGCCCGTCGAGCACCGCGTCGGCCGACTCGGGGACCTGCGGGAAGAGAGGGGAGTGCGTTGCTGCTGTCACCCCGCCATGCTGCCAGGTTCCGAGGGGCGTGTGCGGCGGGTTGTCCACAGGGCGGAGGCGCCGGTCGTACGAATGCGGGAATGGCGGGGCGGGCGCGTACGTTCTTCCCTCGGCACTTACCCGCGAACAGAGGAGCGCCTGGCCATGCAGGGCACTGTGACGATGTACAGCACCACGTGGTGCGGCTACTGCCGTCGGCTGAAGAGCCAGATGGACCGCGAGGGCATCGCGTACACGGAGATCAACATCGAGCAGGACCCGGAGTCGGCCGCGTACGTGGAGAAGGCCAACGGCGGGAACCAGACAGTTCCGACGGTCCGCATCCTCCCCACCCCCGGCGCTGACGAGGTCGTCATGACGAACCCCAGCCTCGCGCAGGTGAAGCAGGCGCTCGGCGTCTGATCGCGTTCTCACGGAGATCGTGAGGAGATCGCACGGAGGCGGCAAGAAGACCGCGAGGAGATCGAGCAGGGCCCCGCGACCGGCGAGAACCGGCCGACGGGGCCCTCTCCACGAGCTCGTCCGGACGGACATGCGGCCCGATCTGCACAGGCCCTGTTCACACGGACCGACGGGCCCCCGTCCGCGCGGGCACGGCGCGGCCCGCCGGCGCCCATGACGAGCGTCACAACAGGCGGCTCTCTCTTTGTGCGGCTCCCGGAAGCCCCCCTATGGTGGCGTCCCGGCCCCACCTGCCGAGGTGAAAGCGGCTGCACATCCAGGCGGGGGTCCCCGATTGCTCAACCAGATACGCACGGTCACCGAGGCACCTCGTGAGACCGTCCTCGCGCCGAGCCTCATACCGACTCCCGTCGGCCGCACGAGGCCCAAGCGGCTCCACGCACTCGACGCCCTGCGCCTCGGCGCCGCCCTCATGGTGGTGGTGTATCACTACCTGGCACGCGGCGGAGGCTGGCCGACGCAGGTGCAGCAGCTCTTTCCCGAGACCTTCCGAATAGCCTCCTACGGCTACCTCGGCGTACAGCTCTTCTTCCTCATCAGTGGCTTCGTCATCTGTATGAGCGCCTGGGGCCGGCCGGTGAAGGACTTCTTCGTATCGCGCGTGGTGCGCCTCTACCCCGCGTACTGGTTCGCTGTCATCGCCACCACCGTCACCGTGACCGTGATACCCGGCGGCCGTCGCCACCTGCCCTGGAACGACGTCCTCACCAACCTGACGATGCTCCAGCAGCCGCTCGACGTGAGGCACGTCGACACCGTCTACTGGACGCTCTTCACCGAGCTCCGCTTCTACCTGCTCTTCTCGCTGCTCGCCTGGTGGGGGCTGACGTACCGCAGGGTCCTGCTGTTCTGCTGCGTCTGGGGTGCGGCCACTCCCCTGGTCGCGGCGTCCGGGGACGGCCTCCTGCGCCTGCTCCTGATCCCCGAGTACAGCTGGTTCTTCATCGCGGGCATGGCGTTCTACCTCATGTACCGGTTCCGCCCGAACCTGATGCTCTTCGGCATCGTCGGATTCTGCTACTGCGCCTCGCTCGCGCCCACCATCGACGAGTGGAAGCAGCTCGACTTCCTCGGCGACCGGCCGGCCTGGCCCGTGACGGTCCTGCTCGCCGCCTTCTTCGGGGTGATGACGCTGGCCGCCACCGGAAGGCTCTCCGGCATCCAGTGGAAGTGGCTGCCGATCGCGGGGGCGCTGACCTACCCGCTGTACCTGCTGCACCAGGTCATCGGCTGGGAACTCTTCACCCTCTTCTCGCCGCACGTCTCCCCGTGGCCGCTGGTCACCTCGGTGCTCGTCGGAATGCTGGTGCTGTCGTACGGCGTGCATCGCGTCGTCGAGCGGCCGCTCAGCCGCTACCTCAAGCGCAATCTCGCCCGCCTCTGAGCCGCACGAGAAGTCCCCGGCACGAGAAAGTCCCCGCCCGGCGGTGCCGGACGGGGGTTTTTCGGCCATGGGCCCGGGTCAGAGGACGTCGCCCGGCTTCGGCAGCGGCTTGCCGTACCAGAGCTCTATCAGGCGGGACGCGATCGAGATGCCGTACGGCGGCAGGACCTCGCCCGACTCGAAGGCGGCCTTCAGGTCCTCGCGCGAGAACCAGCGGGCCTCCTGGATCTCCTCGCCGTCCACGGTGATCTCCGAGGAGGTGGCGCGGGCGAAGAAGCCCAGCATCAGGCTGGACGGGAAGGGCCACGGCTGGCTGGCGACGTACTCGACCTCGCCGACCGTGACACCGGCCTCCTCGAAGACCTCGCGCACCACCGACTGCTCGATCGACTCGCCCGGCTCGACGAAGCCCGCGAGGGTCGAGAAGCGGCCCTCCGGCCAGTGGACCTGGCGGCCGAGCAGGGCCCGGTCCTCCTCGTCCGTGACCAGCATGATCACGGCGGGGTCGGTGCGCGGGTAGTGCTCCGCGCCGCAGGCCTGGCAGCGGCGGATGTGGCCGGCGGCCGCGATGACCGTGCGCTCGCCGCACCGGGAACAGAAGCGGTGCAGGCGCTGCCAGTTCTCCAGGGCGACGGCGTGCACCATGAGGCCCGCGTCCCGGGGTGACAGCAGCAGCCCGGCCTCGCGCAGCCCCGCCGCGCGGGCCGACTGGTCCATCCGTCCGGGCAGCGAGTCCTTCTGGAGGGCGAAGTAGGAGACGCCTTCGGCGTCCGTGCCCAGGAAGTAGCGGTGCGTCTCGGTGACCGGCGCCTCGAAGGCCGGGGTCATGACCAGTTCGGTGCGGCCGTCAGCGCTGTCTGCGGGCTCGTCGATCAGAACCTGGCCGCCGGAGACGACGAAGACGCGGGTCGTGGGGTGGCTCCAGGCCGCCGCCAGCCACGCCTCGTCGAGACGGTGGTGGGCCGCGCGGTCGATGCCGCTCGGGGCGGTGAGCCCGATCGGACGATCCGTGGACTCGTACTTCATGCTGCTCACAGGTGCTTCCAACTCCCCCGGATCAGGTGTGTGGTTCAGCGTTCAGCGCTGCGGGGCGGCTGCCGGGACGGCAGCGGGCAGGTCGCCCCACAGATGAGCGGTGGTCTCGACGCCCTTCATGAGGAGGTCCAGCTCGACCTTCTCGTTGGGGGCGTGCCAGCCGTCGGACGGTACGGAGATGCCGAGGAACAGCACCGGCGCGCCCAGGACGTCCTGCAGGTCGGCGGCGGGTCCGGAGCCGCCCTCGCGGGTGAACCGGACCGTGGCGCCGTCGAAGGCCCGGCTCATCGCCCCGGCGACGGCCCGCAGGGCGGGGTGGTCGAGCGGGGTGAGGCAGGGCCGGGTCGGGGCGCCGAAGACGATGTCGTACCGGATGCCGGCGGGGACCAGGCCGTCGAGCCAGTCGCGCACCGCGAGCTCGATCTTGGCCGGGTCCTGGCCCGCGACCAGCCGGAAGGAGAGCTTCAGCTGGGCGGAGGCGGGGACGACGGTCTTGCCGCCGGGGCCCTGGTAGCCCCCGCCGATGCCGTTGACCTCGGCGGTGGGGCGGGCCCAGACGCGCTCCAGGGTGGAGAAGCCGGCCTCCCCCAGGGTGCCGTGGGACTTGGCGGTGTTCAGCCAGGCGGCCTCGTCGAAGGGCAGCTCGGCGATGAGGGCGCGCTCGGCGGCGGAGAGCTCGGTGACGCCGTCGTAGAAGCCGGGGACGGCGACGCGCTCGTCCTCGTCGTGGAGCGCGGCGACGATGCGGCCGGCGACGGTGGCCGGATTGGGCACGGCTCCGCCGAAGGATCCGGAGTGGATGTCCTGATCGGGGCCGTACAGCTCGATCTCGCAGTCCGCGACACCGCGCATGCCGGTGCAGACGGTCGGGGTGTCCTCGGACCACATGCCGGTGTCGGAGACGATCACGACATCGGCGGCGAGCCGGGCGGCGTGCGCCTCGACCAGGTCGCGGAAGTGCGGGGACCCCGACTCCTCCTCGCCCTCGACGATCAGCTTGAGGTTGACGGCGGGTGCGGTGCGTCCGGTCGCGGCGAGATGGGCGCGGACACCGAGCGTGTGGAAGAAGACCTGCCCCTTGTCGTCGGCCGCACCACGCGCGTACATCCGGCCGTCGACGACGTGCGGCTCGAAGGGGTCGGTGTGCCAGCCGTCCTCGCGGGCGGCGGGCTGGACGTCGTGGTGCCCGTAGACCAGCACGGTCGGGGCGTCGGCGTCGCCCGAGGGCCACTCGGCGAAGACGGCGGGTGCGCCCGCCCCGTCCCCGGTCTCCCAGATCTCGACCGTCGTGAAGCCGGTGTCGGACAGCTTGGCCGCGAGCCACCGGGCGCTGCGCCGTACGTCCTCCGCGTGGTCGGGCTGCGCCGACACGGAGGGGATGCGCAGCCACTCGGCGAGCTCGTCGAGGAAGGCGGCGCGGTGCTGATCGATGTACGTACGTACGGTCTGGACGACGTTGTCCGGGGTCTCGCTCATACGTCTGAGCCTATCCGGCGCCCGGGGCGGGACCGTCCGGCGGTCCGCCCTCCGGACGGTCCGCCGGGGCGCTCGCCGTCCCACCCGCGGACGCGACCGCGGACCCGGCCACCGGCCTGCCCAGCAGGATGCTCTCCAGCTCTGCCCGGCCGGGGAGGCGGGCGGGGCGTACGACCTCTCCCGTCCGTACGTAGACGAAGGCGGCGGCGACCTCCTCGACGGGCAGGCCGTGCTGCTCGGCCCAGCCGAGGCGGTAGATCGCCAGCTGGAGCGGGTCGGCGGTGCGGAGGTGGCTGGTCTTCCAGTCGACGATCTCGTACCCGCCGGTGTCCGGGTCCCGGTAGACGGCGTCGATCCTGCCCCGCACGACCCGTCCCGCGAGCGAGAGGTGGACGGGGACCTCGACGCGGTGGGGGCTGCGACGGGCGTACGGGGTGAGGGCGAAGGCGTCCTTCAGCGCATCGAGGTCCCGCTCGTCGACGATCTCCGGCTCACCGGCGAAGTCCTCGCCGCCGGGGAGCTCGTCCGGGCCGAGCATGGGGAGCGGCAGCTCCTCGAAGCGGGACTCCACCCACGCGTGGAAACGCGTGCCGCGGCGGGCGGCGGGCTGCGGCGGCCGGGGCATCGGGCGGGCCAGCTCCTGGGCGAACCCGTCGGGGTCGGCGGCCAGGCGGAGGACCTGGGAGGCGGAGAGGTAGGCGGGCAGCAGGACGTCGCGGGTGGTGGCGCGGGAGCGGCGGAGCTCGGTGGTGAGGGCGGTGAGGTCGCGGTCCCAGGAGGCGAGCGTCTTCTGTTCCTCGGGGGTGAGGGTGGGGCGGGCCGGGGCGTCGTCCTCGGGCGCCCGGGGGGCGGGGAGCCTTTCGGGCGCGGGCTGCTCGTCCCGGAAGATGTCCTCGTCCCGGAAGGTGTCCTCGCCCGGGAAAGGGTCCTCGTCCCAGAGGGGTTCCTCCTCGGGCCAGAGGTCCTCGTCGAAGGGCTCGGCGGCCGGGGCCGGGGGGACGGGCCCTTGCGCGGGCAGCGCGTTCATGGCGTGGTGCCCACCCCTTGCGCCCTGCGGACCATGTGCCCACAACGCCGTCATCACCTGCTCCGCCGCCTTTCTGCGGCGCTTCAAGGCGGCCTCGTCCAGAGGGAGGGGCCAGGCCTGGTCCTGCGTGTGTTCCGTGAGGGAGGGGTTCTCCGCGTCCTGGGCCGGTTCGTCGGACCAGACCTCGATCTCACCGAAGCCGGCCGCGCAGTGGTCGTACAGCGACTGAAGGAACGCCGAGGGGCCGCGCGGCTTCTTCTGGGCCGGGCCCCACCAGTGGCCGGAGCCGAGGAGGAGGGAGCGGGGACGGGTGAAGGTGACGTAGCCGAGGCGGAGCTCCTCGGTGTGCTGGTGGTCCCGCATCCGCTCCTTGAAGGTCTTCAGGGAGGCGGCGTCCCAGGTGTCGATCCCCGGCAGCGTGGCGGCGTCGCCGCGCAGGTCGTGCGGCAGGACCTGCGGCTGGGAGGTCCACGACTCGCGGGCCCTGGTGCTCGGGAACTGGGACGCGACGAGGCCGGGCACCGCCACCACGTCCCATTCCAGGCCCTTGGACTTGTGCGCGGTGAGGACCTTGACCGTGTTCTCGCCGCCGGGGAGCGCGTTGTCGAGGCCCTTCTCGTACTGCGCGGCCGTGCGCAGGAAGCCGAGGAAGGCCAGCAGGTTCGCCTCGCCGTCCAGGGAGGCGAAGCCTGCCGCTATGTCGAGGAAGTGGGAGAGCGTCTCGCGGCGGCGGGCGGCCAGGGCGTGCGGGGAGGCGGAGAGCTCGACCTCCAGGCCGGTGGTGGCGAGGACCCGGTGCAGGACGTCCATCAGGGGGTCCGCGAGCGAGGAGCGCAGGGAGCGCAGCTCGGCGGCGAGGCGGGCGAAGCGGACCCGCGCCTCGGCGGAGAAGGGGAGTCCGTCGTCCTCGCCGCCCGACTCCAGGAACGTGTCGAGCGCGTCGGCGAGCGAGACGACCTCGGCCGGGTCGACGCCCTCGACCGCCGCGGCGAGCCGCTGGTCGGCGTCCGCGTCGGGGTCCTCGCCGGCGCGGTGGACGAGGAGCCGGGCGCGGCGGCCGAGGAGGGCGAGGTCGCGCGGGCCGATGCGCCAGCGGGGGCCCGTCAGGAGCCGGACGAGGGAGGCGTTGGCGCCGGGGTCCTGGAGCACCTCGCACACGGCGACCAGGTCGGCGACCTCGGGCAGGTGCAGGAGCCCGGAGAGGCCGACTACCTCTACCGGGACGTCCCGGGCGACCAGCGCGGCCTGGATGGCGGGGAAGTCGGTCGCCGTCCGGCACAGGACCGCGATCTCGCCCGGTTCCCTGCCCGTGCGGACCAGATGGGCCAGGGAGTCGGCGAGCCAGTCGATCTCCTCGGCGTGCGTCGGCAGGAGCGCGATCCGTACCGTGCCGTCCGCTTCGGCGCCGGGCGCCGGGCGCAGTGCCTCCACGCCCGCGTGCATGGCGCGCAGCGGGGCGGCCAGCCCGTTGGCGAGGTCGAGGAGCCGGCCGCCGCTGCGCCGGTTCTCGGAGAGCGCGTAGCGGGTGGCGGGCGTGCCGTCCTGGTACGGGAAGTGGTCGGGGAAGTCGTCGAGGTTGGCGACGGAGGCGCCGCGCCAGCCGTAGATCGCCTGGCAGGGGTCGCCGACGGCGGTGACGGCGTGGCCGGTGCCACCGCCGAAGAGGCCGGACAGCAGGAGCCGCTGGGCGACGGAGGTGTCCTGGTACTCGTCGAGCAGGACGACCCGGAACTCGTCCCGCAGGATCGCGCCGACCTCCGCGCGCGTGGTGGCGAGTTCGGCGGAGAGGGCGATCTGGTCGCCGAAGTCGAGCAGGTCGCGGGAGCGCTTGGCCGCGCGGTAGCGGACGACGAGGTCGAGCAGCTCGCGGCGGGCCGCCGCCGTCTCGGGGACCTTGCGCAGGTCGGCGTTGGAGAGCTTGGCGCGGGACAGGGCGGTGAGGAGGCCGGAGTCGTACGCGACGAGGTCCTCGGGGCGTACGAGGTGTTCGGCCAGCTCCGCGTCGAGGGCGAGGAGGTCGCTGACGAGGGTCGGGAAGGACCGGGTCAGGGCGGGGTACGGCCCCGGTGCCTCGCGCAGCACGCGCGCGGCGAGCTGGTAGCGGGTGGCGTCGGCGAGCAGGCGGGAGGTCGGCTCCAGGCCGATGCGCAGACCGTGGTCGGTCAGCAGCTGGCCGGCGAAGGCGTGGTACGTGGAGATGCGGGGCTCGCCCGGAGGGTTCTCAGGGTCGATGACGTCGGGGTCGGTGACCCCGGCGCGTACGAGCGCGGTGCGGACACGTTCGGCGAGTTCGCCGGCGGCCTTGTTGGTGAACGTCAGGCCGAGGACCTGCTCGGGGGCGACCTGGCCCGTGCCGACCAGCCAGACCACCCGGGCGGCCATCACCGTCGTCTTGCCGGATCCGGCTCCGGCCACGATGACCTGCGGGGCGGGCGGCGCGACGATGCAGGCCGTCTGCTCCGGGGTGAACGGGATGCCGAGGAGCTCCTTGAGCTGCTCGGGGTCGGTGATGCGTGCGGTCACCCCAAAGAGGCTAACGGCGACCACCGACAGCGCCGACCACGGCCGGCCACGGTCGCCGACGGTGGCCCTCGCGGACCTCAGGTCCTCGTGCCCTGGTCCAGCTTCGAGAGGTCCACCGTCTCGTCCGCGGGCGGTACGACGACCTTCACGGGCTTGTCGAAGTCGGAGAGGACCATCGTCCCCGGCTCGTCGCCACCCGCCTTGACCATCTTGAGGATGTAGGGCTTGCCCTTCTGGGAGACGGAGACCGTGGTCGTGCCGTCGCCGGGCTTCTTGTTCACCAGGGTGGCGACGGGCGTGCCGTCGACCTTCGCGTCCGGCCCCCTGGTCAGCTCCCCGCGCTCGTCCTTGTCCTCGTCCTTGTCCTTGCCCATGTCGGCGAGGAGCGCCTTGAGGTCGCAGACCCCGCTCAGATCACGGCTGCCCGCCTGATCGGGCGTGATCTTCAGCCAGCGGCCCTTGAGAAGTTCGATCGTGGCGTCGATCTGACGCTCCGGCACGCCCTGCGAGGTCATGGAGACCCGCCAGAACCGCTCGTCGCCCTTCATGTACGTGATCTTGTCCATCTGCCGCAGCTCGGCGGCGCCACCCTTGATCTTCATCCGCCCGCTGCACTCCTGCTTGTCGTTGAGCGAGAAGTCGACGTCCAGGGGCTGGTCGTCCGACGTGACCCGCCCGGCCATCCGGAGTGAGGTCGCGGACTGCGTGGCGGAGACGGCGCGGTCGGCGATCTGGTCGGCGCTCAGCCCCTTGAAGGGGTCGGGCGAGGGTGAAGGGGTGGGCGAGGGTGCGGCGGCGACCGGCCGTACCCGTACGTCCGTCACCGGGCTGTCGGCCACGGCCCGGCCGCCCGCCGGGACGGTGCCGGCCATCACGGCGGCACAGACGACGGTGGCGGCCCGGAGCGTGCGTCGGTACGCCATGCGGCCCTCCTCGGTCGGCCCCTCGTACCAGCCTTACCCTCCGGGCGCGCGGCCGCTACTCCAGTCGGGTGACCGGCCCCGGCGTACGGCCTACTCCACGATGTGGCGACCCTCCGGCTGGGCGCTGCACGCGGAGCGGAAGGTGCAGTGGGCGCAGTGCTGGCCGGTGGTGGGGGTGAAGCGCTCGTCCAGGACCCGGCCGGCGGCCGTCGCGAGCAGGTCGCCGACCCACTCCCCCGCCAGGGGTTCCTGTGCCTGGATCTTCGGGAGCGCGTCCCCGCCCTCCTTCTTGGGGGCGGACTGGCGCAGTTGTACGAGTTCGGCGCCGCCGGGTTCGGGGCGGCGGCCGTCGAAGACCTCGTCCAGGGCTCCTTCGCGTACCGCGAGCTGGTAGACGGCGAGCTGAGGGTGGTGGGCGACCTCGTCCCGGGTCGGGGCGGACTTGCCTGTCTTGAAGTCCACGACGTAGGCCCGGCCCCGCTCGTCGGCCTCGACGCGGTCCATGGAGCCCCGGATCCGGACCTCGTACTCCCCGGCTTCGAGGGTGACGTCGAAGTCGTGCTCGGTGGCGGCGGGGGTGCGGCCGCCGCGATCCATGACGTGCCAGCGCAGGAAGCGTTCCAGCGCCACGCGCGCGTGCTCCTTCTCCTGCGCCGACTTCCAGGGCGCGTCGAAGGCGAGCGCGTCCCAGACCGAGTCGAGGCGGGCCATGAGGACGTCCAGGTCGGCGGGGGTACGGCCGGAGGCGACCTCGTCGGCGAGGACGTGGACGACGTTGCCGAAGCCCTGGGCGGCCGTGGCGGGGGCGGCGGCCTTGACCTCGCGGCCGAGGAACCACTGGAGGGCGCAGGTGTTGGCGAGCTGGTCGAGGGCGGAGCCGGAGAGGGCGACGGGGTGGTCGCGGTCGCGCAACGGGACCCTGCTGTGGGTCGGCTCGAACAGGCCCCACCAGCGGTCCGGATGCGCGGCCGGCACCAACGGCTGGCCCTCGTCGTCGGTGAGCGCGGCAAGCTGGGCCAGACGCTGGGCGGCGGCGTCGCGAAGCGCGTCGGAGGCGTCCGGGTCGACGGTGGTGGCGCGCAGCTCGGCGACGAGCGCGGCGACGGCGAGGGGGCGGCGCGGGCGGCCGGAGACGTCCTTGGGCTCGGTGCCGAGCTCGGTGAGAAAGCGGGAGGGCTGGTCGCCGTCGTCGGCCGGAGCCTTGACGGCGGTGACGACCAGGCGGTCGCGGGCGCGGGTGGCGGCGACGTAGAAGAGCCGGCGCTCCTCGGCGAGGAGGGCGCCGGGGGTGAGCGGTTCGGCGAGCCCGTCGCGGCCGATGCGGTCGGCTTCGAGGAGGGAGCCGCGGCGGCGCAGGTCGGGCCAGAGCCCTTCCTGGACACCGGCGACGACGACAAGGCTCCACTCCAGGCCCTTGGCCCGGTGGGCCGTCATGAGCCGGACGGCCTCGGGGCGGGCCTGGCGCCGGGAGAGGGTGTCGGCGGCGATGTCCTGGGCGTCGAGTTCTTCGAGGAAGTTCAGTGCGCCGCGGCCGCCGACGCGGTCCTCGGCGCGCGCGGCGGTCTCGAAGAGAGCGCAGACGGCGTCGAGATCGCGGTCTGCGTTGCGTCCGGCCGGGCCGCCGCGCAGGGCGGCGCGCTCCAGGCGGCCGGGCCAGGGAGTCCCGTTCCAGAGCAGCCAGAGCGCCTCCTCGGCGGTGCCTCCGGCGGCGAGGCGGGCGCGGGCCTGCTGGAGCAGCTCGCCGAGCCGCTTGGCGCCGCGGGCGTAGGACTGGTCGTGGGCGACGAGCCGCTCGGGCTCGGCGAGCGCGCGGGCGAGGAGGACGTCGGACGGGGGCGGGACCCTGGTCCCGCCGGCCCGTTCCTCGTCCCGCAGGGCGCGGCCGAGCCGCCGCAGGTCGGCGGGGTCCATGGCGGCGAGGGGGGAGGCGAGGAGGGAGAGGGCGGTCTCGGTGTCGATCCAGGCACCGGACGGCGGGGCGACGGCCGCGCCGCCGTCCTCCGCCCCGAGCGCCGGTTCGTCGTCCCCGTCCTCGCCCCTGAGCGCCGGTTCGTCGTCCCCGTCCTCCGTGCCCTCGGAGGCCTCGGAGGCCTCCGCGACCTCGGCTGCCCCGGGGCCGGCCAAGACGTCCGAGATGTCCGAGTGGGCCGAGTGGGCCGAGTCGGGCTTTGCCGACGCGGTCGAGTCGGCGTCCGCCGTCGCCGCCGCCCGCAGGGCGAGGAGGAGAGGAGCCACCGCCGGTTCGTGGCGGAGCGGGGTGTCGGCGGCGTCCGTCTCGAGGGGGACGCCGGCGGAGGTGAGAGCGCGGCGGAGGGCCGGGACGGTGCTGCCCGCGCGGACCAGGACCGCCATGTCCTGCCACGGGACGCCGTCCTCCAGGTGGGCGCGGCGCAGGAGGTCGGCGATGTTCTCCGATTCGGTGGAGGCGGTCGGGTACGTGTAGACCTCCAGCCGTCCCCCGTCCCGTACCGCGGTCAGCTCCCGGTGCGCCCTGACCTTGTCGGCGGGCAGGCGCGGCAGGGGCATCCGCACGGTGAGGCGGCGGGTCGCGGCGAGCAGCTCGGCGCCCGAGCGGCGCGAACGCGTCAGAACGCGGACCTCGGCGCCGCCGAAGGTGTCGGGGAAGTCGAGGATGCCGTTGACGTCGGCGCCCCGGAAGGCGTAGATCGACTGGTCGGGGTCGCCGAAGGCGACCAGGGTGCGCCCGTCGCCCGCCAGCGCGCGCAGCAGCCGCAGCTGCGCCGGGTCCGTGTCCTGGTACTCGTCCACGAAGACAGCGTCGTAGGGGGGCAGCGTCACGCGCTCGGACAGCAGCACCGCCCGGTGCACCAGTTCGGTGTAGTCGAGGACCCCCTGGAGGTCCAGGACGTCGAGGTACTCCGCCAGGAATCCGGCGGCCGCCTTCCAGTCCGGCCGGCCGACCCGCTGGGCGAACTCCGCGAGGGACCGCGGCCCGAGCCCCAGTTCCCGCGACCGCGCGAGGACGGCCCGTACCTCGTCGGCGAAGCCCCGTGTCGTCAGACATGCCCTCAGCTCGTCCGGCCACCGCGCCCGCCCGAGGCCCGCCTTCTCCAGGTCGATCTGGCCCGCGAGCAGTTCCCGTACGGCGAGATCCTGCTCCGGTCCGGAGAGCAGCCGCAGCGGTTCGGCGAACAGGTCGGCGTCCTGGTGGGCGCGGATCAGGGCGTAGCAGTACGAGTGGAAGGTCGTCGCCTGCGGGGGCCGCGCGCCGCCGAGCCGGACCGCCATCCGGTCGCGCAGCTCCACGGCCGCCTTGCGGCTGAAGGTGAGCACGAGGATCCGTTCCGGGTCCGTGCCCTTCTCGACGCGGGCGGCGACCGCCTCCACCAGCGTGGTCGTCTTTCCGGTGCCGGGTCCGGCCAGGACGAGCAGTGGCCCGCCCGCGTGGTCAACCACTTCACGCTGGGTTGCGTCCAGGAGAGGGGGCTCCACCGCCGCCGGGGCGGTCCGCACGAGGCGGTACGCGCCCGTGGTCCGCCCCTGGTACGGCGTACGCCGGGTGGTGGAGGAGGAACTCACGTGGATCGACCGGTCCTGAACGAGAAGGTGGAGAGGTGTACGGGGCGAACGACGACGTTACGGGATACGGAGGGCACCCGGGTCTTACTCCGTACGGGCCTCCGTACCGTCATCGGGCCGCTCGGCCCCTCCTGCCATGGGCGAAGCTGTCAGGTGTGAGTTCCCGCACCCGGCCGCACGCCCGCGGCCGCGTCCTCTCCTGCGTCGCCGGCCGCGTCCCGACCGGCGCCCGCTGCCGCGTCCCGACCGCCGTCCCACCGTGCCCGTCGCATGTCGAGCTTCGGCAGGTGCCCCTCGGCGGCTCGGCCGGCCTCGCGCAGCGGCGTGCCCTCCTCGCGGTAGTGCCCCAGGGCGCGCAGCTCGTGGCCCGGCAGCAGCACGCCGTCGGAGCGCACCACGCGCCACCACGGCACGGCCCCGCCGTACAGAGCCATGACACGGCCGACCTGACGCGGTCCCCCTTCGCCCAGCCATTCGGCCACGTCGCCGTAGGTCATCACCCGGCCGGGCGGGATCAGTTCGGCGACCTCCAGCACCCGCTCCGCGTACTCCGGAAGCTCCTGCATACTCATCCGCCCCATCCTGCCTCACCGCACCGACAACGCCCTGGTGCCTCCGTCGGAGGCCGCTTCATGCCACCATCGTCCGGGCGGTGACTGGTGATACGAGATCAAGAGCGACAAGAACACCACGACGGGTACCACAACGGGTATCAGTTCGAGCAAGCGGCACAGGCGGCACAAGCAGAGACGGACATGGCGATGGGGCACGACGCTCAGCCTCCCGAGGAGGAGGCGCACCCAGAGCGGCCCACCCCCGGGACGCCCACGCCGCGCCCGCCCGCCCCGGCCCCCGACGTGCCCGCCCAGGAGGCACCCGCCCCCGACGTGCCCGCCCAGGAGGCACCCGCTCCCGACGTGGCCGCCCCTGAGGCAGCCGCCCCCGACGTGGCCGCCCCTGAGGCAGCCGCCCCCGACGGGGAGCCCAGCGAGCGCGTCTCCGGGGACGAGCCGCTGCTCGCCGCCCGTGTGCACCGGCCCTCCGACCTGATGCGGCTGCTCGTCGGCGTCCTCGCGATCGCCCTCGTCGTCGCCATCGCCGCCTTCGCCCACGGCACCACCTCCGGTCTCGAGCAGGACATCAACAAGGGCGCCGGCGGCGCCCCGGACGTCTTCGTCAAGATCGCCGGTCTCGTCTCCAGCATCGCCGTACTCCTCGTGCCGGTCGCCTTCGCCATCGAGCGGCTGATCAAACGCGACGGGCTGCGGATCGCCGACGGCGTCCTGGCCGCCGTGCTCGCCCACGGCGTCACCCTCGCCACCGACCTCTGGGTCGCCAGGGCCGCGCCCGGCACCATCCAGGACGCGCTGACCCAGCCGCAGGCCGGAGGCGGGCTCACCGACCCGGTCCACAACTACCTCGCGCCCGTCATCGCCTACATGACGGCCGTCGGCATGGCCCGCAGGCCGCGCTGGCGGGTGCTCCTGTGGACCGTGCTGCTGCTCGACGCGTTCACCATGCTGGTGGCCGGGTACACCACGGCGTTCTCGATCATCCTGACGGTGCTGATCGGCTGGACCGTCGCGTACGGAACGCTCTACGCGGTCGGCTCCCCCAACGTCCGGCCCACCGGCCAGACCCTCCTCGCCGGACTGCGCCGGGTCGGCTTCCGGCCGGTCACGGCGCTCCGCGCCGAGGGGGCGGGGGTGCCCGACTCGGCCGACAGCGGGGACCGCGGCCGCCGGTACATCGTCACGCTGGAGGACGGGCCTCCGCTCGACGTCACGGTCGTCGACCGCGAGCAACAGGCGCACGGCTTCTTCTACCGGGCGTGGCGCCGGCTCACCCTGCGGGCCATCACCACCCGCCGCTCGATCGTGTCCCTGCGTCAGGCGCTGGAGCAGGAGGCGCTCCTCGCGTACGCGGCGATCGCGGCGGGCGCCAACGCGCCGAAGCTGATCGCCACCTCGGAGCTCGGTCCGGACGCCGTGATGCTCGTGTACGAGCACCTGGGCGGCCGGTCCCTGGACTCGCTGGAGGACGAGGAGATCACCGACGATCTGGTGCGCAGCGCCTGGCGTCAGGTGCGGGCCCTGCAGTCGCGCAGGATCGCGCACCGCAGGCTCACGGGGGACGCGATCCTGGTGGATCGTTCCGGCAGCGTGATACTGACCGATCTGCGGGGTGGTGAGATCGCGGCGGGCGATCTGGTCCTGCGGATGGACATCGCCCAGCTCCTCACCACCCTCGGTCTGCGGGTGGGCGCCGAGCGCGCGGTGGCGACGGCCGTCGAGGTCCTCGGCCCTGACGCGATCGCCGACTGTCTCCCCCTCCTCCAGCCGATCGCCCTGAGCCGCTCCACGCGCGCGACGCTCAGGAGACTGGCCCGGGAGCGGTCGCAGCGGGAGCGCGAGGCCGTCCTGGAGGCCTCGGAGGCGGCGAAGCGGGCCCGTGCCGAGGCAGCCGCCCCCGGCGAGGAGGCGACGGTCGACCGCGTGGCCGACCGGAAAGCCGGCAGGAAGATCGAGAAGGCGGAGAAGCAGGCCGAGAAGCGGGCCATCGACGTGGCGCTCGACGAGGCCCGCGACGAGGACCTGCTGGCACAGATCCGGCGGCAGGTGCTGCTGATCCGGCCGCAGGCGCCGGTCGAACCGGTCCGCCTGGAGCGGATCAAGCCCCGCACGCTGGTCAGCCTGATCGCCGGCGCCATCGCCGCGTACTTCCTGCTCTCCCAGGTCGCCAGCACGCCGCTGTCCGTGATCAGTCAGGCCGACTGGCGGTGGGTGGCGGCGGCGGTGCTCTTCTCGGCGCTGAGCTATGTGGCGGCCGCGATGAGCCTGCTCGGCTTCGTGCCGGAGCGGGTGAGGTTCTGGCGGACCGTGGTCGCCCAGGTCGCCGGCTCGTTCGTGAAGATCGTGGCACCGGCGGCGGTCGGCGGTGTCGCGCTGAACACGCGCTTCCTCCAGCGCTCGGGGGTGCGTCCGGGGCTCGCGGTGGCGAGCGTCGGCGCGTCGCAGCTCTTCGGCCTCGGGGCGCACATCCTGCTGCTGCTCGCCTTCGGCTATCTGACGGGTACGGAGAAGTCGCGGTCGTTCACCCCGTCGAGGACGGTCATCGCCGGACTGCTGACGGTGGCTGTGCTGGTCCTGGTGGTCACCGCGATCCCCTTCATGCGGAAGTTCGTCTCGACCCGGCTGCGCTCGCTCTTCGCGGGTGTCGTGCCGCGCATGCTGGACGTGCTCCAGCGGCCGATGAAGCTGCTCACCGGCATCGGCGGCATGCTGTTGCTGACCGGCGCGTTCGTGCTGTGTCTCGACGCCTCGATCCGCGCCTTCGGGCACGGCAACGTGTCCATCAGCTTCGCGAGCGTGGCCGTGGTCTTCCTCGCGGGCAACGCGCTCGGCTCGGCGGCCCCGACCCCCGGCGGCATCGGCGCGGTCGAGGGCGCGCTCACCGTCGGCCTGGTCACGGTGGGCCATCTGCCGCTGGAGGTCGCCACCCCTGCTGTGCTGCTGTACCGGCTGCTGACCCTGTGGCTGCCGGTGTTGCCGGGCTGGCTCTGCTTCAACTGGCTGACGAAGCGGGGAGCGCTCTAGCGTCCGGCGGAGTGCGCCGCGGTCGGCGCGGTCGTGCTGACGCCTCGGGCCGGGTGCGGCTGATCCCGTGGTTCCCCGCGCCCCTCCGGGGCGCGGCCGACACCCGCTCGGACGTACCGCCCGCGCGCCGGCGCCCCGCTCGGCCGAGGATGGCGCTATGCCGATCTCCGCTGCTCAGCGCGCCGTCCTGCTCGCCGCGACCACCGTGCTGTTCGCCGCCGGATGCTCGGACAACGGCGACGACGAACCGGCCGGCGACACCCCGACCGACATGGCGGGGCTCGCCGCGCAGCAGCTGGAGTGGGCGCCCTGTCCGCCCCCGTCCGCCGCGGAGGGCGGCGGACCGCCGCCCTCGCCCCTGCCCGGCGGCACCGCCTGGGAGTGCGCCTTCATGGACGCGCCGCTCGACTACGACGACCCCGGCGGCGAGAAGATCGAGCTGGCCCTGATCCGCGCCCGGGCCCGCGACCAGGCCAACCGGATCGGCTCCCTCGTCTTCAACTTCGGCGGGCCCGGCGGCTCCGGCCTCACCGCCCTCCCCTCCTTCGCCCCGGACTACGAGAAGCTCCGCTCCCGCTACGACCTGGTCTCCTTCGACCCGCGGGGCGTCGGCCGCAGCGAGGACGTCGAGTGCGCGTCCGACCGGGACCTCGACGCGTACTACGCCCTGGACTTCAGCCCGGACGACGCCGCCGAGGAGCGGACCCTGTCCGACGCGCAGAAGAAGTACGCCGCCGGGTGCGAGAAGGACGCCGGCGCGATGCTCCCCCACGTCGGCACCGAGAACGCCGCCCGGGACCTCGACCTGATGCGCGAGGTCCTCGGCGACGACAAGCTCCACTACTTCGGCATCTCCTACGGCACGGAGCTGGGCGGTGTGTACGCCCACATGTTCCCGAAGAAGGTCGGCCGGGCGCTGTTCGACGCGGTGGTGGACCCCCGCTCCGGTACCGAGGACGGCGCCCTCGGCCAGGCCAAGGGCTTCCAGCTCGCCCTCGACAACTTCGCGAAGGACTGTGTGGCCCGCGAGGACGCCTGCGCCCTGCCGGGCTCGACGCCCGACGAGATCGAGTCCTTCATCACCGGACTCCTGGCCGAACTCGACAAGAAGCCGATCGCCGGCATCGGGGACCGCAAGCTCACCCAGACGCATGCCGTCAACGGCATCGCGCAGGCGCTGTACTCCAAGGAGTACTGGCAGTACCTGGAGCAGGGCCTGGACGCGGCCGACGGCGGCGACGGAGCGCTCCTCCTGAGCCTCTCCGACTCCATGAACGGGCGGAACCAGAACGGCACCTACAGCAACATCCAGGCGGCGAACGCGGCCATCAACTGCGTGGACTTCAAGGAGCGCTACAGCCTGGGCCAGGCCAAGGAGCGCCTCCCCGAGTTCCGCAAGGCCTCGCCCGTCTTCGGCGAGTTCATGGGCTGGGCTCTGGCGAGCTGCTCGCAGTGGCCGGTCCCGGGCGCCTGGGACCACCCGGACGTCTCCGCGCCCGGCTCCGCCCCGATCCTGGTGCTGGGCACGACCGGCGACCCGGCGACGCCGTACGAGGGAGCCCGGGCGATGGCGGAGGCGCTCGGCAAGGGCGTGGGCGTGGAGCTGACGTACGACGGCGAGGGCCACGGCGCCTACAACAGTGGCAACGCGTGTGTGCAGAACCTCGTGAACGCGTACTTCCTCGACGGGAAGGTGCCCGCCTCCGGGACCGTCTGCAAGTGACCGCCCGAGGTCGTGTCCGGGAAGTAGTGCCGTCTGCCCGCACGGCAGGGCCCGCGGCGTGAGGTGCGTGCGATCGCAAGGCGGAGGGCCGCCCTCGTACCGGGCGTACTCGGGTGATCCCGGCAACGCGGCGAGCGTGCGTGCCAGGCGTCGCGGGCCAGGCGGGACTTCACGGGCACGGCCTAGGATGGCGGTTTTCCGGTCCGGATCAACGGGGGTCGTATGTCCATACCGCGCTTGTCCCTGCGGATACCGGCGGCCGCCCTCGCGGTCACCGGTCTCCTGCTCACCGGCTGCACCGGCGCCGCCGACGCCGACCGCCCGACGCGCGCCTCCGACGCCGCCGAACCTCCGACCGGCAAGGACGGCGCCACCGGACTCCCCGCCTCCCTGACCTCCCAGCGGCTCGACTGGAAGCCGTGCGAGGCCCCCGCGGGCGGCGAGAAGCCAGGCTCCGCCTGGCGCTGCGCGAGCGTGAACGTCCCGCTCGACTACGCCCGGCCCTCCGGCGAGACCGTCCCGATCGCGCTCATCCGCAAGGAGGCCCGGGACAAGGGCGAGCGGATCGGCTCGCTGCTCTTCAACTTCGGCGGCCCCGGCGGCTCCGGTGTCGACATCCTCCCGCGGGCGGCCCAGGAGTACGGGACGCTGAACCGGCGTTACGACCTCGTGGGCTTCGACCCGCGGGGCGTCGGGCGGAGCGCCGGTGTCGTCTGCCGGGACGACCGGGAGCAGGCCGCCGCCGAGCGGACGGACCTCACGCCCGACACGGCGGCCGAGGAGGCCGCGTTCTTCCAGGACGGCGCCGCCTTCGGCGCCGGTTGCGCCCGCCGCTCCGGCAAGCTCATCCCGCACACCACGACGAGCAACACCGCCCGGGACCTGGATCTGGTCCGGCACGTTCTCGGCGACGCGAAGCTGAACTACTTCGGGATCTCCTACGGGACGCAGCTGGGCGCCGCCTACGCGCACCTCTTCCCCCGGAACGTCGGCCGGACCGTCCTCGACGCGGTCGTCGACCCGACCGCCGACACCACCGGCCACGCGCGCAACCAGACGATCGGTTTCCAGCGGGCGCTGGACAACTACCTGAAGAGCACCGGTGCGGACCCGAAGGCGGGAACGGCCCGGATCGTCCGTCTGCTGGAGCGGCTGGACCGCGATCCGCTGCCCGTCGGCGACCGCCGGCTCACCGACGGCCTGGCGCTCACCGGCATCGCGGTCACGCTGTACTCGCAGAGCGGCTGGCCGATGCTGACCTCGGCCCTGGCGCGGGCCGAGAACGGCGACGGTACGGAGCTGCTGGCCCTCGCCGATTCGTACAACGACCGGGAGCCGAACGGGCACTACGGCACCCAGTCGCACTCCCAGCGGGCGATCTCCTGTGCCGATTCCAGCGAGCGGCCGACGCTCGCGCGGGCGAAAGCGCTGCTGCCCGAGTTCCGCCGGCTCTCCCCGGTCTTCGGCGCGTTCCTGGTCTGGGACACGGCCGGCTGGTGCGCCGACTGGCCGGTGAAGGGGGAGCGCGCCGATCCGGACGCGAGCGCGCCCGGCGCGGGCCCGATCCTCGTCGTGGGGACGACCGGTGACCCGGCGACCCCGTACGAGGGGGCCGAGAAGATGGCCGAGGAGCTCGGGAAGGGGGTCGGCGTGCTGGTCACCAACAAGGGCGAGGGGCACGGCGCGTACGGGTCGGGGGCCTGCGTGACGGGGACGGTCGACCGCTATCTGCTGGACGGCGAGGTCCCGGCGTACGGCACGACCTGTTCGTAGCGAGGCATGCGGAAGGGCCCGGACCTGTCCTCAGGTCCGGGCCCTTCTCGCGTCCAGGGCGGTCCAGCCCTACGGGGCTAGTAGACGGGCTTCTCGGGCTCGATCTGGTGGACCCAGCCGATCACGCCGCCGCCGACGTGCACCGCGTCCGCGAAGCCCGCGGACTTCAGCACCGCGAGGACTTCCGCACTGCGGACACCCGTCTTGCAGTGCAGGACGATCCGCTTGTCCTGCGGGAGGTCCTGGAGGGCGGTGCCCATCAGGAACTCGTTCTTCGGGATCAGGCGGGCGCCGGGGATCGAGACGATCTCGTACTCGTTGATCTCGCGGACGTCGATGATGTCGATGTTCTCGCCCTCGTCGATCCACTCCTTGAGCTGCTTGGGAGTGATCGTCGAGCCGAGCGCCGCCTCCTGGGCCTCCTCGGACACGACGCCGCAGAAGGCCTCGTAGTCGATGAGCTCGGTGACGGTCGGGTTCTCGCCGCAGACCGCGCAGTTCGGGTCCTTGCGGACCTTCACCTGGCGGTACTGCATCTCCAGGGCGTCGTAGATCATCAGCCGGCCGACGAGCGGGTCGCCGACACCGGCGAGGACCTTGATCGCCTCGGTCACCTGGATGGAGCCGATGGACGCGCAGAGCACGCCGAGGACGCCGCCCTCGGCGCAGGACGGGACCATGCCCGGCGGCGGGGGCTCCGGGTAGAGGCAGCGGTAGCAGGGGCCGTACTCGGACCAGAAGACGGAGGCCTGGCCGTCGAAGCGGTAGATCGAGCCCCAGACGTACGGCTTGTTCAGCAGCACGCACGCGTCGTTCACGAGGTAGCGCGTGGCGAAGTTGTCGGTGCCGTCGACGATCAGGTCGTACTGGCTGAAGATGTCCATCACGTTCTCGGCCTCGAGCCGCTCTTCGTGGAGGATCACGTTCACGTACGGGTTGATGCCGAGGACCGAGTCCTTCGCGGACTCGGCCTTGGAGCGGCCGATGTCCGCCTGGCTGTGGATGATCTGGCGCTGCAGGTTCGACTCGTCGACCTCGTCGAACTCCACGATGCCGAGCGTGCCCACACCGGCCGCGGCCAGGTACATCAGGGCCGGCGAGCCGAGGCCGCCGGCGCCGACACACAGCACCTTGGCGTTCTTCAGCCGCTTCTGGCCGTCCATCCCGACATCAGGGATGATCAGGTGGCGGGAGTACCTGCGGACCTCGTCTACGGTGAGCTCGGCAGCCGGCTCGACCAGGGGTGGCAGCGACACGGGGGCTCCGTTGGTCGGTATGTCAGTACGGTTGTTCTCCCCGTAACACTGCCACGGCCCTTCTCATTCCGAGACACCCGGTCCAATGCGCGAGACGATTTCGTCCCAGTAGCCGGGCAGGGTTTGAAATGGGTTGTTCTGTCCGGTGCGG
The DNA here is from genome assembly GCF_014649715.1 of Streptomyces lateritius. Taxonomy (GTDB): domain Bacteria; phylum Actinomycetota; class Actinomycetes; order Streptomycetales; family Streptomycetaceae; genus Streptomyces; species Streptomyces lateritius. The sequence goes on from NZ_BMTO01000006.1 coordinate 178,346, forward strand.
TCTCCGCGGTCCGTGAAGAAGATCGTCCCCGCTCCTTGCCAGCGGGCGATCCGCATCGCCTCGTCGAGATGGCTGCGCGGCACCCCGTGGACGAGGTGCGCGAACTTCTCCGACGGGTACTCCGCGGTCCACTCGGCCACCTGCGACCAGCGGTAGTCCGTCCAGGGGCCGGAGAAGGTGACCAGCTGGTCGGCCGTCTCGGCGTAGCCCGGGTACGGGTGCGTGCCGTGGCCCAGGACGAGGTGGGCCTCGCCGTCGAGCACGGACTCCAGGGTGGCCGCGACGCGCCGCACCTCGGGCAGGTCCGCCCGGTCCGTGGGACAGCGGTCCAGATAGAAGCCTTCGACCTTGTACCAGTCGAGGAACCGGTGGGCGTCCGAGACGATCTCGCCGAAGGCACGTGAGCCGTGGCACAGGTCCAGGTGCCCGAGGACCTTCACCCCCGCGTTCCGGAGCCTTCCGGCCGCTTCCAGACAGTGCGGGTCGGGGCGGGTGCCGGGGCCGTCGGCGACGTTGAGGACCGCCCAGTGCAGAGGGGTGCCGGGGCGGGTCAGCTCGGCCCATTCGACGGGGGCGAGCAGCGGGTGGGCGTACCCGGGGACGCCCACCCCCATCTCCTGGACGGCCCCGGTCGTGCTCGTGGTCAGATGCGGCATGCCGCCTCCATCCAGATGTCGGCGAGGGACTCCTCGAGGTTGATCCGGGGCCGCCAGCCGAGCCGGTCGCGGGCGGTGCGGACGTCCGCCTGCTGCCAGCTGCCGCAGCCGTCGGGGTACGGGTAGGGCGCGGCGGCCAGCTGTTCGGCGATGCTCTCGGAGCGCGGGGCGCCGATGACGGGCCGCTGGGGCGGTCCGTCGAGCTCGTGCAGGGTCCCGGCGTATCCGGCGACCCTGGCCAGGACGGCGGCGGCGTCGCGCAGCCGCACGGCTCGTCCGGTGCCGATGTTGACGACACCCTGGGCGGCCGAGAGCGAGGCCGCGTGGACGGCGCGGGCGACGTCCCGTACGTCGACGAAGTCACGCTGCACGCCGAGGCCGCTGAGCTTCAGCTCGCCGTCGCCGGCCTGCATGGCGCGGCGCATGGCCTCGGCGAGGCGGCCGAGCGGGGAGCCGGCCGGGGTGCCCGGACCGACGGGTGAGAACACCCGGAGCACGACGGCGTCGAGGCCGGATCCGAGGACCAGCTCGGTCGCGGCGAGCTTGGACACCCCGTAGGGGCCGCCGGGGCGGGGGACGGCGTCCTCGGCGGTGGAGGAGCCGGGCTGGGAAGGCCCGTACTCGGACGCGCAGCCGACCTGGACCAGCCGGGCTCCGCAGCCGCTGCGGCGCAGGGCCTCGCAGACGGTGGCGACGGCCACGGTGTTGTGCCGGGTCAGCTCCCGGGCACCGCCCCGGGTGGCGCCGGCGCAGTTGACGACGACCCCGGGGTGGACGGCGTCCAGGAAGCGGGTCAGCGCGCCGGGGCTTCCGCCGGCGAGGTCGAACCGTACGTCGGCGTCGTCGCCGCGCCCGAGGGCGGTGAGGTGCACCGCCGGGTCGGCGAGCAGCCGGTCGGCGACGAAGCGGCCGATGAATCCGTTGGCTCCGAGCAGCAGCACCCTCATCGTGCGGCCCCTTCGCGCCGACCGGCCGTTGCTGGGGGTAGGGAGGTCATGTCTCTTTCGTCTCCTTGGAATGGGTCGAGCGCGGTGGGCGTGCCCGCGGCGTCGGCTCCGCGGGTCCGCCGGGCTTCAGGGGGCGGCGTGGGCCGAGGCCCGGGAGAGGGCGGCGGTGGCGTGGGCCAGCAGGCCGACGGCCGCCGCCCCGCAGGCGAGGGTGGGTACGGCGCCGGTGCCCCAGTTGTCGACGAGGGCGTGGACCGGTACGGCGAGGAGGTCGCAGCCGGGGAGCCGGGCGGCCAGGACCGCCGCCAGGGCGAGGGCCTCGGCCGCGCAGGCGGCGGCGAGTCCGGCGGCGGCGGTGTCGGGGGATCCGTGGACGGTGAGGAGCCGGGCGAGCAGGAGCAGGCCGCCGAGGGCCAGTGCGCCGGGGGTGAACCCGGTCAGGCTGAGCAGGCCGGCGAGGGCGGCCAGATGGAGCGCCGCGGTCGCGAGGAGCAGGGGCCGGGTGCCCGCGGCGAAGTCGTCGAGGCCCCGGCTCGCGGCGAGCCTGCGGCGGGCCCGGGAGGCGAACAGGTGGGCACACCAGGCGGCGGGGGCGACGGCGAGAGCCAGGCCGAGGAGGGGCATCGGGGTGATGTCCCAGGGCTCGTCGGGCCCGCCGGTCATCGTCTCGGCGAGAAGACCGTCCCCGCCGACCGCGTACGCGAGGAGCCAGAGGGTCCAGACGTGGGCGGCGGGGACGGTGCGGCCGGCCGCGCGCAGGGGGCCGCGCCGGACGGCGACGGCGAGCGCGAGGGCCAGGCCGAGGACCCCGGCCGCGCCGACGGCGAGGCGCACGGGTCCTTCGGTGAGCGCGAGTCCGGCGACGGCGAGGGCGGCGACGGCCCCGGGCGCCAGGGCGGACAGCGTCCACCCCGCCCACCCGGCGCGAGGGCCTTCCTCGCCCGAGGGGCGCGCGGGCGCCCGGTCGCCGCGCGGCACGCGCGCGTAGAGCTCGTCGGCGAGCGAGAAGACGTCCCGGTGCCGGAACCGCGCCGCGGTCCGGTCGGTGACGCCGTGCGCTTCGAGACCGGCCGCGATCTCCAGCGGATCGACGGCCCGTTCACACAGGTCCCGGTGCCGGTGCATGAGCGCCTTGACGGGGTCGGCGGTACCCCGCCGCCCCGCCGTCGCGGCGGCATCCGCTCCGCCCTCGGCCCGCGCCGTGGCGGTCGCGGTCGGGGTCGCCGGCCGGGTCGCGGGGTCGGTGGCGCGCCAGGTGACGGGCCATGCGGCGAGGTTCGGCGAGGAGGTCGGCTGCGGCGCCTCGGTCGTCAGCGCCGGCGTCTTCAGCAGAGCCTCGGAGTGGGAGTCCCAGGGGCCGGGGCTCGTGGGGGCGGCGGGGCCGCGCATGGGGGTTCCTCCTTCAGGCATCGGCGTCTCCCGCTCCGGCGGTCACCGGCCGGTCCGCCCAGCTGCCGGGGACGTACGCCTCCGCCGGGCGGGCGAAGGGGACGCCCTCGGCGGCGGGGCGCCGCACCGGCGAGTGGGAGAGGAGCTCCAGGTAAATGCCGCGAAATGCCGCCAGGTTCTGCTCGACGGTGAAGAGTTCGAGTGCGCGGGCGCGCGCCGCGGCGCCCAGCCGGTAGCGGCGCTCCGGGTCGCGCAACAGCGCGAGGCACGCGTCGGCGAGCGCCCGTGGGTTGCGCGGGGGGACGACGAGCCCGGTGCCGCCGATGACCTCGACCACCGCGCCGACGTCCGTCGAGACGGTCGCCCGGGCGCAGAACATCGCCTCGACGAGAGTGATCGGGAAGCCCTCGACGACACTGGAGAGGACGACGACCGCGCCGGACGCGTACGCCTCGGCGAGTGTCGGCGCCTCCGGTCCGCCGATCTCCTCGAAGGTGACCGGGTTCTCCCCGACCGCGTGCGCGCCGGGGGCCTCGTCGGGGAAGAGCTGGGCCGCGAGCGCCCGGCAGTGCGCGAGATACGCCTCCGCGCCCGGCTCGCGCACCGGCGCGGCGATGACCCGCAGCCGGACCTCGGGCTGGGCCTTGCGGATCTCCGCGAAGGCGTGGAGCAGCGCGATCAGGTCCTTGGCGGGCTCGACGCGGCCGACCCAGACGAGGGTGGCCGGGTCGCCGCTCTCCTCGTCCTCGCCGACCTCGGTGAACCGCTCGGACTCCATGCCGGGGTAGACCGTGCGCAGCTTGGCCCGGTCGGCGCCGCACCTCTCCTGCCAGCGGCGGGCGTGGGTGTTGCCGGGGGTGAGGAGTGCGGCCTGCCGGTAGATCTCTCCGGCGAGCCGGCCGTGGAAGGCGGCGAGCAGGGCGCGTACGGGGTCGGAGTCGGGCGCCTCGGTGGCGGCGAGGTAGTGCGCGCGCAGCTGGACGCCGTACTCGGTGACCAGCAGCGGGGTTCCGAAGAAGCGTTTGGCCAACAGGCCGGGCAGGGCCGCGGATCCGCCCGACGCGGCGTGGCAGAGGTCGACGGCGGCGAGCCCGTCCTCGCCGTACCAGTCGAGCGAGAGCGGGCGCAGGGCGCGCTCGAGGCGGTCGACGAAGGTGAGGTAGTCCGGGACGGTGGCGGCGGCCGCGCCCCGGCGTGCGCCGGGGGCGCGGCAGGCGGACTCCAGGGTACGGACGGCGAGTTCGGACCGGAGCGCGGCGTGGAGCCCGCCTCGCTCACGGGCGAGTTCGGCCAGTCCGTAAAGCCCTTCGCCGAAGAGGTCCGCCGTCTCCCCGCCCCCGCCCTCCGCGCACATGCCCGTCACCAGTTCGCGGAAGTGGCCGGCGAAGTGCCGCCGTTCGCGCCTTCCGTAGGTACGGCCGTCGTCCTCGGGGGCCCAGAGCGGGGCGGTGCGTACGCGCCGGACGTGCCGGGGCAGGTCGACCCGGCCGCCCTCCTCCTGGCGTGCGCTGAGGCTGAGGGCGTACAGCTCGAACTCGTGCGCCGTGAGCCCGCGTACGAGCCGGTCGCACCAGATGGACTCACCCGTCGCGTACGGGTAACCACCCTCGGTGAGCAGTCCGATCCGCATGAGCACACCCCCGATCTCCCTCGGTGCGCGGTCGCCGTGGCCCGGCGACTCGCAGCGGGAAGAACGTAAGCGGATATACGGGTGGCGCGATGGACGGTTGTCCGTCGCACCACCGGAAGGGGTGAATGCACGTAACTTTCCCGCCGCGGTAGCGTTCCGTCGCGGTACGGGGTGTTTCACCTACGGAGCGTGAGGCTGCGGCCAGCCCCTGGGGCCGCCCCCGGCGGAGCCGCCGGTGCCCCGGGGGGCGCCCTGCGGCCCTCAACGACCCGGGTTGACCCAGGGGTTGGGCCGGCACTTGATGCCGTCGACGTCCAGCGACTTGGTCTGCTGCTGCATGACCGGGGCCAGGGCGCCCGGCGTACGGCAGCTCACATGGCTGTGTCCGAGCCGGTGCCCGACCTCGTGGTTGATGAGCATCTGGCGATAGGCGAGCATCGCCGCGTCGCCGAAGGTCTCCGAGCCCTGCGCCCAGCGGTAGGCGTTGATCATCACCCGGGGGGTGGCGGCGGAGTCGCAGGAGACGTTGTCGATGGTGGTGTCCAGGCCCGACTTGGCGCACCAGACGCCGGTGGTGACGGGGCTGGCGAGCGTGATCACGAACTCCGGCTCGCCGCTGGAGATCCGCTCGAAGGTCATCGCGCCCTTGCCGGCCCAGCTCCGCTCGTCGTTCAGGGTCTGCTGCACGGCCCGCGCGAAGAGCTGCGGGTCGAGGCCGAGCCCCTTCTCCACGTCGACCCGGTAGCGGATCTTGCGTCCCTTGCCCGGTGCCTTGTCGAGTCCGGCCACGGCCTCGAACTCGCCGGACCCCTTCAGCCCGGGGTCGATCGGGAACTGGCGGGTCATCAACTGCTCGTACGTGGGCAGGACCACGGGCGCGGCGAGCGGGGGCTGCGAGGGGGTGAGCCGTTCGTCGGAGCGCGAGGCGGTGCCGTCGCCCACTGCTCGCTCGGCGGGGCCCGCGGCCGTGCGGGCGAGGGGGGCGGCGGAGTCTCCCTCGGCCACCTGGCCCGCCACGACGACGGCGAGAACGGTGGTGACGGCGGCGGCCGCGATGCCGGTGAAGGTGCGCCCCTTGCCGGGGGTCCTGGCCGGCGGCTCCTCGGGGAGCTCCTCCGGGACGACACTCTCGCGCCGGGGGGCGGGGATGAACGGGGTTCGTTGGGGGGCGGGCGCGGCTCCGCGGGCCGCGCCCCGCCGGTCGCCGTACCGCTCGGAGCGGGGGGTGTCCTCGGCGTGCTCGGGGTGCCCGCCCCGTACGGACGCGTCAGCGGGCGGGGAGTACACCGGCGTGCCGTGCATCGGCGTGTCCCAGACCGGGCGCCCGGCCCCACGCCCGTACACGTCGGCTTCCGTGTTCGCGTCGACGGCGTTCGCACGCGGATACGCGTCCCGTGCCGGGTAGGCGTCCTCGTCCGGCGTCCGCCTGCGCCGCCCCGTCCCGGCACCGGCTCCCTGCCGCCGCCCCGTCTCGACGGGGGCGGCGGGCACGGGCGCGGGGCCCTTCCGACTATGTCGTCCCACGCCCCTGATCAGCTCCCGCCACTGTCGCCGCTGTTGTCGCCGCTGTTCTCGTCGCCGCCGCCGCTCCCGGCGCCGGCACCACTGTCCTCGATCAGCTCCCGGATGGCCTGCGCGACCGTCTCCGGGTACTCCATCATCGCCACATGCCCGGCGTCCGGGAGCGTCAGGAGCCGCGAACCGCGGAACGCGGCGGCCGCCTTGCGCGCCATCCGGAAGGAAACGAGCTGGTCACGACCGCCGTAGACAAGCAGCGTCGGCGCGAGCACCCGTTCCGCCTGCCGCCACAGGCCGTGTTGACCGCCGAGCGTGTACGCGTCGACGATGCCGCGCGAGGAGCGGGCCATGGCGTCCCAGAAGTACGGGAGTTCCAGGCGCCGCTCCATCTCCTCCACAGCGTGCCGGAAACCCTCGTCCGTGACCCGCCCGGGGTCTCCGTAACAGAGGGTCATGACCCCCCGGACGCGCTGCTCCGGCGTCCAGTCCCTGGTGAGCCTGGAGAAGAGCGAGGAGACACCCGGCAGGGCGAGCAGCGCGGTCGGCCAGGCGTTGCGCTGGGCGCGAAGCTCGGGCAGGGCCGGCGAGACCAGGGTCAGGGTACGGACCAGGTCGGGGCGGACGGCGGCGACACGGGTGGCGATGGCGCCGCCGAGCGAGTTGCCGATCAGATGGACCGGTCCCCGTCCGCCGGAGTCGAGCAGCCGGATGACGGCGCGGGCGTGTCCGGTGACCGAGTAGTTGCTGTCGTCGGGCGGCGGGGAGTCGCCGAAGCCGGGGAGGTCGACCGCCTCGCCGTCGACGTGGTCCGCGAGCAGCGGCATGAGCGCCGACCAGTTCTGCGAGGAGCCGGCGAGCCCGTGGACGTAGAGCGCGGGCGGGAGGCCCGGCCGGTTGCCCGGGCGGGCGCGCACGGTGAGCGTGAGACCGGGGAGCGCGACGGAGCGCAACTCCTCGCCGTCGGCGACCCGTACGGCGCGGGTCCGCGACGGGAGTGGTGCGGCGGCGGTCCGGGTTTCCGGAGGCTCGGTCGACGACATGGCCGCAATATTACGAGACGATCACGCGGGGGCGGGTGTGTGTGGCGTCACAGGTTCGGGTGCGCCCTGCCAGGTGTGCTCCTACGCTCGTAGGAGAGGGTCATGGGAGAGGAACGCATGCCGGAGAGGAACCGCATGACTGTCGATCCGAACGAGCCGGACACGTTCGCCGAGGAAGAGGCCGTAGTGCTCGACGAGGAGATTCCCGAGGCCGACGCGGCCGAGCAGCACACCGAAGTCCAGCAGCGTGAGGACGAGGCACCGACCCACCTGGAACAGGAGTCGGCGAACGAGGCCGACGCCTCCGAACAGGCACGCGTGGTCACCCTTGACGAAGACGACTATCGCTGATTTGTTCTGTTTAACGTTGAATCGCCGATCGCCCCGGGCGTCCGGTCCGTGAAATTCTGCGTCCGCACGGCGCACAGCCGGGTTACCCAAAAGTACGATGGCGGGCGCGGCGCCACAGCGCGCATGGATCGATTCTTGGGAGGCGGCGTGACAGCCATCGAGCAGACAGAGGCAGCACGCCCTCGGGGCACGCGCCTGCCGCGCCGAGCCCGACGGAACCAGCTTCTGGGCGCGGCCCAGGAGGTGTTCGTCGCACAGGGGTACCACTCCGCCGCGATGGACGACATCGCCGAACGGGCGGGCGTCAGCAAGCCGGTGCTGTACCAGCACTTCCCGGGCAAGCTGGAGCTCTACCTGGCACTCCTCGACCAGCACTGCGAGGCGCTCCTCCAAGCCGTACGCACCGCGCTGGCCTCGACCACGGACAACAAGCTCCGGGTCGAGGCGACGATGGACGCGTACTTCGCGTACGTGGAGGACGAGGGCGGCGCGTTCCGTCTCGTCTTCGAGTCCGACCTGACCAACGAGCCGGCGGTGCGGGAGCGCGTCGACCGGGTCAGCCTGCAGTGCGCCGAGGCGATCTCCGACGTGATCGCCGAGGACACGGGGCTGTCCAAGGACGAGTCGATGCTGCTCGCCGTGGGCCTCGGCGGTGTCTCGCAGGTCGTGGCACGCTACTGGCTCTCCAGCGAGTCCGCCATCCCGCGCGACAAGGCGGTGGCGCTGCTGACCTCGCTGGCGTGGCGCGGTATCGCGGGCTTCCCGCTGCACCCCGCGGAGGGACAGCTGAGCGCCGAGGGGCACTGACCTCCGGCCAGCCGCGACCCGGCTCCGGCCGGCTCCGGGCGCGGTGTTCGCTCCTGGCGTTCGGCCGCTGCGCCGTGCGTGTCCCCTCACCGGGCTAATGTGTGCAGCGTACGGCGCGGAGGACCGCGCAACGCTGACCGTTCGGAGGGACATAGCCGTGGAGGTCAAGATCGGCGTGCAGCACGCACCCCGGGAGATCGTTCTGGAGAGCGGGCTGTCCGCCGAGGAGGTCGAGCGCGCGGTGGCCGACGCGCTGGCCGGCAAGGCGCAGCTGCTCAGCCTCACGGACGAGAAGGGCCGCAAGGTCTTGATCCCGGCCGAGAGAATCGCGTACGTGGAGATCGGCGAGCCGGCGGTTCGCCGGGTCGGTTTCGGCGCGCTCTGAGACGTACGCACCGTCCATCCGGGGGAAGGCCCGGCGGATCCGATCCGCCGGGCCTTCCGCCTTTCCCGGGGCGTCGGCCCTGGTGAGGGCGGCGGAAGAGGATTGCGCTCGGGACGGCACGGGTAAGACGGCCTACGACCGAATTGCCCGCCCCGCCCCCGCACGCGAGGTGATCCCGTGTTCCTGGAAGCCCTCGGCTCCGCCCTGCTCGGACTCGCCCTGGCCTGGGCGGCCGTGCACCGGCTGCCCGACCGTCTTCCCGCACGTGGGGTCGTCCTCACCACGGGGTCGCTCGGTGCCGTCTTCGGCGCCCTGGTGACGCACGGGGCCCTGGGTCCCGGTCATGCCCTGGCCACGCTGACCGGCGCTCTCGCGATCGCGGCCGTCCTGCTCTCGCTGCTGCTGCGCCCGGCCTCACGCCGGCTGCGCAGATCAGCGGCGGTGTGACAGACACCGCCGCCGAAGCCGAAGTCGCAGCCGCCGCAGTCGGGACGGCTGAAGGCGCCCGGCGGGGCGCTCGAAGCACGTGGGCGTCGCCCCTCGCGCCGGTCGCGCCCCCGCCCGCTACGCCGCGAGGCCGAGTGCCGCCATGCGCTTGGTGTGGGCCTCGGTGATGCGGGAGAACATGCGGCCGACCTCCGCGAGGTCGAAGCCGTCCGCCACGCCGCCGACCAGCATGGTGGAGAGGGCGTCGCGCTCGGCGACCACGCGCTGCGCCTGGGAGAGCGCCTCGCCCATCAGCCGGCGCGCCCACAGCGCGAGCCGCCCGCCGACGCGCGGGTCGGCGTCGATCGCGGCGCGGACCTTCTCCACGGCGAAGTTGCCGTGACCCGTGTCGTCGAGCACCGAGAGCACGAGGCCACGGGTGTCGGAGTCGAGGCGGGCCGCGACCTCGCGGTAGAAGTCGCTGGCGATCGAGTCGCCCACGTAGGCCTTGACCAGGCCCTCCAGCCAGTCCGAGGGCGCGGTCTGGCGGTGGAAGTCGTCCAGCGCCTTGGCGAACGGCTCCATCGCGGCCGTCGGCTCGGCGTCCACGGCGGTCAGCCGGTCGCGCAGCTGCTCGAAGTGGTGGAACTCGGCGGAGGCCATCTTCGCCAGCTCCGCCTTGTCCGCGAGGGTCGGGGCGAGCTTGGCGTCCTCGGCGAGCCGCTCGAAGGCCGCCAGCTCGCCGTAGGCCAGCGCGCCGAGCAGGTCGACGACCGCGGCGCGGTACTGGGGCTCGGCGGATGCCGTGGCCCAGTCCTGGGCGGCGATCCCGGTGGGCTCTTCGGCTGCTGTGGCGTTGTCAGGCGTCTCCATGAAGCGCACAATAGCCCGCTCCCCGACCCGCCGAAGGCCCTGGTCAGTCACTGTGACCGCGCCCTCATCACGAATTCTCCCAACACACATGCGCGAATCCGGGGTACAGTGATAAAGCGCCTGCTGAGTATGCGGACATGCTTTCGCACGTTCGGACGTACCCGGTGGGCCATCTCATGAATGAGGATGCCCGGTCGGTGGCCCGACTGGCTCCGACCCGACAGCCCTCCCCGCGTACCCGCAGGAGGGTCCCTCAAGCGGTATGACGCTCGAGCGACGGCAGTGGTCCCGTGCCACCCCGGTGGAGATCTCCAAGATCCGGCCGGAAGTGATCCGGCACGGTACGACCCCCTTCGTTCGCCTCAGGCCGCGTCTCACAGAAGAGGCAGCACCCTGACTACGACTTTCCGAGAGCTCGGAATCCTTCCCGAGACGGCCGAGGCGCTCGAAGCCGTCGGCATCATCACCCCCTTCCCCATCCAGGAGATGACCCTTCCGGTCGCGCTCTCCGGATCCGACGTCATCGGCCAGGCTAAGACCGGCACCGGCAAGACGCTCGGCTTCGGTCTGCCGCTCCTGGAGCGTGTGACCGTCCCCGCGGACGTCGAGGCCGGCCGGGCCAGGCCCGAGCAGCTGACCGACGCCCCGCAGGCGCTCGTCGTCGTCCCGACCCGCGAGCTCTGCACGCAGGTCACGAACGACCTCCTCACCGCCGGCAAGGTCCGTAACGTCCGTGTCCTCGCCATCTACGGCGGCCGGGCGTACGAGCCCCAGGTCGAAGCGCTCAAGAAGGGCGTCGACGTGATCGTCGGCACCCCGGGCCGCCTGCTCGACCTGGCCGGCCAGCGCAAGCTCGACCTGTCGCACGTCAAGTCCCTGGTCCTCGACGAGGCGGACGAGATGCTCGACCTGGGCTTCCTGCCCGACGTCGAGAAGATCATCAACATGCTTCCGGCGAAGCGTCAGACCATGCTGTTCTCGGCGACCATGCCGGGCGCGGTCATCGGCCTGGCCCGCCGCTACATGTCGCAGCCGACGCACATCAGCGCCACCTCCCCGGACGACGCGGGCGCGACGGTCGCGAACACCACCCAGCGCGTCTACCGCGCGCACTCCATGGACAAGCCCGAGCTGGTCTCGCGCATCCTCCAGGCCAACGGCCGCGGGCTCGCAATGATCTTCTGCCGTACGAAGCGCACGGCGGCCGACATCGCCGAGCAGCTGGAGCGGCGCGGCTTCGCGTCCGGCGCGGTCCACGGCGACCTCGGCCAGGGCGCCCGCGAGCAGGCGCTGCGCGCGTTCCGCAACGGCAAGGTCGACGTGCTCGTCTGCACCGACGTCGCCGCCCGCGGCATCGACGTCGAGGGCGTCACGCACGTCATCAACTACCAGACGCCGGAGGACGAGAAGACCTTCCTCCACCGCGTGGGCCGCACCGGCCGCGCGGGGGCGAAGGGTACGGCGGTCACGCTGGTCGACTGGGACGACATCCCGCGCTGGCAGCTGATCAACAAGGCGCTGGGCCTGGACTTCCACGACCCGGTCGAGACCTACTCCACGTCCCCGCACCTCTTCGAGGAGCTGGACATCCCCGCCGCCACCAAGGGCATCCTCCCCCGCGGCGAGCGGACCCGTGCGGGTCTGGGCGCCGAGGAGCTGGAGGACCTGGGCGAGCCGGGCGGTCGTGGCCGCAAGAAGGCAGCCCCGGCGGTCGAGGAGCGCCCGGAGCGTACCCGCACGCCGCGCCAGCGTCGCCGTACGCGTGGCGGGAGCACGCCGGAGGAGGGCCTCGCCACCCCGGCCGCGGCCCCGGTCGCGGACGCTCCGCCGGCGGAGGACGCCTCCGCCGAGCCGCGCACGCCGCGTCGCCGTCGCCGTACCCGTACGGGTGGAGGCGCGTCGAGCGCCCCGGTCCAGGAGGCGTCCGCCGCCCCGGCCGTGGAGGCTCCGGTCGCGGCTCCCGCTCCCGTCGTGGCCAAGGCTCCGGTCGTGGCCAAGGCTCCGGCCCCGCGCGCGGCTTCCGCCCCGGCTCCGGCCGCGGTGGCTCCCGTGGCCGAGGAGGCCAGGCCGCGCCGCCGCCGTGCCCGGGTCGCCCGTCCCGAGGAGACCGTGACCTTCCAGACGGTGGAGACGGCGGCCGCCGCCGCTGCCGCAGCCGCCGCCGCGAGGGTCGCACCCGCCGAGACCGTCGAGACGACGGTCGAGGAGCCCAAGAAGGCGCCTCGCCGCCGCACGGCGAAGAAGGCCGTCGCCGAGGTCCCGGAGGCCGCCGAGGCGGCCGTCGTGACCGCCGAGGCGCCGGCCGCGGAGACCGTCGAGGCCGCGCCGAAGGTGCCCCGTCGCCGCACGGCCAAGAAGGCCGTCGCCACCGAGACCCCGGCCGCCGAGACCGTCGCGGCCCCGGCCGACGAGGCGACCGAGGAGGCCCCCAAGGCTCCCCGCCGCCGCACGGCCAAGAAGGCCGTCGCCGCCGAGGCCCCCGACGCCTCGGAGCCGAAGGCGGCCCCGCGCCGCCGGACGACGAAGAAGGCCGCAGCCGCTCCGGCGGAGACCGTCGAGGCGACCGAGGCCCCCAAGGTCCCGCGCCGCCGGACGACGAAGAAGGCCGCGGCCGCCCAGCCCGAGAGCTGACGCGCCACCGCATCGTCCACAGCGGCCCGGTCCCTCCCCAGGGGCCGGGCCGCTGTCTCGTTCGACCGCCCCTGAACAGCGGTTACAGTCCCTTCTATGAGCAAGCCCCGGTCCCTGGCGCTGCCGCCCCGCACCCGTGCCTACCGGCTCGTGACCGCCCGCGGCGGCTTCGCCGTACTGGACACCGCACCCGAGGGGGAGCACCGCGGCACGGTGCTGCTGCTGCCCGGCTACACGGGCAGCAAGGAGGACTTCCTCGCTCTGCTCGGACCGCTGAGCGACGCCGGGTACCGCGCGGTCGCCGTCGACGGCCGGGGCCAGCACGAGACCTTCGGGCCGCGGCACCGGACCGCGTACAGCCGGCGGGCGCTCGCGCTCGACGCGGTCGCCCAGGCGGCCGCGCTCGGAGACGGCCCGGTGCATCTGCTGGGGCACTCCTTCGGCGGTCTCGTGGCGCGCTCGGCGGCCTGGACGGCGCCGGACGCGTTCCGCTCGCTGACGCTGCTCTCGTCCGGTCCCGGCCGCGTGGCCCGGCCGCAGCGCATCCGGGTCCGGATGCTGAGGGGCGCACTCGCGCTGCTGCCCAAGGAACGGGTGTGGCGGGCCACGCGGTGGCTCGACAGCCGCGGCGAGGAGCCGGACGTGACGGACCCGCCGGAGATCGTGTCCTTCCTGCGGCGCCGCTGGATGCTCACCCGGATCGTCCAACTCTCGTCGGCCGGACGCCTGTTGCGCCGCGACCGGGACGGCACGGCCCAGCTCGCCCAGCTGACGGTGCCGCTGCACATCGCGTACGGCGACGGCGAGATGGTCTGGCCGGTGGCGGGCCTCGCCGCCGTGGCGCTGCGGACCGGAGCGCACCACACCGTGGTCGTGGGCGCGGGCCACTCCCCCAACGTGTCCCACCCCCGGGAACTGGCCGACCGGCTGACCGCGTTCTGGGAGCGCTGCTAGGGGAGACCCCCCTTGGCAGCGGTCCGGAACGGCCGGGTGGGGTGGCCGGCTGGGTGGAATGCCCTCAGTACTGGGCCTGGAGGTGCTGCCAGAAGCCGTCGCGCAGGGATCTGCGGAGCGTGGCGTGCCCGCGCAGGGAGCGGCTGAGGAGTTTCTCCGCCTCGATCAGGAGGTCCTGGTCGACGGGTCCCGGCAGGTACGGGTGCCCGGGGAGCAGCTCGGCCATCGCGTCGCGACCGCGCTCGGCCAGCCAGGTCGCGGCGATCTGGGCGCCGATGAAGCGGACCTCTTCGCGCGAGGGCGGGGGCTCGCCCTCGTTCTCGTACGTCGTCACGGGCCGCCGGGTGACGTACGGACGGCAGAAGTCGAGGTCGAAGGTGCGTGAGCTGTCTACCTCCCAGAGCAGCGGCTCCGCCTGGTTGCGGCCCTCGGCGGCCTCGATGCCCCAGAGGTGGACGCGGGCGCCGTAGCCCTGCGCCGCCTCGACGGCCGAGACGAGGTCCTCGTCGCCACCGACGAGGGCGGCGTCGCTGATGGCGCGGTGCCGGGCCAGGGACTCCAGATCCGTGCGGATGAGGGAGTCGACGCCCTTCTGCTGGTTGTTGGAGTTGAGGTTGCCGAGGCGCACCTTGACGTCGGGCAGCTCGGCGATCGACTGCTGTTCCGGGGTGTGGATCCGGCGTCGTGCGCCGTCGTACCAGTACACGCGCAGCAGCCGGCTGTCCGCGAAGATCGTGCGGGCCATGTCGATGAAGGCCTCGATGATCCCCTCGGCGTCGAGGTCGAACGAGCGCCGGTCCTCGGTGCCCGCAACCAGCAACCCGGCCGCAGCATAGACGTAACCCGCGTCGACGAAGATGGCGTGGGTAGAAGGGGTCTTGGCCACTTCGGCCAGCATGCGCTGGAGGAGCTCATTGGTGCGCTCCAGGCGGGAGCCGAGCTCGTGGACCTGGTCACGCCCGGACGGCGTCTGAGGGATCTCTGCGTCGTTCATACGGGGCTCATTCTGCGCTGGGCGGGGCCTCCTGGCCAACGTCCTCTACCGGGTAGTAGTTAGGCATCCAAAAAATTTCCTTAGCGTAGGGAATGTTTGCAGAACGCGTACCGTTGGACCACTACGTATCGCAGTTCTCCACCAGGAGGATCAACTCAGACGAAGGGAGAAGCCCATGCGCTTCGAAATCCTGCGACTCGACGACATCGACGGCACGCCCGTCGACCGAACCGTCGTGGACGCCTCCTCCGTCAACCGGATCGTGCAGCAGGCCGCTTCGATCGGCCAGCGCATCTGGATCCGCCCGGCCGAGACCTCGGCCTCGTAACGCCGTAAAGGCACCGACGCAGACACCGCGCCCCCGCATGGACTCCGTGAACCGGAATCCGTACGGGGGCGCAGTGGTGTTGTCGTCCGGCGAGGGCTCAGGCGCCCTGGATGACCTGGGTCACGCCGTTGATGATCTGTTGCACGGCGATGGCCGACAGCATCATGCCGGCGAGGCGGGTCACCAGCACGACACCGCCGTCCTTGATCACGCGGATGATCAGCAGCGAGTAGCGCATGGTCAGCCAGAGCACGACGTGCATGGCGACGATCGCGGCCCAGACGGAGATCTGCGCCCCGGCGCCGTCGGCGTGCTGCACGGCCAGGATCACGGAGACGATCGCACCCGGCCCGGCGAGCAGCGGCATGCCGAGGGGGACGAGGGCGACGTTGACGTCCTTGGTCTGCTTGGGCTCGTCGGTCTTGCCGGTGAGCAGGTCGAGCGCGATGAGCAGCAGGAGCAGGCCGCCCGCGATCATCAGCGCGGGGACGGAGACGTGGAGATAGGCGAGGATCTGCTGCCCGAGGATGCCGAAGACGGTGATGACACCGAAGGCCACGGCGACGGCCTGCCAGGCCATCCGGCGCTGGACCTTGACGGGCCGCCCGGAGGTGAGGGCGAGGAAGATCGGAGTGATCCCGGGCGGATCCATGATCACGAAGAGGGTCAGAAACAGCGAGCCGAAGACGGCGACGTCGAACACGGTGAGCCTTGCTTGCGGGAGAGGGCCGAACGGAGGGGTGCGGGGCTGCGGGCCCCGTGGAGGGGGAGGAGGAGCGGGGAAGGACGGGCGGGCGACGCAACGGCGACGGCCGCACGGACGGTGTGCGCGGCGTGACCGCACGGGCGTCCCCGGGTGAGGGGGGCGCCCACGCGGGCGTCCCGCCCGTCAGGGCGGAGCGGTGACCACACCGGGGTCCCGGCCGTCCCCGCCGTCAGCCGGAGCCTGGCCGCACGGGCGTCCCGGGCCCCGGACGCCGGACGCGGCCGGTCCGTCACGGCCGGGTGCGGCCGACGTTCGCGCCCGGGCCTCCGGGAGGGAACCCGGCCGGACGCGGCGGCGCCGAGACGCTCGCGCGGAACGGCACCACGACGCACACCGGTGGGTGGACTCAGGAAGCCGTACGCGGCGGGCCGTCGGCCCCCTCGGGGACCATGGTCCCCGAGGGCCGCCCGGTGGACGCGGCCTAGGTCGGGTCCGGAAAGTAGCGCCGTCTGCCCGCAGGGCAGGGCCCGCGGCGTCTGGCGGGTGCGATCGCAAGGCGGAGGATCACCCTCGTACTGGGCGTACTCGGGTGATCCCGACAACGCGGCGAGCGCGCGTGCCAGGCGCCGCGGGCCAGGCGGGACTTCACGGACCCGGCCTAGGCGGGTCCGCCCGTGCCGGGCACCGGGAAGGCGCCCGTGGCGCGGCGGGTGATCTCGCCGTAGATCTCGGGGTCTGTGGTGAAGTCGCCGAGACGGCAGGTCTTGCGGCTCCCGTGGTAGTCGCTGGAGCCCGTGGGCAGCAACCCCAGCTCCTTCGCCAGCCCTCGCAGCCGCGCCCGGGTCGCCTCGTCGTGGTCCATGTGGTCGACCTCGATGCCGTCGAGGCCGGCCGCCGCGAGCCGGGCTATCGCGGCCTCGGGCACGACCTCGCCGCGCTTGACGGCGAGCGGGTGCGCGAAGACGGTGACGCCGCCGGCCGCCTTGACCAGACGGATCGCGTCGAAAGGGTCCAGTTCGTGCTTGGCCACGTACGCCCGGCCGCCGTCGGCGAGCCACTGCGAGGTGAAGGCGCCGGACACGTCCGGTACGACTCCGAGCTCGACCAGCGCCTCCGCGACGTGCGGGCGTCCGACCGAACCGTCCCCGGCGATCCGGGCGACCTGCTCCCAGGTGACCGGAACGCCGAGCTCCCGGAGCTTGCGGACCATCGCCTGGGCACGCGGCACGCGGTCGTCCCTGACCAGCTCGCGCTCGGCGGCCAGGTCGGGCTCGTCCGGGTCGAAGAGGTACGCGAGCATGTGCAGGCCGACCCCGTCGATCCGGCAGGAGAGCTCGGCCCCGGTGACGAGGGTCAGCCCCTCGGGGAGTGCCGCGATCGCCTGGGCGTACCCGCGCGTCGTGTCGTGGTCGGTGAGGGCGACGACGTCGAGGCCGGCCGCGGCGGCGTTGCGGACCAGCTCGGCGGGGGTGTCCGTACCGTCCGAGGCGGTGGAGTGGGTGTGCAGGTCGATGCGCACGACGCGGTACTCCAGAGGCTCGGGGCGGACGAAGAGGACGCTTCAGCATAACGGGCGAATCGAACAGCCCGGGCCCTGGGCCACGCCCCCGGGCCCTGCCCCCCGCCCGCTGCCGTCAGCTCAGCAGACGCGGCGTCAGCGCCCCGCAGGGCAGGAGTTCGACCTCCGCGCCGGCGTCCCGCAGATCGGTCAGCACCAGCTCGTCGTACATCAGCAGCCCGGACTGCTCCGGCCACACGATCGCCCACAGCCACAGCCCGCGCGCCTCCCCGGCGAAGACGGCGCGGTCGTGCGGCGAGCCGTTGACGTGCCACAGCGGGGTGGGGCGTCCGGCTGCGAGCACCTTGGTCTGGGCGGGCTTGTCGATGGACATGCCGGGTCCGGGGTCGGGGCCGTCGATACCGGCGTACCGGGCGCCGAGCCCGACGCCGAGCTCCTCGGCGACGAGCAGCAGCTCCCCGATGCCCCCGAGCGGCCCGGGTCCGGAGCAGGCGACGGCCGTCGCGCGTCCGCCGCTGCGGTCGTCACCGGCGTACGCGACCCCGGTGAAGAGCCATCCGACGGGCAGGGGCCACGGCATCCACACCGGCACCTCGGCCCGGTGCACCACGACACCGAGGGCCTCGACACTGGGCGGGATCACGGGTTGCAGCGGGTGCACCGAGCCATGCACGTCGCACTGCCAGGAGTCGGCAAAAAGACCGGGCGCCCTGACCCGGCCACCGCACTTCGGGCAACTGGGTTCGCCCCTCATAGACCCCAACGGTCCTACCCCACCGGCCCCGCGTCAAGGACGATCACCCGTCCGGACCGACCAGTTCACCCTGCGCAGTAGGTGCAGAGCGCATCTATGAGGGCCCCTAACTCACGGATCCCCAGCGGAGGGACCGGACCGGCGTCAGTCCAGCCGTACGGACCGACGCAGCGGATCGCGCAGGTCGGTACCGCTCGTCAGCCAGCGCTCCTCCAGGGCCTGCGCCCCGTGGACCCGCTTCCAGGCGGCCTCGTTCGAGGTCATCGGCAACAGCGGCAGGAAGCGCACCGGATCCATCGGCTCGTCCAGCTCCAGGTCCTCCACCAGACCGCCCGGCTCGGCGACGAGCACCGAGGTGAACGGGGCCCCGGGCCAGAGGGGTTCGCCCACGTCGAGCGAGGCGCCGGAGGCCACCACCACGCCCTCGACCTGCGGGGTCGAGGCGAGCACGGCGAGCGGGCGAAGCACCTTGTCGGTGTCGGCCACCCCGGCCCGTACCGAGAGCAGCAGCTCCGCGCGGGGGCCCTTCACCGGGTCGGCGAGCGCCGCCGTCGGGTCGGCCATCGGGTGCGCGGACATGCCGAGCGTCGCATACCTGACCACATCGCCGTCGATGAAGCGGAGTACCTCGATCCGGTCCGTACCGAGGAACGTCACCGCGGCCCGCGCGTCCGGTTCACCGAGCGCGGTACGCAACCGGGCCTCGACCAGAGCAAGAACTTCTCCCATGCGGTGAGCATAAAGCGCGTGGGCAACGGGCAAAGGAAGGGATTGACCTCAGTCGGCTGATAGTCTTGGCCGCTGGTCGGGACTCCCGACTACTCGTCATCCCCCACGGGGGACCGGCTGGAGGAGGTGGGGCTGCGTGGATCGAAGTCGATCGGGCAGTACCAACCGCTCTTCCGCCCCGCACCCGAGCCCGGTGCGTTCCTCCCGGTGATCTGAGACCTTCCCCATCCGGTCCCGTCATCCGGCATCTCGCACGACGGAAGAGCACTTCGTCTTTGCCTGTCTGTAGCGAACGCCGTCACCGCGAACTCGCGGTGCCGCCCGCTTTGCGGACGTAGGACCATCAGGACGCCCGGTCCACGCCCCCATTCCGGGCTGTGCCACGCATCGCCGGCGGCTTCTCCGTGAAGGAGCATGCCAAGTGTCGATGATCCGTGACCTGCGCGCCGCGGTCCGCCCGTCCCTGCGGCCCTCCCTGCGCAAGACCCCCACCGTCTACACCGCGTACGACCCGACCCGCGACCCCTCCGCCTCCAGTGCCGTCGTCGACTGCGCCGTCTACCGCGACGGCCGCCGCGTGGACGACCGCGACTGCCTGACTCCGCGCGGCGCGATGCAGCAGGTGCGGGAGAGCGGCGGCTTCGCCTGGATCGGTCTGCACGAGCCGACCGAAGCCGAATTCGCCGGTATCGCCGCCGAGTTCGGGCTCCACCCGCTCGCCGTCGAGGACGCCGTCCACGCCCACCAGCGGCCCAAGCTGGAGCGGTACGACGACACCCTCTTCACCGTCTTCAAGACGATCCACTACGTCGAGCACGCCGCGCTCACCGCCACCAGCGAGGTCGTCGAGACCGGCGAGGTCATGTGCTTCACCGGCCCGGACTTCGTCATCACCGTCCGGCACGGCGGGCAGGGCTCGCTCCGCAACCTCCGCCACCGCCTCCAGGGCGAACCCGAGCTCCTGAGCAAAGGCCCGTCCGCGGTCCTGCACGCCATCGCCGACCATGTCGTCGACGGGTACATCGCGGTCGCCGACGCCGTCGAACTCGACATCGACCAGATCGAGATCGACGTCTTCTCGCCGCCCGCCAAGGGCTCCACCCGTGGTGCCGACACCGGCCGGATCTACCAGCTCAAGCGCGAGGTACTGGAGTTCAAGCGGGCGGTCACACCGTTGCTGCGTCCGATGCAGCTGCTGAGCGAGCGTCCGATGCGACTGGTCGACCCGGACATCCAGAAGTACTTCCGTGACGTCGCCGACCACCTCGCGCGCGTGCAGGAGCAGGTCGTCGGCTTCGACGAGCTGCTCAACTCGATCCTCCAGGCCAACCTGGCGCAGGCGACCGTGGCGCAGAACGAGGACATGCGCAAGATCACCTCGTGGGCGGCGATCGTGGCCGTCCCGACGGCGGTCTGCGGCGTGTACGGCATGAACTTCGACCACATGCCGGAGCTGCACTGGCGGTACGGCTACCCGATGGTGCTGCTCGGCATCACGGCGATCTGTTTCACCATCCACCGCACCCTGAAGCGGAACGGCTGGCTGTAGGCGGCCTCGCGGGGGCGGCGGATAGGCTGCGGAGCATGACGGAAACGCTGCTCGGCCCCGCGCTCGTCGAGGAGGCCACGAAGAAGTCCGGCCTCATCTGGGTCCGGGGCGACGCCTCGGCCGCGCGGGCGCTGTGGCACGTCTGGCACGACGGCGCGGCCCACGTCGTGGGCGACGGGCCGGGCGAGCAGCCGCTCCCGGGGCTCGTCGCGGGCTCCACCGCCGAGGTGACGGTCCGCAGCAAGGACAAGGGCGGCCGGATCGTCTCCTGGACGGCCTCGGTGAGCGAACTGCCCTCCGGTACGCCGGAGTGGGACGCGGCGGTCGCCGAGCTGAAGGGCAAGCGCCTGAACGCGACGGACGGCGAGGCGATGCCGGAGCGCTGGGCGCGCGAGTGCCGGGTGCTGCGCCTTGAGCCGGTGGGCTCCACGACGGACCTGCCGGACGGCTCCCTCGCGGCGGTCCCGCAGCCTTCGGACGCGACCACGCGGCGCGCCGTGCCGGCGGCCCTCCCCCGTCTGCTCTTCAAGCGCCGCAAGCGCTGAGCCGGGCCGGGCCGCCGAGCCCGGTGACGACCCGCGGCGAAGGCCGGGTCAGGTGCGCGGGAGCTGCTTGCCGTAGTCCAGCGTCTGGCCCGCGGACGGCTCCTCCAGCGCGAAGTCCTTGTCCCACTCGGAGAGGACCACCACGCCCGCTCCGCCGGCGCGCGCGAACCGGAGCGGGAACGGCGTCCCCTCGAGCGCGACGTCCAGCGTGCCGCCCTCGCCCGACTCGCCGCCCTTGACCTTGACCGTACGGATGCCGCCGATCTTGTCGCGGTCTCCCTTGACCGCTTCGCCGTGCAGGCCGATGAGCCCGTCGAGGAGCAGATCCATGTCGGTGAAGCCGCGCAATTGCTTGTACGAGGGGTCGTCCTGCGGCACCTTGACGTACTTGTCGTCGAGCTTGTCGGCCGCCTCGCTGTCGGCGTCACCGCCGCTGTCGGCGTCGGGCGTCTCGGACCCCGACGGCTTGTCGTCGTGCGCCCAGAAGCCCGCGTCGGCCTTCAGGTAGAGCGCCTCACCGATCCGCAGCAGCTCGAAGGTGCTGTTCTTCGTCGTCACCGAGCCGCTCGCGCCGTCCTGCTTGAGCCGCATGTTCAGCTTGTACGTGCCGCCCTTGCTGACCAGTGTCCCGGCGAGCCGGACCGCCTTCGCCGTGTCCGCCGCGGACTGCGCCTTCTGCTCGATGACGGTCGCGGAGAGCTTCCCCACCCCGTTCGTCCCCTCGTCCGGGTCCGCGGCGCAGCCGCTCAGTACCGCCGTGAGGCCGGTGCAGAACGCCACGGGCAGGACGACCCTGCGGATACGCGATGCCGGGGGGAGATCGGTCACCTGCGCTGCCTCTCGTGCTCTTCGGCCCGGTGGAGGGCCGTGTCGGTGGGGGCCGTGTCGGTGGGGGGACGGCAGTGCGCAGCGTACCCGGGCCGGGAGCGTCGCCCGCAGGCAGCCGTGACGTCGCGCACGGGCAGCCGTACGGGCGCTCTGCCGGGGCGCCACGCAAGGGCACGGGCTAGCCTGAACCCGGCATACCTCAAGCAATGACCCGAATC
This sequence comes from Streptomyces lateritius, assembly GCF_014649715.1. Taxonomy (GTDB): domain Bacteria; phylum Actinomycetota; class Actinomycetes; order Streptomycetales; family Streptomycetaceae; genus Streptomyces; species Streptomyces lateritius. The sequence goes on from NZ_BMTO01000006.1 coordinate 200,123, forward strand.
GTGCGACATCGAGGAGGCGCGTGGCATGGCGGCAGGCGCCCCTCGGATCTTCGTCTCCCACCTCGCCGGTGTGCCCGTCTTCGACCCCAACGGCGACCAGGTCGGCCGTGTCCGCGATCTCGTCGCCATGCTGCGGGTCGGCCGCCGCCCGCCCCGGCTCCTCGGCATGGTCGTCGAGGTGCTCAGCCGCCGCCGGGTCTTCGTCCCGATGACGCGGATCACCGGTGTCGCGTCCGGCCAGGTCATCACCACCGGCGTGGTGAACATGCGCCGCTTCGAGCAGCGCCCGACCGAGCGGCTCGTCCTCGGCGAGCTGCTCGACCGGCGCGTCCGCCTGGTCGAGACCGGCGAGGAGGTCACCGTCCTCGACGTCGCCATCCAGCAGCTGCCGGCGCGCCGCGACTGGGAGATCGACAAGGTCTTCGTACGGCGCGGCAAGGGCGGGGCGCTGCGCCGCAAGGGCGAGACGCTGACCGTCGAGTGGTCGGGCGTGACCGGGTTCTCGCTGGAGGAGCACGGTCAGGGGGCGGAGAACCTGGTCGCCACCTTCGAGCGGCTGCGCCCCGCCGACCTGGCCAACGTGCTGCACCACCTCTCCCCGAAGCGGCGTGCCGAAGTCGCCGCCGCCCTCGACGACGACCGGCTCGCGGACGTCCTGGAGGAGCTTCCGGACGACGACCAGATCGAGATCCTCGGCAAGCTGAAGGAGGAGCGCGCGGCGGACGTCCTGGAGGCCATGGACCCCGACGACGCGGCCGACCTCCTCTCCGAGCTGCCCGAGGAGGACAAGGAGCGGCTGCTCACCCTGATGCGACCGGACGACGCCGCCGACGTCCGGCGGCTGCTGGCGTACGAGGACCGGACGGCGGGCGGTCTGATGACGACCGAGCCGATCGTGCTGCGGCCGGACGCGACGGTCGCGGACGCGCTGGCCCGCGTACGGCAGCAGGACCTCTCCCCCGCGCTCGCGGCGCAGGTGTACGTGTGCCGGCCGCCGGACGAGACGCCGACGGGCAAGTACCTGGGCATGGTGCATTTCCAGCGGCTGCTGCGGGACCCGCCGTTCACGCTGGTCAGCTCGCTGGTGGACAGCGATCTGCCGCCGCTCGCGCCGGGCACACCGCTGCCCGCCGTGACCAGTTATCTCGCCGCGTACAACATGGTCGCGGCGCCGGTCGTGGACGAGAGCGGGTCGTTGCTCGGGGCGGTCACCGTCGACGACGTCCTGGACCACCTGCTGCCGGAGGACTGGCGGGAGACGGAGTTCCACGAGGAGAGGGCTGCGAATGGCTGAGCGCACCCCGGACCGGGACCGGGAGCGGTCCATGCCCCGGATCCGGCTCGACCTGCCGCGCGAGCGCCGGGCCCGGCTGCTGCCGGAGTACGACCCCGAGGCCTTCGGGCGGCTGTCGGAGCGGATCGCCCGGTTCCTGGGGACGGGACGCTTCCTCGTCTGGATGACCCTGACGATCATCCTCTGGGTGCTGTGGAACGTCTTCTCGCCGCCCTCGCTGCGGTTCGACGAGTACCCGTTCATCTTCCTGACGCTCGCCCTGTCGCTGCAGGCCTCCTACGCGGCCCCGCTGATCCTGCTCGCCCAGAACCGGCAGGACGACCGGGACCGGGTCAACCTCGAACAGGACCGGAAGCAGAACGAGCGGTCGATCGCCGACACCGAGTACCTGACCCGGGAGATCGCGGCCCTGCGGATGGGTCTGGGCGAGGTGGCGACGCGCGACTGGATCCGCTCGGAGCTGGAGGACCTGACGAAGGAGCTGGAGGAGCGCCTCGACGGCCACCGGGGCCATCGGGATCTATTCCCCTCCGGTGACGATCGCAGAAGTGACGTACCCGACCGCTGACGGGCTTTCCGAGGCCGGTGGTCGGCGCCGTACCATCGTCGGTATGGCTACGGAAGACGCGGTGCGTGAAGCACTGGCGACGGTGAACGACCCCGAGATCAACAAACCGATCACTGAGCTCGGCATGGTCAAGTCGGTGGAGATCGGACCCGACGGCACGGTCGCCGTCACGGTCTACCTCACCGTCTCCGGCTGCCCGATGCGCGACACGATCACCCAGCGCGTCACCGACGCGGTCTCCCGGGTGGAGGGGGTCACGGGCGTCGACGTCACGCTGGACGTGATGAGCGACGAGCAGCGCAAGGAGCTGGCCGCCGCCCTGCGGGGCACCACGGCCGAGCGCGAGGTCCCCTTCGCCAAGCCCGGCTCGCTGACCCGCGTGTACGCCGTCGCCTCCGGCAAGGGGGGCGTCGGCAAGTCCTCCGTGACCGTGAACCTCGCCGCGGCGATGGCCGCGGACGGCCTGAAGGTCGGTGTCGTCGACGCCGACATCTACGGCCACAGTGTGCCGCGCATGCTGGGCGCCGACGGCCGTCCCACCCAGGTCGAGAACATGATCATGCCGCCGTCCGCGAACGGCGTGAAGGTCATCTCCATCGGCATGTTCACCCCGGGCAACGCCCCGGTCGTCTGGCGCGGCCCGATGCTCCACCGCGCGCTCCAGCAGTTCCTCGCGGACGTGTACTGGGGCGACCTGGACGTCCTGCTGCTCGACCTGCCCCCGGGCACCGGCGACATCGCGATCTCGGTGGCCCAGCTGGTCCCGAACGCGGAGATCCTCGTCGTCACGACCCCGCAGCAGGCGGCGGCCGAGGTCGCCGAGCGGGCCGGCTCGATCGCCGTCCAGACCCACCAGAAGATCGTCGGCGTCGTCGAGAACATGTCGGGCCTGCCGTGTCCGCACTGCGACGAGATGGTCGACGTCTTCGGCTCGGGCGGTGGCCAGAAGGTCGCGGACGGCCTGACGAGGACCACGGGCGCGACGGTGCCGGTCCTCGGCTCCATCCCGATCGACGTCCGCCTGCGGGAGGGCGGCGACGAGGGCAGGCCGGTCGTCCTCACCGACCCCGAGTCCCCGGCGGGCGCGGCGCTGCGCGCCATCGCGGGCAAGCTCGGCGGCCGCGCGAGAGGCCTCTCGGGCATGAGCCTGGGCATCACCCCGCGCAACAAGTTCTGAGCACGGGGGTCTGAGCACGGCGAAGGGCGCCGCTCCGGTGAGCGGCGCCCTTCGCCGTGCCGTCAGGTGTACAGCCCGAGGTCCTTCACCGCGGAGAACCCCAGCCCGTACGCGCTCATCCCCCTGCCGTACGCCCCGATGTGCACCGCGCCCGCGGACCCCGCCAGCACCCAGCCGAACTCCGACTCCCGGTAGTGGAACGGCATCGGCACCCCGTCCACCGGAAGCGACAGCGTCGACCACTCCGGCCCCGCCAGGTCGTCCGCGAGCTCGAAGGCGGTCTCGGTCTGCTGGTCCAGCCAGTCGTCGCGCAGCACGTGGTCCAGCTGCGCCGGCCATGTGTACGCCAGGAGCCCCGAGCCGGCCAGCCAGGCGGCGGAGGAGACGGTCGTGGCTTCCAGGACGCCCGTACCGTCCCCCGTACGGCGGACCGGGCTCGCCGCGACGGTCACGACGACGGCGAAACGCTCCTTCTCGGTCCCGCTCGCGTCGGACTTTATGGACGGCTCGTCGCCGTGGCCCATCGACCCGTGCTGGACGGTCCCGTCCGCCGCCGTGCCCACCTGCATCAGCCAGCGGGCTCCGGTGAACGCCTCGTCCAGTCCGTACCAGGGGAACTCCGCGCGCAGATAGCCTTCGGCGGTGCGCCGGGTCGCGGGCGGTCCCTCCACCCGACTCGTCGTCTCCATCTCGGCCGCCTCCTCGTTCCGTCGTGCCCGCGTCGGCGGACAACAGATGGAGGATAGCCACCGACCCGCGTCAGGTCGTGTCAGCGCAGGTGGTCAGGTCGCGTCGGAGTCGTACGGCGGACGCTCGCCGGCGTCCGGCTTGTCCTGCTTCTTGAGGAGGTCGGGCGAGCCGTTGACCGCCGCCGGAACGGAGGACGCGGCAGCGGCGGAGGGCACGGACGAACCCGTCTCACGGCCGTGCACCGCGTCGGCGACGTCGTTCATCTCCTTCTTGAGGTCGAAGCTGCTGCGCAGCTCCTTCAACTCGTTGAAGTCCTCGTTCCCCTCCAGCTGCTTGCGGAGGAACGTCTTCGGGTTCAGGTCCTCGAACTCGAAGTCCTTGAACTCCGGCCCCAGCTCGGTGCGGATGTCCTGCTTCGCGCTCTCCGAGAAGTCGCGGACCTTGCGGACGAAGCGCGAGACGTCCTGGATGACCTTCGGCAGCTTCTCCGGGCCGAAAATGAGCACGGCGAGGACCACGAGCGTCACGAGCTCGAGTATGCCTAGGTCGTTGAACACCTTGCTGCTCCTTACACGGGGTCCGGGGCCCGCACCACGGTACCCGCCGAAACAGCCGGGCGGGTACCTCGCGGCGTCCCCCACATGGCGCTCAGTCGCCCTGCGAGGAACCGAGCGTCAACGTCTTGGTCTGCTCTTTGCCTCCGCGCACCAGCGTCAGCTCCAGCCGGTCGCCGGGACGGTGGGCGCGGATCTTCACGATCAGCTCCTCGCCGCTGTGGACCCGCTGACCGTCGACCTTGGTGATCACGTCGCCGGGCCGGATGCCCGCCTTGGCCGCCGGGCCGCCAGGGGTGACCGAGGCCGAGCCGTCCTTGCCCTTCTCACCGACGCGGGCCCCGTCGCCGTTGAACTGCATGTCGAGGCTCACACCGATGACGGGGTGGGTGGCCTTGCCGGTGTTGATGAGCTCCTCGGCGACGCGCTTGCCCTGGTTGATCGGGATGGCGAAGCCCAGCCCGATGGAACCGGACTGGGCGCCGCCCTCGCCGCCCGAGCCGTCACCGGCGGCGCGGATGGCGCTGTTGATGCCGATGACGCGGGCCTTGGAGTCGACCAGCGGCCCGCCCGAATTGCCTGGGTTTATCGGGGCGTCGGTCTGCAAGGCGTCGACATAGCTGACGTCGCTGCCGTCGCCCTTCTCACCGCCGGCCGTGATGGGCCGTTCCTTGGCGCTGATGATGCCGGAGGTGACGGTGTTCTGGAGGTCGAAGGGGGCACCGATGGCGACGACCGGGTCGCCGACGCGGACGTTGTCCGAGTTGCCGAGTGGCAGGGGCTTGAGGTTCGAGACCCCGGTGACCCGGACGACGGCCAGGTCGTAGCCGCTGTCCTTGCCGACCAGCTTGGCGCTCGCCGTCTCGCCGCTGCTGAAGGTGACCGAGATGTCCCCGGAGGAGGCCGCCGCGTCGACCACGTGGTTGTTGGTCAGGATGTGGCCCTGGGTGTCCAGGACGAAGCCGGTACCGGTGCCGGAGGCGCCGCCACCGCTGACGTGGAGGGTGACCACGCTGGGCAGCGCGCTGGCGGCGATCCCGGCGACGCTGTCGGGGGCGCGCCCTGCGTCCTCGGGTCCCGCCTGCGGCAGCTCGACGGTGGTGATGCCGCCGTTGCGCTCGACGTAGGCGCCGACCGCGCCGCCGAGGACACCCGTGACGAGGGCGAAGACCAGTGCGCCCGCGAGCGCGAGCCCGCGCCGCGACCGGCGGGGCTTGGCGCCGGACGGCTCGGCCCCGAGGATCAGCGGGGCGCCAGGAGCCCCCCAGGGGTCGTACTGCACCCACTGCGCCGGCGCAGGCCCGGCGGGCGCGGCCTGCGGGACGGCCTGCTGCGGCGCCTGCGGGGGCACGGGCTGCGGGGGCACGGATCCGTGGGCGGGGGCTGCCACCGGCCGCTGGACGGGCGGTGCGGGCGCCCACGGGCCGGGCCCGCCGTAGGGCGGGGTCCGGTACTCGTCGGGCTCGTGCAGCGGCTGCGGCTGCGCCGGTACGGGAGCAGGGGCAGGAGCCTCCACGGGGACCGCCTCGACGGGAGCGACCGCCGCTCCTGCGACCGCCTCTCCTGCGACCGCCTCCACGGGGGCGTCGGCTGGAGGCACGACGACCTCCGGGGTCCGGGCCTCGCGGACGTCCGGGGCGTCGGGGGCCGCGGGCGCGGCCAGGGTGAAGTCGCCCTCGTCCACGGCCGGCGGCTCCGGTATGGGCGCCGACGGCGTACTCGTAGGCCGGCTCCACCACTTCGGCTTCTGGCCGGTGGGCTTCCCGTCGTTCATGCTCTCCCCGCAACAGCTGGCCGGTCCGCGCCCCTGCGTCGGGCGCCCGTGCCTGGATTCAACCAGGTCCGGGCTCAGCGTTGTGAGGTGAGCGGCTTCGACGACGTGCTCGGGGCGGCGAACCCGGTCGGAGCCGGGGTTGCCGTGGGGCCGCCGAACGTGCCGAGCCCCGGTGCGACGCCCAGCTGCAGCGCCGGTCCCGTGGGACGTATGAAGGGAGAGAGCGCCAGCAGCGAGTGCGGGGCGGGGCCCTGGAGCCGGACGGCCACGGCGGGCGTCGCCTCCCCCGGCACCAGGGGGCCGGGCACCACGGTGCCGGGCGTCGAGCCGGCGCCGAGGGGGGTCGCCGAGGTCTCGGGAGCCGTGCGCTCCCCCGAGCGCTGACCCCTCCCGGTGGACGTGCCGACGCCCGCGCCCGAAGCCGCACCCGGATTCGTACCGTTGCCGGCGCCGGTGGCCGCGGCCCGCAGCGGAGTCACGTTGTTACCCGTGCCCTCGCCGCGCGCGCTGCCGACCGTCGACTCCAGCGGCAGGGCGCCGCCGAGGGCGATGGCCGCGAAGGAGACGGCGCTGGCCGCCGCGATGCCGAAGCGTCGGCCGCGCCAGGACGAGCGGTCGTTCTCGGGCCGTGCGCCGACCTCGTGGATGCGGAAGCCGGTGTGCGGGGAGGCGGCCGCCGCGGTGGCGAAGCCGTCGGACTTCACCCCGCGTGACGGGCCCAGGCCGAAGAGGTCGTCGAAAGGTCCCCCCCGTCGGTCTTCACCCCCCGGACCACCCGGCCCCCCCGGCAGCCCCTGGAGACGGGCGAGCAGCCCCTCCGAGGGCGGAGGGGGTGCGGTGGAGGCGAAGACGCTCTTCAGCCTGCGCTGGGCGTCGGCCTCCGCCTTGCATTTGGCGCAGGTCGCGAGGTGCGCCAGGACCCGCTCGCGGGCGTCGTGGCCCAGCTCCCCGTCGACGAGCGCGGCGAGCCGGTCCCCGAGGTGCTGCTCCGCGGGGGTCGGACCGGCAGGACTCGTACTCACGCCGTTCCGCCCTCCCAGCCGACGGTGGCCAGCGCGCGCTCCGCCCGGGCCTCGGGAGAACGGTGCTTCAGCGCCTTGCGCAGGTGGGAGCGGCCGCGGTGGATGCGGCTGCGGACGGTGCCGAGCTTCACGCCGAGGGTCGCGGCGATCTCCTCGTAGGAGAGTCCTTCGATGTCGCAGAGGACGACCGCGGCGCGGAACTCGGGCGCGAGGGTGTCGAGAGCCTGCTGGACGTCGGCGTCGAAGTGGGTGTCGTTGAACACCTGCTGCGGAGAGGGCTCGCGGCTCGGGAGCCGCTCGGCCGCGTCGTCCGCGAGCGCGTCGAACCGGATCCGCTGCTTGCGGCGGACCATGTCCAGGAAGAGGTTGGTGGTGATGCGGTGCAGCCAGCCCTCGAAGGTGCCGGGCGTGTACGTCGACAGCGAGCGGAAGACACGGACGAAGACCTCCTGCGTGAGGTCCTCGGCGTCGTGCTGGTTGCCCGTCAGCCGGTAGGCGAGGCGATAGACCCGGCCACTGTGCGTGCTGACGATCTCCTCCCAGCTGGGCGGAGTCCACGCCTGCGATTCCGCATCCGATGCGAAGGTCGCCGTGGTGGGAGCGGAGTCGACGGTGTGGAAACGGTCAGCGGTGTCGGTCACGGATTTCGGCTCACCCGCCGACCTGAGAAGACGCCGAAGCCGTCCCCTCCGATCCACAGGCGCAGCCGCACCTCCCCTATCGGCTCTGGTGGTGTCCAGTGGAGCCCCTACCATAGCCACCTCGCCCGTTAGCTCCGGATAAGAATCTTTACGCGAATTTGGGGCCGGGGCACCGGCACCGCGCGTCGCGTCCTGCCCTCTGTGAACGCGCGGTCCCATCTGCGGGTTCCCGCGTGCAGCGGATACAGTCACCGTTGCGCCAACTACGGGGACAGGAGAGGGCCATTACCGCCAACCGGCAGACGAGCTGGGCGTTCGCCGACGCCTTTGTCGCCGAGGACGAAGCGCTGCGCTGGGCCCGTGACCGGGCCCGGGAGGCAGGGCTGCCCTCGGTGTCACCGGGCACCGGCGCCGCTCTGCGCCTGCTGGCCGCCACGGCGGACGCGAAAGCGGTGGCCGAGATCGGTACCGGTACGGGCGTGTCCGGGATCTATCTGCTGCACGGGATGCGGCCGGACGGGGTCCTGACGACGGTGGATGTGGAACCGGAGCGCCAGCAGTTCGCCAAGACGGCGTTCCGGGCGGCCGGCTTCGCCGGGAACCGGGCGCGTTTCATCCCCGGCCGCGCCCTGGACGTCCTGCCGCGGCTCGCGGACGGCGGATACGACCTCGTCTTCTGCGACGGGGACCGGCTGGAGTCCCTGGACTACCTCGCTGAATCGTTGCGCCTGCTGCGACCGGGGGGTGTGGTCTGCTTCGAGGGTGTCTTCGCGGACGGCCGCACGGTCGACGGGGCGGCGCAGCCGGCGGAGGTGCTGCGGGTACGGGAGCTGCTGCGAGCGGTCCGCGAGAGCCAGGAGCTGCTGCCGACCCTGCTGCCGGTCGGCGACGGCCTGCTGTGCGCGGTGCGGCGCGCCTGAGGCGCGGCCCACGGGGCCCGGGGCGATCGCAATCCCCGCGTGGGCCACGGGCCACGGGGCGATCGCATTCCCGCGTGTCCGTAGAGACACTCCTGCCCCGGCGCGGTGCGTACCGTGCCGGGGCAGGAGCGGACAATCCTGGCTTGTCGCGTCAGCCGACTACCTGCTTCAGGGCGTCGCCGAGGGCTTCGGCCTCGTCCGGGGTCAGCTCGACGACAAGCCGACCGCCGCCTTCGAGCGGAACCCGCATGACGATGCCCCGCCCCTCCTTGGTCACCTCGAGCGGGCCGTCGCCCGTCCGCGGCTTCATGGCCGCCATGCTCGTTCCCCTTCCTGAAACCAGCTCATCGTCAGCCGACGGCCCCTGAAGAGGAGCACACGTCACCGGCATCGAACACATTGCTTCCAGGTCATTATCCCGCATCACAGGACCCGATGACCAACATCGGTTCGCATCGCTTGCGCAACGCGCTCCCGCAAAACCCCCTATTTCGGTGATCCGCCTGCGATACTTCGCCGCCACTTCAGCGCTTGTCTTTGACGCAGGTCACATGCACGGGGTGCGTGATCTCCGCCATGCTGGGGGTCCCGGCGAAGCCGGGGAGGGTCAGGGACGCAAAGACGCGAAGGGAAGCCGCGATGGCCGACACCGTGCTGTACGAAGTGAGCGACGGACTCGCCACGATCACGCTCAACCGGCCCGAGGCCATGAACGCGATGAACATCGAGGCGAAGGTCGCCCTGCGGGACGCGGTGGAGACGGCCGCGGCGGACGTGGCCGTTCGGGCGGTGCTGCTGACGGCCGCGGGCGACCGGGCCTTCTGTGTGGGCCAGGATCTGAAGGAGCACGTGGGGCTCCTGATGACGGACAAGGAGTCCGGCACGCAGGTCACCATGAACACGGTCCGGGACCACTACAACCCGATCGTCAAGGCGCTGACCAGCATGAAGAAGCCGGTCGTGGCGGGCGTGAACGGGGTCGCGGCGGGGGCGGGCTTCGGCTTCGCGCTGGCGGCGGACTACCGGGTGGTCGCCGACACGGTCAAGTTCAACACCTCCTTCGCGGGTGTCGCGCTGACCGCCGACTCGGGCATGTCCTGGACGCTGCCGCGGCTGATCGGGGCGAGCCGGGCGTCGGACCTGCTGCTCTTCCCGCGCTCGATCAGCGCGCAGGAGGCGTACGACCTGGGCATCGTGAACAGGCTGGTCCCGGCCGCCGACCTGACCGCCGAGGCCACGGCCGTGGCCCGCACCCTGGCGGCGGGCCCGACGGTGGCGTACGCGGCCCTGAAGGAGTCGCTGGCGTACGGGGCGGACCACTCGCTGGCGGAGGCCCTGGAGAAGGAGGACGAACTCCAGACGAAGGCGGGCGCGTCGGAGGACCACACGATCGCGGTGCGGGCCTTCCTGTCGAAGGAGAAGCCGGCTTACGTGGGCCGCTAGGCCGTGTCCGGGGGCTGCCTAACGGGCGCCCCGGGCCACGCAGTCGGCCACGTGGTCGTCGACCAGGCCGCATGCCTGCATCAGGGCGTAGGCCGTCGTGGGCCCGATGAAGCGCAGGCCGCGCTTCTTGAGGGCCTTGGACAGGGCCGTCGACTCGTCCGTCACCGCCGGGACGGCCGCCGTCGTCGGCGGGGCCGGGCGGGTCGCCGGGTCCGGGGCGTGGGACCAGATCAGGGCGTCCAGTTCGCCGGGGGCCCACTGCGCGAGCGTCTTGGCGTTGGCCATCGTCGCGTCGATCTTCGCCCGGTTCCGGATGATGCCCTCGTCCGCGAGCAGCCGCTCCCGGTCCCCCTCGCCGAACTCCGCCACCGAGGCGATCTTGAAGTCGGCGAAGGCCCGGCGGAAGCCCTCGCGGCGGCGCAGGATCGTGATCCACGACAGCCCGGACTGGAAGGCCTCCAGGCAGAGCCGCTCGAACAGGGCGTCGTCGCCGTGGACCGGCCGGCCCCACTCCTCGTCGTGGTACGTGACGTAGTCCGGCGCCGAGAGGCCCCACGGGCAGCGCAACAGGCCGTCCGGGCCGGGGATCGCCCCGCCGGCGGTCACTGGGGCCCGTCCTTCCGCGGCGAGGGGCCCGAGTCGTCGCGGCCGCCCGCCAGGGCGGCCCGCAGCTCGGCGATCCGGGCGTCCCGCTCCTCGATCTCCGCGCCCAGGCGGCCGAGGACGTCGTCCACGTCCGCCATGCGGTAGCCACGCGCCGCAACCGGCAGCCGCAGCGCCTCGATGTCTGCGCGGTCGACCGGGCGGGTCGCCGGGAGGGGATCCACCAACTGCTCCGGTGCCACCTCGGGCAGCACCTCACTGTCACCGCCGCCGACCACCGCGAGAGTGACCGCGGCGACGACCACGACCATCGCGATCAGCAAGAACCAGAACACAGCGCGCCTCTCCCCGGAGTGGAAATCGTCCCGTGCCGATCGTGCCATGCGCGACCGGCGGTTAGGGTCGCAGGCGAACGGACGCGAGGGAGGACATCAGGGATGCTGCGCTTGGGACGGCGTGAATTCGGGCCGCACGAGCCGGTGATCATGGCGATCGTGAACCGGACCCCGGATTCCTTCTACGACCAGGGCGCCACCTTCCGCGACGAGCCGGCCCTCGCCCGGGTCGAGCAGGCGGTGGCCGAGGGCGCGGCCATCATCGACATCGGCGGGGTCAAGGCCGGCCCCGGCGAGGAGGTGACCGCGCAGGAGGAGGCGCGCCGCACGGTCGGTTTCGTGGCCGAGGTACGGCGGCGTCATCCGGACGTCGTCATCAGCGTCGACACCTGGCGCGCCGATGTCGGGGAGGCGGTCTGCGAGGCCGGTGCGGACGTCCTGAACGACGCCTGGGGCGGGGTGGATCCGCGCCTCGCGGAGGTCGCCGCCCGCTACGGCGCCGGGCTCGTCTGCACTCACGCGGGCGGCGCGGAGCCCCGGACGCGGCCGCACCGGATCGAGTACGAGGACGTGATGGCCGACATCCTGCGGGTGACCCTGGGGCTGGCCGAACGGGCCGTCGAGCTGGGCGTGCGGCGGGACGGGATCATGATCGACCCGGGTCACGACTTCGGGAAGAACACCCGGCACAGCCTGGAGGCGACCCGGCGGCTCGGGGAGATGACGGAGACGGGCTGGCCGGTGCTGGTCTCCCTGTCCAACAAGGACTTCGTCGGGGAGACCCTGGACCGGCCGGTGAAGGAGCGCGTCCTCGGGACGCTGGCGACGACCGCCGTGTCGGCGTGGCTCGGGGCGCGGGTGTACCGGGTGCACGAGGTCGCCGAGACCCGGCAGGTCCTGGACATGGTGGCGACGATCGCGGGGCACCGTGAGCCCGCCGTGGCACGGCGCGGGCTGGCCTGAGAGCGGACCGGCCCGGGGTCGGACCGGCCCGAGGGGCCCCACGGGACCCGGGACCCGTAGGGCCCCGGCCCCTGAGGTGCCCACGATCGAGGCCTCTACCTGCCGACTTCCTTCGAGACCAGCGCCACCGCCTCCTCCACGTCGTCCGTGACGTGGAACAGCAGCAGGTCCCGCTCCGACGCCTTGCCGCCCGCCACCACCGAGTCGCGGAGCCAGTCGACCAGGCCCTTCCAGTAGGCGGAGCCGAAGAGGACGATCGGGAAGCGGGTCACCTTGCGGGTCTGGACGAGGGTGAGCGCCTCGAAGAGTTCGTCCAGGGTGCCGAGGCCGCCGGGCAGGACCACGAAGCCCTGCGCGTACTTCACGAACATCGTCTTGCGGACGAAGAAGTAGCGGAAGTTCACGCCGATGTCGACGTGGGGGTTGAGCCCCTGCTCGAAGGGGAGCTCGATGCCCAGGCCCACCGAGACGCCCTTGGCCTCTCTGGCGCCCTTGTTGGCCGCTTCCATCGCACCCGGCCCGCCACCCGTGATCACCGCGAAGCCGGCCTGGACCAGGGCGCGGCCCAGGCTCACCCCCGCTTCGTACTCCGGGGAGTCCGGCTTCGTGCGGGCCGAGCCGAAGACGCTGATCGCGCTCGGCAGTTCGGCGAGGGCGCCGAAGCCCTCGACGAACTCGGACTGGATCCGCATGACCCGCCACGGGTCGGTGTGCACCCACTCCGAATCGCCCTCGGTGTCCAGCAGACGCTGATCCGTGGTGCCCGGCTGGATCTGCTCCCGGCGCCTCAACACCGGTCCCAGACGCTGCTCCTCCGGCTTCGACGCTCCCTCGGGGATACCCATGGCCTGCTCCCTCCACCGATCCACTGATCTTCCGGTTCGGTCAGGGTAGGGCCAGAGAGGTGACAAATGGCGAAATCGCGGCTGTCAGGCAGTGAGCCAGTCGCGGAGCCGCGCCTCGCAGTGGCTGATCCTCTCGACCCGCACGTGCTCGTCGCGCTTGTGCGCGTAGAGGGGGTCAGCGGGGCCGTAGTTGACCGCCGGCACGCCGAGGGCGCTGAAACGGGCCACGTCCGTCCAGCCGAACTTGGGGTGGGCGGTGCCACCCACGGCCTTCATGAAGGCGGCGGCGGCCGGGTGCGAGAGGCCGGGAAGGGCGCCGCCGCTCTGGTCGTCGATCACGAACTCGGCGACGCCGCAGTCGGCGAAGACCTCGCGCACGTGCGCCTCCGCCTCGGCCGGGGAGCGGTCGGGAGCGTAGCGGTAGTTGACGACGACCGTGCAGGCGTCGGGGATGACGTTGTTGGCGACGCCGCCCTCGATCCGTACCGCGTTGAGGCCCTCGTGGTACTCCAGGCCGTCGATGACGGGCCTGCGCGGCTCGTAGGCGGCGAGCCGGGCGAGGATCGGGGCGGCGGCGTGGATGGCGTTGGAGCCCATCCAGGAGCGGGCGGAGTGGGCGCGCTCGCCCTCCGTGCGCAGGTGGACCCGCAGGGTGCCCTGGCAGCCGCCCTCGACCTGCGCGTCGGAGGGCTCGAGGAGCACGGCGAAGTCGGCCTTCAGCCAGTCCGGGTGCGCCTCGGCGACCTTCCCGAGGCCGTTCAGGTCGGCGGCGACCTCCTCGTTGTCGTAGAAGACGAAGGTGAGGTCGCGGTTGGGCTCGGGGACGGTGGCGGCGATCCGGAGCTGGACGGCGACGCCCGACTTCATGTCGCAGGTGCCGCAGCCCCACAGGACGCCGTTCTCGTCGAGGCGCGAGGGCACGTTGTCGGCGATCGGGACGGTGTCGATGTGTCCGGCGAGGACCACGCGCTCCGCGCGGCCGAGGTGCGTCCGGGCCACGACGTTGTTGCCGAACCGGTCGACGGTGAGGTGCGGGAGGAGGCGCAGGGCCTGCTCGATCGCGTCGGCGAGCGGCTTCTCGGTCCCACTGACGGAGGGGAAGTCCACGAGCGCCGCGGTGAGCGTCGGGCCGTCCTGCGTGAGGTCCAGCGGGGCGTCGAGGGGAGCGATGTCAGCCATGTGCCGACCCTAACCCGGCCTCCAGTACGGTGGGGCGCGTGTCCGAGCCCATGCGCCCCACCTCCCGCGCCCGCCGCGGCCGCCTCGCCAGGTTCACGGCCGCCTCCGCCGTCCTCCTCGGCCTGGCGGCCTATGTGGCCGTGCACCAGGTCACGGGGTCCAAGGGCGCCCCCGGGTGCGCGGTGGGCAGTGGTGAGAACACCTACGAGTTCACGCCGGAGCAGGCGTCGAACGCCGCCACGATCTCGGCCGTGGGCACCACCCGCCGGATGCCGGAACGGGCGGTGACCATCGCCCTGGCGACGGCGCTGCAGGAGTCGGCGCTGCGCAACATCAAGCATGGGGACCGTGACTCGCTCGGACTGTTCCAGCAGCGCCCCTCGCAGGGCTGGGGCACCCCGGAGCAGATCCTGGACCCGGTGTACTCCTCGGGGAAGTTCTACGAGGGTCTGGCGAAGGTGCCCGGCTATTCGCGGCTCCCGCTGACCGTGGCGGCGCAGAAGGTGCAGCGCAGCGGTTTCCCCCAGGCGTACGCGAAGCACGAGCCGGACGCGGTGCTGCTCTCGGCGGCGCTGACCGGCCGTTCGGCGGCCTCCCTGCGCTGCTCGACGAACATGCCGCCGGACGGGCGGAAGCCGGGCGATCCGGCGAAGGTACGGGCGGAGCTGGTCCGCGCCTTCGGGCAGAAGGCGGCCCCGAAGGCGTCGGCTTCGACGGCCGGCAGCGCCGGGGCGAACGCGAGCGGCTCCTCGGCCGTGCTCTCCGTGCCCGTCCGCGCGACGACCGGCACGGACGCGCAGCGCGGGTGGGAGCTCGCCCACTGGGCGGTGGCGCGGGCGGACGAGCTGCGGATCGTGGAAGTGTCGTACGCGGACAAGGTCTGGCGCGCGGGCGATGTCTCGGGGAACTGGATGAGGGCGGACCTCCCGGGCGACGGAACGGTCCGTATGCGGCTCGCGAGGTAAGGCGGCCGAAGAAGGCGCCGAAAAGCCCGCCGAGGGGGCCGAAGGCGCCGGCGCGGCGGTCGACGCCTCGTACAGCGACTCGCACAACGCCCGAGCACCCGTACGGGAATTCACTCGGCCGAGTCACGCGTCCCGAAACCGGTCCCCGGAATTCGACAGGGCCCCGACCTGCCCTTCCGTGACCCGGCATGCCCCGGCAATTCCCTTGTGGGGCAAGAGGAGTGACGGTTCCGCAGCGGCCTACGCACGGACGCGTTCGTCCATTTTCCTCCCACCAGACAATACGACGCATTGCCAACTCTTTACCTTCGGTCGCCGCAACCTTCCCCTCCCTCGAGCCGGTTGTCACTGCGTCCGAACGCGGACACCGCAATGTCCTCTCCGTCGAAGGAGCACCATGACCCTCCCCCTGACCCGTCGGATCGCCCGCGCCGCCCTCCTCGTCGCGGCCGGTGCAGCCCCCGTGGTCGGTGCGGCCGGCTCCGCAAGCGCCCTGGACCACAGCCTCGCGCCCACCGGCGCCCTCTCCGGCGTCAGCTCGCTCGACGGCGCCGGTGTCGGCAACACGGTCGACGGCGCGTCGAAGACCGCCACCGGTCTCGCCGGCGACAAGACCGTCGGCAAGGCCGTGGACAGGGCGGGCAAGACCGCCACCCCGACCGCGCAGAAGGCCGCGGGCAGCGCGGGCGAGATCCTCGGCGAGACCGCCGGCGCGGCCACCGAAAGCACCCCGGCCACGGACGGCCTCGGCGAGGGTGTGCCGTCGCTGGGCGGCCTGCCGATCGGCGGCTGACCGCACCACCCCGCACGTGTGAGGGCCCGGGGAGCATCCGCTCCCCGGGCCCTCACACGTCCACGCCTTCCGCTCGCGCCTTCAGGCCGTGTCGTCAGGCGAGGCGCTTGACCGCCGCCTCGACGCGCTCGTCGGTCGCGGTGAAGGCGACCCGGACGAACCGCTCCCCCGCCTCCCCGTAGAAGTCACCGGGCGCGACCAGGACGCCCTTGCCGGCCAGGTACGCCACCGTGTCCCAGCACGGCTCGTCCCGGGTCGCCCACAGGTAGAGGCTGGCCTCGCTGTGCTCGATCCGGAAGCCGTGCGCCTCCAGGGCCGTGCGCAGCGCCGTGCGCCGAGCCGCGTACCGCTCGCGCTGCCCGGCCACGTGCGCGTCGTCGCCGAGGGCGGCGACGGTGGCCGCCTGCACCGGGGCGGGCGTCATCATGCCGCCGTGCTTGCGGATCAGCAGCAGCTCGGCCAGGACGTCCGCGTCGCCCGCGACGAACGCGGCGCGGTAGCCGGCCAGGTTGGAGCGCTTGGAGAGCGAGTGGACGGCGACGACCCCCTCGTACGAACCGCCGCAGACGTCCGGGTGGAGCACCGAGACCGGGTCGGCCTCCCAGCCCAGCTCCAGGTAGCACTCGTCGGAGAAGACGAGGATGCCGTGCTCGCGCGCCCAGGCCACGATCCGGATCAGCTCGTCCTTGCCCAGAACCCTGCCCGTGGGGTTGGACGGCGAGTTGAGCCAGAGCAGCTTCAGGCCGGCCGGGTCCAGCTCGGTCGGGTCGTCGTAGACGACCGGGGTGGCGCCGCAGAGCCGCGCGCCGACCTCGTACGTCGGGTAGGCGAGGCGCGGGTACGCGACCCGGTCCCCGGCGCCGAGACCCAGCTGCGTCGGCAGCCAGGCCACCAGCTCCTTGGAGCCGACGACAGGCAGCACGTTCCGGTGAGTGAAGCCGACCGCGCCCAGGCGCCGCTCGCACCAGCCCGTCAGCGCGTCCCGCAGCTCGGTGGTGCCCCACACCGTGGGATAGCCCGGCGAGTCAGCCGCCCCGACGAGGGCGCGCTGGATCAGCTCGGGAACCGGATCGACCGGGGTGCCCACGGACAGGTCCACGATGCCGTCCGGGTGGGCGGCCGCCGTCTTCTTGTACGGCTCCAGCTTGTCCCAGGGGAAGACGGGCAGGCGCGAAGAGACGGCGCCCGAGACTGCGCTCACGAGTTGGCTCACTTCCTCGTACGTACGGAAAACGCGTCGGTCCCGTACAGCGGGCGAGGCCGTACGGGACCGAATGCGGCTCGATCAGCCGTTCTGCGGCGGCAGAGCGGCGATGAAGGGGTGGTCGCGCTCGATCAGGCCGAGCTTGGAGGCACCACCGGGCGAACCGAGCTCGTCGAAGAACTCGACGTTCGCCTTGTAGTAGTCCTTCCACTCCTCCGGGGTGTCGTCCTCGTAGAAGATGGCCTCGACCGGGCAGACCGGCTCACAAGCACCACAGTCGACGCATTCGTCCGGGTGGATGTACAAGGACCGGGAGCCCTCGTAGATGCAGTCGACGGGGCACTCCTCGATGCATGCCTTGTCCTTGACGTCGACACAAGGCTGCGCGATGACGTAGGTCACGCTGTCGTTCCTCCTCGGTAGGGCTGGTCTGCGCGGGAGCGCGGCGTCGTCGATGCCCGCCCCTAGTATCTCCGTTCTCGGGGACGATCCGAACAGGAGGGGCTGAGAAGCTGTGGAATTCACCGCAGGAGGTCGCCTTGAGGTGCGTATGACCCACGCTGACGTGGGAAAACGTGTCTCAGTTCGGTACGTGACAGAGGCGTCCGACGCGGGCGGGAGGTTCACCGACGCGGTCGGCGTTCTCACATCCTGGGACGCGGGTGTGCTGCTGATCACACGCCGGACCGGTGAGAGCGTCCGGATCGCGGAATCCTCCCTGGTCGCGGGCAAGGTCGTCCCCGCGGCGCCGGCCCGCAGGCGCGGGCCCGCCGCCTCCTTCGAGGAGCTGGCGCGGGTCACCGCCCGCGCCTGGGAGCCGGTGGAGAGTGAGCCGCTGGGCGGGTGGACGCTGCGGGCGGCGGCGGGATTCACCCGCCGGGCCAACTCCGTCCTTCCCCTCGGCGACCCGGGGCTGCCGCTGGACGAGGCCCTGGCGCGGGTGCGCGACTGGTACGCAGAGCGGGATCTCCCGGCGTACCTGCAGACGGCGACGGGGGCGGAGGGCACGCAGGAGCTGCTCTGCGCGGAGCTGGAGCGGCGCGGCTGGCGCTCGGAGGTCACGGCGGAGGTACGGGTCGGAGCGCTCGCGCCGGTCGGGGACCTGGACGCGGACATCTCGTCCGTCCGGCTCTCCCGCTCCCTGGACGAATCCTGGCTCCACCGCTACAACCGTTCGGGTGTGCCCGGGCCCCATGTGGTGAGCGTCCTCTCCAGCGGTCCGAGTGTGTGGTTCGCGTCCGTACCGGGCACGGGAGACGTACCGGCCGCGATCGGACGCTGTGTGGTGGACGGCCGCTGGGCCGGGTTCATGGCGGTGGAGGTCGACCCGGCGCACCGGCGTCGGGGGATCGCCTCGGCCGTCATGACGGCGCTCGCCCGGCAGGCCCTCGACGAGGGCGCCTCGGCGGCCTGGCTCCAGGTGGAGACCGACAACGAGGGGGCGCGGGCGCTGTACGAGGGCATGGGCTTCGCGGTCCATCACCACTACCACCACTACGGAGCGGCCGAGGCATGACGGACTGGCGGCAGGAGTTCGCGGAGGAGGCCCGGGCGGAGCGCCCGGACCTGGCCCGGCTGTGCCTGCTGATCGGTGCCGTGGCGGACGGCTCGGTCACGGAGGCCGATCTGGACGCGGCCGAGATCGAACTGGACCGGCTGGCCGGTGAACTGCCGTACGGCGCCCGGGACGCGGCGGACTGGGGGACGGCGCTCGCCCGGCTGCTCGGCGGGCGGTACGGCTTCCATGGGACACAGGCCGACTACCTGCGCCTGGAGTCCTCGCTGCTGCACGAGGTCCTGCGACGCCGGCGAGGTCTGCCGATCCTGCTGTCGGTGGTGTGGATGGAGGTCGCCCGCCGGGCGGGTGCGCCGGTGTACGGGCTCGGGCTGCCGGGCCACTTCGTGGTCGGCTTCGGCGACCCGGCGGAGCAGGCCCTCGCGGACCCGTTCGCGGGCGGCCGGGCGATGACGGGCATGGACGCGGAGCTGCTGGTGGCGGGCGCGACGGGCGAGCCGCTCGAACCGTCGGTGCTGCGCCCCGCGGGCCCGCTGGAGATCGTCCTGCGCATCCTGAACAACATCCGCGCCTGGGCCTCCCCGCGGCCGGAGCGCTCGGGCGTCGCCCTGTGGGCGGTGGAGCTGGCCCTGCTGCTGCCCTCCCACCCGGCGCGGCTCCGCTACGACCGCGCGGAACTGCTGGTACAGCGGGGTGACTTCCTGGCCGGCGCGGCGGAGATGGAGTCGTACGCCTCGGTCGTCGCCGCCGTCGAACCGAGCGCCGCGGCCACGATCCGCAACCGCGCCCAGGCGGCGCGGGCGCTGCTGAACTAGGAGCCGCGCGGCGGTCAGGCGGCGGGCGGGACGGTCCAGCGCAGGACGGTTCGGCCCTCCCGGGGTGCGAGGGTGGCGGGGTAGACCTGGCCCCAGGCGCGCTCGCCGTGGTGGCGTACGGAGTGGTCGCCCGGGTCCCAGTCGAGGCCGAGGACGGGGCAGCCGGCGATGTCGACGATGCCGTTCAGCAGCGGACGGGTCCAGCCGGCCCGGCGGAGGCGGTGGTGATCGGTGTGCCCCGCCACGTCGGTCATGAGCCCGTTCCCCTTGCCCGGCCCCGTCCGGTTCCACGCGCGGAGGCGTTCCTCGATCGCCCGGGCCTCGGACAGCGGGAGGTCGAGCCAGCCGTACGGGCCGGAGCCCCAAGAGGTGTTCACGATGCGCTCACCACCGAAGGCGGCGTGGGCCTCTTCCTCGTACCTCCCCCAGTAGGTGAGGTCGGCGAGACCGTCGACAGCCTCGCCGTCCATGCCGACGAAGGAGTCGAGCGCCCGCGCGTCCCCCAGGACCATGCCGCACCGGTCGACGGGCAGGTCCCCGAGCGGCACCGGTCTGTCGTCCTCCCCTTCGGGCCAGGGGAGACCGAGGTCCACCTCCAGGACGGAGATGGTCGGCTCACCGTCGAAGGGTGACGGCGAGGTCCGCGCCCGCACCCACAGGGGGGGCGGTCCGTGGCGGCCGGTACGGCGATGGCCTCGCAGGTCGAAGGCGGGCGTTCGCCCTCCTCCGGCCCGTACAGATGACCGCCGCCCCGCGCGGCCGCGTCGGCGGCGCGCTCGGAGAGCGGCCTGCCCACCTCGGGCCAGTGATCGATCCAGCCGGCCATGCCCAGGACCAGCGTCCCGGAGGGGGCGGCCACCGCTCCGAGGTCGACGTACGCCGGTGAGGTCCCGGTGGTTTCGGCCATACGCCGATTGAACCGCACGGCACGCACAGCGCTCTCACTCGGGGCGGTCCCGGGGGGGCGGACGATGACGATGCGGGCCCGAACTCCGGTTGGGGGTACGGCTGTCGGTGGGCACCACTACGGTTGCGGTCATGAACAGCAACGGTTTTTGGACCTCGCCCGCGGACCGGATCGTCCGCGGCTCCATGGGGCACTGCAACCTGACTGTCCTCCAGGCCCCCTACGACGTGGACGGCCGCGCCCTGCCGGCCAACGACCCGGTGCGGGCCGCCGAGTTCGCGGCCTCCTGCGACACGGTCGAGGAGATCCTCGAAGACCTCGGGGCCCGGTCCGCCCTGGAAACTCCCTACCCCGACCGGCGGAGCGATCTGGACGTCGTCCAGGCCGGCGCGTGGGGCCATGTCCTGGGGATCTGCGATCCGGCGTTCGCCGACAACGGCAACGACACCCCGCTGCTCCACGGGGCCAAGGTCCTGCGGGAGCGGTTCCCCGACGCCCGCGTCGTCGGCCGCGTCCACTTCCACGCCGGCGCCGACCACACCGAGGACCTCGTGTGGCTTCCGGACGGCGCCATGTTCCACGCCTCGGGATGGCCCGGTGACGAACCGTTCGTCGTCAGCGGTGACCCCGACGCCGTGATCGCCTCGCTGGGCCTGACCGGCGAGACGCTGGAGGGCGCCGGTCTCTACTTGGACGAGGACGAGCCCAACGAGACCGAGTGGTCCGCCCTCGCCACCCTCGCCCTGGGTCAGGCGGATCCCTGGAACCGTCCCGACGTCCAGACCTCCGCGTTCCGCGTCCGTCACACCGAGTCCGCCGTCCGTGCCATGGAGCACCTGTACTTCATCTGATCAACTCCCCCTGGGACAGGGCTGGTTGGCGTCTTCTCGACAACACGGTCAATCGCGGTTGCGACTGCGACGGATGGTCTACTGTGGCGATTGACGGCGCGTACATGTCACGGGGGCCTTGCGCGCCGCCGTACACCCCCCGGCCCCCCACCGAGGGAAGACGAGCACCTTGAACCGAAGGTTACGCATACCCACCCGCTGGCGAGTGGCGGCACGATGGGCGGCAGCCGGCACACTGGCCGCCGCCGTCACGCTGACCGGCCTCCCCGCCGTCGAGACCGCCCAGGCGGCGGGCCCGCCCGTCATGGCGAAGCCCAAGCCCGGCACCGGCAAGCGCTGCGACACGCGCAACGGCCTCCCGGCCGCCAGGACCACACCGCCGGACTCCGGCTTCCCCGACGACCCCGCCGGGTTGTTCCACAAGTCCAACGAGCTGCCGAAGAACTTCGACTACCCCCTTCCCGGCAGGGCGTTCGACGGGCTCAAAGCCCCGAACGCGGCCCAGCGGCAGCAGGCCATGTCGAAGGTCCCGGGCGACCCGAAGAAGAACGTCGACGCCTGGACCAAGCAGGCCGACAAGTCCGGGGACCCCGAAGACCGGGCGATGGAGATCTACGCCCGCTTCCTCGCGAACAACGAGAACCTCGCCTTCGACCACTGGTTCGAGCACCGGTACATCCGGAACCAGACGAACAACCACAAGGGCTCCGGTTTCGAGCGCCAGCTCGTCAGGGACTACAAGCTCGTCGGCCCGGACTGGCTGTGCGAGTACTACGTCGAGCTCTTCGACAAGGACGGCAACAAGGTCGGCGAGCGCCGCTACGACGCGTACAACAAGCGCACCAAGGAGTTCAACGAGTTCAAGTCCAACAGCAAGCTGGACCCCAAGCAGCTCGCGAAGGACCGGATCGTCGCCAAGTCGATGCCCGACCACACCTTCCGCTTCACCGGCGCGAAGAAGTTCACCCGTGGTCAGGAGCAGCACATCAAGCAGCTCGACGACGACATCAGGAGGGACCGCCCCGGCACGACCAACCAGGTCCGCGGTAACCAGCGGTTCTACAACCCGGTCGGCCGGACCACGCCGATCCCCGGCTACGGCAAGAACGACACGTGGATGGCGCCCGCCTGCCAGGGCATCGTCACCCCGCGCGCGCAGGCCGCCGCCGCTCCGAAGGACTGCGGATCCCGCGGTCCGCTGAACGACCGGATCAACGGCTCCGGCCGCACCCTGGAAGAGGCCAAGCGCATCCAGGCCGATGCCCGGCGCCTCGACACCCGGGGCACCCTCCCCCGCGGCGGCCCCGGCGGCGTGGACTTCACCACCCTGGAGCTGCGCTTCGTCGGCGGCCTGGGCAAGGGCAAGGGCGTGCAGTACAGCATGAAGGCCGACATGATGCCCGAGCCGGACGAGAACCCCGGCTTCGGCGGCCAGGCCAAGATGCAGCTCGCCTCCGACGCCCTGTTCACGTGGCTGGCGCTCACGCCGGAGAAGTTCTGGGTGAACCTCAACCCCGACCAGCCCGACAAGATCATGGACTCGAAGTTCGCGGCCACCGATGCCGGCCGGATCCTCCTCGACGCCGACCTGGACATGAAGTTCGACTTCGCCGAGGCCATCAACCCCGACAAGCACGCCGGCGCACGCCGCTTCTGGGACACGCAGCCCCGCGAGGACGGCATCCCGTGCTTCCCCGAGGTCCGGATGTGGATCGAGCCGGAGGTCGCCCAGGTCCGTGAGCAGGACGGCGGCATCTACATCCTGGACGCGCCGCTGAAGGTGTCCACCGAGTGGATGGATGTGGACTGGTCCGCCCCCGGTGCCCACAACTGCACCTTCACGGAGGCCGAGAAGCGCTTCAGCGAGGCCAACCTGCGCGCGAACGTGATGCCCGAGGTGTCCAAGCGGGTCAACAACGGCGCGAAGTACGCCGACCTGCGCCGGGTCTACACCTCGCGCGTCGCGGCCGAGTACATCCGCCAGCAGGACGCCAAGTCGCCGACTGACTTCCGGCCGATCATCGACTCCAATGACGTCTCCGCCTGGCCGCTGCGTGCCCCGAACGACAAGTGGACCAAGCAGGGCACGTACGACCGGTACATGAAGTCCCTGCGCGAAGGCGTGGAGTGGTTCGAGCTGGAGTACGGCGGCAAGGTCTACAACCAGGGCGTCGGCGGTGTCGATTTCTCCAAGTCGCCGAAGCGGAACATCCCCAAGGTCCGATTCGACCTGGAGAACCGGGACCTGGACAACACCACCCGGAACTCCCTGCGGTCCGACGACGCGTCCTACCGGGACACCGACACCCTCTACCTGGGTGGAAACACCCCCACCGGGGACGACGACACCAACCCCACGCCGACCCCCACCCCGACGCCCACGCCGTCGGACCGGCCCTCCGACACGCCGACCACCCCGGCGCCGGACCCGACCACCCCGCCGACCGGCGGTGGCAGCGGCGGTAGCGGTGGCGGCCAGAACCCGCCGAAGGACCCGGGCGGCGACCTCGCCGACACCGGCTCCTCGACCCCCGTCGGCCTGATCGCCGCTCTCGCGGCGGCCCTCGCGGCGCTCGGCGGCGGACTGCTGTGGTGGAAGCGGCGCCGGACGGCCGGCCAGGAATGACCTGACGCCGTTCGGCCCATGAGGACTCCGGCCCCGCACCCCGCCCACCAGGCGGGATGCGGGGCCGGAGCCATTCGGCCGGCACGAGCGAAGCCCTGCCGCGCGCACCCTGAGCCGCGCCACTGTGTGACCGGAACAACACACAGAGCGAAAGGCTCACGATGCAGACCCCTACGGCCCCGGAACCTTCGTCGCCCACACCGGCACCGACGTCTCCGGCCCTGGCAAGGTCATCGGCGTGGACGGAGCGCACCGGCGGGTGCGGTTCGTGCACTTCGTCGCCACGATCCGCGCCGACGACCTGCGCCCCGCCTCGTCCCGCGAGACCGGGGAGATCCAGGACTGGCTGCGCGCCAAGCGCCGACGGTACGGCGGGGACTGGTGACGGCGGAGCCCCACCCGGCGCTGCCGGGTGGGGCTCCGTCCGCGGTACGGGTACGGGCGTCAGCCCTGGCCGTCGAGGTCGATGACCTTGGTCCGCTCGGCCGTCGTCCTGCCCCGCAGGGCGTCGCGCATCACGAAGGCGACGTCGTCGGCGGAGACCTGGTGCTTCTTGCCGTCGCCCTTGGTGATCATGATGCCGTCGAAGACGCCGTCGAGGAGCTCCTCGATCGCCTTCTTGTCGTAGACCTCCACCAGGCGGCCGTTGACCGGCTTCATGGAGAGGATCTTCGGCAGGGACCGCGCGGGGCCGAACTTGATCTCCTTCGTGCCCGCCTTGATCGTGATCAGGTCGGACATGGCCGGCTTGGCGAAGGCGTTCATCGCCCGGTCCAGCTCCGCCTTGGTGATCGACGGCTGGCGGGTGACGACGGGAAGCTCGACGGCCTTCGTCTGTCCGGTCTCGACCTGGGCGCGGTACGCGTCCCTGACGAAGATCATCGATCGGCCGACGTCCAGGCCCTTGCCCGGCTTGCCCTCCACGGCGGTGACCTTGCCCGGGGAGAACACGATCGTGCCCTCGGTCGCCGAGCCGGACGCGCCGGACACGTCCCTGAGGGCGACGGCCAGCTTCTCCTCGTCCACCGGGAGCTTCGGCTCGGCGACCCGCTCGCCGCCGAAGAGGGAGCCGATCACGGAGACGGGGTTGTAGTCGCTGCCCGCGGCGGCGCGGACGGTCTCCTGGCTGTCCAGGGAGAGACCGGCCTTGTCCGGTGCGAGCGCGACGGTCTTGCCGTCGACGCTCAGCTGGAGGGGGGCGTGGGCGCGTTTCCCGAGCGCGGCCTCCAGCTTGTTGACCGCCTCTTCCTTCGTACCGCCGCCGATGTCGACGCCGAGGACCGTCGTGCCCTTGGGGACGTCGGAGTGGTTGAGGAGCAGTCCCGCGCCATAGGCGACGCCGGCGAGGCCGAACACGCCGACGCCCAGGAGGACGAGCTTGGAGCGGCCCTTCTTCGCCGGGGCGGAGGAGGAGGGCGCGGGGCGCGGGGCGGCGTGCGCCCGGGCCGGCTCGGCTCCCATGACCTCGGGGGCCGAGAAGCGCTCCTGTGGCCTCGCGGTGAAATCAGGAGCGCCCGTGGGCCCGGAGGGCACGACGGGGATGCCGCTGGTGAGCGTGTCACCGGAGACATGGCCGCCGCCGGGGGCGCCGGGGCCCGCGGGGGGAACGGCCGGGCCGGGGCTCTGGGGCGTCAGGACCGCGGTGTCGTCGGACATGCGCGGCGCGCCGCCGAAGGAGGCGCCCCCGAAGGAACCGCCGTCCGGAGCGCCACCGCCCGGAGCACCGGGACCCGGAGCGCCACCGCGCGCCGGACCGGGACCCGGAGCGCCACCGCGCGCCGGACCGGCGCCGATCGGGCTGCTGCCGGTGACGGGACCGCTCGTCGGCCCGTTGGGGGCCTGCGGGGCGGCGCCGCCGAAGTACGGGTCACCGTCCGGACCGTACGCGGCCTCGTCCTGCGGCGGGGTGGACAGGTACGCGGGGGTGCCGCCCGCGGGGGTGGCCGCGATCGAGGCGCCGCCGACCGTCGGGATGCCTCCGGTCGCGGGGCCGGCGAAGCCGGATCCCCGGTTCGGCGCCCCGCCGCCGGGCCTGCGCGGCGCGGACGGCCCCGCACCGGCTCCGGTCGCCGCCGCCCCCGCGCCCATACCCGAAGGACCCGAAGGACCGGAGGGACGTGAGGGGCTCGGAGCGCCCGAAGGCGCGCCGGGCGGCGTCGAGGGCCCCGCCGGGGCGGCCGGAGCGGCCGACTTGCGCGGGGCGAACCAGTCGCTGGTCGGCTTCTCCTCCGCCTTCGGCGGCTCCGCCGGAGCGGCGGCCGGGGCGGCCGGCTCGGGCGCGACACGCTCCGGTTCCGAGGCAGCCTCGGCGGACGGCGGAGGAGATGCCTCGGTGTCGGCCCCCGCGACGGGCTTGCGGACCACCACGGGCGGGATCGGCCGCGAACCCGGGATGTTGATCCGGATCCGGGTCGTCAGCGTGGTCTCGGTCTTCGGCTCCTCCGGCCGCTGCGGAGCGGGCGGGGCGGCGGTGTCGGCAGCGTCGTCGGCCCCGTCCTGCGTGGGGTGGAGCGACGGATACTGGCGGGTTCCGTACGGCGGTGTACCCGACGGGTACGCGGCTCCACCGCGCCCCTGGGCGCCGGAGGACGAACTGTCAGTCTCTCGACCAGTTTCACGACTCAAAGCAGGTTCTCCCGGTTGGCTCCACCGCCCGCTCTCTTGCTGGTGCTCGTGTACCCGGGCGGCTCGGCGGCGCGCACCACCATACTGTCCGCCGCCGCCGCGCACCTGACGGCCGGGGTTCCACTACAGGGCATTTGGGCCGAAGTCAGGGCAGCCCCGGCTCAAGTCGGCCTGCTCACGGGGCCGGTCGCACCGGGCGCCCCAGGGTGGCGCACATCACAGCGACGGCCATGCCTCCCAGGAGGTACACCATTTCCGCGACTCCACCGCCGAAGACACCGTCACCCTCCGGCCGTCCGAGACTGAGCAGGATGATGGCGACGAGCCAGCCGGCCCCGGGGGCCACTATGCCGAGCTGGGTGTCGGTGGCGCGCAGACCGCCGTAGAAGACGCCGGCGGTGGCGAGCAGCGCGAGGGCCAACCCGCCGGGGAACCAGGCGTTCTGGGCGAGCGCGCCCGCCGCTCCGACCAGCGCCCCGAGGACGAGGAAGAGCGCGTACCAGACGATCCGGACGCTCATGCCGTCACTCCCGCGAAGAGGTCGTTCTCCCGCGCGCCCGCCGGCGCGCCCGGTGTACCCCTGACCAACTGGTAGTACTCCGTGGTGAAGATCGGCTGCCCCAGATCGTTGGAGAGGGCGAAGAAGGGGCCGTCGACGGCGATCTGGGTGGCGTGTGCGCGCATCGCGGCGGTCTTGCGGGCGGCCCAGACCGCTCCGCCGTCGATCTCGGTCGTGATGAGCGACTCGTCGACCACGCCGGGCAGATCGCCGGTCTCCGCGACGCCGGGGAAGCGGGTGCCCTCGGCACGCAGCCGGGCGAAGGCGGCTTCGGCGACGGGGCGGGGGATCCGGTTCCAGTAGATCTTGCCGATGGTGTGGGCGGGGCCGAGATCGGACCGGTACGCGGCGTCCGCGGCCAGTTCGGCGGCACGCGTGGCGACGCGGTGGGCCTGGATGTGGTCGGGGTGGCCATAGCCGCCGTCGGGGTCGTAGGTGATCAGGACCTGCGGGCGGGTCTCACGGATCACCTCGACGAGGTACGGCGCGGCGGTGTCGACGTCCGTGTTCCAGAAGGCGCCCTCGCGCCCGTTCTGCTCGGCGCCCATCATCCCGGAGTCACGGAAGCGGCCGGGGCCACCGAGGAAGCGGTGGTCGGTGACGCCCAGCTCCTTCATCGCGGCGGCGAGTTCACCGACGCGGTGGTCACCGAGCCGGTCCTCCCGGTCGGGTGCGAGGTGGGCGAGCCCGGGCGGGATGACCTCGCCCTCCTCGCCGAGCGTGCAGGTCACCAGGGTGACCAGCACCCCCTCGGCCGCGTACCTGGCCATGGTGGCGCCGTTGTTGATCGACTCGTCGTCGGGGTGCGCGTGCACCAGGAGCAGACGACGGGCTGGGAGATCCGTCATGGCCCCACCCTACGAGACACCACGAAGCGAGGCGGGGCCGGTGACCTGCGCGAGGCTCAGAACTTGAGGCCGCCGATCATGCCTGCCACGTTCGTGGTGAGGGAGCTGATGGACGGCGCGATGGACGAGCTCGCCAGGTAGAACCCGAGGAGCGCGCAGACCGCCGCATGTCCAGCCTTCAGCCCGGATTTCCGGATCAGCAGGAAGACGACGATCGCCAGCAGCACCACCGCCGAAATCGAGAGTGCCACGGCGGTTCACCTCCACACTTCTTCGGTCGGATATTCCTACGGTCAGTTCGGCGAGCATGTGCCAGGTGTCCCCTACCCACCTAGCGCTACGGATCATAACTATGTGTGGCTCCGCATCGATGGTGTACGGGGGCACAAGGGGGCGCACGGCGCTAGGTTCGGTCGCATGACCTCCAGGCAACAGCGGTCGTTCCCGCTCTCGTTCCCTCGCCAGTACGCCCGGACGCAGCGCTTCACCCTGGGCGTCCCCCGCTCCTTCACGGTCTCCCCCGACGGTGAACGGGTGGTGTTCCTGCGGTCGTCGTCCGGCACGGACCGCTCGCACGCGCTGTGGGTGCTCGATCCGCAGGGCCGGGCCGGGGAGGCACGGGAGCGGATCGCGGCGGATCCGGAGGCGCTGCTCGCGGGCGCCGCCGAGGAGTTGCCGGCCGAGGAGCGGGCCCGGCGGGAGCGGAGCCGGGAGGGCTCGGGCGGGATCGTGGCCTACGCAGTGGACGGCGCAGTGGAGTTGGCGGCGTTCGCGCTGTCGGGGCGGCTGTTCGTGGCGGAGCTGAGGGCGGGGACGGCGGAGGAACTGCGGGTACCGGGGCCGGTGATCGATCCCCGGCCGTCGCCGGACGGGCGGCACATCGCGTACGTGGCGCGGGGCGCGCTGCGGGTGACGGGCGCCGACGGGGAGGGCGACCGGGCGCTCGCGGAGCCGGAGGACGCGCACACGACGTACGGCCTGGCCGAGTTCGTGGCGGCCGAGGAGATGGACCGTGCGCGGGGGTTCTGGTGGTCGCCGGAGTCGGACCGGCTGCTGGTGGCGCGGGCGGACGACCGGCCGGTGCGGCGCTGGTGGATCGCGGACCCGGCGCATCCGGACCGTGAGCCGCAGGTCGTGGCCTATCCGGCGGCGGGCACGCCCAACGCGGACGTGCGGCTGTACCTGGTGGACCTGGCCGGGGAGCGGACGGAGGTCGGGTGGGACCGGGAGCGGTACCCGTACCTGGCCCGGGTCCACTGGTCGGGGGGCGGGGCTCCGCTGATCCTCGTACAGGCTCGTGACCAACGCACCCAGCTTCATCTGGCGGTGGACACGGTGACCGGGGCGACCCGGACGGTGCATGTCGACGAGGACCCGGCGTGGCTGGAGCTGGTGCCGGGGGTGCCCGCCTGGACTCCGGACGGGCGGCTGGTCCGGGTGGCGGACGAGGGCGGCGCCCGGGTGCTGGCGGCCGGGGACCGGGCGCTGACCGGTGCGGCGCTCCATGTCCGGGCCGTCCTCGACATCGGGGAGAACGACATCCTGGTCTCGGCGTCGGCCGGCGAGGAGGCGGCGGATCCGGAGATCGGCGAGATCCACGTCTACCGGGTGAACGAACGGGGTGTGGAGCGTCTCTCGCGGGGAACCGGAGTCCACGCGGCGGTGCGCTCCGGCGCGGTGACGGTGCTGTCCTCCGCCGGGCCGGACGTTCCGGGAAGCGTGGCGCGGGTCCTGCGGGCCGGCGCGGAGGTGGCGGTGGTCGCCTCGCACGCGGAGCGGCCCGTGCTCTCGGCGCGGGTGCGCCTGCTGGAGGGGGGCGCACGGCGGATTCCGTGCGCCGTCCTGCTCCCCTCGGGGTACGAGGAAGGTGACGGACTTCTGCCCGTCCTCATGGATCCGTACGGTGGGCCTCATGGTCAGCGTGTGGTCGCCGCACACAATCCGCATCTCACGTCCCAGTGGTTCGCCGAACAGGGATTCGCCGTGATCGTGGCGGACGGGCGGGGCACGCCGGGCCGGTCCCCCGCCTGGGAGAAGGCGATCAGGAACGACCTGACACCGACCCTCGACGACCAGGTCGAGGCGCTGCACGCGCTCGCCGGGGACTTCCCGCTGGATCTGAACCGCGTGGCCGTCCGGGGCTGGTCGTACGGCGGCTACCTCGCCGCGCTCGGGGTGCTGCGGCGGCCGGACGTCTTCCACGCGGCGATCGCGGGGGCGCCGGTCACCGACATGCGGCTGTACGACACCCACTACACGGAGCGGTACCTGGGCATGCCGCAGGAGAGTCCGGAGGTGTACGCGGCGAACTCGCTGGTCACCGACGACGGTCTGTCGGCGCCGGAGAACCCGGCACGGCCACTGATGATCATCCATGGACTGGCCGACGACAATGTCGTCGTGGCTCACACCCTGCGGCTCTCCTCAGCGCTGCTCGCGGCGGGCCGGCCCCATGAGGTGCTGCCGTTGACGGGCGTGACGCACATGACGCCTCAGGAGCAGGTGGCGGAGAACCTGCTGCTGCTCCAGGTGGACTTCCTGAAGCGTTCGCTGGGGCTCGCGTAGAGGGGGGCGCGAGCGTCAGCGGCCGGGCGGGCGGGTCACCAGCCGGGCGGGCGCGGGGACGGCGGGGCGGGCGGCAGGACCGGGGTCCGGGGCGGGGCCGGGGCGACGCGCGGCTCGCCCCGGCCGGCGAGCACGGCGAGCACGGCGGCTCCGGCGAGCAGGTCGAACAGCGAGGAGAGCAGGGCGAGTCGTTCGACGCCGTAGAGCCCGGAGAAACGGTCGAGGAGCTCGTACCGTACGGCCGGGGCGAGGCCCATGACGCCCGAGCCGCACAGCAGCGCCCCGGCGACCAGACCGAGGGGGCGGGCGTACGGGGGACGGGCGAAGACGCTGCCCGCGGCGGTCAGGGCGAGGAGGACCAGGACGGCGGTCAGCCAGCCGGGCGGGGGCGCGAGCAGCGGCGCGAGGACGGAGCGGCCGCCGGTGAACCGGTCGACGGTGATCTCGGCGGGGAGTTCGAGCGCCCAGTGGACCTCCCAGGCGGCAGCGACGAGGCCGGCGAGGAGCAGCAGGACGCCGGCGGTGACGGCGGGACCTGGACGCGGCCGGGTGGGGAGGGGCTCGTACGCCGTGTCGGCGGGGCGGCGGCCGGCGGCGGCGGTGACGAGGAGGGCTCCGGCGAGGGCCAGTTCGAGGAGTGTGGTGACCAGGGCGGCGGAGCTCGCGGCGGTGGCCCAGAGGCCGGGGAGCCGGACGGCGAGGGTGACGGCTCCGGTGGCGGCGAGGGCGGAGGCCGCGACCGGTGAGCGCAGGGCGGTTACGGCCGTGACGGCGTAGATCACGATCAGGACCGGGTCGGTCCCGGAGGTGGCGGCTCGTCCGCGGAGCAGCGGGTGGTGGTCCTTGGCCCAGTGCCAGGCGAGATCGGCGGGCGAGCCGGTGGTGACGGCGAGGTCCCGCAGGGTCCAGCCGACGAGGACCAGGGCGAGCGCGACGGAGAGGGCGGCTCCGGCGAGACGTGCTGCGCGAGTCACTGTCACCGGACCGATACTCACGGTCGCGGCCCGCCGAAACAAGGGATTCCGCATATGCCCGGGGGTACGGGCGGCCGGCCGGGACGACATGGTGCGCCCCGGTCGGCCTACGGCACCCGCACGGCCGTACGCTGCCCAGCGTGGCCCGTTCTTATATCGGACCGGGGTCGGCGAAGTTGCCTCCCGGTTAAGGAACATGACGACGTTTCGTCAGCGGATGCGAGCCCGCTCGTGCGAGGCGGCTGCTACTCCCGGTCGTCCTCCGTCGGGACCACGTGCTTCTCCTCGGCGAAATGGCAGGCGGAGTCGTGCTTCGCCGGAGAGTCGGTGAGCCGGAACTCCACGGGGACGGCCAGCGCCGGCACCTCGAGGGCGCAGCGCTCCTGCGCCTTCCAGCAGCGGGTCCGGAAGCGGCAGCCCGAGGGGATGTCGGCCGGGGAGGGCACGTCGCCGGTGAGGACGATGCGCTCGCGGTGGGCGCGGGCCTCCGGATCGGGCACCGGGACCGCGGACAGCAGCGCCTGGGTGTAGGGGTGCGTGGGATGGTCGTAGATCTCGGTGTCGGTGCCGATCTCGACGATCCGGCCGAGGTACATGACGCCGACTCGGTCGGAGATGTGCCGCACGATCGACAGGTCGTGGGCGATGAAGACGTACGACAGCGAGAACTCTCGCTGGAGGTTCTCCAGCAGGTTCACGACCTGCGCCTGGACGGAGACGTCGAGCGCCGAGACCGGCTCGTCGGCGACGATGATCTCCGGCTGGAGCGCCAGGCCGCGGGCGATGCCGATGCGCTGGCGCTGGCCGCCGGAGAACTGGTGCGGATAGCGGTTGATGTACTCCGGGTTGAGGCCGACCACGTCGAGCAGGTCCTGGACCTTCCTGCGGCGCGAGCCCTTGGGGGCGACCTCGGGGTGGATCTCGTACGGCTCTCCGATGATGTCGCCGACGGTCATGCGGGGGTTGAGCGAGGTGTACGGGTCCTGGAACACCATCTGGATGTTGCGCCGCACGGCGCGCAGCGCCTTCGGGGACATCTTCGTGATGTCCTCGCCCTTGTACGAGATGGTGCCGGCCGTCGGGCGTTCCAGATTGACCAGCATCTTCGCCACGGTCGACTTGCCACAGCCGGACTCGCCGACGATGCCGAGGGTCTCGCCCGGTGCGAGGTCGAAAGAGACGCCGTCGACCGCCTTGACCGCACCGACCTGCTTCTTGAACAGGATGCCCTGCGTCAGGGGGTAGTGCTTGTACAGGTCCCGGACCTGGAGGATGGCCTCGGGCTGGAGACTGGCCTCGCCGCGAGCCTCAACCATGGAGGCACTCCTTCCAGTAGTGGCAGGCGCTCCTGCGCGGGACCGGGGACTCGGTGACCTCGTAGAGCGGCGGTACGTCGGTGCGGCACCGGTCCTGGGCGAGGGGGCAGCGGGGGTTGAAGGCACAGCCGGGCGGGATGGCGAGGAGGTTCGGCGGCAGCCCCTTGATCGCGTACAGCTGCGAGCCCTTCTGGTCCAGGCGCGGAATCGATTCGAGCAGGCCCTTGGTGTAGGGGTGGGCGGGTGCCTCGTAGATCTCGTGGACGGGCGCGTGCTCCACGATCCGGCCGGCGTACATCACGGCGATCTTGTCTGCGACGTCGGCGACGACGCCGAGGTCGTGGGTGATGAGGATGAGGCCCATGTGGAGCTCGC
The DNA here is from genome assembly GCF_014649715.1 of Streptomyces lateritius. GTDB lineage: Bacteria > Actinomycetota > Actinomycetes > Streptomycetales > Streptomycetaceae > Streptomyces > Streptomyces lateritius. The sequence continues at coordinate 233,070 of NZ_BMTO01000006.1, forward strand.
GCTGGAGCTCGGCGAGGAGGTCCATGACCTGGGCCTGGACGGTGACGTCGAGCGCGGTGGTCGGCTCGTCGGCGATGATCAGCTCGGGTTCGAGCGCGAGCGCCATCGCGATCATGATGCGCTGGCGCATGCCGCCGGAGAACTGGTGCGGGTACTGGCCCACCCGCTCCTTCGCCGCCGGGATGCGGACCCGGTCCATCAGCTCGACGGCCTTGGCGCGGGAGTCCTTCCTCGACATGCCCCGGTGGACCTGGAACATCTCCCCCAGCTGGTCGCCGACGCTGATCACCGGGTTCAAGGAGGAGAGCGCGTCCTGGAAGATCATGGCCATCTTGGCGCCCCGGACCTTGCGCCGCTCCTCCTCCTTGAGCTTCAGCAGGTCCTGGCCCTGGAAGAGGATCTCGCCGCCGGTGATCCTCCCGGGGGGCATGTCGAGGATGCCCATGACGGCCTGGGCGGTGACGGATTTGCCTGAACCCGACTCGCCGAGCACGGCGAGCGTCTCGCCCTCGTCCACCGAGTAGTCGACACCGTTGACCGCCTTGGCCACCCCGTCCCGGGTGTGGAACTCCACGTGCAGGTCACGGACTTCGAGCAGCATGGGCGTCTACCTCAGCTTGGGGTCGAGGGCGTCGCGCACCGCGTCGCCGAGCATGATGAACGCGAGCACGGTGACGGCCAGCGCGCCCGCCGGCCAGAGCAGCATGTGCGGGGCGTTGCGGATGTACTGCGAGGCCGAGGAGATGTCGATGCCCCAGGACACGGTCGGCGGTTTGAGGCCGACGCCGAGGAACGACAGCGTCGCTTCCAGTGAGATGTAGGTGCCGAGGGCGATGGTCGCCACGACGATGACGGGTGCCAGCGCGTTGGGTGCGATGTGGCGCAGCAGCATGCGGGAGTTGGAGGCGCCCAGGGCCCGGGCCGCCTGCACGTAGTCGTTCTGTTTGGCGGTGATGACGGAGCCGCGGGCGATGCGGGAGAGCTGGGGCCAGCCGAGCAGCACCATGAAGCCGATGACGGGCCAGACGGTGTTGCTGGTGACGACGGAGAGCAGGACGAGTCCGCCGAGGACGACGGGGATGGCGAAGAAGACGTCGGTGATCCGGGAGAGGAAGCCGTCCCAGCCGCCGCCGAAGAAGCCGGCGAGACCGCCGAGGACGGAGCCGAGGACGGCGACGCCGAGGGTGGCGAGGACGCCGACGGCGACGGAGGTCCGGGCGCCGTAGACCGTACGGGTGTAGACGTCGCAGCCCTGGCCGTTGAAGCCGAAGGGGTGGCCGGGCTGGGAGCCCTCCTGGGCCTTGGCGAGGTCGCAGTCGAGGGGGTCTCCCGAGGCGATCAGGGAGGGCCAGATCGAGATGAGGACCAGGAAGAGGATGACGAGCGCGGAGACGATGAAGACGGGGTTGCGGCGCAGGTCGTGCCAGGCGTCGGACCACAGGGAGCGCGGTTTGCCCGCGGGGCCCGTGCCCAGAGGCCCGCCCGGGGTCTTCTCCAGGCTCTCGCCCTCGCTCATCGCGAGATCCACGGCGCCTCCCGCACCGGTGGGGGCGATGGCGGCTCCTTCGTCGTAGTTCGGCTCAGGCATAGCGGATCCTCGGGTCGAGTACGGCGTACAGGAGGTCGACGAGCAGGTTGGCCACCAGGAAGACCAGGACGAGGACGGTCACGAAGCCGACGACGGTCTGCGTGTTCTGGCGGATGATGCCCTGGTAGAGCTGGTAGCCGACGCCGTGGATGTTGAAGATCCGCTCGGTGACGATGGCACCGCCCATCAGCGCGCCGATGTCAGTGCCGATGAAGGTCACGACGGGGATCAGCGAGTTGCGCAGCAGATGGCGGGTGATGACCCGGCGCCGGGGCAGGCCCTTGGCGACGGCGGTACGGACGTAGTCGGCGCGCTTGTTCTCGGCGATCGAGGTCCGGGTGAGCCGGGTGACGTAGGCCAGCGAGACGGAGGCGAGGACGAGGCCGGGGACGATGAGTTCGCCGATGGGGGCCTCGGGCGAGACCGCCGGTTTGATCCAGCCCCATTGGACGCCGAGGAGGAGCTGGAGGAGCAGGCCCGTGACGAAGGTCGGGACGGAGATGACGACCAGGGTCAGCAGCAGCACGGAGGTGTCGATGGGGCGGCCGCGGCGCAGACCGGTGACCACGCCGAGGCTGATTCCGATGACGATCTCGAAGACGATGGCGACGAGGGTGAGCCGGATGGTGACCGGGAAGGCGTTGCCCATCAGCTCGGTGACGGGCTGGCCGTTGAAGGCGGTGCCGAAGTCGCCGGTGAAGACGTTGCCCATGTAGGTCGCGTATTGCTGCCAGACCGGTTTGTCGAGGCCGAACTCGGCCCTCAGTCGGGCGGCGGTTGCCGGGTCGCAGGCGCGGTCGCCGCACAGTCCGGCGATGGGGTCGCCCATCACGTTCACCATCAGGAAGATCAGCAGGGTGGCGCCGAAGAAGACCGGGATCATCTGCAGCAGACGCCGGATCACATAACGACCCATGGGGGGCTCCGGGGGTGGGGGGAAGACGTACGGCCCGGCGCGCGGGGACGCCGGGCCGTACGCCGCTTCCCTGCGTCAGTTGACCTTGATCTCGTTGTAGACGGGGACGCTGAACGGGTTCAGGGCCACATTGGAGACGCGCTCCGAGTAGCCGGCGCTGCCGTTCTGGTACCAGAGCGGAATGGCCCCCATGTCGTCCCGCAGGACCTCCTCGGCCCGCTGGAAGATCTCGACGGCCTTCTGGGTGTCGGGCTCCGCGTTGGCCTGATCGACGAGTTTGTCGAACTCGGGGTTCGACCACTTGCCGTCGTTGGAGGAGGCGTTGGTGTAGTACAGCGGCTGGAGGAAGTTCTGGATGAGCGGGTAGTCCATCTGCCAGCCGGCCCGGAACGGTCCGGTCATCTTCTGCGTGGTGACCTGGTTCCGGTAGTCGGCGAAGGTGCCGACGGGGTTGCCGACGCAGGCCCTGTTGTTGCCGAGCGCGTTGTTGATGGAGTTGCACACGGCGTCCACCCACTCCTTGTGGGAGCCGGTGTCGGCGTTGTACGAGATCCTCATGGTGCCGCCGGGGATGCCGCCGCCCTCGGCGACCAGCTTCTTCGCCTCGGCCGCGTCGTACGAGCAGAAGTCGCCGCAGATGTTCTTGAAGCCGCCCTCCTCGCCGAGGACCGGGGAGGTCCAGTCGACGGCGGGGGTCCGGGTCTTCTGGAAGATCGTCTCGGTGATCTGCTCGCGGTTGATCGCCCGGGAGATGCCCTTGCGGAGCTTGTCGCCGTCGGGGGTGTCCCAGGCCTTGTCGTAGAACGGGATGGACAGCGTCTGGATGATGCCCGCGGGGACGTTGATGTACCGGTCGCCGAGGTCCGCCTCGACGTTCTTGAGCTGGGAGGCGGGCACGTCGTCGACGAGGTCGAGGTTTCCGGCCGTCAGGTCGGTGTAGGCGGTGTTGTTGTCGGTGTAGACCTTGAGGGTCACCCCGCCGTTCTGCGCCTTGTCCTCGCCCGGGTAGCCGTCCCAGCGCTTGAGGGCCATCTGGGAGCCCTTGGCGTACGAGTCGACGGTGTACGGGCCGTTCCCGACGGGCTTGGAGAGCCAGGCGTCGTGGTCGTCGAAGAACGCCTTGGGCAGCGGGGCGAAGGCCGCGTAGCCGAGCGTCTCGGGCCAGAGGGAGAACTTCTGGGAGAGCTTGACGGTGAAGGTCCTGTCGTCGACGACCTTCAGCCCGGACATGGTCTCGGCCTTGGCCTGGCCCTCTTCGGGGTGGACCTGGTCGTAGCCCTCGATCTGGCCGAAGAAGAAGGCGTTCTTCTGGTTGTTCTTCAGGTGGGCGCCGTAGTTCCAGGCGTCGACGAAGGACTTCGCGGTGACCTTCTCGCCGTTGGAGAAGGTCCAGCCGCTCTTGAGGGTGATCCTGAAGTTGGTCGAGTCGGTCGTCTCGATCCTCTCGGCGAGCATGTCCTTGGCCTCGCCGGTCTTGGGGTCGTACTGCTTGAGGCCCCGGAAGATCATGGCGAGGACCTTGCCGCCCTGGACCTCGTTGGTGTTCGCCGGCTCCAGCGGGTTCTGCGGGTCGCCCCAGGAGGAACTCACGATGCCGTCGGCCCCGCTGCCGCCGCTGTCGTCGCCACCGCCGCAGGCGGTCGCCGTGAGGGCGACGGCGAGGGCGAGTGCGGCCCACTTGGCGTGCGTGGCTCCGCGCATGAGGTGCCTCCTGAGGTGCTGTCAGTATCGAGGGACCCAATATCACCCGACTGTGGGCGATATGCACCTTCTCCACACCCATACGGACAAACGCGACGAGGGCGCCCGGACCGCATGGTCCGAGCGCCCTCGTCAGCTACCGCCGGAGGCTACGCCGCGTGGATGACGTCCTTCTCCTCGGCGAAGTGGCACGCCGATTCGTGCGCGGCCGGGGTGTCCTGACCCTGGAAGCGCTCCGGGATCGCGAGGAGCGGAACCTCGGTGGAGCACTTCTCCTCGGCCTTCCAGCACCGGGTGCGGAAGCGGCAGCCCGACGGCGGGTTGGCCGGCGAGGGGACGTCACCGGTGAGGATGATCCGCTCGCGGCCCTCGCGGGCCTCCGGGTCCGGAACCGGGACCGCCGACAGCAGCGCCTGGGTGTAGGGGTGCGTCGGGTGGTCGTAGATCTGCGTGTCCGTACCGATCTCGGCCATCTTGCCGAGGTACATCACGCCGACCCGGTCGGAGATGTGCCGGACGATCGACAGGTCGTGCGCGATGAAGACGTAGGAGAGGTTGAACTCGTCCTGCAGCTTCTCCATCAGGTTGATGACCTGCGCCTGGACGGAGACGTCCAGGGCCGAGACCGGCTCGTCGCAGATGATGATCTCCGGGTTGAGCGCGAGGCCTCGGGCGATGCCGATGCGCTGGCGCTGACCGCCGGAGAACTGGTGCGGGTAGCGGTTGATGTACTCGGGGTTCAGACCGACCACATCGAGCAGCTCCTGCACCTTGCGGCGCCGGTCACCCTTCGGAGCCACCTCGGGGTGGATGTCGAAGGGCTCGCCGATGATGTCGCCCACCGTCATGCGCGGGTTGAGCGAGGTGTACGGGTCCTGGAACACCATCTGGATGTTCCGGCGGACGGCCTTCAGCGCGCGGCCGGACAGCTTGGTGATGTCCTGGCCCTTGTAGAAGACCTCGCCGGCGGTGGCCCGCTCCAGGGTCATCAGGAGCTTGGCGACCGTGGACTTGCCACAGCCGGACTCGCCCACGATGCCGAGGGTCTCGCCCTGGTAGAGGTCGAAGGAGACCCCGTCCACGGCCTTGACGGCGCCGACCTGCTTCTTGAAGAGGATGCCCTGGGTCAGCGGGAAGTGCTTGACCAGGTTGCGCACCTGCAGGATCGGCTCACCGCGCCCGACGGGCGCCTCGATGGCGGCCACGGCCTCCGCCTCGGTGGCGGCGTCGACCGTCTCGACCTCGGTGACGTTCGGAGTCGCGTCCGCGGCCTCACCGTTCTTGCTGAGCTCAGCCATGGATCGTCTCCTTCCAGAAGTGGCAGGCGCTGCCGCGGCCGGGCAGCTCCGTGCCGTCCTGCTCGGCGACCGGCGCGAGCGCCGGGATCTCCGTGCGGCAGATGTCTTCGGCCTTCGGGCAGCGCGGGTTGAAGGCGCAGCCGGTGGGGACGCGGAGCAGGTTGGGCGGCAGACCCTTGATCGCGTACAGCTCCTGGCCCTTCTGGTCCAGGCGCGGGATCGAGTCGAGCAGACCCCGGGTGTACGGGTGGGCCGGGCGCTTGTACAGCTCGTGGACGGGGGCGGTCTCGACGATCCGGCCCGCGTACATGACCGCGATCTTGTCCGCGACGTCGGCGACGACGCCGAGGTCGTGGGTGATCAGGATCAGGCCCATGTTGTATTCGCGCTGGAGCTCCGCGAGGAGGTCCATGACCTGCGCCTGGACCGTCACGTCGAGCGCCGTGGTGGGCTCGTCCGCGATGATCAGATCCGGCTCCAGGGCGAGCGCCATGGCGATCATGATGCGCTGGCGCATACCGCCGGAGAACTGGTGGGGGTAGTCGTTCACCCGCGCCGCGGCGGCGGGGATCTTGACCTTGTCCATCAGCTCGATGGCCTTGGCCTTGGCCTCCTTCTTGGAGAGGCCGTGGTGCACCCGGTACATCTCGCCGAGCTGGTAGCCGACGGTGAGGACCGGGTTCAGGGAGGAGAGCGCGTCCTGGAAGATCATGGCGATCTTCCGGCCGCGGATCTTCCGGCGCTCCTCGTAGGACATCTTGAGCATGTCCTCGCCGCGGAAGAAGATCTCGCCCTGTGGGATCTTGCCCGGCGGCATGTCGAGGATGCCCATGATGGCCTGCGCGGTGACGGACTTGCCGGAGCCGGACTCGCCGAGCACGGCGAGCGTCTCCCCCGCGTTGACGGAGTAGTTGACACCGTTGACCGCCTTGGCCACACCGTCACGGGTGTGGAACTCCACATGCAGGTCACGGACTTCGAGCAGGGGACCGTTGTAGTCGTCGCCGTCGCGCGGCGCGGGAACGGTCGCGGTCTTGCCCGTGTTGTCGATGATGCTCACGTTTTACGCCCTCCTCAGCGCAGCTTGGGGTCGAGGGCGTTGCGGACGGCTTCGCCGAGCATGATGAACGCCAGAACGGTGATGCTCAGCATGATCGACGGGTACAGCAGGATGTGCTGTGCCGTACGGATCTGCGTGACACCGGTGGAGATGTCCACACCCCACGAGACGATGGGCGACGAAAGGCCCAGGCCCAGGTAGGACAGGGTCGCCTCGGCGGAGATGTAGCCGCCGAGCGCGATGGTCGCGACGACGATCACGGGAGCCATGGCGTTCGGCAGGATGTGCCGGAACAGGATGCGGCCGGTGCCGGCGCCGAGCGCCTTGGCGGCCTGGACGTAGTCCGCCTGCTTGACCGTGATCACGGCACCGCGCATCACGCGGGTGATCTGCGTCCAGCCGAGGAACGCCAGGGCGAAGACGACCACCCAGATCGTGCGCTCGGTGAAGGACTGCAGGACGACCATGGCGCCGAGCAGGAACGGGATACCGAAGAAGATGTCGGTGACCCGCGACAGGACCGCGTCGATGATGCCGCCGAAGTAACCGGCGATCATGCCCATGATGCCGCCGATGATGGTGACGATCAGGGTGACGCAGATGCCGACGATGACCGAGGCACGGGTGCCGTGGATCAGACGGGCGTAGACGGAGCGGCCCTGCCCGTCGTAGCCGAGCCAGCCCTCGGAGCCGATCTTGCCGAGCTCCGGCTTGCCGAGGTAGTGGTTCACCAGGTCGCCGACGGTGGGCGAGGCGCTGGTGAAGAGAGACGGGAAGGCGGCGATCAGCAGCAGGAAGAAGATCAGCACCGACGACACGAGGAAGTACGGGTTGCGGCGCAGGTCCACCCAGGCGTCGCCCCAGAGGCTGCGCGCCTTCTCCGCCTTCGGCTGCGGAGCCGGCTCCGCGGCGGAGGGCGGCGCGATGGCGTCCTCGACGGCCTCGGCTGCGGTCTTGGTCACGTCAGGCATAACGGATCCTCGGGTCCAGGACCGCGTACAGCAGGTCGATGAGCAGGCTGGTGGCGAGGTAGACGAGCACCAGGATGGTGACGAGGCCCACGAGCGTGGTGCCCTCACGCCGGGTGATCGACTCGTAGATGAGCCCGCCGACGCCCTTGACGTTGAAGATGCCTTCGGTGACGACCGCGCCGCCCATCAGGGCGCCGATGTCGGTGCCGAGGAAGGTGACGACGGGGATCATCGAGTTGCGCATCAGGTGGACGCCGATGACCCGGCGCTTCGGCAGACCCTTGGCGATGGCCGTACGCATGTAGTCGGCGCGCAGGTTCTCCGCCATGGAGGTACGGGTGAGCCGGGCGACGTACGCGAGGGAGAGACCGCCGAGCACGATGGCCGGCGCGATCAGCTCGGACCACTTCTGCTCGTTGCTGACGTTCGGAGCCATCCAGCCGAGCTCGAAGGCGAAGACCATCTTGATGATGAAGCCCAGCACGAACACGGGAATCGAGATGATCAGCAGCGTGAAGATCAGGACCGCGTTGTCGGCCAGTCGGCCCGCCTTCAGGCCGGCGATGACGCCGAGGCCGATGCCGAAGATCAGCTCGAAGGCGAAGGCCAGGGCGGCGAGCTGAAGGGTGATGGGGAACGCGTCACCCAGCACTTCGGTGACCGGGCGACCGTTGCGGATCTGGTTGCCGAAGTCGAAGTGCAGGATGATGTTGGTCATGTAGTTCCAGTACTGCTGCCAGATAGGCAGGTCCAGTCCCAGTTCTTTTCTCTTCGCGGCCAACGTCGCGGGGTCGACACCCTTGTCACCGAACAGCCCCAGCACGGGGTCGCCGGGCAGGCTGTAGACCATGAAGAAGATCAGAAAGGTCGTCCCGAGGAATACCGGGATCATCTGGAGCAGTCGTCGTGCGACATAGCGCCCCATCATGCCTCCGTTGAGATGTGACAGCGGCAGCCGACGGGCCCTCCCCCGGCCGCCCGCGTCCCGGTCGGTACGCGAACGTCGTGGAAGGGCCCCCCAGCCACTGCGTAAGGCACCGGGCGGGACCGACGATCCGTCAGGTCCCGCGCCGGCGTGCGGACTACGCTTGGGTGGTTACTTCATGACCTCGACGCTGTCCAGGATCGGGTCGCCGTCCTGGCCGTACTTCACGCCGGAGACCTTCTCCGAGAAGCCCGCGTTGACCTTGTAGTACCAGAGCGGGATCGACGGCATGTAGTTGACCAGGTCCTTCTCGATGGCCTGGTACGCCTTCACCGACTCGTCGAGCGTCGCGGCGCTGTCCGCCTTAGCGATGCGGGCGTCGAGCTCCTTGTTGCTGAAGTCACCCTGGTTGCCCGCCGCACCCGTGCGGAACAGGTCGCTGATGAAGTTGGAGTTGACGGGGTAGTCCAGCACCCAGCCCGAGCGGTAGATCGACTTGACCTGCTTGCTCTTACGAGCGGTCAGGTCGGCCTGGAAGTCGGGCTTGCTGTCACCGGTGCACTTGACGCCGGTCGCCTGGGTGATGCTGTTGCAGACCGCGTCGACCCACTCCTTGTGGCCGCCGTCGGCGTTGAACTGGATGGTGATGGCGTTGTTCGGGACGCCACCGCCGGCCTTGATGAGCTCCTTGGCCTTGGCCGGGTCGAACTTGGTGACGTCGCCCGCGGCGTTCTCCTGGAAGCCCAGGACGCCCTTGGCGACCCAGCCGGTCGCCGGCTCACGCGTACCCTGCAGCACCGTCTTGGTGATGGTGGCGCGGTCGATCGCCATCGAGAGGCCCTGGATGACCTTCGGGTCGACCTGCTTGGGCTTCTTCCACTGGTCCGCGTAGAACGCGATGGCCAGCGTCTGGACGGCGGAGTACGCCTGGTCCACGGCGCGGTCACCGAGGTCCTGGCGGTAGACCGGGAGGTCCTTCGGGGCGAGCTGACGCAGGACGTCGACGTTGCCCGACTTCAGGTCCTCGTACGCGGCCTCGAGGGTGGTGTAGTTCTTGAAGAGCACACCGCCGTTCTTGGCCTTGTCTGCGCCCTTGTAACCGTCGTAACGGACGATCTTGATCTGCTTCTTGTGGTCCCAGGACTCGAACTTGTAGGGACCGTTGCCGACCGGCTTCTCACCAGCGGCCTTGGGGTTCTTGTAGAAGGACTCCGGCAGCGGCGCGAACACGATGTAAGCGAGCTTGTGGCCGAAGGCCGGGACGGCGCCCTTGAGCTCGATGGTGAAGGTCGTGTCGTCGATGACCTTCAGGCCGGTGAGCTTGTCGGACGTCGGCTTGGCGCCCTCCTTCTCGGGGTGCACCGCCTCGAAGCCCTTGATGTCCGCGAACCACGAGGACAGGCCCATGGCGTTGCCGATGTTGGCGTTCCAGTTCCACGCGTCCACGTAGGACTTGGCGGTCACCGGAGTGCCGTCGTGGAAGGTCCAGCCCTTCTTGAGCTTCACGGTCCACGTCTTCGAGTCGGTCGTGGTGACCGACTCGGCGTTGACCATCTCGAGCGAGCCGTCTTCCTTGTAGTCGACGAGCTGCGAGAACAGTCCATCCATGACGATGGATCCGTTGTTCTCCATGGTGTCGCCGGTGTGCAGGAGCTTCTCCGGCTCACCCAGCTCCATGGAGTAGATGCCGTTCGGGTCAACCTCACCCTTGGCGTCGCTGCCGCCGCCGTTACCCCCGCCACAGGCGGTCGCTGCCAGGGCGACGACGATCGCGCCCACTACCCACTTGGCGCTCTTGGCACCGCGCATGGGTTCCTCCTCATGAGTCACTGGTTACTACAAGAAGGGCACTTCGAGTCTGCCGACACCCCTGACGGCGATGCACTCAAGTGCCCCGAGTGTGCTCGTGAGTCGGCACTCCCCACAGTGCGCTGACCCATTGACCCGAGCTCAATGGAGCCAACTATTAAGTACGTCCGAGCTGTAAACCACACTTAAGTGGTCTCGTTTTGACAACATCACCATGGGCCCTAAGACCGAAATCCGGACAAACTGATCACAGACAGACACCCCCGAAACGGACCGTTAACACACGTTCCGGAGAGCGACGACCGATATCCGGACACCCTGCCCATGAAATGGATTTGACGAAAGGCCCGGGCCCCCACAGTGTCTGCGGGAGCCCGGGCCCAGTTCTGACGCGAGGTCAGTTCGATGCGGCGCGGAACACAGATCGGCCGCCTACGAGATCGTTCAGTTGTTCTTGGCGCGCGAGGCCGTACGGCCGCGCTCCTTCTGGTCCAGGACGACCTTGCGGATACGCACGGCCTCCGGGGTCACCTCGACGCACTCGTCGTCACGGCAGAACTCCAGCGACTGCTCCAGCGAGAGCTTGCGCGGCGGGACGATCGCCTCGAAGGAGTCGGCGGAGGAGGAGCGCATGTTGGTGAGCTTCTTCTCCTTGGTGATGTTGACGTCCATGTCGTCGGCGCGGGAGTTCTCGCCGACGATCATGCCCTCGTACACCTCGGTGCCGGGGTCGACGAACAGCACGCCGCGCTCCTGCAGGTTGGTCATCGCGAAACCGGTGACCGCGCCGGCCCGGTCGGCGACCAGCGAACCGTTGTTACGGGTGGTCAGGGTGCCGAACCACGGCTCGTGACCCTCGTGGATCGAGTGGGCGATGCCCGTACCGCGGGTGTTGGTCAGGAACTCCGTACGGAAGCCGATCAGGCCGCGGGACGGGACGACGAACTCCATGCGGACCCAGCCGGAGCCGTGGTTGGACATGTTGTCCATGCGGCCCTTGCGGACACCCATGAGCTGCGTGACCGCGCCCATGTGCTCCTCGGGGACGTCGACCGTCAGACGCTCGACCGGCTCGTGGATCTTGCCGTCGACCTCCTTGGTGACGACCTGCGGCTTGCCGATGGTGAGCTCGAAGCCCTCGCGGCGCATCTGCTCGACCAGGATGGCGAGCGCGAGCTCACCACGGCCCTGGACCTCCCAGGCGTCCGGCCGCTCGGTGTCGAGGACGCGGAGCGAGACGTTACCGATCAGCTCGCGGTCCAGGCGGTCCTTCACCTGGCGGGCGGTGACCTTGCGGTCCTTCACGGCGGACTTGGCGTCCGCCCCCTTGCCGGTGCCACCGCGGCCGACGAGCGGCGAGGTGTTCGTACCGATGGTCATCGAGATGGCGGGCTGGTCGACCGTGATCAGCGGCAGCGCGATCGGGTTCTCCGGGTCGGCCAGCGTCTCGCCGATCATGATGTCGGGGATACCGGCGACGGCGCAGATGTCACCGGGGCCGGCGACCTCGGCCGGCTTGCGGGTGAGCGCCTCGGTCATCATCAGCTCGGTGATGCGGACGTTGGAGATCGTGCCGTCCCGCTTGATCCACGCGACCGTCTGGCCCTTGCGCAGCTCGCCCTGCTCGACGCGGAGCAGCGCGATACGGCCGAGGAAGTTGTCGGCGTCGAGGTTGGTGACGTGCGCCTGGAGCGGCGCCTCCTCGTCGTACACCGGGGCCGGGACGTGCTCCAGGATCGTGGAGAAGAACGGCTCCAGGTTGTCGCTGTCCGCCGGGACGGTGCCGTCCTCCGGCTTGGTCAGCGAGGCGACGCCGTCACGGCCGCAGGCGTAGACGATCGGGAACTCGATCTGGTCCTCGTCCGCGTCCAGGTCGAGGAAGAGGTCGTAGGTCTCGTTGACGACCTCGTCGATCCGGGAGTCCGGGCGGTCGGTCTTGTTGATGCAGAGGATGACGGGCATCCGGGCCTGAAGGGCCTTGCGCAGCACGAAGCGGGTCTGCGGAAGCGGGCCCTCGGAGGCGTCGACGAGAAGGACGACCGCGTCCACCATCGACAGACCGCGCTCGACCTCGCCACCGAAGTCGGCGTGGCCGGGGGTGTCGATGATGTTGATCGTGATCGGGGCCCCGCCGTCCTTGGGGTGATACTTCACCGCCGTGTTCTTGGCGAGGATCGTGATGCCCTTCTCACGCTCCAGGTCGTTCGAGTCCATCATGCGGTCGTCGAGGTGCTGGTGGGCGGCGAAGGCACCGGCCTGCTTGAGCATGGCGTCGACGATGGTCGTCTTGCCATGGTCGACGTGGGCGACGATGGCGACGTTACGGATGTCGTGGCGCGTGGGCATGGGTGCTTGCGCTTCTCTCGGATCGTGGGATGCGGCGTCGGTTCCTCTTACGCCCGCCGGGCGGACGCGCCACGGCTAAGTCCTATGGTACGGGGCTGCCACGCAAGGGGCTTCCCCGCCCGGATCCGAGGGGGTCTGCTGGAGGTTTTGGGATGCCTCGGTGGTGCGATCGTGCACTGGGTGTGGAGGGGGAGAGCGTGATCAAGCGACCGGGTCAAGGGGCCGGACGTGATCCTGCCCGCCGGGATCACCGGCGGGCAAGGAACTTGAGCTGCTTCTGAGGTTGTGACCTGCTCTTTCTGTTTATTTCCCGGTGTCGCGCTCCGCGCCCTTGGCCGATTCGGGCTTCTTGAACCCGATGTCCTGGTACCGAGGCGTCGCGAAGCCCCAGGCGCCCGCGTTCACCACCTCGGGCTTGGCGGCCACCAGCTGGGGGCGCTGATAGAGGGGAATCGATCCGGCTGCGGCCCAGATCCGGGCGTCCGCCTGGCGGACCAGGTCGCGCGCCTCCTCCTCGTCGAGGGTGGCCACCGCCTGGTCGAACAGCTGATCGATACGATCGGTGCCGACCCGCGCGTAATTCTGCTCGACCAGAAGCGAGCCGTCCGAGGCCGGCTCGGGCTTGGCGAAGATCGGCCGCGCGTCGGTCGCCGGGAAGGCGGTGGCCGGCCAGGAGTAGAGCGCCAGGTCGTAGTCACCGGAGGCGATGTGGTCCTTGAAGAAACTGTCGTCGGCGACCTTGGTGACCTCGGTGCGGATGCCGACCACGTCGAGCATCCGGATGATCCTGTCGCCGACGGCCCGCAGCGACTCCGAGCCGGGGCCGGAGGGCAGGACGAAGCGCAGGCTGAGCGGCTTGCCGTCCTTGCCCAGGGCCTCGGGGGCGGCGGCCGGGGCGGGGGCGGCGGTGCCGCGCGGAGCGTAGGCGCCTGCGACGCCTTGGTCGGGCCCGGCCGCGTTCCTGGCCTTGGCCTCCGTGGCGGCGTCCTGGCCGGTGTCGAGGGACGCGGCCTGGCGGAGCAGTGCCACGTTCTGGAGCGCGGCGCCGGGCGCCGGGGCGAGGACATGGGTGCCGCTCTCGGGGCCCGTCGCGCCGAGGGCGGGACCGCCGGCCTTGCCGTCCAGGGGGCGGGTGCCGCTCTCGGGGCCCGTGACGCCGAGGGCGGGACCGCCGGCCTTGCCGTCCAGGCGGGCGGCGGTGCCGCCGGGCTTGTCGTCGCCGACGATGTAGAGGCCGTCGTCCGAGGCGACGTCGGCCTCGGGCTTCCCGGCCCTGCCGGTGGTGGCGGTCTTGTCGGCGGCGCCCGTGGCGTTCTTGTCGGCGGCCTTCTTCTCGGCGGCCTCCTCTTTCTTCTCGGCGGCCTCCTTCGTCGCCTCGCTGCCCGCCTTCGTCCCGGCCGGCTTCTTGCTCGCGCCGCCCGGTACCCAGCCCGCGTCCGCGAGGAGCGCCCGCGCCTCCTCGGTGTCCTGGTCGCCGAGCGCGTCGCTGTTGTCCGCGTACGCCGCCTGCCCCGCCAGTGCCAGGTGGCTGCCAGGCGGCTTGGCGGGCAGCCCGAGCGGCTTGAGTACGGATTCGGCCAGTTCCTTACGGTCGATCGCGCGGGCCACCGCCCTGCGCACCCGCTCGTCGGCGAGCGGCCCCGATTCTCCGTTGAGCGAGAGCTGGGTGTACGCGGGCTCCAGCGACTTGCGCACCACGAGCTTTCCGAGGGCGGTCTGCTCGGTCGCGTACCGCCCGATGGCCTGCTGGTTCTCCTCGCGGGCGGCCTGGACGATCTCCGCCTGCTCCTCGTCGGAGCCGTGCGCCAGGGCCCACGCCTTGAGCGCGGCGGAGGGTGTGATCGCGGCGCCGGGGCCGTGCGTGAGCGCCTGTCCGCCGTTCCGGCCGGCGCGGGCATCCCGTACCGCGAGCGCGATACGGTCCGCGGCGGCCCGGTCGATCTCGGCCAGATCGAGGCCGCCGGCGGCGAGCGCGGCGACGCGCTCGGAGCGGGGCACGGCCTTGAGGACGAGTTCGTCGAGCTTGGCGGGCTGACCCCACCAGCGGGGGTTGCGGGCCAGCGTGAGCGTGCCGGCCTTGCGGTCGGACGCCTTGAGCAGGAACGGTCCTGCAGTTGACTTCAGCGTGGTGCGCGCGCCGTCGTTGAAGCTGTTCGGGGCTCCCATCACCTCCTTCGGATAGAGGGGGGTGAAGAGGGACTGCCAGTCGGCGTACGGCTTGGCGAAGGTGACCCGCACCTCCAGGTCGTTCTTGCCGCGCTCGATCTTCTCGATCCGCTCGTAGCCGGCGTTGCGCGCGGTCCAGTAGGCGGTGTCCCGGCCGCTGAGGGCGCGCCACTGCGCGACGAAGTCGGGGGCTCCGATCTCGCGGCCGTCGCTCCAGACGGCCTGCTGGTTGAGCTTGTAGAGGACGACCTGCCGGGGCTCGGTCTCGACCACCTGCGCGGACTCGAGGTAGTCCGGGTTGCGCTGGGGCCGGCCGCGCTCGTCGAGGGTGTAGAGCGAGGGGAGTACGGCTCCGGCGACGCGGGAGGTGGAACCGTCGGCGTCGGCCTGGAAGGCGTTGAGCGTGGTCGGCATCGCGTCCAGGGCCCAGCGCAGGGTGCCGCCGTCGGCGACCCGGTCGCGGGCGGCGGGCGCGTGGTCCGGGGCGGCGGCCGGGGCCTCGTCGGCCCCGTCGGCGGAGCTGCAGCCGGCCAGGACGGAAACGGCGAGCACCGCGCTGGTGAGGGTGGCGACGGAGCGGATCGTGCGGGAGCGGGGGCTCCTGGAGCATGTCCTTCCGCGAGGGGCGCCGACCTGGGCCATGACTTGTACCCCTTCGTCCAGTTTTATGGCATTTGGCGATGATCACACCTATTGCTCATACACTGAAAAGGAAGAATCGGATCCCGTGGCGGCGACACGACGGCACGGCGCGGAAACACCACCCGTGCGGCCGAACCGCCGGACGGCGGGGCGCTCCGGACGAGTGGAATCCGGTGCAGGTGGCTTCACAAGCAGGATGTGACGCGCGACACTCTCCCCCAAGGTCGGGTCCGCCCGGCCCGGGGGAACCCCCAGCGCGTGTTCGCCACCCGCGATCGCGGAAGTGAGGGCAATCGATGTCCCTTCAGGACGATTTGGCGGCCGTCAAGCGCTGTCTCGACGACCTGGTCCGCACGGTCGGACAACTGGAACGCAGCATCGCGGCGGAGCGGCGCGCCCCCGCGCCGCCGACCTCGAGCCGGCCCGAGAATCTCGTGACGATCCCCGACACGCCCTACGACAGCGGCCTGTGGACCGACACGGACGACGAGGGCCTGGGAGCACGCGACCGGCACGCGCCCTAGGAGACCTCGTTGGCCACAGGAACCGAACCACCCTCCACCGGAAGGGGGGTGTCCGCCACCGGGGTGCACTCCCCCTCCCGCGCGGCCATCGCCCCCCGCCATCTGCGGACCGACCGGTGGTGGCTGGCGCCCGCCGCCACCGCCGCCGGCCTGCTCGCCTTCATCGCCTACTCCACCTGGCGCGCCTTCGCCAACAGCGACTACTACGCCGCCCCCTACGTCTCGCCGTTCTACTCGCCCTGCCTCGCGGAGAACTGCGTCCCGATGAAGGCCGGGCCCAACTGGGAGATCTTCGGCAGCTGGTGGGGCCTCTCCCCCGCCCTGCTGATCCTGGTCTTCCCACTCGGCTTCCGGCTGACCTGCTACTACTACCGGAAGGCGTACTACCGCGGTTTCTGGGCCTCGCCCCCGGCCTGCGCGGTCGCCGAACCGCACACGGCGTACACCGGCGAGACCCGCTTTCCGCTGATCCTGCAGAACCTCCACCGGTACTTCTTCTACGCCGCCCTCCCGGTCGCCGCGATCCTCACCTACGACACGGTGCTGACCTTCCGGGACGCCACCTACGCCTGGGGTCACGCGGGACTCGGAACGGTGATCTTCCTCGTCAACATCGTGCTGATCTGGGCGTACACGCTCTCCTGCCACTCCTGCCGGCACATCGTCGGCGGCCGGCTGCGGAACTTCTCCCGGCATCCCGTGCGCTACCGCCTGTGGACCCTGGTCGGGAAGCTGAACGCCCGGCACATGCTCCTCGCCTGGGCCTCCCTGATCAGCGTCGCGCTCTGCGATCTGTACGTGTACCTGCTCGCCACCGGCACCTTCGACGACCCGAGGATCTTCTGACATGGCACAGGTCGAACGGCAGCAGTGGGACGTGGTGGTGGTCGGGGCCGGCGGCGCCGGACTGCGGGCCGCGATCGAGGCGCGCGAGCGGGGCGCCCGTACGGCCGTGATCTGCAAGTCGCTCTTCGGTAAGGCGCACACGGTGATGGCCGAGGGCGGCATCGCCGCCTCCATGGCCAACGCCAACCCGCACGACAGCTGGCAGATCCACTTCCGCGACACCATGCGCGGCGGGAAGTTCCTCAACCAGTGGCGGATGGCCGAGCTGCACGCACGCGAGGCCCCGGACCGGGTCTGGGAGCTGGAGACCTGGGGCGCCCTCTTCGACCGCACGGCCGACGGCCGGATCTCCCAGCGCAACTTCGGCGGACACGAGTACCCGCGGCTCGCGCACGTCGGCGACCGGACGGGCCTGGAGCTGATCCGCACCCTCCAGCAGAAGACCGTCTCCCTCCAGCAGGAGGACTTCCGCGCGACCGGGGAGTACGAGTCCCGGCTGAAGATCTTCCAGGAGTGCACGGTCACACGCGTCCTGAAGGACGAAGCGGGCCGGGTGAGCGGGGTCTTCTGCTACGAGCGGGAGACCGGGCGCTTCTTCGTCCTGGACGCGCCGGCCGTGGTCCTCGCGACCGGCGGCATCGGCAAGTCCTTCAAGGTGACGTCGAACTCGTGGGAGTACACCGGCGACGGGCACGCCCTCGCCCTGCTCGCGGGCGCTCCGCTGGTGAACATGGAGTTCGTGCAGTTCCACCCGACCGGAATGGTCTGGCCGCCGTCCGTGAAGGGGATCCTCGTCACCGAGTCCGTGCGCGGGGACGGCGGGGTGCTGCGGAACTCCGACGGCAAGCGGTTCATGTTCGACTACGTCCCCGACGTCTTCAAGGAGAAGTACGCGCAGACCGAGGAGGAGGGCGACCGCTGGTACGAGGACCCGGACAACAACCGGCGCCCGCCCGAACTGCTGCCGCGCGACGAGGTGGCGCGGGCGATCAACTCGGAGGTGAAGGCGGGGCGCGGCTCGCCGCACGGCGGGGTCTTCCTCGATGTGTCGACGCGGATGCCGGCGGAGGTGATCAAGCGGCGCCTGCCCTCGATGTACCACCAGTTCAAGGAGCTGGCGGACGTGGACATCACGGCCGAGGCGATGGAGGTCGGGCCGACCTGCCACTACGTGATGGGCGGCGTCGCGGTCGACTCGGACACGGCGGCGACGGTGGGCGTGCCGGGGCTGTTCGCCGCCGGTGAGGTCGCCGGCGGCATGCACGGCTCCAACCGGCTCGGCGGCAACTCCCTCTCCGACCTGCTGGTGTTCGGGCGGCGGGCGGGGCTCCACGCCGCCGAGTACGCGACGGGGGCGGGACGCCCGGCGATGTCCCCGGCCGCGGTGGACGCGGCGGTGGCCGAGGCGCTCGCTCCGTTCGCCGCGGCCGAAGCTCCGGCCTCGGAAGGGCCGGCGGAGAACCCGTACACCCTCCACCAGGAGCTGCAGCGGACCATGCACGACCTCGTCGGCATCATCCGGCGCGCGGGGGAGATGTCCGAGGCCCTGGAGCGGATCGCCGAGCTGCGCGAGCGGGCGCGGCGGGCGGGTGTCGAGGGGCACCGGCAGTTCAACCCGGGCTGGCACCTGGCCCTCGACCTGCGCAACATGCTCCTCGTGAGCGAGTGCGTGGCGCTGGCTGCGCTGGAGCGCACGGAGAGCCGGGGCGGGCACACCCGCGAGGACCACCCCTCGATGGACCGGGCCTGGCGTTCGGTGAATCTGCTGTGCCGCGCGGTGGACGACGGCGTCGTCCTGGAACGGACGCGTACCGACCCCATCCGTCCGGACCTGCTCGCCCTCTTCGAGAAGGAGGAGCTGGTCAAGTACCTCGCCGAAGAGGAGCTCTACGAGTGAGCAGCTATCAGGCCGCCTTCAAGGTGTGGCGGGGCGACGCGGGCGGCGGCGGACTGCGGGACTTCCAGGTCGAGGTGAACGACGGCGAGGTCGTCCTCGACATCATCCACCGGCTGCAGGCCACCCAGGCGCCGGATCTGGCGGTGCGCTGGAACTGCAAGGCCGGCAAGTGCGGCTCGTGCTCGGCCGAGATCAACGGGCGGCCGCGTCTGCTGTGCATGACCCGGATGTCGGTCTTCGACCGGGCGGAGACGATCACCGTGACCCCGCTGCGGGCCTTCCCCGTGGTGCGCGACCTGGTGACGGACGTGTCCTTCAACTACGCGAAGGCGCGGGAGGTCCCCGCCTTCGTCCCGCCAAAGGGGCTCGCCCCGGGCGAGTACCGGATGGGGCAGCGGGACGTGGAGCGCTCGCAGGAGTTCCGCAAGTGCATCGAGTGCTTCCTGTGTCAGGACACCTGCCACGTGGTGCGGGACCACGAGGAGAACAAGACGGCCTTCGCCGGGCCGCGCTTCCTGATGCGGGTGGCCGAGCTGGACATGCACCCCCTGGACGCGGCCCAGGAGGCGGGCATCGACCGGAAGCGGACGGCGCAGGAGGAGCACGGGCTCGGCTACTGCAACATCACGAAGTGCTGTACGGAGGTGTGCCCGGAGGGCATCAAGATCACCGACAACGCGCTGATCCCGCTGAAGGAGCGGGTCGTGGACCGTCAGTACGACCCGCTGGTGTGGCTGGGGAACAAGATCCGGAGGCGGCCGGAGGCGTAGTACCCGACGGACCCGGCCACGTCAGTGCCAGCCGTGGCGGTAGGCCGCCCAGTCCTCCTCCTTCGCGGCGAAGTCGACGTACAGCGCGACGCCGAACCGTTCGCGGTCGTGGTCCGTGCGCCCCAGGCCCAGCCGGGTGCCGCGGATCGCGGCCGCGACCGTCTCCGCCGAGTCGTGGTGGCCGAGGTCGTCCTCGTGGAAGAACGGCAGGCCCATGAGCAGGTCGGTGGACTCGGGCGTGACCTCGAGGGCGAGGCTGGTCTGCTGGGCGACGTAGCCGCCGTAGAGGCTCTCCAGCGGCATCCAGGTGTCGTACGACATGACGGCGATCTGGTCGACCCGGCGGGCGACCTGCCCGAAGAACTCCTGGGACCACCATTTCTCGCTGCCGCTGAGAGCGCCGTTGACGGTGTGCGCGGCAGGCAGCGGGTCGATCTGGTGGGCGGCGACGGAGAGCGGGACCTTGCGGGCCCTGGTCAGCTCGCCCAGGTCGTCGAGCAGGGACAGGTAGTTCGCGTCGTCCGAGAGCAGGGGTTCCAGGTCGAAGTGGACCCCGTCGAAGCCGGCGTCGAGGATCTGCCGGGCCGATCCCACCACGGCCGCGCGCGAGGCCGCGTCCTCCAGGCGCAGTCCGTCCGGGCCCTCGGTGGCCAGGATGTCGCCCAGCCAGGCGTGCACCCGTATCCCCGGCATCGTCCGGTGCACGTTCTCGATGAGCCACTTCGCGCGGGGGTAGCGCGCCACGGGGAGCGTTCCGTCATGCTCCAGCGGGCCCGCGTGGACGTACAGGTCGCGTATCCCCGTGCCCTTGATCCGGGCCGCGAAGGCGGTGAGGTCGGCGTCCTTCTTCCGGCCGTCCACCCAGGCGTGGCCGAGCCAGATGGCGTCCTTCCCGCGCGTCCGCGTCCCGTCGCGGAGATCCCCCGCGTAGTTCAGCCGCAGGGCGAGCGCGCTGCCGGCCGGCGGCACGACCAGGAGGAGGACGAGCCCGAGCACGACCCACCGCCCCCACCGTCGCCGCCGCCACCAGCCGCGTACGCGTCCGTTCACCCGAGCCCCCAAGAATCTCCGTCGTCGTGATCACCACCGTAGAGGCGGCCACCGACAGTGACGCCGGGCCGCGGTGAACGGGTTCCGCCCGGTCGCGGGCGAACAGATCGGGACATAACCTCCCCATGTGACGCGAACAGCCGCCCGAGCCTCTCTCCGGAGCGTCCTCGCGGTGCTGCTGGCGGCGTGGTGGCTGGTCGTCCCCGCCGTTCACGGCGCCCGTGCCGACGATCCCGTCGTGCTGTCCCGCGAGGGGCAGATCACGGACAGGGTCGGCGCGCTGGGCGACCGCCGCAGCGCGGTCACCCAGGCCCTGGACCGGCTCTACGACGACCAACGGGTCCAGCTCTTCGTCGTCTACGTACGGGACTTCTCCGGGCGATCGGGCCAGAGCTGGGCCGACGCCACCGCCGAGCGCAACGGCCTCGGTGTCAACGACGTGCTCCTCGCGGTGGCCACCCACGACCGTCAGTACGGCTACTCGGCCGACCCGGGCTCGCGCTTCACCCAGGCCCAGATCGACGACGTGGCCCAGACCGCGATCGAGCCCGCGCTGCGGCAGAACGACTGGGCCGGTGCCGCGATCGGGGCCGCGAACGGCTTCGACGCCGTGCTCGCCGGACTGCCCGTGCCGGTGCCCACCATCACGCCGGGCGCCGCGGACCCCGGCGGCGCCGGCGACGAGGGGGGCTCGGCGACGGACCTCCTCGTTCCGATCGTCCTCGTCGGCGGGGCGGGGGCCGTGGCGGCGTACGCGTACAGCAGGCGCCGACGGCGGACCGATACCCGTACGACGCCGAGCGGCGGGCAGGGCTGGGGCGCGCCGAAGGGGCCCACGCTTCCTACGCTGGAGGAGCTGGACGGACGGGCCCGGCGGGATCTGGTGACCACCGACGACGCCGTACGCACCAGCCAGGAGGAACTCGGCTTCGCGACCGCCCAGTTCGGCGAGGAGGCGGTGCGGCCGTTCACCGAGGCGGTGGCGTTCGCGAAGACGGAGCTGACGGCGGCGTTCCGGCTGCGGCAGCAGCTCGACGACGCCTTCCCGGAGGACGACGCGACCCGCCGCTCGATGCTCGACGAGATCGTCCGGCGATGTGATGCGGCGAACGCGCGGCTGGACGCGGAGGCGGAGGCCTTCGACCGGTTGCGGGCCCTGGAGAGCGACGCCGCGGAGGCGCTGAACGTGGCCGAGGCGGCGTGCCGCGAGCAGACCGGCCGGGTCATCACGGCGGAGGCGACGCTCACCGCGATGCGCGGGCGGTACGCCGAGTCCGCGGCCTCCCCCGTCGCGAGCGACGTGGAACAGGCGAAGGACCGGCTGGTGTTCGCGACGACCCATCTGGACCGGGCCCGGCAGAGCGTCGAGGCGGGCGACAACGGCGTCGCGGCCGTGCACATCCGGGCCGCCGAGGGCGCCGTCGACCAGGCTGCCCGGCTCAGCGAGGCCGTGGACCGGAGGGCCCGGGAGGTCGCCGAGGCGGCCGGCAGGCTGCCGGTCGCTCTGAGCGAGACCGAGGCCGATCTCGCCGACGCCCGCGGGCTGCTCCAGGGCACGGCCGAGGGGGTCTCCACCGCCGATCTCCAGGGCCGCATCGCCCGGGCGGAGGCCGTCCTGGCCGATGTGCGCAGAACCGTGGACACGGGGCGCTACGACCCGATCGACGCGCTGCGCCGGGTGGAGGAGGCCGACGGCGCGCTCGACGAGGCCCTGGAGGGCGCGCGGGAGCGCGAGTCGGGCACGCGGCGGGCGCGCGCGCTCCTCGACCAGGCGACGCTGACCGCCCGTTCGGCGATCGGCGCGGCCGCCGACTACATCACGACGCATCGCGGGGCCGTCGGCAGCGAGGCCCGTACCCGCCTGGCCGAGGCCCAGCGCCGACTGGAGCGGGCCGACGCGCTCGCCGCGGCGGGGGACCCGCAGGGGGCGCTGGCCGAGGCCCGGCAGGCGGACGCGCTGGCCCGGCGCGCGCAGGACCTGGCGGAGCAGGACGTACGGACGTACGGGAACCCGAACGGCTTGGGCGGTGTGACAGGGGTAGGAGGGGGCGGCGGGCTCGGTGGTGCGGTGCTCGGCGGCATCATCCTCGGCGGACTGTTCGGCGACAGGGGAGGCAGCCACGGCGGGGGATTCGGCGGTGGGTTCGGGGGCGGTTTCGGGGGCGGTGGTTTCGGAGGGAGCGGCGGGGGCGGGCCCGGCCGCTTCGGCGGCGGGGGGACCCGCGGCCGGCTCGGCGGCGGCGGCCGTTTCTGACCCTGACAGGCCTCTCGCGTTCCTCGGGTTCAAGGAGAAGAAGCATGAGCAAGCAGACCGTCCTCGGCCGTGTCGCGCAGCTGGCGAAGGCCAACATCAACGCCCTGCTGGACCAGGCGGAGGACCCGCAGAAGATGATCGACCAGCTGATCCGCGACTACACGAACAACATCGCGGAGGCGGAGGAGGCGGTGGCGACGACCATCGGCAATCTGCGGCTGATGGAACAGGACCACCAGGAGGACATGGACGCGGCGAAGGAGTGGGGCGACAAGGCCCTGGCCGCGAGCCGGAAGGCGGACGGGCTGCGGGCCGAGGGGCGGACGGCGGACGCGGACCGGTTCGACAACCTCGCGAAGGTGGCGTTGGGACGTCAGCTCCAGTCGGAGAAGGAGGCGCGGGCGGCGGAGCCGACGATCGCCTCGCAGACGGAGATCGTGGAGAAGCTCAAGAGCGGCCTGGACCAGATGAGGGCCAAGCTCGGCGAGCTGAAGGCGAAGCGGGACGAGCTGGTGGCCCGGGCCAAGACGGCGCAGGCGCAGAACCGGATGATGGACGCGGTGAAGGACATCGACGTCCTGGACCCGACGAGCGAGCTGAGCCGGTTCGAGGACAAGGTGCGGCGCGAGGAGGCGAGGGCGATGGGCAAGCAGGAGCTGGCGGCCTCCTCGCTCGACGCCCAGTTCGAGGAGTTGGACGCCCTCGGCGACAGCGCGGAGATCGAGGCCCGGCTCGCGGCGCTCAAGGGGTAGCCGCGGCGCCGTCCGCCTCTCGGGCGCGGGCTCGGTCGCCCCGCGCCCCTCGGGCGAGGGGCTCGGTCGCCCCGGGTCCCGACGCTGCTCGGCCGGGCCCGCGGGGCCGTGCGGTGCTGGTCAGAACATGCTCAGCAGCTGCTCCACGGTCGGTTCGGCGGTGCCGTCGCCGTCCGGCAGGGGCAGCTCGAACCAGACGGTCTTGCCGCGCGGGGTGCGGCGCGCGCCCCAGGCGGCGCTGAGAAGCCCGACCAACTGCAGTCCGCGGCCGCCCTCGTCGGTGTCGCGGGCCCGGCGGCGCCGGGGCTGGACCAGGCCCGCGTCCCAGACCTCGCAGACCAGGGTGCGGTCCCGCAGCAGCCGCAGCCGGATCTCGCCCTCGCCGTAGCGCAGCGCGTTGGTGACCAGCTCGCTGACGAGCAGTTCGACCGTGTCCACCAGCGGTTCGAGGTCCCAGGCGGTGAGCTGGGCGCGGGCCAGTTCGCGGGCCCGGCCGACCGAGCGGGGCTCCCTGGGCAGCCGCCAGTCCCCCACGGCGTCGGAGGGCAGGCCCTGGATGCGGGCCATGAGGAGGGCGATGTCGTCCTCGCCGTGCTGGGTGTCGAGGGTGGTCAGGACGTGGTCGCAGACGTCCTCGAGGGGGCGGGCCGGGTCGGTGAGCGCGCTGCGGAACGCACTCAGTCCTTCGTCGAGGGGGTGGTCGCGGGACTCGACGAGCCCGTCGGTGTAGAGGGCGAGCAGCGAGCCCTCGGGCAGCTCGACCTCCACCTCCTCGAAGGGTTCGCCGCCGACCCCGAGCGGCATCCCGGGCGGCACGTCGAGGAGGAGCGCCTGCTCGCCGGGTTCGACGAGGACCGGCGGCAGATGGCCGGCGTTGGCGAAGGTGCAGCGCCGGGTGACCGGGTCGTAGACGGCGTAGACGCAGGTGGCGAGGTAGACCTCGGAGAGTTCCGGCCCCCGGGCCTTGTGGGCGCGGCCGCTCTGCTGCGCGCCCGCGGGGGCGCCGAGACCGCGGGCGATCTCGTCCAGGTGGGAGAGGACCTCGGCGGGCTCGAGATCGAGCTGGGCGAGCGTGCGCACGGCGGTGCGCAGTTCGCCCATGGCGACGGCGGCGCGCAGCCCTCGTCCCATGACGTCGCCGATGACCAGCGCGGTGCGGTGGCCCGGGAGTTCGATGACGTCGAACCAGTCGCCGCCGACCTCGGTGGCCGTGGTGCCGGGGAGATAGCGACAGGCGATGTCGAGACCGGCGGCCTCGGGGTCGCCGGGTGGGAGCAGGCTGCGCTGCAGGATCAGGGCCCGCTCGTGTTCGCGGCGGTAGAGACGGGCATTGTCGATGCAGACCGCCGCGCGCGCGGCCAGTTCGACGGCGAGGGCCCGGTCCCGCTCGCCGAACGGCTCGCTGCCCTTGGTGCGGGAGAACTGGACGAGGCCGACGACGGTGTCGTGGGCGACCATCGGGACGACGAGGGTGGACTGGACGAGGCCGCCGTCGGCGCCCGGCACCGCCCGGACGCGTCCGGTGCGCAGCGCGCCGGCGCAGGGAGAGTTGAAGGGGTAGCGGTGGACTGAGCCGACCTCGACGGGACCGGTGCCGGTGGCGGTCGCGCAACAGCTGTCGCCGGCGCCGGTGGCCGTGGTGGCGGCGGGGGTCCTGAGCGGCGTGTCGGAGACGGCGCTGGCGAAGGCGACCCGGCGCAGTTCGGCGCTGCCGGCTCCGTAGCCCACGTCGTGGGAGCTCCCCCAGCGTCCGGGTGGGGCCTCGTCCCCGGTGAGCAACCCCTGGTAGAGGTCGACGGAGGCGAGGTCGCAGAAGCCCGGCACGGCGACGTCGAGGAGTTCCCGGGCGGTGGCCTCCAGGTCGAGGGAGTTGCCTATGCGGGCGCCGGCCTCGTTCAGCAGGGCGAGGTTGCGGCGGGCGTTGGCCGCCTCCCGGGCGGCGTTGTGGCGCCGGGTCACGTCGATGCCGAGTCCGGCGACGCCGATGGGCCGGCCGGTGCCGCTGTGCACGCGGTAGAGGTTGATCGACCAGTGGCGCCGGTCGCGGGAGCCGGGCGGGGCACCGACGATCTGGAGCTCGGTGACGGCCTCGCCGGTCTCCAGGACGCGCTGGAGGGCTGCGGTCATCCGCTCGGCCTCGGGCCGCGAGAGGTAGTCGTGGACGGTGCGCCCCCGGTGGTCCTCGGCCGAGCCGCCGAAGACGGTGGCGAAGCGCTGGTTGGCGCGCTGCACCGTGAGGTCGGTGCCGAAGAGGAGAAAGCCGAAGGGGGATTGGCCGAAAATGGCCTGCGAGGCGGCGAGGTCGGTCTCGATGCGCCGCAGGGCGCGGACGTCGACGACGATGCAGAGCGCGGCCCGCTCTCCGGTCGGCGTCTCGCTCGGCATGACGTACATCTCGGCGATGCCCTCGCGGGTCCCCTCGCGCCGGGTCTGCCCCGGGATACGGAAGGGGACGAGGCCCGTCCATTCCTTGCCGTCGAGGATCTCCGCGACGCGGCGTCGGCCCCGCTCCCGCAGGTCGGCGGGCATGAAGGCCTCGACCGGGTCCTTGCCCATCGCCTCCTGGGCGGGCACGCCGAAGAGATCGACGGCCCGTCGGCTCCATTGGTCGACGAGCCCGTCGGGCCCTATCGAGAAGGAGGCGACACGGATGTAGTCATAGATCGAGCCGGGCGGGCTGCTCTGCCACACGACGCCGCTCGCCGACTCAGGTATCTCGCTCACGCGACCGTCCCCTCCAGCTCACCGCACCGGACCGGCCATGCCCGCAGTATTCAGCACTACGGCCCCCGACGGCACGACGTTCACGATCACAGGGTGGTCTCGTTCATTTCCAGCCGAGCCCGTGGTGATCGTTGTCCTTCCCTCCTTCTAACCAGGCAGGGCCAGCTCGAACCACACCGTCTTGCCCGTCCTGCCTTTGCGGGTCCCCCAGCGACGTGCGGAACAAGCCACGAGCTGGAGGCCGCGGCCCCCCTCGTCGTCGGGTCCGGCGGGGCGCTCGGTGGGGGGATCCGGAAGCGGATCGGAGACTTCCACGAGCAGGGCGGGGCGGTGGGCGGTGTCGCTCCCCCCGGAGGGGAGGTGAACCAGCCGGACCCCGATCGGGCCGGAGGCGTAGCGCAGGGAGTTGGTCACCAGCTCGCTCACCAGCAGAACGGTGATGTCGCCGACGGCCGCGTCGATCTTCCAGGTCCGGAGCGTGTCGCGTACGACGTGCCGGGCGGCGCGCACGGCGTTGGCCTCCGCCGGGAAGGTCCACTCGGCGCAGTCGCCTTCGGTGTCGATCACGCCCGATCACTTCCCCAGCCCAGTTTCAGCAGGAAGACCCACGTCCTATTTCGGGGGGTTAATCAGGACATACCCGATATTCAGGGCGTGATATCGCGGAGAGGGGACGAGGGGGCGCACGGTGGCACGAACGGCGTAGGGGTCAGCCGCGCACTCGGTCCGCCGGGACGGCGGGCAGCCGCAGGCCGGCCTCGGCGACGGCGGGCCGGTCCTGGTCGAGCCAGTCGACGGAGTCCAGTTCGTGCCGGGCCAGCCAGCGCAGTTCGTCGTGGTCCTGAAGTGCGCGCGGCTCACCCGAGAGCAGCCGGGCGGTCCACACCTGGAGGACATAGCCGGGCTTGAGGGGCCACTCGCCGGGAATCCGCTCACCCGGTTCGGTCTCCACGCCCAGCTCCTCGCGCAACTCGCGGACCAGCGCTTCCTCGGCGCTCTCCCCGGGCTCCAGCTTGCCGCCGGGCAGCTCCCAGCGGCCCGCGAGCTCGGCGGGGGCGCTGCGGCGCGCGGCCAGCAGGCGCCCCCGGTCGTACACGGCTCCGGCGACCACGACGACGTGGTCCACGCTGCGATCTGTCATGGACCGGAGCGTAACCCGCGCGGGTCAGAGCGCGGGCTGGCCGATGCGCTCCACCCAGTAGAGCTGCTCGTGTCCGCGGTCGTCGAGACTGTCGGCGATCTTCTGGGCCTCGTCCTCCGTGGCGTACCGCCCGACCCGGTAGCGGTTGCCGTTGTCGTCCTGCCGTATGACCAGCCAGGGCAGGACAGGGCCACTGTCGGTCATCGGGCTTCCCCCTTCGCCGGTCCGGGCACCTTTAAGGATCTCCAGGAAACAGCAATGCGCATATGCCCGAGCTTACGCCTGACCTTTACACAGCGGATACGGGTTTTCACAAAGAGGTACGGATCCGGCTGGGAAACGACGGAGGGCGGCCGAAGATCAGGGTTCCGGGGTGGGCCTGGGCGGCCCCCGGGCGGCGCGGTCGGCGTTTGCCGGCCCGGTCGGCAGGGGGCAGTGACATCGGGCGGGACCTGTCGCTCCGGGCCGGGTTCCTCGCGCCACGCCTCGCCGCGCTCGGCGTCGAGGAGCGGCAGAGCGAGCAGATCGGCCCGCCCGGACGGGGCGGCCGGCGATGTCCGGGAGTGGTACGACGCCGTGACGCGGACCGCGCAGACATGAGCCGCCGTCACGTCCTCGAACGCCGCCTCGGGGTCGTGCGGCCCGTTCGGCCGGGCCAGGTGGCAGCGCCCTTCTCGCCGCCCAGCCGATGAGCGGGCGGAGGGCCAGGGCCAGGCCGCCCGGTGGTCAGCGCACCGGCAGGTGGTAGGCGATGCGGTACCGGTCGGCCGGGACGACCACGTCGGCCGTCTCCACCGCTCGCCCCGAGGCGTAGTACGTCCGCTCGACCACCATCACCACATGGCCGGGCACCCCACCGAGCGCCAGGAGCTCCTCCGCGAGGCCGGGGCGGGCGCCGACCTCCTCCACCACGTTGTCGACGACGACGTCGATCGCCGCCATCCGCTCGACGACCCCGCAGCCGCCCAGCGGCCCCTCCTCGGGCAGCATCACAGGTGTCCGGCCGGTGACCGAGAGCGGCTCCCAGGAAGTGGAGAGCATCATCGGCTCGCCCGCGTCCCGGTAGACGTACCGCGTGCGCATCACCCGCTCCCCCGGCTCGATGCCCAGCCGGGCAGCCACGACGGCATTCGCCGGCTCCTGCTCGCTGCTCGACTCCCAGGTGCCCCGCGCACCGTCGGCCGCCTGCTCCTGCCGGAAGGGGTTGGCTCCGGTCGGCGGCCGGTACCCGGAGCGGGCGATCCGGCGCGGCACCGGCCTCTCCCGTACGTACGTCCCCGAGCCCGAGCGGCCCTCGACGAGCCCCTCGGCCATCAGCACCTTGCGGGCCTCCAGCGCCACCGTGTCCGAGACCCCGTACTCCTCGCGGATCCGGGCCTGCGAGGGCAGGCGGGTGTGCGGCGGCAGCAAGCCGTTGGCGATCTTCTCCCGGAGATCGCTCGCCACACGCAGATAGGCGGGCTGCTCACCGAACGTCACTGGACACTCCCCTCAGGTTGACGGACAGCTACAGAGTGACAACCCTCGGTGTCCACCCGCAAGCATGGGCCAAGGTTTCACCCGAAGTGATGACTCACCTTTACGCCTGCACTTACCGCAGGTATAGACCCCCAGTTCCCACCCCAAGCCTTGACCCTAATGGTCCAGACCAATACGTTCCTGGGAGCACCGCTCCCTTCCGGCACTCGCACAGGAACGAGCCTCATGCGTCGCAGAACCCTTTCCCGGCTGACGATCGCCGCGGTCTCCCTCGGCCTGGTGGCCGGTCTCGCGCCCGCCGCCGGCGCCGACCCCGTGTCCCACACCGAGAGCCGCCCGTCGTACAAGCGCGTCGGTTACTTCACCCAATGGGGCGTCTACGGACGGAACTTCCAGGTCAAGGACCTGGACACCAGCGGCACGGCGGCGAAGCTGACCCATGTCAACTACGCCTTCGGCAACGTGAGTCCGGACGGCAGGTGCTTCACCGGCAACGTCCCCGGCGAGGCCGACGCCTGGGCCGACTACGTCCGGCCGCTCGACGCGGCGGGCTCGGTGGACGGGGTCGCCGACACCGCCGACCAGCCGCTGGCCGGCAACTTCAACCAGTTGCGCGAACTCAAGGCCAAGCATCCCGGACTCAAGGTCATGATCTCGCTGGGCGGCTGGAGCTGGTCCACCCACTTCTCCGACGCCGCCCGCACCCCCGCCTCCCGCAAGGCGTTCGTCTCCTCCTGCATCGACCTGTACATCAAGGGCGACCTGCCCGTCGACGGCGCCCGTGGCGGTGCGGGAGCGGCCGCGGGCCTCTTCGACGGCATCGACCTCGACTGGGAGTGGCCCGCGTCCGCCGGTGACGTCGACACCGTCTTCCGCCCGGAGGACAAACAGAACTTCACCGCGCTCGTACGCGAGTTCCGCACCCAGCTCGACGCGTACGCGAAGTCCCGGAAGGGCAGCGGCGAGGACAGGGACAGAGGCAAGCGCAGGCACTACGAACTGACCGCCTTCGTCCCGACCGCCCCCGCCAAGATCGACGCCGGGTTCGAGGTCCCCAAGATCATGCGGGACCTGGACTTCGTCAACCTCCAGGGGTACGACTTCCACGGCCCCTGGGAGTCCACCACGGCCCAGCAGTCCGCCCTGTTCGCGAAGGGCGACTTCAGCGTCGACCAGACCGTCGGCGACTGGCTGCGGCGCGGCGCGCCCGCCCGCAAGCTGGTGGTCGGCATGCCGTTCTACGGCCAGGGCTGGACGGGCGTCACGGGCGGCGGCGACGGCCTCGGACAGCCGGCCACCGGCCCGGCCCCGGCCACCTGGGCCAACGGGTACGAGGACTACAAGGCGCTCAAGAAGCTCGCCGACTCCGGGTCGTACACCGTGCACCGCGACCGGAGGAACGGGCACGCCTGGCTCTTCGACGGCACGACCCTGTGGACGTACGACGATCCGCAGGTGCTGCGGGCCAAGTCGGCGTACGTACGCGCCAAGAGGCTCGGCGGCGCGATGTTCTGGTCGCTGGACGGGGACACCCCGGACGGCGAGCTGATCACGGCCGTCGACCGGGGCCTCGGCCGCCGCTGAGGCACGCTCGACGGCACGCGCGCGTGGGGCCGGGTCTCCTCCGGGAGACCCGGCCCTGCGCATACGGCGGCCGCGGCGGCCGACGACACGGCGTCAGACCGACGTACCCGGCCCCGACTCCGCCGTCAGTCCGAAGCTCCTGCGCGCAGCGGGCTCCGACTTCCAGGTCGTCATGTCGTAGGCCGTGTCGTAGTGCTCCCAGAAGGCGTCCGCGTCGGCCGCCTTCGCGAGCTCGTCCCATTCCTCGGCCGCGGCGTCGATCTCCATGACCATGGCAGCAACCGGCGCCGAGACCTTCGCGGGCCACTGACGGCCCTTCAGGGCGGTGCTCGCACCCGTGAGGGCGGTGCGGACCTGGCGGGCCCACGCCGTGTTGCTCGCCAGGTCGACGTCCGCGTCCTCCTCCGGCTCCGCCCTCAGAGCGACGTCGATCGGGTTGACGGCCCGCAGGAAGGCGACCTGACCGGCGTCGAGGTTGGACCCGTCGCTGCGCAGCGAACCCTTGATCGGATCACCGCCGTCGACGACGAACGAGCAGGCCACGGTGCGGTCGCCGGCGCGCCAACTGCGGTCGCTCGGCCGGTGGTGGTACGTCCAGACGTCGTCGGGGATCGCCCAGGTGTCCAGCGCGTACGCGTCACCGATCTTCTCGCAGCGGTCCGCCGCGATCCGGTCGATCGCCTTCTCCCCCGGCCACGCGGTGAAGCCGGTGAGCAGGAAGGTGCCGGTGACCTCGCCCTCGTGCGCCACCGCGCAGTCCACGACCTTCACGTCCGAGGTCGGCGCCTCCAGTTTGCCGTCGACGTTGTAGCACTGGCCGGTGCGCAGCGCGAAGGCCGACTGCGAGCGGGAGGCCTCGTCCATGCCCTTCTCGAAGCCCTTCCACGCCTCGCCGAAAGCGCCGCTGACCAGGCCGAGGATCATGAGAAGACAGCAGATCGAGGACAGCACGATGCCGGTGACCGCGAATCCCGTGCCCGTCTGGTTCTTCTTCTTGATCTGCGGCAGGGCTATCAGGCCGAAGACCAGGCCGAGCGGCGGAAGGCAGCAGACGATGCCGGAGACCAGGGAGGCGATGGCCAGCCCGTTGGCGGTCCTCGGCGGCGCCCCGTAGAGACCGGGGCCGGGGCCCAGACCGGCTCCGGGACCGTACGGCGTGTAGGGGCCGGGGTGGTACGGCCCCGGCCCGGCGGCGGGACCCGGAGCGGGCCGGCCCTGCTGCGGCGGCGGGGAATCCTGGGGCGGCTGGATGGGCTCCACGAGTACGGTGCTCCTGCGGGGACGGGCGATACGAACAGACGAACGGGCGCGCATCGTACGCGGTCGGGCGGCAGGGGCGGCATCCGGGTGACAACCGCGACATTCCAGGACGGTGGGGCGAGGAAGGGGCGGTCGCCCGCCGGCGACCGCCCCTCACTCACGTACGAACTCCGCGGACTCCCTGAACCTCTCGAACTCCCTTACGGATGCCTCCCGCTCAGAACTGCAGGGCCCAGGAATCGATCTTGCCGGTGTCGTAGTTCGCGTTGTCGCTGACCCGCAGCTTCCACGTGCCGTTCGCGACCTCGGAGGAGGCGTTGACCGTGTACGTGGTGTTGATGTTGTCCGCGCTGCCGCCGGTGCCGTAGGCCTTCAGCGTGTACGCCGTGCCGTCGGGGGCGATGAGCTGGACCTGGAGGTCACCGATGTAGGTGTGAACGATGTTCACAGGCACCTGGAGGGCGGACGGCGCGTTGCCGGTGACGCCGCTGACGGTGACCGGGGACTCGACGGTCGCGTTGTCGGCGATCGCGTAGTCGGCGGTGTTCTCGAACCGCTTGCCGGGCGGCGGGGTGGTGCCGCCGCCACCGACGAAGAGCAGCTTGTTCGGGGAGCCGGTGCCGGGGCTGGTCACCACGTTCGGGGTGGCGGCGGTGGTCAGCGCCGTCGACACCTGGGCGGGGGTGGCCGTCGGGTTGTCGGCGAGGTAGACCGCGGCCGCGCCCGCGACGTGCGGGGTGGCCATCGACGTACCGGAGATGGTGTTGGTGGCGCTGTCACTGCTGTTCCACGCCGAGGTGATGGAGGAGCCCGGGGCGAAGAGGTCCAGCGCGCTGCCGTAGTTGGAGAAGCTGGAGCGGGCGTCGGTGTTGGTCGTGGAGCCGACCGTGATCGCCTCGGCGACGCGCGCCGGCGAGTAGTTGGAGGCGTTGGAGTTGTCGTTGCCGGCCGCGACGGCATACGTGACGCCCGAGGCGATCGAGTTGCGCACGGCCGTGTCGAGGGCCGAGTCGATGCCACCGCCGAGGCTCATGTTGGCGACGGCCGGCTTCACGGCGTTCCGGGTCACCCAGTCGATGCCGGCGACGACCTGCGCGGTCGTGCCGGAGCCCTGGTTGTTGAGCACGCGGACGCCGATGATCTTGGCCTTCTTGGCGACACCGTAGGCGTTGCCCGCGACGGTGCCGGCGACGTGGGTGCCGTGGCCGTGGCCGTCCTGGGCGACGTTGTCGTTGTCGATGGCGTCGTAGCCGTTGGCGGCGCGGCCGCCGAAGTCGCTGTGGGAGATCCGCACACCGGTGTCGATGATGTACGCCGTCACGCCCTGGCCCGCGGTGTCCGGGTAGGTGTAGCTCTGGTTGAGCGGGAGGGCCTTCTGGTCGACCCGGTCCAGGCCCCAGGACGGCGGGGAGGGCTGCGTACCGTTGATCGTGAAGACACGGTTCTGCACGACGGACTCGACGGCCGGGTCGGCGGCGAGCTTCTTCGCCTGCGCCTCGGAGAGTTCGACGTTGAAGCCGTTGAGCGCCGAGGTGTACGTCTTCTTGATCTTCGCGCCGTGCTTGGACGCGACCGCCCGGCCCTTCGAGGTCTCCGCCGGGGCGGACTCCTTCAGGGTGACGATGTAGCTGCCCGCGATCGTCCCCGGGGCTCCGGCGTTCTGGATGACACCTTCCGGGGCGGCCTCGGCCGCGGTGGCCGGGAGGGCGGAAACGGTGCCGAGAGCCAGGGCGGCGACGGCTATGGCGCTGGCGGCGTTGAGTCTGCGCCGCGAGTCACGCATCACTGACATGTGAGGGATCCTCCTCATTGGTGGTGCGCTGCTGTGGGGGAAGGCAGGGACATGTCAAAAGGACGTGAGGTGTCCACGCCGTTTCGAATATCCGGCTGCCGAGCGAAAGATTGGCGGATCCATAGGAATCGCACAAGGGTCCTGAGCGCCCCGCAACACGCGCGCCACGCGCCTGCCATGCTGGCGCCCATGACGCCCTACGTGTGCCCCCGCTGCGCCGTCAGCGCCCCCGCTGACGCCCTCACCTGGTGTTGTCCGCGGTGCCGTGGCCCCTGGGACCTGGATTTCACGAGTGCGCCGATGTCACTCACGTCCCTGGCATCACGTGTGAATTCATTGTGGCGTTACGAGGAGGCGCTGCCCCTGGCGACCGAAATCCCTCATGTGACGCTCGGCGAGGGCCGCACCCCGCTCGTCCCGCTCACCGGCTCGGCCGCCGGTTCGGGCACCGGCTCGGGCACCGGCTCGATTTGGGCCAAACTCGACTTCCTCATGCCGACGTTGTCCTTCAAGGACCGTGGCGCGGTCATGCTCGCGGAGCTCGCCCGCCGTCTCGCGCGGGCCGGCGGCGTGCGCCGCGTCCTCGCCGACAGCAGCGGCAACGCGGGGACGGCCATCGCCGCGTACTGCGCACGGGCAGGCCTCGACTGCGCCGTCTACGTACCGGAGGGCACCTCCGCCAAGAAGCTGGAACAGATCCGGGCCCACGGAGCCCTGCCGACGCTCGTCCCCGGCGACCGGGAGGCCACCGCGCGGGCGGCCCGAGCGGCCGCCGACGAGCCCGGCACCTTCTACGCCTCGCACGTGTACAACCCGCACTTCCTGCACGGCACGAAGACGTACGTCTACGAGCTCTGGGAGGAGCTGGGCGGCCGGCTCCCCGACACGATCGTGGTCCCCGTCGGCAACGGCACCCTGCTCCTGGGGGCCGCGCTGGCGGTGGACGAGCTCTACCGCCACGGCCTCACAGAGACCCGCCCGCCCCTGGTCGCCGTCCAGGCCGAGGCGGTGTCGCCACTGGCCGCGGCCTTCCACGCGGGCGCCGACGATCTCCTGGTGCCGGCGGCAGGCGCCCAGGCGGCCGCGCGCCACACCATCGCCGAGGGCATCGCGATCCCGAACCCGCCCCGCGCCCGCCAGATCCTGCGGGCGGTCCGCGCGTCGGGCGGAACCTTCCTGACCGTGACGGAGGATCAGCTCCGGGCCGCCCAGCAGGATCTGGCCAGGCGCGGCCTGTTCGTCGAGTCGACCGGCGTGGCCTGCTGGGCGGCTGTACGCGCGGCGCCGCGGCCCGGCCTGACCGTCGTACCGCTGTGCGGGGCGGGAGCGAAGACCGGCCTCAGTCCGTCCAGTACGTATCGTGCTTGAGGAAGAACGCGGTCCGCTCCTCGTCGGTCATCCGCGCGACCGTCCCGACCTTCTCGAAGTACTCCTCGCGGGGCGCGCCCGGTGCGAAGAGGATGAGGAAGGAGGCGGGGTCGTCGGAATCGTTGCGGAAGGCGTGCAGGCCACCGGTCGGCACGTAGAGGAAGTCGCCCTTCCGCGCGTCGACCCACCGCTCTCCGTCGTAGAGCCGGACGGTCCCGTCGAGGATGAAGAAGCTTTCGGAGATCGTCTTGTGGAAGTGGGTGGAGGGGCCGCCGGCCTTCGGGGTCATGTCGACCCGGTAGAGCCCGAACTCGCCGCCGGTCGAGGCGGTGGTGGCCAGATAGTGCGTCTGCGTCCCGTTGGCGACGGTGAGCTCGGCGGGGGCTCCGGCCGGTCGGAATGAGGCACTGATCTCGCCCTTCTCGCCGTGGTAGCGGTCTGCGGGGTAGGACATGATGATCTCCGTTCGTCGCCGTCGACTCTCGGCCACGGCCCCATGGTGAGAAAATAGGGGAACCGGACAACAGCACATCGCCCGGATCCGAACCCTGGAGGTGGATCATGGGAGAGGCACGCACGCTCATGGATCGTCTGACCGAGGCGGTGACCACGAAACCGGACATGGAGGTCGTCGCCGGCCTCTTCGCCGAGAACGCGGAGGCGGTCACCCCGGACGGCGGTGAGCTGGAGGGTCGCGATGCCATCGTCGCGTACTGGCGGTCGATGACCGAAGCGATGACGGAGACTTCGTTCACGACCCTGTACACCTTCGACACCGACGACACGGCCATCGACGAGGGCGTCTTCAGCGGCCGGAACACGGGCCCGATCGAGCTTCCGACCGGCGAGACCCTGCCCGCCACCGGCAAGGAGATCCGCATCCGGGGCGTCGACCTCGCCCAGGTCGCGGACGGCCGGATCGTGAGCTATCGGCTCTACTTCGACCAGATGGAGTTCCTGGGCCAGCTGGGGCTGCTGCCCGAAGCGTAGACGGCACGCACGGCGGCCCCGGAGACGACGCACGCGCGCGTGGGGGCCACCGGACGAGAGGACGAGGCGCCATGTACGTTCGCACGATCTACACCACAGGAGATCCGGCCAGACTCGACGGCGTGGCCGAGGCACTCAGCTCCGAAGGCCGTCGCCTGCTGTCGGAACAGCCCGGCTTCCGCGGCATGGGGATCTTCGTCGACCGCGACCTCGGCAAGCTCCTGGTGGGCTCGTGGTGGGAGGACGAGGAGTCCCGGGACGCGAGCTTCGAGCGCCTCAGTGAGCGGCGCAGCGAACTGCTCTCCCCCTTCGCCCGCACCGTCGCGGTCGACAACTGGGAGGCCCCGGTCGCCCGCCGTGCGGAATCCCCCGGCCCGGACGCCCGCTTCCGCTTCGTCCGCCTGGAGGTCGACCCCGCGGACGTGGACCTCCTGGTGGACACCTTCAAGAACACCGCCCTCCCCAAGATCGAGGGCATCCCCGGCCTGGCGGGCACCTCCCTCCTCGTCGACCGCGCGAGGGGCCGCGCCGCCGTGGGGGCCCTCTTCGACGACCAGGCCTCCCTCACGGCCTCCCGGGCCACACTCGCGGAGGTCCGCGGCGAGACGACCTCGAAGGCGCGCGTGGTGACGCGAAGCCTGGAGGAGTTCGAAGTGGTCCTCACGACGGTGGTACCGCACCCCTGACCTCGCGCGAAGTTCCGCCGACCTCCGGAGGGCGCACCTCCAGGATCGTCGCCGTCCCGCCGGCGACCGCGGTCTCGTACAGCGTGATCCGGTCGCCGGGGGCGAGGTGTCTCCACCGCGTCGGCGTCAGGGGCAGGAGGCGAACCGGAGCCCGGGCGCCGGGCGCGAGGCCGGGAGCGAACTCGACCCACACGCGGGCGATCGCCAGGTCGGATGCTCCGTCTTCCCGCCGGTTGCCGATGTCCCACATCGGCCGCAGCACGCCCGCGCCGGGGATCGGCGTCCGCCGGAACGTCTCCCCGGCCGGGCGGAGTACGAGTTCGGCCCGGATGAGCCCCAAGCGGGTCTCGGCCTCCCGCCACCAGCACCACTCCCGGCTCCGTTCGAGCCCCGTCATCTCCGCCGCGCGCCCCAGCGCCTCCCAGAAGCCCGGCGGCGCCGTCCATTCGTCAGCCAGCTCCTCCAGCAGGTCGAGCGCCACTTCCCACTCGTCGTGCGCGAGGTAGTGCCAGACGTCGGACACCGTGATGTCGTTCTCGGTGGCCACGCCCTCGGGCACCAGCAGCGAGGCGGCCTCAAGCATCCCTACGACATCCATGCGCCGAGTATGGATCAGCGGATGAACGCCTCCGGCGACATCGCGTGGCAGGAAAAGCGGAGGAGAAAACCCGCGCACGCGGCAACCATTCGCGGGTCGGCGGCCACTGACAGGGCGTAACCCCGTTCTTCTCCCTGTAAGGAAGCCCCGTGGCTGCTCGCTCCCATCGCCGGTCCCTCCGTTCCCGTCGTGCCGCCGTCGTCTGCGCGGCTGTCGTGGCCGCAGGCGTCAGCGCTGGTGTTGTCGTGATGAACGCCAACGCCGGGACCGTCGACCTGTACCACCAGACGCTCACCGCCAAGGACGGCTGGGCGTCCTCCGGTACGGGGACCACCGGTGGCACGAAGGCCGACGCCGCCCACACCTTCACCGTCTCCACCCGTGCGCAGCTCGTGAAGGCGCTGGGCTCGGTCTCCGACACCACGCCCCGCATCATCAAGATCAACGGCATGATCGACGCCAACACCGATGACAGCGGAAAGAAGCTGACCTGCGCGGACTACGCCCTCGGTACCGGCTACTCACTGTCGGCCTACCTCAAGGCCTACGACCCGGCCACCTACGGCCGCTCCAAGCTGCCCTCCGGCACCCAGGAGACGGCACGCGCCGCCGCCCAGGCCAAGCAGGGCAAGAACATTGTCTTCAAGGTCCCCGCCAACACGACAATTGTGGGCGTCCCTGGCACGAACGCGGGCCTTGCCGGGGCCATGCTCCAGATTCAGAAAGTGGACAACGTCATCGTCCGCAACCTGACCTTCGCCGCCACTGAGGACTGCTTCCCGCAGTGGGACCCGACCGACGGCGACGACGGCAACTGGAACTCCAACTACGACTCGGTGTCCCTGCGCGGCGCGACCCACGTGTGGGCGGACCACAACACGTTCACCGACGCGCCGCACTTCGACAGCGCCAACCCGAAGTACTTCGGCCGCGAGTACCAGATCCACGACGGCGCCCTCGACATCACCAAGGGATCCGACCTGGTGACCGTCTCGCGCAACCAGTTCACCAACCACGACAAGACGATGCTGATCGGCAGCAGCGACACCGACAGCGTCGGCAGGCTGCGCGTCTCCATCCACCACAACGTGTGGAAGGGCATCATGCAGCGCGCCCCGCTGGCCCGCATCGGCCAGATCCACATCTACAACAACCACTACGACGTCACGCCCCTCAACGGGTACACGCCGCAGTACAGCATCAACTCCCGTGCCAAGGCTCAGGTCGTCGCGGAGAACAACTACTGGAAGCTGCCGTCCGGCGCGAAGGCCGCCAAGCTCCTCAGCGGTGACGGCACCGGCTCGGTCAAGGGCTCCGGCAACCTCGTCAACGGCACGGTGACCGACCTCGTCGCCGCCTACAACGCCGCCTCGTCCAAGGACCTGAAGACCACGGTCAACTGGACCCCGACCCTCACGGCGGGCCTGGAGGCCTCGGCGAGCAACCTGCCGACGTCGCTGGCGACGACGACGGGGGCGGGCGTGCTCAAGTAGCACCCGAGACACGCGAGGGCCGGGAGACCACGAGCCCCCGGCCCTCGCGCACCCATGCCGCGCGGTCCGCCGCGCCACGGACTTGAGGGGCCCGGGATGCGTTCCCGGGCCCCTCACGGCGTCTGCCGGGCAACAGCCCACAGGACGGTTCACGCAGGCCGCATGACTTTGTTATGGAGCCTACGAAGACAGGCGCGTACGGTGCCGGCGGTCATCGGTAGTGGCGAGCAAAAGTCCCTGGCGCGCCGCGTGTTCTCGACACACCGGTCACGTTGCTGCGACCGATCATCAGCGACGTGATGAACGTGGCGCCGTCCTTGTCAGATGCCCGTCAGCGACGAGAAGTCGTTGTGCCGAACAAGGTGGGCACCTGATTCGGGCAGGTCCTTCGTCGCGGCGAACGCGACGTCGCCGGCCGACTCCACGGTGATCACCGTTACTCTCCCCAGTCCTCTTCGACCTCGGGCGCGAGCGCGAGCACCACGGGGCTCAGCGCCACGATCTCCAGCTCGATTCGACAGCCCGCGCACTCCAGAATCTCGTTGAGTCGCACCGAATCGCCGATCTGCACCGACTCCTCGC
Source organism: Streptomyces lateritius (assembly GCF_014649715.1). GTDB lineage: Bacteria > Actinomycetota > Actinomycetes > Streptomycetales > Streptomycetaceae > Streptomyces > Streptomyces lateritius. The sequence continues at coordinate 272,282 of NZ_BMTO01000006.1, forward strand.
ACTCCGGGCAGGCGTGCGCAATGGCCGTGGTCATGAGATGTGCTCCTTCCGATCGGTCAGCCTTGGTCTCCGCAGCAGCAGAGGCGGCCAGATCTTTGTAACGACCGGAGATATCCACCGGTTCGCATATCCCTTTTCTGACGGAGGACATCGGAATGCCCTTCAGGAGGGCATCGGAATTCCCTTCAAGCGACCCACCTGGTTGACGCACCGTCTTGGGCCCAAACCTAGTCCGGCCATTCAAGTCTTTCGTCCGCGTCGCAACTACCCTGAGCGTGCGGGTCAATGACCGGTTCACGTGCCGGGTAATCACGCCGACTATTCCGGTCGGCCCGGTCACGGCCGGAGCACGAAGGCGCGCAGGGGCTCAGTCGTTGCCGTGGTTGTCGCGCGGCTCGCCAACGATCCCGGCCGGCACCTCGGCGGCCGGGGCGTGCTGCCGGACCGTCGCCGACGCCTGAGCGGCGTAGGAGGCGGTGGAGCAGCCCGGCAGCGCACTGAGAACGAGGACCGAGGCGGCGGACAGAGCGATATGGCGCATGGGCTGACTCCTTCGGAGAAGCCGATCAGGGCTCACCGTGCGGTCTCCGGCACGTTCATGAGAGAGAACAGGTCATCGGCGGCTGAGCGGTGCTTCCGGGCCAGCTCCCACTGCCCCTGGGTCTCGGCGGTGCGGGCGAGGTCCCACAGCGCGCACGCCTCGTCGTAGCGCAACTCCATGCGGCAGGCGATCTCGTGGGCCAGCAGCTGCTGAGCCCGCGCGAGCTCCAGCTCCCCCTGCGCGTACCGGACCCGCCCCACCGTGAGGTGCACGCTGGCGCGGTGGATGTCGTCGGTCCTGCTGGTGGCCTTGGTGAGCGCATGCTCGGCGCTGAGCGCCGCCTCCCTCAGCTCCCCCATACGCGTCAGCACGTCGGCCCTGCGGGCGAGTACGAGAGGCAGCACCGAGGGCATGCTGATGCGCTCACATCGTTCCAGCGCCGCGTCGGCCCGGTCGAGCGCCTCCTCCAGGCGGCCCAGACCCTCCATCGCCTGGGAGAGATTGCTCAGCGCGTCCACGGACAGCTGGATCTCCTGGATCGAATCGAAGATGGACAGCGCCTGCTCGGCCGACTCCGCCGCCTCGTCGAAACGCCCCAGGCGCACCTGGATCAGGCTCAGCATGCTGAGCGACGAACCGCCGAGCCGGGTGAGGCCGAGCTCCTTGGCGCGCCGGCTGACCTCCTGGTTCAGCTGCAGCGCGCGTTCCAACTCCCCCATGCTGTTGTACGCCTGTCCCAGCCGGGCCTGGCACGCAGCCTCGCTGTGCTCGTCCGACATCTGCCGGGACAGTTCCACGGCCTCCTCCAGCCGGGCGATCGCATCGCTCAACTGCCCGAGGCGCCACTTGCCCATGGCGAGATTCGTCAGGTTCAGCCGGGTCAGGGACAGGTCCCCGAGTTGTTTCGCCGCGCTCACCCCCTTCTCCAGGGCCGCGTTCGCGCTGGCGTCGTAGGCGCGGACGCTGGAGTGGAAGCCCAGCTCGCGCGGCAGCCGCGCGGCGTGCCACAGCAGGCCCTCGTCATACGCGGCGTCCACCGCCGCCAGCATGCCGTCGCGATGCTGGTCGAGCCACTGCAGCGCCTTGTCCTTGTGGGCGAACTCCGTGCGGACCCGGCCCTCTTCGCCACCCTCGCCCACGCTGCGCCGACCGGGGAACAGCGTGTCGCCCGCTCGCTCCGCCATGTGCACGTAGTGATCGAGCAACCGGCGCACCGCCTGCCCGACCTCCCACGCCTGCTCGCCCTGCGCGACCCGTTGGACGAAGCTGCGCACCAGGTCGTGCAGGGCGTACACCCCCGGTTCCCTGGCCTCCAACAGCCTCACGTCGACGAGCTCTTCCAGTACGCCCTCGGCCGTCAGGACATCGGTGTCCAGCAGTGCCGCGGCTTCCTCGGTGTCCAGATAGCGTCCGGGGTGATGTCCGAGCAGCAGGAAAGCCGTGCGCTGGTCATCGGGCATGGACTGGTACGACAGCAGCAGTGCGCTGGCGACCCCCCTGCCTTCACTGGTGAGTTCGTCCAAACGCCGGTTGTGGTCCCGCAGTCTTTCGACGAGGCGCCGAATGGTCCAGTGCGGACGGTTCGCCAGCCGGGCTGCGGCGATCCTGACCGCCAACGGCAGCCCTCCGCACAGACGCAGCAGCTCACGGGCCGCGTCCGACTCGTTCCGGACGCGTTCGCTCCCCAGCGTGCTCAGCAGGATCTGGTGGCTGTCCGACTCCGACAGAGCGCCCACGGAGAGCCACTCGGCTCCGTCGAGACCGGTCAGCCGAGGACGGCTGGTGATCAGGACCAGACTGTCGGACGAGGCGGGGATCAGTCCCCGCACCTGCTCGGATGCGGCGGCGTTGTCCAGGAGCAGCAGCATGCGACGTCCCCGAATGTACGACTGCCACCGCGCGGCACGTCCCGCCGGCACCGTGGGGATCTCGTCGCTGGGAACGCCGGCGGCGGCGAGCAGGTCTCCTTGGGCGTCGAACGCGCTGAGCGGCGTCTTGCCGGGCGTGAAGCCGTGCAGATCGATGAAGAGGCTGCCGTCCGGATACTGCTCGGCCAGTTGATGGGCGGCGCGGACGGCCAGCGCCGTCTTGCCGCTGCCGCCCATGCCGTCGAGAGCCAGGACCGTCGGCACCCGCTTCAGGGCACGTTCGACCGCATCGCAGACCCACTGCAGCTCGGCGCTGCGGCCCGAGAAGTCGCGTACGTCGAAGGGGAGCGCGTACGGGGCCTCGGGCGGTTCGGCCGAGGCGGGGGACGGGGGGCGTTCCGGGCGGGTGAGCGACCGGTCCTGGCGCAGGATGCGTTCGTGCAGCTCGGTGAGCTCGATCCCCGGATCGATGCCGAGCTCATCCGCGAGGTGCTTTCGGGCGCGGGCGAACTCTTCGAGGGCGGCCGCCTGTTGGCCCGAGCGATAGAGGGCGAGCATCAGCCGGCTGCGCAGCGTCTCGCGCAGCGGGTGCTCTTCGACGAGGGCGCGCAGCTCGCCCGTTGTCCCGGCGGCCTCGCCCGCGGCTATGCACAGATCGTAAAGCTGCTCGGCCGCGGTGAGTCGCTGCTCCTCCAGGGCCGCCGAGGCGGCGTCGATCACCCGACCGCCGTCACCGGACAGCACCGGTCCTCGCCACAGGGCCAAAGCCTCGCGAAACCGTGCGGCGGCCCGCTCCGGCTCCCCTGCCTCCAGCGCCCCCCTGGCCTGGCCCAACAGCTGCTGATGGCGCAGCAGGTCGAGCTGCTCGGTGTCGACGACCGCGCGATATCCGGGCCCGTCGGTGACGATGATGTCCGGTCCGCACGGAATGCGACTGCGCAGCTTGGCCACGACCTTGCGCACCTGGTGCTCAGCGCTGTCCGGAGGTTCTTCATTCCATCCGGCCGCCACCAGACGGGAGACGGGCACGACGCGTCCGGCCTCCAGTAGCAGCATCACCAGAACGCGCCGTTGCAGAGCTCCGCTGACCAGCACGGGTTCACCACCGCTGTGGACTTCCAGAGATCCCAGCACGGCGAACTCCGGCCTGCGACTTACGCCGTCCTGATTACGCCTCGACGTCGCAGCCTGCACCCCTTACCCTCCCCCCGGACGGAATACCCGCTACGCGAGAGTAGATCATCTCGTGCAGCGCATCACTAGATACTGCAACAGGGGGCTTTTCGAGGGAGGCGTTCTCGCGCAGGTGGTGCCGGCGCCGGACTAGGCCTGGGCCGGGGGGCGCAGGCGCAGGCCGTGCATGCCGTTGTCCACGGCGAGCACGGTGCCCACCGAGGCGGTCGACAGTGGGCTGGCCAGGTAGGCGATCGCGCCTGCGACCTCGTCGGCCGTCACCAGACGCCCCGTCGGCTGGAAGGCGTCGAGGGCGGCCCGGGCGGCCACGGGGTCGGCCGTGTGCTGGAGCGACCGGTCGATCCACGGGGTGTCGGCGGAGCCGGGGGCGACGCAGTTGACCCGGATACCCTCGCGGACGTGGTCCGCCGCCATGGCCAGGGTGAGTGCGTAGACCGCCCCCTTGCTCGCCGAGTAGAGCGCTCGCTGCTGCACCCCGGCCCAGGCCACGATCGAGCAGGTGTTGACGATCGCCGCGTTGGGCGAGCGCCGCAGGTGCGGTACCGCGTGCCGGGTGATTCTGACCATCCCGATCACGTTGACGTCCAGTACCCGCGCCCACTCTTCGTCGCTGTTCGCGGTCACGTCCCCGACCGCGCCGATACCTGCGTTGTTCACCACGACGTCCAGCCTGCCGAACCGCTCGACCACCGCCGCGACGGCGGCCTGGACCTGGGCGTCGTCGCTGACATCGGCCTGGACTCCCAGTATGTCGTCGGGGAGTCCCTCCGGCTTCAGGTCGAGAGCGGCGACCTGGGCTCCCCTGCTGCTCAGCAGCTTCGCAGTGGCCAGACCGATTCCTGACGCACCGCCGGTAACGATCGCGACCAGTCCCGTGAAGTCACTCACTAGTTCTCTCCTGCGCATTTCGGGGTATTTGGTGATCAGAGAAAAAGAACCAACGCAACGTCGGAAATTCGATCCAAGACTGCTCAAGTCCTGAACCTAGCCCGGACATTCACTCCTTTCATCCACGCCCTGATTACCTTGAATGCTCGGAACGCCAATCTGTGCACTCGCCGGATGATCACGCTGACCATTCCTGCCGGCATGCTGGTGTACTCGGCGGTGCGGTCCCGCATTCGCTCGGCCGGGGCTCGGGCCTTGGACTTCGCCCCGCTGCCGGAGTAGGGGTTGGCGGAGATGCCGCACAACGCCGCGTGCTGGTGGCGGTCCCGGAAGGCGGTGAGGGTGGCGGGGCCGGTGCGCTCTGGCCGGCGGCCGCCGCGTCGGCGACAGCCGTCTTCGCCTCGATCAGCACGTCGATCACGGCTTCGGCCCCAGGTGGCGTCGCGTCGGGTGTCCTCGTTCACGGCGATGAGTTCGCGCAGCACGTGCGCACCGCACAGAGCCTGGCTGTCGCCGTAGACGGTGCAGGAGGCGAGGGCGTCGGTGGCCGGGGTGCCGGTGAAGGCGGGCGGCCGGGACATCCTCCGGCGCCGGGGCCGCCGTGACGTGTCCGCACCCGCATCGGGCCTGGTGCAGCCGGTGCCCGGTCACCTTCGGGACGATCTCGGCAGGTCGAAGACCTGCCGGACGCGATAGCCCGAACTCGCCTCCTCGGACGGTCCGTTCCCGCAGCCGGCACACACGGCCGGACGGTGATGGACGATCCGGTCCGGGGCGGCGACCTGCGCCGGGCTGCCGCCCGGATCCCCCTTGGCCCGCCAGGCTTGCGCCCCGTCGCCTTCCGCAGCGACTCCGGCGCCGGCTTCTTTGCGAGTACCGGACCACCACGACGGCTACACACCCGGTCACCGCAGTTCACACGCCGTCCGAAACAGTCACCCGCCCGCGTCACCGGCGGCGAAGTCCGACCCGCAGTCGGCGCACTCGGCCGGAGCAGGCCGCACGTACCCGCGTGGGCGCGCCTGGGCAAGCTCCGCCACACGCAGGCCGCCTCCTCGCAGAGCGCGGCCGGCCGCCGCACGATCTGCTCCATCGGGGGCGCGTCAGCCCGTCAATCGAACCAACTCAATCAAGGTCACGAGAGCTGTGAGTGGCTCCTTCGCGTCGGCACATTTCGTGGAGCGCAGCACGAGCGATCATGTCGTTCTGTCGGAAGAATGCATCATTACTCCGCGGGGACGGGAACCGGCCGGATGCCAGCACACTCCCCGAAAACAGGATTCCTGCCCCGAAGCGACTCTCGTGGGGGGTTCCATCAGCACGCTTCAGGCGATTCAAAGAATCGGTATCGATGAGACCCGCGGTATCGATGAGACCGGTGGGATAACGGTCGCCGCCGTCGGGGGCCGAGTGGATCTCTTCCCTGATCTCATTGCGTTGGATGAGCTTGCACAGCAATGGGTCGTTCACGCGACGCATTGTCCGCTCTGGGAGGCGGGCCTCGATGAGGGATCGGGCTGCGATCGATACGTTTACGTTGCTTGACCGCGCGTGGAAGAGCCCCTCGTGGGCGGTCACCGTCATCTCCGAACCAAGGAATCTGACGATACCGGCACGGGTCAGGGCAAGCAGCTCCTCCAGCCGCGGTCCAGGCGGTCCGCTGGTGAGAAATCGGCACAAATCAAGGAACGTGGGCAGATCGTGCTCCCATGAGGCGGGAGAGAGTCTTTCTTCGCCGACGAGTTCGACCAGCCTGGAGAAGGCAGAGCTCAGACCGTGCAGCATCGCCAGACTCGCGCTGTAACGAGGATCGCGCCCGCGTCGAACTCCTGTAGCGATGTAATTGATCATCCAGTTCTGCAGGGTGTCCAGGTCGGGGAAGTGGCGACCGGTCAGCGGATGGGCCGTTTCCTCCAGGTCGATCCGGTCCTCGTCGAACCGCACTGCCTGATCGACCAGCTCCTTGAGTTCCGGTCCGTCCCAATCGAGGGTGTCGAGGCGGTGAATAAACTGACGAGCGTCGATGTCCAGGAGTTCTTGGTGCGATTCGGCAAGCTCGCGATAGCCCGCGTGGGTGACTTCACGGGCAATCAGCGGCCAGATGTCCAAGGCGAAGTCCAGGGGGCGGTCGCCGAGGGCGGCCACGGCCGCGGCGTTGAGGTGGCCGAACGGCTCTGGGGGTGATCCGGTCAGGCTGTAGTGCATCTTCGACCAGTACGGTACGCCGCGCCGCGAGCCCACGAAGAGGACGGGTTCATCACCGGAGGGCTCGTAATGCAGCTCGCCGGAGTTGTCACGATGGAATGTGCCGCCGCGTCCGGAGGTCAGCAGCACGGCGGTGTCAATGAAACACAATCCAAGCCCACGTACGATCACCGGTTCTCCGGCGGGTATCCGGTCAAAGCAATGATCGACGGTCGATCCCGATGGCAGATAACACAGGTCATGGGCGGCGGCGTATTCCGTCAGACGCACCTCTTCCGCATTCGGCGCGGCATCGACGTTGCCTTGTGCGAACAGTACGATGTCCGCGTCCACCGGGGGAAGGCCGTCCGCCATGACAACGCGTTGCCGGCCAAGAGGAAGGTCGTGCACATCGACGGCCCGGCCTACATGTGAATGGACCCGTACCTGGGGCATGCCGTTCTTCGCCGACTGCCAGAATACCCACGACAGATAGTCGCTCTGCGTCTGACGAGTAGTGAACCAGCCGTCCTTCATCCTCCTCGCCTCGGCCGACGTGGAGGGAGAGAGCCGGAATCCCGGGGGCGACGACAGGCTGCCCGTGGCCAGCTTCTGGGCCCATTCGCTGAGCGTGGGACCGGAGACGATCGGACCTTCGCATTCGACGGTCTCGTCGGTGAACATTGTGCAGTCGTCGGATGTGGTGTTCATCCACAGCAGCGGTGACTGCTGGGACCGCCAGATGCGACCGCCCCCTGGCGGATAAGGATCAATGACGTGGACGGCGATCGTCCGGTCCGGCGCACACTCGGCGGCGTTGGCGATGAGACGTTCGAGAAGTGAGGTGCCACGTGGGCCGGCACCGATGATCGCCACTGTCAGTGTCCTGGTCATATTCCGCTCCTACGCCTCGCTCAGGGTTGGGTCATGTCGCATGCGATTGGCTGACGCGTCACAGTTCCGGCGCGAATGGTTCTGTCGCGAAGAGTGGCGATGAGTCGGCTCCTCACGGATGTCACGGCCCGGGAAGCCCTGCTCGGCCCGTTCCAGGGGTGACCCGTGGCAGGCAGGTCTCATTCATGTGACCGACTGGCACGATCATCAGTGCAGAACCACTGAACGAGCGGTACGGCGAACCCGCCAGATGACAGAATTTCGAGTGTGTTCCGTTCCGATTCAGGGAACATGGCCAATTTCCTGAATTGATGGCCACCTGGATTGAAATGCGAGATTAAATTCGTATTCGGGCTCTGCGCATCCGCGTCAAGTTCATTTGCAAGGACGTGCCGCGCTGACTCTTCTTTGCGCGTGTACACGTTTCGCTTACCCGCGCACACACCTGGATCACTGCCCTGAGATGGCGGAGGTCGGGGGTGGCTGAGGCCGATGCCGCCGCCGTACACGGCAGGGGGCTGTCGAAAAATGTCGCGGGAAGGGCACGACACGGTGGCCGCCTTGCTGAAGCCGAGGGCTTCTCGTTGCAGGGCACCTCGCGCAAGGCCCTCGGATGGGAGTCTCACCCGGCCGGACGGCCCGTCCAGGGCCGAGCCCACGACTCCCCGGGAAGGGCGCACATGAGGGGGTGCCGTACGGGAGCCGTGCCATCCGAAGCGGCCGGAGCCGGAGTTGACGGACGTCGACTCCGGCTCCCGGCCGCATCACCGACGAATCGGGGGAAGGCAGCGTCAGCCCGTCACGCCCGTCAGCTGCGTACCGGACCGCGGCGCCAGAGCGGCGGGCGCGGAGGAGGGGTCGGCCGCGAGCATCATGAGCTGGGCGAAGGTCGGGTTCGACCCGGCGGGATCACCGCCGGCCTGACGCCACTGGCGGTACTTGGCGGCGTAACTGATGACGGTCTCCTTGCCCTTGCGCGAGCGGGGGCGGGTGAACGCGCCGGCCCACAGGCCGTCCCACGCGGCGTAGCCGGGGTCCTGCAGCATGACCCGGTGGGCCCGGCCCAGATTCCAGTGCGGTATGCCGGTGTTCAGGTGGTGCACCAGGTGGTACCGGTCGTTGTGGCGGCTGATCAGGAACCACTCCAGGAACCGGCCGTGGCGATTGCGGGTCAGCAGCACCGGCTGCCGCTCGCTCTCCGGCATCGGATAGTGCTCGGCCAGTTCGGCGAGCCAGCCGATGGCCGCGTTGGTGGTGAACAGCGGGACGAACCAGAACAGGGCCAGCTCCGGCAGCCACCCGAACCAGACGCAGACCCCGACGACGGCCGTCCACTGGGCGAGCAGGACGACGCGCTCGACCCACAGCGGCACCGGTACGGAGACCGTGACCTGGGAGGCGTCGAAGAAGAGCCGCTCGCGGGCCACGTAACGGATGTAGCTGAAAGCACGCAGTCCGAGGGCCGACAGCACCAGGTGCTTGTAGAAGAAGTACCGGTCCGAGCGCTCGGTGTCGTACAGCCCGCACTCGACGTGGAAGCTGTAGTCGGGATCGTTCTCGGCGTCACCCAGGTTGCGGTGGTGGTTGCCCACGTGCGAGCTGCGGTAGGGGCCGAGCAGGTGCCACACCAGGTACCCGGAGAGCACCGTGCCGCCGATCAGGTTCAGCGTCTGGTTCCGGGCGAGCACCTTGTGGGACGACTCGTGCAGGAAGTGGGCGAGGAAGCGCTGGGTGGAGCCGATGACGACCAGGGCCACCGGATAGAACCAGTACGAGCCCGCGACGCAGAGAGCTACGGAAGCGGCGATCAGTGCGTACTCGAAGAGAATTGCCAGCGGGCCGTGGTAGTTGTCGAGCCGACAGAGCTCCCGGAGTTCTTTTCGCACTCCGGGAGCCAGCCGGTCGAAGTTCAGTTGCTCTATTGCGGACATGCCCGTCCTTCGGTCTGTACGCACTGTGCAATGCGTTCTTTCGGATGGAGGGAGACGCCGGACGGCGTCGTCTGACGGACGCTATACGCGCATGTCTCCCGGCACGTCTGCGGCAGGTTTATCCACAAGGGTGCATGGCATTTACCGGACTCGCCCACGACTAGTCATCTCGCTTATTCGGTCCGGCCTCCTCCTGTGCCAGCATTGACGCCCGCGCGTAATCAAACACTCCTTCTCGAAAGCCTCCGGAGGTCCGCGACATGAAATCCGTGCTCATCCTCTCCTGGATAGCCATCGGCAACGTGCCCGCTGCGGTCGAGGAGCTCCGCACCCGCGATCTGCGACCGGTGCTGGTCTCGAACCTGCCGGACGACCCCAACGCCGGCCTCTGCGACGACCACATCGTGTTCGACTGGGACAGCGAGGAGCTCTCGGCCCTCACGGCCCGGATCGACGAGCGCGGCATCGTGCCGATCGCCGTCGTCAGCATGATCGAGAAGCTGATCGAGTGGAACATCGCGCTCACCACGCACTACGACCTTCCGGGCGGTGGCACCGGCCGCGCCGTGCTGGCGAGCAAGACCCTGGTCCGGGAGCACATGCGGGCCCTGGGACTGTCCGGGATCAAGTTCACCGGCGACCCGAGGACCGTGGACTTCTTCCCCGCCATCGTCAAGCCCGCGCGGGAGTCTTCGGCCTCGTACCTGGTCAAGCGGGTGGACGACCGGGCGGAGCTGCTCGCCCACCTGAAGCACCTGGAGGAGTCCGGGGCGGGCGGCGTGGAGCTGATCGCCGAGGAGTTCCTGCCGGGCACCGAGTTCTCCGTCGACGGGCCCGTGCTGGACGGCCGCTTCCACCCCCTCCTCGCCGTCGAGAAGCCCGACCACGACGACGTCAAGCACCATGACGCGGGGCTCGAGTTCCACCCGCCCCAGCAGGATCACGTGCGAGAAGGAGTGCGGGTCCTGTGCGAGGCGATCAACAAGCTGTGCGCCGACCGCGGCCTCGACCAGCTCTGGCTGCACTTCGAGGGCCGGAGCTCGGAGGACGGCCGGACCGAGCTCGTCGAGATCAACCTCCGGGCCGGCGGCGGCGAGATCCCGCGGTCCATCCAGGAGCTCTACGGCATCGACGTGTTCGCGGTGATCGTCTCCATGGCGCTGGGCGAGTACGCGCCGCAGGAGCTGCCGGCCCTGCGCGAGCGGCCGATGATCGGCTGGATGGACGTGGAGGCCGAGGAGATCGGCACGGTCGAGGTCGTCACCACCGAGGACGAGCTGCTCGCCCTGCCCGGCGTCCTCCACGTGCGGCTGACCAACGGATTCCGGGTCACCCGCCTGGACATGGAGAACTTCTTCCTCACCTTCGCGATGACCGCCGACTCCGTGGACGAGCTGCGCGAGCACGCGGCGCGGGTCCTCGACACCCTCGAATACAGCGTCCGGCCGTAACCGGTCGCCTCGTCAACCCGGAAGCCCGGTCCACCACCCGCAGGGTGTGGTGGACCGGGCTTCGTTCATGTCGCTCAGCTGTCCGCCGCGACCATGCCCGCCGTCAGCGTGCCTCCGTCGACCTCGTCGACCAGCAGGAACGAACCGGTGCGCCGGTGGTCGGCGTAGTCGTCGAGCGGCAGCGGCGAGGCCGTGCGCAGCGTGACGCGGCCGATGTCGTTGGCCCGCAGGGCCCCCGGGCCGGGCAGGCGGCGCAGCGTCTCGAGATCGAGCACCGAGTCGAGCGAGCGGACCAGGGCCTTGACGACGGCGGTGCCGTGGCGCAGCAGGACCCGGTCGCCGGCGCGCAGCGGCCGGTCGGCGATGTGGCAGACGGTCGCGGACACCTCCTGGGTCACCCGCGGGGCCTGCTCGACCGCGGCGATGAGGTCGCCGCGCGAGACGTCCACCTCGTCGGCCAGGCGGATCGTCACCGACTGGCCGGCGTGGGCGGCGTCGACGTCGCTCTCGCCGAGCCGGTCGATCCCGGCGATCGACGTCCGCTTCCCCGAGGGCAGCACGAGCACTTCGTCGCCCGGACGGAACACTCCTGAGGTGATCTGGCCCGCGTAGCCGCGGTAGTCGCGGAACTCGGCGCTTTGGGGTCGCAGGACGTACTGCACCGGCAGCCGAGCCGCGGAGCCCGAGGCATCGCGGTCGGCGTCGACCGTTTCCAGGTGTTCGAGCAGCGTCGGGCCGGTGTGCCAGTCCATCCGCCCGGACGGGTCCACGACGTTGTCCCCGCGCAGGGCGCTGATCGGGATCGCCGTCACAGCGGATACGCCGAGCGCCCGGGCGTACTCCGTGAACTCGTCCGCGATCCGGGCGAAGCGGTCCTCGGCGTAGCCGACGAGATCCATCTTGTTGACGGCCAGTACGACGTGCGGCACCTTCAACAGTGCGGCGACGGCGGCGTGCCGGCGGGTCTGCTCGACCACGCCGTGGCGCGCGTCCACCAGCACGACGGCGACCTGTGCGGTCGACGCGCCGGTGACCATGTTCCGGGTGTACTGCACGTGTCCCGGCGTGTCGGCGAGGATGAAGCGGCGCTTGGGCGTCGCGAAGTAGCGGTAGGCGACATCGATCGTGATGCCCTGCTCGCGCTCGGCGCGCAGCCCGTCGGTCAGCAGCGCGAGGTCCGCGCTCTCCAGCCCGCGCTCGCGCGAGACCCGCTCGACGGCGTCGAGCTGGTCGGCGAAGACTTGTTTGGTGTCGTGCAGCAGTCGGCCCACGAGCGTCGACTTGCCGTCGTCGACCGAGCCGGCCGTGGCGAGTCGGAGCAGCGATCCCGGCTGCGTGGCGTCCGTGTTCTCGGCCGCGAGCGGCACCGTAGGCGTGTGCATCTAGAAGTACCCCTCGCGCTTGCGATCTTCCATGGCCGCCTCGGACAGTTTGTCGTCGGCTCGGGTCGCGCCGCGCTCGGTCAGCGTCGAGGCGGCGATCTCCGCGATGATCTCCTGCAGCGTCACGGCGCCGGATTCGACGGCGCCGGTGCAGGACATGTCGCCGACGGTGCGGTAGCGCACCCGGCGGGTCTGGACCGTCTCGCCCTGGGCCGGCCCGCCCCAGGCGCCGGCGGTGAGCCACATGCCGCCGCGCAGGAAGACCTCGCGCTCGTGGGCGAAGTAGATCGAGGGCAGCTCGATCCGCTCGCGCTCGATGTACTGCCACACGTCCAGTTCGGTGAAGTTGCTCAGCGGGAAGACCCGCACGTGCTCGCCCGGGCTGTGCCGGCCGTTGTACAGCGACCACAACTCCGGGCGCTGACGTCGCGGGTCCCACTGCCCGAACTCGTCGCGCAGCGAGAAGACCCGTTCCTTGGCCCGGGCCTTCTCCTCGTCGCGCCGTCCGCCGCCGAAGAGGGCGTCGAAGCGGTGCGTGCTCACGGCGTCGAGCAGCGGCACGGTCTGCAGCGGATTGCGGGTGCCGTCCGGCCGTTCGCGCAGCCGCCCGTCGTCGATGTAGTCCTGGACCCGTGCCACGTCCAGCCGGACGCCGGTCCGGGCGACGGCGCGGTCGCGGAACTCCAGCACCTCGGGGAAGTTGTGCCCGGTGTCCACGTGCAGCAGGCCGAAGGGTATCTTCGCGGGCCAGAAGGCCTTGGCGGCGATGTGCAGCATGACGATCGAGTCCTTGCCCCCGGAGAACAGCAGCACCGGGTGCTCGAACTGGGCCGCGGCCTCGCGGAAGATGTGCACCGCTTCGGACTCGAGCGCGTCAAGGTGGCCCGGCAGCGCCGAGCGTGGTGGGCGCAGCGCGCCGGCGGTGTCGACAACGGTCATGTCAGTCTCCTTCGTCACAGTCCCCGTGCAGCGAGCAGCGCACGCACCTGCCGGACCGACTCGTCGATCGTGTTGTGTTGCGTGTGGATGCGCAGATCGGGGTCGACCGGGGCTTCGTAGGGGTCGTCCGCGCCGGTGAGACCGCTGATCTCGCCCGCTGCCTGCCTGGCGTAGAGGCTCTTGACGTCCCGGTCGGCGCAGATCTCCACCGGAGTCGCCACGTGCACCTCCAGGTAGCCGACGCCGCGCGCCACGTGCAGGTCCCGCACCGCGGCGCGGGACTCCGCGTAGGGGGCGATGACCGGTGCCAGCACGGTGACGCCGTGCTCGGCGAGCAGTCGGGCCACGAACCCGATCCGCCGCACGCTGGTGTCCCGGTCGGCCTTCGAGAATCCGAGGTCCGGAGAGAGGGCGGCGCGGATCTCGTCACCGTCGAGCACCTGCACCCGGTGTCCTTCGGCCGAGAGCTGCTCGGCGAGGCCGACCGCGACGGTCGTCTTGCCCGCGCTCGGCAGCCCGGTCAGCCAGACCGTGCCGCCCTGCCACCCGGCCGGCGTGCCATCGGCTTCGCTCATACCCGGATCGCCTCCTCGCGTGAACTGCCGTCGGCCGCAGGTGCGTCGGCGACGTGCACGGTGGTGCCGGCCCCCGCGAGTGCCCGGCTCACGGGATCCGGGGTGCGTCCGTCCGCGATGCGCACCGTGGTGACCCCGCCGGCCAGCGCTTCGCGGGCGGCGATGAGCTTGAGCGCCATGCCGCCGGTGGCGGACGGGTCGGGCGCGCCGCTGGGGGCGATCCGGACGCTGCTCCGCACACTGGTGGGATCGCCGGGATCGGCGAGCACACCGGGTGCGCCGGTGAGCAGCAGCAGTTGGTCGGCCCCGAGGGCGGTGGCCAGTGCCGCCGCGGCCCGGTCGGCGTCGACGTTGACGGGCTGATCGTGCTCGTCGATGGCCGGAGGTGAGACCACCGGTACGTAGCCGGCCCGCAGCAGGGTCAGGGGGAGTTCTGGGTGGACGGTGGCGATCCGGCCGCTGTGGTTGTCGCGGACCAGGACGGTACGGCCGTCGACGACGGCACGGACGGCGGCCTTCCGACGGGCCCGCAGCATGCCGCCGTCCATGCCGGTGAGGCCGACCGCGGGCACGTGGTGGCGGGCGAGTTCCGCCACCAGCCGGGGCTTGACCGCACCGGCCAGGGCGAGGACGACCACGTCGAGGGTGTCCGGGTCGGTGTAGCGGGTGGACACGCCGTCCGGTGCGACCAAGGTGCGTTGCGGGACGTCGAGCCGGCCGGCCAGCCGGCCGATCTCGCCGGAGCCGCCGTGGACGAGCAGGATGGAGTGGCCCTCGTGGACCAGGCGGGCGATGTCGGCGCAGATGCCTGCGGCGTCGACGGCGGGGTTGCCGCCGCATTTGACGACGGTCAAGGGTTGGGTGATCACGCTCTCTCCGGTTCGGCCGGGGCTACAGCGGGTGCAGGCCGGGGAAGGTCAGGCCGAGGGTCTCGGGGAGACCCATGCGGACGTTGAGGCACTGCACGGCGTTGCCGGCACCGCCCTTGACCAGGTTGTCCAGGGCGCCGATGGCGCTCAGCCGGCCGGTGTCCTCGTCGAGGGCGAAGCCGACGTCGCAGAAGTTCGACCCCAGCAGGATCTTCGGGTCGGGGTAGCGGTAGATGCCGCGCTGGTGTGCGACGACACGGACGAAGGGCTCGGCCGCGTAACACTCACGGAAGGCCCGGCGCACGGCCTTGGCGTCGGCCCCGGGGCGCAGGGTGGCGTGACAGAGCGTCTGGGCTCCGCGGACCGCCTCGACGCCGGTGGCGGTCATCGCGGTCGGCAGGCCGAGGTGCCGGGAGATCTCGGCCTCGTGCCGGTGCCGGGTGGGCGCGAAGACGCGCATCGCACCGCTGCGTTCGGCGTGCAGGTTGGCCGGGCCGGCCGTCGCGCCCGAGCCGCTGGAACCGGTCTTCGCATCGACCTGGGCGCCTCGTTCGAGGTCGATCAGGTCGTGCGTCACCAGGGGGTGGAGGGCGAGCACGGCGGCCGTGGCCATGCAGCCGGGAACGCTGATCAGGTCAGCGGTGCGCAGGCGCTCGCGGTAGAGCTCCGGCAGGCCGGGAACGAAGTCGCCCAACAGCTGCGGAGCCAGGTGCTCCTCGCCGTAGTAGCGCCGGAAGACCTCGGTGTCGTCGAGCCGGAAGTCACCGGTCAGGTCGAGGACGACACCCGCCCGCGAGCGCCACTGCTCGATCTGGGTCATCGCCACCCGGTGCGGCAGCGCCAGGAACACCGCGTCGCTCTCCGGGGTCTCCTCGGCCGAGCAGAACGCCAGATCGGTGACGGAGCGCAGATTGGGATGCACACCGTCGATCCGCTTTCCGGGGAAGCGGGACGATACGGCGCCCACCACCTCCACCTCGGGGTGCCCCAGCAACAGCCGCAGCAGTTCCCCGCCGATGTAGCCGGCCGCACCGACCACCGTCACTCGCAGCACGGCCACGCCCTCCTCACCAGCACATTTCGAAGCGCCACCACCACGTCCTCCAGTTCGAACGGTCTTGACCTCTGCAAAGGGAAACTACGAGCCCGCCCGCGCCCCCCGCGTCCGCGGCAGACGCATTCCGCGGGGCGTGCCGGACTGACTCCGCTGCCGCGCGGCTACGCACCCCGATTACTCCGCGCAGGGGTGGGCGGCCGGGGGCGCGCATCTCGCCGGGACGCACGGCGTGGAGACGTCCGAGGAGACGGAATCCACGGTGACGGGCGAGCGCTCGGTCAACGCCTGCGGGCTACTCGGCGGGGCACCCCCGTGCAGCGAACAGGCCGACGAGGGCCTGGTCGGCGAACCCCTACCGGCCGGACCGGCTCACGGTCCTGGTCAGCCGCTGTTCTCGGCGGCCAGGATGCCGAAGTTGCGGCGGGCGATCGACACGGCGAGGTCCTGTACGGCGAAGGCCGTCATGTAGTAGCCGTGCGGCGGGATGCCGGGGGCCAGCGTCAGGGTGAACGTCGTCTCGCCCGTACCGTCCGGCGCGATCCTGACCTTGCGCAGGTCCGGTTCGATCGTGCAGCCGGCGCGCCCGTAGCTGGCGAAGAACAGGCCGAGGCGCAGGATGCCGGGCCGGGCGTCGCGCACGGCCACCCGCACCTGGTTGGTGGTCCCCTGCTCCGCTCCGTCCTCGGCGTGGACCAGCAGCGACGGGGAGTCGAACAGCCGGAAGGCGACGTCGCCGCAGCGCGTGCAGACGACGCCCTCGAAGTCGAGCGAGGTGGGGACGAGGGCACGCCGGCTGTAGCGCTCGGCGGGCCGCCCGCACTGGCAGCGCACGTGGCTGACGTCGGACATGTCGATCCGGCTGCGCTCGCCGAAGTAGGCGAAGCAGTTGCTGAGTTCGTTCTCCGGGTCCTTGACGAACTGGGTGGCGATCGCCATGTCCAGCGACTGCAGGTCGTCCATCAGGCCGCGGATCACCGGGGCGCGGTCCTGGTGCACCGCCAGGTCACGCCTGGAGACCTGGCTCTCGACCTTGGTGGCGAGCTTGCCCAGGCGGGTTCGGAGCGGGTGGTTGGGGGACAGCACCCCGCCGGCCAGATACGCGGTGAGGCGGGCGGAGGTGGTGAGGAGCAGCTGCTCCGGCTCGACGGTGGGCGGCTCGGGCGTATCGCCCGCGTCCTCGCCTATGCCGAACTGGACGTAGGCGGGGTAGGGCTCCGAAGTGCCGATGCTCGCGTTGAGTGCCGCGGCGGAGGAGGCCCCCGCCAGGGCGGCGTCCGTCCAGACGAGGTTCTCCGGGCGGGCGGAGGCGTGGACCGTGATCGCACCGACGACGTTCCTGGCGGTCCCGTCGATCGCGTTGAGCATCAGCTGGTACTTCGGGTCGAAGACGGCGGCGTCGGCGAAGGGGCTGTTGTTGCAGGAGCTCAGCACCACCTCGGCGGCGCGGATGTCCCTCAGCTGGATCAGCTTGTCCACGGGCTTGTAGCAGGTGGAGGTGGCGCAGATCGGGGCGACCAGGGCCGGGTTGCGCCCGACGGTCTCGTTCAGACCGCAGATGGTGAAGTCGGCGAGATTGATCGAGTCGTCCTTGCCGTGCCCCTGCAGCATCAGGCGCCGCCAACGGGTGCCGAGGATCTCGGACTTGACGTCGCTCGTCGCCACCTCGCCCTCGTTGCGCAGGTGGATGCCGTCGCGGGTGAGACCTCGGTCGACGCCGGTGAAGAGACCCAGCTCGTGCACGTCCGGGGCCGGTGCCACGTACTGCTTCGCGGTGAACCAGGCGAGGGAGGCCGCGTCCCGGCCGGTGAGGAACGAGAGACGCACGTCCGGCCGGCGCGAGGCGGCGCGGACCAGCGGCCAGATGAGATCGACGGTGAAGTGCTCGTAGAGCCCGGCGATCAGAAGGGAGTACGCCTCGGGCCTGTCGTCGTCCTCCGGCGCGAGCCGGTCGAGCAGGGCGGGAGCGAGCTCTTCCTCGTCGAGCCAGGTGAGGGCACAGGGCGCGATCAGCGAGTGCAGTCCGGCCGGCAGGGTCTCCGGCCTGAGCACGATTCCGTACGTGCGGGCGGCCGGGCGGCTCACCTCCCCGTACAGGTCGGCCGAACGCTCGGCGGAGGCGGCCAGGTCGGCCCGTCCGCCGGTCCACACCGGGACGGACGCGGGTGCGTCCGCGGCGAGGAACTCCTCGACGGCGGCGGCGTACGAACCCGCGTCGTCGATGACCGAGAACGGCGGGGGCGTCAGGGTTGCCGTCCCGACACCGGGACCGTGGGGCTCGGACTGCATGAGGTCTGACTCCTTCGGGGAAGTTGTGCGCTTCTGGGCTTTTCGGAAGGTCCGGAACGCGGCGCGCCCCGGCGTACACAGCGCGCCGGGGCGGGCCACAGCCTGTGACGGCTACTCTCCCCAGTCCTCTTCGACGTCGGGGGCGAGGGCGAGCACCATGGGGTCGAGCGCCACGATCTCCAGCTCGCTCCTGCAACCCCCGCATTCCAGGATCTCGTTCAGCCGGACCGAGTCGCCGATGCTCACCGGCTCCTCGCACTCCGGGCATGACAGAGCAGTCTTCGTGATCAAGAGATGTGTTCCTTTCGGTCGGTTCTTCCCGAGCGGGCCGCGGTGTCGAGAGCGGTACGGACCGCCCTGACCACCCGCTCCGCGGTGAGGTCGTAGTGCGCGACGAGATGTTCCTGGTTGCCGACCTGGTCGACGAAGGTGTCCGGCACACCCAGCCGCACCACCCGTACCGGCGCGCGCTCGGCCAGCGTCTCCGCCACCGCGCCGCCGAGTCCGCCGCCGCGCCAGTGCTCTTCGAGCGTCACGACGAGGTCGGCCGGGCGGGCCGCGGCGGTCAGCGTCTCGGTGTCGAGCGGTCGCAGTGTGTGCATGTTCAGCACGGTCGCCTCGATGCCGTGCCCGGCGAGCACGTCCGCCGCGGCGAGACAGGCGAGCACCGGGTAAGGGCCGCAGCTCGCGAGCACGACGTCGCCGCCCTGCCGCAGCGTCTGCGCCTGCCCGATGACGGGAGGCGGGCCGACGGGCAGCGGCGGGGTCGCCTTGCGGCCGAGGCGGACGTACAGCGGCCCGGCCAGGTTCAGGCTCTGTTCGACGAACGCCTCCGTGGCGGCGGCGTCGGCCGGCACCACCACGGTCATGCCGGGCAGCACCCGCATCACGGCGAGGTCTTCCAATGCCTGGTGCGTCGGACCGAGGTGGCCTGCGGCCAGCCCGCCGTGGGTGGCCATGATGCGGACCGGCAGTCGGTTGTAGGCGATGTCGATCTTGATCGCTTCCAGTGCCCGGGAGGTGGCGAAGGCAGCCATCGTGTTGACGAACGGGACCCGCCCGCACGCCGCCATCCCGGCGGCCACGCCCATCAGGTTCTGCTCGGCGATACCGAGGTTGAGGTACTGCTCACCGGCCGCCGCCGCGTGGTCCGCGCTGAACAGACCGGTGTCGGAGTCCAGGCACATCAGCTCGGGATGCCGCGCCAGCAGCGGAAGCAGTGCGTCCCGGTACGCCTCGCGGGTCGCACGGCTCATCCCATGCCCTCCGTGGCTCGTAGTGCGTTCAGGGCCCGCGAGTGGTTGCGGGGCGAGAGCGTGACGTAGTGGCTGGCCGGACGGCCGGCCAGGAAGGGCAGACCGTGGCCCTTGACCGTGCGGGCGATCAGCACGCTCGGCTTGCCCGGCTCCCACGGCGCGGCGTCGAGGTGCTCCGCCAGCAGCGCCGGGTCGTGGCCGTCCACCTCGCGCACCGACCACCCGAAGCTGCGCCAGCGCTCGGCCAGCGGCTCCATCGGTGCGATGTCCTTGGTCGCTCCGGTCAGCTGCAGGCCGTTGGAGTCCACCACGGCGACCAGCCGGTCCAGTCGCAGGGTCGCGGCCGCGATCGCCGCCTCCCACACCGAACCCTCCTGCAGCTCGCCGTCGCCGAGCAGGACGAAGCTGCGCGCTGGGCTGTCCGCGTAGCGGGCGGCCAGCGCGAAGCCGCAGCCCAGGGCGAGTCCGTGGCCGAGCGACCCGGTCGGCAGCTCCACGCCGGGCACCGCGCGGACCGGATGGCCCATCAGCCGGCTGCCGGGGCGGCCGAACTCGGCGAGCTCCTCGACCGGGAAGAAGCCGCGCTCGGCCAGCGTCGCGTACAGCGCCAGGGCGGCATGGCCCTTGCTGAGCAGGAAGCGGTCACGGTGCGGATCGTCCGGCCGCCGCGGGTCCACGTCGAGGACCGAGAAGTACAGCGCGGTGAGCACGTCGGTGCAGGAGAGCCCACCACCGAGATGACCGCCCTCAGGCCCGGCGCACATGTCGACCACGTGCCTGCGGATGCGGGCGGCGATCGCCTCCAGCGTCCCGAGTGCGTCCCGCTCCAGCAGTTGGGTGCCGGTCATGACGCCGCCTTCGTGAGCGTGGCCACCATGTCCTTGTGGGCCCACACCTTCTCGAAGGCGTCGGCGTACAGCGAGAGCAGCTCGCCCGCCCCCGGGTTGAGGTGGCGCTTCTGGATGGTCAGCGAGTCGGCGATGACCGCGCGGGTCACCGGGTAGCCCTCGCCCGAGACCGTTCCGGGCGCGCCGGTCACGGCCCACGGGTGACCCGAGCCGAAGCCGAGGCGCTCGACGAACACCTTCTGGTCGGGCAGCGGCATCAGCTGGTACTGCGACATCGGGACGCCCTCGGCGCGCAGCAGCCGGCGCAGCGCCGAGCGCAGCGCCTGCGGGCGCACCCCGTCCAGGCCGAACGCGGCCGGGTCGAACCGGAAGCGCAGGATGTGCCACACGTGGGTGGTGTCCGGGAGCGCGGTGGGCACCTGAAGGCCGGGCAGCTTCGCGAGCCGGGCGAGGAACTCGGTGACGTTCTGCTGCCGTCGCCGCTCGTACTCGTCGAAGCGGGCGAGCTGCGCGGAGGTGAAGGAGGCCTGGAGGGCGTTCATCTTGTGGTTCCAGCCCAGGCCGTAGGAGATGTAGTCGCGGTCGCGGCCGGCCTCGATCACCTCGCCGAACTGCCGGCCCCGGCGCATCGCCTCGGCCAGCTCGGTGCTGCCGGTCACCAGCAGCCCGCCCTCACCGCAGGTCGGGATGTTCTTGCTGACCTGGAGGCTGAAGGCGCCCGCGTCGCCGATCCCGCCGACCGGCCGTCCGCGGTGGGTCGCGCCGGGGGCCTGTGCGGCGTCCTCGACCACCGCGAGGCCGTGCTTGCGGGCGATCGCCGTGATCCGGTCCATGTCGGCGGGCGCGCCGTGCAGGTGCACCGGGATGATCGCCCTGGTCCTGGGCGTGATCCGCCGCTCGATGTCGTCCGGATCGATGTTGAAGGTGACCGGGTCGATGTCGGCGAAGACCGGAACGGCCATCTGGTGCACCGGTGCGAGCCCGGTGGCGATGAAGCTCAGCGCGGGCACGATCACCTCGTCCCCCGGTCCGACGCCGAGCGCGGACAGCGCCAGGGACAGCGCCGCGGTGCCGTTGGACACCGCGACGCAGTGCGCGAAGCCGAAGCGGCGGGCCCAGTTGTGCTCCAGGTCGGAGACCGGGTTCACGCCATCGGTGTCGGACACCAGCCGTGCGCCGTCGAGCGCGTCGAGGACGGCCTTGCGGTCCTCGTCCTCGACCAGTGGCCACTGCACATGACGTCGGTCTTTCGGCACGGCCGGCGTACCGCCGAGCGCTGCCAGCTTGCTGCTCACTCTTCACTCCGGAAGGTCACGAGGGTCGATGCGTACGCGATCACAGCCGTGCCGCCACTGCGCCGACGGCGTCGACCGCACGCGCGTAGGCGCTGCGCAGCAGCGTGGCGTGGTGCGCTATGTCGAGGGTGGCCGCGCGCGGGTCCCCGAGCCCGTGTGCGCCGGTGAACCGCAGCCCGGTCCACGCGTGCGCCACGGTCTCGACCGCGCGGCCCGCTCCGGCCAGCGCCGGATCACGCCACTCACGGCCGCAGCGGCGCAGCAGTTCACCGTGGAGTGAGGCTTGCGCCTGCATGGCCCAGCCGAACGGGTAGAGCTCGCGCAGCGCGCCGGCGTCGTTCGCCCGGCACCGGTCGAGGAGTTCCGCGGCGAACTGGTCGAATCCGGCGAGACCGGTACGGACCGGGCCGGCCGTGGTGAAGTCCTCGACGTCGGAGCGCAGGAAGCCGCCGAGCAGTTCGGGTGTCAGCGGCGCGGGCACGGCGTCCAGCCGGACGTCGAGACAGCGCCGGCCGATCCGGGAGTCGCTGAAGAAGGCGTCCTGGACGTCGGTCGGGTTCTCCGAGTTCCAGCTGCGCAGGAACTTCTCGATCGGGACCGCGCCGCGGAAGGCCGGCGGCATCGCGTCCGAGACGTAGACCACGCCACGGGTCTCGTCCAGACCGTAGATCACCACCTGGTGCGCGGCGTGCACGTCTCCGTACGCGGGCCGGAACGGCAGGTGGAAGTTGTCCACGGCGGCGATGACCAGCCGGTCCTCGGCCAGCGAGGCGCGCACCTCGCGCCAGACGTCCTGCTCGTCGGCCGGTTGCCACCAGCGCGCGTGCAGTGCGTGGTGCGGTGCCAGCGCGGTGCCGAGATCGATCGCCCCGGACTCGTCGGGCAGGCACGGGTAGTAGAACTCCTCGTGCCTGACGTCGCCCGGCAGGTGCAGGAACCGCCAGCCCGCGCCGAGCACGGAGAGGGGGTCGACGCCCTCCCGCGCCAGCACCGAACCGATGGTGGCCTGCAGGCAGCTGATGAGGTCGCGGTACCACAGCTCGGGTTCCGGACCGTTGATCATGTACGTTCGCGCGGTCGTTTCGACGGTCATGTCAGAGCTCCGTCCGCTGGAGGGTGACCGCGAAGATGTGCATCGCGACGTTGCGCGGCAGCAGGATGCCGGTCAGATCGGCTCGCCGGGTCACTGCCACCCGCTGCGCCCACATCACCGCGGGAACGCCCCGCTGCACGTGATGCGGATAGTGCATGGCCAGGCTCTCGAAGGCCCTGACCTCACCGAACCACGCCGGGGCCGCCCAGAAGTCGGAGACCCGCAGCGGTTCGGCGTCGACCGAGCCGTCCGCGAAGGTCAGCTCCACGGTGTCCTCGCAGCGCCGTTCGGACGCCGCCAGGACGTGGATCCAGTCGTAGCGGTCCCTGGGGACCTTGATGAACTGGCCGGCGCAGCGGATGTTGTCGGGCCCCTCGCAGACCGGAGGAAACTCGAAGGGAACTCCGTCCACATGGACGAGGCTCCCGCCCGCAGGCAGATATTCCGCCGCGAACGAGTTCCGCCACACATTGAATGCCCCTGCTCCGGTCTCCGCCGCCGAAGAGATTGCCGCATTGTTGCGGTGGTCGGAAATGTCGATCCGATCGAACAGAAATCTTGTGGCTGAGGACGCCGAGATCCCCGTCAAGTGCCCCACCTCGCTGGAACGGAATTTACGTCTCGAACGTAGCCTGCTGATTCGCGCATGTCGTCCGCATGGTGATTACTCTGCACATCCGAATGCGGATGCAGCGTACGCGCCGGGTAATCATGCGGACCGTTCCGCCGGACGTCACGGCCGGAGTGCGACGGCGCGCAGCTTCTCGTAGTACGGCTGGTGGTGGTCGCGGAAGGCGCGCAGCACCGGGTCCGCCTCCACCGCCTCGGCTCCGTCGGTCCTGCTCCGGGCGAAGCCGGAGGTCTCGCTGGTCGCCCGGTGCCACTTGCTGGTCGACTGCCACTCCGAGCGCATGCCCGGCTGCCAGCTCAGCGCCTCCGGGCGGAAGGGGATGCCCACCGCCTCGCAGTAGGCCCGCACGGTCTCGGCCGGGTGGTCGAGCAGGTCGTCGGAGTCGATCACGACGGGCGTGCGCCCGGTGACGGCCTGCACGGCGGTGAAGATCTCATACAGCCGGGCGAAGCCGATCTCGTCGCGGCCCAGCTCCGGGTTGAGCGCGTGATGCGAGGCGATCGCCTCGGCCGGGTCGCGGATGATGAAGGTGTGGGTCGCGGCGGCGAGGAAGGCCTCGTCCGCGAGCAGCGCCGGGTAGTGGAAGTCCGTGGTGTCCTTGAAGAACACCGGCTCCCGGGACCCCATGGCGCGCAGCTGGGCGAGCACGTCCTGCTCGTTGTGCGCGACCCGGTCTCCGACCTCCACCTCGCCGAAGTCGACCACCCGGGAGAAGGGCTCGTGCACGACGGCGTGGTCGCCCCGCTCCGTCATCATCCGCGCGAACGCGGTCGAGCGGCATCGCGGCGCGCTCCACAGGGCGAGCACCGGAATCCGCTCCGACGTGTTTTCCACGACTTCCCTCTCTGTGCCTCGCGGCGGTCATCGATTTCCGCCGGGTTTTCGAATGCGGTCAAGAATGACACGGCACTGGCCGGAGCCGGGTAATCAAAATTCGCAACCGCAGCGGCCGGGGTCCCTGCAATACGTCCTTGCGATTCCATTCGGCGCGGACGCGCGGGCGGCCGTGCCCGCCTATTTTTTCCTCCACGCGGCAGGCGTGCCATGCCGCCCGGCCAACCACTGGTCCTTTATACGGAGGTCACGTGTCAGCAACGCCCGAGCGCCCAGACGCCCGCAGGATCGCCGTGCTCGCCAGCAGGATCGGCGCTGACGAGAAGCGGCTGTTCGACGCCTTCGAGCGGCGCGGTGTCCTCTTCGAGCACATCGACCCGCGGCGGCAGTGGTTCCCGGCCGGGCGGCGCGAGCTGCCCTGGAGCCTCGCGCTGAACCGGGAGATCGGCCAGACGCGAGCGCTGTACGCGGCCCGTTGCCTCGCCGCCGCGGGGGTCGACATGGTCAACAGCGTGCCCGCGACCGAGGTGTGCGGCGACAAGTGGCTCACCACCCAGGCCCTGGCGGCGGCCCGCGTGCCGACGCCGCGCACCGCGCTCGCCCTCACTCCGCAGGCCGCCCTGACCGCCTTGGACTCCATCGGCTACCCGGCGGTGCTCAAGCCGCTGGTCGGCTCGTGGGGCCGGCTGGTGGTGCAGCTCCCCGACCGCGCCGCAGCGGACGCCGTACTCGAGTACGCCGGCGCGCTGCCCGGCCCCCAGTCGCACCTCGCATACGTGCAGGAGCTGATCGACAAGCCGGACCGGGACATCCGCGTGATCGTGATCGGCGGCCAGGTGGTCGGCGCGATCTACCGGACCGGTGAGGCCCTGCGCACCAATGTGGCACTCGGCGGCCGGATCCTGCCGTGCGAGGTGACACCGGAGATCGAGAAGCTCTCCCTCGAAGCGGCCACCGCCGTCGGCGCGGACATCGCCGGCGTCGACCTGATCGAGGACCGCGAGGGCCGGCTGCTGGTCCTCGAAGTCAACCACCGGGTGGAGTTCTCCGGTTTCCATTCCGTCCTCGGCGACCGGGTCAGTGTCGCGGACCGCATCCTCGACCACCTGCTGGAACGGGGACAGTGATGAACTGGCCATTCACCGCGTCGGGCAGAGTCACCGAGACGTACGCCGCCGGACTGCTGCGCAAGATGCTGGAGACACCTTCCCCGTCGTACCACGAGCGCGAGCTGGCCGGCTTCCTCGCCGAGGCGATGACGGGCCTGGGCTTCCAGGCGCACATCGACGACGTGGGCAATGTGATCGGCGTGATCGAGCACGGTGACGGCCCGACCCTGATGCTGCTCGGGCACATGGACACCGTCCCGGGCCATGTCCCGGTCCGGTCCGAGGACGGTCGGCTGTACGGCCGCGGCGCGGTGGACGCGAAGGGGCCGCTGGCGGCGATGATCTGCGCCGCGGCCGGCGCGGTGGACTTCCCCGGCAGGATCGTGGTGATCGGTGTCGTCGAGGAGGAGACACCGAGCTCGCGGGGAGCGATGGCGGTCCGGGCCCGCCACGAGCGGCCGGACGCGCTGATCATCGGCGAGCCGAGCGGCTGGTCGAGCGTGGTGCTCGGTTACAAGGGGAAGCTCGACCTGCGCTACACCGTCAAGTGCCCCGCCACGCACCCGAGCAACCCGGTGCCGAAGGCGTCCGAACTGGCCGTCGCCTGCTGGAGCGCGCTGCTCGATCTGCTCGGGCCGGACGCGAGCCACGCCGTGTTCGACCAGCCGGGCGCGACGTTGTGCCGGCTCAACGCCGACCTGACCACGGCGACGATGGACCTCAGCATCCGCACCCCGCCGGGATTCGACGACGAGAAGCTGGTGCGCGAGCTGCGCGAGCGCCTGACCACCGGCGAGCTCAAGGTGCTGAACGCGGTGTCGGCCTGCCGGGTGGGCCGGGCCGACCCGGCGGTCCGCGCCCTGGTCACCGGCATCCGCCAACTGCACGCCCAGCCACGACTCGTGCTGAAGACGGCCACCTCGGACATGAACACCCTCGCCGAGGAATGGGACATCCCCATGGCCACCTACGGTCCGGGCGACAGCAGCCTCGACCACGCCGACGACGAGCACATCGTTCTCGCGGACTACCTGCGCGGCATCGACGTGCTGACCATCGCCATCTCGGAGCTGGCACACCTGCCCGGGCGCCCGGACGACCGGGTGAGCGCCGCGCCGCCGTCGCTGAGGAGCATCAAGTGACCGATATGACCCAGCGCCTCGCCGCGTTGCCCGCAGAACGCCGTGCGCGCTTCCTGGCCCGGCTACGGCAGCAGGCGGCTGCCGAACGGGGCCCGGTCTCGCGCGGGCACACGGGCCCGGCCCCGCTGTCGCCCGCGCAGGAGTCGCTCCGCTTCCTCGACCGCGCCGCGCCGGGCAGCCCCGCCGCCGGCACGCCGCTGCTGCTGCGCCTGCGGGGCGACCTGGACAAGGACGCGCTGAACTCGGCCCTGGCCTCGGTGGTGGCCAGGCACGAGGCACTGCGGACCACGATCGTGGAGCACGAGGACGGCCCGGTACAGGTGGTTGCAGCCGGGGTCCCGGTCAAGCTTCCGCTGATCGAGGCCGACGGCGAGGACCACGACCAGCGCCTCCGGGCCGCGCGGGAACTGATCGCGCGCCGGACACGGGAGCCGTTCGACCCGACCGGAACGCCGGCCTGGCGCGCGCTGCTGGTCCGGGTGGCGGCGGACGACCACCTGTTCCTGCTCGACATCCCGCCGATCCACTGTGACACCGGGTCGCACGGCATCCTGATCCGCGACCTCGCCGAGTTCTACCGGTCGTCGCGCGAGGGCGACGCGGTCCGGCTGCCCGCCCTCGCGGTGCAGTACCCGGACTACGCGCTGTGGCGGCGCGAGCGGCGCAGCGCCGACGATCTGGACCGCCTCACCGCGTACTGGCGCGAGCGGCTGGCCGGCGCCGAGGCGTTGGAGTTCCCGACCGACCGGCCACGCGGTGAGACCCGGAACTTCGCAGGTGACAGCCGCCGCTTCGACATCGGCCGGCAGGCCCTGGAGCGGGCGGAGGAACTGGCCCGGCAGGAGGGCGCGGCCACGGCCGACGTGCTCACCGCCGCGTTCTTCACGCTGCTGCACCGGTACTGCGGCGTGGACGACCTGGTGATCGGCTCGCCGGACACCGACCGGCGGCACGCCGCCCTGTCCTCGACCGTCGGGCTCTTCACCGATCCGCGGGTGCTGCGCGCGGACCTCTCCGGCGACCCGGCCTTCCGCACCCTGGTCCAGCGGGTCGCCCGCGGGTCGGCCGAGGCGTCTGAGCACGGCGGCCTGCCGTTCGACCGGCTCGTCGAGGCGGTCGAACCGGTCGTCGACCCGTCGCGCCCGCCGGTCTTCCAGATCGTGTTCGGCGTGCGGGACGCGGATGCCGTCGTCGGCCTGTCCGGTCTCGTCACCTCGCTGGAGACCGTCCGGACGGGCGTCTCGCAGACCGACATGAGCTGGACCCTGACCTGCCCGCCGGCGGCCGGCTCGGACGGGTCCCTGGTCGTCGAGTTCGACAGCGATCTGTTCGACGCCGGGAGCATCGCCAGGTTCGCCCGGCACTACGACGGACTGCTGCACGCCCTGACCGCCGCCCCGGACGCCCCACTGTCGGCTGCCGAGCTGCTCAGCCCGGCGGACCTGGCGTTCCTGGCGGAGGTCGGCAGCGGACCTGTGCGGCCGATCCGCGAGTCCACTGTCGTGCGGGATTTCGAGGCGCGCGTCGAGGAGGCCCCGGACAGCGTGGCGGTCGTCGTCGCCGGCGTCGAGACCAGCTACGCCGAGCTCAACCTCCGGGCGAACCGGCTCGCCGCCCTGCTGCGCGGGCGGGGCGTCGGGCCCGGGATGCGGGTCGGTCTGTGCCTGCGCAGGAACGTGGACCTGCCGACCGCGATCCTCGCGGTGCTCAAGACCGGCGCGGCCTACCTGCCGCTCGACCCGGCGAGCCCCGCCGGGCGGGTCGCGGAGATCGCCGCCGACGCGGATGTGCGGGTGGTTGTCGCCCACGCCGAGGCCGGTCAGGCCGTGAGCGAGGTCGACGCGCCCGTCGTGACGCTGGACGAGGTCCGCGCCGAACTGGCGGCGCTGCCCGCCCACAACCCGCCGCTCGCGGCGCGGCCCGGCGACGTCGCGTACGTCATCTACACCTCCGGCAGCACCGGCAAGCCGAAGGGCGTGCTGCTGGAGCACCGCGGCGTGGTGAACTTCATCGACTCCACCCGGGAGCTGTTCGAGCTGACACCGGCCGACCGGGTACTCGGCTTCGCCTCGGCGACCTTCGACGTCTCCGTGTTCGAGACCTTCTCAGCTCTGCTGACCGGAGCACGGCTGTACCTGGTGACCGACGAGGAACGGCTGTCCGTCGACCAACTCCAGTCGTTGATGGAGCAGCACGGCATCACCGTCATCGACCTGCCCCCGACCGTCATGCCGCTGCTGGCCCCGGAGAAGTTCACCGAACTGCGGATCGCGTTCGTGGGCGGCGAGAGCTTCAGCGGTGAGCTGGTGAACCGGTGGAACCCGGGGCGCCGGCTGTTCAACGGATACGGGCCGACCGAGTGCACGGTGACGATGATCGTCGAGGAGTGCCCGGGCAGCTGGGAGGCCTCGCCGCCGATCGGCCTGCCGATGGCCAACCACGTGGCGCACGTGCTCGACCGCGAGCTGCGCCCGGTGCCGGTCGGCGTGCCGGGCGAACTGGTGATCGGCGGCGCCGGACTGGCCGTCGGCTACCTCAACCGGGACGAGCTGACCGCGCAGAAGTTCATCGCCGACCCGTTCGGCACCGCGCCCGGCGGCCGGCTGTACCGGACCGGCGACCTGGTGAAGCGGCTTCCGGACGGCCGCCTGGTCTTCCTCGGCCGGATCGACCAGCAGGTCAAGATCCGCGGCCTGCGGATCGAACTGGGCGAGGTGGAGTCGGCGTTGACCGGCTTCGACGGCATCGGGCCGGTCAGCGTGCAGGCCTGGACCGACGACAACGGGGCGAAGCACCTGGTCGGCTACCTGA
The DNA here is from genome assembly GCF_014649715.1 of Streptomyces lateritius. GTDB lineage: Bacteria > Actinomycetota > Actinomycetes > Streptomycetales > Streptomycetaceae > Streptomyces > Streptomyces lateritius. The sequence continues at coordinate 301,360 of NZ_BMTO01000006.1, forward strand.
CCGGGGTGACCGAGCAGCAGGTGCCGGCGGTGCGCGAGCACCTGGGCACGCTCCTGCCCTCGTACATGATCCCGTCCTACTTCGTGGTCCTCGATGAGCTGCCGGTCACCAGCAGCGGCAAGGTCGACCGGCGCAGGCTGCCCGCGCCGGACCTGAGCCGTGCGGGTGAGGAGCGGGGCGAGCGCCGTCCGCTCACCGGGACCGAACGCCGACTGCTGCGCGAGGTTCTCGCTCCGCTGCTGGGCGAGGGCCGGGTCGGCGTGCACGACGACTTCTTCCTGGCCGGCGGCAACAGTCTCCAGGCGGTCCAGCTGATGTCGGCGATCAAGCGCCGGTTCGGGGTGGAGATCGCGCTCGGCGACTTCTTCGCCTCGCCCACCGTTGCCCACCTGGCCGCCGCCGTCGACACGTGCCGCGCCGCCCGGCTGGACGCCGGCCGGGCACCGGTGGTGATGCGTGCGTCGGGCCCGGCGCAGGTGATCCTGATGCACCCGTCGGGAGGCGCGCTGTTCTGCTACGTGCCGCTGCTCAGGGCGCTGCGCGAGTCCGTCTCGGTGAGCGGGTTCGCCGCCGATCCGCACGACTGCGCCCTGCCTCCGCAGGAGGGTCTTGCGGCGTCCGCCGCCAGGATCGCGCACCACCTGCTGGAGACCGGCCTGCCGGACTCGTACTGCCTGGCCGGCTGGTCGTACGGCGGGGTGCTCGCCTTCGAGGTCGCCCGGCAGATCGAGGAGAAGACCGGACAGCAGGCTCCGGTCGTCCTGCTGGACTCCGCCTACGACGAGGACTCCGTCCCGCTCGACGAGGCGACGGTGCGGCAGCGCTTCGTGCACGACCTCGCCACGCTGACCGGACGCGACCGGGACCAGATCGAACCGGAGCTCGACGAAGGGGAGTTGGCCGGCAGTTACCGGACCTTCCGGTTCTGTGCCCTGGCGATGCAGGAGTACCGCCCGCCGAGCCCGTACGGCGGACCGGTCACCCTGCTCACCGCCTCACCGCAGATCGCCATGGAAGAGCAGTGGCGGGCGGTGTGCACCGGCCCGTTCCGGGTCGAGAACGTGCCCGGCGACCACTACACCCTGTTCACGGAGCCGGCGTTGAGCCGAGTCGTCGCGGCGCTCGAAGCGACGCTCCCCAGTTGAGGAGACCACCATGCGGTTCGGATTCACCGAGGACCAGCAACAGTTCCGGGCGCACGTGCGCGAGGCGCTGCGCTCACCCGAGGTACGCGCCGCCGCGGCGGAGGCCACCGGCGCGGACGGCGTCGAGCCGGACGCGCGTCCGCTGTACCGGCTGCTCGGGCAGCTGGGGCTGCTCGCCGTGCACTGGCCGGTCGAGTTCGGCGGCTCGGACCGCCCGCCGACCGATGCGGCGATCGTGGCCGAGGAACTGGTGCGGGCCGGTGTGCCGGACACCTTCCACGTCAACACCATCCAGATCGTGGGCCAGTTCCTGCTGATGGCGGGCAGCGAGGAGCAGAAGCGCCGGTACCTGCCGGCGCTGGCCCGCGGTGAGAGCTTCGCCTCGGTGCTCTACACCGAGCCGGACGCGGGGTCGGATCTCGGGGCACTGCGCGCCGTGGCCGAGCCCGAGGGCGACGACTACCGGATCACCGGAACGAAGGTGTTCAGCCTCAAGACCCGTTTCGTCGACCTCGGGCTGTGCGCGGCCCGGACCACGCCGGGTGCGGGGAAGTACCAGGGCATCAGTCTGTTCCTGGTCGACATGAAGGCCCCCGGCGTCACGGTGTCGCTGATACCCGGCATCGGCGACGAGCATTTCCACCGGGTGGACCTCGACTCGGTTCCGGTACCGGGCGGCAACCTGATCGGGCCGCGCGACGGCGGATGGCCGCTGCTCAACGAGGCCCTGGCCGTCGAACGCACGGGCCTCGACTACTACCTCAAGGCCGAGCGCTGGTTCGACACCGCTCTCGGCGCGCTGATCGACGACGCGCCCGACTCGGGGCACGAGGACCGTCTGGAGCAGATCGGCAGGTGGCACGGTGCGCTGACGGCCGACCACGTGCTCTCCTGGGAGGTTCTCACCGGCCTCGCCGCCGGCCGGGTCGACCAGCTCTCGGCGGCCGTCGCCAAGTACCACAGCAGCGAACTCGCGCAGTCCGTGGCGGCCTGGGCCGTCGGCATCCCCACCCCCGGGCAGCGGGCCGACCGCACCGGGGAGTCGCTGATCCTGGACTCCGCCTACCGGGAGGCCCCGGGGCTCACGCTGTCGGCGGGGACCTCCGAGGTGATGCTCCAGATCGTGACCGCCGCGTTCGAGTCCGTCGGACAGGAAGAGTACTGACATGAACCTGCACCCCGATCCGCTCCTCACCGAACTGCGCAAGGCACTGCGCAAGGGCCTGGCCGGCGTCGAGGCCCGGATGGACCTGCACGGTGCGCCGGTCACCGACGGATCCTCCGGCCCGACCCGGCCGGTCCTCGACGCACTGGACGCGGCCGACTTCGAACGTCCGGTCTCCGCCGGCGGCCTCGGTCTCGGCCTCACCGCCGGAGTGCTGGTCAGCGAGGAGCTCGGCCGCGCGGCGCGCGGCAACTCCTACCGGGCCGACGCGCTGGCGGCCGAGCTGGGTCGCCCGGCGGGCGTGGCCCTGGCCGGGCTGGAGGCACTGCCGACGGGCGACCGGGTCACCGCGACCCCGGTGGCGGGCGGCTGGGAACTCACCGGCACGGCCACGGTCGACGACGTCAGCGCCGCCCACATACTGGTGGCCACCCGGACCGGCGACGGGCCGGTGCTCGTCGCGGTGGAGCGCGGGGCGGCCGGTCTCGGCATCGAGGACGCCTGCTGGCCGCCGGTCATCCGGTTCGACCGCACGCCGGTGTCCGTCGGGGAGGTGGCCGGGCCGCTGGACGACTCGCCCACCGGTCCGCTCTCCCGGGCGCGGCTGCGGCAGGCCGGCTACCTGCTGGGCATCGCCGTCGGCGCGCACCGGACCGCGGTCGATTACGCCGGATTCCGGCGGCAGTTCGGTACGCGGCTGCGCGACCTGCCGGCCGTCTCCTTCCCGCTGGCGCGCGCCCTGGTGGCGGTGCGCGCCACCAGGGCGGCGGTGTACCGGGGCGCCTGGCTGGTCGACTCCGAGCCCGACGCGGTCGGCACCGCGCCTGCCGTGGCCCTTGCGATGGCCGCCGAGACCGCGCGCGACGTGGTGCGGCTGAGCATGCAGAGCTGCGGAGTGCGCGCGATGACGGCGGAACTGGGTCTGCACCGGTACTACCGGCTGGCCGCGGCCGAGTCCGCCCGGTACGGCGATCCCGCCGCACTGTGGCGGGCGGTCGGCGCGGACCGCGTCCGCACGGCGCGCCGGAACCGAGCCGCGGCGGTGCTCCCGGTGTGAGCCGAAAGGCGGGCTTCAGCGGATCAGCTGGCTCGCAGGCCGCCCGGCGACAGCGCCGGCTCGCCCCCGAACGACTGCTCCCCCGAGTGGATCAGTCCGGTCCGGTAGGCCAGGGAGACGAGCTCGGCACGGTCGCGGACGCCGAGCTTGGTCCGCACCCGGTAGAGATGCGTACGGACCGTGGCCTCGCCGATGATCAGCTCGCTGGCCACCTCCTCGGTGGACATGCCGAGCGCGACCATCCGGGTCACCTCCCGCTCCCGCGGGGTCAGTTCGGTCACCTCCGGGCAGGCCACCGGTTCCTGCGGCTCCGGCTGCGCGCGGAACCAGCTGACCAGCCGCTCCGCGATGCTGGGGGCGAGCAGGGTCTGCCCCGCGGCCGCCGCCTGGATGGCGGCGATCAGCTCCTGCGGGCTGGCGGCCTTGCCGAGCAGACAGCTCGCCCCCGCGTGCAACACGTCGCTCACCGTCTTGTCGGACTGGGACGCGGTGAATACGACGACGTTGGGCGAGTCCTCCTCCTGGCCGAGCCGCCGGATCAGCTCGAGGCCGGAGATGGTCTGGAGTTCCAGATCCGTGACCACGACATCGGGACGCGTGGTGCGCACCAGCACCATGGCTTCCATGCCGTTGTGGGTGGTGCCGATCACATCGATCTCCGGCATCGCGTCGAGAAGGGTCTTGAGACCATCCGCGATGACAGGCAGTTGGTCACAGATAAGCACCCTGATGGTCATTACGTTGCCCCTCCGAGGCCTGGGAACTTGCGAGGCTCAGTCGTTGCCGTGGTTGTCGCGAGGTTCGGCGACGATCCCGGCCGGCGCCTCGGTGGCCAGGGCGTGCTGCTGGACCGTCGCCGACGCCTGGGTGGCGTGGGAGGCGGTGAAGCAGCCCAGCAGCGCACTCAGAACGAGGACCGAGGCGGCAGACAGGGCTATACGGCGCATGAGCTGACTCCTTCGTGGACGCCGGATGTTCAACTCCGCCGATGCTCCCGATCTGTCTTCCCGGCCCGTTCCCCTCTGGACACCCGCCCGATCCCCGCAGCGTGAACTGCGCGGTGACGGGCGACACCGGCAAGCTCATCGATGGCCGGTCGCGTGAGCACCGGCACGCCGAAGTGATCGCCGGCATGCCCGGCATCGGCCGAGTCGGCGGGAATGTCTCGGAGTACACGGCAGACGCCCGCGACCTCACAGGGCTTGAGGTCGCGGGCGTACGGAGGGTGTATCGGTTCGCGGCGCGCGATGACGCGCAGGCCGCCAGGCCGCCAGGCCGACCGGTGCGCAGATCGGAACGGCCGTCATCTCGGGGACGATCACGAGGCGGCGCACCCGGCGGGCGGGGCTCAGCGCTTGAGTGTGAAGGTGAAGTCGTCGGAGAGCTTGCCGCTCAGCCGGAAGGGCGAGACGAGTCTGCCGTCCGTGATCAGTTTCTCGACCCCGGCCCGCGAAAGGCCGCAGCCTTCCGCGATCAGCCGCGTCGGCCGGACGGGTATGCGCGCCGCGAAGCGGACCGAGACGTCGACGACCTCGCGCTCCAGGTGATCCGATCCGCCGGTGTCGAGGCACCAGGCGTCCGACCAGTCGAGGTCGATGTGATTGCGGCGCCGCAGGGCCGGGTCATGGAGCAGTTCGGCCGCGAGGCTGGGGTCGTTGTCGTGCACTCGATCCAGCAGCTCGGGACGCACGGATCTCACATTCATGCGTTCCATGACCGTGAGCTTCGTGGTGTCCCCGCACCCTGTGCAGAGTGCGAGGAGCCAGATGTCGATGAGTTTGTGGTTCGCGTTGGCGCGGAATTTGCCGGTCGTCCGGAACGTGTCGGACGCGCACACGTGGCAACGGCGGCGAATAAGCGGTAGACGGACAGGTTTGACTACCCAGTTTTCGAGGACAGCAGCACTGCTCGATTGGTTTTCGGACATTTCACCGCCAGGTACTTTTGAGCGATCGGCACATCGCCAGCGGGAACTCGGGCGACTTGTGCCGGCCGTGTGCCAGCAAGTACGACGGACGTTACGGACGCGGCGGCGCCCCGCGCGTCCGCGAGCGGTTCAACCGGCACGACACATGGCGATGACATTCGTCCGCTGCGGCTACGTATTTCGCTTACCCGCCTGCGGATCCGCGTCCAGCGGGTCAAGCCGGCACCGGGAACGAGGAGCCGCCGGTGGACAACCCGGCGTTCCGGCGCGGGAATGGGGCCGCAGGATCTCCGGACCGCTGCACTCCGCGCGGGCGCCGGCCGACGACGAGGTCCGCGCGACGCTCGGCCATCCGCATGCCACGTGCCCGGCCTCCAGCAGCCCGGTGCCGGTCAGCGGCCGGCCGGCCGGATGTGCGTGATCAGATCACGGCGGGCATCGGCCACCCGTACACGGGTGAGCTCCGGCGTATCCCCCTCGACCACCACGTAGGCGCGGCGGTTGCGCTGATCGCCGACCGGCGCGATCCAGTCACCGGACCTGTAGGGGAAGCGCGCGCCGCGGACCCAGGAGGTGACCGCGATCTCCTCCGTGCCGGTATACGTCTCCAGGCGCCCTTCGGGCAGCAGGAAGAAGCCGACCTCCGCGTACCGGGAGGCGGGCGCCACAACCGGCCGGCTGCCGAGCAGGCCGGCGAAGACCGCCGCCTCCGGGTCGAATCCACGCGCGATGTCGATCAGCAGCGGGATGCGATCGCCGCCGAGGTGCGCGCGGCAGGACACGATCCGCGGCCCGAGCGGCAGCAGCGCCACTTGTGTGTGTGCGGGTCCGGACCGGTAACCGCTCGCCGTCAGCAGGTCCACGACCTCCACCGCGATGACCTTCTGCACCTCCTCGTCCAGCGGTGCCGGGTGAAGATGGCCGGTCACGTGGAAGTCCGGTGGGCCCGTCGTGCGTTGAGCCGTCATGCCGATGACGTGATGGGCCCCGTCCACGGTCAGCGTCTCGACGCTCACTCTGGGCGCCTCTGCGGGGATCCGGTCGTCCGACTCGCAGACCTGGAGCCGTTCATAGACCTCCGGCGAGTTCGGGGTCAGGCCCAGCCTCCACGCCTCCCGGACCACCGGCAGGACCGAGCTGCCGTGTCCGCAGTGCAGCACGACGTCGATGTCATGGGTCCGCGCGGTCCGCGCTATGAGCTCGCGCAGCCCGCTCTCGTCGGTGAAGTCGGTGAGCAGCAGTTCCTCAGAGACCTCTTCAAGGTGCTGCCGCAAATCCGCGTCAAGCTGCGAAGAATCCCATAGCGACCAGATGCGGATCCCCATTTCGGTTCCTTTTCGAACCAGTTGATGGTTCGGCATGACCAGCAGCAGCCTGTATTGCGAACTTCTCGCGGAGTGTGCACGCATGATTCCAAGTGTGCGGGGACCACTTCCCCCGCAATTCCCTTCAGTTTCCCTCAGTTCCTCTCCGATTCCCTCTGCGCAGACGTCGAACATCCCCGTTGCCGGGGTGTTCGACGTCGAAGGCGTGGGCTAGGCGGGCGAAGTCGCGGCTTCGGTCGGCTCGGCGGCTTCGGTCGGCTCGGCGGGCTTGGCGGGTTCGGCCGGCTCCGCGAACAGTCGGCGTGCGCCGAAGGCCAGCGTCGCGACCAAGAGCATGCTGACAACCGCTCCGAGGAAGGGCGCCCAGGTGCCGTACGCGCCGAGCACGAGACCGCCCAGCTGGGAACCGATCGCCGTGCCGCCGACGCTGACCGTGATGGCCCAGGTGTACGCCTCGGTGACGTAACCCGCGCGCGCAGTGCGGGAGATGAGCTCGTACGAGAGTGCGGTCACCGGTGCCTGCAGCAGGCCGAGGACGACGAGAGCCGCACTCATCGACCAGTTGTCCCAGGCGACCAGCACCAGCGCGGAGGCCGCGCTGAGGGCGAGCAGGCCCCAGGCGAAGACGGTCTCGGCGGGCTGGCGGAAGGTGCGGCTGCCGTACCAGAGCCCGCCGAGAATCCCGCCGACACCCCACACTCCGAAGACCAGACCGATGTCACCGGCGGAGCCGTGGCTCTCGACGAAGGCCGGCACCGCGATGCTGTACGCGCCTGTGGCGAGTCCGGCGACGAGCAGCAGGACCAGCAGCCGGACCAGGGCCGCGGAGCGGAGCGCGCCCAGCGGGTCGCGCTTGCCGGTGCCGGTGTCGACCCGCCGGTCCCGCGAGGCCCGGGTCATCGCGAACCCGATCGCCCCGGCGCTGGTGAGCACGGCGCCGACGACGAGCGCCGCCCCCGCGCTGCCCCAGATCAGCACCAGGCTGAACAGCAGCGGCCCGCCGATCACGAAGACCTCGCCCAGCACCGCCTCCAGCGAGAGACCTACCCGCTCGGTGTTGCCCGGCGCGCTCCACAGGGAGCGGATGCAGCCGCTGATCGGCGGCATCGCGGCACCGGCGACGACCACGCACGCCAACTGCAGGGCCACCGCCTCCGGGTCGGCGAGCACGAAGCCGATCAGGGCCAGCGGATAGACCGCGCCGGTGATCAGCAGCACGGGCGGCTGCCCGTACTTGTCGACGGCCCGGGCGACGAACGGCGCGAGGACCGCCCCGCCCAGGCTGTAACCGGACAGGAGCAGGCCGGCCGAGAAGTAGCTGAGACCCCGTGACGCGGTGAAGACCACCATGGAGACGGAGATCAGGTAGAGCGGGAGCCGGCCGACGACGCTCCAGAACAGCGGAGCGCGCATGACCTTGTCATGCACGATCGCCGCGAAGGGATTCTTCGCGGGTCGGGGCTCCGGGGCATGGTCCGCCTGGGTCGCCGGCGGTTCCACGCTGTCGCTGGGGCTCGGAGAATCTGCGGACGGGGTGGGCGACATGATGGCTCGCAATTCTCGCGGGCGTGCCCGTGCTGAGGCCGCCCGCGGTCAGGTGACGGTTGCTTACTCCGGACCGGCGATCCGTGCCGGGATCGAACGCGCTTCGCATATCTGCGCGGCTCGGCCGACAAGGCTCTCGCCGCTGCGGACGGACAAGGACAACCGGGATCCGAGCGCGGCGACGGACCCCACGTACGGGGCCGGCAGCGGAAGATCCCGAAGGGTGTAGTCCTCCGGGCGGCCGAGTGCTGCAGGGAGCGCGAGCAGCGTCGTGCCGAGCACCTCGATGTGCCTCGGATGGACCGCCAGTCCCTTCCCCACGGCCTTGAGCAAGGCCTCCTTGCGCGTCCACAGCCGTGCGAAGTCCGCGTAACTCCGGCAGTTCGCGCGTTCCCGCGCCGACAGCGCCGGAGCCAACGGCTGCTCCCTGGCCGTGGCGTCCTCGACGTCGACGCCGACGGCCCGGTCCGAGACGACGAGCACGGCGAGTCCGCCGCTGTGCGCGAGCGAGAAGTCCGGACGGGTGCCGGCCGTCTCCACGACCGGCTTCCCGTGCGTCGGGTCGCCGCAGTGGGCGCAGGCCCGATGGAAGCTCAGGGCTGCCGGATCCCGGCCCAGTTTCTCGCCGAGAACGAGGCGCGCCAGCACCCACGCGGCGAGAAAGCGGCTCCGGTCCGCCGGGACCGCGATCTGTCGGCGGCGGGCGCGGTCGCGCTCGTCCAGGAGGACGGCGAGCGACTCGGGCACCTGGTCGACGCCGACGTACCAGACGTCAGCCATGGACGCTCTGCTCCTTCACGTGGCACGGAGCGCCACGGACATGCCGGCTTCCACCGATGTCCGCACACGCGCGGCGCGGCTCGGGGGACCTGTCCATGGCGCTTCCTTCTCACTCTTGCCGTTCCTCTTGCTTTTCCTCCGGTGGAAAGCGGCAGGTCAGACCACCGGGGGCCGGAAACCGTTCGCTGATCCGACCGGGAGCGCGGAAGTCGCCCTACCGGCCGAGGTAGGTCGTGCGGTGCTCCGGCCCCTCCGACAGGAATGCCGCGACGGCAGCGCGGTGATCCTCGGTGCGCACGAGTTCGGCCGCGGTCGAGGCAAGCACCGCGTCGGCGGCCGAGACCCCACCGTCGAGGTACGCGCGTACGATCCACTTGGTCGCCGCGTGCGCCATGCTCGGTCCGGTGGCCAGCCGCATCGCGTAGGCGTGCACAGCCTCGTGGAATCCGGCAGGCTCGAACAACGCGTTGACGACACCCCACTCGGCGAGTTCCGACCCGCGATACAGGTCACCGGTCATCACGAGCTCGCGTGCGCGCGCCGGGCCCGCACGCTCAGCCAGTCTCTGGGTGCCGCCCATCGACGGAGTGAAGGCGACCTTGCGCTCGACGAGCCCGAACCTCGCGGACCCCGTCGCGACGATCAGGTCACAGGCGAGCGCGAGCTCGAACGCAGCGGTCAGCGTCAGCGAATGCGCGGCGAACACCGTCGGACACGGCAGCGCCTCCAACACCTGAGTGATCCGCAGCTGCCTCGCCCAGAACGATTCCGCGTCGGCCGGATCGGTGTCGGCGAACACCTGGACCTCGACGCCCGCGCTGACCACACGCCCTTCCGCCCTGATCAGCAGCGCCCGAGGCGGATCATCCGAAAGCCGCGCCACCTCTGCCTCCCACGCGTCCCACATCGCGAGGTCGAACAGGTTCAACGGTGGGCTGTCCATGGTGAGAATCGCGAGCGGACCGTCGCAGGTCAGTCGAAGCGGCGAGTTCACGCGACGTTCCGGAAGATGCTGATCGCGTTGTTGCCCCCGAAGCCGAACGCGTTGTTCTGCACGTACCGCAGCTGCGGCATCGCCAGCGGCGCACCGGTGACCAGGTTCAGACCACCGTCGACCTCCGTGGCGTCCACAGCCGTCGGTGGCACCGTCCGATGCCGCATCGTCAGACAGGACGCCACCGCGCCCGCCGCGCCGGCCGCGCCCATCAGGTGCCCGACCGTTCCCTTGATCGCGGTCACCGCCGCTCGCGGGTAGACCTCGGTGAAGATGCCGCCCTCGACCGCGTCGTTGGCCCGGCTGCCGGTTCCGTGCGCGAAGATCACGTCGATGTCGGCGGCGGTGATCCCGGCCTCGGCGAGCGCGCGGCGATGGCACGCCTCGACGCCGTCGCGGTCAGGCGCCGTGGGATGGCTCGCGTCGTTGTTGACCGCCGTCGCGAGGATTTCGGCATACGGCTGCTGCCCGGGGCGCAGCGCGTTCTCCGTCTGCAGCACCAGGATGCCGGCGCCCTCGGACGGGGTCACGTAGCGTCGGTCGACGGAGAACGGCCTGCACCGTTGCGCGCCGATGGTCTGCAGCGAACTGAACCCGATGATGTTCTTCTCCGAGTACGGATCACAGCCGCCGACGACAGCGGTGTCGGCGACACCGCTGCGCAGCATCTCCATCGCACAGGACACCGCGACATTCGCCGAGGCACAGGTGCTCTGCGTGGTGAACGCCGGCCCCCGGGCGCCGACGGCCGCCGCGACGTCCTCCGTGATCGAGTAGCTGGAGAATCCGCCCGTCTCGGTGATGTCTCTGCGGTTGCCGACGAGGTCCTCGAGCGCGTCGGCCTGACCGTCGCTGGTGCCGATGCACACCAAAGCGTTGCGCACCAGGTCGTCGCCACGCTCCAGGCCCGCGTCGCGGAGTGCTTCGAGAGCCGCGTACTCGGCGAACACCGATGCGGCCCGCGGCCGCGCGCGCGTCTGCTCACTCACCTGCTCGAGTGCGATGTCCCAGGCGTCCTTGGGTACCCGGCCGCCGAGCGTGCCCGCCTTCATGCCCGGATACAGCGGGGTGAGATCGGTGAACCGGTTGCGTGCCGCACACAGGTCGTCCCAGAACGGGGCGGTGCCGGCGCCGGCCGGAGAGATGATCCCCAGGCCGGTGACGAAGATTCGTGCTGACCTATTCACCGCGACCTCCGTTACGTGCCGTGTCGGTGCTTTGCCTGGTCACGGTCAGCGCGCCGCGGCGGGCGAGCGGGCCCCGGCAGGTGAGCACGGCCTGCTGACCTATGTCCAACGTCTGGATCAGTTCGAGGAACTCGGCGGTGACGAACGCGCTGTTGCGGTCACTCGACCGGCTCGATCCGATCTGCCCACCGAGCACCGGGGACTCGTCGTGGTCGGAGGCGAAATCAAAATCCGCGCGGAACTCGCTGCCCTTGACGAACGTCGCGTGGGTCAACCCTGACCGGCATCGCAGGTCGTAGGGTTCGCGCCGGGCGTCCAGCAGTGCTTCCGGAGAGTAGACGTCGCCGATCAGCACCTTGCTGGTCGACGACCTGTCGACGGCGAGCGCGAGCAGCGCCTGCCAGATCGCGATCACGGGGGTGAGCAGGCCCGCGTTGAGCGTCAGATTCCTGCCGGTCGCGCCGATCCCGAGGTTCACGAATGCCGACGCGGAGCTCGATGTGGCATTCGGGAAGTGCTTGGCGGACAGCATCTTGCCGTCGGTTTCCGCGCGACGCTGCAGCCGGGCCAGTGCTGCGGTGTTGCCGTACTCGGTGCCGATCACCACGGTGTCGTCGGTGCGCGTCTGCGGCGCATCGTCGTAGGTACGGGCCAAGTACAGGCACAGGCGGGTGAAGGAGTCGCGGAACTGATCACCGATGGTTCCGATGACCGCGGTCAGATCCGATGGAGGTGCGGCCAGTTCTCCTGGCTCTTCCCCGGGTTGCTGTCCGCATAGCGCGACCTGACGGAGACTGAACTCGAACACACGGCACTCCGTTGAATCAGGATTAAGGACAGGGACCTTACGAGACCGGCGTCGCGGACAATTCGCGGACATGGCGCTGAAGGTCGGCGACGGTGGCGAAATTGCCGATGGAATCTTCGCCGATCTTGATGCCGAGCGCCTCTTCCACATGCATCACCAGGTCGATCATCCCCAGGGAATCTATCCCCAGGTCCGACCTGAGGTTCTGCTCGCCGGTGATCTCGAATTCCTCCGGCAGTTCAGCGACTCCCCTGAGAGCCTTGGCGATCTGCTCATCGAGAATGTCAGACATTTCCACTCCTTGCGATTGCCGAACATGCACTGAACGGGAACCGAGTGTGGCAGAGGAGGGGGCTGCCCCGCAGTAATCAAGAGACTTACCTGCATAGAAAACGATCAGCGAAATGTTTCTCACCAGACAAGCGCGGTGCGGACGCGCATGACGAGAGGGCGATCATACCGTCCGTTTCGGCGCGGCAGATCGGGCTCGTGTCGTCCGGTCACCACTCACCGTGTCCTCAGTATTGCAACGATGGCGGAGAGTTTGAGGAGTTTCCCATGCCGCTTGATCCAACCTACGCGATGATCAGGCGTTATCGTGAGGTGACTGGATTCACCCCGCTTTACAAGATGTCGGTGGAAGAGGCCCGCCGCGCGGATGCGGAAACCGAAGCAGCGAACTGGGATTGGCACGAGCACCCGGAAGAGGTTTTCGACGTAGACTTCACCGGCTCGGCCGGCCGGCAGACGGTCAGGGTGTACCGCCCGCAGAGCGACGAGCCGCTCCCGATGGTGCTGTACTTCAACGGCGGCGGTTTTGTCGTCGGCTCCCTGAGCACCTCGGACTCGATCTGCCGTGCGCTGGCCACCATGGTTCCCTGCGTCGTGGTGTCCGTGGGCTACCGACTTGCGCCCGAGCACCCGTTCCCGGCAGCCGTCGACGACTGCTACACCGCCGTGAAATGGGCAGCGGACCATGCTGCTGAATTCGGCGCGGACAGCCGGCGCATCGCCGTTGCGGGAGATAGCGCCGGTGGCAACCTGGCCGCGGCCATGGCCCTGATGGCGCGAGACAAGAACGGACCGGAGCTTTCCGCCCAAGTGCTTGTCTACCCGCCGCTGCACAACAACTTGGCGTCGAAGTCCATGCGCGAGAACAAGGACCCGATGTTCTTCAATGCTCATTCGAGCGCATGGTTCTGGAATCACTATCTCGCGAACCCCACCGACGGCGACTCCCCGTATGCCTCGCCGCTCAAAGCGGCCGACCACAGCGGACTTCCCGCGGCATTGATACTGACGGCCGAGCTGTGCCCCGTACGGGACGAGGGTGAAGCGTACGCGAACGCGCTCTCAGCTGCGGGCGTGCCGGTCGAACATCACGACTATGCGGGTCTGCCGCACGGATTCCTGGCAGTGGCGGCAAAGCTCCAGACGTCCAGGGACGCCCTGGCGCTGATCGCCGGATACCTGCGTCAGCGATTGGGGGTCGACCCCCGGCATTCCACGGACGATGTCGTTCTGATGGCGAATCAGAGGGTGCCGTCCGGCGCCTGAGGGAGGACGGCTGCCCGGTGGGCAGGGCTCGTGACGCGACAAGGGCTCCTGGTCGATCCGTTGGCGATCTCGATCGCCAACTTATCGACGCAGGAGCCCTGTTGGTTCTGTGGCGCAGACCTGCCCGCGGTCTCAACGCCCCCGTTCGGCACCGCCGTTGACCTGGATCACCTGCGAGGTGATGTGTCCGGCGGCGGGAGAGGCCAGCCAGTGCAGGGTTTCGGCGATGTCCTCGGGCGTGCCCGCACGTCCGGTGGAGGTCTCGGCGATCCACATCGCCCGCCGGTCCTCGGGCGCGCTCCCGCCGAAGAACCCGGTGTCCTCGACATAGCCGGGCGCCACCAGATTCACCGTGATCCCACGCGGGCCCAGAACGCGGGCCAGCTCATGGGCATACGGATGGAGCGCGGCCTTGGAGGCGGCGTACGGACTCGAAGTCGACCCGCGATAGGCGGTGATGGAGCTGAGGAAGAGCACCCGGCCGCCGGGCGAGGCGAGTTGGTCACGCAGCGCCTCCGTCAGCAGGGCGGCCGTGAGCGTATTGATCCGGAAGTTGACCGTCCAGTCGTGGGCGATGACATCCAGCGGATCGTCCGAGGCGACCGGGGGCTCGAGTGCGCCGTTGCCGCCCACGCTGTGGATCAGCACATCGACCCGTCCGTCGAGCTCCGCGGTCACGAACTCCCGTACGCCGCGCACCTCTTCGGGCTCGGTCAGATCGGCCGCGTACACGAGTGCGCCCGGCACCCCGGCCTTCTCCAGCACCTCGCGCCGCCGCCCGAGCAGCAGCACCCGGTCCCCGCCCGCCGCGAAGGTCCGCGCGGCCGCGAGTCCGATTCCCGTTCCACCACCGCTGATCACCACATTACGCGTCATGCGATGATCGTACCGCCGAAGATCTTCGAGCTTCTTCGATTGGGCCACCTCTCCGCTCGGGACGCGGGCCCCCGCGCCATCGAGGCCGCAGTTGACCGGTGGCGACCGCCGAGGGCGCGCCGGCCGGCGGCGGAAGCCAGACCGACCTCGTCGGCCACTGGTCACCACCCGCGACTCGCCCTGGACTGCGGCGGTCATTCACGCTGTGCCAGCCATGCGGTTCCGCTCCCTTCGTGACGACTGCCTCGTGCTCTCGGTCGAGAACGTTTCTCCCAGGGCACCTCACACGCTACAGCCGGTCGAGCTCTCAGCTTCGCCAGCGGTTGATAACCAGGGTTATCAGGTTCTCAAACAATTTCACCGACAATTTTCTGGCACCTTCGTCACCATCACCCCGGCACCACCCGCCGGGACGCCAGCCCCATACGAGTCCGACCGCACCGGCGTCCTCATCGCCGCACCTCCGCTCCCTTGCCGGGCACTCACCCCTGTCCACCTCGACACCACCCGTCCCGTAAGGCCGCTCGTGTTACCGAACGCACCGCAACCTCGCCCCAGGAGACCTCTGTGTCCAGCACCGCGTCGAAGCGCACCCTGTACCGCCTGACCCACGTCAAGGCGACCCCTGAGTCGATGCTCGAAGCCCTCGACGTCGACGCCCTCGACACCCTGGACGCGGTCGTGCGCGACGTCAGCGATCACATGGGAGTTCCCGCCCTCGCGGTGTCCTTCGCCGTAGCGAAGGAGGAAGCCGCCTGGGGCAAGGACATCCTCCGGCTCACCGACGGGTCGGACCTGCTGCAGAGCGAGCAGCGCACCGGCGCACTGCTCATGCTCGCCGTCGACGGCGCGGTGTACGCGATCGGCTTCGACCAGGGGTACCGGCTTCTCCCCACCCAGCTCAAGGACGCGCGCTTCGGTCTGTCCTTCGGTATCCGCGCCATCAACCCGCGGCAGGTGCGGGACTTCACTGCCAGCGTCCTCGGCCAGGCGCGCATCGACAGTTCTCTGATCCATGCCGGCGCCTCCGTACCGGCACTCGGACTCCGGGACCACGGGCGGATCATCCGCCACCTCGGCGGCTATCTCGACGAGGTCGACCTCACCGCAGGGAGCGGCACCAGGAACGGGGCCATGACCGCGGAGGGCGGCATCGGTCTCCGTATCAAACTCGGCACCACCCCCGCCACACTGATCAAGGACATCCGCGCCATCGCCGCGATCTGCGAGCATGTCGTTCCCCACCCCGACCTGGCCTTCGTCGAGCACATCACCGCGGTCAAGGACCCTTCCCTCATCGACGCGCTCGACGCGGAACTGGACGCCACGCTCGGCCGTCCCGCAGACGGCCGGATCATCACCGCCGTCCCCTTCTCCCAGAGCACCGACCTGCCCCGGTCCACCGCCTGCACCATCAAGATCGGGTCCTGCCCGCCCCACCTCCGGGACGAGTTCAGTCTCGACTACGTCCTGGAGCGGGCCCGTGTGATCAAGGCAGGCGCCCGCGTCACGGCGCTCCGGCAGGGCACCGTCGAACTGTTTCGTGACACGCTCTCCGCACGGACCGCGCTCGCCCCGCGCACCGCCTCCCTGGAAGCCCTGTCCAAGGAAACCGCCATGAAGTGGATCGAGGCCACTTTCTCCCTCGGCTCCCGCACGTTCTGTCTGCTCGACGGTGAGTGGTACGAGCTCGGGGCGGGCTACCTGCGCAACGTCAACGAGACCGTGGCTCCCTTGTTCCCCGACGCGCCCTCCGTCGATCTCCCCCGCTGGCCGCTCGTCGAGAAGCTCAACAAGAAGGGTATGCGCGTGATGCGTCCCGTAGACGAAGGCGACTACAACAAGCTGGCCGCCCAGGCCCGTCGCGGCTGGGTCTGCCTGGACAAGAAGAATGTCCACAACCCCTTTCGGGCAAGCAACTCCGTCGAGATCTGCGACCTGTTCACCGAGGACGACACTCTTGTCCTCGTGAAGCCCGCGCACTCCTCAAGCCCGCTGAGTCACCTGTTCAGCCAGGCGCGCGTCTCCGTTGAGCTCCTCTTCGAGAACGCGGCCGTACGCGCGGAGTTCGCCCGGTCCGTACACGTCAACAGCGATCCGGCCCGCAGCATCCCCGAGGACTTCACCCCGCGCCGCGTCGTCTTCGCGATCCTCCTGAAGGACGGAGCCAAGCTCACGCCAGACTCCCTCTTCCCGTTCTCCGCCATCACCCTGGCCCAGACCGCGAAGGCCCTCGCCGCTCGCGGCGTGACCGTCGAAGTCATCGGCGTCGAAAGCGAGTCGGCCCAGTCCGCCATGCGCGACGAGGCTGCGTAGCCGCCCGGGACTCTCGCCGTAAACACGCCCTCGTCTCCGGGTGCAGGGCATTCAGGGAACGGCGGGAGGCTACATGGAACAGGCCTTCAACAAGCGGCAGCAGGCCGTGCTCGGCTGGGTGGGCCAGGGGTGTCCCGACGGAGTCTGGCCAGACAGCACGTACAAGACCAGCGGACAAGCCCTGCAGAACCGAGGGCTCATCAAAGTCACCAAACGCCGCGGGCATTGGAGCGCCCACCTCACCGAGAAGGGGCGGCAGCATCTCATCGAACGCGGCATCCGCCCCGTGGAGCAGAGCACCCGACCGCCGGAGCGCCCCGCCCGAAAATCGGCACCGCCGCGCCCCCGAGCCGTGCCGAAGGCCCTTGCGAACTACGCGGACCAGCTACTCGATGAACTGGCCGTTGCGAACGACGGCTGTCTCATCAAGCCCATCGAATCCGGCCCGCACGCGGTGAATTGGGCGTCACGGGTCAACGCCGCCCGCAAGTCCGGCAAGATCCCCCACACGCAGGAAATCCACGGATACCGCACCCACCGCGGCTACGAGATCAAGCTGGTCGACATCCCTGCCTGGCGCCTCGCGGAACTCACCCCGCTCCCTGTGCCGGCCAGACTCACCAAACCCCATGCCGTCGTGGCCGCCCTCCAAAAGCAACCGCAGCCCATGGGCCTGACCAAACCCCTCCAGGGCCGAGCCCTGCGCATCATCCAAACCCTCATCGCCGCCACCACAGCCCAAGGCCACAAGGCATCGCTCGGAACCACACAAGGCGCGCCCCCGCCCCATCGGCGCCGCAAGGCACCACCGCACTTCTCCATCACCGCCCACGGCGAAAGTGTCGGATTCCTCGTCCTCCAAGAACAGGACCGCAACGAACACGTCCCCACAGACAAGGAACTCGCCGACGCCAAGAAGCACTCATGGATGCGCATCCCCCGCTTCGACTACACCCCCTCCAGCCGCCTACGCTTCATACTCCGCGGCGGCAGCCCGCACCGTGCAAGCGAATGGGCAGATCTCCCCGACCGGCCTCTGGAAGAACAACTCGCCGAGATCGTGCAGGAGGTCGGACTCCGCGGCGAAGCCGCAGAACGCAAACGCCTTGCAGACCAGCAAGCCAGAGAGGTACAGCAAAAGCGCTGGGAAGCCGCCATGCAGGAAGCCCACGCCGCCTACGCCCACGCCTACCGCGTCAAACAGCTCGGAGAACAGGCGGACACCTGGTACCAGGCCAGGCGCCTGACTGCATACGTCGCAGCAGTAGGCGTCCATGCCACATCACTTCCGCCCGGGCAGGAGCGGACCGAGGTCGAGGCGTGGCTCGCGTTCGCGGACGCGCACCTCCAAAACCTCACCGAATCGGTCTCAGCGCCGAAACTGCCCACGCCGCCGAAACCCAGCGGCGACGACCTCAAGCCCTTCCTCGGTCACTGGAGCCCCTACGGACCCCGCTCCTACTGAGCCGGACCGAGGGAAATCACACCGCCACGAGCCGGACCCGCTCGCCGCACAGCTTGGCCATGTCGTCAATATCGGAAGTCAGCATGACCACGGGGCGGTGCTGTCGCAGCGCGGCCTCGGCGACGGCCGCATCGATCGCGTACTTGTGTCCGTGCAATCCGGCATTCATCAGCAACTTCGAGGCAGCCCTCGCCTCCTCGTCACCGACCGGGACGACCCGCAGCCCGGAAAGCACCCAGTTCAGGCGTGACTTGTTCGTACGGGCATGGACGGCCTCGATGATGGTGAGCGCACTGATCACGACCTCCATGCCACGCGAGCGCGCCTCAGCGATCAGGGCCACCACCTGTTCTTCGTCAGCGAGCAGCTTCGAGAGTCCCTCACTGTCGAGGACCAGCGTCCCCTCGTGACTCAGCCTGCGGCGGGCCATTCGGCCTCCTCGGCGAACACCTCGTCGAAGACCTGCCGCGCCCGCTGGCGAGCCGGCTCGGAGACCGGCCCCTTGCGGCTCTCGTAGTCCGCCAGGTACTCGTCCAGGACCTGCCCGCGCAGCTCACGCTCGACCGCCTCGGCGATGAACGCGGAGAACTCCCGCTTACCCACCCGCGCCCGGATCGCCTCCGCGGTCCCCTCCGGCAGCGACAGGCTCACCCGCGTCGCCGGGCCTTCCCCGATGCTGTACGTCGTCTCAGCCATACCCCCGATTGTGTCAAACGAGTAGGAAAAGTGCCACGTCCGCACTATCTTCACAGCTCAGTCGGCACCCTGCTCGCGCAAATCCCAGCACGGGCACCCTCATCCCATCCCAACGCGATCCCAGCACGGTAGGGATGAGCAGGGGTGATGACAGGTGACGAGGGGTCAGCCATCCCAGCACCATCCCAGCACGGGGAAAAGCCAGAGGGCCCGACTCCGTAGAGTCGGGCCCTCTCTGACCTGCATGTTTGCCAGATCAGCAACGTGGCGGTATGTCACCCGCTACACGTTGAAGCGGAACTCCACCACGTCGCCGTCCTGCATCACGTAGTCCTTGCCCTCCATGCGGGCCTTGCCCGCCGCGCGGGCCTCGGCGACCGAGCCCGTTTCGACGAGGTCGGCGAAGGAGATGACCTCGGCCTTGATGAAGCCCTTCTGGAAGTCGGTGTGGATCACGCCGGCCGCCTCCGGGGCCGTCGCGCCCTTCTTGATCGTCCAGGCGCGGGACTCCTTCGGGCCCGCCGTCAGGTAGGTCTGCAGGCCCAGGGTGTCGAAGCCGACGCGGGCGAGGGTCGCCAGGCCCGGCTCCTCGGCGCCGACGGACTGGAGGAGCTCCATGGCGTCCTCCTCGTCGAGCTCGGCCAGGTCCTGCTCCAGCTTGGCGTTGAGGAAGATCGCCTCGGCCGGGGCGACCAGCGCGCGCTGCTCGTTCTTGAAGGTGTCGTCGGTCAGCTCGTCCTCGTCCACGTTGAAGACGTAGAGGAACGGCTTCGTCGTCAGCAGGTGCAGGTCGTGCAGGAGCTCGGCCTTCTCCGAGCCCTGGAGGAAGCCCTGCGAGAAGAGGGTGTCGCCCCGCTCCAGGATCTCCTTGGCCGCCTCGACCGCCGCGACCTTCGGGCCCACGTCCTTCTTGATCCGGGCCTCCTTCGCCAGGCGCGGCAGGACCTTCTCGATCGTCTGCAGGTCGGCGAGGATCAGCTCGGTGTTGATCGTCTCGATGTCGTCCTTCGGCGAGACCTTGCCGTCGACGTGCACGACGTTCTCGTCCTTGAAGGCGCGGATGACCTGGCAGATCGCATCCGACTCACGGATGTTCGCCAGGAACTTGTTCCCCAGGCCCTCGCCCTCGCTCGCGCCGCGGACGATGCCCGCGATGTCCACGAAGTCGACCGTCGCCGGGAGGACCCGCTGCGAGCTGAAGATCTCGGCCAGCTTCGTCAGACGGGCGTCGGGGACCCCGACGACGCCGACGTTGGGCTCGATCGTGGCGAACGGGTAGTTGGCCGCCAGCACGTCGTTCTTGGTCAGGGCGTTGAACAGGGTCGACTTGCCGACATTCGGCAGACCGACGATTCCGATCGTGAGCGACACGTTGGCGACTTCCCTAGCGGTGTGGAGGGGGTGTGGATGGTGGGCCGATCCCCCAGTTTACGGGCGGCGTGAACCGGCCGACGACGGGCGCCGAACGGCGGTCTTCGGCCGAACCGGGCGGCAACGTCACCCAAAGGGCGTGTCTCGTGCCGCTACCCGGCCCCTTCCCGACCTACGTTGGTGGAGTGGAGCAGCACAGGACTAGTGAGCCTCAAGGCCGCCGGCGGCCGCAAACGCCTCTCACGCCGCCCGGCGCGCTCGTCGAAGGCGCCTCCGTCTATCGCGTCGCCGCCCGCGCCGGGCGGTCAGGTCGCGGCCGGGTCGAGCGGGCCGTGCCCGCGGGGCGGCCCGTACCGCCCGTCGTCCTCGCCCTGCGGCGGCTGCCCAACCCGCGGCTGACCGGCCTCGGAGCGGGGCTGTTCGCCTCCGCGACCATGCTGATGCTCGGCTTCCTCGACTGGCTGATCCTCGACGGGTCGCCGATCGTCTACGGCCTGCTGTTCCTGCCGGTCAGCGCCCTGACCGCACTCTGGGTGCGCACCGCCGACCTCGTCACCGCCCCGATCAGCGTCCCGATCGCCTTCGCCGTCGGCGTGGTGCCCATCTCGGGCGGTACGGGGGGCTTCGGCGGACAGGCGATGGCGGTCGTGACCGCCCTCGCCGTCCACGCCGGCTGGCTCTACGGCGGCACGCTCGTCGCCGGTCTGATCACCAGCGTCCGGAAGGTACGGGACATGGGGCGCCGTCAGCGTGCGGCCGCCGCGGCGGCGGCCCTCCGCGCCCATCCGCCCCGCCGCCCCGCCAACCCCGCCCCGTAACCGGGCCGGGTCGGCCGGAGCGGGGACGGCGCCCCCGCGCTTTACCGCCCCGGCTCCCCTACCGCCCCGCCGCCGCCATCGCCGCGCCGACGATGCCCGCGTTGTTCTGCAGCTCCGCCGGAACGATCTCCGCCCTGATGCCCTCGATCAGCGGCAGGAACCGGTCCGCCTTGCGGCTCACTCCCCCGCCGATGATGAACAGCTCCGGCGAGAACAGCATCTCCACATGGGCCAGGTACTTCTGCACCCGCCGCGTCGCCCAGTGCTCCCAGCTGAGGTCCTCGTCCTCCTTCGCCTTCGTCGAGGCCTTCTTCTCCGCGTCGTGGCCCTTCAGCTCCAGATGGCCCAGCTCCGTGTTGGGCACCAGCCTGCCGTCGACGAAGAGGGCCGAGCCGATGCCCGTACCCAGCGTCAGCAGGATCACCGTGCCCTTGCGGCCCCGGCCCGCGCCGAAGGTCATCTCGGCGACCCCGGCCGCGTCCGCGTCGTTCAGGACCGTCACCGGCAGGCCGCCGAGCCGGTCGCCGAGCAGCTTGCCCGCGTCGACGCCGATCCAACCCTTGTCGACATTGGCCGCCGTACGGATCGTCGAGCCGGTGACCACACCGGGGAAGGTCACCCCGACCGGTCCCGACCAGCCGAAGTTCTCCACCACCTCCGCGACGCAGCCCGCCACATCGTCGGGTGTGGCGGGCTGGGGGGTCAGTACCTTGTGGCGCGGCTCGGTCAGATCGCCTCGCTCCAGATCCACGGGAGCGCCTTTGATCCCCGAGCCGCCGATGTCCACTCCGAAAACGTTCATGAACCCAACGGTAGGGGGAAACGCCGCCCGGGGCGGTCACTCCTCGAGGAGAGCCGCCGCCTCCGCACGCAGGTCCTTGTTGCGGAGTTCCTTGGGGAGCGAGAACGTCAGGGACTCGTCGGCCGTCTTCACGATCTCCACGTCCCCGTAGCCACGCTCGGAGAGCCAGGCGAGGACCTCTTCGACCAGGACGTCGGGGACCGACGCTCCCGAGGAGAGACCGACGGTCGTGACGCCCTCCAGCCATGCCTCGTCGATCTCGCTCGCGAAGTCGACGAGGTACGCGGCCGGCACGCCGGCCTGCTTGGCGACCTCGACCATGCGGATCGAGTTCGACGAGTTCTTCGATCCGACGACGATCACCAGCTCGGCCTGGCCGGCGAGCTCCTTGATGGCCGTCTGACGGTTCTGGGTGGCGTAGCAGATGTCGCTGGACGGCGGGGAGACCAGCTGCGGGAACTTCTCCTGCAGCGCGTCCACCGTCTCCATGGTCTCGTCGACCGAGAGCGTCGTCTGGGAGAGCCAGACGACCTTGGAGGGGTCGCGCACCTCGACCTTGGCCACGTCCTCCGGGCCGTCGACGAGCTGGATGTGGTCGGGGGCCTCGCCGGAGGTGCCGATGACCTCCTCGTGGCCCTCGTGACCGATCAGCAGGATGTCGAAGTCTGCGTCGGCGTACCGGACGGCCTCCTTGTGCACCTTGGTGACCAGCGGGCAGGTCGCGTCGATCGTCGCCAGGCGGCCCTGCCGGGCCTCCTCGTGGACGGTGGGGGCCACGCCGTGCGCGGAGAACATCACGATGTTGCCCGGCGGCACCTCGGTCGCCTGGTCGACGAAGATGGCGCCCTTCCGCTCCAGGGTCTGTACGACGTACTTGTTGTGCACGATCTCGTGGCGGACGTAGATCGGCGCGCCGTACTGCTCGAGCGCCTTCTCCACGGCGATCACGGCACGGTCCACGCCCGCGCAGTAGCCACGGGGAGCGGCGAGCAGGACACGCTTCGGACGGTGGGTCGCGGGCGTCGACGCGGGCGTAGCAGTCATGTGTCCCATCGTAAGGCCGCCCCGTCGCGGCCCCGGCCCGCGGCCGCGTCGGTCATCCGGATGATCGACAGCGTGGCCGAGACTGGGGCGCATGGCCGACGAAGCACAGGTGGCACCGCACACCGGACTGCGACGGAATCTCGGGTTCCGCGACCTGGTGGTCTACGGGCTGCTCTTCATCGCGCCCATGGCACCGGTCGGCGTCTTCGGCACCCTCGACGCGAAGTCGGGCGGCGCGGTGGCGCTGGTGTACGTCGTCGCCACGGTCGCCATGGCGTTCACCGCGTACAGCTACGCGCAGATGGTGCGGGTGGCCCCGCTGGCGGGCTCCGTCTTCACTTACGCCCGCAAGGGGCTCGGCGAGGGGCCCGGCTTCATCGCCGGCTGGATGGCGATGCTCGACTACATGCTCATCCCGGCCGTGGCGTATCTCTTCTCGGGCATCGCGATGGAGGCGCTGGTCCCCGGAGTGGACCGGTGGGTGTGGACGGGGATCGCGGTGGTGATCACGACCCTGCTCAACCTGTGGGGCGTACGGGCGGCGGCGCGGGTCGGTTTCGCGGTGCTCGCGATGGAGATCGTGGTGCTGCTGGCCTTCGTGGTCTCGGCGGTGGGCGTGCTCGTACGGGACGGGGCGCGGCGTGACTGGTGGTCGCCGCTGACCGGCGACGCCTCGTTCTCGGCGGCGGCCGTGGTGGGCGCGGTGTCGGTGGCCGTGCTCTCGTACCTCGGTTTCGACGCGATCGCCTCGTTCGCGGAGGAGGTCACCGGGGGTTCGGAGAAGGTGGCGCGGGCGGTGCTGTTCTGTCTGGCGCTGGCGGGTGTGCTGTTCGTGGCGCAGACCTATCTGGTCGCGCTCCTCGAACCGTTGTCGTCGGCGGAGCTCGCCGCCGACCCCGCGAAGCAGGGGTCGGCGTTCTACGACGCGGTGGACGCGTCGGTGGGAACCTGGCTGCACGATCTGGTGGCGGCGTCCAAGGCGATCGGAGCGGCCTTCGCCGCGCTGGCGGGGCAGGCGGCCGCGGGCCGGCTACTCTTCGCCATGGCCAGGGAGCGGCGGCTGCCGCGTCTGCTGGCCCGTACGGATTCGGGTGTGCCGCGGCTCGCGCTGCTGCTGGCGGCGGCGCTGACGATGGTGGCGGCGGTGTGGGCGGCGCAGCGGGACGACGGTCTCGACCACCTGGTGTCGGTGGTCGACATCGGGGCGCTGACGGCGTTCGTGATGCTGCACGCGAGCGTGGTGCGATGGTTCGCGGTCCGGGGGGCGGACGGGCCGCCGCACTGGTTGCGGCATGTGGTGATGCCGGTGGTGGGGGCGGGGATCCTGGTCGCGGTGATCGTGGAGGCGGCGACGTCGGCGCAGGTGGTGGGCGTGGTGTGGCTGGGCGTGGGTCTCGTGGTCCTCGCGGTGCAGGGCACGGCCAGGCGGGTGTAGTGGCCCCGGCCCCGGCCGGGTGGGGCAGCGCCCAAGGTTCCGGTCGCGCGGGCGCCGGACTCCGGGCGCCGAGCAAGCGGGCGCCGAGCACGCGGGCTCCGGACCTCCGGACTCCGGACCTCCGGACTCCGGTCGCGCGGGCGCCGGGCACGCTCCGTTGTCCGAGGCGGCCACTACGCTCGGCGCATGGCTCTGACTACGTCCGCTGAAGCGCCGCTGCCCGTCGGCGAGGTCTCCCGGCTCATCGGGGGGTGGATCGACCGGCTCGGGGCCGTGTGGGTCGAGGGACAGATCACGCAGTTGTCGCGGCGGCCCGGGGCCGGGGTCGTGTTCCTGACGCTGCGGGACCCCTCGCACGACATCTCCATCGGCGTCACCTGCTACCGCCAGGTCTTCGACGCCGTCGCCGACATCGTCTCCGAGGGCGCCCGGGTCGTCGTGCACGCCAAGCCCGAGTGGTACGCGCCGCGCGGGCAGCTGTCCCTGCGCGCGGTGGAGATCAAGCCGGTCGGCATCGGGGAGCTGCTCGCCCGCCTGGAGCAGCTGAAGCGGAGCCTGGGGGCCGAAGGACTCTTCGCGCTCGACCGGAAGAAGCCGCTGCCCTTCCTGCCCCAGCTCGTCGGCCTCGTCGTCGGCCGCGCCTCCGCCGCCGAGCGGGACGTCCTGGAGAACGCGCGGCGCCGCTGGCCCGCCGTCCGGTTCGAGGTGCGCAACGTCGCCGTCCAGGGCGTGAAGGCGGTGCCGCAGGTCGTCCAGGCCGTGAAGGAGCTGGACGCGCACGCGGGGGTGGACGTGATCATCGTGGCCCGGGGCGGCGGCAGCGTGGAGGACCTGCTGCCGTTCTCCGACGAGCAGCTGATCCGGACGGTCGCCGACTGCCGCACGCCGGTGGTCTCCGCGATCGGCCACGAACCCGACTCGCCGCTGCTGGACCTGGTCGCCGATCTGCGGGCCTCCACGCCGACGGACGCCGCCAAGAAGGTCGTACCGGACGTCGGGGAGGAGCTGGACCGGGTGCAGGGCCTGCGGGACCGGGCGCTGCGGACGGTACGGGGGCTGATCGACCGGGAGGAGCGGGGCCTCGCGCACGCGCTCGCACGTCCGGTCATGGAGCATCCGCAGCGGATGGTGGAGCTGCGGGAGGAGGAGCTCGACGCGCTCCTCGCACGCAGCCGCCGGACCCTGGGGCACCTGCTCGACCGGGCCGACTCGGAGCTGTCGCACACCCGGGCGCGGGTGCGGGCGCTGTCGCCCGCCGCGACGATGGAGCGGGGGTACGCCGTGCTCCAGCGGACGGACGGGACGGTGGTGCGTTCTCCGGACGAGGTCGCGGTCGACGAGGAGCTGCGGGCCCGGGTCGCGGCGGGTGAGTTCACGGTGCGGCGCGTTGTCGGACCCGGCGCTTAGGGTGGTTTCCATGGCAGCCACCACGGAAGAGGCGCTCGGGTACGAGCAGGCACGCGACGAACTGATCGAGGTCGTTCGACGCCTGGAGACGGGCGGTACGACGCTGGAGGAGTCGCTCGCACTCTGGGAGCGCGGGGAGGAATTGGCGAAGGTGTGCCGGCGTTGGCTGGAAGGCGCGCGGGCACGGCTCGACGCCGCGCTCTCAACGGGCGAGACCGAGCCGGGGGCCGACGAGGACGCGTAGGGCGGGCCAGGCCGGAACAGCTCGCGGACTGTGAAGCGGATCACTATCCGCATAGTTAGTTGAAAATTAACCAATCACCGCCGTACGGTGAGGGCATCGCTTGACCCCCTTTTGCAGTCCGGAAGGTACGCAGCATGTCCCTCGCTCTTGACCCCGCCGCCCAGGACCTCCTCTTCCGTGAGGCCCGCACCGCCAACACGTTCACCGACGAGCCGGTGACCGACGAGCAGGTCCAGGCGATCTACGACCTGGTGAAGTTCGGCCCCACCGCCTTCAACCAGACGCCGCTGCGCATCACGCTGGTCCGCTCCGCCGAGGCGCGCGAGCGCCTGGTCAAGCACATGGCCGAGGGCAACCAGCCGAAGACCGCCGCCGCCCCGCTGGTCGCGATCCTCTCCGCCGACAACGAGTTCCACGAGGAGCTCCCGGCGCTGCTCCCGCACTTCCCGCAGGCCAAGGACATGTTCTTCGCCGAGCGTCCGGCCCGCGAGGGTTCGGCCCTGCTGAACGCCGCTCTCCAGGCCGCCTACTTCATCATCGGCGTGCGCGCCGCCGGCCTCGCCGCCGGCCCGATGACGGGCCTCGACTTCGCCAGCGTCCAGAAGGAGTTCCTGGACGACGACCACACCCCGATCATGGTCGTCAACATCGGCAAGCCCGGCGAGGACGCCTGGTTCCCCCGCTCCCCGCGCCTGGCCTACGACGAGGTCGTCACCACCGTCTGAGCCGCGACGCGACAAGACCCCCGCGCACCTCGGTGCCGGGGGTCTTCCCGTATCCGCCCGCCCTCCGCGCCACGCGCTGTGGCGCGCGCGTCAGGCCGTCTTCTGCGACTTCAGCGAGGCGGCCATCTCCGCCAGCCGCTCGAACGAGGCCGTCCCCGTCACCACGGTCGTCGCGCCGCCCTCGGTGCGCACGAGAGCGTCGTACTTCGGACCCTCCCAGCGCTGCCAGACCTGGCCCGCGACCGTCTGGGTCTTCCCGGAGTTCTCGGCCTGCTGGGTGACGTCGGGAACGTACTTCTTCGGCTCCGCCGTCGACTGGTGGATCGCCACGTACTGCGTGTCCGGGTCGAGGAAGCCCAGCTGCCAGGCGTCGGCGTTCTCGCGCTTGTACGAGACCACGGTCGCCTTCCAGCCCTCGCCGAGCCCCTCGGGGGCCAGCACCGGGTACGGCGCAGCCCGCTGGGCCGTCAGAAGTTCGACCCGGTAGTCCTTCACCTTCACCGGGTCCGCGTGCTCGTCGTGCGGGATGAAGAGATACATCACGCCCGCCGCCACCATGATCACCGCCAGGGACTGGAACATCCCGCGTACCGTCTGCCTGCCTCGCATACCTGCCACGCACCCATGGTCGCATCATGGTGATGTGCTCATACGTGGGCCCCTCTGCTCAATTTGTCGACGTGCCGATAGAGTCGCAGCACCCTCTTCACTTCCGGCCGTCGCCGTACAGAAAGGTGCGCTCCGATGACCGAGCATCACTTGCCGTCCGAGCTCGAGGTCTCCCCCGAGGCCCCCGACCGCAACCTCGCCCTGGAGCTGGTGCGCGTCACCGAGGCCGCTGCCATGGCCGCCGGCCGCTGGGTCGGCCGCGGGGACAAGATCGGCGCGGACGGCGCGGCGGTCAACGCCATGCGGACCCTCGTCTCCACCGTCTCGATGAACGGCGTCGTCGTCATCGGCGAGGGCGAGAAGGACGAAGCCCCCATGCTCTACAACGGGGAGCGGATCGGCGACGGCACCGGCGCCGAGGTGGACATCGCCGTGGACCCGATCGACGGCACCACGCTCAACGCCAAGGGCATGCCGAACGCCATCGCCGTCCTCGCCGCCGCCGACCGCGGCACCATGTTCGACCCGTCCGCGGTCTTCTACATGGACAAGCTGGTCACCGGCCCCGAGGCCGCCGACTTCGTCGACATCAACGCCCCCGTCTCGGTCAACATCCGCCGGGTCGCCAAGGCGAAGAACATGTCGCCCGAGGACGTCACGGTCGTCATCCTGGACCGCCCCCGCCACGAGGGGATCGTCAAGGAGATCCGCGAGACGGGCGCCCGGATCAAGTTCATCTCGGACGGCGACGTCGCCGGCTCGATCATGGCCGTGCGCGAGGGGACCGGCGTCGACCTGCTCCTCGGCATCGGCGGGACACCCGAGGGCATCATCTCGGCCTGCGCCATCAAGTGCCTGGGCGGTGTCATCCAGGGCAAGCTGTGGCCGAAGGACGACGCGGAGCGCCAGAAGGCGCTCGACGCGGGCCACGACCTCGACCGGGTGCTGTCCACGAACGATCTGGTCAGCGGCGAGAACGTCTTCTTCGTCGCCACCGGCATCACGGACGGCGAGCTGCTGCGCGGCGTTCGCTACCGCTCGGAGACCGCGACCACCTCGTCGCTGGTGATGCGCTCGAAGTCCGGCACGATCCGCCAGATCGACTCCACGCACCGGCTCTCGAAGCTGCGCGCCTACAGCAAGATCGA
Organism: Streptomyces lateritius; assembly: GCF_014649715.1. Classification (GTDB taxonomy): domain Bacteria; phylum Actinomycetota; class Actinomycetes; order Streptomycetales; family Streptomycetaceae; genus Streptomyces; species Streptomyces lateritius. The sequence continues at coordinate 329,806 of NZ_BMTO01000006.1, forward strand.
CTTCGATCGGGCGAAGTAGCCACACAGCGGATCGGCGAGAAATCGGGTCCACGAAGAGGGGCGCCCCCATGTGCGGTGGGGGCGCCCCTTCCCGTACGGGCGGAGGTGACCGTCGGCCGCGGGCTCAGCCCGCCGCGGCGATCCGGTCCGTCGTCGCCTTCTTGAGCTCCACCTCGCGCCGCCGGCGCCGGGCGAGCACGACACGGCGCTCGGCCGCGGTGAGCCCGCCCCACACGCCGTACGGCTCCGGCTGGAGCAGCGCGTGCTCCCGGCACTCGACCATCACGGGACACCGGGCGCAGACCCGTTTCGCGGCCTCCTCACGGGAGAGCCGGGCAGCGGTCGGCTCCTTGGAGGGGGCGAAGAAGAGCCCGGCCTCGTCCCGGCGGCACACCGCCTCCGTGTGCCAGGGACCGCCCTCGTCGTCCCGTGCGGGGGCACGCTGAGGAGGGACGGCGGCGACCTGGCGGGGCTGATGCGGCAGTTGCAGCACGGTCTACTCCTGACGACGGCTTCGCGAGCGAGAGACGATGCCCCAGCCCTACCCGCTGTGCGCGCGCCTATGCACTGCGTGCCGCCGAGTTCCGGAGTGCGGAACCTCAGGGGCGGATTCCGGTCACCCGGGCGTCAGGAGCCCCATCGCTCCGTCTCGCCGTCGATCCGTCGCCCCCCGGTGCGGTCAGTGGCCGAGGTGCTTGCGCAGCCGGCCCTGCAGGTCGGTGATCCACTTCCCGCGCTTGGGCCTGGCCTCGACGTTGCCGAAGACCGAGTAGCCGTTGATCACGACCAGCGGCGCCTGCGGGTCGGCGGCCTCCATCGCCACGACCTCGAAGTTGCCGAAGATCCCCGTGCCGCTGCCCCGCAGGCTGATGTTCTCCGGCACCCGCACCTCGACGTTGCCGAAGACCGAGGTGGCGTTGATGGTGGTCAGCCGCTGGGCGAAGAGCGCCTCGGTGAGGTCGATCTCGATGTTGCCGAAGAGGGAGAAGGCGTTGGTCCTGCGGCCCACCCGCCAGCGGCCCTTGCGGGTGGTGCTGGAGAAGACGGCGACCAGGTTGTCGGCGGGTCCCGACGTGTCCTCGGGGCCGTACGCGTGGGCCGAGTCGGGCGCCTGGCGCGGCCGGGTGCCGGCCGGGAGATCGCGGACGATCGGCTCCAACTCGCCCACCGTCTTGGCGCGGTAGACCGCGTCGATCCGCTCCGAGTGCTCCTCCGCGTCGATCCGCCCCTCCGCCAGGGCATCCCCGAGGATGTCCGCGATCCGGTCCCGGTCGGCGTCCGAGGCCCGCAGGGAGTCGCCCGGCGCGCCGGGCACGGGGGCCGGCCCGACGGGCGCGGGCTCGGCGGGGGCGACCGGCTTCTGGGGCTGCTTTTCGAGGTCCACGACCTCAGCGTAGCGAAACGCGATAGATCGCGACTAGGGGGCGCGACCGAGCGGCGCGCCGCCCCGTCGCCCGGAAGGACCCGCCCGATCGCCGGAGACCTGTGGCAAGTGAGCCTTACCTCACAGGAACCCCGCCGGTGCGGCGTCTTACGCTGGGGGACGCGCTGCCAATGGAGGCCGTGCCGCTGTCTGCCGAGTGAGGAATGGCCGAAATGCCAGAGTTTGCGTACTCCGATCTGCTCCCCCTGGGAGAGGACACCACGCCCTACCGCCTGGTGACCGCAGAGGGTGTCTCCACCTTCGAGGCCGACGGCCGTACGTTCCTCAAGGTCGAGCCGGAGGCGCTGCGCCGGCTCGCCGCCGAGGCGATCCACGACATCCAGCACTACCTGCGCCCGGCGCACCTCGCCCAGCTGCGCCGGATCATCGACGACCCGGAGGCGTCGAGCAACGACAAGTTCGTCGCGCTCGACCTCCTCAAGAACGCGAACATCGCCGCCGCGGGCGTCCTGCCCATGTGCCAGGACACCGGCACCGCGATCGTCATGGGCAAGCGCGGCCAGCACGTCCTCACCGAAGGCGAGGACGAGAAGGCCCTGTCGCACGGCGTCTACGACGCGTACACCAAGCTCAACCTGCGCTACTCGCAGATGGCCCCGCTGACCATGTGGGAGGAGAAGAACACCGGCTCGAACCTGCCCGCGCAGATCGAGCTGTACGCGACCGACGGCGGCGCGTACAAGTTCCTCTTCATGGCCAAGGGCGGCGGCTCCGCCAACAAGTCCTTCCTCTACCAGGAGACGAAGGCCGTCCTCAACGAGGCGAGCATGATGAAGTTCCTGGAGGAGAAGATCCGCTCGCTCGGCACGGCCGCCTGCCCTCCCTATCACCTGGCGATCGTCGTCGGCGGCACGTCGGCCGAGTTCGCGCTGAAGACCGCGAAGTACGCCTCCGCGCACTACCTGGACGAGCTGCCGGCCGAGGGCTCCGAGCTCGGTCACGGCTTCCGGGACAAGGAGCTGGAGGAGAAGGTCTTCGAGCTGACGCAGAAGATCGGCATCGGCGCGCAGTTCGGCGGCAAGTACTTCTGCCACGACGTCCGCGTCGTGCGCCTGCCCCGCCACGGCGCCTCGCTGCCCGTCGCCATCGCCGTGTCCTGCTCGGCCGACCGTCAGGCCGTCGCGAAGATCACCGCCGAGGGCGTCTTCCTGGAACAGCTGGAGACCGACCCGGCGCGCTTCCTGCCGGACACCACCGACGAGCACCTCTCCACCGAGGGCGACGTCGTCGAGATCGACCTGAACCAGCCGATGGACGAGATCCTCGCCGAGCTGACGAAGTACCCGGTCAAGACCCGCCTCTCGCTGACCGGCCCGCTGGTCGTGGCCCGTGACATCGCGCACGCCAAGATCAAGGAGCGCCTGGACGCGGGCGAGGAGATGCCGCAGTACCTGAAGGACCACCCGGTGTACTACGCCGGTCCGGCGAAGACCCCCGAGGGATACGCCTCCGGTTCCTTCGGCCCGACGACGGCCGGCCGCATGGACTCGTACGTCGAGCAGTTCCAGGCCGCGGGCGGCTCCAAGGTCATGCTGGCCAAGGGCAACCGCTCGAAGCAGGTCACGGACGCCTGCGGCAGCCACGGCGGCTTCTACCTCGGCTCCATCGGCGGCCCCGCGGCGCGACTGGCGCAGGACTGCATCAAGAAGGTCGAGGTCGTCGAGTACGAGGAGCTCGGCATGGAGGCGGTCTGGAAGATCGAGGTCGAGGACTTCCCCGCCTTCATCGTCGTGGACGACAAGGGCAACGACTTCTTCCAGAACCCCGCCCCCGAGCCGACCTTCACCACCATCCCGGTCCGCGGTCCGGGCCTGGGCTGATCCTGATCCGCGCGCGCCGCGGGCGCGGCGCGCACCGCGTGCAGGTCGGAGGGGCCCCGGGCCGGGGCTCCTCCCCCGCGTTCAGGGGGTGACGCGGAAGTCCAGGCGCTCGTGGTCCCCGTCCGCGGTCGAGCGGACGAAGCCCCGCGCGTCCTTGAAGTCACCCGTTCCGCCGGTGATGGCGATGTCGAACGACGCCGGCTGCTCGTCCGACGGATCGAACGGCACCAGCGCCTGACCCGTCAGCTGCCCGGCGGGCTCGCCGGTCAGGACGAAGGTGCCGACACAGTGCAGGTCACCACCCGCCTGCCCGGCACGCACCACGGTGCAGGTCACACCGTCCCGGCCGACCTTCTCGCCGCCCTTGGCGCGGTAGAGGTCGCCGGCGAAGCTGAAGCTGTCTCCCACCTCGGGCGGCTGATCGGTCTGACCGCTCTCGCCGGACGGTACCTCTTTGGAATAGAGGGTGAAGACGCTCTCGGCGGCGGGGGCGGCGGAAGCGGGGAAGGGGGCGCTGAAGGCGACGGCTGCGGCCACACAGGCGCCGAGTACACCGATTCTCCTCAAGCTGCGGGGCATGTCATGCCTCCTGGGCGTGGGACTGGGCATCGGAACTCCCCCCTCCGGCAACCCTCCGGATCGTTTTCATTGTCCGACGGCCGCCCGCGGCCCGCTCGGTGACCGGTTCCCTTGCGGAGACGCGCCGGTAAAGGGGCAGGTCACCCTGGATACGCTGACGCGCATGAGACATCACATACGGGTACGGACCCTGGCGCCGGCCGTCGCCGCGCTGGCGGCGGCCGGGCTGCTGGGCGGCTGCGCCGCCGACCCCGTGCCGCTGCTCGTGGCCGAGGACTCCGCCGCGCG
>NZ_BMTO01000006.1:333998-431273 GCF_014649715.1 Streptomyces lateritius
CCCCGAAGGCCTCCCTCGGCGCCCCGGGCACCGCCTGCCCGCTCCCGGTCTCCTTCGACCTGGCCGCCCAGTGGAAGCCGAAGGCCGTCCACGCCTCCGACGACGAGGTCTTCGCCGCGCTCGGCAAGCAGGGCCCGGCGACGATGGTCTGCGAGATCGACGCGAAGCCGGCCGGGAACATCGGCTATATGCGGGTCTGGAGCGCCGGCAAGGGCCGGGCCCGTACGGCGCTCGAAGGGTTCGTGAAGGCCGAGGAGAACACCTCGAAGGTGGTCTACAAGGAGACGAAGGCGGGTGGGCTGCCCGCCACCGAGGTGACGTACACGGTCTACAACAAGATCATGGAGGAGTCCAAGGAGGAGCGTGCCTTCGCCGTCTCCACCCCGAAGGGGACCGTGATCGTCCACCTCGGAGGGCTCGACACGCAGGAGCACCGGGAGATGCTTCCCGCGTACGAACTGGCCCGCGACAGCGTGAAGGCGCTCTGAGCCGAGCACGCCGTGGCCCCCGCCCCGCACCGGGCGGGGGCCATGGCGTCGGTACGGCCGAACGGACCGGTTACACGAACCGCTGGTTCGCCGAGCCGTCGCAGCTCTGGAGCCGCAGCGGCTCCTTCGCCGCCCCCTGCGTCAGGCAGAGCCCTGTCGCGGCCGCCGGCCGGATCGTGGCCCCGTCGCGGACGAACCGCTGGTTCGCCGCGCCCGAGCAGTTCCAGAGGATCACCGCGGTACCCGCCTGGTAGCGGGCGCCCGGGACGTCCAGGCAGCGGTCCTGGGTGAGCTCGGTGTGGAACGTCCGTCGCCCGGAGTCGTACCACCAGCCCTGGTTGCGCCCGCCGTGGCAGTCCCAGCCGACCACGCCGGTGCCGTTCTTCGAGGAGGCCGCCTCGACGTCCACGCAGTTGCCGGTCGCCCCGTTCTTCAGCGGTTTGTAGACGTCGTCCCAGGCGTACGGGAAGAGGGTCGGCTTCCCGGAGGAGTCGACGTCCGCGCAACTGGCCTCCCGCAGACCGGAGCCGTAGATCTGGGTGAGGCAGGACGCGAAGGCCGCGTGTCCGCGCGCGTTGGGGTGGAAGGACTGCCGGACGGAGTTCTCGTCCGGGGTGCCCGGCTTGGAGAGGTCGATGTAGAGACCGCGGGCCCAGGGGTCCTCCATGCAGACCTCGTGGCCGTGGAAGAGCCGCGAGTTGTCGAGGTAGACGGCGCCGGTGTCGGCGGCGGCCTTGCGCATGCCGCGTTCGAAGGCGGGCACGGCGGTGTCACGGCCCCAGACGGTGTCGGAGTCGTAGCCGAGTCCGCCGCAGGAGAGCTTGCCGGGGAAGTTCGGGTTGTCGTGGAAGTCCGGACCGATCGGGCTCGGGTAGCCCATGACGACCAGCTTGTAGTCGCCGTCGGCGTAACCGGCATCGCGCATCACGGTCTTCAGGTCGCGCACGGTCTGCTCGACCTTGGGGACGAGCGCGTCGACGCGGGCCTGCCAGCCGGGGGCGTACTTCGGCGCGCAGGGGCCCTGGAGGGTGAGGTAGCGGGTGACGCAGTCGGTCATGACGGGCCCGAACTGCAGGTCGTCGTTGGCTCCGGCGACGAGCAGCACCATCTTGATACGGGTGTTGCGGGCCTTGATGGCGAGGTTGTCGCTCTGGACGAGCTCGTCGGCGTACTGCTTCGAGCCGCCGATCCGGATGTTGCCGCTGTAGGCGCCGGAACAGGACACGTTGAACGTGAGGTCCGCGGGGATCCCGGTGCGGTGGACGGCGGCTTCGGGCGAGCGGTGGCACCAGTTGGTGGGACCGTTGGTGGGCGGCTCGTAGGTGCCGACGCCCTCGCCCGAGATCTCGCTGTCGCCGAGCGAGATGAGACCGGTCCTGCGCTGGGCGAACGGCCGCTCGGCCGGGTCACCGTAGATCTTGGTGGCCTCGGCGGCGCGGATGGCCTCCAGCTCGGGCGAGAGCGGTACGGATGCCGCCGTACGGGGGCCCGTTGCGGTGTCAGCCGCACCGGCGGGTGCCGCGGCTGACATGGTTCCCAAGGCCGCGGCAGCCGCGGCCGTGGCCGCGATCGTCCAGCGGAATCTGCGCCTGGTGCGCCTCATTGCGCCTCCTGGAGGTGGGGTTACCCACGGTTTTTACTGGCCGGTACGCGCCTTGGGAATACATGGAACAAGACAAGTGCTCAACTTTTGCAGGAGGTTGACGAGGATGAGTGACATGAGTGACGACCACGGTTACCGGATCGAGCACGACTCCATGGGTGAGGTGCGGGTCCCCGCCCACGCCAAATGGCGCGCCCAGACCCAACGGGCGGTACAGAACTTCCCCGTCTCGGGCCAGCGCCTGGAGCGCAGCCACATCGAGGCCCTCGCCCGGATCAAGGCCGCCGCCGCCAAGGTCAACGCCGCGCTCGGCGTGATCGACCAGGACCTCGCGGATGCCGTCATGGCCGCCGCCGCCGAGGTCGCCGAGGGCCGATGGGACGAACACTTCCCGGTCGACGTCTTCCAGACCGGCTCCGGCACCTCGTCCAACATGAACATGAACGAGGTCCTCGCCACCCTGGCCACCGAGCGGCTCCCCGACGGCCGGGAGGTCCACCCCAACGACCATGTGAACGCCTCCCAGTCGTCCAACGACGTCTTCCCGTCCTCGATCCACATCGCCGCCACGGCCGCCGTCCTCCACGACCTCATCCCCGCCCTCGACCACCTGGCGGCCTCGCTGGAGCGGAAATCGGCCGAATTCGCGGCCGTGGTGAAGTCCGGCCGTACACACCTGATGGACGCCACGCCCGTGACCCTGGGTCAGGAGTTCGGCGGTTACGCGGCCCAGGTCCGGTACGGCATCGAGCGGCTGCGCGCCTCGCTGCCCCGGCTCGCCGAACTGCCGCTGGGCGGTACGGCGGTGGGCACCGGGATCAACACCCCGCCCGGCTTCTCCGCCGCGGTCATCGACGAGATCGCCGAGGCGACCGGCCTGCCGCTCACCGAGGCCCGGGACCACTTCGAGGCGCAGGGCGCGCGCGACGGTCTGGTGGAGGCGTCCGGCCAGCTCAGGACCATCGCCGTCTCGCTGACGAAGATCTCCAACGATCTGCGCTGGATGGCGAGCGGCCCGCGCACGGGCCTGGCCGAAATCAATCTCCCCGACCTCCAGCCCGGGTCGTCGATCATGCCGGGGAAGGTGAATCCCGTCGTTCCCGAGGCGGTCCTGATGGTCGCCTCGCAGGTGACCGGGAACGACACCACGGTCGCGGTGGCGGGCGCGGCGGGGAACTTCGAGCTCAACGTGATGCTGCCGGTGATCGCCAAGAACCTGCTGGAGTCCGTGCGGCTGCTGTCCAACGCCTCGCGCCTCCTCGCGGACCGTACGGTCGACGGGATCACCGCCAACGTCGAACGGGCCAGGGAGTACGCCGAGTCGTCACCGTCCGTCGTCACACCGCTGAACAAGTACATCGGCTACGAGGAGGCGGCCAAGGTGGCCAAGAAGTCCCTGGCCGAGCGGAAGACGATCCGTGAGGTGGTGCTGGAGTCCGGCTACGTCGAGCGCGGCGCCCTGACGGTCGAGCAGCTCGACGAGGCCCTCGACGTGCTGCGCATGACTCATCCGTGACCTGTGCCGCAGCGTTCACGGGGGCCCGCCCCTAAGATCTGCGCATGACAGGATCGGGCGGCCCTCAGCACTGGGCGCCGGGGGAGCACATCCTCTGGCGCTACCGCGGCAACGGCTCCGGCGACGTGCACATCTGCCGGCCGGTGACCGTCGTCCAGGACACGGACGAGCTGCTCGCCGTCTGGATGGCGCCGGGCACCGAGTGCGTCCGCCCGGTGCTGGCCGACGGGACTCCCGTGCACGAGGAGCCGCTCGCCACCCGTTACACCGCCCCGCGCACCACCGCGCGGTCGCGCTGGTTCGGCACAGGCGTACTGAAGCTGGCCCGGCCGGGGGACCCCTGGTCGGTCTGGCTGTTCTGGGAGCGCGGCTGGAGCTTCCGCAGCTGGTACGTGAACCTCGAGGAGCCGCGGACCCGGTGGGCCGGCGGCGTCGACTCCGAGGACCACTTCCTCGACATCTCCGTCTACCCCGACCGCAGCTGGCTGTGGCGTGACGAGGACGAGTTCGCGCAGGCCCAGCGGGCCGGTCTGATGAACGCGGCGCAGGCCGCGCGGGTACGGGCCGCGGGAAGCGCAGCGGTCGAGGTGATCCGGGCGTGGGGCACGCCGTTCTCGGACGGGTGGGAGGACTGGCGGCCCGATCCGGGATGGACCGTGCCCGAGCTGCCGGCCGACTGGGATCGCACCCCGGCGCACACCGCACCGTGAGACCCTTGATGCGCCCCCGGGGTGCAAACGTAGGATCGTCCTCCGCAAGACGATGATCCACCGAACGAGCCGTCAACCACTGAGCAGAGCACAGGACCTGACCGCAAGTCATTCATGAGGGGGAGAGCAGTGCCGGACGTGTGCCCGGGTGTGCCGACCCCTGTCGTAGCCGCCGCTCGCGAGGCATTCACATCCACCGCTCGCCGGGGGTTTATCCCCGGTGAAGGCGCGGCATCGGCGAGAAGAGCGAGTGCATCGCACCACCGGCCCGGACGGACGGAATCCCACGCGTGACGGAGCATCCCACCTCCCACGAAGGCCGCCAGCCGCCTGCTGCCCGGCCGCAGGAGCGCGCCCGCCCCCGGCAGGAGGCGGCCGGGGCGGGCGCTCCGGCCGCCGCGGCCGACGTGCCGGTTCCGGGGCAGCCCGGCCCGTCCGCCGGGCGCTCGCGGGCGGTCGCGCGCGGCGGTCCGGCGCACGAGCACGGGCACGACTCCCCCGCCAGGCCCTCCTCCGAGGAGGGACACGCCGCCGCGGGGGCGGGAGCCGACACGCGCCGCGTGCCCGCCGCCTCGTCCGTGTCCGGTGAGGATTCCGGCCGCGAGTGGCCCGTCCTGCCGGCGCAGGCCGGTCCGCCCGTCGCGGCGGTTCCCGTCACGCCGCCCGGCGGCGGGGCGTCGGCGCAGGCCGGCACGGCGTCGGCCGCGATGGCGGTCACCGCCGCGCAGGGCCCGCAGGGCGCCCCGGACGGGCTCGCCGCGCGGCACGAGGGGGACCGGCTCCGGTTCGTGGGGGCGGCGACCCGGCGGATCGCACGCGGGATAGATCTGGACGAGATCGTGCTCGGTCTCTGCCGGGCCACGGTGCCGACCTTCTCCGACGCGATCCTGGTCTATCTGCGCGACCCGCTCCCGGTGGGCGACGAGCGGCCGGTCGCGCCGTTCGTGCTGCGGCTGCGCCGCACCGACCGGCTGCGGTTAACGGACCTGGAGGGCGAGGAGCTGGTGCTCGTCCCGGATCCCGACCCGACGCCGGCGGCCGAGCTGTGCGAGGTCCGCTCCGGCGGGGCGCTCGCCGAGGTGCTGCGCGGGGTGCGGCCGGTCTTCGGCGACTCCGCCGCCGCCCGGGCCGCGCTGCCCGAGCTGCTCGGCGGGGACCATCCGGTCCCCGGCGGGCATCGGGCGATCCTCGCCCCGCTGCGCGGCCGGCGCCGGGTGATCGGCGCCGCCGTCTTCCTGCGCCGCCCCGAGCGGCCCGGTTTCGAACCCAACGACCTGCTCGTCGCCGCCCAGCTGGCGACGCACACCGCACTCGGCATCGACAAGGCCGTGCTGTACGGACGCGAGGCGTACATCGCCGACGAGCTGCAGCGCACCATGCTGCCGGACTCGCTGCCGCAGCCCACTGGCGTCCGGCTGGCGTCCCGATACCTGCCGGCCGCCGAGACGGCCCGGGTGGGCGGCGACTGGTACGACGCGATCCCGCTGCCCGGCAGCCGGGTCGCGCTGGTCGTGGGTGACGTGATGGGTCACTCCATGACCTCGGCCGCGATCATGGGCCAGCTGCGGACCACGGCGCAGACGCTGGCCGGCCTCGACCTGCCGCCGCAGGAGGTGCTGCACCACCTGGACGAGCAGGCCCAGCGGCTCGGCCAGGACCGGATGGCGACCTGCCTGTACGCGGTGTACGACCCCGTCTCGCACCGGATCACCATCGCCAACGCCGGCCATCCGCCGCCGATACTGCTCCACCTGGGCGGCCGGGCGGAGGTGCTGCGGGTCCCGCCGGGGGCGCCGATCGGCGTGGGCGGGGTCGACTTCGAGGCGGTCGAGCTGGACGCCCCGGCCGGGGCCACGCTGCTGCTCTACACCGACGGGCTGGTCGAGTCCCGGCTGCGGGACGTGTGGACCGGTATCGAGCAGCTGCGGGAGCGCCTCGCGGCGACGGCCCAGCTGACCGGTCCGGACCACTCGCCGCCGCTGGAGGCGCTCTGCGACGACGTCCTGGACATGCTCGGCCCGGGCGACCGGGACGACGACATCGCGCTGCTCGCGGCCCGGTTCGACGGGATCGCGCCGAGCGACGTGGCGTACTGGTTCCTGGAGCCGGAGGACGCGGCCCCGGGGCGGGCGAGGCGCCTGGCCCGGCGGGCCCTGGCCCGCTGGGACCTGGAGGAGCTGTCCGACTCGGTCGAACTTCTGATCAGCGAGGTCGTCACGAACGCGGTGCGGTACGCGGAGCGGCCGGTGACGCTGCGGCTGCTGCGGACCGATGTGCTGCGCTGCGAGGTCGGGGACGATTCCCCGCAGCTGCCCCGGCAGCGGCGGGCGCGGGACACGGACGAGGGCGGCCGGGGTCTCTTCCTGGTGAACCGGCTGGCCAGGCGGTGGGGGGCGACGCGGCTCTCCGGCGGCAAGGTGGTCTGGTTCGAGCTGCCGACGCGGAGCTGAGGGACCGAACCGCCCGGGCCGTGCGGACCACGTCCACGGCGAAGGCCGGGCCCCTTCCGGGCCCGGCCTTCGTCGCGTCATCGCGTCATCGCGTCATCGCGTCATCGCGTCACTGCCCGGCTCGTCGCCGATCGTCCCGTTCACCCTCGCCGCCCACCGGGGGATCGACCGGCGGGCCGGTCGGCTCCGTCGGATCCGTGGTCTCCGTCGGCGGCGGCGGGATCGTGATCGTGCCCGTCGGCTGCGGCGGCGTGGTGGTCGTCGGCGTCGGCGGGGGCGTCGGGTCGGGCGACCCGGTGGGGGTGGCGGGCGCTGTCGGGTCCGGGGACCCGGTCGTCGTCCCGGTCGGGGCCGGGGCGTCCGGCTCGGTGACGGCCGAACCGTCGGTCTCCAGGTCGAAGCGGGCGTCGGAGCCGCCGCCGAGCGCCCGGGTGGTGTAGTCGCCCCAGATCTGGGCCGGGGTCCTGCCGCCGTTGGCGCGGCCCTCGTTGATCGTGTCGGTGAGGGTGACCTGGTTGCCCTTGATGTCCTCGCCGAAGAGGCCGACGGCGGTGACCAGTTCGGGGGTGTAGCCGACGAACCAGGCGGAGCGGTTGTTCTCCGAGGTGCCGGTCTTGCCCGCCGCGTGGTAGTCGCCGGCCGCGCGGAAGCCCGAGCCGCTGCGGACGACTCCGGTCATCGCCTTGGTGACGGTGTCGGCGGTCTCGCGGCTGATGACCTGGGCGCCGATCGGCTTCACCGGGTCGGCCCTGCGGTCCTTGTGCTGCGCGGACTTCACGATGGTCGGGGTGACCTTGACGCCGTGGTTGTCGAGCGTCGCGTAGACGGCGGCCATGTCCCAGGTGGAGGCGCCCATGGTGCCGAGCGACATCGCGGGGCTCTCGCCGAAGTCCGGGCCGTCCTTCATACCGAGGTCGAGGGCGGTCTTCTTCACGTTGCCGGGGCCGACGTCCACGATCATCTGGGCGTAGACGGAGTTGATGGAGCTGTTGGTGGCCTTCTGGACGGTGACGGGGCCGTACCGCCGGTCGTCCTCGTTCTCCGGGGCGAACGGCACGTCGCTGCCCTCGACCGGCCGCCGGCTGGTGCCGTCGTAGATCGTGCCGAGGCCGATCCTCCGGCCGTCCTGCGTCTTCGCGTCGTTCTCGAGGGCGGAGGCGAGGACGATCGGCTTGAAGGTCGAGGCGGGCTGGTAGTCGCGGCGGGTGGCGTTCGACGTCCAGTGCTCGGTGGCACCGACGCCGCCGTAGAGCGCGAGGACCTTGCCGGTCTTCGGGTCGACCGAGGTGGCACCGGCCTGGACGGTCGCGTCCTTCTCGTCGCCCTTGCGGTCGAGCTTGGCCTCGAGCTGCCGCTCGACGGCCGCGACGAGCGCGTTCTGCTTCTTCTCGTCGATGTTGAGGGTGATCGTCCAGCCGCCGGCCCTGATGTCCTCCTCGCGCAGGCCCTGGCGCATCAGCTCCTGGTTGGCGGCCTCGACGAGGTAGCCCCGCTGGCCTTCCATGCCGGGGGCGGCCTTGGGCTTCTGCGGGACGGGGAAGGTGAGCCCGGCGCGCTTGGCGGGGTCGAGCCAGCCCTCCTCGACCATGTTGTCGAGGGTGTAGTTCCAGCGCTCCTCGACGAGCTTGCGCCCGGTCGCGGAGGCGGCGGTCCAGTCGTACTGGTTGGGGGCCTGGAGCAGGGAGGCGAGGTAGGCGCCCTGGGCGACGTTCAGCTTGGAGGCGTCGACACCGTAGTACGACTGCGCGGCGGCCTGGATGCCGTAGGCGCTGCGGCCGTAGTAGCTGGTGTTGATGTAGCCGGCGAGGATCTCGCTCTTCGCCATGCGCTGGTCGACCTTGAGCGCGATCACCATTTCCTTGAGCTTGCGGGTGACCGTCTGGTCCTGGTCCAGGTAGTAGTTCTTGACGTACTGCTGGGTGATGGTCGAACCACCCTGTTTGCCCTTGCCGGTGACGGTGTTCAGGGCGCCGCGGGCGGTGCCCTTGATGTCGACGCCGTTGTCCTTGTAGAAGGTCTTGTTCTCGGCGGCGACGAAGGCGTCCTGGACGTCCCTGGGGATCTTCTCCAGACCGACGATCTCCCGGTTGATCTCGCCGGTACGGGCGAGGATCTTGCCGTTCGCGTACTTGTAGACGTTGCTCTGCATGGTCGCCTGGGCGTTGGCCGTGGGCACCGGGACCATCAGGTAGATCACGTAGAAGGCGCCCATGAGGAGCAGGCAGCCGACGAAGAACGTGCCCAGGAGTTTCTTCCAGGTGAAGAGTCGGCGTATCCGCCCGCCCTTCTTCTCCTGTCGTTCCGTTCGGCCCATGTCTTCCGTCGCTCCACTCTTCGTCGAATCAGCTCAGCAAGCTAACACCGCCCTTGCAGACAAAGGGCGATCGATCCGGCTTTTCCGGACGTGAGGTTCAGCACCCGCTCCTATGAAACCGACGCTCCACGGTGCGTGATGGTTGTGCGAGACCGGTCACAGTCCGTCCGTACGGAGAACGATCCGTCGGCCGACCAGCTATACATCGTGCGTATACACCGGGTGTACAGTGGTCGCCATGTCAATCGGTCACACCCTTCTCGGGCTCCTGGAGTCCGGTCCGCGCCATGGTTACGACCTCAAGCGCGCCTTCGACGAGAGATTCGGCCACGACCGGCCGCTGCACTACGGGCAGGTCTACTCGACCATGTCCCGGCTCCTGAGGAACGGCCTCGTCGAGGTCGACGGCGTCGAGGCCGGCGGCGGCCCGGAGCGGAAGCGGTACGCGATCACCGAGGCCGGCATCACGGATGTCGAGCGCTGGCTGTCGCAGCCCGAGAAGCCGGAGCCGTACCTCCAGTCCACCCTCTACACCAAGGTCGTCCTGGCCCTGCTGACCGGACGCGGGGCAGCCGAGCTGCTCGACGTCCAGCGGGCGGAGCACCTGCGGCTGATGCGGGAGCTGACCCGGCGCAAGAAGGACGGCGACCTCGCGGACCAGCTGATCTGCGACCACGCGCTCTTCCACCTGGAAGCCGACCTGCGCTGGCTGGAACTGACCGCCGCCCGGCTCGACCGGCTCGCCGAGGAGATCCGCCGATGACCACCGCCCCTCTGCTCCTGGCGAGCGGCATCGACAAGGCCTACGGACCGACCCCCGCGCTGGTGGGCGCCGACTTCGCCCTCCGGGCCGGCGAGGTCGTCGCCGTGATGGGCCCCTCGGGTTCGGGAAAGTCCACGCTGCTGCACTGTCTCGCCGGGATAGTCCGGCCGGACGCCGGCACCATCACCTACGACGGCCGCGAGCTGACCTCCCTCCCCGACGCGGCGCGCAGCGCCCTGCGCCGCAGCGACTTCGGCTTCGTCTTCCAGTTCGGTCAGCTCGTCCCCGAGCTGACCTGCGTCGAGAACGTCGCCCTTCCGCTGCGGCTGAACGGCGAGCGGCGCCGGAGCGCCGAGCTCAAGGCCGAGGAGTGGCTGACGCGCCTGGAGGTCGAGGACGTCGGCGGCAAGCGGCCCGGTGAGATCTCCGGCGGCCAGGGCCAGCGGGTCGCGGTCGCCCGCGCGCTCGTCACCGCCCCGCGGGTGATCTTCGCCGACGAGCCGACCGGCGCCCTCGACTCGCTCAACGGCGAGCGCGTGATGCAGCTGCTCACCGACGCCTCCCGGGACACCGGCGCGGCCGTCGTCCTCGTCACCCACGAGGCCCGGGTCGCCGCCTACTCCGACCGCGAGGTCGTCGTACGGGACGGTTCGGTACGGAGCTCGGAGTGGGCGGTATGAGACTCCGTACCTGGGCCCGGGACCTGGCACTCGGCGGCCGGTTCGCGGTGACCGGGGGGCGCGGCGGCCTGCTGCGCACCTTCCTGACGGCCGTCGGCGTCGGCCTCGGCGTGGCCCTGTTGCTGCTCGCCGCCTCTCTGCCGAACATGACGTTCCAGCGAGAGGTGCGCGAGTCGGTCAGGGACCCCGACGCCAGCTACGAGACCCTCCAGCCGGGGCGCGACACCTTTCTGTACGTGCGCCACCAGACGCTCTTCCGGGGCGACACGGTCACCGGCATGGTGCTGCGGCCCGAGGGCCCGGACGCCGCTCTGCCGCCGGGCGCCGCGAAGCTGCCCGGACCGGGCGAGATGCTGGTCTCCCCCGCGCTGGGCGAACTGCTCGGCTCCCCGGACGGCGCGCTGCTGCGCGACCGGCTGCCGTACAAGGTCGTCGGCACCGTCGGCGACGCGGGGCTCATCGGCCCGGCCGAGCTGCGTTACCTCGCCGGCAGCGACACCCTCACCACCGACAACTACGACGGACGCGGCAGGGAGTACGGCTGGTCCGTGCCGGACGAACCGTTCAACGCCTTCCTGCTCCTGCTCGTCCTCATCGCCTGCGTGGTGCTGCTCCTGCCGGTGCTCGTCTTCATCGCGACCGCCGTCCGATTCGGCGGCGAACAGCGCGACCGGCGCCTCGCGGCGCTGCGGCTGGTCGGCGCGGACACCGCCATGACCCGGCGGATCGCGGCCGGCGAGTCCTTGATGGGGGCGCTGCTCGGCCTCGTGTGCGGTACCGGGTTCTTCCTCGTCGGGCGCCGGTTCTCGGGCATGGTGCAGGTGTGGGACGTCAACGCGTTCCCCTCCGACGTGGTACCGGTACCGGCGCTCGCCGCGCTGATCTTCGCCGTGGTGCCCGTCTCGGCCGTCGTGGTGACCCTCTTCGCCCTGCGGGGGGTCGCGATCGAGCCGCTCGGCGTGGTCCGTACGGCGACCCCGCGGCCCCGTCGGCTGTGGTGGCGGCTGCTGCTCCTCGGGGCCGGGGCGGCCCTGCTCGTCCCGATGGCCGGCGCGATCGACCTGGGCGACACCGCGATCGACACCGTGGGGGTCGCGGTGGGCTCGGTACTGGCCCTCACGGGTCTCACCACTCTCCTCCCCTGGCTGGTGGAGGCTTTCGTCAGGCGGTTGCGCGGCGGCCCGGTGGCCTGGCAGCTGGCCGTCCGCCGCCTCCAGTTGAGCAGCGGTACGGCCGCCAGGGCGGTCAGCGGCATCGTGGTCGCGGCGGCCGGGGCGATCGCGCTCCAGATGCTCTTCCAGGCGATGCAGAACGACTTCGTGACGGTGACGAACATGGACTCCTCGCGGGCCCAGCTGGACGTCCGCGTGGACGCCCAGGACGGTGCGGAGGCCCGGGAGATGATCGCGAGGTTCTCGGACACCGAGGGCGTCACAGGGGTGATCGGCACGATCACGTCGCACGTGTGGCGGCCCGGGCCGTTGAAGCAGGGTGAGGAGTTCGCCCCCACCACCCCGATGACCGTCGCCGACTGCCCGTCGCTCAGAGAGCTGGCCGCCCTGCCCTCCTGCGAGGACGGCGATGTGTTCGTCGCCCTGGCGCACGGTGCGGAGGGTGGCCCCGAGGACTCATGGGTCAGGCGGACGGCCGAGCCGGGCGCCCAGGTCGCCCTGCGGGACGTCGACGGTCCGCAACGGGGCGAGCCGGTGCCGCTGTGGCGGATCCCGGACACCGCCCGCGTGGTGGAGGCGCGCCGCGACCCGGTGGGCCAGTACCAGTTCGGCGTGCTCGCCACCCCGTCGGCGATCGACGCCTCCCGGCTCGACGCCCCGGAGGCGGGCGTGAGCGTGCGGATCGACCCGGCGGTGCCGGACGCGGCGGAGCACGTACGGAACACGGCCGCGTCCCTCGATCCGCTGGCCTGGGTCCGGACCTTGCAGGACACCCAGCGGGACGCGCAGTTCAGCAGTGTCCGCACCGGCATCCTGGCCGGCGCGACCGCGACGATGCTGCTGGTGGCGGCCTCGCTGCTGGTCACGACCCTGGAGCAACTGCGGGACCGCAAGCGGCTGCTGTCCTCACTGGTCGCGTTCGGCACCCGGCGGACGACCTTGAGCTGGTCGGTCCTGTGGCAGACGGCGGTCCCGATCGCGCTGGGCCTGGCGCTCGCGGTGGCCGGCGGTCTGGGCCTCGGCGTGGTGCTGCTGAAGATGATCGGCGCTCAGGTCGAGGACTGGTGGGTCTTCCTGCCGGTGACCGGGGTCGGCGCCGCGCTCATCGTGGCCGTCACCCTGCTGAGCCTGCCGCCGCTGTGGCGGCTGATGCGCGCGGACGCTCTCAGGACGGAGTAGCCCCCTTCGTTCTGACGCTCCTTCGCCTCCGGGGCGCCTCAGCCACTGTCGACAGCCGACCGTGCTCGGCCGCGTTCCTCGCGGCCTGCGCGCTCCCCCTGTCGGCAGTGGCGCGCCCTTCGGCTCACTCGCCGTCGCCCACCACCCGTACCGGAAGGCGCTTCATCGCGCCGCGCAGGGCGTGCGCCAGTTCCTCGAACTCCGCCTGGCGCGCCGCGCCCGTCCGCATGGCGAGCGCGACCCGCCGCGAGGGGGCGGGGGCGGTGAAGCGCCCGGTGAACAGGGCGGTGTTGCGAGCGGTCTCGACCTTGACCGCCGTACGCGGGAGCAGGGTCACGCCGAGGCCGCCGGCCACCAGCTGGACCAGGGTGGAGAGGCCCGCCGCGGTGGTGGTGACCGGCGCGCCCTCGGTGCGGCCGGCCTCGCGGCAGATGTCGAGGGCCTGGTCGCGCAGGCAGTGCCCCTCGTCCAGGAGCAGCAGCTTGAGCTCCTTCAGTGCCTCGCGGGGGATGTCGTCGCGGCCGGCCAGCGGATGGCCCTGCGGGGTGACGAGCACGAAGTCCTCGTCGAAGAGGGGGAGTTCGGTGACCCCGGGCACGCCGAGCGGCACGGCGAGCAGCAGCAGGTCGAGCCGCCCGGCCGCGAGCCCCTCCAGGAGCGAGGAGGTCTGCTCCTCGTGGACCTGGAGGTCGAGCTCCGGGTAGCACTGGTGGACCAGGCGCAGCACGGTGGGCAGCAGGTACGGGGCGACGGTCGGGATCACGCCGAGCCGCAGCACCCCGGTGAAGGGCGCCTGCGCCGCCTCCGCCTCCTCCATCAACTCCGACACGGTCTCCAGGACGGCCCTCGTCCGCACCGCGAGCCGCTCCCCCGCGGGCGAGAGCAGCACCTTGCGCGTCGTACGCTCGAGGAGCTGGACACCGAGTGCCTCTTCGAGAGCCGAAACCGCGCCCGAGAGCGCCGGCTGGCTCATCCCGATCGACGCCGCCGCGTCCCGGAAGTGGAGGTACTCCGCGACCGCCGCGAAGGCTCTGAGCTGGGAAAGACTGGGCTGCTTCACACGCCGCACCGGAATCACTGATAACCACCTTCGATCAACCCGACCGAGTGTAGCTATTTCACTGATCAATGCACCCCGTGCCATGCTGTGACCCGTCCAACCCCTCACGGAAGGCCCCAAAAGGGACCCTTCCAACCTGCAAGGAGAGCGCGTGCTCACTATCGGTGACCAGTTCCCCACCTACGACCTGACCGCCTGCGTGTCGCTGGAGAGCGGCAAGGAGTTCGAGCAGATCGACCACAAGTCCTACGAGGGCAAGTGGCGTGTGGTGTTCTTCTGGCCGAAGGACTTCACCTTCGTCTGCCCCACCGAGATCGCCGCCTTCGGCAAGCTGAACGACGAGTTCGCGGACCGCGACGCCCAGATCCTCGGCGTCTCGGGCGACTCGGAGTTCGTGCACCACGCCTGGCGCAAGGACCACGCGGACCTGCGTGACCTGCCCTTCCCGATGCTCGCCGACTCCAAGCACGAGCTGATGCGTGACTGTGGCGTCGAGGGCGCGGACGGCTTCGCCCAGCGCGCCGTCTTCATCGTGGACCCGAACAACGAGATCCAGTTCACCATGGTGACCGCCGGCTCCGTCGGCCGTAACCCCAAGGAGGTCCTGCGGGTCCTGGACGCCCTGCAGACCGACGAGCTGTGCCCGTGCAACTGGACCAAGGGCGAGACCACGCTGGACCCGGTCGCGCTCCTCTCGGGCGAGTAAGGACGGGTGAACTGAGATGGCTCTCGACGAACTCAAGTCCGCCATACCGGACTTCGCCAAGGACCTCAAGCTGAACCTCGGTTCGGTGATCGGCAACAGCGAGCTGCCGCAGCAGCAGCTCTGGGGCACGGTCCTCGCCTGCGCGATCGCCTCGCGCTCGCCGAAGGTCCTCGCCGAGCTGGAGCCGGAGGCCAAGGCCAATCTCAAGCCCGAGGCGTACACGGCGGCCAAGTCCGCCGCCGCGATCATGGCGATGAACAACGTCTTCTACCGGACCCGGCACCTGCTGTCGGACCCGGAGTACGGGACGATGCGCGCCGGTCTGCGGATGAACGTCATCGGCAACCCCGGGGTCGAGAAGGTCGACTTCGAGCTGTGGTCGCTGGCCGTCTCCGCGATCAACGGCTGCGGCCAGTGCCTGGACTCGCACGAGCAGGTGCTCCGCAAGGCCGGTGTGGACCGCGAGACGATCCAGGAGGCCGTCAAGATCGCCTCGGTGATCCAGGCGGTCGGCGTGACGCTGGACGCGGAAGCGCTGCTGGCCGAGTAACGGCACGCACCGCCCGTACGACGAGAAGGGCCCCGGGGTCGTGCACCCCGGGGCCCTTCCCTCACTTCTTGAGCGCGGCCATCAGCGCCTTCATGTCCTGCGCCAGCACGGTGTCGATGCCCGACAGGTCGGCCTTCTTCGTCGTCGGGACGGTCTGGTTCGTCTCCGCGTCCCAGTCCTCCTGGACGTAGATCCAGATCTCCAGCTCGACCTGCCCGTCGAGGACGCGCATCCACGCGCCGGAGTTGTCGGCGTCGACGTGGAAGAACGCCTGCTCCCCCAGTCCCGCGATCCGCTCGACGTCCAACCCCGACTCCCCGAGGTCCGGCTCGAACTCGGGCCCCGGGTCGGTCACCTTGTGCAGGTCGTACACGATCATGGCGTTGTACGCCGTCTCGGGCGGGCCGAGCGTGGTCGAGCATCTCGCCTTGTCCAGCGCGGGGTGCTTCTCCGTCGGGGTCTCGGCGTCCGTCGACTTCTTCCCGAGCGCCACGGAGAGCGCCTTCAACTCGGCCTTCGCGCACAGATTCTCGACCGCGCGGTATCCGCCGAGGTCCGGGCCGCCGTCCTGGGAGCGTTCGTACGCGTAGAGTCCGCCGGCCCACACCGCCGACGCCACCACCACGCCGCCGAGCGCCCACAGCCACGGGCGTCGCGGCCTCGGCGGGCGCGGCGGCGGGGGCTCGATCCGTACGGTCTCGACCGCGGGGAAGACCGTCCCGCCCACCAGCTCCGGTTCTGATATCACGCCTCGCCCCGATCCTGGCCCTGGTCACGGTCACGGTCACGGTCCGCCGATCCCGGTGCCGGGGTCGGCGCGACCCGGTAGGCGGTCGCGCCTCGCGGCTCCGGCGTACTGAGCAGGGCCTGTTCGGTGCTGTACGCGCGGAGGTAGCCGACCACCGTGTTGGTGACCGCGACCAGCGGAACCGCCACCACCGCGCCGCCGATGCCCGCGGTCAGTCCGCCGGCCGCGACCGCGAGGACCACGGCGAGCGGGTGGACGCGGACCGCACGGCCCAGGATGAACGGCTGCAGCACATGGCCCTCGATCTGCTGCACGGCCAGGACCACGACGAGCACCATCAGCGCGGTGAACACCCCGTTGGTGACCAGGGCGACCACGACCGCGAGGGCGCCGGAGATGACGGCGCCGACGAGCGGGATGAAGGCGAAGAGGAAGATGAAGACGGCGAGCGGCACGGCCATCGGGACGTCGAGGAAGTACAGCCCGAGTCCGATGAAGACCGCGTCGATCATGGCGACGATCACCGTTCCGCGCACATAGGCGGTCAGCGTCCGCCAGGCCCGCGGGCCGGCGCCCGCGACGCCGGGCCGTGCCTGGGCGGGCACCAGGTTCAGCGTCCAGTTCCAGACCTTCTTCCCGTCGTACAGCAGGAAGAGCGTCGAGAACATCGCGAGCAGTATGCCGGTCAGCGCCTCGACGACCACGGTCACGCCCTGGAGCCCGGCCGTGGTGATCTGCTCGGTGTTGGAGCCGATGGTGTCGCTGAGGTTCTTCGCGATGTCGTTGATCTGCTGCTCGGTGACGTGGAAGGGGGAGTCGAGCAGCCAGCGCTTGAGCTCCTCGATGCCGTCGCGCACCTGGTCGGAGAGGTTGTCGATGTTGTCCATGACCTGCCAGACCACGAACCAGCCGACCAGGCCCATGATCACGAAGCCGGTGACGGCGGTGACGGCGGTGGCGAGTCCGCGCGGCAGCCCCGCCCTGCGCAGCCGCTTCACGGTGGGCTGGAGCAGCGCGGTGATGAGGAGCGCGGCGACGAAGGCGAGGACGACCAGCTGCACGGAGCTGATCACCTTCATCAGGACCCAGAGCGTGCCGGCGAGCACGAGGAGCCGCCAGCCGGCCTCGGCGGCGACCCGCATGCCCCAGGGGATCGCGGCGGCGGGATCGGGCCGGGCCGGGACGGCCGGGGCGTAGTCGGGTGGCGCCGGAACGGAGGGCGTGGGCGCGGCGGGTGCGCGCCGGCCGGGCCATCGCCCGGCGCCGGCCCCTGCCTTCGCCGGGCCTCCCGCCGGGCCTTTCGTGTCACCGCCGGGCCGGCCGGCGTCCTCGCCGGCGGTGCCACCCGCGTCCCCGCCCGTCGCGTCGTCTCCGGACGGGGCCCGGCCGGGTTCCCCGGCGACCGCACCGGAGGCGCCGGCGTCCGGTCGTCCGGCCTGGCCGTACGGGCCGCCGGACGGCTCGTCGTCGTCCCGTTCCGCCTCCGCGCGCCGCTCGGCCAGGCGTTCACTCATACGGCTCACGCTGTCGCCGAGGCGGCTCAGCCATCCAGGCAGTCTCGACATGTTCTTCCCTCTTCCCCCGCTCACTCCCCGGGAGAGCCCGTGGACCTTCCGAACCTACACGCACGAAGCCCCTCACCGAAGGACGGTGAGGGGCTTCACGAGGTTGAGCTGCCGGTCTAGTACCAGCGATTGGCCTGCCAGAACGACCACGCGCCACAGGGGCTGTCGTACCGGTTGTTCATGTAGTTCAGGCCCCACTTGATCTGGGTGGCCGGGTTCGTCTGCCAGTCGGCGCCAGCCGACGACATCTTCGAACCCGGGAGGGCCTGGACGAGACCGTACGCACCCGACGAGGGGTTGGTCGCGCGGTAGTTCCAGCCGGACTCGTGGTCCACGATGTTGCTGAAGCACTGGAACTGCGAGGCCGGGATCATCTGGCGGGCGATGGCCTTGACCTCGGCGATGGAGTACGAGCCCTGCGAGGTGAAGCTGGACGCGTCGCGCAGCGAGGAGCGGTTGGCGCGCTCGGCGGCCTCCTTGCGCTCCTGCTCCGCCTTGTCGGCGGCCTTCTTCTTCGCCTCTGCGTCCTTGGCGGCCTGGACGCGGGCCGCCTCCTCCGCGGACTTCTTCGCGGCCGAGTCGGCCGCGGCGGCCTGGACGGCGGCCTGCTCCGAGAGCGAGGAGACCTGTACCTGGGCCTGCTCGCCCGCGGGAATGTCCGCGAGCAGCGTGGTGTCGGCCGCGGTGGCCTCGAAGTTGTCGTCCGAGGGCTGGGTGCTGCCCGAGGCGACGCCCACGACGGCGCCGACGGTGGTGACCGCAGTGGCCGAAGCCACCGCGAATCCCCGGACCGAGATCCGGCTCACACGGTTTCCTTCCAGCATCGCCCACGCAGGTGACCAAGCGGGCGAAATCGTGCCCCTGGCGCTGGTCTTCGACTTACTGGGTCACTGAAGACACGGGCCCGTGGTGCTGTGGGCGGCATACGGCGAACGGTTGTTGAGTTGTGTGGTGCCGCACCCCTGAGGGTGCACGTGTGCCGTATGCGGGGCCTGACGGAAGCAAGACTCTGCCGGACGCCGACGCCGCAAGGCAATTCTGCGTTGCGTGTGAAAGCTCACACCGCTTCCGTCCCAGCGGTTTTGGCCGAATCTGCGGACAGCACGACGCCGCCCGGCTAAGCTCCTGCGCTTCGCCGGGCGGCGCCAACTGCCGTAACGGGTCAGATCTGGCCGTCCTCCAGCATTTCGGTCACGAGCGCGGCGATCTGGGAGCGCTCGGAGCGGGTGAGTGTGACGTGGGCGAAGAGCGGATGGCCCTTCAGCTTCTCGACCACGGCCACGACTCCGTCGTACCGGCCGACCCTGAGGTTGTCGCGCTGGGCGACGTCATGGGTCAGCACCACGCGGGAGTTCGCGCCGATCCGGGACAGAACGGTCAGCAGGACGTTCCGTTCCAGGGACTGCGCCTCGTCCACGATGACGAACGCGTCGTGGAGGGAGCGGCCCCGGATGTGGGTGAGCGGCAGGACCTCCAGCATGCCGCGGCCCAGCACCTCCTCGATGACGTCCCGGCTCGCCACGGCCGAGAGCGTGTCGAAGACCGCCTGCGCCCAGGGGCTCATCTTCTCGGCCTCGCTGCCCGGCAGATAGCCGAGCTCCTGACCGCCGACCGCGTACAGCGGACGGAACACCATCACCTTCTGGTGCTGCCGGCGCTCCAGGACCGCCTCCAGGCCCGCGCAGAGCGCCAGCGCCGACTTGCCGGTGCCGGCCCGGCCGCCCATCGAGATGATGCCGACGTCCGGGTCGAGGAGCAGATCCAGCGCGATCCGCTGCTCGGCGCTGCGTCCGCGGATGCCGAACGCCTCCCGGTCGCCCCGCACCAGACGGACGTTCCCCTCGGCCGTGATCCGGCCGAGCGCCCTGCCCCGCTCGGACTGCAGGACCAGGCCCGTGTGCACGGGCAGCTCGGCGGCCTCCGGGACGTACAGGGACTCCTGGTCGAAGAGGATGTCCACCTGATCGGCCCCGAGTGCCAGTTCGGACATTCCGGTCCAACCGGAGTCGGTGATGGCCAGTTCGGCGCGGTACTCCTCGGCGAGGAGACCGACCGAGGAGGCCTTGATGCGCAGCGGCAGGTCCTTGGAGACGACCGTGACGTCGTACCCCTCCGCCTGGAGATTGCGCGCGACAGCCAGGATCCGTGAGTCGTTGTCCCCCAACCGGTAGCCGGCCGGAAGCACGCCGGGGTCGGAATGGTTGAGTTCGACACGCAGCGTCCCGCCCAGGTCCCCGATGGGGAGCGGGGCGTCCAGGCGTCCGTACCGGACCCGGAAGTCGTCCAGGAGGCGTAGGGCCGCCCGGGCGAAGTAGCCGAGCTCGGGGTGGTGCCGCTTGGCCTCCAACTCGGTGACCACGACGATCGGGAGCACGACCTCGTGCTCGTCGAAGCGGGACACGGCGTTGGGGTCGGCCAGCAGGACGCTGGTGTCGAGAACGTAGGTGCGCCTGTCGGACAAGCGGCGCTTAGTGCTGGTCACCACGGAAGGACAGACCCCCTCTGAAGACCCCTGTGAGGTCGGGGTGCGACGGAATCGGTGTCGCTGCGGAATGGGACCGGGCTCTGGCCGCGAAGCAAGGGCCGAACGCCGGCCCTCCGCTTCGTCCGTACATGTCCTGCACGGTCGTCCTGGTGCAACGGGCCTCCCGGGTGGCGGTCTCCGTGCCGCTCACTCTGCAAGGGATATGCCCTCGAAGGCCCGCTACCATGCGCGGGCATATGACGACGCGTTCATGAACGCCAGGTGACCGCCGCCGGGGCGGGGCGGAGGCGCGGGAGGTCAGGTTCCGTAACGCCGGTGCCGGGCCGCGTAGTCGCGCAGCGCCCGCAGGAAGTCGACCTTCCGGAAGGCCGGCCAGTGGACCTCACAGAAGTAGTACTCCGAGTGGGCGCTCTGCCACAGCATGAAACCGGACAGGCGCTGCTCGCCGCTGGTGCGGATCACCAGGTCGGGGTCGGGCTGCCCGCGCGTGTACAGGTGCTCGGAGATGTGTTCGACGTCGACGATCTCCGCGAGCTCCTCGAAGCTCGTCCCCTTGTCCGCGTGCTCCAGGAGCAGCGAGCGGACCGCGTCCGCGATCTCCTGGCGGCCGCCGTAGCCGACGGCGACGTTGACGAGTATCCCCGTGTTGTCGTGGGTGGCCTGCTGGGCCTCCTTCAGCACGGACTGGGTCCTGGCGGGCAGCAGGTCGAGGGTGCCCACGTGGTGGACCCGCCAGCGGCCGTCGGACGCGAGGGCGCGCACCGCGTCCTCGATGATGGCGAGCAGCGGGACGAGCTGCTCCTCGGGCCGGTTCAGGTTGTCCGTGGAGAGCATCCAGAGCGTGACGACCTCGACGTCGGTCTCGGCGCACCAGCCGAGCAGCTCCTGGATCTTGTCCGCGCCGGCCTTGTGCCCCTGCTCGGGGGTGCCTCCGGAGGCCTTGGCCCAGCGCCGGTTGCCGTCGAGGATCACGCCGATGTGCTTGGGCACCTGGTCGTGGTCGAGGCGGCCTTCCACCCGGCGTGCGTAGAGCCCGTACACCAGGTCGCGCAGGTTCACTGTTCTTAACCCCTCCATGCCGCGGCGGTCCCCGAAGCCGCCACATTACTGCGCACCGGTCAAAGGCTCCCAGCCCGGGACTGTCACAAGTCCGTGATAAGCAGAGATACGTGACTGACGCCTCCCCGTACCGCGCCTCCGCAAACCGCTACGACCACATGGAGTACCGCCGCACCGGCCGCAGCGGGCTCAAGCTTCCCGCCGTCTCGCTCGGCCTGTGGCACAACTTCGGCGACGACCGCGCGCTCGACTCGCAGCGCGCGATCCTGCGCCGCGCCTTCGACCTCGGCGTGACCCACTTCGACCTGGCGAACAACTACGGGCCGCCGCCCGGATCGGCCGAGCTGAACTTCGGCAAGCTCTTCGCCCAGGACTTCGCGCCGTACCGGGACGAGCTGATCGTCTCGACGAAGGCCGGCTATCTGATGCACCCCGGCCCGTACGGCGAGTGGGGCTCCCGCAAGTATCTGCTGTCCTCGCTCGACGCCTCCCTGAAGCGGATGGGTCTCGACCACGTCGACATCTTCTACTCGCACCGCTTCGACCCCCACACCCCGCTGGAGGAGACGATGGGGGCCCTGGCCTCCGCCGTCCAGCAGGGCAAGGCGCTGTACGTCGGTGTCTCCTCGTACACCAGCGAGCAGACCGCCGAGGCCGCCGGGATCCTCAAGGACATGGGTGTCCCCGCCCTCATCCACCAGCCGTCGTACTCGATGATCAACCGCTGGACCGAGGACGACGCCCTCCTCGACACGCTGGAGGCGGCCGGCATGGGCTGCATCGCCTTCGTGCCGCTGGCGCAGGGGCTGCTCACCAACAAGTACCTGAAGGGCATCCCGGAGGGTTCGCGGGCCACGCAGGGCAAGTCCCTCGACCCGAACCTGCTCTCCGACGAGGTGCT
Organism: Streptomyces lateritius; assembly: GCF_014649715.1. Taxonomy (GTDB): domain Bacteria; phylum Actinomycetota; class Actinomycetes; order Streptomycetales; family Streptomycetaceae; genus Streptomyces; species Streptomyces lateritius. The sequence continues at coordinate 355,948 of NZ_BMTO01000006.1, forward strand.
GCGGCGACTGCGCGGCCTCGCGGACATCGCCGAGCGCCGCGGGCAGTCGCTGGCCCAGCTGGCGCTGTCGTGGGTGCTGCGCGACGAGCGGATGACCTCCGCGCTGATCGGCGCGTCCAGCGTCGGGCAGCTGGAGGAGAACGTGGCAGCGCTGTCCGGCCCGCCGCTGACGGCGGAGGAGCTGAAGGAGATCGACTCCTTCGCGGTGGACACCGAGGGCACCAACATCTGGGCCGGCCGGAGCTGAGGCCACCGCGCGGCGCAGCCGGGCGAACGAAAGCCGCGCGAGCCGCCGGGGGGACGAAAAACGGGCCGGTCCGTGGGGGGGATACGGACCGGCCCGAGGGGGGGTTTCCACCATAACCCTTCGTAAGTCGTGCTGTGTGCCACCCTGCGCCGACGGATTGCCCTGAAGCCCCTGGAGCCCTGCTGCGACAAGGGTTGCGGGGCCCGTGGCGGCTTTGCGCCCCGGCGTGGCGGCGGGTTTCGTACCTCCCAAGGGGGACCCTCGGTGACGGGCCCCCGGTTGACGCCCCCAGGCCGGTCGGGCCGGTCAGGCCGCCTGCTCGGCCTTGCGGGCGAGGATCTCCTTCATGAACCGGTCGCCCCACTCCCCCAGCGGCAGCAGCGCCGTGTTCAGCTCCTCGCCGAGCGTGGTCAGGGAGTACTCCACCCGGGGCGGGACCTCCTGGTAGACCTCGCGGTGCACGATGCCGTCCGCCTCCAGCTCGCGCAGCTGCTGGATCAGCACCTTCTCGCTCACACCGGTGATATGCCGCCTGAGCTCACCGAAGCGGGTTGTGCCGTGGGCGTGCAGCGCCCACAGGATGAGCGGCTTCCACTTGCCGCCCACGACGTCGACGGCCGCGTCGAGCCCGCAGTCGTACCCCGTCTTCCCCTTGGCCATCGCCAACTCCTCGATTCGTCCCGACTGTTCGGTCAAGGCGGACAGCATCCGACCTATTCCGGCCCTACCGTCGAGGGCATGACGACCACCCCACCACACGTCGGCTGGGCCGAGGCCGACGCCCGCAGAATCCACCGGCAGTTCCTGGACGAGCCGGCCGGAACCACACCGGCCGAGGTGACCGCCGCGATGCTCGGCGCGCACGCCCAGGTCCTCTCGGCCGCCGAGCTGTCCGTGGCGCTGCGCACGGCGAAGGCGACCCGTGCGGATGTGCGGTCCGCGCTCCGGGAGGAGCGGACGCTGATCAAGACGTACGGCCCGCGCGGCACCGTGCATCTGCTGCCCGCCGCCGACCTGCCGCTGTGGACGGGGGCGCTCTCCGCGATCCCCGCCGGTACGAGCCCGATGCCGGCGGACGTACGGATGACGGCGGCCCAGACGGACGAGGTGGTGGCGGCGATCGCGGACGCGCTGACCGGCGCCGAGCTGACCGTGGACGAACTGACGGACGCGATCGTGGCGCGCACCGGCCCGTGGGCGGGCGACCGGGTGATGGATGCCTTCCAGGACAAGTGGCCCCGCTGGCGCCAGGTCACGCACACGGCCGCACACCGAGGGGTCCTGTGCTTCGGCGCGGACCGGGGCCGGAAGGTCACGTACACCAATCCCGGCGTACGGCCCGCCGAGGGGACGGCGGCGCTCGGGGAACTGGTGGAGCGTTACCTCCACGCGTACGGCCCCGCGACCCCGAAGCACTTCGCCAAGTGGCTGGCGGCGCCGGGCGGCTGGGCGGGCGAGCTGTTCGCCGCGCTGGCCGGGGAGGGCCGGATCGAGGAGGTCTCCTTCGAGGGCGACCCGGCATGGGTCGCCGCCGGGGACACGGAGTTCCCGGACGTGCCGGCGCGCGGGGTGCGGCTGCTGCCGTACTTCGACGCGTTCACGATCGCCTCACAGCCGCGCGAGCGCCTCTTCCCGGGAGAGGCGTACGGCCGGGCCCTGGCGGGCGGGCAGGCGGGGAACTTCCCGGTGCTGCTGGTCGACGGGACGGTCGCCGGGGTGTGGCACCAGCGGCGGTCGGGAAAGCGGATCGCGGTCACGGTCGAGCCGCTGCCCTCGGCGGAGAGACCGGTCGCGGCGCGGCTGGGGGAGCTGACGGAGCAGGCGGAGCGGGTGGGTGCGGTCCTGGAGGGGACGGCGGAGCTGACGGTGGGGCCGGTGGCGGTGGGCCCGCACGCGTGAGGGGTGCCCTCGAACGGGGCCGCTTGACGGGTCAGCGAGTCGCTCCCGGTCTCGGCCGGGTCGGCCGGTGGAGGAGCGTCAGGCCGTCGCGGTGGGCGACCAGCTCATAGCCGTGCCGCTCGCGCGCCGCCTTCAGCTCGGCCTCCTGCTGCTCGATCGGGTAGGGCCAGTGGCCGGTCTTGTACGGCCACGCCTCCGGCGCCTGGGCGTCGTGGAGGATCCACTCCGTGGTGGGCGGCGGGAAGACCGTGCGGTCGTACCGGTAGAGCTCGTTGTCGACCGGGAAGGTCGGGAAGACGACGACCGTGCACCGCGAAGTGAGCTGGGGGATCAGCCGGTTGGAGGCGGCGACGGTGGCGCCGTCCGGGATCTTGGCGAGCAGCTCGCGGGCCGCCTCGATGTGCGGGGTGGTCCGCCAGGTGGCCCGCTGGGCGAGCTGGGCCAGCGGGAAGGACGGGATCATCACCGCCGTCACGGCGAGCACGGTGGCCAGCGAGGCGCGGACGTGGCGGGCGGCGAGCGGGTGGCCGGCGCGGCGCCAGACGGCGAGCGCGTCGATCAGCCCGGCGAAGACGACCGGCATGAGGATCGCGCTGTAGTGGAAGGCCGTGCCCCAGTGGAAGCCGTTCTCGGAGACCATCCGCCAGGCGAGGGTGGGGACGGCGATCAGCGAGAGCGGTGAGCGCAGGGCGAGCAGCGCGGACGGGGCGAAGACCAGGACCAGGGTCATGGCCTTGATGTCGGGGCGCAAGGCGTCGAGCGGGGCGTGGGCGAGGGTGGAGAGCAGCGAGCCGTAGCCGTCGGACAGGTTGCCGCCGTGGGCGTAGTCGCCGCCGGGGTTGAAGGCGGGCAGCAGGAGCTTGATCTCGATCAGCGAGCCGATCAGCCCGGCGGCGGCCGTCGCGACCCCGAGCCGGCGCGGTCCCTTGACGGCGATGTACACACCGACGGCGGCGAGGGTGAGACCCAGGTCCTCCTTGATCAGGAGCAGGGGCGCGGCCCAGGCGACGGCATGTCCCCATCGGCGGCGGCCGAGGGCTTCCAGGGAGTGGGCGAGCAGCGGTACGGCGAGGGCCACCTCGTGGAAGTCGAAGGCGGCGGCCGAGGCGATGCCCCAGCTGAGGCCGTAGCCGGCGGCGACCACATGAGCGGCCCGGCGGCCGAGCACCCGCAGGGCCCAGCGGGCGAGGGGGACGACGGCGAGTGCGAGAAGGGCGGACTGGGCGATCAGCAGGCAGAGGGGGGAGGGCCAGATCCGGTAGAGGGGCGCGAGGGCGGCGAGGAGAGGGTGGAAGTGGTCGCCGAGGAGGTTGAAGCCGGGGCCGCGCAAAGGGACGACGGGGGCGCGCAGTTCGGCGTAGGCGCGGACGGCCTGCTCGAAGATGCCCAGGTCGTATCCGGTGGTGCGGAGGAGGACGTGCCGGCGCACGGCGACGGTCGCGTAGAGGAGGCACAGGGCGGCGGCCCACGCCCAGGGCAGCAGGGCGGACGCCCTCCGGGGCAGCCGGAGGACCGCTGGAACGACCTGAATGCTTCTGTCTGCAATTGTCCGCATGTGACGGGATGCTAGGACGGGAACCTCAGGGGGTGGCGGAGAGCGCGCCGAGGACCAGCCCGAGCAGGGCCCCGCCGAGCATGAAGGGGCCGAACGGGATGGCTGAGGTGCGGCTTCCGCGCCGGGCGAGGACCAGCCCGAGCCCGTAGAGCGCGCCGAGGAGAAAGCCCGCGAACGTACCGGCGAAGAGGACGCCCCAGCCGTACCAGCCGAGAGCGGCGCCGAGGGAGAGGGCGAGTTTCACGTCGCCGAAGCCCATGCCGGTCGGGTGGATCAGGAACAGGGCGAAGTATCCGCCGCCGAGGGCGAGTGCCCCGAACAGCGCGTGGAGCCAGGAGCCGCCGTCGTACGGCAGGAGTTCGGCGACGGCCAGGAGCAGCGGGGTGGCGGCGGCGAGCGGGAGGGTGAGCTGGTCGGGCAACCGGTGCACGCGGACGTCGACCGTCGCCAGGAGCAGGGCGAAGGGCGCGGACAGCAGCCAGACGACCAGCTCGGGGCGGGGGCCGTTCGCCAGGGCGAGGGTGGCGCAGGTGAGACCGGTGAGGAGGGGGGCGGTGATCGGGCGCCGGAGGGGCGCGGGAGTGGGTTCCGGGGTGGCGTCGAGGGTGGATCCGGGGGTGGTGGTGCCGGGCGCGGTCGCAGGCCCGGACGTGGGCGCTGTTCCGGGCGGCGCGGGGGAGGCGGGTGGCGCGGGGGAGGCGGCTTCGGTGGTGCAGGTGCGGCAGGCCGGTGTGCCGAGCCAGCCGCCGGCGGGCCCCGCGAGGGTGTGCCCCGCCGGGCAGGTGTCCCGCCATCGCCGGTCCGGCTCGACGGAGAGCCGGTACGCCGCGCGCGGGATGAGCAGCCCGGTGGCGGCGCCCCACAGGGCGGCGACGGCGATCAGCGTGGCGTACACGCGCGGCACCCTACCCCCCCTGCCGCTACGTTCTCCCCATGGGGAAAACAGGCAGTGCGGGAGGTCCGGGCGGTGCCGGGAGTCGGGGCAGTGCGGGGAGATGGCGGGACGGGACCGGCGCACTCGCGGTCCCCGAGGGGGCGGTCGACCTGGAGATCGCGGCCTCCTACCGCGCGCGGCGGCGCGGTCTGCTCGGCCGGGACGGGATCACGGGCGCGCTGCTGATCACACCGACCAACAGCGTGCACACCTTCGGCATGCGCTTCACCATCGACGTGGCCTACCTGGACCGCCACTTCACGGTCCTCGACGTGGTGACCATGAAGCCGGGCCGGCTCGGCATGATCCGGCCGCGCGGCCGGCACGTGCTGGAGGCGGAGGGCGGCGCGATGGCGGGCTGGGGGCTGCGGCCGGGGGTGCGGGTCACGGCGGTCCCGGACCGAGCAGCGTGAACGCCCCGTAGGCGGCGGAGGCGAGCGCGAGCCCGGCCAGTACCAGGACGCGGTTGCGCACCCGGAGCCGTACCAGTGCCACGGCCGCCGGGAGCAGCAGTCCGAAGGCGGGCATCATCAGGCGGGGCCGGGAGCCGAAGTAGGCGGCGCCGATGAGGGAGATGACGACGACCGCGATCGTGTGGACGAGGAGCGGCAGCGGCTGCTTCCGCCGTACGCAGAGCACCACCAGCCAGGCGAGCAGACCGAGCGCCGCGCACAGCCCGAGCGCGGCGAGCGGCGGCAGACCCCAGATGAAGCGGGCGAGGGCGACCCCGCCGTCGATGGAGTTGCCCCAGGCGGCCTGGACGTCGAAGTAGGCGGTGGCACTTCCCTGGCGGACGCCGACGTAGACGATGTACGCGAGCCAGCCCAGCGGCGCGAGGAGCACACCGGCCACCATGCGGGCGGGCAGTCGGCGGTCGCGGACGACCGTGACGAGCGCCGTGATCCCGATCGCGGCGATGAGCGCGGCGGCGGTCGGCCGGGTGAGCCCGGCGCACGCGCAGAGGGCTCCGGCCAGGATCCAGCGCTCGCGCAGCACGGCGAGGATCGACCAGGCGGCGAGGGCGGTGAAGAGCGTCTCGGTGTACGCCATCGACTGCACGAACGCGGTCGGGTACACGCCCCAGAGGACGGCGAGGGCGACTCCGGCGGCGCGTCCGGAGACATGGGCGCCGCACGCGTAGATGCCCCAGGCGGCGGCGAGCGAGGCGGTCCAGGAGACGAGCAGCCCGGCGGTGGCGGCGTCGACGGGCAGGACGGTGGCGAGGGCCCGTTCGAGGGCGGGGAGGAGGGGGAAGAAGGCGAGGTCGGAGTGGACGCTGCCGTTGGGAAGGGTGACCTCGTAGCCGTACCCGTGCTCGGCGACGCGGACGTACCAGACGGAGTCCCAGCGGCCGGAGAGCCGGTGCAGCCCGTCCTTGCCTGTCAGTGCGGCGGCGAGGGCGAGGACCGCCAGACCGAGGACGCGGGTGGCGGCGTAGCCGCCGAGCGCGAGGGCGAGGGCCGGTGAGGGACGGGGCCGGACGTGGGACATGCGCTCGATTATGTCCGGGCCCTGGTGCGGGCAGGCGTGCGGCTGTCCCAGGCGCACGTTGTCCACAGGGAGCTCGGCAGGATCGTCCCGGCCGTGCCTCGCCGCGGTGCCCACGCGCGCCCGTGCCTGGCTGCGCCGGGCCGATGCCGCCTCGGTCTCGCCCGCCGAGACGGTGGCCCGGCTGCATGCACGACGCGGACCTGCACCCGGAGTCGCAGCCCCTTCTCCACACCCGCTCGGACCGCGCCCTGCGCCCCGGCCTCCTCTTCCGCGCGGCGGGCCCGGCGGTCGAGGTCGAGGGCTTCGCCTTCCACGGCACCCGCGACGCCCACGGCCGGGACGTCCACCGCTACGACGAGCTGAGGGAGGGGGTCAGCCGCCCGTGGTGCGGGGGAAGGAGATCTCGACGCGGCGGTTCTTCGTGCGGCCTTCCTCGGTGCGATTGTCGGCGATGGGGTAGTCCTCGCTGTACCCGCGGATGTCGAAGATCGTCCCGGGGTTCAGATTCTTGGCGAGTTCCAGCTGGACGGCGTCGGCGCGCTGCTTGGAGAGCTTCAGGCCGTGTTCGTACGTACCGAGGTTGTCGGTGAAGCCGAAGACGCGGACCTTGCTGGAGTTCTGCTTGTTGATCTCGGCGGCGATGGCGGCGATCCGGGCGGTGGCGGCGCTGCTGAGCTTGGCGCTGTCCTTGGGGAAGAGGACCTCGGCCTGGAGGGCGAAGGTGACGTCGACGTTGGTGTCCTCCCGCCGCTGCTCGCCTCCTTGCTCCTCGACGACCTGCTTGATGTCGAGGACCTTGGCCGGCGCGAGGGATGCCCCGTCGGGAAGCATGAGTTCGGGGGAGTTGGCGTCGATCTCCGGGGGCGGGGAGGCGCTGGAGGTGGAGCCGGGGGGATCGTCGGCGAGGGCGGGGAGGGTGGGGAGGGTCAGAAGGAGGAGGGTGGTGGTGGCGAGGGCGAGGAGGCGGGGGGGAGTGTTCATGGCGGCAGCACCTCAGGAGAGCTTGATGGTGCCTGGGCGGAAGGTGGGCAGCTGGAACGTCACCTCGGTGGTGCCGGCGGGCGGGGCGGGGAATTGCATGAAGACGTTCGTGGAGCGGCCCTTGCCGAGGCTGGACAGTCCGGTCGTGGTCAGCGGACGGCCGTCTGTGTCCCGGAGCACGTAGTAACGCTTCTTGCCTACGGAGTCCACGAGTGTGGCGCCACCGAACGAGTCACCGTGCTTGACGATCTCCGTTTCGTCACCCGCGAGCCGGGCCGGGATGACCTGAGTCGCATCGGAGGTGTTGGACAGCTTTCCGCTGACGGTCAGGAACCCCCCCGCGTCACGCTCCGCGGATTGGACAGTGAACTCGAGCCCCTGCTGCCCCTTGAGAACAGCCAGCACTTCGGCGGGTTCCTCCGTCTGCGCCCCCTTGTCACTTTCGGAGGCCTTCGAAGCCTGGGTGCTCGCGGAAGACTTCTGTTGCGGGGGCTTGTCCTCACTGCCGCAGCCGCCGGCGCCGAGAGCCAGTCCAGTCGCAATGACGACCGCGAACATCCCCCTACGGGCCTTCGTCACGTACCGAACACTCATGAGTTGGGATTCCTCCGCTTGTCAGTCAGCCAGTCGAACGGTGAAGAGATCAGCGGCGGTGGGCAGCCGCGGTCGCTCCGGGTCGATCTCCCAGGGATCACCGTCGCATGACAGGCCGAGAATCGGGACGGGTTCCGTCGGTGTTGGTTGTGGCTCTGGTTCGGGATCCGTTCCGGGATCCTCTGTGGGTTCGGGGGCTGAAAACGTGCACCGTGGTTCGAGCACCGCCGTGGCCTCTGCCGTGGCATGCTGCCGCTCCGTCCCCGGAATGAGCGACGCGCCTACGGTATAGCGAGTGCGTACCTGCACCCTGAAGCCCTCTTCACCCAGTGGCAGGCGGACACAGCCGTCGCCCCAGAGATCCGCATCGTTCTTGGCGGCAAAGGTTTCGGCCCGTTCACAGGCCATAGTCGCCGTGTAGCCCTCACCGCTGAGAAACCGCTCCCATGCGTCGGGATCTAGGATGACCTCGAGCCAGCCGTCCCGCAGCTGGTCCCGCGCATCCTGCGCAGCCGCCAACGCCGCAGCGTCAGCTGCTGTTTGGGCTCCGTTGCGGGTCGCGGCCGCCTGGCCCACAGCGAAATAGGCGAACGCGAGAAAGAGCAGGCCCGCCACCACCGTGATGTAGATGGGGAAGGCCTGCCCGGAATCGCCGGTTGGGCGATCGGTCACTCGCCCCCGCCGCCGGTCAGGCTGGCAATCTTCGAGCTGATCGCGTCCTTGATGGACTGCCCGATGCTCGTCCCCGAGATCGCGATCACGATGGCCACCACCACCACGATGATCCCCAGGTACTCGACCGCCGTCTGCCCCCGGTCCTTCGGCTGCTCGCGCTCGCGCGCCCAGTTCGCCAGGTGCACCTTGGCCTTGGTCGCGGCCTTCAGCAGCGTGTCGCTCATCCTGACCCCCTTCGAGTTCCTGCCCTCTCGCGGCACGGTACGCCTCCGGTCCGGGGAGCGAACAGGGTCCGGGGGCCCAAAGGGTCATGTGAGGGTCCTCGTGCCGAGCCAGGCGGCTATGGCCTCGCTTCTCGTCGTGCTGTGGAGTTTCGCGAAGATGCGGTTGATGTGGTTCTTGACCGTCTTCTCGCTGATGAAGCAGGTGTCCGCGATCTGTCGGTTGTTCAGGCCCGAAGCGATCAGGTCCATCACCTCTGCCTCCCTCCCACTCAGACCGAACTGTCCCACATTTCGTTGCACGTGCGAAGGCATTCGACCAAATTGCAGCGCTCCAGCGGACCTTGCGGAACCGTCGTCATGTGCAGTCGCACGCACCACACCCACCAACGCGTTCGCCGCCGTCGGTGTGAAGTGGGCCCTGCCCGCTCTCACGTCATGGACCGCCGTCACCAGTTCCTCCGCCGTGAACTCGCCGTGCACGAGGTATCCGCCCGCGCCCAGCCGGAGCGCCTCCTGCACCACTTCGCTCTCTCCGCTGTACGTCAGCATCAGGACCGGGGCCAGTCGGGCCAGGTGGGGCAGGGCCGTGAGGCCGTCGAGGACCGGCATGCGGACGTCGAGGAGGACCACGTCCGGGCGGGTGCGCCGGGTCACCTCCAGTGCCGTGCCGCCGTCCGGGGCCTCCGCCACCACGCGGATGTCGGGGCGGCGGCCCTCCAGGAGGGACGTCAGTCCAGCCCGGACGACCGGGTTGTCGTCGGCGACGACCACGGTGAGTGTCATGTGCCGACCGCCTTCCCGACCGGGAGCTCCAGGCGTACTTCCGTACCCTTCGCCGCCCCGCCCCTGCCGATCCTGAGCCGTGCCCCCACGCCCGCCGCCCGCTCGACCATGCCGACCAGGCCGAAGTGACCCGCCCCGCGCAGACCGTCCAGGGTCGTTCCCGGGGGCAGGCCGCGGCCGTCGTCACGGACGCTGATGCGGAGCAGGCCCGCGACGACGCCGGCCGAGACGTCGACCCGGGTCGGGCGGGCGTGCCGGCCCGCGTTCTCCATGGCCTCGGAGGCGATGGTGAGCAGTTGTCGTGCCACGGCGTACGGGACGGGTGGCACCGCCGTCTCCCCGACGCCCTGGTAGGCCGTCTCGATGCCCGAGCGACGACTGAAATCCCGTACGCGGTCGGTCAGTTCTGAGGCGAGGTCGACGTCCGTCCCACCGCCTCCGTACGACTGCCGGCGCAGGTCCGCGAGCAGCTCCCGCGACTCGGCGGCCGCCCGGCGGGCCGACCGGGCGACCAGGTCGGCCCGCTCCCGTACGGCCCCAGGATCTGTCGTCGCGGCCAGGCCGTCCGCCGCGAGGGCCAGGCCGTGCAGGGTCTTGGCCACCGAGTCGTGCATGTCGCGGGCAAGGCGGGCCCGTTCCTCCTCCACCGCCTGGGCGGCGGCGAGGCGGGCGCGGACATCGGTGAGGGCCTGTGTGGCGGCGCCGAAACGGAGGAGCAGGTTACGGATCGTCACGCCGAGCGCGCCCGTGATCACGCACAGCCCGGGAAGCAGCGTCGCCTCCCCGAGGGTCGGGTCGAGGTGGTGCGGGTCGGAGGCGTGGAGGGCGAGCAGAATCAGCGACTGGAGGCAGGCGAAGAAGGCGGCGCCGCGCCAGCTGTAGACGAGGCCCGCGAGCAGCGGGGTGCAGACGCTCACGTAGCCGAGCGTGCTCTGCGGGCCGGCCGTGACGAGCAGCAGCGAGCCGAAGAGGGTGTCGGCCGCCAGGAGCGCCGGGTGCCTCAGGAGCAGGGGGCCGAACCGTTCCCAGTCCCTGAACAGCACGTACGAGCCCATGAACGTGACCAGGACGGCCGCGCCGACGAGCCAGGCCGCCAGGCCGTCGGCAGCGCCGAGCAGGGCCGCCGGGCTCGCCAGGGCGATCATGGCGAGGCGGAAGCCGAAGACCTGCCGGCACATCGCCTGGAGGGCGTTGACCTGGATGGCCTGCCCGTTCAGGCCGCCCGGGGCCCGCACGTCACGCCCAGCCCCGCCCGGGGCCCGCACGTCACGTCCAGCCCCGCCCGGGGCCCGCACGTCACCCACAGCCCAGCCCGCCCCACCGGCCCCGCCCGCCCCGATCGACGCTCCCATCGCGCTCACTCCCCCGTGATGGAGCCGAAGTTCGTCCCCGTGCCCAGGAAGAGCCCCGCCCCCAGCAGGATCATCGTGGCCGGGACCATCAGCGTCGTGATCACCATCGTCGCCTTGGGGACCGCCTTGGCGGCCTTGCGCCGGGCGTTCTGGGCGTCGGTCCGGCGCATGTCGTTGGCGATCTGGATCAGGGTGTCGACGATCGGCGCGCCGAGTTCCTCGCCCTGCTGGAGCGCCGTGACGAACTGGGCCACCTGCTCGGAGTCGTTGCGTCTGCGCAGTTCGTCGAAGGCCTGCCGCCGGCTCACGCCCATGTCCATCTGCCGCAGGGTGATCCTGAGCTCGTCCGACCACGGTCCCTCGTACTTGTCGGCGACCCGGTCGAGCGCCTGCCGGAAGCCGAGGCCCGCGCTGACGACCACCGCGAGGACGTCGAGGAAGTCCGGGAGGGTGCGTTCAATCTGGTCCTTGCGGATGCGGATGGCCGACCAGATGCCGACCTCGGTCCAGAAGGCGGCGAAGGCGAAGAGAATCAGCGCGACGACCACGTCTCCGTTCGAGAGCATGACCAGGCCGCCGAGACCGCCGAGGAAGCCGTAGACCGCGCGCCGGGCTCCGTACCGGTCGATCGTCAGGCCGCCGGGGTTGCCCGCGAGGTCGATCCTGCGGCGTACGGCGTTGACTCGCTTGGGGCCCATGGCGCGCAGCACGGCGGCCGAGTAGCGCATGCCGAGCCGGTCCACGACGGAGTCGACGGCTCCGGTACGTGAGGAGCCGACCTCCAGGGCGAGCTGGAGGTCGCTGGGGAGTCTGGCGTCCGCGCGGTAGAGGCGGATGCCGTGGAAGACCCCGGCGACGGAGAGGCCGGCGGCGAGTGCGAGCAGCAGTTCCATGACGGCTCCAGCCCCTCAGACGTCGATCTTCGAGAAGCGGCGGATGACGACGAAGCCGACGACGTACAGCGCGAAGGCGGCGACGACGGCGAACTGTCCGAGGCCCGAGCCGGTCATCCGGTCGAGCGCGCCCGGCTGCATGTTGTCGATGAGCAGCAGCGATCCGATGCCGATGACCGGGACCGCGTACGCCGTCATGCTCACCTGGGACAGCTGGGTACGGACCTCCCGCCGGGTCTCTTTGCGCTCCTCGAGCGTCTCGGTGAGGTTGCGCAGCGAGGCGACGACCGTGCCGCCCGCCTTGTTGGCGAGGACGAGGGTGGTGACGAGGACGACGAGTTCGCGGGAGGGGAGGCGTTCGGCGAGTTCGCCGAGGGCGTCGTCGATGGAGGTTCCGACGGCGAGTTGCTGGGCGACGCGTTCCAGTTCGTCGCCCGCCGGAGCCTCGAGTTCGTCGGCGGCCATGCTGAGCGCCATGCGCAGGGCGAGTCCGGCCTGGGTGGCGTTGGCGAGGATGCGGGAGAGCTCGGGGAGCTGGTTGATGAACTTCTCGATGCGCTTCTGCCGCTGCCAGTGGAGAAACCCGAGAGCCGCCCACACACCGAGGAAGCCGCAGATCGGGCCGAAGAACGGGGAGAGCACGGCCTGGCCGGCGGTCCACAGCGCGGCCACCGTCACGGCCATGGCGGCGACGAACTCGCCGGGGGTCAGGTCCAAACCGGTGGCGGAGATCCGTAGTTCCAGTCTCCTGCCGAAGCGGGTGCGGCGGATGCGGCGGTCGAGGGCGCGGAAGCGGCGTCTGCGGCGGCCGCCCGTGCCCTCGGGTTCGCCGGTCTGGGTGAGCCGGGCGACGAGGGCGGCGCGCTGGGCGGATCCGCTCGCGTACGTGTGGACGCCGGCCACGCCGAGGACGCAGCAGAGCAGCGCGACGCCGACCACCGGCCAGGTGAGGTCCTTCATGTGGGGGTCCCCCTACTTCGCTTCTCGGGTGGCGAGCTGCTCGTCGGTCGCGGCCACCCCGAAGGCCTGGGGGATCGGCTGACCCGCTATGTAGAGCCGGTCGGCGACCCGTCGCGGCAGCGGGTGGTACTCGTACACGCCGTACACCCGTCCGTCGGCCGCGAGCGGCTGGGCGCGGAAGCGGCAGACGGTGGCGAGGGTGAAGCGTTCACGGCCGTTGGACGCGAGGATGGCAATCTCGGTGATCCTCCGGGTGCCGTCGGCGTGCCTGGTGAGCTGGACGAGGACGTCCACGGCGCTGTTGATCTGGTCCCTGAGCGCCTCGAAGGGGACCTTGACCTCCGACATCGACGCCAGGGTCTGGAGCCGCATCAGCGCGTCCTCGGCCGAGTTGGCGTGGACGGTGGCGAGCGAGCCGTCGTGTCCGGTGGACATCGCCTGGAGCATGTCGAGGGTCTCGCCGCCCCGGACCTCGCCGACGACGATGCGGTCGGGGCGCATGCGCAGGGAGTTGCGGACGAGGTCGCGGATGGTGACCTGGCCTCGGCCTTCGACGTTCGGGGGGCGGCTCTCCAGGCGGATGACGTGGGACTGCTGGAGCTGGAGTTCGGCCGAGTCCTCGATGGTGATGACCCGTTCGCCCTCGGGAATCAGTCCGGACAGGGCGTTGAGGAGCGTGGTCTTTCCGGTGCCGGTCGCGCCGGAGACGATCACGTTGAACTTGGCCTGGACGAGGCCGGCGAGCAGGAACAGCATCTGCTCGTCGAGCGAGCCGAGGCCGATCATCTCCTGGAGGGTGTAGGCGCGGGGGAAGCGGCGGATGGTCAGGGTGGCGCCGGTCAGGGAGAGCGGCGGGATGATCACGTTGACGCGTTCGCCGGAGGGCAGGCGGGCGTCGACCATCGGATTGGACTCGTCGACCCGCCGGTTGACGGTGGAGACGATCCGTTCGATGGTCTGCATCAGCTGTTCGTGGGAGGCGAAGCGCAGCGGCAGCAGTTCGACGCGGCCGGCCCGTTCGATGAAGATCTGGTCCGGGCCGTTGACCATGATCTCGGTGATGGAGGCGTCTTCGAGGAGGGGTTCCAGGACGCCGAGCCCGAGCGCCTCGTCGACGACCCGGCGGATGAGCTGGGCGCGCTCCACGGTGGAGAGGACCGGGCCCTCGCGGCTGATGATGTGCCCGAGGACGCGTTCGAGGCGGGCCCTCCGCTCGGCGGCGGCGAGGGCCGACATCTCGGTGAGGTCGATCTCCTCCAGGAGCTTGGCACGGAAGGAGGCGACGAGATGGCCGTCCTCCCGGCCTCCCCCGCCGGTCTCCTCGGGGGCGCTGATGCGGGCCCGCAGACTCATTCGTCCTCCTCGGACTCGGACTCGGGCATCGGCAGGACGGCGCTTCTGCGTACGTCCCCGAAGTCCCAGAAGGGGACGACCGACGGGATGGTGACGGTCACGGTGGCCGTGACCTCGTCCGCTGCCCCGCCGGGGGTGGAGACATCGCTCCGTTCGGCGATCCAGCCGCTCATGGCCGACTTCCCCGCCGCCTCCGGGCCGATCTCGGCCGTGTCGTGGGTCGCGGCGCGGGCCGCCGCCCGCGCCCCCGTCCCCGCCTGTTGGGCGGCGTACGCGGCGAGCCCGAGCTGGATGCCCGCGAGCGCGACGAGCAGCAGGACGGGCAGGAACCCCAGGTACTCGACGGCGACCTGCCCGCGGTCCCGGCCCCGGTCCCGGTCCCGGACCCGGTCTGTCGTACGGCTCCGGAAGAGACGACGCACTCCGCTCACGGCCCACCCCTCTCTTCCTGTACGGCTCCGGCCTCACCGGTCACCGAGAAGGGGAAGCTGACCGCCCCCGGGAACAGCACCGGCACCTGCAGCCGTACCTCCGCGTGGAACAGGTCCGTGCCCGGCTCGCACCTCACGTTCGCGCCCGCCTCCCACGCCCCGTCCAGGTGCCGCATCCCCGCCTCCCCGCAGTCGTCACCCACCGCTCCCGCCCGGGCCGCCTCGTCCGCCGCGTTCCCCGCGAGCGTGTAGGTGTAGCCGACCAGGACGCACTGCCACAGCAACACCAGCGTGAGCAGGATCAGCGGCACCATGCCGAGGAACTCGACGGCCACCTGCCCTCGGTCGTCGTCCCGGTACGACGGGGCCACGGCTATCGCCCTCCCCCGCCGCCGCGTCGGCGCAGCCCCAGCGAACCGCGGTCGTTCCCGCGCGCCACCCTCGCCAACTGCTTTCCGGACGGCTTGCCGGTCTGCCTGCCGGACGCCCTGCCGGACTGCCTCCCGTTCCGGTCGGCGTCGGGGTCCGGTGCCGCCACCAGGCCCAGCTCCCCCGCGAACGACCACAGCGCCTGCTTCACCGTCGACCGGGCGTCCAGTTCGTGCATCCGGCCCGCGTCCACCACACCCTGGAGCTCCTTGAAGTGGGCGGGCACGACGACGCCCGCCATCCGGGTGCCGGTGATCTTCTGGATGAGGACCGGCTGGATCTCGGTGGCGCGCGTGTAGCGGTTGACCAGGCAGATCGTCTCCTCTGCCTTGCGGACCTGGAGGCGGTCCCACATCCGTACGACCCGCTTCGCGGCCCGCACGGCGACGACGTCGGGGGTGGTGACGAGGACGGCCGCGTCGGCCATCTCGACGGCTGCGGCGTTGGCGCCGTTGAGGTACGTGCCGCAGTCGACGACCACGACGTCGTGGCGGGAGCGGAGCGCGCTGACGATCTGGCGGGCGGAGCGGTCGGCGACCTCTTCGCCGCGTTCGCCCTCGCCGGGCGCGAGGAGGAGGGCGATGCCCGTCTCGTGGGTGAAGACGGCGTCCTGGAGGACACGGGGCGAGATGTCGTCGACGGCCGCGAGGTCGGCGACGGAGCGCCGGAACTGCACGTCGAGGTAGGAGGCGATGTCGCCGCCCTGGAGGTCGAGGTCGACGAGGGCGACGGTACGGCCCGAGGCGCGGGCGGCGAGGGCGAGCTGGACGGCGGTGACGGTGGTGCCGACACCTCCCTTGGCGCCGCTGACGGTGACGACGGTGCCCCCGGGTCCGGTGAGGACGTCGGCGCCCGCGCCGAGGTGGCGCCTGACGCCCACGGACCACTGCGCCGCCGCCTGGACGCGGCTGGCCAGCTCCTCGTACCCCAGCGGAAGGGTGACGAGCCCCCGTGCGCCGGAGTCCATGGCGGCGGAGAAGAGGACCGGGCTGGCGTCGGCGGTGATGAGGACGACCCCGACGGCGGGGAAGCGGAGCGCGACCTCGCGGATGAGTTCGAGGGCGGGGACGGGGCCGATCCGTTCGTGGACCAGGACGACTTCGGGCAGTTCGTCGAGGGAGTCGGCGGCCAGCCGGGCGAGGGTGTCGACGAGCTGGGTGGAGTCGGGGACGGGGGCGGCGGGCTCGGTGTCGGGGAGCTGGCTGAGCAGCGTGGTGACGGACCGGGCCGCGTCGGCGTCCGCGACGGCCGGCAGGATCCTGGTGGTCATACCGGCCTCACTTGTCCTTGTCGAGCGTGTAGGTGCGGTCGCCGGGCGCCATCGTGGGCTCGCCGCCGGGGGCCACCAGGGCGAGCCGTACGTGCTCGGCGAAGGACTCGGCGTAGGCGACGCGCTGGGTGTCGAGGGTGGAGAGTGCGAAGGTGATCGGGACGGCCTCGGTGGCGCGGCTGCCCCGGTCGGAGCGGTCGCTGATCGGGGTCAGGCGGCCGACGTCGATGACGCGGGCGTTGCTGACGATGACCTTGGACTGGGCGGGCTGTCCGCCCTTCTCGCCGGCGAAGGTGGCGTAGATGTTGACGGTCGCCCCGGCGGTGATCTTGCCGGCGACTCCGGTCGCGGCGTCGATCATGATGGCGATCTCCTGCTGGCCCGGCTGGAGCGCGGGCCGTTTCACGATCATGTCGGTCTGGAGCAGGGATCCGGCCCGTAGCTGGGTGACGGCGATCTTCCCCTCGATCTGCGCGAGATCGGTGACGGCGGTGTCCGAGAGCCAGCGCTCGGGCATCGACACCTTCTCGAACTGCCGGTCGCTCAGCGGCGTGTAAGGCGCCACGTCGCCCTTGACCCGGTACGCCGTCACCTCGGGCCCGACCTTGGAGTTCACGTCACCGATCACGGAGAGGACGCCGGCGAAGGCGGCGAGCGCGCACAGCACGGAGAGCAGGAGGAGGATGACGCCACGACGCTGGCGGGAGTTCATTGCCGTACGACCTCGATCGGATACGTGTGACTCGGCGGACGGGGACGGTGGCCGTCTGACGGAAGTGACGGGGCTGATGCGGCTGACAGGGCTGACGGTTGAGCACTCACCGCTACGGGACGCGGCCTCCGGACGTGAGGGCCCGGCCCCCCGCCCGCGTCCCCGTGTCCGCCGGGGGCGTGGGCAGCGGAGCGGAGCAGAAGCCGCAGCGGTCGCCGATGAGTTCCATCCGGCACCAGTGGCAGGTCTCGCGCCGTACGGAGGAGACCAACTGGTGCAGGACCGCGAGGTCGGGCAGGTGGGCGGCGAACTCCACCAGGCGGCCGGTGCCCCACCATCCAGGCGAGTCGGCGGGCAGCGGTGCCTCCTGCACCCCCTGGACCTGCCACCGGGGAGCGAGGGCGGAGATCGGCCAGTCGGTCTGGAGCTGACCTCTGGCCAGGACGAGCTGGGTGGCGAACTCGGGTCCGGCCGGCGGCTCGGCCCCCGGTCCGAGCTTGACGAGCTGCGGCACGGGCCCGGCGAGCACGGCGAACTGGGCGCCGGGCATCCAGCCCTTGAGGTGCGACTTCAGGCTCACCGGTACGCGGTCGAGCTTGGCCACGGAGCCGAGGACGGCCCCGGCGTAGATGTAGTGGGCGAGCAGCCTGGCGGCGGAGGCGACGACTCCGGGGCTGAAGTCGCAGATGGACAGCTGCCGCAGCTGCCGGGCGAGCACGGCGGTGCCCAGGGGCGGCAGTTCGGACTTCACCAGGGCGATCCGGTCGCTCTCCAGGAGGGACCGTACGGCGTGCAGGCGCTGCTCCGTCGGGGTCGGCACGGAGGAGGGGCAGACCACGATGACGTGGCCGTACCGGTCGAGGAGGAGCTGGAGGTCAGCGACCGCCGAGGCGAGCGGCTGGCTGCCGGGCGCGGGCAGGACGGCGGCGTTCGGTGTCTGTTGGTCGGTCGGTGGCAGCACCAGGTCAGCGCTGGTGACCGCGATCGCTGTCGGCACGTCAGGCTCCCCGTCCATGTCACTCACCGCGTTCACCGCGTCACTGCGTCTGCGTGAGTGCACTTTATCCACGAGATACGGGGTGGTGAACACACAATCCGTTAAGCGAAGGGGGTTTCTTTGGGTCCGCTCCGGGTCTGCGCTGGGCCCCGAGTTGGGCCCCTGGACCCATGCGCCAACCCCCTTGGCCGCCAGAGGTCTTGACAACTCGATTGGTCTGGACCAGCTTGTTCCCCCAACGGTGGCCACCGTTCCGAGCTCCCCCCCTCCCCCTCGATTCCCTCTCCATTCCCCTCCATTCCTCTCGATTCCCCTCAACTCCCCCACCGGAGGCAGCAAGTGGACCGCACCACCACACGCTCCCGCAGATGGATAGGCAGCGCCCTGGCGCTCGCCGTCGGCTCCGGGCTCGTCCTCGCCGGCGGCGCAGGCACCGCCCAGGCCGCGGACGTGAACGTGGCCAAGAACGCCGGCTTCGAGTCCGGGACCGCCAACTGGACCTGTTCCGCCGGCAGCGGCACCGCCGTCTCCTCGCCGGTACGGACCGGGGCCGGCGCCCTCAAGGCGGCCCCCGGGGGCCAGGACCACGCCAAGTGCACCCAGGTCGTGGCCGTGAAGCCCAACTCGACGTACACGCTGAGCGCCTGGGTCCAGGGCGGGTACGCCTACCTGGGTGCGAGCGGCACCGGCACCACGGACGTCTCCACCTGGACCCCGGACAGCTCCTCGTGGAAGCAGCTGACCACCACCTTCACCACGGGCGCGAGCACCACCTCCGTGACCGTCTACACGCACGGCTGGTACGGACAGGCTGCCTATCACGTCGACGACGTCTCCGTCTTCGGCCCCGACGGGGGCGGCGGCACCGACCCCGACCCGGTCGTCCCGGCGGCCCCGGCCGGTCTCGCCGCGGGCACCGTCACGTCGTCCTCCGTCGCCCTGAGCTGGAACGTGGTCTCGGGCGCGACGGGCTACAACGTCTACCGGGGCGGCACCAAGGTGCTCTCGGTGAGCGGCACCTCGGCCACCGTGACCGGCCTGGCCGCCGACACCATGTACCAGTTCCAGGTCTCCGCGACGAACGCGGCGGGCGAGTCGGCCAAGTCCGCCACCGTCTCGGCGAGGACGAGCACGGTGACGAACCCCGGCCCCGGGCCGGCCGTGCCCAAGCACGCGCTGACCGGCTACTGGCAGAACTTCGACAACGGCGCGACCGTCCAGAAGCTGCGGGACGTGCAGGCGCAGTACGACATCATCGCCGTCTCCTTCGCCGACTCCACCGCCACGCCCGGCCAGATCGTCTTCAACCTCGACCCCGCCGTCGGCTACGCCTCGGTGGCCGACTTCAAGGCCGACATCGCGGCCAAGAAGGCCGCCGGCAAGTCGGTCGTCATCTCGGTCGGCGGCGAGAAGGGGAACGTCACCATCAACAGTGACGCCTCCGCGACCGCCTTCGCGAACAGCGCGTACGCCCTGATGCAGGAGTACGGCTTCAACGGGGTCGACATCGACCTGGAGCACGGCATCAACTCGACGTACCTGACGAAGGCGCTGCGCCAGCTGTCCGCCAAGGCCGGCTCGTCCATGGTCCTGACGATGGCCCCGCAGACCATCGACATGCAGAACACCGGGACCGAGTACTTCAAGACCGCGCTCGCCGTGAAGGACATCCTCACGGTGGTCAACATGCAGTACTACAACAGCGGTTCGATGCTGGGCTGCGACGGCAAGGTCTACAGCCAGGGCTCGGTGGACTTCCTCACCGCCCTCGCCTGCATCCAGCTCCAGGGCGGTCTCGACGCCTCCCAGGTCGGCCTGGGCGTGCCCGCCTCCACCCGCGGCGCGGGCAGCGGCTACGTCGACCCGTCGGTCGTGAAGAACGCGCTGGACTGCCTGACCCGCGGCACCGGCTGCGGCACCTTCAAGCCGGCCCGGACCTGGCCGAGCCTGCGCGGCGCGATGACGTGGTCGACCAACTGGGACGCGACGGCCTCGAACGCCTGGTCCAACGCGGTCGGGCCGCACGTCCACAACCTGCCGTAACGACGCGACGGTGCGGAAACGGTGGCGCCGCCGGTCTTCCCCCCGGCGGCGCCGCCCGCGTCTGCGGGCTAGGCACGTGTCCGTGAAGTCCCGCCTGGCACGCGGGCGGGCGGCACTATCTTCCGGACCCGACCTAGCGCGGCATGCAGTGTCGGAGTATCAGGTCGAGCCGGGCGGTCCACTCCTTCACGAGGGCGGCGCGGCCGTTGACCTCGCACTCGTACGCCGAGCCGTCGTACAGCGTGACGACGACACGGAGCTGCCGGCCCCTGCGGGCGGACTCGTGCTCGACGGATCCGATCTCCGCCCAGCTGAACTCGGCCTCCTCGTCGAAGACCTCGAAGCGGATCCCCTCGGCGTCGGCGACCACCCCGCAGTCCCCGTCCGCGGCGACGAGCGCCGGCGCGGGAGGGGGCGGCTCCGCGGGCATGGTGGGCAGTGCGGGCAGCGGTGGCACATCCCGTACGGGTAGTGCGTCCCGTACAGGCACCGGCGTCGCGTCCCGCCCCGGCGTCGCGTCCCGTACAGGCACCGGCGTCGCGTCCCGTACGACGACAGTGGGCGTCGCCCCCTCCCGCAGCGGCGCGCCCGCCAGGGTGTCCAGGATCTCGCCCGGGGTCGGGCGCTCCGCCGGCGCCTTCGCCAGACAGGCCCCCAACAGGCCGCGCAGCCCGGCCGGAACCGCCGTCAGGTCCGGCGCCTCATGGACGGTGCGGTACATCAGGCCCATCGGTGTGCCACCCCCGAAGGGCCGCCCGCCGGCCGCCGCGACGAGGACGGCGCCGAGCGCGAAGACGTCGGCCGCGCCGGTCACCTCCCCGCCGAGAGCCTGCTCGGGGGCGAGGTAGCCGGGGGTGCCGAAGGCCGCCCCGGTGGCCGTCAGCCGGGTCGACTCCAGGGCGCGGGCGATCCCGAAGTCGAGGACCCGGGGCCCGTCGGCCGCCATGACGATGTTGCCCGGCTTGAGGTCGCGGTGGACGAGCCCGCAGGCGTGGATGGCCTCCAGCGCTTCGGCGAGCGCGGCCCCCAGTCCCCGCAGCCGCGTTTCGGACAGGGGCCCTTCGGCCGCGACCAGGCCGGCGAGGGTGGGACCGGGGATGTACGCGGTCGCGAGCCAGGGCGCATCGGCCTCGGGGTCCGCGTCCACGACCTGGGCGGTGTGGAAGCCGCCGACCCTCCAGGCCGCCTCGACCTCGGCCCGGAAGCGGGCGCGGAAGGCCGGATCCGAGGCGAGTTCCGGCCGTGCGACCTTCACCGCGACCGCGCGTCCGCCGCGCGAGCGCGCCAGATACACGGTGCCCATGCCGCCTTCGCCTAGCTTGTGCTCGACCTCGTACCTACCGATCAGCGTCCCCACGCGCACAGTATGGCCGAAGACAGCTCCTTGACCGGTGCATGCCAGAGCCGGACGATGTGGCCGGACACCCGTACCTGTCCTGTCGCACACCCCCACACTCCCCACCCAGGAGACAGCATGCGACTTCGCATTCGCGGAAGAAGGTCCGCCACCCTCGCGGCCCTTCTCGCGCTCGCCGTGGCGACGCCACTCGCCGCAAGCGCGACCCCCGCCGGGGCCGACCCGGCGCCGACCGCCGCCACCTCCGCCTCCGCCGAAGAGGTGATCCGGCAGTACGAGGTCGCCGGACCCTCCACGGTGGCCGCCCGCACCGCCCTCACCGCCACCGGGGTCTCGATCGACGAGGTCGACGCCCGCTCGGTCGTGATCAGCGCCAACGCGGAACAGCTCCGGAAGGTCAAGGCCCTCGGCCACAAGGTGACCGCCCTGCCCGGGCCCCCGGACCGCACGGTCGAGGGCCTCGGCGTCACCCCGCTCGACTTCCCCTCCGCCGACTCGCGCTACCACAACTACGCCGAGATGAACGCGGAGATCGACCAGCGGCTCGCCCAGTACCCGGGCATCATGAACAAGCGGGTGATCGGGAAGACGTACCAGGGCCGGGACATCGTCGCCATCAAGATCAGCGACAACGTCGCCACGGACGAGAGCGAGCCCGAGGTCCTCTTCACCCACCACCAGCACGCGCGTGAGCACCTCACCGTCGAGATGGCGCTGTACCTGCTCCGCGAGCTGGGCGCGGGCTACGGATCCGACTCCCGGATCACGAACGTGGTGAACAGCCGCGAGATCTGGATCGTGCCGGACCTCAACCCCGACGGCGGCGAGTACGACATCGCCTCCGGCTCCTACCGCAGCTGGCGCAAGAACCGGCAGCCCAACTCCGGCTCCAGCTACGTCGGCACCGACATGAACCGCAACTGGAACTACAAGTGGGGCTGCTGCGGCGGCTCCTCCGGCTCAAAGAGCTCCGAGACCTACCGGGGCACCGCCCCCGAGTCCGCCCCCGAGGTGAAGGTCGTCGCCGACTTCGTCCGCTCCCGTGTGGTGGGCGGCAAGCAGCAGATCAAGGCCGGCATCGACTTCCACACGTACAGCGAGCTGGTGCTCTGGCCGTACGGCTGGACCACCGCGAACACCGCTCCCGGCATGACCCAGGACGACCGCGACGCCTTCGCGGCCGTGGGACAGAAGATGGCCGCGAGCAACGGCTACACCGCCGAGCAGTCCAGCGACCTCTACATCACGGACGGGTCGATCGACGACTACCTGTGGGGTGCGCAGAAGATCTTCGGCTACACCTTCGAGATGTACCCGGCCTCGTCCTCCGGCGGCGGCTTCTACCCGCCCGACGAGGTGATCGAGCGCGAGACCAGCCGGAACAAGGACGCCGTCCTGCAGCTGCTGGAGAACGCGGACTGCATGTACCGCTCGATCGGCAAGGCCGCGCAGTACTGCACGAGTTGATATCGATCGCGTGAACTCCCTGTCCCGGTCGCGTCCGGGACAGGGAGAACCGTGGCCGAGCCGCCCCCCTCATGTCACTGTGGAGACGGGACCGGTACCACGGGGGAGGTACGGCATGACGGGGGCGCGCGTAGAGGAACTGCGCGGGGACGATCCACGACAGCTCGGTCGCTACCGGCTGCTCGGACGGCTCGGCTCGGGCGGCATGGGCCGGGTCTATCTCGGCCGCACGCGCGGCGGACGGCTCGTCGCCGTGAAGACACTGCTCGCCGAGGGGGTCGTCGAAGAGACCGACCGCCGGCGCTTCGCGCGCGAGGTCGCGCTCGCCCAGCGGGTCACCAGCGTCTACACGGCACAGGTGCTCGACGCGGACGCCACCGCCGACCGGCCGTGGATGGCGATCGAGTACATCGCCGCTCCCTCACTGGCGGAGCTGGTGCGCGCGAAGGGTGTGCTGCAGGCCTCGGCCGTGCGGTGGGTCGCGGCCGGGACGGCGGAAGCGCTGGTCACCCTGCACCGGATGGGCATCGTCCACCGCGACGTGAAGCCGCAGAACATCCTGCTGCCCCTGGACGGGCCCCGCCTGATCGACTTCGGCATCTCGCACGCCAGCGACCTCACCCGGACCCAACTGACCCTCGGGACCATAGCCTTCACCTCTCCGGAGCAGGCGCGGGGCGAGGAGTCGACGACGGCGGCCGACGTCTACTCGCTCGGCGCGACCCTCTTCCACCTCGCCGTGGGCCGGCCGCCCTACCCCGTGGACGGGGACACGCTGCGACTGCTCGCCCGCGTCCAGCGCGGCGACCTGGACCTCGGCGGGCTGCCGAAGGAGCTCACCCCGCTGATCCGTCCGTGTCTGGCGACCGAACCGGCCGCACGGCCCGAACCGGGCGAGGTCCTGGAGCAGTTCACCGCCTCGCTCTCCGGCCTGCCGAACTCCCCGAGCGGCAATCGCTGGCTGCCACCGCGCTGGACGGAGCTGATCGGCGCGTACGAGAGCCAGGGGCGACGCCTCCGGGAGACAGGGGCGGGGACGGGGACGGGGGCGCGAGAGGCCGAGGGGCCGACCGTGGACCAGAGGACGAGCGCGGTCCCGCCACCGCACCCGACCAGGGTGCTTCCGGAGGAGCGGGCACGCCGCGCCGACCAGGCACGGGCTGCCCAGGCCGCCATGGCCGCGGCCCTCGCCGCCCAGGAGGAGCAGCTCAGGCGAGCCCGCGCCTCCCGGACACCTCCGACGCCCCCGGCCCGTACGCCCTCGCCGCCCGCCCCGTCACCGGCACCGGCGCGCAAGAGCGGCGGCGGATGGTTCGGGATCCTCCTGCTCGCCCTCGTGGCGTTCTTCATCTACGAGACGAACACCGGCAACTCCGGTTCGACGGGCAGGGGTTCGTCCTCGTCGCGCTCCACCTACGACGCGTCGTACGGCTCCGGCTCCACGTACACCCCCGCACCGACTCCGACACCGGACGCCGTGGACCTGGCCTTCCGCTCCGTCGACACCGGCGACTGTCTCACCGCCTTCGACGACGGCTACGATTCCTGGTCGACGAGGACGCCGCAGACGGTGAGCTGCTCCGCCGCCAACGCCTATCTGCGGGTGACATCGGCGACCGAGGGCATCGACTTCGCGGACTGCGCCTCCGGCAACGGCCGCGGCTACTGGTACCACTCCGGCTCGCGCCACTCCTTCGCCACCACGCTCTGCGTGGAGCGACAGTTCCGCAAGGGCCAGTGCTTCGTGGCCAAGCGCAGCGGCGACACGATCACCGCGTCCCGGACCCTGAACCTCTGGAACTGCGACGCGACCAAGGTCCCCAAGGGCTTCAACACGGTGCTGCAGATCACCGGTTACCACCAGGCCCAGAAGTCCTATCCGGCCGGCTACTGCTCCCGGAGCCGTGACGACCGGAACATCTACTGGACCTACGAGGTCGACGGGGGAAGGAACGTGCTGTGCACCACGGCGGTCTGACCTTGCTCGTGCCGCTCCTCGCGGGCGGCGGGACGCTGTTCCTGCTGGTGGCCAGGCGGGCCGAGGGTCGTGCGCCGGGGCGGCCGGCGGACACGCCCGATCCGGCCGATCCGGCCGATCCGGCCGATCCGGCCGACCCCCTGGCCGTGGCGCTGCTCGCCGGCGGCCCGGAACGGGTCGCGGACACCGTGCTCCTCGCGATGCACCAGGCGGGGCTCCTCGTCCTCGACGGGAAGAAGGCCCGTGCGGGCGAGAGCGAGGCATACGGCTCGGACCGCCTGCGCCTCCTCGTACGGGAGAAGACGGCCGGAGGCGAGGTGGCCGCGCACCGGTTGCACGAGGCGTTGGTGACGTCCGGTCGCATGAAGGCCCTGGACCAGGAGCTCGTCAAGGAGGGGCTGTTGTGGCCGCCCGCTCCGCTGCGGGCGTGGCGGCGGGCCTGGCGGTGGCACCTCGCGGTCTGTCTGCCCTCCGTCTTCCTCGGACTGTTCACCGCCGGCGGGAGCGGTGACGCGGCCTGGCTGAACGCCACCTCGCTGCTCGCGTTCGCGCTGCTGGTGGCGAGCCTCTTCCTCGCGCCCTTCGGCCGGTTCTCGCCGCAGGGCCGGCTGACGCCGGCGGGCGCGGCGGCCCTGGCGCGGCTGCGGGAGACCCACCGCCACCTGGACGGCTCCTCCTGGGCGGACGCCCCGGCCTGCGGTCACGAACGGGGCCACTCCGGTCCGGAGGCGGTCGGCGTGGCCCTCTTCGGCACGCGCGGGATACGGGACAAGGGCCTGCGCCGCGCGATCCGGAAGGCGAACGAGCGGCCGTCGTCCGGCGGGGGCGGCTGCGGCGGAGGGTGCGGCGGCTGCGGCGGGTGAGCCGGCCGTATGACGCGGGAGGGCTCAGACGGCGAGGCTGAGGGCGGCCGCGACGGCGAAACCGGCCAGGCAGAGCACCGACTCCAGGACCGTCCAGGACTTCAGGGTGTCCCGTTCCGAGATCCCGAAGTGAGGGAGACGGCGAGCAGTGCGACGAAGGGCTGCAGCCGGACCTTGATGATCAGGACGAGGAGGAGGGCGATCCCGAGGGCAGCGACGGTCAGCAGGCCGGCGGTGCCGGGTAACTGGAGCAGGAGACCACCGGTGTGGGGCTGCACGGGGAGCACCTCGTTTTTGGGCAGGGGGGAGCGCGGCACGGCGTTCCGGGGACGAACGCCGGGCCGTGGGGCGGTGGTTGCAGGGGAATCAGCTCAGGTTCAGTCGAGGACTGCCAGGGCGTCGATCTCGATGAGGAGACCCTTGGGGAGGCCGACGTAGACCGTCGTACGGGCCGAGGCGGGGGCCTTGAGGCCCTGCTCCTCGAAGTAGGCGTTGTAGATCTCGTTCATCTCGGCGAAGTGGTCGACGTCCGTGAGATACACGCGCATCATCATCACGTCGTCCCAGCTCGCGCCGCCCTCCTCCAGGATCGCCTTGACGTTGGCGAAGGTCTGGAGGGTCTGTTCGCGCAGGGTCGGACCGGCGGGGGTGGGGGCCTGGCCCTCCACGGCCGGGAGGAAGCCGACCTGGCCCGCGACCTGGAGGATGTTGCCCTTCCTGACGCCGTGCGAGAACTTCGCGGGCGGGGCGGTGTGGGTGGCGGGCGTGAGGGCGGTCTTCTCGGTCATGCGGGGTCCTTGCCTGAGTAGTCGCGGCTGATGGCGTCGGCGGTGCGGCGCACCAGCGGGAGCAGGGTGAGGAGTTCTTCGGCCGTGACGACCACATTGGGCGCCGAGACCGACATGGCGGCGACGACCCGGCCGTCGGCGCCACGGACGGGGGCGCCGACGCAGTTGATGGACTCCTCGTGGCCACCGAGGTCGGTGGCCCAGCCCTGTTCGCGTACGGTCGCCAGCTCCGTGAGGAAGGCGGCGGCGTTCGGGGTCGAACGGGGCGTGTACATGGGGTAGTCGAGCTTGGCGGCGACGGCGCGCCGCTCCGGCTCGGGAAGGTCGGCGAGGAGCAGTTTGGCGACGGCGGCGACGGTGATCGCGACGGGCTTGCCGATGCGCGAGTACATCCGGACCGGGTAGCGGCTCTCGACCTTGTCGATGTAGAGCACTTCGCTCTCCTCGTACACCGCGAGGTGCACGGTGTGCCCGGTCTGCTCGTTGAGCGCGGCGAGGTGGGGGTGGGCGATCTCGCGGATGTCGAGGTTCTCGACGGCCTCCTGGGCGAGGGCGAAGAGGCGGGCGCCGAGGCGGTAGCGCTGGTCCTGCTGGCGGTGCACGAGGCCGTGCTCGTGCAGGGTGCGCAGCAGGCGCAGGGCGGTGGACTTGTGCACCCCGAGCCGGTCGGCGACCTGTCCGAGGTCGGCGGGGCCCTGCGCGAGCAGCGGCAGGATGCTCAGCGCGCGGTCGACGGTCTGGCTCATGGCGTACGTCCCTCCTGGTCCGCCCCGGTACGCGTCCAGCCGGGGCCGAGGTGAAGTCTCCCCCAGGCCGCGTCGTCGAGGGCGACGAGCCGGTCGGCGTGGGCGATCCAGGGGGAGCGCCGCGGAGCTGCTGCGTGAGGGGTGGCGGGCGGGCGACGGGCGGGCGGGTGCCCGAGGTCGCCGGGGGCGGTGAGGGCGGCGGCGGCCATGAGGTGCCCGTGCCGGATCCGCTCCCGTACGGGCAGTCCGCGCAGCGTCCCGGAGAGGAACCCGGCGGCGAAGGCGTCCCCCGCCCCGACGGGCGCGACGACGTCGACGCGGGGCGCGGCGGCGAAGGTGACGGTGTCGGTGGGCGTGGGGGTGTCGGTTCCGGTGGGCGTGTCGGGGGCGTGGCCGCCGGGACCGGCTGGAATGTCCCGCTCGAAGACAACCGCGCCCCGGCCGCCCCGCTTCACGACCAGCGTCGCGGGTTCCGGCAGCAGGGCCCGGACCGCCTCAGGACCCGCCACCCCCCATGCCGCCTCCGCCTCGTCGGCGCCGACGAAGACGAGATCCGCGTCCCGCGCCAGCTCCAGCAGCACACCACCGCCATGAGACGCTTCGCGCCACAGCGCCGGGCGGAAGTTCACGTCGAACGACACCGTCGGGCGGCCCTCGCGAGGTGCGGTCAGTTCGCGCATCAGGGCGAGGCAGTCGTCCGAGAGGGCGGCCGTGATCCCGGACAGGTGCAGGACGCGGGCGTCGCCGACGGCCTCGGGCCCCACCGTCGCCGGTGACATCGCGGACGCCGCCGACCCGGCCCGGTAGTACACGACCTCGTGCTCGTCCGTCGCCCGGTCGGTGGCGGTACGGAAGTAGATCCCGGTCGGCCTCAGGGCGTCCCGCCCGACCGCCGAGACGTCCACCCCGTAGGCCCCGATCGCCTCGACCAGATGGTCGCCGAAGCCGTCCTGCCCCACTTGGCTGACCCACTTCACGCGGTGTCCGGCCACCGCCAGGGCGCAGGCCACGTTGGACTCGGCGCCGCCGATGGTGCGGGTGAAGGAGGGGGCCTCGGCGAGGCGGCCCGGCCGGGAGGGCAGAAAGGTGACCATGGACTCCCCGAGGCAGGCGACGTCCACGGACCGCCCGTCCACGGACCGCTCGCCCACGGTCGGGTTTCCGCTCACTCGGGCTCCTGGGCGATCATGCGGGTCCGTTGACCCGGCGTTGGCCCGGATGTTAGACAGCTTCAAGCGGTATGCGCAACGGGTGTTGCGTATGTTGCAACACCGCAATACGGAGGAGACCCCATGCCCGCAGAACTGGCGAACGAGCGCGTCGACCACCGCTTCAAGGGGCTGCCCCCGGACGCCGAGGGCCTGACCGTCGGCGAGCTCGCCGCCCAGCGCCGTAATCTCTTCACGGGCGGCTTCACCACTCCCGTCCTCGCCCTCTCCGCCGAGTCCGTCGAGCACAACCTCCGCCTCCTGGAGGCCTACGCCGAGCACCACGGCCTCGCCTTCGCCCCGCACGGCAAGACCTCCATGGCACCCCAGCTCTTCGACCGCCAGCTGGAGCACGGCGCGTGGGGCATCACCGCCGCCGTCCCGCACCAGACCCGCGTCTACCGCGCCCACGGCATCGCCCGGATCTTCCTCGCCAACGAACTCGTCGACGCGCCCGCCCTCCACTGGCTCGCCACCGAGCTCGACGCCGACCCCCGCTTCCGCTTCATCTGCTACGTCGACTCCGTGCGCGGGGTCGAGCTCATGGACGCGGCCCTCACCGAGGCCGGCGCGACCCGCCCGGTGGACGTCGTCGTGGAGCTCGGCGCCGGCGAGGGAGCTCGTACCGGAGCCCGTACGGAAGCCGACTGCGCCGCCGTCGCGGACGCCGTCGCGGCGACCACCACCCTGCGCCTGGTCGGCGTCGCCGGCTACGAGGGCGAGGTCCCGCAGGCCACCACCGAGCGCGTACGGGAGTGGCTGAACCGGCTCGTGGCGCTCGCCGCCGACCTCGACAAGGCCGGCCGCTTCTCCCCCGGCATCGACGAGATCGTGATCAGCGCTGGCGGCAGCGCCTGGTTCGACACGGTCGCCGAGGTCTTCGCCGAGATCCCCGGACTCTCCCTGCCCGTCCTGAAGTTGCTGCGCTCGGGCGCGTACGTCTCGCACGACGACGGCCACTACCGCCGTCTCACCCCCTTCAACCGGGCCCCTGAGGAGGGCGCGCTGCAGCCCGCCTTCCGGCTCTGGGCGCAGGTCGTCTCCCGCCCGACCGCCGAGCAGGCGTTCACCAACGCGGGGAAGCGGGACGCGGCCTACGATCTCGACCTGCCCGAGGCGCAGGTGGTCCGCTCCGCCCGCGACGGCTCGCAGCGCCCGGCCACCGGCATCACCGTGACGGGCCTGTCCGACCAGCACGGCTGGCTCCGCACCGCGCCCGAGGCCGGCATCGAGGTCGGCGACTGGCTCGGCATGGGCCTCTCCCACCCCTGCACGTCCTTCGACAAGTGGCAGCTGATCCCGCTGGTGGAGGCGGACGGCACGGTCGTCGACTACATCCGTACGTTCTTCTAGAGGAGCCGGTCACCATGGACCTCGTCATCCGTGACGTGGACGTCGTCGACGGCTCCGGCGGGGACTCCTACCGCGCCGACGTGGCCCTCGACGGCGGCCGTATCGCCGCGATAGTGAAGGAGGGCGCGGCGGCCGGCTGCCAGCGCCCCACCGCCCGGCGCGTCCTGGACGCCGAGGGCCTCACCCTCTCCCCCGGCTTCATCGACATGCACGCCCACAGCGACCTCGCGCTCCTGCGCGACCCGGACCACAGCGCCAAGGCCGCGCAGGGAGTGACCCTCGAAGTCCTGGGCCAGGACGGGCTCTCGTACGCGCCGGTGGACGACCGCACGCTCACGGAGGTCCGCCGGGCGATCACGGGGTGGAACGGCGACGGCTCCGACATCGACTTCGACTGGCGCACGGTCGGCGAGTACCTCGACCGCCTCGACCGTTCCCACGGCGGCAGGGGCATCGCCGTCAACGCCGCGTACCTCGTCCCGCAGGGGACGGTCCGGATGTACGCCGTCGGCTGGGACGACCGGCCCGCCACCGACGCCGAGCTGAACCGGATGCGCCGGCTCGTCGCCGAGGGCATGGAGCAGGGCGCGGTCGGCATGTCCTCCGGGCTCACCTACACGCCCGGCATGTACGCGCCCGACTCCGAACTCACCGAACTGTGCGGGGTCGTGGCGCGGTACGGCGGTTACTACTGCCCGCACCACCGCTCGTACGGCGCCGGCGCGCTCCAGGCGTACGAGGAGATGGTCGCCCTCACCCGGGACGCCGGCTGCGCGCTCCACCTCGCCCACGCGACGATGAACTTCGGCGTGAACAAGGGCAAGGCGCCGGACCTGCTGTCCCTCCTCGACCGGGCGCTCGACGCCGGCGCGGACATCAGCCTCGACACGTACCCCTACGCCCCCGGCTGCACGACGCTGGTCGCGTTGCTGCCGAGCTGGGCGAGCGAGGGCGGCCCGGAGGCGATCCTGGCCCGGCTCCGGGACGAGGCGGCCTCCGAGCGGATCCGCCACCACCTGGAGGAGATCGGCTCGGACGGTTGCCACGGCGTCCCGGTCGAGTGGGACACCGTCGAGATCTCGGGGGTGAGCGACCCGGGGCTCGCTCGGTTCGTGGGCCGCCGCGTGGACGGCTGGACCACCGTCCGCCGGCTCCTCGTCGAGGACCGGCTGGGCACGACGATCCTCCAGCACGTGGGCCACGAGGAGAACGTCCGGGCGATCATGCGCCACCGGGTCCACACGGGCGGTTCGGACGGCATCCTGCGGGGCCTCAAGCCGCACCCGCGCGCGTACGGCACGTTCCCCCACTATCTCGGGCGGTACGTGCGTGAGCTGGGCGTGCTCTCCCTGGAGGAGTGCGTGGCGCACCTGACCTCCCGCCCGGCGGCCCGCCTGCGCCTGCCGGACCGGGGCCTGATCCGCGAGGGCTACCGCGCGGACCTGGTCCTCTTCGACCCGATGACGGTCGCGGCGGGCTCGACGTACGCCTCCCCCCGCAGACTCCCGACGGGCATCCCCCACGTCCTGATCAACGGCACCTTCGTCATCGAAGACGGCAAACGCACCGACGCCCTCCCCGGCCGCTCCATCCGCCGCACGCCGGCAACCTGACGGCCCCACGCCCCGCGCTCCCCGCTGTGGGCATTCGTTCCGCCGGGGCGATGGGAGTCCCCTCGGACGGAGCCCGGGGGACGGTGGGCGCGGCGGACGGCGGCCTTACGGGCGCGTCCGCTCCATGGGGCCGGTCACCACGAGAGCCTCACCGCCGCGAAGACCGGCCGCCCCCGACGCCCGCCGCACCCGCACGAGCCCCAGGACCAGCACCACACCACCCATCACAAACCCGTACCACGGCGTATGCCCCGACGGCGCCGTCTCGTACACGAGCGCCCCCGACACCACCCCGAGCACCGCCCCCAGCCGACTCCCCCAGCCGACCGCGCCCACAGCCCCCACCGCCACCGTCCCCCACAGGACGTACCACGGCTGCACCATCGGCGAGAGCGCCACCAGCCCCACCAGCGAGAGCCCCAGCCCCAGGACCGGATCGATCCGCCCCTGCCAGGCCCGCCACGCCAGCACCAGAATGATCACCACCGCCGCCAGCAGCCCCAGCGTCTGCACCACGCTCTTGACCGGCTCGGGGTCGTCCCCGACCAGCAACCCCAGCCCGAGCCCCACGTCACTCGTCACCGACAACGCCGTGTGGATGGCCCCGGCGACGCTCTGCGTGCGGAGCCAGCCGAACCCGGTCCCGGCGACGAGCGTCGCGCCGACCGCCACGGCCCCCGCCACGAGCCCCGGCAGCAGGAGCCCCTTCACCAGCCCCCGTACGCCCCCGTCCCGGCGGGCCACCATCACCCCGATGAACAGCAGCGCCACCGCCGCCGGTGACTTGATCATCATCGCCAGCCCGACGAGAACGCAGCCGGGCACCCACCGCCCGCGCACCGCGAGCAGCACACCGCTCAGCATCAGACCGATCATCAGGCCGTCGTTGTGCATGCCGCCGACGACGTGGATCAGCAGCAACGGGTTGAGGGCCGCCAGCCACAGCGCCCTGCTGTCGCCACCCAGCCCCCGAACGGCCCAGACGATGAGCGCGAGCGCGCCCAGCGCGATCAGCCGCATCCCGAACACGGCCGGCACGATCTCGCCACCGGTCAGCCGCACCACCGCCTGGGCGAGGACGAGGAAGACCGGGCCGTACGGCGCGGGTGTGTCGGTCCAGTGCCCGCCGACGCTGTCGGCGGCGTCGGCGCCCAGGTCGTCGGGGCCCAGGACGGAAGGGCCGGCTCCGTAGACGTCGTGGCCTTCGAGGACCATCGCGCCCTGGGCGATGTAGCTGTAGACGTCGGCGCTGTACAGCGGCGGGGCGAGGAGCAGCGGCGCGGTCCAGCACGCGAGGGTCACCAGGATCCGGTCACGCACCCCGTCCGCCAGCAGCCGCCCGTACCGCCACCAGGCCGCCACGAGCAGCGTGAGCCCGAGGTACGCGAGGACGGCGCCGGCGACCGTGACCATCGAGCCGCGCGGGACCCACAGACCCCACGGCTCGCGTACCGGAAGCGTGCCGGCCGCGAGACCGCCGACGGCCACGGCGAGTGATCCGGCCGCACCCAGCCACCGGCATCCGGAGGCGCTCAGAACCCACATGACGGGTCAACCTATCCTGACCCGCGCGACCGGGCCGGTTCCGGTGACCGGCGCGAAACACCTGGTGACAGCGGCGATACGCGCGGTGCGCGCGCCGCACCCCGACCCGGGTGCGGATGCGGATCCGCGCGCACCCGCCGTGCCCGCCGCCGCACGGCCGCACTCACCGCCCTCGCCGCACGCGGCTCACTTCGGTCGCTTCGAGGCGCCCGGAGCCGACCCCGACTTGCCCGGCCGGCCGCCGGAACCGTCCGTCGCGGCGGTGGGCGAGGCGGTCACGGCCCCCGAGCCCGCCCCCGCGCCCTCGTCCCCGGACGGAGTAACGGAGGCGCTCGGAGTCGCGGCCCCGGTGGCGGCCGCGGATTCCGTGGCCGTGCCCGGCCGCGGCGCTCCCGTGCCCTCGCCCGATCCTCCGCCCGAGTCCCCGTTCCCGTCCCCGTTCCCGTCCCCGCCCGCCCCCTCGGAGTCGCCGCTCGACGAGGGGTCCGCCTGGATCAGCGCGGGCATCCCCGGACGCCGGTCGTCCTCGGACCGCGACCCCCCGTCCTGCCCGGACCGGAACGTTCCGCCGACGACCGCTGCGACAACGGCCGCGAGGAGTCCGACGCCGAGGACGCCCCCTCCGAAGAGTCCCCACCGCACGCCCGGCGCGCGGCGCGCCGACGCGTGCCGGCTGCGGCGCTCCGGGGCGCGGGGGGCGCCGCTGTCCTGGTGGCTCATGGCCGCGAATTCTAGGGATCACGCCGCCCCGAGAGCGAGCCAGGTCACATTCGCGACATACGCCCGCCCCTCCCCGTACCGCCCGACGTGTCCCAAAACACGAGGCGTCCCGTCCCGGCCCGCCGTAAGCTCTCGACATGCAGGTGATCCAGTCCACGAAGCTCGCCAACGTCTGTTACGAAATCCGGGGCCCGGTGCTCGAAGAGGCGATGCGGCTGGAGGCTGCCGGTCATCGCATCCTCAAGCTCAACACCGGCAACCCGGCCGCCTTCGGTTTCGAGTGCCCGCCGGCGATCCTCGAGGACGTGCTGCGCAACCTCGCCGACGCCCACGGCTACGGCGACGCGAAGGGCCTGCTCTCCGCCCGCCGCGCGGTGATGAGCCACTACGAGACCAAGGGCATTCCGCTCTCCGTCGAGGACATCTACCTCGGCAACGGTGTCTCCGAGCTGATCCAGATGTCGATGCAGGCGCTGCTCGACGACGGCGACGAGGTGCTCGTCCCCGCCCCCGACTACCCGCTGTGGACGGCCTCCGTCTCGCTGGCGGGCGGCACGGCCGTGCACTACCGGTGCGACGAGCAGGCGGACTGGATGCCGGACCTCGCCGACATCGAGCGGAAGATCACCGACCGCACCAAGGCGATCGTGATCATCAACCCGAACAACCCGACGGGCGCGGTCTACGACGACGAGATGCTCCGCTCCCTCACGGAGATCGCCCGGCGCCACAACCTGGTCGTCTGCTCGGACGAGATCTACGACAAGATCCTCTACGACGGCACCACGCACACGCCGACCGCCGCCCTCGCGCCCGACCTGCTCGTCCTCACCTTCAACGGGATGAGCAAGAACTACCGGGTGGCCGGCTTCCGCTCGGGCTGGCTGGCCGTCTGCGGCCCCAAGGCCCACGCCTCCTCGTACATCGAGGGACTGACGATCCTCGCCAACATGCGCCTGTGCGCCAACATGCCGGCGCAGCACGCGGTGGCGGCCGCGCTCCAGGGCCGGCAGTCGATCGAGGACCTGGTCCTGCCCGGGGGCCGGCTTCTGGAACAGCGGGACACGGCGTACGAGCTGCTGACCCGGATCCCGGGTGTGACCTGTGTGAAGCCGAAGGGTGCCCTGTACCTCTTCCCGCGCCTCGACCCGAACGTCTACAAGATCAAGGACGACCGCCAGATGGTCCTCGACCTGCTGCGGGCCGAGAAGATCATGGTGGTGCACGGCACGGGCTTCAACTGGCACGAGCCGGACCACTTCCGGATCGTCACGCTGCCGAACTCCCAGGACCTGACGGACGCGGTGACCCGGATCGGACGGTTCCTGGACGGCTACAGCCAGCCGTGACGACGAGCCTCTCGGACGCCACTCAACTTTAGACGAAATCTAAGCTAGGATGGTCGCAGAGCTACTGCAGGAGGCCATCCCCATGTACGAACCGATCCGCACCAAGTCGGTCCACCGGATGGCCGACGACGCTCCGGACGCGTACCCGCACCGCTCCCGCGAGGAGGAGCTGGACATCCAGCTCGCCGGACACCTCGCCGCCCTGCTCGCCGTCACGGACGAGCTGGGCGACGCGACCGCCGGCGACCTCATCGCCGAGCAGGTGGCACGGCTGCGTGGCGCGCCGCCGGCCCGCCACGCCGGACTGAGCGGCTCGCCCGCCCCGTCCCTGCACCGCCGCGCGCACGCCCTCGCGGGCCGCGCCCTGGTCGTCGCCGCCTCCCGTGCCGACACCGCCGCCGCGATCCTCGCCGCCGAGCGCATGGACGCGCACGCCGCCGCCCTGACCTCCCCGGATCTGGTCAGCGCCCCCTGACGGCCCCGGTCCGCGCGCCGCGGAGGCCCGCGGACCGGGCGCCACTCACCCGTCCGCGCGCCCTGCGCCCGGCACACCATCCGACACCGTCGGCGCGACCGCCATGCGCCACTGCCGCGACCCTCGGTCGAGGCACCACGACGGCGCCCGGCCACGTCCGCGAGAGCGGCGCCGGCGCGGCCAGAAGAGAGACACCGGCCCCCGAGGCCGTGAGGGGGCTCGGGGGCCGGTGTGCGTCGTGGCGGGCCGTTCGTGACCCCACTGGTCAGGGCGGTGTTCGGGGCGACCCGCCACGAGTCTTCGGGGGCGCGGGATCAGCCCAGGCGCTCGACCAGGGCGCGGTACTGGTCCCACAGCTCCTTCGGCGTGTGGTCACCGAAGGTGTTGAGGTGCTCGGGGACCAGGGCCGCCTCCTCGCGCCAGACCTCGCGGTCGACCTTGAGCAGGAACTCCAGGTCCTCGGCCGGCAGGTCCAGGCCCTCGGTGTCGAGGGACTCGACGGTCGGCAGGATGCCGATCGGGGTCTCGACGCCCTCGGCCTTGCCCTCCAGGCGCTCCACGATCCACTTCAGGACGCGGCTGTTCTCGCCGAAGCCGGGCCAGACGAACTTGCCCGCGTCGTTCTTGCGGAACCAGTTCACGTAGTAGATCTTCGGCAGCTTGGCCTGGTCGGCGCCGGCGCCGACCTTGACCCAGTGCGCCATGTAGTCGCCCATGTTGTAGCCGCAGAACGGCAGCATGGCGAACGGGTCGCGGCGCAGCTCGCCGACCTTGCCCTCGGCGGCGGCGGTCTTCTCGGAGGCGACGTTCGCGCCGAGGAAGACGCCGTGGTTCCAGTCGAAGGACTCGGTCACCAGCGGCACGGCGGAGGCGCGGCGGCCGCCGAAGAGGATCGCCGAGATCGGCACGCCCTTCGGGTCCTCCCACTCGGGCGCGATGATCGGGCACTGCGAGGCGGGGACGGTGAAGCGGGCGTTGGGGTGGGCCGCCGGGGTCTCGGAGTCCGGGGTCCAGTCGTTGCCCTTCCAGTCCGTGAGGTGCTTGGGCGCCTCCTCGGTCATGCCCTCCCACCACACGTCGCCGTCGTCGGTCAGCGCGACGTTGGTGAAGACGGCGTTGCCCCACAGGGTCTTCATGGCGTTGGCGTTGGTGTGCTCGCCGGTGCCGGGCGCGACGCCGAAGAAACCGGCCTCGGGGTTGATCGCGTAGAGGCGGCCGTCCTCGCCGAAGCGCATCCAGGCGATGTCGTCACCGATGGTCTCGACCGTCCAGCCGGAGATCGTGGGCTCCAGCATGGCGAGGTTGGTCTTGCCACAGGCGGACGGGAACGCGGCGGCGACGTACTTCGACTCGCCCTGCGGCGGGGTGAGCTTGAGGATCAGCATGTGCTCGGCGAGCCAGCCCTCGTCGCGCGCCATGACCGACGCGATGCGCAGGGCGTAGCACTTCTTGCCGAGCAAGGCGTTGCCGCCGTAACCGGAGCCGTACGACCAGATCTCGCGGGTCTCGGGGAAGTGCGAGATGTACTTGGTGGTGTTGCAGGGCCACGGCACGTCGGCTTCGC
This sequence comes from Streptomyces lateritius, assembly GCF_014649715.1. Taxonomy (GTDB): domain Bacteria; phylum Actinomycetota; class Actinomycetes; order Streptomycetales; family Streptomycetaceae; genus Streptomyces; species Streptomyces lateritius. The sequence continues at coordinate 392,797 of NZ_BMTO01000006.1, forward strand.
CCTCGGCGAGCGGCGCTCCGAGGGTGTGGACGGCCTTGACGAAGAATCCGTCCTCGCCGAGCTCGTCGAGGACGGCCTGTCCCATGCGGGTCATGGTGCGCATGGAGACGGCGACGTACGCGGAGTCGGTGATCTCGACGCCGATGGCGGAGAGCGGCGAGCCGACGGGGCCCATGCAGAAGGGCACGACGTACATGGTGCGGCCCTTCATCGAGCCGCGGAAGATGCCGTCCTCACCGGCGAAGATCTTCTTCATCTCCGCGGGGGCCTTCCAGTGGTTGGTCGGGCCCGCGTCCTCCTCCTTCTCGGAGCAGATGAAGGTCCGGTCCTCGACGCGCGCGACGTCGGAGGGGTCGGAGGCGGCGTAGTACGAGTTCGGGCGCTTGATCTCGTCCAGCTTCTTGAACGTGCCCTTGGCGACGAGCTCCTCGCACAGGCGCTCGTACTCGGCCTCGGATCCGTCGCACCAGACGATGCTGTCCGGCTGCGTGATCGCTGCGATCTCGTTCACCCAGGAGACGAGCTCCTGGTGCTTGGTGGGGACGGTGGTGGGAGCCGCGTTGTCGCGCGCCACGATTGCTCCTTGATGAGGGGTTTTTAGATGTAGGCCCCTTGGGGGCTGCGACCCGGATGCTTCTCTGTGGAGACGCTCGCGCTCATCCGGTGCCGACCGCACTCATTTGATCATCCGACGCAAGTGCCCATATGTCCAGAGGGCCGCCCACGTGAGCATCGCCACTCCTCTTCGGGGCTTACGGGGGCGTAGGTAGCATGCGAGGCATGACTTCAGCCATGCCGTCGGTGACCGAGATAGAGCAGTTCGTGAAGCCTCGGCTGAGAGGCTGGCTGCACGCCGGGATGTTTCCCGCCGTGATCGTCGCGGGTGTGGTCCTGGTCGCCCTCGCGGACTCGCCCCGGGCCCGGATCGCCTGTGGCGTCTACGTCCTCACCGCCTGCCTGCTCTTCGGCATCAGCGCGCTGTACCACCGCGGGAACTGGGGTCCCCGCGGCGAGGCCGTCCTGCGGCGCCTCGACCACGCCAACATCTTTCTGATCATCGCGGGCACCTATACCCCGCTGACGCTGCTGCTCCTCCCCGAGTCCACCGGGCGGCCGCTCATGTGGGCGGTCTGGGTCGCGGCCGCCGCCGGCATAGCCTTCCGGGTCTTCTGGGTCGGCGCCCCTCGCTGGCTGTACACGCCCTGCTACATCGCGATGGGCTGGGCCGCCGTCTTCTTCCTGCCCGACTTCATGCGGGCCGGCGGCATCGCCGTCCTCGTCCTCGTCGTCGTCGGCGGCCTGCTCTACAGCGCGGGCGGCATCGTCTACGGCATCAAGCGCCCGAACCCGTCCCCGCGCTGGTTCGGCTTCCACGAGGTCTTCCACTCGCTGACCCTGGCGGCCTTCATCGTCCACTACGTCGGCATCTCGCTGGTGGCCTACCAAGCGTGAGCGAGCCCTCCCCTCCCGCGCCCCTCCGCTCGGCCTGCGCGAGCGCCACTGGGGGTACTCCCCCTGGCCGCGCCGGGGGCGCCCCCACCCGGGCGAAGCTCCAGGGGAGCACCGGCCGCGCCGACGACCTGCTCGGCCTCCTCGACCGGACCTTCGACACCCTCAAGGGCGGCCTGTCGCTCCGAGCGCGCCCCTGACCACCCGACCCGACTCCGGATTGTCCGCGCACGCCCACACACCGTGCGGGCAGTAGTCCGTGAAGGTCTGGTAGACCGGCCGGTGCCGGGCGAACCAGTCGAGCATCCCCCGCACGTACGCCGGGTTGTCGCCGTTGCGGAACAGCCCCCACTCCGGGTACGAGACGGGCTTGCCGTGCGCCGCCGCGAACCGCACATGGTCCGCGAGCCCGAACTCCTCCGTCACCTGCTCCTCGAAGCCCAGCCCCTCCGGCTGGTCGTAGGCGTCCATCCCGATGATGTCGACGTAGGAGTCGCCCGGGTAACAGCGCGGCCACTCCACCGCGTCCCGCCCCCGGCTGGCCGTGAAGTCGAAGCGGAAGCGCTGGCCGGGCACCGCGCGCAGCACGGTCACCACCCGCCGCCAGTAGGCCTTCCACGTCTCCGGGTCCGGCCCGCAGCGATGGCTGTAGGTGGTGCCGTTCATCTCCCAGCCCAGGACCAGCACCGCGTCGGACAGCCGGTGGGCGACCAGCCGCTCGCCCAGCGTGCGGAAGTGCACGTCGTAGGAGCCGGTCGCGCCGCGCCGCAGCCCGGCCCGGACCTCCTCGTCCGGCAGCCCCTCCTCGCTGCGGTCGAGCAGCGGCACGTTCAGCACGAAGAGCCGCCCCGGCCGCTCGGCCTTCCACCGCGCCCACGGCTCGAAGAGAGCCGGATGCCCCTCGATGTTGGACCATCGGTCACCCGGCAGATACGTGTGCCCCACCGTCAGCGAGGCGCCCCCGAGCCAGCGCTGGACCTCGGCGATCCGTCGCACCCCGGCCTCGTCCGAGCCCGTGAAGAACCCGGACGGCACGGTCACCGGCTCCGGAGGCGGCACGGACGGCACGACCGGCTCACCCGCGGTGTACCGGGCCCCCGGGGCGAGCCGGTCGTACGGCAGGACCAGCGCGAGAACGACCGCGAGCAGCGCGATCAGTGCGGCCCGCGGCCGGCGGAGGGAGGTCACGTCAACTGGTCCAGAAGTCCCACCAGCGGGTCAGGATCAGCATCCCGATGATCCCGATGTGCAGGACGGGCAGCGCGAAGGTGAACTCGTCCAGGAACCCCTTCAGCGCGGCGGGGGCGGGCAGCACGCCCGTACGGACGTTGTGCGAGGTCACGTACCAGAACATCACCAGGGTCGCGGTCCAGGTCAGACAGCACCACAGGCAGAGCGAGTTGATCTCGTACAGCGACTGGTACATCAGCCACGTGCAGAAGCCGACGCCGAACAGCATCCCGGCGTTCAGACCGAGCCAGAACCAGCCGCGGTAGCGCGCACCGGCCAGGAGGGCGGCACCGACGGCGACGACCGCGCCGAAGGTCACGAGACCCAGCAGCGGGTTCGGGAAGCCGAACACCGCCGCCTGCTCGCTCTTCATGATGTTGCCGCACGAGACGATCGGGTTCAGGCTGCAGCCCGGCTGGAAGTTCGGATCCTCCAGGAGCTTGAACTTGTCGATCGTGATGACCCAGGCGGCCAGCACACCGGCCGCACCGGTGACCACGAGCAGCCAGGCCAGGGCCCGGCTCGCCCCGGCCGGCCCCTGCTTCCCGTCGTCCTGCGCGAGCTGCCGTTGCCCCGGTACTCCGCCCTGGACATCCACCGTCGCCATGTCGCCGCCGCCCCCTGCCCGCTCAGCCCTGCAGCCGCCGCACCGGCAGCACCGCGTGCCCACCTGCCGCCAGGGGATCCTCGCCGGCAAAGAAGGACCGCAGCTGCTCCCCCGAAACCGCCCCGCCGGGCGGGACCTCGGGCCAAGGGCGGACGGAGCACATCATGTAGGCGTGTCCGAGCTCCTTGGCAGCCGCCTCCCACCCCGCCGGCACCGAACACTGCACCTTCAGGAACGGCAGGGTGAGGACCGCCTGCTGAGCCTCGACGAGGAGGTGGGCGTCGACCCGGGAATCCTGGGACGCGTCGATCACCGGCCCGCCGACGGTCAGGCCCATGCCCTCCACGGCGGCCCGCATCGCTTCTTCACCAGCCTCGGGACCATCGCTGCCGTCGCCGAGCGAATACACCATCAGATACGGAGCCGCGGGCTTGTCGTCGGTGGGACCGATGGTCCAGAAGACCGCCGAGAGAGTCCCCAGCGGAGAGGCGCTGCGCGCCTCGGAAACGACATTGGAAGAAGTCATGGGTCCGGATGCTAGTGGCCGCATGCCGGCCGTTCCGCGCCGAATTCACTCGATCGGCCCATGTTCACCCGGCTGGCATTTCACCCGCAACAAAGCCGCGTTTTCCTCGTTGTGCCCAGAGGGCATTCGTCGACCACCAGGAGATCACTCATGATCGTCCCGCGCCGCGTCGCACTGCGGTCCCTCTTCACCGTGGCCGTCGCCGCCTTCACGGGCGGTGCGCTGGCCCGAATCGCCACCACGCCTCCCGCACGGCCCGACCCCCGAGTCGACCGTTCCGGAGATTTCCCGGCCGATCTCTTCGACGAGATGTACGGAGGGCGCCGCATCCAGGCTCGTACCACCCCGGCCGGTGTGCCGGAGGTCCGCGTCGACGGCAGGCCGCTGCATCTGATGCGCTGCGCGGACGGCGGCTACCTCACCCCCATCGATCACTACCAGACCTGTCCGACACCACTGGCGGCCACCCGCGCGGCCGTGGACGAGTTGGGGTCCGCGCCACTGTCCCGCTTCGCGGCGGCCCACGGCGCCGGCCCGGGAGGGAGCCCGCGTGGTCTACACACGTAAGAACCAGCGCGATCTGACCAGCGCCGAGCGGAGGAAGTTCGTCTCCGCCGTCCTGGAGCTCAAGCGCAGCGGGGTGTACGACGAGTTCGTCCGCACGCACATCGACTACTACGTCTCCGACGGCGACGGCGAGCAGCGGTTGGCCCACATGGCGCCCAGCTTCCTGCCCTGGCACCGCAAGTTCCTGCTGGAGTTCGAGCGGGCGCTGCGCCGGATCGACCCCACGGTGAGCGTGCCGTACTGGGACTGGACGCGCGACAACACCCCGGCGGCCTCGCTCTGGAGCGACGACTTCATGGGCGGCAACGGCCGCCGCGGCGACCTCCAGGTGATGACCGGCCCGTTCGCCTACGCGGGCGGACGATGGACCGTGAAGCACAACATGACCGAAGGCCGGTTCCTGACCAGGGACTTCGGTCGCCCCCGTGCCCCGATCACGCTGCCCACCAAGGCGCAGCTGGACGAGGTGATGCGGGAGACGGTGTACGACGTGGCGCCCTGGAACTCCACGAGCGCCTCGGGGTTCCGCAACCGCCTGGAGGGCTGGGCGCCGGGCCGGGGCAACGACCGCTTCCGCATCCACAACCGTGTGCACCGCTGGGTCGGCGGTCTGATGCTGGGCGGGGCCTCGGTCAACGACCCCGTCTTCTGGCTCCACCACTCCTTCGTCGACCTGCTCTGGTCGCGCTGGCAGCAGCGCAACCCCCGTGCCGGCTATCTGCCGGCGCAGCCGCCGCCGCTCGGCGACTCGCAGTACGGCCGGATCGCGGCCCGCGACGAGCAGATGGAGCCCTGGGGTGTCACGCCGGCCCAGATGCTCGACCACAGCGCGATCTACCGGTACGTGTAGCGGCGGCGGGAACGGAAGCGGCCCCCCGACAGCTCGCCGGGGGGCCGCTCGGTGGTGCGGGGGATCAGCCGCCGTAGCCGCCGTCGCCGTGACCGTCGATGTTCGCGCAGGTGTTGCCGAACGCCGGGTTGATCAGGCCGACGACAGAGACGGTGTTGCCGCAGATGTTCACCGGAACGTGGACCGGGACCTGCGCGGCGTTGCCGGAGACGGCACCGGGTGAGTTGGCGGCGACGCCCTGCGCGCCCGATTCGGCGACGGCCAGGCCGGCTCCGCTGAGGGCCACGGCGCCCGTGCCGGCGAGGACAGCGGCAGCCTTCGCGATGCGAGACATCAAGAACTCCTTGGACGTGGAAAGGCGACCGCGAGAATCACGGCCGACATTCCCCTTCAACGCCGAAATGGCGTACGGAGTCACGGCCTTTACGCCGGGCAGGATGAAAACGGAGGAGAAGGCCCGCAGACCGGGTGCCCGTGCGCCGTCGGATACGGCGGAGCGAGCATCTGGATCTGCGGGCCGCAGCCATGCGACAAGCCTTTTGTTGTAACGACCAGCGACCCCTCGGGTGGCGGGGAAGAATCGTGTCTTCACCCGCCCGGTCGTTCGTCACACAAAGGAACGCCGTCAGACCGTCGGAGCCGCCAGACCCAGCTGCGGTTCAAGCACCCCGTTCAACGCGGGGGCGAGGACGCCCACGTTCGGCGCGGAGACCTCCGGCATCCCGAACCGGTCGCCGCTCGGCATGCCGACCGGGTTACCGACCGTGGCACCGGGCGTGGCCGCCTTCAAGGGCGAACGCGGGGAGGTGAACAGGGCCTTGCCGGGCTCGCTCCCCTCGATGACCTCGGGCAGCGGAGCGTCCACGACGGTCCCCGGAAGCGTGCTGGAGAGCGGGACGTGCGGCACGTTGACGTCCGACAGGGCGCCGGAGTGTCCCGGGTGGAAACCGGTGTGTCCGCCCGGGGCGGGCAGTGGCACGCCGGAGGCCACGGTGGGGGCGTCCATCGGGATGGCCGGCTCCAGGCCCTGGAGCGGAACGACCACCGGCGCCTCGGCGGCGGACGCGGGGGCGGCCATGGCCGCGGAGGCGAGAGCGGTCATGAGGATTCCCATGCCGGCTTGAGATCGCAGGTTCATGACTGCGTATGCCCTTCGGAGCGCGTGTGACGACGGTGCTGTCTTGCTGTGCCCTGTGAACGAGCGCGCCGGAGACACGTCGCGAAATTCCCCTGTGTGCAGCAACGGAGAAGACCCCCACCGGTGACGGTGGGGGCCTTCGTTGACGAGGCGTCAGCGCCGAGCGTCAGTGTCGGCGCTCGGAGCGTCCGGCGCGCACGACGCGTCCGGCGCGGAGGTAGACGACCGTTCCACCGATGATCAGGGCCGCGCTCACGGCGGCCGCGCCCATGAGCGCGGGATCACCACCCGTGTCGGGCAGTTCCGGCTTACCGGGAGGAGACGTGGGCGGCTGGGTGGTGGGCGGATGCGTGGTCGGCGGAGCTGTGGTGGGCGGATGCGTCGTCGGCGGATGCGTCGTCGGCGGATGCGTGGTCGGCGGCTTCGTCGTCGGAGGATGCGTCGTCGGCGGCCGAGTGGTGGGCGGATGCGTCGTCGGCGGATGCGTGGTCGGCGGCTTCGTCGTCGGAGGATGCGTCGTCGGCGGCCGAGTGGTGGGCGGATGCGTGGTCGGCGGCTTCGTCGTCGGAGGATGCGTCGTCGGCGGCCGAGTGGTGGGCGGATGCGTGGTCGGCGGCTTCGTCGTCGGAGGATGCGTCGTCGGTGGCTTCGTCGGCGGGTAGGTGGTGGGCGGAGCCGTCGTCGGCGGCTTGGTGGGGGGCGTGGGAGTCTCGCCGCCGGGGCCGTCATCCCCGTAACCGCCGGGGCCGTCATCCCCGTAACCGCCGGGGCCGTCACCCCCGTAACCGCCGGGGTCGTCACCCCCGTAACCGCCGGGGTCGTCCCATACGTGCGTGGGGGGCATCTGGACGTGCCAGCCCGCGCCGGTCTCGGGGGCGTCACCTGTACCGGCGGCGGCGTTCGCCGCCAGGGCAAAGCCGCCGGTCAGCGACAGGATGCCCGTCACCGCCGCGGCCGTGAGCATTTTCCGGCTGATGATGGATCGCATACCGCTCTTCCTCTGGAGAAAGGGAGAGACCGGCGGGGATCCCCCCTCGCTCCGACCGGCCTGTCCGCGCACTCAGTGCGTCAGTCGCTGACGGACTGGTTACGGAAGGTAAGGCTCAAGGGCACCGGGCGAGTGCGCCGCGGGCCTCGGCGCGACATCGAGCGACGCCGTCCTCGGTCTCTCCATGGGCCAACCTTCCGTGGGGTTGGCGAGAGCGTAAGGAGCGGCACGCCGCGGCAGCCGGGACCACACGGCAGTCGATCGGAAAATCATTCGATCAGCCGATCACTGCGGGTAGCGGCATGCGCCGGTGGGAGCGTCCGTCAGGTCGGGCGGAGCGAGGGGTGAACACAGAAGGGTCAAGACCGCGGGACGGTCCTCCGCGCGGGGAAGAAGGGCGCGGTACGGGGTCGCTGCTGAGTGTGCGTCAGTTGAGCGGCAGACCACCGAGCAGCGACGCGTTCTTGCCCGTCTTGTTCAGCTGGTCGGCGGCGTCCCCCACGGTCTTGACCACGGATCCGTCGGTCGTGCTGCTCAGCGCTTCCGTCCTCAGCCCTTCACTGGCGACCGTCGCGAGACCGCCGTTCAGACTGGTGGGGAGGGCGGCCGGCTCGGCGGCCATCGCGGGCGCGGCGGCACCCAGGGCCATCACAGAACCGGCGACGACCGCGGCAACCTTGGTGGGCTTCATGGAGTGAGTCCTTCCTCTATGGCGTCTTCACAAGCAAGTCGCTTGCCGCACAGGTCTCTTGAAAGATTCCTGTACGTCGTTCCGCCCTCTGTAACGAGAGGTGCGCTCCCCGGAAACTCCGGGAGGAAGGATTTCTCGACACTGCACCCGAAGGAAGGGGTGCGGTCCTATTGGTCGATCGGATGCGCGGACGCCGTGCCTCCCGGTGGGGGCCGGGAGGCACGGCGGGTTCCGCGGTGGAACGGCTACCCGACAGACAGCGCTGGCTTCGCGGGCAGCTCGGGCGCGGTGACCGGCGGTTTTTCACGGACACGGGGGGGCCGTCACCGAAGTGGCGGGTGCGACCGGGGCGGCCGGAGTGGCCGGGGCCTCCGCGGCGGGCGGGTATCCCGTCTCCCCGAGGGCTTCGGCGTGGGCGAGGAGCGCCGCGGCGTCGGCAAGGGGGGGCTCGTTCGGCGGCGGTGGCCGCGTGGGACGGATGGAGTTCGTCGGCGAGGCGGGTCCCGCCGTGCCGAGGGTGAGGGCGGCGCATATCGCCAGGGCGGTGATGCGGCTCGATGCCAGGGGACGCATATGTGTTCCTTTTCCTTATGCGTCGGATGACTTCCCCGTCACCGCACCTGCGGTGATGGCGCTCCGCAACGGGGAGGCTACGCAGCGACATGCCTCCATTCGAGTGAATCCGCGTCTCTGACCTGCCCCTCCGAGGGGCGTACGCCGTTGCACCGGGCGGCGTACGAGGGTGCGTCCGAACGAGCGGAAGGCCGACGCGCCCCACCTGGAAGGGATGGGCTCGCCGGCCTCGAAAGGACGTGATCCGGTGTGGGCGACCAGGGGTTGGCGCAGGTGTTGCCCCGGGTGGGATTCAGGGCGCCGATGACACTCTCGGCAGTGCCGCGGAAGTCGCCCGGCACGTGGACCGGACGGTTTCACCCGGCTCCTTCAACAACGCCGGCCCATTTCGTCGGTTGCTCTCCCGAACGGGTGACGTTCAACCGATCTTTGGGCCATAAGAGGGTCATTCGAGCGACTGGCCCGAGAATGGCGCAACACGCTCAACGACGAACCTGCCGCACGGATACGGAAGTTAGCGTTTGTGAGCATCTAATGCTTACTATCGCCCGGCGTTGGGGTTATAACGTTCCCGAAGGTTGCTTCCGGCCCAGCCGCGCGGACACCCCTTTCGCACGGTCGACACCTCCCTCTACCCCGGTCTTCACGGGTGTTTCCTTGCTTCTCTCATCAAAGCGGAGAACCTGTATGCGGAATTCAGCGGTTCGTACTGTGTGCAGTGGTCTTTCTTGCGCCCCGTCGGCCGCGCTGCCGGCCGCTCTCTCCGACTTCGCCAATTCCGCGAACACCCTGGGGTGCGAGTTCCTCCAGGCGGACGTCCGGCGCTGACGTGCTGCCTTCACGAGAATCGGAATCCTCGTCCTTCACCGTTCTGCACGCGGTCCAGCCCGGTGACGGCGGGGTCGCCCGGGTCGTCGTCGATCTGGTGCGCGCCCAGCTCGACGCCGGAATGCGCGTCGCGGTCGCCTGCCCGCCCCGGACCCCGCTCGCGGACGCCGTCCGTGCCGGGGGCGCCGCGCTCCACGAGTGGCGGGCGGGGCGTGACCCCGGCCCGCGGCTGGTCCGGGAGACCCTGGACCTCGCCCGGGTCATCCGTACCGTCGGCCCGGATCTGGTCCACGCGCACAGCGCCAAGGCGGGTCTGTGCGCCCGACTCGCCCTGCGGGACCGGGTTCCGACGGTGTATCAGCCGCACGCCTGGTCCTTCGAAGCGGTCGACGGGGCGGTCGCCGCGCTCGCCCGGCGCTGGGAACGGGTGGCGGCGCGCTGGACGCGACGGATCGTCTGCGTCAGCGAGGCCGAGCGCCGTACCGGCGAGGAGGCGGGCGTCCGGGCGTCCTGGTCGGTCGTCCACAACGGCGTGGACGCGGCCAGGTTCGCGGACGCCTCCGGGGACCTGGCCGACGCCGGCGAGGGACCCGTCGTCGTCTGCGTGGGGCGGCTCTGCCGGCAGAAGGGACAGGACGTCCTGCTGGCCGCCTGGCCCGCGGTCCTCGCCCAGGTGCCGACGGCCCGTCTGGTGCTTGTCGGTGACGGTCCGGACGGTGACCGGCTGCGCGCCGCCGCTCCCCCGTCGGTGCGATTCACCGGCGCCGTCGAGGACACCGCCCCCTGGTACCGGGCGGCCGACCTGGTCGTACTGCCGTCCCGTTGGGAGGGCATGGCGCTCGCGCCGCTGGAGGCCATGGCGAGCGGCCGGCCGGTGGTGGTCAGTGATGTGGACGGCGCACGCGAAAGCCTGCCGCCCGGCCACGAACCCCTGTGCCTGGTTCCCTCGGAGGACCCGGCCGCACTCGCCGCAGCCGTCGGCCGCCTTCTGGGCCGGCCCGAGCTGCGGCGGTCCCTGGGCCGCCAGGCCCATGAGCACGTACTCAGCAACTTCGATGTGCGGCGCACCGGCGCGGCCGTGGCGGACGTGTACCGCGAGCTGGCCGGAGTGCGGTGCACCGAACACAGAGAGCCGATTTCGCCGTGACTACGGAAAGCACCAGCGTCCCTCCCTCGCCGGGCCCCTGGCCCTCTGCGGGCCAGGGTCATGCCCCCGGGCTCACCTCCCTCGCACCGCAGCGCGGCGCGGCAAACCGGCTGGCCCTGCCGCCGCGCCGGCCCGCGCCGCTGCGGTTCACCACCGTGCCACTGGTGGCGGCCGACGGCCTGGCCGTGCTGCTCGCCGCCGGGCTGATGTCCGAGCCGCACCGCGAGATCAGGCTGCTCCTGCTCGTCGCCGGCTGCGTGCTGCTCCTCAACGGGTACGCGGGGCTCCACCGGCCCGGCGCCTTCCCCGCCGTACTCGACGAACTGCCGTCGCTCGCCGCCCGCGCCGGGGTCGCCTGGTGTGTCGCGGCCGCCGCCGTCGCCGCGTACACCCCGGCCCTGGCGATCGGGCCGGCCGCGCTGCTGACCGCGTACGCCACGCATCTCGGTGCCGTGTGTCTGCTCCGGGGCGTGGTCCACGCCCGCCGGCGGCGGACGGCCCGGGCGCATCCCCGGTCCGCGCTGGTGGTCGGCGGCCCCGCCGCGGCACGCCGGTTCGCGGCCGCGGTCGGTCAGCACCCGGAGTACGGCATCAGGCCGGTCGGGATCGTCGGCGCGCGTCCGGCCGGCGGAGCGCCGCAGCCGGCCGGTGAGCCGGGCCTTCCGGTCCTCACCACGACCGAGGAGATCCATCGGGCGGTCATCCAGAACACCGTGCGGGACGCCGTCTTCCTGACGGACGACCCCGGTCTGGTGACGCTCTTCCAGCACTACGGCTGCACCACCTGGCGGGTGGGCGGCGAGCGGCACGACGGTCCGATGGGCGACCACCTGTGGGGGTACGGCTGCCGGCGGCTGGTCCCGCTCGGTGAGCGGCGCGGCCTGACCGCGAAGCGCCTGCTCGACGTGGCCGTGGCCGCTCCCGCGCTGGCCATGGCCCTGCCCGTGCTGCTGCTGTGCGCGCTGGCGGTCCGGCTCTCCGACGGGCCCGGTGTCCTCTTCCACCAGGAACGGGTGGGGCAGCACGGGCGGCTGTTCACGCTGCTGAAGTTCCGTACGCTGCGCCCGGCCGACGAGGCCGAGTCGGCGACGCGGTGGAGCGTGGCCAACGACCGGCGGATGAGCGCCGTCGGCAACTTCCTGCGGCGCACCTCGCTGGACGAGCTGCCGCAGCTGTGGAACGTGCTGCGCGGGGACATGAGCCTGGTCGGGCCGCGACCGGAACGCCCGTACTTCGTCGCCCAGTTCAGCCGCATCCACGCCGGTTACGCGGACCGTCACCGGATGCCGGTGGGCCTGACCGGTCTGGCCCAGGTGTACGGGCTGCGCGGCGACACCTCGATCGAGGACCGCTGCCGCTTCGACAACCACTACATCGACCACTGGTCGCTCTGGCAGGACGTCCGCATCCTCCTGCGGACCGCGGCGGGTCTGGTCCGACCGGCGGGGAGCTGAGATGGCGGTCGCCGTGACGGTGCCGGCGGCGTACCGGTATCCGGAGGTACGGGAGTGGGCACGGCGGGCCGGGGCGTTGTCCCCGGTCCTCGCGGTGATCGCGCTGCTGCTCGTCCCGGCGGCCGGCGGCGTGGAGGGCGGCACGGGCGGGACGGGGACTCTCGCGGACGCGGCCTCGGGGCTGCTGGTGGTGATCTGTCTGGTCCGGGTGATGCGGAGCCGGGCGCGGCCGCTGACCCGGGGGGCGGCCGTCGTGCTCGGTCTGCCGGTGCTGGGCGTCTGCCTGGCGGCGATCACCTCGAACGACCCGGGCGCGAGCCTGCCGGGCGTCGCGCGCTACCTACAGGTCTTCGTACTCGTTCCGGGGGCCGTGCTCCTGGTGATCCGTGACCGGCGGGACTTCGCCGTGGTCGCGTGGGCGCTGGTGGGTCTCGGTCTGCTGCAGGGCGCGGTGGGGGTCGTGCAGTACCTGACCGGCACGGGCGCCTCGTACATGGGTGAGGACGTCCGGGCGGTGGGGACGTTCGGCCCGACCGATGTGATGGGGATGGCGACGGTCGTCTCGTACGGGCTCGTCGTCGTGACGGGCATCGCGCTGGGCAGCGGGCGAGGACGCGTCCGTACGGCCGCGCTGGTCTGCGCGGGGCTGCTCTTCCTGCCGTTGGTCCTCTCGTTCAGCCGGGGCGCGTGGATCGCGACGGTGCTGGCCTGCGCGATCCAGCTGCTGCTGTCGGGGCTGCGGCGGGCCGGACGGGTGGTGCTGGTGGTGGGGGCGCTCGCAGTGGTGCTGGTGGGCGGGTTCGGTGTCGGCTCGGCGATGGTCGAGGAGCGCGCCGGCAGCATCACGCAGGTGGCGGCCGCGCCGGACCAGTCGGTGACGGACCGGTACACGATGTGGGCGGCGGCGGAGCGGATGTGGCGTGCGGAGCCGCTGACGGGGGTGGGCCTGAAGGGGTTCCCGCAGTACCGCGACTCCCACGCCTCGCTGGCGCTGTCCTCCGGCAGCGACACGGCGGGGGCGGGCGCCGCCTTCCAGCGCCAGCCGCTGCTGTCGCCGCACAACATGTACCTGCTGGTGCTGAGCGAGCAGGGCCTGGTGGGGCTGCTCGCCCTGGCGGGCAGCTGGGCGGCGCTGCTGGTCGGCGCGGTGCGGCGACGAGGCCGGGGCGCGGACTGCGCGCTCGTCGCGATCGGCCTGCTGTCGTGGCAGCTCATCGACTTCTTCTACGCGGACATCGGCGGGCCTTCGACGGTGCTGATGTCGGTCGTGCTCGGCCTCGCGGCCTGGTGGTCCCTGTCAGGGGTGAAGCGTGCGTGACCCCTGGGGCGGGGAGCCGGAACCCACGGACGGCCCCGCACCCGCCATGCGGCCGCCGCCGCCCCGGGACCCCTGGTCCGGCTCCGACGGCGGTTGGCACTGGGCGGGCACGAACGCTCCGGCCGCGGACCCGGTGAACGCCCGGAAGGGTGAGGGCGGCACGCGGGCGCCGTACGGCCGCCAGGCGGAAAGGTCCGCCCCCGCGGACGGGCCCACCCCGGCGGAGAACGGGCGGTACGGAGACGACCGGCCGCAGGCGCCGTATCGTCGCCGGGCTGAGGACTCCGCCGCGACGGACGGCACACCGCCGTACGGCCCGGCCGACGGCCCCACCCCGGCGGGGAGCGACCGCCACGGCGAGGACCGGCCGCAGGTGCCGCACGGCCGGCTCGACGGGATCGCGTCGACGGCGAGCGACCGCACGCAGGCGTCGCACGGCCCCGGCGGCGGGGCCGCCACGGCGGGACGCGGGCCTGAGGCGGAGGGCGAACGCCGTCTGCCGGGTGCGAGCCGTACCCCGCCGTACGGCATGCCCGGTGCGGGCCGGCCCCCGGCCGACGGGGCGTACCCCGGTCGCGTCCGCCGGCCACAGGCCGGCGGTGGTCCGGGCGGAGTGCCGGCCGGCGCCGAGGCGGCGGCCGAGCCCCCCGGTCCGGCCGGCGGCCGACCGGCGCGCCAGGGAGGCGGAGGCTCCTCGGCGGACGCACCGGCCGGCAGACGCGGGCGGGCGGGGTCGCCGTCCGGGCGGGTTCTTGCGTGGGCTGCGGGCGTGACGGCGGGGCTCACCGCGGTCGGGGCGGTGCTCGGGCTCGTGCGGGATCAGATCCTGGCGCACTTCTTCGGGGCCGGGGCCGAGACCGACGCGTTCCTCGTGGCCTGGACGGTGCCCGAGTTCGCCTCGACGCTGCTCATCGAGGACGCGATGGCGCTGATCCTCGTGCCCGCGTTCAGCCGGGCCCTGGCCCGCCGCAGTGAGGGCCGGCGCGGGGACCCGGTCCGTACCCTCGTACGCTCCACACTGCCCCGGCTCGCGCTCGCCACGAGCGCCCTCGCCGGGCTGCTCGTCCTCGCCGCGCCGCTCATCGTCGCCACGCTCGCGCCCGGCCTGCCCGACCCGCAGCTCGCCGTGGACTGCACCCGGCTGACCGCGACCTGCCTGCTGACGTTCGCGCTCACCGGTTACTGCTCGGCGGCCCTGCGCGCCCACGGCTCCTTCCTTCCGCCGGCCGCGATCTACGTCGCGTACAACATCGGGATCATCGGCACGATCGTGGTGCTGCGCGAGCCGCTCGGCGTACGGTCGGCGGCGGCCGGTGTCGCCGTCGGCGGAGTGCTGATGGTGCTGGTCCAGGCGCCCTTCCTCGTACGGCAGTTGCGCCGTCGGCCGGCACCCGAGAAGGAGCCGGTCACCACGCCGACGGGCGACGGGCGGCTCCTGGTCCTCGGACTGATCGCCCCCGTCATCGCCTTCGCGCTCTCCCGCCAGTCCCAGATCCTCGTCGAGCGCTTCCTCGCCTCCCCGCTGCCCGCCGGCGCCATCTCGCATTTGAACTACGCGCAGAAGGTCGCCCAGATGCCGATGATCCTCTCCTTGATGCTGTGCACGGTCAGCTTCCCCGTCGTGGCCCGCGCCATGGCCGCGGGGGACACCGAGGGGGCGCGGTTCCGCGTCGAACGGGATCTGCTGCTCGCCGCCGTCGTCGTCCTCACCGGCACCTCCATCGTGATCGCCGCCGCCCCGCAGATCGTCGAACTCCTCTTCCAGCGCGGTGCCTTCGACCGCGCCGACACCGAAGCCACCGCCGCCGTGATGCGGGTCTACGCCCTCGGTCTGCTCGGTCAGACGACGGTCGGCGCCCTGGTCCGCTGCTACTTCTCCGCCGCCCGGCCGCTCTGGTACCCGGCCGCCGCCATGGCCGCGGGTCTCGCGGCGACCGCCGTCGCCGGAGTCCTCGCCGCCCCGCTCTGGGGAGCCGTCGGCATCGCCGCGGCCAACGCCCTCGGGATCACGCTGACCGCCGTCATGCTGCTGCTCGGCGCCCACCGCCAGTCCATCCCGGTCCGGGTCCGCCCCCTCGGCGAGGGGCTGCTCCGGCTGGCGACCGCCGCCGCCTGGGCGACCGCCGCCGGCTGGCTGTGCTCGCTCCTGATCCGGCCCGCGCTGCTCTCCCTCGCCGTCGCGGGTCTGGTCGCCGTGTCGGTCTTCCTGCTCTTCCTCGCCTGCGCCGCTCGGGCGCCGGACATCCCGCCCCTCACCCCCACCGCATCACGAAGGCTCGCCCATGCCCGCTGCCACGGCGCCCCGCACCGCCACGATTCGTCGTCTGCTGTCGAAGCCGCCCCCGTGGGTGGTGATGTACCACTCGATCGCTGACGCAGCGGTCGATCCGTACCGGGTGACGGTCTCCCCCGTCCGCTTCGCCCGGCAACTGCACTGGCTGACCGACCGGGGGCTGCGCGGTGTGTCGGTGCGCGAGCTGCTCGCCGCCACCGCCGCCGGGCGCGCCAAGGGTCTGGTCGGCCTCACCTTCGACGACGGCTACGCCGACTTCCTCGACTCGGCGCTGCCGCTGCTGCGCCGCCACGGGTTCACCGCCACGGTCTACGTGCTACCGGGCCGGATCGGCGGTGAGAACGCCTGGGACGGCAACGGGCCGCGCAAGTCCCTGCTGACCGAGGACGGCATCCTGCGCGTCCTCGACGCCGGCATGGAGATCGGTTCGCACGGCCTGCGGCACGTCTCGCTCCCCTCCGTCGACGACCGGACCCTCGCCGAGGAGACCGGCCGCAGCCGCGTCCTCCTGGAGGAGATCACCGGCGCTCCGGTGGACGGCTTCTGCTACCCCTACGGCGACGTCGACGCCCGGGCGATCCAGGCCGTGCGGGACGCGGGCTACGGATACGGCTGTGCCATCGCCCCCGGCACGCTGACCTGCGCACACGCCCTGCCGCGCGTCCACATCGGCGAGCAGGACACCTCTTGGCGGCTCACCGCGAAGCGGATCCTGCACCCGCTGCGCCGCAGCTGGCCGGCCGAACCCGTCCCGGCGCGGGTCCGGCCGGCGGGAGCGGGCGTCTCATGAAGGTCCTCCACATCATCACCGGCCTCGGCATCGGCGGCGCCGAGCAGCAACTGCGCCTGCTGCTGCGCCATCTGCCCGTCCGCAGCGAGGTCGTCACGCTCACCAACCCGGGCGCGGTCGCCCGCGGCATCGAGGCCGACGGCGTCCCGGTCACCGACCTCGGCATGACCGGAAACCGGGATCTCGGCGCGCTGCCACGGCTCACGCGGCTCGTCCGGCGCGGCCGGTACGACCTCGTCCACACGCATCTGTACCGCGCCTGCGTGTACGGCAGGATCGCCGCCCGCCTGGGCGGGGTCCGTACGGTCGTCGCCACCGAGCACTCCCTCGGCGACACGCAGATCGAAGGCCGCCCCCTCTCCGCCGGCACCCGCGCCCTCTATCTGGCCACCGAACGCCTGGGCGCGTCCACGGTCGCCGTCTCGCCCAGCGTCGCCCGGCGTCTGGAGCGATGGGGCGTGGCGCCCTCGCGCATCCACGTCGTCCCCAACGGCATCGAGCGGCACCGCTTCGGTCACGACGAGGACGCCCGCCGACTGACGAGGAAGCGACTCGGCCTGCCGCAGGACGCGTTCGTCGTCGGCGGGGTGGGGCGGCTCGCGCCGGGGAAACGCTTCGACCGTCTCGTACGGGCGGTGGCGTCGCTTCCCGAGGCGTGGCTGCTCCTGGTCGGTGAGGGCGAGGAGCGCGGACGGCTCCTGGAGGCGGCCCGGTCGTGCGGGGCCGGCGAGCGGGTGCTCCTGGTGGGCGCCTGCGAGGACCCGCCTCCGCCGGAGGCCGACGGGCCCGATCTGCCCTCGCTGCTCGCGGCGATGGACGTCTTCGTCTCCACCTCCCCCGACGAGTCCTTCGGTCTCGCGGTCGTCGAGGCGCTGGCCGCCGGCCTGCCGGTGCTGTACGTCGCGTGCCCGGCGATCGACGACCTGCCGCCCGACGCGGCCCCCGGGGCACGCCGGATCGGCGAGTCCGTCCCCGAACTGATCTCGGCGCTGCGCGGCATCCGGGACGCCCGGCTGGGCCGGCTGCCGCAGCCGGCCGCGGCGGGCCGATACGACATCGCCCACAGCGCCCGGCAGTTGATGTCCCTCTACGAACAGGCCGTCCACGGCACCCCTCCTCCCCTCCTGAAGTGAGACACCCCATGTCCTCCAGCAGCCCCTTGAACCGAAGCGCGCTGCCCAAGCAGCGCTCGCCCTTCCTGACCGCCCTGCGCACCCCACGCCGCTGGTGGGTGGTCCCCGCGTCGGTCCTCCTGGGCGTCACGCTGGGCGGTGGCTACGGTGTGGTGAAGACCCCGCAGTACGCGGCGACCAGTTACGTCATCGTTGTGCCGGGCGAGAAGTCCCACCCGGCCGCCGCGGTCGGTTACGCGCAGGCGTACGGGAGGGTCGCCACCGACATCGCGGTGACCGGCGACGCTCAGGTGTGGGCGGGGGTGTCCGCCGAGACCCTGCGGACGAGCGTGCAGGCGGCGACCTCCCCCGACGCGCCGATGATCTCGATCACCGCACGGGCGACGAAGCCGGCCAAGGCGGTCTCGATGGCCGACGGTGTGGCCCGCGCGCTGGTCCTCAACAGTGCGCACGTCTCGGGGAACACGGGTGTGAAGGTGGTCCAGTTCTCCCGGGCGACCAAGCCCGTCGAGCCGGTCTCGCCCTCCGCCCCGCTCTCCGCGCTGGTCGGCGGCTGCGGGGGCGGTCTGCTCGGCGCCCTGGCGCTGCTCGTACGACCGGGGAGGCCCGGCCGTGCCGAGGCGCGGCACTCCCGGCAGTCCTCGGCCGGCGTGCCCGGACCGGCGGCGGCACAGCACCAGCCGGAACCGGAGACGGTGTGACCGCGGGCGACGGGCACGGGCTGCGGACCGAGATCTGCCGGGACGGCGACGAGTTCGGCCGGCTCTGTGAGCGGTGGGCGTCGCTGTACGCGCGCTGCTCCACGGCCACTCCGTTCCAGTCCCACTCCTGGCTGCACTCCTGGTGGGTGTCGTACGGCAGGCCGGGCGCGCTGCGGGTCGTGCTCGTACGGCGGGAGGACGGCGAACTGGCCGGGGCGGCGCCGCTGATGCGCGCCCGCGGGCCGCTGCCGGTCCTCGTCCCGCTCGGCGGCGCGATCACCGACTTCACCGACGTCCTGCTCGACGACGCGTGCCCCGAGGCGGCGCCCGCGCTGGCCCGGGCGCTCGCCCGGGCGGCGCGGGGCGCGGTGGTCGATCTGCGGGAGGTCCGGCCGGGCGCGGCGGCGGAGCGGGTCCACGCCTGCTGGCGCGGCTCGCGCCGGCGGCTGACGGACTCGCTCTGCCTGGAGCTGCCCGCGGTGCCGATGGACGCCCTGCTCGAACGGATTCCCTCGGGGAAGGCCCAGCGGGTCCGCGCCAAGCTGCGCAAGCTGGACGCGCTCGGGATCGACGAGCACATCGTGACCGGCGAAGAGGTACCGGCCGCGGTCGAGCGGCTGTTGCAGCTGCACCGACTTCAGTGGCAGGGACGCGGCGTGACGGCCGAACACACCAGCGACCGGTTCGCGCAGCATCTCGCCCGGGCGGTGCGGCCGATGGTCGAGCGCGGGGACGCGATGGTGACCGAGTTCCGGCTCGCCGGGGACGTGGTCGCGGCCGACCTCACCCTGATGTCGCCACGGCTCGCGGGCGGCTATCTGTACGGCGCCGATCCGGTGCTGCGGGCGCGGAAGGTCGACGTGGCGACGATGTTGCTGCGGCACGGGGCACGCCAGACGAGTGCGAGCGGGCGGGCCACGCTGAGCATGCTGCGGGGCGCCGAGCCGTACAAGCAGCACTGGCGGCCGGAGACGGTCCACAACCAGCGGCTGCTGCTGGCGGGGCGGGGTGCGGCGGCGCTGCTGTGGTTGCGGGCGGGTGCGGCGTACGGGCGGCGGTGGGCGGCCCGGCAGGCGCGTGAACGTGCGTGGGTGGGGCGGGCGCTGGGGCGGGCCCGGGGACGGACGAACGGTGGCGGCGGATGAGCTCCTCCGCCGCCACCGTGCAGGCCGGGTCCTTCCGGTGATCAGAAGGGCCAGGTCTCGCTGTCCATGACGTCCTCCCAGGGCTCGTTGACCTCGACCCCGTCCTCCTCGTCCTCGTTCATCCAGCCGTCCTTCCAGCCGTTCGTGGGAACGCAGACGGGCCCGCCGATCAAGCTCTCCACCCAAGACGAGAGCGGCACGGTCCAACAGGTCGGCTCGGGCTTGGGCTCAGGCTTCGGCACCGGCTTCGGCTTCGGCTTCGGCTTCGGCTCCGGCTTTGACGGAACCTCAGGCTTCGGCTCCGGCTTTTCGGGCTTGGGCTCAGGCTTCGGCTCGGGCTTCGTCGGAACCTCAGGCTTCGGCTCCGGCTTTTCGGGCTGGGGCTCAGGCTTCGGCTCGGGCTTCGGCTCGGGCTTCGTCGGAACCTCGGGCTTCGGCTCCGGCTTTTCGGGCTGGGGCTCAGGCTTCGGCACCGGCTTCGGCTCGGGCTTCGTCGGAACCTCGGGCTTCGGCTCCGGCTTTTCGGGCTGGGGCTCAGGCTTCGGCACCGGCTTCGGCTCGGGCTTCGTCGGAACCTCAGGCTTCGGCTCCGGCTTTTCGGGCTGGGGCTCAGGCTTCGGCTCGGGCTTCGTCGGAACCTCGGGCTTCGGCTCCGGCTTTTCGGGCTGGGGCTCAGGCTTCGGCACCGGCTTCGGCTCGGGCTTCGTCGGGACCTCGGGCACCTCAGGCGCCTCGGGCAGCTCCGGAACCTCAGGCTCCGTCGGCACCTCCGGGGCCTCCGACTCGACTCCGTACAGCGTCTGCCGGAACACCTCCGACGAGCGCGGGTTCTCGTCGCACTGCCAGACGCCGTGCGGGCAGTAGTCGGTGATCGTGTGGTACAGCGGCTTGTGCTCGTCCATCCAGGCGAGCATCCGCCGCATGTACTCGGCGTTGTCTCCGTTCCGGAAGAGCCCCCATTCCGGGTACGAGATCTCCTTGCCGTGCTCGGCGGCGAAATCCACCTGCTTCTGCAGCCCGTACGGCTCCTTGACGTGCTGGTCGAAACTGGACCCCGGCGGCTGGTCGTAGGAATCCATTCCGATGATGTCGACCACGTCGTCACCCGGATAGCATTCCGTCCACGGAACGGCGTCCGTCCCCCGGCTCGGATTGAAGTCGAAACGGAACCTCTGCCCCGGGACGGACCGCATCGTCGTGACGATCCGGTTCCAGTACTTCTTCCACGCCGTGGGGTCCGGCGCGCACCGGTGGGTGTACGTCGTGCCGTTCATCTCCCAGCCGAGGACGATGACGGTGTCGGTCGCGTCGAGGTCGACCAGGCGTTCGGCAAGTGTGCGGAAGTGATGGTCGTAGTACCCCGCCGCACCGAGCTGCAGCAGTCGGCGGACCTGGTGGTCGGAGACCCCGGCCTCGTTCCGCTCCAGCATCGGCACGTTCAGGACGAACAGCCGGTCGTCCCGCTCGTTGCGCCAGTCCGCCCAGGCGTCCAGGAAGCCCGGGGGGCCTTCGATGTTCGACCACAGGTCGCCGGGGAGGTAGGTGTGGCCGACCCGGAGCTCGCGGCCGCCGAGCCACCGCTCCAGCTGCCCGATCCGGCTGACGCCGACGGGCCCCGATTCGAGGAACGCGCCCAGTGCGGTGGAGAGAGCCGGTCGGGGGTCCCGGGTCGTCGCGGATTCGGTGGCGTGAGCCGGCGAGGACAGCACGACCGAGCCTGAGGCGAGGAGACCTGCGGTGAACACCCCCAGCCACGCTCTCGATGTTTTCCGCCTTCGGTCGGCCATGGCCACCACTCCTTCGCGTTTCCGCGCCGCACTTGACGATCCGTCAGTCTGATACTCCGAAAGTATTCCTAATGAGCCGACCGTGGGCTCGGCCACGATCTGATCCCTAGTCCATTGGTGGATTTGATCGCCCGGTTGGTGCACGGGGACGCCGTCGTCGAGTTCCGGGCACGAGAAAGGCCGGTCCCGGAAGAAGCCTTGGACGTCTCGCGGGACCGGCCCGTCAGTGTGCGCCCCGCGCGGCGCGCGGCCGCGTCAGAAATTTCCGCAGGCGTCGCCGCCGACCGAATCGAGCAGACGGATGATGTCGATGCTGTTGCCGCACGCGTTGATCGGCGCGTCGATCGGCACCTGGACGACGTTGCCGGCGACGACAACGCAGCCTTCTTGCACGTCAATTCGACTGAGCCCATTTCGCGGCGGACGGAATATCACCGATTCGCGAAACGCGGGCACATTCGAGTGACGTACCCGGCCTCCGCCGCGCTCACCGAATGCCGCCGGACGCCGTGGATCCGCTGATCAACGGGGCCAGATCTCCATGGTCGTCAGCCGTTCCCACTCCCGGTCGGGGGCTCCTGGGACGGTGCGGCCCGCCAGGGCCCATTGCTGCACCAGCGAGGAATAGAGGGGGAACGGTCCCCGGTCGACAGGTGGCGGGTCCGCCACATTACGGCTCTTCGGAATGAAGGCCATCCGCTCCCATTTTCCGGGATCGGGCGCCATCTCTTCCCTCCCATCCGCTGCGGTTACCGCATCATTACACAGCGTCCGCAGGAGAGTGATTGGACCGCTCGCCGCCGCGTCGCGTACCTGTGTGCGACATACGTCGATCTACGGTCGGTCATTCCCCCGCTCCCGATTGATCGG
This sequence comes from Streptomyces lateritius, assembly GCF_014649715.1. Classification (GTDB taxonomy): domain Bacteria; phylum Actinomycetota; class Actinomycetes; order Streptomycetales; family Streptomycetaceae; genus Streptomyces; species Streptomyces lateritius. The sequence goes on from NZ_BMTO01000006.1 coordinate 414,882, forward strand.
TGGTATCTGCCCGTGTCCGTCAGGAAACTCCCCCGTCCGCGACGACTCGTTCTCCTCGCCGCGGCGCTCGTCGCCCTCGGCCCGGGGGCGCTCGCCGCCGCGCCCTCCTCCCTGCCCTCACCCAAGGGCGGCCTCAACATCCTCGTGGTCGGTCTCGACACCCGCAGGGGCGTGACCGACGAGGAGAAGAAGGCGTACCGGCTCGGTGGCAAGGAGTGCGACTGCACCGACGTGGTGATGCTGGTCCACGTCTCGGCCGGCAACGACCGGGTCAGTGTGGTGGCTCTGCCCCGTGACTCGCTCACCGAGTTCCCCGCCGGCCACCGGGACCGGCGCACGGACGCCGTGCACGACACGCACGCGGCGAAGATCAACGGCGCCTGGACGGAGGGTGGGCCGTCCTTCACGATCGAGAGGGTGGAGGCGATGACGAAGACCACCGTGCACCGCTACCTCGAGGTCGACTTCCGCCGGTTCATGGACAGCGTGAACCTCTTGGACGGCGGCGTGCCGATCTGTACGAAGGAGCCGCTCAACGACCCGTTCACCGGAATCGACCTCGCCCCGGGGACGACGCACGTCGACGGAGGCGAGGCGCTCCAGTACGTCCGCTCGCGGCGCGCCGACGGGCAGATGGACTTCGGACGGATCCGCAAGCAGCAGAAGTTCGTCGCCAACACCCTCCAGAAGGTGCGCTCGGACCTGCTCCATGACCCGGTGGAGCTGACGGCGTTCGCCTCGACGCTGCGCGGGAGGACGACGGTGGCGCGCGGCCTGTCGACCACCGAGCTGCTGACCCTGGCCACGCGCCTGCGGAACCTCACCCCCGACCGTACCGAGTTCGCGACCGTGCCCGTACGCGACTTCGCGACCGTCACGGGTGCCGGCTCCTCGGTCCGCTGGGACACGGACAAGGCCGACGAGGTGTTCGAGCGGCTGCGCGCGGACAAGCCCCTGCCGCCGCCCGATGCCACCCCGGCGAGCGAGATCCCGCAGGCCGTGTACCGTCCGGCCGGCGGTTCCTCGCTCCTCTGCGAGTAGCCGTACGGGCGCGGCGCGCCCGTCAGCGGGACAGCGCCCGCGCCAGCTCGGCCGGGTCGGTCGTCGGCGCGTCGCAGGTGAAGTGGCGGCAGACGTACGCGGCGGGCCGGCCGTCGACCAGGGGCCGGTCCCTCAGCAGCGGAAACTCGTCGCTGTCCGGGATGCCGAAGGCGAGGACCGCGCCGGGCGCGGTGCCCAGCAGGGCGGACCGGCGCAGTTCCGCCGCGCGTTCGTCACCGGGCGCGCCGACGACCGCGATCTCCCGGGGCCCGTCGAGCAGCGCCTCGGCGGTGGCAAGTCCCCAGCCGATGAACCGGGGGGCGCGCGGGCCGAGCGCCTTCACCACGCCGAGCGCGCCCTCGGCGGCGGCGCGGTGGGCGTCGGAGCCGGTGTGGGCGGCGTACGAGAGCAGGGCGCCGGCGGCCGCCGTCCAGCCGGAGGGCGTCGCGTTGTCGGTGGGGTCCTGGGGGCGGCGGATCAGTGTCTCCGCGTCGTGCGCCGTGTCGTACAGCGCACCGCCCTCGGCAACGAACTGGTCCAGGACGATGTCGAGGAGGAACCCGGCGAACTCCAGCCAGACGCCCTCCCCGGTGACCCCGGCGAGCGCCAGGAACCCCTCGGCGACGTCGGCGTAGTCCTCCAGGACGCCGGCGTTGGCCCCGACCCTGCCGTCCTTGGAGGTACGGGCCAGACGGGCGCCCGCGGCCGTGTCGAAGTGGACCCGTACGAGCAGGTCGGCGGCCTCCGTCGCCCGCTCGACCAGGTCGGGGCGGTCGAAGTAGGCACCGGTCTCGGCGAGGGCGGCGATCGTCAGACCGTTCCACGCTGCGACGATCTTGTCGTCGCGGCCAGGGCGCTCACGCCGGTCGCGGGCCGCGAGCAGCCGCTCCTTGACGGAGGCGATCCGGTCGGCCTCCACCACCCCGGCGTCCTGAGGCAGCCGCAGCACGGAGGCACCCTCCTCGAAGGTGCCCTCCTCGGTCACCCCGAAGTACTGGGCGGCGAAGCGGGCGTCCTCCTCGCCGAGCGCCTCGGTGAGCTGCTGCGGCGTCCAGACGTAGTACGCGCCCTCGACGTGCCTGCCGGTGCCGTCGTCCGAGTCGGCGTCCAGCGCGGAGGCGAAGCCGCCCTCCGCGGTGCGCAGTTCGCGGACCATGAAGTCGGCGGTCTCCAGCGCGACCCGGCGGGCCAGGTCGCTGCCGGTGACCCGCCACAGATGCGCGTACGTCCGGCACAGCAGGGCGTTGTCGTACAGCATCTTCTCGAAGTGGGGCACGACCCAGTCGCGGTCCACCGAATAGCGGGCGAAGCCGCCGCCGAGCTGGTCGTAGATGCCGCCGCGGGCCATCGCCTCGCAGGTGTCGGCGGCCATCTGCAGCGCGCCCTCGGCTCCCGTACGGGCGTGGTGGCGCAGCAGGAACTCCACCACCATCGACGGCGGGAACTTGGGCGCGCCCCCGAAACCGCCACGGGTCGCGTCGTACTCCCTGGTGAGGCCGAGGAGCGCCTGCGCCAGCTCCTCCTCTCCGGGGACGCCGTCGCCGCCGAAGGCGAGGGAGCGGGCCGACAGGTCCTTGACGATCTTGCCGGCGACCTCGCCGACCTCGGCGCGCCGCGCGGTCCAGGCGCGGGAGACGCCTTCGAGGACGTCGCGGAAGGAGGGCATGCCGTGCCGGGACTCCGGCGGGAAGTAGGTGCCGAAGTAGAACGGCTCGGCGTCCGCGGTGAGGAAGACGGTCATGGGCCAGCCGCCCTGGCCGGTCGCCGCCTGCACGGCCTCCATGTAGACGGCGTCGACGTCGGGGCGCTCCTCGCGGTCGACCTTGACGGCGACGAAGTGCTCGTTGACGTACGCGGCGGTGGCCTCGTCCTCGAAGGACTCGTGGGCCATCACATGGCACCAGTGACAGCTGCTGTAGCCGACGCTGAGCAGCAGGGGCACGTCACGGCGGCGCGCCTCCTCGAACGCCTCGGGCGACCACGGCCACCAGTCGACCGGGTTGTCGGCGTGCTGGAGGAGGTACGGGGACGTCTCATGGGCCAGTCTGTTCGGCATACTCCCATCCTCGCGCACACGCCGGGGCCCCGCCCGTACGCCACCGAGGGTGGCGTACGAACGGGGCGCCGGTACGGCTGACGTCAGCTGACGTCGGTGTTCCCGTTGTCGGCCAGGAGGTCGACCAGGTCCGACAGCACGCTGTTCTGCTGCTGCTGCACCGAGTTCTGGGTGCACGTCTGGTTCTGCTTCGGGCTCAGAACGTCGTCGACGGCGATCGCGGCGACACCGACCGGGATCTGCGCCGTGATGTCCTGGACATCGAAGCAGTGCAGGACGCCACCGTTGATGAGGCCGAAGTTGGGGCTCATGTAGCCGCCGGTGGACGTGTTGCCGATGGCCTGCTTCGACTTGTTGCCGATGACGTTGGTGCTGTTGCCGTCGTCAGCCGCCGCGGACGCCGTAGCAGCGGACATGCCGACGACGGAGGCCGCAACTGCCGCAGTGGCGAGAACCTTCTTGATCACGAGATTTCCTTCTTGAGCTGGAGGGCCCTGGAATGCTCCGTTACCGAAGCACGCTGATCAACTGCCGGAAAATGGATTGGTTCCGGCTGATCACCCGGATGCGCTATTCGGCAGATGAACGCCATCGGATGCGATCTCGAAGGGCACGCGTTCGGTAGGGCCCGAGCCCCTGCGGGGCCGGGCGGGACACCGGTCGGCCGCTCCGCTCCCTCGCGCCGGGGCGTGACACGCAGGACACTTGTTCGCGGAAGCGGAAGATCTCGGAGGGGGACGCACATGCGGGACAGCCACCGGGCCGAAGCCGAACGGCTGTTGGCGCGCGCCGTGGAGGAGGAGGTGCGGCGCTCCGGGGGCCGTATCGACTCCACGGCGCTGCTGGCACGCGGCCGGGCCGCGCTGGACACCATGGCGGTGGGTGCGGGCGAGGAGTACGCGGAGTACCTGCGCGCGCTCGAGGAGGCGGAGGCGGGGCAGCGGTCACTGGCGGACCGGTTCAGCAGGGACGCGGTGGGAACCCCCGCGCTGGTCACCGCGGTGTCGGCGGTCGCGGCCTTCGGGGCGGACCTGGCCCTGGGCACGGCCGCCGGGACGGCGCTCGGCGCCGGGGCGGTGGTGGCGGTGGCGGGCGCGGCGGCGACCGTCCTGAAGGTGACCGCGGCGCACTGGCCGGCCGCGCACCGCAGGGCGGGCGCGCTCGGCCGGCCGGGCGGACCGGAGCAGCTGCGGCTGCAGTGGCTCACGGCCCTTGAGGTGCGGGGCGTGCGGCCCTTCCTCGACCAGCAGCGGGTCCTGCTCGCCGCCCAGAAGCCGCCGCAGAAGGTCGTCGCCCAGCTGCGCGGCGCGGACCGCAGCGCGGCGGCGCGCAGGCGAACCGTCCTGGAGCAGTCGTTCGGCCATCTTCCCGACCCCGCAGGGCCGTTCGCGGGGCGGCGCCCGGAGCTGGCCCAGATCACCCAGTGGGTGCAGGCCGGGCGGGCGTCGACGACGAGCCGGCCGACGGTGGTGATGCTGCACGGCGACCCCGGCGCGGGGCGCACCACGCTCGCCGTGCGGGCGGCGCACGCACTGAAGGACCAGTTCCGCGGCGCGTGTGTGGTGGACCTGCGAGGTGGCGGCACGCGGGGCGAGAAGCCGCTGTCGACCCGGGAGGCGCTGCTGCACCTGCTGAACCGGCTGGGAGCGCCGCGCGAGCAGCTCCTCTTCCGGGAGCGGTCCTCCGCGGAGCAGCAGGTCCGCAGGCTGGCGGAGCTGTACCACCAGCACCTGACGGGGCTGCCGGTGACGGTGGTCCTGGACGACGCCGTGGACGCCGAGCAGGTCCGCACCCTGCTGCCGGAACGTTCGGACAGCCTGGTCCTGGTGACCTGCCGGAAGCCGCTGGACCTCGGACCTGACGTACCGGCCTCCGTGCACCTGCTGCCGGTGGAGGCATTGGACGCGGCGGGCGCGGAGGAGCTGCTGCGGGAGGCGGCCGAGGCCCCCGACCCGGGCCCGTACGACGCCGCGGCCTTCGACCGGGTCCGGGAGCTGTGCGGCGGGCTCCCGCTGGCGCTCCGGGTCGCCGGCTCCTCGCTGGGCCGCCGCTCCATGAGCGAGCTGGCACAGCTCCTCGAGCGCGCGGGCCAGGGCTTCGAGGCGCTCGAAAGAGCCCTGTCCGTAAGGTACTTCACGGATCTGGACGAGGACGGACGGCGGCTGCTCCGGCGCCTCGCGCTCGCCGGGCGGGCCTCGCTCGGCGCGGCGGCGGCCGGGGCGCTGCTGGGCGGGGGCGGGCAGGACGGGGCCCGGCTGCTGCGGGAGCTCGCCCGGGCCGGGCTCCTGGACCACGTCCGCGGGGGTGCGGGCGGCGAGCGCTACCGGCTGCACGACTCCGTGCGCGGCTTCGCGGCGGCCCGGCTCCGGGACGAGGAGGACGCGGCGGAGATCGCGGCCGCCCAGGAGCGGCTGATCCAGAACTACGCGGAGCTCGCGGACGCGGTGATCCGGATGGTCGACGGGAAGATGTCCACGCGCGCCGACCGCTTCGGCGGACACGGCTTCGGCTCGCTGGACGCGGCCCTGCGCTGGCTGGACGACGAGTCGAGCTTCATCACGGCGGCGCTGCGGCACGCCGAGGGCGTGGACCAGCAGACCGTACTGAACCTCCTCGGCGCGCTCTGCGACTACTGCCTGCTGCGCGGCGACCTCTACCGGCTCGGCGAGATCAACGAGCTGACCGACGCCGTCGGGCAGGGGCTGCTGTCCCGTTCGGTGCAGTGGCGGACCGGTATCGCGGCCCGCCAGCTCGGCGAGCTGGACAAGGCGCGCACGACGCTGACCTCGGTGGTCTCCCTCTACCAGGAGGCGCATCAGGACGCGGGGGCCGCCCTCGCGCTCTGTTCACTCGGGATCACGCTGCACCACCAGGGCAATCTGACGGAGGCCTCGGCGAAGCTCCGGGAGGCCCTCGCCCTGCAGGAGCCGGAGTCGCTCGCCGCCGACCGGGGCTGGACGCTGCACGCCCTCGCGGCGGTCGAGCGGGACCGGGCGCGGCTCGCGGAGGCCCTGACCCTGCTGGACGCGGCCCTGGAACTGCACCGGGAGAACGAATCCCTGCACGGCGAGGCCTGGGCGCACTTCCAGCGGGGGCAGGTGTGCCTGCGGATGGGCGACGCGGGGCGGGCCGACGCCGAGCTGCGCCTGGCCCTCGACCTGTACGGCCGCACCCACGACGGGCGCGGCGAGGCCTGGGCGCTGACGCAGCTGGCCCGCGCCCGGCTGGTCGAGGGCGACATCGCGCCCGCGGTCGACGGGCTGCGCGGGGCGCTGGCCCGCCACCGGGACCTGGAGGACGCCCGGGGCGAGGCCTGGACGCTGTACTACCTGGGGCACGCGCTGGAGGAGCGCGGCGACCTGGACGAGGCGGTACGGGAGCTGGAGCGGGCGCGGACGATGTTCTCGCGGATGCGGGACGTGTACGGCCTCGCCTGCGCCCGGCACCACTCCGGCCGGGTCACCCGCGACCAGCGGGCCGCCCAGACCGGCAACCTGCGCAACTCCGGCTTCGCCCGGCAGCTCCTGGTCGACGCCCGGGCGGACTTCCACCGCATCGGCGTGGCCCACGGCGAGGCATGGACCTGCCTGGAGCTGGCGATCGTGGACGGGGGGAACGGGAAGACCGGGCAGGCTCTGGAGCTGTGCGAGGAGGCGGCCCGGCTGTTCCTGTCGTACCAGGACCGCCGGGGCGCAGACTGGGCCCTCTTCCTGCGCTGCACCCTGCTGCCGTACGCCTCGCCGGGCGGGGTGGAGGTGGGGACGGCGGTCGCCCAGGAGGAGCTGCGACAGCTGGTCGAGGACCGCCACGCGGCCAGGGACGGAAAGCTGGAGGACTGCGCGGAGGCGTACGCGCTGGTCCTGGAGCGAGGGGTCCAGCTGGAGGCGGGCTGGCAGGCCTGGGACCTGGGCATGGTGCCGAACCGGCACGCCCGGGAGGTGATGGGGGTACCGGTCCCGGCGCAGGTCGCGGCCCGGGACCGTGACCCGGGTCCGGGGAGGCTGCCGGGCTGAGGGCTGCCGGGCCGAGGGCTCCCGGACGTACGGGAACGCCGGGGCGCGGGTCCCGCCCCTCCCGGGGCGGGACCCGCGCCGGTGGCTGTCCGAGCTACTCCCGCGTTGCCGTCTCGGCCGGCTTCCCGGTCGCCGTCGCCGCGTCCGGGGCTTCCTCGAAGGCGACCTTGCCCATGTGGCGGTTCATCGACTTCATCAGCATCCAGACGGCCACGGCCATCACGGCGAAGACGACGAAACCGAGGACGCCGGGGGTCACCTTGTTCTTGTCCAGCTCGGCGGCCAAGGGGACAAGCTGGGTCAGTGCCAGGTGTGCGCTCATGTCAGGCATTGTCGCGGATGCCCGCGAAGAGGTCGCTCTCGGGGAGGGAGGTATCGACCAGCGACTTGCTGAGCTCGTACTCCTCCGTCGGCCAGACCTCCTTCTGGATCTCCATCGGCACGCGGAACCAGCCACCGTCCGGATCGATCTGGGTGCGGTGCGCGATGAGGGCCTTGTCGCGGGTCTCGAAGAACTCCGCGCACGGCACGTACGTCGTCAGCGTGCGCTCGGCGCGCTGGAACTCCTTCCAGCGCTCCAGCCACTCGCCGTACGGCGACTCAAGGCCCCGGTCGAGCAGCGCCTGGTGCAGGGCGACCGTCCTGGGACGGTTGAAGCCCTGGTTGTAGTAGAGCTTCTGCGGCTGGAAGGCGGGGCCGAACTCCGCCTCGGGGTACTTCACGGTGTCCGCCGCGCCGTCGAAGGCCACCATCGTGATCTTGTGGGTCATGATGTGGTCGGGGTGCGGGTAACCGCCGTTCTCGTCGTAGGTCGTGATGACCTGCGGACGGAAGGAACGGATCTTGCGGACCAGGGCGCCGGCCGCCTTGTCGATGTCCTCCAGGGCGAAGCAGCCCTCGGGCAGCGGCGGCAGCGGGTCACCCTCCGGCAGGCCGGAGTCGACGAAGCCGAGCCACTCCTGCTTCACGCCGAGGATCTCGCGGGCCTCGTCCATCTCCTTGCGGCGCACCTCGTGGATGTTCGCCTCGATGTAGGCGTCGCCCTGGAGCTTCGGGTTGAGGATGGAGCCGCGCTCGCCGCCCGTGCACGTGACCACAAGGACATCCACCCCCTCGGACACGTACTTGGCCATGGTGGCCGCGCCCTTGCTCGACTCGTCGTCGGGGTGGGCGTGAACGGCCATCAGTCGCAGCTGCTCAGTCAAGACTCGGTCCTCGGTGATTCGTCGCGGAGGGAGGTCTCTATAGTGACGGAACCGGGGGGCGGAAAATTCCGGGTCCCCCCGAGGCTTGAGAGGAACGATCATGAGCGCCGTGCGAGAGCAGCTGCCCGACGGGCGCTACGGCCGCTCCGCGGACGAGCGCGCCGACCGCAAGCTCAAGATCGTCGGCGCCGCGCTCGGTGTGCTGTTCCTCGGCCTGATGGGCTGGTTCGGCTGGTACTACGTCGTCGACAACAAGATCAGCGCCGAAATGATCAAGTTCGACGTGGTGAGCGACAGCGAGGTGCAGGTGCACCTGGAGGTCCGCAAGGACACCGGCGTCACGGGCGTCTGCACCCTGCGCTCGCGCTCCGAGGACGGTGCCGAGGTCGGCCGCAAGGACGTCCGCCTCGAGGCCGCCGCCGGCCGCGTCGACCGCGTGTACGCGATCCGTACCACCGCGAAGGCGACCAGCGCCGAGCTCGTGGGGTGTACGGCGCAGTAGCCGTGGGTAGGGGTGAGCGGTTGGCGCGTCGAGCCCTGATTCGCCCTCTGACCAGGAGCGACGCCATCCCGGTGGTTTATGTCCTCCCCCTTTTCGCCACTAATTGTTAGGCTCGTGGTTTCGCCCACCCAGGGAGGACAATCCTTCTGAGTAGGGCGATGCTTTGTATTCCCAGTACCTACGAGGAGCACCTGTGACCCAGACCAGCGACAACGTCACCTGGCTCACCCAGGAGGCGTACAACCAGCTCAAGGCCGAGCTGGAGTACCTGTCTGGTCCCGCGCGAACCGAGATCGCCGCGAAGATCGCCGCGGCGCGCGAGGAGGGCGACCTGCGCGAGAACGGCGGGTACCACGCGGCCAAGGAGGAGCAGGGCAAGCAGGAGCTCCGGGTGCGCCAGCTGACCCAGCTGCTCGAGCACGCCAAGGTGGGCGAGGCTCCGGCCGACGAGGGCGTCGTCGCGCCCGGCATGGTCGTCACGATCGCCTTCGACGGCGACGAGGACGACACGATGACCTTCCTGCTCGCCTCGCGCGAGTACGCGAGCAGCGACATCGAGACGTACTCGCCGCAGTCCCCGCTCGGCGTGGGCGTCAACGGCAAGAAAGCCGGCGAGGACGCCGAGTACGAACTGCCGAACGGCAAGAAGGCCACGGTGAAGATCCTCAGCGCCACGCCGTACACCGGCTGACGTCTGCTTTCGTGACCAGGGCCGGACCCCTCGGGGTCCGGCCCTTCGCCTTTCAAGCACATGCGATGATGCCGCCCTGACGTTCTGTCACGTCGTGTCACAGGGGGGATGGCAGGTGCTGGGACCGCTGCGCGAGGGCGCGCCACGGCAGATCGGCCCGTACGAGGTGTGGGCGCGGCTCGGCGCCGGGGGCATGGGCGAGGTGTTCCTGGGACGGCTGCCCGGCGACGGCTCGTTCGTGGCCGTGAAGACCGTGCGCCGGGACGTGGCCGGGGACAGCGTCTTCCGGGACCGCTTCCGGCGCGAGATCAGGGTCGCGTCGAGGGTGCGGAGCGCGTACGCGGCGGCCCCGGTCGGCGGGGACGCCGACGCCGAGGTGCCCTGGCTCGCGACGGCGTACGTCCCAGGGCCCAGCCTCTCCCAGGCCGTCCGGCGGGGCGGCCCGCTGCCGGTGGCGACGGTACGGGAGGTGGGCGCCGGGATCGCCCGCGCCCTCGCCGACCTGCACGGCGCCGGGGTCCTGCACCGCGACCTGAAACCGGGCAACGTCATGCTGTCCGTCGACGGACCGCGCCTGATCGACTTCGGCATCGCGCGCGACAACGGCGCCACGACGATGACCGCGACCGGACTGATGGTCGGCACCCCCTCCTTCATGTCGCCCGAGCACGTGGCGGGGGCGCGCCATGTGACCGGCGCCTCGGACGTCTTCTGCCTCGGTTCGCTGCTCTGCTACGCGGCGACCGGCGAGGACCCGTTCGGGGACGGGCCCGTGGCGGCCGTCCTCTATCGCGTCTCGCAGGCCGAGGCGGACCTGGACCGCGTCCCCGAGGAGCTGCGGGCCGTGATCGGGGCGTGCCTGAGCCGCGACCCGGCGCAGCGGCCGTCACCGGCCGGCCTCGTGGAGCTGCTCGGTGGCGGCGACGACGGTGGGCGGGCGGCGCCCGCGTGGCCGGAGGGTGTGCGGGAGCACATCGGGGAGTACGGAAGGGAGCTGGCCCAGCTGGTGGCCTCCGGTGGCCCGCTGCGGGGCATCCCGGCGGCACCGGTCGTGGCTCCCGGTCTCGACCAGCTGCCGACGATGCCGCCGGTGCCGCCTTCTGCGCCGCCGCGGAAGCGTCACCGAGGGTTGCTCGCGGCGGCCGTGGGGCTCGCGGTGGTGGCCGGCGGCCTGGGGACGTACCCGCTGTGGCCGGAGGACGGGACGAAGCGGACCCCACCCGGCCAGGCGGCGCCGCCGGGCGGGCCGCGGGTGCCCGGCGTCGACGACCGGGGGCTCGCCGACGCCTCCGGGGTCATACCGCAGAACGCTGCGCAGCGGCCTGCCGGCTGGAAGCCGTGGCGGGCGAAGCTGAGCGCGCCGGCGTTCGGCTGCTCGGCCGGGGAGGCGGTGGTGGTGTGCCGGACGGTGGACGGGCGGTACGAGGCGCTGGACACGGCGAGCGGGCGGGAGCTGTGGAGCGCGGACCTGGTGGAGGACGAGCGGGACGACGACAGCTACGTCGGGCCGACGGGCGCCGTGTTCGTCGCCGGGGACACGGCTCGTCCCGTCGTGCACGACGAGGTGGCCGTCCTCGCCTCCGGTGACAGGCTCCAGGTGCGGGACGCGCGGACCGGCGCGGTGCGCTGGGAGAAGGAGGCCATGGGTTCGCAGGGCACGGCCAGCCGTCCGATCGTCGCCGACGGGATCGTCTTCGCGGCGACGAAGTCGACGCCGGAGCTCAGCCTGGAGCAGGTCGGGATGACCGCGTTCTCCCTCACGGACGGCAGGCGGCTGTGGACCAAGGCGCTCACCAACGACGACATCGCGCGCTCGGAGATGAAGGAGTTCGAGCCCGTGGCCTACGCGAAGGGCACGGTGTACGCCCTCAGTGACGCCGGTCTCGTCGCGTACGACGGGAGGACCGGCGACGTCCGGGGAGAGGTCGGCAGAGAGGCCCGGGCCTGCGAGACACTGAAGGTGTTCGGCGCCTCCGCGTACTGCGTCAGCACCCCGCACACCGGCGACGCGGAGCAGCGGCTGCACGTCCTGGAGTCGGGCACGCTCGCCTCCAAGGGCGGCCTGCCCGCTCCCGTCGAGAAGCTCCGCCCCGATGTCGTCGGCGCGAACGCGGTCGTCGGCTTCGACGGCGGCCTGAAGATCCTCGACTCGAGGAGCGGCGAGGAGCTGGGGTCGTTCCCGGTGAAGGCCGCACCCGACGGGCTCGCGCACGCCTGGTCCGCACCGCTGCTCGTCGGGGACCAGGTGGTCCACGCCGACTACACCTCGCTCTGGACCGTCCGCCTCGGCGCGGACGGCAAGCCCGCAGGACCGAAGGTCACACCGGTGCCGGGCGCGCCGGGACCCCGGGCCGAGAAGGGGGTGGCCGACCCGATGAACGGGCAGCCGTTCGCGGACATGATCAGAGCTCCCGAGGTCCTGCCGATCGGCGGGATCGCGTACGTCGTCTACGACCAGGGGGCCGTCGCCTCCGTCGAGCTGCCCAAGTAGCGCCCTCACCTCGCATCTCGAAAGGACGCGATCCGTGCTGGAAGCACTGCCCGCCGGGCGGCCCAATCGGCTCGTCGGCCCCTACCGGCTGCTCGCCCGGCTCGGCGCCGGAGGCATGGGAGAGGTCCATCTCGCCTGCCGGGCGGACGAGCCGACGGCCGATCCGCACCGCATGGTCGCCGTGAAGACCGTCCGGGAGGACCTGGAGGTCGACGGGGACTTCCGCACCCGGTTCCGGCGGGAGATCACGGCGGCGCGGTCGGTCAGCAGCCCCTACGCCGCCGTACTCGTCGACGCGGACGCGGACGCTCCGGCGCCGTGGCTGGCGACCGAGTACGTGCCGGGGCCCTCGCTCGCGGAGGCCGTCGTACGGTCCGGGGCGCTGCCCGTCGCGGCGGTACGGGCCCTCGGCACGGCGCTCGCGCGGGCGCTGGGCTCCGTGCACGCGGCGCAGGTGCTGCACCGGGACCTGAAGCCGGCGAACGTGCTGCTGGGGGCCGCCGGGCCCAAGCTCATCGACTTCGGCATCGCGCAGGCCTTCGAGGCGACGGCGCTGACCTCGACGGGCCTCGTCGTGGGCTCGCCCGGGTTCATGTCGCCGGAGCATCTGGTCGGGAGCCGGGCGGTGGTGCCGGCCTCGGACGTGTTCTGTCTGGGTGCGGTGCTGGCGTTCGCGGCGAGCGGGCGCGGTCCGTTCCACGACGAGGAGATGGCGGCCGTCATCTACCGGATCAGCCGCGCCGAGGCCGAACTGTCCGGTGTGCCGGAGGAGTTGCGGCCGGTGGTGGAGCGTTGCCTGCGGCTCGATCCGGCCGAGCGGCCGTCGGCGGCGGAGCTGGTGGAGCTCCTCGGCGCGGAGGTGCCGACGGCGTTTCCCTGGCCGGGAGGGGTGCTCTCGCTGCTCGCCGAGTACGGGGACTCCGCGCGGGCGATCGGCGAGGCGGCGGCGTCCGGGGCGGGGGTCGCCGATCTGCCGACGGTCGCGCCGCAGGTGCCGTACTCCCCCACGGCGGCGGGCTACCGCCCCGTGGGGCCGCCCGGGACGGTGGGGTCGACCGCGCCCGAGCCGAGGCGGCGGTCGTGGGGGCGGGCCGTGGCGGGGGCGGTGGCCGTGGCCGTACTGGCGACGGTGGGCGCGGTCCTGCTCGACCGGGAGGAGGGCGGGCAAGGGGGTTCGGCGGGCGGGGCCGCGTCGTCCGGCGGGACCGGTGGCGTGTCGCCGAGCACCGGAACCACGCCCACCACGCTCAGCCAGGCCGTCCTGCCGTACGGAGGCGAGGGGCACGCGAACGACTTCGGCACGGTGGGCACGGACCGCCGGTCCCGCCCGGCCGGCTGGTCCCCGTGGTCGACGGAGATCGAGGAGGGTGCGGACTCCTGCGCGCTCTCCCCCGAGGTCCTGGTGTGCACGGGCTCCGGTGGCGCGGTCGTGGGACTGAGCGCGGCGGACGGGAGGAAGCTGTGGTCGGTACCGGGCCGGGGCGAGGGGCTGCGCTCCTCCCCGCAGTACCCGGCGGTCGTCGGTGACGCGGTCTACGTCACGGGGCCGGACGGTGTCCTCGCGTACGGGCTGAAGGACGGCGAGAAGCGGGGCGGGCCGGCGAAGCCTGGGGCCGAGTGGGCGGTCAAGGGGACCGATCTGGTCGACGGGGTCCTCTACTCGACCTTCATCAACGTCCAGGACGAGCGGACCGGTCTCGCCACGGCGGTGAGGCTGGGCGGCGCGGGCGAGGGGCTCGCCGGCAAGGAGCTGTGGAGGTCGCCGCTCGACGCGCTGCCCGAGCAGCCGGTCGCGGCCGGGGGCCGGGTCTTCGTGCCCCTCGGCAACACGCCGGTGGCGCTCGACGCCCAGACGGGCAAGGAGACGGCGCGCGGGACGACCGACTGCGGAAGCATGGTGGTCCACAAGGAGAGCGTGCTGTGCTCCGGCACGTCGGAGGGCGGTGTGGCCGTGCTCGACGCCCGGGACCTGAAGGAGAAGCGGACGCTCGGCGAGGCGGTGTCCGCCGGGCCGGCGGTGAACGCGGACGGGGTCGTCGCCGTGGTCGGCGGCGACTCGACCCTGACGACGTTCGACCTGGAGACCGGGAGAAAGCGGTGGAGCACGTCCCTGCGCGGGCAGCGGCCGGACCGGGTCTATTTCGCGGGCGACCGCGTCCTGACGGTGGCGAAGGAGGAGGTCTCGTCCTTCCCGGTCGCCGGGCCGGCTGCCGACGGGTCGGACAGCGGTAGGTTCACCGCCGTTCTTCCGGACGGTTTCATGCCCCAGGCCTCCACCGAAGCCCTGGCCGCCGGAGGGGCGGTCTTCCTCACCCTCCCCGACGGCCTGGTGGCCTCCGGCTACCTGCCCTGATTCACGCCGTCGCCGAGCGGTACTTCCGTACCGCCAGCGTCCTGAACACCGCGATGATCAGCACCGACCAGATGATCGAGGCCCACACCGGATGCTGCATCGGCCACGCGTCGGACGGGGAGACGCCCGGGTTGCCGAACAGTACGCGGCAGGCCTGGACCGTCGCGCTGAAGGGGTTCCACTCGGCGATGTGGCGCAGCCAGGGGGTCATCTGGCTGGAGTCCACGAAGGCGTTCGAGATGAACGTGACCGGGAAGAGCCAGATCAGGCCGCCGGAGGTCGCCGCCTCCGGGGTGCGGACCGAGAGGCCGATGAGCGCGCCGATCCAGGAGAAGGCGTAGCCGAGGAGGAGGAGCAGGGCGAAGGCGCCGAGCGCCTTGGGGACGCCCTCGTGGATGCGCCAGCCGACCAGGAGGGCGACGATCGCGAGGACGACGACCGTGAGGGCGGTCTGGACGAGGTCCGCCAGGGTGCGGCCGGTGAGGACCGCGCCGCGGGCCATCGGCAGGGAGCGGAAGCGGTCGATGAGCCCCTTGTGCATGTCGTCGGCGATGCCCGCGCCCGCGCCGGCCGTGGCGAAGGTGACGGTCTGGGCGAAGATGCCCGCCATCAGGAACTCGCGGTAGACGCCCGGGGAGGTCGAGCCGCCGATGTTCATCGAGCCGCCGAAGACGTAGCTGAACAACACCACGAACATGATCGGCTGGATGAGTCCGAAGATGACCATCTCCGGAATCCGGGTCATTCTGATCAGGTTCCGCTTGGCGACCACGAGGGAGTCGCTGACGGACTGGGCGATACCGCCGCGCGCCTTCGGGGGCGCGACGGCGTCGGTAGCTGCGGTCACTTGGCCGCCTCCTTCCGGCTCTTCCTGCGGGCGTCCGCGCCCGGCCCGCCGTTCTCCTCGTCCGCCAGCTCGGCCGCGTGGCCGGTCAGCGAGATGAAGACGTCGTCGAGGGTGGGGCGGCGCAGGCCGATGTCGTCTATCTCGACGCCGACGGTGTCGAGATCGCGGATGACCTCGGCGAGGAGCTTGGCGCCGCCGGCGACCGGCACGGTCAGCTTGCGGGTGTGGTCCTCGACGGAGACCTCGCCGTGGCCGATGCCCGCCAGGCCGTAGCGGGCGAGGACGTCGCGGGCCGGAGGGATCATCTCCGGTTCGTGGACGACGACTTCGACACGCTCGCCGCCCGTCTGGGCCTTGAGCTGGTCGGACGTGCCCCGGGCGATCACCTTGCCGTGGTCGACGACGCAGATGTCGTGGGCCAGGTGGTCGGCCTCCTCCAGGTACTGCGTGGTCAGGAGCAGGGTCGTGCCACCCGCGACGAGTTCCTGTATGACCTCCCAGAGCGCCTGCCGGTTGCGCGGGTCGAGGCCGGTCGTGGGCTCGTCCATGAACATCACCGGCGGGGAGACGACCAGCGCGGCCGCCAGGTCGAGGCGGCGGCGCATGCCCCCGGAGTACGTCTTGGCGGGCCGGTCGGCCGCGTCGGCGAGGTTGAACCGATCGAGCAGCTCGCCCGCCCTGGCCTTCGCCCGCTTGGCGTTCATCTGGTAGAGCCGGCCGACCATCTGGAGGTTCTCGCGGCCGGTCAGGTACTCGTCGACGGCCGCGAACTGCCCGGAGAGACCGATCGACCGCCGGACCTCGTCGGGGTGCTTGAGCACGTCGATTCCGGCGACGAAAGCCTTTCCGCTGTCCGGCTGGAGCAGCGTCGTCAGCACGCGCACGGCGGTCGTCTTCCCCGCGCCGTTCGGGCCGAGCAGGCCCAGGACCGTGCCCTCGGGTACGTCGAGGTCCACGCCGTCCAGAGCTCGTACGTGGCCGAAGGTCTTCACCAGACCTTCGGCGTAGATGGCGCCTGGCATGTGGGTTCTCCCAGCAGGTTCGGGCGTTTCCGCCCGAGTTTAGGTTCGAAGGACGCACCCCGCCCACTGATTTTGTGACCGAAGACACACCATAACGCGATACATCGCGATACGGAAGACGCGCGAACGGAAACGGCGAGCGCCGGGGACCGTCGGTCCCCGGCGCTCGCC
>NZ_BMTO01000006.1:431367-442928 GCF_014649715.1 Streptomyces lateritius
CCTCGGCGCAGTGCTCCGGTCCCTTCGTCTCCAGATGCAGCTCGACCTCCGCCTCTGTCAGCCCCAGCCGCGGATCGGTCCGCACATGGCTCACGTCGAGCACGTTCGCGTCGACCACCGTGAGCACCGCGAGCAGCGTGGCCAGCGCGCCCGGCCGGTCCGTGACCCGCAGCCGGAGGCTCAGATAGCGCCCGCCGGCGGCCATGCCGTGCCGCAGGATCCGCTGCATCAGCAGCGGGTCCACGTTCCCGCCGGAGAGGACCGCCACCACCGGCCCCCGGAACGCCTTCGGATCGCTCAGCAGCGCCGCCACCGGGCTCGCCCCGGCCGGTTCCACCACCAGCTTCGCCCGCTCCAGGCAGAGCAGCAGCGCCGAGGAGAGCGCGTCCTCGGAGACGGTGACGATGTCGTCGACGTACTCCTGAACGACCGCGAACGGTACGTCGCCGGGCCGCCCGACCTTGATCCCGTCGGCCATCGTCGCCGGCGACTCGACCACGACCGGGTGTCCGGCGGCCAGCGAGGGCGGATAGGCCGCCGCGCCCGCCGCCTGGACGCCGATCACCCGCACGTCCGGACGCACCGACTTCACCGCGAGCCCGATGCCGGCCACGAGACCGCCGCCGCCGACCCCCACCAGGATCGTGCGGACCTCCGGGCACTGCTCCAGGATCTCCAGACCGACCGTGCCCTGCCCGGCGATGATGTCCGGGTGGTCGAAGGGGTGGATGAAGACCGCCCCGGTCTGCGCCGCGTACTCCTCCGCCGCGGCCAGGCTCTCGTCCACGACATGGCCGTGCAGCCGCACCTCGGCGCCGTACTCCCGGGTCGCCGCCACCTTCGGCAGCGGCGCCCCCACCGGCATGAAGACCGTCGACCGCACGCCGAGGAGCGCCGAGGCCAGCGCGACGCCCTGCGCGTGGTTCCCGGCCGAGGCGGCGACGACACCGGCCGCCCGCTGCTCGGGCCGCAGCCCCGAGATCCGTACGTACGCCCCGCGCAGCTTGAACGAACCGGTCCGCTGCAGGTTCTCGCACTTGAGGTGCACCGGCGCCCCCACCAGCGAGGACAGATACCGGCTGCCTTCCATCGCGGTCACTCTGGCCACCCCGGAGAGCATCTTCTGCGCCCCGCGCACATCGTCGAGGATCAGGGGATGCCAGGGGTGCGGCGTACGGAAGCTCATGACAGCAAGTCTCGCAGCTCAACGGCCTCGTGGCCGCCCGGGCGAGAGCCCTCGCATCGGGTTTACGCAGCGCCGGTACGGACCCCCACAGGTCCGCGTACTCTGTCCCCCACCAACCGACCACCGCACGAGAGAGCCCCCACAGCCATGCCCACATCTCAGGACATGACGACTGAGCATGACCCCGGTCTCCTCGATGCCCTCCAGCACCAGGTGGCCGTCTTCGCCCGCCGGGCCGAACAGACCCGTCTCGGCGGCACGGGCCAGCTCCGCAACTCGATGGATCGTGCCGCCTACCTGCTGCTGAACCGGCTCGACCAGGAAGGGCCGATGGGCGTCAAGGCGCTCGCGGCGGGCATGGGCATCGACTCGTCCACCGTCACCCGCCAGGTCGCCCCGCTCGTCGACACCGGCCTGGTCAAGCGCACCTCGCACCCGGAGGACGGGCGTGCGGTCGTGCTCCAGCTCTCCCCCCGCGGTCTCGCCCGCCTGGAAGAGGTCCGTTCCTCGCGCCGCGATCTGATGGCGCAGGTCACGGAGGGCTGGACGGCGGAGGAGCGCGAGTCGTTCTGCACGCTGCTCACCCGCTTCAACTCGGCGCTCTCCGCACGCCAGTCGGGCCTTCCCGCGAGCCCGGAGGGCGAGTCCGCGCCTACCTCTTGACCTGGGCCGCGCCCTGTCCTCATATGAGGACGTGCGAGATCGACAGGACGGTCGAGTGGGCGAGCGCGGCGGCCGGGAGGGCGAACACCGCCACCGCACCCGGCAGTTCGAGGCGTTCGTGGCGGGGGCGGCGGGGCGGCTGCTGCATGCCGCGACGCTGCTCACCGCCGAGACGCGGACCCGCAACCCGCGCGCCCAGGCGCTGTTGACCGCCTCCCTCGCCCACACCTACGCCCAGTGGGACCGGCTGCGCGGCGAGGATCCGTACGACCGCACCCGCGCCGACCTCGCCGCCCGCTTCGCCCGCACCGCCTGGCGCCATCACCGCGGCAAGGGAGGCGTGCTCTCCGCGCTCACCCCGCAGGAACGTCTCGTCGTGGTGCTCCGGCTGTACGAGGGGGTGGCCGAGGAGCAGACCGCGGCCCTGCTCGGGCTGCCGGAGGAACGGGTACGGGCCGTCTGCGCCCGCTCCGTCTCCGCGCTGCGCGGCGGCGGGCAGGGGACGACGGCAGCCCCCGGGCGAGCCTCATGACCCGCCACGAACAGCGGGAGGACGAGGTCCGGCGGATGCTGGAGACCCCGTACCCCCAGGTCCCCGGCGACCTGGCCGCGCGCGCCGTCGAGCGCGGGAACCGGCTGCTGCACCGGGACCGCATGACGCGCCGGGCGCTCTGGGCGCTGCTGGTCGTGGCCGTCCTCGTCTTCACGGTGTGGGCGGCGAGGGAACGGCCCTGGGAGGTGCCTCCCGCCGGGACGACGCCGCCACTCGAAGGCTTGTGAGGCTGAGGGACTCGAACGGCTTGAAGGGCTTCTCCAGGCTGGTGAGGACGGGTCTCGGCGGGAGGCGGCGGGGCCGGACGCCCCGGTGAGGAGCGCCCGGCCCGCACTTCGGCGCCGGCGTCGACTAGCCCAGCGCCTCGCGCAGGTCGGCCAGCAGGTCGTCCGCGTTCTCGATGCCCACGGAGAGCCGCACCAGGTCCGCCGGGACCTCCAGGGCCGAGCCGGCCACGCTCGCGTGCGTCATCCGGCCCGGGTGCTCGATCAGCGACTCGACACCGCCCAGGGACTCGCCGAGCGTGAACAGCTTCGCCCGGTTGCAGACCTCGACCGCCGCCTCCTCGCCGCCCGTCACGCGGAAGGAGATCATCCCGCCGAACGCCCGCATCTGCTTGGCGGCGATCTCGTGGCCCGGGTGCTCCGGCAGGCCCGGGTAGAGGACCTGGGTGACCTTCGGGTGCTGGGTCAGCATCTCGGCGACCTTGCCCGCGTTCTCGCTGTGCCGGTCCATGCGGACGGCGAGCGTCTTGATGCCGCGCAGCACGATCCACGAGTCGAAGGGACCGGCGACGGCGCCCATCGCGTTCTGGTGGTACGCCAGTTCCTCGCCGAGCGTCTCGTCGGCCGTCACCAGCGCGCCACCGACGACGTCCGAGTGGCCGCCCATGTACTTGGTCAGCGAGTGCACGACGACGTCCGCGCCGAGCGCCAGCGGCTGCTGGAGGTAGGGGCTGGCGAAGGTGTTGTCGACGACCAGCTTCGCGCCGGCCGTACGCGCCACGTCCGCGACCGCCGCGATGTCGGTGATGCCGAGCAGCGGGTTCGACGGGGTCTCGACCCAGATCACCTTCGTACGGTCGTTGACCGCACCGCGCACCGAGGCGAGGTCGGAGGTGTCGGCGACCGAGAAGTCCACGCCCCAGCGCTGCACGACCTTGGCGAAGAGCCGGAACGTGCCGCCGTAGGCGTCGTTGGGGATGACCACGTGGTCGCCGGGGGCCAGCAGCGTGCGCAGCAGGCAGTCCTCGGCGGCGAGGCCGGAGGCGAAGGCCAGGCCGCGCCGCCCGCTCTCCAGGGCCGCGAGGTTCTCCTCGAGGGCCGTACGGGTGGGGTTGGCGCTGCGGCTGTACTCGTAACCGCCGCGCAGTCCGCCCACGCCGTCCTGCTTGTAGGTGGACACCTGGTAGATGGGCGGGACGACCGCGCCGGTCAGCGGGTCGGCGGTGTTGCCCGCGTGGATCGCGCGGGTCTCGAAACTCTGGTGGAGGTGCTGGTCGCTCATGATTCAGGAGCGTAGTCCTGAGCACCCCCCACCGCCGCCCGACGTCTCAGTGGGTGTCCTGGACAATGGACACATGGAGATTCTCTGGTTCCTGATCGCGGTGGGGCTGCTGGTCGCGGTCGTCCTCCCGTACGTACGCCGCCGCCGGTCCGGCCTCGGCATCCACCAGGTCGCGCCCGGGTCGCCGGACGCCGCCGACCCGGAGGCGTACGGCTTCCTGCGCCAGGAGCAGCAGGACGTACGGATGCCCGGCCCCGACCACGACCTGCTCGACGTCCTCGACGTGGTCCAGGCGACCCAGGACTGGCGGGCGGCCTCCCAGCTGCTCGCGGGCACGGAGAAGGAGGGCGAGGTCCGCTGGCAGCGCGTCCAGGCGTTCGCGGGCGCGGCCTCCCTGGAGCTCCAGCAGAAGCCGGGCGTCGGCGGGGCGTGGCTGCGCGCCTGGCGCGCGGACTCGCCCAAGGACCCCGGCGGGGCCGCCGTGCACGCCGAGTTCCTGGTGCAGCAGGCGTGGCGTTCGTCCGCCGCCGGCACCGACGACTTCCGGATCATCCTCGAAGAGGCCCGCAAGGTGAGCGAGGAGGCGGCGCTGCTCGCCCCCGGCGACCCCGTCCCGTACATCGTGCAGCTGGCCGTCGCCCGTGGACTGGGCTACACCCACGAGGAGTTCGACCAGGTCTGGGTGAAGATCATCGACCGCGCCCCGCAGCACATGGGCGCGCACCTGGCCGCCCTGCACTACTGGTGCGAGAAGTGGCACGGTTCACGTGAGGACGCCGACCGCTTCGCGACGGCGGCGGCGGCCCGCGCCCCGCAGGGCTCGCTGCTCGCCGCGCTGCCGCTGTTCGCGGTGTACGAGCACCTGCCCGAGATCGTCCTCGTCCAGGACTTCTTCCGGACCGAGGTGGTCCGCAAGGCGATGGAGGGCGCGCTGTACGCGGTCCACTCGGCCCGCCCCGACGATCCGATGCTGGCGCACGTACGCCACCTGCTGGTCCTCTTCCTGGTCCGCTCGGAACGCTGGTCCGAGGCGATGCACCAACTCGTGCACGTGGACGGTCACGTGGGCGCGCTGCCGTGGACGCTGAGCGGCGATCCGGCGGCGGAGTACACCCTGTACAGGAACCTGGCGGTGGCGGGGTACGAGGCGAACGGCGGAAGCCCGGCGACGTTGTCGCGGTGACGGCACGTGCGCCGAGGGCCGGTCCGCGTGCGGGCCGGCCCTCGGCGCTCTCGCGCCGGGCTCGGTCGACGCGGCCCGGCGGCGCGGCTCGGCCGGCGGCAGCGGGGCGGACACAGGCGGGGGGCGTGCGGCGGGGCGGGGCGTGCGGCGGGCCGAAGACCCGGTCCGCCCGGGTGCGGGCCGGCCTTCGCGCAGGTCGGAGGGGTCGGGACGGGGCCACAGGGGCGGCCGGGTCCGTGTGGACGGCGCACGCGTCGATGCGGGATACTCCGCTTCCCCCCACCGCTCGGAACGATCACACCTTTCCCGTGGGGGGACTCTGCCCGATGGGCGCTTCTCCGCGCGCGCTGCGCGCCCTCGTGCTGCTCGGCGCGATCGACTGGGCGGCCACCCTCTGGGCCCCCGGCCCCTGGGCCCTCAAGCTCGACGTCGTCACCGCCGTCCTCGCGGTCCCCGTCGTCCGCGGCATGCTCCTGCTGCGGACCGCCCCAGGACGACGCCGAGGGGCTCGTCCTCGCCACCGAAGCGGACGAGCCGCTGCTCTGGCGGACAGCAGCACGGTGATGCTCGCCTGGAAGATCCGGGGCTCCAAGGGCGCGCAGTACACGACCCAGGAACAGTTCGAGGGCTTCCGCCGCACCCTGAACCGGTCACGCGGCGAACACGCGCGCGCCGCCGCCCTGGCGCCGGAGGGCGACCCCGCTCCGTACGTGGGCGAGATCTGGACGGCCATCGGCATCGGCTACTCGCACGAGGAGATGCACCGCGTCTGGAAGGAGCTCGCCGGCCGCGCCCCGCACCACTACGAGGCCACCTTCTCGGCCCTGCAGTACTGGTGCGCCAAGTGGCGCGGCTCCGAGGCGCTGGCCAGGGCGTTCGCCGTACGGGCCGCGGCCGAGGGCCCGGCCGGCAGTCTGATGTCGGTGTTCCCGCTGATCGCGCACTTCGAGCACGACACGTCCGACTCGGCCGACGTGGACCGCACGCCCGAGATGTACGCGACTGTCGACGAAGTGCTCGCCGACGTGGCCGCCGCGGACCCGGACCATCCGCGGCTGGCGGAGGTGCGGCATCTGCTGGCGTACTACCTGTACCTCCAGGAGCGGTGGGACGAGGCGCTGGAGCAGTTCCGCCTCACGGCCACGCGGGCGCGTTCCCGCCGTGGCGCCACCGGGGCGACGCCGCGGGAGGAGTTCTGCCGGATGCGTGACGAGTGCGTGGCCAACGGGTCGGGCGCCTGATCGCGGGGCCGGCCTGATCGCGGGGGCCGGCGTGGGGCCGGGAAGGGGAATCCCTCCCGGCCCCCGGGCGTTGTGGGTAACGCCCACCGTCGAGGAGATGCCGCATGTTCCTGTCACGCACCCCTGTCCTCCCCACGCCCGAGCAGGCGCTGAAGGGCCGCCCGGTCCCCGAGTTCACCGTGCCGGACCGCCACACCGTCCTCGGCAACCCGCTGCTCGGCCCGTACCCCGAGGGGCTCGAGGTCGCCGACTTCGGACTCGGCTGTTTCTGGGGCGCGGAGCGCAAGTTCTGGCAGACCGAGGGCGTCTGGACGACGCTCGTCGGTTACCAGGGCGGCTACACCCCGAACCCGGTCTACGAAGAGGTCTGCTCGGGCCTCACCGGCCACACCGAGGCGGTGCGGGTCGTCTTCGACCCGCGGACCGTCTCGTACGAGCGGCTGCTCAAGCTCTTCTGGGAGTCCCACGACCCGACCCAGGGCTTCCGCCAGGGCAACGACGTCGGCACCCAGTACCGCTCGGCGATCTACACCCACTCCCCCGCCCAGGCGGAGTCCGCCGAGTCCTCCCGCACCGCGTACCAGCGCGTCCTGACGGCCTCCGGCCACTCCACGATCACCACCGAGATCCTCCCGGCCGAGGGCCGCACCTTCTACCCTGCCGAGGCCTACCACCAGCAGTACCTGGACAAGAACCCGGCCGGCTACTGCGGCATCGGCGGCACGGGCGTCTCCTGCCCGATCGGCGTGGCGAAGGCCGAGTAGGCCCAGGAGGCCCGTCACGCACGGCCGTTGCCGCAGCTGCCCGGAAAGCACCGGCGGGGCGGCCGTGCGGTCACCGCGCATGAATCGGCTGCGCCGCCGGCGGGCCTCGCGGCTACACTCGGCGCATGGGTTCGTACTACTTCTTTCTCTGATTCCGGCCGCGGACACGGCGTGACCCGCTGATCCGCGCCCTCTCCGGGGCGCGGCGGTGGTGGTCCCGGTGTCCCTTCCTCCGGCCCGAACGAACCCGACCTCCCAGGGAAAGACCCCATGCGCGACCGCGCCCAGATGACCCTGAAAGACGTCTCCAAGGCGTACGGGGACCGCTCCGTCCTCGACCAGATCTCGTTCTCCGTCCGCCCCGGCGAGAAGATCGCCGTCATCGGTGAGAACGGCTCCGGCAAGTCCACGCTGCTGCGGCTGCTCGCCGGGGCGGAGAGCCCGGACACCGGGGAGGTCACCGTCCGCTTCCCCGGCGGTACCGCCCACCTCGCCCAGACCCTCGCCGAGACCTTCGGCGTCGGTCCGGACCACACCGTGCGGGACACCGTCGACGCGGCCCTCACCGAACTCCGCACGCTGGAGCGGCGGATGCGCGCCGCCGAGGAGACCCTCGGCTCCGCGACACCCGAGGAACTCGCCGCGTACGGCGAACTGTCGAGCCGGTACGAGGAGCGCGGCGGCTACCAGGCCGACGCCCGGGTCGACGCCGCCCTGCACGGGCTGGGCCTCGGCCACGTCTCGTACGAACGCCCCCTCGGCACGCTGTCGGGCGGCGAGCAGTCACGGCTGGCGCTCGCCGGTGTCCTCTCCTCGGGCGCCGAGCTGTTGCTGCTCGACGAACCGACGAACCATCTCGACCGGGCGGCCGCGGCCTGGCTGGAGGAGCGGCTGCGGACCCATCGGGGCACGGTGGTCGCGGTCACCCACGACCGGGCGTTCCTGGAAGGGATGGCGACGGTGATCCTGGAGGTCGACCGGGACACCCGCTCGGTGACGCGGTACGGCGACGGCTGGTCCGGCCACCGCGCGGCGAAGGCCGCCGCCCTCCGCCGCTGGGCGCAGCGGCACGAGGAGTGGCGGGAGAAGCTGGCGCGTACGGAAGAGCTGGTCACCGTGGCCGGGCAGCGGCTCTCGGTGTCCGGCAAGGATCCGCGGCAGGGCTTCGGCAAGCACCGTCGCTCGCACGAGAACAAGCTGTCGGGGCAGGTCAGGGCGGCCCGGACCCGGCTGGAGCAGCTCCGCGCCGAGCCGGTCCCGGCCCCGCCGGAGCCGCTGCGCTTCACGGCCCGGATCGCCACGAAGGCCACGGACTCGGACGGCACGGACCTGGCCGGCGCGGGTGACACGGACAACGGCGTCGGCCGCCGTCCGGTACTCGCCGAGCTCGGTGACGTCGTCGTCGGCGACCGGTTGCGGGTGGACGAGCTGCGGATCACGGCGGGCGACCGGCTTCTGGTCTCCGGCCCCAACGGGGCCGGCAAGACGACGCTGCTGCGGGTCCTCGCCGGTGAACTGCGGCCGGACAGCGGCACGGTGACCCACCGGGCCCGGGTCGGCTACCTGCCGCAGGAGCTGCCCGCCGTACCGTCCGCGCGGCCGCTGCTGACGGCGTACGCGGCGGGTCGTCCCGGTCTCCCCGAGGAGTACGCGGACGAGCTGCTCGGTCTCGGGCTCTTCCGGGAGGAGGACCTGGCCGTTGCGGTCTCCGCGCTCTCGGTGGGCCAGCAGCGGCGGCTGGAGCTGGCCCGTCTGGTGACCCGGCCGGCCGATCTGCTCGTCCTGGACGAGCCGACCAACCATGTGGCGCTCTCCCTCGTGGAGGACCTGGAGGCGGCCCTCGCCGCCTTCGAGGGCGCCGTGGTCGCGGTCTCCCACGACCACCGCTTCCGTGCGGGCTTCGGCGGCACGCGGCTCGAACTCCGCTCAGGCCGTGCCGTGGCCGCCTGACGCGGCGCGCAGCAGCGCGGCGGTGGCCGCCGGGTCGTAGTCGGATCCGACTCCGTCGATGAGCATGATGTCGCCGTCCATGTGCCGGGTGCGCAGCGGGATCAGCTCCTGGTAGGCGGCGGAGTCGTACCACGCGCGCGCCTGCTCCATCGAGGGGAAGCCGACGAGGACCAGCGCGCCGGGCCACTGGCCCTCGATCACCTCCCGCTCGGGGGCGCCGTGGATCAGGAACCGGCCGCCGAAGGGGTCGAGCGTGCCCTGGATGCGCTCCATGTACACGAAGATCTCTTCGTCGAGGACGGGCTTGGGGCTGAGGTTCGCTATCGCGTACGCGGTCATGACCTCAGGGTGCCGGGACATGCCGTACGGGTCGATTACCCCGGACGTCATGTCCCGGCCCTCGGTCCGTCGCCCGGACCTGCGTGGGCTCGGACGACTCAGATGGTCGACGTGTCGATCACGAAGCGGTAGCGCACGTCGCTGACGAGCACCCGCTCGTACGCCTCGTTGATCTGGTCGGCGCGGATGACCTCGATCTCGGCGCCCAGGCCGTGCGCCGCGCAGAAGTCGAGCATCTCCTGCGTCTCGGCGATGCCGCCGATCATCGATCCCGCCAGCGTCTTGCGGCCGCCGATGAGGGAGAACAGGTTGAGCGCGATCGGCTCCTCGGGCGCGCCGACGTTGACCAGGGCACCGTCCGTCTTGAGCAGGCTCAGGTAGGCGCCGAAGTCGATCGGGGCCGAGACGGTCGAGACGATCAGGTCGAAGGAACCGGCGAGCGCGGTGAAGGTCTCCGGGTCGCTGGTGGCGTAGTAGTGGTCGGCGCCGAGCTTGAGGCCGTCCTCCCGCTTCTTCAGGGACTGGCTGAGCACCGTCACCTCGGCGCCGAGCGCGTGGGCGATCTTGACGCCCATGTGGCCGAGGCCGCCGAGGCCGACGATCGCGACCTTCTTGCCGGGGCCCGCGTTCCAGTGGGCGAGGGGCGAGTAGAGGGTGATGCCGGCGCAGAGCAGCGGGGCGGCCTCGTCGAGGGAGAGGCCGTCCGGAATGCGCAGGGTGTAGTTCTCGTCGACGACGATGTGGGTGGAGTAGCCGCCGTAGGTGGGCTCGCCGTTCTTGTCGAGGGCGTTGTAGGTGCCGGTGCCGCCCTTGACGCAGTACTGCTCCAGTCCCTGCCGGCAGTACTCGCACTCACGGCAGGAGTCGACGAAGCAGCCGACGCCGACGCGGTCGCCGGCCTTGTGCCGGGTGACGCCGGGGCCGACCTCGGTGACGATTCCGGCGATCTCGTGGCCGGGCACCATCGGGAAGATGCCCTCGCCCCAGCCGTCGCGGGCCTGGTGGATGTCCGAGTGGCAGATGCCGGCGTACTTGATCTCGATGAGCACGTCGTGCTCGCCGACCGGGCGGCGCGGCACGGTGGTGCGCTCCAGCGGGGCGTTGGCGGCGGGTGCGGCGTAAGCGGAAACGTTCGTGGTCATGGCGCCGAGCCTGCCGGACCGTCGCCGGCTCACCCAGACCCCTGTTGTGCCTACGTCCGCCGTGCCTACCACTGACAGGGTCAGGAACACGCGCCCGTCCGTTCGTACGACCAGGGATAATGGGGACGCATGGATCTCAGTGCCGAACTCAGCGAATTCCTGCGCTCGCGCCGGGCCCGGCTGAAGCCGGAGGACGTGGGCCTGCCCGAGTTCGGGCGTCACCGCCGTGTGCCGGGGCTGCGCCGGGAGGAGCTGGCGCAGCTGGCCGGGGTGTCCGTGGCCTACTACACCCGTCTCGAACAGGGCAACGGCCGCAACGTGTCCATGGAGGTCCTGGACTCGATCGCCCGGGCGCTGCGGCTGAACGACACCGAGCGCGCGCATCTGACCCATCTGGCGAAGCCGACGGTGAAGAAGAAGCAGCGCGCGGCGATCACCCGGCCCCAGCAGGTGCGGCCGGGCCTGCTGCATCTGCTGGAGTCGATGGAGGGGGTGCCCGCGTTCGTCCTCGGGCGGCGCCTCGACGTGCTCGCGTGGAACCGGATGGCGCGGGCGCTGCTCGGTGACTTCGCGGCGATGGCGCCGGAGGAGCGGAACGTGGCGCGTCTGGTCTTCCTCGACCCGAACTCCCGTGACCTCTACATGGACTGGGAGTGCAAGGCGACCGAGGTGGTGAGCGTGCTGCGGCTGTACGCCGGCTGCTACCCGGACGATCCGGCGCTGCTCGCGCTGGTCGGCGAGCTGTCGGTGAAGAGCGAGCAGTTCCGCTCGCTGTGGGCCGCGCACACCGTCACGGACAAGGGGCACGGGACGAAGCGGCTGCGGCATCCGCTGGTGGGCGAGATGACGCTGGGCTACGAGACGCTGAAGGTGTCCGGCGGGGATCCCGACCTGGTGCTCGTGACGTACCAGGCGGAGCCGGGGACGGCGGCGGCGGACGCGCTGCGGCTGCTCGCCACCTGGGGAGTGGACGAGCCTCTCGACGTACGGTGACGGCACACGGAAGCGGCGGCTCCCCCACTCAGGGGGAGCCG
>NZ_BMTO01000006.1:443027-453141 GCF_014649715.1 Streptomyces lateritius
GTTCCAGCCGTTGAGGCCGTTGTCGGGCGCGATCGTCTTGTCCTTGGAGTTCTTGACGATGATGACGTCACCGACGATCGAGTGGTCGTAGAGCCATGCGGCCATCTGGTTCGGGTCGCCGGCGCCCTTGACGTCGTTCAGGCCCACGCAGCCGTGGCTGGTGTTCACGGAGCCGAAGATCGAGTCAGCGCCCCAGTAGTTGCCGTGGATGAACGTGCCCGAGGTGGAGAGCCGCATCGCGTGCGGGACGTCCTTGATGTCGTACTCGCCCTTGCCGTCGTCGTCCGTGAAGCCGACGGTGGCGCCGTTCATCCGGGTCTCCTTGAACTTCTCGGAGATCACCATCTGACCGTTGTACGTGGGGTTCTCCGGGGAGCCCGCGGAGATCGGGATGGTCTTGACCGTCCGGCCGTCCTGCTTGACCGTCATCGTCTTCGTCGCGACGTCGACGGTGGAGACCTGGTTGCGGCCGATCTTGAAGGTAACCGTCTTCTGCTGGACGCCGAAGACCCCGTCGGCGCCCTCGACGCCGTCGAGGTTCAGCTTCAGCGTGACGGTCGAGCCCTCGGCCCAGTAGTCGTCGGGGCGGAAGTCCAGGCGCTGGGAGTTGAACCAGTGCCCGACGACCTCCTGACCGCTGCTGGAGGTCACCGTGATGCCGCTCTGGACGGCCTTCTTGTCGGTGATGGCCTTGTTGAACCTGATCGAGACCGGCATGCCGACTCCGACGGTGGAGCCGTCCTCGGGCGTGAAGTTGCCGATGAAGCTGTTGGCCTGCGAGACGGTGGTGAAGGAGGAGTTCTCGTGGGCCTCCAGGCCCTCCGCGTCCTTCGCCGTCGCCGCGAGCTTGTAGACGGTGGCGCGCTTCAGCTGCTCGGTGGGCTTCCAGCTCTTGCCGTCGGCGGAGATCTCGCCCTTGACGCTCTCGCCCTCGGCGGTGGTGAGGGTCACCTCGGTGAGCGTGCCGTCGGTGACCGTGACCTTGGCGGCGTTGTTGATCGACGCGTTGGCGGCACCGTTCTCGGGCGAGATGGATATCTGGGCCTTGGACGTCTTCTGCGCCGCCGCCTCGTCGACCTGGGCCTGCGACTGGGGCGACTGGGAGCTGCCGGCGGCGTTGCCCTTGTCGCCGTCGCTGCACGCAGAGAGCACCAATACGCCGCCGAGCACCACGGCGGTCGCCGTCAGGCCCTTGCGACGCTTGCCGTCCGTCATCACACGCTTCTCCATCGTCGCCGAATCCCTGCCAACACTCGTCTGAACATCCATGACACCCCGCGCGGTTCCGGAACCGCGCGGTTTGTGGGGAACACCACTGACCGACACGCAGGCCCGGAGCGCCCGGTTCCCGTACCGCTTCCCCGTACGGCTGCCCCTAAGGCCCCCCGTAGGACGGGAGCCCCGGTGGGCGCCGCGACCTGCGACGCTTTCACCGGGGCTCCGAGCAGGGGCGTGCCGCTGCTACACCCGTTCCTCGTCGTCCACGTCGACCTCGTCGTCCGCGTCGTCGTCCCCATCTTCCTCGTCGAGGTCCCACTCCTGAGCATCGGGGTCGTAGTCGATCTCCTCGCTGCTCCAGGAGGCCTGGACCAGCTCGATTCCCGGGATCTCGCTGACGAGGTCGAACGGTTCGACGAGGTAGGCCAGGGCCTCGGCGCTGTCCTCGCGGACGGCGGAACGCGCGTGCGCGCGCTCGTCGTCCGGCATGAACTCGTCGGTGTCGATCCGGCCGACGGCCGCCTCGGTCAGCTCCTCGGGGCCGTCGATCTCCAGGACGACTTCCACCCGAAGCCGTACATAACGTGAAGTCTCGGAAGTACTCATACGACGGAGCGTAGGCCGCCCGGGCCCTCGGCTTTCCTGCGACCCGCTGTGTTCACTAGCATCGGCGCACACACCAATTCGCGGTTGCCGCAAGGGGGATCGAAATCTGTGTCCGTCGCACGCCGCCCGCTGCTGACCGCCACCGCCGCCGGGACACTTCTCTGCGCTCTGTGGTTCGTTCCGTCGGCGAACGCCACCGATGAGGACCGTACCGCGGCGACGCGGCGCGAGAGCGTGGCGGCCGAGCCGCGCCTGGCGGAGACGGGCGGGGTGGACACCACGCCGTACGTGCTGGGCGGGACGGGATTCCTGGTCGTCGGGACGGGTTTCGTGACGCTGGCGATGAGACGCGGAGGCCGGGCCTCGTAGCCCGTCCCACCACCGCACCGTCGCACCCCGCACCGGAACGCGAGGAGGGGCCGCCCGTCGAGGGCGGCCCCTCCTCCCTTGTGCCGCGTGGTTCCGCGCCGTTACGCCAGCGGGCCGGTGACCGGCTCCACGGCGGCGACGAGCCCGCCCTCCCGTACGAAGGCGTCGGCCGCCGCCAGGTCGGGGGCGAGGAAGCGGTCCGGGCCGGGACCCTCGACGCCGGCCGCGCGCAGCGCGGCGATGGCGGCCCGCGAGGCGGGGGCGGGGGTCAGGCCGCGGCGCAGCTCGATGCCGCGCGTGGCGGCGTAGAGCTCCACGGCGATGATCCGGTTGAGGTTGCCGATGGCCGTGCGCAGCTTGCGGGCGGCGGACCAGCCCATGGAGACGTGGTCCTCCTGCATCGCGGAGGACGGGATGGAGTCGGCGGAGGCCGGGACGGCGAGCCGCTTCATCTCGCTGACCAGGGCGGCCTGGGTGTACTGGGCGATCATCAGGCCCGAGTCGACGCCGGCGTCGTCGGCGAGGAAGGGCGGCAGGCCGTGGGACCGGTTCTTGTCGAGGAGCCGGTCGGTGCGGCGCTCGGCGATGGAGCCGAGGTCGGCGGCGACGATGGCGAGGAAGTCGAGGACGTACGCGACGGGGGCGCCGTGGAAGTTGCCGTTGGAACGGACCTGGCCGTCACGCAGGACCACGGGGTTGTCGACGGCGGCGGCCAGCTCGCGCTCGGCGACCAGGCGGGCGTGGGCCATGGTGTCGCGTCCGGCGCCGGCGACCTGCGGGGCGCAGCGCACGGAGTACGCGTCCTGGACGCGGGGGGCCTCCTCCTCCTGGAAGTGGTTGGTGAGGCCCGAACCCTTGAGCACGGCGAGCATGTTGGCGGCGGAGGCGCCCTGGCCGGGGTGGGGGCGGATGGCGTGCAGCTCGGGCTCGAGGACCTTCTCGGTGCCGAGGAGGGCTTCCAGGGAGAGGGCCGCGGTGATGTCGGCGGACTTGTAGAGGGTGTCGAGGTCGGCGAGGGCCATGATCAGCATGCCGAGCATGCCGTCGGTGCCGTTGAGGAGGGCGAGGCCCTCCTTCTCGCGCAGCTCGACGGGCTGGATACCCGCCGCGGCGAGCAGTTCACCGGCCGGCTTCACGGTGCCGTCGGGGCCCTCGGCGTCGCCTTCGCCCATCAGGGCGAGAGCGCAGTGCGAGAGCGGGGCGAGGTCGCCGGAGCAGCCGAGGGAGCCGTACTCGTGCACGACCGGCGTGATGCCGGCGTTGAGGACGTCGGCCATGGTCTGCGCGACCTCGGGCCGGACGCCGGTGTGCCCGGAGCAGACGGTCTTCAGGCGCAGGAACATCAGCGCGCGCACGACCTCGCGCTCGACGCGCGGCCCCATGCCGGCGGCGTGCGAGCGGACGATGTTGCGCTGCAGCTGGGCGCGGAGCTCCTGGCTGATGTGCCGGGTGGCGAGCGCGCCGAACCCGGTCGAGACGCCGTACACGGGCTCCGGCTTCGCGGCGAGCGCGTCGACGACGGCCCGCGCGGCGGCGAGGGCGCTGACGGCCTCGGGGGAGAGCTCGACGCGGGCACCGTGGCGGGCGACGTCGATGACGTCCTGGGGGGTGGTTCCGGACGTGCCGAGGACGACGGTGTGCATATCCATATTCAGCACCCTACGGACTGAAGACCAACCTGTCACTAGGTGACGGCCGCCCAGGCGGTGGCGGCCGGCGGGGCGACTCCGCGGACGGTGCCCTACACCGGCGGCGCGTCGCGGAAACGGCGCCGGTCGCGGGCACCGGGGGGCGCGTCGGCGAGCTGGATGACCGTGCCGTCGCGACCCGCTACGACCGGTTTCGAGGACCGGGCCGCCTTCGCCCGGTACTGCGCCGCGTCCGCCAGACGGAAGAGCCGGCGGGCGGACTTCAGCGGGCCGATGGGGTCACCCGTCGACGCGACCCCGCACGCCACGCCCTCGCCGAGCTCCAGCTCCCCGGCCCGTACGCAGAGTTCCTCCGCGACGGCCACCACCTCGTCCGACGTGGGCCCCACCGACAGCAGGCAGAACTCGTCGCCGCCGAGCCGCGCCGAGAGCGCCCCCGGCAGCATCGCCCCGCAGCGCGAGAGGACCGAGCCGAACCGTTCCAGCAGGCGGTCGCCGACCGCGTGGCCGTGGGTGTCGTTGACCCGCTTCAGACCGTTCAGGTCGCAGACGACCAGACTCACCACGGACCCGTCCGCCCGGTACCGCTCGACCGCCTCGTCGAGCCGGGTGTCGACCGCGCGCCGGTTCGCGAGCCCGGTCAGGGGGTCGGTGAAGGCCAGCTTCCGCACCTCCTCCAGGCGCTCCGCCTGGGCGATGCCCGCCGCGACGACCGCGGCGAGCACCGCCGCGAAGTCCGCGTCGTCGCGGTCGAAGACCGGCGCCCCGGCCGGCCTCGCCACGTACAGCTCGCCCCACGCCCGGCCGTGCAGCACGATCGGCGCGACCACGCAGCAGCCGCGTCCGCGTCGGCGCAGCCCGGTCACCCGGCCGGTCGTGACGCGATCGCCCGCCGTCTCCACCCAGGCGTCCGGCTCGCCACCGCCCGCCCACTGCTCGTGCAGGAACTCGGTGATCTCCGGGAACTGGTGCACGGGATACGTCTCCGCGTCGGGGAACTCCTCCTCCCCCACCGCCCGCTCCCCGGCGTTCACCAGCACCTTCAGCCGGCCGTGGTCCCGCTCCCAGACCGACAGTGCGGCGAACGTCCCGCCGAGCCCGTCGCGGGCGCCGAGCGCCGCCGCCCGCCAGAACTCGCGCGGGGTGTGCGCCGCCGCCATCGCCTGCGCCAGCGCCACCACGGCTCGCAGCCGCACATCCTCTCCCATTTCTACAGCTTAGGGAGGTTCAGTCCGTTTTAACCGGCGAAGCGTCACAGAAAGTCACATTACGGACAAAAGCACCAGTTTCCCATGCGCCGTTCAGGCACTCACTCAACTCGCTCACTCACCCGGCCACTGCGGCTTCCGCTTCTCGTTGAAGGCGGCGACGCCCTCGGCCCGGTCCCCCGAGAACGCCACCGACCTCCACGCGGCGTCCTCGACCTCCAGGCCCGCCCGCAGGTCGAGGCCGTGCCCGAGCCGCATCGCGCGCTTCGCGGCGCGCAGCCCGACCGGCGAGTTCGCGGCGATCCGCTCGGCGAGCTCCAGCGCCGCCGTACGGGCGTCGTCCTCCAGCAGGTCGACCAGACCCAGCTCGCGGGCCTCCGCGGCCTCGACCCGCCGCGCCGTGAAGACCAGCTCCGCCGCCCGAGCGGCGCCGACTCGGCGCGGCAGCAGCTGCGTACCTCCCCCGCCGGGGATCACGCCCACCGACACCTCCGGCAGCCCGACCACGGCGGTCGCGTCGGCCACGATCACGTCACAGGCGAGCGCGAGCTCGAAGCCGCCGCCGAGCGCGAAGCCGTGCACCGCGGCCACGGTCGGCATGGGCAGCTCCAGGACGCCGGTGTACGCGCCCCGGGCGGTGGGCCGCTGACGGACCAGTTCGGCGTCCGTGAAGGAGTTGCGCTCCTTGAGGTCGGCGCCGACGCAGAAGGCGCGGTCGTTGGAGGAGGTCAGCACCGTGACCCGGACCGAAGGGTCGGCGGCCAGCGCGTCGCAGGCCGCGCCGATGGAGCGGGCCATCTCGGAGGAGACCGCGTTCATCGCCTTCGGCCGGTCGAGGACCAGCTCGGCGACGTACCCCTGCTCATGCCTGCGTACGGCGACGAACTCCCCGAAACGCTGCTCGGACTGATCGGACACGACCCACACCCTCCCGGTTAACGACGGTTCACCGGGATCTTAGGGGGTGCCGGGTGGATCAGGCCGGGCTCCGGCCTGATCCACCCGGCACCCCCTAAGTCGGGCGGCGGCTCAGCTGCCAGGGCTCGACGACTCCGAGGCCTCGGACCGGGCGCTGCCACATCGGCTGGAGCGCGAAGCGGTACGACGGGGGCTCCTCGCCCTCCTTCTCCGCGCGGGCCGCCTCCTCCGCCGCCTGGGTCTCCGAGACGGGCGCGTCACCGGTCCTGGTGAGCTCCTCGGCGAGGGCCCCGTCGACCAGGACCGCGTCCTTGGGCGCTATCGAGGTGAGCCGGCTCGCGAGGTTCACCGTCGTACCGAAGACGTCGCCCATCCGGGTCGTGACCGTGCCGAAGGCGATGCCCACGCGCAGCGCCGGCATCGTCTCGTCGTGCCCGAGCGTCTCGATCAGGCGCAGCGCGATCTCGGCGGCCGTACCGGCGTCGTCGGCGGCGTAGAGCACCTCGTCGCCGAGGGTCTTGATCAGCCGGCCGCCGTGCGCGGCGACCAGGTCGGCGCAGGTGGTCTCGAAGGCCTCGACCAGTTCGCCGAGCTCCTCCTCCTCCAGGCGACGGGTCAGGCGGGTGAAGCCGACGAGGTCGGCGAAGCCGACGGCGAGCCGCCGGTCGACCATCTCCTCGTCGTCGGCGGCCTGGACGACCCGGCCGGTGGCGGCGGCGAGCTGCCGTCGCCAGACGTAGATCAGGAACTCCTCCAGCTCGGGCAGGAGCAGCTCGACCAGGGGGTACGTGACCTCGGTACGGGTCATGCCGGGCTCGGGCGGCTCGGTGAGCCCCTCCAGGAACGAGTCGATCTGCCACTCGGCGAGCCGCGCGGTCGTCTGCCCCGTGGACCGGGCGACCTGCACGGCCATCGGCTCGCTGAGCAGCCCGGCCTCGACGAGGCCGGCGAGGCGGCGCAGGGCGAGGACGTCGGCCTCGGTGAGCGCCTTGGCCTGCCCGATGTCTGCGAAGCCCATGGCGCGCCAGAAGCGGGAGGCGAGCTCCATGGACACGCCTGCGGTGCGGGCGGCCTGGAAGGGGGTGTAACGGCGGTCGGCCCCGAGGATGAGCTGTTCGAGCCGGATGGCGAGGGGGTCGTCGGTCGGCTCCGCCGTGTGGTCGACGACATGGTGTGGCGTGGGATAGGTGGGTGGCTCGTCCTCGCCGCCGCCTCGCGCGTCGTCGACGGTCACCGGCCGCCTCCTGCCCGTTCCCTGCCCACTGCCCTGCCGATCTGTCGCCTGGATCGCGCTCCACGATACGACAGGTGTGTGCCAGCTCACGCCGTAACGCCGCCGGACCTCGCGCCGCGCCCTGTCGTCGGCACGGTTGTGGGTACGCGTTCCCCGGACCGGAACGCGTACCCACGAGGCTCTACGACTCCGCGCGCACGTGGACGATGTCGCCCGCCGAGACGGCTTCCGTGCCGCCGCCCTCGGTCGCCACCACGAGCCGTCCGTCGCCGTCCAGGGCCACGGCCTCGCCCTCCAGCATCCGCTCGCCCGGCAGCTGTGCCCGGACGCGCCGGCCGAGCGTCGCGCAGCCCGCGGCGTAGGCGGCCTGGAGGCCCGAGACCTCGGGGTCGCCGTCCGCCCGCACCCACTCCCCGTACCACTGCTCCAGCGACCGCAGGACGGCCCGCAGCAGCGTGTCGCGGTCGGTGGAGACCGCGTCGGCGAGGAGCAGCGAGCCGGCCGCCGGGACCGGCAGTTCGTCCTCACGCAGGGTGACGTTGATGCCGAGCCCGACGACGACGCCGTGGTCGCCGGCCCGCTCGGCGAGGATGCCGCCGGTCTTGCGTTCCTCGCCGCCGACCGAGACCAGAAGGTCGTTCGGCCACTTGAGGGAGAGGTCGACCCCGGCGGACTTCGCGAGACCGGTCGCCGCGGCGACGCCCGCGAGCAGCGGCAGCCATCCCCACCGGTGCACCGGCACGTCGGGCTTGAGGAGTACGGAGAAGAAGAGCCCGGACCGCGCCGGGGCCACCCAGCTGCGGTCGAGCCGGCCCCGCCCCGCCGTCTGCTCCTCGGCCACGAGCACGGTGCCGCCGGGCAGCTCGTCGGCGCGCCCGGCCAGGTCGGAGTTGGTGGATCCGGTGCTGGGGACCACGTCGAGCGAGGCCCACAGACCGTCGGGTCGTACGAGCGCCCGGCGCAGCGCGCCGGCGTTGAGCGGGGGCCGGTCCAGGTCGGACCAGGGCCCTCCTGAGCCATGAGAGGACGTCATGCAAGGCAGCCTAGGTGTGGCAAAGACCGCAGTGCCGAACCGTATCGGCGTGGATACCCTACGGATCAGTAGGCCAGCAGTAGCCCATTCGTAGCCAACGTACCCCCGTGACCAGGCAGGGAGCCGCATCCCGATGTCCGAGTCGGTAGAGCCACAAGAGATCGACATTCACACGACCGCGGGCAAGATCGCGGATCTGCAGCGCCGTATTGACGAGGCGACCCATGCCGGCTCCGAGCGTGCCGTGGAGAAGCAGCACGCGAAGGGGAAGCTGACCGCGCGCGAGCGGGTCGAGCTGCTGCTCGACGAGGGCTCGTTCGTGGAGCTCGACGAGCTGGCCCGGCACCGGTCGACCAACTTCGGCCTGGAGAAGAACCGGCCGTACGGAGACGGTGTCGTCACCGGCTACGGCACGGTCGACGGCCGGCCGGTCGCGGTCTTCTCGCAGGACTTCACGGTCTTCGGCGGCGCGCTGGGCGAGACCTTCGGCCAGAAGATCATCAAGGTGATGGACTTCGCCCTGAAGACCGGCTGCCCGGTCATCGGCATCAACGACTCGGGCGGCGCCCGCATCCAGGAGGGTGTCAGCGCGCTGGGCATGTACGGCGAGATCTTCCGCCGCAACACCCACGCCTCCGGCGTCATCCCGCAGATCTCGCTGGTCGTCGGCCCCTGTGCGGGCGGCGCGGTGTACTCCCCCGCGATCACCGACTTCACGGTGATGGTGGACCAGACCTCGCACATGTTCATCACCGGTCCGGACGTCATCAAGACGGTCACCGGTGAGGACGTCGGCTTCGAGGAACTGGGCGGCGCCCGTACGCACAACTCCACCTCCGGTGTCGCGCACCACATGGCGGGCGACGAGAAGGACGCGATCGAGTACGTCAAGTCCCTTCTGTCGTACCTGCCGTCGAACAACCTCTCCGAGCCGCCGGCCTTCCCCGAGGTGGCCGAGACCGAGGTGAACGACGAGGACCGTGAGCTGGACGTCCTGATCCCGGACTCCGCGAACCAGCCGTACGACATGCACCAGGTCATCGAACACGTCCTGGACGACGGCGAGTTCCTGGAGACGCAGGCGCTGTTCGCGCCGAACATCGTCACCGGCTTCGGCCGGGTCGAGGGCTTCCCGGTCGGCATCGTCGCCAACCAGCCGATGCAGTTCGCCGGTTGCCTCGACATCAACGCGAGCGAGAAGGCCGCGCGGTTCGTCCGTACCTGCGACGCCTTCAACGTTCCCGTCATCACCTTCGTCGACGTGCCGGGCTTCCTGCCGGGCGTGGACCAGGAGTACGGCGGCATCATCCGCCGCGGCGCCAAGCTGATCTACGCGTACGCCGAGGCGACCGTCCCGCTGATCACGGTCATCACCCGCAAGGCGTTCGGCGGCGCGTACGACGTCATGGGCTCCAAGCACCTGGGCGCGGACCTGAACCTGGCCTGGCCGACCGCGCAGATCGCGGTCATGGGCGCACAGGGCGCGGTGAACATCCTGCACCGCAGGACGATCGCGGCGGCGGAGGATCAGGAGGCGGAGCGGGCGCGGCTGATCCAGGAGTACGAGGACACGCTGCTCAACCCGTACACGGCGGCCGAGCGCGGATACATCGACGGCGTCATCATGCCGTCGGACACCCGGCCGCAGATCGTGAAGGGCCTGCGTCAGCTGCGGACGAAGCGGGAATCCCTGCCTCCGAAGAAGCACGGCAACATCCCCCTCTAGACCTGCAAGGAGCCGCTGTGATCAAGGTCGTACGAGGAAACCCGACCCCGGAGGAGCTGGCCGCCGCACTCGCGGTGGTCCAGGCCCGGGCCGCGGCGAGGGCGGCGGCGTCCGCCGCCGGCGGCGGCCCGGCGGTCCCCGAGGGCTGGTCGG
>NZ_BMTO01000006.1:453239-457306 GCF_014649715.1 Streptomyces lateritius
GCGCTCCTACTGGCCCGTATGAGCCCGCCCGAACCCGTCTGGACCACATCCGGACCCCTGCGTGCGTGAAAAGGCCGGACCTCTTGTGCGGGAGGTCCGGCCTTCGCGTGGCCCGGTGTCGCCCCGGGGTCACGTCCGACGGAGGAAGAGACCCGCGGCCAGCGCTCCGGCGAGGACGATCGCGGCGTTGACGAGGACCGCGAGTCCGATGCCGTCGAGGACGGTGGCGGAGGTGACGACGACGGCGCTCATGATCGGTGTGCCCATGGTGATGCCGACCTGCTGGGTCATCGTGGCGAGGCCGGTCGCCATGCCCTGCTCGGCGTCGGGCAGTCCGGAGGTGGCGGTGACCATGAAGCCGACGATGGCGAGCATGTTGCCGATGCCGCCGGCGAAGGTGGCGGTGAGCAGCAGCCAGAGCCAGCCGCGGTCGTCCCCGAGGCCGAAGAGGGCGAGGGTGGCGACGGCCTGGAGGAGCCCGCCGGCGACGAGGGCGGCCCGGTTGCCGTACCGGCCGATGAACCGGGAGGCGTAGACCCCGCCGAGGATCGTTCCGGCGCCGAGGACGCCGAAGGAGAGTCCGGCGGCGAGCGGCGAGAAGCCGAGGACGTCCTGGAGGTAGAGCGTCATCAGGAAGACCAGCGAGGTCTCGGTGACGAAGGCGACGAGTCCGGCGAGGTTGCCCCAGACCACGGTGCGGCGCCGCAGGATGCGTACGGGGACGAGGGGCGAGGCGGCCCGCTGCTCCACGAAGCCGAAGGCGACGAGGAGGACCGCTCCGGCGGCGAGGGCGGTCAGGGCGAGGGGGTCGGTCCAGCCGTGCTCGCCGGCGACGGTGAGGCCGTAGACGAGGGCGAGGAGTCCTCCGGTGACGGTGATCGCGCCGGGGACGTCGAGGCGGTGGCGGACCTCGGGGCGGCTCTCCTGGAGGACGGCGGGCGCGACGAGGAGGACCGCGAGCGCGACCGGCACGTTGATGAAGAAGGCCCAGCGCCAGGAGAGCAGCTCGGTCAGGACGCCGCCGAGGATGGCGCCGGTGGTGAATCCGGCGGACATGAGGGCGCCGTTGAGGCCGAGCGCCCTGGCGCGCAGGGGGCCTTCGGGGAAGGAGGAGGTGAGCAGCGAGAGCCCGGCGGGGGTGACGGCCGCGGTGGCGAGGCCCTGGGCGACCCTGGCGGCCATCAGCGTCTCGGGGCCGGTGGCGAGTCCGCCGACGAGCGAGGAGATCCCGAGGAGCGCCATTCCGGCGAGGAAGAGGCGACGGCGCCCGATCAGGTCGGCGACGCGCCCGAACAGCAGGGTGAATCCGGCGGCGGCGAGCGCGAAGGCGGTGGCGATCCACTGCAGACTGCCCAGCGAGAAGCCGAGTCCTTGGCCGATGAGGGGCAGGGCGACGTTCAGGATCGAGAAGTCGACGGCCAGCATGAACTGGGCGACGAGGAGGACGAGGAGGACGAGCCGCATGCGACCGTCCATGCGGGCGGGCGAGTCGTCTGTACGGGTGGAGAGCGCGGTGGCGACCATGGACGGACCCCTTAATGGGCTTCTGGTTCCATTAGGATGTCCAGGACCGTAGCAGAGTCGGAGCCATTAATGGAACAGGAGACCCGTTTGAGTGAGAGCCAGCCGGCCGCCGCCGGTACCGTGCGCCCCGGGGGCCGCACCGCGAAGGTGCGCCGGGCCGTCCTCGAAGCGACCGAGGACGCCCTGGCCGCCACCGGTTTCCACGCGCTGAACATGGACCACGTCGCCGCGAGCGCGGGCGTCGGCAAGACGACCGTGTACCGCCGCTGGGGCTCTCCGGTCGGCCTCGTCGCCGACCTGCTGCGGGACATGGCGGACCGGTCCCTGCCGGCCTCCGACACCGGCAGCCTGGCGGGCGACCTGCAGGCCAACGCCGGACTCGTCCTCAAGACCCTCACCGACCCCCGGATGGGCGCCGTCTTCCGCGCGGTGATCGCGGCCGCGGCCTGCGACGAGGAGTGCGCCGAGGCCCTGAACGGCTTCTACCGGGCCCGCCTGGAGGAATGGGCCCCCGTCATCAAGCGGGGCGCGGCCCGCGGCGAGATCCCGCCGGACACCGACGGTCTGGAGCTGCTGCGCGCGGTCTCGGCGCCGCTCTACTACCGCTTCATGATCACGCGCGAGCCGCTGGGCCCGGAGCACGCGGAGCAGGCGGTCCGCGCGGCCCTGACGGCCGCCGGTGGCGGAGTGTTCACCCGCCCGTAAGTAGTCCGTTGGCACCGGGGCGGCTGAGTACGCATACTCAGGCGCCCCGGCCTTCCCGCCCGGAGGATCGGAGGCATGCTCTGGTCCGACCCGAACAACGAGCCCCCGAAGGAGATGCGCGACATGCAGCAGATGCTGCGCCGCGCGTCCGTCCTGCTGGCGCTGGCGATGGTGGTGGCGATGTTCGTGGTCGGCGTGCACTGACAGCCGCCGTTCCGTCAGAGCCTCCGTACCGGCGCCGTACCGGCTTCGTACCGACGGAGCCGCCGCATCGGCGCCTTACTGGCTACGCTGCCCCCATGACTGCTGATCGCCGCCGTGTCGTGCTCGCCTCCGCCTCACCCGCCCGTCTCGGACTGCTGCGGCAGGCCGGACTCGCCCCCGAGGTGATCGTGAGCGGCGTCGACGAGGACAAGGTGCACGCCCCGACCCCGGCCGAGCTCGCGCTCGCCCTCGCCGAGGCGAAGGCCGCCCATGTGGCCGCGCGGCCGGAGGCGTTCGGCGCCCTGGTGATCGGCTGCGACTCGGTCCTGGAGCTGGACAAGCAGGCGCTCGGCAAGCCGGCCGACGCCGAGGAGGCCACGGCCCGCTGGAAGGCGATGCGCGGCCGGGTGGGCATCCTCCAGACGGGTCACTGCGTGTACGACACGGCCGCCAAGCGCTACGAGTCGGCGACCGCCTCCACCGTCGTCCGCTTCGGCGAACCGACGGACGCCGAGATCGCCGCCTACGTGGCGAGCGGCGAACCGCTGCACGTGGCGGGCGCGTTCACCCTCGACGGCCGTTCGGCGCCGTTCATCGACGGCATCGACGGGGACCCTGGCAACGTGATCGGCCTGTCGCTGCCGCTGCTGCGGAGTCTGCTGGGCAAGCTGGGTGTCGAGATCACCGACCTGTGGACGTGACCAGGTTCAGGCGGGCGCCGGCGCCCCTTCGGGAGTGCCGGCCTCAGGACTCTCGGGCGTCTCGGGCGTCTCGGCACCCTTGCCGTAGGCCACCAGCGTCAGCACGACCAGGCCGAGCACCACGGTCATGAACGCGAAGGCGCCCCAGCCGATCAGGCCGACCGTCACCGCGCCCAGCACCCCGTGCACGACCGCGCAGCCGATGAGCAGGGCGCGCCCGGCCCGGCCGGGGCGCTTGTCGCGGACGCCGGCGAGCAGAGCGACGGTGCCGCAGAGGGCGAGCAGGAGGCCGGAGACGATGCCGAGCACCCAGGTTCCGGCCACCATCGCGTCCGGGTCCAGGCCGTCCAGAGACATGGACTGGACCTCGACGAACCGCGCCATCACGGCGTTGAGCGCGACGATCCCCGGTGCCTCGATGAAGAGCACCGCCGCCGTCACGAGTGCTATCGGTCTGCGGGCCACCTGGGCCTCCCCTGTGTACGGCTGCTCGGCTGTTACCTGGAGTACGGACGACAGCGCGAAGGCTACTGACTGGTAAACCTTCGGACAAGAGTCTGCACGGGGGCACCACGCGGCAAAGAATCACTGGGCCATTCGTAGGGACTCCACAAAGAAACCCGTTGGGCGACTGGCCTGGGGAACAGAGACCTGCGCCACACCTCGGAGCTACTGTGCCGTAAAGGAACCCTGCGTACCGTGGTACGACAAGGGATTTCACGACCCCGAACGCCTCGTATCACGCTCCGTGTGGGCAAGCTCACCACTGGGGACGGGTCGAAAGGCCGTGTCGGCAGTCCCTAAACTCAGCTTGTTTCAAGGAGGGAGCCATCGTGCGCAAGGTGCTCATCGCCAACCGTGGCGAAATCGCTGTCCGCGTCGCCCGGGCGTGCCGGGATGCCGGAATCGCGAGCGTAGCCGTCTACGCCGATC
>NZ_BMTO01000007.1:0-31540 GCF_014649715.1 Streptomyces lateritius
TACGCGGGTGCCGAGGCGCTGCTCGAACGCTGGGCCGAGGCGGGCGGACGGCCGCCCGTCGGCGCGGACGAGGAGACCGCGCTGACCGCGATGCTCGCCGCCGCGTACCCGGCCCCCGGAGCGGACGGCGTCGTACCGGAGGCCGACACGACGGCCCTCGCCGTCCTGGAAGAGACCGCCGAGTACCTCGGCGCGGGCTTCTCCGACCTGATCAACCTCTTCCAGCCCGAACGCATCCTCGTCGGCGGCTGGGCCGGCCTCCAGCTCGGCGCCCGCTTCCTCGACACGGTCCGGACCTACGCCACCTCCTACGCCCTGTCGTATCCGGCCTCCCACGTGCGCATCGACCTCGGCACCCTCGGGCCGGACGCCGTCACGGTCGGCGCGGCGATCCTGCCCCTCGCCGACTTCTTCGCCCGCGGCGGCCGCCGAGCCGAAGCGGATCCGGAGGAGCAGAGCCCCGCCTGGCAGACGAGTCTGCGGGAGCGGGCGGCGCAGTGAGAAGCCTCAGCCGGTGACCGCCCGCCGCTCGACCGTCACCGTCCCTTCCCACCGCCGGTCCCCCGCCGACCGCCCCACCATGAGCCGGTACGGCCCCGGCTCCGTGGACCAGGCGCGCTCCTCCTCCGACCAGTGGCGCAGGGCACGGGCCGGAACCTCCACGTCGGCGGTCACCGCCCGGCCCGCCTCCGCCCGGACCGCCGCATAGCCGACGAACCATCGTAGGGGCCGCTCCACGGACGACCCCGGCCGAGCCATGTAGACCTGAACGACCTCCCGCCCGGCGCGGGTCCCCGTGTTGCGGAGCCGTACCCGCATGGTGAACGCATCACCTGCCGCGACCTTCGTCGGTGCGTCGACGGCCTCGT
Organism: Streptomyces lateritius; assembly: GCF_014649715.1. Classification (GTDB taxonomy): domain Bacteria; phylum Actinomycetota; class Actinomycetes; order Streptomycetales; family Streptomycetaceae; genus Streptomyces; species Streptomyces lateritius. The sequence continues at coordinate 870 of NZ_BMTO01000007.1, forward strand.
ACTCCCAGGTGGTGTAACCGAGTCCGTGGCCGAACCAGAAGGCCGGCGCACGGCCGGCCCGCAGCCACGCGCGATGGCCGATGTGCAAGCCCTCGCTGTACGGAAGGCGGCCCCCCACGGGTCGCGTACGCGTCACCGGCGCGTCCGCGAGAGACGCCCCCCAGGTCGTGGGGAGCCGACCGCCGGGCTCCGCCAGGCCGAACAGGACGTCGGCGAGCCCCGCACCGGCCTCCTGCCCGGGGAACCAGGCGAGCAGCAGCGCGCCCACCTCCTCCCTCCACGGCATCTCGACCGGGCCGCCGCTGTTGACGACCACGACCGTGCGCGCGTTGGCGGCGGCCACCGCCCGCACGAGATCGTCCTGGTGCCCGCCGAGGGAAAGGCCGCTCCGGTCGTACCCCTCGGTCTCGTCGTGCTCCGTGGTACCGACGACCACGATCGCGACGTCCGCCGCCCGGGCCGCTTCCACCGCTGTCGCCGACACGAGCTCCGCATCTGGCTCCGGCGGCGCCGCGGTGACGACGGTGGCGCGTCCGCAGCCGGGGACCAGCTCCCGCCGAGCCACGACGTGCACCGGCCGCTTCGAGGTCAGCACCGCCCGTGCCTCCCGCACGGGCGGGTTCACGTGAACGACCGCCGGGTCGTCCGTCTCGCGGAGGAACACGCCTTCCAGGAGCGTGAGTCCGTCGACGGTGAGAGTCATCCGGCCGAAGCCTCCGACCCCGAACGTCCACGCTCCTGCCTGCCTCGGCCGCAGGACCGCGCTGATCTCCACCGTGCGCGCCCCCGCAGGCAGGTCGGGCTCCAGCTGACGTCCCGACAAGCGGTGCTCCGCGTGCAGTTCCCGCCCCGACTCGTCCAGAACGCGCAGCAGCACCCCGGGGGCACCCGACCTCGGGTCGCGGCACCGGTCGGTGTCGAGCGGGGACGGAGCGACCCCCGGCGTCGGTCCGGGGACATGCACCACCCGGGCGCGGCCGCGTAGTCGGGCCCGGATGCCGGCCAGGGGGGTCACCACGTCGGAGGGGAAGACACCCGCGCTGCCTCCGCCCTGCGTGCGGGGTGCCGCGGCATGCGCGCCGATGACGGCAACGGTGGAAAGCTCCGTCGGATCAAGCGGAAGCACCCCTCGGTTGGTCAGCAGGACGGAGCCGGCCGCAGCCGCCCGGCGCAGCAGCGCACGGCTCTCGTACGAGTTCCGCACCGGCTTGCGGCGTCGGCGAGGCGGCGCGAAGGCGCCCACACGGTCGGCGAGCCGGAGCAGCCGCCGTACCTTCTCATCGACGGCCTCCTCGGGAACCCGTCCGTCTTTCACCGCCCGCACCAGCGAGGCGCCCCAAGGACTCTGCGGGCCCGGCATCGCCAGGTCGAGCGCGGCGCGGGCAGGCTCCTCGGCCGAGCGCAGAGCGGCCCAGTCGGACACGACGACTCCGTCGAACCCCCACTCCCCCTTGAGGGGTTCCCGCAGGAGTGGGCTGGCCGTCATCGTGACGTTGTTGACGGCGTTGTAGCCCGCCATGACGAGCCACACCCCCGCCTCAACGGCCGCCTCGAACGGTGCGAGGTACACCTCCCGCAGGGTGCGCTCCGACGCCCGCACGTCGACCGTCAGCCGATCGGTCTCGGAGTCGTTCGCGACGTAGTGCTTGGCCGTGGCCGCCACGCCATGGGACTGGATGCCCCGGATCAGCGCGGCGCCGGTGCGGCCCGTCAGTTCCGGGTCCTCCGAGAAGCACTCGAAGTGCCGGCCCCCCAGCGGGGTCCGATGGAGGTTGAGCGTCGGGGCCAGCACCACGTCGACGCCCTTGCGGGCGGCCTCCGCGGCCAACAGGCCGCCGAGCTCCTCCACCAGTTCCTCGTCCCACAGGGCTCCCAGGGCCGAGGCGGAGGGGAGCAGGGCGGAGGGGCGTCGCTCGTCCCACGCCTCACCCCGGACGCCGGCGGGACCGTCCGACATCACCATCTCCCGCAGTCCGATGTCGGCCTCCGCCGCCGTGCGCCAAGTCGTCGCGCCGGTGAGCAGACGTACCTTCTGCTCAAGGGTCAGCTGGCCCACGAGCCGATCGAGCGTCCTGTCGTCCTTCATTCCCGCCCCTCTTTCGCAGCTGCTCCGTCGTGGCCCTGCCCGGCGGCCACCGGGCAGGGCAGAGGGCCCGGCCGCCCTCGCGCGAGCGGGAACGGCCGGGCCTCGGGGAATCCGGTCGGTCAGGGCAGTCGGTAGTCCGCGTTCAGGACCGCACCCCGCTCCGGGTGGTTCTCGTCGTAGCCGCGCGGATCGCACTGGAGGCCGCCCACGATGCAGTGGTCGACCATCGCCTTCAGGGTGCGCTCCTCCCACGCGTTGAAGAAGTCGTAGTGGAAGGAGTGGCCACGACCGCTGGCCAGCCGAACCTGGCTCATGTCGCCGTTGACCGGGAAGGCCATCTTGAACTCGATCATCGGCAGGGCGACCGGGTGGGAGGCCGGGCACATGTTGTCGTTGGTGCCGGGTTTGACCACCGGATAGGCCATGTGGGTCTTGTGGTCGGGGGTGTCGAGGTACTTGCCGTCCCAGCAACTGGGGGCCTGGAAGCGGATGTTGAGCTGTACGTCGGGTCGGCTCGGACAGTTCGTCGGGAAGTCGACGTTGAAGAAGCTGTCACCGCATTCCCAGCCTTCGACGAAGCCACGATGGCGGCGGAACGCGTCGGCGCTCTGCGTCGGATCACCCACGACGAACCGCAGCCCCTTGGGGAACGGCCGCACGCTGGTGTAGTCGGTGACACCGGCCTTGTAGTAGATGACCTGCGGGCCCACCGGGAGGATCTTCTTGTCACCGTTGTAGAGGGACGGCATCCAGTACGCGGACGCGTCGGCGGGCGCCTTGCAGGTGGTCCTGCCTCCGTAGAGGCTTCCGGTCGTGCTGCCGGCGTGCGTCGTCGTGTTGCCCATGAAGGTGTGGTCGTGGGACTTGCCCGGCTGTCCCGGGTACACGATCGGGTCGTCCGGTGCGGTATGCGTGACGGAGCAGTTGGCCTGGAACTCGTGGAAGTAGCGCGGCGACGGGGTGGCCGTGGACGGTGTCACTCCCGTGACCTGCGGGACCGCCGGTATGTAACCGTCCCCGTCGGGGTCGTCGCCGGATGCCTGTGTCGACACGGCCATCGTGTGCCCGGCGTGGCTGCCGACCGGGGCGGGACCCCCCGGATCGGCCGCGGTGGCGACCGTGCCGATGCCGAGGACGGATGCGACGAGAGCGCTGCCGAGGAGGAGCGCAGGGAGTTCTTTCGAACGCCATCTCATGGAGGGCCTCCAGCCCATGGGGGGAGAAGTGGTGACCCGGCAGGGGACTGAGCGCCGCCCCCGCCGGGGGCTTGGCGTCGTGCGTCAGTTGTAGACGCCGAATTCGTGGAGCGAGTAGCCCCAGCCCGTCCCCCTGGCCGTCAGGTGGAGACGCACGTGTCGCGCGGTCGCCGCGACATCGATGGTGTCGACGTCGCCGTTGCCGGTGGTCGTGGTGTGAAGCGTGCGCCAGGCATTTCCGTCGTCGGACACCTGTACCTCATACGACTTCGCGTAGGCCGGGTCCCAGACGAGCTGGAGCTTACGGATCGCGGTGGAGGCGCCGAGGTCGACGCGGATCCACTGCGGGTCGCTCCAGTCGCCGGCCCAGCGTGTGTCGGCCCTGCCGTCCGTCGCCTTGGCGGGCTCACAGGGACAGTCGCCGTACGACGCCTGGAAGGAGGAGGCGCTGGTCGGTTTGTTCAGCGCCAGGTTGGTGCCGGAGACCGGCGGGGCGACGACCTTGACCGATTTGCTCTCGATGCCGGCGTTCCCGCGGCCGTCCTCCGCCTGGATGTACACCTTCCAGACGCCCAGCTTCTCGGGCGCGGTGACGGCGAAGGTGCCGTTGCCGGTGGAACGCCACCGAGCCTCGACGAGTCGCTTGTCACCGTTGGCGTAGTTGCCGCTGAGGAAGATCTTGTACGTGATCGGGTCGCCGTCCGGATCACGCACGTCGGCACGCACGGTGAACTCACTCCCTGCGGGAGCTGAGGTGGCGGGGCTGGCGGCCATGTTCGTGAGGACCGGCGGTGTGTTGTCGCCGCTGGTCGATCCGGTGTAGGCCTTCTTGACGGAGTAGTACGACAGGCGCTTGAGGCCGTCGGGCACGAGGTTGAACCAGACACCGCCGAAGTCGTGCTCGATGCCGTAGTGGAACAGGGTGGCGCCGAGCGCGACGCCCTGGTGGCCGGTGACGCAGCTCCACGCCTTGCTGTAACCGTCGGCCTTCTGCACGTCCGTCGGCTCGTCGGGGATGCCGTTGGCGTCGTCGGGAACCTCCCATTCACCGGCGGGACCGCCCTCGGTGATGATGTAGGGCTTGGTGTAGCCGCCCTGCTGCCAGTCCTCCTGGACCCCGCAGATGTCGCCGTAGGAGTTCATGGAGTACAGGTCGAGGTCCGGGGCGTTGCGCTGGTAGTAGGGCCAGGCGCCGGTCCAGGCGTCGGTCGAGGTGACGGGATGGTCCGGGTCGATCGTGTGGATCTTCTTGGCGACGTCGTTGACGAAGGCGGTGTAGGCGTTGCGCTGGGCCTCCAATTCGGTGCCGTTGTAGCAGTTCTGCAGGCCGAGCACCGATTCGTTGCCGACGTTCCACATGAGCGTGGCGGGGTGCGACTTGTAGGTCTCCACCCACTTCGCGAACTCGGTCAGCATGGTGTTCTTGTACGCCGAGTCGGTCACGTAGTTCACGCAGCCGCCGCTGCCGGGGCCGCCGCCGGGCTGGAGCCAGAAGCCGTTGATCACGCGGATGCCGTTGGCCGCCGCCGAGTCCAGCAGCGGCTTGGTGCCGCCGTCTGTGCCCCAGGTGCGGATCGTGTTGACGCCCATGGACTTCACGTCCGGCAGGTACTTCGGTGCGTCGGCGATGGACGGGCCCCAGGTCAGCCCCTTGACGGTGTACGGCTGTCCACCGACAGTGAGCTGCCAGTTCCCCTGGGAGCCGGCCACCCGGACCGGTCCTCCGGTGGGGGGAGGCGTGGTGCCGGCCGTGTTCCCGTAGACCTGGAACTCCCAGAGGGAGTAGCCGTAGCCCCCGGACCGTTCGGTTCCCAGCATCCGCACGTAGCGGCCGGAGCCGGAAAGGGCGAGATCGTCCGTGCCACCGTCACCGCCGGTCACGGTCTTCAGCGTCCGCCAGTCGCTGCCGTCGTCGGACGCCTGGATCTGATAGCTCCTGCCGTACGCGCCCTCCCAGGTGAGGACGGTGCGGCTGAGGTTCGCGCGCTGACCGAGATCGACCTGGAACCACTGCGGGTCGCTCCACTGACTGGCCCAGCGGGTACCGGTGGGATTGCCGTCGACGGCCGCCGACGCGGCGTACGAGTCGCCCTCCTGGGATGAGGCGGTAGCCGGTTTTCCCTGCGACAGCAGGGTGTCCGCCGCCTGGGCGGACGGGGCGGCGAGGGTGAGCGACGAGGCCACCAGCGCGCCGAGGGCGAGCAGGGGAAGACCGGCGCGTCGGCGGACCGGGGCGGTTGATGAGAGGGGTCTGGTCACATCTGCTCCTGGCGGGTCGGAGTGCCGGTGGGGGGAGCGCTGTCCAGGGGATCCCCGGTCCCCGTTCAGCGCGTGACTGCGGTGTGCCGCCCGGTTCTGGACGGCACGATGGCTTGCGGGGTGCGGAACCGCGCCCGGTTCAGGCACCGGGCCGCGGTGGCGTGGCCCCTCCGGGCCAGGTCGCGGGGATGTCACCCGGACCGGAGGGGAGTCTCTGGCGGGCCGCCGTATCCATCCGGTCGGCCGGCGGAGGGAGTGTCAGGGGAAAGACACGAGGGTGGACGGTACGGTCGAGGTTCCGGCGGGGACCGTGGACGCTCCGGTGTCGTTGATGACGTGGTTGTAGTGGCCCATACCGCCGAGGGACACCACCAGGAGGCTGTGGAACCTCACGCCTGGCTTGACCGGGGCTTTGAAGCCGTGGTGCTGGCGGATGGTCGGGTCCACGTTGTAGTTGCAGTAGCTGCCCAGGCCCCACGCCTCGTGGGTGGTGACGGAGTCGTCGACCCGGTAGGCGGCGTAGCCCTGGGTGGTGCCGTTCTGGATCGCCGCCTGGTTCGGCGCGTCGTACGCCTTCTCGTTCTGGTAGAAGATCGTGCGGCCGCGCTCTCCGTACCACTCGACGTCGTACTTGTTGAAGTGTTCGACGAACAGGCCGGTGGCGAGGACGTCGTCGCCGTTGACGCGGACGCCGTAGTCGGCACGATTGGTCTCCCAGCCGACGCCGTCGCCGTGGTCGGCCCGCCAGACCCAGGTGTGGTCGACGATGGTGTCGTCGCTGTTGACGACCATGCTGGTGGTGGCCTTGCCGGGGCCCGCTCCGCCGATGCGGAGGTAGACGTCCTGGACGGTGGTGGGATTGGCCGCGTGGTCGGCGGAAGCTCCCTGCGGGCCGACCTCCAGAAGCGTCGGAGAGTTGACGGGGCCCGCGTCGATGAGGAAGCCGGCGAGTCGTACGCCGTCGACGTCGGCGACCCGCATCGCCGTCACCCCGTTGTCGGGGGTGATCGTGGCCAGACCGAGGCCGAGAACGATGGTGTTCGCCCGGTCGACGTTGATGGTCCGGTCCACGTGGTAGACGCCCGGGGTGAACAGCAGGTGCAGGCCCTGGGCGAGCGCGGCGTTGATGGTGGCCGCCGTGGCGCCCGGCTTGACGACGTAGAAGCGGCTGAGCGGGATCGACTCGCCCTGCGGGGTGCCGTTCGCCCAGCTGACGCCGCGCGCGTCGGTGCGCTTGGCGGGCGCGAAGACCCTGTACTCGTTGCCGTCCAGGTAGAGGAACGGCTTTTCGCGGGAGATCGGTGTGGTGTTCAGGGTGGTGTAGCGGGGCTCGGGGAAGCTGGTGGCCGGGGCGCCCTCGACGCCGGAGAAGACCTGGTTCCACACGGAGTTGGACCAGCCGCCGATCGCGCTGTCGCGGGTGTACCACTGCTGCTGCGAGTAGTTGCCGACCTGTCCGTCGATCTTGGAGTCGGCGATGTAGCCACCGCTGGCCCAGCCGTATCCGTTCGGCGCCAGGTTCAGCCCGCCCTTGACGTGCATGCGGCGGAACGATGCGGCCTGGGAGACCGCCCACCGGTTGGTCCCGCTGACCGGGTTGAGCGCCAGGTTCTCCGCGGCCCGCCAGAAGTTCTGCGTCGCGTTGCCGTTGAACCAGCCCGCGTCGACCGTCACGTCACCGTTGATCGTGGTGTCGTCCGGCCGCAGACCGAGGCCCGCGATCTGGGTGTAGAAGCCGATCTGCGCGTTGAGACCGTTGTACGTCCCCGGCTTGAAGAAGAACGCGTGCCGGCCGCTGCCGAACTGCGCCGACTCCTGCTCGCGGAAGACCTGGTCCAGCTTGGCCTGGATACCTGGCGTCGAGGGGTCGAAGACATGCACGTTCGGGCCAAGGTCTCCACCGCCCGGCAGGGTCGGGCCGCCGTCGCCGCCCGTGGAGCCGTACACCTTGAACTCCCAGAGGGAGTAACCGTATCCGGTGGCGCGGGCGGTGCCGAGCATCCGGACGTAGCGGGCCGTCCCGGAGACGTTCAGCGCCTCCGCGCCTCCTGCCCCCGTGGTGGTCGAGTAGACGGTCGACCAGTCCGTGCCGTTCTGGGACGTCTCGATGCGGTAGGCCTTGGCGTACGCGGCCTCCCAGCGCAGCTCGACGCGTTCGAGGGCCGCCGGGGCGCCGAGGTCGACGCGGATCCACTGCGGATCGGAGGCGACGCTGGACCAGCGCGTGCCGTTGTCACCGTCCACCGCGGCGGTCGCCGGCGTGCCGTAGTGCTCCTGGCTGGAGGCGGTGACCGGCTTGCCCTGGGAGAGCAGTACGGGCGCGGCCTCCGCCTTCTGGGCGGGACCGAAGGCGAGAAGGGCAGCCGCGAGAGCGGTGACCACCACGCCGACGACCCCTCGGCGAACGGATCTGCGAGGTGTCGGTGGCGCTAGGGACGGTATGCCAACTGTGGCCATGTGGGGGCTCCTTGGAAACGAGTACGACACGGGAGAGCGCTCTCCGGAACCTTGCCCGTCACGACACGACACGGTCAAGGCCTATGTCATCCCTTATCTTTTGACTTTCATTAAGTGGCAGTTGACGGCTGCGGCTCACGTTCAGCGGCTGCTGCGACGACGACGGCATATGAGGACGTCGCCGCGGTCGTGGGACGGGGTGGCGACTGGAGTCAGGGTGACTCGTCCACCGCCCGCCGGACCGCTTGTACGTAGCGCGATCGCAGTTCATGGATGCCGACGAGGGGTACGTCGTTCGAGGTGGCATCCGGGCCGATCCGCCCGTAGTAGTGCCTACGTGGACGCAACGGCAGCTCGGGTCACCTCTATCGGTCCTGCGATCTCCACGGCTCCTCGTGCAGCCGTCAGCGGTGGCTCCAGTTCTTGAAGCACGTTCGTGTCGTTGCCGCCTCGGGCGCCTACGGGGAGCTGCGGGGCGACGGATAGCGTGCGGGCATGGCGATGACGGAGAAACGACGGGTCCTGTACCGGCAGGGCAGCGGATTCTGGCGGATGACGGCGAAGTGGGTTCTGGTCTTCGGGGCCCTGTGCCTGCTGGACGGCGGGCTGCTCCGGTCGTGGGGCCACGCTGTGGTCTGGCCGATGATCGGCCTCGTGCTGTGGGTGCCGTTCGGGATCGGCGTCGTCTGGTACCCGAGGAAGGACCAGCGCGTCGAGCTGACGGCGCGTGAACTGCGGGTGCGGCGCAAGCGGCTGCCGATGAAGAAGGTCAACCTGCTGCACGTGGCGCGGCTGTGGCTGGAGGGGCGGTCAACCGCGGACGACCAGCCGGTGCGTGAATGGAGACGGTTCGACCGGGTGGTGTGGGTGCCGCTGCGGGACGGCCGAGCGTTCGGCGTGGAGTTCCGCGACCCGGCCGCGTTCGCCAAGGTTTTCGGCGCCTTCGCGGTCGCGGCGTGCGGCGGGCCCGACATCGTCCGCGCCAGGGCCGCAGCGGAGACCTACCCGGATCCGCTTCCGATGCGGCCCCGCCCCGCCGACGACGCAGGTTCCCGGCCGGCCCTCCTGGACATCTTCGACTGACAGCCGGAAACGCCGGCAAGGGGCAGTGCTCCGTCAGGGCCCACAGGTCGACCTCCGCCCGCGGATCGGGCACCCGCTCGTCCATCCGCGTGTGGTGGGCGGCGTGGGCTACGAGCAGCACCGTCGCGATGGTGGAGTGCCCAACTGACCGTGGCACGCGAGGCGGGCGCCCCCGGTCGTAGCGGTCCGCCGCTGGTCCCGAATCCCTGTGGCGGCGACCCCCGAGGAGGTCGCCGCCCGGGTGCTGCGGAGAGGTCCGTCAGAGCCAGGAGGCCCATATTCCGTACGCCGCCGAGCGGACGGACTGTTCGGCGCCCGAGGAGTCGGTGAAGACCACCCGGTAGTACTGGAGGCTCAGCAGGTCCTCGTGCACTGCCGAGTCGACGTAGTAGACGGGTGTGCTGCCCACGGTACCCGTGCTGAGGGTGGTATAGGCGCTTTCGCCGGGGTTCCAGCGCTCCACGCGGTAGTGGGTGGCGGTCCCGCAGGGGACGGAGGACGCGTCGGAGCACCCCAGGTAGACGGAGGGGTACTGGGCTTCATGGACGCTGACGCCGGCCCAGCCCGGCGGCCGGGTGTCCGGCAGGGTGACGGCGATCTCCGCCGGCCTGAGATCCTCGGGGCGGGGGTCGACATGGTAGGCGTCCGTCGCGGCGACCCGGTAGACGTGCTCGCGGCCGTCGGGGACCGTCGGGCAGAGAATCTCGGTCTCGGCCAGGGAGTCGCCCTTCCAACAGTTCCTCGTCCAGGAGGTCTCACCTGTGGTGGGGTCGGTGGTGCCCTGCCACACCACGTAGCCCTGGACATCGTCATCGGCGGGCGGTGTCCAGGTGAGGCGGACGCCGAAGGGGATCTGCTCGGCGGCCAGGTCCAGGACCGGGGCCGGGCGCTGCGTGTCCGGGGTGGTCTCCATGGCGGCGGGCCCGGGCTGGGACGCACGCCCGTAGCGGTCGACCGTCACGACCCGGTACTCGTACATCGTCTCGGACTTGCCCTGGACATCCCAGCAGCGGCCGTCGACCACCTTGGGGCCGACGTAGGAGGGAACGGTGTCGAATGCCCACGTCCAACTCACGTCGGGGTCCGTCAGCGGCCGGTCATCCGAAGTAAACGGCTTGCACCCCTCGACGGTGCTGGTCTCACCGGTCGCGGTATCGGTGCGGACGATCCGGTACGTGGGAAGAGGCTTCTCGTCGACGGTCCACGGATCGGCGCCGAGCCACCAGAGCAACACGCCTTCGTCGAACCTTGTCGCCGTCGTCCGGAACGGGGCTATCGCCTCGCCCCGGTCGGCCATCGACAGCGTGATCTCCACCGGGGCGGCGGCATTGCCCTTCGCGTCGAGGGCCTGCACCGCATACCGGTAGGTGTCCGCGACCCCGATCGCCTGACGTGGCACGACGTCGGTCTCTGTTGTGGTGTCGCCCAAGGACAGGGCGTTCAGGTGCTCGCCGGTCGCGGGATCATACTGGACGACCCGGTACGAAGCGGCCCCGGCCACGGGGGACCACTTCAGGTGGGGAACACCCGACTGGTATTCGACGCCGGCATCGGCGACGGGCGCCGGGGGCGTGAGATCCCAGGTGGTGAAGGTGGTGGCGGCCGAGTACGCGGACCAGTTCCCGGCGGCGTCGCGGGCCCGGCCACGGTAGGTGGCCCTGCTGCCGTCGGCGGGTTGGCCGGTGTCGCAGAATGCACCCTTGGCGCCGGAGTGGACCGTGGACCAGACGCCGGTCACCGGGTTCTGGCGCTGGGCCTCGTACCACGCGATGTCGGCCGAATTCGCCGCCGTGGTGACGAGTGCGGGGGCCACGTAGGGCAGGTTGTCCGGGCATACGTCCTGCATGACATGAGGGACAGCGGGCGGGGTCTTGTCGATGGAGGTGACGGCGAGGTCCGCGCTGCCCCAGGACTCGTTGCCGGTCTTGTCGACGGCGCGGAGTACGTAGAGGTACGTCTGGCCGGTGGCCGGGGGGTAGTTCACGTAGGAGACGCCGGTGACCAGGGCGGTGGCGCTGCTGACCTTGGCCCAGGCGGTGGTGGGCAGCCGCCGGTAGAGACGTAACCGGCGAGGTCCATCTCTTTGTTTGCCGCCCACTTCAGGGTGACCCTGTTGAGGGCCCTGTCGTACGCGACGGTGGCACCGGTCGGCACGAGCGGACGAACCTTGTCGGCGGTGGCCGACGTGACGGGCGCGTATGCGAACGCGACGTTCGCGGCGCCTGTCCAGGCGGCGTAGTACACGGTAATGGTGTGCCTGCCCGCCGGAAGGGTGAGGTTGACCGTCTTCTTCTGGGTGGTGGAGATGTTCTTCCACAAATCGATCCTGCGCACGCCGTCGACGTTGACGCGTATGCCGTCCTGGGCCGCGGCGACGAGGGTGAAGGGGCCGCCGGAGCCGAAGTCGCGGGTGACGGACCAGCGGACGGAGAAGTTGTCCTTCGGCAGCGTGACACCCGCCGGGTCGCCGTAATCGTAGTTCTCGGCGATGGCGCTGTCTCAGGTGGTCAGCTTGGGCGTGCCGCTGAAGGCGGAGTTGGCGAAGTACTCCGCCTTCCACACGGGGGAGGCGCAGGTGACGGCCGCGGAGGCCGGAGCGGCGGTCAGCAGACCGCCAAAGGCGGCGAGGGCGGCCGTGGTGGCCAGCGCGCCGAGCCGGTAACGAGTCATCACAGAAGAAGGAGCCCTTTCCGGACCGGTGCACTACAGAGAACACGCGTATGACTCACCGGCAACCTTCAAGGTTGTACACGGAACGAAACAGAAATCGAGTGTTATCCATACAGCCGTCCGTGCCACCAGACACCGGGGCCCGCAACGGAGCGCCGGGCGCCACAGCCTGCGTCGCTGGGCACAGGGCGAGAGCGGCGAACGCGTTTCGGCCTGGGCGCTACGAGACCGCTACTCCTGTCTCTTCCTTGGATCAGACCCGCCGCCCGCGGTGCAATCTGGTGGCCCGCGGCGCCGACCGGGCCCTTGGTCACCGTCGTGGAGCGGCGCCAGCTGGATGGCGTGACGTCCTGTCGCCAAGAGCCCGGACCCGGCCGTCCTCGCCGCGCTCCGGACGGTCACCCGCGCCATGGGCGGCGGGGCCGTATGCCCGACGATGCCCGCCCTGTGCCGGGACGACGTCTCGACACACGGGATAAGACGATGCGCTCGTACGACGCCGTCCAGGCCGAATCCCCCACCTGCTCGCTCTCCTCGGCGACGACGACCTTCGGATACGGACCCGGGCCGCCCATCTCCTGGCCTGGTTCCCCGAGGTCGCCGAGACAACGCTTCCCCTGCTCCTCGCCCTCACCGGACAAGAGCCTGATCCCCTCGCCACGGGCACCGCCCTCGCCGCAGGCACCGCCCTCGTCGCCGGGGGCATCGTCGGAACGCGAGCTCGTATCCGCCGAGGCCCCGGTACAGGGTTCCGGTAAGCAGGCCCTGGGTGGCACCGCGGACGTGCCTCGAAACCACCGCCCCGACGGGGGACTCGGCTGGTCCCGGGGCGGCCTGACCTGCAACCGACGTACACGCACCCGAGAAGTGGCTCTGGGAGGCCGAGAGCGCATCGGACGGAGAGATCGTCCGGCCTTCCGCGCCCGTGCTCGGGTAGAGGGTGTGGATGACGACGCCTGAGACCCGCGCCCGGCTCCGCGCACTGGAGCAGCAGCTCACTGCCCCGACACCCGCGCCATTGGCCGGACAGACGTCCATCCCGATCCGCCCTGAGCCAGGAGCAACCGATGAGCCCGGTCACGGACTTCAACCCGACCGTCCGGAACGACGCGTGCAAGGACCCACGCCCGGCGGTGCTGGTGCAGGTGGAGAAGAGGGCTTGGCCGAGGGGGCACCCGATGCTGCCGGGTAGTTACGCCGACATCCTCGCGGCGGACGTGATGGCCGCGATCCGCCGCGAGGAAAGCCGGCACCGCCCGATCACGCGCCACACGTACCTTCGAGGACACCGACCGAACCCAGCTGTCACCCGGGGCCGACAGCCCTGACAACCCAGGGCGTGAACATCCACGTCTTCCACCCGGGTGAGCTGCTGCGTTCATCGCAACATCCAGGCGAGGGCGGGACGGGCACGCGGTACCGTGGCCGGCCGAGGCGCACGACGAGAGCGCCGTCGGGGCAAGGACCGGGAAGCACTCGCCCCGTCTGGTGCCTGCTGGGCGCCTGCCTGGCGATGTCCGCGATGTCGCGGCTGATGGGTGAGTTCAGCCTGCTTCGGCCCGCCTGGGCCGGCTCCGGAACGTTCTTGCGCTCGTGCTCCATGCGGGCCGCGCCCAGCAGCGCCGCCAAGAAGTCACCGTGAACCGCCGCCGCGGAAGAGCGCGCCGTTCCCGGTCCGTCATGCCCCCCATACACGCACGCCTTGCCCGACCTGCTGTCCAGTGCGTGGGCCAAGCCGTGCGCACCGGACCCTGTACACACTGCCTTCGCCCTCCAGCCAAGGCCGGCTGACCTCATGGACCACCACCCGGTCCCCTGCAATCCTTCAGCTATGACGACGAGACGACGGAGCCAGGCCGAACGAGACGCGATCACGGTTGAGATCGGCTATGCGTTGCTGAGCGCATGCTTCCTCGGCGCTGTCGCGTTCGCGACGATCGCCGGGCCGGCCGCTGTCTGGCACCTTCCTCCTGCAGTCGACAAGTTCCTTCTGGTCACCGGCGCTTCGGTTGCTGGAGTTCTTGCGATGATCCGTGTCATTCACGTCCTCTGGCGACACGAACATCACCGCTAGCATGCCTCCGATCCATGTGAGGACGGCCGTCACCCGCTTCAGGACGGCCGTCCGTCGCATCGGCGTGTCCAGCGCGTTCACTTCTTTGCGGACCAGGATGCGGGCCGGATCTACCACCCGTCAGCGGGGCGCGACGCCCTCATCACCTCGCTCGCCCGCCCCCGATACCGGCCTCGGCCAGGACGAGTTTCTGCCGTGCGGTCGACTGCTGGGCGGTCGAGACTGCTTGTGGACCGGGTTCGCCCTTCGGGGGCCCTTCCGCGTGAAGGAAGGGATCCCACCTGTCGTCGAGCCCTTCCACCCATCACAGGATCTGATTGGATCAGCGGCGCCTCGGAGTCCTGGACTGTCCGTGTTCATTGGATGCATCGCCGCGGGCCGGGTGAAGGCAGAGCGGCCGAGGAAGTTGGTGTGGTCGTACTGGAGCGGGGAAAGCTTCCGCCCGCACGGGCACCACGGGTACGGACGGCACGGCCGGTGTTTCAGGCGGTCAGCCGCGCTCCGGTGCCGAACCCCGTCGAGACCGTCGTGGCGGTCGACCTGCCGGAGGTCTACGCGGCGCGGAGCGGCGCCGGGCCAGGCAACGGTGCGGCGGGGCGCCGGTAGCCCGGGGCGACGACGCACGAACAAGGCGGTCCACAGCACCGGACAGGCGGAATGCGGCGCGCGAGGGGCGGCGCGGCGACCAGTCTGCGCGAAGCCGCCAAGGGCTGCGGGCACGGGCGTGGTCCGGCGCTTCCGTGGCGGAAAGGCCGGACAGCGGCCTGGCGAGGGGAGTTACTCGACGCTGTCCGTCTCCCCAGGGATGACAGGATTCGCATACGCCTCACGCGGTTTGCCGTGTTCCCGGCGGCCGGGAACGGCTGACTTTACTCACCACGGGCTCAGGGGGCTCACATGGACGCAAGTATCACGTCGGCGTTGATCGGGGCCGTCGCCGTGGGCGGTACGGCTCTGGGAACAGTGCTCGGCGGATGGGTCCAGGCGCGTGGCGGCCAGGCTCAAGCCAAGGCCGCCCAGCAGGCCGCCCAAATAGCGGCGAAGGCCACGCACCATCAAGCTCTTTACGACCGCCGGTGGTCGCTTCTGGCGGCCTACCTGCGAGCCGCCAGCGAATGCATGGAGGCTGCGGACCAGCTTTACACTACGGACTCTCTGCCGGAGACCCGGCGGCGCTGGCACGCGTTCACGCTCGCTCACGCCGAGGCCGAATTGGGGGCGCCGGCGGCGCTTCTCGTTCCCATCGACGAGGTCCGCAAGGCCGTAGGCCGCATGTACTGGACGGCTCAGCAGTCCGCCCCGGCCGAGCGCGCCCTGAAGGAGCTGCGCAGGCGGGCGAAGCAGGGGGAAGCGGCAGCGGTCCGGGCGCGGGAAGCGGTCGAGCGACTCTGGGAGTTGGATGCTCACGTTCCTCTTGCCCAGCGGACGTCTTCTCCGGAGTACGTGAACGCCGAACAGGCTCTCAACAACCTTCCCGGATTCGAGGATGAGCACACGGCTCTCCTTCTGGACAGGACGCGACAACAGCGGGAGGCCGCCGGCCGCGACAGGGAGATGCGCAAGGAGAACCACCATCTGGCGCGCCGGGAGCTGGTGGCGGCGGCGCGGAACGTGTTCGGCACCGACCGCTTCTGACGGGTGGCCGCGGAGGCGATTCGACTGCTGGGCTGTTCGAGGGTGCCGCACGAGGGGTCGCATGGAGTTACGACCCGGTTCCGGGTTGAACCCGCTTCGAACGTCATCCGCGCGCGTACGCCGAGACGGGCCGCACCCCCCAACCCCACCGCACGGCGATGACGAGGTTCTCGTACACGCGCGGGTCCGCCAGGTCGCCCTTCTCTTGGTCCACGTCCACACCGGTTTCGAGGCTCTCCTTCTCGTCGCCGGTGGCGGCGTCGAGCACCCGGAGTTCATCGAGCCCGTCCTGCCGGGAGCCGCGGTCGGCGAGGACGGTCACCCGGCCGCCGGTCACGTCGAGGGCGCGAAGGCCGCCTGCGACGGCCACGTCCCGCAGCCAGACCTCGCTGCCGCTCGCGAGATCGAAGGCGACCACCCGATCCCGGTACGCCTCGCGTCGCCTGTTCTCCGCTCCGACGTAGAGCCGCCCGTCCGCGACGGCCACGAGGGCCGGCGCGTGCGCCTGGAGCGTTCCGTATCCACCGGTGGTCTCGATCCGGCCGACGGCCTTCCCGTCCTCGCCGAAAGTGAGGCAGGCGCCCGGTTGGCCCTCCGCCGTCCCACCGAGTTGCACGACCACCGGCTCGGTCGACAGCAGGGCGACCTGCCCGTCCGGTCCGGGCGTCGTCCGGCCGCCCAGGGGTGCCGTCCACCGCTGCCCGCCATCGGCCGGGTCGAACGCGGCGAGCCGCAGTTCGGTGCGGTCACAGGCCAGTACGGCGACCACCTGCCGCTCCCCTGCCGCGACCTGTTCGGGCACACACCCCTCAGGGACGGCGGCTTTCAGCGGGGAGCGCCGGTCCGCAGGTCGAAGGCGCGCAGGGCCTCCGTTCCGGAGGCGGTGGGCCGGTACGTGTCGAGCAGCCATCTGTCGTCGGCGTCCCGCAGGACGGCGATCCCGCCCCCGACGGCGACCAGGTCGGTGAACGTCTCGGACTGCTCCGCCGGGGTGCGGGGCGTGTGCCACAGCTCGCGGCCGTTCGTGAGGTCGAGCGCGGCGACGGTGGAGCAGCCCGCGTCCGCCCCCATGCTCCCCCGGGCGATCGGGACGACGGCGCCGGCCGTGCTGCGGCTGACGGCGCAGACGTGCTCCTGGCCTGGTGGGGCGTACTCCCAACGCCCCTTACCCGTCCCCGTGTCGAAGGCGGTGACCGTGTCGTACCGGCTACGGACGAGTATGTCGCCGACCAGCCAGGCACCGTTGCCGTAATCCCTGGCGTTGCTGTCGACCGGGGCCTCCCAGGCGACGCGCAGCGAGCCCCCGAGGTCGGAGCAGCCCGTGGCGAGACCGGCCATGCCCAGCAGCGCGGCGACAGCCGCGAGCCGGGGGCGGAACCACCGCGTTCCCTGACGGCCCGACAGCCGCCGCTCTCGTCTCGGTTCGGTGTCCTCGGTCGTGCGCGGTGCCATGCGGATCCCCACCCCTGGCTTGAAACGGTCGAAGCCCCGCCGGGCTAGGCCGTGTATCGAAAGAGTCTTGCCGGATGCCGCGAGCCGATATCGACGACACGTGGCTGTCAGTGCCGTCAAGTAGGTTCTGTCCGTTCGGCCTGACAGGTGGGTCGTTGAGCTGAGGGATTCGTCGTAGTGAGCATCTACCTGCACTTTTGTGCCGTGGCTGAGTCCGAGATCCGGGATGACCACACCTGGCTCGCTGCGTTCATGGCTGAGGCTTGGGAAAACGACGACGAGTACGCCGCGGGCATCGCCCACTCGATCAACAAGAGCTGGGACGCTGTCCACGACCTCTACGCCGCAGCCGATGCCCTCTATACAGACGCCGACAAGCCCTGGAATTTGCCGATCTACGGCGGCCGCCCGGTACCCCACAGCGCTGATGCCGACCCCTCCGATCCCCCGCTGATGCTTCTGGAGCCGCCCGGGGTGTCACAGGCCGCGCAGTTCCTTACGACTGTCTCTTTCGACGAGCTGTGGAGCGTCGTCGACGTAAGGTTCAGTGCCCTCGGCTGGACCAAGCAGGAACACCTCGAACATCACAGGGACCTCCAAGAGTTCTACGGGCAAGCGGCTTCGGCAGGCCACGCGGTGGTCAAAGCGGTATGGGCTTGAGACGTGGCCGCGTGCTGATCACAGCCATTCGTTGATGGCCGCGACCAGCACGGTCGCCTCGTAGCGGACCGCAAGTTTGTCGTACCGGGTGGCGACAGCGCGGTACCTCTTGAGGCGATTGATCCCGCACTCGTCCGCATGACGCTCGCGGTAGTCGACCGGGTCGAAATGCGGAGGCCGACCGCCGCGCGAGCCGAGCTTCTGGCGGTTGCGCGCTTGGTCGGCCTTGTCAGGGATCGTGCAGCGGATCCTCCGCCGACGCAGATAGGCGCGGTTCTTCCGGGAGGCGTACGCCTTATCCGCCCGCATGCGATCAGGGCGGACGCGTGTCCGACCCGGCCCGATGCGAGGCACACGGATCTTCTCCAGCACCGGCTCGAACTGCGGCGAGTCCCCGCGCTGCCTGGCGGTCACCACGATTGCCATGGGCTTTTGGCCCTGCTCGACGGCCAGGTGCAGCTTGGTGGTGAACCCACCGCGCGAACGCCCCAGCCCGTGATCACAGGGCTCTTCATGCACACCGCCCGGTGGTTCCTTCTGCAGGTCACCCCGCTTGCGGGCCCCGGCCGCATGCTGATGGGCACGGCACACCGTGGAGTCGACGCTCAGGTCCCACACGATCGCACCCTCCCCGTCGGCCAGGGACTGAGCCGGGTGAGGACCCGGTGCCAGGTGCCGTCTCGCTGCCACCGGCGGAACAGGTCGTAGACCCGGTCCCACGGCCCGTACTCGGCAGGCACGTCCCGCCACGGAACACCGGTCCGGACCCGGAACCGTATGCCATCGATCAGCCGCCGTCGCGGCCAGACCGGCGGCCGGCCCGTCTTCCTGCCCGTTGGCAACAACGGTGCCAACGCCGCCCACTGCTCGTCCGTGCGATCTCCCCGCGCCATGGACCACCATCATTCACAGCTCAAGATCCACTTTCGATACGCGGCCTAGTTGCTTGGGCGGGCTGGTAGAGGGAGGCCCCTTCCGGTCCGGTGAGCGGAGGCGGGTCGCTGGGCAGGAGGCTGTCCTGGAGGATCTCGGAGGTGTTGCGGACGCTCTGGTGCCAGCGGGCGTTGTCGATGACGAGGGCGGCATGTGCGGCAGTCTCCCCGGCAAGGAGGACGTCGCCTTCGTCGTGGGGGAACGGGTTGCGGGCGCGCAGCAGGTCGAAAGCGCCGAGGACGCAGGTGGGAGGGACCAGGCGCAGGCGGTAGGGGCAGGAGTGCGGGGCGGCCGGAGTGCATGAAATCGACGTATCGAAGCATGCGCATGAGATGGAATGCGTGATGTACGAGGAACGGTCGGGCCGGTCGGAGACGGTGGAGTGCGGCCTGGAAGAGGAGACCTGTCAGCTGGTACTGAAGCGGCTGCGCGGGCTGAGTGAGGGCGAGTTCGCCTGGGTGCGTCTGGTCGACCCGGCCGAGACTGAGCTGATGCAGCTTGCGGAGGAGCTGGGCCTGCATCCTCTGGCGGTCGAGGACGCGGTCCAGGCGCAGCAGCGCCCCAAGCGGGAGCGTTTCGGCGACGTGCTGGCCGTCGCGCTCAAGACGCTCTGGTACGTCGATGCCGATATGGCGGTGGAGACGGGAGAGCTGATGGTTTTCGTCGGCCCCCGGTACGTGCTTACTGTGCGGCACGGCGGGGCTGACCCGGCTGCCGAAGCCGCCCGCCGGCTCGAAGCCGACCCCGCCATGCTGCGCTTTGGTCCGCTGTCCGTTCTGCATGCCGTCCTCGACGTGGTGGTGGACGCCTACAGCGATTCCGCGGACAAGGTGCGAGCCGCACTCACCAAGCTGGAGGACTGCGTCTTCTCCACCTCCCGCGTGGACCACACCGAGGCGATCTACTCCCTCAAGCGGGAGGTGCGCGAGTTCCGTGACGCGGTGCAGCCCCTCGTCCCCGTCCTGCCGGGGCTCCTGACCGGCCCAGGCCAGGACGGGCAGGGCCATCCGCCGAAGGTGCTGCCCTACTTCCGTGACGTGGCGGACCATCTGAACCGTACCGATACCGAGGTCCGGTCGCTGGACGAGCTGCTGAACTCGGTCCTGGGTGCCCAGCAGGCGCGGGTGGGAACGTGGCAGAACGACGACATGCGCCGCATTTCGGCCTGGGCGGCGATCTTCGCGATCCCCACCATGGTGGCCGGCGTCTACGGGATGAACTTCGAGCACATGCCCGAGCTCGGTTGGAGTTACGGCTATCCGCTCGCGCTCGCGCTCATGGCGCTGGCGTCCGGGCTCCTCTACCGCGCCTTCCGCCGCAACGGCTGGCTCTAGGTTCTGTCCGGCCGCTCACGTCCGAAGCCAGATGATGGTTGCTGTGACGGTGACGGTACCCAGGTTGACGTATGCGCGTTTGTCGTCCTTATGGATACGGCCCGGTAGCTCTTGAGTTTGTTGATCGCCCGTTCCACGGTGTTGCGCTTCTTGTACCGCTCCTTGTTGAAGCCGGGTGGGAGCCCTCCTGTTCGGCCCCGGCGTACGCGGTTCGCTGCCTGGTCGCTCTTCTCTGGGATGACATGGCGCATGCCTCGTCGCCGCAGGTAGCGGCGGGTCCGGCGGTTGTTGTGTGCCTCATCGGCGCGCACGCTGTCTGGTGTGGTGCGCGGGCGGCCCGGCCCGAGGCGGGGCACCCAAATCCGCTCCATGATCGACTCGAACTGCGGGCAGTCCGCCCGCTGGCCCGCCGTCAGCAACAGTGAAAGCACGCGGCAACGACCGTCGGCACTCAGGTGGATCTTGGTGGTGAAGCCTGCTCGGGAGCGACCGAGCTCTTCACCTCCTGCACCACCTCCACCAGGCGGGCGCAGAGTCTCACCGACGTTTTGAAGCGGCGGGTGGCGGCGCCTTCCGTGCGCCGGCCGCCTGCTGGTGGGCACGGATCGAGGTGGAGTCAACTGAGACATCCCAGTCAATCCCACCGGCGGCATAGGCCTGGGCCTGCACCTGCTGGAGCAGCCGTTCCCACGTTCCGTCGGCCGACCAGCGTCGATGACGCTCATAGACGGTCTTCCACGGCCCATAGCGTTCCAGCAGATCGCGCCACTGCACCCGGGTCCGCACCCGGTGCAGGATGCCGTTGACCACCTGGCGGTGATCGCGCCACCCCCCCTCAGCGGTGTTGCCTCTCGGAAGGAGCGGCTCGAGACGTCGCCACTCCGCCTTTGCCAGATCGCCCCGACCACTCATACAAGAGCCAACGAATCAGCGGGTGGCATGGGCACGGTCAGCACCTGCGATGCCACCACGCCAGCTCTGGGTCTGCCATCGGCTCGTGATGCGTTCGCCCGAGGAGCACCACATCCAGGCGCTCCACCTGCACCCGAAGTTCGGCGGCGGCTCCTGGCGGAAGCATGAACAGAGCGTCTTGCAGTTTGTCCCGGGCCCAGCCCTCACCACAGCAAGGGCAGGTGAACTCGGCCTCCCACCGTCTCCAACGGCGTCTGATGCCATGGACGCGCACGGACCACACGCTCAACGCCGCTGCCACGACGCCCGGAGACAATCGCTCCCGTTCGAGCATACGGACGGCGGCATTTGCTGCTCCCGACAGCCCGGGGACATCGCGATACCGCCCCCAGGGTCTTCCCCGGCCACGTTCCCGCGCCCGAAGTGAAACTGGTGTTCTACGCGGCACGGCCCCTTCGAATGCAAGTCATGGACCGCATCCTCCCACAGCCCATGATCGGCCGGACAGAACCTAATCTAAGACGTCGATTCTTACGGCGTGATCGTTCGTTGAACCGTGCATGACGGGTCTCGTGGAACGGCTGGTGCCGGACGAGAGTGGATCTTGTCCAGGAAGCGGTTCCGTCGACGGTGGCGATACGTCCTCAGAGCGGAGGCCGACGTCGGGCGGCTGACCGTGAGGCCCTGACGGCGATCATCTTCGTGGCGACCTCGGGCTGCGCCTGGCGGCAGCTGCCGCCGGTGTTCGGCCCCGCCGGCTCACGGTCTACCGCCGGTGCGCCCATTGGAGCCCGGGCCGGGTCCGGGCGAGGCTCAACCGCGTGATCCTCGACGAAACGGGAGTACGGGGCGAGCTGGACTGGTCGCGGTGCGCGATCGACTCGGTCGGTCTGCGGGCGGCAAAAGGAGGCCGCTGACGGGACCGAATCCGACCGACCGCGGCAAGCCGGGAGCGAAATCCCCCTGATCACCGCAGGAACGGACGGCCGCTGTCCCTGGGCCTCTCCGGCGCGAACACGCACGACAGCCAGCGCCTGGAGTCGCTCGTGGCAGGGCGGGCTGCTCGGCCACCCGCTCGGCATCCACGGCGCGCTCGGCCACCGTACGGCCCGCGGATCGCGCGACACGAGCAGCCCGGCGTGCCTGCTTCTCAGGAGCATTCCCAGGGCGGCCACACCCGCGCGGCCGGTCCCCGAATCCGCCCACAGCCGTTCCCGCTTGTGACCTGTGCAGCCAGCCCCCGGCAACCCGACGTGCGCGCCGACCCTCCACTCCCCCCAGGGCGCGAGCAGCAGCGGATGACGTCCTGATGCCGGTGTCGATGACGGGGCCCCCGCGGGTCGCGGGGAGCCTGCGCAGCCGGTCCTGACGCGAACCGCCGCCGCTCGCCGCCGAGCCCGGTCAGTACGCGGTGGGCCAGCCGCCGCTCCACTTCAGCAGGTTGAGGCCGAGCTTCGCAGCGCCGCCGTCCCTGCCGTCGTAGTAGTGGTAGACGAGCAGGTCCTCGTCGCCGTCGCGCATGATGTCCTGCCCGCCGGGGCCGATGACGGATCCGTGTGATGCCATGACCACGGTGCCGCCGTTGTTGTTCATCGCGACGCCGTTGCGGTCGTAGTAGGGCCCGGTGGGGCTGGTGGCCCGGCCGACCTTGATCTTGTACGTGGAGGCGGTACCGCTGCAGCAGGTGTCGTACGAGGCGAAGAGGTAGTAGTACCCGTTCCGCTTGACCACGGTCGGGCCCTCCACCGCCCTCGGCGCCGTGGAGCGCGAGGCGAGCGAGTGGCGGGTGGTGTCGCCCGCGTACTGCTTGCCGGACCCCGGGTCGAGGCGGATCATCTTGATCCCGCTCCAATGGGAGCCGAAGGCCAGCCACCACTTGCCGTCGCCGTCGACGAACAGGTCGGGGTCGATGGCGTTGTAGTCGCTGCTGGACGTGGAGGAGTAGACGATGCCCTGGTCCTTCCAGCTGCCCGGCGTCCCGGTCGTGGAGGTGGCGAGGCCGATGGCCGAGGTGTTGGAATGGAACCTGGAGACGGAGTAGTACATCAGGTACCGGCCGCCGTGATAAGAGATGTCGGGTGCCCACGGGTCGTTCTCGGGCGAGTAGCGCGACCACCAACGGGGCGGCGAGGAGAAGGCGTTGCCGTTGCGGCTGAAGGCGACACGGTCGGTGGAGGTGCGGAACTCCAGGTAGCCGTGGGTGGAATGGAGCAGGTAGCGCCCGTCGGGCGCCCGCAGCATGGTCGGGTCGTGGACGACGACGTCGCCGGTGACCCTCCCGGGGCCGGGGTAGGCGGACGCGCTCGGCGGCGCCGCCGCGGCCTTCGGCTGCACGTCCTCTCCGAAAACCCCGAAAGCCGTGCCGTAGACCATGGCCCCGGCGGCGGCCAGCGCCAGCGGGACCCCTGCCAGCAGGGCTGTCTTCCTTCTGCGGTGCCGCGCCTTGCCGTGGCCGTGCAGCTCAGTCATGCGTGTGTTCCCAATCTGTACGTACGTGGGGGTGCCCGTGAGGAACGGGCTGCTCAACAGTTGCCGCAGCGTCGAGAATGGTTGCCGTCCCGCCGAAGTACTTGCCTCCGGACGGTGACAGCACGGTACGGCCCGGCAAACGCTGGCGGGAGCGCGGCAACGGTACGGCGAGCCCCGTCGGCGGGGCAGCGGTCGACGCGCGGACGGAGGGCCGACGGCGGCCGGACGGGCGCCGGACGGACGACGGACGACGGCGGTCAGGCGGCGGGGCGGGCGCCGACGACCGTACGGGACGGCGATCAGGCGGCGAACTCTCCGACGGGCCCGGGAGCTACGCGATGCCGTACCTCCCGGGCTCCTTCTCCCACCGCTTACGGGGTCCAGTCGCCCAGCCAGTCCGAGACCTCCTGGGATGCGGCCTGGGGGTCGGTCAGGTGGGGCCGGTCGGTGCTCCTCGGGCCGGCACCCGGGCCGGTGTTCATGTATTCGGCGAAGCGGTCGTCCTTCCAGGAGAAGCCGCCCATGTCGGTCCAGGGCGTGCGCTTGATCGCGGCGCTGAGCTTGGAATCGCGGACGGTGGCCTGGGGGTCGGCCGCCTTGTCGCCGCCGGGGTGCCAGTTGCGGCCGAGGTGGAAGGAGGACGCGGTCACGTCACCCTTGATGGTGGAGCGGTTGATGAGGATGCCCTTGCGGCCCGCCTGGGTGCTCGGGGCGGTGATGTATCCGGCCGATGTGCCGTTCCAGCGCTTCTTGAGGATGATGACCGACCGGTCGATCACGGCGGTGGCACGGCCGAAGATGAAGTCGACGTTGCCGACGATGGAGGACCTGGTGACGTAGACGCGTCCGGGCTTGTCCTTCGCCGCGGTCTCGAGCTCCAGGGTGTCCTGGTCGCCGGCGACGATGACGCTGTCCAGCACGATCCTGTCCGCGGTCGTGAGCAGGGCGACCGCCTGGTGGTCCTTGAAGGACTGGTGCGCGGCCTCGTTGAAGTCGTTGGAGACGGTGAGGTTGCGGAGCTGGGAGTTGTCCGACCGGAGGGCGACGGTGGCGCTGCCCGGAGTGCCGTACGTGCCCGAACCGTCCGGCTTCCGCATGCCGGCAGCGTTGCCGAAGACGATGACCGTGTCCTTGCGGCTCGTGCCCGAGCCCTGGATGGTGATGTGCGGCTTGTTCGCCGGAACGTTCACCGTCTCGCGGTACGTACCCGGCTTCACGGAGATGACGACGCGAGAGCGATTGCTGACGGGCACGGCGTTCACCGCGGCCTGGACCGTCTTGTACTGGCCGCTGCCGTCCTTGGCGACGGTGAGGGTTCTGGTGGCGGCAGCGGTGGTCTCGGCCGCCGCTGCCCTCTCCTCTTCGCCCGGTCCCAGTCCGAACTCAGACCCGTACGCGAGAACCCCGGAAGCGGCCAGCGCCAGCGGCACACCGATCGCCAAGGCCTTTCGGGGTCTGCGGTGGCGGGGGGCGCGACGGGTCGAACTCATGTGCATTATCCGTTCCGTGTAGGGGTGACGATCAACGTGTGGTTGCCGCCGGGGGTGCACTGGGTTGCCGTACTCGTCGAAAAGGCAGGAGATTCCGTCCGAGCGGCGTCAAGCGGCACACTCTGCACCTCAAGCTCTCCAGGCCAGCAGGACGGTTCTACTGCCACGCAGCTCTTCGTTCTGTTCCTCTTGAAGAGGTGTGAGTTCTCAGGTCCGGGTTACGCGAACTCCAGCAACCCGTCCCCAAACGAGAAGGGCGTTCCCCATGTCGAAGGTCGAGGAGTCCGTCGAGGTCGAGGTCCCGGTCCGCGCCGCGTACGACCAGTGGACCCAGTTCGAGACGTTCCCGCGCTTCATGGACGGCGTGGAGCGGATCGAACAGCGTACGGACACGCTCACCCACTGGGTCACGGAGATCGGCGGAGTGCGCCGCGAGTTCGACGCCGTCGTCACCGAACAGATCCCGGACGAGCGCGTCGCCTGGACGACCGTCGAGGGCGAGGCGCGGCAGGCCGGCGTCGTCACGTTCCACCGTCTCGACGACACCCGGACGAAGGTCATGCTCCAGATGGACTTCGCCCCCGAGGGGCTGACGGAGCAGGTCGGCGACAAGCTCGGGTTCGTCAAGCGGAAGGTCGCGGGCGATCTCAAGCGGTTCAAGTCGTTCATCGAAGAGCGCGGCGGCCAGGAGACGGGCGCCTGGCGCGGCTCGGTGTGAGGATCACGCGGGAGCGCGGGGGTGTCGTGCGGGGCGGGTCGAGGACGTCGTCCGGGACGGCGGCCGGGTCTGTACGCAGGCATGCGGAACAGCCGGGCCGTACGAACCCGCGCGGTCGTCACAGCGACCTGCCCGTGCTCGGCTCGCCGCGCTCCTGATCCCGTCGGCTTCCCGCCCTCCTCCTCGGCTGCGGCAAGGCTGGTGGCGAGTCCTTCGACTTCGCCGAGCCAGGCCGCGCGTTCAGCTTCCGCGATCCGGTCGGCCAGGTTGGGGCGGAATGCGTTCCGGACGCTCCCTAGCG
Source organism: Streptomyces lateritius (assembly GCF_014649715.1). GTDB lineage: Bacteria > Actinomycetota > Actinomycetes > Streptomycetales > Streptomycetaceae > Streptomyces > Streptomyces lateritius. Next base: position 26,599 of record NZ_BMTO01000007.1, read on the forward strand.
ATCCGCCGCCGCCCGTGCCAGCGCCCGCACGATCGGATGCGGGCGGGAGCCGTCGCCCGCCAGTTCCGGCTGGAAGAGCGTCGCCAGGAAGAACGGGTGTCCGGGCAGCTCCGCGATCCGGACCCCGCCCTCCTCGTCCTCACCGGTGAACCGCAGACCGTGCGCCCGCAGCGTGTCCAGGTGGCGGGTGTCCGGGCCGTAATTGCAGTGGTACCGCTCCGTCGTCCGCTCGGCGCCGAGCACGGACTCCGCGAGCGAGCCCGGCGCCACCCGAACCGTGCCCTCGTGCCCCACCAGCGAGCAGGCGAGCGGGGCGATCAGCAGGTCGTCGGCGGCCGCCGCCGGGTCGTTCTCGGCGTGTGCGGCACCGTCCAGGCCGCAGACGCCGCGGGCGAACTCGAGCAGCGCGTGCTGGAAGCCGCCGCAGGTGCCGAGGAAGGGAATCCGGTCCTCGCGGGCCGTGCGGATCGCCGCGAGCGCGCCCGCCTCACTCGCGTACGGACTTCCCGGCAGCACCCACAGCGCGTCGAAGCCCTTCACCGCGCCGGGCGCCTCCGCGTCCCCGGTCGGGATCCAGTAGGCGTCGAGTACCAGGCCGTCGCGCTCGGCCAGCGCGTCCAGCAACACAGGGACGCGGACATGGGCATTCACGTGTGGGGAACGGTCGCCGACCAGGGCAATGCGGGCGGTCTTCGTCATGCCGACCATGCTGCTCCCCCGCGATGTTCAGGTCCAACGATGATTCCTGCACTCTCCATCGTGAACACTTATGACCATGGACGCGCACCTCCTGCGTCCTACATCACCGTCGCCCGGCTCGCGTCCTTCTCCGAGGCCGCCCGCGCCCTGGGCTACACCCAGTCCGCCGTCTCCCAGCACATCGCAGCCCTCGAGAACGACCTCGGCCTGCCGCTCCTCGGCCGCCGCCCCGTCATCCCCACCCCCGCCGGCGAGCGTCTCCTCGAACACGCCGGGTCCCTCCTCCTGCGCCTGGACGCCGCCCGCGCCGACCTCGCCCGGTTCTCCGCAGCGCCCCGCCAGACGCTGACCCTCGCCGCGGCCCCGCTCGCCCTGCGGCCCAGGACGCTCGCCGTCCTGCCCGCCTCCGGCGTCACCCTGCCCCGCGACGAGGTGCCTGCCGCCGTGGCGACCGGAGCCGCCGATCTCGGGCTGGTCGACGGCCTCGTCGCGCCCAGCGACCCGTTGCGGCTCCCCGACGTCGCCCCGCTCACCGCCGCGCGCGTCGCCGAGGAGCCGCTCGCCGTCGTCCTGCCCGCCGGCCATCCGCTCGCCGGTCGTGCCGGGCTGCGCCTCGCGGACCTCGTCGACGCACGCTGGCTCGACGCCCCCCACGCCGGGTTCCCACTCGACCTGCTGCGCACCGTGCAGGGCGGAGCGGTCGGCCACGGCTTCCCGCCACCGCACTGCTCTACGAAGGCACCGACACCCGCATTCTCGCCGCCCTGACCGCCGCCGGCCACGGCCTGACACTGCTGCCGGTCTCCTTCGCCTCCACGAGCGCGGGTGCCGTCGCCGTACCACTGAGCGCACCCCGCCTCGCGCACCGCATCGAACTCCTCCACATCGGCGCCGAACCGCCCGCTCACGCCGCCGAGTTCGTTGGCCGACTGCGCGCATGACGTACCGCCCCTAGATGGCCAGCAGACTCATGCGACGCTGCAGACGAGCGGCCCGTGCATGACGGGTGGTCGCAACGTCGAGTTCGAGGCGGCCGGGCGCACCGTAGTGGCGTTTCTGCCGGTGGGCAGCGGCGGCGGGTGAGGCCCGTACGGCACCCGGTTGACCGTAAAGGCGGACGCCCCTCGGGAAGTGGCTCGTGAAGAAGATGGCGCCGGCGGCGCGGCTGTGCCGGCGGCCGTATCGGGTGGCGGTGGCCTGCTTTTCGCCGCGACGTCGGTCTGGTTGGTGGTCCTCGGCGGGCGGCGGCGCGCGGACCGGGTGCGTGGCTGAGCTCGCCGGGGTCGGCAGCAGGAGCCCGGCCAAGCCGTTTTTTCGGATCATCCCAGCGCCTAGGGCAGGATGCGTGACATCGTCGCGCTTTTCGTCTGTGCGGCGCGACCCTCCGAGGAGACCCCGTGATCTTCCGCAGTCCGCTTCCCGACGTCGTCATTCCGGACGTGACCGTGCACGATCTCTTGTTCGGCTCGCTCGACGTCGCCGACCGGGACCGGGTCGCGATCGTCGACGGGCCCTCCGGCCGGTCGCTGACGTACGGTGAACTCGCGGACCAGGTCCTGCTTTTCGCCGGCGCGCTGGTCGCGCGCGGGCTTCGCCAGGGTGACGTCGTCGCCCTGCACGCGCCCAACTGTCCCGAGTTCGTGGTCGCGTTCCATGGGGTCCTGCGCGCCGGCGGCACTGTCACCACGGTCAACGCCCTCTACACGCCCGCCGAGACGGCCACGCAGCTCCGCGACTCCGGGGCCGTCCGGTACGTCACGGTCACCCCGTTCCTGCCGACCGCGCTGGCCGCGACCGCCGAGGTCGGCATCCCCGCCGACGACGTCTACCTGCTGGACCTCGGCGCCGGACACGACACGCTGCCCGCGATGCTGGCCGAGCGCCGGCCGGCACCCGAGGTGACGATCGACCCCTCGACCCATCTCGCGGTACTGCCGTACTCCTCGGGGACGACCGGCCGCGCCAAGGGCGTCATGCTGACCCACACCAACCTGGTCGCGAACGTCTGCCAGATGGAGCCGGTGCTGCCGCTGTCGGCCGAGGACTCGGTGTCGGCCGTGCTGCCGTTCTTCCACATCTACGGCATGAACGTGATCCTGAACCTGTCCCTCAGGGCCCGCGCCAAGATCGTCTCCCTGCCCCGCTTCGACCTCCCGGTCTTCCTCCGTACCGTCCAGGACCAGCACTGCACGTTCCTGTACGTCGCGCCGCCGATCGCCGTCGCCCTGACCAAGCACCCGATGGCCGACGAGTACGACCTGTCCGCCGTACGGACCGTGGTCAGCGGCGCCGCGCCGCTGGACGAGGCGCTCGGGGAGGCGCTCGCGGCCAAGCTGGACTGCCGGATGATGCAGGGCTTCGGCATGACCGAACTCAGCCCCGTCTCCCACGTCACGCCGGGCGACGGGTCGCTGTCTGTCGGATCGATCGGGTTCGCCGTCCCGAACGTGGAGTTCCGGCTGGTGGACCCCAAGACCGGGGCCGAGGTGGAAGCCGTCGAGAACGGCCGCAGCGCCACGGGCGAACTCCAGGTGCGCGGCCCGAACGTGATGGCCGGCTATCTCGGCAACGCCACGGCGACCGAGGAGACGATCCTCGCCGACGGGTTCCTGCGTACGGGCGACATCGCCCGGCTCGGCCCCCAGGGGGAGGTCTACGTCGTCGACCGGCTGAAGGAGCTCATCAAGTACAAGGGTTACCAGGTGCCGCCGGCCGAACTGGAGGCGCTGCTCCTCACCCACGAGGCGATCGCGGACGCCGTCGTGGTCGCCTACCCGGACGACGACGCGGGCGAGATCCCGCGCGCGTTCGTGGTCCGCCGTCCGGGTGCCGAGCTGACCGCCGACGAGGTGATCGCGTTCGTCGCGGAGCGGGTTGCCCCGCACAAGAAGGTGCGGATCGTCGAGTTCACCGACGCCGTGCCGAAGTCCGCCGCAGGGAAGATCCTCCGCAAGGACCTGCGTGCGCTGCCGCTCGGCGGCGGTGACCGGTAGGGGGTCTGTGACCACCTTCAGGGGTGCCCGGACCACGCCCAGGCACGGTCGTCGAATGTACCTAGAGGCGTCCGCTCTCGGGGGCGCGCCGGGAACGCTGTCACTGACGGCGCTCCCGGCGGCGAGCGCACCACCGATCCACAGCACCGGCTCGATCCCGGTGCCGTCCGCCTCCAGGCCGCCGACCAGCGCTCCCAGGGCGATCGCCCCGTCGAAGACGCCGACGAACAGCGAGGAGGCCGCCTCCCGGGCGTGCGGGGCCCCGGCCAGCAGCCAGGTCTCGGCACTGACGCAGACACCACCGTACGACAGACCCCACACGGCCAGCAGAACCGCGGCCGTCTTTACCGAACCGCCTAGCAGCGGCAGCAGTCCGACCGTCGCCGACAGCACCAGGCTGATCACCACGAGCGTGCGGCGCGGTGACCGTCCGGCGCTGGATCCTGCGGCGAAGTCGCCAAGGACGCCTGTTCCGTACACGAGCGTGAACACACTCCAGAAGGGGCTGAGCCTTGTGGCGGCGAACCGCGGGTCGATGCTGCTCTGCCGTTCGACCGCCGACCATCACAGCCGGCGCGGCTCGCTTGCCTTCATCCCGGTCGAGAGCCTCCCGGCCTCCCTCCTGGGCCTGATCCGTCCCCGCGCCCACACCTCGGCGCAGGCGCGGGCGTTCGCGCAGGCACTCTCGGAGACGGTGGGTGATACCCGGCCATCCGGCCCTGGACGGTTCGACGCCTGAATGACACATGCGGATGAGCCGAACATCGCCGGCCGTGCCCCGACCACAACCGACGGCCGGACGTCGTTCCACGGAGCTTCAGCTGTCGGGCGGCATCGACAACACCGGCACCGACATCATGGTCTTCGGGGACACGTACGTCCCTCACCAGTTCCGGTCCGTCAATCTCAAGGACATGAGCGACGAGAACGCCGCCCCCGTCTCCATCGACCTCGCGCCGCTGAACGCCACCTATGTGAAGGCCGTGGGCCCGGCGGCGGTGCTCGCCCAGGCCGTGCAAGCGGACGGCACGAAGGAACTGATCCTCGTCACCAAGGACGGCACGGACGTCTCCCACCGCAAGATCACCGGCCTTCCGGCAGACGCTCGCGACTTCTTCAGCACCGCCCACGTCCTCAACGGCACCACGCTCGTCGGCTACGCGACGGATTCCGTCGCAGGCCACAAGGGCGGCCGGGCCGTGGTCGACGCGACCACGGCCCGGCCGTCGCAACGTACGCCTCGAACGTTC
>NZ_BMTO01000007.1:31594-66265 GCF_014649715.1 Streptomyces lateritius
ACACGTGGCCTGGGCCGACTACACAACGAAAGCTCCTTCGTGGTCACCGTCGACCGGGTGACCGGGGTGGCGCAGCGGCACACCGTCGGCTACCCCACGTTCGTCAACCTGGTGGGCGGCCTGCTGTCGTACGGCTCCCCGACCTCGCTCCTGGCCGAACACGACGACCCCCTGCGGCCGTTCCGCGCGGCGTCCCTGGCGGAGCCCGGTCAGCACGTCGAGGTCCTCGCCTACGTCTCCGCGGTCGCGCCCGCGGCCGACGGCACGCTCCTCGTACGCGGCGGCACCGCCGCCGAGGGCGAGGGTCTGTACTGGGTCTCGGCCGGGCAGGACGGGGCGCCCGCCACCCAGCTGGTCGCGAGCACGGGACAATCGACCGCGGTCACCTACGTCCGGACCGACGTTCCCGACGTGATCGACTTCGACCGCGACCGCTGGGTCCCCATGGGCTGGCATCTTTCCCGGAGCAACGTCTCCGTCACCGTCACGGTCACCCACCAGCGGACCGGCCAAAGCTTCGTCCGCCACCTCCAGCCCCGCCACGAGTCCGGGGACGTCCTCTACGGCGGCGCGCGGCGCCATCGGCTTCGTCTGGCACGGCACCTTCGGTGGTTTCGAAGGCCCGACGCAGGCGCCCAAGGCAGCCTTCAACGGCGACTACACGTGGACGTTCCGCGCGGTGCCGAAAACGGCGTCGGTCCGGAGGTCAACGAGTCCGGCACCTTCAAGGTCGTCCGCTCGGTCAAGCCGCACGACTACAGCGACAACGGCTCGCCCGACGTACTGACCCGGGACGCCGCGGGCAAGCTGTGGCGCATCGACACCGGTCACGAGCCCTCTTACGGCACCGTGCAGGCGGGGAAGCCGGTCGAGACCGGCACCGGCTGGCAAATCTACGACCGGATCGAGGCCACCGGCAATCTCAGCGACCTGACCGGCGACGAGAAGCCCGACGTCCTGGCGACGGACCCGGCCGGCGGCCTCTGGCTCTACCCCGGAACCGGAAACGCCAACGCGCCCCTGGCCCCCCGGCAGAAGATGGGCACCGGCTGGGGCATCTACAACCAGATCACCTCCACCGGCAACATCGGCGGCGCTCCGGCCGGCGACCTCGTCGCCCGCCATGCCGCCGGTGACCTCTGGCTGTACCTCGGCAAGGGCGACGGCACCTTCGCACCCCGTACGAAGATCGGCACCGGCTGGAACACCTACAGCGACGTCGTCGCCATCGGCGACGCCAACCGCGACGGCCGCCCCGACCTGATCGGGCACAGCCCGAGCGACAACACCGTCTACGTCTACGCGGGCACCGGCGACTGGAGTGTCCCCTTCAAGGGACGTACGCCTACCGGCATGGTGGGCGGCTCGTACAACAGCTGGTCCTGACTCGCCATGCACCGGGCGCGGCGCCCAGCCGCGCCCGGACGCCAAGCGGAACGCAAACGCTCTGTCGGTCGATGGGCTTCGATAGCGGGTTCGGCCGTACTGGGTGCGGCCTGGCCGTCAGGGCCGCGACGGGGGGCGCGCCCCGCGTGGTGCCGGGCACGTCCTGAGCCGCCTCTCGCTCGTACGAGTGGAGCTAGGGCCGACGGTGAACTTCCCGCGTTTTCTCGCATAACTGAGGCGCTAGCGTCTGATCTCGCTGCGCATGTGCGCAGTGCCCGCATTCGCGAGGCAGTCGAGCTATTCCCAGAGGGTTCCATGAGATTCCGTCGTGTCGTTCTCGCCCTTGCCGGGGCCGCTGTTCTGGCCACCGGCACGACCACCCTCCTGCCCGCGACCGCCCAGGCCCGGATCATGGCCGTTGCGTGCGACGAGACATCACTGATCACCGCTGTAAACGCGGCCAACACCGCCGGCGGGGGGACCGTGACCCTCACCGCAGGCTGTACCTACACGCTCACCGCCGCCCACGGCAACGACGGCGTGAACGGACCCACCGGGCTCCCCATCATCACCACCCCCATCACCCTGGAGGGCAACGCCAACACCATCACCCGCAGCTCGGCGTCCGTGTTCCGCATCGCCCAGGTCAGCACTACCGGAGACCTCACTCTCAAGGCGGTCACCCTCAGCGGCGGTCACGCGGCCACGAACGGGGGCGGCATCCTGAACTTCGGCGCGGTCACCCTCACCGGGAGCGAGCTGTCCAACAACGCCGCCGACGGTACCGGCGGTGGCATCTACAGCACCGGCGGTGCGGCAGGGGCGACGTTCACCAGCAGCAACGTCAAGAACAACACCGCCCACCAGGCCGCGGGTATCGCCAACGACCGTGGGACACTCGCCCTCACCAGCAGCGTGGTCAGCGGGAACGCCGCCGCCATCAACCCCGGCGGCATCTACCACGTCGCCGGCTCCGCGACACTCGACAACTCCGCGGTGAGCGCCAACACCCCCACCAACTGCACCGGCAGCCCCTCCCCCGTCCCCGGCTGCACCGGGTAACCCCCACCATCAGGGCCGCCGGCAGGCCGGCATCCCCCAGGCGGGTCACAGGCACCTGCCGCAACAGGCCTGGAGAACCGCACGGGGCCGTGGCCCGGCAGCGGCGTGCGAGGACGGTGGCGGCTGCGCCCTTACCGAGCGGCCCGCCCGGGCCCGGTCCGGCACCCGCTTCCTGCTCGGGCTGCGTCCTTGACGATCGGCCGCACCGGCTCGGGCTCAGGATGACGGGAGCAGCTCCAGTTGCTGGAGCATGGAGAGCTGATCGACGACGTGCCAGTGTTCGGCGAGCCGGCCGCCGTCCAGCCGGAAGATGTCGACTCCGGCGAAGCGGCATGATCGTCCCGTCGGGGGAATGCCCAGGAAAGTTCCGGAGTGGGTAGCAGTGTTGGTCCAACGGACGACGACACGGTCCCCCTCGGCAATGATGTCGTCCATGCTGAAGGTGGGTGCCAGCCCCTCCACGAGCATGGCCACTCGGTCCTTCAGCCCCTCACGCCCCTCGCGCTGCCCGGGCAGCGGGTCGTGCTCCTTGTAGTCCATCGCGGCCAGCTCGTCGACGATCTCCGTGCGCCGCCCGTTGAGCACTTCCTCGAAGAACCGGCGTACCAGCGCCTTATTGGTCTCGGCGGACACGTAGCGACCTCCCTGTCAATGCCATTGGATTCTGTCCTTCTCGTCAGCACCCGCTCTCCGGCGGAGAGCGTCTCCGATCAGGTCCCATTGCGGCACCGTCGCCGCGCCGATACCGCCTCGGCTTCGCCCCACCCTGCGGATGCCCCTGGCCGTTTCCTTGGGATCAGCGAACTCGACGAAAGGACCACAGGGGGGTCAGGTAGTCAGGCGTCAAACGTCAGGTCGTCAGGCGTCAGGCGTCAGGCGTCAGGCGTCAGGCGTCAGGCGTCAGTTCAGGAGCTTGGTCTTGGCGCGCTGGAATTCCTCCTGGGTGATGTCGCCCTTGTCTTTGAGCGCGGAGAGCTTGCCCAGCTCCTCCACCGAACTGCTCCCGGCTCCCGCCGCTTTCTGGATGTACTGGCGCAGGGCTTCCTCATGCTCCTGGACCTGTTTCACATCCCTTTCGCCCATGCTCTTCCCCCGGGCGATGAGATACACCAGGACACCGACGTAGGGCAGTACGAGCACGAAGACGAGCCACCCCGCCTTCGCCCAGCCGCTGAGGCTGTGGTCCCGGAAGATGTCCGTGACCACCTTGAACAGCAGGAAGAACCACATGACCCACAGGAAGAGCCACAGCATCGTCCAGAACAGGTTGAGAAGGGGATAGTCGTCCATGTTTCGCTCCGATCATGGAGGCACTACCTCATTCATACAGTCGGACCACGAGGACCGCATGTCAGGGCAGCGTGTCGCTGTTGCAGTCGGGAGAAACGGCAGGTAGCGATGGGATGGTGCGGTGTGAGACCTGATTTCGGGATTGAGCGGCGTCTCTGTCCGCTCGGTGCCGGCTTCTCCGCCAGTGCCGCGCTCACCGCAAGCCCGGGCGGGCTGTGCCCGGCGCCGAGTCGACGTGGGGTCGAGGGGAAGGGAGACACCGATGGCGGGGCCCAGCCCTCGATCCGGTCCGCCCGTCAGCGGAGCGCAGCCTGAGGAGGCGGACCGGCTGCGGGACCTGCTGCTGGCTCCCGGCTATCTGAAGGTGCTCTTCCTCTGCGCCCTCATCGGCATCCCGGTGTCCCTCGCGGCGTTCTGGTTCCTGGTCGGGCTGCACGAACTGGAACACGTCTTGTGGGCGGACCTCCCCCATGACCTGGGGTGGGACGCGCCTGCGTGGTGGTGGCCGCTGCCCCTCTTCCTCGTCGCGGGCCTGGTCGTCGGCCTGGTCGCCGCACGGCTCCCAGGTGCGGGCGGCCACATCCCAGCCTCCGGCCTGCATACCGGAGGCGCCTCCCCCACCGCGCTGCCCGGAGTGCTCCTGGCCGCGGCAGCGAGTCTGCCGTTCGGCGCCGTCCTCGGCCCGGAGGCACCGCTGATCGCCCTGGGTGGCGGCCTGGCCCTGCTGTTCCGCAACCTCGCCCACGCACCCACGGCCGCGCAGAGCACGGCGCTGCTGGGTGCGGCCGGAGCCGCGGCGGCCATCTCCGCGATCTTCGGCAACCCCGTGGTCGCCGCCGTCCTTCTCATCGAGATCGCAGGCGTGGGAGGTCCACGACTGTTCGCGGTCATGCTGCCCGCCCTGCTCTCCAGCGGAGTCGGAGCCCTGGTCTTCACCGGCTTCGGTCGCTGGACCGGTCTGGAAACAGGAAGCCTCAGTCTCGAGCTGCCCGCCCCGTCCCCGCGCCTGGACGCCGCGGACGTGCTCTGGACCCTGATCATGGCCGTGACCATCGCCGTCGCGACACACCTGCTGCTGAGCGCGGGACGACTGGTGGCCTTGTACACCATGAAAGCCGTACCGGTACGGACCGTTCTGTGCGCGCTGGGCGCCGCGGCCTGCGCCGCCCTCTACACACTGAGCACCGACCGCTCCCCCGCCGACGTCGCCACGTCCGGCCAGAGCACCCTGAGCACACTGGCCGCCGACCCGCACGCCTGGAGCGTCGGCGCGCTGCTGGCCGTCCTGGCCTTCAAAGGCGCCGCCTACACCCTGTGTCTGGGCAGCCTGCGAGGCGGCCCCGTCTTCCCCGCCCTCTTCCTGGGAGCCGCCACCGGCGTCCTGCTCGCACCGCTGCCAGGTCTCGGAGTGCTACCCGCGATGGCGGCCGGCATGGCAGCGGCCACCGGGGCCACACTGCGGCTCCCCGTGAGCAGCGTCGTGCTCGTCGCCCTGTTGCTCGGCAGCCTCGACGTGATGCCCCTGGTGATCCTGGCGGCCGTGGTCGCCTTCATCACCACCGAACTGCTGCCCCCGCATCCGCGCCGATCCACCGGAGAGCACTCCTCGCCCCCAGGCGAAGCTGCCTGATGCCTCGCATGGGGGGGGAACCGCGAGCCGCACCGCCCTCGCCCACCGCCTCCGCCCCGGCCCAGCACGACCGCAGCCGCCAGGCGCTGCTCGAGAGGTGGGGATGGCGGCCGGCCCAGCGGCACAACCAGACCTCACGGTCACCGCAGCCCCTCCACGTCACGGCCCAACTGCTGGCGTCTGGGCGGATGCCGGCACCAACGCCCGACGCGCCACCGTGATCCAGTCAGAGGATCTCGACCGGGACGCGTCAGGGAGGCCAGGGAGCCGGCGCAAGCCGGGGCCGTCTCCCTGGCGGCAACGGGGCCGGACACCACGTCTGTGTGGCAGGGGGGCGGGGGTCCGCCGCCCTGCCTCACGCACGTCCGAGCCTGGTTCGGGGCACCCGCGCTCCAGGGTCCGTCAGACCCCGAGGTGGAGCGTTCCCGCTCCCTTCCCCGGTACGTCCTCCCATCCGCGCAGCCGTGCCGCGAGGCGCTGCAGGCGCGGGTCGGACGGGGGGACGTCGATCTGGAAGTGAGCCTCGTTCAGGCGGCGGCGGAAGTTCCCGCCCCAGGCCACCACGCCCTCGCATTCCCGCAGGATGTCCAGGATGACGGCTCGCTGATGCGGGAAGAGTCCGCCCGTGACACCTTCCGGATACCACGTCGGACGGATCGCGCACGCCGTACCCGAGGCGTGGTTGGCCGCGTAGCCCTTGAGCGACCTGCCCGGAGGACGGAAGCCGATCACTTCGCCGTCGTGAGGGTGTCGATCTCGTAGTGGTAGCGGCGTATCACGTGAACGAGCACCACCGCCGGCTCGCCGAGGCGCAGGGCCACGGCGACCGAACTGCCCGGCACCTGGCGGGTCCATACGGTGCCGGAGGCGTCCGTGGCGGATTCCAGGGGCCAGCCGTTCGGGCCGACCGCCACGGGACGAGGCCGGGGCGCCGGGGCCACTGCCGGGCTGCTCCCTGAGGCTCCCCGCCCATCCATCGCCGCCACACCCTCCTCATGTGGTCCTGACCACTGCGGCACAATCGGGGTCAACGAGGCGGGCGACGGTGGGGGTGGGAACGTGGGACTTTTCGGCTCGCGAGGCAGGCGTAAGAGCATACCGAACGATCCGGCGCTGCTGGCTGCGGCTGCTGAGAATCCCGGTGGCAGCGTCGCCGAGATCGACCCGACGTATATCGACGACCCGAACGGCTACGTACCTCCTGAGGCGATCCGCGGTGCGTGGGTGGTGGACGGCGGCGGGAAGCTGACCGGCGAGTACCGGCAGAATCCCCGTCACGGGGTGCCACAGGACGACTTCAGCAAGCTCACTGATCCTGATCACTGGCTTGGCTGGCTCGGCGATGATCCCGCGCGGGCCGTCCGGGAAGGCATCGAGGAGTCCCTGCGCGCCCAGGTGGCAGACGCGGTGGTCGAGTGGGTAAAGATCCTTGAAACGCCCCGTTTTCTTACGGGTGGGCGTCCACGTTCCGAGGACGAACAGGTCATCCTGGTGACCCGCGCGGCACTCGCCGCACCGTTTGCGTTGTCCGTGCGGACAACGCGGCACGGGCGTTCCGTCCTCCTGGGGGTGTTCTCCTGGGCGGCGGTGAACCTCTCACGACCCGCAGCGCGGAAGGATCGGCACTGGTTTGACCTGGGCGTCGGGCTGGAGTGGGCCGGTGAACGGCTTCAAGAGCGGATCTACGAGATTGACGGTGAGGACGGCCCCGCCGAGCGGTAGAGAGGCAACGCCACTCTGCCCGCCGGTCAAGCTGGCAGACGGACCTAACTCCTCCGTTGATCTCACAACCAATGCTGGGGCCCCTGGCCGCCGCCGACTACGAAGGGCCGCTGATCGCCTGGATAAGCACCGTCATCCGCCTGCGCCGTCATCCCGGTCGTCAGTCCGCTCCTTTCCCCGAGGACCCGTGGTGCTGGCGCCCGGTCACGTCGGTGACGGCCAACAGCCGAATACGCGCCTCTGTCTACCTCGGCACCGTCACCTTCGCCGCCGTCCTCATCTGGCTCCGCACGTGATCCGATAGACAAACCCTGAAACGCCGGCCGGGTTGACCGAGCCGGGGGCCGGGCGGGCTGGGTGACGCTTGCTTCACCGCGGACGTAGACGCAGAGGCGGGGGTGCGAGAACTAGGCTCTCCAAGCGCTCGACAACATCGCTGAAGCGGCAGGCGACGGCGTTGGCGATGGCGATGTCCGCCGCGCGACGCCGCGCTGTGTCCGCTGACCGTGATGTTGACCAGCACGGTACCGATCAGGGCTTCCGCGGTGATCCAGCCGGCGAGTTCGTCCGGCTCTCAACCAGTCGCCTCCGCCTCCACGGTCAGAGCAAAGTCGGGGCGGACCTCCAGGTTCCTGAGATCGGGGTCATCGCTCTGTCCTGGCGCACAACGGCGGACACTCTTGAAACCGGCCGATTCGAGTTCGGCCGTCAGGGTCGCAAAGTCCCACAGGTATCCGATGTGATGGCCGCAATCCTGGAAGGTCGTGCGCAGCAGATCGATGGGGTGATGGATCTCGTAGCCTTTCCGGCGCCACCTCTCCATCTCCAGTCGGGTCTCCTGGTCGTCTGCCGTGTAGAGCCGGACCACGTGCTCCACGTCCGGAGTGGACAACCTGATGCGACCACCCGGGACGAGTACGCGATGCGCCTCACGGAACATGCGGCGATTGGGCATCAGGCGGATGTGCTCGATCATGTTGTCCGCATAGACATGGCTCGCCGAGGCTGTACGGACCGGCCACCTCTTGGTGGCATCCAGGTAGTGCCGCGCACGCCAGGAGATGTCGGTGCAGATCCAGCCCGGGCGTCGGGCTGCGTGGCTGCCGATTTCGATCTTCAAGGGACTCGGCGACTTCACGGCCAGGGCGAGCCGGGACTGGGCAACCGGACGGTTCAGCGGACCGATCACTGCTTTGATGATGCTCTTCGCGTTGGCCACGCCAAGCAGGCTAGGCCCGTCCTTCGCTGGCCTACAAGCCGCCACACGCTTCTTGGCCGCCGTCACCCGAAGGCGTTTCCTGATTGCTCCGGGAGATGCAATTCACCACCCGTTTGAACGTGAACTGCTTTCCGGATGGCCGGGGAAGCCAGTCGTGTCATGTGTCATGCAAGTGAGTTGAGGACACTAAGCTGCTGATGATTCAGAGAGATGCCGCTCCAGCTCGCTCCGGCATCATTCGAACTCGGCCCGACACGGCGATGCGCGTATCTCTCGACATTCTTGGCCACCTGCGGCGGCTGGAGGTGCGGGGAAATCGCCGACTTCTCTAAGCATCCATGCGAAGGAGCAGTACGACCGTGACCCTCCTCCACCGCGTACGCAGCGGCGTACAGCGACTCGGGATCGACATCGCCCGCTACCCAGCGACCTGGTCAGGACAGCAACTCGTGCAGCTCATGGGGCAGTTCGGGATCAACCTGGTCATCGACGCGGGCGCACACTGCGGTGAATACGGGACGATGCTGCGTCGCAGCGGCTACCAGGGCCGCATTGTCTCCTTCGAGCCGCTGAGCGGCCCGCGTGGGGAACTGCGCCGTCGGGCATCGCCCGACCCCGCCTGGACCGTGCTGCCGTACGCGCTCGGCGACCACACCGGCACCATTGTGATGAACGTCGCCGGCAACGCGGGCGCCAGCAGTTCGGTGCTCCCGATGTTGGAACGTCACTCGCGCGCGGCTCCGCACGCCGGTTACACCGGCGAGCAGACGGCTGAGATCCGCCGACTCGACGATCTGTGGGAGCAGATCGTCGTCCCGGGCGAGCGGGTCTTTCTCAAGATGGACGTCCAGGGATACGAGGCACACGTGCTGCGCGGTGCGGGCAACCACGCGGCGGACTGCCTCGGCATCCAGACCGAGACGTCCTTCGTTCCGCTGTACGAGGGCGGGCTACTCTTCAACGAGGCGTTGAAGCTGCTCCAGTCGGAACTCGGTCTCACCCCGATGTCCGTCATCCCCGGTTTCACCGACCCGCAGTCCGGTCAGATGCTCCAATGCGACGTGGTGCTCTTCCGCGCGCGAGAGGCGGCACACGTATGAGGCCGCTGAGGATCGCCCTGGTCCACAGTTTTTACAGCACCTCCGCCCCCGGTGGCGAGAACGAGGCCCCCCTCGACCATGCGGAGGCGCTGCGCAGGGCCGGACACGAAGTACAGATGGTTGCCGCGCACACCGACGAATTGCGGACCCGCCCGCTGCACGCCGTCAGATGCGCGGTCACGGTGGCCGGCGGGCGCGGCCGCTCCCCCCTTCCCGAACTGCGCGCCTTCTCCCCTGACATCGTGCACGTACACAACCTCTTCCCCAACTTCGGCCGCGACTGGCTGACCGGATGGCGCGGTCCGCTCGTGACGACGCTGCACAACTTCCGCCCGATCTGCGCGGCGGCGACGCTCTACCGCGACGGCGGGATCTGCACCAGGTGCGTGGACGGGGACCGCTGGGCCGGGCTGCGCGCCGGCTGCTACCGCGGTTCCCGGCTCGCCACCCTGCCGCTGGCCTGGGCGGGACGTGGCGGAGTGGCCGCCGACCCGCTGCTGCGCCGCGCCGACCGGATCGTGGTCCTCTCCGAGCTCGGCCGCACCACCTATGCCCGCGCCGGGGTGGACGAGAGGCGCATGGCTCTCATCCCTAACTTCGTGCCGTCGGTGGAAGGCCGGACTGTCGAGCCCGGGAAACGCTGGGTGTACGCGGGCAAGCTCACCGCGGAGAAGGGCATTCTCGACCTTCTCCGCCGCTGGCCGGCCGACGCACCGCTGGACGTCATCGGCAACGGTCCGCTGGAAGAGGACTGCCGTGCCGCCGCACCACGCTCGGTGCGGTTCCACGGCGTGCTCGGTCGCACCGAGCTACGGCACAGACTGCCGGGCTACCGCGGTCTCGTCTTCCCCAGCCGCTGGTACGAGGGCATGCCGCTGGTGTACATCGAGGCGCTCGCCGCCGGCCTTCCCGTGCTCGCCTTCGAAGGTTCCGCGACGCACGCCGCGGTGCGGGCCGAGGGAACCGGCGCCGTCACCGGCTGGGAGGCGCCGCTGGATCGAGTGCTGCGCGAGGCGGGCAGCAGCTTCCCGGCTCTGCGCTCCCACTGCCGGCGGGTGTACGAGGAGGCGTACAGCGAAGAGGTCTGGGCCGGACGGATGGTGCGGCTCTACGGGGAACTCCTCGGCACGGCCATGCCCATGGAGACGGTATGAAAAGGGCTCGTGTCGTCTTCGTGCAGCCGTACATGACCTCGTACCGGCTGCCCTTCTATGCCCGGCTCGCCGATCAACTGGGCGAGCGCGAGATTGATTTGGCCATCGCCCACAGCGCGCCAACCGGCTACTGGGTGGACCGCCGCGACAGCATCACACTGCCGGGAGCGATCGAGCTCCCACAGCGCGACTGGTGGATCGGCGGGCGCCGCATCGTGTGGCGTCCGCTCGGCGCCCTGGCGCGCTCATGTGACGCGCTCGTGCTGCCCCAGGCTCTGCACCAGCTCGACGCGTACCCGCTGCTCGCCCGTCGACGCCGTAGGACTCGGGTCGCACTGTGGGGGCACGGGCGGACCTACAGCATGCGACACCGCATGCCCGAGCGATGGGCCAAGGCGGCGCTGACCCGCAGGGCCGACTGGTTCTTCGCGTACACCGACGCGGGCGGTGAGTACGCGGTGCGGGCCGGGATGCCGCCGCAACGGGTCACGGTAGTGCAGAACGCACTCGACAGCCGGTCGCTGGCCTCGGCGCGTGACGCGGTCACCGACGCCGAGGTGGCGGCCCTGCGTGAGCGGTACGGGCTGAACCCCGGGCTGACAGGGCTGTACATCGGCGGGCTCGACCGGAACAAGCGAATCCCTTTCCTACTGGCCGCGGCCGAGGCGATCGCCCGCCGTGTCCCCGGGTTCCGGCTGCTGGTCGCGGGTGACGGCGCCCAACGAGATCTGGTAGCGGCCGCCGGCGGCCCGGTCGTCCATGTGGGGCACGCCCATGACGGGGACAAGGCGCTGCTCGGTGCTGCCGCCGACGTCATGCTGATGCCGGGAACCGTCGGACTTTGCGCGGTGGACTCCTTCGCGCTCCGAACACCGCTGGTGACCTGTATCTGGCCCCTGCACAGCCCAGAGTTCGAGTATCTGGAGGACGGGCGCAACGCCTTGGTGGTCGACGGCGACGCCGACTGCTATGCGGCGGCCGTGGCCGCACTCCTCGCCGATCCCGACCGGTTGGCTTCCCTGCGTCGCGCCTGCCGCGCCGACGCGACGCGCTATACGGTCGAGGCGATGGCCATCAGGTTCGCCCGTGGTCTGGAGGGCCTCGTCCACGGCAGTGCGTGACCGGACACCGCGAAACCTCCCGGGCGCGTACCCGTAAGCACTCCATCGGCTCGACACAAGGCACGCGCACAGGGTGGGGCCGAGCCGGCCGTCTCACGGCCGGTCCGAGGAGCGTGCGACGGCATGCGAGCCAACGGTGCCTCTGCCGAGACGGAGCAGGCCTCGTCGGCGCGCCACCGCGTAGGCGGGCAGCAGGTCCCGAAGCAGCGCGACCCCGGCGACAAGCGGCAGCGCGGCCACGAGTCCGAGGTAGGGGCCCTGGGCAAGGCCCGCGTGGCAGACCCCGAAGACGGCGCCGCCCACCGCGGCATGCGCTGCGTGCGCCCGCAGCACGGAGATCGCCAGAGGGCCACCCCAACACACCAGTTGGACGGCGTGCGCGGCGAGCGGGCCGGCCACCGCGGCTGCCAGGAGCACGGACAGACTCTCCTGCCGGAACGCGGCGACCAGGCTGCACGCGATCGCCAGCACGGCAGCGAGCTGGGAACCCACCATGGCGCCCGGGGCCTGCCGCACCTGGTTGATGGAGTCACCGACCCAGGCCAGCAGGGAGAACGCCGCGCCCACCGCAAGCAGCGGCACGAGCCGCCCGGCGGACTCCCAGCCCGGGCCGAGCAGCACACCGAGCAAGGCGGGACCGACAGCGGCGATGGCACCGAACCCGATCAGGCCGATGGCTGAGGCCCCACACAGGGTGTCGTACTCGCCCTTGCTGCCGCGCGCCTCGGTGAGGGCGGGCGCGGCCGCACGGTTGATGCCCTGGGCCAACATCGCCACCGGAAGCTGGGTGAAGAGGGATGCCCGCGCGTAGTGCCCGGCTGCGGCCGGTCCGAACATGGCGCCGACAAGCCAGAGGGGAGCGGTGTTGCACCCGTACTGCACCAGGCTGAAACCGGTGAAGAAGGTGGACGGACCGAGCAGCTCCGACATTGGCGGACGCGGCCCGTCCGGCAGCGGTTGCGCGGCCAGCAGCCGCAGCGTTCCGGCGAGTACCACGGCCGCGGCGAGCGGTGTGGCGACCGCGAGGGCGTGGGGACTCCAGCCGGCCACCAGCAGGGTGAGGGAGAGGCTGAAACCCGAGGCCTGGCCCAACAGTTCCAGACGCACTACGCGCGCCGCATGTCCGCAGCGCCGCAGGGCGGCCGTGGCCGCGAGGGACATGGGAGTGACGAGGAACTGAGCGCTCAACAGCCGCACCAGTGACACCAGCCCTTCCATGTCCCAGAGCAGGCCGACGGCCGGTGCGGTGAGCTGCGCGGCCACGAAGCAGCAGCAACCGGTGACGGCGGTCGTGCGCAGGGCAAGGCGGGTGAGCGGCCGGGTGAGACGGCGAGTTCGGAGCAGGCAGACGGACACGCCGCCGTTGGCGAAGTAGGCGAGGATTCCGAGTGTGGCGGTCGCGATGGCGTACGCCCCGAAAGCGGCGGGCTCCACGAGCCGTGCGGTCAGAGCGGTGTAACCGAGCTGGAGGATAACGGCCTGCGCGGCGCCCGCGAAGTTCCACAGCATGCTGTGCACGGCGGAGCGGGTGGTGGTCATCCGGTGGGTTCGTCGGCCGGGAGCGGGCGCCGCGCGAAGAGCGCCGCCGGGCCGTAGTCCGGTGGGGAGAGGGTCCGCGCCGTGCCGACGCCGGCGCCCCACATGGACGGTCTCGCACCCGTCGGCCGTGGCAGGGGCTCCTCGCTGGGATCCAGGTCGGCGAGTCGGGTCACAGCGTCAGAGCCTCCGGGGTCGAAACGCCCAGCTCGGCGTCGGTCATGATACGGGCCAGTTCGGGAGTCAGAACGGTCGGCCGCCAGCCGAGCTCGCGTTCCGCCTTGGACGCGTCGCCAATGAGGGCGGGGACCTCGGACGGCCTCAAGTACCTTTCGTCGAACCGAACATGGCGCTCCCAGTCCAGTCCCGCGCGCTCGAAACAGAAGGCGAGGAAGTCCCGGACGCTGTGGCTTGTACCGGTGGCGACGACATAGTCGTCGGGTTGATCACGCTGCAGCATCCTCCACATCGCGTCCACGTACTCAGGCGCGTACCCCCAGTCGCGGCGCGCCTCCAGATTGCCCAGATGCAGGAACTGCTGCTCGCCTCTGGCGATCTTCGCGGCGGCGCGGGCGATCTTGCGGGTCACGAAGGTCTCGCCCCGGCGCGGGGACTCGTGGTTGAAGAGGATGCCATTGACGGCGTAGATGCCGTACGCCTCACGGTAGTTGCGGGTGATCCAGTACGCGTACACCTTGGCGGCCGCGTACGGGGATCGCGGGTGGAAGGGTGACCCCTCGGACTGCGGGGGTGCGGTCGTCCCGAACATCTCGGAGCTGGATGCCTGGTAGAACCGGCACGGCAACCCGGTCATCCGGATGGCTTCGAGCAGACGGGTGGTGCCGAGTCCGGTGGTGCTGCCGGTGAACTCGGGTTCGTCGAAGGAGACCCGGACGTGCGACTGAGCGGCGAGGTGGTACACCTCCTCGGGCTGAATACGCTCCAGCAGCGCGGCGATGCGGGAGCCGTCGGCGAGATCTCCGTAGTGCAGTTGCAGCCAGGCGTCGGGCTCGTGCGGGTCCTGGTAGAGGTGGTCGATCCGCTGGGTCGTGATGGTGGACGAGCGTCGGACTAGGCCGTGTACCAGATAGCCCTTGGAGTGCAGGAGCTCGGCTAGATACGAACCGTCCTGACCGGTGATGCCGGTGATGAGTGCAGTCTTGTTGGGCATGGCGACTCCTGGGGCGTACGGGGACTGGGTGCGTCGCTGCGCTGCCGTGCGCAGGCCGCCAGCAGGCCGAGGATCACAGCCTGTTCGGGGAAGAGCGGGTAGGTGGTCATGAAGACCAGGTGGCCGCAGATCAGCAGTCGGATCAACAGCCCGTGCTCATGGTCCGCGCCAGCCGCGTGCCCGGCCGTCGCGTACAGCGCCAGGAGTGCCGCGACGCCGAGAACCCCGAGGCGCAGCAGCACTTCCAGGTAGTAGTTGTGCGGGGAGAAGGTGATGAGGACCCCGTTCATCATGCGGTCGTACCCTGAGCCGAACGGCAGCCCCACCAGCCAGTCCAGCACTCCGTCAAGCCTTGGCAGCAGTGCGAGCCACCCGTCCACGCGCCACACGAGCGTCGTGTCGTCCTCACTGGAAGCCCCGAGGCTCGATGTAACCCCTTCGGCGACACCCCAGGAGACGGCCAGCAGGCCGAGCGTGCTCAGGGAACCCAGGACGGTGAGCGCCGTGAGGCGGGATCTCCCCTGGTGACGGCGCGACAGCAGCCAGCCCGTGAACATGATGCCTACGGCCAGCCAGACGGTGCGGTGCTGCATCAGTGCGACGACCAGCAACAGCGGCCACGCCAGGAAGCCGGGGCCCGCGAGGCCTCGGCCGCACAGCAGGAACATGGCCGCCTGGCCGATGATGAGGGCTTCGGCCGGGCCCAGCGCACGGGCGTTGACGAGCACCCCGTCGACCATGATCCGTTCGGAATTGGAGCCGATACCTGCCTCCAGCCACCACAGCAGCGCCAGTAGGGACAGAACGCAGGCGGCCGCGACCCAGACGCGGGCCACTGTGCGCACCAGCGGCCGGCCCGGAGAGAGGACGGCGACGAAGAACGCAACGCACAGGAGCTGGATGAAGTGGGTCCGGGCCTCGTTGCCCACCGTCTGGGCATCGAAGCGTCCGAATCCGCGGAGCAGCGCACAGGCGGTCAGGGACAGCAGGGCGAGGAGTGCCAACGGGGCGCGGAACCCCCTCCTCCTCGCGAGGATGATGAGCGACGCAGCCAGCAGACACACCGTCAGTACGTCAGTGGGAAGCAGATCCACGCCCGCGCTCGACCTGGATCCGGGCAGGGACTGATGCGACTGCCAGAGCTGGACGGTGGTGTACACACCGATGGCCCAGCCGGGCCAGCGCACGAAGCTCGCGATGAGGGCGACCCCGAGCAGGAACGCGGTGCAGCCGAACAGCAGTGTCGTCGGGTCGAAGGACAAGGATCAACCCTCCGCGCAGGAGCGGCGGACTACGGCTCGCGCAGCCGCCTTCGCGTAAGGGGAGAACAGCAGAAACGGGGCCCACGGCCAGGCGTGCCGCAAGCAGTAGATCCACCATTGACGGGGCGGTAGTTCGCGCTGTGAGGTGACACGGCGCAGCGCCTCCCGCACCCCGATGCCCGGTTCACGGGAGCCGGTCAGGGGCGGGCCGTAGTCGCAGCTTCCGACGTGGCGGGGCGTCACATAGGCGGGGATGCCGGCTCTGCGGGCACGCAGTCCGTGGTCGTAGTCCCCCATGCCGTGGCGGAATACCTCGTCAATGTCCCCGACCTGTTCCCACACGGCGCGGGGCAAGAGCACCACGTTCCCGTTGTACGTGTCGCAGGGCTCGGGCCGCCCAGTGGGTTCGACCAGCGCGAGGGCCCGGCCTCGGCGACCGGAGTACGTTGTGCGGAGGCCGTCCAGCGCCCGTACGGCGCCGACGACAACCTTGCCGGACCCGACCGCGCGAGCGGTTTCGAGCAGTGTGGACAGGGCGTCGGCGTCCAGTTTCACATCGTCGTTGAGCCAGAGCTGGTAGTCCCATTCCGGCTCGTCGGCCCGTCGGCTCCCGCGGCTGGCGATGCGCATGCCGTGGCCCCAGTAGACATCACTGCCGACCGTCGTGACTTGTACTCCCGGGTGGGTGGCCCGGACCGCGCGGGGGGTACCGTCGGTACTGCCCGCGTCAACCAGATAAGTACGGACGGCCATGTCCTCCGGCACTCCGTGCTGTTCTGCGAGCGCGGCAAGCGCCGACATGGTCATTTCGCGTCGATTGTGGCTGGTCATCAACACGGCGATGCGGACTGACGGCACGGAACACTCCTCAACTCGCGCATCCCATCAGTACCAGACGAACGGTGCGTAAGTGTTGAACCGGGCCGGGCGCTGATCCGAGTCCGATGAACCGCGCCGCTTGCCGGGCCGATTCCGGTCGGAGCCGGGTGGTCGAGTCGGCGAGGCGCCCCGGCGACCTCATACGCCGACGGTGTGGACTCCCCCGTGGCAGCGTTCTTGTATACCCGGCGACTTCCGAACGCGGCTTAGGGTTCTGGTCATGACGGTCAATTCAGTGGCATTTCGCGCGCTCGGCACCGAGGTTCACAAGTATCCGGGTGCGCGGTGACGCGGAACGACGGACTACGTCGACCGTTGCCGAGAACTGCCATCGAAAGGGTCGCGGTGACACCTCTGGTCCGACGGATCAAACTTAAGGCGGCGGAGGTTGTCGTACCCCGGCTGACCCGGATTCTGCCTCGCGACGATCTGGAACGTCTGGGCAGTAATTACGGGGGCTGGTGGATCCCCACCAGCCTGATCGCCGAGGACTCGGTTGTCTACGCGGCAGGGGTCGGGGAGGACGCGAGCTTCGACCTCGCCCTCATTGAACGGTTCGGCTGCGAAGTATGGGCGATGGATCCCACGCCGCGCTCCATCGAGTACGCGAGTCGAATCACCGAACCGCGATGGCACTTCCTCCCTTTCGGGCTGTGGAAGGAGGACGCCCTTGTGCACTTCCACCCACCCGCCGACTCCGCGCACGTCTCCCATTCCGCGACGGAGGTCCGCGGCAGCGGTCCGGGGTTCGACGCCCAGTGCCATTCGCTGGCGACGTTCACCGAGAAGCTGGGGCACGACCATGTCGACCTGCTGAAGATGGATATCGAAGGTGCGGAGGGCGCGGTCCTGGACTGGATCGCGGCAGAGAGAATCCTGCCCCGGGTGCTCTGCGTGGAGTTCGACGCACCGGAGAATCCCTGGGTCCTGCGTCGGCGACTGGGCCGCCTTGAGGCAGTGGGCTACGTCGTCCGCCGAACAGAGGGCCGCAACTACACCCTGACACTGGGCTAGTTCAACAAGATCCAGCTACTGTCTATTCGGCCGGATCATCGGCAGGCAGTCGCCTCCATCCGGCCCGGACCGGGCAGCGGCCGAAAGGCGTCAGCGTTAACAGCTCGCTGCCCGGCGGGGGTAGACCAGTACCGCCGTCGGGCTCGCCATCTCCCTCGCCGGCTCTGGCGCCTGCACCCTGTCTTGTCGAGGCCGACCTGTCCCCGTCCCTGCGTCGACCGCTCCTTCGGGTGAAAAGCTCAGCACTCGGTCCGCTGTGCGCGCCCCCGCTCCCGCAGCAGCGCGGCCAGGGTCGCGGCCGCCTCGTCGATTTCCTGCCCGCAGGCCAGCAGTACGTCGTACGGAGCTCCGCAGGGATCGGTGATCCCGTCCTCGGCCCGCGAGACCGGCGCCAAGCTGCCGCGCGCGGCCGCTGCCCGGGAGATCACTTCGCGGGGCGGTGCCACGTCCCCGTGGGCGGACTCCGATCTCCACACCGGTTCGCCGCCCCCCCTGCTCAGCCGCAGGAACTCCCTGACCGTGAAGCACTTGCGCAGAGCAACGGGCCACAACCGTACCGCCGTCTCCCGGTGCTCCCGATCAAGACCCAGTACGAGATCGGCCTCCGACACCAGTTCCGGCATCAGCCTCCGGGACGTGAACCCCGCACCGTCTCCGCCCAGTTGTTCCAACACTGAACGGGTCGCCGGATGCATGCCCATAATGTGCTGGGCCATAGTGCCCGCACTGCCCACCCGTGCTTCCGGGAGCCTGGCCGCCAGCAGTCGCTCAGCCAGCGGGGAGCGGTGCACATTGCCGGTGCAGATGAAGAGGACGGTCAGCCGAGCCGCGACAGCAGCCATGCGTAGGTCTCTTCGATTCCCTCGCGCAGTCCGGTCTTCGGTTTCCAGCCCAGGGAATTGATCAAAGTGGTGTCGAGCAGTTTGCGCGGGGTGCCGTCCGGCTTGGAACTGTCCCAGTCGATCGTTCCGCGATAGCCGACCACTTCAGCCACCAGCCGGGCCAGTTCACTCAGCTCCAGGTCCTCGCCGGTGCCGACGTTGACGGGCTGCCCGCCGTCGTACACCTCCAGCAGGAACAGACAGGCCCGGGCCAGGTCGTCGGTGTGCAGGAACTCCCGGCGGGGGGTGCCGGTCCCCCAGTGGGTGAGCCGGCGCTCGCCGCGTACGTGTGCCTCGTGCGTACGGCGCAGCATGGCCGGCAGGACGTGGCAGGTGCGCGGGTCGATGTTGTCGCCCGGCCCGTACAGGTTGGTGGGCATCGCCGAGATGTACGGGAGCCCGTACTGCCTTCGCAGCGCCTGGACGTGAATGATCCCGGCGATCTTGGCGATGGCGTAGGCGTCGTTGGTGGGCTCCAGCGGGCCGGTGAGCAGGGCGCTTTCCGGGATCGGCTGCGGGGTGTGCTTAGGGTAGATGCAACTGGAGCCGAGCAGCAGCAGTCGTTCGACGCCGTACTCGCGCGCGGCGTCGAGGACATTGAGCTGGATCCGGAGATTGTCGGAGAGGAACTCCACCGGCTGGGCCGCGTTGGCCGCGATGCCGCCGACGCGGGCGGCGGCCAGGACGACGGTGTGGGGATGCTCGGCGGCGTACAGGGCGCGTACCGCTTCCCGGTCGCGCAGGTCGAGCTCGCGGGAGCTGCGTACGAGGAGATCGGTGAAGCCCTCTGCGACCAGATGCCGTACGACGGCGGAGCCGACAAGGCCCTGGTGCCCGGCGACATGGACCCTGGCCGAGCGGTCGAGGCGCGTCATTTGGTCTCACCGCGCAGCAGTGCCGCCCCGCGGGACAGTACCGACCCAGTGCGCGGACGCGGGGGCATGGGAGCCGGGGTCGGCCACGCGGCCGACGAGTCTCCGTAGCCGTATCCATATGCGGCGTACCTCGGCATCGGGCTCATGCTGAAGACCGCGCCGAGGGTCCGCACTCCCAGCGTGTGCAGGGCTTCAGCGGCCGCCCTGACCCGATCGCCCGGGGTCTTTCCGGCCCGTACGACCAGGAGTGCGCCGTGGGCGAAGGTAGCGAGCCCCGCCGTGTCGGCGACGGGCAGCAGCGGGGCGGTGTCGACGATCACGGCCTCGTAGTCGGCGGCGAGGTCGCGCAGCAACTCCGCCATCCGCTCGGAGGCGAGCAGCTCGGTAGGGTTGGGCGGCAGGGGACCGCTGGTCAGGACGGACAGCCCGCCTGCGCTCTGCATCACGTCCCCGATCCGCGCCTGGCCGATCAGCACGTTGGTCAGTCCGGCGTCCCGGACGAGCCCGAAGGCGTGGGCCACGGCGGGGCTGCGCAGATCGGCGTCGACGAGGCAGGTGGAGATACCGCCTTCGGTGAGCGAGAAGGCGAGGTTGACCGCAGTGCTGGTCTTGCCCTCGCCCGGCAGCGAACTGGTGACGACGATGATCCGGGGCCGCTCGCCGATCTGAGCGAACTGCAGGTTTGTCCGCAGATGGCGGTAGGCCTCGGCCCGTGCCGAGTGCGCCGCGGCACCGGAGGCCAGCGGCTGCTGCGGGCTCTCCTTGTCGAACGGAATGGAGCTGAGTACGGGAAGGCTCGTGAGAGCGGTCACGGCGTCCGCGGTCTTGAGGGTTGTATCGAGGGTCTCCCGGAGGACGGCGGCGCCTGCCCCCAGCAGCAGCCCGGCGAGCAGGCCCGCGGCGAGGTTGAGAGCGGGGCGCGGGCTGACCGGGGCGGAGGGGGCCGAGGCGGTCTGGGTGACGCTCAGCTTCACCGGGGACTTGGCCGCAGAGGCGGGGGGTGCGGGATCGAGGCTCTCCAGACGCTCAACGACGTCGCTGAAGCGGTAGGCAACGGCGTTGGCGATGTCCGCCGCGCGACGCCGCTCGGTGTCGCTGACCGTGATGTTGATCAATACGGTACCGATCGGGGCTTCCGCGGTGATCCGGCCGGCGAGTTCGTCCGGCTTGGTGTCAAGGCCGAGGGAGGAGACGACGTGCCGGGTGACCTGACGGCTAGTCACGATGGATGCGTACGACTGGACCCGGGCCAGTGAGAAGCTGTTGCCCTGCTGGAGCTCCATGGTGTCGCCACCGGACTGTGCGGAGACGAACAACTGGGCGCGCGCCTGGTAGACGGGCGTCGACAGGGTGGTGGCGCCCCAGCCGGCCGCAACGCCCACCAGAATGCAGGCGAGGACGGCGGGCCAGCTCCGAGCCAGCGCTTTCAGGATGGTGCGGAGTTCCAAGCTGTACACCTCATCCAGTCATTTAAGACAGCGCCCGGCCAGATTGGACGTATTCGCGCTGCTTGTCCGTCAATGATGCAAGTCTGATCGAAAAATTCTGCGTGTTGCCATCCCGGACCAGCGCTGATTGCCAGTCACAAGCACCGCGAGACGATCCTGTCCGTCTGGCGCACACGTGGACGTGGGCGTCGCTGCTGATGTTCCTGCCAGCGGCTGCGCGGGCGTTCATGCCTCGTGACGAAAGCGCCCTCCTCGGAAGGCCGGCGCCTTCTCAGCGACGGTTCCGGGCCAGGATCCCAAAGGTGTTCGGTGGGCCGAGCCTGTCTCCGACTGCTTGCAGCAGCCCGGACTGAGTAGACCAGTAGCGCTGCAGCTCTACCTTCTCGAAGGCGGGTTCCAGGAGCGCGCACAATGCCTGTTCGTCGAGCCCGTTGCGTACGACGTGGTACTCCACCATGTCGGCTTCATTGGTCTCGTCGTAGACGCCGCGCAGCCGACGCATCCGGGTGGCCAGACCTCGGCGAACTTCGCCTTGGCCGAGTCTCCAGAGCAAGTACGCATTGCGGTCAAGGCTCATGGACGTCCGAGACCGCCGTGGATACCAGAGCGGGTCCT
This sequence comes from Streptomyces lateritius, assembly GCF_014649715.1. Taxonomy (GTDB): domain Bacteria; phylum Actinomycetota; class Actinomycetes; order Streptomycetales; family Streptomycetaceae; genus Streptomyces; species Streptomyces lateritius. Next base: position 52,960 of record NZ_BMTO01000007.1, read on the forward strand.
GGATGCTGAAGAACCCGCCACCGGGCTGGATGCGCTCTACGAGCCGCTTTACCGTCTCAAGATAGTCCGGAATATGGTGCAGTACGGAGATGCACACAGCAGCTCCGAGCGGACTCCCGTTGCGATCCGCTTGCCCGTCGCCGTCGAAGGTCACAGTGACCTTCGGATTGTTTCGGAAGCGGCTCCGGAGCACCATCACACTTGGCATGCTCATCTCCGTCACCTCAACGTCGGCGCCGGCCGCCACCACGTGATCGGTAAAGGTGCCGTGCCCGGCGCCGAGTTCCAAAACGTGGCATGTGCCGTTCCGCTCGATGACATCACTTACCACGGCGTGCACGCCCGCGATCACACGCTCGCGGACGCTGTGATGACGGATGTGCGGTGAACCCTTCGCGTAGTCGTGGCCGGCATCATGCCCGTGCTCTTGAAGCGTCCCCATGGAGGGATTCGCTGGAATGACTGTCATGCGGGGGAAGGTATGCGTTGCACGTTCCGTCTTCCGGAATTCGGGGCGGGAGAGCTGAGAGTTCATGCGTTTGGCCTCCGCGCACCGTCGGCTGATGATCCCCAGACCCCACCTCTATGAGGGCTCTTCCTGCGTCTTGTCGTACGCGTTGTACAGGCGTGTCGGAAGCGGCCTGTCCTCACGCAGAGCCTTGAAGAGCTTCTCCGCCTGGTCCTCGACCATCATGTAACCGTCCTCGTATCGGGGGTTACAGGGAATCGTGACCAGCGACGTCCGCTTCGCGGGGATGTTACGGGCCCCTTCCACCAGGTCGTACAGCTCACCGAGCGAGTCGAGCCCGGGGTCGGCGACCAGCGAGGACGTGACCGCTCTCAACACCGGATACAGGCGCGTCGGGTTGGCGAGCGTGCCGCTGCCGCGCACTTCCCGCAACAGATCGTCGATGAACTCCTTCTGGCGCTCGATGCGCTGCAGATCGCTACCGTCACCGACGCCCGTTCGCGCGCGTACGAACACGAGCGCCTGGTCGCCGCGGAGCAGTTGTCTGCCCGGGCTGAGCACAACGGTGGAGTCCGGAACGGTCATGGGTTCGTGGACCTCGACCTCCACGCCTCCGACCGCGTCCACGACCTTCTCGAAGCCGGTGAAGTCGATGACGAGATGGTGGTCGACGCGGACGCCGGTGAGCTTCTCGAAGGCGCGGATCGCGCAGGCAGCCCCGCCGAACTGGAAGGCCAAGTTGAACTGCGCGTACTGCGCCCGGCTGCGCGTCCCGTCGGGCCGCAGACAGCTGGGGATATCGACCATCACGTCGCGCGGCACGCTCACCAGCGAGGCGCTGCGGCGGTCTGCCGAGAGATGGAACAGGATCGTCGTGTCGCTGCGCTCGCCGCCGTAGTTGCCCTCCCGGTCGGAGCCGAGAAGCAGGATGTTCTCGGCTCCGTGCGCAACGGCCCGAGGACGGGAGCCGTGGTCGGTCGCGAGCGTGCGGGCGGTCTTCTGGTCCGTACGGATATTGCTGTCGAGGCGTTGATAGAGGAACCAGCCGACGCTGCCTGTGACGACCAGGAGAAGGGCCGCGCCGAGGCCGACGACGCAGAGGAAGCGTTTGAAGCGTAGATCACGTACTGCCATGGAAGAGCCTTCCTCTCCACGGGCCACTCTGGGGGCCATTCCCTCGATGTGTAACTCATTGCGTCCGTACGGCAGGGGCGCCGCAGGCCGGCCAAGCAGCTCGGTTGAGCCAGGGCCGGTCAGCCCATACCGCTCGCGCACACCTGCCAGTTCGGCGTCCGTGACCGCGTCCCGGGGCTGCGGCCGGCGCGGCAGCGGTCTGTTCGCTCATCAGGCCGCGCGGTGGCGGCCGAGCATGGGCTGGGCGGAAGTGCCGGCACCGGCGTTGCCCGCGAAGTTCATGACGGTAGTGCCGCAGTGGTCGCCGAGCACCTGCGGCAGAACCGTCCAGGCAGGGTCGATGCCCAGGCGCTACAGGGCACTGCGCAAGCGGTGAAGGAAAGTCACTTTCGTGCTCCTTTGTATGCTGCCCAGAGGAAACGGGGATGCCCCCACAGCACCCGGCGCCACAGCCGACGTGGTTCGCTGCAGAGTCGGAAGAGCCATTCCAGGCCGTGTCGCTGCATCCACAGCGGGGCCTGCGGCTTGTTGCCGGAAACGAAGTCGAAGGCGGCGCCGACGGCGGCGAACACCGCGGGGTGCGCGGTGGCCAGCCGGGCGGCCTCGTAGTCCTGTCTGGGGGTGCCGAGGCCGAGCCAGACGATCTGGGCGCCGCTGTCTCGGATCCGTTCCAGCTGCGACTGTCGCTCGGCGTCGGTCGGTTCGCGGAAGGGCGGTGACTCGATGCCTACGATCCGGGCCCGCGGGAAACGGGCCCGCAGTTCGGAGGCCAGCCGTTCCAGTACCGCTGGGGTGGAGCCGAGGAGGTAATGACGCATGCCCACGTCCTGGCCGTCACGGAAGACGTCCAGAAAGAGGTCGGGGCCGTACACGCGCGTCGGCGGCACGGAGCGGCTTCGGTGGGCGATCCGGTTGGCCCAGACCACCCCTTGCCCGTCGGGGAGATTGAGGGTCGCAGTCCGCAGCGCCTGTGCCAGTCGCGCATCCCGGTCGGCGAGGGCAAGGGTGTACGCGTTGCAGAGGTGGATGTCGGCCGCCACGCCTTCTGCGGCGAGACGGATCACCGCTGCGGCCGCGGCGTCCGGAGTCACTGCGGCCACGGGAACTCCGGCACATAGGACGGTGGGCAGGCCGGTGGACACGTCCGTGCGCGCGGTGGCCGGCACGCGCACGTCCTTGGCCGTCATCCGCGTGCCGCATCGATAGCCCCGGCCACACGGGGGCTGTCAACAGTCCGGCGGTCCCGGCGCCTGGGCCGGCCGATCCGGCCGGGCTCGTACACAGGCACCCTGAGCATGCTGCGGCAGGCCAGCACCGCGCCGCCCGCCACCGGCAGCACGGCGGAGGGCGGCAGCCAGGCGTGGTAGATCAGCAGCCCGATGAGCGTCCCGACGAACGCGATGACGCCCAGTACCACAGCCGTTCCGGGCACCGTCAGGCCGAGCCGCCGCAGCCGGTGCGCAATGTGGTCGGTGCCGCCGAGCAGCAGCGGGCGGCCCTGCCGGTGACGGGAGACGAGAACGAGCGCGGTGTCGGCGGTGACGATGAGGGTGAAGGCGAGCAGTGCGCCCGCGGTGCGGGCCGGGGTGTGGCTGGTGTGCAGCAGTACAGCGGCGGAGGACAGCACGAAACCGGTGAACAGCGAGCCGCAGTCACCGAGGAAGATCCGGGCGGGATGCCAGTTGTGCAGCAGGAAGCCGCTGAGGGCGGCGGCCAGTACACAGAGCAGGAGGGCGAGGCCGGTACGGCCCTCGGTGATCGCGCAGATGGCGAGCCCCAGCGCGACGAGGGCCGCGACTGTCCCCATCACACCGTCGGAGTTGTCCAGCAGGTTGAAAGCATTGGTGACGAAGACGATCCACAGCACGGCGAGGGCTCCGGTCACCAACCCCAGTCCGCTGCTGTACGCGACGGTCCCCGCGGCACCCGTCTCGACGACGAGTCGCGCCCGGGGTCCCAGCGGCCGCAAGTCGTCGACCAACCCGAGCACGGCGACGGCGGCTCCGGCCATGAGCAGCGTGCCGACCTCCCGGCCCACCAGCGCCTGTCCGGTCCAAGGCCCCGAGGAGGCCGCGCCGAGGGTCCCCACGACCACTGCGACCCCGCCGAGGTGGGGGATGGGCCGAGTGTGCGCCTTGTGGCCGGCGGGACGGTCGAGGAGGCCGGCACAGGAGTGTCCCCACCGCAGCGCGAGGGCACGCAGGAGTCCGGTCAGTACGGCGGTGAGCAGCAGGGCGGCCGCTGCGGCCGCCAGCGTGTAGGGCACGTGAAGGTCCTCTCAGGCCAGGATCAGGCCGGCACCGCTGCGCTCGACGCGCGCCTCGGCGATGGTCGCGTCGAGAATGTCGTCGAGGGTGTGCTGCGGCCGCCAGCCGGTCAGGGCACGAATCCGCTCAGTGTCGGGCAGTCGGCGCTCCATGTCCTCGAAGCCCTCGCCGTACGCCTGGTGGTACGGGACGAGCCGGATCTCGGAGTCGCTGGCGCTGCGTGCGATGACGCGGGCGGCCAGTCCGGCAATGGTGGTCTCTTCGTTCGTACCGATGTTGAAGACCTTGCCGACCGCGTCCGGATGGGCGAGAAGCCGCAGCAGGGCGTCGACGACGTCGGCGACGTGCGCGAAGCAGCGGCGCTGCTTGCCGTCGCCGTGCACGGTGAGCGGTTCGCCGTGCACGGCCTGGCGTACCAGTCGGGGCACGACCATCCCGTACGCAGGGCTCTGCCGCGGTCCGACCGTATTGAACAGCCGCACCACGATCGTCGGCAGGTTCAGTTCGCGGTGATAGGCGAAGGCGAGGATCTCGTCGACGGCTTTGGCAGTGGAGTACGACCAGCGCGCCACGCTCGTACTGCCCAGGATCCGTTCGGCGTTCTCGGCGAGCGGTCCCGAGGAGTTCTTGCCGTAGATCTCCGAGGTGGAGGCGAGGAGCACTTTGCGGCGGTAACGGTGAGCCGCCTCGATGACCGTCTCGGTGCCGGAGATGTTGGTGGTGAAGGACTGCAGCGGCCGCTCCACGATCAGCCGGACGCCGACGGCTGCGGCGAGATGGATCACCGTGTCGCACTGCCGGACCAGTTCGTCCACGAGCAACCGGTCGAGCACAGAGCCGTGGACGAAGCGAAAGCATGGATTCTGTCGGGCATGGTCCAGGTTCTCCTCACGGCCGGTGGTGAGGTTGTCGAGGACGACGACTGTATGGCCCTGTGCAAGCAGGGCGTCGGTGAGATGTGAGCCGACGAAGCCGGCACCGCCGGTGACCAAATACGTCGTGGGATTCATACGCCGCCTGTCCGGTTGCGGTATCCGAGTGACGCCAAAGCGGCATCTGGCATATTACACAGGAAAAGTAGCCTGTTATATCCCAATGTTGAGCGAACAACACGGCTCACATCGGAGATATCACGCATGGGATCAACAGCCCCACAGAACATCGTTCTGGTGATCGGGTTGGGATACGTCGGACTCCCGCTGGCGGTGCGCGCAGCGGAGTCGGGTTTCCGGGTAACCGGCCTGGACAGCGACGAGCAGCGCGTCAAACGGCTGGAGGCTGCCGACTCGTATATCGAGGACATCCCGAACGAACGACTACTACCGCTGCTCGACTCCGACCAGTTGAGCGTCACCACCGATTACGCGGACGCGGCCGGCTTCGACGTCTGCGTGATCAGCGTGCCAACCCCGCTGCGCGACGGCATCCCGGACCTGCGGTGCGTTGAGAGCGCGGGCCGGTCGATCGCCCCGCTGCTGCGCCCCGGCGCCGTCGTGGTGCTGGAGTCGACGACGTACCCCGGCACCACCGAGGAGATCCTCCTGCCGATCCTCGAGGCGGGCAGCGGGCTGCGGGCCGGCGAAGAATTCCGGCTCGGGTACAGCCCGGAACGTATCGACCCGGGCAACACCCAGTGGCATCTGGAGAACACCCCCAAGGTCGTCTCCGGCATCGACGACGACTCCCTCGAAGCGATCACGGAGTTCTACGACCGGATTGTGACCCGGACCGTGCCGGTCTCCTCCCCGCGCACCGCCGAGTTGACCAAGCTGCTGGAGAACACCTTCCGGCAGGTGAACATCGCGCTCGTCAACGAACTCGCGATGTGCGCCCGGCCCCTCGGTGTCGACATCTGGGAGGCGGTGGACGCGGCCGCCACCAAGCCCTTCGGCTACATGCCCTTCACCCCGGGACCCGGGGTGGGCGGTCATTGCCTGCCGGTGGATCCCTCATATCTCTCCTGGCAGGTAAGGCGGAAGCTCCAGCATGACGTGCGCTTCGTCTCCCTTGCCCACGAGATCAACGAGCACATGCCCGAGTACGTGGTACGGCGCGTCGAGGGCGGCCTGGCCGGACTCGGACGGCCGCTGGCCGACGCACGGGTGCTGGTGTTGGGGCTTGCGTACAAGAAGAACACCGGAGACGTACGGGAGTCTCCTGCCACCATTGTCGCCGAACTGCTGATGGCACGCGGCGCGCGGGTACGAGCCGTGGAGCCGCACGCCGATCCACAATTGCTGCCGTCCGGGGTGCTGTGCGTGGAGCTGACCGAGGCGGAGATCGCGGCTACCGACGCGGTCGTAGTCCTGACCGACCACGACGACCTCGACTACGGTCTGGTGGAGCGCCATGCTAAGTATGTCTTCGACGCCCGCAACCGCTGCCGGGGAGACCGAATCGACCGCTTGTAACCGGCCACCGGCGGCATGAGAGGCCCGGCAGGCGTAGTCCAGCGAGCTGTATTTCGTCAACGCCTCTGCTTCTCGATGACGACGGGCAGGGGCGGAGTCTCCGCCTCCTCCTTCCTCCCTTCGGCGAACTGATCGGCGAGCTTTTCCGGGCACTGGAAGGCCATCCGACCCCCAAGACCCCGGCAAGCCGGACCTGGGCGAATAGGAACTAAAGTCAAGCTGTGCCTGACGCCCACAAACGCGCCATGGGCGAACCCGAGCACCCAGTTCGGGCCCCTGCGGAACTTCGTCATGCGCGCCTGCCTCGAACCTCCCAACCACATCGTGCTCGCCCGCAGACTCCAGGACTGCCTGCGGTGGCGCAACGCCAACGTCCGCCCTCCCGACGTCCTGGCCGCCCAACGCCGCGAACGCGCCAAGGTCCGTCGCAAACGCCAGCAACGCTGGAGCCGCCCACGGCCCAAAGCCGCCTGATCAAACCCCGGCGAGCGTTCGCGGCCAACGCACTAGCGGTGGTTTGTTGACGGCGGGTCAGGCTCGTGGTAGGCGGGTAGCAGCAGGAGTTCGTTCTCCTCGGCGGCGAGAAGGCCCTGGTGCGCGGCCCAGAGCACGCCGGCGCAATCGGCGGCCTAGCGGCGGCGGGTGGACAGCTCGTAAGCGACGTCGGCGATGGCCGAGACGATCTCCTGAACGACCGGCTCGGCCCAGGCGTAGCGCTGGGGGTCGATGGCGGCGAAGGGGCGGACGAGCGCGAGGGCACGGCGCAGGGCGAGCTCGCCGTCTCCGTCGTGGCGGGCGAGGCCGATGCGGGCAAGGGACTGGAAGTTCCGCCAGTCGCAGGTGACGGCCGGGGCGAGGCGGTAGCGGCTGTCGCCGGTGTCCTGGACCCGCGGGAAGTAGGCATCTCCGTCGGCGTTCTTGGGCGCAGCGGGCGGTGCCCTCGAGCGGGGCGGCGAGACGACGGTCGGCGTCGTCCAGGATGTACTCGGCGAGCGCGCGGGCGGCGCGGCGCGCGGGCAGGCGGCCGGCGGCCGGCGTACGTCGTGGGCCACAGAGCGGGCGGCGCCGGTGAACAGGAGGGCGATCTGCTGGTAGTCCGCGGCTTGGAGGCTGGGGTCGCCCTTCCACGCCAGGACGGCTTTGACGAGGCACTGGTGGGTGGTGCGGTCGAGCGGGAGCTCGGCCTCTATGCGTCCGTCGGGGTCGTACAGCACCGTCGTCATCGGTTCCTCGTTGCGTCATGGCGGTCGGTGGGGGCGGTGTCGGTCTGGGTGGTGCGTGCGAGGAACCGCGCGAATCCACGGTCGGCGCGGGCCACCAGGGCTGGGGACGGGACGCCGTAGCCGGGCTGGTGGAGGCCGCGGCTGCCCGCCGGGGCGGTGGCCGTCATGGTGGTGGCGTGGGTGCGTGCGCGCATGGGGTCCGGCCTCCCGGTGGCTGGTGGCGTCGGTGATTCGACGCTATGGGCGGGCGAGGATGGGGCTCAACGAAGTTGCGGAGAATTGCGCGGCCTTCACTCCAGGGCGTCGATCGCGGCCCGGATGCGGGCGCGGGCGGCGTCGCCGTGGACGGCGAGCTTGGCGAGGGCGGTGAACGCACGGGCGTAGTCGGCGAGCTCGCGGGGTTGGCGGACGTTGATGGACGCGGTCAGCGTCTCCACGACGGTGCACTGGTCGTCGTAGAGGTAGAACGCCTCCAGCGGCCACACGGTGCGCGGGACTTCGAGCGGGATGATGCCGAGGGAGACGGAAGGCAGCGGCATCACGGTAAGCAGGTGGGCGAGCTGGCCGGTCATCGTCTCGGCGGTGCCGCTCCGGGTGCGCAGCACCCACTCCTCGATGAGGACGACGAAGCGGTGGCCGCCCTCGTACAGGTAGCGGGAGCGGGCCAGGCGGGCGGCGACGGTCTCGGTGATGTCGTCGGGGGTGCCCTGGAAGTCGGTGATGGAGCGCATCAGGGCTTCGGCCTAGCCGGCGGTCTGGAAGAAGCCGGGGATGACGTTGGAGGTGTAGGCGCGGCACACCTGCGCTTCGGCGGTACGGGCGAGGACCTCATCCTGGGCCCGGCGCATGCCGGAGCGGTGCAGGCGGCGCCAGTCCTCGCACATCGACTCCACCGCGCGGGCGGTGGCGATGAGGTCGGCGGCCTGGGCCTGGGCGTGGCAGGCGTCGCACCAGGCGCGCAGGTCGGTGTCGGAGGGCGCGGCCTTGGCGTTGAGGATGCGGGAGGTCTTTGCCGGGTCCCAGCCGCACCGGGCGGACAGCACACGCCCGTTGATGCCGGCGTCCTTCATCAGGTGCTTCAGGCGCCGCGCGAGGGCTTCGCGAACTGCCTGTGCGCTGGACGATGGGGAGGCGGGCATGTGCTGTCCGGGCCGGGGGTCAGACGGTGTACTTCTCGTGCGGGATCGCCCGCTCCCAGACCTTCTCGAACGCGGCCGCGCACAGGGCGGCCACCGTCGGGTCGTCGGTGCGCTCCTTGGCGTTCTCGGCCCAGTCGCCGGTGCCGGTGAAGTGGTGGAACTGCACGATGCGGCCGTCCAGGAGCCAGAAGTCGTTCCCCGGCAGGGCGATGTCGGAGGCGTGGCGGCGGGGCGGCCAGCGGACCTGTTCGCCGGCCTGAAGGTTCACTGTGGTGATGGCGTGCGGAGCACGCCCAGGACCCGCCTGCCCTGCAGAAGAGCTTCCAGCGCCTCACCCCCTTGCCCCGAACACCGCGCCATCGTCATCGTCGTCGACGACTTCCGGCACCGTCCGCGGCTCATCCGCGGGGCATGGGCCACCCACTGCCGGCACACCTGCCCCACCACCACTAATGTCGCGCTCTGCCGGCCGAGGGGCTTCGGAAGGACGGTCACGACAAGTGGAGTGCCACCCCGCACAGGCCGAGGCCGCTCTGCGCTGCGGCGCGCCAGACCCGCAGGGGCCCGTCCAGGACACTCTCCTCGCCCTTCGAGTAGTGCAGCCAGTCCTGGGCGTCTGCGAGGGCGCGCTCCACGGTGCCGAAGGACAGGGCGTGCTCCACGCGCGGGAGGTACGTGCGGACTTCTGCGGAGGTGAGGAGGAAGTTGCCGCACCAGCCCGGCAGGAGAGCCGCCCGGTCGGGTCCGAGAGCGTGGAAGAGGGAGGCGACTGCGTACTGCTTGGAGTGGACGGAGATGAACATCCCGTCGAGGCTTTGCCCCTGCCAGACGTCGTCGACGATGTGGAAGGCCGGGTCAGCGGTGCCATCGCACACCTCGTCGACGTGACGGCCCGGCGCTGTGAGCTCACGGAACGACTCGACCGCAGCGGCGCGAGCCGCCCTGGAAGGCGGGGTGCCGGCAAAGGCGTACCAGGTCCGATGGTCAGGGAAGGGTGTTCGGCACCACTCCTGCCACCGGCGTCGGGCGTCTGGCTCGGCGCAGTCCGCTCGCATGGCAGGCAGCAGCCGAGGTGCCAGGCTGGCGATGACGCTGTCTGTGTGGCTGGTGATCGCCCAAGCGCTCGTGAAGCCCATGGGTACGACGCTATCGCCGAGAACCGACAGGGCAGCTGCCCGGTGGCCACCACAAGACCAGCGCCCGTGAAACGTGCTCACGGGGCCGCCACGACGGCAGCGCCTGCAACGCCGGCCCCCTACTGCATCGGCGGAGCCGGGTGATGGCCCTGTCGACTTGACGGTACGACTGGCGTAGGCAGGTCGAGAACGCGGGCGAGGGCGGCAACGACGGAGTGGGAGTGGTCGGGCAGCTGCCTGGAGGCCCATTCGGCTGTCAGCGCGAGGAAGTCGGCCAGGTCGCGCTCGACACCGCCCAGCAGACGGCGAAGCTCGATGGCCGGCAACTCGATCACTGGGCTGTCGCTCTGCTCGACGTCGATGACCAGTCGGACGGTGTCACCAAAGAGCTCCGCCCCCGGGTCGGGGTCATGGCCGAAGAAGACCGGTCCACTACCGTCCAAGACCGTGCTCCAGTCACGCCAGTTCTCCAGCCCGTTGCAGCAGCCGGGAAGGAGTGTGACGCCTGTGGAGCTGTCCGTGACTCGCAGTCCGCCGGCCGCGAAGAGGCTGTCGAACGTGAGCAGTCCGTGAAGGAACGATCCGAGCCGGTCAGCCGGCCGGGGCGGACGGTCGTCCCCCGCGTTGGGATCGGGGTCGATGTCGTTGCATTCGGCGATCCGCCTCACCGCTGTCCCAACCTCGGCAGAGGTGAGCCCACCGCTGAGTGCGAGATACCCGAACGGCTGACCCTCGGCGACGGGCCAGAAGGCGAAACCGTCCGAAGCGTATGTCTCCAGGACGGGCTGCATCACGATCACACAGCAGAGTGTCCCGCATCCCTTCAGAACCGCCTCCCGATCAGGTCGGCGTCCTCGCCGCCGCCACAACCGAACAGCGAGGGAACCGGGTACGTCGGAGGGAGGTACTTCCCGGCGCGCCTCCACATGCACGCCGACCACGCGTGGCAGCCGGCCGCCCCCGGCTCAAAGGCGGAGCAGGCCGGGGTGCAACCGCCCGTCGGCTCCCGGCGTGCCCGGCACCATCGTCATACGCCCGACCACACGCCACGGCACCGGCCGGCCGGCTGCTCACGGCCGTCGCTTGCCCCGGCGGGGCGGTACCGATCGGGGGCACTCATGGCGTCGGGTGGCGCGGGTTGGCGTCAGCGGGAGCGGTTGGCGTTTACGGGAGCGGGTTGGCGCCATCGGCGCGTCAGCGGGTGCGGATGGGTTTTCGCAGGTCAGAGTCGACATAAGGGAATGAGCGTGCGGCGATGGCGAGTTGCGGCTTGCAGGTGGAGCCACAGTGGTGCCATGATGGCGTCATGGACCTCACTCCGTATGTCGACACCCTCCGCCGCGAGCTCGCGGTAGCCGCCGAGGCCGGCGGTGACGAAGCCCGGGAGCTGGCGGAGCGGCTTACCGCTCCGTTGGAGTCGGCGGCCCGGCTGACCATGCTCAATGTGCTCTCCGCCGCGACGGCCGAGATCACCCGGGAGCTCGCCCCCGGCTCGGTCGACGTACGACTGCGCGGGCTCGATCCCGACTTCGTGGTGACGCCGGCGTCCGCCGCGGAGCCGGCCGTGCCCCCCGCCGAACCGCTCCAGGCCCCCGCCCCGCCCGAGGGTGACGAGGGTGGCACCGCGCGCGTCAATCTGCGGCTGCCGGCCCATCTGAAGGCCCGTGCCGAGGAGGCCGCGGCCCGTGAGGGGCTGTCGGTCAACGCGTGGCTGGTGCGTGCGGTGTCGGCCGCGGTCGACGGTGGGGCCCGGCCGCGTACGGCGCAGAAGACCCAGGCCCTCGGGCAGAGCTTCACGGGCTGGGTGCGCTAGGTCGTGTCCGGAACGTAGCGCCGTCTGCCCGCAGGGCAGGGCCCGCGGCGTCCGGTGCGTGCGATCGCAAGGCGGAGGGTCGCCCTCGTACCGGGCGTACTCGGGTGATCCCGACAACGCGGCGAGCGTGCGTGCCAGGCGTCGCTGGCCAGGCGTCGCGGGCCAGGCGGGACTTCACGGAAACGGCCTAGCCGCGCCTGGGCCCGCACCACTTCCACCCCATCACGTCCCACCAGCGGGGACGTCTCGAAGACTCAAGAGGACGGGACAGCCATGCCTTCTTTCGACACTCCCGAACCGATCTCGGTCACCGCGCGCGTGGAGGCCGGTTCCCTCCAGTTCACCGCAGGCGACCGCCTCGACACCGTCGTGGAGGTGCGGCCCCGCGACGCGAAGAAGGACCAGGACGTGCGGTCGGCGGACCAGACCGAGGTCACCTACGCGAGCGGTGTGCTGAATGTCAGGACACCCAAGCCGAATCTGCTGGGCCTGGGCCGCACCGGCACCGTCGATGTGACGGTCGAACTGCCCGCGGGCTCGGACGTCGACGCGAGCGGCGCCTGGGTCCAGGTGCTCGGTGAGGGCCGGCTCGGCGAGGTCCGGGTGAAGACCTCCTCCGGCGACGTCCGCCTGGACGCGACCGGTCCACTGAAGCTGACCGCGTCGCACGGTTCGATCACCGTGGACCGTATCGAGGGCATGGCGGAGATCACCACCAGCTCCGGCAGCATGCGCGTCGGCCTCGTCGACGGCCCCGCCGTCCTCAAGAATTCGCACGGCACCACGACCGTCGGCGCCGCGACCGGCGAGCTGCGGGTCAGCGGCGCCAACGGCGACATCGAGATCCGGCGTGCCGAGGACTCGGTCACCGCCACCACCGCCCACGGCACCCTGCGCGTGGGCGAGATGGCCCGCGGTACCGCCCAGCTGGAGACCTCCTACGGCGCCATCGAGGTCGGAGTACGCGAGGGCACGGCCGCCTGGCTCGACATCAGCTCGGGCGCCGGCCAGGTGCGCAATGCGCTCACCTCGTCCCAGACCCCGGAGAAGACCGAGGACACCGTCAAGATCCGGGCCCGCACCCGGTACGGCAACATCGACATCCGCCGCGCCCGTCCCTGACCGCTCCCCCAGCCACTTCACCCCCTTTCGAACGGGAGGGCTCCATGCCCTTGTCTGTCATGCCCACGTCCAGGCGCGGGAACGGTCCGCAGTCGCCCGCCGCCGTCTCCGCCGTCTCTCTGCGCAAGTCCTACGGCGACAAGACCGTCCTCGACGGCATCGATCTGCGCATCCCGGCCGGGTCCGTGTTCGCGCTGCTCGGCCCGAACGGCGCCGGCAAGACCACCGCCGTCAAGATCCTCTCCACTCTCATCACCGCCGACGGCGGGCAGGCACAGGTCGCGGGCCACGACCTCGCCACCTCACCGGACGCCGTGCGGGCCGCGATCGGTGTCACCGGGCAGTTCTCCGCCGTCGACGGACTGATCACCGGCGAGGAGAACATGCTCCTCATGGCCGACCTGCACCACCTGTCCAAGCGCGAGGGACGGCGGGTCGCCACCGAACTCCTCACCCGCTTCGACCTGGCCGACGCCGCGAAGAAGCCCGCCTCCACCTACTCCGGCGGCATGAAGCGCCGCCTCGACATCGCCATGACCCTGGTCGGCAACCCCCAGATCATCTTCCTCGACGAACCCACCACCGGACTCGA
>NZ_BMTO01000007.1:66496-76540 GCF_014649715.1 Streptomyces lateritius
CCGGCTGCGGTTCGCCGACCCGGCCGCGTACCAGAACGCCACCACCGCGCTCCACGACGTCACGCGGGACGACGAGGCCCTCGCGCTCCAGATCCCCAGCGACGGCAGCCAGCGCGCACTGCGCTCCGTCCTCGACCGGCTGCACACCGCCGGCATCGAAGCCGACGAACTGACCGTCCACACCCCCGACCTCGACGACGTCTTCTTCGCCCTGACCGCCAAGGAGGCTGTCCGATGAGCTCGCTCTCCCTCGCCGTCCGCGACTCGTCCACCATGCTGCGCCGCAACCTGCTGCACGCGCGGCGATATCCGTCCCTGACGCTCAATCTGCTGCTCACGCCGGTCATGCTGCTGCTGCTGTTCGTCTACATCTTCGGCGATGTCATGAGCGCCGGGATCGGGGGCGGCGGGGCGGACCGGTCACAGTACCTCGCGTATCTCGTCCCGGGCATCTTGATGCTGACCATCGGCGGGACCACGATCGGCAGCGCGGTGTCCGTCTCCACCGACATGAACGAGGGCATCATCGCCCGCTTCCGCACCATGGCGATCCACCGCGGCTCCGTGCTCATCGGGCACGTCGTCGGCAGCGTCCTGCAGTGTGTGATGAGCGTGGTCCTCGTCGGGGCCGTCGCCGTGGCCATCGGGTTCCGCTCCACGCATGCCACCGCTCTGGAATGGGTCCTGGCTCTGGGGCTGCTGACGCTCGTCGCCCTCGCGCTCACCTGGATCGCGGTCGGCATGGGCCTGTCCAGCCCGAACGCCGAGGCGGCCAGCAACAACGCCCTGCCGCTGATGATCCTGCCGCTCCTGTCCAGCGCCTTCGTTCCGGTCGACGCCATGCCCGGCTGGTTCCGGCCGATCGCCGAGTACCAGCCCTTCACCCCCGCCATCGAGACCCTGCGCGGACTCCTCCTCGGCACCGAGATCGGCCACAACGGGTGGCTGGCCGTCGCCTGGTGCCTCGCACTGGCCGCACTGGGCTACTTCTGGTCCACGTCGCTGTTCGGCCGCGACCCGAAGTAGGCCGCCACTCCCCCTCCCGGGCGGCGTACTCCGACACCACGTCGGCGTACGCCGCCCTTCGGCGTTCCCCGGCTCACCCGCACGGGACAAGACCGCTTGGCAACCGCACAAGGATGCTCAAGCGCCAGGTGTTCGGCCGCGTCGGCTTCGCACTCCTGCGGCAAGCGAGTCATGTGCACCTGATGCCGGCAGTCAGAAGAGTCATCCAGACCGATGCCACTGCCTTCCCCAGATCAGATCGCGGGGCGACGCAGCACGTCAGTGGGATCCCGATCGCTCTTCCGAAAGGCTTCAAGGCCGTGCTCGTGGGTGAACCGCCGCCCACCGCGCCACGGAGTGCCCAGAGGCGGGCTGCCGTACCGCCGCCGGCGTCGGCCGTTGCACGCCGGACGGAGGTGGAATCTGGACAATCCCAGCTCGCTTCGGTCGGCACCGCACCTCGTCGGCCTGCGCACGGAGCGTGGGCAGGGAATGGTTCCGGCCGGGGCGACGCCGTGTGCGCCCCCTGTGCGCCTGGTGACACGTTCTCGTTGGAGTGGCAGGGGCAGAGGGGTGAGGTGGGGTGGGGTGGGGTGGGCCGCGTAGGTCATGTTCACGGCATGGCGTGGGGTCGAAGGGGTGGGGATGATACGAGTGACGGTGGTCTACGAAGCACAGCTGCTGCGTGCTGCGCTTGTGGAACTGCTGCGGTCAGGCGGGGTTGAGGTGGTTGCCTCGATGTCCCACTGGCCGCAGGGGCCGGCGTCGGTGACGTCTGCACCGGACGTGTACGTCGCCGATGCGGAGTGCCTGGCGCCCTCCGCCACGGCGCCGGCCCCCGCCTCGGTATCGGCGTCGGTCGTGGAGGGTGGTTCAGCTCTGCTGGCGCTGATTCCCGCGCAGCGGCCTGGTGTCTTACGCCGGGCCCATGCGGCGGGGGCGACGGGTTTCGTTGACAAGAACGGTTCGAAGGAGCGGTTGCTCGAGGCAGTGCACCGTGTCGCCAGGGGTGAACGTTTCATCGACGAGACGCTCGCCCTGGGGTTCCTCCAGGCCGCGGAGATGCCCCTGACCCGGCGTGAGCTGAGTGTTCTCTCGCTGGCCGCCAACGGGGCGCCGGTCGCCGAGATCGCCGGGGCACTGCACCTGTCCAAAGGCACCGTGCGCAACTACATGGCGAGTGTCATCCGCAAGGTCGGCGCGCGCAACCGGGTGGACGCCATCCGCATCGCCCAGGGCGCGGGGTGGACCTGACCCTCCGTTCACCCCCGGGCGTCGTTCCAGTGCCCCACCAGGTCGCGGTAGAGAGCGGAACGTACGAGGAGGTCCTGGTGCGTGCCGTACTGGGCACGGGTGCCGTCCAGGACGAGGACCCGGTCCGCGCGCAGCGCGGAGGAGAGGCGGTGGGCCACGACGACGAGGGAACCGGGCCGGGCTCGCAGGGCGCGTTCGGCCACGGCCTCGGCGACGGGATCGGTGTGGCAGGTGGCCTCGTCGAGCAGCAGCAGGGGGGCCGGAGAGAGGTGGGCGCGTCCCAGAGCGATCAGCTGGCGCTCGCCGAGGGAGAGGGCCTGTGGGTCAAGCGGGCGGTCGAGTCCGCCTACGCGGTCGAGGAGCGGTTGCAGTGCGAGTGCCCGTACGGTCTGGTCGAGGTCGGACCGGCGGGCGTCGGGCCGCAGATAGCGGAGGTTGTCGCTCAGGGTGCCGGTGAAGACGTACGCCTCCTGCGGGATGAGAACGCGCAGGGCCGCGAGTTCGGCGCGGCTGTGGTGTGCGACGGGACGGCCGTAGAGCCGTACGTCGCCCTGATCGGGTGTCAGCAGTCCGGCCGCGATGCGCAGGAGGGTCGATTTGCCGATGCCGCTCGGGCCGACGACGGCGATGTGCTGTCCGTCCTCGACGGTCAGTTCCAGATCGTCCAGTACGGCGCGGGCACCGGGCCCGTACGCGGCCCGGACGTGGCGCAGTTCCAGTGCCGCCGTCGCCCGGGCGGCACTGGCCGTAGGGCCGGGACCGCGCTTGGGGGTGGGGGGATCGGGCGCCGGTAGTGGTCGAGTGAGGCGGTCGAGGATGACGAAGAGGCGTGCTCCCGCTGCGCCCAGAACGGTCATCAGGGTGTGCAGGGCCGGCAGCAGCGCTTGGAGGACGTAGGTGAGCGCGCCCACCAGGGCGCCGGCGGTGACGCCTTGGCGAAGGAGCCACGGGGTGGTGGCGAGCAGTAGGAATACCGGCAACTGCCCCGCCGTCGCCACGCAGAGCGTGCGCACCGCCGCCCAGCGGGCCATGGCGCGCTGGGCGGCGGCGGCTTCGTCGATGGCACGGCGGTTGTGTACGGCGGTCGGTTCCTGGGTGCCGCAGGCGACGATGTCGCGCAGGGCGGTGCGGGTGATGTGCGCTCGCCGTCCGACGGCCTCGTCGGCGTCGAGGTAGCGGTGCTGGGCCCGGGCCATGGGCCGCAGGGAGGCGATGAACAGGGCCAGGCCCAGCACCAGCGGGGGCAGGACCACGAGGAGGAACTGCGGTGCGAGTGACACAAGCCCTGCCAGGGCTCCCACAGCGACGAAGACGAAGGACCGGGCGGCGAGCACCAGCCCTGCGAAGCTGTCCCGGGCGATCTCGGTCTGACTGGTCAGCCGGGACACCGCGGTCGTGTCCACGGCCGGGCCCGCTGCGGTGGCCGCGCGCAGTGCGTGCATCACGGACCGCCGCACGAGGTGGTCGCGCAACGGCTCTGTCAGGTGAGGGAGTTGGGCGAAGACCCCACGGACGACCGGGGCACCGAGAAGGATGACCACGGCGGCTCCGGTGAGCCAGAGCAGTCCGGCCGCGGGGGCGCTACGAAGGAATCCGTCGTCCAGTGAGCGTGCCACGCAGTAGCCGCCGAGGAAGGTCTGCGCGGACTCGGCCGCGGACCATGCCGCCAGTTTGGCCAGGACGGCCTTGCGGCGGCCGAGGAAGACCCTCGCCGAAGCCGTGACGCGCCGGGGCGTGCTCGGCGCTTCGGTCGGCCCCGGTTCGGGGGTGGACGTGTGCGTCTTCAGGTCCGTCGCCGGGTCAGTCGTGGCCTCCGTCGTCGGGGCCGTCGTCGGGACCGTCGTCGCGTCCGTCCGCCCTCGCGGTTTCACTGGCCCGTCCCGAGGCCGTTGCGGGTGGGCGGGCCGGCGGGGCTGGAGCGCTGCGCGACTACGGGTGCCGGCGGTGGTGCCGGTAGCGGTGGGGTGGGCGAAGCCGGTGACACCGGCACCCCCGCACCTGTCCCCGTTCCGGCACCTGCGCCGGTGGACGGTGGCGGGGCGGACGGCAGTGACGCCTCGGCCAGGAACACCGCGCGGTAGTCGGGGTCCTGCCACAGCCGCGCGTGCGGTGCCAAGCGCCGCACGCGGCCGGCCTCCAGCCAGACCACCCGGTCCGCACGGGCCGCGGTGGACACCCGGTGGGCCACGATCAGCTTGGTGCACGGCCGCAGCGACGTGGAGAGGGCGAGTTCCACCTGTCGTTCGGTGGCCGTGTCCAGACTCGACGTCGCGTCGTCGAGGATCATCAGTCGCCCCGAATTGATGAACGCCCGTGCCAGGCCCAGACGTTGGCTCTCACCGCCGGACAGCGGCGCGTCGTCCAGTGGCGTGTCGTATTCCTGCGGCAGCAGACGGATGAAGGTGTCGGCGCTCGCGGCCCTCGCGGCCCGGCGGACTTGCGCGGCCGTGGCGGGGCTCTGGCCGGGGCCGATCCCGGCGGCGAGCCCGGATCCGACCGTGGCGGCGGCGCCGTCGAAGGCGGGGCGGGCGAAGGCGTAGGCGGTCGCCTGCCGCAGTTGCGTATGGGTCAGTTCGGTCAGGTCGATGCCGTCCAGCAGGACGCGCCCCGCGTCGGGGTCGGTCAGCCGGCCGGCGACGGCGGCCAGGGTGGACTTGCCGGCGCCGGAGCGGCCCACCACGGCGACCGTCGAGCCGCCGTCGATCGTGAGCGTCACGTCCGTGATCAGCGCGACACCGTCGCATACCACCCGCACCCCCCTCAGCTCCAGGGTGCCAGGCCCGTCGGCCGGCAAGACGGCGGAGCCGTGGGGCATTTGTGGGAGATCGGCCAGTTCGGCGGTGCGGCGACCGGCGCTGCGGGAGCGGACCAGCGTGCCGAGCGGTGCCGCGATGCCCCCGATGCCGGCAGCGAGGGCGGCGTACCGGGAGGCGGCCAGCAGCTCGCCGACGCTGACCTGCCCCGCGGCCAGCCTGGTCCCCGCCACCGCCACGACGGCCGTGGTGAGCAACGGGAGCAGGACGCCGCTACGGGCCACGGCGCGGCCGTGGACGAGCCACATGCGCGTTCCGTGCCGCGCCATGTCCTTCAGCGGGGCGAGGATGCGGTCCTGTTCGCGGCGTACCGTGTCCGCGGCGGCGATGGTCCGCGCGCCGCTCAGCGCCTCGGCCAGCCGGGCGGCGATGGCGCCCTGCGCCTGCTGGTAGCGGCCGACGGTGTCGGAGGACTGGTGCGCGAACGTGCGCAGCAGCAGGAGCAGGAGCGGCAGGCCGGCCACGAAGACGGCGGCGGTCCAGGGGTCGATGAGGAGCAGCGCGACGAGGGCGCCGGCCGGGGCCAGTACGCAGGACACCGATGTCGCCAGGGCCGCCGGGGCGGTGCCGCTGTCGGTGGCGTTGACGCACAGCCGGGCGGCGACGTCGCCGCCGGAGTGGGACGCGGCCCGGTTCGGAGCGGTGCCGAGCAGGCCGTTCAGTGCGCGCAGGCGGATCCAGGCGGTGGCGCGGGCGTTGGTGAGCTGTGTCAGCAAAACCGCGGCGGTCTCCAGCAGGATTTCCGCGGCGAGCAGCACCGCGACCCACACCAGCCAGGTACCGGCGCCGGGGCGTTGGTGCAGCAGCAGGTCCAGCGTCCTGCCGGCGAGGGCGGGGAGGGCGAGCGAGCATGCCGCGCCGGCGACCTGGCAGGCCAGCAACAGCGCCGTGGTGCCCGCGGTGTGCCGCACCGCGCTGCGCAGAAGCCGGTCGGAGCCGGTCGACGAGGCCATCCGGTGCCCTTTCTCCTGGCGGGTGTGAAGTCCCCGCCGGGCCGTGCCCGCGCTCGGCCCCGACGGCCGGTGCCCCGGGAGACACGCTCCAGGGGCACCGGGACTCCGCGACGGCGCTTTCAGCGGCGGCCGTGTGCGGAGCCGGTCCGCGTCAGTTGCAGGTCGTCACGCTCAGGCTGCTGTCGCCACAGAGCAGCAGGCTCGCGCGGCTTCCCGTCTCGACGTCGCCGATGGCCTCGTCCTTGGGGGTCTCCAGCGACTGCAGGTCGAACAGGTTCATGATCGTTTCCTTTCGTGCGGGGACGGTTGTGCTATGGACGACCCCTGGAGCGGGGCCGGTTCTTGGGGCCGCGGAAGCGGCGGGAGGAACGGCAGGTGCGCCGGGCGGTCGCCCAGCGCTGCCGCGAGGGCCAGCAGGACGCCCGCGGTGCCGGTGGCGAGGTCCATGGAGAGTCGCATCATCTGTTCGCCGGGGAAGGCGAGATGGCCTTGGTAGGACATCGCGTGCCAGGTGAGGCAGTCGACCTGGCGGCGTACGTCCTCGGGCGCCGTGCCCGGTCCGTCGGCGTTCGTCCGTGCGAGGTGGAGCACCATGCCGGCGACGCCGCGGAAGAGACCCGGCTGGGCGTAGAAGGTGGCCTGGGCCGCCTGCACGATCTCGCGTCGGGCGCGGTCGAGGGCGTCGTCGTGGCGGTGGAGGAGGTAGTCGTCGATGACCATGCCGATGCCCACGCTGCCGGCACCGAGGTACGGCATCGTGCGCCAGCCCTCGTCAACCTGCAGGGTTCCGGAGACCCCGCGCACGCAGCGGCTGAGGTCGTCGTGGAGGGCTTCGGCGGCGAGGTCGAGCAGCGCGGTGTCCCGGGTGCGTTCGTAGAGCCGTATGAACAGCAGGGCCCGGCCGGCCGCCCCGTGGAGCAACCCGGTCCGCACCCGGCCCGGCGCCGCACCCGCGGGTCGCGAGGACGCGACGGGCGGGGAGGACGCGGCGGGCGGGCGGGCCGTCAGTTCGGCGCACCGCAGGGCTGCCGTGTGCAGGCCGCTCTCGCCGGTGACGGTGGCCAGGGCGTCCAGGGCGAGGCCGATTCCGGCCGTTCCGCCGTGCAGGTCGGGAGCGAGCGCTTCGTGGTCCTGTGCGAGGACGAGTTCGGCCAGCTGGAGGGCGGACGCCGTGTGCCCGAGCCGCTGGAGGGTCCACGCGATGCCGGTGAGCCCGTCGTAGAAGCCGAGCGGCGTGCCGGACTCGGGCTCCTTGGCGTACCGCAGGAGCGTGTCTTCCGCTGCCGGACATCGTTCGGCTCCGCTCTCGCGCAGGGCGTACAGGACTCCCGCGGTGCCGTGACCGACGGACAGGCCGCCGCCGGCCGTGGCGAACTGGGCGATGTCGCCGGGGAAGAAACGATCCTCTCGGTCGGGTGTCGCCGACGCCAGGATCGCGCGCACCATCGAGTCGCGGCTGCGCGGCCAGTCCCCCGGTTCCTCGGGCAGGAAACGGGCGCGGCCCGCGGAACGGCCGGGCGCCGGCGCGCCATCGCGCGGCGGGGCGGCGGGGCGGGGCGGTGTCCCGGCGGGCAGCGGGTAGCCGTCGCGCGGCGGGACGGCTGCGGGCTCGCGTGTGATCTCCCGTACCGCCGTGTCCAGGAAACCGTCAGGTAAGGGGAATCGCGCCGCCGCCACCTGTGCGAGATGCGCGGCCTTGGCCCGGTCCACGGCGAGCAGGCTGGTCAGCGGGACGAACAGAGCGATCCGCAGGCACGCCAGGGCATAGCGGTCCACATCGAAGCCACGCCGGTCGGCGGGTGCGACGAACGCCGGGTTTGCCACCGTCTGGCGGCCGCCCTGCTCGGCCGGCTGGGCCGCCTCGAAGTCCAGCAGCACCACGGAGGACTCGTCCTCGGACACCATGATGTTGAACAGGTGCAGGTCGTTGAAGACGATCCCGCGGGCGTGCACCGCGGCCACGGCCTGCTCGACCAGCCCGTGGATCCGCAGGGCCCAGTCGGTGTACTCGGCCAGCCGATCCGCCGGTGGATCGGCCTCCATCAGCGGATGCCTGCGGGCGAAGAAGGTGTTGAGCGGCCTGCCCTCCACGAATTCCAGCGCCAGGAAGTGGTGGTCGCCGATCGTGAAGTGGTCGAGGACCTCCGGTGTGCAGGCGAGCCCCGAGAGCCGCTCCAGCGCTGCGCGTTCTCGGTGCAGGCGGGTGACGGCGTCGGCACCGTCGGCGGCCAGCCCGGCGTATGGGCGCGCCTCCTTCAGGACGACTCGTCTGCCGCTCTTCCGGTGCTTCGCCTCGTACACGCCGCCGCCGTTGGAGAAGTGCAGGGCCTTGACGATCTCGTACGGCATGTCCTGGACGGTCACCGCGGCCCTCGCCTCCAGGTGCGGGCGCAGGAAGGGGGGCACGGTCACCCACGGGGGCACGCGGAAGACGGGACCGCGCTGGTCGGGTACGAGTGTGCCGGAGCCGTCCTCCAGGGCGGGGCGCAGCTCCCCGTGCTCGTCGTAGCAGTGGCGACGGGTGAAGCTGCCGTACCGCAGGTGCACGGGACCCCGGCCCCACCGCAGGTCGCTGAGAATGTAGGGGCCCGGCCGGCCGTCGAGCAGTCGCGCCAGGTCGGTGGCCACGCGCTCGCACTGCTCGTCGTCGGCCGGGTACACCGTGATGAACTTGCCGCTCGCCGCGCGGTCCGCGTACTTGGCGTTGCGCTGGTGCAGCAGGTACCGGCTGGGCACGAACTTGAAGGCCACGTCGTTGCGCAGACAGTATTCCCGGACGGTTGCCAGGACCGTCTCGGCGTTGTCGAGATCCGCCGAGACGTGGATCTTCCAGCCCTGCGACGGGAGGGGATGGTCCAGGGGACGCAGGGCGAGCCAGTCACCCGTGCGATGGCTGGTCCAGCCCTCGGGGACGGGGAGCCTGGCCGCCGAGTAGAGGGAGTCGCCGGCCGCGTCGGCGAAGACGAGGCGATGCGGGGCGTCGTAGAAGTGACGGTCGGCGTCGCAGAAGACCGCGTACCCCTTGTTCACAACACACTCCCTCGTTCTCGGCCGTTGACGAGTACGACGTTGTCACGGACCACGCGCGCCCCGACAGTCACCGCTGTCACCTTCCGCATGTGCACTACGCACAAGTAACCGGAGCCTCATGTGGCGGGCGGTACGAGGACTGGCGGCCCCTGCCCCTCAGTGAGGGGCAGGGGCGACGGCCGGCTCCCCCGTCGGCGCGACAGCACGACGAACAGCGCGACGAGCGGGACGACAAGGAAGGACGACGAGCAGCGCGCCCGTGGCCTCGGGAATGCTGTCGGCAGGCGGCTCGGGCAGTGGTGGGCCAGGGCGCCCGTCCGCCGTCGCCATGCAGGGACGCCCCTCAGCACGTCGCGGCCCGTCGGGCGGCTGGTGTGACGTCAGCTCAAAGGGCTTCGGAGCAGTGGGAGAAGTGTGTCGGTGGAGCCCTGCCTTGAGGTGGCGGGAGTCAGGTCCGGCGACACTCGCGGAGTGTCCGGGCTCCCTTCGCCGCGATTGCCGAGCCCATCAGGACGAGACCACAGAGCATCACCGCGGAGTTGCCGAGGGCGAGGCCGGCCATGAGTGTGAAGCCGCTGGCGGCATCGAGGAGGTCGAGCCGTGCCTCGGTTCGACGTGCGGGTTCGGCTCGACGCATTCGACGCAGGATGGGGATGAGGGAGAGAAGCTGGAGCACCGCGAGGGCAAGGAGCACCCAGCGGAAGGCGACAGGTATGTCCACACCACGGAATGTATGCCCGGCTCGACGATCGTAGGTAGCCGGAAGTCGAACCGCCGCCCAACTCGCGGCAGAGCTCCCTGCTCGACAGGCTTGCCGATGTCCAGGACCTAGTCTCGCCGCGCGGCGGCTGCCACGCGCGAGCGGTGCTGTGGCCGACCTTGCGGGCCGGGAGGTGCCGGCGTCGCGCACCCGGGGACTGGCGACACGCCCGGGTGCGCGACGACTGTGGGGACGTGGACGGTGGACGTCTATGTCATGCGGTCGAGCC
>NZ_BMTO01000007.1:76609-92437 GCF_014649715.1 Streptomyces lateritius
CAAGTCCCCCACTCAGCCGCCGCCGTCCTTGGTGACCGTCGACCACGACCTTCGTCCAGGACCGCGACGGATGTGACCCAGGCACGGTCGTCGAGGGGCCGAACTCGCGCGGGCGGTCGTCGGCGTGAGTGGACCGGACGACACCGTCGTGCCGGCCAAGGCTGATCTCGGTGAGGCAGCGCTGTCCGGCAGGGCGTCCGCCTCGTTTCCCCGCCCTCGACACCCCGGCAGCCGCGTCGCCGACGGCGTACACCGCGCAGCCGGCTCCGGCGCACGGAACCCGGAGATCGGAAACGGAAGGCTGCTGGGCATGTGGGGTGGGGTTCACCCGACGCATATCGGGTGGCTTGCCACCGCGCCCGCACATGCCGCCACGTGATCGACTCGTTCGAACAGGGACGTGCGGAAGAAGGTGGCAGGTGAAGGTTCGGATCGGGTGCCTCGCTTGGATGGCGGGCGTGGTGCAGTTCTTCGTCATGCATGGGATCGTCGAATCCGCGTGGGCCCAGCCCTACAGCTGGGCACGAAACAACATCAGCGACTTGGGCAACGTCCACTGCGCACTGCAGACGGAACCCGAACCGCGGTACATCTGCTCGCCCGAGCACGCCATGATGAACACCTCGTTCGTCGCCTTGGGCATATCACTCATCATCGGTGCCGCACTCACCGGCGACATGTGGCGCAAGGGCATCACCGCGGCCGTCGCACGGCTCCTCGTCGCCAGCGCCGGCGCGGGATTCGTGCTGGTCGGGCTGGCACCCGCCGACGTAGACGAAAACCAGCACTTCCTGGGCGCCCTGCTCGTCATGGGGACAGGCAACATCGGCCTTCTGCTGGCAGGTTTCGCTCTCGCGCACTACATCCCGGGACCACTGCGCCGACTGACCAGTCTGCTCGGCGTCACCGCCATCACCGCGTTCGGGCTCTTCCTCTCCCATCACTACCTCGGGCTCGGCATGGGAGGAATGGAGAGGGTCGCGGCGTTTCCGCTCCTGGTGTGGGCGCTGTTCAGCGCGGCGGGGTGCCTGTTCAACCTCACGGGCCGAGGTGCGCCTCACGCAGAGCGGCACACCAACGGCTGAGACTCCCCCGCACGGCGAGAGCCCGTCACAGCGGCGGCGAGTGGCGTGACACATCGGCGGTGCCGCCACCCTCGCGCCGGCGGCCATCTCAGCGGCGGACCGCGTCGGACGGGAAGCGTTGAGGGCCGGGCCTCGTGAGCCTCCGCGGCGGGGGTGTCTCAGCCGGCTTCTTCCGGCCCAGCCGTCAGCCTTGAGCGCATGCTGGGGTGTCCGTGGCCGCCGCGAAGGGATTCGCCCGAAAGCGTGTCCTCGCGGTCGGGGCGGGGTCAGCGCTGCCCGGACGCCGTGCCCGCACCGCGCTGCCCGCATCGCGGGCAGTCTTCGCTCGCCTCGCTCCTCGCCGCCTCACGGTTGTGGCCTGTGTGCGGGCCATGGAGAGGCCAGCTGCTCGGCGTGCTCCTCCGAGCCTCCCCAGGCCTCGGCGGCGAGGCGGGGATCGCCGGCGGTCACACGTGCCTCAAGGCGTCCGGCCTGGTCGGCCGGGCCGTCTCCGGAGACCGGGAGGGACATCCCGAACTGGAGCCAGGGTTGCCCCTCCTCTGGGCGGACGCGGGGGTGCGTCAGGACGACATGGATCCGATCGGGTTCCGCGCGGGAGGCCCAGACTTCTTCCAACTCGCATTTCCACCTGTCGAGCCAGGCCGCGCGCCTCCGCAGCTTTGCCTCCAGCAGTTGTGCGACTGCTCCGGCCGGCCACTCCCAACTGCGGTCCTCCCCAGCTCTGCGAACCTCGGCCTCGTACTGGCCCGCGTCGAACCGGAGCTCCGGCATGTCCACATCCCCCGTGGCCGGGTCACGCCAGTCCGCCCAGACGGCCTCGTCCCCGTCACGCCTGAGGGTCACGTACAGAGCGCCGCAGCATTCGGGGAGGCGATCAAGGGGTCGGGGTCGCAGGACCGCTAGGAGTCGGGAGTCGGGAGTCGGGGGATCGGTGATGACGGATCAACGGTGGTTGTTAGCCTTGCAGGGCCTCGTCCGACGACCGCGGGAGTTCTTGTGAGTGATGGGCCTGCTCGTGACCTGGTGGGCACGGTGCGTCGGATCGACTCGCTGTTGGACCGCATGGGACTGAACCGCGACGACGTGCTGCGGGTGGAGGGGGAGGGCGGGCTCTCGTACGCCTCCGGGGTGGCCGTGGAGGAGGTACGGGAACTGCTGCGTGGCGAGCGGTCCGCCGAGCCCGGCCAGGGTGTGGACGTGGTCGAGGCGCGCCACCGGCGCGTGGTCGAGCGGATCCTGTTCCTGCGCGCGACGCGGCTGCGCGCGTCCGCGGACGGCAGCAGGCGGGCCTACTCCCTGGCGGAGATCGCGGCCGGCGCGGGAACCAGTGCGCAGTGGCTCGACAAGATGATCAAGACGGGCAGGGCGCCGAACCTCGACCACGCCGCCGGGATCGCGGCATTCTTCGGAGAGAAGATCGAGTTTCTGGTCGCCGAGCCGGCCGAAGCGCTGGACCGGGTCCTCCAGCAGATCCACAAGGATCTGCTGGAGCGGACCGTGGAGCGCCAGGACCAGGATCTGCGACGTCTGCGGAGCGCGGGGGCGGCGAGCGAGGTGGACCCCGCACTCGGCGTCGTCGCGTACGCCGCCCGGGCCCTGGCCGACGTACCTGACGACACCGCGCAGCCTCTGATCGCCCTCATCGAATCCGTCGCGCGGCGCTCCAGGGAGGAGCGCGCCCGGGAGGCCCGCGCCTCCCTCGAGACCGGGGTGGTGCACAATGACGTCGATTGATCGCGGCGGCGTGGAGACCACCGCTCACCAGCGGTAACGCGCAAGGAACGATGCATGGGGGCTGTGCATCCGGCACGAGGGACGGGTGGCAGGGGGTGGGGGTCGCGCGCGAGATGAAGCGGTATCGTGACGCGCTGTTCAGGGGTCTGGCGCAGCCGGTTCCCGAGCAGCCGGTGGAGCTGCTGAAGGCGATCTGCGCGTGTGCGGCACGGCGCAGCGGGCGTGAACTGCGTTTGATGCTCGAGGAGTTCCCGCCGGGCACGGTGACGGGCCTGTGGCTGGACATGGGCGACTACGATCTGATCGTCGTCGAGGCGAACACCTCTCCTCTGCACCAGGTCGTCATCCTGGGGCATGAGCTGTGGCACCTCAAGGAGGGGCACTGCGGTCATGGCAGCGCGGCCGGTGCGATGGCCGCGGCCCGCATGCTGGGGGGTCGCTGGAGCCTTGCCGATGCGGTCGGCCATGTCGCCGCCCGTACCGAGCCGGACCTCGAAGAGGAGCGGCGTGCGGAGAAGTTCGGCCGGATGCTGGCCGACCGGGTCAGGCCCTTCCTGGAGGGCAGGCGCAGCACGACGCTCTCCGGCGAAGTGGCGGGCCGCATCTGGGCGTCGCTCAGAGGATGACGGGTGAGAAGGCGTGAATCTCTATGTCCCGGCCGCCGCGCTCGGCATCGTGCTGGTCGTCAAACTTCCCGCGCTGTTGCGGCGCTGGCGCAGTCCGGTGGTCCGCAGCGTCAACGCCGTGATCTTCCTGCAGGCCGCGGCGTTCTTCTTCTCGGCGCCGCCGACCATCACGGTCGTCAACGAGATGACCGGCGTCAGCAACTTCTCGGCGGTTCTGGTCTACTGCATCCTCTCCGCCTACGCGTGTGCGTGCCGGGTTCTCATGGAGAACTGGCGCGAGGACGTGGAGGTCCTCCCCCATACCCGCCGCCGGGTGAGGCGTTGGCTCTGGGGCCATGGTGTCGTGACCATCCTGCTCATCGGCTGTTTCGTCCTGGGCGAGGCGCCGGTCGAACGGCAGCGTGACTTCGAGACGTATTACGCCAACACCCCCTTCATGCGGGAGATGGTGCTGCTCTGCCTGTTCGCCGTCACCGCGGCTGCCGCCGCGGCGGCAGCCGCGTGCTGGAAGTGGGCGCGCGACATCCGCAGGGAGTGCCCCGAGCGGAAGACACCGGCCGGCCGCTTGCTGCGCGTCGGGCTCACCGTCCTGGCCGTCGGTTTCCTGACCAACGTCACCTACGGTTCGGCCAAGCTGGCCGCGGTCGCGGCCGCCTGGAGCGGCCGGGACTGGGAACCGCTCAACCGGGCGGCCACGTCCTTCGCCTGCCTCGGCACCCTCCTGGTCGCCGTCGGCTTCCTCACCCCCATCGTCGGGCCCTGGCTCGCCGCACAGGTGCTCGGTCCTCTGTGGACGCTGCGCGCCCTCGGACCTCTGCGGCGGACCATATGTCGCGTCGGCGGTCCCCGTGGCCGGATGCGGCTCTCCACTCCCTGGAGTGCTTGCCCCGGCCGACGCCTCACGGACCGGATGACCGACATCCACGACCGGATGCTGGAGCTCGGGGCGTACTGCTCGGACGAGGTGCGCGCGCACGCCTACGCCCAGGCCCGCCGGAACGGCAGGGCGGAGGCCGAGAGCGTCGCCATAGGACTGGCCGCGATGTTCAGGGCCGCGGCCGACGCTCGCGCCGGCGGCATGCCTGAGGACAAGGAGAAGGGCGTGGTGGCGGTTCGGGCGCTGCGTGCGGCCGAAGCCGAGTACCGCGACCTCCTGGTAGGCATCTCCCGGGCCCTTGGTGCCGTGGCCGTTCTGCCGCGCTCGACCGCGGAGTGAGGGGGCGGCCTCTCGGTCAGGCCGCCCCCGAATCGGTGGGTCAGGGACGGGCCCACTTGGTGTTGGCACCGCCGTCGCAGCCCCACAGACCCAGCGTGGAACCGTTGGCCGTGGCCTGGCCCCAGGCGTTCATGCACTGTCCGGGGTTGAGCACGGCGGTGATGGTGGTGTCGGCGTTGACGTTCCACTTCTGTTCGACGCTGCCGTCACACGGCTGGACCGAGACGCGCGCCCCCTGATTCGCACCCTTGTCGGCGGTCAGGCACTTGTCGCCGCCCACACGCAGCTCCTTGGCCGCGGTGGCGTCCCACTGCTGGTTGGCACCGCCCCAGCAGTCCCAGATCATCGCACCGGTGGTGCCGTTCCAGTCCAGGCAGCGGCCGGACTGCGCGCCACGGAAGGTGGAGCTGGCCCAGCGGGTGCCGCCGTCCTGCGCGCGGACGACGAGGGCGCTGCCCTCGAGAGCGGCGTACGCGCCGGCGCCGTTCCAGCTCTCGGTGGCCCAGAGGTTGCCGCCCCTGCCCTGGCCGCCGTCCTTGGCGTAGAGGACGAGGCTGCCGTCGGCCTGCATGTGCAGGTAGGACTGCCAGTTCCAGGAGTACTTGCCCCACAGCTCACGACCGGAGGCCGCCTCGCGGAGGAGGACGTTGCCCTGGATGTCCATCATCAGCACGGTCTGACCGTTGGTGAGCCAGGAGCCCGGCATGAGCTTGGCGCCGGAGGTGAGCTTGTCCCCGCGGGAGGAGGTGTCGCTCTGCCACAGGAGCTTGGAGACGCCCGCGCTGCCGTCCGTGGTGGTGCTGGTGTAGTGGACGCTGAGGTTGCCGTTGGCCTGCAACGTCATGCGGGCGCCGGCGTGACCGTACGTCTTGGACGCCCAGAGCACGCTGGACGGGTCCGCTTCGCTGCCGTCCTTCTTGTAGACCACGAAGTTGCCGTCGGCCTGCATCTTGGCGTACGCCCCGGGGTTGCCGCTGGTGCCGGAGACCCACAGGGCGCCGCCCCGGTTCTCGCCGCCGGTGCGGTGATAGATGACCAGGTCGCCGTTGGTCTGCATGATCAGCTTCGCGTTCGCCGACGAGATCGTCTCACCGGACCGCAGCGTCTCCCCGCCCCTGAGGACGACTGGGCGCTGCTTGACGGATTCGATCCACGAGGCGAGGTCGTCGGTGCGCGCGGCGACGGCCCCGGTGCGGGTCTCGGTGGCCGGTGCGCCGAGGCAGCCGCCCTGCCACGAGCGGCTGTTGACGCCGACCAGATTGCCGGCCGCGTCGAGCACCGGGCCGCCCGTGTCTCCCTTGCACAGGACGTCGGTTCCGTTGGCGGAGTCGAGGGCCAGGTCACCGCCGGTTGCGCTCGTGACGACGAACGCAGCGCTGTGGAGCCTGTCCGGGACCCACACCGTCTTGGTGCGACCGAAGCCGGAGGCCGACACCTGCTTGCCGGCCGCGGGGGCGGTCGTCGAGAGCTTCACCGGTGTGATGCCCTGCGCCGGGAGGTCCAGGCGAGCCAGGACCAGGTCCCGGTCGGCGCGCGGCGCCAGCTCGACGACGTTGCGGACCGTGCCGCCGGTCAGGGTGACGGTGGTCTTGCGGGCGGGCTTGCCCACGGGCACCGCCTCACCGGGCCGCTCCGCGAAACAGCTGGCGGCGGTGGCCAGCCAGAGTTCGTCCACGACCGTCCCGGTGCAGCCCCTGTTCTCGGGCCACTCACCGATCGACAGCTGAACGGTGTGGGTCAGCGTATCGGCCGGGGTGGGGGTGCCGACGGCGGCCTCCGCTGTGCCGGTGAGGCCGGTGAGCACGAGGGGAGCTGAGAGGAGAGCCGCACCGAGGGCGGCCCGTACGGGCGACTGTGCGACATGCAAACGCTTCATTTCACTTCCTGGAAGCAGGGCTCGGAGCTGAAGGGCGGTGCCTGGTGTCCGTGCCGCGCGGCGTTCGTGCGTTGCGGCGGGCGTGGCCGTAGCCGGCTCCCGGGCGTGTTGCGATGCGGGGACACGGAGGCACTGGCCTGTGTGGTGGTGTTTCGAGACGGGCGGTGGCCGACGGGAGCGCCGACGTGGATGCCCGCGGGTACGGCCGAGTCGGCGGCGGGTGACCGGACCGGCGGGTGGCCGGTCGGTGGTGTGCGGCTGGGCCGACTGCTGTGCGCGTATGCCTACTTGGTGGTGCGGATCTCCATGAGCATGAAGTCGCGGCCCTGCGAGTCGGCGCTCTCGCCGACCGGGGTCCAGGTGTTCTTCTTGACGTCGAACGTCTTCTCCTCGGTGCCGACGGTCATGTCGACCTGCGCGGAGTAGTTGTTGCCCTTGATGCTGAAGACGCTCGGGATCTCCAGAGCCAGGTAACCCCGGGTACCGGTGACCTTGAAGCAGATCCTGTCCTCCTTCTCGCGCGACCAGACCTCGAGCAGGTCGATGGCGCTGCCGCAGTCGGCGAGGACGATGTGGCCGTCGCCGCGCTTGAGGATGATGTTCCGCTCGGCGAGGATCTTGTCGGCGTTGGGATAGCCGAAGTCCTCGACGGCGAAGCCCGGTCCCTCCTCGGCGACGGCCTGCATCGCGGCGGTGTCCCTGGCGGTCCCACCCGCGGTGCCGGCGCTCGCGCCGCCGGCGATCGCCAGCCATGCCATGGCGCCGGCGGCCGTGGCCGTGGCCACCGTGCGGACGAGCGTTCTGAATGCCTTCATCCCTGTCCCAGTCGTCGGTTCCGGTCACTGTCCGGAAGAGGTGTTGCGTACGGATGTGAAGGCTCATGTCCATTCGACGAGAGATGCGTCAAAGACGGCCGTCTCTTCGTGGAAGCCCCCCACTTCGTTCGGGATCCTAGCCGATCAACCGGCATGGAAATCAAGCCCTCAAAAAGAACATGACGGCCCCTCAATCCATTACTCCCGCTCAATGACACGCGACGCCGACTGTTCCCCAGGGGCTTCTCCGGCCGATTCGTTGTCCATCGACGCATTGACGGCTGACGCGTGAGTGGTGACGTGCCTCACACCAACCCGAAGGTCCAGCGAGCGGAATGTACAGATCTAGGCAGTCGTGACCGTTCCGTGGGGCGCGTTTGCGCCATAGGGTGGCTCGTTCCACCCTATGGAATCAACGAGAATTGATTCCTCATCAACTATCGTCTAGCCAAGTCCGTTCGGGTCACCTAAGGTCATGCTGCGCACCTCTCGGACCTCGCTGTTTTTCCGTGGCCCGACGAATAAAACGCGACTCACACCTTGCTGTCCTGGCCCGGGCCGCATTGTCTTGCGGCGCGCCAGGCGCCGATAGCGAAGGACAGTTTTGGACACCATCTATTGGAGCAGGCGGCGCATTCTCGGCGCCATCGCGGCCACCACGGCCGTTGTCAGCACTTCCAGCCTCGTACTCAACCCGCTGGCGGCCTGGGCTGCCGACACTCCGCTCCCCGACGGCGACCCGTTCCTGCTGCCGGACACCGACCGGGCGAAGGTCGTCAAGGAGTGGATCCTGGGCGGCCAGGCCGTGAAGGCCGCCGCGGCGGCCGCGTTGACCGGCTCCGACGCCGACGTGCAGAACTTCCTGAGCACCAGGCTTGCCATCGAGACGGCGGAAGACAACCGCGTCGCGCTCACGAGCGGCCTCGCGGCAGCGGGCAAGGGAACCCGACGAGAGGCCAACGCCGCCCTGAACGGCGGTGACTCCGCCATCGCCGCATTCCTCGGCGGCGGGTTCGCGGCCGCTGTCCTGGAAGACCTGCGGGTCGCCACCGCCACGGTGATGGCAGGGGGCGGAAGGGCCGTCAACCGAGTCGGCAACGCCGCTCTGAACGACGGGACCCGGCCCGCCCTGGAGGCGTTCCTCACCGACGGCCAGTACAGGGCCCGGCTGGAGGACATGCGCGTAGAGACCTCCAGGCTGCTCATACAGGCCGGTCCCGAGGTGCAGAAGTACGCCGATCGGGCCCTGTCCGGCACAGCCGCGGACGTCGAGTGGTTCCTCGAGACCGGACAGCACATCGCCCGCGCCCGCGACCAGGAGCGCGCGAAGATCGAGGAACTCGTCGCCGTCGTCAAGCGCGAGGGCAGGAACGCCGAGGCGAAGACGAAGGAGGCCGAGGAGGCCTCCGCCCGCGCCGTGGACGCGGCCGCCAAGGCGAAGGAAGCCGCCGAGAAGGCCGCCGTCGAGGCCCAGGCCGCGCAGGACGACGTGGTGAAGGCCGGAAAGGCGGCCCGGAAGGCGGGCGACGCCGCGAAGGGTGCGGCCGACGCGTCGCGTGTCGCCATCAACGCTTCCCACGCCGCCGTTCAGGCGTCCCGCCGCGCCGCCTACGCCGCAGCGGCCGCCAGCCAGGCCGCCGCCACCGCGGGATCCGCCGCCGCCCGCGCCTTCAACGCGGCGATCGCCGCGTCCAGGGACGCGGCCCAGTCGGGCATCGCCAGGGATGCCGCCGTCGCCGCAAGGAACGCCGCACAGCAGGCCCGCACCGCCGCACAGGCCGCCGACCAGGCCGCCATAGCCTCGGCCAAGGCGGCGGGCGCCGGTGGCGCCGCCGCGTCGGCGGCCCGTAACGCCTCCGCCGCCGCGAACGCCTCCGCCCAGGCTGCCACCGCGGCGGGCGCGGCCCTGGCCCAGGCCCAGGAAGCCAAGCGACAGGCACAGATCGCCGGCGCCAACGCCACGATCGCCACCAACGCCGCCGGAACGGCGCAGGCACTGGCGAACGCGTCCGCGGCAGCCGCGCGTACCGCCCGGGACGCGGCGAACAGCGCGGCCGCCCACGCGGACAAGTCCGCGGAGGCCGCCGAATGGGCCGTCCAGTACGCCGGCCAGGCACTGGAGTACGCGAACAAGTCCACCGAGTTCGCCAACGAGGCCACCAAGGCCGCCAACACCGCCACCGACGCGGTCGTCCAGGCGATCGCGGTGGAGAAGAGCGCACGCGAGGCCGAGTGGCAGCGGCTGGACGAGGACACGCGGCGGGCGATCGAGGAGGTGCGCCTCCTCGGACAGATCGAGGCCCGGGAGCGGGCGGAGATCGAACGGAAGCGGACACAGGCGGAGCAGACCGCCCAGGCCACGAAGGACCTCGTCGCCCAGGCCGAGGCGGCGCTGCGGGCGGGTGACACGGGAAAGGCCACAGTCCTCGGGCGCAAGGCCGCCCTCGCCCTGAT
This sequence comes from Streptomyces lateritius, assembly GCF_014649715.1. Classification (GTDB taxonomy): domain Bacteria; phylum Actinomycetota; class Actinomycetes; order Streptomycetales; family Streptomycetaceae; genus Streptomyces; species Streptomyces lateritius. The sequence goes on from NZ_BMTO01000007.1 coordinate 86,416, forward strand.
GGGTTCCAAGGGCGCGTGGTCCCAGGAGGCCGCGCGGTTCGCCCTGGCCGGCACGGACGCCGACATCCACGCCTGGATCGACACCGACCGCCAGATCGCCCAGCGGCAGGACGACCGCGAGTCCACCCTTTTCCTCGCCAAGATCGCTCAGCCGGACGTCGCCTTCGCGGCTGCCAGGGCGCTGGAGAGCACGGACGCCGACGCCGCCACGAAGTTCCTCGGCAGCGGCGCGGTCCAGGCCGCCGCCATGGACAACCGTGTCGCGATCAGCCGGCTCCTGGGCGAGAACCCCGGTCGCGCGGTGAAGGAGGCGGCGAACGCGGCGCTGGACGCCGGGACCGCCGAGGCGCTCTACGAGTTCATGACCGTCACCTTCGAGGCGGCGCAGCGGGAGGACGACGCGGTCGCGACCGCGGCCCTCCTGCACACCGGAGGCCGCTACACCCAGGCCCACGCCCAGGCCGCCATGGAGGGCCCGGCGTGGATGCGCCGCAACTTCCTCGCCTCGATCCAGTACAAGACCGCCCAGCTCGACCACGACTCCGACGCGCACATCGCGGCCATGCAGGGGGCGATCAGCGGGGCGGCGAAGATCGCCGACAAGGCGCAGGAGGATGCCGCCCGCGCCCAGGAGGCGGCGGCCGTGGCCCGTAACGCCGCGGCCGACGCGCTGCAGTGGGCGGACAGGGCAAAGGCGTCGGCCGCGCGGGCCGCCGCCTCCGCCCAGGAGGCGAACACCCTGGCGAACAAGGCCGAGCTGTCGGCCGCCAGCGCCAAGGCCTCGGCGGACAAGGCGGCCCAGGCGGCGTCCGCCGCCCGTATCGCCTCGCGTTCGGCGAACTACTCCGCCAGCCGCGCGATGGCATCCGCCCGTAGCGCGGTCGCCTCCGCCAACCAGGCGCAGGCCTCGGCCAACAGAGCGCGCAACGCCGAGCTCCAGGCGGGGAAGAACAGCGCCGAGGCGGCCGTCGCCGCGAGCCAGGCGCGCAACTTCGCGGTGACGAAGGCACAGGAGGAGATCGCTGCGGCGGCGAGACAGGCCGCCACGGAGGCACAGGCCAACAAGAATGCCGGCATCAGCCCGTGCAACGTGGCCGACTACGACACCTTCAAGGAAGAAGTCCCGGTCGGGGGCGCGATCTGGTGGGGTGACCACTTCCACAAGTGGGCCATCTACAGCGGGCTCGCGGGCGTGGGGGTGGGGGTCGTCGGGATCGGCGTCGGCCTGACTCCCGCTGCTCCCATCGCCCCGTACATCATGGCCTTCGGCTTCGGTCTGGGCGTCGGAGCGGCGATCCTGGACGTGGCCAGTGCGGTCTCCTACGGGATCGGCTACGGCTGGAAGAGCGACGAGTTCAAGAAGCAGGCCTCGATCGCTGCCCTGAGTGTCCTCACCCTCGGCGTGTCCGGGGCGATCAAGGGCGGCGCACACTTCGCCTCCAAGGGCCGCCATGCCCTGCACGAGGCCTCGCAGGTCGTACACGAGGCGGTGTCGCCGATCGTCAGCTGGCTGAGTTCGAAGGGCCACTGACGCACAGGTGACCGAACCCGCCTGAGCGGCCGGCGACGGCCTCCGCCGGGGGCGGACGGAAGGCGCCTGACCAAGGGAAACCCAGGTCAGGCGCCTTCTCGTCTGGCCTCGCTCCCGTCACCGAGCAGCACGGGAGCGAAGAGCTCCCGTGCCTCCTCCCCTCGGGACCTGTGCGCTTCTCCGCCGGCCTGCGGCCGGTATGGCACACCGGAAGCCACGATCAGATCATCCGGAGGGAACGGCCTAACTGTCAGCGGAGCGCGAACGTCTGCGTCGCCGCAGCGGTGCTGTCATCCACACCGTCAGTCCGACAAGGGAAAGGAGCAACGCCCCTCCGATGACGGTAGGGACGGCCGCGATGAGAACGGAGTGCAGCAGAAGCTCTCCCCACGTCGTCGGCTCCTCGCCCATCGTGTTCCCACCCTGTGCCATGAACGTCACAACGCCGACGAGGACCGATCAGTTCCACACGCTCGTGCTGGGAGGGCGGGCGATACCCACGGTTCGTACTCCGCCGCCCCTCCCCCGCCCCCTGCCCCTGCCCCTGCCCCTGCCCCTGCCCCTGCACACCGTGTGGGCATGGAGGAAGGCGGTCCAAGCGCGACTGCCTGGTGCGGCATGGGGACGGGCGTCGCCTCCGCGCACCTTGTGGCACTTCGGGGGGGCGACGGGCCGCGCGTCCTGTCGACCCCGTACGGCCCAGTTGCCGTGTCCGGGTGGGACGCGGACAGGAAGCGGAAGAAGAGCGAAGTGGGGAGAACCGGCGACAGGAGGAGGGTTCCCCACAGCGCCTGGGGACGCCTACGTCTGCTTCGCCATGTCCCGGACCTGCTGGGCGATGCCCTCCAGCACGGCCTTCGGGTCGGCGGACGGAGCGACGGCCTTGCCGATGTTCCGCTTGATGGTGTTGCTGACCTGCAGCCAGGACGGTTCGTTGACCGGGTAGAGCTCGGCACCGCGCAGTGCGTTCAGGAACTGCGCGCCGCTGGGGTCAGCCGCCGCGTCCTTGGAGACTTGGGTTGCGGACACCGTCGAGGGCAACAGGTGATATCGCCCGGCGAACTCGTTGAGGTTCTTGTCCTCGTAGACGAATTCCAGGAAAGAGCCCACCAGTTCACGATTGCCGTCGTGCTTGAAGGCCATCATCCAGTCGGCGACGCCCACCGACGGCAAGATCTGCCCGTCTCTCAGCGTGTCCGACACCGGCATGCTCAGAGTTCCGACCTTCATGCCCTTCGCCCTCGCCTCGTGGAGGAGCGAGGGATAGCCGTTGAGCATGCCGACCTCGCCGCGCAGAAAGGCGGCGAAGGCGTCCTGCCGGTTGTGCTCGGCCGGTGGAACCGGGCCGGTCAGGCCGGGCGCGACCAAATTGTTCTTGATCCAGCGGAACGTCTGCGTGTTCTGCTCGGACGCGATGCTGTAGCCGCCGCTGCTGTCGGCATACCCCCCGCCATTGCTCAGTTCCCAGATCAGGGCTTCGGCGTGCGCCTCCTCGGGGCCCAGCGGCAGGGCGTACGGGTAGAGCACGCCCTCCTCCTTGAGCGCTCGGGCCGCTTCCTTCAGGTCCGACCAGGTCCTCGGCGGCTTGGCTCCGGCCCTGTCGAACAGCTCCTCGTTGTAGAAGAGCAACCGGCTGCTGGCCACGAAGGGCAAGCCGTAGAGGGTGTTGCCCACGGAACCCGCCTCCGCGAGCGGCGGCAGGAAGTTCGCCTCAGCCCTGACCGACAGCAGCTCACTGGCGGCGTAGAGGCGGCCCTGCGCGGCGAAGTCGGAATAGGCGCCCATCAGGGCCACGTCCGGGGCATTGCCCTCGTCGACCAGGCGGGTGACCTCGCGGTCGACGTCGGCCCACTGGTGGAGCGTCACCTCGACCTTCTTGCCGGGGTGGGCGGCGGTGAAGGCGGCGGTCAGCTTGTCCCAGTACGCCTTGGAGCTGGTCGCCGGGCTGTTGCCGTACTCGGGGGCCACCAGGCGCAGCGTCGTCCCGCCACCGCTCCCTGACGAGCCGCAGGCGGTGACGAGGGAGCCCAGTAGTGCGAGGGCAGCCACGGAGGCGGTCGCGCCGAAGAGTCTTGGTCGCACGGACTTTCCTCTTGATCTTTTTTGGACAGTGCGTCCGGAATTCTTTCCTGGCTCGGGACGGATTTCGCCCCCTACTCAAAGGTTGTGGCCATTGCTCCAACTGCGCCGGTTGCGACTGGTGTTTTCCGATATGCCGTCACTGATTTCGACGCGCGTAGAACCCTCCGCGGTGTCCAACGCAACTCCCGGATGGAGCATTGACGAAAGGGATGACCGAAGAGGCGCATCCGCCTCACCACTCCGCCCCGGATTTGGGGGCACTGATACCCGGCCGCGGATCGTGGTTCGCGGTCACCGGGCGCCTCTCAGCAAGGCGTCTTCCATGGAGAGGGACGAACGAATGAGCATGTTCGAGGTTATGCGCGCGCTCTTGGTCCTCCTCGTCACCGCGGGCCAGGAGGGCGAAGCACGCGCTTTCGAGGCAGCCGCGGCAGGCATCCGTGTTCCGCGAGGGGAAGGGCTGTCGCGGTGGCGGTGGCGTGGGCGACAACAGTCCGCGCGGCGGTTACGACCGGGTGCCGGAGCGCTTCGGGAAGGGGAACAGGACCTGTCCCAGCGCCAGGACGCTCAGGGTGAACATCACCACGCCGAAGGGGACATGGAGCGACGGCATGTGCGCGATGCCCAGCACCACTTGTACAGAGGCGAGGACGAGGAAGCCGGATGCGTACAGGATGGGGCGGGGCGAGCCTCCGCCCGGCCGCCAGGCCAGGACGGCGGCGAGCACGTACAGCATCGACGCGCCGTACATCACGCGCGAGCCGACGTCGTGCAGCACGGCGCCGTGCGCCGAGGACAGCAGCATTCCGGCGGTCACCGCCTGGAAGAGGAGGGAAGAGGTCTGCAGGGCGAGCGCCACCCGCAGGAACGTGACTCCGCCTTGTCCCGCTGTCGTCCATGTAGCCATGACGTGTCCTCTCGTCTGCCTCGCGGCGGTGGATCGGTATGGTCTCGACAGTCCGACGACGTAGGCCCGCGGAATGTGAGGTGAAGCGGCGGCCTCGCACTCCGGCACGGTGTTTCGTCCAGGCGCGGAGAGCGGAAGCGGACGAGAAGGATCATGTGCGGCCTCGTCGGCGCCGTCTTCCACTCGGTCGAGGGCAGCGAGCGCACCGCCGAGTACCTCATTCACATCACGAGCAGCGCCCCGAGCATGGACAGCGGGCACGGCCTGGTCACCCAGCAAGCAGAAGGCCGAGCAGGTACAGCAGCTGCAGCCGCCTTGATCGGGCCGCCCCGCATCCGGGACTTGAGGGTGAGCGCCACCTACGCCAGCGCGAAGTGCCAGACCGCATGGACCTCGGCCGCACCGCCGCTGACGGCGGACGCCACGATGATCTACGACGTGAACCAGTACAGCGGTGACGACCTCCGTTGGGACCTCGCCGGCAGCCCGTCCATCTGACCGTCCGCCCGTGACAACCGCCGCCCCCGCCGGGGCGGCCTCCAGTGGGCCGCCCCGCGTCGCCCGCGTGGGCGGGGCCACGCCGCCCCTTCCCGAATCCCCCGGGAAGGGGCACAGACGCACGTCCGGCCCGACGAGACTCTGGTCAGACGCCCGCGCGCAGGCTCAGTGCAGGCGTGTACCGGCGCACCCGGCTGCCCGTCAGACCGGGGTGGTGGTGCACCGCCGCCCAGGCGTCGCTGAGCGGGGCGGCGTCCGCGGCCAGCCACTCCTCGTGGGCCCGCGCGCTCTCCCACTCGGCGTAGCCGAGGGCTCCGGCGCCATCGGTGGCGAGGTGGAAGTGGGCCGAGATCCCGCCCCGCGCCGGCCTCCTGCCGGCCTCGCTCTCGATCGCCGTGAACGCGGCGTCCACCCAGGCCCGCTGCCGCGCGGAGTCCGGCCCGTCGAACTCGACCTCGACGACGGCCACGGAGCCGGGGATGGCTGCGGCGCTCTCCTCACTCAGCACGGCGGAGCGGTACGGCGGTGCGTACCGGCGGATTCCGACCCGCTCGATCCCGGGTACGGCCGCGTCGATCTGTGCGTTACGACCGTCCCTCAGGGTCCGGAAGTAGTCCTGGTACGCCTCCTCGCTCGCCCACTGCGAGTAGTGGAGCAGCGTGGTGCCGTCCTCGCCGGCGTACACCGAGTACGAGAGCGGGCCCGGGTCCGGCCAGTCCCGGCCCTCCCACTCCTTGCGCAGAGCCTTCACGGTGGCCTGCTGGCGCTCGGGCGTTCCGACCCGCCACGTGCTGACCATGACGAGACCGGTCCCGCTCCGGTGCAGGTCGGGGCGGGCGTGCGGCAGAGCGATCGTGTTCATGGGGTGCCTCCTCGTATCGGGGCTTCAGCCTCGGACATCAAGCGCGGTTGAGGTCAAGGCGCGCGCCCGAGGTCGCCACCGCGAACGCGGACGCGGACGCGGGCGCGGGCGCGGGCGCGGGCGCGGGCGCGGGCGCGGGCGC
>NZ_BMTO01000007.1:92535-220426 GCF_014649715.1 Streptomyces lateritius
GACGGCTTACGCCGGGGCATCGGGGGCCGCTCCTTGGGGAGCGCATCGCCTCCTGAGCTATGGCCGACCTCACCGGCCGAGCTCTTGTCCGCCGGTCACGGTGATTCCCTCGGGTACCGCGCTCCGTAGCTGTCACAGACCGGCGCCCTCCCTGTGCCCCGGTCACCAGGAGATCGTGTCGCCGCTTCCGGACTCAGCTCCACCACACATGCCTGCGGGTGCCGCCTCCTCGCTGACGACGCGCCCCGCCCTGACCGTCGCATCCCTGCGCGAGGATCGGCGCCATCGACGCTGCGCTCGAAGTTGGTGCTCCACGCAAAGCGCCCTGTCGCTGATCACGGGCTTGACCACTCTTGCCCCTGCCGACGGAGGCAATATCACCAGCCCCGCGTCGGCAGCGATCCTTCCGGAGTGGGAGATGCGGAAAGCAAGGCCTAACGCGCCACGCGGTAGCGGAGGTAGACGACTCTCGAGCTGAAAGTGCGGGTCTCGACAAGGTCGAGATCCACCCGGCGCTCGTGCTGGGGAAAGAACGGAATGCCGCCGCCGACCAGCACCGGGTAGACCATGGCCCGGTACTCGTCGATCAGACCCGACGCGGCCGCCTCGGCCGCGAGAGTCGCGCCGCCGATCGCGATGTCGCCCTCCCCCGGCTCGGCTCGCAACTGCTCGATCTCCTCCGCCAGGCCGCGGGAGGCCAGGCGGGCATGGCCCTGCACCGCCGACAGCGTGGTGGAGAACACCACCTTGGGCAGCGGCTTCCAGAGCGCGGCCCACTCGAGCATGGAGTCGTCGAGCGATGGATCCTGGTCAGCGGTCTCCCAGTACAGCATCGTCTCGTACAGCCGTCGTCCCAGCACATGGACGCCGACCTCTCGAATCTCGTCGATCCAGAAGCGAAAGACCTCCTCGTCGGGCCCCGTCCAGTCGAAGTCGCCGTCCGGCCCGACGATGTAGCCGTCAAGTGAGACGCTCATCGAATAGGTCACGCTGCGCATCAGAAACCCTCCTCGGGAACGGGTTCGACAGTACGACAGCCGGACGCCGCAGGACTCATCGCCGCTCGCGGGATCCCCGCAGATCTGCCCGCGAGAAGATCATCGCGAGGGACGGTGCTCTCACAGAAACGGCCCGGGTAGGACGCCGGACGCTCGTGATTAATACAGCTAGGCCCTGGTGTGGAGCGCGGGCTGAACCCTGGCGGCTGCGTAGATGAGATCTGGCACCGCTGTCGGGGGCCGTCGTCATCAGCCGATGTCTGGCTGGCGTGGGAATGTCGAGGAGAAGTGGCAGCGGCTCACACCTACTCACTCACGGGCGAACCGCGCGGACGTGGACGGCTGAGAGATGGAGCTCGTACGGCAGGCAGCAGTCGGAAGAGAGGGTCGCGACGAGCGTTCCGCAGCCGCACAGCTGGTTCATTCCGCCGTACGGGGTCGCTCCGCAGCAGGCGGGGGATGCGTGCCGCAGCTCCAGCCCGTGGGCCTCGCCCGGGTTGATGACGATGTTGCCTCGCGGGCCCTGCGACACCAACGGCTTGCCATCCGTGTTCCAGTGTTCCCCGTGACGGGGCATCACCGGCCCGGGTACCTCGGCAACGACCAAGGGCGCACCGTACGGCTCCGTCTCGATCGCATAGCAGCCTGACGGCACGGTCGACGGTGACGGACCCGGTTCATCGGCGTCCCACCACGCGTAGTGCGGAGCTTCGGGCACTGCGGGTAGCCGCGTGAGTGGTCCCGTAAGGGGGAGGCCACATGTCGTACACACGAACACCACCGCTTCAGCCTCTGGAGCCCTGTCGGGGATGCCAGCGGGCAGGGCAGCCTGCATGTGCTCCGGCTTGCCGCCGCCCTGATCCTGGTCGCGCTGATCGTGCATGCGTCGCCCCTATCCGGCACGGCTCCCACCCCCTGATCTGTCCGGAGCATCCTGCCGTACGGTCCCGAACCCTCGGTGCGGGCCGCCGTGCGGGGCCGCCGACGCTGTCCACCGGATCAACGGCCGCATTCCCTCGCGGTTCCGTGCCGCAGGCCGGGGAGGTGAACGCGGCCGGGCCGCCGCCGTCGTCGCCGGAACGCTCGCGCCCACGGGCGATCTTCAGGCTCTTGGAGGGGGTTACGCGACTGCGTAGGATCGGCGGACGTTGCGGAGGTCCCCCGGGTCGCAGGTCCTCGTCACGGATCACCCCAGAGGAGACATCGAGGATCTCGCCCCAGGCGGTGCCGGCTCCTGCTTCCAACTGGAGCAGTGGCCGATGCTCCTTCGGCCGAGGGGTGTCCCCGCTGTCTCACAGAGCGCTGCGTTCGGGCGGGGGTGACACCGTCGCGGTCCGCGCAGGCGGTGGGGCGGTGCTCTTCCAGACGACGAGGGTGGTCGCGAGCTCCATGCGCGTCACCGAGGGCTCCCCGGCGCGCAGGCGCAACAGCATCTGGACTGCTTCCTCACCCATCTCGCGCAGCGGCTGGTGGATCGAGGTGAGCGGTGGGCTCGACCATCGCGCGACCATCACGTCGTCGTACCCGACGACGGACAGGTCCTCACGGTCCGCGCCGGGGAATCGCCCTCCCGCCGCGCCTGGGACGTGCGCGTCTCCGTCGCCCGTCAGGTGATGCGACGGGGAGGAGCTGCGACTTGGCGGGAGCGTCGGCGGCGGCTCGGGCCGGACGAGCAGCACCGGGCAGGGGCGTGGTCGACGTCGAAGCGTGCGGCGGGGCCGGGGCTGTGCGGATCGAGGTGGATGCGGTCGCCGTCACGGGCCGGGATCAGCAGGTCGCATCCATCGACCGCGGCGACGACCTCGCACTCGACGCGCCCGGTGGCGTCGGTACGGGTGCAGGGGCGGTCCATGCGGTCGGCGGCGTCCTGGAGCAGTTGCCGCGCGGTGGCGGCGGCGAGGTGTTCCAGCCGCGTGCCAGGGCCCCCTTCTCTTGTCGCCGATGTGGTCGAGCCGTTGACGGTGATGGCGGGCGTCACTACTCTGCGCTGCAGATCTCCGACCCGTCGACCAGCTTTCGATATTTCGTCTCTGGGAGCGCTCCCAGAGACCTCCCGGTCAGACATCGCGAGAGCGAAGAAGGAGACGTGATTGACATGTATCCCGCATTCGAATTCGCCAGGCGAAGGCCCAGCAGGTCGGGGACGGTGCTCACCGCGGTGATCTGCCTGCTGGCCGCGCTCCTGACAGGCCTGGGCGCCGCCGGCACGGCGCAGGCGGCCGCCGTGGATCCGTCCGTATGGTACGTCCTGGTCAACCGGGCCAGTGGCAAGGCAGTCGACGTCTCCGGCACGGCCACCGGCAACGGTGCGGCCGTCCAGCAGTGGACCCGTACCGACAGCTCCAACCAGCGGTTCCAGTTCGTCGACTCGGGCGGCGACTACTACCGGCTCAAGGCACAGCACTCCGGCAAGGCCCTGGACGTGTACGACTACTCCGCCGCCGACGGGGCGGACATCGTGCAGTGGAGCGATCTGGGCGGCACCAACCAGCAGTTCCGGCCGGCGGATTCGTCGGACGGTTACGTCCGGCTGATCAACCGCAACAGCGGCAAGGCCGTCGAGGTACAGGGCGGCTCCACCGCGGACGGCGCCAAGGTCGTGCAGTACACCGACTGGGGCGGGACCAACCAGCAGTGGCGACTCGTCCGCATCGGAAGCGACGGCGGCGGCTCGCTGCCGTCGACGTTCCGGTGGTCCTCCAGCGGCATCCTGGCCGGTCCGAAGCCGGACGCCCAGCACCCACAGACGCCGGCGATCAAGGACTTCTCGATCGTGCGGCACAACAACCAGTGGCTGACCTACGCCACGACCGCCAGCCCCTCCGGCTGGGGTCTGGCTCAGTTCACCTTCGCCGACTGGTCCCAGGCCGCCTCCGCGCCGCACACCTACCTCGACACGTCACCCATGGGACCGGGCTACCGGGCCGCGCCCCAGGTGTTCTACTTCGCGCCGCAGAACCTCTGGTACATGGTGTACCAGACCGGTCCGCCCACCTACTCCACCAGCACCAACCCCGCGGACCCACGCTCGTGGTCCGCACCGCGCACCTTCCTCTCCCAGGAGCCGCCGATCGTCACGCAGAACAAGGGCGACGGGACCTGGATCGACTTCTGGGTCATCTGCGACACCACCAACTGCCACCTGTTCTTCAGCGACGACAACGGTCACGTCTACCGCGCCCAGACCAGCCTGACGAACTTCCCCAACGGCTTCGGGAACACGCAGATCGTTCTGTCGGACACCAAGTTCAACCTGTTCGAGGCCACCAACGTGTACAAGGTCGCCGGCAGCAACCGGTACCTGCTCCTCCAGGAGGCCATCGGCTCCACCGGCCGGCGCTACTTCCGCTCCTTCACCTCCACCAGCCTCACCGGTGACTGGACTCCACTCGCGGCCACGGAGAACGAGCCCTTCACGGGCCGCGCCAACGTCACCATCCCGGGCGGCGCCTGGACCCAGGACATCAGCCACGGCGAGCTGGTCCGCGCCGGCAACGACCAGACCCTGACCATCGATCCGTGCCGTCTCCAGTACGTCTACCAGGGCATGGACCCCGGCGCCGGGGGCGACTACCTACGCCTGCCCCGGCGGATGGGTCTGCTCACCCAGACCAACTCCACGTGCTGACCAGCATCGACACCGAGGAGCCGCTCATGCCCCGCCCCATCTCGTCGTTACGGCAGATCAGAGGCGTCGCCGCCGTCCTGCTGACAGGTTCCCTGCTCGTCGGCGGCCTCCTGGCCGCACCCGCCGCGGCGAGCCTTCCGACCGCCGCCACGGCGACCACGGCCGTACGCGTCAACCAGGTCGGCTACCTGCCGGACGGTCCCAAGCGCGCCACCGTCGTCACCACGGCGGCACAGCCGCTCACCTGGCAGCTGCGCAACGCGTCCGGGACGCTGGTCGCCTCCGGTGCGACCGTCCCGCGCGGCGCGGACACCCCGTCCGGGCAGTCGGTCCAGGTGGCCGACTTCTCGTCGTACCAACAGGCGGGCGCCGGATACGTCCTGACGGTGGACGGCAGCAGCAGCGTGCCGTTCGAGATCCGCGCGGACCTCTACGACTCACTGCGCTCCGACTCGATGGCGTTCTTCCACCACCAGCGCAGCGGCATCGCCATCGACGCCGCCCTGGTCGGCCCCTCCTACGCCCGGCGGGCCGGGCACCTCGGCATCGCACCCAACAAGGGCGACACCTCCGTCCCCTGCCAGGCCACCGCGTGCGACTACACCCAGGACGTCAGGGGCGGCTGGTACGACGCGGGCGACCACGGCAAGTACGTGGTCAACGGCGGCATCTCCACCTGGCTCGTCGTCAACTCCTTCGAGCGGGCCAAGCGAGCGGGGAAGGAAGCGGCGCTCGGCGATTCGACCCTGCGCGTTCCCGAGCGCGGCAACGGCATCCCCGACGTCCTGGACGAGGCGCGGTGGGAGCTCGATTTCCTGATGCGCATGCAGGTGCCCGAGGGCAAGCCGTACGCGGGCATGGCGTTCCACAAGATCCATGACGCGGCCTGGACCGGCATACCGACCCTCCCCGACCAGGACGCCCAGCCCCGCGAGCTGCACCGCCCGTCCACGGCGGCGACCCTCAACCTCGCGGCGGCCGCCGCGCAATGCGCCCGGGTCTTCCGTCCGTACGACGCCGCGTACGCCGACCGCTGCCTGTCGGCCGCCCGCCGTGCCTGGACTTCAGCGCAGGCCAACCCGGCCCTGTACGCGCCGGATTCCGACAGTACGGGCGGCGGGGCCTATGGGGACACGCAGGTCACCGACGAGTTCTACTGGGCAGCGGCCGAGTTGTACGCGACGACCGGAGAGAGCGCCTACCGGGACGCGGTCGCCTCCTCGTCCTGGCACACCGCCGCCGACGCGTTCAGCCCGTACGGCTTCGGCTGGGCGGACACGGCCGCGCTCGGCCGGCTCGTCCTGGCCACCGTCCCCAACAGGCTGCCCGCCACCGACCTGGCTCGCGTCCGTTCCTCGGTGACCGCTGCGGCCGACGGCTACCTGTCCAGGATGGCCACCCAGGGATACGCGGTGCCCGTCCCGGCGGACGGCTACTTCTGGGGCTCCAACGGCGAGGTCGCCAACGACGCGGTCGTCATGGCCGTCGCCGGGGAACTGACGGGCGACGCCCGCTACCGCGCCGGCGCTCTGGAGACGCTGGACTACCTGCTGGGCCGTAACGCCCTGGGACTCTCCTACGTGACCGGCTACGGCGAGACGTTCTCGCGCAACCAGCACCACCGCTTCTGGGCACACCAGCTGGATGCCTCCCTGCCCCACCCGCCGGCCGGGTCGCTCGCGGGTGGCCCCAACAGCGCCCTCCAGGACCCGGTGGCACAGGAGAAGCTCGCCGGCTGCGCTCCTGCCGCCTGCTACATCGACCACATCGACTCGTACTCCACCAACGAAGTCGCGGTCAACTGGAACGCCCCGCTGGCCTGGCTCGCCGCCTACGCCGCCGAGCGGACCTCCACCGGCGGACCGCCCACCGCGGCCTGCGCGGTGTCGTACACGGTGAACAACGTCTGGAGCACCGGCTTCACCGCGACCCTCACCGTCAAGAACACCGGCCCCACGGCGGTAGAAGGATGGCAGCTGAGCTGGACCTACGCGGGCAGCCAGCGCATCACGAGCGCCTGGAACGCGACCGTCACCCAGAACGGCACCGCTGTCAGCGCCCGTAACGCCGACTGGAACCGGGCGATCGCCCCCGGTGCGACCGTGAGCTTCGGAGTCCAGGGGACACACACCGGCGCGAATCCCTCCCCCACAGCCTTCGCGTTCAACGGCAGCGCCTGCGCCTGATCTGATCCGCTGTCGGCCAGGCCCGGGGGGACGACTCCGCCCCGGCCTGGCCGGCGCCGCACCACCGCCGAATCCCCCCGCCAGGAGACACCCATGCGCCGACTCCTCGCCTGCCTGACAGCGACGGCAGCCGCACTCACCGCACTCACCGCGATGGCGCCACAGGCGACGGCCGCCGACTCGGGCACCTTCAGCGTGCTCACGTACAACGTGGCCGGCCTTCCGGAGAGCATCTCCAGCGCCCCGACGCCCCGCGAGTCCAGCACGAAGGAGATCGGTCGGCGGATCGCGCCGTACGACATCGTCCACGACCAAGAGGACTTCAACCACCACGCCCACCTGTACGCCGCCGACACCGCCCATGCCCACCGCGCTTCCACCAGCGGCGGAGCCGGCATCGGCAGCGGGCTCAACACCCTGTCGAAGACTCCCTACGACGAGGACGACTTCGAGCGGGTGCGCTGGAGGTCGTGCCAGTACGACTCGGGCGACTGCCTGACCCCCAAGGGCTTCACCTTCGCCCGGAAGCGCCTCGCCGAGGGCGCGTACGTCGACTTCTACAACCTGCACACCAACGCCGGTACGAGCGCCGGGGACCTTTCGGCCCGAGCGGACAATCTGAACCAGCTCACCGCCTTCATACAGACCCACTCGGCGGGCAACGCGGTCGTCGTCATGGGCGACACCAACACCCGCTACACCCGCACCGGCGACACCGTCGCCGAGTTCGCCGCCGCCAACGGCCTCACCGACGCCTGGGTCGAGCTGATCCGCGACGGTACCCCGCCCGCCAAAGGCAGCGCCCCCTTGATCTGCGACCAGTCCAAGCCGACCGTGCCCGACACCTGCGAGGTCGTCGACAAGGTCCTCTACCGCGGCAGCACGCTCATCTCGCTCGACGCCACCTCCTACAACAACGAACACGCCGCCTTCCTCACCGGCGACGGGCTCATGCTCTCCGACCACGACCCCATCGCGGTCGGCCTCTCCTGGTCGCGCAACCCGGCCTTCCGGCTGAGCGACCAGTTCGGCGGACCGCACGGCGACCACTTCAACGACATCGGCAGCGTCCCCGCCGGCGCCCGCGCCACCACCATCGCCCTGCGCGCCGGTTCCAGAATCGACCGGCTGAGCATCATCCTGGACAACGGCACGGAACTCGCCCACGGCGGCACCGGCGGCACCGCGACCGCGCTCACGCTCGGCAGCGGCGAATACGTGAGCGCCGCCCACCTGTGCCGGGGACAGAAGGACGGCCGCACTCGGATCTTTCACGCCAGGTTCACCACCAACCTCGGACGCACCCTCGCCGGCGGCACGCCGACCTCCGACTGCGTGACCCGCACCGCTCCCCCAGACCGGCAGCTCACCGGCTTCCACGGCCGCTCGGGCGACGAGGTCGACAAGATCGGCTTCATTCAGACCCGGCGCTGACGCCCGTGATCGCCAACCGCCCCGCAACTTCGGTCACGCCTGCGTCTGAGGGCCGCAGCGGTCATGATCCAGGCCATTGACGGACCGCTACGGCATTCGAGAACGTCGAGAGGAGATTCCCGTCTTTGCCGGTGTACCGGTCGCGGGCGGCGGGGTGGGTGAAGTCCACCAGGGCCCTGCCGGGCTGCGGAACCCGGCGGGCAGGGCCGGGACGGCCGAGGTGCTGGTGCTCGTGCGGCGGTCAGCGCTCCGGCGTGAGACCGCGCTCGCGCAGCCAGGTCAGCTGGACCGGCGGGTTGGAGCCGTAGCCGCCGCCATGGTCTCCGAAGGGCCAGACGACCATGGTGCGGTCCTGCCCCCGGTAGTGGTTGTAGGCGGCGTAGACCGTGGAGGGCGGGCAGACCGGGTCCATCAGGCCGACGCTGAACAGCGCGGGCGCGATGGCGCGCTGGGCGAAGTGGACGCCGTCGAAGTAGTCAAGGGTGGCGAAGGTCGGCTCCACACGATCGCGGCTGTGCCAGCGCAGGTACTCGACGAGCTCCGGGTACGGGCCCTCCCCGGTGATCTGAACAGCGCGGCGGAAGTGGCACAGGAAGGGGACGTCCGGCAGCGCCGCCGCCACGCGGTCGCCGGCGAGAGCGGCGACCGCGAGGGCCAGACCGCCGCCCTGGCTGCCCCCGGCCACGACGATCCTCTGACTGTCGAGCCCGGGCAGTTCCGCGGCCGCGTCCACGGCGCGCACGCAGTCGGTGATCAGACGCCGGTAGTAGTAGTTCTCGGGGGAGTCGATGCCGCGGGTCATGAACCCGCCGGCCCACTGCGTGCCGTCGCCCGCGTCCCGGTCCGGCGTGTCGTGGCCCTGGCCCCGGCTGTCGACGACGAGCTGGGCGTACCCGGCGGCGGACCAGAAGAGATGGTCGGTGGGCAGCCCGCGGCCGCCCTTGTAGCCCATGTAGGTGACCACGACGGGCAGCGGTCCGTCCGCACCGCGTGGGCGCAGGAGCCAGGCGGCCACCGGCTCGCCGTTCCAGCCGGGGAAGCGCACGTCGTCGACTTCGACGGTGTGCAGCAGGTGCGCGGAAGTGACCCGTTCGGACTTGATGATCGCGTCGTAGGACCGGGCTTCGGCGAGGGTACGGCGCCAGAACGCGTCGAAGTCGTTCGGAGCGGTCAACTGCGGCTGGTAACCGACGAGGTCGTCAGGCCCGAGGTCGGTGAGCGGCATGGTGCTTCCTCCGGTCGGAGTGTGGACGAGGTGGCGGGGAGGGTGGTTCGAGTGGCATGTGGACCGCGTGCGTCGCGGGTCCGACGCACGGCTGGGCAAGGGCGGCGGCCCGCCCCCCTCCGTCGGACGGGCCGCCGGGATACGGGGCGGGGGTAAGCGTTCGGTCGCCCCTGCCAGATCTGCCGAAGCGGAAGGCGGTGAGGCGGTGAGGCGGTGAGGCGGTGAGGCGGTGAGGCGGTGAGGCGGAAGTCAACGTGCCGGGTCAGACGCAGGTCGCGGACGTCCTCGGGCGGGGCGTCCAGTTCGCCGGCGACGGTCTGCCCCGTAGCCCGGGCGCGTCGTGACGGGCGTCCAGCGTCCGGGCGTAGAGCTGGACCACCGCGTCCGGGCCGGCACGTAACGGTGCGGCATCGCGATCCGCTCGTCGGGCGTGAGCCGTGAGAGCAGGTCGTCGCCGCGCTTCCGCAGTGGCGGCGCGGGATCACGGAAATCGGGCAGCTCGGAGGCGGACGCGGGCACGGAACTCACGTGGAAACCCCTCAAGGCGGGCTGGGTACGATGGCGATCATCGAAGCGCATCGACAGTCCCATTTGCATTGACGACCTGTCAATAAAGGCCACAGAGAAAGTTCGCGCCTGCCACCCCTCTCGTTCGGCAGCGGTACGACTTTGCTACCTTCTCGCGCCAAGTCAAGCGCTTCGAAGCACAGTTGGGAGCGCTTGACGGCGACCAGAAGCAAGTGAGGAAGAGGGCTACGCGCATGGGGTTTCCTGGGGCGGGACCGGGGGTGCCGTGATGGTCAGACCGTAGGTCCGCACAGCCGTGCCGGTGAAGACGTCGCGGCGCTCCGCCGGGCTGAGTTCGGCCGTCACGTCGCGGGCAGCCGCGACGACTTCGGCGTAGGTGGCGGCGAGCCGGCAGACGGGCCAGTCGGAGCCGAACATCAGCCGCCCGGGGCCGAAGGCGTCCAGGACGGTGCCGGCGTACGGCCTCAGGTCATCGACCGTCCAGGATGCCCAGTCGGCCTCGGTGACCATGCCCGAGAGTTTGCAGACGGTGTTGGGGAGGGCGGCGAGGCGCCTGGTCTGCTCCGCCCAGGGAGAGAGTTCGCCGGACGCGACGGGCGGCTTACCGAGGTGGTCGAGGACGAAGGTGAGGCCGGGCAGGCACTGCGCGGCCTCGACGGCGGACGCGAGTTGGTGGGGCTTCACCACGAGGTCGTAGACGAGTCCCGCCTCGGCGATCGCGGTCAGGCCGCGCAGGGCCTCCGGGCGCACGAGCCAGCGGGGGTCCGGCTCGCCCTGCACCTGGTGGCGCATCCCCACCAGGTGCTCCCCGCCGGGGCCGGCGCACATCCCGGCGAGGGTGTCGGCGACGTCGGGTGCGGTCAGGTCGGTCCAGCCGACGACCCCGGTGACCAGGTCGCTGCGCGCGGCCATGGCCAGGAGCTCAGGGGTCTCTTCCGGCATGGTGATCGTCTGCACCAGCACGGTGCCGCTGACGCCGGCCGCGCGGGCCTCCGGTGTCAGGTCGGCGAGGGAGAAGTCCCTGCGCAGCGGGGCGAGTTCGGGCCCGGTGATCCAGTCCTGGTCGCGGACGGACAGGTCCCACACGTGGTGGTGGGCGTCCACGATTCCCGGCCCATCGTCCGCGCCGGTCACAGCTCCCGCACCGCCGGCAGCGAGGCCTCCGCACCCTGCGCGGAGTAGTCGTGGACGACGTCCAGCGGCTCGGCCGTCCGCGCCTGCCAGGCGATGTCGGCCGGCCGCCTCTCGAGTGCGGCGATCATCGCCTGGTAGTCCAGGACCTCCAGTACGTGGAACAGGTCGGTGCCGCCGCGCCGGATCGTCCACTCGCTCACGCCCGCGGCGCGGATGGCGACGGTCAGTTCCTCGGGCACCTGCCGGTGCGCGGCGTCGTACTCCTCGATGCGGTCGGCGCGGACCTTGGTGTGCGGGGGCACCTTCATGACAATTCCTTCGGCGCCGGGGCTTCCCCGCTGGGCGCGGGGACGGGTACGGGGGTGTCCGGGTCGAGCAGACCCTCGGCGCGAAGCTCGTCCCACAGGGCGTATGGGATCGGGCGCCGCAGTTGCTCCACGGTGTCGCGCACCTCGCCGGGGGAACGGGCACCGGTCAGGACGCTCGCCACGGACGGGTGGCCGAGCGGAAAGCGCAGCGCGGCGGCCCGCAACGGCACGCCGTGGCGCTCGGTGACCGCAAGGAGTCGCAGTGCCCGGTCGAGCACCGGCTGCGGGGCCGTCGCGTAGTCGTAGGTGGCGCCCGGCCGGGGGGCGGTCAGCAGCCCGGAGTTGAACACTCCGCCGATGATGACCCTGCGGCCGCGGGCGGCCGCCTCCGGGAGCAGTTCGGTGAGCCCGTCCTGTTCCAGCAGGGTGTAGCGGCCGGCCAGGAGCACCACGTCGATGTCGGTCTCGCGCAGGAAGCGGGCGGGCAGGGCGGACTGGTTCATCCCGACGCCGATCGCCCCGACCACGCCCTCGGCGCGCAGCCGCTCCAGCGCCGGGTACGCCTCGCGCAGCGCCTGCTCGGCGTGGTCGTCCGGGTCGTGCAGCAGGGCGATGTCGACGCGGTCGAGGCCGAGGCGTTCCAGGCTCGCCTCGAGGGAGCGCAGCACTCCGTCGGCACTGAAGTCCCAGACCCGGCGGTGGGTGGCCGGGACGGCGAAGCCGTGGCCGAGATCGTCCCCGAGGCCGCCCTGCGGGCCGGGCGCGAGGAGTCGGCCCACTTTGGTGGAGAGGGTGTACGTGTCGCGGGGGCGGTCGCGCAGGGCGGCACCGAGCCGCCGTTCCGACAGGCCCAGTCCGTAATGCGGGGCGGTGTCGAAGGTGCGGACGCCGGCGTCCCAGGCCGCGTCCACCGTGGCGCGGGCGGCCTCGTCGGTGACCGGTTGGCAGAGGTTGCCGAGGGCCGCGCAGCCCAGGGCCAGCTCCGAGACCGGTACCGCGCTGCCGCCCAGCCTGGTGGTCTTCACGCCTGGGCCGCCGGACGCACCCGCAGGCCCTGCATGCCGCCGTCCACCGCGAGCGCGGTGCCGGTGACGGACGCCGCGGCCGGACCGGCCAGGTAGACGATGGCAGCCGCCACCTCGTC
This sequence comes from Streptomyces lateritius, assembly GCF_014649715.1. Classification (GTDB taxonomy): domain Bacteria; phylum Actinomycetota; class Actinomycetes; order Streptomycetales; family Streptomycetaceae; genus Streptomyces; species Streptomyces lateritius. The sequence goes on from NZ_BMTO01000007.1 coordinate 105,121, forward strand.
GGCGGTCACCAGACGACCCATGGGCTGGCGGGCGCCCAGGGCGGCGCGTTCGGCCTCGGCGTCATCGGTGGCGCTGAGCAACCGGGCCACCCACGGGGTGTCGGCGGTGCCGGGGTTGACGCAGTTGACGCGAATGCCCTCACTGACGTGGTCGGCGGCCATGGCCAGGGTGAGGGCCAGCACGGCGCCCTTGCTGGCGGAGTACAGGGCGCGCTGCGGCAGTCCGGCGGTGGCCGCGATCGAGCAGGTGTTGACCACGGACGCGTGCGCGGACCGGCGCAGGTGGGGCAGTGCGGCCCGGGTGGTGCGGACCATGCCGAGGACGTTGAGGTCCAGGACGCGGTGCCACTGCTCGTCGGGGTTGTCCGCGACGGTGCCGACGGCACCGATCCCCGCGTTGTTGACGAGGATGTCGATGCCGCCGAGCCGCGTGGCCGCCTCCTCCACCGCGGCGCGTACGGAGGCGTCGTCGCCGACGTCGGCCTTGAGCCCGAGCAGCGGTTCGCGTAAGCCGCCCGGATCGAGGTCGAGTACGGCGACGGCCGCGCCCCGCGTCGCCAGCGCGTGGGCCGTGGCGAGGCCGATGCCGGACGCGCCGCCGGTGACGAGAGCCCTGAGTCCGGTCAGTTCGGTCATGCCACTTCCTCCTGCGCGGCGCGGTCGGCCACCCAGAACGTGCCGTCCGGGTAGAGGTACTCGGCGATGGACTCCTCACGCATGGTGGCGGAGAAGCCGGGGGCGAGCGGCGCGGTGTAGTGGCCGTCTCGGATCACCACCGGCTCGATGAAGTGCTGGTGGAGGTGATCGACGTACTCGATGACGCGGTTCTCGGTGGTACCGGAGAGGACCAGGTAGTCGAACATCGACAGGTGCTGCACCAGCTCGCAGAGCCCCACTCCGCCGGCGTGCGGGCACACCGGCACCCCGAACTCCGCGGCGAGCAGCAGGATCGCGAGATTCTCGTTGACCCCGCCGACCCGCGCCGCGTCGATCTGGAGGACATCGATGGCGCCGGCCTGGAGGAGCTGCTTGAAGACGATCCGGTTCTGCACATGCTCGCCGGTGGCCACCTTCACGGGAGCGACGGCCTGCCGTACGGCCGCGTGGCCGAGGACGTCGTCGGGGCTGGTCGGCTCCTCGATCCAGTACGGGTCGAAGTCGGCGAGCGCGTTGGTCCACTTGATCGCCTCGCCCACGTTCCACCGCTGATTGGCGTCGACGGCGATGCGGATGCCGTCACCGACGGCGGCACGGGCGGTGCGCAGCCGCCGGATGTCGTCGCTCATGTCGGCGCCGACCTTGAGCTTGATCTGCGTGAAGCCGTCGGCTACGGCCTGCTTGGCCAGCCGGGTGAGCTTGTCGTCGGTGTAGCCGAGCCAGCCCGGGGAGGTGGTGTAGCCGGGGTATCCGCGCTCCAGCAGGGTTGCCTCGCGTTCCGCGAGCCCCTCGCGGCCCTCGTGGAGGAGCGTGAGGGCGTCCTCGGGGGTGAGGGCGTCGGCGATGTAGCGGAAGTCGACCTGGGAGACCAGCCACTCCGGCGAGGCGTGGGCGAGCAGCCGCCACAGTGGCTTGCCCTCCCGCTTGGCCGCCAGGTCCCACACGGCGTTGACCACGGCGCCGATCGCCATGTGCATCACGCCCTTCTCGGGGCCGAGCCAGCGCAGCTGGCTGTCGCCGATCAGGTCGCGGCTGAGCATGCCCGGGTCGGCGCAGAGTTCTTCGACGGAGCGGCCCACGACGTGTGGCCGCAGTGCGTCGATGGCGGCCACCTGGACGTCGTTGCCGCGTCCGATGGTGAAGGTGAAGCCGTGTCCTTCGTGCCCGTCGCCGGCGTCGGTGCGCAGCACGACGTAGGCGGCGGAGTAGTCGGGGTCCGGGTTCATCGCGTCGGATCCGTCCAGTTCCCGCGAGGTGGGGAAGCGGACGTCGTAGGTGTCGGCGGCGGTGATCCGGGCGGAGGCTGTGGTCACGGTGGGGCTGCCTTTCACGCTCGGGTGAAGGTCTGGCGCTGGCTGCCGAGGCCGTCGACGGAGAGCTCGACCGTGTCGCCGGGGCGCAGGAAGGGAGTGCCGGGAAGACCCAGAGCCACGCCCGCGGGCGTACCGGTGTTGATCACGTCGCCCGGCTCCAGGACCATGTACTGGCTCAGGTACCACACGAGATGGTCGACCGTGAAGATCATGTCGCTGGTGTGACCGTCCTGCCGCTTCACCCCGTTGACGCTCAGGTGCAGGCCGAGGTTCTGCGGGTCGCCGGCCTCGTCGGCGGTGACCAGCCACGGGCCGAGCGGGTTGAAGGTCTCGCAGGACTTGCCCAGGTCCCACTGCGGCGAGTACTCCAGCTGGAATTCCCGCTCCGACACGTCGTGGCTGATCGCGTACGCCGCGATCACGGCCCGCGCGGCATCCGGTCCGTCCAGGTAGTTCGCCCGGCGGCCGATGACGACCGCGAGTTCGACCTCCCAGTCGGTCTTCACCGATCCACGGGGGATCAGCACCTCGTCGTACGGACCGACGACCGTGCCGGGGTCCTTCATGAACACCACCGGACGCGGGGGAATCGCCGCGCCGGTCTCGGCGGCGTGATCGCGGTAGTTCAGGCCGACGCAGACGACCTTGCCGGGCCGGGTGACGGGCGCCCCGATGCGCAGCCCCTCCCGGTCCAGTTCGGGCAGCTCCCCCGCCGAGACCGCCGCACGGGCCCGGTCGATCCCCCGGGAGGCGAGGAAGCCACCGTCGATGTCCCGGGTCACGGAGGACAGGTCCAGCAGCCGACCGTCGTCGATGCGTACCGCGGGCCGCTCTTCACCTGGGGATCCGACTCGTAGCAGTTTCACCGGGCAGCTCCCTTGCCGAGCGGGTTTCGGTTTCGTCTGTGGGGGCGGTCGGCCGTCCTGGACCGGCGAGTTGAGGTGCGCCGGTCCGGGCCGTTCGTCAGGACTTCGGTCATCCGCATCGTCAGTCATCGGATGTATCGCGAGACACAGCGACACTAGACGCGGAGATCGCAGCTGACAACGGATTCCTCGGATGTATCTCCTCGCCGTTGCCCGTGGACGCTCTCGAAGGGCGCTTCCTCCCGTGTTCGCGCGTGGACACGGGAACGACCCATGCCCAGCCATCCGATGAGTCCGGAGCCGCTCGGAGCACGTCCCCCGGAGCGCCGTTGCCCGCGTAGTCGGACATCGGGCGGGGGCGAACGGTGCCCGGGGATCTCGGCGGCCTCACGGCGCGACGGCCCGGCACATCGCTGATGGTGGACTCTTGTCAACGTCGGCGACGTCACCGTAACGTCCTCGGCGTTCGACATACATCGGAGGAATGGCCGGATCATGGCGTGCGCCCTGTGGAACCCGTTCCTCAATGGCGTCATCATCGTTGTCGCCCTGATCATCTCCCGATTCGCGTCCGGCGAGAAGCAGGAACAGCCGTATCGCACAAGCGGCTCCGAGGCCCCGATCCGGGTCCGGCGGAGCCACCGCCCCGCACATACCCGGCACTGAGAGGCACGTTGGTGGCACTGACGGACGAGGCGATCGACAAGATCAAGGCGATGATCCTCGACGGCGAACTCACGCCCGGCTCCCGTCTGCCGAAGGAGGAGATCCTCGCCGGGCAACTCGGCTTGTCCCGGAATTCGCTGCGCGAGGCCGTCCGGGCGCTGACAGCCATGCGGATTCTGATCACTCGTCAGGGTGACGGCACGTACGTTTCAAGCCTGGAGCCTCATCTCCTGCTGGAGAGTCTCTCCTTCGCCGCCGACGTCTCCCAGGGCCGCACGGCACTGCAACTGCTCCAGGTACGTCGACTGCTGGAACCGCAGGCGACCGGGCTGGCCGCTGCGCTGCTGATGCCTGAGGACCTCCAGGAACTGCGCGACATCCTCGACAGGTCCCGGGCCGCCACCACCGTGGAGGAGTTCGTCGCGCACGACATCGCCTTCCATCTCAGGATCGTCGAAGCCGTCGGCAACCCCGTCCTGTCGATGCTTCTGCGGGTACTCTCCACGCGCACCCAGCGTGTCCGCATCGTCCGCGGCAGCCGGACCCGGCACGCTTTGGACAACGCCCACCAGGACCACGAGCAGATCCTCGGCGCACTCCAGTCGCGCGACGCCCTGCTGGCCGTCTCCGCCGCGACCGTCCACATCACGGCCGTGGAGCAGTGGCTGGCCGCCAGCCTGAGCGACGACCCGCTGCGAGCGATCGACGACTGACCGCCGTCTCCCCACCGCCCCCGCGGGCCCAGGCCCCCCTGCCACCCGGCGCCCCGGTGGCCGCGGGTCTGTCGTGGCGGCCGGGTGCAGGAACAGCGCCACCGGCCTGCGGCCGGTCGGTGGCGCCGCTGGGTGTCCCCACGACCGCCCGCATCTCCATGGGGCGGAAAGGCGCCGGCAACCGCACCGAAGGCAGTGCGTGTTCGCCGGTGACCGCCCCGTACCGGCCTGCTTCGCCGGGGTCGAGGGAGTGGTGGGCGGCTGCTTTTCCGGTATGGGAGTGGGCCGTGGCGGCCGCCCTGCGAGGTGGACGGTCGGGGATCGGCAGCGTCATGGGGGGCAGCCGGCAGCCCTGGCAATCCCACCGCCATCGGGAAAACCGCCGCGTCGGCGGCGAGCATGCGCAAGGTACGTCTCAATGGTCCTTCCCTGCTCGGTACGTGGCCGGGCACGTCGGCGATTCCTCGGCATCCCTCTCCGTCACCTCCACCGCCCGCGTCAGCGTTCGAGAGACGCGGCGTCCCCCATCACGACCACCGGATGCTGATCGGGATCGAGGGCGCGCAGCAGTTCCTTCATGTGCTGCTTCGCCACGCTCACGCACGCCTGTGTGGGCCCACCGTGGTCGACGTGCAGCCAGATGCCGCCGCCCTTGTCCGCGCCGAGCGGGCGGGTCCAGTCGAGGGGCGAGGTGCCGGGCTTGCGGTTGTAGTTGATCGCCACGACGTAGTCGAAGGAGCCTGCGAGCGGCTCGCCTTCGAATCCCGTGCCGTTGATGGTGAAACCGCGCCCTTGGTCGTACGGCAGCTCGGTGCCGGGATCGGCGAGCAGCCCGCCGGCGTCAGTCAGGGTGAACACGCCGATGGGTGAGCGGAGGTCGCCGACGTGGTGGTCGTCCGTCCAGCCTTTGAGAGCGTTGTGGGCCGGCCAGGTGGCCCCCGGCTCCCAGCCCGCGCCCGTGCGCCGGTACAGCACCATCTGCGACGTCGAGGAGTTCTTGTCCCGGCCCTTGACCAGGACGACCTGGCGGGCCTTCCCGGGGATGCCGGCCAGCGTACGGGGCCCCAGGCCCGGCAGCCGCGCGGGGCTGGTGTTGTTCGAGGACTCCTGCGTGGGCCTGGTCAGGGTCGTGCCGGGGGCGGCGGACGCCGTGGCCGGTACGTCATGCGCTCCGGCGGCTGCCGGCCGGCCGTCGTGCGCCGCCCGGACACCCGTCCCCGTTCCGCCGCATCCGGTGAGCGTAACGAGCAGGGCCAGGCCGGCGGCCGATATCCCGAGACGGCTCGCGCCGCGTCTTGTAGAGGTGGTCGCTTGTCCGTTGCCGGCCCAGTCACGAAGGCACCGGAGCCCGGGCGGACGACGAGTTGATGAAGTCATGGTCGTCAGACTGAAGGAGACATATGAGGAACTCGTCAGGCCCATGCCCCCCGCTCTGAGCTGCGGCCGGCCTGGGCTGCGGCCGGCCGACAGACCTGCCGGGATCCGCGAGGCGGCGAGGTTGCTGCGGTCCTCGAGGTCTCCGGCGTGCGTACGTGAGGCGGGTCACCGGGCCGTGGGAAGGCAGACCACGGTGCGCGCGGCACGGTGAGTCGACGCGCTCCGACATCCTGAGGTGCGGATATCAGGAAGTTGTGAGGGTGTGGGAAGCCCCTCAACCGGTCCTGGACACCGATCACACCCGCTTAGAGTCAGCTGCGTGTGCGCACATATTCTGGTCGCGGAAGACGACACCATGCAGGCTGAGCTCATACGGCGGCTGCTGCTTCGGGAGGGTCACACCTCCGTCGTGGTCTCCGACGGGCGGGCCGCGATCGACGAGGCCACAAGCCGCAGACCCGACCTGGTCGTCCTGGACCTCATGCTGCCCAAGATCGATGGTCTCGGCGTGTGCCGAGTGCTGCGGCAGAACGGGAACGTACCCGTTCTCATGCTCACCGCCCGCTCCACCGAGGACGACGTACTGCTCGGCCTCGAGATCGGTGCGGACGACTACATGACCAAGCCGTACAGCCCACGGGAACTGATGGCCCGCATACGCACCGTGCTGCGCCGCACTCTCCGCCCCGCCGACGACTCCCCCGTGCTCCGCGCGGGCGGCATCACCGTCGACCCCGCACGGCACGAGGTCACCTGCGACGGCGTACCCGTCTCGTGCACACCGGGCGAGTTCGCCATCCTCCACGCCATGACCGAGGCGCCCGACCGGGTCTTCTCGCGCCGTCAACTGCTACAGCACACCCAGGGCCACGACCGCGCCTCCACCGAGCGTGCCATCGACGTACACATCATGAACCTGCGCAAGAAGATCGAGACCGACCCGCGCAGGCCCGTCCGGCTGCTGACCGTCTTCGGCATCGGCTACAAGCTCACCGGACAGCCGTCATGACGCCTGGTCCACGCATGCCCTGGCACAAGAGCCTGCTGGTACGACTGCTCCTCACCACCATCGCCATCGCCGTGGTCTCCGTGGGAGCCACCGCCTGGCTGGCCGTGCAGACCACCACGCGGGCCATCCAGGAGGAGCGCGGTCAGGTGCTCTCCGACGACACCGACATCCTGCGGCAGCTCAGTGGCTTCGCCGCGACCCACGCCGACTGGAGCGGCGTGCAGTCCCCGGTGCGCGCCCTCTCCCACACCATGGGACGGCGCATCGCCCTGGTGGCGGAGGACGGCCGCACCATCGCCGACTCCGCCGCCCCCGGCACCGCCCTGCCCGCGCGCGCCTCAGCCACCGTCGACCCGCTGAACACCGACACCTACACCGAACCGGGCGCCCAGCTCGCCGGGATCGACCCGCGGGCGGTGGGGCCGTATCTCCTCCCAGCGGCGGAACGGGCACAGGTGAAGGCCCTCGCCCACAAGCGTCTGACCTGTGTGCGCGCGTACCTGAGCGGCGGCAGCGTCCGGCAGCTTCCCAGCGGCCGCTCCGTAGTCATCCTTGACGGGGGAGAGGCGTCCGTCCCCTCGGAATGCGCGGACGGAGCGCTCAGCACCCCCACCCGCACCGAGCAGAAGGCACTGGACGAACTCAGCTCCCTGACCGCCCCCTGCCTCAGCCTGGACGGCGAGAAGGAGCGGGCAGCCACCCCGCCCACCGGATTCGGAAGCGATTTCATACCCGGCTCGACCACCGCGACCGACGCCCCCGGCCGCCGTCCCAGTGGCAGCCGGCAGACACAGAAGTGTCTCGACGACGCGCGCCGCACGCAACTCGACCCGTACGTCGCCCCCAGAGCGAGGCTCTATCTGGGCGCCCTCGGCCAACAGCCCTCGGGCTTCGACCTCTCCCCCGCGAACAAGGCCAGAATCGTCGGTGTCGCTGGGCTGGTCCTCGTCGTCACCGTCGCCATGACCACAGTCGTCGCGATCCGCCTCGTCCGTCCCCTGCGGGCCCTGACAGCCGCGGCCCAGCAGCCACCGCAACGGCACACACGCGTCGCCGTCACCACCAAGGACGAGACCGGCTACCTTGCCGCCGCCTTCAATGACCTCACCGCACGTCGCCAACAACTGGAGGCACAGCGCAAGGCCATGGTCAGCGACATCGCCCACGAGCTGCGGACCCCGCTGACCAATATCCGCGGCTGGCTGGAGGTCACCCGCGACGGGCTGCTCGAGCCGGATCCGGACCTCATCGCCTCCCTGCACGACGAGGCACTGCTCCTGCAGCACATCATCGACGATCTGCAGGACCTCGCCGCCGCCGACGCCGGCACCCTGGCACTGCACCGCGAATGCGTACGCGCGGATGACCTCGTCGCCCAGACGGTGTCGGCCCACCGTACCCGGGCGGCGTCCTCGGACATCCGCCTGCGCACCAGCACCGATCCCGGCCTCAGCCTGGACGCCGACCCGGTGAGGATGCGGCAGGTCCTGGGCAACCTGACCTCCAACGCGCTCCGGCACACCCCGGCGGGCGGCACTGTCACACTCACCGCCCGACAAGCCGGCGAGCTGGCCGTCCTCACCGTGGAGGACACCGGCAGCGGCATCACTGCCGAAGACCTCCCCCACGTCTTCGAGCGCTTCTGGCGGGCCGAGAAGTCCCGCAGCAGAAGCACCGGCGGCAGTGGCCTGGGCCTGTCCATCGTCCGCCAGTTCGTCGAGGCACACGAGGGAACCGTCACCGTCGACAGTGAGCCCGGCAAGGGTTGTGTGTTCACCATCAGGCTCCCCCGGGCGCACCACGCGGACCGACGAACCCCATGACGTGCGCAGCGCGCGGCACAGCCGACGGATGTGCACGCGACGGGCCTCCGGACGAGAGGGTTCACGTCTCCGCCTCGCGCGGGATGGCACGTCCAGCTCCGCGCTCACCTGCGCGTCGTGGAGATCCGAGGTGTCCCACAGACATCGTTGACGCACCCTGGGACTAAAGCGGGTCTTGAACATGTGGCGGCGGGTGTCGCTGTCGTTGCGCCGACCCCCGTGCCAGATGCCGTGGTGCAGAAACACCACCGTGCCGGCCGGGCAGACCAACCGGTCCTGACCGCGCAGGTTCTGGTGGCGGCCGGTGTCCGATTCGTTGGTCCGTCGCACATGGCTGCCCGGCACGCTGAGCGTTCCGTCCATCTCCAGCGTCACGGTCTGCGGGTAGTACATCAACTGGACATCGAAGGCGTCCGGTCGGACGTCGATGATGGCGTCCCCGTGCAACGCCTGCGCGGCCCCGCCGTGAGGCGCGCGCGTATGCACGAACTGGTGGTCCACCCACGGCTCCGGGCCGACCAGGCTGTGCAGTGCCCCTGTCACCTGGGGCAGTTCCAGCAACCTTCGGGCCGGGCCAGGCGACGGGTCATGAGGGCGGCCATCGACCAGTAGATCATCGCCTCGGCACTGGCGATACGACGCTCGAAGTCACGGGCCAGGCGGCGGCTTCGCATGAGGTGCGCGAAGAGACGCTCGACGATCCACTGCTTGGGCACGAATCCCTTCATATTGTCGCTGCGCTTGACGATCGCCAGGACCAGGGTGAACGCGGCCAGGCAGTGCTCGATCAGACTGCCGGTGTAGCCGCCATCGGCCCAGACCAGGGCCAAGCGATGGTGAGCGGCAGCCACCTGTTCCAGCAGGATGTGGGCAGCGGCGCGATCGCCCACATCCGCAGCGGTGACCATCACGCCCAGCAGCAGGCCGAGGGTGTCGACCACGACGTGCCGCTTGCGTCCGTTGACCAGCTTGCCGCCGTCGAAGCCACGGGTGCCGGCGCCGACCACGGCATCCGCCTTGACCGACTGCGAATCAATCACCCCAGCCGAGGGCAGGGCATCGTGCCCTGACCTCTCCCGGACCTGCCCGCAGCCGGTCATGGAACTCCCGGACCAGGCCGCGATCGCGCCAGCGGCGGAAGAACGCATGGACCCGGTCCCACGGCGGGGAAGTCGGCCGGCATCGCCCGCCACTTGATGCCGTTGTCCACGAGATAGCCGATCGCGTCCAGCACCGCCCGGTGGCAGTACGCTTCCGGCTGCCCGCCCTGGCCCTGCATCCAACCCGGCACCGGCAGCAGCGGCCGCACCACCACCCACTCCGCGTCCGTCATGTCGCTCGGATACCGACGCTCTCGCAGGCGATTGTCGGCAGCGTTTCCGAACCGGTGAGCCAGACAGTCACACTCCCGAGTACCCGCGGTGGACTGCACGGGCATCGGCACGCAAGACTGCGGCACCAGGGCCTCCTGATGCTCGGTGATTCGACACCAGCGAGCCGTTCAGGAAGCCCTCCTCGCATGCGCCGAGCACCCGACGATCACCCAATCGAGACGGCCGTTCGAGCACCAAGTCCCCAGAGCATTACGACAAAAGCTACTTACGCGTCGGGGTGCTCCGGCAGGGCGAGCCAGTCCGACCAGGAGATCTCGCGGCCGAGGAAGCGCGGCTGCTCGAACGGCCAATCGGCGGAGATCCACTGCGGCACCAGCTCGTCGAGGGCCTGCTCGACCTTGCTGCCCACCAGCTCGTCCACCACCCACCAGGAGATCTCGCCGTCCGCGCCAGCCCTCTCCGGTGGGTCGATGTAGACGCAGCCGAGCAGAGCTGTCTCCGCCGCGTCGAACAGCGCGTAGTTGAAAGACTGGTGTGCGGCGATCTCCTTCTCGTGCCGCAACAGGTCGGCCTGGTCGGCCTCGTATGTCATGGTGGCCGCGGGCCAGCCCCAGGCTGGGCCGAAGATGGTCCACAGCCGCTCGCGCGAACCCATCACGGCCGGATAGTCGAGCGGGGTGTCCGCCTCCCGGATCGGCCGCAGGTGATGACCACTGCCCGGCAGCGGTACCAGGACGGGATGGACGAAGTCATCGGGGAGCCAGCTCATAGCGCCCGACCGTAGCAGCGCGCGGCCGTCCGCTCCCCTGGATTTTCCCCGTATACCGCCAGGCCCTGCTCTCATGCCGGGCAGTGCCCGCGATCACCCGATCGAGACTCCCGTTCGATCGACAGACTCCATGATCGGTATGGCAACGACCTCTCAGGCTCCCTACTCGGCCGGGCGACGGGGGGACGTGTTGGGGACATCCCGCGCCAGTGCGGCGCCTCGTCGGCGGCGGACCCACTGCGTGTCCCCCAGGCGCGGCGACGCCCGGACCGTACTGGTGCGCATCGTGAACCGCTCGTCACGTGAGCCGTTCGAGCAGGCCGGCGACGCTCCGCGCCCAGCGATCCTGGGCCGCAGAAGGAAAGCCAGGCAGTGGCGGAAAGGACGCCGAGCCCACACCGCTCACCCCTCGGCGGCCGAGCGTGGAGCTGAATCACGCATTGACTTCGAAGCGCTTCGACGATGCCATCGTGCGGGTGAGCCGCCAAGGGGCCAATACGAAGAAAAGTGCCTCACGGCAAGGGTCTTGTTCCCCGCGAAACTTGTCCGTTAACTTACGTCCGGAAGTGAAGCGCTTCGACATCGGGCGCAGGAAGGCCGCCGCCATGAGCCATGAGTTGAACCGCAGAAGCGCCGTCGGCGCGGCAGCCTCGCTCGCGTGAGCGGTCCCACCGACACCCGCCGCTCTCCGGCGGTCGAGCAGATGATCGGCCGGCTGACCGCCGCCCTGCGGGGCGAGCAGCCCGAGGAGGAACAAGTACTGCCGGCACCGACCTGACGGCCCGGCAGAGCACAACTCGACTCTCCGTACCCGAGGAACCGTCATGACGACTCGCAGCATCACCGACCGCCTGGGCGGCCTGGCCTTCGGCGGGGACTACAACCCCGAGCAGTGGGACGAGCCGGTCTGGAAGGAGGACGACGAGCTCATGCGCCGGGCCCGGGTCAACCTCGCCACTCTGGGAGTCTTCTCGTGGGCCTTGCTCGAACCGGAGGAGGCACGCTACGACTTCGCGTGGCTCGACGCCCACATCGACCGCCTCCACGCGAACGGCGTGGCTGTCGACCTCGCCACCCCGACGGCCTCTCCCCCGCCCTGGTTCACTCTGGCCCACCCCGACGCGCTGGCGGTCCGGCCCGACGGCACCCGCCTCGTCCACGGCAGCCGCGACACGTACTGCCTCGCCGCCCCCGCCTACCGCAGCGCGGCCCGCCGGATCGCCTCCGCGCTCGCTGAGCGATACGGCGACCATCCCGCCCTCGCGCTGTGGCACGTGCACAACGAGTACGGCACCCTCTGCTGGTGCGACCACACGGCCGCAGCCTTCCGGGTGTGGCTGCGTGCCCGCCACGGCTCGCTGGACGCCCTCAACGAGGCCTGGGGAACGGCCTTCTGGAGCCAGCGCTACACGTCGTGGGAGCAGGTGCTGCCGCCGCGCGCGACGCAGTGGCACAAGAACCCAGGCCAGGCACTGGACTTCCACCGCTTCTGGTCCGACGAGATCATCGCCGCCTACCGCGAGCAGCGGGACGCGATCCGCGCGCACAGCGACCGGCCGGTGACGACCAACCTGATGCTGCCCGCGTACCAGAACATCGACCTGTGGGCCTTCGCCCGGGAGCTCGACGTGGTCACCTGCGACCAGTACCCGAGCGCACCCGGCCTGGCGGCCGCCGCCGACGTCGCCTTCCACGCGGACCGCGCCCGCTCCCTGGGCGGCGGCCGTCCCTGGCTGCTGATGGAGCAGGGCACCAATACGGTGTACGACGGCGACCGGGTCCTCGCCAAGGACCCCGGTGACATCCTGCGCCACACCCTCGGTCACATCGCGCGGGGCTCGGAAGGCGCCCTCTTCTTCCAGTGGCGGCAGTCCCGTGCCGGCGCCGAGACATGGCACTCGGCGATGGTGCCGCACGCCGGACCCGACAGCCGGATCTTCCGCGAGGTCACGCAGACCGGCGAGGTGGTCGCCCGCCTCGGCGAGCTGGCGGGATCGACGGTGTCCGCGTCGGTGGCCGTCCTGCACGACCCGGACGCGTGGTGGGCACTCGGCGTGGACGGTCTGCCCTCCCCTGAGCTCGACTACCACACGGCACTCGCCCGGGCGCATCGCCCGCTGTGGGACGCCGGCGTCACGGTCGACTTCGCCCACCCCGAACATGAGTTGAGCCACTACCCGCTCGTCGTCGCACCGGCCTTGTTCCTCCTCTCCGACCGGGCGGCCGAGAATCTGCGCCGCTACGTCGCCGACGGCGGGACGCTCCTCGTCCATCACGCGAGCGGCTACGCCGACGGGCGCCTCCACGCCCGCCTCGGCGGCTACCCGGCCGCCCCCCTGCGCGAGGCGCTGGGCATCCGCGTCGAGGAGTACCGGCCGCTGCGGCAGGACGAGCGGATCACCCTGTCGGACGGGTCGCACGGCATTGTCTGGAGCGAGTCGCTGCGTACCGAAGGCGCGGAGACGCTCGCCACCTACACCCACGGCATGCTCACGGGCAGCCCGGCCTTCACCCGGCACCACTACGGCACCGGACAGGGCTGGTATCTCTCCACCCGCCTGGACGACACCGACTACGCCGCCCTGGTCGCCCGCCTGCTGAAGGAGGCCGGCGTCGAACCGGACGTACCGGGTCTGCCGGCCGGTGTGGAAGCCGTCAGCCGACACGCACCCGACGGCCGCCGCTGGCAGGTCCTGCTCAACCACACCCCCGAGGCCGTGCCCCTGCCGGACCCCGCCCACGACCTGCTCACCGATGCCCTCGCCCACGAACTGCCGCCCGGCGCTTGCGCGGTTCTGCGCGGGCACTGATCTAGAAAGGGCCGCCATGGCCACGGAACGAGGGGACCTTCCACTGGGGGCACGAGGCCCTTCACCTCACGATCGTCCTCGATGACGAGGGCAGCCCTCGCCTCACGCACCTCGGACCGCCCGGCGAAGCGCAGCGGCTCTCCGGTGCGTCCCTGCCCCTGGTGGAGGTGACGGCCACGGGTCACGGCCGCAGCTGGTCGGGCAACCGCCTGATCGGGAGTGTCGACCTGCTCCACCTCTCGGTCAGTCGGGCCGTTTCCGGCTGAACGCCCGACAACCGCCGAGCTGAGCCTGCCCCTGCCCACCGCGCCGTCCGCCGTCCCGCTCCGCATCACCCCCACGGATCCCGGCACTCCCTGAACCGCCCCACGCCCGAATCACCAATTGACGAGAGGACCATCGGGTGCCCCCTGTGCCCCAGCCGGACGGACGCTTCACCAACCCCGTGATTCCCGGCTTCCACCCCGACCCCAGCGTCTGCCGCGTCGGCGACGACTACTACCTGGCCTGCTCCAGCTTCGAATACTTCCCCGGGGTCCCCCTCTTCCACAGCCGTGACCTGGTGCACTGGACCCAGATCGGCAACGCCCTGGACCGGCCGGAACAACTGCGGCTGTCGGACGCGTGGTCCTCCGGCGGCGTCTACGCGCCCACCCTGCGCCACCACGACGGCCGCTTCTGGCTGATCGTCACCAACTGCAGCGAAGGCGGCGGCAACCTGGTCGTCACGGCCACCGACCCCGCCGGACCGTGGTCGGATCCCATCTGGGCGCCGGGTGTCCCGGGCATCGATCCCGACCTGGTCTGGGACGAGCACGGCACCTGCTGGTGCACGGTCGCCGGGGTCTCGCAGGTCCGTATCGACCCGTCCACCGGGCAGACGTACGGAACACCGTACAGGCTTTGGTCCGGCGGGCCCGGCGCCAAGGCCCCGGAGGCGCCCCACCTGTACCGGATCGGCGACTACTGGTACCTGCTCATCGCCGAGGGCGGCACCGAACGCGGCCACGGCGTCTCGATCGCCCGCGGCCCTACGCCGGCCGGCCCGTTCGAGCCGTGCCCGGCCAACCCGATCCTCACCCACCGCGGCACCGACCACCCCGTTCAGAACACCGGGCACGCCGACCTGGTGCAGGGCCCCGACGGCTCCTGGTGGATGGTGCTGCTCGGCGTCCGACCCGGCGGCGGCACGCCGGGCTGGCACGTGCTCGGCCGGGAGACCTTCCTGGCCCCCGTGACGTGGGTGGACGGCTGGCCGGTCGTCGGCGAGGTCGCCCTGGACCTGCCCGTGCTCCCGTGGCCGCTCTCCCCCAGCCCCGTCGAGGAGCAGCGGGACGACTTCGAGCTCGCCGAACTGCGACCTTCCTGGATCTCCCTGCGCGACCGGCCCGCCGGACACTGCACCATCAAGGAGCGCCCCGGTTGGCTGACCCTCCGGGCGCGGGGCAGCTCCCTGGACGAACCCGACGTGGTGTTCACCGGCCGACGCCAGCAGCACCTCGCGTGCCGGGCACGGACCCTGGCCGACCCGTCGGAAGGGCGCGGCGGACTCGCCGTCAGGCTCGACGAGCGGCACCACTACGCGATCGAGGTGTCCGGCACGGAGGTACGGGTCGTCGCGCGCGTCGGATCCCTGCGCACGGTCGTGGCCGCACGGTCCGTGCCCGCCGGGCCGGTGGTCCTCGCCGTCACGATCACGGAACCGCCGCCCCCGCACGGACCGTGCACCGGACCCGACGTCGTGTCCCTCGGCGTCGAGTGGCCCGACGGCACGTTCACCGAGCTCGCGACCCTCGACGGCCGCTACCTGTCGACCGAGGTCGCCGGCGGCTTCACCGGCCGCGTCATCGGCATGTACGCCGCGGAAGGCACCGTCCACTTCGACTGGTTCGACTACGAGCCCCTCGTCGGCTGACCCCCTGACCACCGCTCCGACCACATCCGCACGACCGACCGAAAGGGACACCATGAAGGACATACGGCAACACTCGTACCACCGCAGTCGCGGCCCCGGCGGCCTGGCCGCCCTGCTGCTGACGCTGGTCGTCATGCTGGGGCTGACCGGCGGCAGCGCGCTGGCCGCGCCCGACGGCACGAAGAAGTCGTCACCGTCGACGGTCAGTGTTCCGGCTTCCGCCATGGACGCGGTCGCGGCGATGCAGCCCAGCTGGAACCTGGGCAACACACTGGACGCCATTCCCCACGAGGATTCCTGGGGCAACGGGCAGACCACCAAGGCGACGTTCGAGAAAATCGCCGCGAAAGGGTTCCGCAGCGTCCGTATCCCGGTGACCTGGAGCGACCACCAGTCCGCCACCGCGCCGTACACCATCGACGCCACCTACATGGCCCGCGTCAAGCAGCTCGTCGACTGGGCGCAGGACAGCGGCCTGTACGTCGTGCTCAATGTCCACCACGACTCGTGGCAGTGGGTCTCGAAAATGTCCACCGACCACGACAACGTGGTCGCCCGCTTCAACTCCACCTGGAAGCAGATCGCGGCGGCGTTCCGGGACGAGCCGCGCTCCCTGCTCTTCGAGGGCATCAACGAGCCGCAGTTCGAGAACGCCACGGCAGCGCAGAAGACCGAATACCTGAATGAGCTTCAGGTCTCCTTCCACTCGATCGTCCGCTCCTCGGGCGGCGCCAACACGAACCGCCTGTTGTCGCTGACCACGCAGTTCGGCAGCGGCGACCAGGCCCACCTGGACGATTTGCACAAGACGATCATCTCGCTGAACGACCGTCAGCTCGTGGCGCAGGTGCACTTCTACAGCTGGTACCCGTTCAGCGTGAACATCGCGGGCGGCACCCACTACGACGACGTCGCGCGGAAGCACCTGGAGGACACCTTCGCCAACCTGCACAACACCTTCGTCGCCAAGGGGGTCCCGCTCTATCTCGGCGAGTACGGTCTGCTCGACTATCCCAACCACTTCCACCCCTCCCGCGTCGAGCGGGGCGAGGCGCTGAAGTACTTCGAGCATGTGGGCTACGCGGCGCGCAGGTACGGCATCACCACCGCCCTGTGGGACCCGTTCGCCTACCTGAACCGCGACACCCTCCAGTGGCGTGACGCGGCCCTGTTCGCCTGGATCAAGTCGAGCTGGACCACCCGCTCGGGCACGGCCTCCTTCGACAAGGTCTTCGTGCCGAAGTCCAGCCCGATCACCGCCAAGTCGCTCACCCTGAACCTCAACGGCACCAAGTTCCGAGGGGTGTGGCAAGGCGGCACCAAGCTGGTCGCGGGACGGGACTACACCGTCTCCGGCAACCAGCTGACGTTTACCGCCAGGGCGCTGACTCACCTGGTCGGCAACCGCGCCTACGGCGTCAACGCCACGCTCCAGGCCCGGTTCACCAGTGGGCTGCCCTGGAACATCGGCATCGTCACCAACGACGTTCCGGTGCTGACAAACGCCACCGGCACCACCAGCTCGTTCACCATCCCCACCCAGTACCGGGGCAACGACCTGGCGACAATGCACGCCACGTACGCCGACGGCACCAACGCCGGCCAGACCGACTGGACCCCGTTCCAGGAGTTCAACAAGGCCTTCTCGCCCGACTACCCGAACGGCACGATCATCCTGACCCCCGACTTCCTCAACGCGCTCCGCGACGGGGAACCGGCGAAGCTGGTCTTCCACTTCTACAGCGGTGCCACCGTCACTTACCACGTCACCAAGTCCGGCACCTCAGTCACCGGTACGGTCTCCTGACCTGTCGCTGTGCTCGCTCTGGCCGCCCGCTCCCCCGGGCGGCCAGAGCGAGTCCCTCGTGGCCCGCTCTTCCTTCGGAAGCATCGAAGCGCTTCGATGTACAGTGGACACACTGAGGCCGACACTCAGGCCGACGCGCATTACATGCGTAAACATCACGCGCGGACTAGCGAAGCGCTTCACAGAGTCGGGAGAACTGAATGGCAACCCTCGCCGAGGTCGCCCAGCACGCCGGAGTGTCGGCGAGCACAGTGAGCTATGTCCTCAGCGGCAAGCGGACCATCTCCACGGCCACCCGGCTGCGGGTGGAACAGAGCATCCGCGAGCTGGGATACCACCCGAACGCGGGCGCGCGTGCCCTGGCCAGCAGCAGGTCGAACATCATCGCGCTGATGGTTCCGTTGCGCACCGACATGTACGTGCCGGTGATGATGGAGATCGCTGTCGCTGTCGCCACGACGGCCCGGACGCACGGGTACGACGTGCTGCTGCTGACCGGCGAGGAGGGTCCCGACGCCGTCCGCCGCGTCACCGGCAGCGGGCTCGCCGACGCGATGATTCTGATGGATGTCGAACTCGACGACGAACGCCTGCCCTTGCTGCGCGGTACCGACCAGCCGTCCGTGCTGATCGGACTGCCCGCCGACACCTCAGGGCTGACCTGCGTCGACCTCGACTTCGAGGCGACCGGCGCGTTGTGCGTCGAGCATCTGGCGATGCTCGGCCACCGCGACATCGCCGTCATCGGCGAGGCCCCCGCGGTCTACGAACGGCACACCGGCTTCGCCGAGCGCACTCTCGACGGACTTCGTTCCCGGGCACGGAAGTCGGGCGTCAGGGTGTTGCACCGGCCGTGCGGGGGCGGCTACGACGCGATGAGCGTCACCCTCGCGCGCATCCTCGACGAGCGCCCGGGCACCTCCGGGTTCGTCGTGCAGAACGAGCAGGCGGTCGAGCCGCTGCTCGCCCTGCTGCGCCAGCAGGGCCTCGCCGTGCCCGAGGACGTGTCGGTGGTCGCGGTCTGCCCGGACCAGGTGGCCGTCCAGGCCTCGGTGCGGCTGACGTCGGTCGCCATCCCCGCGCAGGAGATGGGCCGGCACGCGGTGGAGCGTCTGGTCGCCAAGCTCGACGGCCGCGGCACCGACGACGTCGTGCTCATCGCACCCGAGTTGACGGTACGGACGAGTACAGGGCCCGCGCCCACCGCCGCCTCCTGACCTTTTTGTTCACCATGATGCCGTTCTTCCAGGCCCGTATCCCCGAGTACCCGGACGCGCTGCACGGCGTTCCCCGACGCCATGAACTGCGGGCCGAGGTCGACCGCGCCTGGACAGGACGCGGACCGACCTCGGCTCTGATGTCCGGTCAGCCGCCGGTGATGGTCAGGTTGTTGGTGTTGAAGTTGAGTCCGCCGGACGACGAGGTGATCTCATAGCCGAACTGGACGTCGCCGATGGTCTCGTTGCCGGGCATCCAGCCCTTGGTGTGGGCGATCCAGTTGAGGACCGGCTTGATGTCCACGGTGCCGGAGTTGGAGTCGGACGTCCGCAGGAACGAGAACACCTGGTTCGACCCGTTGGTGCCCTTGTAGACGTTCCAGTTGTGGCCGCCGAGCGTGACGTTGGCCTGCCAGGTGCCGATCGGGCCGACGGCTCCGTTGTAGTTGACCCAGAGCATGATCTCGTACTGGTGGTCGGTGTCCCAGATGTCGTACGACGTGTTGTACGCGCCGGACGACGGGATGCTGACGTTGTAGTTGCTGGTGAGCCGGCCGAGCGAGTCGATCGTCTTGTTGATCGTTTTCGTCGAGTTGGGGTAGGACTTGATCCCCCCGGTGTTGGGGTGGTTGGCCCAGACACCCCAACTGGTGCCGGAGTTGGCCCAGACGCACTGGCTGCCGGCGCCGGATCCCCAGATGTTGTTGTAGAGCATGTAGCCGTCCAGGCTGGTGCTGCCCCATCGGTCGCAGGAGTTCCAGACCGCTGCCGAAGCGGGGGCGGAGGCGAGGCCAACGGTGGCACCGAGAGCCATCGCCGGCGCCAGCACCGCCATGGTGATCTTGCGTATCGTGCTGTTGACCATGGTGTCCCTTCCACGGGTGGGAGGAATTGCGGAGGTGCTACCACGCCCCCTGAGTGAGGACGTGGTCCTCTCCGGCGACGAGATCGATCGGCTCCGCGTCACCGGAAGAAGTCCTGACTTCGATACGGACCGAGCGAGTCGGCTTCAGAACCGCCGTCGCCCGGCCTGGCGCCCAGGTCAGTTCGACCTCGGCGCCGAACCGCGTGCGTACGCCCGTGAGCCGGCCCGCCGGGAGGGAGGGCGGCAGCGCGGGCAGGAGGACCAGTCGGTGGGGGGTCGACTGGAGAAGCATCTCGATCAGCACGGCGGGCAGGGTGTGGGCGGCGTCGGCGTTGTAGACGTGGCGGTCCGGGTAGTGGGCGCTCATCAGGGAGGCGTGGAAGAAGTCGCCGTCCAGGACCTGGCCGAGGGCGTGGGCGACGCGTTCGCCGTCCCGGAGCCGGGCCGCGACGAGCGCGTGGTGGAGGTGGCCGTGGGCGGAGTCGTTCTCGGCGCCGCGCAGTTCGAGGGCGCGGTGGGCGGCGGCCGCCAGGCCGGGGGCGTCGTAGGGGGTGATCTCCTCGAGCGGCCAGACGGCGTAGAGGTGGCTGAGGTGACGGTGGTCGTAGGAGTCCGCCAGGCCCGGCCACGCCCATTCGGCCAGGGCCCCGTCCTCGTTGATCCGGTGCGGTGGGAGCCGGTCGGCGAGGGCGCGCCAGCGGTCGGCGTCCGGGGTGTCCGGGTGGTAGTCGGCCGCGGTGCGCAGGGCGTGGCGGGCCGCCGAGAGGTCCATGGCAGCGTTGACCGTCACCCAGCTCGCGTCTGCGGGGCGGTTCTCGGGTGAGTAGGAGGGGACGACGACGAGCTGGCCGTTGTCATCCGTGCGGGTGAGAAAGTCCGCGTAGAACAGGGCGACTTCGGCGAGGGCGGCGGCGGTGCGCGGGTCGCGGACGCCGTGGGTCTCGTCGTGGTCGACGAGGGGTTTGAGCAGCCAGTCGGCGCCCGCGGTCCACAGGTGCAGTGGGTACTCGCGGCTGAAGTGGTACGAGTGGCCGGACTCGCCGTCGGTGTGGGCGGGGGCCACCACGCCCCGGGTCCCGAAGACCGCGCGGGCGTTGTCGCGCCAGTCGGGCAGCTGGCGGTGGATCAGGGCGGCGTGGGCCTCGGTGACCTCGGGCAGGCCGGCAGCCGCGGCGGAGGCGGTCTGGAGGTTGAGGTTGGCATCGTTGGTGAACGCCCCCGACCAGGCGGTGTTCCAGTCGCCGGTCCACAGGCCGGTCAGGCGGGGCGGGAAGAGGCCGGCGGAGGACAGCAGGTGGTAGCGGCCGGCCGCGAACAGCCGCTCGGTCAGGGCGGGGTCACGCGGGCGCTTCAGCAGCTCCGAGCCCGGCAGGGCCCGTCCGGCCGGGGCGGCGGCGAGGTCGAGGGTGACGCGCGCGTAGGCGCGGCGGTGGAGGGCGGCGTGGCGGTCGAGGAGCTCGTCGTGGTCCATGGGCAGGTCGCGCAGAGCGCGGCCCTCCGCGGTCACGTCCAGTTCGCCGGTGTGCCGGCGGACGCGGGTGAGGAGCAGCACGGACCGGGCTTCCTCGACGCGCGCGCGGGGCGGTGCGAGGGTCGTCGTGCCGCCGGTGACGACGACGAGGGTGACGCCGGTGAAGGCGCGGTCGTCCTGCGGGTAGCGGGCAAGCAGGCTCAGCAGGGCGCCCTCTGCGGTGAGGACGGCTCCGTGGCCGACGCCCAGTCCGTCAGGGGCGCCGGGGAGCCGGTGGTCCAAGGAGATGTCCAGGGTGAGGCCGGGGGCGGTGACGTGCTGGACGATCACGTCGTCGGCGCGGGAGACGAAGACGCGGCCGGTCCAGCCGGCACAGGTCGCACTCACCACACCGGTGGTGAAGTCGACCTCGCGGCGGTAGTCGTGACAGTCGCCGGCGGGCCGGTCCAGCCTGACCTGGAAGGCGGGGTGGAAGGGCCGCACCCACTGGAGCGGGCGGCCGTCCGTGAAGCTCTCGGCGGCGGTCACGTCGCCCGCCAGGAGGCGGTCCTGGAGGGCGGGGAGCTCGCCGGCGAGCTGCGGGGGCCTGGGGTTGCTGCCATGGGGCCGTACCAGGGTGTGGTGCGTGACCACGACCCGCTCGACGTTCGGGTCACCGAACACGAGGGCGCCGTGCCGGCCGTTGCCGCTCAGGAAGGCGTCCTCCCAGCGGGCGGCCGGCTGCGGCTCCCAGGTGCCGTGGACGGGACCGGTGAGCTCGGTCATGACCGGAGCACCGCCGCCCCGTAGCGGCCGAGGGTCACCCGGTCGGTGACGGCCGTCCCCGTCAGCAGGTCGCGGTGGGTGCCGGGCACCTCGACGGTCACCGGATCGAGGCTGTGGTTGAGGACGAACAGCACCTCGCCCCGGCGTACGGCCTCGACCTGCTCGGGAAGGCCGTCGAGCACCGGCGTGTGGCGGCGGACGATGTCCCGCTCCGCGGCGTAGCACTCCAGGAGCATGTCGGAGGTGAAGCGCCGGAAGTCCAGAACCTGACCGGGGTTGCGCATGTAGTGCGGCATGCGCGGCGGCAGGATGCCGTCCCAGGTGTCGTAGCCCTGGCTCCAGAAGGCGGTGCCCCAGGCCTCGTTGAGGGCGTCGAGGGTGCCGTACTTCTCGCGCAGCCAGCGGCGGAAGGCGGCCGCGGCCTCGTCGCCGTAGTCGAAGGTGCAGTATTCGTTGTTGATGTGCCAAGTCAGGGCCGGGTGGCCGCCGTAACGGGCGGCCAGGTCCTCGGTGATGGCGGCGTCGTAACGCCGGTAGGTGGCGCTGGAGTGCGAGAAGTGCTGACGGCCGCCCCACCACTCGGTGCGGCCGTCCTCGGTGACGGGCAGGGTGTCGGGGTGCAGCCGGCCCATCCAGGGCGGTGGTGAGGAGGTGGGGGTGGCGAGGGCGACGCCGATGCCGTTCTCGTGCATCAGGTCCATCAGCGTGTCCAGTCGGCCGAACTCCCGTGCTCCCGGTTCCGGTTCCAGCGTCGACCAGGTGAAGACACCCAGGGTGACCGAGTTGACCCCGGCCGCCTTCATCAGCCGTACGTCCTCGTGCCAGGTCTCCTCGGGCCACTGCTCCGGGTTGTAGTCGGCGCCGAAGAGCAGGCGGCCTCGTGTCGCGTCACTCAGGCCGGGCATCAGACGGGCTCCCCGTACTGCACGCCGCGCCCGTTGGTGGCGAGATGGACCCGGCCGGGCCGGGCGGGGTCGACGGCCATGGCTTCGACGCCTGGGAGGTTCGATCCGTCCCAGCCGAGATGGCCGGTCAGCGGGATCCAGCGGTCACTCCCGTCGTCCAAGCGGTAGACGCCCCCGATGTCGGTCCGGGCGTAGGCGAGCCCCCGCATCGACGGGTGGAACAGCATCCCGGTGATGAACCCGGTGCCGCCCATGAAGGCGTTGCGACACCGGTAGCCGCTCTTCGCGACGGCAGCGGGAGAGGCGGTCCGAACCTGCCCCGAACCCGTCGGCAGGGAGACGACCACGGCGGCAGCAGAACCGGCAGGAACGGAGCGCCTGCTCAGGCGAGACGTGCTCATGACATACCTCGGTCTTCACGAAGGGGAAGTCGAGCGGGGATCGGGGCCGCGGAACCGCATCGACCCGCGGCTCCGCGGGGCGGGCGCGGCGCGACCAGCCAGGCGGAGCCGCGGACGGCATACGACGGAAGGCACTGCGTCGGGACTCGGCCCACAGGGCTTCAGCCCTTGACGGCTCCGGTGAGCATGCCCTTCTTGAAGTGCCGCTGGACGAAGGGGGAGGCGACGGCGACGGGGATCAGCGCGAGGACCATGACGGCCATCTGCAGCCCCAGCGAGGAGAGTTGTCCGGTGCGAACCGCCTGCTGGAGGCCGGTCGGCGCCTCGGTGTTCTTCTGGACCAGTTGGATGAGCACGTTCTGCAGCGGCATCATCTCCTGGTCGGTGAGGTAGATGGAGGCGTTGAACCAGGCACTCCAGTAGCCGACCGCGTAGAACAGCGAGATGACGGCCAGCACCGCGCGTGACAGCGGCATGATAATGGTCAGCAGGATGCGCAGGTCGCTGGCCCCGTCGATGCGGGCGGACTCGGTGAGTTCGGGTGAGATCCCCATGAAGAAGGCCCGCAGGACGAGGATGTTGAAGACACTGACCGCGCTCGGCAGAACCAGCGACAGATAGGTGTCGGTGAGGCCCAGCGACTGCACCAGAAGGTATGTCGGAATGAGCCCGGCCCCGAAGAACATGGTCGCCATCATGGTCATCAGGAAGAACCGATGGCCCAGACTCCCCGGCCGCGACAGGCCGTAGGCCGCCAGCACCGACACCGCCATCGAGAACAGCGTGCCGAAGAGCGTGACACCGATCGAGACCATGATCGCCCGGCTGACCTGGCCACCGCTGAGCAGTTCCGTGTAGTTGACGAAGGTGATGCCCTGGGGGATCACGACGAGTCCGCCGACCCGGTCGATCACGGGTTTGGGAGAGAGGCTGGTGACGATCACGATCCAGAGCGGACCGAGCACCCCGAGGCAGGCGAGCAGGAGGAAACCGCCCTTGGCGGTGAGTCCTGCCTTGCTCGGCGGCTCCTCCCACACAGGGCGGGCGGGAGCCCTGAGGCTGCGGATGAGCTGCGTGTTGAGGCTCACTTCTTGTACACCCCCTGCTCGCCCAGCAGGTGAGCGAACTTGTTCGCGCCCAGGACGAGACCGACTGCGATGAGGCCCTTGGCCAGACCGACCGCGGCCGCGTAGCTGAAGTCGCCGTTCTGGATACCCATGTTCCACACGTACGTGTCGAGGACCTCAGCCGCCCCCGCGCCGACGGCGTTCCGCTGGAGCAGGTACTGCTCGAATCCGACGCTCAGCGCGTCACCCACCCTGAGCACGAGGAGCAGCGCGATGACCGGGCGCAGCGCGGGCAGCGTCACATGCCACATACGTCGCCAGCGCCCCGCGCCGTCCATGGCGGCGGCCTCGTAAAGGTCGGTACTGACGGCGGACAGGGCCGCGAGGAAGACGATGATCCCCCAGCCGGCGTCCTTCCAGACGGCCTGCGCGGTGACCAGACACTTGAAGAGGTCCGCGTCGGTCATCAGGTCGAAGCCGCTCCACCCGTGCGCCTCCAGGGTCTGCGCGAGGATGCCCGCACCGCCGAGGATCTGCTGGAACACGGTGATCACGAGGACCCACGAGAAGAAGTGCGGCAGATACATGATCGCCTGCGCCACGGCCCGTACCCGGGGCCGGACCACGCTGTTGATGACCAGCGCGAGAACGATCGGGACCGGGAAGAACAGCACCAGTTGGAGTACGAACAGCACGAGGGTGTTCTGCGTGGCATCCCAGAACAGCGGGTCCTCGAACATCCGCGAGAACTGTTCCACGCCGACCCAGGGGCTGTGGAAGATCGCCGCGATGCCGTTGCTGGAGGAGTACGGGTCGTAGTCCTGGAAGGCAACGACGTTGCCGAGCAGTGGGACGTAGTTGAAGAGAAGGAGCAGGAGGATGACAGGGAAGATCATCAGGATGAGCGCGCGGTCCCGGCGCAGCCGGATCCGCCAGGGAACCTTGCCGGCCTTGCGCGCCCCGCGCGGTGCACGTGTCTTCCTCGCGGCGGTGGTGACCGCGGCCGTCGGTTCCTCGACGGCCGCGGGTGGACGCGTCCCGCCGGCCCTGCTCCCGGCCGTGAGAGACATCAGTTGCCGCTGCCGTTCTTGTCGAAGAGCTCCTTGTACCAGTCGCGCAGCTTTTCCCCGCCGGAGGACTTCCAGGTGGAGATGGCCGCCTGCACGTCGGCCAGCTTCTTGTGGCCCCGCACGTAGTCCCGCTGCAGCTGATCGAACGGGGTGTGGATGTTGGCGTAGCGGGTCGGCTCGACGATGTTCAGGCCGTACGTGGACGTCTTCTTCATGAAGGCGCCCATCCGCTGCTGCCACTCGACCTGCTTGCGGGCGATGTCGGGGAGGTCGGGGTGGGCTACGTAGGGAGCCGGGCCGGCCAGCATCGCCCAGGCGTTGATCACCTCGGAGTTGCCCTGGTCGGTCTTGGCCGGGACGCCGTCCCTGACCGTGAAGTGGGTGCCCTCGACGCCGTAGTCGACGAGCATCCGCTCCTTGGTGCCATAGGGCGCTGCCGCGAAGTTGGCGGCGGCCAGCGCGTTCTCGACCGTTTCCTTCGAGGCGCCCTTACGGATCAGCGACCAGATGTTGGCGGGGTTGGACGCGTACATCGACGGGTTGCCACCGTCGGCGCCGAAGAGGTCCATGGCGTCGATCTCGAACTCCGGGTTCGCCTGGGCCTGTTCGGCCGCCCTGGCGTACCAGGCGGACATGTCGCTGGTCCAGACCAGGATCTGTCCGGCGGTGAAACGCTGGACCGGGTCGCCGGCGCTCGCCTTGTCGTCGGGGTGGACCACGCCGGCGTCGTACAGCTTGCGGGTCCACTCCAGGGCTTCGAGGTATTCGGGCCGCTCGATGCCGAACCTCACCTTGCCGTCCGGGTCGAGGTTCCAGCCGGGCATGGCGCCGAAGATGTTCCCCGAGATCCAGGCCAGGTCACCGCAGGCGTACACCTTGGCCTTGGCGCTGGTGACGTCCTTGGCCCAACTCAGGAACTCATCGGCCGACTTGGGGAGGCTGTAGCCCTTCTTGTCGAAGATGTCCTTGCGGTAGTAGGGCACGATGAAGGTCGTGGCAGGGGCGGGGATCGGAATGCCGCGCAGCGCGCCGCCGAAGATGCCCATGCGCCAGGCGTCGGACGGTATCGCGGCCAGGTTGGGGTACTTCTTGACCTTGTCGCCCGCCAGGTAGGGGCCGAGGTCCATGAACTTCGCGGTGACCGCGTGCGCGGTCTTGCCGACGTTCTCCCAGCTCGGCAGGACCACCATGTCGGGAATGGAGCTGGAGGCGAGGACGGCACCGAGCTTCTCGCCGTAGGTGTTGCCGTTCTGGTTCTGCCAGGTGATCTTCGTACCTGCCGCCTCGTCGACCCCCTGGTAGTAAGCGCACCCGGCCTTCGGCGGGGTGCCCCAGAACGGGGACATGATCCGGACGGGTGCGCCGGTGCCGAGCCTATTCGGGACCGAGGCGGTGAGGGCCGCGAGTTCGACCTTGCTGGTATAGCCGGCCGCCGAACCGTTCTTCGAGGGGATGTCAGGATCGGCCACCTTGCTGGGGACGTAGGCCGGGAGCAGCTTGTCCGCGGCCTTGCCCGACGTGGCGCCCTCTCGCGACCCGTCGTCCGAACCGCCACAGGCGGCGAGTAGCGGCATTCCCCCGGCCACCGCCGCGGTGGCGACCGCCGTGGAGGCGAGGAAGCTCCTCCTGCTCGGACCGGTGGATGCGGATTTCGGAGTCATTGCGTCAACCCTTCATGGCACACCTGGAGACCCGGCGATGGACCGTCGGCCGCGGTGTCGTGACTGGAACTGGCTGAGCTGAAAACGGACATCCGATCACTGCGACACGATGCAATGTCGAAGCGCTTCGATGTTGCAGTGAGGTTAAGTGAACACCTATGGGCGCACAAGGGCCACTTCCAAGATTCCTCCGGAATGCAAGAAGTGCTCTTCGTAGTCCTGCTGGACGTTAGAAGTGCTGATCTCTTGACACTCACTCTGATGCTTGATGAGCATCGAAGCGCTTCGAAGCATTCGTCGCTCCATCTCAAGGGGATCCCACGTGTCCGCACACACCCTCACCTTTCCGCGATCCGCAACTGCCTTTCGCCAAGCGCATCGACGACCTTCTGTCGCGGCTCACCCTCGACGAGAAGATCGGCTTCCTGCATCAGTTCGCACCCGCCGTGGAGCGGCTCGGCGTCGCCGCGTTCCGCACCGGCCAGGAGGCCCTGCACGGCGTGGCCTGGATGGGTCCGGCCACCGTCTTCCCGCAGGCGGTGGGCCTGGGCGCGACCTGGAACACGGATCTCGTCCGAAGGGTCGGCGAGGCGGTGTCCAAGGAGGTCCGGGCGATGCGCGCCAGCGACGACCGCGTGGGACTCAACGTCTGGTCCCCGACCGTGAACCTGCTGCGCCACCCTCTGTGGGGCCGCAACGAGGAGGGCTACTCGGAGGACCCGAAGCTCACCTCCGCCATCGCCACCGCCTACACGCACGGCCTGCGCGGCGAGCACCCGACATACTGGCGCACCGCGCCCGTCCTCAAGCACTGGCTGGCCCACAACAACGAGACAGGCCGCGACGTCACGTCCTCCTCGGTCCGCCCGCGCGTCCTGCATGAATACGATCTGCGCGCCTTCCGCGAGACGGTCGAGGCGGGCGCCGTGTCCGGTGTGATGCCGGCGTACAACCTGGTCAACGGCCGCCCGAACCATGTCTCGCCGTATCTGCGCGAGCACCTGCGCACCTGGACCGACGAGGAACTGCTGGTCTGCTCGGACGCGGGCGCGCCCTCCAACCTGGTCGACTCCGAGCACTACTTCGACACCCACGAGGAGGCGACGGCCGCCGCACTGCTGGCCGGCGTCGACAGCTTCACCGACCACGGCACCGACAGCTCGAAGATCACCGCACGGGTCCGCGGCGCCCTGGAGCGGGGCCTGCTGACCGAGTCGGACGTCGAGGCGGCGGTCCGCCGCCAGCTCTCGGTCCGTTTCCGCCTCGGCGAGTTCGACTCGGAGTACGACCCGCACGCGCTCACCACGGACTTCGACACCCCGGCCCATCAGGCGCTCGCCCAGGAAGCGGCCGAGCAGGCGGTCGTGCTGCTCAAGAACAGCGGTGACCTGCTGCCGCTCGCGCCCGGCACCCGGCTCGCGGTGGTCGGCCTGCTCGCCGACGAGTGCAAGTGCGACTGGTACAGCGGCACGCTCCTGCACCGCAGCACGCCGCTGGCGGGCCTGTGCGAACGGCTCGGCTCGGAGCGCGTGCAGTTCGCGGAGGGCGTGGACCGGATCCTGCTGAAGACCTCGGCCGGAACCTACCTGCACGTCCCCGAGGCGGACGCCGACGACGAGGTGCGGGGCGCCGAAGGCGCCCTCGACCCGGCTCTGCTCACCGGCCGGACGGACCTTCCCCCGCTCACCACCGACGCGACCGGCACCGAACTCTCCCTCATCGACTGGGGCGAGGGCGTGCTGACCCTGCGCGCCCCCGACGGCCGCTTCCTCTCCGTCGCCGAGGACGGCTTCGTCCGAGCCTCCGCCGACCAGCCCGGAGGCTGGGTCGTCCAGGAGACGTTCCGCCTGGAACCGCACGAGAACGGGCACCTCCTTCGGCACATCGGTACGGGTAGCCCGCTCTCTGTCGCCGCCGACGGCCTCAAGGTTGCCGAGAAGAACGGTGAGATCTTCGAAGTCGTCGTCGTCGAGAGCGGCGAGGACGCGGTGACCAGGGCCGCCGCGCAGGCGGACGTGGTCCTGGTGGTCGCGGGTAACGATCCGCACATCAACGGACGCGAGACCGAGGACCGTACGACGCTGGCGCTCCCCGCCCACCAGGAGCGCCTCCTGCGCGCGGCCCGCACGGCCAACCCGAACACGGTACTGGCGCTGGTCTCGGCGTACCCGTACGCGGTCGATCACACGGAGGTGCCGGCGCTGCTGTGGACGGCCCACGGCGGCCAGGCGGCCGGCACCGCCCTGGCCCGGCTCCTGGCCGGCGACGTCTCCCCCGCCGCCCGGCTCCCGCAGACGTGGTACGCGGACGACTCCGACCTGCCCGACCTCCTCGACTACGACGTGATCGGCGGCCGCCAGACGTACCTCTACTTCGAGGGCACGCCTCTCTTCCCGTTCGGCCACGGCCTGTCGTACGCGTCCTTCTCCTACGAAGGCCTCACGACCCGCGTCGAGGACGGGACACTGCACGTGTCCTTCACCGTCGGCAACACCGGTGACGTGGCCTCGGACGAGGTCGCCCAGCTCTACACCCGGGCCGTGGAGCCGTCGGTGCCACGGCCTCGCCGGGAACTGGCCGCGCACGAGCGCGTGACGCTCGCGCCCGGCGAGGTCACGGAGATCACCTTCCGGGTGCCGATCTCGGCCTTCGCGTTCTGGGACGTGGCGCAGGGACGTCACCGGGTGGCACCGGGGCTCTACGAGATCCTCGTCGGAGCGTCCAGCGAGGACATCCGCCTGGTCCAGACCGTCGACCTCGACGGCGAGCCGTCCGTACCCCGGCCGGTCATGGTCGGCGGCCTGGAAGTGGTGGACTTCGACGACCAGAGCGACACGGAGATCGTGGACCGCACGAAAACGTCGGGTGACTCCGTCGCCCCTGTGGCCGGCCGGAGGGGCGAGCTGGTGTTCCGCGACTGTGACTTCGGAAAGGGGGCTGCCGGGATCACGGTGGAGGCCTCGGGTGAGGGTACGGTCGAACTCTCGCTGGGTGACGGTCCGGTCCTGGCGGTGCTCACGCTTTCCCCGGGTACGGCCGGGCCATACGACTACGCCACGGTGAGCGCCCCGGCCGTCGTGACGGCCGGTGTGCACGACGTCCGTCTCGGACTGCGCGGCCCGGTGCGGCTCGCGCGCGTAGCCTTCTCCGCCTGAGGCCCGCCGACCCTGTACGCACGGGAGACGCCACGCACGAGTCCGGCACCGGAAGGCTTCGGTGCCGGACTCGGCTTCTTCAGGGCTGCGTTCGGCAGGGTCTTCGACGCCCGGACCGTTCGGGCGCGGCTACCGTCCGGGGTCCACGGGTCCGACCGGTCCGAGACGCGGTGGGACCAGAAGGTCCGCGGTGGCGGACGTCACCGGTCCTCCGCGGCAGCCCCCGGCGCGGCGGCAAGGACGCGGACGTCCCAGGCACCGAGCCGCACCGGCGTACCGGCCGGGACCACGCTGCCGCCCAGGGCGTCGGTCAGGTCCACCGGCGCCTGAGCCGTGGCCGGCTGCCAGCTCCAGTTGTTGACGACATGGACGCGCCGGCCGTCGGGGGCGGTGCCGGTGGCGACGGTGACCGAGTCCGGCAGGCCCTGCCAGCCGCTGCACGGGGTGGGCGCGAGCCACGCGGCGAGCGCGCGGGCCAGATCGCGGCCGGGCACGGTGCCCACGCACGTGACGCGGCCGGCCCCGTGGCGGCGGGTGGTGACCGCGGGCCAGCGCCCGAAGTGCGGGTGGTCGTACTCGGCCAGGACGTCTGCGTCCTCGACCGCCAGGCCCTCCACCCAACGGGTGGCCATCGCGTCGCCCGGCAGCTGGAGCGGGCTGTCCGGTGCGGCGCGCAGCGGCAGGTCGGCGCGCAGGTTGCTGAACTCGTCGTACCGGACGCCCGCGGCCTTCACCAGTCGTGCTGGTGCGACCTCATGGCGGGCCCGCGCCTCGTGGTCGCCGCAGCCGGTGCGGGGACCGAGGACGAGGTGGCCGCCCGTCTCCGCGTAGGCGCCGAGCCAGTCGAGCATCCCGTCGTCCGCCACGTACAGCGCGGGAGCGACGAGCACAGGGTGCAGCTCGGCCGCCGACTCCGGTGCCAGGCCGGGGCGTTCGCCACGCGGGTCGTGCAACTGACGGGCGTGCAGGATCCGTACCTGACGTCCCGCCTCGAACGCGCCTCGGTAGAACGGGTCGAAGATACCTTCGTACGCACCCTCGTCCGGACCGCCGTCGGGACCCGCGAGCGGCGGGTACTTGTTCATCAGCCACTTGCTCGGCGCCGAGTACGCCATCGCGATGTCGGCGGCCGGCGTGATCCCGGCGACCAGGGCTCCTGCCCGCTCGAACTCCGCTCCCAAGCGCGCGAGTTCACCGTAGGCGCGGCCCGGCCGTCCGCTGTGCGGGAGGATACCGCCCCAGTACGTCTCGGCGCCGAAATGCAGCGTGTGCCAGTGCCAGTACTCGATCATGCGGGCCCCGCGCGCAACCAGCGCCCACGCGGCCTGCCGCCACTGCCCGTCGAAAGCGGGACGGTTGTCCGAGGTGCCGCCGATGGCCTGGGCGTTGGTCTCCGTGATCAGGAACGACTCCTGGCGCGAGGAGTAGACCCTGTCGGCGCTCTGGTGCAGCGCCCATGCCCCGTACGCCATCCATTGCCCCGGCAGCTTCTCGTGCGGCGGCTCCGGCATGGTGAGGCTGTCCTGCATGTCGTAGTACGGGTTGCCCGCGGTGACGTCCAGGCTGTCAGTGAGTTCGTCGTCCTCCAGGCCGGGAGACCAGTAGGCCAGGCACGTGGTGACGAACTGACTCGGCCTCGCGTACTCACGCACGATGCCGGCCTGCCAGGCGATGAACTCGGTGGTCTGCCGGGCCTGGAACGCCCGCCAGGCCAGGTCGTACTGCGGCTGTGCGTTGCCCTCCGGCTTCCACAGGTCGGCCCAGGTGGACAGTCGGTGCGACCAGTGCACAAGCCCCCACTCGCGGTTGAGGGTCTCCACATCGCCGTACCGCTGCCGCAGGTCGTCCACGAACCGCTGGAAGACACCGTGGTTGTGCGGCAGCCGCGGGCCGGGCTCGTTGTCCACCTGGAAACCGATGACCGCGGGATGGTCGGCGTAACGGGCCGTGATCGCGCGGATCACCCGCTCCGCGTGGAAACGGAAGGCCGGGTGCGTGATGTCGACCTCCTGCCGGCCACCCCACGCGGCGCGGCGCCCGGTTGCGTCCTCGGCGGCGATCTCCGGGTACTGCCGCGCCAGCCACGGCGGCACCGCGTAGGTGGGAGTTCCGAGCACGACGAAGATGCCGCGCTCGTGGGCGCCGTCGAGGACGGGTTGCAGCCAGTCGAGCTCGAACCGGCCGCTCGAAGGTTCCCAGGTGGACCAGACCGACTCACCGACGCGGATGACGGTGAACTTCGCCTCCGCCATGAGATCGAGGTCGGTCCTGAGCCGCTCGTACGGCTGGTACTCGTGATAGTAGGCGGCGCCGAACAGCACGCGCGCGGGCAGATCAGGCATGCGAGGCCCTCGAGAGACGTAGGGGTCCCGGCCGCCGGGATCCGGTCGTGGATCCAGGCGGCCGGGACGGGAGGTTGCCGGGGCGCTCCTTCGTGGTGCGTTGACCGGCGGACCGGTCGTGCACGGAGATCGAGGAGGGATGTGGTTCGCTGCGGTCGAAGTCGTCGCCCTCGTCCCAGGTGACCGGGGCGAGGAAGGACTCGCGGCCGAAGGCGTGCCATCCGGGATTCGGCTCACAGTGGAGCCTACGGACGGCACCAACGGTTCGTCTGGTGACTCATGGCAGCAGTAGCCCCCCAGATCGTCGAAGCGCTTCACTTGCTGAAGCAAGTTAATGAGTACCTTCTGGCGAAACAAGAGGCTGCAGGCGATTAGACCTACTGCACGCCAGGCATTGACATCACATCCCAGGCGGTGACAGCGTCGAAGCGCTTCACCATCCGATGCTCTCTCCCGCTCATCGAGGTGTCCCTCCCGTGGGTTCTGCTCTCCTCCCCGGCCTCGGCCGGCGGACGTTCCGCGATCCCGAGTGGGATCGCCACGAGTCCGGTCGCCCCGCGGGCCCCGGCCAGGCGCGGGAGCTCTGAGCACCGTGTCCGACGCATCCGGGCCCCCTGTGCGCCCGTTCCCCGAACTGCCCGCCCGGTTCCGCTTCGGAGCCGCGACCGCCGCCTACCAGATCGAGGGTGCCCACGACCAGGACGGCCGCGGCCCCTCCATCTGGGACACCTTCAGCCACACCCCTGGTCGCACGCTCGGCGGCGCCACGGGAGACACCGCCTGCGACCACTACCACCGCCACCGCGAGGATGTCGCCCTGCTGCGCGGACTGGGCGTCGACGGCTACCGGTTCTCGATTGCCTGGCCTCGCCTGCTGCCCCAGGGCACCGGGCGCGTCAACCCGAAGGGCCTGGACTTCTACGACCGCCTGATCGACGATCTGCTGGACGCCGGGATCGCGCCCGCCGTCACCCTCTACCACTGGGACCTCCCCCAGGCCCTGGAGGACCGCGGCGGCTGGCGCGCCAGGGAGACCGCCGAGGCGTTCGCGCGGTACGCGGCCCTCGCGGCCGAGCGCTACGGGGACCGGGTGGAGCGCTGGATCACCCTCAACGAGCCGTACTGCTCCGCCTTCGTCGGCTACGCCGAAGGCCGACACGCGCCCGGCGCCGAGGAGGGCCGCGGCGCGCTGGCGGCCGCCCACCACCTGCTGGTCGGGCACGGCCTCGCGGTACGTGCGCTGCGCGCCGCGGGCGCCCGGGAGGTCGGGATCACCCTCAACCTCGACCGCATCCACGCCGCCTCCGACCACCCCGATGACCTCGCCGGCCTGCGCCGGGCCGAGGTCCTCCACAACGAGGTCTGGACCGAGCCGCTCCTCGCCGGGCGCTACCCCGCGCACGAGGACCAGACGTGGGCCGGCCTCGCCGCCGGCCCGTGGCGGCGGCCCGGCGACCTGGAGGTGATCGGAGCCCCGCTGGACTTCCTCGGCGTCAACTTCTACCGCCCCGTGACCGTCGCCGCCGCACCCCACCGTACGGACGACCCCGAACTCCGCACCGCCGTGGACATCGGCGTCACCGAGCTGGACCCGTACGGGACCCGGCACACCACCATGGGCTGGCCCGTCGTTCCGGAGGCGCTCAGGGAGCTCCTCCTCGACCTCCACGCCCGTCACCCGCGGCTCCCACCAATCTGGATCACCGAGAACGGCTCCGCCGAGGACGACACCGTCGGCCCCGACGGCCGGGTCCACGACCCGGACCGGATTGCCTACCTGACCGACCACCTGGCCGCCGTCGCCGACGCCATCGCGGCCGGGGTGGACGTACGCGGCTTCTACGTGTGGTCGCTGCTGGACAACTTCGAGTGGGCGCGCGGTTATGCCCGGCGCTTCGATCTCGTCCACGTCGACCACGACACGCTGACACGAACGCCCAAGGACAGCTACCACTGGTACCGGGGCCTGATCACCGCGCACCGCGCGCGGACGGAGGAACCTGCCGATGAAGTTCACCGACGGCTACTGGCTGATGCGGCCGGGCGTCACCGCCCACTACGCCACCGAGGTCGCGGACGTCCGGGCCGACGAGCACCGGATGACCCTCTATGCGCCCGTGAAGCACGTGCGCAGCCGTGGCGGCATACTCAACAGTCCGCTGCTGACGATCGAGTGCTGGTCCCCGGCCGAGGGCGTGATCGGGGTGCGTGCCACCCACCACGCCGGCTCGGTGCCCCGGGGGCCGGAGTTCGCGCTGCCCGGCGCGCAAGCGGATGCCGGAAAGGTCCACCGGGACGGCACGGTGGTCGAACTCAGTGCGGGTGAGCTGTCGCTGCGGGTGGACACCTCCCAGCCGTGGCGCCTGGAGTTCACCGCCGACGGGCGGACGCTGACCTCCGTGGGCGAGCGCGGGACCGGCTTCGCCACCGACGCCGAGGGTCGGCACCACATGCTCGGACAACTGTCCCTGGGAGTCGGCGAGCTGGTCTACGGGCTGGGTGAGCGGTTCACCCCGTTCGTCAAGAACGGGCAGGTGGTGGACATCTGGCAGGCGGACGGCGGCACCAGCAGCGAGCAGGCGTACAAGAACGTCCCCTTCCACCTGACCAACCGCGGCTACGGCGTCTTCGTCAACCACCCCGGCAAGGTCAGTTACGAGGTCGGCTCCGAGTCGGTCGGCCAGGTCCAGTTCAGCGTCGAGGACCAGTCGCTGGAGTTCTTCGTCGTCCACGGCCCGACCCCGAAGCAGATCCTTCAGCGCTACACCTCACTCACCGGCCGCCCCGCCCTGCCGCCGGCCTGGGCGCTCGGCCTGTGGCTCACCACGTCCTTCACCACCGACTACGACGAGGCCACCGTCAACCGCTTCGTCGACGGCATGGCCGAACGCGGCATCCCGCTGAGCGTCTTCCACTTCGACTGCTTCTGGATGCGCGGCTACCAGTGGTGCGACTTCACCTGGGATTCCGACACCTTCCCCGACCCGGCCGGCATGCTCACCCGCCTCAAGGAGCAGGGGCTGCGGATCTCCGCCTGGATCAACCCGTACATCGCGCAGAAGTCGGCGATGTTCGAGGAAGGCATGCGGGACGGCTACCTCGTGCGGCGCCCGGACGGCAGTGTGTGGCAGTGGGACCTGTGGCAGCCGGGCATGGCCCTGGTGGACTTCACCAATCCCGCCGCCCGCGACTGGTACACCGGCAAACTGAGGACACTGATCGACCAGGGCGTGGACTGCTTCAAGACCGACTTCGGCGAGCGCATCCCCACCGACGTCGTCTGGCACGACGGCTCCGACCCCGAACGGATGCACAACTACTACACACACCTCTACAACCAGGCCGTTTTCGACCTGCTGCGGGCGGAACGCGGCGAGGGCGAGGCGCTGTTGTTCGCCCGCTCCGCCACGGCGGGCGGCCAGCAGTACCCGGTCCACTGGGGCGGCGACTGCGAGTCCCACTTCAACGCCATGGCCGAGTCGCTGCGCGGCGGACTCTCCCTCGGCCTGTCCGGGTTCGGTTTCTGGAGCCATGACATCGGTGGTTTCGAGGGCACCCCGACCCCGGCCGTGTTCAAGCGCTGGGTGCAGTTCGGGCTGCTCTCCTCGCACAGCCGCCTGCACGGCAGCAAGTCGTACCGCGTGCCGTGGGACTACGGCGAGGAGGCCGTCGAGGTCACCCGCGAGTTCACCCTGCTGAAGCACCGCCTCGCCCCGTACCTCCAGCGCGCCGCCCAGCAGGCGCACACCACCGGCGTCCCGGTGATGCGCGCCATGGTGCTCGAGTTCCCCGACGACCCGGCCGCCGCCACCCTCGACCGGCAGTACATGCTCGGCGACGACCTGCTCGTCGCCCCGGTCTTCACCGACGACGGCACGGTCGAGTACTACGTACCGGAAGGCGTCTGGACCAATGTGCTGACAGGCACTCAGCTAACCGGTCCTCGCTGGGTCCGTGAGCGGCACGGCTTCCACACCCTGCCGCTACTGGCCCGCCCTGACTCGGTCATCGCGCTGGCCGCCGACGACCAGCACCCGGTCACCGCCTGGGCGGACGGAGTCGAGCTGCGGGTGCACGCCTTCGCGGACGGCGCCGAGCACACCGTGGTGATCCCCAGCACCGACGGCCCCGGGGAGTCCGCCCGCTTCCACCTGCGTCGCCGGGGCGGCCGCCTGCACGTGAGCACCGACAGCCCGCACCCGTGGCAGCTCCGGATCGGCAGCCCGAACGCAACCGTGCACACCCGGCCGGCCGACACCTCGGAGGCCGACCTGCCGTACCCGGCCTGAACCCGACAGCCAGGGCGGGCCCCTGCGGGGCCCCGCCCTCGGCGCGGTTCCTCGCCGACACCATCGATGCCCACAACCCGAAAGCATGCCGCCATGCGTAGCCAGACCAAGCGACACCTGGCCCCCGGCCAACTGGACGACCTGCTACGCGCCGGCGCCGGCGTCGGATGCCGGGTGGAGAGCGAACTGTCCGACGGTTGGTTCAGCGCCGTCTACCGAGTCCGGCTCGACGACGGCCGACCCGCCGTCGTCAAACTCGCCCCGCCGGACGGCGCAGCCGTACTGCGGTACGAACGCGGCATCCTCGGGACGGAGGCCATGGTCTACCGGCGGATCGCAGGTCTTCCCGGCGGAGGGGTGCCTGCTCCTGAACTGCTGTACGCGGAAGCGGAGTTCCTCGTCCTCTCTGTAGTGGAGGGCACCGCGTGGGACAAGGCCGCCGGCCGCCTGACCCCTCCGGCCGAGGCGGCGGCACGCCGCGAACTGGGCGCGATCACCGCACGCCTGCACACCCTGGCACCCGAGGACGGCCGTTTCGGCTACCCGGCCGCGCTGTCCGGGCTCTTGGCCACCGACTGGCGGACGGCGTTCACCGCGATGGTCGAGGCTCTCCTGGAGGATGCCGAGCGCTGGCATTCCCCGCTGGACGTGCCGCCTGCCGAGATCCGCAGGCTCGTCGCCGAGGGCGGCGACGCCCTCGAAGAGGTCACGGAGCCCAGGCTGGTCCACTTCGACCTGTGGCCGGGCAACATCTTCGTCGACTCCGCCGACGACGGGAGCCACGCACGGATCACCGGACTCATCGACCACGAACGGGCCTTCTGGGGCGATCCGGCCGCCGAACTGGTCTCGCTCGCCTTCGGCGGCGACGCCGGCCCGGACAGCGACCTCATCGCCGGTTACACCGAGGCGGGCGGTAGCCTCGACTTCGGCCCGGCCTTCCAACACCGGCTGGCCCTCTACCAGCTCTACCTGGGCCTGCTGCTGGTCGTCGAGTGCGGTCCCCGCGGCTTCGGCCCCGCGCACCTCGCGTTCTGCCGCCGCATGCTCGCCGACGCCGTCACCCGCCTCCGCACCGCTCCTGGGACGGCTCCGTAACGGCCCCGCCGGTGCCGTGACCGGCGAGCCCATGAGCGGGCGCAAGGCGGCGAGCGGTACCACGGCCGGGGCAGTACCCGCTCCTCCGGGCCCTGGACGCGTTGCAGTCATGGGTGCGGAAGCCGCCCCTGAAGCCGACGTGCCGGTTCCCGCTCCCCTCGGTCAGCGAGCCAGGCGTCGAAGCCCACGGCACCCCTCGACGCCCGCTCGGCGGCATCGCCGCACGCTGGGTGGCTCGACTTGTGCCCTGCGCGCCGGCCCCGCGCCTCGGGCAGCGGGCGCATCCGGGTGGGCTCTTTGGGGTACGCCAGCGCCTGGAACATCACGAGGAGCGTGCAGCCGCCGTTGAGGAGGCCGGCAGCCACGTCGGTCGGGTGGTGCATGCCGGCGTACAGCCGGGACGCAGCTACGGCGAATGGGACGAGAGCGAAGGCCACGGCCGCGGTGTGCCCCCAAGGGCCGCGCAGGCGGACGACTGCCAGGGCGGCCAGCCCTCCGAACAGCGCGGTGGAGGCACCGACATGCCCCGAGGGAAAGCTGGAAGTGGGCGGTGATGGTTCCAGCTGTGGCACATCAGGGCGGGGACGATCTATCAGGAGGGTAACCAGCAGGAAGATGCTTGACTGGGCGAGAACCGATCCGCTCAGGAACAGGCCGTCCGCCCATAGAGGTGCACGCGGCAGGGCCAAGAGGATGATCAGGGCACCAGCGGTAATCGCGATCACGCCCTCCGTGCTGGCAACCACCGACAGCCACGCCGAAGCAGTCGAGGCGGCAGCACTGCGGCGAGCAGCCAGGTCCCGGTTGATGCTCTCTTCCACAGACAGAGGCCAAAGGTCTGCCATTGGTCCGGTCACCAGAACACCCATGCCGGCCATCAGCGCCGCCTGTACCGGCAGGAGCAGCAAGAAAAGTGGGCGGAACCCTCTCGCAGCCGCGCCGTCTCCCGTCATCATGGGCCCTTGTTACCCCGAGGGTGTGATGCGATGCGTGCTGCGGATCAGGGAGACGCATCCAGCAGTTCCGGGCATCAGGGTGAGGTCAAAGCGTAGAGCCGCCATCGCCACAGTCGCAGCCTTCGAAGCAGACGTCACCGCCTACGGTCCTACGCAACCGGGCGACGACTCGCCATGCCCGACACACGAATCACATGATTCCCGCCGCGGTCCATAGGCCTGGTGTCCGCCCACGCGCCGCAGCACGTGGGCGCGTTCGAGCAGGCCGCCGTTCACGGCGGCCTGCGCAGACCGGTGCTTTTCTACTCAGGCGCGGCGCCGGCGTCGGAGGACGGTGTAAGCAACACCGAGGGTGGCGCATGCCGCGAGGGCAATGCCGGCCCCGGTCTCAAGGCCACTGGGGCCTACTGCCCCGCCCACCCCAACCTGGGCGCCGCGCGTCGGCATCACGGTCGGAGTCACCGGCGCGGGAGTGGTAGGGGTAGCGGTAGCGGTAGCGGTGTTGCTACCCCTACGCGGCAGCACCTCGCAGGCGATTCCGTCGTCCGGCCCCTGGTCCTCGTCGAGCCGGTTCGGGTCACTGCGGTCCATCTCGAAGACGGCTTGGGCGTCTTCCTGGAAGCGAAAATGGCGGCAGTCAAGATCTTCTTGAGCATGCGCTGCCTCAGAGAGCGGAACGGCGGAAGCGAAGGCCAGGGCTATCCCGGCCACGACAGTACGGCGATTCACTTGAACCTCCTCACGATCCCCGAGTCGGTCACTTCGACCCTAGAAGGGCTGTCTTCACCACGCGCTTACAGGTGGGCCGAACGGGAAGTACGGCGCGGGCGAGCGTGGCCGTCAGCCTCGAGACTCGGCTCGATGCCGTGGCCGGGTAGCCTGCGGGGCGCCGACGGCCCGCCGAAGATGACCGAGCCGAATGCGTCGACCCCAACCACCCGGAGCGCCGGCCACCGTCCGCGCAGATAGCGCGATGCACTGGAAGGTGACCGTGGGGCTCCACTGGCCGACGAACATCGCCCCCATTCAGCTCAGAGTCCAGAACGCGACCTGAACCGTCCGCCCGGTGCCGACCGGCTTCAAGGGCGTGTGAAGGGGCGTGAAGCAGCGAACACGACATTTCCGCTGCACAAGGCGGCTGGTGCGGTGGCCCCAGCACCGGGCGTGGGGACCGGGGTCGACCGACGCCCCCGAAGCACCTATCGCCTGAGAAGCAGGTAATCGGCTGTCCAGAGTACTGCGCTGTCCAGGGCGATAATGATCGGCAAATTACACGGTCACAATCCATTCTTTCCGCCGTCGATACCGGCGGCACGGCGGGTGATCAACTGCCGTTGCTCCGTGCCAAGGTGCTGGCACACGCAGTGGCTTGGAGCTGGAGGTACACCGCCCGTGGCGGCGAACAACAACCCCACCGTCAGGGGACGACGACTGGGAGCGGAGCTGCGCCGGCTTCGTACGGCCAGCGGCCTGACCGGTACGCAGGTGGCGGCGCATCTGCTGGTTTCCCAGGCCAAGGTCAGTCACATGGAGACCGGCCGCCGTGCCGTCAGCCCTCGCGATGTACGCGATCTGTGCCGGCTCTACGGCGTCACCGACCAGAACGTCGTCGGCTCCCTGCTGGAGCTCGCCAGAGAATCGAGCCGGCAGGGCTGGTGGCACTCCTACGGCGACATCCCCCACAGCGTGTATGTCGGCCTGGAGACGGAGGCCGCCTCCATCCACACCTTCGAGGCCATGGTGATTCCCGGTCTGCTGCAGACTCCCGCCTACGCGGCCGCGGTCATCGAGGAAACGATCCCCCTGGTCACCGTCGAGCAGGCCGCCGCACGTCTGAGGGTGCGGCTTCGCCGTCAGCACCGGATCTACGACCCCTCCCGCCGTCTTCGTCTGTGGGTCGTCCTGGACGAGTCAGCCCTGCGGCGCGTCGTCGGCAGCCGGGAGATCATGCGCGAGCAACTGGAGCACCTGCACACGCTGAGCACCGAACCGCACATCACGGTGCAGATCCTCCCCCACACCGCAGGCGCACACCCCGGGCTCTCGGGACAGTTCTCCCTCCTGCGGTTCCCCGACAGCCGCGAGGCAGTGGTGTACCTGGAGAAGTTCACCAGCGGCCTCTGCCTGGAAAGGCCGGCCGACGTGCAGCAGTACAACGCGATGTACGCCCACCTGCAGACCCAGGCCCTCAGCCCAGGCCACACCCGGCACTTCATCACCGACACCATCAAGGTCTACACATCATGAGCACCTGCGCTTACGAGTCGAGCTGCGATCACCCGCCCTGGCCAGAGGTCACCCGAACCAGTGAGTGCAGCTCGGGGAAGCCTCCGTGGCCGAATCCCGGCCAACCTCGCTACGGAACAGTCCATACGAGCTCGCACGGTAAGCATGGAGACGTCGTGAACTTCGGTGTGGCCCGTATTCACATCTGCCGTGCGGAGCTCTCAGGTCCACGGTTTGCTGGTGGGACAGCAGGCCGACGACAGCCTGAACAGTGGCGCTCGTGTGCTCGCGGCGGCCGACCTGGCCGGCCACGGCCCGCCAGCTCTTGAGAGGTAGATGTAACCACCTGGCCGTCTGTCTGCCCGCTCAGCCCGCTCGGCCTCTGCTAGCCGCATCGGCGAGGATTCCGACCGCGGGCCCGTCGGCCAAGGGTCTGCCCAGCCCTGGAGATTGATGGCGCGGGTGACGGAGTCCGGTCCCATGCCGCCGGTGATGTGGCTGCACTGGTCAATGCCGACGAACGCCGGCGTCGACGGGTCGGCCCACTCTGGCCGTGCTCGGCGACCAGACGGGTGCGGTAGGCAGTCCAGGCCCGCACCGGCCAGATCTCGGGATCGTCGGCATAGCGGATCCAGGCCACGCTCGACAGGCGCTGGCAGCAAGGCAGACATGCCCCGGCCCCTGCGGGTGGCCCTCAACACGAGCTGGTGGGCTCCTGAATGAAGTCGGTGAGTGCGCGAGCCAGAGCAGCAGGTGCCTGTTCGGCGACATGATGCCCGGAGTCGAGACCGTGCCCGCGGACGTCTACGGCCCACCGGCGCCAGATCGCGACGGGATCGCCGTGGAGGGCTTCCAGATCGTCCTGGAGTGACCAGAGGACCAGCGTCGGGCAAGTGATGCGCACGCCCGCGTCCCGGTCGGCCTCTTCGTGCTGCCGGTCGACAGTGAGGCCTGCGCGGTAGTCCTCAAGCATCGCCCGCACCACCTCGGGGTTGCGGGTGGCCTGCCGCCACTCGGCGTAGTTCTCCGGCCCCATGGCGTCGGGATCGCCGCGGTACCAGCTGTCGGGATCGGCGGTGATGACGCGCTCGGGAATGCCCGGCTGCGCGAAGAAGAACCAGTGCCACCACTGGGTGGCGAACTCGGTCGTGATCCGTGACAGATGCTCCGTCAACGGCAGGCAGTCCATGAATGCCACGCGGGAGACGGTGTCAGGATGGTCGAGCGTGAGACGCAGTGCCACGCTGCCTCCGCGGTCGTGCCCGGCGACCGCGAACCGGTGATGCCCGAGGTGGCGCATCACCGACACCACGTCCGCGGCGACCGCCCGCTTCGAATAGCCCACGTGGTCTGCCGTGAACCGCGGTCCTCTGGAACGCCCGTACCCCCGCAGGTCCGGGCAGACCACGGTGTGACCGGCTTCGACTAGCCGCGGAGCAACCCGGTGCCACGTCGCCGACGTGCGGGGATGACCATGCAGCAGCACCACTGGCGCGCCTTCCCCGCCGAAGCGGACGAAGACGGACGCCTCACCGACGTCGACCTGGGCCTCCTGAAAACCTTCGAACACCCCGACCTCCTGCAACCTCGGCTCAGGCCCCGCCTCCTACAACCAACGCGGCCTCCGTTTTCCCTCCTGCCCCAGCTGACCACGGCCACGCGCGCGGCGGAGAACGAGAAGCAGGGATCGCCTGGTGGCGACCACCAGATGCCCAGTCGAGGT
Organism: Streptomyces lateritius; assembly: GCF_014649715.1. Taxonomy (GTDB): domain Bacteria; phylum Actinomycetota; class Actinomycetes; order Streptomycetales; family Streptomycetaceae; genus Streptomyces; species Streptomyces lateritius. Next base: position 147,391 of record NZ_BMTO01000007.1, read on the forward strand.
GTTGCAGAACTGACTGTCCTGCGGCACGCGTCGGCCGAGCCCGGCAAGGGCCGAGCCGGACCCCGAACCCCGAAACCGAAGCCGCCTGGTTCGCCGTCTCTGGGACGGACTCCAGGCCCACGCCTCCTACGCGCACACGGACACCACCCCCGAACAGCTCCCGCGCCCACTACTTCGAACTGCCGCCACGCGACACCCCCATCGACGTCACCACCCTGCGGGACAGGCTCGATGTACCCGGCCACCACGTCGGTCACATCCTCGGGTACGGCGCGATGTGGGGATCCGGCTTGACCCTCACGTTGTGTGAGGCTGGAGGGTGGGGTGCATGAGCGACTACTACAACGCGTTCGAGTTGAGTCCCGTGCCCGCTCCCGGCCCGGACGCGGTTCCCCCGGAACCGTTCCGCGGCATCTACGGAATGCCCGCGTTCGCGACGATCCCCACGAGCGATCTGACGGCGTCGGTGGACTTCTGGGTCCGTGGACTCGGGTTCTTCGAGCTGTTCGGCATCCCCGGCAGGCTTGTGCATCTGCGCCGGTGGGCGTTCCAGGACGTACTCCTCGTCTCCGCGGGAAGCGTTCCGGAGCAGACACCCGCGATGAGCTTCAGTTTCGCGTGCGTACTCAGCCAGGTCGACACCCTTGTCGAGGCCTGTCGCACGTTGCGCCCGGACTCGGTCGACGGTCCACGGGACACGCCCTGGAACACCCGCGACGTCGCGGTGACCACCCCCGAGAACGCACGGATCGTGTTCACTGCGGCCAAACCCTTCGATCCGGCCAGTCAGGAGGCGCGGAACCTTGAAGCCATCGGGATCACCCCACCGGGCGTCACCCACGCCGACCGTGAAGAGCATGCCTGACGCCACGGCCACCGATGGCCCGACCGTCGGCCAGGTCTCGACACGCCTTGGCGTGACAGTCCGCGCGCTGCACCACTGGGACGACATCGGTCTGGCAAGACCGTCGCTGCGCACGGCTGCCGGATACCGGCTCTACACCGCTGGTGATCTGGAACGCCTGCACCGCATCGTCGTCTACCGTGAGATCGGTCTCGGCCTGGACAGGATTCGCGCCATCTTGGACGACTCGACCGCAGACGTGCCCGGCGCATTGCGCGCGCAGCGCACCCAGGTTGCTGAACGGATCGACCGCCTCCAGCAGCTCAGCGCCGGACTGGACCGGATGATCGACGCCCACGAGCGCGGCCTGCTGCTGACCGTCGAGCAGCAGGCCGCGATCTTCGGCCCGCAGTGGAATCCGGACTGGCTCGCTCAAGCCCGTCAGCACTACGGAGACACGACGCAATGGCGGCAGTACGCCGAGCGCTCAGCCTCTCGTGGTCCGGAGGAATGGCAGGCCATCGCCGACGCCACGGCCGGCCTCGACCGGGCCTTGGGGGATGCGATGGACGCCGGCGTCACGCCTGGCAGTCCAGAAGCGAATCAACTCGTCGAGTTGCACCGCGAAGTCTTCGCTTCGTACTTTCCCCTCACCAGGCAGATGCAGGTCTGTCTCGGCCGCATGTTTGAGGCCGATCCGGGATTTGCCGCCCACTACGACGGCATCCGAGCCGGCCTTGCCACGTGGTTCCGTCGAATCATCGACTCCAGTGCGCGCGCCCATGGCATCGACCCCGACACCGCGACCTGGGAGTAGAGCGCGAGGCCGCAAGCCTGCGCCCGTGGGGGCGCCACGCCTTCACGAACCCGGAGGTGCTCTCGAGCGTCCCCGCGCGGGTGGACGATCGTGAGAGCTGGTCAAAGGCAGTCCGGCAGTAGCGTAGGGTGGTGTTCACCGACGCGGGGTGGAGCAGCTCGGTAGCTCGCTGGGCTCATAACCCAGAGGTCGCAGGTTCAAATCCTGTCCCCGCTACTACCCAGAAGGGCCCGGATCCTCAACGATCCGGGCCCTTCTTTCTACGCGCGACCGGGGATACCTGAACGCGGGCGGGCGGGCGGCGGAGTGCGCGCCGCGCCTTGGGGTGTGCCCCGACCGCGAGGGCGACCACCTGTACGCCCACTTCTACGACCGGCACACCAAGCCGAGGCCGGGCACCGACGCCTGCGGCCAGCCGACGGTCTCGGAGCCGGTCGTGTCAGCGGACGCCTGGCCCGATTGCGTCGCCCTGCGCTGGGACTCGGTCACCGGCCGGCAGTACGGTCCGATCGAGGGCGACTGGATCCCGGCGCCGCCTGTGGGAGCCGCAGCCCACCCCCCGCCGCACCTCGCCCGCCGCGATCCGCGCGCTCCTCCCCCGGCTCCTCCAGGCGGGGAGTGCGCCCTGCCCGCCTCCACCGAGGGGTGGTGGAGGCGCAGAAGGCGCCCCGCGCGCGGCATTACCGGCAAGGCGCGGTGAACGTCGACCAGTTCGTCGACAACGGCATCCACACTGACGCGGCCGGCCCCATCGCCGCAGCATGAGCAACGAGTCCGTCGGCGCCCCCCTCCACCGGTCACGGCAGACCAGAAGGCTTGTCTGGTGTCACCAGCCCGCGCAGCCGCCTTCCCTGCCAACGGCAACGGCAACGGCAACGGCAACGGCAACGGCAACGGCAACGGCAACGCCAACGCCCTCGACTGCTCGCACGAGTTACTGGGGGTGCCGAAAGGTGCTTGGGATGTGGCCCCGGGGCCGTTCGGGACGAGTGTGAGGGCCACAGCTTGGGGGCCTGCGGCATCGGCCGTCGGTGGACAACGCGACGGCCGGGGTGGGGTTCAGAGGGTGAGAAGGCTTCGCAACGTGAGGCTGATGCCTACGGTGAGGACGGCGAGAGCGGTGAGCACCGTCGCGTAGCGGGTGTAACGGCGCAGCGAGGGCAGGCGGCGTTCGCTCAGCGCGGCGAATCGGCTTCCGCCGCCGGAGAGCAGCAGACCGGCGGCGGTCAGAGTGAGGGCCATGCCGAGGCCGTAGCCGACGACGAGCAGGACGCCGAAGAATGTCCGGCTCAGTGCGATGGCGCCCAGCAGGACGACGAGGGCCGACGGGCTGGGCACCAGACCACCCGCGAGTCCTACGCCGACGAGCACGGGGAGACCGGTGCGGCGCGGTGTCTTCCTCTCGCGGGCGTGGGTCTCGTGCGCGTGGGCGCCGTGGCGGCGTGAGAGGCCGGTCGCGTGCCGGTGTTCAGGGCCAGGGTGGTGGTCATGACTGTCGCCATGCGTGTGAGTGCGTTCCGGTGTCTCGCTGTCTGTGTGCCCATGGCTGTGTCCGTGGTGCCAATGGGCGGGAGGCCGCCCCGACCGCAAGGCTCGTACCGCCGTCACCGCCAGGACCATCCCCAGCACCGCGATCACCGCACCGCTGATCGCCCCCAGCCATCCCAGTAGTTGCTCACCGACGAATCCGGCGCCTGCGGTAAGGATCAGGCCCATGGTCAGGACCCCGGCGGTGTGGGTGACCGTGACCGTCGTCCCGACCGCGAGAGCGGCGCGGACGCCGCCTTCCCGGCGGGCCAGGCAGGCGGCGACGGCGAGTTTGGCGTGCCCGGGCAGTGCCGCGTGGCCCGCACCCAGGAGCAGGGTCAGCAGGACGGCGAGGAGACCCACCGGCAGGGTGAGGTCCCGGCCCGCCGTCAGGCCGGTGAGCCGGTGCTCCAGCGCCGGAAAGAGCACAGTGCCCCGGGCCGCAGCCTGAACCGCCGCTCCCGGTGGCCCCGGCGCGGGGTCACCGGGAGCCGCCCCGCCCGCCCCCGGTTGCGTACGCAGCTCCGCCTTGGCCACATCGAGGGGCTGTTCGTCCTCGTCCCGCGGGTAGTGGCGCAGCACATCGCTCGGACTCTTCGACGGAACCGACGACTCCGTCAGCCGTACCCGGTCGCCGGGTACAGCCGTGATCTCCTTCCAGCCGGTCCGTGTCACATCCGCCCCCGAGACGAAGGAGACGGCGGCGGGCCGGGAGAGATCGGCCTCAGCCCGCAGGGTGCAGGTCAGCCGGGCGACGGGAACTCCCGCGGCCCCTTTCCCGTACGTCAGGGCGGAGCGGCCCACCTTCCAGGCGATGCGCTCCCCGTCCACCGAAATCCTGCTGCGACCGGCGAGTCGGGCGCACCGCTCGGCTGACCTGTCCGCCGCTTCGGCTGGTGAGATCGTCCCGTCGCGGTCGGTGTCCGTTGCTTCCTCGTCCTGCGCGGTGGGAATCTCCGCACTGTCGACGACAGCGATGTCCTCGATCCGGTCGTGCGACAAGCGCAGTCCGTCGTAGTGGTTGACGCTGAAGTTGCCCAGCGGGTGGGCGGCAGCCGTCGGTACCGCGGTCAGTCCGATCGACACCAGCAGGGGCGCCGCGACGACCGCCGCACGGCGTGGAAGCTTCATCGACTACCTGTCTCGGTCGGGACGGTAAAAGGAGAGGTGCGGGTTCAGGGCGACGGCCTCGCGTAGATGACGGGATCCCTCGGGCATGGCGAGTGCCCGCTCGATCGCGCCCCGGTGGTGGAGGAACAGCGCGTTCTTCCAGCCGGTTGCGGCTGCCCGGCGGGCGTAGGTGAGGGCGTCGGCGTCCTGTCCCGCGCGGTGCAGTGCCCACCCGAGCGCGTCGGCGACGATGACGCTCCGGGTGTGCTTCCACTCTCTGCGCGCGAGCTCCACCGCGACCCTCGGGTCGCCGTGGTCGGCTGTGTAGAGGATGAGATGCGGGTCGACGGGACCGCCGTCCGCGCGGACCATCTGTACCTGCGCCGACAAGGCGGCCCGTTCACTCCCCGGGCGGGGATCGCCGGTCGCGCGTCGGAGCTCCAGTGTTTCCAGCAGGAACTGTGGCAGCGGTGTCCGTTCGACGAGTCGCGCGTACAGCTCGAGTGCCTTACCGGTCTGTCCGCGCGCGGCGGTCACCCGGGCGATTCCGGCCTGCCCGTACGGATGGTCCGGTACGGCGGCCAGAGCGCGCCGGTAGTGCAGTTCCGCTTGGGACAGCTTGCCCTGGGACCAGGCGAGGTCGCCCAGGCGGGCCTCGGCGAAGCCTCGTTCGTCCGGCGTGACCGCGCTGTCCAGGGCTCGGTGGAGCGCGATGGCGGCGTCCTCGGGCCTGCCGTTGGTCTCCAGGTCGTAGGCGGCTCTGCTGTAGGCGGCTGTGGCCGGGGCGATGTCGAGCATCCGCTGTACGGCCGCACGCGCCTGCGGGTAGTTCCCGAGTTGGATCTCGGCGTCCGCCAGTACGGCGTAGCCGTCCGGCCGGTCGGGTGCCATCCGGGTGGCCCGCAGCCCGTACTCGCGCCCCTGCACGAAGTCGTGCCGGGCGTTGGCGAGCAGCCCCTGACCGGTCACGGCCGCGTAGTTGTCCGTGCTGTCGAGGGCGAGGGAGCGGCGCAGCGCGCTGTCGGCGGTGTCGAGTCGGCTCGCGTCGAGGGTGTGGCGGGCCTGTTCGATCTCGGCGCGTGCCAGGCCGGCCCATGCGGCCGGGTCGTCGGGGTATGCCTCTACCGTCTTGCGGGCGGCGTCGACCGGGCTGATGCCGGCGCCGTGGGCGCCCGCAGGCGCCGCGGGGGCCTGCGGCCGGGAGGTGTCAGGACCGAGATGCAGAAGTCCCGCCACACACCCGGCCACGGCCACCGCCGCGCCCACAGCGGTGATCAGACGCCTCACGGGCCCGCGTGCGGGAGGTTGAGGTACGGGAAGACGGTCTGGGCGTCAGCGGGCTCCAGGCTGACGACCGGCTGCGGGAGCAGCCCCGCGGCGGACGGCCCGGCGGGTTCGCCCTCCAGCATCCGGATCAGCGGCCCGTCGATGTTGTCGTTGAGCCGCCGCCCGTTCGGGAAGCCCTGGAGATCCCCGTCGAGGACACCGTGCGCCTTCGGGCTGGCGGTGACAGGGGTTGTGAGGTTCAGGCGCAGTTGCTCGGAGAGCACGATGCGCTTCGGGTCGGCGTCGGCGTTCATCGTGTGGGTGTTGAGGTCGAAGCCGAACGTGGATCCGTTGTCCTTGCCGATGCCCTTCATGAACAGGGCCTGGATGTCGTGGCGCGGGGTCGCCGGTGCTTTGCGGCCCTGTGCCCTCTCGATCCGGTGCGGCGGTACGGGGTCGAGGGTGGCGGCCAGGAAGTCGCTCTCCAGGTGGTCGTCCTGTGGCATGCGGGCCTGGAGCCGGTCCTCGGGGCCGCCGGGCCTGGCCAGCCCGATGGTGGAGCCGAACAGTGCGAACGCGACGTGCGGGGTGCCGTGCCGGGAGACCTGCCGGAAGGTGGGGGCCTGCTCCGAGAGACCGCGCTCCAGGTTCGCGCCCTGCCGGGAGACGGACGCCCACACGCCGATAACCGGGTTGCGCTTCGGATCTCCCTTCAGGGCGACCTCGCTCTTGGGTACTTGCAGGACCAGACTGTTCACGTTCAGCGCCGACAGCGGCTGGGCATCGGGCAGCCATCCCGGTACGGGGCCGCGGGTGCCGACCGTGTACAGGCCGAAGACCTGGGTGTCGGCCTTGAACGATTCCGCCGCCTGCGTGGCCACGGTCTGGCCGCCGCCGGGCAGTTGACGGATCGCCTCCCTCCGCAACTTGCCGTAGTCGGGCATCAGGGCCCGGCCGGTGTGGGTGGGGGAGGCGATGGCGTCCTTCAGCAGCGTCTGGACGGCGCCGCCCGCCTTGACCTTCTCCAGGGTGTACTTCTGGCGTACCCCGAGCGACCGGTCGTCGAGCGAGTTCACCGGCAGGGGCCCGACTTTCGGCCCTGTCCCGAAGGGCCTGCGGTCCTCGTCCCGGAAGGTCCAGCGGTAGGTGGTGTCGGGCGCCCCGTCACCATCGGCGTCCGCGTGGATCTCGTAGCGCGCACCGGTGGCGAACGGGAAGTCCACCAGCGCGTTGGCCGCGGTGCCGGGCACCTGGAAGGGGCGGACGTTCGCGATGAGCGTGACCATGTCCGCGTTGTCCGTAACGGCCGCGCGTCAGCGGAAGGTCAAGCCGCCGCCAGGTGACGTGCCCCGGCTCCCGGTTGTTCCGGGCCGTGAGACTTTCGCCCCGCCGAGTCGCTCGGCGGGGCGCAAGAGGCTCAGCGTCGAGGGCCCCTGATCGACAACCTCGCCGTACCTCAGCTGTAGCCCGTCATCCGTCGGGTCCGGCCGGCCGGTGGGCCGACGACGAGGCTGAGGTGGTCAGTCTTCGGGAGGCGCCACGTGAACAGGTCGCCTCGCGCTGCAGCCGCCTCGGCCTGACCACCCCCACCTCAATCCGCCCAGGCCGCACAAGCCGGCGTCTCGACATGTCGGTGGAGCAGGGGCGCGGACTGCGACACGCCTTCGGAGCGCTCGCGGTCAGTAGGGCGGGGAGGTCAGCTGGTGCCGGATCGGGCACGGGAGAGGAACGCGGCGAGGGCGCCGGCGGCTTCGGGGTCACTCGTGGCGATCCGGGCCGCGAAGGCCAGCTGGTCGATGCCCGTACCCGGAACAAGGCGGGCGAGTTCGGCGAGCAGCGCCGCATGAGTGAGGACCGGCGGCGGCAGGAGGCCGGCGGCGGCCTCGCGTGCGGCCGGATCCGCGTAGTGCCCCAGGTGCGCGGCCAAGGCGTAGGCGAGCCACGCGTCGATGTCGGCCTGTACGTACGAATCGGCGCGGCGGGTGAGTTCGTCCCGGACTGCTTCGTCGCCCTCTGCCGGGTCGGTCTGCTCCAACGTGCCGAGGTCGCGCAGCACTTGGAGTTCATCGGCGCGGGCCGCGATCCGAGCGGTTTCACGCAGCTCGGCTTCCTGGGCGGCGGCCTCGGCTTCGGCAGCGAGTTCAGCCTGGACGACGACGTCGCTGTCCGGGTCGTAGACGGTGCCCGAGGCCGCGGCCGCGAGCAGCCGGTCGATGCGCTCCCACTCCACGAGCTCCGCCCGGCCACGCTCGTCCTCGGCCGAGTCCTCCTGCCGGGCGAAGCACCGGGCATCCTCGAGGGCCGCCGCGACGTCGGCCGCCGCCATTCCCCTCGCACGGCGGCGCACCGAGCGCCGGCCGATGCGAGCGGGGTCGACCCGCTCACGGAACGCGGACGCGCGGGCGGCGAGGGAAGGGCGGGCGGCGCGCCGGGGCACGGTCATCAGGGCCTCGCATGTGAGGTGCGGATTCGGAAGCGGTGCTTACGAGGTTCGGGCAGCCCGGCGGTACTGCCCCCCCCGGAACCGGGCGCCGGACCTCACCCGCGCCTGCACTCCGGCACGGGCCAGAAGCGACCCTACCGGTCCCGCCGATCGGCCCGGCGCCAGCCTTCGTGACTGCCGGTGCGGGCCGGCCCAGGCAGTCGGGGTGCCTGCGCACGGAATCACCCGCCCGCTCCCCCGAACCCTCGGTTCACGACCTCGCCGCCGCCGGGCCGGGGGCCGACCCGGCAGGGCCACACAGCGGCGTGACCGCGAGCCGGTCGGCGTCGAACCGTTCGGCCCGCCCCCGGCCGGCAGAGCTCCCATGCCCCCGCGAGTGGGTCAGCCGCCGGCCGCTACCGACTTGATCCAGTTGATGTACGGGGCGGTGGCCGTGTACCGGGTGAAGGTCTGCCGGTCGCTGGTGGAGGCCACCCCGACCACGGTGCCGCCGGTCATGGCGGGACCACCGGAGTCGCCACCGGCTCCGACACCGTCGACCGCTTCCAGGTGGAGTGCGGTCCCACCGTGGAGGTCGGTGGCCAGGCCGGTCATGCGCATGGTGGCGGTCTTCAGGACGGGCGACTGGCAGTAGGCCTCGTTCTGGACGGGACCGCACGTGGCGCCCCACCCGTAGACGGACACGTAGGAGCCGATCTGCGGGTAGTGGGTGGCGATGGGGGCGGGCGTGTGGGCGACGCTCCGGTCGAGCCGGACCATCGCGAGGTCCGCCGACGGATGCAGGGTGATCCGGGAGGCCGCGGCCGTGGTCCCACCGCTCTCCGCGTAGGGGCTGCCGATACGGAATGCGTACTGACCGGGCTGATCGACGCAGTGCCGGGCGGTCAGGATGTGGCGGGAGGTGACCAGCGTGGAGGTGCACATCCCCCGCCCGTTCTGGAACACGCGGGCGTGGTACGGCTGTGCCTGGACCTCACCTCCGCCGATGACGGGCCTGGCCTTGCTCGTCTTCGGCGAGAAGGCCGCCGTGCCGGTGTCGGCGTCGCCGACGGCCTTCGGGGACGCGATGGTGCTGCGCGTGGGGGTGTCGGCCGGTGCCGGGTCAGCACTGGCCTGACCCACGGCGCCGAGGGCTGCGGCGGTGGCAAGGCCGAGGACGCAGGCGGTCGTGCGCAGGGACACGCTGGGGACCTTCATGGGGGCTCCTCGCTGTTCGGTCGCAGGAAGCGGCGCGGTAGGGGATGAGTGTGAGCTGACCGTGGCGGCAGCGTGAAGACTGTTATCGCCTGATAGCCCGGTGCTATCGGTGCCAACTGCCCTATCTGGGGCCTGGGTTGCCCGTCCGCAGCGGCTTGGCCCACGCACCCCGCGGCTTTACGCTCCCGCCATGGAACTCGAGGTGCGGCATCTGCGGGTGGTGTGCGCCATCGCCGATGCCGGCAGCGTGCACAAGGCGGCACGCGTGCTCGGGATGGCGCAGCCGTCGTTGACCGCGCAGTTGCGCCGAATCGAGCGGGCGCTCGGCGGGCAGTTGTTCACCCGGCAGTCGGACGGCTGCCGCCCCACCGCGTTCGGACACCAGCTCCTCACCCGGGCCCGCCCCCTGCTGGCCGAGATGAAGGGTCTGACGGCCGAGATGCGGGCCGCGGCGGCCCGCGCCGCTCAGGCGCCACAGCTGCGCATCGGCTCCACACCCAGCCGAACCCTGCCCGGCTGGGCGCGCCGACTACGTGGCCGATATCCAGAATCCGTACCGGCCCTCCAGACCGACGTGTCCTCGAACGCACTGCTGCGGATGGTGGCCGCCGGCCAGCTCGATGTCGCTTTCGTGCACGAGATGGAAGGCACCCGTCTACGCTTCCCGCCCGGGCTGCGGCAGCGCGTCGTGCTGGAACGTGAGCCGGGGTTCTTGGCCGTCGCCGAGCACCACCCGGCCGCCGGCCGCCAGGTGGTACGCCTGGAGGACCTGGCGGACGAGCGGTGGATGATGGACCGGACAGCCGACGGGGAGTGGGAGAGCCTGTACCGCGCGTTCCTCGCGGTCGGTCTGACACCGCGGCTGCTGCACGGCGACTACTCCGCCACCGCCCTGCTGGTCGCCACCGGTGAGGCCGTCACGGTGTGCCAGGCCACCTCGACGGGTTGGGACGGCGTGGTGCCGCGCCGCCTGGAAGGCGATCCGATCGGGTGGCGCTGGCTGCTGGCGGCGCGTACCGAAGCCGAACTGGAAGCAGTTTACGACGACTTGGTCGCCGCCTACCGGGAGGCAGTCGAGCAGGTGCCGGCCTACCGCGCGATGGCGCTGCCCACCGTGCGCCCCGGCCCCCCGGCCGGTCCCCCGGTTCCCGACTCGTCGCCGCACTCGGCGTAGGAACGCGAGCGGACCCCTCCAAGGGTGTGGCCCCGGCCGGGGACGCAAGGGGTGCTCCCTTCGCACGGCGCGGCTCTTCCCTCCCCAGGCGGTCGATGTGGTGGCGAGGCGGTCCGCGTACAGCCGGTACGCGTTCCTGCCGCCCCGTACCTATGCGGGAGGAAGCACGTCGAAGCCGGGCGTCGGTGCGGTGTGCCGCCGAGGGCGGGCATCGCCGCCTCGACGCCCGGCGGCGGAGACGCAGCGCGGACATGGCAGCCGGACGCCCTCCGCCGCGACGCCGCCGGGCACCGGGAAGGTGTCCGCCCAGGCGATGCGGGGGAAGCGTGCGGGCTGGCAGCGGCTGAAGGACAGGCCGCACAGATCTGGGGCATGCCCGGCTTCCAGGCGCACACCTCTCCCCCGGCGAGGTGGATGGCCCGGGGCGGTACGGCGGGCAGCCGACGCCTGCCTTCCTCCTCGCCCGCCCACTGCCCGAAAGCGGCGACGGCGCACTGCTTGACGCGTGCCGTGCCGTACTTCACGGCGGCCGGTCAGTCGAACGACCATGCCGTGGCGAGGACAGCGCTTCGGGCGGAGGCATCGCCGCTCGGCACTGTACGTGAGCGGACGAGCACACGAGCAGAAGGCGAGGTTCATTGAGGATTATTTCCGGACATAGACGTACATCTACGAAAAAGGGGTACGCGAGGCGTGCGAAAGCAACCAGAAAGCTGATCGTTTCGATGGACCAGGAGGAGCCTTGAGCGACTTCCAGGACAGGAGCCGTCCGGACCGGAGCAGGTCGGAGGCGGTGGCGAAAACGGCTCAGGAGAAGGTGAGCGAGGGCGCCGGGTTGGTCGGCGCCAAGGCCACCGACGTCACAGGCACCGCCAAGGAACAGGGCGCCAATGTCGTCGGCGAGGCCACGAGCCAGGCCCGCGACCTGGTCGGGGAGCTGCGGGATCAGCTTCAGGGGCAGGCTCACTCCCAGACCCAGAACCTTGCGCAGAACGTGCGTCGACTGGCGGACGAGTTGCGGGAGATGAGTGAGAGCGGCAAGCCGGAGTCCAGCGCGGCTGGAGTGGTGCGGCAACTGGCGGACGGAGGACATCAGGTGGCCTCCCGCCTGGAACAGCGAGGGCCTGACGGCCTGGTCGGCGATCTGCAGGATTTCGCGAGGCGCAGGCCGGGTGTGTTCCTGGCGGGAGCGGCCCTGGCGGGATTCGCTGTCGCACGGGTCGGCAAGGGCATCAGCGGGTCCGCCTCCCCAAGCACCGGGACCCGGCAAGGCGGTACGGGTCAAGGTGGCGTGCCACCGCGCCCGACGAACCCGCCCCGCCACCAGGCACCGAGCAGCGGCCCGGGCGTTCCGCAGACGAGCTATGAAGATCCGCTGGACACCTACGGGCAGTCCCAGCCGCCTCACGTCACGCCGTCCTACGGGCAGCCGTCCACGGCTCAGACACGGCCGACCGCAGCGGCACCTCCTGCTCCGCCGCCCCCGGCAGGCCCCCAGCGACCGACACAAGGGAGCTGAGCGTGGTTACCCCGTACAAGCAACGCACCACGGCGACGAACACGGGCCGTCCGGCGAGTCCCCCGGGAGCACCGACCGGGACGTATCCCGGAACCTCCCCGGGAACGGCCCCCCGGAGCCCGTACGGCACTCCACCGCGAACGTCCTCGTCTCTAGAAGGCCGGGAGGACGAGCAGTCGATCGGGGACCTGATCGGCGCGATCGGTGCGGACCTGTCGCAGCTGGTACGCGACGAGATCGAACTGGCCAAAGCAGAGATCAAGCAGGAGTCGACCAAGGCGGGCAAGGCCGTCGGCATGCTCGGCGGAGCCGGCTACGCCGGCCACCTCGTCCTGTTGCTCGGCAGCCTGACCGTGATCTTCGCCCTCGCCAACGTCATGGACCCGGCCTGGGCCGCACTGATCGTCACCGCCCTGTGGGCCGTCGTCGGCGCGGTGCTCTACACCACCGGACGTAAGCGCCTGCGTACCGTCAATCTCAAGCCGGAGCAGACCATGGAAACAGTGAAGGAGGATGCCCGATGGGTCCGACACCCGACGAGCTGAGGACGGACGTGGAGCACCGGCGCGCCCATCTGGCCCGCAACGTCGACCTGCTGACCGACAAGGTCACCCCTCGCAAGGTGGCGCGCCGCAAGGTCGGCGCGGCCCGGGGCCGGCTGAGCGGAGTGAGGGAGCGTGTGATGGGCACCGCCCGCGAGACCACCGGAAGGATGGCCGAGACCACGCAGGGCGTCGCAGACTCCGCCGGGCAGACCTCGGCGAGCATCGCCGAGACGGCAAAGGAAACGACCGATCGGCTCGGCGACGTCGTCTCTCAGGCGCCCGACCAGATCAGGCAGCAGACCCAGGGCAGCCCTCTCGCCGCCGGTCTCATCGCCTTCGGCGCGGGCATGCTGACGGCCGCTTTGCTGCCGACGACCGAGGCGGAGGAGCGTGCCGGGCGGCAACTGCGGGAGCACTCCGAGGAGCTGCTGGAGCCCGTGAAGCAACAGGCTGTCCAGGCAGCGCAGGAGATCAAGGAGGAGCTGCGCGAGCCGGCCGCCGAAGCGGTGGACGCTGTGAAGTCCACGGCGCAGGGCGCGGCTCGGACCACCATGGAAGAGACCCGAACGGCCGGACAGGAGACGGCCGAGGGCCTGCGCCAGGTGGGCAAGGACGCCACCGATGAGGTCCAGGGCCAGACCGGCCGTCCCGGCCCGCCGGCCACCTGAGGCAGGAGCGTCTGCGTCCTCTCCCCTACGCGACAGGGGCGCCCGCGTGAAGGCGCGGGCGCCCCTGTCGCTGTCCGGTGCCTCCGGCTTACCCAGGCCGTCAGCAGCCGACCGGTTCGGGGGGCGCTCCCGGCGCGGGCGCGCCATGACGATGACTCACGTTATCCTCCCTGCCGCCTGGGCGCGTTGACAACGCCGCGCGGTATTGGTTTCAATTGGCGCGTGGCGCGTGGCGTCGGCCAAAGAGAAGTGGGCCGGTCGACGATCGGGTGACCACCTGTTACCAGGGAATGATTCCCATGTGTTCACTCATCACAGGCGAAACCTGATCTGACGCCTTTGCGTCACCTCTGCGTTCTCGCGTACCCCGCGTCCTTGTAGCGCCCGGTTGCTGTGCTCATGGCCCGGGCGGCGACGCGGTGCCCTTCCAGCCCGAGGCTGAGGCTCGGCGCGCTTCGAGCAGGCTGACGCATCGTCACCTCTCCACGTCATCACGCATGCGCAATGCGCGCCCCACGTTCCAAGGAGATCCACCTACGCATGTCCACATCCTTCAATCAATGGGTCATCGAGGAGTTTCGAACCAACGAAGGAAAGGTCGGCGGCCCCTTCGAGGGCAGCGATCTGCTGCTGCTCACTACAACCGGCGCCAAGTCCGGTGAAGAGCGAACCACCCCGCTGGGTTACGTCCGACACGAGCGTGGGCTGCTCGTCGTCGGATCCAACCTCGGTGGGCCCCGCCACCCGGACTGGTACCACAACCTCTTGGCCAATCCTCTGGTGCAGGTGGAGACCGGAACAGAGGAGTACGAAGCCGTCGCGGTGCCCGCTGAGCGGAATGATCGCGACCAGTTGTTCGCACATGTCGTAGAGAGTGAACCCGGTTACGGCGAGTATCAGGAGAACACTGACCGGCTCCTGCCCGTGGTGGTGCTGGAACGCAGCGACCCTGCGCCGGGCGAGGGGCCCGGCCAGGTCAGGAATCTCGCCGACAAGCTGGTGGAAGTGCATGTCTGGCTTCGTGGGCAGCTACGGCATGTCAGCGCCGAGGTGGACGCATACTTCGCGGCACGAGCTTCCGAGGGGAGCACTGCCGAGGAGGCACCCGGGCTCGGGCTGCAGATCCGGCAGCACTGCCTGGCTTTCTGCCAGACGCTGGAATTCCACCACGTGAGCGAGGACGCACACATGTTCCCCGCGATGGAAGCTGCGCACCCTCACCTGCGCGATGCGTTCGAGAGGCTGCGTTCCGAGCACCAGATCGTCGCGCAGCTCCAGCAGGACCTTGCCACGCTGCTCAACGGCCTAGCGCAGGCGGATCCCGAGAAGTTCCGGTCAGAACTGGAGCGGATGACCAAGGAACTGTCAGCACACCTCGACTATGAGGAGGAGCAGCTGATTCCCTTGCTCGCGGAGATCCCCTTCCCTCCCGGACCGCCCTCCTGACAGGCCGCCCTCCTGAAGACGGAACGAGCTCTCCTCCCGGCCGGACGGAGAGTTCGTACCGCATTCAGGAGGGTCTGCGGCCTCACCTCGCTCACGCCTGGTTCTCGGCGCCGATGTTCCGTGCGTGGTCCCGCGTGAGGTAGTCGTCCAGGCCCCGACTCCCCCCGGGGTCGGTTCGCATGGGCCAGCTCGCCGTGGCGCCGGCCCATGCGAACAACCCTCGGGCTCGACATGACCGAACGGCCTCTCGAGGGTCTGGTCCTCACCGGCGCCGATTCCGTCACTGGAGACACTGAAGTACTGGACTCGCAGCAGCTGAGCCACGCGTTCCTCCTGTGATGAGGCGGTCATGGTGGTGGGACTCTCCTCGCCGCTGCGGCATCCACCTGCCCGGGGAGTACGGCGGCCGGAACCTCTCGTATCACCGCACTCGCGGCGCTGAAGGAGGAGGCCGGCGCCAGCGGACGCGTGCTGGGACGCAGTCTCCTCGGCGACATGGGCGGCCCCCCGGCGTGCCGGCGACATCCTCCGGTACGCCACCGAACACCAGTTGGAGGAGAACCTGCTGCCGCTCATCCGCGGCGAGCGCGTCTGCTGCTTCTCCCTCACCGAGACGGACGCCGGCTCCGACGTCCGCGCCATGCGTACCACCGCCGAGCGCGAGGGATACCGGCTCACCGGCCACAAGGCCTTCAGCTCCGCCGGTCCCTCGCCGACTTCGCCATCGTCGTCGCCAGCATGGCCGGCACCGGCGAGAGCGAGGGCGACAAGCCCACCTACTCAGCGTTCCTCGTCGACCTGGACAGCCCTGGCTGCCGTGTCGAGGCAGGCGCCACACCGATGTCGGGCGAACACATCGAGAGCGACATCATCCTGGAGGACTGCTTCGTCCCGGCCCTTGCCCTCCTCGGCGAGGAGGGCAAGGGCATGCGGATCGCCCTGGGGCGGGTCACCACCAACCGTCTCCTGCACTGGCCCACGGTCATCGGCGCCACCCGCCGGGCCCTCGGCCTGACCCTGGAACGCACACGGCACCGCAAGGTCGCCGGCGGACAGCCCCTCCTCATGCTCCAGGCCATCCAGCACAAGGTCGCCGACGGGGCCACCGAGCTCTACGCCGCCCGCTCCATGACGTACGCGGCGCTCGCCGCGCTCGACCAGGGAGCCGATGTGCGCACCGAGGCGTTCATGGGCAAGCTCCTCGTCGCCGAATCCGCCTTCCGCATCCTCGACCAGGCCGTCCAGATCCACGGCAAGGAAGGACTCACCCAAGGCAACGAGATCGAGTTCCTCTTCCGGAAGATCCGCATGTTCCGCATCCTGACCGGCACCTCCGAGATCCAGCGCAACGGCATGGCCCGGGGCCTCGCCTTCCCGGCCTGAGTCCTGCCTTCCGCCATCGCCCCAGAGGGAGACCCGATGCACCCCCACCAGCCGCCCACCGCTCCGTCCTGGTCCGCACTGACCGGCAAGCGCGTCCTCGACCTGTCCCGGCTCCAGCCCGGCCCCTACGCCACCTCCATGCTCGCCGACCGCGGCGCCGATGTGATCAAGATCGAGGACCCGGCCGGGGGCGACCTCGTACGCTTCACCCCCGGCTTGTTCGCCGCCCTCAACCGCAACAAGCGCTCCGGCACCCTCGACCTGCGCGAGAAGCACGACCGGGAGACCTTTCTGCGTCATCTTCGGAGCCAGGTCTGAAGACCTTCCGCAGCCCCCACCCGCCCTGGGTGAGCACGACAGGGAAGTACTCGACGCACTCACAGCAGATCAGGGCGAACGCTGAGCCGGGCCACGGCTGTTCGGGCGAGGGCTCGAGGGCAGCTCGGGGTGGCCGGAACGTCATGCCCGAGGGCGTTCACCGTACAGCGGCCGCGTGGGTCCCCGGCGGCGCGACAGCGATTTCCCCGCATTCTCGCCCCCGGCGCCCCCGGGTGATGCGCTGGGGCCAGGCCCTTCTTCTCCGGGCACCACCCGCAGGCCGTCGCGCGCCCGCCGGTCGCCGCCCCACCGCGCGGCGGGGAGCCGAGGAGGCCATGACGTCGCCGAGCTGCGCTTCAGCCCTGCACACCACCCCCTCACGCACGGCGCTCACGGGCGCGGCAGAGAGCTTGCGCAAGTTGGCGCAATTTCTTTCAGTCGAGCGACTCCCTTCCCTATCCTTGCTCCCGTAACGTTCGAGAAGTGAAGGGATGATCACAGATGCAGGGGCTCATGCGTTCAACTTTCCGCGTCACCGCAGGAGCGTTTATGGCCGCCGCAGCTCTTCTCACTCAGACCTCTGGAGCAGAGGCGGCCGCATGGGGTGACCCTGCGCCCTCTTGTGTTCAATACTCGACGAGTTGGCGCTACACCTTCGTCACCAACACGTGCGCAGCCTCCCAGCACGTCACGGTCGAATACCGGGACGGCAGCACCGTCCCTTGCCGGACGGCCGCGCCGGGCGACACGGTGACATTCCCCGGCGACGGCACCGGGGACAACCGCGTCCGTGCGGTGATCCTCTGCGCCACTCCGTCCGCGTAGGCGTGACCCCTCACCGTGGGCCGTGACGCTGACTCGCAGGTCCGCGGCGCAGCCCGGGGGTCAGCCCCGCAGGGCCCCGGCACGCTCCGCAAGCAGGGGCATCAGGTTTTCACGCCATGTTTCGAGGTGGACCATGCCGCTGGACATCCCGCCGTGGGCGTACTGCTCCCGGTAGACGGCCGAAGCTTCGGCTTCGGCGAGGTCGAGACCCACGACCTCACTGAACGCCGCCCGCAGCAGGGCGGTGACGCCATTCGCCGAGGGCGGGACGGCCGTGCCGGACAGGTGGTCGCGCAAGGCCCGCCACACGTGGGGGTCGCCGCGCAGACCCCACCTGGCCGGCTCGGGATCGAAGAGGACGGCCATGGTCGCGACCGCTGCGTCATCAGGTGGTTCGTATGCCACGGAAGTAGTTTCTCAAACCGCGTCGGGTTCGGGGAGGGCCAGGACGTCCGCACCGGAAGGGCATCGAAGCGCGCGCCGAGTGTGTGATCCCTCCTGCCTCGGGTAGCCGGGTGCCCATGTTCAAGCATCGACGTGTACGGCTTGCGTGCGTACTGCTCATCGGGTGGGCGGCGCTGACGGCCATGGAGCGGTGGGCGGAGCACGCGCCTTGGTCCGCAGCAGCCCGGAGCGGGCTGTTGTGGTCGTGTGTCATAGCGGGTACGTGGTGGTTCGCCGAGATGACCCAGGGCTGGTGGTCAGGAGCAGAAGCTGCGCGCGAAGAAGCTCCGTGCGAAGAGGAAGGGCCGCCCGTGAGCAGCGCCTTCGAAGAGGAGGAACGCCCCCACAAGCCCGGCCACGTCGACTACCGGTGACACCGACGTCCAATGGTGGTGACAAGGGGGCCGAGACGTGACCCCGGGCCGGGCGAGCGGCACCACAGGCCGCGAGACGGCGTCGGTGTCACGTTCTGCCTCGGCGCTTGTTCCGCACGATGAGCACGGCAGCCGCGCCGCCGGCCAGGAGGACTCCCCCGGCCGCCACCGCGGTGCCGGGGAGCCGTGGAGGAGCCTCGGCAGCCGCTGTCGTGGCCGTGGGCGGGTGGGACGCGGGCGCGGGTGGAGGGGGCGGCGTCTTCGTCCGTTCGGTGGCGGCCACGGTGATGTCCTCCTCGTCGCGACCGAGGGCGGGATGGCCCACCTCGACCGAGACCTTCCAGCGGCCGGGAGGCAGCGCCTCCGCGGTGGTGAAGCGCTTCTTGTCGGAGGGGTCTCGCACCAGCATCCACGGCCCCTCCGTGCGCCTGCCGTCCGCGCTGACGGCGTTCACGGTGGCGGCGACCCGTTCGTCGACGAAGTCCTTGTCGTTCTCCCAGGTGACCCGTGTCGTCACCCGTCCGTGGTCGTGACCGGTGATGTCGACCGCCAAGGTGCCTCCGTGGGCTCGGGCGGTCCCTGGGGCGGCCACGAGGAGGGTCACGACGGCCGCTGCCGAGGCGGTGGCCGCGATCGCTGAACGCAGGGAGTGCACAGGGTCCTCCAAAAGGACGGGGCGGTGTACGGAGCCGAAGGGCGGAGAGGCCGAAGGGCCGAAGGGCCGAAGGGGTGGACGGCCGGCGGACGGTCAGGCACCGTCCGCCGGCCGTCATCGGGGCGGGCGCCGGCCGAAGCCGGTCATGGGGGGTCAGGCCGACTTCTGCATCGTCCAGATCTGAGCCGGTGCCCCGCCCGCGTGCTGGAGTTCGATCAGCCAGGATCCGTAGTACGGCCGGTTGCTGACGCCCAGCGCGAAACGGCCCGCACCCGCGGTGATCATCACGCCGTTGCCGGTGGGAGCAAGCTTCCACAGCTGCGCGGCGGCGTTGCCACAGGGCTGCTGGGACACCCACATGCCCGGGCCGGCCGTACCGCCTGTCTGGAGACACTTGCCCGACGCGGCAGAGCGGATACGGCTGTGACCGTTGCCCGCGTCGTCGATGTACCACTGCTGATGGGCGTAGCCATTGCGTGGCGACCCGACCAGGACGGTTCCGTCCGCGGTCCTGCCGCCCCACACTTCCGCGGCCGTGCCGGTGGCGCCGTTGGTGAGAACGTGGCGCGTGTTCGGTGTCGTGCCGCCGCCGGCGTCGGCGGTGCGGAAGGACGTGGCCTTGCCCGGACCGCTGTCCTTCCCGGACAGGTCCCGCACGGAGACGGCGAGGGTGTGGTCGCTGCTGGGCTTCAGGTTGTAGACGCGCGCGCTGTTCCCCTTCACCCAGCCGATGGCCTGGCCGTCAAGGATGAGCTGGTACCAGGCGGCGTTGCCGACGGCCGGCCAGGTGGCCACGACGGAGTCCGGCGCGATCTGCCCGATGGTGACCGTGGGTGCCGTGGACGGACCGCCTGTCGGTGTCGGGGTGGGTGTGCGCGTGGGGGTGGGTGTCGGATCGGGCTGGGTGGTTCCCCTGGTACGCATGAGGAACTGACTGTCGGCCATGTTCCAGTGCGTGGCCAGATAGCTGCCGGGCCGGGGGTTGGTGTGGAAGTAGTCGTCGTGGTTGCAGTCCAGCCGGTTCTCGTAGGCGCCGTCCTGACAGATCGAACGCATCCGCGGGTAGTACGGGCTGTCCGAGTAGCACATCACGTCCCACTCGTCGGTGCAGTGGGCGCCCCGGCTGGTATTGGGTGCGCTGTTGTTCACCGCGCCGAGATTGTGGCCCAGCTCGTGGGCGGCGGTGTGGCCGCCCCAGCAGCCTGTGTCCGTACGGCCGTAGGAGGGGCCGAAGTTGCTGAGGTTGTTCTGGGCGGGCCGCTCGTCACCGGCGAAGGTGCCTATGCCGCAGTACACCTGGGCATCGGCGAAGATCATGTACTTGCGGTCACGGCGGTCCAGACCCCGGGCGGCGAGCGCCCGGTTCATGGCGCTGAACTCGGCGAGCGCCGCGGCGGGGAGCTCGATGTTGAGCACCGTCGGCACGCAGTCGGAGCCCGTGACGTAGCGGATGTGCCGCACGCCGCCGGTGTCCTCGGCGCTCGCGGAGAAGATCAGGTCGGCGTCCGCCGCCCACTTGCGGAAGGACGCCAGGTACGTGGCGTACCGGTCCGTTCCCGGGGAGTGGACGTAGACCACCTGGACGCGGTTGCCAGTCGTGCCGTCACCGTCGCACTGCACGGTCTGCCCGGTCGGGGCGGTCACCGGGGCCTTGCGGGTGCCGGCGGCCGCCCCCGTCGGCGGGTCGCCCTTTTCCGGTGCGGCGGCGTCGAGCGCGGGAGTGGAGGTCCTGGGCAGTTCGGCACCTGACGCCTTGTCGTCGGACCGGTCGGGCACCTGCTTGGCAGGGTCCTCTGCGGGGACGACCGCCGCGACGGCCGGAGGCGTGTCCTTCTTGATGTCGACGCCCTTCGGAGGGGCGTCCGGGCCATGCGTGCAGTGGCCGACCGTCGTGCGGTAGACGCCGGCGCACGGATCCCCCGCGGGCGCAGGCGTCAGACCCTCGTAGACGAGACCGCGTTCCGGCTCGCTCTTCGGCTTCTTGACCAGGGGTTCCGGCTTCTCGTCCCGCGCGGGCCCGGCGGCCGGCACGGGCGCCGTCGTGGGTGTGCCGGCGGGCTGGGCGAGCTGCAGGGGGCGGTCGGTCCCGGCTGCCGGGTCGGCGGCCTCGTATGTCACGCCTGCGACGACCGCCATGGCGGCGACGGCCGCGGCGAGTATGAGACCGGGCGCCCTACGGCGGCGCGGCTTCAGTCTTCGACGTCCTGACAAGTGGCACCTCTTCCTTGATCGGGGAACAGTGCGCGGAAGCCTGCCAGAACGTCGGGACGGAAAATTCAGACATAGAGGGGCCGAACGAATATGTGCGTTCCGTTACCTGGTGGTACGAAATGACGATTCATCAAATCCCTTATGAGGCATGCGAGTTGACCTGAAACCGCAGGAATGGTTTAGCCCTTGACGATCTTCTCGTTATCCGATTGAGATAATCTGGATCGCTATTTGACTCGCCGTCAACGGAATGCCTCACTCCAAACAATTTCCGCCATCACGCATGGTGCAAGTCCGAAACAATTGCTTGGGGAATCCATAAGGGGTCCCGAGGTCGAGGGCGTGGCGCAGCTCACATACTGAGCAGTTGGTAATGCCTCGCGCCTGATGGGAACGTGATGTCGGCGGACTCCGCTGGAGGGTTCCGCAGGACATGGCAGGGTGTGAGGAGCGACTGTGCGTGCCATACACGTCACCGAATTCGGCGGGCCCGAGGTGTTGCGGCTGGTGGAGGTGCCCGATCCCCGGCCAGAACCCGGCCGCCTGCTGATCGACGTCTCGGCAGCCGGCGTCAATTACGCCGACACGCACGCGGTGGAGGATTCGTATCTGTCCCGTTCCGCCCTGCCGATGGTCCCGGGCGGTGAGGTGGTCGGCCGCACGGAGGACGGGCGCCGGGTCGTCGCCCTCGCGGACCGCTACGGCGGTTACGCCGAAATGACTTCCGTGCAGGAGGACTTGGCAATCGACGTCCCTGATTCGGTGAGCGACGGCGAGGCCCTGGCCTTGATCGTCCAGGGCCTCACCGCCTGGCACCTGCTGCGCACCGTGGGGCGCGTGGCCCCGGGCGAGTCGCTCGTGGTGCACGCCGCTGCGGGTGGCACCGGATCCCTCGCCGTGCAGCTCGCCAGGATGTTCGGGGCCGGACGCGTCATCGCCACCGCCTCCACCCCCCAGAAGCGCGATCTCGCCCTCTCCCTCGGTGCCGACGTCGCCGTCGACGCCGACGCGGAGGGCCTCAAGGACCGGCTGACAGAGGCCAACGAGGGCAAGAAGGTCGACGTCGTCCTCGAGATGACAGGTGGGCCGGTCTTCGACGAGTCCCTCGCCGCCCTCGCGCCCTTCGGCCGACTGGTCACGTACGGCATGGCGAGCCGGCAGACCCCGCGTCCCGTCCACGCGGCGCAACTGATGGGCCGCTCCCGGGCGGTCGTCGGCTTCTGGCTGATGCACGCGGTCGGGCGTCCCGGCATGTACCGCGAACCGATGTCGGAACTGCTCGAGATGGTCGGTGACGGGCGCCTGAAGCCACAGGTCGGCTGCGTCTATCCCCTGACCGAGGCGGCACGCGCGCACGAGGACCTCCGAGCCCGCAGGACCGTCGGCAAGCTGATCCTCGACACGTCCCGCTGATCCTGGGCTTCGCGGGCCCGTCCGGGAGCGCGCGACTCGTTGGGCGCGGAAAGCGGGTTCCGTCCGGCGGCACATCGGCAACCCGCCGGACGGTTCGGACACCCGGCGGATGCCTCTCTGCCCGACGGAGCGCGTCCATGGCGCGGACGGGCGCCGAACGGCGGACTCCGTGTCAGGCGTTCACGGCCGCGCGCCGGATGGCGTCGAGCGTGCGCCTCACGTCGTCGTCCGTGGTGGACCAGTTGCTCACCGAGATACGCATGACGCGCCGGCCGTGCCAGGTGGAGCCGCTGATCCACGCCGTGCCGTCCTCGAGCAGCCTGGCGAGTACGCGGTCCGTACGTTCGTCGCTGCCGAACTCGGCGCAGACCTGGGTGAACACGACGTCGTTGAGCACTGTCGCACCGTCGATCTCCGCGATGCCGGTCGCGAACGTACGGGCGTGGGCGCACAGCCGCTCGACGAGGTCGGTCACACCTGAGCGGCCCAGGGACCTGAGGGCGGCCCACGCGGTGAAGGCCCTGCCACGCCGTGAGAGTTCGGGAACCTTGTCGATGGGGTCCCCCTGTTCGTGCTGGATGAGGTAGTCGCCGCGTTCGCCCATCGCCGCCCGGACCGCGGAGGGGTCACGCACGATCGCGAGTCCGCAGTCGTAGGGGACGTTCAGGGTCTTGTGGGCGTCCGTCGCCCAGGAGTCCGCGTCCGCGCAGCCCGCCGTCAGACGGGCGTACCGCGGCGAGACAGCCGCCCACAGTCCGAAGGCGCCGTCGACATGCACCCACGCGTCCGCCTCGCGCGCGGCCCGGATGCTCTCGACGAAGGGATCGAAGGCGCCGGAGTGGACGTCGCCGGCCTGGAGGATCACGATCGTGGGGCTCTGCCCTCCGGCCGTCAGCGCGTGTCGCAGGGCGTCTGGCTCGATGCGTCCTTGATCGTCCGCCTCCACCAGGTCGGGCTTGCCGAGCCCGAGGTAGCGCAGCGCCATGCCGATGGCCATGTGCCGGGACTCTCCGGCGATGACGTGTACGGCGGGGCCACCGGTGAGGCCGTCGCGGCCGACGTTCCAGCCCGTGCGCCGCAGCACCGTGTCGCGGCCCGCGGCGAGGCATGTGAAGTTCGCCATCGTCGCGCCTGTGGTGAAGCCGACGGAGCCGGTGCTCGGCAGGCCGAGCAGATCGAGCAGCCACGCTCCGGCGACGTCCTCCGCCGCCGAGTACGCGGGCGAGACCGCGCGCATCACGCAGTTCTGGTCCCAGGCGCTGACCAGCCAGTCAGCGGCCAGGGCGGCCGGTTCGGTGCCGCCGACCACGAACCCGTAGAAGCGGCCGCTGGGGAACGCCGTGAGGCCCGGCTCGCAGGCCGTGGCCAGCAGGTCGACGACGTCGGCGGGGGTGCTGGGGTCGTCGGGCAGTTCGGCACCGAGCGCGCGGACGATCTCGTCGACCGAGGCGCGTGCGGGAACCCGGCGGTCGGACAGACTCGCCAGCCACCGGACGGCATGGTCATGCGCCCGTCGGAGCGCCGCCTCGCGCGCGTCCATACTTGGGACTATGCGACGGTGGCCACCGACGCGCAAGCCGTGGCCCGCGCCCTTGCCCTTGCGCTGCTCACCGGGCGGAGGGGCGGAGAGACGCAGCCGTCACTCGACCGTCCCCCACCACGCCCCGCCCCGCCCCACGTCCGCCGCTGCGAGGTCGGCCCGGCCCTCGCCGAGGGTGAGGCGGGAGACGATGCGGTAACGGTCGCCCCGGTAGAGGGAGCGGACGTACTCGACCGGCCTGCCGCCCGTGTCCGAAGTGGTCCGGTCGAAGAGCAGTGCGGGTGACAGGACCGGCACCTCCAGGAGGGCGGCCTCCTCCTCGTTCAGCACGGTCGGCTCGATCGACTGGACCGCGTGGGCCGGTCGGATGCCGCGTCGCCTGCGCAAGTGGGCGTAGAAGCCGCCTTCCAGGTCGGCGGCGGTGAGTCCGGGGACGAGGTCGGCCGGGACGTGGAGGTGTTCCAGGGCGATCGGGGCGCCGTCGACATGTCGGAGACGGGTCACGTGCACCAGCTCCGACGCCGGGGAGATCGCGAGTCGGCGGCCGATCCGGGCGCCGGCGTGTACGGTGCGCAGGTCGAGCACCGTGCTCGTCCAACTGCCCCGGCTCCGGGGGGCGTCGGCCACGTGGTTCTCGGCGACCAGCTCCTGGGTGATCTTGTCGGGCGCGACGAACATGCCGCGGCCGTGCTCCCGTACCAGCAGGCCCGTGGCGACGAGTTCGTCGACGGCGGCACGCAGGGTCGGGCGGGAGACCCCGAGGGCGGCGCAGAGGGTGCGCTCGGACGGGATGGCGTCACCCGGACGGCGACTGTCGATCATGGTCAGCAGATGCTCACGGACGCGCTCCCGCTTGAGCTCCATCCTGCCCCTCCCCGGTGCGCCGTCGGCTGGGGTCAGTATGCATCTCCCTCGGTCGAGGACGTCACGTGGCCGTCGCGGGTGAAGTCGAGGCGGGAGACGATGCGGTAACGGTCACCGCGGTAGACGGAGTGGACGTACTCGACGGGACGGCCGGCGGTGTCGAGGGTGAGGCGTTCGATGAGCAGGGCGGGCGAGAGGACGGGGACGTCCAGGAGTGCGGCCTCGTTCTCGCTGACGACGGTGGGTTCGATCGACTGGGTGGCTTCCCGGACGTGGACCCGGTGGTGCTCGCGCAGGTGGTCGTAGAGGTCGCCCGCCTCGAGTTCCTCCGGGGTGAGGACGGTGCCGACCAGGTCGGCCGGGATGTGCAGGTGCTCGATGGCCATGGGAGAGCCGTCGACGAGGCGGAGGCGTGCGACGTAGAGCAGTTCGGCCGCGGGTGAGAGGCGGAGCCGGCGGCCGATGCGGGCGCCCGCCCGGATCGTGGCGGACTCCAGGACGGTGCTGGACCAACTGCCCGATGCGCGGGGCACGGCGAAAGGCACGTCGTCCGGGGCGAGTTGCTGGGTGATCTTGGCGGGCGCGACGAACATGCCGCGGCCGTGCTCCCGTACCAGCGCGCCCGTGGCGACGAGCTCGTCGACGGCGGCACGCAGGGTCGGGCGGGAGACCCCGAGGGCGGCGCACAGGGTGCGCTCGGACGGGATCGGGTCCCCCGGGCCGCCTCCTTCGATGAGGCCCAGCAGGTGTTCTCGTACCCGCTCCCGCTTCAGCACTCCGCTAAAGGAGCCGTCCTTCATGCCGCTCTCCTGACTGGTCAACTGGTAAGTCGGATACTAGCGTCCTCGGTTGACGTGTCACTGAGTGAACAGCCCATCTTTTTCAAGGGATTGACGACCGAAGCGCACCATGCCACCTTCTGGTCACACAGCTGACAACCTGACCAATTGGTCAACCATGCATCGAGGTGCCCGTGAACACTCGTCCCCTCGTCGCCCCCGTCGCCCTCGCGGCGGCCGTCGCGACCGCCGCCACGGCCTGTAGCGGATCGGGCGATCCCGCGGCCTCCGGCGGGCCCGAGAAGGTCACCGTATGGATCATGAAGGACAGCGTCACCGACGCCTTCCTCAGCCGCTTCCGCGCCGGCTTCCAGGCGGAGCACAAGGACATCGAGCTCGACGTCCAGATCCAGGAATGGGACGGCATCGGCGAGAAGGTCACAGCCGCCCTCGCCAGCAAGGACGCCCCGGACGTCATCGAGGTCGGCAACACCCAGGTCGCGCAGTACGCGGCGAGCGGTGGCGTTCGGGACCTCACCGACAGAACGGCTGAGCTGAACGGCGCCGACTGGCTTCCCGGACTCGCAGAACCCGGGAAGGTCGACGGCAAGCAGTACGGCATCCCCTGGTACGCGGCCAACCGCGTCGTGATCTACCACAAGGACCTTTTCTCCCGCGCGGGCGTCACCGCGCCGCCGAAGACTTAGGCCGAGTGGCTCGCCGTCACCACGAAGCTGAACCGGGGCAAGACGCAGGGCATCTACCTTCCCGGCCAGAACTGGTACACCCTGTCCGGCTTCATCTGGGAGGAGGGCGGGGACCTCGCGGTCAAGGACGGCACGGCCTGGAAGGGGACGCTCGACACGCCACAGGCCCTCGCCGGCATGGACTTCTACCGACAGCTGCAGGCCCTGGGCAAGGGGCCCAAGGACTCCGACGAGGCCAAGCCCCCGCAGGCCGAGGTCTTCGCCAGGGGCGACGTCGCCCAGATCATCGCCGTACCCGGCGGCGCGAAAATCGTCGAGGAGATCAACCCCGCATTGAAGGGAAAGCTCGGCTTCTTCCCTGTCCCGGGCAGGACGGCGGAGAAGCCCGGCGCCGTCTTCACCGGCGGCTCCGACCTCATCGTGCCGGCGGCCTCGGCCCATCCCGAGGCCGCCTACGAGGTCGTCAAGGCGCTGGCCGGCGACAAGTGGCAGACGGACATGGCCAGAACCATGAGTTACGTCCCCAACCGCACCACACTCGCGGGCGTCATCCAGGACGACGAGGGCACCGCCGCCATGGCGGCGGGCGCGGCGCGGGGCCGGGCCACACCGAACTCCCCGCAGTGGGCGGCCGTCGAAGCCACCAACCCGATCAAGCAGTACATGACGGCCGTGCTCACCGGCACCGACCCCGCGCGGGCGGCCGCGAACGCGTCCCGGAGCATCACCAAGACCCTCGGCTCGTGAGACGGGACGCACGACCCGTGACGCGGCAGCCGAACGGGCCGGCCATCTGGCCCTGTCTCCTGGTCGCCCCAACCGTCCTCGGCGGGGTGCTCCTCCTCGGATACCCCTTCGTCCGCAACCTGCTGATCTCGTTCCAGCAGTACGGCATGGGCGAACTCATCCGCGGCGACGCCGACTTCGTGGGGTTCCGCAACTACCGGACCGTCCTGGCCGACCCCGCGTTCTGGGAGGTCGTCCGGCGCACCTTCTGGTGGACCCTGGTCAACGTCGTACTGATCATGGTGATCGGCACGCTGGTCGCGCTGATGATGCGGCGACTCGGCCGGCGTATGCGGATCGTGGTGACGAGCGGGCTCGTCCTCGCGTGGGCCAGCCCGGTGATCGCCACCACGACGGTCTTCCAGTGGCTCTTCGCCTCCCGCCTGGGAGTGGTCAACTGGGTACTCGTACGGCTCGGGTTCGAGTCCTTCGCGGGCTACTCCTGGCTCGCCGACGGCCCGGCCGCGTTCACCGTCCTCGTCCTGCTCGTGGTCTGGCAGTCCGTACCCTTCGCCGCCATCACGCTCCACTCCGCGCTGCTGACCGTCCCCTCCGAACTGTACGAGTCCGCCCGGCTGGACGGAGCCGGGGGTTGGCGGATCTTCCGCTCGGTCACGCTGCCGCTCCTGCGGCCGCTCTTCGGACTCGTCCTCTGCCTCGAAGTCATCTGGGTCTTCCGCTGCTTCGCCCAGATCTGGGCGGTCACCAAGGGCGGACCGGGCGAGGCGACGACCACGCTGCCCGTCTACGCCTACCGGGTCGCGCAGTCCCTGCACCGGTACGACCTCGGAGCGGCCGTCTCCACCCTCACCGTCCTCATCCTCGTGACCGCGCTGATCGCCTACTTCCGCCAGATGCTCCGACAGGAGGCCGACCGGTGAAACCGCGCGCCCTGCGCCGACTCCCCCTGAACACCGCGGCGGCACTCGTCTTCGTCCTGGCCGTCTTCCCGGTGTACTGGATGGTCCTCACCGCCTTCCGGCCCACCCGCGGCATCCAGTCCGAGACGCCCCACTTCCTGCCCGTCTCCGTCACCTTGGAGCACTTCCGCAACGCCGTCGCGGCCGACGGCTTCTGGATCTTCTGGCGCAACAGTCTCCTCGTGACCGCCGGGTCCGTCCTGCTCGCGCTGGTGGTGGCGCTCGCCGCCGCGTTCGCCGTCGCCCGCATGCGATGGCGCGGCCGGCGCGGCTTCATCCTCATGGTCTTCATCGCCCAGATGGCGCCCTGGGAAGCGCTGCTGATCCCGATGTACGTCATCGTCCGGGACGCCGACCTGCTCGACCGGCTGGTGACCCTCAGCCTCATCTACTTCATGGTCACCCTTCCCTTCACCATCGTCACCCTCCGCTCCTTCCTGGCGGCCGTCCCGGCCGAGCTCGAAGAGGCCGCGCAGGTGGACGGCTGCACTCGGGCGGCCGCCTTCCGCCGGGTGACCCTCCCCCTGCTCGCCCCCGGGCTGCTGGCCACCTCGCTGTTCGGGTTCATCACCGCCTGGAACGAGTTCGCCTTCGCCAACATGCTGATCATCAAGAACCAGGACGACCGCACGCTCCCCGTATGGCTCTCGTCCTTCTCCAACGTCTTCGGCACCGACTGGGGCGCCACCATGGCCGCCTCCACCCTCTTCGCCCTGCCCGTCCTCCTCCTCTTCCTGGTCCTGCAGGGCCGGGTCGCCGCCGGCATGACCGGCGGAGCCGTGAAGGGATAACGCATCGCGATGCCCCAGCCCCGACTCGTTCCCGAACCCACTCATCTCGCGCTCCTGCCCGGCAGGTTCACCTTCGACGACACGACCGCGCTCAGGGTCTCGCCCGGCGCCGAGGCCGCCGCCGGACTGCTGCGCACCCTGCTCGGCCCGGCCGCCGGCCTGCCGCTCCCCGCGCGTCCGGACGGCTCCGTCGTCCTGGCCCTCGACCGCGCCCTCACCGGCCTCGGCGAGGAGGGCTACGGTCTCACCATCGGCACCGAAGGGGTGCTGCTGCGAGCGGCCCGCGCCCGGGGCCTCCTCGCCGGAGTTCAGACACTCCGCCAACTCCTGCCCGTCGAAGCGCTCCGCGCGGAACCCGCGGCCGGCATCGAGTGGTCGGTCCCCTGCGCGCAGATCACCGACACGCCCCGCTTCCCCTGGCGCGGCTCCATGCTCGACGTCGCCCGCCACTTCCGCCCCGTGTCCTTCCTGCGGCGCTACGTCGACCTCCTCGCCTTCCACAAACTCAACGTTCTCCACCTCCACCTCACCGACGACCAGGGCTGGCGCATGCCGGTCGCCGCACTCCCCCGGCTCACCGAGGTGGGCGGGCTGCCGCACGGCGGCGCCTACACACGCGCCGAGCTCACCGGACTGGTCACGTACGCGGCGGAGCGCGGTGTCACCGTCGTGCCCGAGATCGAGATGCCCGGCCATGTCCGCGCCGCCCTCGCCGCCTATCCCGAGCTGGGCAATCAGCCGGGCCGCACGTACGACGTCTGGGATCGATGGGGCGTGTGCGACACCGTCCTCGGCGTCCATGACGAAGCCCTCGACTTCTGCCGTACCGTCCTGGACGAGGTGGCGGACGTCTTTCCCTCCTCGTACGTCCACGTCGGCGGCGAGGAGTGCCCCACCACCGAGTGGCACGCCTCCCCCAGTGCGCGCCGACGGGCCGCCGACGAGGGGCTGGCCGGTCCCCAGGCCCTGCACGGCTGGTTCATGGAACGGATCGGACGCCACCTTCTCGACGCCGGCCGCCGGCCGCTCGGCTGGACCGAGAACGGCGCCGATCTTCCGCCGTACTTCACCGTCATGCCGTGGCGCGACGCCGGCCACGGCCGCACGGCCGCCCGCCGCGGACAGCAGGTCGTCATGACACCTCACCGCACCACCTACCTCGACTACCCACAGTCCGCGGACCCCGGGGAGCCGCCCGGCCAGAGAGGCGGAATCGTCGACCTGCGCGCCGTCCACAAAACCGACCCGGCGCCGACGGAGTGGAGCGCGGAGGAGTCCGCCCAGGTCCTCGGCGCACAGGCGCAGTTGTGGACCGAGTACGTGCCCACCGCCGCACACGCCGAGTACCTCGCCTTCCCCCGGCTCTGCGCCCTCGCGGAGGTCGTCTGGACCGGCCGGCACGACTGGGCCGGCTTCCAAGAACGCCTCCGCCACCACAGGACCCGGCTCGACGCCCTGGGGGTGCCGCGCCGTCTTTCCGCGACGTCCTCGTCCCTGGCGCCCGTCTCCTCCGCGCCCCCGTAAGCCCGCCCATGCCGGTCCCGACGCGTGGCCGGTCCCGACCCCGGCCTCCCTGTGCCATCCCTGACCCCCCGCACCACCCCGATCAAGGAGAGGAATCCCCATGAGTGACCCGACCAGGAACAGGAACATCAACAGGAACCTGCGGCTCCGTGCCGCGCTCGCCGTCGCCGCGGTGACCGGGCTGGGAGCCACTGCGCTCACCGCGCTCCCCGCGGCGGCGGCCGGTGAGGCCGTCGCCGTCCAGTACCGGCAGAGCGCCGGCGGCAGCGACCAGGCCGAGCCCTGGCTCAAGGTGGTCAACACCGGCACGTCGAGCGTCCCGTTGAACCAGGTCAAGGTCCGCTACTACTTCAAGGCCGAGGCGGGAGCGTCTTACACCTACGCCTGCTCGTGGGCCGTGAAGGGCTGCGCGAACCTCACCGGCGCCTTCGGCACCCTGGCCGCGCCCACCGCGACCGCCGACCGCTATCTCGAGATCGGCTTCACCGCCGGCGCGGGTTCCCTCGCGCCCGGCGCGAACACCGGTGACATGCAGCTTCGCTTCCACCGCTCCAACTGGCAGCCGCTCAACCAGAACGACGACTACTCCTTCGGTCCGAGCCAGACGACGTACGCCAACTGGTCCAAGGTCACGGCGACCGTGGGCGGCGTGGCGGTCTGGGGCACCGCCCCCGCGGGCAACGAACCGACACCGACTCCGACCGACCCGACCACCCCGCCGGCCACCGGGGCCGCGCTCTTCGACGACTTCGACTACACCGGCCACACGGACCCCGCGATCGCCAACCACGGCTGGAGCGTTCGCTCCAACTCCGGCGGCCCAGGGGTGCCCGGAGCCACATGGGCTCCCGAGAACGTCACCTTCGCGAAGGAGGGTACGAACTCGATCATGAACCTGCGGACCTCGACCGCCGGAACCGGCGAGTCCACCCGGCACACCGAGATCCTCACGCGCGCGACGAAGTTCAAGAACGGCACCTACGCGGCGCGCGTGCGGTTCTCCGACGCACCGCTGTCCGGCCCGGACGGCGACCGCATCGTCCAGACGTTCTTCACCATCAACGACCTCAAGGCGCCGATGGCCGACGACTACGCCGAGTACGACTTCGAGTACCTCCCCAACGGGGGCTGGGGTGAGCCCGGCAACATCCTTTACACCACGTCGTGGGAGACCTATCGGCCCGACCCGTGGGAGGCCGTCAACCAGCACTCCGAGGTCCGGGCGAGCTACGCCGGCTGGCACGACCTGGTGCTGACCGTCGACGACCACGCGATCGTCTACTACGTCGACGGCCAGGAGTTCGGCCGGCACGACGCGCGCTACCTCCCCGAACGCCCCATGTCCATCAACTTCAACCAGTGGCTGATCGACCTCGCCGGCCAGACCTCGACGACGCCGCGCGCGTACGACCAGAAGGTCGACTACGTCCTGCACGTCAAGGACCAGGTCCTGACGCCGGCGCAGGTGGCCGCCAAGGTCGGGGCGTACCGGTCGGCGGGCACGACCTTCGAGGACTCCGTACCGGCCGCGCGGTAGCCCGCTCGTTTCCGCCTCCCACGGCGGGAGATCCGGATCCCGGGCACGGCATCCCCCGCCCGGGGTCCGGATCTCCGCGTGGCCGCGAGGAACCGGGGGCTGTCGGCCCGTGCCCGCGTCGCGGGCGCCGGAATTCCCCTGCCCCCGCGAACGGGCGGCTGAGCCGGAGAACGACTCGTCCGAGGCGATCGCCACGCTGGTCTCTTCCTCCCGTGCGGGCGCGCATGGAACTCGACCGCTGCGGCGCGGCACTCGTCTTCCAGTTTCTGACCGAGCGGGTTTCTCGTTGGGACCAGATCAGCGGGGGCGACGGCGGCGGTGATACGCGAACGTCAGGGCCAGCAGCAGGGGGCCCCACAGGGTGAACAGACCGCTGACCGTCATCGCCAGCACGTCCCAGCCCTCGGTGTACGGGAAGCCGTCAGCACCGCCGAGGCGGAAGGCCCCGAACGCCCAGTGGACCATCAGGGCGGTGAAGAAGAGGCCGGCGATCGTCGCGGGGAGGGTCGCCGCGAAGGGCGGGATGCGTCTGCCTCCCCACTTGGGAACCCAGGTGGGTACAAGCCCGCCCATGGTGTAGGCGGGGTAGTCGTCGTCGAGACGACCGTACAACTGCTTACCCAAAGGGGGGCTGCGTACTGCCGGTGATACGAACTGCTCAGTGGCCTGTGACAGCTCCACCCTTCGGCAGCCGGCCCCGTCGCCCGTCCTGCGTCTGCTCTGACTTGGAACCCCACTGCCGAACTTCCCGGTACGCGCGCCCGCAGCCGACACCTTTACCGAGGAACCACTGATTACGCACACTGCTGGGTACTGCCACCGCGTCAATCACGGTCCTGCTCACGGCGGCCCCTGATCACCGCGAGCCACCCTCGGCAGGGAGGTAATCGACCTCGAACAGCGATGGAGGGGGCGGCAAGACCGGGTGCCGGACGACCGGCGGCAAGACCTGAGCCCCCTCCCTTCATCCGGCCGTGAAGGACCTGCCTCGACAGCAGTGGCCGCTTCCGAACTGGTCCGACTCAGCCGGCCGCATGGCCGTGAAGCACCTCGGCGAGCAGAATGGACGTGAGAGCCCTGTCCGCCGCAGGTGGCGCACTCGGCTGTCGTGCGCGCGCGGAAAGGGCACCTGGTGTCGTCGAAACCACCGGGGGAAGAGCAGGGTCCCGGGCCGCTCTGGTCGGAGCCGGGAACCCTGCTGGAGCACGTGGCCGTTGCCGTGCTGGGAATGGATGACGAGGACCGGATCTGCTACTGGGGGCCCGGTGCGCGGCGGCTTTTCGGATACGAGGCCGGGGACGTTCTGTCCAGGCCCGCCGCGACCCTCTTCCCCGCCGCCCCCGTGGACGGGACCAGTGCGGCAGAGCGACTCGCGGAACGAGGTCGGACCCTTGGCTACTGGCGAGTAAGAATGCCGGCCCTCCACCAGGACGGCACGATCTTCGACTGCGGATTCCGGGTCTTCCCGGTGACGGACCACAAGGGCCGCTCCGTCATCGTCGGCCTGGCCAGCAGGGGTGACGAACTCGACCGCGTGAAGACCAACCTCACGTTCCTCGACGCGCTTTTCGAGACGTGCCCGATCGGCCTCGTCATGCTCGACGAAAACCTGCGCTACGTGCACCTCAACCAGGCCCTCGCCGACATGGACGGGATCCCGATCGAGGACCACATCGGGCGCCGCATGGAAGACTTCATGATCACGTCCGACGGGGGCGAGTATCAGCGCATGCTGCGCACCGTCGCCGCCGAGGGACGGCCCGTCGTGAGCGCGCTGATCGTTCTTCGCACGCCGGGGCGTCCCGACCGGGACCAGGTGCGCTCGGTGAGTTTCTTCCCCTTGAGCCAGGCAGGCGATACGCGGCCGGGATTGGGTGGTCTCCTCGTGGACGTCACCGACCGCGAGCAGGCCATCGTGGAAGCGGCGGCCGGGCGGCAACGGCTGGCTCTGCTGGACCGGGCCGCAGCCCGCATCGGCACCACACTGGACGTGGACGTCACCGCCCGTGAGCTGGTCGAAGCGGCTGTTCCGGAGTTCGCCGACGCCTCCGTCGTGGAGATCGTGGAGTGGATGGACGAGCCCGGGCTGTTCGACCCGGACATGCCCCTGGTCACGCGCCGGATCGCGTCCGGCACCAGCCTGCCGCCTCCGGCTCCCGAACTCGTCGGCGGACTGGAGCGCGTGACGTACCCGCCGGGCTCCACGATCCACGACATGGTGTCGACGGGCCTGCCCGTCTGCGTCCCGGTGAACGAGGAGTTCATGACACGGACCGTGATCCACCAGGCCCGCAGCCAGTTGCTGATCGACAGCGGCCTGACCAGCCTCCTCATCGCTCCCCTCATCGCCCGGGGCACGGTCCAGGGAATCACCATGTTCGGCCGCTCCGCCGCCCGCCCGGTCTTCACCGAGCAGGACCTCAGCCTGGCCGGCGAACTCGCCTCACGCGCCGCTCTGTGCCTGGACAACGCCCGCCTCTACAGCCAGGTCCAGGAGATCGCCCTCACCTTCCAGCGCGCGCTGCTGCCCACCGCCCTGGCGACCAGCCCGTCTCTGCGCATCGCCCACCGCTACCTCCCCGGCAGCCACCTCACGGAGGTCGGGGGTGACTGGTACGACGTGATCGACCTGCAGGGCGGCCGGGTGGCCCTCGTTGTCGGCGACGTCATGGGACACGGCGTCCCGGCGGCCGCGGCGATGGGCAGGCTGCGGATCACCACCAAGGCGCTGGCCCGCCAGAACCTGGAACCCGACGACCTCCTCATGGAGCTCGACGCCTGCGTACAGGAGGCAGGCATCGAGCTGGCGACCTGCCTCTACGTCCACTACAACCCCGGGACGGGCAGAGCCCGCATCGCGAACGCCGGCCACCCCCCGCCTCTCGTACGTGAGCCGAACGGCACGGTGAGGGTCATCGACAACGTGTTGGGGGTTCCTCTCGGTGTCGGCGGCCTTCCCTTCGACACACTCGAGATCGAGCTCCAGGAGGGCGACACCCTGGCCCTCTACACCGACGGCCTCATCGAGGCACGTGGCAAGGACATCGAGGAGGGCATCGGGGCCCTCCGCACCCAACTGGCCGTGGCTACGGGCACTTTGGAGGAGACTGCGGACGACATCCTCGCGCATTTGCTGTCGGCCGCCCCTACTGACGACACCGTGCTCGTCCTCGCCCAGGTCAGCCCGCCGAAAGGACCCCAGTAGGACGCCATGTGGGACGTGGCGGCATGACGGTCTTCGGCCACCCCGGCACCTTGCCGCTTTTGGACCCCGCGCGGGAGCCATCGCGGGAGGCCATGGCGGCCAGCCTCGCTCGGACGACTTCTTCACGGTCCAGGATCGCCAACCGGAGCATGGACGGGGCACCGTGGACGTCGCCCCCTACGCAACCGCGGCCGGCCAGGACGGCGAAGAGCTGAGGCTCACCCCGGCGTTCGACATCCGCAGTGCGCGAAAGCACGGTGCGCTGAGGTGGAACGAACGCGGAAGGCCCGGGCCGCGGGTCGGCGCGGGTTCGCCGACGGACGAGGCGGCGATGACGGCGATGACGGCGATGCGTAAGGAAACTCGAGCGGGGGAGCCCTCGCCGCAAGTCGCCGCCTGGAGCGTGCTCGCGACAGTAGTGCGAAGCCGGTCTGCGGACAGCTTCTCCCAGGCCGGCGCTCTCGCAGTGCCGTGAGCAGGCTGAGGAACTCGCGACGCCACCGCTCGCGATCGCGGAGCCGTGGTGGATATCGCCGCCGGCCGGGTCGAGGGCGGCGAGCATGCGCATCACACCCGCCGTACCGGATGCAGGCAGCCCGCAGCCGACGGGCCTGTGGCCGGACGCCACGCCGACGTCCGGCGCTCACCGTCCTGCGCCCTGTCGGCGCCGGGCGCGAGGTCAAGGCCTGGCACGTCGCGGTCGTCACCCCGCCGGGGCGTTACAGACCGCTACGGCTACGGCGATCGTGCACCAGGGCAAGGCGCCCCGCGTCGTATGTCAGGCCCGGGCGGCGGTGTCGCTGTCGGGGTAAAGGGCGAATACCCGGTCGAGGCCGACGATGGTCAGGATGCGCAGGGTGTTGGCGGGGACTGCGGCCAGCGCGATGTCGGCCTTGGCGGCTTGGGCATGGTTGCGGGCGGCGATCAGGGCGGTGATGCCGCTGGAGTCGCAGAATTCCATGCTGGCAAGGTCCAGGATGAGGCGTTGGCCAGGCTGGAGGGTGAGCGTGGTGAGCAGGTCGCGCAGCTCTGGGGCGCTGGGGTAGTCGAGGGCGCCGATGATCTCCAGGACGGGGCCGGTGGTGGTGTCTCTGGTGGTGATCTTCAGTGGGGTCATCGTGTGTTCTTCGTCGGTGGGTCTTCGGCGGGGACGCCGAGGGCGAGCAGTGCGGTGTCGTCGTCAAGGCCGTCGCCGAAGTCGTCCAGCAGCTCGGTCAGGGCCTTGATGACGGCTTGCGGGGGCTTGCCGGCGTAGTGGGTGGCGAAGGCTCGCAGGGCGTCGTCCCCGTACAGCGTGGTGCGGTCCTCGCCGGTGCGGGCCTCGGTGATGCCGTCGGTGTAGAGCAGGAGGGTGTCGCCGGGGGTGAGGACGGTCGTGGCGGCGGCGAAGCACGGGTCGGGCAGGATGCCGACGAGGATGCCGCCGGGGGTGGGCAGGAAGTCGGCCGTGCCGTCGGCACGCAGGACGAGGACCGGCGGGTGGCCGCCCGAGGCGAGGCGGACGGTGACTTGTCCGGTCGCGGAATCGGGTTCGAGGATGCCGAAGACGGCAGTGCAGTAGCGCGGGTCGCCGCCGCTGTAACGCTCGTGGAGCACCTTGTTGAGGGTGTTCAGGGCGGTCACGGGGTCGGGGTCGTGCAGGGCGGCGGCGCGCAGGGTGTACCGGGTCAGGGAGGTGACCGCGGCGGCCTGGGGGCCTTTGCCGCACACGTCGCCCAGGAAGAACGCCCAGCGTTTGCCGTCGATGGCGAAAACGTCGTAGAAGTCGCCGCCGAGCCGGTCGACGGACGCGGTGTGGTAGTACGCGGCGGCTTCCATTCCGGGCATCGTCGGCAGGGAGTCCGGGAGGAGGGACTTCTGCAGCACTGTGAGTGCGTCCTGCAGCCGGGCCCGGTCGGCCTCCGCCTGCTTGCGCGCCGCCTCCGCCTGCTTGCGCGCCGCCTCCGCCGCTTCGCGGCCTCGCAGGAGTTCTTCCTCGTAGGCGCGACGGTCCCTGGCATCGAAGACGGTGGTGCGGATCAGCAGCGGCTCGCCGGTACCGGCGTACTTGATCACGGAGGAGACCAGCACCGGAATCCGCCCGCCGTCGGCCTGTTTGATCTCCAGGGCTATGCCGCCGACCTCGCCCTGCATCCGCAGCAGGGGCGCGAAGTGTGTCTCGTGATACAGCTTTCCGCCCACGGTCAGCAGGTCCGTGAACCGCATGCGGCCCACCACCGCCTCCGGCTCCAGACCGAGCCAGCCCAGCAGAGTGGCGTTGATCTTCGCGATGGTGCCGTCCATAAGCGTGGACAGATATCCGCACGGCGCGCTCTCGTACAGTTCCTCGGCGCTGTCCTCCAGCAGTGCGGCGAACGCCGCCTTCGACGTCTTTTCGCCGCCTGCGCCGGGCGGGCCGGGCTGCTGCCCGGTGCGGCACATCACCGCAGGCCCGAAAGGAAGGTGGTCAGGGCCTCGTTGGTGGCCTCCGGCGCGGACAGGTGGGGGCAGTGCCCGGTGGCGTCCAGCGTGATCAGCTTCGAGCCGGGGACCGCCCGCTGGACGAAGGCGCCGACCTCCCGGGGCGCGATGACGTCCTGGGCGCAGTCCAGCACCAGCGTCGGCACGCCGACCGCCTTCAGGTCGTCGCGGGAGTCCGAGAGGAACGTCGTACGGGCGAAGACCCGGGCCATCTCCGGGTCCGTGGCGCAGAAGCTGTTGGTCAGCTCCTCGCCCAGTTCGGGCCGGTCCGGATTCCCCATGATCAACGGTGCCATCGCGGAGGACCATCCGAGGTAGTTCGACTCCAGTGACAGCAGCAGCTCGTCGATGTCCTCGGCGCTGAAACCGCCTCGGTAGTCGACGTCGTCGATGTACCGCGGCGAGGGAGCGACCATGACCAGCGCCCCGATACGCGCCGGTGCCGCCTGGGCGGCCAGTACCCCGATCATCGCGCTGACCGAGTGGCCCACGAACGCCGCGTCTTTCAGGTCGAGCGCCTCGCACACCTCCACCACGTCCTGGGCGTAGCCGTCCAGCGAGGCATAACGGTCCCGGGTGAACGCGGAAAGGTCCGAGCGGCCCGAACCCACGTAGTCGAACAGCACCACCCTGTAGTCCTCGACCAGGGCGGGGACGGTCAGGCGCCACATGTTCTGATCGCAACCGAACCCGTGAGCCAGCACCACCGTCGGTCCCTCGGGATTGCCGGTGACGGTGATGTTGTTCCTGCGTTCGATATCCATACCCGTCAGTATCGCAAGTTCGGCGTGGTTCACGAACGCTGCGGGCTCGGGCGCCTCCAGCGACCCGGTGTCGAGATGCGCGGCTCCCTCTGGCACCGCGTACGGCGAACAGGGCGGCTCCCTGTCCACGTCGCGCCCACAGGCGGGCTCCGCGAGACGGGAGCGGGGATGACGACCGGGTCGCAGGAACCGTGCTGCTGCCGCGTACTCCCCCGCCTGGTCGCAGGCGTAGCCGGCCTGCCGCTTGCGCAGCGGCTGCGGGAGCCATGGTTGGGGGAGACGATGATGTCAC
The DNA here is from genome assembly GCF_014649715.1 of Streptomyces lateritius. Classification (GTDB taxonomy): domain Bacteria; phylum Actinomycetota; class Actinomycetes; order Streptomycetales; family Streptomycetaceae; genus Streptomyces; species Streptomyces lateritius. The sequence continues at coordinate 185,739 of NZ_BMTO01000007.1, forward strand.
GGTCTCGTCTGCTCGCGGAGTGCTGATCGTGACCCTGTGGGGGTGGGTGGGAGGAGCGGCTGGCCATGGACACGGACGGGTTTCAGGCCGATCTGGGTGACGCGGGGCGGGCGGAGCTGAGCGGGGCGCCACGGGGCGGGTTGCTGGACGTCCTGGGTGTGGCGGCGATCGTCCTGGATGCGGAGGGGCGGATCGTTTTCTGGAGTCCCCAGGCCGAGGCTCTGATCGGCTACAGCGCCGGGGAGGCGCTCGGGCGGCACGCCGCCCAGCTGCTGGTGGCGGACGAGCACGTCGATCTCGTGCTCCGGTTGTTCGCCGAGGTGATGGCGGGCGAGGGGAGCTGGGCGGGCACCTTCCCCGTCCGGCACAAGGACGGCCGGACACGGCTGCTCGAGTTCCGCAACATGCGGCTGGAGGACGACCTCGGCGATCTCTACGCTCTGGGACTGGCCACCGACCAGGCTCTTTTGCGGCGGGTGGAGCGGGACCTGGCGCTGTCGGTGCGGCTGGTGGACCAGTCCCCGATCGGGCTGGCCGTGCTGGACACCGATCTGCGGTACGTGATGGTCAACCCGGCGCTCGAGCGGATCAACGGCCTGCCCGCCGAGGATCATCTCGGCCGCCGCGTGGGGGACGTGCTGCCGTTCCTGGACACCGACAGTGTCGAGTCGGCGATGCGCCGGGTCCTCACCACCGGCGCCCCGCTGCTGGACCAGTACACCCTCGGCCACACGCGCGCCGACCCCGACACCGAGCACGCCTGGTCGGTGTCCTTCTACCGCCTCGAAGCCCCTGGCGGAAAAGTGCTGGGGGTGGCCACGTCGGTCGTGGATGTCACCGACCGGCACCGCGCGGCCACGGACGCGGACCGGGCCCGCCACCGGCTCGCCCTCGTCGCCGACGCCTCGGTGCGCATCGGCACCACCCTGGACCTGGAACAGACCGCCCGCGAGCTGGCCGACGTCGCCGTGCCCGCCCTCGCCGACATGGCAGCCGTGGACGTCCTCGACTCCGCGCTGTCCGGCCACCGCACTCCGGCCTCTCACGAGGGACCAGCGGTTTTCAGGGCCCTGGCGGTCGCGGCCGCCTACCCCACCGAAGCGGCCGGGGCCGCCGACCCGCCCGGCCGGCTGGCCCACTACGACGCCGATCGCCTGGTCACGCGGTGCGTGAACACCAGTCGGCCCGTCATGGTCCCCCACGTGGAGGAGGCGGATCTTTCTCTCATCGCCCGCGACCCCCGGGCCGCCGCCCTGCTGGCCCGGGCAGGCGTCCACTCCTACCTGGCCGTCCCGCTGATCGCGCGCGGTGAAGTCCTCGGCGCGCTCGACCTCGTACGCGCCCGCAACCCGTTGCCGTTCACCCACGACGACGCCACCCTGGCCGGCGAGCTGGCTGCCCGGGCCGCCGTGTGCATCGACAACGCACGCTGGTACCAACGGCAGCGCGACACCGCGCTCACCCTCCAGCGCAGTCTTCTGCCCGACCCTCCGCGCCGCCTGTACGGCCTCGAGGTCGCCTCTCGCTACCAGCCGGCCAGCGCCGCCATCGAGGTGGGAGGCGACTGGTACGACATCCTCCCCCTGACCGCCGACCGGACCGCGCTCGTCGTCGGCGACGTCATGGGCAGCGGTATCAACGCCGCAACCACCATGGGACGGCTGCGCACCGCCACCCAGACCCTGGCCGGGCTGGACCTGGCACCAGCGGAGGTGCTGCGCAACCTGGACAGGATCATCGCCGGCCTGGACCCCTCCATCGCCACCTGCACCTACGTCCTCTACGACCCCCACAGCGCCCAGTGCCGTATCTCCACCGCCGGACATTTGCCTCCCGTCCACATGCGGCCGGGGCACCCGCCCGAACTCCTCGACCTGCCTACGGGCGCCCCGCTGGGCGTCGGCGGCGTCCCCTTCCGCACCACCGCCGTCGACCTGGACCCGGGCGACCAGCTGCTCCTCTACACCGACGGCCTGGTCGAGACCCGCGACGAGGACATCGACACCCGCCTTCAGGTACTCCTCACGCTCCTCGACGGCCCGCATCGCAGCCTCGAATACACCTGTGACCACCTGCTGGCCGCTCTGCGCCATCCCGGCGACCACGACGACGTGGCCCTGCTGATCGCCCGCGTCCGACGCTGACCTCGCCCGACACCGAACTGCGCGGCTCTCCCCGCTCGCCGCCATGACGCGCGGCACCCGGCGGTGGCCGGCAGCAGGGGCCGGGCTTCTCGCTGTCGCGTCCTTCCTGATCATCCGCTCGGCAACGACCCAGTCAACGGCCGTGACAAGCAGTGGGCGGCCGCCCATCCACCCGTCGATCACGCGGAGATCCTGGGCCGGTGGGAGGCGCGCAACTACGCCCGTACAGGCGCCGTTTCCGCCGCTTCGTGCTGCTGATACTTCTCTCCCGCGTGGCGCCGACGTCGACGCCACGCGAACGTGGCGGGCCTGTTACGGTTCCGGTTCTCCTGGAGTGCCGGCAGGGGCGCGGCGCTGTCCGGTTCTACGGCTCGTCGCGACCGACGTGACGAGCCCAGAGGATCAGCGGGATCTGGAGTGGGAGCCTTGCGTAGGCGACGGTCTTGGCGGCCGTCGGACGGTTCCGCCAGTCGTAGGCCATCTTCACGTTGGCCGGGAAGACCCCCGCGAAGAACAGGGCCGTGGCGCGGGCGCTCACCCGGCGGGTGGCCGGGAGCGCGAGACCTGCGGCGAGGGCGAGTTCGACCGCGCCGCTGGCGGCGGTCCAAGCCCGGGGGCTGCCCGGCAGGGCGCGCGGCACGATGGCGTCGAACTGCTTCGGTGCGGCGAAATGGGCGACGCCCGCGGAAGCGAGAAGCCCGGCGAGCAGGAGTGCGGAACGTGCGGACCGGGACATCGGCTTCCTTGCGGGCGAGGAGGGCAGCCTGACGTCAAGAAGAGTCCAGGCCAGGAGGAGTTACCAGGCAGTAAGTACGCCGTGATCGCGGCCGTCCTGTCTGCTCGTGCCCGCAAGCCGATCGGGAGCGGTGATCGACGCGTACGCCGAGGCGGCACCTCACGAGCAACGGCGACTTCCGCACCCCTGGATCGGCGAGAGGGTGAGCGCGGTGTGATCGTCATCGACCCCCTCATCTCCGCCCGGACAGCGGCAGCCGCACTCGCCCTCTCCCGCGAGCACCGGGGTGACCGGCCGGTCACGGGCCTGATCCACACCCACTCGCACGGCGACCACTTCGGCTCCCATGGTTTTGCGCCCGGCACCGAGGAAGTGCGCCACGCCGTCGGTTCGTCCACGCCCCCGCCGTGGTCTCGCGCGGCCGCTGTCAGTGCCGTCTGACAGGGTCCGCCCCATGAATGACCATCAGGCGCGGTCGGACGCGGTGGCGGCCGGGACGACGAAGGCGCGTAGCCGCCGGCGGGATGAGGGCCGATGGGCGACTGCTTCCAGACGATCGCCGACATCGACGCGACCGCCGAGGAGGCCGGGGCGCTCGGGGCGCGCGTGGTGACGTGGCTGGTGACCGAGGGCATCGTGCGAGCCGAGCGGAGGTACGAGATGCTGGGCAGGCCGGTGTACTCGCCGGGGCCGCGGTGGGACGACGTCACAGAGTGGACGAACGAGGGCGGCTGCGACGGGCTGGCCGTCATCACCGACCCCACCGTCTTCCGGGGATCCCTCGGCTCCGACGGCTCCGCCGTCTGCCCGCACTGCTCGGCGCGGGCCACCGCCGCGCCCTGGCCGGAGGCCGCAGAAATCTGGCACAGGACCGGCACCGCCGAGCTGCCGTGCCCGGTGTGCGACCGTATGGTCCCCCTGCCCGAGTGGACGTGGGAGGGCGACCGTTTCGCATTCGCCCACCTCGGCTTCGAGATATGGAACGCGGCCCGGCCCCGCCCGGAGTTCGTGGCCGAGTTCGGCCGGGTCCTCGGCCACCGGATCCGTACGGTCGCGGGGAAGCTCTGATCACGACGCGGCACGCGGAGCTCCGCCCCCGCGGCCGGCCGCCGATCCGGTCGCCGCCGGATGGTCGGCTGCCACCTCGAGCACGGCCGAGGACAGATCCTTCCGCCACAGGAAACGGGGTGCGACAGCGAGCAGCCTGATCAGAATCCCGTCCGCGACCGACCGGTTGTAGCCGGGTCCGGCCAGTCCAGCGCCGGCCCCGTCAGTTCGTGCGTCATCCGTTCATCCTGCCCGGCACACGGCTGGTGACCAAGCGGGGCTGGGGCTGTCCCGCCACGCGGCCAGCCCGCATCCGGCCGTAGTGGCATCGGCGGGTCTGGTCGTTTCCCGGCGCCAGGGACGCTGGAAGTTCCATGACCCGCTTCCCACCGAGCCCTTGAGTTCATCGTCACCCGATGGCTCAGGCCCCGTACATCGGAGACATCCCATGAGGATCCATCGCCGTGGACGACGTACACGCGGAGTACAGCCGGCTGCGCGAACTCGGAGTGCGCTTCACTCAGGATCCGCTGGAGATGAGCCCGATCACCACTGCGGTGCTGGACGACACCTGCGGCAACCTGATCCAGATCGTGCACAGCGAGTAGGAAACGGGCGTCAGGCGCCCGACGACCGCCGATCGGGACCGGGGCCAGGATCCGGATCAGGCGCCGATGAGCCCGGCCGCCCGTTGCAGCCATGCCCGGAGAGCTGCGAAGTCACGACCCATGAGACCCCGGCGCGGATCGACACGGTGGAGCAGGGCATGTCCTCGATGGTGCGCGGAGACCCAGGTTCGATCGATGCCGGTGATCTCGTCGTCGACCCAGGCGAATGAACGCCCTGCCGCCCAGCCGACAAGAGCGCGGGTCTTCCAGTGCAGCCCGTTCCGCTCGTCCCGCTCATCGACGTCGGACGGCTCCGGCCACGTCACCACGGGCAACGGCGACAGGCCGATTCGAGGAGCGACACACTCGTTCGCGTCATCCATCCAGCTCGTGGCCCACACCAGATCGCACGGCAATGCTGCCAGCCGGGGCCCGTGCTCAGGGTCGATCCTCGCCAGCAGCGGATTCGAGCCGCCCTCCCGCGCTTCGGGGCCGGGCGGATACGTCCGATACCGCTCCGGCGACGCGCCGAACGGGATGAGTGGTCCGTCGACATCCAGGAAGAGCAGCGGATGTCGCACAGAACTGGTCACAGCAGCACGATAGCGGCTGGTTCCGGTGGCCACGGGGCGTGGCTCGACGATGACCATGCGCGGGGTCGGCCGCCTGCCCTTCACTGCGCCTGGAAGTTCGCGACCGAGATGCTCTACGTGACGAGCGGGGCGTACGGAGTGCCCTTCGAGGTCATCGAACGGGGAAGCTGCCACGCCGCGCCTCTCGCCCTGATCCGCCTCATCCATACCCTCGCCCGCGAGAGCACCTCGGGGTACGGCCGCAAGGTCGGCCCGGCACCTCCGCGGCAACGCCCGGCCAGGACCGAGGCCGGATCCCGGTCCGGGGCCGGTGCCGAAGCCGAGTCCGGGGCTCATGCCCATGACCATGCTGAGGTTGAAGTTGCGGTCGAAGCGGAGACTGTGCGGCGAAGGCGAGGCCGGTGACGGACGCCGGCGCGCATCGGGATCTGCCGATGCGCCGCCCCTGGTGTCCTGTGGCAACGCCGGGACCATGGACCTGCTGGAACGGGCGGACGTCACGTCCTGGAGGCGATTCGCCCAGCGGCCCGCCGGGCCGGCCTGCCCGTGGAGGTCATCCACGTGATCACCATCCTGCCCACGGAACCGTCAGGCCGCGGACCAGCCCTTCGATTCCGGCTTCCAGTCCTTGACAAGGAGCCCGAGGAGCACCTCGTCCAGGAACGCGCCCATGACCCAGGCCGAGGAGCGCAGCACGCCCTCGCGGACGAAGCCGTTGCGCTCGGCGGAGCGAAGCATCGCGAAGTTGTCCGACAGCGTCTCGATCTGCAGCCGCTGCAGGCCCCGCACGACGAACCCGTAGTGGCACAGCACCGCGACCACGTCCGTGCCGTAGCCCTTGCCGCGGGAGGACGGCAACAGTCCAAGGCCGATGTGCGCGGACCGATTGTGGTTGTCGATCCCCCACAGCACCGCGGTCCCGACCAGGGTGCCGCCGCCCAGCTCCACCACGGAGAACTGGACGCTCCCCTGCTCCTTGTCGTCCACCACGAGCCGCGGATCCTTCGATCCGGGCGTGATCGGCCGCCACGGCCCGCCTTCGGCCCGCGACGCGTTGACCACGTCGTCGTAGAGCTCGGCCCGCAGGATCGGTATGTCGTCCTCGTGCCGGGCCCTGAGCCCGACCTTGTCACCTCTGAGCATGCAAGCTTCCTATCCGACCGGGCCGGCCGGCGGCAAACCGATATGCGGTCGTCTCGTTTTGGCGCAGGCTGGTAGGGGATGAGGACGCCGGCGATTGCCGACGAACGTGAGGACGTGCTGGGCTCGGCGCCCGTGGCGCCTGGGCGGGCGGCGGCAGCCTCGAGCCGGTCCGCCCGCACGACCCTGCTCAAGCTGCTCAGCTGTCGGCGTCCTGCGGGTACCAGCGCAGTTCGACCGTGTTGCCGTCCGGGTCCTTGACGTAGACCGACTGTGCCGAGCCGCGCGCGCCCCAGCGCGGGACGGGGCCCTCGATGACGTCGAACGTCCCGCCGTCGATGACCTCCTGCCAGTCGAGCGGGTCGACGACCAGACAGATGTGGTCGACATTGGACTCACCTCGCGGACGGGAGAAGAGGTCGATGACGGTGCTCTCGTCGATACGCACGGACGGGAAGGGCACCTTGCCGGCCCGCCACTCCTCGACCCGCTCGGGCGCGAGGCCGAGAGGGCCGGTGTAGAACTCCAGCGCCTTGTCGACGTCGGTCACGTTGAGCACCAGGTGGTCGAAGGCTTTGACTCGCATGGTGAGGTCTCCAAGTCTTCTTGATTTCTCGTCAGCTCGGCGAGATCGGGGTCGGCGACGACGGGCCCTGCGGTGGATCCGTCGCAGCCAGGAAACGTTTTACCTTGTCGTGCCGGGCAGCAGGGACGGCCACGTCGGCTTCGCCCTCGCAAGCAAGCCCGTGCTGCTCGCGCAACGGACGCTCGCGACGCGTGAGGTCGGCAGTGAACATCGGTCACCCGCTGACTCCAGCATCGGTCCGCTGCCCATGAACGCTCTCCCGTGGAGACTCGTGAAGTGGGCGGCGGTGCGGGGCGCAGCCCGGCAACAGGACCTGCTCGTGCAGGGGGCGGTGCGAGAAGCGGCGGATGGGGGCCCTCCTCTCCGAGGGGAGGAGGACCCTGGTCCCGGGGAACGTGCTCAGCGGCCGTCGATGAGTGCGTCGGCGAGGTCCGGGGAGAAGGAGCCGGCCGGCGGGGAGCCCGCCGGGCATTCGGCGGAGTCGCCGTCCGAGTCACCCGGGTTCTTGATCCACAGGAGGTACTCGGCGCCGCCCGTGCCGGCCCGAGAGGTCACACCCAGCTTGCGCCCTGCCGGGTTGCAGAAGCCGACGTGCCCGCTGCTCGGGACGCCGGGCGTCACGTAGGCGCCGTTGCCGTTGCGGGCGGTGTCCACGACCCACCGGGCGTCGACGCCGAAGTCGGCCTTGAGCTGGGTCGCCAGTTTGCTGCCGTACTGGTTGGAGATCTCCGTGGAGTCGAAGTTCGAGACGCCGATGGAGACCCCGCGGGCCATCGAGACGCCGGAGCGGTTGAGCAGATAGGCCATCCGCTTCAGGCCGATGCCTCCGTTGCCGCTGAGGTCGTGCCCGAGGGTCCAGGTGGCGTTGCCTCCGTCGAGGTATGTCTGGACGAAGCCGCCCTGCGCCCTGAGGTGCTGGTTGGCGTACCAGAGCATGTCGAAGCGCGCTTCGAGGGCCGCTCCCGAGATGCACCCCGGGTCGGAGGACTGGGCGACCGCGTCCGGCTCCAGGATCACGACGGCCGGGCGGCCTTCGATGCCCTGGGCGAAGGCGTCGATCCACTCCTTGTAGCGGTCGGCGTCGGCGGAGCCGCCCGAGGACGCGCCGCCGCAGTCACGGCCGGGGATGTTGTAGGCGACGAGCACGGGGAGCTTCCCCTTGGCGGCCGCCGCGCCCACATAGTTGCTCACCTCGGCCCGGATGCCGGTGGCGGCGTTGCCGTCGGCATCCCAATTGCCGAACCACTTCACGGTGTTGTGGTCGGCGATGGCCGCCTTGATCTTCGAGGCGCGGGGGTCCGTCGTGCCCCGCACCCACCTCATCGCGGTGCTGTCGGGGTCGGTGTGGAAGCCTTCGCGCGCCGTCGACGTGGTCAGCGAGACGTTGTCCAGGACGATGTCCGTCCTGACGTTCTGGCCGCCGACCTGGAAGTCGATGTGCCCGTCGTTCGAATCCAGCGTGGACGTGAAGGTCCAGCTGAACCGCTTGGCCGTGGTGGTCAGGCCGAGTTCGTTCTCCAGGGACGTGGGGTACGGCGCGGTCCCCAGCTGGACCGTCGACTTGATCTTCGTGGTCCTGGAGGCCTTGGCGTCGAATGACAGGGTGTACGTGACGCCTGGACGCAGCTTGATGTCGTTCTGCCCCACGACCGCGCGATACCACTGACCGACCTGGTTCGCGGGAGCCGGTTCCACCGTGGCCCGCAGCGCGCCGTCCACGGAGTTCACCGTGACGCCCGAACTCCCCCACCAGTACGCGGTGTCCGTGGTGAAGGTGCCGTTGCGCGCCAGTTCGCCGTAGACAGCCTGCTCCGGTGCCGCCTCGGCCGCCGCGGCGGGGACGGTGAGCAGGGCTGCGGCGAGCGCGCATGCGCTGACGGTGGTGAGTGCTATGGAGGTGTTTCTCATGCTCGGCCTTCTATGAACTTCTTGGTCTTCTTGGATGGCACTGCCTGCGTCCCGGCGGGCGGAAGCGTTCCCTGAGCGAGGGGGTCCTTCTTCAACCGGTGTGACGCACCGCCGAGAGAAAGTCTTCGTGTGTGTTCCAACCCAGCTGCCCGTCCCCGTTGTTCGAACATGCGGTCCTCTTGGTCAGGTCGGCTCATTCAAGAGGAGAGGTGAACACGTGTCCATCTTCGGCGGGGGTGCTCCTCCTCGGCTCGCGGCCCGTTTGCGGGCCGGCGGAGCGACACCGAGGACAAGGGCGCCCCGCCGACGGGGGAGACGGCGGGGCGCTCTCAGTGTGACAGGCGCGGGCTGCGAACGAGTCCGTTTCCCCTCTCTTCCACCGAGCGGGCGTGCGCGAGCCGACCGGGCGCGGTAAGCGTGCCCGTACGCGGATAGGGGCACGACGTGGTGCATGCGGCCCACTGACTCTGAGGCACTGCTGATGCCTCTCCTCGGGGCCGTGACAAGATCCACCGGCATGAGGACTGAACGAACTGAACCGGCGGATCGGCCCGTCGCCCTGGTCACCGGTTCCACGTCGGGGATCGGGGAGGCCGTCGCGCGCAGGCTGGCGAAGGACGGGATGCGGGTCGTCGTGCACTCGCGGCGCAGTGCGGAGGCCGGGGAGGCTCTGGCAGCGGAGCTCGACGGGGCGTACCTGCGGGCGGATCTGGCGGTGGAGGACGAGACTCGCGGGCTGGTCGAGGCGGCACTCGACCGGTTCGGGCGGCTGGACGTGCTGGTGAACAACGCCGGCATCAGTTGGCCGATCCCTCACGACGACTTGGCCGCGGCGACGCCCGTGGACTGGCGGCAGCTGCTGGAAGTCAATCTGATCGCGCCGTGGGTGCTGTGCACGGAGGCACTTCCGGCGCTGCGCCGGTCCCCCGCGGGCGGCAGCATCGTGAACATCACCAGTCACGCCGGGGTGCGTCCCAAGGGCTCCTCCGTGCCGTACGCGGCGAGCAAGGCCGCGCTGAACCATGTGACGCGGCTGCTCGCGGCCGCGCTCGGGCCGGAGGTGCGGGTCAACGCGGTCGCTCCCGGGCTGGTGGACACACCCATGACCAAAAGCTGGAGCCAGGCACAGGAGTTGTGGCGCGAGAGCGCGCCCATGCGGCGTCCGGCTCAGCCGGCCGACGTCGCCGACCTGGTGGCTTCGATGGTCTCCAGTGACTACCTCACCGGCGAGGTCGTCGTGCTCGACGGAGGCCTGAACCTGACCCGATGACCTGACCTGACCGTCCCGCTTCCAGTCCTTCGTCCTCCCTCCGCACGGCAAACGGCAGAAGGCGGGCCCGGCACGCCGCCGCACGGTGCCCCTCAGCGGCTCGGCGCGCGCGAACCCGCGAGCGGGCCCATCCTGAGCGTGGAGCCCGCCCGGGAGCCCTTCGCACGTCGACCGGGCGGGCCGCAGAGGCGTCGTTGTGTCAGGGCGTCCCGGCCCCTGGGCCGTGTCCGGAAGGTAGCGCCGTCTGCCCGCAGGGCAGGGCCCGCGGCGTCTGGTGCGTGCGATCGCAAGGCGGAGGGTCGCCCTTCGTACGGGGCGTACTCGGGTGATCCCGGCAACGCGGCGAGCGTGCGGACCAGGCGTCGCGGGCCAGGCGGGACTTCACGGACACGGCCTACGGGCTGTCCCGCAGGGGCCGAGGGCCGACAGCGCCGCTACCGCGCCAGGTAGTCCTGCCGCAGGGCGTTGAGGATTTCGGCGGCCTCGGGGAGTTCCGCCTTTCTGCAGCGCGCCGCTGCCGCCGTCAGACGGACGACGGCCTCCTTGAACAGGCCGAGGCCGTTGCCCTCGATCAGGGCCGCGATCCGGACGGCTTCCGCACGCGGCACCTCGCCGTGCTCATCCCCCTGTTCGTGGGCGGCGATGGCGGTTTCCGCCTCCCTCAGTGCCTCCGGGAAGCGTTCGGCCTCCGCCAGGACGCGGGCGCGGCGGTAGTGCACGGTGCCGCTCTCGTACCAGGGAACGAAGTTCTCGGTGCCTTCCGGCACAGCGGCCCGGACCTCGTCGGCCTGCGCCAAGTGGCCCAGTGCCGTGTCCAGGCCTTCGCTTCCCTGGGACAGCATGGTGAGGCGCGCGAACTCGCACATCATGTTGATGATCAAGGACGGGTTCGGTGCCTCGGCGTGGGACGCGACGGCGCGCGCGTACGCCGTGCCCGCCGCGTCCCAGCGGTCGGCCATCGCCAGCGCGGTGGCCGCTTCCGCCGCCACCAGGGTGTGCACCGCGCGGTCGTCCTCCTCCCACCCGGCGACGGTGTCGGCCAGCCGGAGGAACTCCTCAGCCGCGGGCAGGTACTCCTCCAACTCCCGCAGTCCCCGCGCCAGCGTCAGCCGCGCCTGGGCGAGCAGACGTTCGTCGAGGGCGGAGGCGGCCTCGTCGGAGAGGACGGATTCCAGTACGGCGACGGCATCGGCCCGCTGCCCGGTGCGCGCGAGGACATCGGCGAGCTGGAGCCGCATGTCGGTGGCCTCGTTGTACGCACCGTCCTGGTCGAACCGCGCGGCGGCCTCCGAGAGGTGCCGCACGGCGCCGCCGTGGTCCCCGAGACGCGAGGCGGCGTGGCCGAGCAGCCCGTACGTCGGTGCCAGCTGGAAATCCGTGTCGTCGTAGCGGACCGCGTCGGCGATGGCCTGGTGCAGCAGTTCCACCGCCTCCGCCGGCTCCTCCTTGGCCAGCAGGATCTGGGCCAGCAGGGCGCGCGGGCGCGATCCGCGCCAGGGCCGGCCGGAGTCCTCGACGTTCTTCAGCGCCGCGCGCAGCTCCGCCTCCGCGCGCACGATGTCACCCCGGCGGCCGGCCATGTCGGCCACGAACTGCCGCGCGTTGGCGACCTGGTGGGGGACGGCCAGGCGCTCCGCCTCCATGTGCAGTGTCCGGGCGTGTTCCTCGAACAGCTCGACGGCGGGGGCGGTGGGCTCCGGCAGCTGCCGCAGCACCTCCTGATAGGCGGCGAAGGTGCAGGAGTAGAGCACACCGAGGTACTCCAGTACGCGCTCCGCCTTCCTCTCGGCTTCGGACTCGGGCTCCCCCTCCCCCGGGGCCTCGCCGGTCAGAGGGGCCTCGGTCTTGAGGCGCTCCACTTCGCGCCGGGCCTCGTCGAGGCCGGCCTGGACCGCCTCCGTGTCGGGCCGGTCGGTACGGGAGTCCGGTGCCTCGTCCGCCTGCGGGGACCGGCCATCGTCCGTACCGCCGTCCGTGCTCTCGTCGGGGGCGGTCGTCCAGGCGAAGACGCGCGTCCGGGCGGAGAGGGCGTGCCAGGGCATCCCGAGCCGCTCGAACAGCACCTCGGCCCGCCGCAGCTCGGTGATGCTCTCCGCGTTGAAGTCCTCCTGCGAGAGCAGGTACGCGCGGTGTTCGGCGAGCTCCGCGTGCAGCAGGTCCTCGGGGCCGAGCCGGGGGTCGTGGGTGGTGTTCGCGTCCGCCAACCGTTCGGCGACACGGGCCCACAGCCTGTTGCTGCCGGGATGCCCCTGGGCGGCCAGGCGCCGTGCCTGGCGTACCAGGGAGACGAAATCCTCGGGAACGTCCGGCACGGCGGCGGCCGCACCGGCGGCCGTGGGGACGACCGCCGTCCGCCTCCCGGCCACGGAAGAGTGTGTGACGGAGGTCCGCAGGCCGAGCGGCAGCGGCTCGTCGAGCAGCGGGGGCTGGGCGAGGCGCAGCCGTCGGCGGTCTCCGACGGCCGACGTGCCGTTGCGCGCGTCGAAGGCGGTGGAGAGCCGGTCCGCCTCCGAACGGACATGGCCGAGGAGTTCGGTTGCGGTCCAGTTCCGCCCGGGCGGGCCGGCGACGGCGGTGTCGGCGTGTCCGTCGTCGACGAGACGGTGGAGCAGCACCTCGGCGCCGGTGAGGAAGCCGAGGCGGGCCAGCGGAGCGCCGGTCGCCTCGAACAGCGGGCGGTTCTCCGCCAGGATCTCCAGTCCTCGCCCCTCGTTGCGGGACAGGGCGCAGAATTCCAGGTGCAGACCGACCTCGTCCTGCATGCCCGTGTTGCCACGGACCCGCCGGTAGCCGGTGAGGTGGTGGGAGCGGGCCTCGTCCGCACGACCGGCGCGCAGCAGCGGCAGCAGGGCGCGCGCCTGGCTCATCTGCGGCTCCTCGCTGCAACCGATGGTCCCGTCGAGGACCGGTCGCCAGCTCTCGAGAGCCGCGGCGTCGTCGCCCGACGTCACCTGGTGCCAGGCGAAGTGCCGGGTTTCGCATGCTTCGCAGTCACTCAGTTCGGTACGGGGCCGGGTGGCCCACAGGTCGTAGGCGTCGGCGACGCCGTCACCGGTGTGGGAGGCGACGTGGTAGCGCATCGCCGCCACCGGCTGCATGCCGTGGTCCGCCTTCTCGTAGCGGGTGCGCATCTGGTCGATCCAGCCCTGGACGGTGGCCAGGGGCACCTCGGGCACCTGCAACAGGGACGTCGTCACCCACTTGAAGCGCCAGAAGATCTGGTGGGCCTCCCACTGGCTGAAGGATTCGGGGGCGGTGTCCCACAGCTTGAGGAGGCGGGCGAAGGTGACGGGGGACTTGCGGTGCTCGCCGGTGAACTCGTACGCCGACATCAGCTCGAGCAGGGCCGTGACGAGGACGTCCGGCTTGTCGAAGGGTTCGGCGGCCTCGACGAGTTCCTCGGCGGTGATGGTGCGCTGCAGGCCGTGGGGGCGTTCGTTGTTCTCGCGCAGCGCCTCGACCACGGCCTCGGGGGTGTCCAGCATCTACATTTCCTTCCGGGGCTCTGAGCCGGGTGCCGCCGTGCCGGGTTGGTGCATGGCGTGGGTGAGCAGGCCGATGAAGGCCCGGTTGAGCAGGGCGCTCTCGCTTGCCCGGAGGGGGCGGCGGCTGAGCAGCAGGGCCTGGCCGTAGAGGGCCTCTGCGGTCGTGACGGCCAGGCCGCGCTCGGTGATCGTGATCGCCTGGCGTACCAGCGGGTTGAGGTGGTTCAGGACGAGCTGGGCACGCGGTGTCTCGTGACGCAGGGAGCCGAGGATGTCGGCCCACAGCCCGTCGCTGTCGGCGGCCAGACTCGACCTGGTCCGTTCGTGGCGGGCGTCCCGGTTGTCGAGGAGGAGCGCGGGGGCGGTGACGGGCTGGAAGTCGCGGAGGACGACGTCACAGTCGTGGACGCCGATGGTCTCCCGTGCGACGGCGAGGAAGGCCGCCGCGCGCAGTTCGGCGGTCGGGTCGACGGCGTCGAGATGGGCGGTGACGGTGGCGGGGTCGAGGTCGGTGACGGACGTGCCGGGCCGGATCTCGGGGAGCCGGAGCACGAGGTCGCGGTCGTAGGTGTAACCGCCGTTGACGACGCCCAGGCCGGCGGCCGCCGCGATGGGGGCGACCTGGCGGAACTCCTCGACACTGCGCGTGACCAGGAGGGTCGGGTGCGTCCGCGCGAACTCCTCAAGGGTGACATTGCCGTCGGTGGTCTCGAACGGCAGCCACGGGAGGACGATGCGCAGCAGCTCGTCGTCGTAGCGGGCGAGCGCCTTGACCGCGAGGTGGTGCGTGTCGATGAAGCGGTGCAGCAGGGACGGGTCGCTTGCGGCGAGGCCAGTGAGCCAGTCGCGTATCCGGTCGCCCAGCGCGTCCCGTACGGCGGACAGGGTGCCGTCTTCGTACAGCGACTCCCGCGACGCCGTGGGCCGCAGGCTGGTGGTGTCGACCACGCAGCGTACGAAGAAGGCCCAGTCCGGCAGCAGTTCGGGGGCCTGGTCGGTGAGCAGCATGCCCTTGAGGTGGACCCGGTGCCCGGCGCGCTGGGCGGGACTCACGGCTGTGGGGAGGACGTAGGCGACGCCGCGCAGACCGGCCGCCGGGAGGTCGAGCTCGATGGCGTCGAGAGGAGTGAAGTCGAAGAGGCCGCGGCAGTACGCGGTCATCGCCTCTCGGCGGGCCAGTGGGGAGCGATGGTGCTGCTCCCACGGGGGTGTCTCGTTGACCCGGTGCAGCTCGCCTCGCGGTCCGACGACGGTGACCTCGTGCCGAAGGAGGCCGCCGTAGTGGCGGGCCAGGGAGACGACCTGCTCCGGGCTCGTCCACTCGGCGTTGTCGGCGCGCGGGACGAGCCGGACGGTGGTACCGGGCTCGGGCACGGCCGAGGCGGGCAGGGTACGGATGGTGTAGCGGCCGTCGGAGTGGCCGCGCCACTCGACGGCGGGCGCCGACGGGTCGGCGGCGGAGCGGCTGAGCAACGTGATCTCGTCGGCCACGACGAAGCAGGCGAGCAGACCGATGCCGAACTGGCCGATGAAGTCACCGCGGTCTGCTTCGAACCCCGCGCCGTCGAGGGCGCCTTCGGCGGTCCGCTTGGAGCTGCGGCCGATGGTGGCGAGGAACCGGTGGACGTCGGCCTCGGTCAGACCGATGCCGGTGTCCGTGACGGTGAGGGTGTCACCGGTGCGCACGGTGATGGTGCCGGGCGTGGCAGGGACGCCCGGGACGCCCGGGGCGCCCGGCGCGACCGCCTGGCGTGCGGTGATGGCGTCGGCGGCGTTCTGCAGCAGCTCGCGCAGGTAGACGCGGGGGCTGGAGTAGAGGTGGTGGGAGAGCAGGTCGACCAGACCGCGCAAGTCGACCTGGAAGGTGTGAGCGGTCTCGGAGTGAGGCACCTGGCGGAGTCTTTCGGTGTGCGCGCCCGAGGCGTGAGCGGCGCGGGCGGGAGAGTGGACGGAAGGAGTACGAGCAAGGGGGCCGACGACGTGAGGTCGAGGCGAGGCGAGGCGAGGCGGGGCGGGGCGGGCGGAGGCTGCGCCCGGGCGCGTCTCCTGTCGGGCCGGATCCTCCGTCAGGACACTCGCGCGGAGACAAGCCCCGGCTCGCGATGGACCGGAGCCCGACGACACCTACAGTGCGACGAGGTGACGGTGGGACAGCAGCCCCACGCATCGGTCTTCGTGACGCCCCGGCTCAGCGCCCGGTTGACGAACGCTGCTGCCGATAGGCCGCGGCGGGGTCGGAACCGTTGAGGTAGTACCAGGGGAAGTCGGTGACGCGGCCATCGGTGGCCTGGAAGCACTCCCGCGCGGCCGCGCGGTCCCCGGCCAGTGAGAAGGCCATGGCGAAGGTGTTGAAGACCTGGTTCCAGGCTCCCCGGCGGACGAAGTCGGGGTGTCGGATCGAGTGCTCGGCAGCCTCCCGTAGCGACGTCTTCACGTCGGCCCGGCGCATGTGGACGGCGTCCGGTCCGTCGTCGAGGGAGAGCCACTCCTCGATGTGGGCGATCGCGACGAGTTGACCCAGGAGCGTGCCACCCGGAGCGCCGAAGGCGGACTCGCGGGCGAAGGCGTGCATCTCCTCATGAGACCCGCCCCATTTGTCGCAGACCTGTTGCAGCTGCTGCTGGTGCGCGCCCAGGTGATGCCGGTCGCGCCGCACCGTCGCGTCGAACCGGCGTCGCGCGACGGTCTGACCGACCTGGAGGCCGCGGCCGGTGATCTGGAGGGCGTACCAGGGCGAGGTCCACTGCGGCTCGCGCTCCGCCACCTCGTACAGCCACTGCTCGGCCTGGCGCAACCGCGCGTGGAAGACCTCGAACTGATCGCGTGAGACGTCCTTCGCCCGGGCGCCCGTGCGAGCCTCCCATCCCCAGCTGATGTGGCGGATCCCCGCCACGAGCCGGGGCAGCGCTGCCTCGGGTTCCGCTTCGAGAACCCCGGCGATCCATCGCTCCACACCGGCGGTGTCGCCGACGGCCCACAGCAGTTCCGTCCGGTCCTCGCCCTCGGGGCGCCCTTCGAGCACCGCCCGCACCGTGCTCCAGTCCGCCGCCGCGGCGGCCGCCCGCACGCGCCCCACGTCGGGATCACCGGAATCCTTCTGCACCTGAGCGGCGGGTCTGCCCGCCAGCCTCCCCAGCGTGAGCCCCCAGTCACGGAGCAACGCCATGTCCCCACCCCTTGCCATGTTCGAACGGGGAAGCAGATGATCAGCTCACCCCGTGGGTGTAGTGACTATCACGCGCGACTGACAATCGCACACCCGTTTCCCTCAGGCGTCCACGGGCGCAAGGGGACCACTTCCGGCCTCGGGTCGACGGGCGGCCGACCGCCCTGCCCGGGGCGGCGGAGGACTCACATCGACGCCTCGCGCTCCGGGGCCGGCCACGGCCGTTGGGTGGTTGCGGCGACTGCTGGCATAGGGTCATGGGCTCAACCAGTGATCGGCGAGGGGAATTCATGCTTTCCAGCATCCGCAGACGCGTGTACGCGGCCGGGACAGCACTGATATTGGCGGCGGGCGTGCTCGGTTCCGCGCAGAGTGCGACCGCCGAGGAGGTGCTGCCGGCCGAGGTCGCCGCTGTGCCCGCGATGGGGCCGTTGTTCAACGACCCGACCTCCGCCGACCCGGCACGGCAGAACGCCATCAAGGACCGCGTGCGCGAGTTCATCGCGGCCGCTGACACCGGTTCGACCATCCAGATGGCGATTTACCACCTGTGGGACAACGCCGTCGCCCAGGACCTGGCGAACGCCCGAAACGCCCGCGGGGTCAACGTTCAGGTCGTCCTCGACGAGACGAGCGTCAGTGACCCCGCCGGGAGCCCTGACTCGTACAACACGCTCAAGGCAGCGCTCGGGACGGACATCACCAAGAGTTCGTACGTCACTCTGTGCGCCAAGGGCCGGTCGTGCCTGGCCTCGAGCACGAGCGGGATCAACCACAACAAGTTCCTGCTGTTCAGCAGCCTCGGCGGCGGTGCGGTGACGCAGGCGGTGCTGCAGATGACGTCCAATCTGACGCCGTCGAACTACTCCCGCTTCTGGAACAGTTCCGTCGGCTTCGCCGGCAACTCCACGCTGTACTCCGCCTACACCTCCTACTTCGCCAAGCTGGCGCGACAGGACCGGGCCAACTGGGACTACACGTATGCCGGCGCGGGCGACTACAAGGTGTACTTCTTCCCGCGGGCCGGGACCACGGACGACACCGACACCGTCGTCAACGCCCTCGACAACGTGGGCTGTACGTGGAGCGACTCCGCCGGGACCCACCGCACCGCGATCCGCGTGGCGATGCTGAAGATCACCCGCCAAGCGGTCGCCGACAAGCTGCGGGCGCTCGCGGCGGCCGGATGCACGGTCGACGTCGTCTACAGCGAGACCGACAGTGGAACCTGGGCCGCCCTGCACGGCCAGACACGGCTCACCACCCGCTGCTACCAGCACAACCATGACGGCGATGCCGGCACCCCGAACCGCATCGTGCACTCGAAGAATCTGATGATCGACGGGATGTACGCGGGGGCGAGGGAAAAGCTGGTCTTCACCGGCAGCCACAACTGGAGCGGACCGGCGCTGCGCGACAACGACGAGGCGATGCTGCGGATCACGACGCCTTCGGTGTACGACGCGTTCGTGGCCAACTTCGGTCAGACACGGACCGCCGCATTCCCCGGCACGGCGGACGACACAGCCGCCTGCCGCTGAGGCAGCGGCCGGGGGCACGCGTTCCCGCCGCGGGCCCCCGGCCAGCGGCCCGGGAACTGTTGGCCGACAAGGACGGGCGGTTCTGCGTGAACGGCTCGGTGGCCGGCGAGAGAGCCGTCGTGGATGGCTGCGTGGCCAGGCGACCGGCCCGTTCACCCCTGGACCGCGGAAGCAGTGACTCCCGGCTCCGGCATGGCCGGCGTGATCGGAGTCCGGCGTCGCGCCCTCGGCTCCCCCAGCCGGCGCACGCCCATCAGGCTGCGGTCGGCGGATGCGGTTCGGCACCCGCGCGGCGGTGTTCGGCGTTGATGCGGCGAGCCTCCTCGAGCTGGTCCTCGAGGATGACGATGCGACAGGCTGCCTCGACGGGCGTGCCCTGGTCGACGAGTTCCCGGGCGCGGGCCGCGATCCGCAGCTGATACCGCGAGTAGCGACGATGTCCCCCTTCCGAGCGGAGCGGCGTGATCAGCCGCGCTTCGCCGATGGCGCGGAGGAAGCCGGGCGTGGTGCCGAGCATCTCCGCCGCCCGGCCCATCGTGTAGGCGGGGTAGTCATCGTCTTCGAGACGGCCGAACGAATCGTCCGCTGTCATCTCACCTCTCTGGGAACGGCCGGGGGGCCCTGGTGCCGTACGACACCAGGGCCCCCAAGGACCTGCAACACCACTTGCAATACTGCGAACCACTCCTCGGCAGCCGACCCCGTCGCCCGTCCTGCGTCCGAACCGGCTTGGAACCCCACTGCCGAGCTTCCCGGCACGCGCGCCCGCAGCCCGACGCCTTTACCGAGGTACCACCTGTCACCGCACTGCTGACTGCTCGTGGCGGCCCCTGATCACTGCGGGCCCCCCGGCCCGGTCGTCAGTCCCGTCGCCGTCCAGCACCAATCCTGGCTTCGAAACTCCACCACCGCACCGTTCTGCGAACTGCGTGTGATACTGCCCGGCAGTTCATCTCTGCCGGGCTCGATCGATCTCGACTACGAGAGAAACCATAACCACATCACAGTCCAATGTCTACTCTCGTCAGAGTAGATTTTCGTTCGCCGGTGTCAGAAGTAACGTGACCGGCAGCTGTCAGCGTGCATCTCCCCTCCGCGCACGAGCGTTGCAGGCGCCCTCTCGAAGCGGTCTGCACGAGTCCGATCGCCCAGCACATCGGGCACCCGCGTAGTGCCACCGCGCCGGCCGGCAGCAACAGCAGGCTGGGCCATCCGAGGACGGGAATCAGCGCGAAGGAGCCGATCAGCGCCGCGAATCCCACCGCACCTCGGACGAGGTGACGGGGCAGGGACGAACTCGCGAAATCGGGATTCTCAGCCTTCGTTACCACCAGCATCCCCTCCAGAAGCCGAATCCGCCGTGAGACGCACCCTGTGCCGAACGGCAGCGCGGGCCCTGTGCAGACGCGACTTCATCGCGGCCGTACTGAGCCCCAGCGCATCGGCAACCATCCGCCCGCTGTAGCCCTGGACGTCTCGCATGATCAGCACGCGTCGCTGATCGGCGGGCAGAGAGGCGACGGCTGCCGCCACTCTGCCCGCTTCCAGCTGGTGCAGGGCCTCGTCCTCGGCCGAAGGCACGGGGACCTCTCGCAGCGGGGTACGGGATCCCGGCGTCGTACTGGACGGCAGGGTCGTACGGGCGCGCCGCAGACACTCGTTCCGCACGATGCGGAACATCCACGACGCCAGGGCGCCGGACGCCCGCAGCATCCCGATCTTTCGGTACAGGATGATCAACGCTTCCTGTGCCGCGTCCTCGGCGTCCTCGGGAGTGGCGCAGAGAGACCGGGCGAACCGCACGACGTTCGGATGCGAGCCCGACACCAACGCGCTGATCGCCTCGGCATCACCTCGCTGTGCGGCGCCGATCAGCTGTTCACCGGGCCACGACCGCTCAGCCACGTGCTCGCCCCCGTTTGCGCAGTACGACGAAACCGCACGTGCAGAGCAGCACCACTCCACAGGCGACGGCGATTCCAACGATCACGGCAACCTCCAGTTCGTGTGCCGGCGTCCGGCCGGCACGCACATAAGAGGCGCGGGGCCGCCGAAAGGATTCGAGGGATTCCCCGCACCCGTCGTCCGAGGCCGAGTCAGCCGGCGTTGGCCTTCCGGGTCTTCCCGCACCGATCACATCGGATCGAGCATCCTGGTCCCCTGGTCCGGCCGGCCGTGACCGGCCTGCTCGCACAGGCCCGCGGGTACGCGATACGGGTCGCGTCCACCCGCTCCTGCACCTGGGCCGCTTCGGAATCCTGTGGGGCCCAGGCTCGGCATCGCGACCTCAAGGGGCGGACCGGTCCGCTTGGTCGTCTCTTCAGGGAGTTGCGCCGAACCCTCGGCGGCGCCTCCGTGGAGGGCGCCGGGGTTCCGACGTCGTCCCGATCGGTCAGTCGGCGCGGGGTTTGCCGAACTCCTCGATCAGCACCGGGTACTGCTCTCCCCCGTGTCCGGCGGCGATCGCGCGGTCGGCCATCGCCTTGAACAGCTTGGGCAGTTCGGCGTTGACGCCCACCGCCTCGCTCTCCTCGATCAAGTGCGCCATCGACCGCGCGTCGGTCTCCAGGGCCGACACCTCGGCCGGGAAGGACCCCCTGTCGATCTGCTCGGCGTACCCGGGCAGCCATTCGGCCACACCGGCAGCGATCTGCTGTGCGAACGGCGCGTAGGTCGCCGCATCGACTCCCGCGGTCCTGAGCAGGGCGGTGCCCTGGAGCCAGGCGTTCAGGACGCTCCACATCATGGCCAGGCCGGCCACGTCGTACAGTGCCGCCAGCCCATGGTCCGCACCGAGGTAGGCGACGGTGCCGAGCGTGTCGAGTGTTGACCTGTGTGCCTCGAAGTCCGACTGCGGGCCACTGTGCAGGATCATCGCCTCGGCCGTCCCGATCGTCGGCGGGATGGCCATGATGGCGCCGTCCAGGTAGCGGGCGCCTCGCTGCTCGGCCCATCGAGCGGCCTCCCGGGCCTGGGCCGAGTCGCCCGAGGTCAGGTTGATCAACGTCGTACCGTCCAGCTCGACATCGCTCGCGCCGAACGCTTCGTACATGGCCTGGTAGTCGGTGAGGCAGATGATCGCCAGGGAGCTCGCCTTGAACGCGTCGCCGATCGTCGGGGCCGGCGTCGCCCCCTGCCCCACCAACTGGTCGGCCTTGGAGGCCGTACGGTTCCACACGGTTGTGGGATGCCCGGCTTTCAGGAACGCACCGGCGAGGGCCTGGCCCATCAGTCCGAGTCCGATCACGGTCACAGGTGTTCTGTGTTCGATGTTCATGGCAGCATCGTCAACGTTGATACCGGTGTGAAGGTCAAGTGAGGTTCGATGCGGATCGGGGAACTGAGTCGCCGGGCGGGCGTCAACGCCCACCAGTTGCGCTATTACGAGGCCCAGGGCCTGCTGGAGGCGGACCGCGGCGCGAACGGGTACCGCGAGTACGACGAGAACGCCGTGCTTCGGGTGAGGCAGATCCGGCATCTGCTCGGTGCCGGGCTGTCCTCCGAGGACATCGCGTATCTGCTGCCCTGTGCGAGCGGAGAGGCCCCGGAGCTCCTCGGGTGCCCCGAGTTGCTGGCCGCGATGCGGTCACGGATGCGGCGGCTGAACGAACAGATGGACAGGCTGGCCCAGTCCCGCGACGCTCTCGCCGACTACATCGACGCGGCCGAGCGAATGGGCAAGGAGAACTATGGCCCGTTCGACGGGGCCGACCGGGAGCCCGTCCCCGCCTGAGCGGGGGCCCGCAAGGCGCTGCGTGGGCCGGCCCCGGACCGATCGCACGACGAGCAGGCGCCTCGGCCGAGACCGGAGGCGGCCGGTGTGACACCTCGTACCGGCGCCGGCAGGACGTCACCTCGATGGAAGAACTCAGTGGCGAGCCTGGGTCGTCACAGTCGATCATGGGCGGATGAATGACCAACCCGCACGATGGACCCGGGCGACCGTCTACCCCGACATGTGGGCCGACCCGGACGACGACCCCCGCAACAAGCAAGGTTCCGGTCCGGACGGCGAGTTCGCGACGCTGGAGGACTTTCTGACGGGCTACCGCATGACCCTGCGGATGAAGTGCGAGGGCCTGGATCCGGAGCAACTGGCCCGTCGGTCGGTACCGCCGTCGACGATGTCGCTGCTCGGCCTGGTCCGGCACCTCGCGGAGGTGGAGCGCGACTGGCGCAACTGGATCAGCGACGGTGATCCGCTGCCGAAGCTGTACGGCGAGCGTGACGGGGACTTCGACGGAGCGGTCGCCGAGCAGGCCGTGGTCGACGCCGCGTACGTCGATCTGGAGCGCGAGCAGGCTGCGGTCGACGCCGCGCTGGCCGAGTACGCGGACCTGGGCGAGCGGGTCGGGAAGGACAAGATCGCGATCCGGGAGCTGATGGTGCACCGGATCGAGGAGTACGCCCGTCACTGCGGACACGCCGACCTGCTGCGCGAGTGCGTCGACGGAAGGGTGGGCCAGTGAGGTGACGACGGGCCGGGTCCGCATCCGTCCGTCCCGCCGGCACGTCACTGCGGAGTGAAGGCCTGGGCTCCTGATACACGGGTCGTGGCGCATCTCGCCCCGCCCTGACGCAAGGCGGCTCCACCAGGACGCGCCTGGTGGAGCCGGACGAGCCCGTGCGACGGGGGAGACACACGGGCTCTTCGGCAAGTGTGACACGGCCGGCCCCCGTACGTACGAAGGAACGCGGACCGGCCCCGGGGCGTGCAAGGGCCGGGCCAGCATCGTGCGGATCGCCCGTCCGCGCCGCATCCGCTCGCCGCTGCGGTTGAAGGCCGCCGGATCGGTCACCTCCACCGCCTGGACCTCGATGTACGCGACTAGACCTCGATGTACGCGACGACGACCACGGTCCTGAGCGCGGTCACGAAGTACAGGACCCTCACCTGCTCGACTTCGTCGGTGTAGCGGCGCAGTTGGGGGCCGGCAGCGTCGCCCGGGATCGGCTCGCCGACCTCGGGGTCGAAGGAGATGACGACCAGGGCGCGGTCCAAGGCGTGGATCTCCGCCTCGGTGGTCAGGTTCTCCAGCTGCTTCGCGGCGGAGTCGGAGAACGCGATCCGGGCGCGTCGCGGGGTGTGCTGAGGGACCATCAGGCGACGGCCGGACGCTTGGCGGCGAGGCGGGCGAGATGGGCCTCGCGCAGCTCCTCCCATGGCGTGCAATCCTCCACCGACGGCAGCCCGTTGGTGGCGATGTCCTCGAGGACGGCGGCGAACCGGTCGGCGTTCGCACGGGTCCTGGCCGCGTACGCGCGGACCGCGTCGGCGGCCGCGGGCTCCAGCGGCTGGCGGGCGGCGCATGCGGACGACGGGGCCGGCTGTTCGCTCATCAGAGGCTCCAAGGGCAGAACGTGCGTGTGCCACCACGATATCGCCGGGGCGGGCGCACGGGTTCGGTACGGGCGAACCGGTCTCCGGACAACTAACGGCTGCTCACGTCTCACTCTCCTCCGCCGAGCGGACGCCGGTGTCGGACCGCACCAGGAATCCACCGCGGCCGTCGAAGCGCACCTCGTACACGGCGTCGAACCCGTCGGCGAGCGAGGGCCGGCGGAGCTTGGTGAAGGTGGCCTGGATACCCACGTCGGGCACGCGCTCCCGGCCCTGCCTCGCGGCATTGCGGCGCTTGGAGCCGGCGACGTCCGGTGGGAACCAGTACGCCGTCGCCGTGGCGCCATGGGCGTGCCCCTGCCGCCACGAGCGGCCGCCACTCCTCGGGGGACGGGTTCGTGTTGTCGACGGCCACGGACCGGCCCTCGGCGAGCGCGGTCTCCACCAGCCGCATCTGCCGCTCCTGCTTGCGCCGGGCCGAGCGGGGGAAGAGATCCTTGCTGATCAAGGCGTAGCGGCCCGCCAGGCGCCGTCCGTACAAGGTCGACTTACCGGACGCCTGCAGCCCGACGAGCACGGCAATGCCGAGGACGTGTGGGTCGGGTGGCCTGCCGGCGGCCTGGCTCTCGGCCGCCGTACGCTCGCGTGGCGGCGGCCCGGGTGCGGCGGAGCCCGGTCCTCTGCGCATGAGACGTCGAACTCCTCACTCCCCCGGCTCCTCTGGGCGGAGCCGTCCGGGCGGCTGCCTTCTTCCCCGATCACGAGGCGGCTACCCCGCTCAGAACCCGCCTAACGGCCGGGGCCCTCGTCCGCTACGGGTCAGGCCCTGGTCGTCAGGGCGGACGCCTCCGGCTCGGTTGGCCGAGGCTGGTCCCCGACCTTGCCCTTGCCCTTCTCCTGGTCGTCTTCGCGTGGCAGAAGGAGCGGGGTGGCCAGGAGCAGTACGCCCGCGACGCCGATCGCGATGCGCGCGTCGGTGGCAGCGGCCAGAGCACCCCACAGGGCTGTCAGGACGGCGATCGCGCCGGTGCTGGTCACTTTCCAGGCCACCAGGACCCGCCCGACGCGCTCGGCCGGCACCCGCTGGAGACGCTCGGTCGCGAACAGCGGGTTGAACACCCCCATGCAGGTGATCAGGACCAGTTCGACGACGACGACCAGGACCATTCCCGCGTAACCAGGCATGACGAAGAACAGTCCGACGGGCCACAGGGCACGCAGTACGCCGGAGGTGATCAGGACGCGGCGGCGCCCGTAGCGGGCTTCCAGGCGCGGGGCGGCCTGAGCACCGAGGAATCCGCCGACGCAGGGCAGGCCGAACGCGAGCCCGTACTGCCATGCCTCCCAGCCCAGGTCATCCAGCAGGAGGACGGCGAGCAGCGGTTCGGTGGCCATGATCAGCGCGTTGACGGCCACGGTGTTCCAGAAGAGCGGACGCAACCGCCGGTCGGCGTGGATGAAAGTCCAGCCCTTGACCAGGTCCGAAGCCCGGAGCCTCTCCGCCCTGACCCGCTCGGAACCGGCCTCCTTCTCCCGGATCGCGGCGATCCCCAGAGCGGACAGCAGGAACCCGGCGGCGTTGGCGATCACGGTGACCGCGGGTCCCAGCAGCGTGATCGCCGCTCCACCCAGGGTCGGGCCGACTGCCGTGGCGGTCCAGGTCGTCGACTCGAAGCGGCCGTTGGCCACCAGCAGCTGGTCCGGGCGCACGAGCTGCCTGAGGTAGGCGCCGCCGGCGGCGGTGAACGCGATGTTCGCCGCCGCGCTGGTCACGGAGACGACCAGCAGCTGGGTGTAGGTCAGCCGGTCGGCGAAGTAGGCGGCTGGGATCGTCAGCAGGGCACCGAACCTCACCAGGTCGGTGACGATCATGACCGGCTTCTTTCGCCGGCCGTCGACCCACGGGCCGAGCGGAAGCGCGAGGAGCGCGCCCACCGCCAAGCCGGCGGCCGCGAGGGTCGAGACCGCGGCCGGGCCGACGTGGAGCACCTGGATCGCGATCAGGGGGAACGCGCCGAACCCCAGCCAGGTGCCGACGGTGGAGGCCGTGAATGCCGACCACAACCATCCGAAGGAGCGTCCGAGCTCTTGCCGTGCCATGCAGAGCCTTCCGTCACCACTCACAGCCCACCGCCGACGACGAGAGTTCGACCAGGCGGACCGGACGGTAGTCCGACAACCACGGCATCGGCGAGCCGCGACCGCTGATCGGTAACGCCCTGACCGGCCGGCGGATCTGGGTCCCGGGCATCAAGCAGGGCATCGGGGTGCTTCCCACGTGACCGATCTGATGCGACGTCAGACAGGCTTCAGCTGAGCGCGCAGGAGGCAGAACTCGTTGCCCTCGGGGTCGGCCAGGACATGCCAGCTCTCTCCTCCGGTCTGGCCGATGTCGACCGGCACGGCGCCCAGTGCCAGCAGCCTGGCCAGCTCGGCGTCCTGGTCGCGGTCGGTGGCGTTCACATCGAAGTGCAGGGGGAGCTTCCCGGCCCGGGGGTTGCGTCCCGCGCCGAAGACGAGGGTGGGCTGCGCTCCGCCGAATCCGACGCCCGGCGGGCCGATCTGGACGCTGCCGTCCTCTTCTCGGGCCAGCTCGACGTAGCCGAGGACATCGCACCAGAATGCGGCCAGTCGATCAGGGTCTTCCGCGTCGATGACGAGTTCGCTGATTCGGCATGCCATGCCACGAGGATAGGGCAGCGGGGCGCCGGCCGGCCGTGCACGCAGATCCGCGCACCCGCCGCCACGGGCGCTTCCAGGCATGCCTCCGCGAGTCGGAGCCCTCACCCGAAGTTGTCACGCGCCAGGCGGAGCGCCAGCTCTTGCAGGATCAGTTCGGTGTCCTGGTCGGCGCCCGTCTGGTCGTAGGCGTCGGCGACCGCCTCGAAGGCGACGATGAAGCCGTTGACCAGCGCGCTCAGAGGCTCGGAGAGCTGGGAAAGCACCGCCAGGCCGGCTTCTTCCGCGCTCGCCCCCGCCGGCACGGCGAAATGCCCGGGAATCACCTCGCCGAGCAGGTCCGACACGAGGCCCTCGTCGACCCCACCCCGCAGAGCCGTCAACGCTGCGATGGCCTTGAGCTTGATCTCGTTCTCCGTCACATACCGAGCCTAGAAGCGAGCGAGGGCGCAATGACGCATTCCGCCCCGCGCGGTCACCCATGTCCGATCGGCCGGTCCCACGCCGGCAGCCAGGTAGGTCCCGGCGCGACGTACGCAGAACCGGCCTCATGTCCCGCCCGCACCGGGCGGGTCTGGCGTGAGCTGCCGTCACCGCGTAGCGTGCCCGTGCCCGTGCTACAAGCGCACGGG
The DNA here is from genome assembly GCF_014649715.1 of Streptomyces lateritius. Taxonomy (GTDB): domain Bacteria; phylum Actinomycetota; class Actinomycetes; order Streptomycetales; family Streptomycetaceae; genus Streptomyces; species Streptomyces lateritius. Next base: position 212,615 of record NZ_BMTO01000007.1, read on the forward strand.
GATCTGCCGGTTCGGGGTGGGGCGAGGAGCGTTGTGACCAGTAGGCGGAGGCTGTTCCTTGGGGCGTTCACGGCAGGGGCCGTGACGGTGGTCGCGGGGCCGGGAACCGCATCGGCGGCCGAGCAGTCGGGCCAGGCGGAGGGAGACGTGATCTTCGAGGGCGAGGTGAAGGCGCGGAGCTTCAGGACCGAGGCGGGCGCCACATCGACGTTCCGGACGACGTCCACGGCGACGACGACGAAACTCCACGCGCTCACAGCACATCAGGTGGGTGTGGCGGGCAACGGCGTCGCGCTGAACGTCGTATCGGACAACCCTGACGATTCGGCGATGTATCTGTCCGGCACGGAAAAGGCCCGGGGCACACTCAAGATCTCCCACCGGGGGTACGCGGACGCCTCGGACGGGGGCGCCGCCGCACTGTCCATCTACCTCGAAACGACGGGGGTCGTGGACGGGTCGGGCGGCACCGCCGCACAGGGCATCTTCATCTCCCACACCACCGGGCCCACGAAGGGCAACCTCATCACTGTGCGGAACAACGCCGTGGACGACTTCGTGGTGAAGGGCACCGGGCAGGTGGGAATCGGTGTCCAGGTGGGTGCCACGCCGCGTGCGCGCGTGGAGATCGCCCAGCGGGATTCCGCGATCGGGCTGCTGATGCAGGCCAACGCGGACTCGGCCGGCCGCCTGGTGGAGTTCCGTGACCGTGCGGGCGTCGCGAAGCTGCGGGTGCTCAACAGTGGGGCGCTGGCCGCGCAGAACGCCCAGTTCGGAGTCGCGGGCGCCGAATCGTACGGCGGGGGTGACGGGGTGATCGGCATCCGTAACGCCACCACGCCGCCCACGATGAATCCGACGAACGGCGGCGTCCTGTTCGCCGAGGGCGGGGCTCTCAAGTGGCGTGGTCCGGCCGGCTCCGTGACCGTCATCGCGCCGGCCTGATCACCCTCCCCCGCACGCCGTACCGATCCCGAGGCAATGATGGAACTCACCCCGGAACAGCTCGTGTCCGAATTTCACGACGCCGTCATGGAACTGTATTTCGCCCGGAAGCGCATCGCGCTGCTGGAGGCCGAGAACGAGGCTCTCAGGAACCGACTCGCTCTCGCCGAGGGACCGACCACGACGGAGAACTGACGGATCGGGCAGCCCAACGGCCTCCGGCCGCGTCCCCCGACTCCTCACCGGCGGCGAAGGACTGGAGCCCTTGCGACGGCTGTCGGGCCGATATGCGAGAGTGGCGTCCGTGCTGATCATGCCGCATGATGCCGTGGTCACGCTCCCGATGACGGTGGACCAGGAACGGTTTCGCGCCCCGGCGCGCGTCCGGTCCGTGCCCCGTCCGCAGAGCCCGCACCGCGGTTGACGGCGCGGCGCGCACGCCGCTCCTGACGCCACGTCAGCACGGCACACTTTCGGCCCTGCCCGTCCCTGTCCCCATCCCGATGGTTTTCCCTGGAGGCATAACGATGCGCCGCTGGCTCCTGTCCCTCCTCGCGGCTCTGCTCGCGGTCCTCTCGTCCGCGGTGCCCGCGGGCGCGGCGGGCACCGCCGCGACCGCCGACTGCACCGGCCCGGGCTTCGAGCGCTTCGGTACGGCCTCGCCGACCGGTGCGATCGTCGGCTCGGTCGTGCACGAGGGCCGTGGCTACGTCGTCACCCGCGGTCGCAAGCCCGTGGTGCTCGCCGAGTACGACCTCGCGACGCGCGCGGTGGTGCGCGAGGTGAACATCCCCGACGGCCCCGGCCCCGGTTCCCCCGAGGGCGCGTGGGCGATGGCCGTGTCGGGCGGCAAGATCTACATCGGTACCTACGTCGACCCCAGCCTGTACCGCTTCGACCCCGCCACGGGCACGATCGTGCACCTGAAGACCTTCGGTGGCGAGGGCGGCTTCATTTGGAGCCTCACCGCCGCCCCGGACGGGGTCATCTACGCGGGCACCTACCCCGGCGGCAGGGTGTGGGAGTACAACCCCGCCACCGGCGCCGCGCAGGACTTCGGCGTCCTCTCCAGCGGTGAGCGCTACGTGCGGGCCGTCGACGCCGACGCCACGAACGTCTACGCGGGGCTGCTCGACTCGGGCAAGCTGCTGGCGATCAACCGGTCCACCAAGGCGATCCGCGTCCTGGCCACGAACCCCGGCGGGTTCTCCACGGTCGCCGTCGGCCGCACCCGGCTGCGCGCCGGCAGCGGCAGCACGCTCTTCGACGTGAAGACGGACGGCACCGACCTGCGGAAGGTCGCGCTGGGTGCCGGCAGGTCGATCGACGCGATCGGCCAGGCCCCGGACTACACCGCGTACATCTCCACTCGCCCGAACGGCCTCATCGCCCGGTACCGCACCGCGGAGCCCCTGAAGTGGTACGCGCAGGCGCCGAAGGCCGACGAGGAGACGCGGGGCCTGTTCCTCGACGGCACCACGCTCACCGGTTTCTCCGGCAGCGGCGGGGTGTGGCGGATGGACGTCGAGACGGAGCAGTCGACGTACACCGGGCTGCTGGAGGCGGGCCTGAGCGAGGGGGACGAGCGCCCGCAGTCGATGCTGCGGGCGGCCGACGGCAAGGTCTGGGTCGGCGGTCACTTCAACGTGACCGTCCACGACACCGCCACCCGTACGAAGCGCTCGATCTGGGTTCCGGGCGAGCCGAAGGCGCTGGTCCAGCGTGGGGACAAGATCTACGCCGCGATCTACCCGAGCGGCCGGATCGTCGAGATCGACCCGACGCGGAACGACGCCCTGCGCGAAGTCACCTTCCTGCCCAGCGGCCAGCAGCGCCCGTGGGACATGGAGTACGACCCCGTCACCGACCGGCTGCTGGTGGCGTCGGCGCCGCTCGGCACCAGCACGGTGGGCGCGCTGACGGTCGTCGACCCGGTGACCGGGACGAAGGAGCCGTATGTGAACGTGCTCCCCAACGAGAGCCTGATGAGTCTCAGCCTCGGCCCGAACGGCATCGTGTACCTGGGCGGCGACGTCCGGGGCGGCGGCGGTGGTGACCCGGCCCTGTGGAACAGCGCGGCCAGCGTCGGCGCCTTCGACCTGAACACCAGGAAGCTCCTGTGGGAGGTCGACCCGGTGGCGGGCAACCACACGCTGCAGGACATCAAGGTCCACAACGGCATCCTGTACGGGGTGTTCAAGCGCAACGCCGGCTGGTTCACGATGAACGTGCAGACCCGGCAGGTTCTCGACAAGGGCACGCTGCCCGGCTACGGCGAGATCGAGGTGCACCAGGACAAGGTGTTCACCTCCACGTACTTCGGCGGCGGCAACGTCCACCTGCTCGGACCCGGCCTCGCCGACCCGCAGCCGATCGCCACCGGGCTCGGCGACGAGTGGTACACCAACCCGCAGCTCGCCTTCATCCCCGGCACCTGGGACGCCTGGGCGCTGTCCGGTCGCCAGCTCGCCCGGCTGCGCCTCGACCCGGCCTGTGCGCCGCTGACCGTCACCTGACCCGCCGGGGCCGGATCCCGTCCGCCCCGCCCGACCCCCAGTAGAGGAAGCCCCGCCGAGCGTCTCGGCGGGGCTTCCTCCTTCTGTCCGAGCGTCCGGCCTCGGCGCGTAAAGGCGTTGCCGGTACCTGTGGCGTACAGGAGGATGCGGGGACGCGTTTCTCGGTGAACATTCCGAACTTCGGCGACTTCGCGGATCCCAGGAACGTGGCTCGGGTGGCGGCGGCGACGGAACGGGCAGGGTGGGACGGGCTCTTCGTCTGGGATCACGTACTAGCACCGCAGGCACGGAGGCAGGCCCTTCGGGGACCCGTGGATGCTGCTGACGACCGCCGCACTGGCGACCTCACGCATCAGGCTGGGCACGCTGGTCACTCCGGTCGCCCGGCGGCGACCGGAGCAACTCGCGCGCCAGGTCGCGACGTTGGACGCCGTCAGCGGCGGCCGGGTCATCTTCGCCTCAGGACTGGGCGGGCCCATCGAGGACGAGTACGCGAGTTTCGGTGACACCACGGACCCGAAGGCGCTCGCCGAGCGGCTGGACGAGGGCCTGGAAGTCCTGCGGCGCTACTGGTCGGGTGAGCCGGTGAACCACGACGGACGGCACTACCACGTACGCGACGTGACCCTGCTGCCCGCCACGGTGCAACGCCCTCGGCCGCCGGTCTCGGTCGCCGGCTTCTGGCCCAGCCGGCCGCCGATGCGCCGGGCCGCCCGATGGGACGGTGTGGTCCCGCTGTTCACCGACGCCAGGCACGGCCACGTACCGCCTGTCGATCAGGTCCGTGAGCTGGTGGCCTACGTGCGCAAGCAGCGCGGGGCCCGGACCGGCACTGCCTTCGAGATCCTCCTCGGCGGCGCCACCCCGGGCGACGACCCCGCCAAGGCCCGCGACCTCATCGGTCCGTTGGCCGAAGCGGGCGCCACCTGGTGGGACGAGCGGCAGATCCAGACGAGTGACGCACTCGACCGGCTCACGCCGGTACTGCGTCGCGTCGAGCAGGGCCCACCCGTGTGGTAGCCGGCTGCCATCAGGACGGACGGCCGCCGAACTGCCAGTCATGGACCTCGATGTCGGCGTACCGGTCCTCGGCCAGGACGGCGCGCGCCGTGGCCGGGTCCAGGGCCCGGAGCAGTGCTGCCGTGCCCAGGCAGGCGGTGCCGTCGTCGGACAGCAGCGGCCCGTACGCGATCAGGTCGCCCTGCTCGGGCGGTGGGGCGAGGTCGGCGGCCCTCCCCCCGCCGAGGCCGAGCACCAGGTAACGGTTGCCACCGGTCCCGCCCCTGGGGAAGTCCCACATGGTGCGCCCCAGCAGGTTGCGCCAGCGCCGTACCATCACGTCCCGGTACACACCGGCCTGATAGCCCGGCTCGTCGAACGCGAAAGCGCGGGCGGCGGTGGGATCCGGCAGGTCGAGGATGTGGACGCTGCCCGTGGGCGTCTCGCGGTCGCGGGTGAGGGTCGGGCCCCGGGCGATCATCTCGGCGGCGTACCCGTCCATGTAGGACCAGTGTTGCTCCAGCAGTTCGTGACGGAGCGCCAGGGAACCGGGCCGATCGCGGTGATAACAGAAGAACTCCATGGCACAGTCTGCACGATATGACCGTTCACCCGCGGGCAGTGGCCGAACACAAGCTCGTCGCCTGGGGTTCGGCCATGAAACCGGTCGGGGGGAGTCGGCTGCTCCGGGGCCCTGCGCCGGTCACCGGAGTCATCCGTTGTCTCCCGTGTCCGACGGGTGCGTTGTGAAGGTGGTCGTCCGCGCGGCCTGGACGGTCCGGAACGCGTCAGCAGGAAGGTACGGGCCAGCGGCGGAGTTCTGATTTCCGGCGGGATGCGTTTGCCGATGAGTTCCCCGTCCTCGAACGGTCTACCCAGCGACACGACCGTTCTCGTCAGGAGTGCCATGTCCACCATCCAGCCAGTGATCGTGACTGCCGACCATGACGTTCTGCTCGGCTTTTACACGAAGTTGTTCGGCGCTGAGGAGATCTTCCGGGTACCGGCGGAAGGTCCGGCCTTCTACCTCGGCTTGCGCATCGGCGACACCGACCTCGGGCTGGTGGCCAAGGCGGACCCGGGGACCGGGGCGGCGCCGCGGATCCTGCTCAGCATCGGTGTCGACGACGTCGACGAGACGCTCGGCCGGGTGGAGGCGCTGGGCGGCTCGGTCCGCGGCGGCCCCAACGACATGCCGTGGGGACAGCGCGTCGCCCACATCCAGGACCCCGACGGCAACCCGGTGAACCTCACTCAGCAGATCCCGGCCCGGTGACGCTGTTCCCGGGGCACGTGCTGCTGATCATGGGCTACCCGCGGTAGAGATCGATCGTCGGTAGTACCTCGATGTCCGTCAGGACGAGCAGCACGCGAAACAGGTGGGTGGCGCGGGCGGGGTCAGTACGGAGCTTGGCGAGGATCCGCCGGTTCTTCAGGTGGGCACAGCGGCGTTCGACCGGGACGCGTCCGGCGGCCACCCGGTTGGCCTCCTTCTCGGCGGATGCGAGACCGCGGACGCGGGCGGCCTTGAAGGCGGTGACCACCACGGGGGCGTCCCCGTCGTCGTCCAGGCAGAGGAAGCCCCGGTCGGCCACGGCGCCGGGGCCTGCAGCAGGCAGGGGGCCCGGACGCGGTCGCGGCGGGCGGCGGTGATGTCGTGGGTACGGCCGGGCCGGGCGGCCTCTCGGTCGAGGGTCGAGGTGCGGAAGGAAGTGGACCGCCTCGACCAGGTGTGGCCACGGCGGTACGGGGCAGGCGAAGGGCAGGCCCCGCCGCGCATCCCCCGTCGCGGCGGGGTCTCGCCGTGGCGGCGCCCCATGGATCACGCTTGGTCGGCCTCGCGCTCAGGGGCCCCGGTTCGGGCCTGGGCACGAGCTCGGGGGGTCTCCACGGCCGAGACCGCTGCCAGAGCCTGACGACCCCAGCGCAGTTCGGCCAGCAGGCGTGCCGCGTCGGTGAGGAGCGCGCCCTGCAGTGTGGGAGCGGGCGGCCGGACTTCCGGAGCCGTCAGTTCCTGCCGCTCGAGCGTGCCGAGGTCGGCTTCCGCCGCGTCGATCATCCCGGTGAGGCGGTCGTCGTCGGTGGGCGAGGGCTTGCCCAGCTCCTCCATCACCGTGGCCACCCGCCGCAGCAGGGAGCCGAGGCCGGAGCGGAAGGTGACGGGCAGGGTGTCGAGCTCCTCGTCCGCCAGGGCGAAGTCCAGCGTCCGCGTCAGGGAACGAAGGTGATCCAGGCAGCGCTGGGCAACGGTGAGCGCCTCGCGGGCCCGGGGAAGGGCCTGAGCGTCCCCGTCGAAACTCCGACGGGGGTTCAGCTTCGCGTTCTCCTCCTCCACGTCGATGCTTCCCCGGATGCGATCGCAGTCGGCGGACAGCCTCCGCCAGTCCTGTCGCCACTGCCGTACCTGATCGGCGTCGGGTGCACTCGCCTCGAAGGCGCCCGCCAGGCCCTCTGTCCGCCGGCTCAGACCGTCGTAGAGGTGGGCGACGTCCTGCTGCCGGTGGCTCGTGTGCCGCGCGGGGGCGAGTGCGAGGTGGGCGGCCAGTCCGCAAAGGGCTCCGACGACAACGGAGACGGCGAGGTGTCCGATGTAGTCGATCCGTCCCTCTCCGGAGGAGAAGGCGAAGAGCCCCACGACGGCGACCTGGATGCCCTGCTGTCCCAGTCCGCGCACCCGACCGATCCGCAGGGCGATCAGGGTGAGCAGCGCCAGGGTCCACGCATGAAGGCCGAGGGTGGCCGCCACGGCGGCGGCGAGCGTGGCTCCCAGAGACATCGCCAGCAGGTACTGGACGGATTCCCGGAAGGATCGGTACACCGTGGCCTGGACCGCGACCAGCGCGGTGAAGGGCGCGAAGGTGGAGACCGTCGAGGGCAGGAAGTGGTGGGCCAGCATCCATGCGGCAGTGGCGGCGGCGACGGTCTTCGCGGTGAGCAGCAGATCGTCCCGCTCACTTCCCGACGACCGCACGGCGCGCCGCACGTAGGCGGCTGTCTCAGCGGCCGCAGCCCACACTTTTTCCGGCACCTTGTCCCGCCTGGACACGATGGATCACCTCCCGGGGGCCGTCTGCCCCGCTGATCGGGGGTAACGCACGTTCGTCGTACCCGGAAGAACACGGGCGGCGAGGGTTGGCGCGGCGGCCCGAGGGCACCGGCAGGGAGCGGGACAGCGAGGAGGGACAGTGAGGTGGGCAGGTGGGTGAGGTGACCGACCCGAGTGCGGCGCACGGCGAGGAGAGCGAGGTCGAGGAGGCCGAGGAGGCCGAGGAGGCCGAGGAGGCCGAGGAGGCCGAGGAGGCCGAGGAGGCCGAGGAGGCCGAGGAGGCCGAGGAGGCCGAGGAGGCCGAGG
>NZ_BMTO01000007.1:220510-244878 GCF_014649715.1 Streptomyces lateritius
AGCAAGGTCAAGAAGGACCTGCTGAACGGCCTGAGCGTGGACGCGAGCCGACCCGAGCAGCCCGTCCTGCTCAGCGCCGCCGGCGAACCCATCCGTACCTGGCAGGAGAACTACCCCTACGACCGGAAGGTCCGGCGCGGCGAGTACGAGCGGGCCAAGCGGATACTCCAGATCGAGATGCTCAAGCTGCAACGCTGGGCCAAGGAGACCGGTGCCCGGCTGATCGTGGTGTGCGAGGGCCGGGACGCCGCCGGCAAGGGCGGCACGATCCAGCGGTTCACCGAGCGGCTCAACCCGCGCGGCGCACGGATCGTGGCCCTGGACAAGCCGACCGAGCGGGAGGCAGGGCAGTGGTACTTCCAGCGCTACGCGGCTCATCTGCCGGCTCCCGGTGAGATCGTGTTCTTCGACCGCTCCTGGTACAACCGGGCGGGCGTGGAACGGGTCATGGGCTTCTGCACCGACGAGGAGTACGCACTGTTCCTGCACCAGTGCCCGCTCTTCGAGCGCATGCTGGTCGAGGACGGCATCCACCTGTTGAAGTTCTGGTTCTCCGTCTCCCGCTCCGAGCAGCGCACCCGCTTCGCGATCCGCCAGGTGGACCCGGTACGGCAGTGGAAGCTCTCACCCACCGACCTGGCCTCGCTCGACCTCTGGGACGACTACACCGCCGCCAAGGTCGCCATGTTCAGGGCCACGGACACCGCACACGCGCCCTGGACGGTGGTCAAGAGCAACGACAAGCGGCGGGCCCGCCTGGAGGCCATGCGCAGCCTGCTGTCGCGCATCGACTACGAGAGCAAGGACCCGGCCGCCGTGGGCGAGCCGGATCCGCTCATCGTCGGCGCGGCCGACACCCTCCTCGAACCCGGCGAGGAGACCTCCGCCCTCTCCCCCACGCCTCTGGTCCCACGCCGGGAGGGTCCGGGAGAACACCCGGACACCTCGGAAAGCTGAAAACCCCCGCCCACCCCCGGCCCGCCCTCGGCGCCGGCGGTACCTCAGCGGCCGTAGGCATCCCGGCAGAGCTTGACGATCCCCGGGGCGACGACGCCGTCTGCCTGACCACACAGTCTCGCCATCTGGGGCGGACGGGGCTTGGGAGCCGGCCGGCCCGTTCGCGGGGTGCCGATCTTCGGCGGAGCACCGTACCGCTCGGTCCGGCGGGGCACGGACGTGCGAGTTCGGGCGGGCTGCGCCCTTTTCCGCCGCGGCTGGGCGGTGGCCGGCGTCTTCTTCTTCGGCTCGGTGCCGGGATCGGTGGACTCCAGCACCTCCCGCGGCGGAGCCTGCCGGGGCTCGGGCCAGGTCGGCAACGGGGACGGGGGCCGGTCGGCGGCCGGGGCGAGGCCTGCCGGGCGGCCATGGGCGGGCGGCGACGCGGGCTGGTGATGGACGGACACGCAACCGCTCATGCTCAGGAGCGCGGCGAGGATGAGCGACGGGGCCGCCTTTCGGAGGTGCATGAGGCCACGCTGCCGCAGGTGGTGACGGCCCGTGAGCGAACACGCGGCCATCCACCGGGACGAGTGACCGCAGGGTCGCTTTCGGAGGCGGGTTCAGCGGCGAAGGGGCGGCGTTCTCGGAGCCGGCGGTCGCCGACGCGCGGGGTCTCGGCCGGACCGTCGGACCGGCCGAGACCCGTCCGTGGTGTACGGCGGGTGGGGGTCGGTCACGTACCGCAGGAGGGCGCCGGCGGCGTGGCGCCGAGCTGGATGAGCGCGGGGGCGGGAGCGCAGCAGCCTCCGCCGTCGGCCGCCCCCTCGGCCGCCTCGCCGGTCTCCGGCTGGTCGAAGAGGCCGGCCCCGCCGCAGACTCCGGTCTCGGGCAGTACCAGCTCGACGCGCTCGGCGGACTCACGGTCGCCGGCGATCGCGGCGACGACGGAGCGGACCTGCTCGTACCCGGTCAGGGCGAGAAAGGTCGGGGCGCGGCCGTACGACTTCATGCCGACCAGATACACGCCCTCCTCCGGGTGCGACAGCTCCTTCACCCCGTGCGGGTACACCGTGCCGCAGGAGTGCTGGTTGGGGTCGATCAGCGGAGCCAGCTCGACCGGGGCCTGAAGCCGCTCGTCCAGACTCAGGCGGAGTTCGTCGAGGAAGGACAGGTCGGGGCGGAGGCCGGTGAGGACGATCACCTCGTCGACGGGGCCGAGCCGGTGGCCGTCCTCCGAGACCAGCACGAGCCGCTCGCCGTCGCGCTCGATCGCCTGCGTACGGAAGCCGGTGACGGCGTCGGCGTAGCCCTCGTCGACCGCCGCCTTCGCCGCGAGGCCGAGGGCGCCTCGGGCGGGGAGCTGATCGGCGGTGCCGCCGCCGAACGTGGAGCCGGAGATGCCGCGGCGCAGGATCCAGGTGGCATGCGTGCCGTCGCCGTCCTCGGACTTCGCGAGGTCGGCGAGCGAGGCGAGGGCGGTGAAGGCGGAGGCGCCGGAGCCGATGACGGCGGTGCGCTTTCCGACGTAACGGGTTCTGGCCGCGGGGTCCTTGAGGTCCGGGACGCGGTAGGAGATCCGGTCGGCCGCCGCGCGCTCACCGAGCGCCGGGAGCCCGTCGCCGCCGGCCGGACTCGGGACGGCCCAGGTACCGGAGGCGTCGAGGACGGCGCGGGCGAGGATCCGCTCCTCGCGGCCGTCGGCGTACTGGACGTGGACGGTGAAGGGGCGGGTTTCGCGGTCTGCGTCGACGATCCGGTCACGGCCGGCGCGGGACACGCCGGTGACGCGGGCGCCGACACGCACCTTGTCGCCGAGAACGTCGGCGAGCGGCTGCAGGTACCGCTCCGCCCAGTCGCCGCCCGTGGGGTACGCCGCCGTGTCGGGCTTGGTCCAGCCGGTGGGGGCGAGCAGCTTCTCGGCGATCGGGTCGGTGAGTTCGCCCCAGGTGGAGAAGAGCCGGACGTGCGCCCACTCCCGCACCGCCGCACCCGCCTGCGCCCCGGCCTCCAGGACCAGCGGCTCAAGGCCCCGATCGACGAGATGGGCGGCGGCGGCCAGACCGGCGGGCCCGGCGCCGATGACCACGACAGGCGGCTGCTCGGTGGCGGTGGCGTTCATGACGTACCCCTTAGCTGTTTCGACATCTGTCGATCTCTTGCTCGCCCAGCATGGCACTTGATTCGATGAGCGTCAACATAGACACTCATCGATCCAGAGAAGACCCGTGCGCCGTCGGCCGCTCGTACGCGATGCCACCGTGACCGTGATTCGACGTGTGTCAACATAGACGCATGTCGAACGTGAAGGCCTTGCCGCTGCTGGAGCCCGCCGTCGAGCCCTGCTGCCCTCCTCTGAACGAGCGACCGCTGACGGCCGACGAAGCCGAGCGGACCGCCGTCATGTTCAAGGCGCTCGGCGACCCGGTCCGCCTGCGGCTCTTCTCGGCCGTCGCCTCGCACGAGGGCGGCGAGGCATGCGTCTGCGACATCTCCGACGTCGGCGTCTCCCAGCCGACCGTCTCCCACCACTTGAAGAAGCTGAAGGAAGCGGGCCTGCTCTCTTCCGAGCGTCGCGGCACGTGGGTCTACTACCGCGTCGAACCGGCCGTCCTGACCGCCATGGGCCAACTGCTCACCAAGGCCGCCACGGCGTGACGCCGCGGTCGCCGAGTCTCGGGCGGCACGAGCCGCCCGGGTCCCCGACGACGGTGCCCCGCGCCTTCGGAGAAGGGCGGGGCACCGAGCGGCCACACGGCAGGGCTACTGCCGCGCGGCGGAGAACTTCTTGCGCCAGGCCAGGGACACGTACACCAGTGCGACGAGCACCGGCACCTCGATCAGCGGGCCGACGACACCGGAGAGCGCCTGGCCGGAGGTGACGCCGAAGGTGGCGATGGCGACGGCGATCGCCAGCTCGAAGTTGTTGCCGGCGGCCGTGAAGGCGAGGGTCGCGGTGCGGTCGTAGTTCAGGCCGATGACCTTGCCGAGCGCGAACGTGCCGAACCACATGAGCGCGAAGTACACGAGCAGGGGGAGCGCGATCCGCGCCACGTCCAGCGGCTGCGACGTGATCGTCCTTCCCTGGAGGGCGAAGAGGACGAGGATCGTGAAGAGCAGGCCGTAGAGGGCCCAGGGGCCGATCTTCGGCAGGAACGTCGCCTCGTACGACTCTCGCCCCATCCGCCGCTCGCCGATGCGGCGGGTCAGGAAACCGGCCACCAGAGGCACACCGAGGAAGATGACGACGTTGAGCGCGATCTTCCACATCGAGATGTCGAGGGTCTCCCCCTCGCCGAGGCCGAGCCGGCCGGGCAGCAGGTCGAGGTAGAACCAGCCGAGCAGGCCGAAGGCGACGACCTGGAAGACGGAGTTCAGGGCGACGAGGACCGCGGCGGCCTCGCGGTCGCCGCAGGCAAGGTCGTTCCAGATGATCACCATGGCGATGCAGCGGGCGAGGCCGACGATGATCAGGCCGGTGCGGTACTCGGGCAGGTCCGGCAGGAAGATCCAGGCGAGGGCGAACATGAGCGCCGGGCCCAGGATCCAGTTCACGACCAGCGAGGACAGCATGAGCTTCCGGTCGCCGGTGACGGCGTCCAGCTTGTCGTACCGGACCTTGGCGAGCACCGGGTACATCATGATCAGCAGTCCGACCGCGATCGGGAGCGAGATGCCGCCGATCTCGACCGTGGCGAGCGCGTCGTTCAGGCCGGGGATCAGCCGCCCGAGACCCAGGCCGAGGGCCATGGCCAGGAGGATCCAGACGGCGAGGAAACGGTCGAGCGTCGACAGCTTCGCGACGACCGAGGCTTCCTCGGTCGTCGCGGGCGCTTGGGTGGGGGTCACGGACAGGCCCTCTTGTTCTCTGCAGCGGTACGGGCGGTCTCGGCCAACTCGGCGAACCGACCGGCAAGGGAGGCGATGACGTCCGGACGGAGCTTGTAGTACGTGAAGCGGCCGCAGGGCTCGGTCTCCACGACCCCGGCCTCCCGCAGCACTCTCAGATGGTTGGAGAGGTTCGTCTGCCGGGCACCCGTCTCCTCCACGAGGTGAGTGGTGCACAGCGTCTCGCGGGCGAGCAGAGTCACGATCTGGAGCCTCAACGGGTCGGCCAGAACCCGGATCAGATCAGTGTCGACTGACGTCATCATGGGCTGATACTGTCACATCACCCGCCGCTGACACCAGCCGGGGATGACTCGTCGGAGCCCGCCGCGTCCATCCCCGCCACGAAGGAAGAACCGATGACCACCGCTCCGCTCGCCTCCGTGCTCTTCGTCTGCGTCCACAACGCCGGACGCTCGCAGATGGCCGCCGGATTCCTGAACCACCTCGCCGGCGACCGCATCGAGGTCCGCTCGGCCGGCTCCGTTCCGGGCGACCAGGTCAACCCGTCCGCCGTCGAGGCCATGAGGGAGGTCGGCGTGGACATCTCCGGCCAGAAGCCGAAGGTGCTCACCACCGAGGCCGTCCAGGCGTCCGACTACGTCATCACCATGGGCTGCGGCGACGCCTGTCCGGTCTTCCCCGGCAAGAAGTACCTCGACTGGGCCCTCGAAGACCCGGCCGGGCAGGGCGTCGAGGCCGTCCGCCCCATCCGCGACGAGATCAAGGTCCTGACCGAAGGCCTGATCGCCGAGATCGACACACAGGGCGAGGCGTGAGCCGCGCGACGGGCGCGCGGCCGACCCTGTGATCGGCCGGTGACGGCGAGACCCGGAAAAGCCTTCGTGTGGCCGTTCAGGGACCCGCGAGGATGAAGATCAGCTCTACACGTCCCGGCCTCTCGCCCTGGGGTTCGTGCACGCGGTACAGGATGGTGATCGCGATGCCCGTGTCCGTGGCCGGCTCGGTGGTGAGACGGCGGAGCTCGAGGGCCTGAACCGGCTCGGCCGTCGACGCGGGAGTCCTTGGGTCGGCGGCAAGCAGCGCCAGGGCGTCGTGCACGGCTCGGCGACCGCCGGGCGACAGGTGAGCGAACTCGGCGTACAGCCGTCGTGGCACCTGGACGTTCCAGTGGGTCACGCGGCGCCCTTGTCGAGCTCGGCCCACAGATCGTCGACGCCCATGAGGTCGGCCTCCCCCGCGACGGAAGCGCGCACGGCTTCCGCGACTTCGGGACGCCGGGTCCGCAGGGCGACGAGGTGACGGGCCTGTGTGATGACGGCCGTCTGCTCGCGCCCGAAGCGAGCGGCGTCCAACCGCGCGTTGAACGCGGTGAGTTCGGCGGAGTCGATGACCGCGAGGGCCGCGCGGAGCTCGGCGAGGGTCTGCGGGCCCTCGTCCGGTTCGATTCGGTACGGGTTCGCGTACGTCTGCGTCGACGTCTCGTGCGGCAGCGCGCTCATCCTGTGGCCTCCTCGTCTCGTGCACAACCACCGTACGACGTGCGACGCGCTCGTGGGGAGGCCACGGAGCTCGGAGAATCGACTCCGGCGGCGCGGCGCGGCAGCGGCTGCGCGGAGTCACCAGGCCGGACTCGTAGGCGGCGACGACGAGTTGGGCGCGGTCACGGGCGTGGAGTTTTGCCATGGCCCGGTTGACATGGGTTTTCGCCGTCAGGGAGCTGATCACCATACGGTCGGCGATCTCGTCGTTGGACAGGCCCTGCGCGACGAGGGCGACGGCCTCGTGTTCCCGGTTGGTCAGCTTCTTCAGCCCCGCCACGGTGTCGGTGATGCGCGGCTGGGTGACGTACCGGTGGATCAGTTCGCGGGTGATGGACGGGGCGAGCAGGGCGTCGCCGCGGGCCGCGACACGTACGGCGTGCAGGAAGTCCTCCGGCACGATGTCCTTGACGAGGAAGCCCGCCGCGCCGGCGCGCAGCGCGTCCAAGACGTAGGCGTCCATGCCGTAGTTGGTGACGATGACGACATGCACCCCGGCCAGGGACGGGTCCGCCGCGATGCGGCGCGTGGTCTCGATGCCGTCCATGACCGGCATCTGGATGTCGATGAGCGCGACGTCGGGCAGATGGTGCTCGGCCAGGACCAGGCCCTCTTTCCCGTCGCCCGCCTCGGCCACCACCTCGATGTCGTCCTCTAGGTCGAGGAGCGCGCGGAATCCACTGCGTATGAGCGGCTGGTCGTCGACCAGCAGGACACGGATCACGACGTCCGGTCCACGGGGAGTTCGGCCCGGACGGTGAACCGCCCTCGCCGCGCGGCTCCGCGCTCAGGCGACCGCCGAGGGCGGTGACGCGTTCGCCCGTCCTGTGCTCGTCCGCGCACCCTAGCCGGATGCCGCCACGGCCGAATCCCTCTCGCGGACGAGCGGCCGACTACCGCGCACGCGGTAAGCGCGCGCCTACCCGCCGCGTCCGCAGCAGCGGGGTGAGCCGACGGCGGCAGCGCGAAGTGCCTGCCCTTGCGGGACGACCGGCGGCACGCACGGCGACATGCTGGGTCGCCATCCGAACCTCGGAGACGAGACGCGTGAAGCGCGTGAAGAAGGAGAGAGCCATGAGCGCATCGGGAGCCGTGGAAACGGTCCGACGTGGTGTCGCGGCGGCCGGAGCCGCCCTGTTCGGGGTGTTCGCGCTCGCCGCACCGGCGGCCACGCACGCCTCGGTCCAGGCGGCCGCCGCCGACGTGTACACCATGAGCGCCGGGCGGCTCGGGGCCACCACGGCCGCGGTCCTGGCGCTGATCGGAGTGATCGTCGCCGGGCGCCACCCGCACGCCTTCCTCCCTCGACGCGCTCGGGCAAATCACCCTTTCGGCACAGCATGACGACGGGGCCGTCCTGGGCACACCCGGAGCCCACGCAACGACCAGGAACCGGTCCGGATGGGCCCGTCGGCGGGGGCGGCGTCGGGCTCGCCCTGCCGGGGTCGAGCGCAGTTGTGCCACGCCGACTGCCGACCGACCATGAGGGTACGTAGGGAGGCCGATGCAATGAGCGCGGTGTACGCGGCCGAGGACGCCGACTTCCGCGGCCCCCTCGATGTGACGAAGGCGGCGACCGCCGTCCTGGACGCCGACGGCACCGTCGTGGGCTGGGGCCCGGCGGCGACCGCGCTGCTCGGCTACCCCCCGCACGAGGCGGTGGGCCGTCCCATCGGGTCGTTCATCGACGACCACCCCGGTGTCGCCGCCGCGACGGCCACGCCCCTCCCGGGCACGGCGCACGCCCGGCGCCAGGTGCTCCGCATGCGCCACCGGGACGGCCATGTCGTCCGCGTGGCGACCACGAGTCTCCCGCTCTCCCATACCGGGACCGGGCCCGCGAGGCTGCTCTCCCTGGCGGAGGCGGACGAGACGGAGCGGTGGGAAGCCCTCCAGTCGATGCTCCGGGGCCTGGTCGACCAGTCGCCGATCGGCCTCGCCATCTACGGCACCGACCTGCGTGTCGTATGGACCAACCGCGCCCTCTACCTCGAGATGGGCACCACCCAGTACGCCGGACTCGGCCCCGACGAGATGGTCGCCGACGGCGAGGTCCTCTCCGAGGGGTACCCGGCCACGCTGGAGGAGATCATGCGCCGGGTGATCGTCACCGGTGAGCCCGTCATCGAACTCCACTACAGCGGCCGCCCGCCCTCCGACCTCGAGCACGACCACGTCTGGTCCTGCTCTTACTACCGGCTCCAGGACGCGCACGGCACCACCCTGGGCGTGTGCGAGGAGTCGGTGGACATCACCGACCGCTACCTCGCCCAGCAGCGGCTGGACCTCCTCGTACGGGCCGGCGGCAGGGTGGGCACGTCCCTGGACATGACCCGTACGGCACAGGAACTCTCGACCGTGGCCGTCCCGCAGTTCGCCGACGGCATCACGGTCGACCTCATCGACGTCGTCCTGGAGGGCGAACAGCCGCCCCCCGGAACGGCGACCGCCAGGCGTCTCGTACGGGTCTGGGAAGGGCCGGCCGGACCGGCGGCGACGGACGACGGCCCAGGCACAGCCCCAGACACTGGCATAGGCACAGCCACAGACACAGGCGCCCGCACCGGCCCGCCCGGCCGGACCACTCCGCCCGAGCCGGTCGTCCACCCGCCGGACTCGCTCCAGGCCCGCTGCCTGGCCGACAGGCGCCCCGTACTGGAAGGCCCGACGCGCACGGACAGCGGCGTGCACTCCCGGCTCGCCGTACCGCTGTGCACCGAAGTGTCCCCGCTCGGCGTCGTCACCTTCTCCCGCGACAGCCACCCGGACCCCTTCGAAGCCGCCGATCTGCTCGTGGCCGAGGAGCTGGTGGCCCGAGCCGCCGTCAGCATGGACAACGCCCGTCGCTTCACCCGTGAGCACACCGCGGCCCTCACCCTCCAGCGCAGCCTGCTCCCTCGGTACCTGCCGCGGCTGACCGGCGTGGACGTCGCCCACCGATACCTGCCGGCGGACAGCAGGGCCGGAGTCGGCGGCGACTGGTACGACGTGATCGCCCTGTCCGGTACGCGCGTCGGCCTGGTCGTCGGCGACGTCGTCGGCCACGGTGTGCGCGCCGCCGCCACCATGGGCCGCATCCGTACGAGCGTGCGCGCGCTCGCCCGGCTCGACCTCCCGCCCGACGAACTCCTCGCCCGCCTCGACGAAGTCATCACCCAGGACGCCCACGAGCAGGCCGCGGTCCAGGCGGAGATCGACGACGCGGCCTTCGGCGTGACCTGCCTGTACGCCGTGTACGACCCGGTGACCGGGCGGTGCAGCATGGCCCGCGCCGGCCACCCGCTGCCCTCCGTCGTCGACCCCGTCACCGGGGCGGTCACGCACCCCGACCTGCCGGCCGGACCGCCGCTCGGCCTCGGTGGCCTGCCGTTCGAGAGCGGCGAGTTCACCCTCCCCGAGGGCAGCGTGATCGCCCTGTTCACGGATGGGCTCGTCCAGGGCCGGGACCGGGACCGGGATGCCGAACTCGCCGCGCTGCACAGCGTCCTCGCCGAGCACGACCGCCCCCTCGACGACCTGTGCGACCGGATCGTCGCCACGCTGCTGCCGGGCCCCGTCGACGACGACGCCGCGCTCCTCCTCGTACGCACCCGGACCCTGGACAGCCACGAGGTGGCCGCGTGGGACCTGGCCGACGACCCGGAGGTGGTGGGCCGGGCCCGCTCGCTGGCCACCGGGCAGGTCGGGGCGTGGGGGCTGGACGGGGACCTCTCCTTCACCACCGAACTGGTCGTCAGCGAACTCGTCACCAACGCCATCCGCTACGCCTCCGGCCCCATCCAGCTGCGGCTCATCCGCGACCGCACCCTGATCTGCGAGGTCTCCGACACCGGCCACACCTCGCCCCATCTCCGGCGTGCGGGGAGCGAGGACGAGGGCGGCCGCGGCCTGTTCCTCGTCGCGCAGATGACCCAGCAGTGGGGCACCCGCTACACCGCGACCGGCAAGACGATCTGGGCCGAACAGCCGATTCCGCTGTGACGCCCTCATCGGCGGCACCGAACCGCCGGACGAGGACCGGGCCGTCCGGTGCCGACAGCCGAGCGCTGAGGGTCACCTGGTCGTTGCGGCGGGCTTGCCCCAGGTCGGTGAGTACCGGCGCACGACGTGGCGGCGGTGGCGCACGCCCGGCAGCGGCCGCCGCGCCGCTGCCCGCACCTGCCCGTAACTCATTTAGGGGGTCGGCGACGGGCATGCCCTCCGGGCCGCCGGCACGACGCAGCACCTTCGTGATCCGCACGGCAGGGGCGGCCGCGACCGTCGCCGCCCGCTCCCTCACGCCCACGTCGCGGGCCAGGCCGACCACCACCGGCGTGCCGCCGGGCCGCAGCGGGTCGCGCATGCGGGTGGGGGCCGCTTCGAAGTCCATGTGATGGATCGTGCGCAGGGCGACAGCCCCGGGGAACGGTGCGCAGGATGCCCGGACGGCGAGCGAGGTTGGCGTTCCAGTACGACTCGGGGGGCGGCCGGCGCACCGGATCATCGGAGTAGGCCGCCCGCGCGCGCCAGAGGCGACCCTCGACAGCAAGGACCCATCCGTGAGCATTCACTCCTGCGGCCTGCAAGCCTTCTGGCAGGGGGCGGGGCTTCGGCGGACCGCGCGGTGATCAAGGTCGTCCGGGCCTGAGCCGGGCTCCCCCGGCTTGCGCTGCGCGCCGCGTGGGGCAGGTGTAGAGAGGAGGTGTGTCGCAGCGCCTACGAGGTCCACTCCGGTCGACGCGAGCCGGTCATGCGAAGGTGGCCATCCCGATCGCGCTGATGGTGGCGGTTGTCGTGATCGACGTGCTCGCGCCGCCCGACATTCACCTGGGGCCCCTGTTGGTCGCGGCTCCGGCGATCACCGCCTCGTTCGCCGGCCCCCGGCTGACGGGGGCGGTCGCCGCCCTCGCGGTGGTGGCCCAGGCCGTCATCGCGGTGCTGCGCGATCGAGGTGAGCTGTTCTCGGCGAACCACCAGGCGCAGATAGCGTCCCTCGTCGTGGTCGGATCGAGCCTCGTGTTCTTCTGCGTGCTGCGGGAGCGCCGGGCGAGACAGCTGACGCAAGTGAAGTACGTGTCGGAGACCGCCCAGCGGGTCGTCCTGAGGCCGCTGCCGAAGCGGATCGGACCCCTACGAGTCGCCTCCGTCTACCTCGCGGCGGAGGCCGAGGCCCAGATCGGCGGTGACCTCTACGCGGCCGCGCGCACCCGATCCGGTACCCGCCTGATCGTGGGTGACGTACGGGGCAAAGGCATGACCGCCGTCGGTGACGCCGCTCTGCTGCTGGGCGCTTTCCGGGCAGCCGCCCATCGCCAGGCGAGTCTGGTGGAACTGGTCACGTACCTCGACGGAGCCGTGTGCTGGGACCTGGCCGAAACCGGTGAGGCGGAGCAGTCCGGCGAGACCTTCATCACCGCCGCCGTTCTCGACATCCCCGATGACGACAGCAGAGTCGACATGATCGACTGCGGGCACCCACCGCCGGTCGTCCTGCGCCACGGCCGTCCTGTGACCATCGACGCCTACCAGCCCGCGCCTCCCCTGGGTCTGGGCGACCTGGCGAACCGCCGCTACCACGTCGACAGCTTCGCGTTCGAGGTCGGTGACCTCCTGCTGGTGTACACCGACGGGGTCATCGAGGCTCGCGACCCCGTCGGCGCGTTCTATCCCCTCACCGAGCGCATCACCGGCTGGAACGAGAGCGGCCCCGACGCGTTCCTGCGTCGCCTGCGCCGGGATCTGCTCGACCATGTCGGCGGACGGTTGGGCGACGACGCCGCCATGATCGCGATCGAGCGCTCCACACCGCCGTGAACCGCCCCTACATTCGCTCACACGTTCGTTTTCAGTGGGTAGGCTGAATGTTATGCACGCACATCTCCAGGCCTCGCTGTTCGACCAGGGCGACGACATGCGGCTCGGACCGCTGCACGACGTACGGCGGCGTGAGCTGGGCAGCGGCGCGTGGATCGACCTGCTGCCAGCCTGGCTGACCGGCGCGGACGCGCTGTTCGAGGAGCTCGCCGCAGGGGTCCCCTGGCGGGCCGAGCGGCGGCACATGTACGAGCGGGAGGTCGACGTACCCCGGTTGCTGGCCTACTACCGGGAGGGTGAGCCCCTGCCGCACGCGGTGCTCGAGGAGGCCCGTTCCGCCCTGAGCGCGTACTACGCGCCGGAGCTGGGCGAGCCCTTCGTCACGGCCGGTCTCTGCCTCTACCGCGACGGCCGCGACAGCGTGGCCTGGCACGGCGACCGCACGGGGCGCTCCGCGACGCAGGACACCATGGTCGCCATCCTCTCCGTGGGCGACCCCCGCGACCTGGCGCTGCGCCCGCGCGGCGGTGGCGCGGCGGCCCTACGGCTGGCGCTGGGCCATGGCGACCTGGTGGTGATGGGCGGCTCCTGCCAGCGCACCTGGGAACACGCGATCCCCAAGTCCAGCCGCGCCGTAGGCCCCCGGATCAGCATCCAGTTCCGCCCGCGAGGTGTCGCCTGAGCCGGGGCCGGCCGCCCCCCGCCGACCGAGGTTGGGCCTCGGCCGCGTCCTCCAGCGGCGACACGCGGTGACCCGAGGTCCGTGGCGCACCCTTCGCGACCGGGCGTGCGAGACACCGGTCCGCCGGCTCACGGCTCAACGTGTCGAACTCCCCCGCCGACTGCTCGACCGGTGCCCTCTCCCTCGGCCTGGTCGCCCACCGCGCCGGCTCCGGACCGGCCGACTCGGCGCCGCAGCACGTGCGTTCACCGCTCGGCGTCTCACCGATCGCGCCGATTCGGGCGGTGCGAAGCGGTGTGCACCGTTCCGGCCACCTCCCTCCCCTCTCCGGGGCACCATGGGCACCGCCACGTATCCGCACGTACGACCTGGGGGAAACACGCATGCGAAAAATGACGGCGACCATGGGCGCCGCGGCCTTGCTGGCCGGCCTTGTGACGGCGGCCGGGCCGGCCTCGGCGAGCGCCGCCGCGGCCTGCGGACCCGGACCCACCGTGCTGCGGGCGCTGCCCGGCGCCGAGGTCGCCTGGCCGAAGGAGGGTGTCCGCGACCTGGGCCGGGGCGCCTTGGCCGTGGGTTCCTCCCGGGGCAAGGCGGTGTACTGGACCGGGACCACCGTGCACCGGGTGCCCGTGCCCGACAGCCGGGCGGAGAGCGAGCTCCTCGGTGTGAACGCGAGCGGGCTGATGACGGGCTGGTACCGGCCCTTCGGAACGACCACGCAGGTGGGCTTCACCTACCGGGCGGGGGACGCCTCCGTCACCGCGTTGCCCGACGGCCCGCGGTGGGGCGTGGAGCTGGACGTCAACGACTCGAACCGCGTGGTCGCGGGCGGGTACGGCGGGACGACGATCCGGGTCTACGCCGACGGCGTGGTGGAGCGGACGCTCACGATTCCCGAGGAGCTCGGCCCGGACGCGTACGTCTACACCGTGGGAGGCGTCAACGCGCGCGGCGATGTCGTCGCCACCGTGCAGAAGGTGGAGCCGGACACCGGCGGCCGCGTGGAGTTCTCCTACCCGGTGCTGTGGCCGGGCGACGGGGGCCCGGCGCGGATCCTCCCGCAGGCGGCCGGCGGTGGCAACACCAGTTGGGTGGCGGGCATCGCTGCCGACGGAACGATCGTCGGCAGCGACTGGTACGGGCCCGGCCACGAATGGACGCCGTGGGTGTGGACCGCGCCGTACGGCACCCCCGGTTTGTCACCGGGTCGCCTGAGCACGCACCCGTACGCGAGCCTGGACGGCGTCAGCCCCACCACCGGCGTGGCGGTCGGTACGGCTCGCTTCCACCCGGAAGAGGCGGTCAACGGCGCGGACCAGGCGGTGCTGTGGCCGGGTTCGGGCCCCGTACTGGCCCTGCCGGGACTGGCGGAGGGGAAGGCGAGCGAGGCGGTCGCCGCGTCCGACGACGACCGGGCCGCGGGCAGCGCGGTGAACGCCTCCGGCCAGACACGGGCCGTGGTCTGGAAGTGCGCCACGCGCCAGACGTACCTGCCGGACCCGAGCTGACCGGCCCGGGCCCGGCAGTCCCCGCCCCGGCCGCACCCCGGCGGCCGAGGCGGCCCCGTGACCGGGCGAGGCGACGTGTCAGTGGCTGTTGCCCGCTTCGGCCTACTGCCGGAACCGGAACCGGAACCGGATGCGGGGGCGGATGCGGGGGCGGGAACGTCGAGCTTCTCCGGCGACTGAG
This sequence comes from Streptomyces lateritius, assembly GCF_014649715.1. Taxonomy (GTDB): domain Bacteria; phylum Actinomycetota; class Actinomycetes; order Streptomycetales; family Streptomycetaceae; genus Streptomyces; species Streptomyces lateritius. The sequence continues at coordinate 235,004 of NZ_BMTO01000007.1, forward strand.
CGCGCCCGCTCACTCCTCGGCGGGTTCGACGGTCACCGTGACGGCGCGTGCCTGAAGCCGAACGGCCAGGATCCGCATCTCCACGAGTGTGCCGACGAGTCCCGCACCGGCGAGTTGGGTCGCCTGCGCCCGCGCTTCGGCCGGCGACAGCTCGCCCGCCTCGCGCAGGACCTTCAGGACCGGCACGAGGCTCGGCACGCCGCTGGACAGGCGAAGACGCGCCGCACCGTGCGCCTGGATCAGGGCTTGGCGGATGCTCTCCGGCGTCACGGAGCCACCGCCTTGCTCGCACCAGGCGTCCAGGCAATCGGCACACCCTCCTTCGGTGCCCCATCGGAGCCCGCCGCGATCGAAGAACTGGCCCACGTCGCACGTCGTGGTGCCTCCGCATGACTCGCACCGGCCTGTGACCCGCACTCCTTGCGTGATCACAAGCGAACTCCCTCGCGTCGCGGATCGACGCCGAGAGGATCCTCCCCGAGTGACCGGCTCCGGTCGACCGGCTCCGCCGCTCCGTGCCCCCGCCGGATCATCGGCCGTCGGGCGCTGGGGAGGGCGGCGGGCCCCAGGGGGTTTCCAGGGCCGTCCGTAGGGCCGCGACCGTCTCTCGGCCGATCCGGTCGGCGAGCTGTTCTTCCAGTCGTTCGAGGATGGCGACCGCCTGGCGATGGGTGCGTTCGCCTGACTCGGTGCGCCGGATCAGGCGTCGGCGTGCCGAGGCCGGGTCGGGAGTCTGGTCGAGCAGGCCGGCGGCGATCAGGCCGTGGACGGCCTGATGCGCGGTCTGACGGGTGACGCCCATGCGACGAGCCAGCTCGGACACCGTCGTGCCGCGGTCGTCCAGTACGGCGAAGAGCTGCGCCTGCGTCGGAGTGACCGGCATGGCCCCGGCCGCCTCGAGCGCCGCCAGCAGCCCTTCCTCGAACCAGCGGCGGGCGTCCCCCAGCAGCTGGGGCAGGTTGCGGCGGTTCGACTGCATGCGTTCCTCACGAGGGGGCCGGTTCGTGTCCAGCGCTTGATCACCCACACCTTCTCATGTCAGGCTTCCTGACATTCCGATGAAGGTCCATCCGAGGAGAAACCATGACCATCGAGTACGCCACCCGCCACCGGCGGGCCTCCCACATCCCCCCGGAGCCGGGAAGGCCCTACTTCATCGAGAAGGGCGAAGGCGACCGGGCTCACCTCTTCGGCGACCTGATCACCGTCTACGCCGGCGGCGAGCAGACCGAGAACACCTTCACCTTCTTCACCGTCGAGGGCCCCAAGGGCGACCTCATCCCGGCCCACCTACACGCCCACACCCACGAGGTCTTCTACGTCACCCAGGGCGCCGTCCGGCTGTTCGTCGAGGACACCGAGGGCGGCCAGCAGGAGAAGCTGCTCACCCCGGGCGACTTCGGCTTCGTGCCCAAGAACTGCCGCCACGCGTACCGCATGGAGCGCCACCACAGTCAGATCGTCGGCGTCGCCGCCGGCCCCGGCGGGACGTTCGAGCGCTTCTTCGAGAACCTGGGCGCGCCCGCGGAGCAACACGGCCTGCCGCAGGCCCCCGTCGTCCCGGAGCCCGGCAGATTCGCGACCGTACCGGAGCAGTTCGACGTACGTTTCCTGCCCGATCAGCAGTGGCGGACCCGATGACCACCACCGACTCCTCGCTGCGGGAGCTCATCGCCGCACCCCACCCCGACCTCGCTCCCTTCCCGCCTGCCGTGTCGCACGAAACGGGCGCACGCGAACTGCGCGGCGTTGGTATCCGGCGCGGCCGGCGGTCTCCCGGTCGGCCGGCGCGAACACCTCGGCCATGGCCGGTGGCGTCGAGGTGGTCGGCATCGGGGAAGACCGCGATGACGACACGGTGCGGAAGGGGCGTGTACGCATCCGCACGGCCGACCGGTCATGGCCGCAATGACGGCTTCCTGTCACATCCGGACACGGGTGGCGCGGCGGAGCGCGGCTTTGCATGATCATGCGAGATGATGCATACTCTTCCTATGTCTAAGGTCCTCACCTCCCTTCCCGCCGGCGAGCGCGTCGGCATCGCCTTCTCGGGCGGGCTCGACACCTCGGTCGCGGTCGCGTGGATGCGCGACAAGGGTGCCGTCCCGTGCACCTACACCGCCGACATCGGCCAGTACGACGAGCCCGACATCGCCTCGGTGCCCGGCCGCGCGAAGACCTACGGTGCCGAGATCGCGCGCCTGGTCGACTGCCGCGCCGCGCTGGTCGAGGAGGGCCTGGCCGCGCTCACCTGCGGGGCGTTCCACATCCGCTCGGGCGGGCGTGCCTACTTCAACACCACCCCGCTCGGCCGCGCCGTCACGGGCACCCTCCTGGTCCGGGCGATGCTCGAGGACAACGTCCAGATCTGGGGTGACGGCTCGACCTTCAAGGGCAACGACATCGAGCGTTTCTACCGGTACGGGCTGCTCGCCAATCCGCACCTGCGGATCTACAAGCCCTGGCTGGACGCGGACTTCGTCACCGAGCTCGGCGGCCGCAAGGAGATGTCGGAGTGGCTCCTCGCCCACGACCTCCCCTACCGTGACAGCACCGAGAAGGCGTACTCCACCGACGCCAACATCTGGGGCGCCACCCACGAGGCAAAGACCCTGGAGCACCTGGACACCGGCGTGGAGACCGTGGAGCCGATCATGGGCGTGCGGTTCTGGGACCCCGAGGTGGAGATCGCCACCGAGGACGTGACGATCGGCTTCGACCAGGGCCGCCCCGTGACGATCAACGGCAAGGAGTTCGCCTCGCCCGTCGACCTGGTGATGGAGGCCAACGCCATCGGCGGGCGCCACGGCATGGGGATGTCGGACCAGATCGAGAACCGGATCATCGAGGCCAAGAGCCGCGGCATCTACGAGGCGCCCGGCATGGCCCTGCTGCACGCGGCGTACGAGCGTCTGGTCAACGCGATCCACAACGAGGACACTCTCGCCCACTACCACAACGAGGGACGGCGCCTCGGCCGGCTGATGTACGAGGGCCGCTGGCTGGACCCCCAGGCGCTCATGGTGCGTGAGTCGCTGCAGCGCTGGGTCGGCGCGGCCGTCACCGGCGAGGTGACGCTGCGGCTGCGGCGCGGCGAGGACTACTCGATCCTCGACACCACCGGCCCGGCGTTCAGCTACCACCCGGACAAGCTGTCCATGGAGCGTACCGAGGACTCGGCGTTCGGCCCGGTGGACCGGATCGGCCAGCTCACCATGCGCAACCTCGACATCGCCGACTCGCGCGCCAAGCTGGAGCAGTACGCCGGCCTCGGCCTGATCGGCACCGCCAACCCCGCGATCGGTGCCGCCCAGGCGGCCGCGACCGGGCTGATCGGGTCCATGCCGGAGGGCGGCGCCGAGGCCATCGCCTCCCGTGGCGAGGTGTCGGACGACGAGGAGATGCTGGACCGCGCCGCGATGGAGTTCGGCACGGACTGATCCCCCGCGGAGAAGGCCGGCTCGGCGCTGTCGGCGCCGGGCCGGCCTTCTTGCGCCACTCGAGGTCGGCGGACCGCCGACATGCTCGGTCGGTGCGGGGGCGGGTGTCAGGTCAGTGCGTTCTCCCTGTCGCCGTCCGCGCGCGACCGGTCGTCCTGCCGGGCGGCCAGGACGACGAGCGCACCGGCGACGGCACCCGCGAAGTACGGCGACGGCACCAGCAGGACGCCGCCGATGAAGCACCACACCACGAGGCCCCAGCCGACACCGGCGGGCACGGCCACTCCGCGTCCGGCGAGGTGCCAGACCAGGCAGCCCAGGAGGATCAGCGGCACGGCGAAGCTACCGGGGCCGGCCCAGAAGGTGACCTGGTTCTGCAGGGACTCGCCCGCCGGATCGGCGGCGCCGTCCGCCAGGGCGAGCGGGACGGCCGCCCACATCCCCTGATCCACCCAGGCGACGATGTCCGCCCAGGCGAAGACGGCCAGCAACGACAGGTGCCCTGCGCCCAGCGTGATCATGATGCCGCTCGCCCAGCGCAGCAGTCGCTTACGGGTGCTCATGCTCATCAGGCCCCTTCGCCGTGCCGCGCCGCGAGGTCGTGACGGTCCCGCCAGGCTCGTTCCCACTCCCGGGTCAGGGCCGGGTAGACCACGACGTACCGGAAGGGCGCGATGGCGGCCAGGTAGATCCGCCCCCACCGTCCGTTGGGCTTGACGAGGACCGTCATCCGCAGCTCGTGGTCACCGTCCGCCCCCTGCACCCAGCCGAGGTGCATCACGGTGTGCACGGTCTTGTTCGCCAGTTCGCGCGCGGACTCCGTGGGGAGCTCGTATACGCCCCTCAGGGGCATGGCGTCACTGTCCTCGCCCCGTGGAGCATCGCGAAGGTCGCCGGGGAGGCGGTCGCGGAGCGAGACGACCCGCGCGCCGAAGCCGGCCGCCGGCTTGTCCCAGCCGAGGAGGGCGCCGAGCTTCCACCGAACGGCGAACAGGAACCTGACCGGCAAGGGCTGTCGCGCGAGCCCGCCGGACACCCGCATCGCCGTGAGCATCGCGGGGAAGTCGTCGGGCCCGGCGCCGGGGGTACGGAACGCCCACACGTCCTCGACCGCGAAGTCGGAGGTGAACTCGTGGATGCGCCACGGCCGCTCGGTAAAGGTGGACTTCGCGAGTCGCGCCACGCTTCGACCTCTCGTTCTGTACGGAGCCGTATATTCGATGTGTACGGTACCGTACACACTCCCCCCAGGACACCCCTCTCCGAGAGCAGGTGAGCAGATGCCTCCCGCCCCCCGTACACCGCGAAGTCGCTGGATCGAAGCGGGACTCGACGCCCTGGCCCGGGGCGGTCCCGACGCCGTCCGAGTCGAGGCCCTGGCCGCCGAGATGGGGGTGACGAAAGGCGGCTTCTACGGGTACTTCGACGGTCGTACCGCGTTGCTCGACGAGATGCTCGACGAGTGGGAGCACCGTTCCACCGGCGCCGTGCTCGAGCAGGTCGAGGCCGAGGGCGGGGACCCTGCCGAGCGGCTCCGGCTCGCCGGCCGGCTGACCTTCACGGACGAGCTGCACCGGATCGATCTCGCGGTCCGCGAGTGGGCCCGCCAGGATCCTTCGGTCGCGGCGCGCCTGCGGCGGATCGACAACACCCGGATGGAGTTCCTGCGCACGATGTTCGGGAGCTTCATCGCGGACCCCGACGAGGTCGAGGCCCGCAGCACCCTGATCTTCGCGCTGGCGATCGGTCGCCACTTCATCGCCGCGGACCACCCCGGCCGCACGCACCTGGAAGCCATCAACCTGGCCGGAGAACTCCTCCTGCGTCCCGCCCTGTGAGCACCCGACGAGGGCAGGGTCCCTGGGCGGGAAACGGGGCCGTTGTACGCGCGCGGCTGCGGGAGATGGCGGCCCGGGACGGCGGGCTGGAGCGCTTCGGGGCGAGCACCCACCGGTACGAGCTGACGCCGCCGCTGCCGGAGGCGGAGATCCGGGCGTTCGAGGAGGCCCACGGCATCGTCCTCCCGGCGGACTACCGCTCCTTCGTCGCCTCGGTGGGCAACGGCCCCGCCGGCCCAGCTCACGGGTTGATGCCGCTGACCACCCCTCGCCCGGACGCGGACGAGGAGTCCGCCGTGGACGACGAGTGGGCGGAGGACCGGCTTCCAGGCCGGCTCGCCGAGCCGTTCTCGCTCACCGAACCCCGGCCCGGCCCCATGGACAGCCTCGCCGACTCCTTGACCCGGGGCACGCTCACGCTGGCCGAAGAGGGATGCGGCATGTTCGTACGGCTGGTGCTGAACGGCCCGCGTGCGGGCGAGATCTGGCGCATCGACCCGGACTGGGGTGGCTTCGTCCCGGTGCACCCGGATTTCCGCGCGTGGTACACCGGCTGGCTCGCGAACCCCTGAACGCGGAGGCGGCTCCCCGCGCTGTTCTCAGATTCGGGCGATCAGGGCGTAACGCTCGTCGGTCACCGGGCCGCCCCAGAGGGTGGGGGCGCCGCTGAGATCGTCGAGGCGCAGGTCGGTGACGAGCGGGGCGATCGCGGTGGTCAGCTCGTCGGCGGTGACGCCCCCATGCCAGGGCAGGGTTTCGGCGCCGTCGACGTACGGCACTCCGCTCCGGCCGGCCTCGCGCCAACGCCCCTCGACCAGGATGAGGGTGCCGCCGGGGCGGAGACGGGCGACCCATCGGCGCAGAGCCCCCTGGGGGTCGGGCAGCGTCCACAGCAGGTGCCGGGACAGGAGCACGTCGAACCGATCGTCGCCGGTGGGCGGCAGCGCCGCGTCTCCCAGGAGGAAACGGCCTTCCAGGCCGGCCGTCCGTAGTTTGACGCGGGCTCGCTCGATCATCCGGGGCGAGAGGTCGACGCCCGTGACGTGGTGTCCGGCTTCGGCCATCAGCTCGGAGAGCGATCCGGTGCCACAGCCGACGTCCAGCACTTGCAGCGCCGCCTCGGCCGGCAGCCAGGAGGCGAGGCGTCGCGACCATGCCTCGCGCGTCTCTCGCCGGCGGAGGCCGTGATCGGGCTCCTCGTCGAAGAGAGGTGCGACGGCGTCCCAGTAGGTGGCGATGGCGGTGGGATTCGTCATGGGCCGATCCTGCCAGTGGGTACTGACAACGCGGCCGGATCTCCACCAGGCGATGGAACACCGAGGGGTTGGACACCCACCGGTGTCCAACCCCTCGGCGCGGCTCCGAGCCAGAGCGCTACTCCGGCTGCGTCACCGTGAGCGCCCACCGGATCGTCTCCGCGGACGCGTCGACCCCCACGGTGAAGGAACCGGGGCGGACGATGTGCCGACGGCCACCGGCCCGAAGACCGCCGGCGTCGTCACGACCACAGCCGCTTTGGAACGTCTCAGGCACACTCCCCTGTTGTCCGTCGTGGACCCCGCAGTGTTCTTCAGAGGTCGAACTCGATGTGCTCGAGATCGGTGAACTCCACCAGCAGACCGTCGGCGCGGCGGCCCCGGTCCTTGAAGTAGACCTCCTGCAGCCCCTCGGCGGCGATGTCGCGCAGGCGCTGCTCGGTGGCGCCCTGGTCGCGTGCGTCGAAGAGGCGGGCGGCGAACTCGGGTGGCAGGGCCACCGTGAGGTGGCGCATCCGGCCGTCGTCGGTGGTGCCCGGGGCGGCGGTGTAGCCGAAGCGGGCGCGGGTGTCGACGACGATGCCGTCGGTGGTGGCCGCCCTCTCCTTCGCCTTCGCGCGGATCTGCGGCTGCCACCGCCGGGTGACCTCGGCCGCCAGGCGGGCGGCGAGTTCGGGGCGGGGCCTCCTGATCTGGTCCTTCACGTACCGCTCCACGGTGCGCTGGGAGACGCCGAGCGCCTCGGCCGCCGCCCTGGTCCCCTTGAGCTGCTTGACCAGGTAACGCATCCTCGCACCGGCCGACTTCGGGACGGGGCGGGTGAACGCCTTCCGGACCGCCTGGTCGAGACCGTCCCCGAGCTGTGCCATGGCGGGCTACTCCCCGTCGTCCTGGTGCGTGACGTCGCCGTCCTTGATGTACCGGGCGAGGTTCAGCTCCGGGGCGTCGTACCGCTCCCGTACGCCCTCGCCCCACAGCACGCTCTGGGTGCCCTCGTGCTTCACCATGCCCGGGCTGACGCCGAGCCGGAAGCCGCCCGGCAGGGGCTTGCCGTCCTTGTACGGCAGGAAGTCGAGCGGGGTCGGTCCGTCGGCCGCGTAGACGGCGCAGTCGGACAGGATCGCGACCGGGTACTGGCCGGTGACGGCGGCGTGCCTGAGCAGCTTGCGGTGCATGTTGATCCGCGTGCGGGAGATGACGGCGGCGCGGATGTCGGGGCGCCAGGTCGGGCGCGACAGCGCCCGCCAGGGTTCGCCGGGCTTCCAGCCCTCTCCGCGCGGGCGTTCACGGAGCTTGCCGATGCCCCCCTTGACCGTCGCCTTGATCGCGGACAGGACGATCGCGAGCTGCGGGTCCACCTGCCGGTGGCCTTCCATGGCCGCGAGGAAGGCCTCCGGGGGCAGGTCGGCGGTGACGCCGAGGTCGGCCATCGTGGCCACGTACGCGTCGCGCAGCCGGTTGTACCAGCCGTCCAGGTAGCGGCCGTTCTCGTACCGGACGTACGCCTCGGCCGGCGCGACGTCGTAGCCGAGCTCCACCGCGTACGCGACGGTCGGCGTCGCGTACCAGGCCGGACCCTCCGGCCGGTCGCCCCTCGGCGTGAACGGGCTCGGCAGCAGGTCGCCCTCCAGCCGCCGCCACTCCTTGCCGACCACGACACGGGACAGGTCGACGTGCGAGAGGTCGACCAACCAGGCACCGGGCAGCTTCGGGTCGAACACGGGGTTCCTGACGTGCGTCGGCGCTCCCAGGCCCACGATCGTGCCGTTCGCGCCGGCGGCGAAGGCCATGTTGACGTCGATGCCGACCAGGTGCGGCTTGAGGCACTCGTCGTCCGTGAGCGGTCTCGCCCAGTCGTATGCCTCCTCGACCAGGACCTCGGCCGGCGTCCGCCGGTGGAAACGCGGCAGGTCGGCGAGGAGCGGGTGGCCGTCGGGGGCCTCGCACGGCGCGGGGTCGACCGGGTCCTTGCCCAGGCTGCCCGGGTTGTGCTCGCTGTGCCGTACGCCGTTCTCGTCCGGCTCGGAGGCGCGGGTCGGCGGGTGGAGCGCCGTCATCAGCTCCAGGCCGGTCACGGCGGTGGAGCCACGCGGCGTCATCACCCGGGAGGCGTAGACGCCCAGGAGTCGGGCCAGTTCCGCCGGCGGAAGCGTGGCGGCGGTGTCCCAGTGGCGGGGGTCGAGCGCGCCCCAGGACGGTACGCACAGCTGCACGCACGAGCGCTCGGAGCCGCGCGCGGGGCGGTAGATGCGCGCCCACGGGCCGAACCCGCGCTTCGTCAGCTTCCATTCGGCGCGCGCCAGCTGCTTGACGACCTTGTGGCCCTCCGGCAGCCGTCCGGCGAGCCGCTCCTCGTCGGTCAGCCGGACGGGCAGTCCGTAGCGCTCGCACGCGGCTTCGGTGAGCACGATCAGCGGGTCGGCGTCCTTGCCCGGCCCGGACAGCTTCGGCGCCCCGAGCTTCGCCTCGGTGAGGGTCCACTCGACCAGGCTCGCGACGGACTTCGCGGGCACGTCGAGGACCAGACCGCCGACGCAGTACGCGAAGACATGGCCGTTCTCGACCTCCACGACCGCGAGCGGGCCGTGCGCGAACCGGGAGCCGGTGGCGTCGGCCGGAGTCGCTGCCGATGCCGATGCCGATGGCGACGATGTCCTGGCGGCCGGGGTCCGGCGGGGGGCGGCGGCACGGGTGGGGCGCTGGGAGTTCCGGGCGGGGGGCGTGACCGCGGCCTCGGGCGCGGGAGGGCCGGAGGGCGCCCGCGGTGCCGGCGGCTCGGGCGCGGGGGGTGCCGTGGGTACGACGCGCGCGGCGGGTGCCGGGGAGGCGGGGGGCACGGGGGGCACGGCGGGGGTGAGCGCCTCGGGCGCCGTCGTCGGCTCGCCGGGCGTCGTGGGGCCGGCCGGGACGGGATAGAGCGCGGCGAGCTTCTCCAGGAGCCGCGCGTACGCCTCGCGCTCCGGCGGCCTCGGTTCGGTCCGACCCGCCTCCCAGCCGCTGACGGTCGCACGCCGCACCTTCAGTGCGCCGGCCACCTGGTCCAGTGTCAGCCCGTGCGCCTGCCGCAGCCGCTTGCGCTCCTGCGGCGGGGGCAGGGGGGACGCGGACGCGATCAGCGCGTCGACGGCGTCGAACAGTTCCGACATGGAACACCTCCAGGCCGTCACCCTACTGCCCGGACCGTACGAACCGCGCACATCAGGCGTGCGTGTCGCGTACCGATGGCGTACGCATCGCTCATCCCGCGACGGCCGCACGGTACGGGGGTGGGGGTCGCCACGGTCGATCCGCAGGGGGTGGTGACCCGATCGTCGCCCGGCACGTCTCGCCGGGCGACGATC
>NZ_BMTO01000007.1:244985-253276 GCF_014649715.1 Streptomyces lateritius
GTCGTGTGCCGTCGCGCCGGCCAGGCGGATCAGTGCCTCGTCGTTCTCCCGCAGGGAGGAGACGTCCAGGTTGTGCGAGCCGGTGAAGGTCCACTTCGTATCGGGGTGGCCCGCGTAGTTGCCCTCGATGAGCAGGTACTTCGAGTGGACGAAGTAGCCGTCGGCGTCGAGGCGGTAGGGCTTGATCCGGGCGTGGCCCTGCAGGGTCGCGAGGTCGTTGGAGTCCTTGTAGACGACTTCGATCCAGCAGTCCTGGTCGGCGAGCGAGCGCAGCTTGGCCGCGATCTCGTCCCGGTGCAGGGCCCAGGCGGCGATCCGCACGATGGTCTTGTGGGAAGTCGTGCCGACGTTCGTGTTCCCGGTGCAGGAGACGTTGTTGAGGAACCCGAGCACGATGTCGCCGCTCTGCTGCGGGAAGAAGTAGTACTTCGTGTCGCCGGCCTCGCCCTGCCGGTAGTAGTCACTCGTCTTGTTCATGGCGGCGAGGTCGTTGAAGTAGCCGGTGTACGCCGTGTAGAGGGCGGTGTTGCCGACGACGGTGTACGCGTTGTTCCACTGCCGGGTCGTGGCCGAGAGCGTCTGGTTGGCGGAGCTCTGGATGACCACGTCCTCGGCGACTCCCGCGTCGCCGACGCGGGAGAAGAGGAAGAACTTGTTGTGGTTGATCGGGTTGGTGCCGCCCGCGGCGATGCAGGCGCCGCCACCGGTGCACACCTGCACCCAGGAGCCCTGCGTCTTGTCGGTTCCCAGGGCGGCGATCAGGTTCTGTGCGGGCGCCGGATTCGGAGCCTCGACGGACTTGTGGTCCAGGACCACGCGTACGTTGACCCCGCGGCTGTGCGCGGCTACCAGGGCGTCGGTGTAGTCCTGGTCCTGCATGACGTAGAGGGCCGCTCGCAGCGTGCGTCCCCCCTGGGTGCTGTCGATCGCCCCGATGATGTGGTTCTTCACGGCGTTCTGTTCGGCCGCCGTCCCCTTCGGGTTGTTGAAGACGGCACCGGTGACGACGGGGGGCACGCTCTCCGCGACCGCGGGCGTGATCCCCGAGAACAGAAGGGTGAAGGCGACCGACACGGTCGCCCAGAAACGCTGACGGATGGCTCCTCCTCGGCTGGATGGTGGCATGAGCCTGCCATGAGTCATCCATGAGGAGGGACGTAGGGTGCCTCGGGCGGGTGCGGCCCGGCCCACGAGCCGCACGCGCGGCGGGGGCCGGGCCGGTGGTTCCGGATCCGCTCAGCCGGGCCAGGTTCCGGTGGCCTTGCGGACGGCGGTGGCTCCGCTGCGGTCCACCGCCGCCTTCACCGCGGCGAAGATGGCGCCCTGCACGGCCGCGGCGAGAAGGATCTCGCGCCAGGATCGGTCCTCGTCGGTGGCGTCCGGCGCCTCGTCCTCATGGCCCAGCAGTTTCCAGGCCTGCCGGAAGACCGCTGCGGCCACCATGCCGGCGGCGGCACCCGTCAAGAAGCCCACCGGCTTGTACATGATCTTCGACATCTTCATGTCAGCGTCCCCCATTCCTGCAGGACCGCCAGAGGACGGCCACGGCCACGACCAGCCCCACACCGCCGACCAGCACCAGAGCGCGGTGGCGGCCGGCCGCCTGGGCGGCTCGTTCGGCCTTCTCCCTGACGGGCGGCGGCGTCCTGTCCTGTGCCGCGTGGAGCGCGTGGGCCGCTTTGTCCTCGACCGGGTGATCGTGTGTGAGGCCTTCTCCTGGGCGGCAGCCCTGACCTCGGCCGCCTTCTCCTGCGCGCGGGTCTTGACGTCCGCCCGCGCGGCCAGGGCCTCGACGGTCCGGCCCAGCTCCTCGCGAGTGACTTCGACTTCCTCGCGCAGCCGCTCGGGGGTGGGGGCGGGTTTCCCCCCGGGGGCCTGATCGCCGCTCATCGGTGAACCCTTTCCTTGATCTCGGCCACGTCGGCCTTCACGCTGTCGATGGTCTTCTGGGGGGTCGGTGGGGCCGCGCGGTGGATCTCCCGCTTCCCGACGGCGGCGAGAATCGCCGCGAGAGCCGCCAGCACCCCGGTGACGATCAGTGCCGACGCCCATACGGGCAGAGCCAGGGCGAGGGCGGCGATCGCCGCGGCGACCAGGGCCTGCAGAGCCAGGACGGCGACGAGTCCGGCCCCGCCGAAGAGGCCGCCGCCCATGCCGTACCTCTTGCCCTTCGCCTGCATCTCCGCCTGCGCGAGGTGCAACTCCTGCCGTACGAGCGTCGTCAACTGCTCCGCGGCCTGCTTCACCAGCGCGCTCGTCGAGTCGTGATCGTGGTCGTGCGACGGTGCCGGGGGCTGCACGGGGTGGTTCATCGCTGGAGCCTGCCTTCCCTCTCTGCCCGTACGACCGACGGGTCGTGGGGTCTGGATGCTGTCCGGATCTGCGGGAGCCTCTGGGGCGCCCGTACCCGCCCGACGCCGCCTCATCCGTCACCCCGGGCGCCCGTGCCGTCCGGCTCACCCATCCGCCGGCGGTCCTCGTCGGTCCACTTGCTCGTCTCGCGCGGCTCCACGTACGGCTCCTCGTCGGCCGGGTGGCCGTCGAGGATCGCGCGTTCCCGGGACATCTCCGCGTCGAACTCCAGGCCCAGCAGGATCGCCAGATTGGTGATCCAGAGCCATACGAGGAAGATGATGACGCCGGCGAGCGTGCCGTAGGTCTTGTTGTAGGAGCCGAAGTTCGCCACGTAGAGCGCGAAGCCGGCGGAGGCGATCATCCAGATCACCAGCGCGAGGAAGCTCCCGGGCGTGATCCAGCGGAGGCCACGGCCCTTCGCGTTCGGTGCGGCCCAGTACAACAGCGCGATCATGATCGTGACCAGCACCACCAGCACCGGCCATTTGGCGATCGACCATGCCGTCACCGCGGCCTCGCTGACACCCAGCGCGGACCCGGCCTGCCGGGCGAGGCCGCCGCTGAACACCACGATCAGGGCGCTGACGCAGGCGAGGATCATCAGCGCCAGCGTCAGCAGCACGCGCAGCGGGGTCAGCTTCCAGACCGGGCGGCCTTCGGGCATGTCGTAGACGGCGTTCGAGGAGCGGATGAACGCGGCCACGTACCCGGACGCCGACCACAGGGCGCCGAGCAGGCCGACGACGGCCAGCACCGATCCGGTGCCGCCGCTGGCCTGCAACTGCTCCACGGCTCCGGTGATGATGTCGCGGGCCGAGCCGGGGGTCAGCTGGGTCAGGTTGTCCAGGATGGTCCGCGTCGCCGACTTCCCCGTCACGCCGAGGAGTGAGACGAGGACGAGGAGCGCCGGGAACAGGGCCAGCACGCTGTAGTACGTCAGTGCCGCGGCGCGGTCCGGCAGCTCGTCGTCCTTGAACTCCTTCACCGTGCGGCGCAGGACCGCTCCCCAGGACCTCTTGCCCATCTCGGTGGGCCCCTCGGGGGCCTCCTGCCGGTCATGCCCGCCGGGCCGGTCGGGCCCGGCGGGAGCTGCCGGCGGTTGCCTGTCTCGACCTGTGTCAGCCATGACACGCGGTTAACCAGAAATGCCGACGCGAATCCCGGGACGCGCATTCCCACCCGGATGCCCGTGAGCCGTGTCTCATCGTGGCCCGCGCGCTTGTGTATGCAACGAGTTGCATAGAAAGATTCGAGGCATGGCACTCGAACACGCGATCCTCGTGTCGCTGCTGGAGAAGCCGGGCTCCGGTTATGAGCTGGCCCGGCGCTTCGAGCGGTCCATCGGCTACTTCTGGACCGCCAGCCACCAGCAGATCTACCGCGTGCTCAAGCGCATGGAGAGCGACGGCTGGGTCGACGTCCGGGACGTGCCGCAACAGGGCCGCCCGGACAAGAAGGAGTACTCCGTCGCAGCTCTCGGACGGGACGCCCTCGCCGGGTGGCTGCACGAGCCGATCCAGCCCGAGAGCGTCCGGCACGACCTCGCCGTGAAGATCCGGGGCGCGGCCTTCGACGACCCGGCGGCGCTGATCCGCGAGGTGGAGCGCCACCGACAGGCGCACACCGAGCGTCTGGCTCACTACCTCGCGGGCCAGGCGCGCGACTTTCCGGAGTCACGGTCGCCCGGCACCGGTGCCGGCACCGGCCTCGACTCCGACCCCCACCCCGTCGCCCTCCCCTCTCCGCCCGACGCCGGGCGGGAGCTCCAACACGTCGTGCTGCGCGGTGGCATCGCGTACGAGCGGATGATGCTCGACTGGCTCGACGACGTGCTCGCCACCCTTCGACGGCTCGGATCCGCGCGCTGACGTGCGCTGACTCGACCCGTCGGTACGACCCTTCCTCCTCTCCATCCCACCCGAAGGCGGACATCCATGGCCGACTCGCTGCTCTTCAACCCGCGCACGTACGACCCGGCGCACTTCGATCCGGAGACCCGCAGGCTGCTGCGCGCCACCGTCGACTGGTTCGAGGACCGCGGCAAGCGCAGGCTGATCGAGGACTACCGCTCCCGTGCCTGGCTGGGCGACTTCCTCACCTTCGCCGCCAAGGAGGGGCTGTTCGCGACCTTCCTCACCCCCGCCGCCGCGGCCGACGACAACGACGACAAGCGCTGGGACACCGCCCGGATCGCCGCGCTCAACGAGATCTTCGGCTTCTACGGTCTCGACTACTGGTACGCCTGGCAGGTGACCATCCTCGGTCTGGGCCCGGTGTGGCAGAGCGACAACGCCGCCGCCCGCGCCCGCGCGGCCGAACTCCTCTCCCAGGGTGAGGTGTTCGCGTTCGGTCTGTCCGAGAAGACCCACGGCGCCGACATCTACTCCACCGACATGCTGCTGGAGCCGGACGGCGAGGGCGGCTTCCGGGCCACCGGCTCCAAGTACTACATCGGCAACGGCAACGCCGCCGGTCTCGTCTCCGTCTTCGGCCGTCGCACCGATGTCGAGGGTCCGGACGGCTACGTCTTCTTCGCCGCCGACAGCCGCCACCCGGCGTACCACCTGGTGAAGAACGTCGTCGACTCCTCGAAGTACGTGAGCGAGTTCCGCCTGGAGGACTACCCCGTAGCCCCCGAGGACGTGCTGCACACCGGCCGCGCCGCCTTCGACGCCGCCCTCAACACCGTCAACGTGGGCAAGTTCAACCTCTGCACCGCCTCGATCGGCATCTGCGAGCACGCGATGTACGAGGCCGTCACCCACGCCCAGGGCCGCATCCTCTACGGCCGCCCCGTCACCGCCTTCCCGCACGTGCGCCGCGAGCTGAGCGACGCGTACGTCCGTCTCGTCGGAATGAAGCTGTTCAGCGACCGCGCCGTCGACTACTTCCGCTCCGCCGGCCCGGACGACCGTCGCTACCTCCTCTTCAACCCGATGACGAAGATGAAGGTGACCACGGAGGGCGAGAAGGTCATCGACCTGATGTGGGACGTGATCGCCGCCAAGGGCTTCGAGAAGGACAACTACTTCGCCCAGGCCGCGATCGAGATCCGGGGGCTGCCCAAGCTGGAGGGCACGGTCCACGTCAATCTCGCGCTGATCCTCAAGTTCATGCGCAACCACCTGCTGGATCCGGCCGAGTACGCGCCCGTGCCGACGCGGCTCGACGCGGCCGACGACGCCTTCCTCTTCCAGCAGGGCCCGGCCCGCGGTCTGGGTTCCGTGCGCTTCCACGACTGGCGTACCGCCTACGACGCGTACGCCGACGTGCCCAACGTCGCCCGCTTCCGCGAGCAGGCGGACGCCCTGTGCGACTTCGTCACCACCGCCGCGCCCGACGAGGAGCAGAGCCGCGACCTGGACCTTCTCCTCGCGGTCGGCCAGCTGTTCGCGCTCGTCGTGCACGGCCAGCTGATCCTGGAGCAGGCGCGCCTGACGGACCTCGACGGGGACGTGCTGGACGAGCTGTTCGCCGTCCTGGTACGCGACTTCTCCGCGCACGCCGTCGAACTCCACGGCAAGGACTCCGCCACAGAGGAGCAGCAGCGCTGGGCCCTGGACGCGGTCCGCCGCCCGGTCGTCGACAAGGCCCGCTCGGCGCGCGTCTGGGAGCGCGTCGAGGCGCTGGCGGGGGCGTACGAGATGGCGCCGTGACCCTGCGCCAGGCACGTGCCGGGGTCTGGCCGGCGCGTGCCGGGCACGTCCTTCGCGGGCCGTCACCGGAGTCCGGCGTCCGCCGGAGCTTCGGGGGCGGCCCGTGCGGCATTAGGCTCGGGGCCGTGAGCAGCGAGGTGGCGGACGGCACGACGGCGGCGAGGACGGGCGAGGGGCGGTACCGGCGGGAGGAAGTGGCCCGGGCGGCCGGCGTGAAGGTCCGCAATCTCCGCTACTACCAGGAGCGCGGGCTGCTGCCCCCGCCCCGCCGGGAGGGCCGGATCGCCTGGTACTCCGACGAGCACCTGACCCGGCTGCGGCTGATCGACGACCTTCTCGGTCGCGGCTACACCGTGAACGGCATCGCCGAGGTGCTGGACGCGTGGGAGCAGGGCGGCGGTATCGCCCAACTCCTCGGGCTCGGACGGGAGATGGCCCAGGGGTGGGCACAGGAGGAGCCCGTCACGATGGACCTGGCCGAACTGCGGGAGCTGTTCGGCCCGGCGGCGACGCCTCAGGACACCCGACGGGCCGCCGCGCTGGAGTACCTGCGGATCGAGGGGAACACCGTCACCTTCCGGAGCCGGCGGCTGCTGGAGGCGACGCTGACGCTGGTGCGGCAAGGGGTGCCGCTCGCGGAGATCCTGGACGCGGGTGACTTCGTGCAGAGTCAGGCCGCCGCGCTCGCGGATCGGTTCGTCGCCCTGTTCCGGCGTCATGTCATCGGCCCGGAGGGCATGGAGCGGCTTTCGGCCGCACGGTTGGATCACATCGGGGAGACCGCGGCGGCGCTGCGCCCGGTGGCGGGTGAGGTGGTGGCCACGGAGTTCGCGCGGGCGATGGCCCGGAGGGTGGAGGCGGAAGTCGCCGCGCTGCTGCGTACGGAGCAGTAGGACTTGTCCGAAAGGGAGCTCTCGCGCAACCTTGCCAACCACCATTGGCACTCTTACATTCAACTCCACGGTCATACCCGCGAGTAGCGATCACGCGCGACGGGACCGGATCACCCACCATGCCTCTCCCACCCATCAAGGGGGATCTTCCATGGAACACGCATCGGACAACCGCGAGTTAGGCGACGGCCGGGTCAGATGGCGGCGCTTCGCCGTCCTGACGGTCCCGGCCGTGGGCGTCACCGCCGCGCTCGGCATCGCCCTCGCCCAAGGGGCGCTCGCCGCCTCCTTCGCCGTCTCGGGCCAGCAGTTCAAGGTCTCGGCCGCGAGCCTGACGGGCGAGGGCTTCGTGCAGTACGGCAGCGTGGACGTCAACGCCCGGGAGGAGCTCATCCCGGTGGCGGTCACCGCCATCAAGGAAGCCAAACTCCACAGCCTCTGCCAGTCGGTGGTCACCTCGCTCCCGGTGATCGGCGACGTCTCGCTCAACCTGACCGCCGGTCAGAAGACGCCGGTCGAGGCGACGAACCTCTTCGTCGACGCCACCCAGCTCTCCGGCAACGCGGCCTTCACCAACATCGAGATCGGCCGCGACGCCTCCACCCTGGACAAGGGGCCGGCCGACGCCCAGGGCATGCAGGACCTGTTCGCCCAACAGGCCGACACCGTCGCCATCACCGATCTGAAGCAGACGGCGTGGGCCACCAACGCCGGCACCTTCAAGCTCTCCGGTCTGAAGATGACGGTCGACAAGGGCAAGAAGGAATGCTTCTGACCCCCTGGCGGAAGCGGTTCCGGCGGTGGCGCCGTAGCCGTCCGTTCTGGGGCGGGCTCGCCGCCGCCCTCGCGGGGGCCGAGATCTGCGCCCTGCCGCTCGCTCCGCTGAAGGTCATGCTCACCCAGGGCGTGGCGGGCATCCCGTCCGTCCTGATGGGCCTCGTGATGATCGTTCTCGGCGTCTCCGTCTGGTTCGCCCCGCACTACCGCACCCTCGCCGGGGTCGTCACCACCCTCATCGCCACCGCCGCCCTGGTGCTGTCGAACCTCGGCGGATTCCTCTTCGGCACCCTGCTGGGCATCGTCGGCGGCGGCCTCATGTTCGCCTGGCAGCCGCGCACCCCCACGCCCGGCGCTTCCACCCGATCCGGCGGTACGGCGACATCCGTACCGCCCGCAGCACCGCAGGCGTCACCCACCACCGCTCGACACGCGCCACCTTCCGCCGCACCGCTCTCCGATCCCCAAGGAGCACAGCCATGAGCCGCACGCACACCACCCTCGCCCTCGGACTCGCCGCCGCCGGCGCGTTGACCCTCGGCACCGTCTCCGCCACCGCCGCCCCGTTACCGTCGGCGGCGGCCGGCTCGACCACCGTCACCCCGGCCGG
>NZ_BMTO01000007.1:253346-288041 GCF_014649715.1 Streptomyces lateritius
TCAAGGCGACGCTCAGCGGCAAGGCGACCTTCAAGGCCGGCTCGGTCACCGTGACCTGCTCGGTCTCCGTGTCCACCGGCACGGTTCCGGCCGCCCCCGGCAACCACAACCCGGCCGGCCCGGTGTCCTCGCCGATCTCCGCGCCGACGTACAGCTCCTGCACGTCGAGCATGGCCGGCGTGACGCCGACCGTCACCACCAGCGGCGCGTGGCAGGTGTCCATGCAGAACGGGGCGCCGATCACGGCGACGATGACCGTCCCGGCGGGCGGCCTCGTGCTCAAGACGAGCGGTCTGGCCGCCTGTACGGTCGTCGCCGCGCCCACCGCCGCGGCGAGCGTCCCCGGCGCCTGGGCCAACGGCGCCCCGCCCTCGCTGACCTTCACCAACGCCTCGGTCCCGGTCAAGGTCACCGGCGGGTTCGGCTGCCCGACCAGTGCGACCAGTTCGACCTTCAACGCCGTCTACACGGTGGCGGACACCACGGACCCGGCCCAGCAGATCACCGTGGCCCCGTAAGTCCGTACCCGTAAGTCCGTACGCCCACGATGCCGGGCGGGCCCGTCGCCGGACGGGCCCGCCCGGCATCTGGCATCGGCATCCGCTTGATCAGCCCTCCGGCGGACAGACGGACATACGACCGGGGGTTCGGGGGAAGGGAAGCCTCTGGCACATACATACCCAAACATGACAGAAGGCGAGGCGGACCCATGGACGGAATCGTGCTGCTGCGTGAGGACCACGCGACGGTCGAGAAGCTGTTCAAGAAGTTCGAGAAGACCGACGACGACGCTCACGCGGAGCGCCGGAGCATCGCCGATGAGGTGATCGAGGAACTGACGGCGCACGCCTGGATCGAGGAGCAGATCTTCTATCCGGCAGCGCGCGAAGGAGCGCCCGACACGAGCGATCACGTCCTGGAGAGCGTCGAGGAGCACCACGCGGTGGTGTGGATGCTCTCCGAGCTCAAGGACATGCCGCCCACCGACGAGCGCTTCAAGGCGAAGATGACCGTCCTCATGGAGAACGTCCGTCACCACGTCGAGGAGGAGGAGAAGGACTGGTTCCCCGAGGTCCGCAAGGCGCTCGGCCGCAAGCGGCTGGTCGAGCTGGGGGAACAGATGCAGAAGGCCAAGAGCGACGCTCCGCGCGATCCGCTCGCCGTTCCGAGCGCCACCGATGCCTGAGCGGGGCGCCCCGGAGATCCCGGTCTCCCTCGTCTCCTTGCGGGTCAACGGGACGTGGTTGTCGCTCCGGCTCGACAACCGCACCACCCTGCTCGACGCACTCCGCGAACACCTCGATCTGGTCGGCGCCAAGAAGGGGTGCGACCACGGCCAGTGCGGCGCGTGCACCGTCCTCGTCGGCGGGCGGCGGGCCAACAGCTGCCTGCTGCTCGCCGTGGCCTGCGACGGTTCCGACGTCACGACGGTGGAGGGCCTCGCCGAGGGCGAACGGCTCCATCCGGTCCAGGAGGCGTTCGTCGCCCACGACGCACTCCAGTGCGGATACTGCACTCCCGGTCAGATCTGTTCCGCGGTCGGCATGTTGGCCGAGGCCGCCGAAGGACATCCCTCGTACGCGACCGCCCCCGACCGTCTCGCGGCCGACAGCTCTCCCGGCCAAGGCGCGCCCGAGCCCTTCGACGCCCTGGAGATCAGGGAGCGGATGAGCGGCAACCTCTGCCGGTGCGGCGCCTATCCGAACATCGTCGACGCCATCGCGGAGGCGGCGAGGTCATGAGGCCCTTCTCGTACCTGCGCGCCGCGACGGCCGAGGAGGCACTCGACGCGTTCGCCGCCCGTCCGGGGGCTCAGTTCCTGGGCGGCGGGACCAATCTCGTCGACCTGATGAAGCTCGGGGTCACCGCCCCGGAGTTCCTCATCGACGTCAGCCGCCTCCCGCTGGACTCCGTCGAGACCACTCCCGAGGGCGGACTCCACATCGGGGCCACCGTGCGCAACAGCGATCTCGCCGCCCATCCGGTCGTACGCACGCGCTACACGGCCCTGTCGCAGGCCCTGCTGTCCGGGGCCTCAGGACAGTTGCGCAACACCGCGACCACCGGCGGGAACCTGCTCCAGCGCACCCGGTGCCCCTACTTTCAGGACACGTCGAAGCCCTGCAACAAACGCGAACCGGGCACGGGGTGCCCCGCCCGCGACGGCGTCCACCGCGATCTCGCGGTGCTCGGACACTCGGCGCACTGCGTCGCCACCCATCCCTCGGACATGGCGGTCGCGCTCGCCGCCCTCGACGCCACGGTCCAGGTGCGCGGGGCGGGCGGCGAGCGGACCGTCCCCGTCACGGACCTCCACCGGCTGCCCGGGGACCGGCCCGACGTGGACACCGTCCTGCGGCCGGGAGAACTGATCACCGGCGTGACCCTGCCGCCCCGCGCGGACGGCGGGCACAGCGGCTACCGCAAGGCCCGGGACCGTGCCTCGTACGCCTTCGCCCTCGCCTCCGTCGCCGCTACGGTGCGGGTCGAGGGCGGCCTCGTCCGGGATGCCTCGCTCGCCTTCGGAGGGCTCGCCCACCGGCCGTGGCGCGCCCGCGCGGCCGAGGAGGTGCTGCGCGGCGCACCCGCCACCGTGGAGACGTACGCGCGTGCCGCCGACGCCGAACTGGCGGCCGCCGAGCCCCTGCGCGACAACGCCTTCAAGGTGACGCTCACCCGAAACCTCACCGTGAATGTCCTGAGCGACCTCGCTTCCCGCGCCGAAGAAGGAGCCCGGCCCCCGACATGACCGACGCACTCTCCCAGGACACCGCCCTGCCGTCGCCGGGCGCGCCCCTCGCTCTCGATTCCGCCTTTCCGCGGCGCGAGGCCCGTGAGAAGGTCACCGGCGCGGCCCGTTACGCGGCCGAACACACACCACCCGACTGCGCCTACGCGTGGCCGGTGCCGGCCACCGTCGCGCGCGGGCGAGTCACGGCCCTCCACACCGCCGACGTCCTGGCGCTGCCCGGCGTGCTCGCAGTCCTCACCCACACCGACGCACCGCGCCTGGGCCCCTCCGACGACCCCACGCTCGCCCTGCTCCAGGACGACCGCGTGCCGCACCGCGGCTGGTACGTCGCCCTGGCCGTGGCGGACTCCCTCGAGTCGGCTCGCGCCGCCGCCGACGCTCTGCGCGTCGAGTACGACACCGATGAACACGACGTGCGCCTGACCGCCGACCACCCGCGGCTCTACACACCGGAAGAGGCCAACGGTGGCCACCCGGCCGTACGGGAGCGGGGCGACTTCGACGCGGCCTTCGCCGCCGCCGACGTCCGCGTCGACGCGACGTACACCATGCCGGCGCTGCACAACCATCCGATGGAGCCGCACGCGTCCACGGCATGGTGGACCGACGACGGCCGTCTGACCGTGTACGACTCGAGCCAGGGCTCGGCGACCGTACGGGACACCCTCGCGGGCCTCTTCAACGTGCCCGAAGACGCGGTCACCGTCCTGTCCGAGCACGTCGGAGGGGGTTTCGGCGCCAAGGGCACGCCCCGCGCCCAGGTGGTGCTCGCCGCGATGGCCGCCCGCCACACCGGCCGCCCGGTCAAACTGGCGCTCCCCCGCCACCAGCTCGCCGCCGTCGTCGGCCACCGCGCCCCCACCGTGCAGCGCGTACGGCTCGGGGCGTCCTCCGACGGGGTCATCACCGCGCTCGCCCACGAGGTGGTCACCCACACGTCCACGGTCAGGGAGTTCGTCGAACAGGCCGCCGTGCCGGCACGCACGATGTACACCTCGCCGAACAGCCGCACCACCCACCGGGTGGTGGCCCTGGACGTGCCGACCCCCTCCTGGATGCGCGCGCCGGGTGAGGCATCAGGCATGTACGCGCTGGAATCGGCGATGGACGAACTCGCCGCCGCCACCGGGATCGACCCCGTGGAACTGCGTCTGCGCAA
Source organism: Streptomyces lateritius (assembly GCF_014649715.1). Lineage (GTDB taxonomy): Bacteria > Actinomycetota > Actinomycetes > Streptomycetales > Streptomycetaceae > Streptomyces > Streptomyces lateritius. Next base: position 257,258 of record NZ_BMTO01000007.1, read on the forward strand.
CGAACCGGCCGCCGAGCCCGACAGCGGCAGGCCCTTCAGCAGCCGGCACCTCGCCGACTGCCTCCGCGAGGGCGCGCGGCGCTTCGGTTGGGAAGGGCGCGAGGCCCGCAGCGGCGTCCGCCGCGCGGGCGACCTCCTCCTCGGCACAGGGGTCGCCTCGGCCACCTATCCCGTCCTCGTCAGCCCCTCGACCGCCACCGCGCACGCCGACCGGGACGGCTCCTACACCATCCTGGTCAACGCCACCGACATCGGCACCGGCGCGCGCACCGTGCTCGCGCAGATCGCCGCCGAGGTTCTGGGCACCCGCCCGGACACGGTACGGGTGGATATCGGACGGAGCACACTGCCCACCGCCCCGCTCGCCGGTGGCTCGTCGGGCACGGCGTCCTGGGGCTGGGCCGTGCACAAGGCCTGTACCGCCCTCGCGGGCAAGCTGCGCGCCCACTCCGGCGAGTTGCCTGCCGAGGGGTTGTCCGCGTCGGCGGACACGGAGGAGGAGGCCGGGCGGGAGTCGCCGTACGCACGCCACGCGTTCGGCGCGCACTTCGCGGAGGTCCAAGTGGACACCGTGACCGGCGAGGTCCGCGTCCGCCGTCTCCTGGGCGTGTACGCCGCCGGCCGGATCCTCAATCCCCGCACCGCGCGCTCCCAGTTCATCGGCGGGATGACGATGGGGATCGGGATGGCTCTGACCGAGTCGAGCACGATGGACGCGGGCTTCGGGGACTTCGCGGAGCGCGACCTGGCCGCGTACCACGTCCCCTCGTGCGCGGACGCGCCCGCGATCGAGGCGTACTGGGTGGAGGAGGACGATCCTCATCTCAACCCGATGGGGTCCAAGGGGATCGGCGAGATCGGGATCGTCGGCACCGCCGCGGCCGTGGCCAACGCCGTCCACCACGCGGTGGGTGTGCGGCTGCGAGATCTCCCGCTGACGCCGGACCGCCTGCTGCCGCACCTCGCCACCGCGCCTCACGCCTTCCCCTTGGCCGTGTCCGGAAAGTAGCGCCGTCTGTCCGCAGGGCAGGGCCGGCGGCGTCCGGTGCGTGCGATCGCAAGGCGGAGGGTCGCCCTCGTACTTGACCGTACTCGGGTGATCCCGACAACGCGGCGAGCGCGTACCAGACGCCGCGGGCCAAGCGGGACTTCACGGACACGGCCCAGGGAAGTCCGTACGAGAACGTCCGCAGGAAAGGGGTGAGGCGCCGCCGTCACCGACGGTGGTCGCCGAGATCCGGGTCGTGTTCGGGTGTGCTCCAGGAGTCACGGCCGTGCCGGGCGTTCGCCTGGGTCGGGTCGCCGACCGGACGGCGTCGGCGTGCGGCACGGCGGCTCCCCCAGTAGAAGGCGCCGAGCAGCACGCCGACGATCACCACGCCGATGGCGACGGCGAAGAGGAGGGCGTTGGAGCCGGCCGCCGCCAGCGTGACCGTGGAGTCGGCGGCAAGGGTGTGTGCGATCATGTTCGCCTTTCTCGGATCGGGCCCGCCCCGGCGCGCAGGCGCCGGGGCGGGTCACAGATGGGCGGGGCGGGGCGGTCACCAGTAGTGAGATCGGCCTCCCACCGCGTGCCCGGCGGCGCCGGCCACCCACAGCACCAGGCCGACGATCGCGAGGATCAGGCCTATGGTCCACAGAATGGAAATTCCTGTGACGAAACCGACGATCAACAGGATCACTCCGAGGATAATCACGACGACCTCCCAGCATCCCCGTGGAATGACTCCGCCGCGATTAGCGGAGCGATAAGGCACTGTGCGAATACCATCAACGACGCCATATCATTCGCGTTCCGCGGAAGATTGTTCTGAGACATCGGAACGGTCCTCCTCGGCGCCCTCACCGTCGGTGACGACCGCCTCGTCGGCCTCCCGGCGGGCTGCCTCGTCACCGCTCTCCCCGACCGCTTCGGACGGGGTGGTCTCGGAACCGCGGTCTTCGCGCTTGTCCTCGGTCATGTCGCGCTCCTTCGATGTCAGACGTCCGATTCGATGCCTTGAGGCGGCCAATGGCTCAGGACGGCGGATAGGGGGCCGCCTTGAGTCGCCGGGCGAGGTGCGCCGTGTTGGCGGCGAGCGTGGCGGTGGTACGGGCGGTGGCCTCAGGGGTCTTGTCGAGGTCCTGGTAGTCGGTGCCCTGCATGGCCTCCCCGACCCAGTAGGTGACCGCGCCGGGGGCGAGGGTGAAGCCGACGTCGTTGAGGCCCTGGAAGAGGTCGGCGCTGCTCTTGTGCGCGCCGTCCTCGTTGCCGACCACGCAGACGGCCGCCACCTTTCCGTAGGTGAGCAGGCGGCCCTCCTCGTCCGTCTCGGACAGTTCGGCGTCCAGCCGCTCCAGCACGCGCTGGGCGATGCTCGACGGGTGCCCGAGCCAGATGGGGGTCGAGAGGACGAGGATGTCGCACCCCAGGATCGTGTCCCGGATCTCGGGCCAGTCGTCCCCTTCGCCCATGTCCGTCTTCACCCCGGGCAGGACGTTCCGGTCGGCGACGCGGATCGTCTTGCCGGTGACACCGTGCTCGCCGAGGGCGGCCATGGTCTGTTCCGCCAGCAGTTGTGAGCTGGAGGGTGCGGGCGAGGGGGACAGGGTGCAGACGAGTGCGACCGCGCGGAGGGGTGTGGTGTCCATGGGTTCGCCGCTACCCCGCGACGCGTCCTCCATGTCACCGGACGCGGCATCTTGCGGCATATGGCAGAGCGTGGCAGCCCCCAGGCCGTGTCCGTACAGTACCGCCTGGCCCGCGGGCAGACGGCGCTGCTTTCCGGACACGACCCAGCCCCGCACCACCACATGGCTGCGTTCCGCCCCGACGTGTCGGGGCGGAACGCAGCCATGTGGCGGTGCGGGCGGATGTGAGCGGATGGGCGGATGCGGGTGGAGCTGTGGACGCGTCCGCCCCGCGCTCAGATCCGGCCGCGCGCGAGCCGGGTCAGCGGCCCGACCGGCGGCTTGGCCGTGGTCCGGCCGAGGGCGAAGGCGGCGCCGGCCACTCCGGCGACGCCCGCCGCGGCACCGGCCGCGATCGCCTTCCTCTCCTTCACGACCGTCCACGCGGTCGTGGCCACGGTGGCCGCCTTCGCGGCATTGGCCGTGACGACCTGCTGTCCGCTCTGCAGACCGTTCGCCGCCGCGCGGCCGACCCGCTTGGTGGCCTCGCCGGCGGAGCGCACACTCACCGGGGCGGACTTCTCCGCCTCCTGGAGCGAGGTCCCCGCCGCGTTCGCCGCCGCCGAGGCCTTCTCCCCGGTCCGCTTGGTGGCCGTCTTCCGGGCACGTGTGGTGCGGGAATTCTTGGTGTTGTCGCTCTCAGCAGTCATGTGATTCCTCCTTGCCGCTCAACCAGTCGTGAAACGCGGGGCGTTCTAACGAACCGAGTCGCGGGGAAGCAAAGACCCCAGCGGCCCCAGATCCAGATTCAGATCGTCCATCGAAAGGCCGTACCTCTCGCACAGCTCTTCCATTCGTTCGTGCAGAATCATCAATGTCATTCCGATGCGTTCCTCCTGTTCCTCGCTGAGGTCTCCCTGGTCGACCCGGTGCACGGCGGTGCGTTCCATCAGCTGGCGCAGCAGCTCGACCACGGTCAGGACGAGTTTGATGAGATCGCGTTCCACCGTGTCGGGGTCGGTGGCGAGCCGTCGCGCCACGCCGCCGGCCGCCGCGAGCCGCTCGTCGAGGTCGTCGACATGGACGGGGGCCGGGGTGGTCTCCTTCACCGCGGTGGCCTCCTTCAGGTGGGTTCGGGGGCCGGTCCGTCGCCCGTGGGCACGGTCGCCCAGGGCGCCGGTGCGTCCTCGGTGATCGACCTGATGACCGCGCGCAGGTTGATGTGGACCAGGTCGACGTCCGCGACGGACAGGACCAGGTCACCCGTCAGCACCGCTCCCCCGGTCAGGAGCCGGTCCAGCAGGTCGATGAGGGCCACCGGCGGCCCGGCGAGAGGTTCCGTGTCCTGGAATCCGGCGGTCTGAAGCGGTCCGCTCGTCACGAGCCGACCTCGTCACCGGTGGTGTCCGGTGTCGCGAACGAGTACGGAGCCCAGGGCCCGGTCACCTCGACGTGGACGCCCGGAGCACGCCGGCTCAGGGCGCCGACCCGCTCGCGGAACCGGTCCACCTCCCCGACGGCCACCAAGTACGCCTCGTTGGTGAGGTTCTCCCCGGCACGGCCCGCCAACTCCCCCTGCTGGGGGCGGTGCACCGCCCGCGCCCGGGCGAGCTCCCCGGCCACCGCCGTCGCCTCGGCGGCGATGTCGCCGGCGGCGCGGTAGAGATCCTCGGTACGCCGGCGCCGCGCCCGGCGCTGCGCCAGATACGCCCGTCCCGGCCCCGAGGGGGGCGCGGACGCCGCTGCCGGCCGGGGAGGGTCCGCGGCGGGCTCGGCGGCGCCCGGGTCGGCGTAGACCTTCACGCCCAGCTCGACGTGTCCGTCAAGCCCTGCCAGGAGTTCTTCGAAGCGCCGCCGCTCCTCGGTCAGCATGGCGACCACCCGGCTGTCGTCGCTGTAGACCGTCGCCAGGCGCAGGGGCAGTACGACCGTCTCGGCGAACGCGGCGTCGACGACGCCGTGATGCGCACGGGCGATCGCCTCCAGTGCGGTCAGATCCTCCAGCAGGACGCGCAGCGCCCGCTCGCCGAAGACGTCCGACGGGACAGTCGACACGAGGGCGACAAGCCCCTCGGCGTCGATCAGCCGCAGACCGTGACCTTCCACTCCGCTCAGACGGCCGACGGTACGGCGGAGCGCCGAGTCGTCGCGGCCGACGGCGTACACGTACGTCAGCTCGTGCCCGGTGCCGGCGGCGACCGGCGTCCGCCCCGCCGCCGCCTCGCGCGTGTTCACTTCGCGTACGTCCACCTCGCGTGTGCTCACCTCGTGCCCTCCTCTCGCTCGACCTCGCCGACGGCGGGGCCGAGCGCCGAACGCAACCGGTCGAGTTCGCCGCGCAGACGTTCGTTCTCCTCGGCGAGGATCTCTGTCCGATCGGCCTCCGCGGGCCGGCCTTCGACCGGCCGTGGCGGCCGGCTCGCCCGGGAGGAGAGCGAGGGGTCGTGCTCCCACCAGTCGATGCCCATCTCCTTCGCCTTGTCGACCGAGGCGACCAGGAGCCGGAGCTTGATCGTCAGGAGTTCGATGTCGAGGAGATTGATCTGGATGTCGCCCGCGATGACGATGCCCTTGTCGAGCACCCGTTCCAGGATGTCGGCGAGGTTCGCGGACGAGCCCTGATGGCCGGGGGCGGGTGTGCTGCGTGGTGGGGCCGCCAGGCGGCCTGCCAGTGAATCGGACACGGTGTCGTCCCTGTCTGCTTACGGGTGTTCTCGGTCGGCGGCGGTCATGAGCCGTTCCCGCGTCCGCGCCGGTACGCCTCGATCTCGTCGAGGCGGTCCAGCAGTTCGTCCTCCAGCCGGTCGAACTCTTCGGCGTCGATACGGGAGTTCTCCAGGTCGTCGACGAGCGCGGCCAGTTGTGCGCGCACCCGCGCGGGGTCGTAGTACTCCCGCTCCGCCGCGAGCAGCACCTGGTCGAGGACCCAGGCCGTGCCCCGGACGGGCGCCATCGGCAGGGTCAGGATGCTGGTGACGAGTCCCATGACCGGCACCTCCTCCCGATCGGGTCACACGAAGCTGTACGGCGGAAGCGGCCCGGTCAGGGTGAAGTTGTACCCCTCCCCCAGCCGTTCCGCCTCCTCCCGTACCGCTTTCAGGAAGCTGTCCGTCGACGCGGTCGGGACGAGGAACGACACGTTGAGGAAGTGGGTCGCTCCGGCTTCGGAACGGGAGAGGCGGGCCGCGGCGGGGGACAGGCGCTTGGTCGTCTCCTCCGCCTGGGCCTCTCCTCGGGCCGCCACCTCCCGGGCCACCAGCTCGCCGAGGGCGATCCGTTCGTCATGGGCTCCCGGATCGGTGCGCGTGCGCCGGTTGAGCTCCCTCGCCTGCTCGGACCCCTCCATGATCTCCAGGAGCATGTCCTTCTCGTCCCGGGCGGCCTTGAGGTGGTACTCGACATGGCCGTCCAGCTCGGTCAGCCGCTCCTGGTAGGCGGGGGCGTCGCGGCCCAGGACCTCGGCGACCCGCTCGTCGTCGGGTCCCAGCAGGCCGAAGCGCATGGGCAGGGTCGCCCCGTCGGCCATCAGGGCCTCCAGCACGCTCTCGTGTGCCACCACGTCGCGGCGCTTGGCCCGCAGGCCGGGCGGCGCGTCGCTGACGACGGCTGCCACGGGGCCGGACGTGACCGCGCGCAGGGGCGACGGCGGGTCGCCCACTCCCTGGAGGTCGTCGAGGCGCAGGGGATGGTCGGCTCCGGTGATGGCGTACACGTAGGTGGACACCCGTCACTCCTCTCGCTTGGCTGATGAACGGCTGGACGTGGAGGAGCGTGCCGCGCGCCGGCTCGGCTCCTCCTCCGAGTCCTCACTCTTGCGGTGCAGCGTGTCCGAGATCGCCTCGACGGCTCCGCTCAGTGCGCCTTTCGACTTTCCTTTGGCGCCGCTCTCGGTCATGTCGCCGACGATGTCGGTGAGTTGCGTCGGCGCCTTGCGACCGGATTCCAGGTCGAGCCGGTTGCACGCCTCAGCGAATCGCAGATAGGTGTCGACGCTGGCGACGACCACACGGACGTCGATCTTGAGTATTTCGATCCCGACGAGGGAGACGCGAACGAACGCGTCGATCACGAGACCTCGGTCGAGAATGAGTTCCAGAACGTCGTAGAGATTGCCCGAGCCGCTTCCGCCGCTCGTCGCGCTGCTCTGCTGGACGAGTGTCACGATGAAACTCCTTCCGTCAGCGGCGGTCGATCTGGCCCCGTGCGTAACGCCTCGTACGTTCGTAGGCGAGGAGCCGGCCCTGGGGGTCGAGAGTGACGTGGTACGACGCCATCACGGTCATGGTGTCCGGCACCTTTTCCAGTTCGACCACTTCCACGTCGGCCGACCATCCCTCGTCGGTGGATTTCACCGCCGAGACGGACCCCGGTTCGCACCGCAGGAGTTCGGAGAGTTGAGCGGAGGCCCTGCGCATCGCACTCGATATGTCGATGCGCTCTCCGGAATTCTTGCCATGTTCGTCGTCGTCAGTCGCTTTCATCATCCCGCCTGTTGGGCACAGAAGATCGGATTGGAGTCGCTCTCCATCCGCCGTCGATCGCTGCGGTTCACGTGCCCGTGACTTCCGAACGTATGCGTGATACGTCTCACGCCCACGTTTTCTCCGTGGTGACCCGCACGGTTTCCAGGCCGGGGCCCGCCGCGTCGGGGACGTTCATGCCGGCCTCGACTCCCGTACGGAGGTAGCGCAGCACGGGCTCGGTGAGCCGTTCCCCGGGCAGGACGGTCGGAACGCCGGGCGGGTACGGGGTGATCATCTCGGCCGCGACCCGGCCCGCGGCCGAGGCGAGCGGGACGTCCTCGGTGGCGGCGAAGTAGGCGTCGCGCGGCAGACGCGCCTGCTCCATGCGCAGCCCGGCGGGGTCCGGCACGTCGACGCGCGGAGCGGGGCGGAGCTTCGGTGCGTGGCGGACGAGGTCCCGTAGCGCGGTGATCAGGGCGCCGGTGGTCTCGTGGTCGTCGGCGTGGGTGAGCTGGGCGCTGATCCGGCGGTGGTCGAAGAGGTGGGGGTCGAGGTGGTGGTGCTCACGCAGCCAGTCACGCGGTGTCGTAGCCGCTGATGGCCAGTTCCCCGAGGTCGATGACGACCGGCAGCGGGTCGAACTCGGCGGCCCGTCCCGGTCCGCAGAAGTCGTCCGCGTCGTTGACGTGCAGTCCGTCGATGCGCTCGATCTCCGTACGGACGTGTCCGGCGAGCTCCAGCGTCCTGGTGAGCAGCTCGTGGCCGTGCCGGACCATCTGGCGCCGCCAGCCGTCGATGCCCGCGTACAGGAGCACGGAGGGGCTGGTGGTGCCCAGCAGGTCGGCGCGTGAGGCGAGGTCGGCCGGGTCGATCAGTCCGCCCTGGAGGTGTAAGACGGAGCCTTGTTCCAGGCCGCTGCCCATCTTGTGGATGCTGGTGACGCAGACATCGGCGCCGGCGTCCATCGCCCAGGGCGGGAGGTCGGGGTGGAACGGCAGGTGGGCGCCCCACGCCTCGTCCACCACGAGCGGCCGGCCCCGGCGGTGGCACACCTCGGCGATGGCGGCGATGTCCGCCGCGGATCCGTAGGGTGTCGGGCTCGTGACGAGGGCGCCCCGCGCGTCGGGATGCTCGCGGAAGGCGCGCTCGTAGGCCTCGGCGGAGGGCGGATGGGCGAGGTGCCGCTCGGGGTCCCAGGCCGGCTCGACCCAGACGGGCCGCAGGCCGCAGAGGATGAGCCCGGAGACGACGGACTTGTGGGCGTCCCTGCCGACCAGCAGCTTCTCGTGCGGAGAGGCGACCGTCAGCATGGCGGCCTTGCCGGAGAGGGAGCTGCCGCAGGTTGAGAAGTACGCGTGCTCGGCGTGCACGGCCTCGGCCATGAGGCGTTCCGCACGCTGCAGAACGTTTCCGCGGGTGCGCCGGTCGTCCAGCCCCCCGCTGGCCAGGACGTCTCCGTGGAACACCGCGTCGCCGAGGATCCGGCGCACCTCGGGGTCCGCGCCTCGCGCCTGCTTGTGTCCGGGCGGCGTGAAGGCGAGTTCCCCGGAGCGGTGGTAGTTCTCGAGCGCCTCCAGTACCGGCGCCTCGGTCTGGTCGTGGTGTTTCTCTTCCGTAGCCATCCCTCCCCGCTTCCCGGAGTACGCGGTTCCCGTACGCGCTTCCCCTGCGTCCGATTCGGTGTGATCCGTGGACGCCGAGGCGTCGACCGCCCGGCTCGGGTAAGGAGTGGTGGCATGACTCGCACCGATGACGCTGTGATCGGAACCGTCACCACCAAGGTCCCCGCCCGGCTCGACCGGCTGCCGTGGTCCCGCTGGCACTGGATGATCGTGATCGGCCTGGGCACCGTGTGGATCCTCGACGGCCTGGAAGTCACCATTGTCGGGAACATGGCCGGCAGACTCTCGGAGCCGGGCAGCGGGCTGCCGATCACCGACGCCCAGGTCACCGGCATGGCCGCCGCGCTCTACGTGGCGGGCGCCTGCTCCGGCGCCCTGTTCTTCGGCTGGCTGACCGACCGCTTCGGCCGCCGGAAGCTGTTCCTGATCACCCTCGCGGTCTATCTGGCGGCGACGGCACTGACCGCGCTGTCCACGTCCGTGTGGTGGTTCTTCCTGTTCCGTTTTCTGACCGGCTTCGGGATCGGGGGCGAGTACGCCGCCATCAACTCGGCCATCGACGAGCTGATCCCCAGCAAGTACCGGGGCCGGGTCGACCTGATCATCAACGGCAGCTACTGGCTCGGGGCCATGGGCGGCGCGCTGCTGTCCGTCGTGGCGCTCGACACCGACATCTTCCCCATGGACCTCGGCTGGCGGCTGAGCTTCGCGCTGGGCGTCGTCCTCGGTCTCGTCGTCCTGCTCGTGCGCCGGCACGTCCCCGAGAGCCCGCGGTGGATGTTCATCCACGGCCGCTCGGAGGGCGCCGAGGAACTGGTCTCGTCGGTGGAACGGCAGGTGGAGCGTGAGAAGGGCGTCCCGCTGCCGGAACCGTCCCGGGCGATCACCATCGAGCAGCGCCGCAGCATCGGTTTCATCGAGATCGCGCGCACGCTCTTCCACGCGTACCCGAAGCGGGCCGTGCTCGGCTTCGCGCTCTTCATCGGCCAGGCGTTCCTCTACAACGCCATCACCTTCGGCTTCGGTTCGATCCTGGTGAAGTTCTTCGACGTCCCCACGGGCAGCACGGGGTACTACTTCGCCGTCATCGCGTTCGGCAACTTCCTCGGCCCGCTCCTGCTGGGGCGGCTCTTCGACACGGTCGGGCGCCGGCCGATGATCGCGGGCACGTACATCGTGTCCGGTCTGCTGCTCTTCGGTACGGCGTGGCTCTTCGACCGGGGCAGCCTGGACGCGACGACGATGACGCTGTGCTGGTGTGTCGTCCTCTTCTTCGCCTCAGCGGGCGCCAGCTCGGCGTACCTCACGGTCAGCGAGATCTTCCCGATGGAGACGCGGGCGATGGCGATCGCGTTCTTCTACGCGATCGGCACGGCCGCGGGCGGTATCTCCGGGCCGCTGCTCTTCGCGGAGCTGACCGAGAGCGGGGTCGTAGGCGACGCCGTTCTCGCCTTCTGTGTCGGCGCGACGCTCATGGTCCTCGCGGGTCTCGTCGCGCTCTTCCTCGCCGTCGCGGCGGAGGGCAGGTCACTGGAGGACATCGCGACGCCGCTGTCGGCGACGGAGGCGGCGGAGGCGGCGGACGAGGACGGATCTCCTCCGGCCGCCCGCGTCGGCGGGTAGCCGCTCCGTCGTCGTACGCGTGATGCCTCCATGCCTGGATGTCATGCGGTCAGGGGCCGGTCGGCCGTCGGTGGGACGGCGGAGGCCGGCGGTGTGCCGGGCCAGGGCGTCCACCCGCGCGGCGAGGCCGGGGTGGCCGGCTTCGAGGTAGCGGCGGGTGCGGCCCGCACGCGCCGCTCGCCGGTCTTCCCTGCGTGGCCGGGCCGTAGGCGCAGACAGCGGCGTTCGGCGGCCTGGCGACTGGCCACGCCGAGCGGGTGGGCGATGTCCGCCCGGCGCGCGCCCGCCTCGCGGGCCGCTTCGATCGGTGCCGGTCCCCACCCGGGCGAGCTGCTCGCGCAGCGGGAGGAGGGCGGTCGGCGAGTCCCGCGAGCCCGCCCGCCGCGGCGCGGGACGTTTCCCGGCCGGCGGCGTGCGGCGGCGACGGTCAGCGCCTCTTCGAGCGCCGTCAGCGGCACCGAGGCTGCGAGACGGTTCGGTCCGCTCGGTCGGCCGGTCGGTCGGTCGAGCGCGCGAGGTGACGGACGCCCTTTCGCTGATGTCACCCTTCTGACGACACCCTACTTGTCGTCGCATGGATGACATGTTAGAACGGTGTCAGGTGAAGCGCATTGGCAGTTCCTGCCCGTACCGCTCTGGAGGTGTTTCGCGATGTTGATGCGCACCGACCCGTTCCGCGAGCTCGACCGGCTCACCCGCCAGTTCCTGGGCACGCCCGGGACGTGGTCCAGCCCCTCGGCGATGCCGATGGACGCCTACCGCGAGGGTGACCACTACGTGATGGCCCTCGACCTTCCCGGCGTCACGCCGGAGGCCATCGAGATCGACGTCGAGCGGAACATGCTCACGGTGAAGGCCGAACGCCGGCCGTCCGTGAAGGCCGACGACGTCCAGATGGAGCTGTCCGAACGGCCGCTGGGTGTCTTCTCCCGCCAGCTGATGCTGGCCGACACCCTGGACACCGAGCGCATCACGGCCGACTACGAAGCCGGTGTCCTGACCCTGCGGATCCCGATCGCCGAGCGTGCCAAGCCCCGCAAGATCTCCATCGGCGGGGACGTCGGCCGGAAGCAGATCGACAGCTGAACCGGCCGTCCGCCGTGGCGGAGGACGGGACGACGATCTCCCCCTCCCGTCCCGTCCTCCGTCCTCCGGTCCGGCTCACCGCGAGCTCGCGAGCACGCGGGCACACAGGCCGCGGCGACGACCGGGCCGTCTCCTTCCCTGATCGCGCCTCGCGCGAGGGTCACGGCAGCTGGCCCCGCGGGCGCGAGCCCTCACGAGAAAGGCACGCCACCCTTCCATGCCTGTCCTGTCCGAAGAGGCCCCGGTGGTGCGGGGCATGACGTACGACCAGATGCTCGAACGCGTCCGCTACGAGGGCGCGTACCCCACGCGCGAACGTGCCGAGGACACCGTGCTCGCCGTTCTCGCGGCCCTCGGCCGCCAGATCACCGGTGAGGAGCGCGTCGACCTCGCCGCCCGCCTGCCGGTCGAGGCCGCCCACGCCCTCGCGTCGCAGATTCCCGCCATCGAGCCGCTGACGGGCTGGGGCTTCGTCAAGGACCTCGCCGGCCGGATCGGCGGCACGCCCGCCACCGCGCGCTGGGACACCGGCGCCGTCCTCAACGTCGTCGCCGACCTCGCCGGGCCCGACCTCCTCGATCGCGTCCTCGCCCAGCTGCCTCCCGGCTACGGCCTGCTCTTCGGCCGCGCCGAACTCGCGCGGGCCGCCTGACCGTGCCGATCTCGCCGGGCCGCCCCCGGGCCGTCGGCTGGACGGCGACGGCTCCCAGCTGAAAGCCTCGACAGACGCTCGGAGAGTCGGAGAGACGAGGAGGGCCTCATGAACGCCGCCGAAGAGGACCAGCACCCGCTGGACTCCGCCAGCGTCGTCAACGCGAAGAAGACCCTGCTCGAACTCCTCGGCCGCGCCGGAGTGTTCCACGCCGAGGCAGAGGAGCTGATCGCGCTCGTCGAGGCCGGTGCCGTCGTGGACGCGCACCATGAGGTCCGCAAGGTCGAGGCGGGCGCCCCGAGGGGGAAGGGGGAGCTCTACGGCGCCGGCTGGGAGGACGGCGCCCAGGCCGTCGTCGAGGAACTCGGCGCCGTCGCCGACCGGGCGCTGCACCGCGCCCTCGGCCCGGCCGTGCCGGCCCCCTCCCCCCGGGCCGGCCGGATGGACGTCCCGCGGGGCCGTCCCCCCGTCGGGAGGGTGGACGTGGAGCGGGCGAAGGTGGCGGTGACGCCGCTCTACCTCGCGTTCACCCATGTCTCCGACCTCGACCCCGAGGTGTCGGACGAGGTCCTCAGGGCGGTCCTCGGCACGATGAGCGCCGTGGAACGGGCCGGGTACGCGGGACGGCTGAGCGAGTTCGCCGAGACCCGGCAGGAACAGCTCTCCCGGCTGTACGCGGAGTACGGCCCCGGTAGCGACATCGCCATCCACGGCCGTTATTCCCTCACCCACTCCCCCACCAGCGTCGCCGTGCTCGAACGCCTCTCCGCCGCGCCGTCCCTGCTGCGGGAGGAGTGGGAGCGCGCCGAGCTGCCCCCGGTGTGGCTGGAGGGCCTCGCGAACGCCTGGGACGCCCTGCCGAGTTGACCGCGCGGGCGGGGAAACCTGCGGCGAGGTACGTCTGAGCCCCCCCACCGGTACGGGGGTCCGTCGCCGGCCGGGGGCTCTGCGTCTCAGGATCGGTTCCCGGTCAGTTCGCGGCCGCGCGGAAGTGGCAGGCAGCCGAGGCGGGCGAGGTCGTGGTGCCGACGACGGTCCACACCCACCAGCCGTGGCTGTGGCCTTCGACGGGACGCGGGACAGTGCGCTTGCCCCGCTCCAGGACGGCGCCGTGGACTCTGCCAGAGTCGGATCGTCATGAGCGACACGTGGGTCGTCGTGGTCGAGGGCTCGGTCCGCCACGCCCACAGCCGTGGGGCCGCACCGGCCGCGGTGCGGCCCCACGGTTTCCTGGTTCGGGCTCGGAAGGGGTCGTCGGCCTGTACGTCCGTCCGCTCGCCGGCCGGTCGCCCCCGCTCGGCTCCGCGGTGGCGTCCGCGGGCCGCCGGAGGGTCGGCCGACGGGAGGATCCCCGTCGGCGGGCAGGGGACGAGGACGAGCAGACAGAAGGTCACACTCCCTCCCCTACGGTCTCCCTTCGTGGACGGGCGCGTCGGCGCGCGGTGGGTGGGGATGCTCCCCAGGCGGCTGCTCGCAGCCGCTCCATCGCGGGGGTGACACCGGTCAGTCGCAGTCGCCGGCCGTGCTCCGTCCAGTCCGTCAGGATCCGCAGCAGGGCGGAGTCCGCGAACGTGACACGCGAGGTGTCGAGGACGAGGCGCCGGTGTCCGAGGGTGGACGCGGCGGCCAGCAGTACCCGCAGCGGCCCTGCGCTGTAGTGGTCGACCTCTCCGTGGAGCTCGACCCGCAGAGTCTGTTCGTCGACGACGCTGCAGGAGCGGACGCTTATGCCACAGGGCGCGGTCTCCGCGCCCTGGTCGATCGGTCCGGTGCCCGGTGTGACGGTAGGGGCGGTCAGTATCGGAAGGTTGCTCGCGGTACTCACACCAGATCAACCGCGTGGCCCCGTCGAGCGGCACGCTCCTTCACTCCACCGGACCCTGGCCTGCCCACCTGCGGGGGAGATCCGCCACCCGTACGACCCACGATCAGCGGCTGTGTGCGGTGTGCAGCGCTTCGGCCATGCCGGACGCGCCCTCGGTCACGTACGCGCGGATCGACGCCAGGTAGGCCTCCCGGCCGACGCGGCCGTCACCGTCGGTGTCCAGCGCGTCGAACGCCGCGCCGGCGTTGTCGGCGGGGTTGCCGAGCGCCTCGCGCAGCCGGGTGAACTCGTCGCGGTCCAAAGCGCCGTCGGCGTCGGTGTCGGCGAGGTCGAACAGCGATCCGAGCGCGGGCCTGCAGACCTCCTCGAACGACTCGGCGCCCGCCCAGGTCGCGTACTCCTCGAAGGTCACCCGCCCGTCGCCGTCCGCGTCCATCGAGGCGTAGACCCGCTCGTGGGCCGCGTGGGCGGCGGCGACGAGGGGATCGTGGCCCCCTCGTCCCGACACGGCGGCCGCGCGGGCCGGGCGGGTGAGGTACTCCTGCCGCGAGACGACACCGTCGCCGTCCACGTCGAGCATCGCGAAGATGTGGGCCTTGGCGGTCCTGCTGTCCATGACGGGTCCTTCGGCTGTGGGTGGTTGGGGAGGCGTATCGCCGGTGGCCGGCGACAACGACAAGATCAACTGCCCGGGGCCGATTCGGTCACCCTCGGGTTTCCGCCCGTCGCCCGCCGTGGAACTCGAACGCCCGTGACAGGAACCGATCGGCGGCGTTGGCCCTCATGCTCCATGGGCCCGGGAGTCGGCGTGCAGTGGTCGACTCTCCCGGGTTCGTCCCGGCGCAGCGCAGCGCGTGCGCCGTACCGAATCGTGTCGAGGAAGAAGCCGAGGAAAACGTGTCCCTGTCACCGCGTCGACGCCTGGTCGTCAGTGCCACCCTGATCGCCGCCCTCGCCGGAGGTGTCGCCCCGGCCACCGCCGCGACCTCCTCCCCCGCCGGGCCTGCCGTTCCCGCTCCTCCCGTCGTTCCCGCTCCGGACATGGAGGGAGTGGCCGGGTCCCTGAACGCCGCCATGGCGCAGGGCGCGCCCGGTGCCATGGCCCGGTACGTCGGGCCCTGGGGTGCCCGGACGCGGACCGAGGGCGTCCGCGACCGTGAGTCCGGGGCCCCCATGGACAGCCGGGCGCGGTTCCGGATCGGCAGCGTCAGCAAGACGTTCTCCACCGTGGTGCTCCTTCAGTTGGTGGACGAGGGCCGGCTGGAGCTCGACGCGCCGGTGAACCGGTACCTGCCCGGGCTGCTGCCCGACGACAGGATCACGGTCCGTCATCTGCTCACCCATCGCAGCGGCCTGGCCGACTACACCGACGCGATGTTCGCCCAGACCGTGCCCGGCTTCGAGGCCGTGCGGAACCGTGTGTTCAGCTACCAGGAGCTGGTGAACCTTTCCCTGAACGAACCGCGCACCACCGAACCGGGTGTGGCGTACAAGTACTCGAACGCCAACTTCGTGGTGGTCGGCATGCTCATCGAGCAGACCACCGGCCGTCCGGTCGCCGAGGAGTACCAGAGCCGCGTCATCAAGCCGCTGCGGCTGCGGAACACCTCGTACGTGCACCCGGAGACCCGGATCAAGGGGATGCGGGTCCGCGGTTATCTGCACCCGGACGAGGCCGGCGCGCCGCTCGTCGACTCCACGGAGCAGACCGTGTCCTGGGCACAGTCGGCCGGGGCGGTCATCTCCGACCTGGCGGACCTCAACACATTCACCACGGCGCTCATGCGGGGCGAGCTGCTGTCGCCCCGGATGATGGACGCCATGACCACGGTCACCCCGACGGACGCGGCCAACACCCGCTTCTACGGGCTCGGTCTGCGCCGCTACGACCTGTCCTGCGGGGCCCAGGTGTACGGGCACACCGGGACCGTGCAGGGCTACTACACGTACGCCTTCTCGACCCGGGACGGCCGGCGGGCCCTCTCCGCGATGGCGAACACCTCGAACCGGGGCGCGGCCAACACGGCGCTCGGGGGAACGCTGGAGGCGGCGTTCTGCGGGAAGAAGCCGGCGGCGGCGCGTACGTTCTCGGAGCGGCCGGCCGAGGCCGACCTGACCGAGCGCCGCTGACGCCGACCACGGGCCGGGGCCGCCGCCGCGCGGCGGCCCCGGCCCGTGGTCGGGCGGGGCACCACTCCGGGGCAGCACGGGCTCACGTCGGCGAGACGGCGGCGCCGGTGACGCGCCGCGTCCTCGACGGCTTTCACCGACGGCCGGCAACTCCCTCCGTTCCCGCCGCTGTTGAGGCTTCAGGTTCAGCGACCCGCGCCGGTCGTGCCCGCCCCGGTCCGGCGGCGGGGTGCCGTACAGGATCGAGGTCTCGCACACCGCGGTGAAGGCGGCGGTGGAGGCGAGGTAGCCGCTGCGGCGGGCCGCCAGCACGATCTCCACGCACCGGCCGAGCGGTTCAGCCTCGTCGGGGGCCAGGACCGGATCGGGCCGCGCTGCCACGAGGTGCCGCCGCGAGCGGGCCGATGCGGTACGTGTCGGCGCCGTGGACGCCGCGATCGGCGACGCGGCTCGCGCGGCGGAACGCGCCGCGGACGTAGAGGCGGTCCGAGAAGCCGGCGCCGCTCGCGGCCAGGTGCTCGCGCATCCTGGCCCACGTGGAGCGCTCGTGGTCAGGGCGAAGCCGAGGTCCAGCCTCGGTGATGGAGGCGCTCGATGCCGTCCAGGAGCAGGTCGAGGGCGAACTCGAACTCGAACCGGTCGTCGCAGCCGCCGCCGACGGCCGAGTCCGCGTCATGGGCGGCCGCCGCGGCGATCTCCGCGACGCGCGGATAGGCCCCCGCCAGATCCGGTGCCGACCCTCCCGGCGTGGAGGGTGGCGGCGTGGACCGGCCGGTGTCGAAGAGCTCCTGGGAGAAGCCCAGCAGGCGGCTGCCCAGCGCGTGCATCACATGGTGGGTGAGGTCGGCGGAGAGGCCTCCGTCGCGGAAGGTGCCGATGACGGAGTCCAGATAGGCCAGTACGGCCGGCGTCGGGCCGGTGCGTGACTCGATCACGCGCGCGGCCCAACGGTGCTGCAGCAGCACGCTCCTGGCCGAGAGGATCTGCTGCCGTACGGCGCTCTTCCAGCCCGCTCCGGGAGCCGGCCGCGCGATCTCGCCGACGACCATGTCCACCATGCCGTCGAGGAGTTCCTCCTTGTTGGCCACGTGCTTGTAGAGGGCCATCGGGACGACGCCGAGTTCCTGGGCGAGCCTTCGCATGCTGATCGCGTCGGCCCCGGAAGCCCCCGACGCACCGGAAGCCCCCGACGCGTCGGCCAGCGCGACGGCGGCGCGCAGCACCCGCCCCCTGCTGAGGGGCGCCCGGTCGGCGCTCCCGCGTTCCTCGGCCATCTGCCCTGCCGCCCTTCTCCCACGGTTCGGTCACCCTGCCCCTTGCCGAGTGTACGCCGTACACCTAGGGTGGCCGATGACGCAGAGGTGTACGCCGTACACCTCGCGGTAAGAGGGGATCCCATGGATGTGAGCCGAAGGACCGCGGCCGTGACGGGGGCGCTGTTCCTGCTGACCGAGGTCGCCGCGATCGCGGGTCTCGCGCTGTACGGCCCCGCGCTCGACGGCGCGCGGTACGTCGTCGGGCCGGGAGCGGACTCCCGCGTGCAGCTGGGGGCGCTCAGCGAGATGGTGCTGCTGCTCGCCGTGGTGGGTACCGGGGTGACACTGTTCCCGGTCATCAGAAGACGGCACGAGGCGCTGGCGGTCGGCTACGTGTGCGGGCGCCTCCTCGAAGCGGCGGTGATCGCGGTCGGTATGGTCAGCGTGCTCGCCGTGGTGACCCTCCGTCAGGACCTGGCCGCCGCCGGAGACGCCCGCACCACCACCGCCGTACAGGTCGCCGCCGCGGGCCTGGCCGCGGTCCACGACTGGACCTTCCTGCTCGGACCCAACGTCGTCCTGGGCGCCAACACTTTGGTCCTGGCGTACGCGATGCACCGCTCACGGCTGGTCCCGCGGCCGCTCACGCTGCTGGGTCTCGTCGGCGGCGGGCTCATCTGCGTCTCCGCGGTCGCCGTGCTGTTCGGGCTCTACCCCCAGGTGTCCGCCGTGGGCACGGCCGCCGCGCTCCCGGTGTTCGCCTGGGAGGTGATCCTCGCCGTCCGACTGCTGACCCGCGGCTTCGAGCCTGCCCGACCGCTCCCGGCAACCACCTAGGCCGCACCCGAACGCAGTGGGCGTCCTTCGCCGACCCGACCTCAATTTCGCCGCACCGACGCCTGCTGAGCACCCCTGACCTGCGTGAAGACCCAGTGAAGAAGGTGATCATGACAAGCGGCAGCAGCTAACCTCACCGAATGAAATTCATGTTCGGGCGAAGAAGCCGCCTTGTCCAGCTCTCGCTCGGTGCGGCCGTAGCCGCGTCCGTACTGCTTCCCGTCCAGCCCGCCCAGGCGGCCTCCGGCCTGGACCCGTTCACCGCGAACTTCAAGCTCACCCGGGTGGACGGGGACAAGACCGACCTCATCACCTCCGCCGAGGCAGCCGGAGTCGCCAAGGCGTCCGTCACCGACGTCATCGGCACACGTACCGGACGACCGGGCCTCTGTCACGCCACCGGGCTGAACGGCGCTCTCAAGCCCGACGGGTTCTGTTGGGACGATGCGGACGACAGGTCCAACTACGCCGACGCCGCGGGCGGCTGGATGCCGCAGGGCTTCGCCGGTTCGCATGCCGCCACCGCCGACGGGCTGTATGCGGGCCGCTCCCTGACGGTCACCTCCTGGTACCACGGCACGTATGTCAAGGACCGGACTCCGACGACCGTCGAGGACTACGCGAGGGTCTCGATCGCGGAGTCGACCGGTGGCCAGGTCAAGTACGGGCACATCGCCCTCGTGGAGCCGGTCGACGGCAACTTCAAGCCGCTCGAGTTCGCCTCCCACTCGGACGGCGTCGCCTGGTACGGCAACAGGCTGTTCGTCGCCAACGGCGCGGAACTGCAGGTCTTCGATCTGACGCGCATGTGGCGCATGAACGACACCACGAGCGCTTTCACCCGTCTGGCCGCGGGCAAGACGTCCGCCCGCTTCCACCTCTGGGCGATGCCGCTCGTGGCCCGCTACAGCACTGTCAGCACCGCGGCGGTCGACAACGTCTCCACGGCGTACGTCAACAACAACCCGCGCGCCTGCGGTCCGTCCGTCAACAACGAACTGTGCCTGAGCAGCCTGAGCCTCGACCGTTCCGGCGCGACGCCGGCCCTGGTGTCGGTGGAGAACAGGAACGGCGCGGGCGCCCGCATCGTCCGCTGGCCCCTCTCGGCCCTCGGCACCGGCACCCCCACCACGGTGGCCTCGGAGACCACGGGCTACACCTCTCCCGTGTGGGGCATCCAGGGCACGGCCACGGACGGCAGCAACTACTACATGAGCGGTACCTGCCCGACGTACTGGCCTGGTGGCACCACGCTCCACTCCTGCATCCACGTGGCCAAGCCGGGCGAGGCGCCGCACGTCCTCACCCAGTCGCCGCAGCTGACCCAGGGCCTCTCCTGGGACCCCCTCGCCAAGCGGCTCTGGGGCGCCAACGAGGCACTGGTGGACTCCAGCGGACCACGCCGGGTGGTGTTCAACGTCGAGCCCGACGCCGGGAAGCCCGTCGACGGCTGGAGCTGGCTCACCAACTTCCACCAGGTGGGCTCCGTCTGCGCGACGCCGCAGGGCAACGGCACCGCCAACGGCACCCCGATCACCGTGTGGTCCTGCACGGGATCGGACATCCAGCGGTGGAAGTACGAGAACGGTCTGATCGTCCACAGGGCGAGCGGCAAGTGCATCACCCCCGAGGCCAACGGCGCGAACACCAACGGCGCGCTGCTGACCCTGTGGACATGTAACCCCTCGAGCGATGTCCAGAGGTTCTCCCCGTCGGCGGACGGCAGCGCCGTCAACGCCTACGGCAAGGCCATCACGCCGAAGGGCAACTCCTTGGCCAACGGTGTCTGGCTGACCCTGTGGACCCAGGGCAGCCCCACTCCTGACGTCCAGGACTGGGTGGTGAAGGGCTTCTAGCCCCACCCGCTCCCCCTGGACGCCGAAGGGGCCGGCCCGTACCCGGGCCGGCCCCTTCTCCGCGAGCGTGCGTCAGCTCTTCCCGGCCTCGCCCGGGCATCCCCTGGGGTGTCACCTCATCGTGCGGGGACGGACGCGAACGGGCTGGTGCCGAGCTTGGCGAGGAGGTCGGCCGGGTCGTCGTAGACGGCGGCGGCGCCGGCCTTCGTCAGGTCGTCGTGGGGGATCCCGCCGCAGAGCAGGCCCACACCGGCGACACCGGCCCGGGCGCTGGCCTTCATGTCCCAGACCGTGTCGCCCACGAACACGGCGCGGTCCGGTGTCACTCCCACGAGGGAGAGGGCGTGCTCGATCGGATCGGGTGCGGGTTTGCCCTCCTCGACGTCGTCGGAGGTGGCGGAGGCGGTGATGGCGTCGTCGGCGTCGACGGCCCGGCGCAGTGCCTCCAGTTCACGGTCCTTGGCCGAGGTCACCAGAACCACCTTCCAGCCGTCGCCCGCCAGCGTCCGCAGCAGGTCCGCGGCCCCGCCGAAGGCGAGGAGACGCTCGAAGTAGCTGCCGTAGAGCGTGTCGTGGGCCGTGGAGAGCCGTTCGTCGCCGGCCCGGTCGCGCTCTTCGCCGAGCAGGTGTTCCACGAGCTGGTCGCCGGGCAGGCCGATCGCCCGGTGGATGGCGTGCGTGTCCACGTGGTGGCCGCCCTGGCGCAGCGCCTCCCACCAGGCGACGACGTGGAGGTGGTTGGTGTCCGCGAGCGTTCCGTCGACGTCGAAGAGGGCGGCGCGGTCAGTGCCCGGCACGCTCACAGCTCCCGGAGGGCGGGCAGCAACGTGGTCCGGGCCCACTGGAGGAAGGGCTCCTGGTGCGCTCCTCCGATCTGGACCAGGGCGATCTCGTCGAACCCGGCCTCGACGTAGGGGCGGACGGCGTCCACGAAGGCGGTGACGTCGTCCCCGCAGGGGACGGACTCCGCCACGTCCTCGGGGCGGACGGTCTCGCAGGCCTGGTCGAACGCGGTCGGCGAGGGAAGCTCGGAGTTGACCTTCCAGCCCCCGAGGGACCACCGGAACTGCTCGTGGGCGCGCTTCACCGCGGCGTCCCGGTCGGGGTCGTAACAGACCGGGAGCTGGCCGATCCGCGGTTTGCCGGCGCCGCCGTGCGCGTCGAAGGCGTCCAGCAGCTCCTGCTTCGGTTCGGTCGCGATCACCAGGTCGGCCTGGTGTCCGGCGAGTTCGCAGGAGCGGGGGCCGGACACCGCGACGCCGATGGGCGGCGGGGTGTCGGGGACGTCCCACAGCTTGGCGTGGTCCACCTGGAAGTGTTCGCCGTGGTGGGTGACGTACTCC
This sequence comes from Streptomyces lateritius, assembly GCF_014649715.1. Classification (GTDB taxonomy): domain Bacteria; phylum Actinomycetota; class Actinomycetes; order Streptomycetales; family Streptomycetaceae; genus Streptomyces; species Streptomyces lateritius. The sequence goes on from NZ_BMTO01000007.1 coordinate 278,561, forward strand.
CCGCCGAACAGGGCCCGGATGATGTCGACGGCCTCCTCCAGCATGTCCAGGCGGACACTCGCGGAGGGCCAGCCGGCTCCGATGATGTGCTCGTTGAGGTTCTCTCCCGAGCCGAGACCCAGCCGGAAGCGGCCGCCGGAGAGCAGCTGCATCGTCGCCGCCTTCTGGGCGATGACCGCGGGGTGGTAGCGGAAGGTGGGGCAGGTGACGTAGGTCATCAAGGGGATACGGGAGGTGGCCTGCGCGGCCGCTCCCAGGACGCTCCACGCGTACGGAGCGTGCCCCTGCTCGTCCAGCCAGGGGAAGGAGTGGTCCGAGATCACCGAGAAGTCGAACCCGGCCTCCTCCGCTCCCACCACGTGGGCGACCAGGTCACGGGGTCCGGCCTGCTCGGTCATCATTGTGTAGCCGATGTGCACCATGTTCCGCCCCTTGCCGCAACCGGCCACCCGGAAACCGGCTGGGTCGACCGGTCCTCCGAGTGGCCCACGGCGCGTGCGTCCGAGTGGCCGCCCGGGCGTGCGTCAGCCGGTTGTGCCCGCAGCCGAGGCGCAGGCGGGGTGGCCCCAGCCGTCGGGGTTCTTCGTGATCGTCTCGCCCTTGGCGTACGGAGCGCCGCAGCGGCACCGGCCGGGGAATCTGGCCTTGACCGAGCCGCCCCCGGCGGAGCGCGCGCCCGGTGCCCGCTCGCCACGCCCGCGGCCGGTGGTGCGGGCGCGGCCGGCTCCGGCGGAGTGCGCCGCGCCACCGGGCGGCGGGAGAGGGGATCCCGCGGCGGAGCCGAGCGCCCGCTGGGTGACGGCCGCTTCGCCGGCCGCCCGGTCGGCGGCGTCGTTGAGCGGGTCGCCGTCCACCTGGTGGGCGGGGGTGTGGACGAAGTCGACCCGCCTGCCGGTCAGCAGTTCGTCGATGCGGACCACGAGGTCCTTGTTCGCCACCGGGGTGCCGGAGGCGGTACGCCATCCCTTGCGGCGCCACCCGGGCAGCCAGGTGGTGACGGCCTTCATGGCGTACTGGGAGTCCATCCGCACCTCCGTCGGCACGTCCGGATCGAGGGACTCCAGAAGCTTGAGCAGGGCGGTCAGCTCGGCTACGTTGTTGGTCGCCCTGCCCAGCGGGCCCGCCTCCCACCGGTCCACCGCGCCGTCGGCTCCCGCGACGACCCATGCCCAGCCGGCGGGCCCGGGGTTCCCCTTCGACGCGCCGTCGCACGCCGCGATGATCTTCGCTTCCGTCATCCCACGATCCTGACATGCCGCCGTCGGCTCACAGTGCCCCGGGTGCCGGGGCCCCTGGCCCCCGCGGCTCTACCCCAGGCGCCACTTCTGGTTGGCTGCCCCGGTGCAGGTCCAGATCTGGGCCCGGGTCCCGTTCGCGGAGGCGTGGTCGGAGGCGTCCAGGCACTTGTCGGCCGGTACGTTCACCAGGTCGGCCGACGTGGGTTCGTGGCGCCACCGCTGCGCGCCTGAGCCGTTGCAGGTGTGGAGCTGGACCTTGGCTCCGTCCGCCGTCGACCCGGAGGTCACGTCCAGGCACATGCCGAGCGCCCGGACGGAGCCGTCGGCGCGGAGCGTCCAGCGCTGGGCGGCGGAGCCGTTGCAGTCCCAGAGCTGGACGGGGGTGCCGTCCGCCGTGGCGCCGCCCGCCACGTCGAGGCACTTCCCGCCGAGGCCGACGAGGGCGCCGGACGGTTCGGAGCCGCCGCTCTGGGTGCCCGACCAGGTGAAGGTGGCGGACGTCCTGCCGGGCAGGGAGTACGTCCAGCGCTGGCCGCCCCAGTTCACGGTCATCGTCCGCGCGGCGGTGGAGTCGTTGTAGGCGATGAGCGCCTTGGATCCGTCCGGGTTGCGCCAGGCCACGTTCGGTACGGCCGAACTGCCGGTGGAGCCGATCCGGTGGGCGCCGGGTTTCACGAACTTCGTGAGGTGGCCCATGGTGTAGTACTCGACGGTGTAGTCGACCTGTCCGTGGCGGGAGTCTCCGTTGTGGACGGTGATCAGGCCGTCGCAGGTGCCGCATCCGCCGTTGTGCGGGCCGCGGTTCTGGTCGACCGCGAGCGACCATTTGGTGACCGACTTCGCCCAGTTCCGGGTGTAGTCGATGATGTTCATCATGTCTTCGCGCTGCTGGTGGGCGATCCAGGTGCCGCCGGAGTGCTCGGTCTGGAAGGCGTCCAGCTGCGGGTGGCGGTCGTGGACCTCGGACTGCTTGGCGACGTCGCCGCCGTAACCGTGCCAGGCGACGCCGCCGAAGTTCGGGTGGCTGCGCACCGCCGGGTCCTCCACGGTCTGCGCGGCGTAGGCGTCGTACGTGTCCCAGTTCCAGTCGTGGGCGAGGACCTTGGTGGGAAGGCCCGCCGCCCGGAGCTTCGGCAGCAGCTCGTTCTTGGTGAAGTACGCGAGCCCCGAGGCGTTCCAGCTCATCGAGGGGTAGCCGGCGCAGCAGGTCGGCTCGTTCTGGGCGGTGACGTAGTCGACGGGGACGCCCTGGTCGCGCCACCCCTGGAGATATTTCACGAAGTAGTCGGCGTACGTGCCGTAGTGCTCGGCCTTCAGCCAGCCGCCGTTGAGCCGGCCGGTGTCCTTCATCCAGGCCGGTGCCGTCCAGGGCGAGGCCACCAGGGTGAGCCGCGGGTTCAGCTGCCTGGCCTGCCTCGTGAGGGGCAGCACGTCCTGCAGGTCGTGGGTGAGCGAGAACTTCGCGAGTGCGGGGTCGGTCTGGCCGGCCGGCAGGTCGTCGTAGGTGTAGCCGAACCGGGCGAGGTCGGAGCCGCCCATGGGGTTACGGACGAAGGAGAGGCCGATGCCCTCGGTGGGCGAGAACAGTTTCTTCATCGTCGCGTCGCGGGTCGCCTGGGACAGCGCTCCGGAGCCCTTCATCAGCCAGGCGGCGGTGTCGGTGAACGAGGCGCCGCCGCCGCTGAAGGTCTGGTAGCGGGTGTTCTCGTCGACGGTGATGTTCGTGCCGCCACCTCCGTTGCCCGGCTGGAAGGCGAGCGGGGCCTGCTGCTGGAGTCCGCGGGTGACATGGCGGCCGCCGGTGTCGTCGGTGGTGGTGAGCCAGACGTCCACCTGCTCGCCGGCGGCACGCGCCGGGCCGGCGGAGAGTCCGGTGAAGCCGGCCGTGGCGAGCGCGCCGGAGAGGAGCGCGAGCGTCAGCCGACGGGCGATGGGGGGTGGTCGGTGCGTCGGACGGAACATGCTGGTGCCCTTCTCGGCGGGGGTGTGGGGGTGGGTCCGTGAACCGAGTGATGGACCGAGGCGTGAGTGAACTGCCGCAAGGCGGCCCCGTCAAGACTTCGCGCATTCAGATCTTGAACGCACAACACACCAAGTGCGGGGGGAACTTGGGATTCAGCCGATGTCAGCGTGAACTCTTGACGACTGAGCGGCCTGGCTGTTGACTCACCGCACCGCGCCGGAACCGGTTCCGGAAGCGGTTCCGGAAGCGATGTCAGTCCCCGAGCCGGAGGCCCCTCGATGCGTGTCACGATCGCCGACGTCGCACGTCAGGCGGGCGTCAGCAAGACCACCGTCTCCCGGGTCCTGAACGCCGGGGCGGAGGTGGACTCCACCACCGCCGCCCGTGTTCGTGAAGTGATCGGTGTGCTCGGTTACGTCCCCAGCTCGGGAGCGGTCGGCCTGGCGCGCGGCAGCAGTCGCACCGTCGGCATGCTGACGCCGTCGCTCACCTGGCCGTGGATGGGCGAGGTCCTGCAGGGTGTCGCCGACACCGTCGAGGCCGCCGGCTACGGCCTGTTGCTGTTCACCTGCAATCGGGGCGCCGACTCCGTCCGCCACTTCGCCGGTCAGGTCTCCGCGCGGGCCTTCGACGGTCTTCTCGTCATCGAGCCGGAGGACACCCTCGACACCATCGCCGCGATGCACCGGCGGGGCCTGCCCGTGGTGCTCATCGACGACCGCGGCCATCACCCGGCGTTCCCCTCGGTCGCCACCACGAACCGCGCCGGTGGCGCGTCCGCCGCCGCCCATCTGCGGGCCTCGGGCCGTACACGTCCCCTTGTCGTCACCGGCCGACGGGACTTCGGCTGCGTACGCGACCGGCTGGAAGGGTTTCTCGAGGTGCTGCCCACCGATCTGGTCGCCGAGGGCGAGTTCACCGAGGAGACCGGCCGCTCCGGCGTCGAACGGGCGCTCGCCGAGGGCCGGGACTTCGACTGCGTCTTCGCCCACAACGACCTCATCGCGGCCGGGGCGTTGCGTGCCCTGCGCGAGGCGGGCCGCGCCGTGCCCGACGACGTCGCCGTCGTCGGGTTCGACGACATACCCATGGCCCGGCACACCGAACCGCCCTTGACCACGGTCCGCCAGCCGATGCGGCGGATGGGTGAGACGGCCGCCCGGATGCTGCTCGCCGGGCTGGCCGGCGAGGCGGTCCCGGACGAACCGGTCGTCCTCCCCACCGAACTCGTCGTCCGACGCTCGGCGCCGGCCCTCTGAACCGCCGACGCACCCCGCCGCACCGCCTCCTCACCCCACCTCACCTCACAGCAGCGCAGAAGGAGCCGTCATGCCACGACCCCGTCTCAGGAGCAGAACCGGTACGGCGGTGATCGCCGCCGTCGCCGTGCTCGGGGGGCTGCTCGCCGGAGCCCTGCCGAGCGCCGCCGCCGACGAACCCGTCCCGGTGGCCGTCGACCGGTTCGAAGGGGAGATCCCCTTCGCTCATCCGCCCGCGGAGGGTCTCTTCACGTGGGGCAGTGACGCCGACGACCAGCCCCGGCTGCGGATCAGCGAGCGCGCCGACGCTCCAGAGGGTGCCAAGGTCCTCGAGGGCGACTACGACATCAGCGGCTGGGGCGGGCTCAGCCACGACTTCGCCTTCGACCGGCCGGCGCACGACTGGACCGCGTTCAAGGGCGTCCGCTTCTGGTGGTACGGCCAGAACACCGCTCCCCTGCCGCCCGGTTCGGGCAAGCGCGTCCACTTCGAGATCAAGGACGGCGGGGCGAACGGCGAGGCGTCCGAGCTGTGGACCACCTCGTTCACCGACGACTGGGAGGGATGGCACCTCGTCGAGATCCCGTTCTCCGACTTCCACTACCGCGCCGACTACCAGCCGGTGGGCGGCATCGACCAGGTGCTCGGCCTGAACGAGATGTGGGGTTACGCCCTCACCCTGCCTCCCGGGTCCCCCGGCTCCTTCGCGCTCGACGGCGTGGAGCTGTACGGCACGGCGGAGCCGGCCCTGAACACCAAGGTCGTCACCGACGCCGCCGTGTACCCGGTCGGCGAGGGCGGCACCGCCCAGGTGAGGCTCTCGGTCGCCACGACCGGCTCCACGCCCATCGGCGAGCCCGTCACCGTCACGTACGCCACCGAGGGCGGCAGCGCCGAGTCCGGCAGGGACTACACACCGGTCAGCGGCAGTGTCACCTTCCCTGCCGGCACGGCCTCCGGCGCCACCCGCTCGATCGCCGTGACCACCCGGAAGGACGGCTCCGCCGAGTCCGCCGAGACCATCCCCCTCAAGCTGACCGTCACCGGCGCCAAGGCCCCCGCCGAGACCCCGCTGGTCGTGGTGGACGCCCACGGACTGCCGTACCTCGACACGAAACTCCCCGTGAAGAAGCGCGTCGCCGACCTGCTCGGGCGGATGACCCTCGCGGAGAAGGCCGGCCAGATGACGCAGGCCGAGCGCAACGCTCTCAAGTCGCCGGGTGACATCGCCTCGTACGACCTCGGCTCCCTGCTCTCCGGCGGCGGCTCGGTGCCCTCCCCGAACACGCCCGAGGCGTGGGCGGAGATGATCGACTCCTACCAGGCGCGCGCCCGGGCGACCCGCTTCCAGATCCCGCTGATCTACGGCGTGGACGCGGTGCACGGACACAACAACGTCATCGGCTCCACGATCATGCCGCACAACATCGGCATCGGCGCCGGCCGTGACCCGAAGCTCGCCGAGCGGACCGGCGCCGTCACCGCCAAGGAGGTGCGGGCCACCGGCATCCCGTGGGACTTCGCCCCCTGCCTGTGCGTGACGCGCGACGAGCGCTGGGGCCGCTCCTACGAGGCGTTCGGCGAGGACCCCGCCCTGGTGACCGCCATGGAGACCGTGATCAACGGGATGCAGGGAGCGCGCGGCGGCAAGGACCTCGACCGCAACGACAAGGTGCTGACCAGCGCCAAGCACTTCGTCGGCGACGGCGGTACGGAGTTCGGTTCGTCGACCACCGGTTCGTACACGATCGACCAGGGGATCACCAGGGTCACCCGGGAGGAGCTGGAGGCGGTGCACCTGGCGCCGTTCGCCGAGGCGGTCGAGCGCGGGGCCGGCACGGTCATGCCCTCGTACTCCTCGCTGGACATCCTGGGCGACGACCGTGGCCCGGTGAAGATGCACGCCAACGCCGAGATGATCAACGGGGTCCTCAAGGACCGCATGGGCTTCGACGGGTTCGTGATCAGCGACTGGCAGGCCATCGACCAGATTCCCGGCGACTACCCGAGCGATGTGCGCACCTCGGTCAACGCGGGGCTGGACATGATCATGGTGCCGACCGACTACCAGGGCTTCACCCGGACGCTCCAGGACGAGGTGACCGCCGGGCGCGTCAGCCGGGCGCGCGTCGACGACGCGGTGTCCCGCATCCTGACCCAGAAGTTCAGGCTGGGCCTGTTCGAACGGCCCTACGCCGACACCGCCCACCTGGACGAGATCGGGTCCCCGGCGCACCGGGCCGTGGCCCGGGAGGCCGTCGCCAAGTCCCAGGTGCTGCTGAAGAACGACGGCGCCGTGCTGCCTCTGAAGCCCTCCCAGAGGGTGTACGTCGCCGGCTCCAACGCCGACGACATCGGCAACCAGGCGGGCGGCTGGACCATCAGCTGGCAGGGCTCCTCCGGCAGGACGACCACCGGCACCACGATCCTGGAGGGCATGAGGAAGGCCGCGCCCGACGCGGAGATCTCCTACTCCAAAGACGCCTCGGCCGCCACCGACGGGCATGACGTGGGTGTGGTCGTCGTCGGCGAGACGCCCTACGCGGAGGGCTTCGGCGACGTGGGCAACGGCAACGACCTGGAGCTGACGCCGGCCGACAAGGCGGCCGTCGACAAGGTCTGCGCAGCGATGCCGTGCGCGGTGCTCGTCGTCTCCGGCCGCCCGCAGCTCATCGGCGACCGGCTCGGCGCCATCGACGCGCTCGTCGCGTCCTGGCTCCCGGGCACCGAGGGCGACGGCGTCGCCGACGTCCTCTACGGCGCACGGCCCTTCACCGGGCAGCTCCCGGTCACCTGGCCGAAGTCCGAGGCGCAGCTGCCGATCAACGTCGGCGACGCCTCCTACGACCCGCAGTTCCCCTACGGCTGGGGGCTGACCACCCGCGCCGCTCCGACGCCCGCCGTCGGCGGGGAGGCCGCGCTGAAGGCCATCGGCGTCGCGGCGAAGGTGCTCGAGGCGACCGGTCGCGGTACGTCGGCGGAGGCACGGGAGCTGGTCGGCCGGGCACGGATCATCGTGCAGCGGCGGATCGGCGGGAACATCACCGAGGCGACGGCCGCACCCTTCGCCAAGGCCGACCACCTGCTGCTCACCGGGGACCTGACGGGTGCCGTCTCCCAACTGACCGCGGCGTACCGGGCCGCCTGAGCGAGCGGTGCGGGGCCGGGGCCACTCCGGCCCGGCCTCGCACCGGCCGCCTCGGGGGGCGGGTCACGCTCGAGGCGGTTCGCCCACGGTGATGCGGGCGCAGGCGGCGACCGTCGCGGCGAGGCTTCCCTCGCTGCCGAGCAGCTTCCGCTGGATGCGGGCGCCGGTGCCGTGGTCCAGGAGCCCGGCGATGCCGGCCTTGACCCGTTCGGCATCACCGTGGTCCTGAAGTGCCTGTTCCACATGGTCGTACAGCGCGTGGACGACGGTGTCGGGCGGTGCGGGGCGCATGGTCTCGGGGTGGATCAGCGGGCCGTCCAGGCCCGACCGGCCGGCTCGCCAGGAGGCCAGCCGCAGGAGGCTCGTGGGCACCCGGGCCGGCGGTTGCCCCTCCTTCCAGGCGCGGGAGGCGGTCTCGACCAGGCCGCGCACCAGGGCGGCCAGCAGGACGGGGGTGGAGGGGTCGAGGCACACGTCGGCGACCCTGATCTCGACGGTGGGGTAGTTGGCCGACAGACGGGCGTCGAAGTAGACCATCCCCTGGTCCCGCAGCACCTCCGTGCCGAGCATGGCGCGGACCTGCTCGTGGTAGCGGTCCGCGGAGCCGAACACGTCGACGGGGCCGGCCGAGGGCCATCTGTCCCAGACCTGGCTGCGGTAGCTGGCGTAGCGGCTGTCCTCCCCCTGCCAGAAGGGAGAGTTCGCGCTCATCGCCAGCAGCACGGGGAGCCAGGGCCGGATGCGGTCGAGCACCGCGACACCCTCCTCGTCGGAGTCGACCGACACGTGCACATGGCAGCCGCAGGTGAGCTGTTCCTGGGCGGTCAGGCCGAAGCGCTCGCCGAGCCACTGGTACCGCTCCCCCTGGCTGAGTGTGGGGCTCACCGGGAGCGGCGAGGTGGCCACGGCGGCGACGACGGCGCCGACGGTGGCGGCGTGCCGGGCGGACTCGCCGCGCCACCGGACGATCTCGTCCGCGAGCTCGTCCATCCGCGTCACGGGCCGGGTGGCGAATTCCAGCTGTTCCTTCTGCAGTTCCTTCTCGAAATCGGGATCGTCGTCCCGGCGGCCGTCGGCGCCCTCCTGCGCGGCGGACCGCCGGGCGGCCGCCAGCACGGCACCGGCCAGAGCCACCGGCTCGCCGCTGTCCGCGTCCACGATCAGCAGTTCTTCTTCCACACCTACACTTCGCACGTCACAGCCCCTCGCTCGCCCCGTCAGGTGTTGTCCCCCTGCCCCCTGAACGGGCACCCATGCGACACCGTGCGGGGGTCCCGCTCACCGTCGCACAACGTGCGCGTGCGGGCACGATCCGTCCGGAACGCGGGGACCGGGCGAGGTCAGAAGGCCTTGTCGGGGCCGTGCAGCGCGGCCCGGGCCGTTCCACGGAACTCGGCCAGGGCCTCCGTGGCGGCCGTCGCCGCCACGTCCGCCGCCCACGCCCACTCCGCGTCCTCCATGTGCTGGTGCTCGCCCAGGACGGCCTGCCAGGCGTGCACGGCCGTGGAGAAGCGCTGTGCGGCCACCGCCGCTTCCTCGGGTCCCTCGATCAGGACGACGCTGACGTGTCGGCGGAGAGCGCGCGACACACCGTTCACCCGCTCCTGGATCGCCGGATAGTTGCTCCGTCCCACCGACAGGGCGCGGGTGACGCGGCCGAGGTCCTGGGTGGCGTCCTCCGCGGCGTCCAGGAAGGCGAGGTACGCCTCGCGCCGGGCCTGCCGACGCGACTCCCGCGCCTCGCTCCTGGCCAGGGTGACGGCCGCCGTGATCGCGCCGGCCGCGCCCAGGGCGGCCCCGACCACCGCCGCCGTCGCGCTGACGAGTCCTACACCAGCGGCGTCCATGAACGGCATTGTGCCGGTCATGGACG
>NZ_BMTO01000007.1:288094-361371 GCF_014649715.1 Streptomyces lateritius
GGCGCCGGGATCACGGGCCGGTGTTCGCCGACCCGTCGAAGACGAACTGTGAGCCCGGCTCGACGAGGACATGGCCCTCGGCCGAGTCGGTGATGGTCACGTTCGTGAGTGTGGCGTTGCCGCGGGCGCCGCTCATCGCGAGGATGCCGGAGACGTTGTTCGACCCGTCGATCCGGACGTTCGTGATCTTCACCCCCGGCTTGGCGGCGCCACCCGTCTTGAACTGGAGCCGTCGTACGTCGAGTCGAGGATCTCCGTGTCCCGGATGGTGACGCCCGGGATGTCCTGGCCCTGGGCGAAGAGGGTGATGGCGCCGAACTCCTGGTCCTCGTTCCAGAACGCCCCGCCCGTGCGGTGCAGCGCGTTGTTCGCGATCAAAGGGCGCGTCGCCGGCGTTACGGAAGGACGAGTTGTGGACGGTGGAATTGCGGGTGCCGTTGGCGAAGTTGATGCCGTCGGCGTAGGTGTTACGGATCCGCATGCCGGGGAACTCGAGGCCGTCGCCCGGCCCCCGGAGCTGCGAGATGGGCGCCCGCACGGCTAGGGCCGTTCCCGGGCGCTGCGGCTTCTCCACCAGGGGGGCGTAATCCTGCGTGACGACTTCACGACAGAGAGTTAATGATCCCGCGTGAGCGCCGTCCGGGTGGGCAGAACGACTTCACAGTGGTCCACGCCGACCGGAGGAGCCCGCCGTGCTTTCAGACATCATCGACCGGCTGAAGAAGCATCGGCGGAAGGGAGGCCGTGAGGGGCCGGACAGCGTGTCCCTGCCTTCACAACGGACGGAGACCCCGGCGCTCACCGCTGACTTCTCCTCCGAGGAGCAGTGGGTCGCGGGCCGGTCCTGGGCGTATCCGAACGGCGGCCCGACCAACCCCGGGGACAACAAGCTCGATCACCTCGTCGCGGACCCCGCGTACAGCCGCTCGGGGGTCTTCAGGGCGACCAGGCGCTCCGACGGGAAGTGGGACGCGGGCCTCCTCACGACCGAGGGCAGCGCTGAGGGTTTCATGGTCCGCGCCGGTGACGTCCTGGAGGCGCGGGTGCGGCTGCCCGAGGAAACAGGAGCCTGGCCGGCGATCTGGACCTGGCGGGACGGCGGTCAGGAGATCGACGTCTTCGAGTACCACCCGGACAACCCCGACCTGCTGGAACTGTCGAACCGCGTGCGCGGTGGCCACCTCTACTTCCGCGATCCGGCCATCCGGCCGGGCGCGTGGGTGGAGCTGAGGATCGAGTTCGGCGCCCGCTCGGTGGTGTGGACCGTCAACGGCGTGACGGCCTTCTCCGACGGGCGCGGAGTGGGCCGGAGCTGGCGGGCGTACCTCATCGTGAACCTGTCGGTCTGTGCCGGGCGGTACCATCCCCCGCCCGAGGAGGGCGTGTCCGAGATGTCGTTCGAGGTGACGGAGCTGCGCGTGTACCGACCGTAGGGCGTGTCCTTCCGTGCGGCGCGGGGCATACCGACTGAGCCCGGCGCCTTCGGGACGCCCGACCGCACCCCGGGGGGCTCATGGGACCGCAGACCGAAAGCATCGAGTCGCTCGTCCTCGACGCCGTGCGCGCCCGGGTCTGTCCCGGCGCGGTCTGGGCCGTCGGTGACGCCTCGGGCACGTCGGCGGGCGGAGCCGCGGGGCTCCTCGACCCCGCACGGCCGGACGAGCCGATGCGAGCCGACACGCTCTTCGACCTCGCCAGCCTGACCAAGATCGTCGCTGTGTGGTCCGTCACCGGGACCCTCGTCGAGTCGGGGGTTCTCGAACTGCACCGCCCGCTCGGCTCGTTCTGGCCCGAGGTCGCGGGCCGGCCGCTGGGCGCGGCCACCGCCCACCATCTCCTGACCCACACGGCGGGGCTGCCGCTGCGCGCCAATCTCCGGTTCCACTACGGGAGCGATCCGGACGAGGTCCGCGCGGGAGTGCTCGGTGAGCCGCTGCGCCACCGTCCGGGCGAGGCCGTCGCGTACACCGACCGGGCCGCTCTCGTCCTCGGCTACCTGGCCGAGCACCTCACGGGCCGCCGACTCGCCCATCTCGCGGCCGCCCGGGTCTGGAACCCCCTCGGCATGACGGAGACCCGGTACGGCCCGCTGGCAGCGGACGTCGCCTCGCGCTGCGCCCCCACGGAGTTCGACGACGCGACCGGCACTCACCTGAAGGGGACGGTGCACGACTTCTCCACCCGTCTGCTCGGTGGCGCCTGCGGCATCGCGGGCGTCTTCGCGCCCCGCGACGACCTCTGCCGTTTCCTGCACCACACCCTGTCACCGGGGCGGTCCGCGTTCGGTGCCTCCTGGGTCCAGCGGTCCCTGCGCGTCCGCACCGGCGAACTGAGGCCCGCCCGCGGTCTCTTCTGGCACCCCGACCCCGGCACGACGGCCGCCCGGCACGACGTGTGGGCGCACTTCGGCTTCACCGGCACGGCGATGTGGGTCTCCCCGGCGCGCGGGCGCTGGGCCGTACTGCTGACCAACAAGCTCTACTTCACCCGCGACGGCGTCCCGGTGGCCCGGCTGCGCGCCGCGTTCCGCTCCCTCGCCTTCGCCTGAGGTCGCCCGACGAGACCGTCGACGCCGCCCTCCCTCCGGCATACTGGGCCTCGGCGCCCGGCGGAACCGGGGCCTCCGGCCGGGGCGAGGGCGGGTGAGCCGCGTGCGGTGCCGGATGACAGACTCGGGAGCCGCCTGACCTGCGGCGTACCGGGTAGGCGAACTCGTACCGTTCGCGCGCGACACCTGGAAGCTGCCCCGATGACGACTCCTCGCTCCCACCCAGCCGGCCGTGCGGCCTTCCGCGCTCGCATCGCGCGGTCGACTCGCCGTTGGTGGCCGGCGCTGCGCGCCACGCCCGTGTCGATGTGGCGCGACGACGTGGCCGACTGGGCGGCCGCCCTGACGTACTACGCGATCCTCGCCCTGGTGCCCGCGCTGCTCGTCGCGGTGACGCTCACCGGCCTGGTGAGCCCGGAGGCCACCGAGCGGCTGATCTCGCACGTGGCCTCGTGGGCGCCCGCCGAGTCCGGCGGCACACTCGGGGAGACGCTGCGGGGTCTCGCGCAGGAGCAGACCGCCGCGTGGATGCTGATCGTCGCGGGCAGTGTCAGTGCGCTCTGGTCGGCATCGAGCTACCTCGCGGTCTTCAGGCGCGCGCTGCACGCGATGCACCGGGTCAAGGACCAACGGCCGGCGCTGCACACCGCGCCGATCATCCTGCTGAACGCCGCGCTTCTCCTGGTGCTCCTGGTGACCAGTGCCGGAGTGGTCGTCGTCACCGAGCCCCTCGCGCGGCTGCTCGGTGCGTGGCTGCGCTGGGACACGGCCTCGGGGCCCGCCTGGGCGTCCGCCTGGGCGCTGGTGAAATGGGTGGGTCTGGTGGGATTGGTGACGATGCTCGTCCTCGTCCTCTTCCGTACCGGACCCGCCTCGGCCCGTGCCCGCGCCCACGCGGTGCCGGGAGCGACGCTCGCAGTGCTGCTCTGGCTGGCGGGTTCGGCGGCCTTCGCCCTGTACGCGACGAGTCTCGGCACGTACAGCAGGCTCTACGGCTCGCTCGCCGGTGTGATCGTCTTCCTCGTCTGGCTGTGGAGCGCCCACCTCTCTCTGCTCGCCGGGGCGCAGTTCACCGCGGAGCTGTCCCTGGCATGCGAGGGCGGACTCGGGGAAGCCGGAGGGTCCGCGTCGCCTCCCTCTCCTGACGGAGGGAGGCGACGCACGGACCGACCACACGATCACGAGCAAGGGAGCGAGCAGATGACCGAGAACATGTGGGCGTACAGCGACACCTCCGGCCACGCGGCGGGGGTCGTGCTGAGCGGCTACAAGGTCGAAGCGCTGGACGGCTCCATCGGAAAGGTCGACAAGCACTCGGACGAGGCGGGCTCGGCCTGGCTCGTGGTGGACACCGGCGTCTGGATCTTCGGCAAGGAGGTCCTGCTGCCGGCCGGCACCATCACACGGATCGAACCGGACGAGCGGGTCGTCCACGTCAACCGTACGAAGGAGCAGATCAAGAACGCTCCGGAGTTCGTGCGGGAGCGGCATCTGGAGGACACCGATTACCACCGGATGCTCGGTGGTTACTACAGCGGTCCGCTGATGTGACGGTGGACCCGGCGGCGATCAGGCCCGCAGCCAGACCGCCGTGTCGCTCGGCAGCCGTCCGTCCCCGTCGAGCGGGCCGCTGCCGAGCAGGAGCGTGCGGTGCGGCGGGAGTTCCACCGAGCCCTCGGCGAGGTTGACCACGCACATCAGTCCGTCGGTCCTGCCGAACGCCAGGACTCCCCCGGAAGCGGGCGGCCAGTGCAGGGGCCCGTCGCCGGAGCCCGGCGTGGAACGGCGCAGCAGCAGGGCCTGGCGGTAGAGGATGAGCATCGAGGACGGGTCGAGGCTCTGCCGGTCGGCCGCGAAGCGCGACCAGCCCTCCGGCTGCGGGTCGCGTCATACACGCAAGACCAGCGCAAGCCCCGCAAGCGGCTTGCGTCGGTGCGGCGTATCCGTACGGCGGCCGGCGGCGGGCGGCCTTCTGGACGCATCGTTGACGTCGACCGCCGAGAAGGGCGCGAAGCCGCGGCGTCAGCGCTGTCGAGTGCGGGGCGGGCGGGAGAGCAGCACGAGGCTCCGCGACTCCACGGTGACGTCGGTGCCCGCCTTGCGTTCCGACTCGTCGGGCAGGCCCTGCGGGTCGGCGGTGTCGGCGCGGGCGGTCCACCGCTCGCCGTACGCCGTGCCGGGGAGCCGGAAGGTCACCGGTTCCCAGTAGCTGTTGACGAGGATCAGGAAGGAGTCGTCGACGACGCGGCCGCCGTACGGATCGGTCTCGGCGATCGCGTCCCCGTTGAGGAAGACGGCGATGGCGTGGTCGTCGGGCCGGCCCCAGTCCTCGTCCGTCATCTCGCGGGCGTCCGGCCGCAGCCACACGAGGTCGGGCAGGGGCTGGCGTTCGTCGGTCGCGGTGTCGCCGCGGAAGAACCGGCGCCGGCGCAGGACCGGGTGGGCGCGGCGCAGCGCCACGGCCCGGCGGGTGAAGTCGAGCAGGTCGTGCCGCTCGTCGTCGAGGTTCCAGTCGATCCAGGAGACCACGTTGTCCTGACAGTATGCGTTGTTGTTGCCGCCCTGGGTGCGGCCCAGCTCATCGCCGTGGGCGATCATGGGTATGCCCTGCGACAGCAGCAGGGTGGCGATGAGGTTCCGCTGCTGGCGCGCCCGCAGTACCAGGATGCCCGGGTCGTCCGACGGGCCTTCGGCGCCGCAGTTCCAGGAGCGGTTGTCGCTCTCGCCGTCCTCGTTGCCCTCTCCGTTGGCCTCGTTGTGCTTGTCGTTGTACGACACGAGGTCGCGCAACGTGAATCCGTCGTGCGCGGTGACGAAGTTGATGCTGGCGCGGGGGCGCCGCCGGTCCCGCTCGTAGAGGTCGGAGGAGCCGGTGAGCCGGGAGGCGAACTCGGCCAGGCTGTGCTCGCCGGCGCGCCAGAAGTCGCGCACCGCGTCCCGGTACATGCCGTTCCACTCCGACCACTGCGGCGGGAAGTTGCCGACCTGGTAGCCCCCGTCGCCGATGTCCCAGGGTTCGGCGATGAGCTTGACCCTGCCGATCACGGGGTCCTGCTGGATGAGGTCGAAGAAGGCGGAGAGGCGGTCCACCTCGTGGAACTGCCGGGCGAGGGTGGCGGCCAGGTCGAAGCGGAAGCCGTCGACGTGCATCTCCGTCACCCAGTACCGCAGGGAGTCCATGATCATCTGCAGCACGTTCGGGTGCCTCATGAGGAGGCTGTTGCCGGTACCGGTGGTGTCGTAGTAGTGGCGGGGGTCGCCCTCGACGAGCCGGTAGTACGACGCGTTGTCGATGCCCCGGAAGGAGAGCGTGGGACCGTACTCGTTGCCTTCGGCGGTGTGGTTGTAGACCACGTCGAGGATGACCTCGAGACCGGCGGCGTGCAGTGCCTTCACCATCCACTTGAACTCGGTCACCTGCCCGCCGCGCGTGCCACGGGCGGCGTAGGCGCCGTGCGGGGCGAAGAACCCGATCGTGTTGTAGCCCCAGTAGTTCGTGAGGCCGCGGTCGGTGAGCACGCCGTCGTGGACGAACTGGTGGACGGGCATGAGTTCGACGGCGGTCACGCCGAGGCGGGTGAGGTGCTCGACGGCGGCCGGATGGGCGAGGCCCGCGTAGGTGCCTCGAAGCTCGGCGGGCACGTCGGGGTGGCTGAAGGTCAGGCCGCGGACATGGGTCTCGTAGATGATCGAGTCGGCGTACGGCCGATGGGGCGCGCGGTCCTCGCCCCAGTCGAAGGCGGGGTCGACCACGACCCCGAGGAAGCCGTGCCCGGCGCTGTCCTCCGGCGCGGGGCCGTCGGGCGCGCGCTCGTAGAGCGAGGGGTGGTTGTCCATCTCGCCCTCGACCGCCTTGGCGTACGGGTCGAGCAGCAGCTTGGCCGGATTGCAGCGGTGCCCGGCGTCCGGGTCCCACGGGCCGTGCACCCGATAGGCGTACCGCTGGCCGGGCCGGACGTCCGGCAGATAGCAGTGCCAGACGAAACCGTCCACCTCCGTCAGGGTGACCTCGCGATGAGTGCCGTCGTCGTGGACGAGCACGAGCACGACCTGCTCTGCCACCTCGCTGAAGAGCGCGAAGTTGGTGCCCTCGCCGTCGAACGTCGCACCCAGGGGCCAGGGGCGTCCGGTCCATATGCGCACGGCAGAACGCTACGGGCCCAGGGGTCGGCCCGCATCACCACAGGGCCGGACGAGCGGCGTTCCGACCGAAACAATCCGGCCCTTCCCCCTGAGGGCGTTTCAACTGCCTTTGTCCGGTGAGCCGAAAGGGAGCGGTTCTTTTCCCCATACGACTGGAGGCACCGATGGAGAGCTGGCGCGCGTCCGCGGCCTGTCAGAACGTCGACCCCGACCTCTTCTTCCCGGTGGGGACCGGCGCGCCCGCGCTGGTCCAGGCCGAGGAGGCGAAGGCGGTATGCCAGGTTTGTCCCGTCCGCACGGCCTGCCTGCGCTGGGCGATGGACGACTCCCGTCAGGTGACCGGCGTCTGGGGCGGTCTGACCGAGGACGAGCGGCGGTCGCTGAAGCGACGCTCACGCCGCACGAGCCCGGCTGAGTAGCGGGAGCGGAGGTCAGGGGCGGTGGCGCGAGGGCGACGGGTGGCATGGGGGTTGCGGGGGATGCGCTCGACGAGCGGGCACGGGTATGACGGGCACCTGGGGCGAGCGGGGAGCGAGGGCGCCTCACGGGAAGCGGGCGCAGGGGCAGCGGGGCCGCCTCACCGTCACCGGAGGGGGAGGAAGGCCCGTACGCGCTTGCCGTTCGGCGTGGGCTCCACCTCGACCTCCGTACAGATCGCGATCACGATCTCCATTCCGTGCCGGCCCACCCTCTCCGGGTCCCTGGGGCGGGCCACGGGCAGCGCCCCGTACGTGTCGTGGACGCATATCTCCAGCATGCCGGCGTGCAGCACGAGCTCCAGCCGGCACGGGCCGGGGGCGTACTTCACGACGTTGGTGACGAGTTCGCTCACGACGAGCCGGGCCGCGTCGACGGATCCGGCGACGGCCGAGGCCGACCTCTCCAGGAAGTCCACGGTGAAGTCCCGCGCGTGGGCGATGGCACCCTCCGTCCGGCCGAACTCCATGGCGGCCCTTCGGACACCGCCCGGTCGACGCTCCCTGGAAGTCAGCCCTGTGGAACTCAGCTCGCTCACGTCGTCCCTCGCTCGCCTTCCTCGTACGTCACCGCCCACCCGAACGGCCTCACCAGAAGGGGGCTGGTGAGGCCGTTCGCCGTTCGTCCCATGAAGGCGACGTCCCGTGGGGGGGGATGACGTGCGCCTGCCCCCGTTTCCGGATCTCACACCCGCCGGCCCGGGTCCTTTCGCGAACTGACCGTCCGTCCTCCGCGATTCCGCCGCGGTTCCACGGCGGTTCTCTCACGCGGTGTCGAGCATGCCCTTACGCAGACGCGCCAGGTTGCGCGACAGCAGCCGGGAGACGTGCATCTGCGAGATCCCGAGCTGCTTGCCGATCTCGGACTGGGTCAGCTCCTCGACGAAACGCAGGTGCAGAAGCTTGCGGTCACGGTCGTCGAGCTCGACCAGCAGGGGCGCGAGGGTGTGGAAGTTCTCGAAGAGCTCGAGCGCCGGGTCCTCGACCCCGATGAAGTCGCCGAGCGCCGCCTCGCCGTCCTCGCCCTCTCCGCCGATGGCCGCGTCGAGCGACGTCGAGTTGTAGCCGTTGGAGGCCAGCCGCGCCTCGATCACCTCGTCCTCGGAGAGGTTCATCAACGACGCCAGCTCGGCGACGCTCGGTGCCCGGCCGAGCCGGGAGCTGAGCTCCTCCGTCGCCTTGGCCAGTTCCACCCGGGCCTCCTGCAGCCGGCGCGGCACGTGGACCGCCCAGGAGGTGTCGCGGAAGAAGCGCTTGATCTCGCCCACGATGTAAGGCACGGCGAAGCTGGTGAACTCCACCTCACGGGAGATGTCGAACCTGTCGATGGCCTTGATGAGGCCGATCGTGCCGACCTGGACGATGTCCTCCATCTCGTCGCCCCGGGCCCGGAACCGTCCGGCCGCGTAGCGCACGAGGGACATGTTCATCTCGATCAGCGTGTTCCGCGCGTACTGGTACTCGTGCGTCCCCTCCTCCAGTACCGCCAGCTTGTCGAAGAACAGCTTCGACAGCTCACGTGCGTCCTTCGGGGCGACCTTGCGGGGGGCTTCGAGCATGGGAAGGTCCCCCATCCCGGTCTCGAAGCCAGCCCTCGTCTCCGTCGTCACCTCAGTCGGCACTCTGATGACCTCCCTCTTCCATCGAGTACAGCGTCCTCCCCGTTGGGGCGTCGCCTACCCCGGGATTCCCGGGCCACACCCACAAATTTTCGGGCGGGTGTGTCCCGCCGCCTCTCCCGGCTCCTCGCAGACCACCTGCGGCCGTCTGCGGACCTCTGCCGGACCTCTCGCCCCCGGCCGACCGGACGGCGTCGAGGCCGGTGGTTCTGCCGATGCCTTCGTCCCTCGTGACCCCGACAGTGGCCCGAGCCAGACTCCCCCACCGGCCGCCCCGGTCCTTCGGCGGCGGCCGTCCACGACACGAGAGGACGACTCAGTCGTGAAACGACACCTCGCCGCGGCCGCGGCCGCCGCCGTCTGCTGTCTCACCGTACTCACCGCGCCCGGAGCCCAGGCTGCGGACAACCCCTACGAGCGTGGCCCCGCCCCCACCAACAGCAGCATCGAGGCGGTACGCGGTCCGTACGCCGTCTCCGACACCAGCGTCTCCTCCCTCGCCGTCACCGGCTTCGGCGGAGGCACCATCTACTACCCGACCTCGACCGCCGACGGCACCTTCGGCGCGGTGGTCATCTCGCCCGGGTTCACCGCGTACGAGTCGTCCATCGCCTGGCTGGGTCCGCGCCTCGCCTCCCAGGGGTTCGTGGTCTTCACCATCGACACCCTCACCACGATGGATCAGCCGGACAGCCGCGGCCGGCAACTCCTGGCCGCGCTCGATTACCTGACCCAGCGCAGCTCGGTCCGCGGCCGCGTCGACGGCACCCGGCTCGGCGTGATGGGCCACTCGATGGGCGGCGGCGGCGCGCTGGAGGCGGCCAAGACCCGGCCGTCGCTGCAGGCGGCGATCCCCCTGACGGGCTGGAACACGGACAAGTCCTGGCCGGAGATCAAGACGCCCACACTCGTCGTGGGCGCCGACGGCGACACGGTCGCACCTGTCGCCAGCCACTCGGAGCCGTTCTACGAGAGCCTTCCCCGCACGCTCGACAAGGCGTACCTGGAGCTCAACAACGCCAGCCACTTCACGCCGAACACGTCCGACACGACGATCGCGAAGTACAGCATCTCGTGGCTCAAGCGCTTCATCGACAACGACACCCGCTACGAGCAGTTCCTCTGCCCGCTCCCCCGGCCCGGTCTGTCGATCGAGGAGTACCGCGGCACCTGCCCGCACACCTCCTGACGGACGCCGCTCCTCCTCGCACCTCCCCGCCCCTTCCGCCTCCGGTGCCGGATCGCTCCAGGGCCCGGTGGCGGGAGGGGGCGGTCCGTCTGTGCGCGCTCACAGAGCAGCGCCCCCGCGCGTGGGCGGGCGCCCACCGGGGCCTACCGCCGCCACCTACGGGACAGTAACCTGGCGGCCGTGAGCGGAGGGACGAGCGCGGCGGCCCCGGTGCGGCTGCACGACCGCACGACCGAACTCGCCGCCGTGGACACCCTTTCGGCACGCGTCGCCGCCGGATCGGGCGGCGTGCTGCTGATCTCCGGGAGCCCCGGAGCGGGTCGCACGGCGCTTCTTCGGCATGCGGTACGGGAGTTCGCCGGCCGGGCTCATCTGGTGGCCGCACCGGTCGGGAACCGGGTTCCCTGGAGCGGTGTGCGGGTGCTGCTCTCCACGCTGGGGTGCACACCGTCGGCGGCCCGCCGGGCGCTGCGGTCCGCGCGGGGCTCGGAGGGCCTCGCCGCGGCTGTGACCGCGCTTCGCGCCGGGGAGCCACTGCTCTTGTGCGTGGACGACCACCATCTGTGGGACGCCCACTCGCGCGCCGCACTCGCCTCCGCCTGGCGGGTCCAGGGGGGCCTACGAGGTGTGGGCTGGGTCGTGTCACTCGCCCGTCACCACCGCCCTCCGGCCGTGCCCGGAGCGCCGCTGCTGCGGCTGACCCGGCTGAGCCGGTCGGGAGCGGGCGGGCTGCTCGACGACGTGTGTCCCTCGCCCCCGGCACCGGCCGTGCGGGCGAGGCTCCTCGACGAGGCCGCGGGGCATCCCGGCGTGCTGACCGCCATGGCGCGCCGCCTCTCTTCCGCGCAGCTGGCGGGCGCGGCCCCGCTTCCGCGGCCGCTGCCCGACGCGTCGGTCCTCACCGAGGTGTACGGCGGGCTGCTGGACTCCCTCCCCGTGCAATGGCGGCGCATGCTCGGACTGGTCGCCCTCGCGGGCGAGGCGAACGGCGGCGGGCCGGACGCGGGCCCGGAGCGGCCCACGGTCGACTCCGACACCGTCCTCGCCGCCGCGCGGGTGCTGCGGACGTCTCCGGAGACGCTCGACCACCTGCTCGCGGACGGTCTGCTCACAGGCCCGCGCGCGGCGCTCCGCTTCGAAGACCCCTTCTTGCGGCGCGCCGTCCTGGCGGCGACCCCGCAGGCATGGCGACGCTCGGCACACCCCGTCTTCGCGGCGGTGGGGGACGGCACGGCCGAGCCCGGCGCCGCCGTCCTCGACGTCGCGTGTGCCGACCCGCCGAGGCGGGAGACTGTCGCCGACGGCGGCGAGAGGCCCGACGGCCACGACGCCCCGGAGGCGGGTTCGGGGTCGGGCACGGAAACGCGTCCCGCCCTCCCGAACGACCGGAAGGCGAGTGCGGCCCCGCCTACGGACACGGGCCCCGGCGGGCGTACGGCTCCCGGCACAAGCGGCCCGCGCCCCGACGCGCCGCCTGCTCTCGCCGCCGCGAGTCGCGGCGGCGAGAGGCAGGCCCGACCGGACGGCCCCAAGGCGGGTTCGGACTCCGGAGCGCGTACAGGTCCGCTCCACACGGCCGGCCGCCCGGCCGCCCAGGGGGCGGGCATGGGCTCGCGTGCAGGTCCCAAAACCGGCGGGCCGGGCTCCGGCGGGACGCCGGCCGCCGGGGCGGGGGTCCCCGCGCCCCGACGCGCCGTCACCGGGTCGCAGGAGCCATCCGTCCCCGAGACCTCGCAGGCACCCTGGCTTCTGCGGGCGCGGGGCCATCGGGTGGACCGACTGCGCGCCTCCGGCAGTGCCCGGTCCCGTACGGACGTGGCGCGCGGGCGGGACGAACTCGTACGGGGGCTGCGGGTTCTGGCGGACGGTCCCGCCATGGACGCGTATCAGGCGCTGCTGCTCGCGGCCTCGCTGCTACGGGTCGGCGCTCCGCAGGAGGCGTCCGACGCCAGGTTCCTCGCGATGGAGGCGGCCTGGGCCGCGGGAGATCCCGACGCCTGTCTGACCGCTCTCGGCGATGCCGACGCCGCGCTCGAGGCCCCTTGGCCCACGGGCGGCCAGGACGGGGCGGAGCGGGACTTCCTCCTCGGCATGCGCAGCGCTCTCGCGGTCCGGCTCGACGAGGCGCGGGCCCCGCTGGCCCGGGTGGTGGCGCTCGACGGCGCGGCCGACGAACCGCGGCTCCTGCTGCGGGCGGGCTCGGCGGCGCTGGTGCTCGGGGACACGGCCGCGGCGGCCCACGTCCACGCCCGCGCCCTGGCCCGCGTCCGCGCGGAGGGGCGTACGGCGCTGCTGCCCCGGGTCCTCGAGCATCTGGCCTACGCCGAACTGCGGGCCGGTCGCCACGGCCGCGCCGGAGCGCACGCCCGGGAGGGGTTACGGGCGGCCGAGCTCACCGGGCAGCACAATGTGGCGGCCCATCAGCACGCCGTCCTCGCCCTGGTCGCCTCGGTCGCGGGCGACGCGCATGCGGTGGAGGAACACGCGCGCCGGGCGCTCACGGTCGCGCGTCCGCACGGACTGGTCCAGGCGGCGACGCTCGCCGAGTGGGCGCTGGCCCGGGCCGAACTCGGCCGTGGTCTCGCCGTCCAGGCCGCGGCGCGACTCGCTCCTCTCGTGGGGTCCGGCCCTCGCGGGGGCCACTTCGCGCTCCGCATGCTGGCCGTGCCGTGCTTCGTGGAGGCGGCCGACGCGGCCGGGCGGAGGGCCGAGGCACAGGCCGCGGCGGAGGAGTTCGCCGTCTGGGCCGCGCAGGGGATCGACCTGCAGGCCCCGGCCCAACTGGCTCGTTGTCGGGCGTTGTTGAAGGAACCGGAGGAGTCGGCGCACTGGTACGGCGAGGCCATGAGGCGTCATGAGGAGTCCGGCAACGACTTCGAGCGGGCCAGGACCCTGCTCGCGTACGGCAAGTGGCTCCGTCGGCGCAGACGCCCGCTGGAGGCACGGGTGCGGCTGAGCGACGCGCTCGTCACGTTCGAGCGGGCCGCGGCGGACACCTGGGCGGCCGAGGCCAGGGCGGAGCTGCGCGCCACCGGCGGGGCGGCCGGGAGGTCGTCCGGCGCCGCGGCGCCGGACGACCTCACGCCCCAGCAGCAGCGCATCGCCGCACTCGCCTCCGAGGGAGCGACCAATCGGGAGATCGCCGACCGGCTGTCGATCAGCCCCCGGACGGTCGACCACCATCTGCGGAACGTCTTCGCCCGGCTCGGGGTCCGCTCCCGCGTGGAACTGTCGGGTGTCATGGTGCGGGCCGCCCGGCATGTGACGGACGAGTCGTGACGCGTAGGCCCCGGTTCCTCCGGCCGTGGCAGGTGGCAGGTGGCAGGTGGCCAGACCCTCGCCGGGTTTCAGAACTTGCGCCACCTGGCCATGCCGAAGGAGAACACTCCGAACAGCGCCAGTCCGATCGCCACGGCGACCAGCAGCCACTGTCCGGCCGGCGCCGTCGCGAACGAGCGGATCGCGTCGTCCACGCCCTTGGCCTCGGCGGGGTCGAACTGGATCGCGGCCTTGAGGGCGAAGAAGCCGACGGCGGCGAAGACCACGCCGCGGGAGACGCCGCCGGTGATGCCGGTGACGTCCATGAGACGGCGCTGGTTCTTCGACAGCCGCGCCCACGTCAGGTGCTTGCGGTACTTCCGCAGGGCGGCGCGCCCCGCGATGACGAGACCGGTGACGAGGATGCCGACCGCCGCCGCGCCGACCCACCACTGTCCGCCGGGCAGGCCGAGCAGGCGGCCGGTGACGTCCTGGCTCTGCTGGTCGCTCGACCCCGCCCCGCTGCTCCTGGCGCCCGCGGCGAAGGACAGCACGAGGAAGGACACGAAGGCGTAGAAGACGAAACGGAAGGCGGAGTGGGCCCGCTTGGCCGGCTTGTCTCCGTCCGGTCCGGCGGCCCCGTACACGGCTTCCGTCAGGCGCCACAGCGCCATGCCGGCGAGCCCCGCGCCGAGCGCCCAGAGGAGCACGGCGCCGAAGGGAGTGGCAGCGACCTCGGCCAGGGCTCCGCCCCGGTCCGCCTGCTCGTTCGCGCCCGTCAGGCCGATGCGTACGGCCAGCACGCCCACGAGCAGGTACAGCACTCCGCGCGCCACGAAGCCCGCGCGGGCACCCGCCCGCACCGCGTCGCCGCGGGCCGCTCTCCTCGCCATGGTCACGTCTGACGCCTCCCTCGGGCCGGTGTGTCGGACTCTTCGGGTGCCCCGCCCGGCTGGTCGCAACCCCTCCCCACACCGGCCCCGTACGCTGCGTGTCCGCCGCGCGCGCCGGGGAAGGCGAGAGGTGAGCACATGACCAGAAATCGGGAGAAAGGGAAGCCATGATGCAGCCCACGGGTGACGCCTGGTCGTCCCGTACACCGACGCGTCCGGACCCTCTTGGGTTTCCGGCCCGCGACGGCCGGAACGCGGCCGTGCGGACGTCGGCCGAGGCCAGAGAGGCCGCCCGGCGACGGCTGGCGGGCATCCGGCCGATGGAGCCGGCTCAGGTCGACGACCTGTTGCTGGTCGTGTCCGAGTTGGTGACCAACGCGCTGCGGCACGGTGGCGGTGTCACCGGCTTCGGCCTCTCTCTGGAGCGGGACACCGCGACGGTGTGCGTCAGCGACCGCAGCGGCGAGCGGCCGGTGGTCCGGCGTCGCGAGGAGCCGGCGGCCGGCGGCTTCGGCTGGCCCGTCGTCCTGCGTCTGTGCCGTGAGGTGGCTGTGTCGGTCCACCCCGAAGGGAAGACGATCCGTGCGGTCGTGCCGCTCGAACAGTGACCGCGGTGCCCCGCGCCCGCCGGGGCCCGAGCAGGTGTCGTTCGCGCCCGGACGGGTACGTTGGCGCTGGCCGGGCGCCGGTACGGGCTCCGGCGCCGACGACGAGGAGATGTGATGGGCCAGGTCGCCAGAGGCCGCGTGCGCAAGGCGTTCGGAGCGTGGGACCGCACGCTCTTCGGACACGTGGCGGGGCGGTCCTGGCCTGCTGCGGAACCGGTCCTCCCCCGGCTCAGCCGCAGCGCCGACCACGGCCTCCTGTGGTTCGGGTTCGCCGCGGGCATGTGGGCCTTCGGCGGGCCGAAGGGACGGCGCGCGGCGGTGCGAGGCGTGACCTCGCTCGCGTTGGCGTCGGTCACCGTGAACACGCTGGCCAAGAGCGCCGTGCGCCGTCAGCGTCCGCTGATCGACACCGTGCCCCTCGTCCGCAGGCTGCCGCACCAGCCGTTCACGACCTCCTTCCCCTCCGGCCACTCGGCCTCCGCCGCGGCCTTCACGGCCGGCGTGGCCCTGGAGTCGCCGGGCTGGGGGGCGGCGGTCCTTCCCATGGCCGCCTCGGTCGCCTTCTCCCGGGTCTACACGGGCGTTCACTACCCGAGCGACGTCCTCGTGGGCGCCGGTCTGGGTGTCGGCGCCGCGTACGCCGTCCGCGGCCTGGCGCCGACGCGGGACCTGGTCGCCACGCCCGCCCGGCCTCGCGTCGAGCTGCCCGCCCGGCCCGACGGCGACGGTCTCGTCGTCGTGGTCAACCCCTCCTCCGGTGCGCAGTCGCAGCTCATGGATCCGGTACGGCAGCTGCGCACCCTGCTCCCCCGGGCCGAGGTCGTCCTGTACGAGGAGAAGGCCGGTTCGCTGCCGGAGGTGCTGGAGGTGGCCGCGGCCGAGGCGGCCGCACGCGGCGGCGTCCTGGGGGTCTGCGGCGGGGACGGGACGGTGAACGCGGCGGTGGCGCCCGCTCTGCGGCACCGTGTGCCGCTCCTGGTCGTGCCCGGCGGGACGTTCAACCACTTCTCGGTGGATCTGGGGACGGACACGATCGCCGAGGCTTGCGCGGCGCTGGCCGAGGGGCACGCGGTCCGGGCCGACGTCGGCCGGATCACCGGCGAGAGCGGTGAGGAGCCGGCGTACTTCCTCAACACCTTCAGCCTCGGTGTCTATCCGGAGCTCGTACGGCTCCGGGAGCGCTGGTCGCCCCGTATCGGGGGGCCGGTGGCGTCCCTGCTCGGCGTGGCGCACGTCCTGCGGACCTCCCGGCCGCTGCGGGCCGTGGTGAACGGCAGGCCCACGTCCATGTGGCTGCTGTTCGCCGGCAACGGCGCCTACCGCAGTGTGGGGCTCGCCCCGCTACGGCGCCACGACCTGGCGGACGGGATGCTGGACGTGCGGATCGCGCGCGGCGGCCGGTTCGCCCGGACGCGGCTGCTCGCGACGGCGCTGGCCGGAGGGCTGGCCAGGACCCGGCTCCACGCCGCGGCCCGGCCGACCTCGCTGCGGGTGACGGGTCTGCCGGAGGGCACGCACATGGCGTACGACGGTGAAGTGGTCCCCGCTCCACGCTCGCTGCGCCTCGACAAGCTGCCGGAGGCCCTGACCGTCTACCGGCCGTTCACCGACTGAGGCCGAGCGGCTCCCGTCCTCCCACCTCTACGGAAGGGCGGCGCCGCGGGCCGTCACCCACAGCGCGTACCACTCCTCGTGGCTCAGGTCGGGCTCGCTCCGCGCCGCGTCGCGGCAGGCGCGGATGCGTGCGGGGTTCGACGTGCCGATCACCGGGACGACGCGCGCCGGGTGGCGTCGCAGCCACCAGAGGACGATCGTCTCCGCGGTGGTGCCCTTCGCCTCGGCGAGCGACGCGACGAGGGCGGCGGTGGCCCGCTCCTGCGGTGTCTCCGGCCGCCCCGTGTACCGCCCCTGGGCGAGCGCCCCCCACGCCTGGAGCGAGATCCCGTGGGCCAGGCAGTGCTCGACGGTGCCGGCGGGGAAACCGTTGGCTGCCGACTCGGGGGTGTTGACGAGGACACCGTCCTCGAGCCATGCGCGCCGATGCAGGCTCATCTCCAGCTGATTGGCGACGAGCGGCAGCTCGGTGTGGGCCTGGATCCGGGCGATCTGTGCGGCATTCATGTTGGAGACGCCGAAGCGGCGGACGAGTCCCTGCCGGTGGAGCGACGTCAGGGCTTCGCCGACGTCGGCCGGGTCGGCGAGCGGGTCCGGGCGGTGCAGGAGCAGGACGTCCAGGACGTCGGTGCGCAGCCGGGACAGGCTCTCCTCGACCTTCCGAACGACCGTCGTGCCGCGCAGGTCGTAGAGTCCTGGCCGGTCGCCTTCGGCGAGCCGGATACCGCACTTGGTCTGCAGGGTGATCCGCTCGCGCAGGCCGGCGGAGCGGGCGAGGACCTCGCCGAAGACCGACTCGGCCTTTCCGTGCCGGTAGATGTCGGCGTGGTCGAAGGCGGTGATGCCGCTCTCCAGGGCCGCCTCGACGGCCGCCTCCGCGGCGTCGATGTCGGCGGCCGTGGCGGGGCTCGTGTCCCACGCACCGCCAAGGCCCATGCAGCCGAGGACGATACGGTCGGGCTTCTCACTCGTGGTCACGGGCCCCACCCTCGCACACGCGCGACGGGCGGCCGGGCGCGGGCCTCAGTCCCCGCTGGTGTAGCGGATCCGGACCCACAGGGGCAGGCCGAACCAGCAGACCAGGTACCAGGCGAGGACACCGGAGACCAGCCAGGGCACGTAGGTGTCGTGCGTGGCGACGCGCAGGATGAGGAAGAGCGCCGAGGTGAGGGTCGCCAGGAGCAGGACGAGTCCGGTGAAGGTGAGCCGGGACGCCCAGGCCACGGCCTGGGGTTTGATCCGCCGCCCCGAGACGAGCCGGTGGAAGGCCACCGGGCCGATGAGCGCGCCCGTGGCGAGGGAGCCGAGGACGACGGTGACGAGGTAGATCGTCTTGTCGATCTGTTCCAGGCCTTGGAAATGCGGGGTGAAGACCACGGTGAGGAGGAAGCCGAGGAGGATCTGGACGCCGGTCTGCGCCACGCGTATCTCCTGGATGAGTTCCTGCCAGCGCCGGTCGGCCCGCTCGTCCTCCGTCTCGCGCCGTCCGTCCTCCCGCGCGTCCACCGAACCGTTCTCCCTCACGTCCACTCGCACGTCCGGCCCCGCGTCATACCGCGCGTCCGCTCGCCTTTCGGGGCCGACCGTGCTCTCTCGTCCCTCCATGGGGCTGCCTCCTCCTCGAACGTCCTCGACCCTCACAGGGTGTGCCACCAGGCACGGCTTCCCCACCTTCGAACACACACACCCCTGTCTCGCCCCCGCAGGACGACGCGACTACGCGAAGAGCGAACCGTGCCCCGGACGGCCCTGCGTCGTCCCAGAGTGGTGGCCATGGTGAACCGAGTGGCCGTCCTGTCCGACATCCATGCCGTGCTGCCCGCCCTGGAAGCGGTGCTCGACGAACCGGAGGTGCGCGCCGCGGACCGTGTCGTGCTGACCGGGGACATCTGCGCAGGCCCGCAACCGGCCGAAGTCCTGGACCTGTTGACCGGTCTCGGCGAGCGCGTCACATGGGTCGGCGGGAACGCCGACCGCGAACTCCTCGAGTACCGCCGGGGCGTGCGGGACTCCGTCGCGGACCCCATCGCCCCCTGGGCCGCCGAGCGACTCCGCCCCGATCACCTGGACCTGCTCGCCCGCCTGCCCCGGGCGCTCACGCTGCCGGTACGGGGCATGGGGAACGTCCTCTTCTGCCACGCCACCCCCCGCGACGACGAGGAGGTCGTCCTGGTCGACTCCCGTCTCGAGCGCTGGGCGGAGGTGTTCGGCGAACTCGACGCCGGCGTCCGTACGGTGGTCCTCGGGCACACCCACATGCCCTACGTCCGCCTCGCCCTCGGCCGGCTCGTCGTCAACCCGGGCAGCGTCGGCATGCCGTACGGACGGACCGGGGCCCACTGGGCGCTCCTGGGCCCCGGCGTCGAGCTGCGGACGACGCACTTCGACATCGAGGCCGCAGTCGACCGCCTCACCCGGGAATCGGCGTATCCGGACATCGCCGAGTGGGCCGACTACTTCCTGCGCGCACGGGCGACCGACGCCGAGGCGCTCCGGATCTTCGGCCCGCGCGACGGCCGCGGCGAGGCACCCCGCCGGGCCGACGAGACGGGGTGACGGACCCTGACCATGACGACCCGGCAGCGGCGGTACCGGGACGGGGGGAGGCGCTCGCGCCCGCTTCAGCCGTGGGCTTCGGGAGCGCCGGCGACCTTGGGCGCGCGGGCGGCGATGGCGTCCAGCATCAGTGCGAGGGCGAAGTGGAAGTTGGCGTCGTCCTCCACCGAGGCGAGGTACGGCGCCGCCGCCGCGATGTGCGTGTGGGTGCCGGCTGGCACGGCCGCGTACGCACCGCTCCAGGCCGACTCGTCGTCGTGCCGTGTGCCCGGGTCGAGCGCCAGGTAGGTGGCCTCCATGCACGACCAGCTCAGCATGAAGTCCACCAGCGCGCGGTAATGGCGTACCGCCTCCTCGGGCGGGAAGCCGGCGTCGGACAGTGCGGCGAGGACCATCTCGATCACCCGCATCTCCGCCGGGCGCCGGGTGATGCGCACCGTGGCCAGGACGGCCGCGCGCGGGTGAGAGAGGTAGACCGTGCGGTTACGGACGAACAGCGTCCGCAGCGTCTCCCGCCAGTCGGCCGCCGGCTCGAAGCCTTCGAGGCTCTCCTCCAGCAGGTGGTCCGCCACGGCGAGGAGCAGGTCGTCCTTGTTGCGGAAGTGGCGGTAGACGGCCGTCGGATCCGCGCCGAGCCGGGCGCCGATGCGGCGGAAGGTGAGAGCGTCGGCCCCCTCGGCGTCGAGCAGTTCGAGGCATGCCTCGACGATCAGCCGGGGGCTGAGCGACGGCCGGGTACGGCCCGCGGCGCTCCCCCGCCCCTTGGCCGGCGCGGCCTTCTTCCCCGTAGGTGACGCCACTGCGCACTCCTTTTCGCTCCGGTCGGCTCCATTGTGCCGTCCGAGCCCCTACCGCTCCGGCCGGTCACTGAGTCAACGATGTTGTCATCGCTGTTGACTCGCTGTCGGGATCCTGCCACGCTGCCGCCCGGCGCCCGTCACCGGCACGTGCCCGCCCCCCTCGCAGGAGCCAGGAGAAGCCCATGACCGGTCACCCACCACCACCCTCCCCCCGGTGCGGTTCCCGCCCCTGCCGACGCCCTCACGGCCGACAACGGCCGCTTTCTGACGCTCGTTCCGGTGGTCGTCCTCGCCGCTGGGGCCCCCGCCGCGCTGTGGGCCAAGTAGGGCCGCCGAGCCGCCTACTTCGACCGCGAGCGGCGTGCGCTGCGCCCTGACCCGTCTCCCCCGCCCCGCTCCTCCTGACCACCGCGCGACCGACCGCACGACCGACCGGCATGAACCAGCCTTTCAAGGAGCAGCTCCGATGAGCCCCGCAGACACCGTCTTCACCTCCGGTTCCGTGATCACCATGGATCCCTCGCTCGCCGACGCCACGGCCCTGGCCGTCACCGGGGAGCGGATCACCGCGGTCGGGGGTGAGGAGGTGCGCGAGCTGATCGGTCCGGACACCGAGGTGGTCGACCTGGCGGGGCGGGCTCTGCTGCCGGGCTTCCAGGACGCGCACGTCCACGCCGTGTTCGGCGGTCTGGAACTGGGCGTCTGCGACCTGACCGGGACGACGGACCTGGCCGAATACCGGCGGCTCATCACGGCCTACGCGGCCGCCCACCCCGAACGGCCCTGGATCACCGGCGGCGGCTGGTCGATGGAGAGCTTCCCCGGTGGCATGCCGACCCGGCAGCTGCTCGACGTGCTCGTTCCCGACCGCCCCGTCCTGCTCGCCAACCGCGACCACCACGGCGCCTGGGTCAACACCCGGGCCCTCGAGCTGGCGGGGGTGACCGCTTCGACCCCCGATCCGGCCGACGGGCGCATCGAGCGCGAAGCAGACGGCACGCCCTCGGGGATGCTCCAGGAGGGGGCGGTGGAACTCGTCGGGCGCGCTGCCCCGCGGCCCACCGAGGAAGATCTCCTGGCCGGCCTGCTGCGCGCCCAACGCCTGCTGCACGGGTACGGGATCACCGCCTGGCAGGACGCCCTGCTCGGCGAGTACGGCGGTCATCCCGACGTCTCGGGCGCCTACCTCACGGCGTCCGGGCGCGGCCTGCTGACGGCCCGGGTCGTCGGCTCGCTGTGGTGGGACAGGGAGGCCGGCGCCGAGCAGATCCCGCGTCTGGTCGAGCGCCGCGAGGCGCTGCGGTCGGGCGGCCGGTTCCGCGCCGACACCGTGAAGATCATGCAGGACGGCATCGCCGAGAACCGCACGGCGGCCATGACGGCGCCCTACAAGGACGCCTGCGGCTGCGCCACCGCCGAGAGTGGCCTCAGCTTCGTCGATCCCGAGGCGCTGCGCGGGTACGTCACCGAGCTCGACGCCCTCGACTTCCAGGTCCACTTCCACGCGCTGGGCGACCGGGCCGTCCGCGAGGCCCTCGACGCGGTCGAGGCGGCACGCGCTGCCAACGGGCGGCGCGGCAACCGCCACCATCTCGCCCATCTCCAGGTCGTCCATCCCGTGGACGTACCGCGCTTCGCGCGGCTGGACGCGGTGGCCAACCTTCAGCCGCTGTGGGCGGCCCACGAGCCCCAACTCGACGAGTTGACGAGCCCGTTCCTGGGCGGGGACCTCGCGGAACGGCAGTACCCCTTCGGCGACCTCCACCTGGCCGGGGCCCGGCTGGCGGCGGGCAGCGACTGGCCCGTCAGCTCCGCGAACCCGCTGGAGGGCATCCATGTCGCCGTCAACCGGATCCTCCCCGGCGGCGACCTGCCGCCGTTCCTCCCCGGCCAGCGGCTCGATCTGACGACCGCCCTCGCCGCCTACACGTCGGGTTCCGCCTACGTCAACGGGCTCGACGACACGGGCGTCCTGCGCCCCGGTCACCTCGCGGACCTGGTCGTTCTCGACCGGGACCCGTACTCCGTGCCCCCGGCGGAGCTGGCGTCACTGCGGGTCGAGGCCACCTACGTCGGTGGGCGGCGCGTCTTCGGATCCTGAGACGGCGGGGCGCCTCGCCGGGGTGCCGGTGCCGCCGTGGGTCGCGGCGAGGCGGGCGAGGGCGGCGGACTCCGGGCTTCCCGCCTCGGCGCTGTACACGTGCACGACCAGGCCGGTCTCGCCGGGGGCGGCCGGAACATGCAGTGTCTCGAAGTCGAGGGTGAGCAGCCCGGCCTCGGGGTGGCGCAGCCGTTTGCGGCCGGCCGTGCACATCAGCACCTCGCCGGTGGCCCAGATCCGCCGGAACTCGACGCTGCGGGTGGAGAGTTCGGCGATGAGCGCGGCCAGTTCCGCGTCGTCGGGGTACCGTCCGGCGGCGACGCGCAGCTGCCCCACGGCCTCGGCCGCGCGGTCCTCCCAGTCGGGATGGAGCGCGCGGCCCGCGGGGTCGAGGAAGAGGTATCTGGCGTTGTTCCCGTCGCGGCGGCCCGGCTCGCCCATGCCGCCCAGCAGAACGGCGCCCGGACGGTTCCAGGCCACCACGTCGAGGCGATGGTTCGTCGCGAAGACCGGCAGGGGCGCCATGGCGTCCAGGATCCGTCGCAGGGCGGGGCCGACCTGGGCCCGGGGCGCGGGGTCGCGCCGGTGGGCGGCCAGAGTGGCGAGGTGTCTGCGCTCCGCGGTGTCGAGACCGAGGGCGCCGGCGAGCGCGTCGAGCACTTCGGCGGACGGCTGGGTGGCCCGGCCCTGTTCGAGGCGTACGTAGTAGTCCACGCTGATCCCGGCCAGCTGGGCCAGCTCCTCACGCCGCAGCCCCCGTACGCGACGGCGTCTGCCCCCGGCGAGCCCGACGTGCTCCGGCGCCACGCGCCCTCTCCGGGCGCGCAGGAAGGCGCCGAGTTCCCGTCCGGTGTCGCCGATCCCCTCGACTCGGTCGCCCGCGCCGCCCGTCCGCTCGATCCGGTCCGCCCCGTTCATGCGTTCCAGTATGCGTGGCCCTGGCAGTACCAGGATCGCCGTTCCGCCGGTTGAACAGGGTTCTGGCTACCCCGGCCCGCCCGGGAGAACGTGGCCGTATGAACGAAGCAACGTCAACGTCCCAGCAGCGGCATCAGCCTCGGCCGAAGAAGATCCTCGTCGTCTGCGCCCACCCGGAACCCCGTTCCCTCAACGCCGCTCTGACCGTCTTCGCGGTCGAGCACCTGCGGGCGGCGGGCCACGAGGTACGGGTGTCCGACCTCTACGCGATGAAGTGGAAGGCCACGGTCGACGCCGACGACTTCCCCGGACACGCAGCCGACCGGCGGCTTCGGGTGATGGCGGCCTCCGAACAGGACACGCTGTCGGGCCGGCTGTCGCCCGACATCGCGGCCGAACAGGAGAAGGTCCTCTGGTCGGACGCTGTGATCCTCCAGTTCCCGATGTGGTGGTTCTCTGCCCCCGCGATCCTGAAGGGCTGGATCGACCGGGTCTTCACCAGCGGCTTCGCCTACGGGCCGGCCCTCCCCCCGCCGTACGGCGACGGCGTTCTGGCGGGCCGCCGGGCGCTGTTGTCGGTGACGGCGGGTGCCCGGGGGTCGGCCTTCTCCGACCGGGGCGTTCACGGGCGGCTCTCCGACGTCCTCCACCCGCTGCAGCACGGCCTGTTCTGGTTCACCGGCATGGCGCCGCTCGAACCGTTCGCGGTGTACGAAGCGAACGAGCTGCCGGCGGAGCGGTTCGCTGCGGCGTGCGAGGCGTACGCACGACGGCTCGACGGACTGTTCACGGACGAGCCGGTGCCGTTCAGGCCGTTGGTGGGCGGCGACTACGGCCGTGACATGCGGCTGCTGCCGGGCGTGGAGGTCCCGGGAACGAACGGCCTGGACCTTCACGTCGGCCCGCGCCGCTGAAGGCCGGCTCTTTGGATAGGGTGCCGTGCGACAGGTCGGCGTTCTGTGCGGGAGACATGAGTTGATGAGTGGTCAGCAGCCAGACCGCAGCGGAGCCCCTCAGGTGTTCCAGCCGCTCGCCGAGGACGACCCCACCACCATCGCCGGCTACCGGCTGGCCGCGAAGCTCGGCGCGGGCGGCATGGGCAAGGTGTACCTGTCGTACACGCCCGGCGGGCGGCCCGTCGCCATCAAGGTGATCCGGCCCGAGTTCGGCGAGGACCCCGCGTTCCGGCGTCGGTTCGCCCAGGAGGTGCAGTCGGCGCAGCGCGTGCAGGGGCTGTTCACCGCGCCGGTCATCGACGCCGACACAGCCGGCCCGCGGCCGTGGCTGGCGACCGCTTACGTTCCCGGCCCGTCGCTCGCCGACGCCGTCGTCGCGCACGGGGCGCTGCCCGCCGAGACGGTCCTGCTGCTCGTCGCCGGCATGGCCGAGGCGTTGCACGTCATCCATGGCGCGGGCATCGTCCACCGTGACCTGAAGCCGTCCAACGTCCTGCTCGCGGCCGACGGGCCCCGGGTCATCGACTTCGGCATCGCCCATGCCGCCGACGCGACCTCGCTCACCGGCAGCGGCGTCATCATCGGCACGCCTTCCTTCATGGCCCCCGAGCAGGCGACGGGGAGCCGGGTCACCCCCGCCACCGACATCTTCGCGCTCGGCCAGGTCGCGGCCTACGCGGCGACGGGAACGCCGGCCTTCGGCGAGGGGACCTCGCACGGTGTGCTCTACCGCATCGTCCAGGAGGAGCCCGACCTCACCAGGGTGCCCGAACGGCTGATGGAGCTGGTCACGCGGGCTCTCGCCAAGGATCCCGCGGAGCGGCCGTCGATCGCCGAGATCATCGCCCTGTGCCAGGCGGCGAACGCGGAGACGGTGCTGCGGCGGCCGGAGGACTGGCTGCCGGGCGCGGTGGCGGCCGACATCACGGTCCGCGCGGCGGCTCCCGCGCCGGTCCAGACCCCGCCGCCCCCGGCGGCCGCCCCGTCCGCGCCCCCTTCCCCGGCCTACTCCCCCACCGCGCCCTACTCCCCCACGGCGCCGAACCACGGCCCGTCCCGGGCCCCTCAGCCTCACCCGCAGTACCGCACACCGCCACCGGCGCACGCCCAGGCCCATGCCCACGCACCGACGCAGTTCTCCGGACAGGCACCGCCGTACCCGGGAGCACCCGTGCCGTCGTCGGCGCCGCGTCCCTCGGCGGGCGCGGGCGGGCGAGGTGTCCTCATCGCCCTCGCCGCCGCGCTGGTCTTCGGTGTCGCCGGCGGCGGCACGGCGTATCTCCTGCTCAAGGACAAGGAGCAGCCGACGCGAGGGGGCGGCTCCGCGCAGGGCGACCAGAAGGGCGACGGAGGCACGCAGGCCGGCGCGACGCCGACACCGAAGGCCACCAAGTCCGAGCCGAAGCCAGTCGTCTACAAGGGTGTCAACCTCACCGCCGGTTACCACCTGACGCTCGGGGACGACGAGGTCCGGCCGCAGGCGGGCGAGGACGGCTGGTACGAGCTCTCCTACGACACCGGGGGGTATCTCGACGCGGAGAGCCAGGACGGGAATCTGGTGCTGCTCGATCCCGGCCAGGAGGGTTCCCTCGCCGCCTGCCGCGCGGACACCCGGTTCACCAAGGAGGTCTACGTGAACAAGCTCTCGAAGGGCCGACAGGTCTGCGTCACCACGGGAACGGGGCACATGGGGCTCGTCACGGTCCGGGGCTTCTCGACCGAGGACTCCCCCAGTACGTACCTGACGCTCGATCTGACCGTCTGGCGCAACGCCGCGGGCACCTCCTCCTGAACGGGGCGCCTTATGGACGGGGCGCCGAATGACCGGTTTCCGACACCCGCGTGGGCACAATCTTCTGGCACATGCATAGCACTGCCTTAGGTATCGGTATAAAAGCCGCATGGAAAGCGTCGAACGGTACGAGCTGACTTTTCCCGTGTCGGGTGACTCGATCATCGTCTCCCGCACGGAGCGCAAGGGTGCCGGAGGGCATCCCGTCTACGCCGACGAGACCGGCATCGTGCAGGCCGAGATCAATGAGCAGGGCCAGGTGCGCATGGTGGCCAGCGGCGGCCACCAGAGTCATGACGTACCCGTGCGGGCCGTCCCCGTCCCGTGAGCCGTCTTCCGTGATCCGTCTTCCGTGATCCGTCTTCCGTGAACGAGGAGGGACCCGACGGGCCATCAGGTCATCCGTCCCGGACTCTTGACTCCGGTTGCGGCAGTGGGGATTCTCGACGCACCTTTTCGCGCGCCCTTCCCCACCGAAGACGTGAGTGATGTCCATGACGCGACCCACGCACCGCAGGCGCAGGCCCCTGGCAGTACTGTCGTTGCTCCTCGCGACGCTGGCCGTGCTGCTCGGCCCCGCACCCGGCTCAGCCGCCGACGACACCTCCTGGTGGAACCCCGTCGCCCGGCCCGCACCCGACTCCGAGGTCAATGTCACGGGCGAGCCCTTCAAGGGCACGAACGCCCGGGGCGAGGTGCGCGGATTCGTCGACGCGCACAACCACATCATGTCCAACGAAGCCTTCGGCGGCCGTCTGATCTGCGGCAAACCCTTCTCCGAACGGGGCGTCGCCGACGCGCTCCAGGACTGCCCCGAGCACTACCCCGACGGCTCGCTCGCCGTCTTCGACTTCATCACCAAGGGCGGCGACGGCCGCCACGACCCCGCCGGCTGGCCGACGTTCAAGGACTGGCCCGCGCACGACTCCCTGACCCACCAGCAGAACTACTACGCCTGGATCGAGCGCGCCTGGCGCGGCGGCCAGCGGGTGCTCGTCAACGACCTGGTCACCAACGGAGTCATCTGCTCCGTCTACTTCTTCAAGGACCGGGGCTGCGACGAGATGACGTCGATCCGCCTCCAGGCCAGGAAGACGTACGAGATGCAGGAGTACGTCGACCGGATGTACGGCGGACCGGGCAAGGGCTGGTTCCGGATCGTCACCGACTCGGCACAGGCCCGCGAGGTGGTCGAGCAGGGCAAGCTGGCGGTCGTCCTCGGCGTCGAGACCTCCGAGCCCTTCGGCTGCAAGCAGATCCTGGACGTGGCGCAGTGCGACCGGGAGGACATCGACCGTGGTCTGGACGAACTCCACCGGCTCGGCGTCCGCAGCATGTTCCTCTGCCACAAGTTCGACAACGCGCTGTGCGGCGTCCGCTTCGACGAGGGGGCGCTGGGCACGGCCATCAACGTGGGCCAGTTCCTCTCGACCGGGACCTTCTGGAAGACGGAGAAGTGCACCGGCCCGCAGCAGGACAACCCGATCGGACTCGCGGCGGCGCCCACGGCGGAGCGGGAACTGCCGGCGGGGGTGAGCGTCCCGGCGTACGCGGCGGACGCGCGCTGCAACACCCGAGGGCTCACCGAACTCGGCGAGTACGCCGTGCGCGGCATGATGCAACGCAAGATGATGCTCGAGATCGACCACATGAGCGTCAAGGCGGCGGGGCGGGCGCTGGACATCCTGGAGTCCGAGTCCTACCCGGGTGTGCTCTCCTCGCACAGCTGGATGGACCTGGACTGGACCGAGCGGGTCTACGGACTCGGCGGGTTCATCGCCCAGTACATGCACGGCGCCGAGGGGTTCGCCGCCGAGGCGAAACGGACGGACGCCCTGCGCGAGAAGTACGGGGTCGGATACGGCTACGGAACCGACATGAACGGCGTCGGCGGCTGGCCGGGACCGCGTGGCGCGGACACTGCGAACCCCGTCCGCTACCCCTTCCGCAGCACCGACGGCGGCTCTGTCCTCGACCGGCAGACCACCGGCCTGCGCACCTGGGACCTCAACACCGACGGCGCCTCGCACTACGGCCTGGTCCCGGACTGGATCGAGGACGTCCGGCTGGTCGGCGGCCAGGACGTGGTGGACGACCTCTTCCGGGGTGCCGAGTCGTACCTCGACACCTGGGGCGCCTCCGAGGGGCACCGGGCGGCGGTGAACCTGGCCGCGAACGCGCCGGCTTCGGCGTCCACCTCGGAGTGGTGGACCCCGTTCGTCTCCTACGCGCCGGGCCGCGCGGTGGACGGCGACCGGGGCACGCGCTGGGCGAGCGAATGGAGCGACAGCCAGTGGCTCCGGATCGACCTCGGCGCGCCGCGGCTGGTCGAGCGGATCACGCTCGACTGGGAACGCGCGTACGCGAAGGCGTACCGCGTCGAGCTGTCGGACGACGGGACCACGTGGCGAACCGCCTGGTCGACCGCGAGCGGCGACGGAGGCTTGGACACCGCTCGGTTCCCTGGAACCACCGCCCGCCACGTACGGATCCAGGGCGTGCAGCGCGGCACGGGGTGGGGGTACTCGCTCGTCGAGGTCGGCGTCTTCGGCAGCTGACGGCTTCTCGACCCGCTCCTTCACCGGGAGATGTCGGGAGCAGGAGAGGAACGACCGTATGACCCGCATGCCGCTCGCCGATCGGCGTCGGCAGCTGACCGAGGCGGCGATCCGCGCGATGACCCGGGACGGCGTCCCCCGGACGACGACCCGGTCCATCGCCGCCGAGGCGGGTGTCTCCCTGAGCGTCTTCCACTACTGCTTCGACTCGAAGCAGGCCCTCCTGGAGTCGGTGATCACGACGATCACCGACCACTACGTGGGGGTGGTGAAGGAGGCGCTGCGGCCACGCGGCACGCTCAGGGAGACCGTCCGGGCCGGCTTCGGGGCGTACTGGGAGCATGTGCGCGCCCACCCCGGTGAGCACATGCTCACGTACGAGCTGACCCAGTACGCCCTTCGCACCCCGGGGTTCGAGCCGCTCGCCCGTCGCCAGCACGAACGGTACGCCGAGATCTACCAGGAGCTGATCGAGCAGCTCGGCGCCACGATGGAGCTCGGCCTGAAGGTCCCCGTCCCGGTCCTCGCCCGCTACCTGGCCTCGGTGACGGACGGCCTGACCCTGAACTTCCTCGTGCTGGGCCACGACCCGGCCGTCTCGGCGACGATCCTCGACCTGATCACGGACCAGGTCGCCGCGCCGGCCCACGACGGGAAGCCTCCGGCGTGAGCAGCCAGTGGCCGTCGGTGCTCCAGCCGAGGAACCGGCGCGCCCTCCCGCCCTCGGCACTCCCGTCGGGGCCGAAGCGGCCGCCGTCCGCGACGAGGCGGAGGCCGGCGAGGGCCGGGGCGAGCCGCGCGGCGACGTGCGCGGGATGGCGGGCCCCCTCCTCGGCCAGCCGTTCCGGCGCGCTCGCGAGCTCCGACGGATCACACAGGGACAGGTGGAACAACATCTGCCGCCAGGCGTAGGCCGCGTCCTTCACCGTGGTCATGGGGCGCCGGTGGTTCTCCAGGCGGGCCGTCAGCCGGCAGACGGCCGCGAAGCAGCGCAGGGCGAGGCCGTACCAGCCGCCGGGGCCGGAGGTGATGCCGACGCGATGGACGAGGGTGGCGAGGTTGTGCGTGGTGAGGATCTGCGCCTGCTCGATCACCTTGCCGTTGCCCGCCACCGACCAGGAGCCCGGGTCTTCGGCGCGCCGTGCGCACAGTGCGGCGAACCCGGGTGACGTGCGGGCGCCTGCGCTGCGGGGGTCGGACGAGCGGAACAGGTTCCGGCCGGCCTCCACGACCGCCAGGTCGCGGACGGCGGCGTAGTCGATGCCGTAGTACCGCTCGTACAGCGTGCCGCGCAGCAGCTCGGCCGCGACGCGCGCCGAGGTGAGGAACTTCGGGCTGAACGTGCCCATGAAGATGTCCGCGGCCAGCTCCTCCACCAGGGGGCGCCGAGGTCGGCCTGGCGGACGAGGACGGCGAGTTCACGCACGAGGGGGTTGGGCAGGATCGTCCCCGGGAAGCTCCGTACCGCGATCTCGCCGAGCTCGCGCAGCGCGTCGAGTGCCGCCCGGTCGCCGTCGGGGTCGGAGCGGAAGGCCGTCACGGCCCGGACCCAGGGGAGCTCCTCCGCGCGGACCTGCCGTTCCAGGTTGAGCAGGAGCAGCGAGCGGCGGTTGCCGAACGCGCGGTGGTGCGCGGCCATGAGGGTGCGCAGGGGCCCGTCGGGGTAGGACCGGGCCGTCGTCGCGGCGACCAGTTGCGGCACCAGCTCGGCCAGCACCTCGGCGGACGGTACGACCCCGCGTTCTACGAGGGTGGCGAGCGGCGCGCTGAGCGTCCCCTCGACGACCCGGCGGACCGACGCGGGGAGGACCGCGCCGACGGGGAGCGCGGTCTCCCGGCTCTCCCCGGCGCTCACCTCGGCGGTCGGCGGCCCGACGTCGACTGCACCGGACTCCTGCGGGAGTGCGGCGAGCCGTCGGGCCGCCAGCCCCGCGAGCGCGTGGTGGGAGGGCAGCGCCGCCTGCGCGGACTGCCGGCGACGGAGGTCGGCATGGCGCGGGGAGCCGGGCAGTCCACGGCGTCGGACCATGGCCTCGACGGCCGTGCGCAGCAGTCCGAGACGGCGCGGATCCAGCGGGCGGCGGGCGACGCTCTCCTCGAGGGCGGCGATCAGGATGCCGAGGTTCTCCTTCGGGTCGCGGTGCTTGCGGCAGCGGATGTGCTCGGCGGCAAGCGTGCGGCGGCGCGTCAGGAGGGCGGCCCCCCGTGCGTACCAGTCCTCGTCGGGCGCCACGTCGAGGACGCGTCCGGTGCCCGTCGTCTCCAGCCAGTGGCGGAGCACGTCGTCGGCGAACGGGTTCCAGACCGCGAGCGCCTCGCGCTGCGTCTCCACGGCCTCGTTCGGGCGCCTGCGTTCCAGGGTCCGGCGGGCGTCGGCGACCGTGCGGCGGTGGACGTGCCCGGGAGCGGCGGCGGGGATCCGGGACGGGCGGGGCAGGAACCGCACCGTGCCGGCGTGGGGTTCGAGCGTCTCGGCCAGGTCGACCGCGCCTGCCACCTCGCCGGTCCGCACCAGCCAGGCCACCGTCAGCAGCGCGGCCTCCTCGGGCAGCGTCACTTCGTAGTGGCCGCTGTCGAGGAGGTCCGACAGCCAGGCGAGACCGGGCTCGGTCAGGCAGTGGGCGAACAGCGCCGCCCGCTCGGCGGGCACGCCGAACCGGCGCGCCGCCTCCGTCTCGTACGGCTGGAGGGGTCCGGCGGCGCTCGCGGCGCCGGTGGCGAATCCGCCCCGTACGACCTCGGGGGTCACCCAGGCGGGCAGGCCTTCGACGGGCGTGCGCGATCCGATGCGCAAGCGGCCCTCCGCCATCCCCGCCAGCACGGCGCGCCAGCGTCGCCCCCGCTCGACGGCGCGGTCACGCGTCGCGGCGTCGTCGTGGGTGAGCGCGGTCCTGAAGGCCTTCGCCCATTCGGTCCGCGCGTACGACGGTGCCGCGGTCACCGCGGCGGCCGGGGTCGGAATGCTCTGATGCTGCTGCTCAGCGTCGTCGTCCATAGCCGACGTGGCGGGCTCCGCCCCCGCGCCCTCCGGGTCCCGAGCCCGGCGCTCTCCTTCTGAGCTACACGTCGATGATCACGACCCTACGGACCGCGTCACCGCCCGCTCAACCCGTTTTTCGGGGCCGCCGGTCACCGGTCCGACGGGTGGGGTGTGTCACCCTGACGACCCCACCGGGCTTCGTCGGGGCGTCGTTCGGGCCGGTCGGGGGCAGGCTGGGCTGACGACGGTACGCAGCGGGGTAGCCGTGGCGGCGGGGCGGCCGCGCAGACGGTGGCGGTGAAGGCGGAGGGCGTGAGGCAGGGATGACGGTGAACGGTACGAGAGACGCGGCGGGGGTGGCGCGGTGGTCGGCCCGGATCGCCCTGCTGGCGGCCGCGGCGGCGGTCGCCGTTCTGCTTCTCGGCCTCGGGGGCGGCGGGCTCCTGGTGCTCCTCAGCGGGCTTGCCGGCCTGGTCGTCACGGCCGTCGGCGCCTGGTGGGTGCTCGCGCACCGGGGGCCGCTGCGGCTGTGCGGATCGATGCTCATGGGCGCGGCGCCCGCCGGCGTCCTCGTCCTCTTCGTGCGCAGTGGGCTGTGGTCGACGGCGCTGATGGCGCTCGCCCTGTGGAGCGTGTCCCTGGCCTGCGCCCGGGCCGCTGTGCGCAAGCCGCTTCCCCCGGCCGGGGGACGAGGGCGGGCGGTGGCACCTCCCCGGCAGCCGGTCCTCCTGATGAACCCGGCCTCGGGCGGCGGCAAGGTCGAACGCTTCGGTCTGGCCGCGCGGGCGGAGAAGCTGGGCGCCCGGGTGATCCTGCTCGACCCGTCGGCTCGGGCCGACGTGGCGGCGATCGCCCGCGAGGCGGTGGCCGAGGGGGCGGACCTGCTGGGGGTCGCGGGCGGCGACGGTACGCAGGCGCTGGTGGCCGGGGTCGCCGTCGAGCACGACGTGCCGTTCCTGGTGATCTCCGCGGGCACCCGCAACCACTTCGCGATGGACCTGGGTCTGGACCGCACGGACCCCTCTCGTTGCCTGGACGCCCTGACCGACGGCGAGGAACTCCGGGTCGACCTGGGCACCGTCGCGGGCCGGGCCTTCGTCAACACGGTGTCGTTCGGGGTGTACGCGCAGGTCGTGCAGCACCCCGAGTACCGCGATGCCAAGGCCGGAACGGCGCTCGAGGTCATGCCCGATCTCCTGCTCGGGGGCGCCGGCGACCGTCTCGACGCCGTCGTGGACGGCACACCGCTCCCGGCCCAGCAGGCCCTGCTCGTGAGCAACAACCCGTACGCGACGGCGGATCCCCTGGGCGCGGGCCGCCGGCCCCGGCTCGACGGGGGCCGGCTGGGCGTGATCGGAGTCCGGGTGGACGGCGCCGCGGGGGCGGCCGAACTCGCCGTGCGGGGCTCCCTGTCGGACGGCCTGAACGTGCTGACCGCCCATCGGGTCGAGGTCACCGCCACCACCCCGACCGTGGCGGTCGCGGTGGACGGCGAAGCGCTGACGCTGAC
This sequence comes from Streptomyces lateritius, assembly GCF_014649715.1. Lineage (GTDB taxonomy): Bacteria > Actinomycetota > Actinomycetes > Streptomycetales > Streptomycetaceae > Streptomyces > Streptomyces lateritius. The sequence goes on from NZ_BMTO01000007.1 coordinate 320,614, forward strand.
CGTGCCCGTCACCTGCGCCGTCCGCCCGGGCGCCCTGCGGGTCCTTGTCCCCCGTGACAGGCCGGGGGTTCCGCCGGTCGCTCCGCCGCTCGACTGGCGGCGCGTCCTGACACTCGCACTCGGCCGGCCGGTGACCGACGGAGATGACCGACATGACGGAGATGATCGATGACGGGAGACGAGCGCATGCACCCGATCCACCGGATCAGCCCTGAGGAGAAGAACATGACCGAGGAGGACACGACGTCCCGGGCGCTGGGCCACGAGCCGCGCTGTCGGCCACGACACGAACCGCGCCGTGATCTCGCCGCCGTGCTCGGGGACCTGCGCGCCGTCGACGGGGCCGTGTACGCCGCGGTGGCCGCCACGCCCACCCCGACGCTCGACGCGGGACTGCGCCGACTGTCCGCCGCGGCGGACAAGTCCAAGATCTCCTTCGGCATCGCCGCCCTGATGGCCGTGGGCGGTGGCCGCGCCCGACGGGCGGCGTTCCTGGGCGTCGGAGCGGTCGCCGCGGCCTCGGCCTCGGCCAACCTGCTCGGCAAGCGCCTGGTGCGCAGGGCCCGCCCGGACCGGGAGGCGGCGCGGGTGAGCGCCGACCGCCACGTGCCCATGCCGACGTCCGCCTCCTTTCCGTCCGGGCACACCGCCTCCGCCGTCGCGTTCGCCACCGCCGTGGGGGTCGTGGTCCCGCCGGCGGCGATCCCCCTGGGGGCGCTGGCCTGCGCGGTGGGCTACTCCCGTGTCCACACGGGCGTCCACTACCCCGGCGACGTCGCCGCGGGCGCGGTTCTCGGGGTCGCGAGCGCCGCGGCCGTCCTCGCCCTCGACGCGCTGCCGTTCACCACGCGGATGCGCCTGCTGAAGCGGCTGGGATCAGCGGTCTCGTCCCTCACCTGACGTGGGGCCGGCAGCGCGGAACCGGGCCCGGCGTACCGTCGCCCGCGGGGTCCTGCTCCCGGTCGCGCCTCAGGTCCGCGCGGGCACGGCGCCGAACGTGACCTCCGCGGCCGGCGTGGTGACCTCCGCGTCGTCGCCCAGCGCCCATGCGGCGACGCGCGAGACCGTGTGGGCGGGGACCCGGTCGCTGATGCCGGGGGCTGCCGGGATGTCCTGCGTGGCGTGGGCGTCGTGCGGCAGCACGACGCGGTAGCCGAGCTCCAGGGCCGTACGCGCCGTCGCCTGGACGCACATCTCGGACATCACGCCGCAGACGGCGAGCGACGTCACCCCGGCTTCGGTCAGCAGGCCGGCCAACGGGGTGCCGTCGAAGCCGTCGTCCCTGGTCTTGCGGATGACGACCTCCGTGGGGCCGCTCTCGACGCGGTGGCGCAGCTCCCAGCCCGGCGTGTGCGGCTCGTCGTCCGATCCGGGCGGTCCGTCGTTCTGGAGGTGGACGACGATCGCTCCGCTGCGTCGCGCCCGTGCGATCAGGTCGGTCGTCCGCTCCAGGAGCCGGGCCGCCGCGGGGACGGCCCCGTCGCCGGTGACGAAGGCCGACTGGACGTCCACAACGAGGAGCGCGTCTACGGGAGATGGGGAGGATGCGGGATGGCTCATCCCGCCATCCTGTCCGGCTGCCGTGTCTCCCGCCGCCGAATTTCCGCCGTCCTCGTGCCGGTCGTGCGGGTTCCGGGTGATCCCCCGCACACACCGCCCGGTACGTACACGTCGGCGTGCTAGCGTCCGCCACCGTGACCTCCGCCCCCAGCCGCCCCGCCGCCCTCACGGACACCGCGTCCGGACTCTGTCCGTACGGTGAGGCGACGCGCGGTGCGGCCGGAGCGAGCGATGTGGCAGGTAGGGGCGGAGCGAGCGGGCTCCAGGATCCGTTCGGGCTGCTCGACCTCTTCGGCGAGGGTTTCGTCCGCGACCCGTACCCCTGGCTGGACAGCCTGCGGGCCGAGGCGCCGGTCCACCGGGATCCCGCCACCGGGCTGTGGCTGATCAGCCGTTACGAGGACATCCGCCGGGTGCTGCTCGACCCGACGGCCTTCCGTCCGGACAACGCCCAGCACGCGATCACCCCACTGGGTGTTCCGGCTCTCCGGGTGCTCGCCCGGGCGGGTTTCCGGGTGCGCCCCGCGCTGGCGAACAACGCGAGCGCGAGCCATGCCGGCCTGCGCCGTGTCGTCACCCGGTTCTTCAACGCGGAGCGGGTCGCGGCCGCCGTGCCGGTGATCGAGCGCGTCGCCGACGAACTGCTCGACACCGTGTGTACGGAGATCGACACGACCGACGGAAGCGACCTCTTCGGGGCCTTCGCGCACACCCTGCCCTGCCGGGTGATGATGGAGCTGCTCGGCATCCACGGTCTCGACACCACGACCCTGGTCCGCTGGAGCGACGCGTCGCTGGAGCTCTTCTGGGGACGCCCCTCCCCCGAGCGTCAGCTCGAACTGGCTGCGCTGGTCGGTGAGTTCCACCAGTGGCTCACCTCGCTCGTGAGCGACCGTACGGCCCCGGCGGACAGCTTCGTGGGAGCCCTGGTCCGGCACCGTCTGCCCGACGGGGAGTTGCTCGACCTGGAGACCGCCGTCGGCGCCTGCTTCTTCGTGTTCATCGCCGGGCAGTCCACGACCGGGCAGCTGATCGCCACCGTCCTGCGCAGCGCGCTCGCCGAGCCCGGCCTGTGGCCGCGCCCGGGCCACGAGGAGGGCCTCGCGAAGGCGTGGGTCGAGGAGGTGCTGCGCCGCGAACCGCCCGTGACGACGTGGCGTCGCGTCACCGCGCACGCGGTGGAGGTGGGCGGGACGCCGCTGCCGGCCGGCGCCGAACTGCTGCTGATGCTCATGGGCAGCGGTTCGGATCCCGAGGTCTTCGAGAACCCCGAGGAGATGCGCCCCCACCGCGCGAACTCCCGCCACCACCTGGCCTTCGGCGTGGGCCGCCACCGATGCCCGGGTGCTTCTCTCGCCCGTACCGAAGCGGCGGTGGCGCTCCGCGCGGCCGCCCGCCGACTGCCCGGCGTCCGGCTGACGGCCGAGGCGGCCCACTCACCCGTCCTCGACCTGCTGTCCTTCCGCGCACCCCTGCGCGTCCCGGTCGCATCCTCGCCCACGGCCTCGCCGGCCCTCTGACAGCGCCCCTCCGCGCCTCGTCGCCCTGCTTCGCGCCATCGCAGCACATTCACGTATATGGGAACCCTCCACGGACATAGACAGCATCTCCTTTTGTTAGGAGCGTTGACTAAAGGGGGGTCGCGCTTCTACGTTCAGCGAGCTGAATCTCGTATCTCATACGTGAGAGGTGCCCCATGCCGCTCGTGCGTCATGTCCTGCATGTCACCGTGGCCGCCGGTCTGTTGGCGGCCTTGAGCGTGCCCGCCTCCGCCGACGGCCGGGAGGGCGGCCGGGGCGTCGAGCGTGAGACCCTGCCGGCCCGGGACGGCTGGGCCGCCGCGGGCGGAGGGACCACGGGCGGGGCGGCCGCCGACGACGCCCATGTCTTCACCGTGCACGACCGGGAGGGGCTCGTGCGCGCTCTCGACGGCGGCAGCGACACTCCGAAGATCATCCGCGTCGTCGGGACGATCGACGCCAACACCGACGACCGCGGCCGTCGCCTCGACTGCGAGGACTACGCCGTCGACGGCTACGACCTGAGGAGGTACCTGGCCGCCTACGACCCCCGCACCTGGGGCGGCGCCAAGCCCGCGGGGCCGCAGGAGGAGGCGCGCCAGGCGTCCGCCCGGCGCCAGGCGGAACGCGTCGAGCTGTCCGTGGGGTCACACACCACCCTTGTCGGCATCGGCTCGGGCGCCGTCCTGAAGGGCGCGAGCCTGAAGGTGGAGAACGCCGACAACGTCATCATCCGCAACCTCGAGTTCCGCGACGCCTACGACTGCTTCCCCGTCTGGCAGCCGAACACCGGCGGCCTCGGCGACTGGAAGAGCGCCTACGACAACCTGTGGCTGCGCGGGGCGACCCACGTGTGGATCGATCACATCACCGCCTCCGACGCCGGGCGTCCGGACGCCGAGGAGCCGACGTACTTCGGCCGGAATTATCTGCGCCACGACGGGCTGCTCGACATCACCAACGGCTCGGACCTGATCACCGTGGAGTGGAGCCGGTTCGCCGATCACGACAAGGCGATGCTCATCGGCAACAGCGACACGGCGACCGGCGACCGCGGGAAGCTGCGGGTCACCCTGCACCACAACGAGTTCAGCTCGGTCGTGCAGCGCGCCCCCCGCGTGCGCTTCGGGCAGGTGCACGTCTACAACAACCGCTACGTGGTGCCGCCGGACGCGCACGACCACCGCTATTTCCTGGGCATCTCGACCGAGTCCCGCGTCCGCGCCGAGAACAACGCGTTCACCACGCCGGGCCACATCGAGGCCGCCGACGTGGTCAAGAGCTGGAACGGCAGCGCCCTGCACGCCACCGGGACCCTCTTCAACGGGTTCCCGGTCGACCTGGTCGCCCTCAACAACAGCTACAACTCCGGCAGCGAACGCGACCTGACGCCCGACGTCGGCTGGACGCCGACGCTCCACGGCCCGATCGACACCGCCGAGCAGGCCGACCGTGCCGTGGCGCGCGGTGCGGGCGCCGGAAGGCTGACGGCCCACGCGGACCGCACCACGACCCCGTCCACCGACTGACCGTCCATCAGAGCCTGTTGGGAGCCGCAATGCGAGACATCCTCCTCCCGTCCGTCACACGCCGCAGAGGCGGAGTGCGGGCCGCGGTGGCCGCCGCCACCGCCCTGCTCGCCGCCCTGGCCACCTCCGTCGCCGCCCAGGAAGCGCGGGCGGACGCCCCAGCCGCCACCACCCGGTCCGGCGCGGAGCCATCCGGTCCCACCGCGGGCGCCAGGTGGTCGGACACCGCCCACGGCTTCGCCTCGCTCGCCGGTGGCACCACCGGGGGCGCCGGCGGAAAGGTCGTCACTGTCACCGACCAGGCGGCACTCAAGGCGTACGCGGGCGCCCCCGAGCCGTACATCATCCGGGTCGAGGGAACCATCGAGGTGGAACCGTTCGGCTCGGAGATCGACGTGACGTCCGACAAGACCATCGTCGGCATCGGCACCACGGGCGAGATCGTCCACGGGGAGCTGCATCTTGGCCCGGGGACCAGCAACGTGATCATCCGTAACCTCACCATCCGCGACTCGTACGTCGAGGGCGACTGGGACGGCAAGACGAGCGACTTCGACGCCATCCAGATGGACACGGTCGACCACGTCTGGATCGACCACAACCGTCTCACGCGCATGGGGGACGGCCTGATCGACCTGCGCAAGGACAGTCGGTACGTGACCGTCTCGTACAACCGGTTCGAGAACCACAACAAGGCGTTCGGCATCGGCTGGACGAGCAACGTGAAGACGCAGGTCACCATCGACCACAACTGGTTCGACGGCACCAAGCAGCGCAATCCCTCCGCGGACAACTGCGCCTACGCCCATCTCTACAACAACTACCTGTCGGCGCAGGTCGACGACGGCGACCCGGTCTGGACGTACGGGAACTACGCGCGCGGCAGGACCAGGATGGTCATCGAGAACAGTTACTACGACGGGATCCAGCACCCCTACCAGGCGGACGCGACCGCGGAGTTGGTCCAGCGCGGTTCCGTACTGAAGGGGACGACGGGCCGCCACGACACATGGGGCGCCGCCTTCGACCCACGGGCCTTCTACGCGTACCGCCTCGACCCGGCCTCCGCCGTCCCGGCGCTGGTCACGCGGTTCTCGGGGCCGCAGAAGACCATCGGCACGAACACCACCCTCGACGTCCCCGCCGACTACTCCACCGTGCAGGCGGCGGTCGACGCCGTGCCCGCGGGCAACGCCACGGAGATCACGATCCGCCTCGCCCCCGGAACGTACCGGGAGAAGGTACGCGTCGGCCGTGACCGCCACCACGTCACGCTCCTCGGCACCGGCCGGAGCCGTTCCGACACGCTCGTCGTCCACGACACGCCCGCCGGCGCGCCGAAGCCCGGGGGCGGCACCCAGGGCTCGTGGGGCAGCGCGACCGTCCTGGTCGAGGGGAACGACTTCACCGCCCGCAACCTGACCTTCTCCAACGACTTCGACGAGGCGGCCGTCGAGATCGCCGGAGAGCAGGCACTCGCCGTGAAGACCACCGGTGACCGGCTGGTCTTCGACGACACCGCCTTCCTCGGCAACCAGGACACGCTCATGGTGGACACCCCGCAGCTGACGACGCGCAGCCGCGTCTACGTCCACGACTCCTTCGTGGAGGGGGACGTCGACTTCATCTACGGCCGGGCCACGGCGGTCATCGAGGACTCCGTCATCAAGGCCCTCAGCCGTGGGTCCGACAGCAACAACGGTTACATCACCGCCGCCTCGACCTGGGCCGGCAACCCCTACGGCATCCTCATCAGCCGCTCGAAGGTCGTCAGCGACGCGCCGGCCGGGTCCTTCCACCTCGGCCGGCCGTGGCACCCGGGAGGCGAGCCGCGGGCCGTCGGCCAGGTCCTCGTCCGCGACACCGAACTCCCCGCCGCCGTCAAGGCGTCACCGTGGACGGACATGAGCGGCTTCTCCTGGCGGGACGCCCGCTTCGCCGAGTACCGCAACACCGGGCCGGGTGCGCTCCTCACCCCCGACCGCCCGCAGATGACCGCGACCGAGGCCGCCACCCACACCACGGCCCACTACCTCGCGGGCGACGACGGCTGGGCCCCACAGCGCTCCCGGTGAACCCGGCTTCCCGGCCCCCGGGCCCGCCCGTACCTTCGTACGGGCGGGCCCGGGGCATTCCGTCGTCACCCGCCGACGCGGGTCGCGACGGGCTGGGGGGTGAGCAGGAGGGCGCATCTCCGGCCGGCGCGGGCCGAGGGCGCCGTCAGTGCGTGGGAGGCGGCCGCGAGGGCGCCGGCGAGCGCGACAAGGGGCCAGTCGGCCGCCATGAGGGAGGCGACGGCGAGGGCGAGGGTGGCCAGTGCCATGGCCACGCTCGCGGTGGTACCTGCCCACGCGACGGCGAGCGGCAGGCGGTGCGGCAGTGGCAGGCGGCGGGCGAGGCCGCCCGTGGCGGCCAGCGCGGCGGCGGCGAAGAGGGCGGCGACGCCCGCGACGCCGGCCAGGTGCACGGCCAGCAGTTGGACGGTGCGCGGCCCCAGCGGCTCGACGCCCGACCCGGCCGGCAGGAGCAGGTACCAGCAGGCGACGAGGAAGGGCGCGGTGAGGACGACCGTACGGGCCGTGTGCCGGGCCTGGGCCACGGTCAGTTCCCGCTGGCAGGCGGGGGCAAGCTCCTCGGGGGTACCGAACTCCTCCACCGCGCGCCGCACGGCGTGGTCGTGGGGCAGCCCGTCCTCTCTGTAGGCAGCGGCCGTGTCGGCGAGGCCGTCGCGCATCTCCTCGATCATCCGCGCCTTGGTCCGGGACGGGCCGTGCAGGACTCCGGTCAACTCCGCGACGTACTCCTCGATGGGGTCGCCCGCCCGGCGGGAGGCGTTCACGTCGCGGGCCGGGGCTGGACGCCCGGGTTCAGGACCGAGCCGATCGCCGTCGTGAACTCCCGCCAGGCCGCCCGCTCGCCGGCGAGGCTGCTCCGTCCCGCGTCGGTGAGCGCGTAACAGCGCCGGCGGCGCTCGCCGACGGCGTCCCAGCTACTGGTCAGCAAACCCAGCCGCTCCAGCCTGTTGAGCGCCGGATAGATGGTGCCCGTCCTCAGGTCGAGCACACCTCCGCTGCGCTGCTGCACCGCGGCGATGATCGCGTACCCGTGCAGCGGCCCCTGTTCGAGCACGGCCAGCAACAGGCCGTCCAGGTGTCCTCGTACCGCGTCTGCCCTCATGAGTAGGCAGCCTACACATCGCCGCAGTAGGCGTGCTATCTATTGGCAGCCAACATATTAATGAGCGGCTGAAGGGGTTCACAGTGACGAAGCTGCTGCTGTCCATACACGTACTCGCGGCGATTCTGGTGGTCGGACCGATCGCCGTGGCCGCCTCCCTCTTCCCTCGGTACGGACGTCAGGCGGTCAACGCCGGCCCGGAACCGGATGCGCGGGTCGGCGGGATCGCCGCGCTCCTGCACCGGATCTGTCGCGGTTACGCCGTCGCGGGCGTGGCCGTTCCGGTCTTCGGGATCGCCACGGCCCTCCAGCTCGGGGTCCTCACCGACGCCTGGCTCCTCGCCTCGCTGGCGCTGACCGCCCTCGCGGCGGCCCTTCTGGCGCTGGCGATCCTGCCCGGCCAGCAGCACCTGCTCGCCCCTGCCGGCAGTGGCGGCGGCAGCGCCGGCAGCGGCGGCGGCGCGCCCGAGCCGACGGCGGCCCGCCTGAGCATGCTCACGGGCATCTTCAACCTGCTCTGGGCGATCGTCGTGGTTCTGATGATCGTCCGTCCCGGCTCCACCACGGGAGCGTGAGCGCGATGCGCACCCTGCACATCGCGGCGGGCGTCGAAGCCGCCTCCCTCGCGCTCCTGCCGGCCAACCTGCTCACCACGCACGCGGAGGTGATCTCGTCGCTCACCGGCCCCGTTCACGGTTCCGCCTATCTCGTCGTCATCGCGGTGACCTGGCAGCTCACCGGAGCCGCCCCGCTGGGTGCCCGCCGGCGGGCCGTCGTCCCGGGCGTCGGCGGACTGCTCGCCCTGAGGCGTCTCCGGGCGAGCCTTTCGGCACGAGCGTGACGGGCGAGCGGACCGCGGCGGGGCGCGTCGCCGTGGCCCGGCCTCGGGGCCGTGGGGCGCTCCATCGGGATTCCAATGGGTGGCATTGGATTCCTCATTGGAAACCTATGGCCGCGAGTCCTACCGTCGAAGACGTCGCCGCACGACGGTCCGGGTCGGTCCGGAGCGTCGGCGTTCACCGAACGGCGCGGCGCGCGACACGAAGACCGCCCGACGGCCCTGCGAACCCCACCCCGGAGTGATTCCATGTCGAAGATCCTTTTCGTGCTGACCGGCGCCGACCACTGGACCCTGGCCGACGGAACCAAGCACCCGACCGGCTTCTGGGCCGAGGAGGCCGTCGCCCCGTACGAGGCATTCAAAGAGGCGGGACACGAGATCGTCGTCGCCACCCCCGGCGGAGTCGTCCCCACCGTGGACCGGGGCAGCCTCGCACCGGAGGTCAACGGCGGCCAGGAAGGCGCCGACCGGATCGCCGCCGCGCTCGCCTCGATCACCGAACTCCGGCAGCCGATCGCGCTGGAGGAGGTGAACCTCGACGAGTACGCGGCCGTCTTCTACCCCGGTGGCCACGGGCCGATGGAGGACCTCGCGGTGGACGCCGCCTCCGGCCGCCTCCTGATCGAGGCCCTGAAGTCGGGCAAGCCGCTCGCCGTCGTCTGCCACGGACCCTCCGCGATGCTGGCCGCCACGAAGGAGGACGGCACCAACGCCTTCGCCGGCTACCGGGTGGCGGCCTTCACCAACGCCGAGGAGACCCAGGCCGGTCTCGCCGACAAGGCCGAGTGGCTGCTCGAGACCCGCCTGACCGAGGCCGGCGTGGACGTCCGGGTGGGCGAGCCGTGGGCCCCGAACGTCGTCGTCGACCGCAATCTCGTCACCGGCCAGAACCCGGCCTCATCCGCTCCGCTCGCGACCGAGGTCCTCAAGAAGCTGACCTGATGCCCTCCTATTAATGGAATTGAATACTCTCCGCGTTGCGTAGGATCGACGTGCCGCGCACGTCACCACGCCTCACGGAGGAGCAAGGCCCATGCACAGGCCCGCGCACGACGGCCCGTACACGCGTTACGTCGCCCTGGGCGACAGCCAGACGGAAGGCCTCGGGGACGGCGAGGACACCACAGGGCTTCGCGGGTTCGCCGATCGCCTGGCCGAGCGGATCGCGGAGACCAGCCCGGACCTCACCTATGCCAACCTCGGAGTGCGGGGCCGTCTCGCCGGGCAGGTCCGGGCGGAACAGCTCGCGCCCGCCCTCGCGCTCCGCCCGGACGTGGCCACGGTCGTCGCCGGCATGAACGACCTTCTGCGGCCGCGCTTCGACGCCGACGAGGTGGCCGGGCACCTGGAGGCGATGTTCGCCGCGCTCACGGCGCGGGGCGTGACGGTCGCGACCGTCACCTTCCCGGACGCCACGCGGATCGTCCCGCTCGCCCGGCCGGTCGGCTCCCGTGTCGCCGCGCTCAACGCGCGCATCCGGGAGGCCGCCGGCCTGCACGGCGTCCTCGTGGCCGACACCTTCCCGCACGCCGTCGTCACCGACTCCCGCCTGTGGAGCCCGGACCGGCTGCACGCGAGCCCGCTCGGTCACGCGCGCATCGCCGCCGCCCTCGCCCACGCGCTCGCCCTGCCCGGGAGCGGCGAGGAGTGGACCCACCCGCTCCCCGAGCGGCCGCACACCCCGTCGAACGCCCTGCGCGCGGTCCTCGCCGAGCTGCGTTGGACCGCCACCTTCCTCGGCCCGTGGATCGGCCGCCGCCTGCGCGGGCGCTCCTCGGGCGACGGTCGCACGGCCAAGCGCCCCGACATGCTGCCGCTCACGCTCCCGCCCACCGACCCGCCGGCCTCCCCTTAGGGGGTGGGCCCCGCCACCGCCTCCGCCGTGACGCGGTCGAACTGGGCGCCCATCGCCTCGGCCAGCGCCTGGGCGGCGGAGAGCGGTCGCACCATCACGGTGAAGTCGTCGATCTTCCCCTCCTCGTCGAAGTGGAGGAAGTCGCACCCTTGGATCCGCTTGCCGTCGACCGTGGCCGTGAAGAGGAAGGCATGGTCCCGGCCGTTCGCGTCGACGATCTCGCGCGTGTAGGCGAAGTCATCGAAGACGCGCAGGACACCTCGCAGGATCGCGGCGGTGAAGGCCTTTCCGCGGTACGGCTTGAACGCGACCGGACTGGTGAACAGCACGTCGTCGGCGAGCAGGGACTCCACGGCGGCCGCGTCACGCTCTTCGACGGCCTTGCGGAACGGGTGCATGAGACCGACCTCCATAGTCACCAAAGTTAATAGGTGCTTCGGAGGGTAGGGGTTCGCCGCTGTCACCGTCCACCCCTCGGGGAGGCCGGGAGACGACGAAAGGGGCGGTCCGCCCCGCCGTATCGGCGGGGCGGACCGCCCCTGCTTCCGTTCATGGAGGAGCGCCCGGTGCGACCCTCGGGCAGGTCGCGACCTCGTGGGTCAGGAGCGCCGGCTCTCGGGCTGCTCGGCGCGCTGCGCGTTCTTCTCCTTGATCCGCGCCGCCTCCTTGCGCACGTCGGCCTGGGTGGCTCGCTCCTTCTGGAGCCACTCGGGCTCCTCCTTCTTCAGCGCCTCGATCTGCTCCGTGGTGAGGGCGTCCGTGATGCCTCCCCGCGCGAGGCCGGAGATCGAGATGCCGAGCTTCGCCGCGATCACCGGGCGAGGGTGCGGGCCGTTGCGCCGCAGTTCGCGGAGCCACTCGGGCGGATCGGCCTGCAGGTTGTTCAGCTCGGTGCGCGAGACGACACCCTCCTGGAACTCGGCGGGGGTGGCCTCGAGGTACACACCCAGCTTCTTCGCCGCGGTCGCGGGCTTCATCGTCTGGGTGCTCTGGTGCGACGTCATGGTGTCAAGGGTATCGAGCGTGTGCACGACCCGTGACCACGACGGGTAACCTGGCGGAGTGACAGGCTCGGAAGTATCCCCTTCGTTCCGGCTCGCGTACGTCCCTGGAGTGACGCCCACGAAGTGGGTGCGGATCTGGAACGAGCGGCTGCCCGACGTCCCCCTGACCCTCGTCCAGGTGACCGCCGCCGAGGCGTTCGGCCTGTTGCGCGAGGGCGGCGCCGACGCGGGCTTCGTACGCCTCCCTGTCGACCGTACGGATCTCAGCGCGATCCCCCTGTACACGGAGACGACGGTGGTCGTGGTCCCGAAGGACCACGTCGTGGCGGCGGTCGAGGAGGTCGCGCCGGAGGATCTGGCCGACGAGATCGTGTTGCACCCCCTCGACGACACGCTCGACTGGGATCGGCCTCCGGGGCTTGCGGCGCTCGAGCGTCCGGCCACCACCGCGGACGCCATCGAACTGGTCGCGGCGGGCGTGGGCCTGCTCGTCGTCCCCCAGTCCCTCGCCCGGCTGCACCATCGCAAGGACCTCACCTACCGGCCGGTCACGGGCACGCCCGAGTCGCGGGTCGCTCTGTCCTGGCCGCAGGAGGAGACCACGGACCTGGTGGAGCAGTTCATCGGGATCGTGCGCGGCCGGACCGTGAACAGCACGCGGGGCCGCCCCGCGACACCTCCCCAGCCGAAGGGCAAGCGCCCGGACGCGGGCGCCAAGCAGGGCGGGAAAGCGGGCGGCAGGACGACGGGAAAGACCTCCCGGACCGGATCCGGCGGGTCCGCCGCCTCCAAGGGTGCCAAGCGAGCCAAGCCCGGCAAGCCGCGCCGTCGGCCGTAGCCCGCGGACCCGTGGCCGCGGCCCCGTGGGCCTCGTCCCGCACACGGGCCGGGGTGCGGCCGGTCTGCTCAGGTGGACGCGCGGCGGACCAGTTCCGTGGGCAGGATGACGGCGGCCGGTTCCTCTCCCGCTATGCGGGCGAGGAGCGTCCTGACCATCTCCGTGCTGATCCGGTCCCATGGCTGACGAATGGTGGTGAGCGGCGGGCGGGAGGACAGTGCGGCGGGCGAGTCGTCGAAGCCGCCCACGGCGATGTCCTCGGGCACCCGGCGCCCGGCCCGGTCGAGCGTGTCCAGCACCCCCTGGGCCATGAGGTCCGAGGCGACGAACACGGCGTCCATGTCCGGGGCGCTTTCGAGCAGGCGCGCCGCGGCCGACTCGCCGCCCGCCCTGCTGTAGTCGCCCTGGACGATCAGCGCCTCGTCCGCGGGCAGTCCGTACTCCGCGAGCGTCTCGCGGTAGCCGGCGAGACGCTCGACGCCGCCGGGGGTGTCGAGCGGACCCGTGACGGTGGCGATCCGGCGGCGGCCCGTCTCGTACAGATGGCGGACCATGTCCCGCGCTCCGTCGCGGTCGTCCGCCGCCACGTAGCCGATCTTGGCCGTCTGGCCGAGCGGCTTGCCGCAGGCGACGACCGGAACCCCGGCCTCGTGGAGCCGCGTCACGACGGGGTCGCCCGAGTGGCTGGAGACCAGGAGCACGCCGTCGACGTGCCCCGCCTCGATGTAGCGCAGGTTGCGCCGCCGCTCGTCCTCGGTGCCCGCGATCATCAGCAGCAGCGGGATGTCCTGCGCGGCGAGCGCCTGCGTACAGGCGCGCAGCAGCACGTTGAAGTTGGGGTCCTCGAAGAACCGCTCCTGGGGCTCCGTCAGCAGGAAGGCGACGGAGTCGGACTTGCCGGTGATCAGCGAGCGGGCGTGCCGGTTGACGACGTAACCCGTTCTGCGGATCGCCGCGTCGACGGCCGCCTTCGCGGTGGGGCTCACGTAGTGACCGCCGTTGAGGACCCGCGAGACCGTTCCGCGCGAGACCCCCGCCTCGCGCGCCACGTCGTGGATGGTCGCCGGGCGACGCCTGTTCGCTGCTGTGCTCATGCTCTGTTCCCCTGTTCCCCTGTGCTCAGGACTTTACGGCGCCGGAGAGCAGGTCGAGGCTCCAGAACCGCTGAATCACGAAGAAGAGGGCGATGAGCGGGACGATGGCGAGGAGGGCGCCGGTGATCACCAGGGTGTAGAGGGCGGGCTGCCCCGCGCCCTGCTTCAGCAGGGTGAACAGGCCGACGGTCATGGGGAACCTCTCGTCGTCGCCGAGCATGATGAACGGCAGCAGGAAGTTGTTCCATATGGCGACGAACTGGAAGAGGAAGATCGTCACCAGGCCGGGGGACATCATCGGGACGGCGATCCGCAGGAAGATGCGCAACTCGCCGGCGCCGTCCATCCGTCCGGCCTCGACCAGCTCCATGGGGATGGCGGCCTCGGCGTAGATCCGCCCGAGGTAGACCCCGTACGGGGAGAGGATCAGCGGCAGCAGGACGGACAGGTAGGTGTCCGTCATGCCGGCCTCGGCCATGAGCAGGTACTGCGGGATGGCGAGGATCACCGGGGGCATCAGGACGCCCGTCAGGATCGTGTCGAAGAAGGCCTCGCGCCCCCGGAAGCGGTAGACGGCGAGGGCGTAGCCGGCGAGGGCGGACACGACGGTGGAAAGGACGGCACCCAGGCCCGCGTAGAAGACGGAGTTGGCCATCCAGCGCCAGTAGATGCCGTCGCGGTACGCGGAGAGGTCGGCGAGGTTGTCACCGAAGCCGTCGCCGGGCAGGAAGGTGAAGGTGGAGAAGAGGTCGGCGCCCGACTTGGTGGAGGCGACGAGGACCCAGGCGATGGGCAGCAGGCAGTAGAGCGCGCCGAGCACGAGGGCCGCCGTCGGCAGCAGGGCGACGCGGCGGGTGGGCGGCGGGCCCTGGGAGGCTCCGGGGGTGGTGCCGGCCGCGGGTGCGGCCTTGCGCACCTGCGGCGGGGAGGCGAGCCCGCTCATCGGGTGGCTCCTTGCTTCGTACGGCGGTTGGAGGCCTTGAGCAGGCCGAAGGAGAGCAGGAAGGTCGCGAGGGCGAGGACCACGGCGGTGGCCGAGGCGGCGTGGATGTTCCCTCCGGTGAAGGCGTCGTTGTAGACCTTCATCAGGGGGCTCCAGGTGGTGGGGATGCCGTTGGTGAGCGGCCGGAGCGTGGTCGGCTCGTTGAAGACCTGGAGGGTGGCGATGACGGAGAAGAAGAAGGTGAGCACCAGCGAGGGCGCGACCATTGGGATCTTGATCCGCAGGGCGATCTGCAGCTGTGAGCAGCCGTCGAGCCGGGCCGCCTCGAAGACCTCGGCGGGCAGGGAGCGCAGCGAGGTGTAGATGACGATCATGTTGAAGCCGGTGCCGCCCCAGACGGCGATGTTGGACATCGCCAGGTAGAGCGGTCCGCCGTCCATCAGGTCCGGCTGCGGCAGCCCGAAGGCGTCGAGGAGGTAGAAGAAGGGGCTCACGTCCGGCAGGTACAGGAAGCCCCACATGAGGGCGGCGATGACGCCGGGGACGGCGTACGGCAGGAAGATCGCGAGCCGGGAGAAGGAGCGGGCGCGCACTCGTTCGGAGTCGAGCAGGAGCGCGAAGAGCAGGGCGAGGCCGAGCATGACAGGGACGACGATCATGCCGTAGCCGGCGATGCGCAGGGCGCTGGCGCCGAGTTCGGAGTCGCCGAGGGCGGCGGTGTAGTTCTCCAGGCCGGCCCAGACCTCGCTCCTGGCGCCCTTGCCCAGTCCGAGACCCTTGACCTCGATCTTGTGGAAACTGAGCCAGATCGCGTAGCCGATGGGCAGCGCGAAGAAGAGGGCGAAGAGGACGGCGGCCGGGAGAAGAAAGAGGTACGGCGCGCTGCGGGCTCGCTTCACGCCGGCGGTGCTCGTGGCTGCGGGCGACGGAGAGTTCGGGGGCGCGCTTCGCGCTCCCTCGTGGGCGGTGGTGGGCGACGGGTGGTCGTACGGGGCCGGCTCGGCCCCGTACGACCGGTGCACGCCCGTGGTGGGCTGCGTCACGGGGCGACCTCGAAGCCCTGCTTCTTCAGGTCCGCGACGGTGGCGGCCTGCATGGCGGTCAGGGCGTCGGCGAAACCTCCCTTGGACTTGACCTTGGCGGCCTTGCCGAACTCGTCCTTGAAGGAGGTGTAGGCGACGTTGACATTGGGGCCCCAGGCGGCGGGGGCGGTGGTCTTCGCGATCGCCGCGGCCCGCGCGTAGAAGTCGGGCTGGTTGGCGAAGAAGTCCGGGGCCTTGGCGAGGGCGCCGCCGGTCTGGGCGGCGGTTGCGGCCGGGTAGATGCCGGACTCCTTCACCAGCGCGGCGAGCGCCTCGGGGTCGGTGTTGAGCCAGGTGGCGAACTTCGCGGCCGCGGCCTTGTGCTTGGAGTCGGTGGTGACGGCGGTGGTGGAGCCGCCCCAGCTGCCGGTGGCCGGCTTGGCCGCGTCCCACTGGGGCAGGGGTGCGACGGCCCACTTGCCCTTGGTGTCGGGGGCGGCGGTGGTGAGGGTGCCGGGGGCCCAGACGGCGCTGACCCAGCCGATCTGCTGCCCGGTGTTGAGCGCCTTGTTCCAGGCGGGGGTGTACATCGGCTGGTTGTCGACGGCGCCCTCCTGGACGAGGCCGCCCCAGAAGTCGGCGACCTTCCGGGTGGCGGCGTCGTCGACGCCGACCTTCCACTTCTGGCCCTCGGTGGTCCACCACCGCGCGCCGGCCTGCTGGGCGAGGCCGGCGAAGAGACCGGCGTCGTTGGAGGAGAAGGTCGTCAGCGACTTACCGGGCGCCTTGGCCTTGAGGGCCTTCGCCGTGGCGGCGAACTCGTCCCAGGTGGTGGGCACCTTCAGCCCGTACTGCTGGAAGAGGTCGGTGCGGTAGTAGAACATCATCGGCCCGGAGTCCTGGGGCACGGCGTAGACGGCGTCGCTGCCGAGCGTGGTCTGCTGCCACAGGCCCGGGGTGAACTTGTCCTTGGCGCCGCCGACCTCCTCGGAGATGTCGGCGAGTGCGTCGTTGCTGACCAGCGTCGGCAGGGCCTGGAACTCGGCCTGCACGAGGTCGGGGGCCTGGTGGGCCTTGGAGGCGGTGATGATCTTCGTCACCAGGTCGTCGCCGGACGCCTGCTTCTGGACCGTGACCTTGATGTCCGGGTTCTTCTGGTTCCAGAGCGCCGCCACCTTGTCCATGTTGGGCGCCCAGGCCCAGTAGGTGAGCGAAACCGGGCCGGACTCGGCCTGGTCGCCGCCGTCGGACGAGCCGCAGGCGGTGAGCGTGGCCGCGCCCAGGGCGACGGCGGTGGCGACGGAGACAGCACGACGGTGACGCGAAACGATGGGCATGGAGCCTCTCCCCTGACGAGCGGCCTCCCTCGGTGGAAGGCCGGCCATGCATCTGTGAGCGTTCACAGTAGAGAAACGTTCCGGACACTTGTCAATGGTGGATCGTGTGCGGTTATGTTGCGTTGCCACATCGAGATCTGATGTGTGTACGTTCACAGATGTCGACGTTCTGACACTCAGGAGACACGCATGCGGGAGACCACTCCCAAGGGCCTGCACCGGCTCGCCTTCGGTGGGGACTACAACCCTGAACAGTGGCCGGAAAGTGTCTGGCAGGAGGACGTCCGGCTGATGCGCGAGGCCGGCGTCACCATGGTGAGCGTCGGGATCTTCTCCTGGGCCCTGCTCGAACCCGAGCCGGGCACGTACGACTTCGGATGGCTCGACCGGATCCTCGATCTGCTGCACGAGAACGACGTCCGCGTCGACCTGGGCACGCCCACGGTGGCCCCGCCCGCCTGGTTCTACCGCGCCCACCCCGAGGCGCTGCCGGTCAGCCGCGAGGGCGTGCGGTACTCCTACGGGTCCCGCGGGGCCATCTGCCACAGCTCACCCGCCTACCGCGAGGCCGCGGCGCGGATCACCACCCAGCTCGCCCGGCGGTACGCCACCCACCCGGCGCTCGCGCTCTGGCACGTGCACAACGAGTACGGCGTCCCGGTCAGCGCCTGTTACTGCGACACCTGCGCGGACGGCTTCCGCCGCTGGCTCGACGCCCGTCACGGCTCGGTGGAGGCCGTCAACGAGGCCTGGGGCACCGCCTTCTGGGGCCAGCACTACACCTCGTACGAGCAGATCGACCCGCCGCGCCTGACGCCCACCGTCGGCAACCCGGCCCAGCAGCTCGACTACCGCCGCTTCGCCGACGCCACCATGCGCGAGAACTTCCGCGCCGAGCGGGACGTCCTGCACCGGCTCTCCCCCGGCGTTCCGGTCACCACCAACTTCATGACCGCCCTCAGCCAGAGCGACTCCGTCGACTACTGGGCCTGGGGCCGCGAGGTCGATCTGGTGACCAACGACCACTATCTGATCACCGACGGCCGCCGCACCCACGTCAACCTCGCAATGGCCGCCGACCTCACCCGCTCCGTCGCCGGCGGCGCCCCCTGGCTGCTCCTCGAGCACTCCACGTCGGGCGTCAACTGGCAGCCGCGCAACCCCGCCAAGCGCCCCGGCGAGATGGCCCGCAACTCCCTCGCCCATGTGGCGCGCGGATCGGAGGGAGCCATGTTCTTCCAGTGGCGCCAGTCCCGGCGCGGGGCCGAGAAGTTCCACTCCTCGATGGTGCCGCACGCCGGGACCGACTCGCGGGTCTGGCGCGAGGTGGTCCGGCTCGGCGCCGACCTCGACTCGCTGGCCGGTCTGCGGGGCACCCGCACCGTCCCGGACGTGGCCATGGTGTGGGACTGGCACTCCTGGTGGGCCCAGAGCCTGGAGTGGCGCCCCACCGAGGACCACGAGGCGCGGGAGCGCGCCGACGCCTTCTACGAGACGCTCTACGACCGGCACCTGACCGTCGACTTCGCCCACCCCGAGGCGGACCTGTCGGCCTATCCCCTGGTCGTGGTCCCCGCGCTCTACCTCACCACCGAGGCCGCCGGGCGCAACCTGCGGGAGTACGTGGAGAACGGCGGCACCCTCGTGGTCTCGTACTTCTCCGGGATCGTCGACGAGCACGACGCCGTCCACCCGGGCGCGTACCCGGGCGCCCTGCGCGACGTCCTGGGGCTGACCGTGGAGGAGTGGTCCCCGCTCGGCGAGGGCGAGTCGGTACGGATCACCGGGCCGGACGGCGCGTCGCTGACCGGCGACGTCTGGACCGAGTTCGTCGTGGAGCGCGGGGCCCGGCCCGTGTGGACGTACGCCGACGGACCGGCGGCCGGCCGTCCCGCGGTCACCCGTCACCGCCTGGGCGAGGGCACCGCCTGGTACGTCTCCACCCGGCTCGACACGGCCTCGCTGGACGTGATCCTGAGCGCCGCCTGCGAGGACGCGGGCATCGAGCCGCGCGTGGAGCTGCCCCGCGACGTAGAGGTCGTCCGCCGCTCCGGCGACGGGGGCGACTTCCTCTTCGCGCTCAACCACACCGCGCACGACGTGAAGGTGCCGCTGGAGTCCCCCGGCACCGAACTCCTCGGCGGCGAGCACGCGGCCGGGCATCTCCCCGTCCCGGCGGGATCTGTTCGCGTCGTACGCCTCGACGCCTGACCTCCTCCCCCTACTCCCCGGGAGCGGCCGCCCCCGCAGCGACCGCTCCCGGGTGAACCGCACCATCCCGCACGGCCCGTTACGCCCCGGGGCGGCTTCGGCACACCGACGACCGCCCAGGCGCACGGCACCACCGAGCACCACCCGGGGCATCTCGGCACACCGCCGCCACCCCGGGCGAAAGGCACCACCGAGCACCACACTCCCCCCTCCCTCCACCGTCGAAGGGACATCGACAGTGCACGCCGTTCCCCGCACCACACGCACCTCACGCACTTCACGCGGTCCGTGGTCACTGCGAGCCGCGGCAGCCTCCGCGATCGCCGCTCTCTTCCTGACCGCACTGCCCTCGGCGCCGGCCGAAGCCGCCGCCACCCTCACCAACACCGGCTTCGAGTCGGGCGGCGCAGGCACGGCGACGCCGGCCGGCTGGTCGGCCTACTCGGCGAGCGGCCAGAACGCCGCTTCGTTCACCGAGTCCGGCGGCCGCAGCGGCGGTCACCGGCTGACCCACTGGTCCTCCTCCGCCTACAAGGTGGAGACGTACCAGCACCTGACCGGGCTGACGAACGGCACGTACACGCTCAGCGCCTGGGTGCGTTCGAGCGGCGGCCAGAACTCCGCCTTTCTCGCGCTGCGCAACTGCGGTTCGGCCGAACAGCGCACCGACCTGCCGCCCACCCCCAACGGCGCCTGGATACGTCTGGTCACCTCGATCGCGGTGACCGGCGGCCAGTGCACGGTGAGCATCAACTCCGATGCCAGGGCCGGGAACTGGATCAACGTCGACGACCTGGCGTTCGGCCCCGGGTCGACCGGTCTCCCGGTCCGGGGCGTCGACGTCTCCTCGCTGAGGAAGAGCCAGGACCTCGGCGGGACGTACCGCACCGCCGCCGGGGTCACGGGTGACCCGCTGGCGATCCTGAAGTCCGCGGGCGCCAACTACGGCCGTCTCAAGGTGTGGGTGAACCCGGCCGACGGCTACAACGACAAGGCCCGGGTGCTGGCTTCCGCGAAGCGCATCAAGGCCCAGGGCATGAAACTGCTCGTCGACTTCCACTACTCCGACACGTGGGCCGACCCGGGGGCCCAGACCAAGCCGGCCGCCTGGGCGGGGCACTCGTACGGTCAGCTCACGACGGACGTGTACCAGCACACGTACGACGTCCTGAACGCACTGAAGGCGCAGGGCACCACCGCCGACATGGTGCAGATCGGCAACGAGATCAACACCGGCATGCTGTGGCCAGAGGGCTCCACGAACAACTGGTCACAGCTGGCCGGGCTCCTGAAGTCGGGCGCTTCGGCCGCCAAGGCGGTGTCCTCCTCGACCCAGGTCGCCCTGCACCTGGCCCACGGCGGTGACAACAGCCTGTACCGCTGGTGGTTCGACAACGCCACCGCGCAGGGCGTGAGCTTCGACGTCATCGCCCTGTCTTTCTACGGCTACTGGCACGGCCCGCTGTCCGACCTGCAGGCCAATCTCGACGACATCTCCGCCCGGTACGGGAAGAAGGTGCTGGTCGCCGAGACGGCGTACGCCTTCCGGCTGGACAGCGAGGACGGCCACGAGAACATCATCGACACCTCGGCGGAGCTGATCTCGGGCTACCCGGCGAGTGCGGCCGGTCAGGCGGCCTGGCTGCGCGACGTGATGAACGTGGTCGAGGCCGTGCCGAACGGCCGCGGGCTCGGGGTCGTCTACTGGGAGCCCACCTGGACCGCCGTCCCCGGCAACGGATGGGATCCGGCGGATCCGTCGTCGGGCAACGGATGGGAGAACCAGGCGCTGTTCGACTACGACAGCAGGCTGCTACCGGCGGCGGGGTGGCTCGCCCACCGCTGATCGGTACGGTTGCGGCCCGTCGGTACGGTTGCGCACAGGCGGGGGCCGGCTCGTGAGGGGCCGGCCTCCGTCCGCGCTATCCCTGGCCTCTGCTCCGACCCCTGCCCGGAGTCTGGCTCCGGCTCTGACTCCGGCCGAGGGTGCCTTCCACCGCCGCGTAGGTGACGCCGTGGTCCGCCAAGGTCTCGGCGACGACGCCCGGGCGGGCCGTGAGGGCCAGCAGCAGGTGTTCGTCGCCGATCGACTTCTCGCGGCGGCCGAGGCAGACCCGCAGCGACTGCTCCAGCACCCCTTTGGCCTCGCGGGTGAACGGCCGTCGCCCCGAGCGCCGGGTCCGGTCCTCGCGGTCGTCCGCGAGGGCACCCGGGCCGTGCGCCTCCTCGACCCGCGCGACGATCTCCGTCACGTCGATGCCGAGCCCCGCCAGCGCGTCCGTGTCGGCCTTGGAGAGGCCGCCCCGGCGGCGGGCCGCCGCGAGCGCCTCCTCCAGCGATGCCCGCCGGTCCGTCGCCCCCAGGGCGCGCAGTGCGAAGGCCGCCTTCGTGCCCTCGGCGTCGAGCAGCGCCAGCAGCAGATGCTCCTCGGTGACCACCGGGGCGCCCTCGCGCTCGGCCACCGTCACGGCTCCGGTCACCACCGCCCGGGCGCCCTTCGTGAATCGTTCGAACATCAATGCCTCCCGTATTTCTTGTGGACGGCCTGGCGACTCACGCCCAGTTCGGCCGCGATCTCCTGCCACGACCAGCCCTGGGTACGAGCGCTGCGCACCTGGACGGCTTCCAGCTGTTCGAGGAGACGCCGCAGCGCGGAGACGGCGCGCAGTCCGACCCGTGGGTCGCGGTCGCCCGCCCGCTCGGCGAGATCGGTTGCATCGGTCATGATGTCAACCTACGTTGACACCCCCTCCTTGTCAACCTTGGTTGACAAGGAGGGGGTGTCAACGGCCCGCGGTCGGCGGTCAGCGGTCAGGAGGCCATCGGAACGCGCTGGAAGAGACGGCCCGCGAGGTCGACTCCGGCGACCGTCCCGTGCTCGTCGCGGGTGAAGTAGCCGCGCTGTCCCTTCAGGCCGCCGCTGGTGACGGGCGGCGCGGCGGGGTCACCGGGCGAGGTCGGCGGCCGGCCCCATGACCACGACGGGCTCCCGGTCCGGGCTCAGCGCGCGCAGCAGCTCGCGCATGTCGTCACGGGGAAGTGAGACGCACGCCTGCGTAGGGCCGCCGTGGTCGACGTGGATCCAGACGCCGCCGCCCTTCGCCAGGCCGAGGGGGCGGTTCTTGTCGAGGGGAGTCCGTCCCGGGACGCGGTTGTAGTCGATGGCGACCACGTAGTCGAAGGATCCCTCCAGGGGCTCGCCGAGGAAGCCGACGCCCGACGTGGCGAACTCCTCGTCCTGGTCATAGGGCAGCCGGGCGCCGGGGTCGGGCAGCCGGCCCCCCGCGTCGCCCAGTCCGAAGACGCCGGTCGGCGTGCGCAGGTCACCCGCCCTGTGGTCGGTCGTCCAGCCTCGGAGCGCGTTGTGCGCCGCCCAGGGTCCCGCGGCGCGGCGCCAGTGGCCCGTCGCGTCCTGCTCGTAGAGGATCGCCGTGGCCGTGTTGGAGTTCCGGTCGCCGCCCGTCACCACGAGCGCCTGCGTCGTGCCGTCCGGGATTCTCGTGCGGGTGAGCGGGCCGACGCCGGGGAGGGCGGCGGGGACGGGGACGGGCGCGGCCGACGCGGACGGGCCCGCGGCACCCGTGTTCTGGGCCGCGGGGCGTGGGCTCGGGCGCGGTGCGGGTTCCTCGGACGAGACGTTCATGTAACCGACGAGCGCGAGGGTCGCGCACACGGCGGCGGTCAGCACACGCGGGCCGGGGCGGCCCTTCCTGGCGGACATGGGACGGCATCCTCCGACGCTGGGGAAGGCAACGCGGCGATACGTACCCGATCCGTGTCCGACCCTGTCGGAGGATCCCCGCACTCACCCGACCGGGGCAGAGCCGGCGTGAGCGGGGCGGGCGTTCGGGGACGCGGCCGGAACGCCTGCCAGGAAGGCTCGTCGGCGGGCTTGCTCGGCGGCCGGGGCCTCGGTCACCAGCGCCGGTCGACCGTCCAGCCGTCGGTGTCGCCGTCCCACGCGCCTCGACGACGGGCCTGACCGGCGGTTCCTCGGCCCGTGCCGCGCCCAGGCCGGAAACTCCATGACGAGCGGTCAGCTGTCGACCGCGGTGATGGCGGCGGCCTCGGCGGGGGTCTCGTCGAGCTCCCAGGCGTGGCGCTTGAACTCCCGGACGAAGTCGGGGTGGTCCTCCCAATTGCGGGCGACACCGCGCAGGACGTCCCAGTTGTGTTCGAGGGCCTGGTCGATGATGTGGCGCAGCGCGGGGTCGGCCGCCGCCCGCTGATCGGCGAGCCCCTTGACCGCCGCGGCCGCCTTCACCGTGCCGAGGAGGGCCCGCAGGGCACGGGAGGTGTCGTCCATGCCGAATCCGTGGTCGCTGCCGTTCTCGGGGTCGAAGAGGGGGCGCAGCCGGGCCTCGATGAACGCGGTGATGCGCTCGAAGTGCTGGACGTCCATCGGGGTCTCCATCTCCGCCGCGCCGCCACGGGGCCCGGCCTGTCGGGTGCTTCGTCGTTCCGAGGGCGCGCGACCCGGGGTCGGCGCGACCCCTGTGATTATCCCGTGGCCGTCGTGGACGCCTCGTCCGGGTGCGGGCGCGCGCCGTCCGCGGAGGGCGGTGACGAGGGGAGCGGGGGCGTCGGGAGCGGCGGCGTCGGGAGCGGCGCGGCGCGCAGGCCGCGCCACAGGGCGTGCGCCGGGCTCGCGCCCTCCTCGCGGTCGGCGGGGACGTCCCAGACGTGGACCGTGGGGGCGGACGGGTCCGTGAGCGGGGCCCAGCCGGGGTCGCCGTGGGTCGCGAAGTCGGCCCACGCGCGGACCATCCGCCGCGAAAGGGCCCGGTCGTCCTCGTCGGCGGGGCCGCCGGTGAGGAAGTCGACGCCTTCGGCGTCGAGGGTGCCGAGGGCGAAGGGCACGTCGGCGGCGTGCCAGGCCCGCACGCGGCTGCCGTCGGGACGTCCGCGGCGGCGGTCGAAGCGGGAGAGGAAGACACGGCCGCCCTCACTGCCGTGGGCGTGGGCGTGGGCATGTGCTTCGGCGAGGCGGACGGTGTGGGTGGTGAACAGGGCGTCCCCGGCGAGCGCCAGGTAGACGTCGAGCACCGGCGCCCCCGGCATGTGCGCGCGGTACCGGGCGACAAGGTCCGGGGGCAGGCCGTAGTCGGCGGCGAACCGGGCGAGGCCCTCCTCCGTCGTCACGGGTGGCATGCTGCCGACCTCGTGCATCAGCCAGTACTCCTCGGTGGCGTGGCACACCAGGAGGTCGACCCGCCCGCCGCTGCCGGCCGCCAGGGCGTCGACCGGATCCTTCGGCAGCAGGGCGTCGTCGAGGACGGGGCCGTAGATGACGGTGTCGTAGTGCAGGGGACCCGAGGAGGGATCGGAGGCGTACCGCGCCACCACGCGGTCGGAGGCCTCGACGAGAGCCTGGGGTGTGGCCGAGAGCAGGCCCTCGGCGGTGGGCGCGACGCCGGCCTCGGCCGCCACCTGCTGCGCGAGGGCCGCGGCGAGGGCGGGCGGGAAGGTGGCGTCGGGCACGCTGTGCGCGACGGCGCGGCGGAAGAGGCCCTCGGCCCGCCCGGTGCTCATCAGGCAGGCGATCGAGCCACCGCCCGAGGACTGACCGGCGACCGTGACGTTGTCCGGGTCGCCACCGAACGCGGAGATGTTGTCACGCACCCACTCGAGGGCGGCGATCTGGTCGAGCAGCCCGCGGTTGTCGGGACGGCCGGGAACATGGCCGAACCCTTCGAAGCCGAGCCGGTAGTTGCACGTCACCACGGTGAGGCCGGCGCGGGCCAGCGCGGCACCGTCGTGGTCGGGCTGGGCCGAGGAGCCGAAGGTGTAGGCGCCTCCGTGGATCCAGAAGAGGACGGGCAGCGGCCCGGGCGCGTCCGCCGGGGACCAGACGTTGAGGGTGAGGACGTCCTCCTGGCCCGGCCGCCAGACCGGAGCGCCGGGCAGCTCGGCGGACTGCGGGGCGACCGGTCCGAAGCGCGTGCCGTCACGTACCCCGTCCCAGGCCTCTGCGGGCCGGGGCGCCTGGAAGCGTCCGGGGCCGAACGGCGGGGCGGCGTAGGGGATGCCCAGGGTGATCCGGAGTCCGTCGACGTTCCTGCCGCGTACCGTGCCCTGCTTCGTCGTGACGGTCTCGTCGGCGGCTGCCGTACCCACAGGCGGAACTCCCTCGTCTCGCCGTCGGCGTGTCCGGACGGCAGCGGCACAGGCTCGCACGGAAGCGGGGACGCGGCAATCGAATAAGGGGGCCCGCGCGGCGGTCAGTCGCCGCTGGTCCGGGCGGGTGTGTCGTCGGGATCGAGCGGCTGCTCAGCCCAGATCACCTTGCCCTCGGCCGTGTAACGGGTGCCCCAGCGCCGGGTGAACTGGGAGATCAGGAAGAGTCCGCGGCCTCCCTCGTCAGTCGTGCGGGCGTGCCGCAGATGGGGCGAGGTACTGCTGGCGTCGAAGACCTCGCAGATGAGGGTGCGTTCGAGGATGAGGCGCAGCCGGATCGGCCCGGCTGCGTGCCGGATGGCGTTGGTGACGAGCTCGCTGACGACCAGTTCGGTGGTGAACGCCAGCTCCTCCAGTCCCCAGGTGCCCAGTTGGCGGGCGGCCATCAGGCGGGCGCGGGCGACGACGGCCGGATCGGCGGGCAGGTCCCAGGCGGCGACGTGGCTCGCCGCCAGTCTGCGGGTCCTGACCATCAGCAGCGCGGCGTCGTCGGTGTAGGGCCTGCTGGGCGCCAGCTCGTCGACGATCCTGCGGCAGAGCTGGTCGAGCGGCAGTTCGCGTTCGGTGAGGGCGCGGCGCAGGCCCTCCTTGCCCGCGCCGGGTGCGGCGATCAGACCGTCGGTGTAGAAGGCCAGCACGCTGCCCTCCTCCAGCGGCAGGTCCACGGACTCGAACGGCAGTCCGCCGAGGCCGAGGGCGGGGCCGGGCGGAAGGTCGGGGAAGGCGACCGTGCCGTCGGGCGTGACGACGGCGGGCGCGAGGTGGCCGGCGCTGGCGAGCTCGCAGCGCAGACCGACGGGGTCGTAGACGGCATAGAGGCAGCTGGCTCCGACGGCCCCGGGGCCGGACACGCCGCCCGGGTCGGCCTCATGTCCCTCCTGTGTCACCTGGATGACGAGGTCGTCGAGGTGGGCCAGGAGTTCCTCGGGCGACAGATCCAGGTCGGCGAGCGTCCGTACCGCCGTACGCAGCTGCCCCATCGTGGCGGCGGCCTCGATGCCGTGCCCGAGGACCTCGCCGACGACGAGCGCCACCCGGGCTCCGGAGAGCGGAATGACGTCGAACCAGTCGCCGCCGAGCCCGGACAGTTCGTCGGCCGGCCGGTAGAAGGAGGCCGCTTCGACCGCCTCCTGCGGCGGCACTCCGTGCGGCAGGAGACTGCGCTGCAGGACGAGGGCGGCGGCGCGCTCGCGGGTGTAACGGCGGGCGTTGTCGAGGCAGACGGCGGCCCGCGCGACGAGTTCCTCGGCGAGGCGCAGATCGTCCTCGTCGAAGGCCTCGTCGCGTCGCGAGCGGAAGAACGTGGTCACGCCGAGCGTGACGCCTCGAGCGAGGATCGGCACGATGATCGCCGTGTGCGGTACGGCCTCTTCGGTGCGCGTCCTCGACAGGTCGGCGGCACTCGGCTCCAAAGCCTCGGTGGGCTCGTGAGACGCCTCGCCGAACTCGGGCGGAGGGGCGGAGTCCGGCACGGGAGCGGACTTCGGCACGCGTTCGGGCGTTGCCGTCGGTGCGGCAGTCGCCGGGAAGACGGGCGTCGCCGGGGATGCGGGCGTCTCCGGTCCCTCGGGGGTTGCCGGTCGCTCGGGGGTCGCCGCGTCCCTCGTGGCGGGGTCCAGTCGGGTGGCACGCCAGGACGTGCCGTGGGCCAGGCAACCGATCTGGGGCGACCACGGCCGGTAGGCGGCGGTCTCCCCCGACTCCAGCGCCGTCTCGGGCGCCTCGCCGCCGGCGCTCAGGCGGCCCGCGCGCACCAGCCGTGCGGCCGTGGCACCCGCCGTCGGCCCCGGGGACGGCTCCGCGCCTCTGATCACGGAGTCCAGCAGGTCGACGGCGACGAAGTCCGCCAGGCCGGGTACCGCCACTTCGGCCAGGTCCTGGGCCGTTCCCATCACGTCCAGGCTGCGCCCGATGCGCTCGCTGGCCCGGGCCATCAGATCGAGCCGCAGGCGCGCCCGATGGCGATCGGTGATGTCGACGACGGAGTAACAGACCCCGAGGGGACGGCCGTCGTCGTCGTCGAGCCGGATGAAGGACATCGCGTGAGCGTGGTCGCGGTGCGGGTCCGCGCGGGTGCGGCCCACGTGCTCGTACCCCATGACCGGCTCTCCGGTCTCCAGCACCTGCCGCATCTTCGATTCGAGCAGTTCGGCGTCCAGGCCGGGCTGGATCTCCCCGAGCCGCCGGCCGCGGCGCTGCTCGACTGGCCCGCCGCCGAAGTGCTCGAGCGCGGTGTTCGACCACACACACCGCAGCTGGGTGTCCACGAGCGCCATCCCCACGGGCGACTGGGTCATCATCCGTTCGAGCAGGGCGGGCCCCATGGTCCACTGGCGGGACGGGGACGCACCCACGGCCAGGGCCAGCCAGCGCGCTCCGCCCGTCTCTGCCGGCAGCGGGAGGACGGTGACGTCCACGGCCACGCCGCGACCGTCCCGGCGATGCGCGAAGAGCACCCCCGACCAGCCGCCCCGGGACGCGCAGCTCCGGGCGATCCCCGGGACGCGGGCGGCGTCGTCCGGCATCAGCAGGGACGTGACGTGCCGGCCGCGCAGCTCGGACGAAGGGCGGCCGAGCAGGCGTTCGGCGGCATAAGGGCGCCCGACGACGACACCGCTCCCGTCGAAGAGGAGAACGGCGGAGTCCGGGACGCCGAACGCCGCTGCTCGCCCGGTACTGGCTGTGCCCTCAGGTCTCCCCACGGCCGTCGGCTCCGTTTCTCGCACCCCCGCCCTTTTTATCCCTTTAGCACACTGTGCCAGCAATACTGTCGAGCTGCTCGCGGCGACCGGGCGCAAGGCAGCGGGCCGCTTCGCTGACGGCAGGGCCTCGCAGGCGCCAGGTCGTGTCCGGAAAGTAGCGCCGTCCGCCCGCAGGGCAGGGCCCGCGGCGTCCGGTGCGTGCGATCGCAAGCGGAGGGTCGCCCTCGTACCGGGCGTACTCGGGTGATCCGGACAACGCGGCGAACGTGCGTGCCAGACACCGCGGGCCAGACGGCACTTCACGGACACGGCCCAGGGGCCCAGGGGCCCAGGGGGCGGCGTCACCCCTTCGGCGGGCAATCCGGGTTTCCGATCGGTTCTCGGGGTTAGTCAGGTCTCCAGGAGTGAGTCGGCTCTTCCGGAGTAGACGTACTCCACGGACCGACGAACCGGAAGGGCGGGAACCGTGACGCGACCGAGGATTCTCGTGGTGGGTGCCGGCTTCGCCGGAGTCGCCTGCGTACGACGGCTGGAGCGGCGGCTGACCAGCAGAGAGGCGCAGATCTCGTTGCTCTCGCCGTTCTCGTACCAGCTCTATCTGCCGCTGCTGCCCCAGGTCGCGGCAGGGGTGCTGACCCCCCAGTCGGTCGCACTGTCGCTTCGGCGCAGCAAGCGGCACCGCACCCGCATCATCCCGGGCGGCGCCGTCGGCGTGGACGCCAAGGCGAAGGTGTGCGTCGTGCGGACCATCACCGGCGAGCACACCGTGGAGCCGTACGACCATCTCGTCCTGGCGCCGGGCAGCGTGACCCGTACCTTCGACATCCCCGGTCTGGGCGAACACGCGCGGGGCATGAAGACGCTCGCAGAGGCCGTCTACATCCGCGACCACGTCATCGCGCAGCTCGATCTCGCCGACGCCAGCCAGGACGAGGCCGAGCGGGCGGCGCGGCTGCAGTTCGTGGTGGTGGGAGGCGGATACGCGGGGACGGAGACGGCCGCCTGTCTGCAGCGGCTCACGCACAACGCGATCAAGCGCTATCCGCGCCTCGACCCGAAGCTGATCAAGTGGCACTTGGTGGACATCGCGCCCGCCCTGATGCCTGAACTGGGCGAGAAGCTGGGCCGCGCCGCGCTCGACATTCTCCGCCGTCGCGGGATCGAGGTCTCGCTGGGCGTGTCGGTGGCCTCCGTGGACGCCGACAACGTGACCCTCACGGACGGGCGGGTGCTGCCCAGCCGGACCCTGATCTGGACGGCCGGTGTCGCCGCCAGCCCGCTCATCGGCACGCTCGGCGCGGAGACGCACCGGGGCCGCCTCGTGGTCGGGGCCGACATGGTCGTCCCCGGTCTGGACGGCGTCCACGCGCTCGGCGACGCCGCGGCGGTCCCGGACCTGGCCAAGAAGGAGGACGGCGCGATCTGCCCGCCGACCGCGCAGCACGCCCAGCGCCAGGGACGGCAGGTCGCCGACAATCTGGTGGCGACCCTGCGCGGTGAACAGACCTACCCGTACGTCCACAAGGATCTCGGTCTGGTGGTGGACCTGGGCGGCAAGGACGGCGTCTCGAAGCCGCTCGGCGTCGAACTGCACGGCATGCCCGCCCAGGCCGTGGCACGCGCCTACCACTGGGCGGCGCTGCGCACCAACGTCGCCAAGGCCCGTGTGATGACGAACTGGCTGCTCAACGCCGTGGCAGGCGACGACTTCGTCCGTACGGGATTCCTGGCGTCCAAGTCCGGGACCCTGTCGGACTTCGAGTACACCGACGCCTACCTCACGCCCGAACAGGTGCGGAAGCACATCGCCTCCCTGCGCACCACGCACGGCTGACGGCGAGGTGGGACGGTCGCCGTCGGCAGCCGACGGCGACCGTCCGCCGCTGTGGGCGGCCGGTGGTGAGCGTCCCCGTCAGAGCCAGCCGTTGCGGCGGAAGCTTCGGTGGAGCAGGAAGCAGGCGGCGGCCATCGCTCCGACCACGAGCGGGTAGCCGTAGGTCCAGCGCAGCTCCGGCATGTGATCGAAGTTCATCCCGTACACCCCGCAGACCATCGTCGGCACGGCGATGATCGCGGCCCAGGCCGTGATCTTGCGCATGTCCTCGTTCTGGGCGACGGTCACCTGGGCGAGATGGGCCTGCAGAATGGAGTCGAGCAGCGCGTCGAACGACGTGATCTGTTCCGTGATCCGGGACAGATGGTCCGCGACGTCACGGAAGTACGGCTGAATGTCGGCGCCGATGAGCGGCAGCGGCTGGGAGGCCAGCGTCTGCAGGGGGCGGTCGAGCGGGGTCACCGCCCGCTTGAGTTCGAGGAGTTCCCGCTTGAGCTGGTAGACCCGGCCGGCGTCGTGGCGGGAGGAGTTCTCGCTGAAGACGGCGGTCTCCACGGCGTCGATGTCGTTCTGCACGGCGTCGGCGACCGCCAGGTAGTCGTCCACCACATGGTCGGCGATGGCGTGGAGCACCGCCGCGGGCCCCTTGGCCAACTGTTCCGGGTCCGCCTCCAGCGCCTCCCTCAGCGGACCCAGCGAACCGTGCATGCCGTGCCGGACGGTGATGACGAAGTCCGAACCGGTGAAGACCATCAGCTCGCCGGTGTCCACGACCTCGCTGGTGGCGGTCAGTTCCTCGTGTTCCACGTAGCGGACCGTCTTGAAGACGGCGAAGAGCGTGTCGTCGTACCGCTCCAGCTTCGGCCGCTGATGGGCGTGCACGGCGTCCTCGACCGCCAGCGGATGGAGCCCGAACAACTCGGCGAGCCCGGCGAACTCCTCCACCGACGGCTCGTGCAGACCGATCCAGACGAAGCCGTCGCCGGACTTGCGGACCCGTCCCACCGCCTCCTGCGCGGGGCACGCCCCCTGCTGCCGCGCCCCGTCCTCGTACAACACGCAGTTGACGACGGCGCTACCGAGCGGCGAGCGCGCCGGGTGACTCAGGTCGACGGTCCGGCGGTAGGCGCGGCGGACGGTGCGCCGGAGGTTGCGGATTATCGGCACGTGGGCTCCTCAGGACGATCAGCGGCCAGTGTGCCACCGCGTGCCCCGCACGCGGGAGCCTGCCCCGGGGGGCCGGCGCCACGGCCGTCGAAGGACGCCACTCCTGACAAATGTCACGTCTTCCTGTGCACGGGATCCTTCTGAAGGCGGAGGGCGGGCCAGGACGGCGAGGCGAGGATGTGATCACCGCCGAACGCGCGTGACCAGAGCACTGTCGACGAAACCAGGTTCCTCATGTCTTCGCACCGTCCGACCTTCTCCCCCGCCTCCTCAGCCGCGCTGCGCGGCATACGCCTCTCCGCGGTCGCGGCGGCGACCGTGCTCGCCCTCTCGGCGGCGGCTTTACCCGCACAGGCGGCCGTCTCTTCCCCCTTCCCCGCCCCCTCCCCCGCCTCCGCTCTCGCGGGCCCTTCCCTCGACCGTGCGGCGCTCCGCGCCTCGCTGGACGCCTTCCACGCTGCGGGCATGTACGGCGCCTACTCTTCGGTCCGCGACGGCTCCGCGCGGTGGCGTGGCGCCACCGGTGTCGCGGACATGGACACCGGGCGGCCCATGAGGCCCGACTTCGAGCACCGGGTCGGCAGCATCACCAAGACCTTCACCGCCGTCGGCGTGCTCCAGCAGGTCGGCGCGGGCCGCGTCGACCTCGACGCTCCGATCGGACGCTATCTGCCCGACCTCGTCCCCGGCGAGCGCGGACAGCAGATCACCGTCCGCATGCTGCTCAACCACACCAGTGGCATCGGTGATTACGTCCTGCCCGCCTTCCCCGGAATCGTGGAGAACCCCGGCAAGGTCCTCGACGAGCACCGCTCGCGCCATCTCGCCCCGGAGGAGCTGGTCCGCCTGGGGCTCGCAGCCCCGCCCGCCAAGCCGCTCGGGACACATGCCTACTCCAACACCAACTACATCCTCGCCGGGCTGCTCCTGAAGCGGGTCACGGGCCAGGAGCCCGAGGCGTACCTCACCCGGAACGTCATACGCAAAGCCGGTCTGCGCCACACCTACTTCCCCCGTTCCCCGTACATCCGGGGCCCGCACGCCGGGATGTACGAGTCGATGTTCGGCCTGATCGACCCGCCGCGCGACTACAGCGTGTACGACATGTCCTGGGCCGGCACCGCCGGCGCCCTCGTCTCGACGACGAGCGACCTCAACGACTTCTACCGCACGCTGCTCAGCGGCCGTCTGCTCGGACCGGCGCAGCTGCGCGCGATGAAGACCACCGTCCCGGCCCACGAGACGCGTCCGGGCGAGGAGCCCGTGATGCGGTACGGCCTGGGCATCTACACGCTGCGGATGCCCAGCGGCGGCTGGTACTGGGGACACGACGGCGCCGTCTTCGGTGCGGGTACCTGGGCGCTCTCCACCGAGGACGGCAGTCGACAGGTCGCCGTGGGATACAACCTGATGAAGTACCAGCGCTTCGACGAGCAGGGCAAGCCGCTGCCGGACCCCGTCACCGCCGCGCTGTACGCGCACGTCGACGGCGCACTGGCAGGGCCTGCCGCATCGGCCCGCCGTGCTGGTCCGCAGAGTGAGCAGGGTCCGCGGAGTCCGGGGCTGACGCTGCCCGACCGGCTGATCCGACCGGAGTCGCTGCTCCCCGACAGGGCGACCCGGTAGGGCGATGGCCGTCAGGCTGAGCGCACCGCCCGCCCCGGGCGGTGCGCTCAGCGCGACTGCAAAGCGTCCAGGGCGACGGCCTGGGCGATGGCCAGCCGG
The DNA here is from genome assembly GCF_014649715.1 of Streptomyces lateritius. Classification (GTDB taxonomy): domain Bacteria; phylum Actinomycetota; class Actinomycetes; order Streptomycetales; family Streptomycetaceae; genus Streptomyces; species Streptomyces lateritius. The sequence continues at coordinate 353,150 of NZ_BMTO01000007.1, forward strand.
CGGTCGAGCGTCTCGTCGGCTATGTCGAGTACGTAGCGGTCCCGGAGGCCCAGTTGCTTCTCCACGGACATGACGGGGCGGCCGGACGTGGCGAAGTCGAAGTGGTAGGGCCAGGCGAACGGCACGAAGTCGGTGAAGGGGATGAGGTCCCAGACCCTTCGCACAAGGGCCACGACCCGGTTGCGCTCGACTCCCGTCGTCTCTGCCGTCGACCCTTCCGGGCGCAGGTGCCAGGTGCTGCGCAGCAAGGAGGCGGCGAAGTCCTTGCGGAGGGTGCCGACGGGGCTTCCCGAGGCGGCGTGTATGTCATAGGTCGCGCCGAGGTCGACGACCTGCCGGGCCCGGAAGGTGAAGAGGACCTGTCTCTGCGACTCGTCGGTGTAGAAGGTGATCTGTTCCTTCAGGGCCAGCCGCTTCTGGTGGGCGAAGGCGACGATCTCTCCCTCGCCGCCGTCCGGACCGGCCGCGTGGACCACGTACCGGTTGGCCATCGGCGTCAGCTTCTGACGGATGTGAAAGCGGTGCTGCGACTGTTCGAGACCCACGATGCGCTCCACGCTCGTCGACGACTTCACACCGATGATCGCGCCCGGCCGGCACCGGGCGCAGTCATCGAAAGTCGTTCCCTCCCGAGACGATCGGCTCGACCGCCGCCACGTCCTCAGGCGCCGGCGCGCTCCCTCCCGGCTGACTCCAGGCCCTCGGCCGTGATCAGAGCGGTGGAGCCCGGTGCCGTACAGGCGTGGGCTCCCGCCACGGCGCCCAGGCGGGCGCACTCCAGGAGGTCCCGGCCCCCGAGCATGCCGTAGAGAAAGCCGGAGACGTAGGCGTCGCCCGCGCCATTGGTGTCGACCACCGGCGCCGGGGGGACGGTGGCCGGAACGTGGTGCGGCGTCGGGCCGCCGTCCCTGCTGAGGACGTAGGAACCGTCCGCGCCGGCCGTGGCGACGACGGTCCGGGCGCGCCCTTCGCGAAGGATCTCGCGCATCAGGGCGGTAGTGCCCTCACCGGCTCCCTCCGCGCTGAGGAAGACGAGATCAGAGCGGAGCGCGAACTCCCGATGGTGGTCGGCCAGTCCGTCCCAGTCGTGCAGGTCGGTGGAGACGGGGATTCCCAGGTCTTCGATGTCGTCGTACAGGAAACGCGTGAAGCCGATGATGGAGAGATGGACGTGTCGCGCCCGGAGCAGTCGGGGAAGGTAGACATCCCTCGGCATGCGCAGGTCGGCGGGGTCGCGTGCGTCGTAGAACGACATCCGGCGCCCGTCCCGGTCCACGAGGTTCACCGCCCGGCGCGTGCCGGCGGGCGAGATGACGGCGTCGAACTCCACGTCCCCCGCGGCCAGACGCTCCCGCACCAGCGTGCCGGTGTGGTCGTCGCCGATGCAGTCGAGGAACGCCACCCGCAGACCCAGCGCCCGCGCGCCGAGCGCGACGTTCGCCCCGGTGTGGCCGGGCCACTCCTCGATCGGACCGACATGGACCGAGTCGGCGAGCGGGACGGGCAGGGCGTCGACACGGACGACGGTGTCCACGCCGCTGCCACCGATCACCAAGAGGTCGTACTTCGCGTGCTGTTGACTCACCGTTCCACCTTTCGGGTCCCGCCGCGTCACAGCCTAGGCGCCCTCCTTCCCGGCCCACCGTCCCGGCTCGCGTCCCGACCGATCGCTTCACCGACCGCGTCACTTACCGGCGCACCGGCCCACCACCTGGAATGATCCCGTTATGAGCGAAAAGTCGATTGTCGTGGCTGTGGACGGTTCCGAGCACAGTCACCGGGCGCTGGAATGGGCGCTGAGCGCGGCGCGAGGGCTCGGCGCTCCTCTGCTGGTCGCGCATGTGCGCCCGGAGGCGCTCCAGCTCGGCGCCGCCCGCATCGAATCGCTGGGCGAGGCCCCCGCCATCCCCGACACGGTCCTTGACGGCATCCGCGGGTGGATCCAGGACCGGGCGGAGGATCTGCCCGTACGGTACGAGTCGCTGGACGGCTCGGTGACCGGCGCCCTGCTCGGCGTGGCCGGGGCCGCCCGGCTCCTGGCGGTCGGCTCCCGAGGCCGGGGCGGTTTCACGAGCCTGCTGCTCGGTTCCACCAGCCGGGCGCTGGCCAACGCGGCACCGTGCCCGGTCGTCGTCGTCCCGCACGAGGCGCGTGCGGGGTCCCTGGAGAGCGACGCGGCGGCGGGCCGGGTCCTGGTCGGGCTCCATGTCGAGGAGACGTCGGACGACGTCCTCGCCTTCGCCTTCGAGGACGCCCGGCGGCGGGGTGTGACCCTCGAAGTGGTGACCGCCTACCGGCTCCCGCCTTCACCGGTCATGCTGGTCGGCCCGCCGGCGCCCGCCCTTCAGGTCCCGCCGCCCATGCCCGTGGATGAGGTGCCGGAGCTCGTCCGCGAGACGGCACGGCGGCAGGAGGGGCGGCTGGCTCCGTTCGTCGCGCGCTACCCGGACGTCGAGGTCTCCCCCACGGTCGTTCCGGCGGACGCGGCGGGGCGGCTCGTCGACGGCTCGCGCGACGCGGGCCTCGTCGTGGTGGGCCGCCACCACCGGCTCCGGGTCGAGTCGCTCCTGCTGGGTTCGGTTGCCCACGCCGTCCTGCACCACGCCCACTGCCCGGTCGCCGTCGTCCCTACCGCTCGTCCCGCTTCCCGCTGAGTGCCGTGCACCTGTGGCTCCTCACCCTTCCTCACGCCCGTCGAAGCGCTTCGCTGATTCGCTCAGAAACCGGGACATACCCCTTGTCGCGGATACGGTCTTCCTGTTCAGAGCTGGACGATTCCCACACGCCTTCGTCGAAGCGCTTGTTACACCTCGGGAGTGTGGATGGTCACCCTTGCCGAGGTAGCCCGGCACGCCGGAGTGTCCGCCAGCACGGTCAGCTACGTCCTCAGCGGCAAGCGCTCCATCTCCGCCGTCACCCGGCAGCGCGTCCGCGACAGCATCGAACACCTCGGGTACCACCCTCACGCCGGCGCCAGAGCCCTGGCCAGCAGTCGATCACGCGTCATCGCCCTGATGGTGCCGCTGCGCACCGACATGTACGTGCCCGTGATGATGGAGATCGCCATCGCCGTCGCCACCACCGCCCGTGTCCACGGGTACGACGTCCTCCTCCTCACCGGCGAGGAGGGCCCCGCCGCCGTGCAACGCGTCACCGGCAGCGGACTTGCCGAGGCGATGATCCTGATGGACATCCAACTCGACGACGAACGCCTTCCGTTGCTCCGCGGGGGCGGGCAACCGGCGGTCCTCGTCGGACTGCCCGCCGACCCCTCGGGACTCACCTGCGTCGACCTCGACTTCACGGCCACCGGCGCGCTCTGCGCCGACCACCTTGCCGAGCTCGGACACCGGGAACTCGCCGTCATCGGCGAGGCGCCCGGCGTCTACGAACGGCACACCGGCTTCGCCGAGCGGACCCTCGCCGGGCTGCGCGACCGCGCGGCGCGGCACGGAATCAGCGTGCTGCACCGGCCGTGCGGGGGCGGCTACGGCTCCCTCGTCGGGACGCTCGGCAGGATCTTCGACGAACGGCCCGGCACCACCGGGTTCGCCGTGCAGAACGAGGCGGTGGTGGAGCCGCTGCTCGCCCTGCTGCGCCAGGACGGTCGGGCGGTGCCGGAGGATGTCTCGGTGGTCGCCGTCTGCCCCGAACAGGTCGCCACGCAGGCCTCCGTGCGCCTCACCTCCGTCGCCGTGCCGGCGCAGGAGCTCGGGCGGCGGGCGGTGGAACTGCTGATGGCCAAGTTGCGGAGCCGCCCGGGCGAGGAGGTCGTCCTCCTGCCGCCCGAGCTGACCGTGCGGGACAGCTCCGGGTGGGCTCCTGACGTCAACTGTCGTTGACTATCGAGCTGTCGACCGCGGATTCGGCCCCCGGGAGCGTGAACATTCGGCCGGGCCTCAAGTGGATCGAGGGCACAGAGGGGTGGATGGGCGAGGAGACGTTCGGAGACCCGTTTCGGCTTCGGGGCCACCTCGTCGTCCGGAGGCGAGCACTTCGGCAGCTCCCCCTTGTCGAAGCGCTTCGGCATCGCCCGAAGGCCAAGCGGGCACCACCCGCCCAGCAGGGGTCGCTACGAAGTTTTCTCGACACCCCTCGTCGCGCGACGCCGTGTGAGCCATCGCCGACGAGCGAAGCCGCCAGGCGATCGTGCCGCATGCCTTGACACGACCTCGATCGGAGCAGAGCATCGAAGCGCTTCGAACGCGTGGTACGACCACACGTGGTACGACCACACGCGGTACGGCCGCCTGTGGTACGACCGCACGTGGCACGACCATCCGCCCTCCTCTGCCTAGGGATTCGCACGTGACCGCAGAACGGCAACCCTTCCGTGACCCGGCGTTGCCCGTCGCCCGGCGCGTCGCCGACCTTCTCGACCGGTTGACGCCCGACGAGCGGATCGCGATGCTGCACCAGTTCGCCCCGGCGGTGCCCCGCCTCGGCCTCGCGGCCTTCCGCACGGGCCAGGAGGCACTGCACGGGGTCGCCTGGATGGGCCCGGCCACCGTGTTCCCGCAGGCCGTCGGCTTCGGCGCCACCTGGAACCCCGACCTGGTACGCCGGGTCGGCGAGGCCGTCTCGCGGGAGGCCCGCGCGATGCGCGCCAAGGACGACCGGGTCGGGCTCAACGTCTGGGCGCCGACGGTGAATCTGCTGCGCCATCCGCTGTGGGGCCGGGGCGAGGAAGGTTACTCGGAGGACCCGGGCCTGACCTCGGCCCTCGCCGTCGCGTACACCCGGGGGCTGCGCGGCGATCACCCGACGTACTGGCGGACGGCTCCCGTCCTCAAACACTGGCTCGCCCACAACAACGAGACGGACCGGGACACGTCGTCCGCCTCGGTCCGCCCGCGCGTCCTGCACGAGTACGACCTGCGGGCCTTCCGCGGCGCCGTCGAGGCGGGCGCGGTGGCCGGTGTGATGCCCGCCTACAACCTGGTCAACGGCCGCCCCAACCATCTCTCGCCCCATCTGCGCGAGCACCTGCGGAGCTGGACGGAGCAGGAGCTGCTGGTCTGCTCCGACGCGGGGGCACCCTCCAATATCGTCGACTCCGAGAAGTACTTCGACACCCACGAGGAGGCGACGGCCGCCGCGCTGCGCGCCGGCGTGGACTCCTTCACGGACCACGGCACCGACAGCACGGCGATCGTGGCCCGGCTGCGCGGCGCCCTGAAGCGCGGGCTGATCGGTCAGGCGGACATCGACACCGCCGTCCGCCGTCAGCTGACGGTGCGCTTCGCCCTGGGCGAGTTCGATCCCGGGCTCGATCCTTACGCCGACGAACGGGATTTCGACACGCCCGTGCACCGGGCGCTGGCCCAAGAGGTCGCCGAACAGGCTGCCGTGCTGCTCAAGAACGGCCCGGCGGAGGACGGAGAGCCGCTGCTGCCGTTGCGCCCCGGCTCCCGGATCGCGGTGGTCGGGCTGCTCGGCGACGCGTGCAAGCTCGACTGGTACAGCGGGAGCCTGCTGCACCGCTCGACTCCGCTGGACGGGCTGCGCGAGCGGTTCGGCGCCGACCACGTCGTCTTCGCGGAGGGCGTGGACCGGGTGCGGCTGAAGACCGCGTCCGGGGCTTGGCTGCGGGTGCCGGAGGGTGACGCCCGGGAGGAGAAGCCCGGCGACGAGAGGTTCGGCCCCGAGACGCGCGGCGCCGAAGGGCCGGGGGACGAGGGATCGTTGGACCCGGCTCTCATCGCCGGGCGCACCGACCTTCCGCCGGTGACCGCGGACGCCGAGGGCTCGGAGTTCGCGTTGATCGACTGGGGCGGCGGCCTGCTGACGCTGCGCGCGCCGGACGGTCGCTATCTGTCGGTCGCCGACGACCGCCGCGTCCGGGCCTCGGCCGACCAGCCGGGGGGCTGGGTCGTCCAGGAGGCATTCCGGTTCGAGGCGCGGGAGAGGGGCCATGACGCGGGGCACCTCCTCGTGCACGTCGGGACCGGTGGATACGTCAGTGTTGCCGCCGACGGCGTGACGGTCGCCGCGGACCGCGCATCGGCCGAGATCTTCACGGTCGAGACCGTCGAGCGGGGCGAGCAGGCGGTCGCGCGGGCCGCAGCCGAGGCGGACGTGGTCGTGGTGGTGGCGGGCAACGACCCCCACCTGTGCGGCCGTGAGACCGAGGACCGGACGACGCTCGCGCTCCCCGCCCATCAGGAGCGGCTGTGGCGGGCGGCCCGCGCCGCCAACCCCCGTACCGCCCTCGTTCTGGTCTCCGCGTACCCGTACGCCGTTCCCGAAGCGGCCGCCGCGCTGCCGGCCCTGCTCTGGACGGCGCACGGCGGCCAGGCCGCGGGCACGGCGCTGGCCAGGGTCCTCGCCGGCGACGTCTCCCCCGCCGGCCGGCTGCCGCAGACCTGGTACGCCTCCGACGCCGACCTGCCGGACCTCCTCGATTACGACATCGTGGGCAGCCGCCAGACGTATCTGTACTTCGACGGCACCCCGATGTTCCCGTTCGGACACGGCCTGTCCTACACCTCGTTCGGGTACGAGGAGCTGCACGCCGTGGTCGACGCGGAGTCGATACGAGTGGCGTGCGCCGTGACCAACACGGGCGGCGCCGCCTCGGACGAGGTGGTGCAGGTGTACGGGCGGGCGCTCGCCCCGTCCGTGCCGCGCCCACACCGGGAACTGCTCGCCCACCGCCGCCTGCACCTGGCCGTGGGAGCCTCCGAGACGCTCTCGTTCGACATCCCGCGCGCCGCGTTCGGCTTCTGGGACGTGGCGCACGGCCGGTGGACGGTGGAGCCTGGGCCGTACGAGATCCAGGCCGGTGCCTCCAGCGCGGATCTGCGGCGGTCGGTCACGATCGAGCTCGACGGGGTAGGTCCCGCCCCGCGCCCCGTCCTGGAGAACGGTCTCGCCGCCGTCGACTACGACGAGCAGAGGGGCACGGAGATCGTCGACCGGACGAAGGTGTCGGGCGACTCCGTGACGCCCGCGGGGGCGGACGCCGAGGGCGAATTGGTGTTCCGACGCTGCGACTTCGGCGACGGAGCGACCGAGGCGGCAGTGGAGGTCGCGGGATCGGGCCGTGTCGAGTTGTCGCTCGACGGCCACACCCTCCTCGCCGTTCTCGACGTCCCGCCGACCGGCGGGCGGTACGACTACACCACGCTCGGTGCCGGCATCGTGGCGCGGGGCGTCGGAGATCTCCACATCAGGCTGCGCGGGCGTCTTCGCCTCGCGCGGGTCGACTTCGCCGGCTGAGGGTCCGAACCGAAGTCGACCGACGGGCCCGGCCCCGACGCCTTCCGGTGCCGGGCCCTGTCATGTCCGGGCATGGTCCGCGCCGGTCTTCAGCCCCACGACTCGGGCGGCCGACAACACGGCGCCTTCACCGGGCGCCTGCCCCCGGTCCAGCCGGCCCGACCGGGGCCGGTTCCCCCACCGCAGGCCCCGGCTCCACCTCGTTCGAGCAGGCGTTGCGTACAGGAATCCTGGCAGCATGACGCCATGCTCGATTTCGGGATCGCGGGCTACCGACCAGTATGGTCGAACCGTCCCAGTGACGTCGCGCGGGAGCACGGGCACCGCCTGAGTGGTCTTACCGGCCGGACTCTCACCAGGGTCTGGATGGTCTGGGATCTTCAGGATGACGAGTGGTTCTGCGACTGCCCCGTACTCTTCGATCCGGCGCCCGGGCACGGCGCGGGCCGGGCGCAGGGTGAGCGGGGCGCTGGACAACTCGGTGACGACGCCCTCCCGGCGTACGGTCGCGGCCGAGATCCCGGTCCCGGGACCGTCCGCGGGCAGCGCGAAGTCCGGACCGTGATGGGCCTTTCCGGCGTGAGGCGGAGGCCGCTCACCCCCCTCGGCCGGCGACAAGCCGTGATCAGAGCGGAGCTGAGGGTGCCGCCGCGCGTCTCGACCCGTTTCACGGAGCCGTACGCGGTGGAGTGGGCCGCGCTCAGGTGCAGATCGCGTACGCCGGTGGCGTACGAGGCGGGAACGCCTTCGCGCAGCAGCCAGAAGCCGTCGGTGAACTCCAGCGTGTTCCTCGGAGGTGGGAAGGGCGTGAGGGCGCCGGGTGCGAAGGAGGTCAGGAGAGGAGGGTCGGGGCGGCGCGGTCCAGGACGCCGGAGATCCGCTCCCAGGTCTCCTCGTCGTGTGCGACGGACGGCAGGGTCTCACCGTGGCCCGTCCCCCAGGCGGTGGCGAGTGCGACCGGGTCCTCGCCGGTGGCGGCGGCCGCGGCGAGGGCGGCCGCG
>NZ_BMTO01000007.1:361508-438437 GCF_014649715.1 Streptomyces lateritius
CGCCGCCGATCAGGCGCAGCGGCCGCTCCCGTACCCGGGGATCGGCCGGGTCGAGACCGCAGGCGCTGAGGAGTTCGTCGAGGGCGCGCAGGACGGTGAAGGCGGCGCCCTCGTAGGCCGCGCCCAGGATGGCGCGCGGGGTGGTGGTGTGGCGCAGGCCGGTGAGGAGGCCGGTGGCGTGGGGCAGGTCGGGGGTGCGTTCGCCGTCGAGGTAGGGCAGGACGACCACGCCGTCGCCGGGAGCGGCGTCCTCGCGGTCGAGTCCGAGGAGGCCGGCGAACCGGTCCACGGCGAGGGTGCAGTTGAGGGTGCAGCCGAGCGGGAGATACGTGCCGTCGGCGGCGGCGAAGCCGGCGAGACCGGGAGCGGCGGGGCGGGTCCGGGTCGCGGCGAACACGGTGCCGGAGGTGCCGAGGCTGACGACGGGGTGGTCGAGGAGTCCCGCGCCGCCGAGGCCGAGTCCGACGGCGGCGGCCATGTTGTCCCCCGTGCCGGCGGCGACGGCGACGGTGCCGGGCAGGCCGAGAGCCCGGGCGGCGGCCGCGGTGAGCGTGCCGACGCGGGTGGCGCCGCTCGGGGCGACGGCGGGGAGCACCGCCGGGTCCAGGCCGAGGAGGTCCAGGAGTTCGGGGTCGTAGGCGGACTTCTCCGTGCTGTACCAGCAGGTCCCGGAGGCGTCCCCGGGGTCGGTGACGGCGATGCCGGAGAGGCGCTCGGTGAGGAAGTCGTGGGGCAGCCGGACGGCCGCCGCGGTCCCCGCGACGGCGGGTTCGTGGGCGCGCAGCCACTGCCATTTGGCCGCCGTCATGGAGGCGACCGGGACCGAGCCGGTCCGGGCGAGCCAGGCGCCGGGGCCGCCGAGCGCGGCGGTGAGTTCGGCGGCCTGGGGCGCGGAGCGGGTGTCGTTCCAGAGCAGCGCGGGCCGCAGCGGGCGGCCGGCGGCGTCGAGGACGACCAGGCCGTGCTGCTGGCCGGCGACGGCGATGCCGACGACGGCGGAGGCCGGCACGCGCGCTTCGGCCAGCGCGGCGGCGACCGCCTCGCGCAGCGCGCGCCACCAGGCCTCGGGGGCGCTCTCCCGGGCTCCGTCGGAGCCGGTGACAGTGTGCGGGGCACGGCCGACGGCGAGCAGGGCGCCGGTGGTCGCGTCCACGAGGGCCGCCTTGGTGGACTGCGTGGAGCTGTCCACGCCGATCACGACCGGGGCCGCCGGACGGGTCGCCGCCATGAACTTCAACCTTTCCTCGGACTCTTCGGGCCAGGGTCCTTGGGGACTCGGGTCTTCGGGACTCGGGTCTTCGGGACTCGGGTCTTCGGGACTCGGCCTCTTCCGGGCTCGGACTCTTCCCGGCTCGGGCTCATCCCGGCTCGGGCTCTTCGAGCACTCGGGCCGCTGCGCGCACTCGGGTGCTTCGGGTGTTTCGCGTGCTTCGGGTCTGGCGCGCTGTCGCGCCGTACCGTATTAGTTATCGCAGAAAACAAATACGGCGGCCAGACCCTGCCGCCCCCGTTTCGCGCACACCTCCTCCCGCGCCCATCCGAAAGAGGGACAGATCATGCCAGAACGCTTCGCCCCCACCCCCGAAGACCGGTTCACCTTCGGACTCTGGACCGTCGGATGGCAGGGCCGCGACCCCTTCGGCGACGCCACCCGTCCGGCGCTCGACCCGGTCGAGTCGGTCGAGCGGCTCGCCGCCCTCGGGGCGTACGGCGTGACCTTCCACGACGACGACCTCGTCCCCTTCGGAGCGCCGGACGGCGAGCGCGAGGCCGTCGTCAAGCGCTTCCGCGACGCCCTGGAGCGCACCGGCCTCAAGGTGCCGATGGCCACGACCAACCTCTTCACCCACCCCGTCTTCAAGGACGGCGGCTTCACCGCCAACGACCGCGACGTGCGCCGCTACGCGCTGCGCAAGACGATCCGCAACATCGACCTCGCAGTCGAGCTCGGCGCCACCACCTATGTGGCCTGGGGCGGCCGGGAGGGCGCCGAGTCGGGGGCGGCGAAGGACGTCCGCGTCGCACTCGACCGCATGAAGGAGGCCTTCGACCTCCTCGGCCAGTACGTCACCGAGCAGGGCTACGACCTGCGCTTCGCGATCGAGCCCAAGCCGAACGAGCCGCGCGGCGACATCCTGCTGCCGACGATCGGTCACGCGCTCGCGTTCATCGAGCGCCTGGAGCGGCCCGAACTGGTGGGCGTGAACCCGGAGACGGGCCACGAGCAGATGGCGGGCCTCAACTTCCCGCACGGCATCGCCCAGGCGCTGTGGGCCGGCAAGCTGTTCCACATCGACCTCAACGGCCAGTCCGGCATCAAGTACGACCAGGACTTCCGCTTCGGGGCAGGGGACCTGCGCCAGGCGTTCTGGCTGGTGGACCTGTTGGAGACGGCCGGGTACGAGGGGCCCCGCCACTTCGACTTCAAGCCGGTGCGCACCGACGGCTTCGACGGCGTGTGGGAGTCCGCGAAGAACTGCATGCGCAACTACCTGATCCTCAAGGAGCGCTCCGCCGCCTTCCGCGCGGACCCCGAGGTCCAGGAGGCACTCTCGGCCTCCCGCCTCCCCGAGCTCGCGACCCCCACCGCCGCGGACGGTCTCGCCGGCCTGCTCGCCGACCCCGCCGCTTTCGAGGACTTCGACGTGAACGCGGCGGCCGAACGGTCCATGGCCTTCGAGCGCCTGGACCAGCTGGCCCTCGAACACCTGCTGGCGGTCCGCTGACCCCACCGCCGAACTCCCCACCACGACGACGGGCGCCCTGGCCATGGACCGGGCGCCCGTCGCCGTACGCTCCCAGCCTCCCCGCCCCGCCCCCGCCCCTCCCCCAACCCAACCCCGCGCCCCACAGGACAGCAAGCGCTTTCCACCAATCCTGCCGGAAGCATTGACGAAACATGAACACCCCCCTAGCTTCATCGGCGTTGCACTTCGTACGTCATATATGAGACGCGATACATGAGATCTGAGAGTGCGTCATGGCCTTCGCCCCCAGCCCCATCCCGTCCCGCACCCAGTACGTCCTGGAGGCGATCAAACACGACATCCTCACCGGCGGACTGAGTCCCGGCCAGCCCCTCGTGGAGACCGAGCTCGCCGCCCGCTTCGGGGTGTCGAAGACGCCGGTGCGCGAGGCCCTGAAGACGCTGGCCGGAAGCGGTCTCGTGGTGATGAGCCAGTACAAGGGCGCGACCGTACGGATGGTGGACGCCGACATGGCCCGCGCGGTCTACGACGTACGGCTCCTGCTCGAGCCGGAGGCGGTACGCCGTACAGTCGCCGCCGGGGCGGCGCTCGACGAGGCGCGGGACGCGCTGAACCGGGCGGCGACGGCGGAGGATCCGGCCGAACGCTCCCTGGCCAACCGGGACTTCCATCGCGCCCTCTATCTGCCCTGCGGAAACCCGCTGCTCGGCCGGATGCTGGACGAGGTCCGCGACCAGGCCGCACTGGTGTCCACCGTGGCCTGGGCCACGACGCCCTCGTGGGAGCGCGAGGCCGCCGAGCACGAGGAGATCCTGCGGCTCGCCGCGGCCGGCGACTCCGCCGGCGCGGGCCTGGCCGTGCACGACCACATCGCCTCGTTCGTCGAGCGCGCCTTCCCCGAAGACGGTGAGTGACCGAGTGACCAGGAATTTCGAGACCGAGAAGGCCGCGCTCGCCGATGTCGTGGCGATTCCGGTGACGCCGTTCGCCGAGGACGGCTCGTTGGACACGGCCGCCCACCGCGCGCTGCTGCGCCGGCTGCTCGACGCCGGCGTGCGCACGCTCACGCCGAACGGCAACACCGGCGAGTTCTACGCCCTCACCCCCGAGGAGCGCCGCCTGGTCACCGAGGTGACCGTCGAGGAGGCCGGCGACCGCGCCGCCGTCCTGGTCGGCGTCGGCCACGCCGTGCCGACCGCCGTGGCAGCCGCCCGCCACGCCCGGGACGCCGGGGCGGGCATGCTGATGGTCCACCAGCCGGTGCACCCGTACGTCTCGGAGGGCGGCTGGGTCGACTACCACCGGGCCATCGCCGAAGCGGTGCCGGAGCTCGGCATCGTGCCGTACATCCGTAATCCGCTGCTCGGCGGCGAGCGGCTCGCGGAGCTCGGCGCGGCCTGCCCCAACGTCATCGGCGTGAAGTACGCCGTGCCTGACGCGTCGCGCTTCGCCGGCTTCGCCCGGGACGCCGGCCTCGACCGCTTCGTCTGGGTGGCCGGGCTCGCCGAGCCGTACGCCCCCTCGTACTTCGCGAGCGGCGCCACCGGCTTCACCTCGGGTTTGGTCAATGTCGCCCCCTCGGTGTCCCTGGAGATGCTCACCGCCCTGCGGGCCGGCGACTATCCCGCCGCCATGAAGGTGTGGGAGCAGATCCGCCGCTTCGAGGAGCTGCGCGCCGCCAACGGCAGTGCCGACAACGTCACCGTCGTCAAGGAGGCGCTGGCCGCCCTCGGCCTGTGCCGCCGCGACATCCGTCCGCCGAGCCGCGAACTGCCCGAGGAGAACCGGGCCGAGGTCGCCGCGATAGCCGCCGGGTGGCAGGCATGAGCGCGCACGAGACAGCGGGCGGGGGCGCGAGGAAGCCCGAGGAGCTGCGCAGTCACCGCTGGTACGGAACGGACGGGCTGCGCTCGTTCAGCCACCGGGCCCGCACCCGGCAGCTCGGCTACCTGCCCGAGGAGCACCTGGGCAAGCCGGTCGTCGCCATCCTCAACACCTGGTCCGACATCAACCCCTGCCACGTCCATCTGCGCGAGCGCGCGCAGGCGGTGAAGCGGGGCGTGTGGCAGGCCGGCGGCTTCCCCCTGGAGTTTCCCGTCTCCACCCTCTCGGAGACCTTCCAGAAGCCCACCCCGATGCTCTACCGCAACCTGCTGGCGATGGAGACCGAGGAGCTGCTGCGCTCCTACCCCGTCGACGGGGCGGTGCTGATGGGCGGCTGCGACAAGTCGACCCCGGCGCTTCTGATGGGCGCGGCCACGGTGGACCTGCCGACGGTGTTCGTGCCCGCGGGTCCGATGCTGCCGGGGCACTGGCGGGGGGAGACCCTCGGCTCGGGTACGGACATGTGGAAGTACTGGGACGACCGGCGGGCCGGTCTGATCGGCGACAGCGAGATGGCCGAGCTGGAGAACGGGCTCGCCCGCTCCCCCGGCCACTGCATGACGATGGGCACGGCCTCCACCCTCACCGCCGCGGCGGAGACGCTCGGGGTGACGATGCCGGGCGCCTCCTCGATCCCCGCCGTCGACTCCGGTCACGACCGGATGGCGGCCGCGTCGGGGATGCGGATCGTCGAACTGGTCCGGCAGGACCTGCGGCTCTCGCGGATCCTCACCCGCGAGGCGTACGAGGACGCGGTCGCCGCCGTCCTGGCGCTCGGCGGTTCGACGAACGCCGTCATCCACCTGATCGCCATGGCCGGACGGTCCGGGGTGAAGCTGACCCTGGACGACTTCGACCGGATCGCGCGGACCGTGCCGGTGCTCGCCAACCTCCGCCCCGGCGGCCGGTATCTGATGGAGGACTTCCACTTCGCCGGCGGCATGCCGGGCTTCCTCTCCCGGCTCACGGACCTGCTCCATCTCGACCGGCCGACGGTCGCGCACACGACGCTGCGGGAGCAGCTCGACGGGGCGCTCGTGCACGACGACGAGGTCATCCGGGAGCGCGCCCGTCCGCTCGCGGACGAGGGCGGGGTCGCGGTGCTGCGCGGCAACCTCTGCCCGGACGGCGCGGTGATCAAGCACATCGCCGCCGAGCCGCACCTCCTCAAGCACACCGGCCCGGCGGTGGTCTTCGACGACTACCGCACCATGCAGCGGACCATCGACGACCCGGAGCTCGGGATCACCCCCGACCACGTCCTGGTGCTGCGCAACGCCGGACCCAAGGGCGGCCCCGGGATGCCGGAGTACGGCATGCTGCCGATCCCCCGGCACCTGCTGGAGCAGGGGGTGCGGGACATGGTCCGGATCTCCGACGCCCGGATGAGCGGGACGAGCTACGGCACGTGTGTGCTGCACGTGGCACCGGAGTCGTACGTCGGCGGGCCGCTCGCCCTGATCCGTACCGGCGATCTCATCACCCTGGACGTCGAGGCGCGCACGCTCCACGTGGACGTCGACGAGGAGGAGTGGGAGCGCCGACGGGCCGCGTGGACGCCCCCGCCGAAGCGTTACGAGCGCGGCTACGGCGCGCTGTACGCCGAGCAGATCTCCCAGGCCGACACCGGTTGCGACTTCGAGTTCCTGGCCAGGCCGGGAACGACCGCGGATCCGTACGCGGGCTGACGCCCGGGCCGGTCCACCCCCAGTTCCATCTGTTCGATTCATCGAACACCGTCTGCGAAGCGCTTCGCGCCCGAGAACGGAGCCGCCGTCATGGCCACAGCCGTGACCCCACCGCCCAAGGCACCCGCGACATCCGAGACGCCCCAGGCCCCCGCTCGTCGCCGCCGCACGGGAGTGGCACCACGCCGACTGCCGTATCTGCTGATCGCCCCCGCCGCGCTGCTGATGCTGGGGTTCATCGCCTACCCCGTGCTCAGCGTCTTCTACTACAGCCTGCAGCACTACAACCCCACGAAGCCCTGGCGGAACGGCTTCGCCGGCTTCGACAACTTCACCCGGATCTTCACCGACGACCCGCACTTCTGGGGGACGTTGACCTTCAGCCTGAAGTGGGTCGCCGTCGAGGTGACGCTGCAGCTCCTCTTCGGACTCGCGCTCGCCCTGATCGTCAACCAGACCTTCGTCGGCCGGGCGGTCGGCAGGGCGCTGGTCTTCTCCCCGTGGGCCGTGTCCGGGGTGCTCACCTCGGCGATCTGGGTCCTGCTCTACAACTCGCAGACGGGCATCACCCGTTATCTCGCGGACATGGGTCTCGGCGAGTACGGCACGTCCTGGCTCTCCGACACGTCCACGGTCTTCTCCGCGGTGGTCGTCGCCGATCTGTGGCGCGGGGTGCCCTTCTTCGCGATCCTCATCCTCGCCGACCTCCAGTCCGTACCGAAGGACCTGTACGAGGCGGCCGAGGTGGACGGCGCGGGGCGGATACGGCAGTTCGCGCACATCACGCTGCCGCACCTGAAGGACGCGATCATCCTCTCCACCCTGCTGCGCGCGGTGTGGGAGTTCAACAACGTGGACCTGCTCTACACCCTGACGGGCGGCGGCCCAGCGGGCGAGACCACGACCCTCCCGCTCTACATCGCCAACACCAGCGTCGACGCCCACAACTTCGGCTACGCCTCCGCCCTGACGACGGTGGCGTTCGTGATCCTTCTCTTCTGCTCGATGGTCTATCTGCGCCTGAGCAAGTTCGGAGGCGAGAGCAAGTGATAGCCCAGGACGACACGACGACGGCACCGCCGGCGCCGGCCACCGCGGCCGGAGCGGACGCCGCACCCCCGACCCGCACCCCTCCTGCACCGCGCCGCAAGCGACGGCGTGCCTGGGACGAAGCTCCGCGCTGGCAGATCTACCTGCCGCTCGGCATATATCTGCTCTTCACCCTGATCCCCTTCTACTGGATCGTGCTCTTCGCGGTCCGCCCGGCGGGCTCCACCTCGCTGCTGCCGTGGCCGATGACGACCGCGCACTTCGAGAAGGTGTGGACCGAGCGCGCCTTCGCCACCTTCTTCCAGAACAGCCTGCTCATCGGCCTGGCGACGCTGGTGACGACCACGGTGGTCGCGCTCGCCGGCGGTTACGCGCTGGCCCGGTTCGACTTCCGGATCAAGAAGGGCTTCATGCTCGCCCTGCTCTGCTCCCAGTTCGTGCCCGGCGCGCTGCTGCTGGTCCCGCTCTTCCAGATCTTCGCCAACCTGAGCATGATCAACTCGCTGGGCAGCGTCATCATCGCGGAGACGGTGTTCCAGCTGCCGCTCTCGATGATCCTGATCAGCGGCTTCATCAAGAACGTGCCGTACTCCCTCGAGGAGGCGGCGTGGGTCGACGGCTGCAGCCGGTTCGCGGCCTTCCGTATCGTCGTGCTGCCGCTGCTGCGTCCCGGCCTGGTGGCCGTCGGCTCCTTCGCCTTCGTCCACTCCTGGAACCACTTCCTGTTCGCGCTGATGTTCCTCAGCAGCCAGGAGAAGCAGACCATCCCGGTCGGCCTCAACACCCTTATGGGCGCGGACAGCGTCGACCTCGGCGCGCTGGCCGCGGGCGGTGTGATCGCGGCCCTGCCCGTGGTGATCGTGTTCGCCTTCATCCAGAAGTGGCTGGTCACCGGGTTCAGCGCGGGGGCGGTGAAGGGATGAGCACCGCACCGGACACCACACCCGGCACGGCCCCGGGCACCGCGCGCGAACCCTTTCCCGTCGTGCTCGCCGGCGCACGCGGCCACGGCCGCTCCCACCTGGTCAACATCCGCCGGCTCGAACGCCTCGGCCTGGTACGGCTCGCCGGGATCTGCGAGCTGCGGCCGCTGGACGCCCAGGAACTGGACGGCTTCGGCGAGCCCGAGCAGTCCGACGACTTCGGCGCGCTGCTCGCCTCCACCGGCGCCCGGATCGCGGTCGTCTGCACCCCGATCCAGACCCACACCGACCTGGCCCTGATCGCCGCCCGCCACGGGGCGCACCTGCTCCTGGAGAAGCCTCCGGCACCGTCGTACGCCGAGTTCCGGCGGATGGCCGACGGGGTCGCCGCGGCCGGGGTGGCCTGCCAGATCGGCTTCCAGTCGCTCGGGTCGCACGCCGTTCCCGCGATCCGCCGGCTGATCGAGGAGGGCGCCATCGGCGAACTCCTCGGTGTCGGCGGGGCCGGGGCATGGGTCCGCGACGAGGCGTACTTCCGGCGCGCCCCCTGGGCGGGCCGGCGGAAGATCGGCACGGTCGACGTGGTCGACGGCGCCCTGACCAATCCGCTCGCGCACGCCGTGGCCACCGCGCTCGCCCTGGCCGGCAGCACCCGCGCCGAGGACGTCGAGTTCATCGAGATGGAGCTGCTGCGGGCCAACGCCATCGAGTCCGACGACACCTCCTGCGTCCGGCTTCTGACCACCCGCGGAACCCAGGTCAGTGTGGCGGCGACGCTCTGCGCCGAGACCTCCTCTGACCCGTACGTGGTCGTGCACGGCAGCCGGGGCCGGATCACCTTCTGGTACAAGCAGGACCGGGTGCTGCTCCAGCGGGCCGGGCACGGCCCGGAGGAGTCCGTGCACGGTCTGACGGACCTGCTGGAGAACCTGGTCGCCCATCTCACGGACGGCACCGAGCTGCTCGTACCGCCCGAGGCGACCGGCGCGTTCATGCGGGTCGTCGAGGCGGTCAGGACCGCCCCGGACCCGACGGAGCTCCCGGGGGACGCCTGGCACTCCGAGCCAGGCGAGAGCGCGCCGCGCCGGGTGGTGCACGGGATCGGCGGCCTGGTCGCCGCGAGCGCCGACACCCTCAGCCTCTACTCCGAGCTCGACGCCCCCTGGGCGCCGCTGACCGCGAAGGCGGTATCCCGATGAACGCCCCGACAGTGCTGCGCTGCGGCGGCCGTACGGTCGCCCGCTACGTCCTGCGGCCGGAGCTCGCGCCCGACCACTCCCCACGCCCCTACCTCCATCCCGTCTCCACCCTCGGCGGCGTCCCGGTCACCGAGGAGCTGCCCGAGGACCATCCGCACCACCTGGGCGCCGGGGTCGCCGTCCCCGACGTCGCGGGCTTCAACTTCTGGGGCGGGCGCACCTTCGTCCGCGGTCAGGGGCCGACCGCGCTCGACAATCACGGCGTGCAGCGGCACGAGGGCTTCAAGCTGCGCGACCCGGACGGGTTCCTGGAGGAGCTGAGCTGGGTCGCCGGGGAGCGTGTCCTGCTCCGTGAGCACCGGACGGTCTCGGCCACCCCGCTCGACGACACCGCCTGGGCACTGGACCTCACCTTCTCGCTGACCAACACCTCGGGCGAGGAGCTGTCCTTCGGCAGCCCGGCCACCAACGGCCGGCCGGGCGCCGCCTACGGCGGGTTCTTCTGGCGCGCGCCGCTGGAGAGCGCCCCGCCGGACGTCTTCGGCGCGGACGCGGAGGGCGAGCGGGCCGCGCACGGCGCCCGCGCCGACTGGGTCGCCCTCGCGGGCCGGAACTGGACGCTGGTCTTCGCCGGGGCCACCGAGGAGACCCGGCGCGACCCGTGGTTCGTGCGCGCCGCCGAGTATCCGGGCGTGGGGTCCTCGCTGGCCTTCGACGAACGGCCGGTCGTCACGGCGGGCGGGTCGCTGGTACGGCGGGTGGTCACCGTCGTCGCCGACGGCCGGCTCGACCGCGACACGGCCGCCGCGCTCGTACGCAAGGCGGTGACGACGTGACGGGCACGACGAGCGGCGACGGCACGAGGGGCCGAACGAGCGTGGACGGAACGACGGGCCGCACGAGCGGTGACCGTACGACCGGCCGGGCGCGCAGCTGGCCCTCCGGCGACCTCGGCGACGGGACGTACCGGAACCCCGTCCTGGCCGCCGACTGGTCCGACCCGGACGTCGTGCGGGTCGGCGAGGACTTCTACCTGACCGCGTCCAGTTTCGGCCGGGCGCCCGGACTGCCGATCCTGCACTCCCGCGACCTGGTCAACTGGACCCTGGTCGGCCACGCCCTGGAGCGGCTCCTCCCGGAGACCTCCTTCGCCACGCCGCAGCACGACAGGGGGGTGTGGGCGCCCTCGCTGCGCCACCACGACGGCCGGTTCTGGATCTTCTGGGGCGACCCGGACCACGGCATCTGGCAGATCAACTCCCGTTCCGTACGCGGTGTATGGAGCACCCCGCATCTGGTGAAGGCGGGCCGGGGCCTGATCGACGCCTGCCCGCTGTGGGACGAGGAGACGGGCGAGGCGTACCTCGTCCACGGCTGGGCCAAGTCCCGCTCGGGCGTCAACAACCGTCTCACCGGGCACCGGATGAGCGCCGACGGCACCGAACTCCTCGACGAGGGCAAGACGATCGTCGACGCCGACCTCCTCCCGGGCTGGTTCACCCTCGAAGGGCCCAAGCTGTACCGGCACGACGGCTGGTTCTGGATCCTCGCCCCCGCGGGAGGCGTCGCCACGGGCTGGCAGGGCGCCTTCCGCTCGCGGTCCTTCTTCGGCCCCTACGAGGAGCGGGTGATCCTGGAACAGGGCGGTACGGACGTCAACGGACCGCACCAGGGCGGCTGGGTCCGCACCGGGCGGGGCGAGGACTGGTTCCTGCACTTCCAGGAGCGCGGGGCGTACGGCCGGGTCGTCCACCTCCAGCCGCTGCGCTGGGGCGATGACGGCTGGCCCGTCCTGGGCGACGAGGGGACTCCGGTCCTCGTCCACCCCAAGCCGTCGCTGCCGCCGCAACCGCCGTCCGTACCCGCCACGGACGACGACTTCCCCGGCGGCCGGTTCGGGAGGCAGTGGCAGTGGACGGCCAATCCACGGGAGGGCTGGACGACCCAGCACTCCGCCGACGGCCTGCGGCTCGGCTGCGGCCGTACGCAGGAGACCGACGACCTGCGCCGGCTGCCGCACGTCCTCACCCAGCGGCTGCCCGCCCACCCCTGCGTCGTCGAGGTCGATTTGCGTCTCGACAGCCGGGAGCCCGGTGCCCGGGCCGGGATGGCGGTGCTCGGCGACGCGTACAGCTGGATCGGGCTGCGGCGCGAGGAGGACGGCACGAGCCGCCTGGTGCACCGCTTCGCTCCGGTCTCGGCCGACCGGGAGCGGGACGCGGCCTTCGGCCGGCCCGCGCCCGCGGACCGGGCCCGGCTCAGGATCGAGATCGGCGCGGGGGCACGCTGCCGGTTCTCGTACGACACCGGTGAGGGGTTCGTCCCCTCCGGTCAGGTCTTCGCCGCCACCCCCTGGCGCTGGGTGGGGGCGCTGATCGGCCTGTTCGCCGCCGCTCCGACGGGAACGGGCCCCGCCGGAACGGCCGACTTCACCGCGTTCCGCATCACCCCGAGCGCCACCACCCCGAATCCCGTCCCCCCGAGTCCCACCCCCACGAGCCCCATCCCCCCGAGTGACCCGCAAGACCCGAGAGAAGAGAGCCGACGATGACCATCTTCCGCAGCGGGCGGCGCAGAGCCGCCAGTGCCCTCGCCCTCGCCACCGTCCTCGCCCTGACCGTCACCGCCTGCGGCGACGACGGCAGCGGCGCGGCGGGCGACAAGGGCACCGAAGGGTCGGGCAAGGGAGAGATCACCTTCTGGGACAACAACGGCGGTGTCCGCACCGACGTCTGGAAGGAGATCATCAAGGACTTCGAGGCGGCGAACCCCGACATCAAGGTGACGTACGTCGGGGTCGCGTCGACCGAGGTGCAGTCCAAGTACGACACCGCCATCCAGGGCGGCGGGCTGCCGGACGTCGGCGGCGTCGGGGCCGCGATGCTCGCCGGCATCGCCGCGCAGAACGCCCTGGAGCCGCTCGACGCGCGCCTCGAGTCCAGCGCGCTGAAGGGCAAGCTGAACGCCGGCATGGTCGACAGCGTGAAGTCGGCCGGCGGCCAGGGCAAGCTGTTCACCGTCCCCACCTCCGCGAGCAACGGCGTCCTCTACTACCGCACCGACCTGTTCAAGACGGCGGGTCTGGAGGAGCCCACCACGTGGTCGAAGTTCTACACGGCGGCCGACAAGCTGACGGCCAAGGACAAGAACCGGTTCGGCTACACCATTCGCGGCGGCTCCGGCTCCATCGCGCAGGCCCTGGACGCCATGTACGGCCAGAGCGGCATCACCAGCTTCTGGAACGGCGACAAGACCACGGTCAACGATCCGAAGAACGTGGCTGCCCTGGAGAAGTACGTCGGTCTCTTCAAGAAGAACACCCCGGCGGCCGACGTCAACAACGACTTCACCAAGATGGTCGCCCAGTGGGACAGCGGCGAGATCGGCATGCTCAACCACAACCTGGGCTCGTACAAGGACCATGTGAAGGCCCTGGGCACCGAGAAGTTCCGCGGCATCCCCAACCCGACGACGGACGACGGCACCCGGGTCCAGGTCTCCAACCCGGTCGACGGTCTGGGTCTCTTCTCCTCCAGCAAGAACAAGGCGGCCGCCTGGAAGTTCATCGAGTTCGCCGCCTCGCACCGGTCGAACAGCAAGTGGAACGAGTCGGCCGGCGCCATCCCGGCCAACACCGAGGCGGCGAAGGACGCCTGGATCCAGAAGGCCGAGCCCACGAAGCTCGCCGCCGAGGTGCTGTTCAGCGGCAAGGCGCAGATCGTGCAGCTGCCCTACTACCTGCCCGACTGGAACACCATCTCCAAGGCCGACAACGAGCCCGCCTTCCAGAAAGTGCTGCTGGGCAAGTCCACCGCCAAGGAGTTCCTGGACAGCCTGGCCGAGCAGCTCAACACGGCGCAGGCCGAGTGGAAGTCGCAGAACAAGTGACGCCGGCACCCACCCGCCGTCAGGTGGTCGCGGCCGGGGCGGGCCTCGCGCTCGGCCTGGCCGCGGCCCCCGCCGCGGCGGCCCTCCCGCACCCCTCCCGAGGACACCACCGCATGCGCACGCTGTACATCGCCGGCGACTCCACCGCCGCCCAGAAGTACGCCGACGCCGCCCCTGAGACCGGCTGGGGCATGGCGCTCCCCTTCTTCCTCCACCGGGACGTCGCGGTCGCCAACCACGCCGTCAACGGGCGCAGCACCAAGAGCTTCCTCGACGAGGGCCGGCTCGACACCGTCCTGACGGCGATCCGCCCCGGTGACGTGCTGCTGATCCAGTTCGGTCACAACGACCAGAAGATCACCGACCCGACCCGCTACACCGAGCCGTGGACGTCCTACCAGGACAATCTGCGCCGGTACGTCGCCGGGGCGCGGGAGCGCGGGGCGCTGCCCGTCCTCGCCACCTCCGTCGAGCGGCGGAAGTTCGACGCGGGCGGCACGGCGCTGAGGACGCTCGGGGACTATCCCGCCGCGATGCGCGCGGTGGCCCGTGAGGAGAGTGTCGATCTGCTCGACGTCCAGGAGCTGTCCCTGGCGCTGTGGCAGAAACTCGGCCCGGAGACGACCAAGACGTACTTCAACTGGACGCCGACCGAGCAGGACAACACCCACTTCAACCCGCCGGGGGCGATCGCCGTGGCCCGGCTGGTCGCGGCCGAGCTGCTGCGCACCGGGGTGCTCGCGCCGCGCGACACCCGCCGTCTCGACGACGAGATCCCGGCCGGGTGGATCACCTGGCCCGACGCCGACCCCGAGGAGACCGGACCATGAGCGCACGCGGGAAACTGTGCCTGACGGGGGCCACCGCGCTCGTCCTGAGCCTGACGGGCGGCCTCATGGGGCCGGCCACCGCCCAGGCAGCGCCCGACCCCGCCCGCCGGACACTGCCCGCCGGGGACGGCTGGGGCTCGGCGGGCACGGGGACGACCGGCGGCGCGGCGGCTGTCGCCTCCCGGGTCTTCACCGTCACCACCTGGGAGGAGTTCCGGGCCGCCTTGGAGGTCCCGGGCACCGAGCCCAGGATCGTCAAGGTCACAGGGACGCTGAACGCGACCGCCGCGGGGTGTTCGGCGTTCGAGGCCCCCGGCTACGACTTCGCCCGTTACCTCGCCGACTACGACCCTGCCGTTTGGGGCCTCGACACCGAGGTGAGCGGACCGCAGGAGGATCTGCGAGCGGCGTCGGCGAAGGCGCAGGGCCAGGCGATCAAGGCGTACGTCCCCGCCAACACCACGATCGTCGGCGTCGGCGGAGGCGCCGGAATCGTCGGTGGCAGCCTGCAGATCCAGGGCGTCGACAACGTCGTGATCCGCAATCTGACCGTCGAGAGCCCGCTCGACTGCTTCCCGCAGTGGGACCCCACGGACGGGGCGACCGGGGCGTGGAACTCCGAGTACGACAGCATGGTCGTGTACGGCTCCACGCATGTCTGGATCGACCACAACACGTTCACCGACGGCGCCCACCCGGACAGTTCGCTGCCGAGGTACTACGGCGAGGTCTATCAGCAGCACGACGGCGAGCTGGACATCGTGCGCGGCGCGGACCTGGTCACGGCGTCCTGGAACGTCTTCGCCGACCACGACAAGACGCTGATGATCGGAAACAGCGACAGCGCGGGCGCCACGGACCGCGGCAAGCTGCGGGTGACGCTGCACCACAACCTCTTCAGGAACGTGATCGAGCGGGCGCCGCGGGTCCGCTTCGGTCAGGTCGACGCGTACAACAACCACTTCGTGGTGCCGGCCACGGGATACGCGTACAGCCTCGGCATCGGCCAGGAGTCGCAGCTCGTCGCCGAGAAGAACGCGTTCACCCTGCCGGCGGGCGTCGGTGCGGGCAGGATCCTGAAGAAGTGGAAGGACGCCCCGGTCACGACGGCGGGCAACCTCGTCAACGGCAGGTCCGTCGACCTCCTCGCCGTGCACAACGCGGAGTTCCCCGGCGAGGTCCTGCGGGGCGGGGCCGGCTGGACGCCGACGCTGCGCGGCCGTGTCGACGTTCCGCAAGCCGTTCCGGGCCTGGTCGGCCACCGCGCGGGGGCGGGCAAGGACTGCTGACCAGGGGCGGGGGCGGCGAGCCGGGACCACCGGTCCGCCCCCGCCCTCCCCTCCCCCCTCTCTTCTCTTCCCCTTCACCTTCACCTTCACCTTCACCTTCACCTGCGAAGGAGCTCTGCCATGTCTCCGCTCAGTCGCCGTGCCCTGCTCACGGCGGGCGCCGGCGCGGCGCTCTCGCTCGGCCCGACCGCCGCCCCGGCGGTCGCCGGATCCCACGGATCGTCCGGGCCGTTCGGCCGCTTCGGCTCGCCCGCCGCCCGGCTCAACGCGCGCACCCTGTACGTCCACCCCGGCGGCCTCGGGGACCACGCGAGCGTCCAGGGGGCGGTGAGCGCCACGAGCGGCTCCGGCTGGACGCTCGTCCTCGCCCCCGGCACGTACCGCGAAACGGTCTCCGTCGGTGCGGCCAGCACCGGGATGACCTGGATCGGGGCGAGCGAGAACCCCCGCGACGTCGTCGTGGTGTACGACAACGCGGCCGGCACGACCCGCCCGGACGGCACCCCCTACGGCACGAGCGGTTCGGCGACGACCACCGTCCAGGCGGACGGCTTCACCGCTCGGTGGATCACCTTCGCCAACGACTTCCTGCGCACCGATCTCCCGGGGAACCCCGGTACCCAGGCGGTCGCGCTCAAGGTGCAGGGAGACAGGTCCGCCTTCTTCCACTGCCGGTTCCTCGGTCACCAGGACACGCTCTACGCCGACTCCATGGTCATGACCGCGGTCGCCCGCCAGTACTTCGCGCACTGCTACGTCGAGGGCGACGTCGACTTCGTCTTCGGCCGGGCCCGCGCGGTCTTCGAGCACTGCCACTTCCGTACGCTGCTGCGCACCGACCTCGCGTCCGCCCCGCACGGCTTCGTCTTCGCCCCGTCGACCGTCCGCGCCAACCCGTACGGCTTCCTGGCCACCCGCTGCCGGGTGACCAGCGAGGCGCCGGACGGCTACTACAAGCTGGCCCGGCCCTGGGTGCCGAGTTCGGACACGACGGCCTGGCCGTCCCTCGTCGTCCGCGGCAGTGTGCTCGGGCCCGGGATCGACGCGGTGGCTCCGTACGCGAACATGCGGGACGCGTATCCCTGGCAGGCCCAGCGTTTCGCCGAGTACCGCAACACGGGGCCGGGCGCCGCCGCCCCGGTCCCCGAGAACCGTCCGCAACTCGGCCCCGCGGAGGCCGGATCGGCGACGAGGTCCACGTACCTCGACGGCTGGCTCCCCGGGGCCCGTTCAGACCGGCCGTCGGACCGGTGACCAGTGGGCCGAGCCGGTGGGAGCCGGCCGGGTGGTGCCGTCTACCGCTCCGGTGCGCCGAAGTCGCCGCGCAGCGACTGCTGTCGGCGGAGCATGTCCGTCGTGGTGACGGTGTACGAGTCGGCGGCGACGTCGCGGGCGCCCTCGGCGTGGTTGTACTGGCCGGCGAAGACGTGCCGCCCGGGCGGGACCGTGCGGCCCTCCTTGAGCGTCCAGCGGTAGACGAGCGCGGCGCCCTCCTCGCGTACGGAGACGGTGAAGTCCTGCTCGGGCAGGGTGCGCCAGTGTCCGGTGCTGGCGATCCCGCCGGTCAGGGCGACCCGCAGCTCGACGGTGAGCGCGCTCAGAGGCGCAGGCACGGTGAGGGTGATGTTGCTCTGGGCCCACCAGCGGTTGCTGCCGGGGTCGATCGCGCCGGCCGCCTGGAGCGGGGGATGCGGCGCGGGCACCGTGGCGACCGGGGCGGGAGCGCGGTGCACGGTGGTCGCGACCAAGCCGCCGAGGATGAGGACCCCGACGACGGCCGCCGCCACCGCGAGGGTCCGCGCCCAGGGGCTCGCCGGGCGCGGAAGGCTCCGGCGGAGCCGTGCGGGTTCCGGGGGCGCCGCCGCCATGCCGCGTTCGACGCGGGCGAGGATGCGGGCACGGTCGGGGCGGTGGGCTTCGGCCGCCTCGCGCAGCTGCCGGCGCAGTGTGGCCTCGTCCATCAGTTCCTCCCTCCGACCAGTTCGGTGGCGGCCCGGGGGCCGAGCAGCCGCTGCAGTTCCGCCATGCCCTTCGAGGTCTGGCTCTTGACCGTACCGACCGAGACCCCGAGGGCCTGTGCCGTGTCCCGCTCCGAAAGGTCGAAGGCGTGGCGCAGGACGACACAGGCTCGCTTGCGGAACGGCAGCGCCCGCAGGGCGGTCCGGACGTCGACGACCACCGGTATGTCGGGGTCGTCGACGTGCTCGGAGCGCCGGTCCCAGAAGAGCGCGATCCGGCGGCGTTCCCGTACGGCTCCCCGGATGCGGCTGCGGACGAGGTTGGCGACCACACCCCGCGCGTAGGCGACGGGGTGGTCGGCCGCGCGCACCCGGTCCCAGCGGTGCCAGAGCGCGACCATCGCGTCCGCCGCGAGATCGTCCGCGGCATCCGGCTCACCGGTTAACAGGTGGGCGAGACGGGCGAGTTCCGCGTAGTGGCGCTCGAAGAAGTCGTGGAACTCCGTCGTGGGGTCGTCAACCGCTGTGTCCACGGCCTGCTCTCTCGGTGCGTCCGGACAGCGGGGCGGGGACGGCGACCGGGCCGGAGCTGCCGCGTACGGTCAGGTCCGGGGCGATGAGCACCGTGCCGGTCTCCTCGTGCCCGTCGAGGTGGGCGACGAGGCGTTCCACGGCGTGTCGTCCCATCTCCTGGGCCGGCACGCCGACGGAGGTGAGGGGTACGGAGGCGTGGGCGGCGACCTGGGCGGCGCAGACGGCGACCACGGAGATGTCCTCGGGCACCGCGAGGCCCTGGTGCCGCAGCAGGGCGAGGAGGGGTTCGACGGCGGCCTCGTTCTGCACGACGAACGCGGTGGTCGAGGGACGTTCCTCGAAGACGCGGCCCACGGTGGCCGCCACGGCTGCGTGGGTTCCCTCGCAGGGGCGGTGGAGGAGGCCGACGCGCCGCCCGGCCGCGGCCGCGCGCAGCCCGGCGAGGGTGCGCTCGGCGAAGCCGGTGCCCCGGGCGTAGACGGCGGGTGGCTCGCCGAGCACGGCGATCTGCCGGTGGCCGAGGTCGGCGAGATGGTCGACGCAGCGCGCGCCGGCCGCCTCGAAGTCCAGGTCGACGCAGGTGAATCCGGTGGTGTCGGCAGGAAGTCCGATGAGGACGGCGGGCCGTTCGGCCTGGCGCAGGAACGGCAGGCGAGGGTCGTCGAGTTCCACGTCCATGACGATCATGGCGTCGGCGATGGCGCTGCCCTCGACCCGGCGCACGGCCTCTGGCCCCTCCTCGCCCGTGAGGAGCAGGACGTCGTAGCCGTGTGCGCGGGCGGCGGTGGTGACGGCCATGGCGATCTCCATCATCACCGGCACGTACAGGTCGGTGCGCAGCGGCATCATCAGCGCCAGGATGTGGGTCCGGCTGCTGGCCAGGGCGCGGGCGCCGGCGTGCGGCCGGTAGCCGAGCTCGTCGATGCTGCGCCGGATGCGCTCGCGGGTTGACGCGGAGATGGAGCGTTTGCCGCTGAGCACGTAGCTGACCGTGCTGGCCGACACTCCGGCGTGGCGGGCGACATCGGCGAGGGTGACCATGGACTTCTCTGTCTTCTCCGCAGCGGTTTCGGGCGGTCCGGCGGGGCGTCCCCGACGTCCAGGCCCCCGACCCTAAGCGGCAGCTCAGCGGCGTGTCCAGCAGGGCGCCCTGCCGGGGGTCCGCGGGCTCACCCCGCGAAGGGCGTGCCCGGCACTCCGTGTCCGGCGTCCGGCAGGACGAAGAGCGAACCGGCGGGCGCGGGCGGATCGTTGAGCCCGGTGCGTGCCGTCGTGACGTACAGGTCGCGCAGCGCGGGTCCGCCGAAGGCGCACGCGGTCGGGCGTGCCACCGGCAGGTCGACGATCCGGTCGAGCGACCCGTGCGGGGTGTAGCGGCGCAGCTGTCCCCCGTCCCAGAGCGCGACCCAGACGCAGCCGTCCGCGTCGACGGTGAGGCCGTCGGGGTACCCGGCGCCCGGCTCGACGCTCGCGAACGGGGTCCGCTCCGAGATCCGTCCCTCGCGCAGGCGCAGGGTGTCGACGCGGCGGGTGGGGGTGTCGACGTAGTACGCGAGGGAGGCGTCGGGGCTCCAGCCGATGCCGTTGCTGATGGTGACCTCGTCGAGGAGCGCGGTGGCGGTGCCGTCGGCGGCGAACCGGACGAGGTTGCCACCGCCGGGCCTTTCGTCGTAGCGCATGGTGCCGGCCCACAGGCTGCCGTCGGGGGCGACGGCCGCGTCGTTGCCGCGCCGGCCCGGTACGGGGTCGTGCCGCAGCCACGAGAACGCGCCGCCCGCGTCGTACAGTCCGATGCCATCCCGGAGGTTGGCCACGAGGCCGCCTCCCGCGCGGGGTTTCGCCGCTCCGATGTGCTGCGCCACGGCGGTCACGGAGCGGCGGCCGCTGCCGGGTTCGTAGGTGTGGATCCGGCGGCCGAGGATGTCGACCCAGACGAGCCGGGACAGCGCCGGGTCCCAGGTGGGGCCTTCGCCGAGCAGGGCGTACTCGCGCACCGCGACCTCGATGCGCGCCGGACGGCTCATCGCGCGTTCCCGTGGCCGAGCCGGAGGGAGAGACCGGCCGCGCCCTCTGCGGCGAGCGCGGTCAGCTCGTGTTCGCGTTCCTCGCTCCAGCGGTTGACGGGGACGGAGATCGACAGGGCGGCGACGACCCGGCCGGTCCGGTCCCGTACGGGCGCGGCGACGCGGCTCGCCTCGGGGTTGGACTCCCGGTGCTCGACGGCGACGGCCCGGGCACGGGCCTCGGCGAGGGCGGCCCGCAGGGTGTCAGGTGCGGTGATGCTGTGGGGTGTCATGGCGGCCAGTTCGCGGCCCGCGACGCGGGATTCGAGCTCCGCCTCGGGAAGCGAGGCGAGCAGCATCTTGCCGACGGCGGTGCAGTGGGCGGGCAGCCGGCGCCCGGCCGCCGGGACCATGCGGACGGCGTGGGTGGAGTCCGCCTTGGCGATGTAGATGACGTCCGTGTCCTCCAGGACGGCGACATGGACGGTCTCGCCGCAGGTGTCGGCGACCTCGCGGGCGGTGCTGCGGCCCTCGGCGGCGAGGTCGAGCTGTTCGGCGTAGCGGCTGCCGAGCTGGTAGCTGCGGACGCCGAGCCGGTAGCGGCCGGGCCGGCCCGCGACCGGTGCCAGGTAGGAACGGGCGGCGAGGGTGGTGAGCAGTTCCTGGGTACTGGTGCGTGGCAGGTCGAGCCGGCGGATCACTTCGGGTGCGGAGAGGGTCTCCGGTCCGGAAAGGAACAGTTCGAGGATGTCGAACGCCCTGGTCGCCGCTGGAACGAGCCGGCCCATGACCGCCCACCCCCCTCCCCTGTTCGATATTTCGATCACCGACCGGAATCACGAACACAGGTTAGCCATCAGGTGGTTCGCGGGCAATGGCCCCCTTCTCGCACGGCCGCCCGGGCGTACGTCGTCGCCGGCGCCGCGAACCGCCCCCTCCCCGTCGCATCGCGGGGCATGGGTGGCGCTGACACCACCCCTGGCGCCGGCCGTCCCACCGTTCCCTGGCACCCCTCCCCGCGGCCGGATCCACGACCCGACCGCGGGGCATTGACACCCCCAAGGAGCGTGCATACGGTCTCGCCATCATTTCGAACGTGTGACGAAATATCGAACACCACGATACGAACGGTACGACCGGAACCGAGGGGCAACCACCGTGCGCATCACGGGAATCACCACACATGTCGTCGGCACCCCCTGGCGGAATCTCACCTACGTCCAGGTGCACACCGACGAGGGACTGACCGGCGTCGGCGAGACACGTATGCTCGGCCACACCGACGCGCTGGTCGGCTATCTCCGCGAGGCGGAGGCCAACCACATCGCGGGCTCCGACCCGTTCGCGGTCGAGGATCTCGTCCGGCGGATGAAGTACGGCGACTACGGGCGGGCCGGCGAGATCGTGATGTCGGGCATCGCCGTCATCGAGATGGCCTGCTGGGACATCAAGGGCAAGGCACTCGGCGTGCCGGTCTGGCAGCTGCTCGGCGGCCGGGTGACCGACCGCGTCAAGGCCTACGCGAACGGCTGGTACACCACCGAGCGGACCCCGGAGGCGTACCACAAGGCGGCGCAGGAGGTCGTGGCGCGCGGCTACCGCGCCCTGAAGATCGACCCGTTCGGCACCGGCCACTTCGAACTCGACGCGGAACAGACCCGGTACGCGGTGTCCCTGATCGAGGCGGTCCGGGACGCGATCGGTCCGGACACCGAATTGATGCTGGAGATGCACGGACGGTTCTCCCCCGCCACGGCGGTGCGGCTGGCGCGCGACCTGGCCCCCTTCAACCCCGCCTGGCTGGAGGAGCCGGTGCCGCCGGAGAACCTCAAGGCGCTGGAGAAGGTGGCCGCCAAGGTCGACATGCCGATCGCGACCGGTGAGCGCATCCACGACCGCATCGAGTTCCGGGAGCTGTTCGAGTCGCAGGCCGCCGACATCATTCAGCCGGATCTCGGCCACATCGGCGGCATCCTGGAGACCCGCAAGCTCGCGGCCACGGCCGAGACCCACTACATGCTGGTCGCCCCGCACAACGTGGGCGGTTCGGTGCTCACCGCCGCGTCGCTCCAACTCGCCACGTGCACACCAAACTTCAAGATCCTGGAGCATTTCAACGACTTCGCGGACGCGGAGATCAAGAAGGTCGTCCGCGGGGCGCCCCAGGTGGATCCGGAGACCGGATGCTTCGAGGTGTCCCAGGCGCCGGGTCTCGGGGTCGAGCTGGACGTGGACGCGGCGGCCGAGTTCCCCCAGCAGCGGGCCCGTTTCGACCTGTGGGCCGAGGGCTGGGAGCGGAGGAAGCCGGAGTGAGCGGCACCGGGGCGGGTGGCTCCACCGCCGTGGGCGGCACCGGAGGGACGAGCCGCGCGATCGTCGTCGATAAGCGCGGCGAACACCGGCTCGTCGAGCGGCAGGTGCCCGAGCCCGGCACGGACTACCAGCAGGTCATCAAGGGGCTCGTCCTCCTCGCCGAGGTCGGCTTCGACGTAGGGAACAAGCGGCGCGCGGGCCGCTAGCGGAGGGGGAGGGAGAGAACTCGGTCCAACCTGGGCCCCAAGAGTCCAACAGCCCGGGGGCCGGGCGGGGTTGTGCGCGGGGCGTCCCCGGGATGGGATGGAGGTGCGGCGAGCAAACGCTTTCTGTGCCGCTGACCTCCCCGGACCCCTTCTCCCTCCCCTCCCGCAGGAGACCCATGTCCACGCTCCCCTGGTACGAAGACGTCTCCCCCGGCGCGGGCGCCCTGCCGCCCCGCGCCTGGTACGCCCGCTCGGACGCCGCCTCCCTGTCGCTGGGCGGCACCTGGCGCTTCCGTCTCTCCCCCACCGCCGACTCCGAGGACGAGTCGTTCGCCGCCGAGGGGTACGACTGCGGCGCCTGGGGCGAGATCACGGTGCCCGGCCACTGGGTCCTCCAGGGCAAGGACCGCGGCGCCCCCGCGTACACGAACGTCCGCTACCCCTTCCCCGTCGATCCGCCGCGCGTCCCGACCGAGAACCCCACCGGTGACCATCTGCGCGGCTTCGACCTCCCGGACGGCTGGCCGGAGACCGGCGACGCCGTGCTGCGCTTCGACGGTGTGGAATCCGCTGCCCGGGTCTGGCTCAACGGCGAGGAACTGGGCACGTTCAAGGGCTCGCGCCTTCCGCACGAGTTCGCGGTGGGGCCGCTGCTGAAGCGGCGCGGCAACGTGCTCGCCCTCCGCGTGCACCAGTGGTCCTCCGGGTCGTACCTGGAGGACCAGGACCAGTGGTGGCTGCCGGGCGTGTTCCGGGACGTGACCCTGCTCCACCGTCCCGAGGGCGCGGCCCGCGACTTCTTCGTGCACGCCTCGTACGACCACACCTCCGCCACCGGCACCCTGCGGGTGGAGTGCGATGTGCCCGGCCGCGTCACCGTGCCCGAGCTGGGCATCGACACGGCGACGGGGACGGGCGTGACGGTGCGGGTCGAGCCGTGGAGCGCCGAGAGGCCGCGCCTGTACGAGGGCGAGTTGGCCGCCGGGGGCGAGCGGATCCCCCTGCGGATCGGGTTCCGTACGGTCTGTGTCGAGGACGGCGTGATCAAGGTGAACGGCCGTCGGATTCTCTTCCGGGGCGTGAACCGGCACGAGTTCCACCCGGAGACCGGCCGTGCGGTGGACCTGGCGACGATGCGCCGGGACGTGGAGCTGATGAAGCGGCACAACATCAACGCCGTCCGCACCTCCCACTACCCGCCCCATCCGGCTTTCCTGGACCTGTGCGACGCGTACGGCCTGTGGGTCGTCGACGAGTGCGATCTGGAGACCCATGGTTTCGAGGAGCTCGACTGGCGGGCCAACCCGGTCGACGACGCGCGCTGGACGCCGGCGCTGCTGGACCGCGCGGAGCGGATGGTCGAGCGGGACAAGAACCACCCTTCGGTGATCATGTGGTCACTGGGCAACGAGTGCGGCACCGGCGCCGGGCTCACCGCGATGGCCGCGTGGATCCGGGACCGCGATCCGCTGCGGCTCGTCCACTACGAGGGCGACCGGTCGTGCGCGGACACGGACGTGTACTCCCGTATGTATCCGCCGCACGCGGAGGTCGAGGTGATCGGCCGCCGGGAGGACGACGGCCCCGCCGCCCGGCGCGAGCTGCCCTTCGTCCTCTGCGAGTACGGGCACGCCATGGGGAACGGTCCGGGTGGACTCGCCGAGTACCAGCGGCTGTTCGAGCGGTACGAGCGCTGCCAGGGCGGGTTCGTCTGGGAGTGGATCGACCACGGCCTCGTCCACCCCCGGTACGGCCACGCTTACGGCGGTGACTTCGGCGAGGAGCTGCATGACGGCAACTTCGTCTGCGACGGCCTGCTCTTCCCCGACCGGACCCCGTCGCCCGGCCTCGTCGAGTACAAGAAGGTGATCGAGCCCGTCCGGATCGAGGCCGGCACCACGGCCGGGAGCGTACGCGTCACCAATCTGCACGACGTCGTGGATCTGTCCGCCGTCTCCTTCGTCTGGTCGCATCTGGTCGACGGGGAGAGCATCGGGAGCGGCCCGCTCGCGGTGCCCGGGCTCGCCGCCGGGGAGAGCGCCGAGGTTCGGCTGCCCGCGCCGCCGGAGGACGAGCGCGAAGGGGAGCGGACCTGGACCGTACGGGCGCTGCTCGCCGGGGACACGGCGTGGGCGCCGGCGGGACACGAGATCGCGTGGGGTCAGCTCCCGGTGTCGGGACCCCTCCGTGCCGTCAAGACGAGCGGCGTGCGGCCGCTGGTGGAAGGGCGGCGGATCACCCTCGGCCCGGCCGTTTTCGACGCCCGCACGGGTGAGCCGGTCGCGCTCGGCGGGATCTCGCTCACCGGTCTGCGGCTCGACGTCTGGCGGGCGCCGACCGACAACGACCACGGGGCGGCCTGGCAGCCCGACGAGCGCCATGGACTGCTCTGGCACGAGCTGGGGCTGCACCGGATGCGGCACCGGGTCGACGCGGTGGAGACGGACGGCGAGGCGGTGACGGTCCGTACCCGGGTGGCGCCCGCGGCGCGGGACGTGGGTCTGCGCACCGTCTACCGCTGGACGTCCGACGGGACGCGCGTGGGGCTGAAGGTCTCGGTCACCCCGGAGGGCGAGTGGCGGCTGCCCCTCCCCCGGCTCGGTGTCCGCCTCGGCCTCCCGGCGGCCTGGGACCGGGTGGCCTGGTTCGGCGGTGGGCCGGGCGAGGCCTACCCGGACACCCGGGCGGCGGCGCGGCTCGGCCGGTGGCGGGCCACCGTGGACGAGCTCCAGACGCCCTACCTACGTCCGCAGGAGAACGGAGCCCGGATCGGCACCCGGTGGGTCGAACTGGGCGACGGTGGGGGCCGCTTGCGCGTCGAGGGCGATCCCGTGTTCTGGTTCACGGCCCGCCGTTGGACGAGTGAGCTGCTCGACGCGGCGGACCACCTCGCCGACCTCGTGCCCGGTGACACGGTGTGGCTGAATCTGGACCACGCCCAGCACGGCATCGGGTCGCAGTCCTGCGGCCCGGGCGTCCTGCCGGAACACCGCCTGCACGCCGCTCCCGCCACGTTCTCCTTCACGTTCGCGCCGCTCGCCGGGGAGTCCGGGTGACCGTCACGGCCACCCGGACCGTGCGCCCCCCCTCAGCGGATCAGCCGCTCCGGAAGAATCTCCTGGGCGCGTAGTTCGCCGAGGACGAGGGCCGCGTACTCCGTGGCCCCGCGCACCGAGGTGTGGGTGTTGTCCCGCTTCTCCGCAGTCAGGTAGAGGGCCTTGGACGCCTCGGGTCCCAGCTCCTCGACCCGCGCCCTGGTGAGGGCGGTCAGGTCGATCAGCGGGGTTCCGAGGCCGGCGGCGAGACGCCGGATCTCGGCGGGGTGGTCGACGCCGAGGCCGTTGACGAGCAGGGCGGTGCCGTTGTTCAACGTGCCGTCGGCATTGAACCAGCGGCGCACGATCGGCGTCACGAGCACGGGCCGGCCACCCCGCTCCCGTACCCCTTCGACGAGGGTCGTGAGGTTGGCGCGGTAGGTCACTGCGTCGGTCTGCTTGTCGTTGTGGGCGAGCTGGATCAGCACGCGGTCGCCGGGCCGGATCAGCGGCTGGACGGCGGGGAAGAGGGCGGGGTTCGCCAGGTAGCTGACAGTGCTCTCCCCGGAGTCGGCGTGGTTGGCGACCGCGACACCGCGCGTGAGGAACCGGGGCAGTTGCTGCCCCCAGCCGGTGTACGGCTCCCCCGGCTGGTCGCAGACGGTGGAGTCCCCGACGAGGAAGAGCCGCGGCGTGGCCGGGGCCGTGGTGATCCGGACACCGGAGAGCCGTTGCGCCGCGCCGCCGAAGGTCAGGTCGAGGCCGGGGCTTCCGGCGGGTCCGGTCGGCTCGCCCTCCGGGTCGCGGACGTCGACGGTGAACGAGCGCCGGGTCCGCTCCCCCGCGCCGGTGTCGGTCCCGGCCAGCAGGGCGCGCCGGGTCTCGCCCGTGACGGAGGTCGAGCCGGCGGTGCGCCCGCCGAGGGTGACGGTGACGTCGTACGTGCCGGGCGGGACGTCGAAGTGGCAGACGAGCGCTTGCGTGGTGGCGGACGGGGCGCAGTGGTCGAGTCCCTGGCCGTAGGGGCCGCCGTCGGCATGGGCCGGGGCGGCGGTGAGCAGGGCGGCCGCGGTCGTGGCGACGGTGAGCAGGGCGGTGCGTCGCATCGGTGCTTCTCCTTACGCGGGGAGGCTGTCGCCGACGAGGGCGAGGTTCTGGATGGCGGCGAGCCCGAAGAGGGCGGTGGTGTTGGTGCTGATCCACAGGTGCTCGTAGCCGGGTTCGAGCGCGGCGGGCCCCTGGACGGGGGTCTTGTCCCAGACCATCGCCGAGGTGTAGCCGTCGCTCGCGTGGAACTTGGCCCAGGCGCGCTTGGCGAGCGCGGGGTCGTTCAACTGGGCCGCCGCGTAGGCGTCCTGGCGCGAGTGGCCCTGGAAGAGGAGCAGGTTGCCGAAGTTCTTGCCGTAGCGGGCCGCCTGTTCCGTCTTGGAGGCGTTGAAGTAGCGGCAGTAGTCGAGCCAGGCGTTCTTGAAGGCGGGCATGTCGACGAGGTCGATGAGTTCGGCGCACATCTCGACCAGGCCGAACATCGCGGAGAGGTGGGAGACGCCGACGACGGGCTCGGTGGCGACGGCGAACCGCCCGGT
Organism: Streptomyces lateritius; assembly: GCF_014649715.1. Classification (GTDB taxonomy): domain Bacteria; phylum Actinomycetota; class Actinomycetes; order Streptomycetales; family Streptomycetaceae; genus Streptomyces; species Streptomyces lateritius. The sequence goes on from NZ_BMTO01000007.1 coordinate 388,603, forward strand.
GTCGAGGTCGTAGAGGCCCGTGCCCTGGACGAACCCGTTGGGCTGGGCGGCGATGGTCTCCATGGTCGAGCGCAGCCGCGCCTCGGCCTTCTCCGCCTTGGGGCCGCCGCGTTCCCACTCGGTGAGCCAGGCGGCGGCGAGACCGCTCCAGTCCGTGCCGAAACCGACGGACAGGGCGTGACGGTCCGGGGTGTAGGGCTCGGTGCGGATCTTCCGGATCGGATCGAGGACGAGGAAGGTCTCGTCGGAGTCGACCAGGGCGTGCATGAGGTCGCCGACGCGTTCGTCGGCGGTGAGGTAGTAGTAGGGGCGGCGGTAGACGGCGGTGGAGATGCGCTGCTGCTTGGCGCTGCACGCGAAGTGCTGGACGCCGTGCCGGGTACCGAGGCCGGCCCAGGTGCCGAGGTGGTAGACGTCGACCTCGCCGGTGTGGCGGGTCATCGCCTCGGCGAACCGGAAGATGTCGGAGCGGCCTGAGCGCAGGTAGGCGTACCAGAGCCACAGGTCGGGAGAGAGCTCGGAGTTGTCCCAGGCGTAGCCGCCGACGTCGTACCGCCACTGGTGCCGGTCCTCGTCGTAGGTGTGCATGATGTCGCCGTAGTCCCAGAAGCCGTACCAACGGCGCTGCTCGGCCTGGTCCTTGTAGTACGTGAAGAGGTAGTCGAGGTGGTCCTCGATCTTCGCCTTCGCCGGCGTGGAGCGGTCGACGGGGGCGAAGAGTCCGCCGAACACCCGGGCCCGGCTGAGGTCTTCCGGGCTTGCGGCGAGCTGGGGCGGGGTGGCCACGGCGGCGGCCTGCGCGACGAGCGCCTCGGCGGTCGGCGTGGCCCCGTTGGCCCAGAACATCAGCTCGCTGGTGCGGGCGATGCCGTACGGCGTGCCGAAGCCGGGCTCGTAGTCCTCGTAGGTGATGTTGAGGCCTTCGAGCTGTTCGGGGAAGGTGTCCTGACCCATGCCGTCGTGGTAGAAGCGGAGGTCCATGGGCTGGGCCTCGGGCGACCAGAGCCAGAGGGTGACCTCGGCGGCGTCGCCCGCGGCGCCCCGGATGTCGAGCTGCGCCGGGTGCTTCTGCCAGAAGTCCCGTAGCCCGAAGGAGAACCCGCCGCTCGGCCCGCCGACGTAACCGAAGCCGTTCGCCCGGCGGCCGCCGCCGGCCGGGATCCAGCCGTGGCCGGCCTTGGTGCGCTTGCGCAGGGAAAAGCCGTCGGCGGAGAGCTGGGAGAGGGTGTAGTCGCCCCAGGTGGGAATGTACTGGAGGCGGGAGGTGACCCGCTGGTCCCAGGTGGCCGGGTCGGGCAGCTTCTCGCCCTTGACCTGGGCCGTGCGGACCGCGGAGCCGGGGTCGCGGCGCAGACCGGTGATGCCCTTGACAGCCTCGGTGAGGAAGCCCTGGCCCTCACCCGCGATACGGATGTGGCGGTCGTAGGCGGCGTCGCGCATCGGGACGGTGAAGCGGACACCGAGGCCGCGGACGAAGTCCTTGTTCTGGTCTCCGTCGTAGGTGATCGTGTGCACCATCCGGAAGGATTCGGCGCCGGCGTAGAAGTAGAGACGGACGGAGAACGGCAGCCAGCCTCGGCTGCCCTTCCGGTGTTTGCCGTCGATGCGCACGACCGCGCGGACGGGGCCGCGCTGTTCGAGGGTGGCGCCGGCGATCTCGCCGTCGAACCGCTCCCACTTGGCGTTGCCCTGGTCGCCCTCGTCGAGGTCGCTCTGGCGCAGCAGGACGAGCCGTCCGTCGGTGGCGATCTTCACTCCGTCGCGCGTCACGGACTCGACGAGCTTCCTGCCGTCGCGGGAGACGACCGCCCTTATCGTGCCGGTGTCGACGGTGATGCGGCGGTCGGTCTCGGTGACGGTGATCCGCCGGCCGGCGGCGGCCGGGGTTCCGGGGGCGAGGGTGAACTTCCGCGCGCCCGCGGCCTCGGGGCCGACGGCGTGCGCGGTCCATTTGAGCGAGCCGTCGGGCCAGCGGGCGGTGGTCCACGTCTGTACGGGGACCTCCGTGCCGTCGGCCGTGGTGAGCGCGAAGGTCCGGTCGGCGGGGTGGGCGCCCTTGGGCCAGGGCACCCCGAACGTGGACCCGGGCGCCGCCCCCAGTCCGCCGTCCTCCAGCCAGGTGACGGTCGCCGGCCGCTCGGCGGCGGGGGGTTCGGCGCTCGCGGCGGCCTGTGCGTCGCCCCGCCCGATGGCCCAGCTGAACTGGGCGGCGGCACCGGCGACGGCGGCGGCCTTGAGCAGAGACCTGCGAGGGATCGGAGACATGGCAGTCCTTTCATGAGCATGACATTCATGGGGCCCGACGGTGGTTGCCGCGAGCCGTGGAAGCGGCCAGACGCTCCCGAGCCGGCCGGGGAGACCGCACCTGGAGGGCGACGGCAAGGAGGTGTCCCAGCGAGACGACCGGCGGCTTCCGCACGACGCGCCACGGGCGCGGCGGAGAGGCGGGCCGCCTCGGCTCGGGCCGCGTCGGCTCGGGCCGCGTCGGCTCGCGGTCCACCGCCTCGCGGTCCACCGCAGCGAGCACGCGGCGACCCCCGCGACGGCGGCGCGCGGGCCGCCCGCTCAGCGGGCCGCCGCGCGCCTCTCCACCGCGAGGGTCGCCGCCATCGCGACACCCAGCGCCGGGGCCGCCAGGGGAACGGCGAACCAGGCCGAGGCCGCGATCACGGCGAAGCCGCAGACGACGAGGAGGGAACCGGCCGGGTCGCGCACCGTGCGGCGGGCCGACGCGGCGAGCAGCGACCGCCACGAGGAGCCCGGCCGCCAGGCGGCGCAGGCGCGCAGGACGGTGACGACCAGACCGATCGCCGCCAGGACCCCGAGCACGCCGACCGTACGGCCGCCCGGCAGCCCCGCCCGTACGATCGCGAGGTCCAGCCACACCAGGGCGAGCGCGGCCCAGACCGCCACCCCCACGAGCCAGCCGCGGCGCGCGGCGGACCGCAGGTCCGCCACGAACGCGCGCAGGCCGCCCTCCTCGTCGCCCGTCCAACGGCGCAGATGCGCCGCCCCCGCGGCCAGCGCCGCGGGAAGGGTCACCAGCGGCAGGGACGCGAGCGTGATCCAGATCCCGACGAGGAGACACTCGGCGAACACGCCGAAGCGTTCCAGTGTCTGCGGCTTGAGCATGGACGCCGCCTCCTCAGCCCTTCAGTCCGGACGTGGCCATACCGTCGATCAGATAGCGCTGGAAGGCCAGGAAGAAGAGCAGTACCGGCAGCAGCGCCACGAGCGACATGGCGATCATGCCGCCGTAGTTGGCGAGACCGTCCTGGTCGACGAACATCTTCAGGCCGAGCGAGACGGTGTACTTCTCGGGCTCGTTGAGGTAGATCAACGGCCCCATGAAGTCGTTCCACGCGTTGATGAAGGTGAAGATCGCGCTGGTGATGAGGGCGGGACGGCAGAGCGGCAGGACGATCGACCAGTAGATCCGCAGGTGCCCGCAGCCGTCCAGGCGCGCCGCCTCGTCCAGCTCCTTGGGCAGGTTGCGCATGAACTGCATCATCAGGAAGACGAAGAACGCGTCCGTGGCCAGGTACTTGCCGAGCAGCAGCGGTGTGTAGGTGTTGACGAGTTCCAGCTTCTGGAAGAGCACGTACTGCGGGATGAGCAGCACGTGGTACGGCAGCAGCAGCGTGCCGATCATCACCGAGAAGAGGATCCCGCGCCCGGCGAAGCCGATTCTGGCGAAGGCGTAGGCCGCCAGCGAACAGGACAGGACCACGCCGGCCACCGAACCGAGTGACAGCAGGAGCGAGTTGGAGAAGAAGGTGGAGACGGGGATGTCCGCGATGCCGTCGGCGAGCCGGCGGTAGTTCTCCAGTATCGGATCGGTGGGCAGCAGCCGCAGACTGCCGACGATCTCGTCGTTCGGCTTCAGCGAGCCGCCGATCACCCACACGACCGGGTAGAGGACGACCGCGAGGACGGCGAGCGCCCCGAGATGCCAGGCGATCGATCCCGTACGGGCACGCCCCGACCCCGTACGCGTACGCCTCGACGTGCTCGTCAGGGTCATCGGGACGCCTCCTCGTAGTGCACCCAGCGCCGCTGGGACCAGAACAGCACCGCGGTCACCAGACCGACGGCGAGCAGCAGCATCCAGGCCATCGCCGAGGCGAAGCCCATCCGGCTGTTCTCGAAGCCCTGGATGTACAGGTAACAGGTGTAGACGAGGGTCGCGTCGGCCGGTCCGCAGGAGTTGCCCTGGCCGCCGAGGATGTAGGCGGAGCCGAAGATTTGGAAGGAGTGGATCGTCTCCAGGAGCACGTTGAAGAAGAGCACCGGTGAGATCATCGGCAGGGTGATGTACCAGAACCGGCGCCATGTCCCCGCACCGTCCATCTCCGCAGCCTCGTAGAGCTCACGCGGGACCTGCTTGAGCCCTGCCAGGAAGATCACCATCGGGGCGCCGAACTGCCAGACGGTCAGGGCGACCAGGCTGTAGACGATCCGGTCCGGGTCACCGATCCAGCCGCCCGCGTCCAGGCCGAACACCTGCTGGGCGCGGTCGACGACGGCACCGTCCGAGAAGATCGCGCGCCAGACGATGGCGATGGAGACGCTCGCGCCGATGAGCGAGGGCGCGTAGAACGCGGCCCGGTAGAAACCCTGGCCCGCGCGCTTCTGGTTGAGGAGCAGCGCCACGCCGAGCGCGGCGGCCAGCTTGAGCGGTGTACCGACGATCACGTACCAGCTCGTCACCTCCACCGAGGTGCGCCAGCGCGGGTCGGCGAACATCTCGGTGAAGTTCCGCAGGCCGATCCACCGCGGGGCGTCGAAGAGGTTGTAGTCCGTGAAGGCGAAGTAGAGGGAGGCGATCATGGGTCCCGCGGTGAGCAGGACGAAGCCTGCGATCCATGGGGACATGAAGAGGTATCCGGCGAGGTTCTCGCGGTGGGCACGGCCGCGCCGGGCGCCTCCCGAGGGTGTCGCGGAGCCGCCCCCGGCCGCGGTGCCCGGTGCTGCGGGGTCCACGGCCGGCGGCGCCGGCGGTACGTGTGTCACGGCCGTTCCCATCAGGAGCCGAGGGCCGTCTCGGACTCGGTGAAGTACTGCTTCACCGCGTCCGGCACCGACCGCTTGCCGAGCGCCATCTCCTCCGCGAGGCGCAGGAAGGCCGCCTCGCAGACGTCGGCGCCCGCCGGGTGCGGGGTGATCGTCTCCAGGACGCCGGAGTCCACCAACTGCTGCTCGTACGCGGCGATCTGCCGGGCGACCGGGTCGGTGGGCTTGAACGCCTCGTACTGGGCCGTGGTGGCCGGGACACCGCGGTCGAAGCCCATGATGGTGGCGACCTCGGGGTCATGGACCATGAAGTCGATGAACTGGGCCACTTCCCTGGGGTGCTTGGTGCGCTTCGACCCGCTGAGCATCAGCGAACCGAGGTACTGCCCGGTCCGCTTGCCGTCTGTGGTCGGGATGGGCGCGAGCCCGTACTCGCTCTTGCCCTCGGCGGTGTAACGGATGGCGAAGTTGTCCCAGGTGAACTCGGAGGCGGCGAGTTCGGCGGTGACGGCCGACTTCGGCCTGGCCTGGGCGACCTTCCCGGGGGCCGCGTGGACGCCCGAGCGGACACCGGCGTACGCCCGCGTCCACCAGTCGGTGAGATCGGCCTCGGTGAAGCCGAGCCCGTCCTTGGTGAAGAACGCCTTGCCGTGCTGGCGCAGATGGAGGTCGTAGAGGTACATCACGCCGTACATCCCGCTGTCGCCGGCCCGGCCCTGGGTGTCGCGGATCTTGGCGAGGGCGGCCTGGAACTCTCCCCAGGTCCAGCCCGGACGGGGCGTGATGCCCGCCTTGGCGAAGAGCTTCCGGTCGATGACGAGGGCCATCGAGTTGCTGCCGACCGGTACGCCGAGAAGCTTGCCGTCGATCTCGCCGAACTTCTCGAGTCCGGCCCGGAAACCGTCGAGGCGGAGGTTTCCGGCCTTGACCTGTTCGCGCAGGTCGAGCAGGACGTTCTTCTCGTCGTACTTGCGCAGGAACCCGATCGCGTTCTGGAAGACGTCGGGGGGATTACCCCCCGAAGCCTGGGTGTTGAACTTCTTCCAGAAGTCGGCGTAGGGCTGGAAGTCCGTCTTGACCTTGATCTTCGGGTACTTCTTCTCGAAGAGCGCGATCGACTGGTTGATCCGCTTGGCGCGGTCGTCGGACCCCCACCAGGCGTACCGGATGGTCACGGATCCGTCGCCGGAGCCGCTTCCGCTGCCACACCCCGCCGCGGTCAGGCCGAGAGCGGCCAGTGAACCGCCGGTGAGCTTGAGCATGCCCCGTCGGTCAACAGTGCTGGTGGTACGCACAGTTCGTCCTCCCGCGCGTGATGATTGAAACGTTTTAGGAAAGCGCTTGCTGGGACAACGTAGAGAGGGTCGCCCCGTACGTCAACGGTTCGGACGCATCCGCCCGAAGCGCTTCGAGGGAAGGGGCGATCAGGCCAGTCTGATGACGTTCCACGACAGCGGTTCCAGTGCGACCTCGAGGACGCCGTCCCCGAGTGCGCCGCCGTCCACGAGCCGCGGGACGACCCGCCCGGGGTCCGCCGCCGTGTTGCACGCCTCGGGATCCGGGTCCGCGAGCACGCTGTGTTCCACGATCCGGGTCAACTCCAGTCCCCGCAGGGCGACCTCCAGCGGAAGCTCCCGGTCCTGGGCCCGGTTGACCGCGAACACGGTCACGCCGCCGTCCTCGTTCCGCACCGCCGTGGCGTGCAGCAGCGGGACGTCGCCGTAGCGCCGCGTCGCGTGCGTCGGCGCGTCCACGCGCACGTCGAGGACCGTGCCACGACCGTGGCGCGAGGCCTGGGCGAAGGGGAAGAAGGTGCTCTGCCGCCAGGCCGGGCCGCCGGGCTCGGTCATGATCGGCGCGATGACGTTGACGAGTTGGGCGAGACACGCGACGGCGACGCGGTCCGCGTGGCGCAGCAGGGTGATCAGGAGCGAGCCGACGACGACCGCGTCGGTGACGGTGTAGACGTCCTCCAGGAGGCGCGGGGCCTCCTGCCAGTCCTCCACGGGGTGCGGGTTGGGCCGTCGCTGGTACCAGACGTTCCACTCGTCGAAGGAGAGGGTGATCCGCTTCTCCGACTTCAGCCGGGCGCCGACGTGGTCGCACGTGACGACGACCTGCTCGATGAAGGACTCCATGTCGACGGCAGAGGCGAGGAAGGAGTCGCGGTCGCCGTCGGTCTCCTCGTAGTACGCGTGCAGGGAGACGTGGTCCACGAGCTCGTATGTCTCGGCGAGCACGGTGGCCTCCCACGCGGCGAAGGTGGGCATGGTCCGGTGGGAGCTGCCGCACGCGACCAGTTCGAGGCCGGGGTCGATCTGGCGCATGGCGCGGGCGGTCTCGGCGGCGAGCCTGCCGTATTCGGCGGCGGTCTTGTGGCCGGTCTGCCAGGGGCCGTCCATCTCGTTGCCCAGGCACCACAGGCGGACGCCGAACGGGTCCTCGTTCCCGTGCGCGATCCGGCGCTCGGAGAGCGCGGTGCCGGCGGGGTGGTTGGCGTATTCGAGCAGCTCCACCGCTTCGGTGACCCCGCGGGTGCCGAGGTTGAGCGCCAGCATCGGCTCGGCGTGGGGCCCGAGCTTCTTCAGGAAGGCGGCGAACTCGGCGAGGCCGAAGCGGTTGGTCTCGGTGGAGCGCCAGGCGAGGTCGAGGCGGCGCGGCCGGTCCTCGACGGGTCCGACGCCGTCCTCCCAGCGGTGGCCGGACACGAAGTTGCCGCCCGGGTAGCGGACGGCGGTGACGCCCAGCTCACGGACCAGTTCCAGGACGTCGACGCGCAGACCGTCCGCGTCAGCGGTGGGGTGGCCGGGTTCGAAGATCCCGGTGTACACGCAGCGACCGAGGTGTTCGACGAACGAGCCGAAGAGGCGGGGGTCGACACGGCCGACGGAGAAGTCGGGGTCGAGCGCGAAGCGGGCGGTGTCGCGGGACATGCGGCTCCATATGTTCGAAATCTCGAATTGTGATCGCAACTTCGAACAGGACCGTAGGTTCGGACTCCGTGTCCGTCAATGGGTCCACGGACTCCGGAGGCACGGGGCCCGGCGCGGCCCCTGGCCGCGCGAAGGGCCGGCCGGACCCGCTTTCCCGGGCCCGGCCGGCCGTGTCGTACGCGGAACCGCCCTTGCGGGGCGCTGCTATTCGAGCAGCTCCGCGTACGAGCCCATGGCCAGGGCGATGTCCGCCTGGGCCCAGAAGCGGTGGTACGTGAAGACGGGCGCGGCGCCGCCCGCCAGATAGGCCTCGATCTTGGGCCAGGCCGGGTCGTCCTGGTAGAAGGAGCGGATCGAGGCGAAGGTGGACGAGGAGTTCACCGTGTCGCCGTTCGGCATGGTGCCGGTCCAGCCGGACGGCACGTACACCGGGTCGTCGAAGCGGTTGTAGTCGGCGCGGGTCTCCGGGACGGCGATGCCCAGCGGGTCCTGGTGGTGGGTCCACATCCCGTCCAGAAGCGCCTTGGCCACCCGCTTGGCCTCGGCGTGCCCGGACTTCGCCGCGTAGTACGTCAGGGTCTTGGCGTAGGCGGCGGCGACGCCGACGTCGTCGGTGTAGTCGGTGACGGTGACGTGGAGTCCCGCGTTGGCGCCGGGGTTCGCGGCGTTCCAGGTGTCGGGCGCCCCGGACCACCGAAGGGTGGAGGGGATGCGGTAGGTGCCGTCGGGGTTGATCGTGGTCTTCGACAGCGCCCAGCCGACCCACTTGTCGAGCACTGTCTTGGCGGCCGCGTCACCGGTCTGCCGGTAGTACTCGGCCACCCGCTCCATCGACCAGGCCTGGAAGCCGAACCACTGGTTGGACGCGGGGTCGTGGTAGACCGGCTTCTCGTCGTAGAAGAGGCCGTGGAACGTGGGGGTCCCGGCCGGCGGCTGCGCGTAGCGGCCCTGCCAGCTGTTGGTGGCTCCGCCCGCGATGGCGCCCTCGTCGGACTGGAGCCAGCGGTAGAACTCCAGCTGCCGGTCCAGGCTGGTCGCCCAGTCCGCCGCGCCCGTCACCGACTTGGGCTTCAGCGGGGCGTACTCGCTCAGCGCGTAGGCGGCGAGCGGGTTCTGGTAGCCGCCGTGGGCGTGGCTGGAGCCGATCCGCCAGGACCAGCCGGCACTGGTGTCGGTGGCTCCGCCCCACGCGTAGTACCAGGACATCAGGTAGTGGGCGCTGTCCTTGCCGGTGCCGGCGGGGCAGACCGTCGGCCCGACGCAGTTCCCGGCCTTCTTGAAGTACTTGTCGAACATGGCGTAGCGCAGGTAGTCGCCCATCTTGGCCGCCTTGGAGACGGTGGTGGTGACCTGGGCACCCTTGCCCTGCTCCTTGGCCCAGATGTCGGCCCAGTAGGCGGCCTGGACCGCGCGGGCGTCGGCGTCGGGGGCGTTGGTGAACTTCCACTGCTTGGCGTAGGAGGCGTCCCCGGTGAAGAGGTCGAGATAGCCGTTCTTCCCGCCGTAGGCGAAGTTGTCGCAGGTGGGATGGGTGACGGTCTCCCAGACCGACTCCTGCGGGCCGCGCTGGAAGGTGTTGATGTAGGACGGTCCGCTCGCCGCGGGTCCGGCGTTGCACTTCCCGGGCTCGTTGCCGAAGCCGTAGACGTTGTCGACGTCCTGGATCCAGTGCATGCCGTAGAGGTCGTCGGTGCCGTACGCGCTCTTCAGCTCACCGGCGATCGGGTCGACGCCGGAGGTGACGCCGGAGTCGAGCCTGGCCGGGTACTGCGACGGCAGGTCGTGCTCGGGCGCGTAGGTGGCCGGCTTGGAGGCGTTGTAGCTCCCGGTCGTGGGCTGGTCGGCGTGGGTGGGGATCATGTACTTCTCCATGGTGTCCCACGCGCCGTTGAACTTGGTCCAGTCGCCGGTGATCTTGCCGTACATCGCCTGGAGCCAGATCAGGTAGCTGTACGCCTCCGAGGTCGTCTCGTGCCCGTGGTCGGGGGCCTCGACGATGAGCGTCTCGACGGAGTGGTACGGGATGCCCTCGGGCGAGAAGTAGCCGTTGGCCGGGTTCGTGATCTTCCCGTGGAGGTCGAGGAAGCGGGCGTCGTACGTGGAACCGGCCGCCAGTTGGGCGACGGTCACCTCGGCCTTGGCGTGGCCGGGGGCGGTCGCGGTGAAGACGGCCGAACCGGTGCCGGTCGGCGCGGCGGCGACGGTCACCTTCTGGGCGGTGTTCCAGTTCGCCGGGGTGAAGGTCAGGGTCGCCGGGGTGGCGCTGAGGTTGGTGTTGCCCGAGGTGCGGGCGACGCTCACCGCGACGTTCGCGGAGGGCCGGGTGGAGAGCTTCAGATCGAAGGTGCCCGTCGCGCCTTGGCGTACGCCGAGCTGGGCCGGGGTGGCGACCAGGGCGGCCCCTGCGGCGACCGTGATGCCCGCCGGGGCGGATTCGGCGGAGGCTCCGAGGCTGTCGTAGGCCTTGGCGTAGAGCGAGTGGGAGCCGGGGGCGAGGCCGGTGGCGCTCAGCGCGTACGGGGCCGTGGTGTCCGTGCCGAGCAGGGTGGTGTCGCTGTAGAACTCCACCCTGCTCACCGTCGCCTGGTCGGCGGCGGCCGCCGTGGCGGCGAGCGGAACGGGGTCGCCCGCTGTGAAGACCGCGCCCGCGGCCGGGCTGGTGAGCACGGCGATCGGGGGCTGGTGGGCGCCGGTGCAGGGGGTGCCGTTGACGGCGAAGGCGGTCGGGGCGGTGTTGGCCCCGCTGTAGGTGAACTGGGCGCCCGTCGTGACGGCGGCACCGGCGGCGACGGTCCGGTTCCAGGCCGCGTTCGCGACCGTGACGGTCTTCCCGGACTGGGACCAAATGCCGTTCCAGCCGTTGGTCAGCTGCTGGTTGCCGGCGTGGGCGTAGGTCAGGGTCCAGCCGTCGAGCGGGGTGGTGGCGCGGTTGGTGAGGGTCAGCTCGGCGGTGAAGCCGGACCCCCAGTCGTTGGTCGTGTAGTCGACGCTGCACTGGACCGCCGCGGCGTGGGCGGTGGTACCGCCGACGGCGGTCAGGCCCAGGGGGAGGGACAGGGTCGCGGCCAGCGCGGTGAGCAGGGTGCCTCGTCTTCGGGGCGGGCTCGGGGGCATGAGGGTGGTTCTCCTCGCGGCTCGGGAGGTGGGGGTGTGTATGGAACGGGAAGCCATGGACACAAGCTCTGAACCAGTGGGAGCGCTCCCACTGTGCCGACGGGGCGGAACCTCGTCAAGGTGCGCGAAGAGTCGAAGACATTCGACAGGGAAAGTTGCCAACCCCTCTTTTTTTTGCGGAGAGTTGGCGCTACGGTCTGGGCCCACCAGTGGGAGCGATTCCGTCAGTCGGCGCGTCGTGAGGTACGCGCCCTCGCTGCAAGGAGTCGCTCATGCGACACCCCCCGCGTTTGTCCGCGCTGCTCGCAGGAGCGGCGCTCACGATGGCGAGCACCGCTCTCGCCGTCGTCGGTACGGCCTCAGGAGCAGTGGCCGCACCTCTGTGCTCGGTGGAGTACTCGGTCGTCGGCCAGTGGGCCGGCGGCTTCCAGGGGTCCGTCACCGTGACCAACAACAGCGCCGCGCTCAGTGGTTGGCGCCTCGGCTTCGACTTCCCGGCCGGCCAGCAGGTCAGCCAGGGCTGGGGCGGCAAGTGGTCCCAGGCCGGGGCACGGGCCACGGCCGTCAACGAGAGCTGGAACGGTTCGCTCGGCACGGGTGCGCGCGTCACCACCGGCTTCATCGCGTCCTGGTCGGGCGCCAACACCGCGCCGACCGCTTTCACGCTCAACGGCACGGCCTGCGACGTCGACCCGGGGCCGGGCCCGACCGACCCGACCCCGACTCCCACGCCGACACCGACCCCCACCCCCACTCCGACGCCCACTCCCACGGATCCGACCGATCCGCCCGGCCCCGTCTCCGGCGCGCCCGAGCTGAGCGTCACCGGAAACCGGCTCACCGACCAGAACGGCGCCACCCGCCGGCTGCTCGGCGTCAACCGCTCCGGCGGCGAGTTCATGTGCGTCCAGGGCCACGGCATATTCGACGGCCCGGTCGACGACGCGTCGGTCCGCGCCATCGCGGACTGGAAGGCGAACACCGTCCGCATCCCGCTCAACGAGGAGTGCTGGCTGGGCCTGGACAACATCAAACCCGAGTACCGGGGCACCAGCTACGTCAACGCCGTCAAGGGCCTGGTCGACAAGGTGCTCGCGCACGGCATGACACCGATCGTCGAACTGCACTGGACCTACGGGCAGTACACCGGCAACTCGTCCGGCTGCGCCGACGTCCACGCCTCCTGCCAGAAGCCGATGCCGAACGCGCGGTACACCCCGGCGTTCTGGACCTCGGTCGCCGACACGTTCAAGAGCGACCGCCGCATCGTCTTCGACCTGTTCAACGAGCCCTATCCCGACCGGGCCACCTCCACCGCGGCGCAGGCCTGGACGTGCTGGCGCGACGGCGGCAGCTGCCCCGGCATCGGCTACGAGGTGGCCGGCATGCAGGACCTGGTGGACGCCGTCCGTGCGACGGGCGCCCGCAACCTCGTCCTCGTCCCGGGCATCGCGTACTCCAACGACCTGAGCCGGTGGCTTGACCACGCCCCCACCGATCCGACGGGCAATCTCGCCGCCGCCTGGCACGTCTACAACTTCAACACCTGCTCCAACGAGGCCTGCTGGGACAGCACCCTCGCGCCGGTCGCCGCCCGAGTCCCCCTGATCGCCGGTGAGATCGGCGAGAACACCTGCGGTCACGCCTTCATCGACCGCGTCATGAAGTGGTTCGACGACCGCTCCCTGTCCTACCTCGGGTGGACCTGGAACACGTGGAACTGCTCCTCGGGACCGGCCCTGATCACCTCGTACGGCGGAACCCCCACCAGTTTCGGCATCGGACTGCGCGATCACCTGCGCGCCCTGAACTGAAAGGCACCCCTCGAAATGAGCCGCACGACCACCCGCACCACGAGCCGCACCACCGGCCGCACCGCCCTGCTGGCGGCCATCGGACTGATCACGGCGACCGGCGCCACCGCCACCGTGATGACGACCACCGCGGGCGCCGCCGCCGCGGGCTGCAAGGTCGAATACCAGATCACCAACCAGTGGAACACCGGCTTCGGAGCCAATGTCGTCGTCACCAACACCGGTGACCCGCTGAGCGCCTGGACCCTGGAGTGGTCCTACGCGGGCGACCAGAAGGTCACCCAGGGCTGGAACGCCACGATCACGCAGTCCGGCGCCGCCGTGACCGCGAAGAACCTCTCGTACAACGGAAGCCTGGCCACGGGCGGTTCGGCCTCCTTCGGCTTCAACGGCTCCTACAGCGGGACGAACGCCGTCCCGGCGACCTTCACCCTCAACGGGGTCACCTGCAACGGCGCCACCCAGCCGCCCACGACTCCCCCGACGACACCGCCCACCACGCCTCCCACGACACCGCCGACCACCCCGCCGCCGACCGGCACCAAGGCCGACAACCCGTACGCCGGTGCCAAGGTGTACGTGAACCCCGAGTGGTCCGCCAAGGCCGCGGCCGAGCCGGGCGGGACCAAGGTCTCGAACCAGCCCACCGGCGTCTGGCTGGACCGGACGGCCGCCATCGCCGGTGTGAACGGCGGTATGGGCCTGCGCGACCACCTCGACCGGGCCCTGGTCCAGAAGGGCACCGGCGAACTCGTCGTCCAGCTGGTGATCTACAACCTCCCGGGCCGCGACTGCGCCGCGCTCGCCTCCAACGGCGAACTGGGCCCGACCGAGATCGACCGCTACAAGACCGAGTACATCGATCCCATCGCCGCGATCCTCGCCGACCCCAAGTACGCCGGCCTGCGCATCGTGACGACGGTCGAGATCGACTCCCTGCCGAACCTGGTCACCAATGTCTCCGGCCGCCCGACGGCCACCGCCAACTGCGATGCGATGAAGGCGAACGGCAACTACATCAAGGGCGTCGGCTACGCGCTCAACAAGCTGGGCTCGATCGCCAACGTCTACAACTACGTGGACGCCGGCCACCACGGCTGGCTCGGCTGGGACGACAACTTCGGCCCCTCCGCCGAACTCTTCAAGCAGGCCGCGACCGCCGAGGGCTCCACGGTCTCCAAGGTCCACGGCTTCATCGTCAACACCGCCAACTACAGCGCCCTGAAGGAGAACCACTTCAAGATCGAGGACTCCGTCAACGGTGTCTCGGTGCGTCAGTCGAAGTGGGTGGACTGGAACCGGTACACGGACGAGCTGTCGTACGCCCAGGCCATGCGCGCCAAGCTCGTCTCCATCGGCTTCGACCCCAACCTCGGCATGCTGATCGACACCTCCCGCAACGGCTGGGGCGGCACGGCCCGGCCGAGCGGTCCGGGTGCGCTGACGAACGTGGACACCTACGTCAACGGCGGCCGCTACGACCGGCGCATCCACCTCGGCAACTGGTGCAACCAGGCAGGCGCGGGGCTCGGCGAACGGCCGCAGGCCGCCCCGGCCGCGGGCATCGACGCGTACGTGTGGATGAAGCCTCCGGGCGAGTCGGACGGCGCCAGCAAGGAGATCCCGAACAACGAGGGCAAGGGCTTCGACCGGATGTGCGACCCACCTACACGGGCAACGCGCGCAACGGGAACAGCATGTCGGGATCGCTGCCCGATGCTCCGCTCTCGGGCCAGTGGTTCTCGGCCCAGTTCCAGGAGCTGCTGAAGAACGCCCACCCGGCGCTGTGACGCACGACCGCGCGTGACGGACCCGGCCGGCCGGAACCCGGTTCCGGCCGGTCGGTCCGCCGGCCGGTCCGTGAGTCCGCCGGATCGGTCCGTCGGTCGCGCTCAGCGCCGGATCTGGCTCGATCCCCGTACGACCAACTCGGGCCGCAGCACGACCTGTTGATGCCGGTGAGCGGCACCCTGCTCACCGGCCTCGTCGAGCAGCAGCTCGGTCGCCATGGCTCCCAGCGTGGCGGCCGGCTGCCGTACGGAGGTGAGGGGGACGGCGGCCGCGGCGGCGAACTCGATGTCGTCGTAACCGACGATGGCGATGTCCTCGGGAACCCGGACCCCCGCCGCGTACATCGCCTGCAGCACGCCGAGCGCGAGCAGGTCGTTGGCGCAGAAGACTGCGGTGGGACGCTCCGCCATCCCGAGCAGGCGCGCTCCCGCGTCCCGGCCGGAGTTCACGTCGAGCCGGTCGGCGTCGACCTCCCGCAGCGCATCCGGGGGCAGCCCGGCCTCGGCCAGCGCGTCCAGCGCACCGGTGCGCCGGTCGCGGACCTGGAGGAGATGGCCCTGACCACTGACGTAGGCGATCGAGCGGTGGCCGAGGGACACCAGATGGCGGACGGCCATCGCGCCGCCCGCCACGTCGTCCACGGAGACCGAGCAGCCGCCGACACCGCCGGCGACCCGGTCGACGAGCACGAACGGGATGCCGTGCCGGCGGAACTCCTGGAGATTGCTTCCGCTGGGGTCGGCCGGGGTGACCAGCACGCCGTGCACGCGCTGTTCGGCGAAGAGGGAGAGGTACTCGGCCTCGGCGGCCGGGCTCTGGTCGCTGTTGCAGACCATCACGCTCAGCCCGGCGGCACGCGCGGTCCGCTCGGCACCCCGCGCCAGGTCGACGAAGAAAGGGTTGCCCATGTCGAGGACGAGCAGGGAGAGCAGGCGGCTGCGCCCCGCCCTCAGCTGGCGTGCCGACTCGCTGCGCACATAGCCGAGGCGGTCGATGACCTCGCGCACGTGACGGCGGGTGCGCTCCGAGACGAGGTCGGGCCGGTTGATCACGTTGGAGACCGTCCCGACGGAGACCCCCGCCTCCCGGGCCACGTCCTTGATCCCGGCGCCCTGTTCCGGGCCCTGCCCGGTGCCTTGTCCGGCGACCGCGCCCGCCGCTCCTGCCGTACGACTCACCTGTCGCGTCCCGCCTCTTTCACCGGTTCAATCGTCCGCCTCGTCGGACGGGATGGTACCAACGAGTGTCATGAATCGATTCATCCTGGACGGCACCCGCTTGGCGGTGATCCACGTCACAGCTCGCCGGTCGATGAGTTCCCGCCTCGCCTCCGGTCCACCCCACAGAATCGACGAACCACCGACCGAAGGAGACCGGCCATGACCGAGACCGTCAAGGGACCTGCCAGCTACTTCCCCTCGATCGAGAAGAAGTACGGTCGCCCGATCGCGGAGTGGAAAGACCTGATCCGTTCCTCGCCCCTGACCAAGCACATGGAGCTCGTCTCATGGCTCAAGGCCGAGCACGGCCTCGGCCACGGCCACGCCAACGCGCTCGTCGCGCACACCCTCGCCGAGGACAGCGGGAAGTGAGGCGGCGCGCGGCGGAGCGGGCCGGTCAATTCGGTGGCACGGGACGGCGGACCCCTGGGAGGATCCCCGGCATGACCTACGGAATCGAGTCCCACCCCGCCCGTTGAGCGCCCAGGAAAAGCGCGGCGCGCTCACTTCCCGGCCCTCTCTGTACGCCTACGCCCTGCGCCGGCACGGCGCGGAGCCCGACGGCCGCCTGCCCCGTGGCGGCTACCCCCTGCCCGACGAACCGCCGCCCGCGGAGGAGATCCCGGAGCGGTCCGGCGTCACCCACAAAGAGCTGCTCCGGACCGTCGGCGACGCGCTCTCCCCTCTCCTGGGCGCGCCGGACACCCGGTGGGCCGCCGGTGAGGTGCACCGTCGCCTCGGCGAGCTGAGAGCGCGAAACCGTACTCTCCGCGTCGTCCGCGCGGTCGTGGCCCAACTGCCGCTCGACGACGAGACGGCCGCACGCGCGCTGGGCCGCCGGCTGACCCGCGCGGGCACGACCGCCGCGGCCGTCGGCGTCGGCCTCGGGCTCCTGGCCCGCCTCGGCGAGCCGGAGGACGTGCCGTATCTCCGGACGCTCGCGCTGCTGCGCGGCTTCGCCGGCACCGCCGTCCAGGCGCTCACCGCCCTCGACGCCCCGACGGCCGCTCTGGTGTGGCTGACCGAGTACATCGAGGAGGGGGAGCTGCGTCGCCTGGTGGACGCCCTCGCGGCCCGTGACGACAACTCCGCCCACGCCTGGCTGCTGACGACCCCGCTGCCGCCTGGCGCCGTGGGTCCTGAGACCGCCCGCAGGATCGCCGAGGCCGTGCGGCTCGACGAGGTCGTGCGGGCGGATCCGGTCGACCTCCGGGTCCTGGCCCAGGCCGGACGGCTGCTGTGCCGGATGGCGAGCCGGCGTGACTACCGGCCCGAAGTCCTCGCCTACGCGGGGGCGGTCGCGGTCCACGAGGCTCTCGTCGCACGGGCCTCCGCTCTTGCGCCGACCTTGGACCACTACGCGATCCTGCTCTCCCTCGCCCTTGATCTGCACAGCGGGCCGAGCCACCTGCTCCCCTGGCCGCCCGGCCGGCGCGAGGCCCTGCTGGACGGCCTGGAGTCCGTCCTGACCGCACCGTCCTGGGCGGCCCTGACCCGCGGTGAGCCCACACCGCGAGCCGATCCCGCCGAACGGCGCCGAGCCGCCTGGATCCGGCGCACCGCCCGACAGCCCTTCGGGCCCCGCGACCAGCGGACCGGCGCGCCTCGGCTCCGGATCGAGGTCGCCGTAAGCGACCCCGCGGACCCCGACACGGTCGAGACCCGGTTCCTCGTCGACGGACGCCCTCTCGTGCCGGAGGCGTTCGGCCGGGGCCCCGGAAACGCACCGGAGTACCTGCTCGACAGCGGGCGGCTGCGGGCCACGCCCGAGCCGCGGGAGGTGCAGCTCGCCGAGGCGTACTGCACCGAGGGCTGTTGCGGCGCGCTCCATGTCACCGTCCGCCGCGACGGGGACCACGTCGTGTGGAACCACTGGCGGCGCCCGCCCGCCTCGCCGCACCGACAGGCGTTGTCGGAGCTGCCGGAGTACCGCTTCGACGCGGCGGCCTACGACGCCGAGGTCGCTCGTGCCGAGAGCGACCACTCCTGGGCCTGGCCGGCCCGGAGCACCGCGCGCCTCCTGGCCGCGGGGCTGCGGGACCGGCCGGAACTCCTCACCCGGTGGGACTGCCGGTTCGGTTGGGTGGGCACGGCCTTCTCCGAGCCGGACACGACGACGCTGTCCTTCACCTTCTGGCCGGGACTCGCCGCCGGGCGGCGGGACACGGCCGGACCGTGGCTGCAGTTCGTCTGGGACCTCCCGGACGACGGCACGCCTCCGGACGTCCGCGCCGCCCGGGTCCTGAAACGCATGGAGACGACCGATCCGAAGACCTTCGCGGAGGTGAGAGGCGGCAGCCGGGAACACGCCCAGGTCCTCGGCTTCCCCTGGCCGGAAGGCCAGGGGTGCTAGGTCGCGTCCGGAGAGTAGCGCCGTCTGCCCGCAGGGCAGGGCCCGCGGCGTCCGGTGCGTGCGATCGCAAGGCGGAGGGCCGCCCCCCTTCTGGGCGTACTGGGGCGATCCCGACAACGCGGCGAACGTGCGTGCCAGGCGCCGCGGGCCAGGCGGGACTTCACGGAGACGGCCTAGCGGGTGTCACCCTCCCAGTCCCAGTGGTACGGGTCGCCCTCGCGCGGCCCGTACCGGGCGCTGCCGCCCGGGCCGTAGGTGCCTATCTCGGTGGCGAGGGCGGCGCCCTCCTGGAGCTGCTCCGTCGTCCAGCCGGTGACGTCGAGAAGCAGCCCGTCCAGGGGCCCTGCCACCAGCTCCCGGTAGACGTGCCCCGGCCTCGGCCCGGGATGGGGGTCGTCGTGGTCCGCGCCGTACACGCGGCCTCGCATCAGCTCGTCCATACCCGGCAGCATCGCACCCGCCACTGACACTCGCCCGGTCACACCCCCTGCGGTCACTCCGCCGGAGCGATGTTCTGGTTGGAGCGGAAGACATTGGCGGGGTCGAACTCCCGTTTGAGCTCGCGTAGCCGCCGGAGTTTCGCCGCGCCGTACGCCTGCTCGATCCGGTCGGCGCCCTCGTCCATGAGGAAGTTGACGTAGACGCCGGCGTGGTGGGGCCGGAGCGCGGACCACCAGTCGCGGGCCCAGGCCCGCTCCTCCTCGAAGCCCTCGGCGGTGGTGCGGTTGCCGTTGATGTTGAAGGTGTGGCCGACACCGCGTCCGCTGTACGCGGTCTCGTCCTCCCCCACCCGGGCGACGGCTCCGCCGAGGTGGAAGATCCCGCCGGTCGAGAGCGGAGAGGCGACCCGCAGGGCGTGCTCCGCACAGATGTCGACGACGTCGTCGGTGAGCCGGTCGACATCGCACGCCTTGACGTAGTACCACCAGCCGTGAGGGAAGGACGGATCGAACATGGCCTGGTGCTGCGTGTACGGCTTCGGTACGCAGAGGTCGAGCAGCGGTGTCCCGAACGCCTTCAGGGGCCGCAGCACTTCCTGCCCCTCCTCGATGTCGCCCGTGTAGCAGCTGATGACGGCGATGACGGGCCGCCCGTGCAGGTCCGGCGGGATGGCCGGGAGCGACGGGGCCTTGCGGTGTACGACGACGGTCGTCAGCTCGTCGGGGACGTCGGTGATCCAGTCCCGGTAGAAGCGGAGCACCCGCGACGCTTCCTCGAGGGGCCACAGGACCGGCCCCGCGAGGACTGTGGGGCCCACCGGGTTGAGCCGGAACTCGAACTCGGTGACGACGCCGAAGTTGCCGCCCGCGCCCCGCAGTCCCCAGAAGAGTTCGGGTTCGCTCTCCGCGCTCACCTGGAGGAAGGTGCCGTCCGCGGTGACGAGGTCGGCGGAGAGCAACTGGTCGACGGTGAGGCCGTACTTCCGCATGAGCCAGCCGATTCCGCCGCCGAGCGTCAGCCCGGCGAGACCGGTGTGCGTGACGATGCCCGAGGGGACGGCGAGGCCGAAGTGCTGTGTCTCGCGGTCGAGCGCGCCGAGCAGCACACCGGCCTGGGCCCGGACCGTACGGTGCACGGGGTCCACGCGGATGCCGTTCATGGCCGAGAGGTCGATGACGATCCCGCCCTCGCACAGCGACTGGCCGGGGAAGCTGTGGCCGCCGCTGCGGACGGCGACCGGCAGTCCGCCGCGTCGCGCGCAATCCAGCGCGGCGACGACGTCTGCGACTCCGGTGCAGTAGGCGACGAGGGCCGGGAACTTGCTGATCGACCCGTTCCAGATCCGTCGGGCCTCGTCGTAGGCGGGCTCGTGGGGGCGGACGAGCCGGCCGGCGAAGGTCCGCTCCAGCTCCTGGACGGCGGCCCGGTCCGCACGCGCGGCTTCCGCATGGGCAGTGCCCATGATCGCTCCTCGACCGATCGGTCTCTGCTCCCAGCCTCCCACCGGCGGCCCCCGCCCGCACCCCCTACTGCGCCGCCCGCTCCCGCAGACTCGTCTGCCAGGCGGGGCTCTGCTCCTCCGGGTCCGCTTCGGCTCGGCGGCCGCCGCGGGCGAAGAAGTCGGCGAGGGGCAGGATCGCGGCTCCGACGGTGACGGCGTCCGGTCCGAGGGTGCCCAGGTCGATGCGCACGTGGGAGGCCGGATACGACAGGGCGTAGGAGGTGGCGTAGGTCCGGACCGTGTCGAGGAAGCGGGCGCCGAGCTGGAGGCCGGCCCAGCCGCCGACCAGGATGCGTTCGGGCTGGAAGAGGTTGATCAGGTCGGAGAAGCCCGCGCCGAGGTACTCGGCGGTCTCCTCCAGAACCGCCAGAGCGGTGGCGTCGGCTGGTGCCGTCGTTCCGTCGGCGTCCGGTGCGGGATAGGCGGCGGCGAGCATCGCGGTCAGCGCGGTCTCCTCGTCCGCGCCGACGGGCGGCCGTCCGCCCGCCTCGGCCCAGCGTTCGAGCAGCGCCTCGGCACCCGCGTACGCCTCCAGGCAGCCCTGGGCGCCGCAGCGGCAGCGGCGGCCCCGTACCCGTACGGTCAGGTGCCCCCACTCGACGGCGCGGCCGGGCCGCATGTCGTCCGCGACGACGCAGGCGCCCACACCGGAGCCGAAGAGCACCACCACCGCGTTCTGCGCGCCCCGCCCGGCGCCGAACCACATCTCCGCCTGGCCGAGCGTCTTGGCGCCGTTGTCGATGTAGTAAGGGACGGTCTCGGGCAGGAGCCGCGACTCGCGCAGGAGCCGTTCCAGCGGGACCGCGTCCCACCCGATGGTCTGACCGTGCACCACGGCGCCGTCCTCGGCGGTCCGGGCGACGATGCCCGGCACGCCGACACCGACGCCGAGAAGCCGTTCCGCCGCGATCCCGGCGCGTTCGAGGACTTCCGCGATGCCCTCGCGAAGGTGGCCGACGACGACCCCGACGTCGTAGCGGTCGACACGGCGCGGCCCCTGGGTCTCCAGCGGCTTCTCGACCCGCGCGAGTTCGGTGAGGGCCAGGTCGAAGAGCTCGATCCGCACCCGGGTCTCGCCTACGTCCACCCCGATCATGTAGCCGCTGTCCGCGCTGATGCGCAGGAGCGTGCGGGGCCGGCCGCCCGCGGAGTCGACACTGCCGGCCTCCTCCACCAGCCCCTCGGCGACCAGTTCGGCCACCACGTTGCTCACCGAGCCCGAGCTCAGGCCGGTGACCGGGCCGAGCGAGAAGCGGCTCAGGGGCCCGTCGAAATACAACCGTTGCAACACCGCGGTGCGGTTCTCCCGCCGCAGGTCACGCACAGTTCGGCCGCTGCGCACCTTCACCCCGCCCCCTCGTCTCCGTTGTCCTTCAGGGCAACTTACATGTGACCGGGGCCTTGACGCGACCTTCGCTTGAGGTTTAACTCACATCCTAAATTAAGTCGCGGGGATTTTCGGGATCCGAACGCGGGACGCTACTCGCGTCCCACGCTCCCCGCAGGCGAAGACCGTCCACCTCCCCGGAAGGCCCCTGGAGTCATGCGCAGAATCCGAGCCGCAGCCGTCGGCGCCGTCACCCTTTCGCTCGTCCTCGCCGCGGCCGCCTGCGGCGGCGGCTCGTCCGGCTCGGAGGGCTCCAACGAGCAGCCGAGGACACTCACGTACTGGGCCACGAACCAGGGCGCCAATCTCGAGGTCGACAAGAAGGTTCTCCAGCCCGAGCTAGACAAGTTCGAGAAGGAGACCGGCATCGAGGTGAAGCTGGAGGTCGTGCCCTGGGGCGACCTGCTCAACCGCATCCTCACCGCCACCACCTCCGGCCAGGGCCCCGACGTCCTGAACATCGGCAACACCTGGAGCGCCTCCCTGCAGTCCAGCGGCGCCCTGCTGCCCTGGGACGCGAAAAACTTCGAGGCGATCGGCGGCAAGGACCGTTTCGTGGATTCCGCCCTCGGCTCCACCGGCGTCCAGGGTCAGGATCCGGCGGCCGTCCCGCTGTACTCCATGGCTTACGCGCTCTACTACAACAAGAAGATGTTCGCCGACGCCGGCATCCAGAAGCCGCCCGCCACATGGGCGGAGATGGCTGAGACCGGCAAAAAGCTCTCCAAGAACGGTACGTGGGGGCTCGGGGCCGAGGGGTCCAACCTCTCCAACAACATCCACCAGGTGTTCGTCCTCGGCAAGCAGCACAACGCGGACTTCTTCACCCCTGACGGCAAGGCCGACTTCACCTCCGACGGCGCCGTGGCCGCGGTCAAGCAGTACGTCGACCTGATGGCCAAGGACAAGATCATCGCGCCCGGCAACGCCGAGTACGCGCAGAATCAGTCCCTGAGCGACTTCGCCAAGGACAAGACGGCCATGGTCCTGTGGCAGACCGCGTCGGCCACCTTCAAGGCCCAGGGCATGAGTGAGGACGAGTGGGGAGTGGCGCCCGCACCGGTGCAGTCCGGTAGGCCCGGCCCGGGCGCCGCCGCCAACTCCATGGTCGCCGGCATCAACATGGCCGTCTTCAAGAACACCAAAAACATCGACGGCGCCAAGAAGTTCGTCAAGTTCATGACCAGCGACGAAGAGCAGGTCATTCTCAACAAGGCATACGGCTCCATCCCGCCGGTCAAGACCGCCCAACAGGACCCGGCCTTCAACACCCCCGCACTCGCTGTCCTGCGCGAGACCCTGGCCACCAGTGCCGCCGCCCTCCCGCAGGTTCCCGAGGAGTCGCAGTTCGAGACGGTGGTCGGCACCGCGGTCAAGGAACTCTTCGCCGAGGCGGCCGCCGGCCGGCCGGTGACCACGGAGTCGGTGCGGGCCAAGCTCGAAAAGGCCCAGCAGCAGATGCCGAAGAAGTGAGTGCGGACACCTCGATGACTCTCACCGCTGCCCCCGAAACGGGCGAGCGGACAGCACGGAAGAACTCTCCCGGAGGGGCGCGGGGCCCGCGTCGCTCCGGGCGGCTGCGCCGCGTCGGCCTGCCGTACCTCCTGCTGCTTCCCGCCCTGATCCTGGAACTCCTGGTCCACCTGGTGCCGATGGTGATCGGCATCGTCGTGAGCTTCAAGGAGCTCACCCAGTTCTACGTCCGCGACTGGGGCACCGCGCCCTGGGCGGGGTTCGACAACTACTCACTCGCCATCGACGTCAACGCCCCTGTGGGGGAGGCGCTGCTGCGGTCCTTCGCCACCACGTGCCTGTTCACCCTGTCCTCGGTCGGGCTGTGCTGGCTCCTCGGCACCGCCGCCGCGATCTTCATGCAGGAGACCTTCCGCGGCCGGGGCCTCCTGCGCACGGTCTTCCTCGTTCCCTACGCCCTGCCGGTCTACGCCGCCGTCATCACCTGGGCGTTCATGTTCCAGCGGGACAACGGCCTGGTGAACCACGTGCTGCACGACCAGCTCGGGCTCACCGACACCCCGCCGTTCTGGCTGATCGGCGAGAACAGCTTCGTCACCCTGCTCGTCGTCTCGGTCTGGAAGGGCTGGCCCTTCGCCTTCCTCATCATGATGGCCGGCCTGCAGAACATCCCCCGGGAGATCTACGAGGCCGCGGCGCTGGACGGCGCGGGCGTCTGGCAGCAGGTCCGCCGGATCACGCTGCCCTCGCTGCGCCCGGTCAACCAGGTCCTCGTCCTCGTCCTCTTCCTGTGGACGTTCAACGACTTCAACACCCCCTTCGTCCTCTTCGGCAAGGCGGCACCGGAGGCGGCGGACCTGATCTCCCTGCACATCTACCAGTCCTCGTTCCAGACCTGGAACTTCGGCGCGGGCTCCGCCATGTCGGTCCTCCTGCTCCTGTTCCTGCTCGTCGTGACAGGCGCCTACCTCCTGCTCACCTCCCGAGGAAGGAAGGCCACCGATGCCTAGTCACTCCCGGCGGCCGGTCCGCTCCCCGATGGCCGCCCCGCGGTCCTTCCTGTGGAGTCGGCGGATCTTCCTGACGCTGCTCACCGGCTTCGTCCTGCTACCGGTCTACGTCATGGTCTCCAGCTCCCTGAAGCCGCTGCAGGACGTCTCGGGGGCGTTCCGGTGGATCCCCTCGGGACTCACCGTCCGTCCGTACTTCGACATCTGGGAAACCGTTCCGCTGGCCGACTACTTCATGAACTCCCTGATCGTGGCGGGTTCGGCGACCGTCTGCTCCGTCACCATCGCCGTATTCGCGGCCTACGCGGTCAGCCGCTACTCCTTCCGGGGCAAGCGCGTCTTCACGGTCACGGTGCTCTCGACCCAGATGTTCCCCGGCATCCTGTTCCTGCTGCCGCTGTTCCTCATCTACGTCAACATCGGCAACGCCACCGGAATCGCCCTGTTCGGTTCGCGGGGCGGGCTGATCCTCACGTATCTCACCTTCTCCCTGCCGTTCTCCATCTGGATGCTCATCGGCTACTTCGACTCGGTGCCCCGAGACCTGGACGAGGCGGCCAAGGTGGACGGCTGCGGCCCGCTCGGCGCGCTCTTCCGGGTCGTCGTGCCCGCCGCAGTCCCGGGCATCGTGGCCGTCGCCGTGTACGCCTTCATGACCGCGTGGGGCGAGGTCCTGTTCGCCTCCGTGATGACCAACGACACCACCCGGACCCTCGCCGTCGGCCTCCAGGGCTACTCCACCCAGAACGACGTGTACTGGAACCAGGTCATGGCCGCCTCCCTGGTCGTGAGCCTCCCGGTCGTCGCCGGCTTCCTTCTCCTCCAGCGCTACCTCGTCACCGGACTCACCGCCGGTGCCGTCAAGTAACCGTGGACATCACCCCCCTCGCCTCACCCCTCCGATCACCCCAGAGAGGCCCTCTGTGTCCGATTCGATAGACTTCGCCGCCTTTCCCCCCGACTTCGTCTGGGGCACGGCCACATCCGCCTACCAGATCGAAGGCGCCGTCGCCGAGGACGGCCGGGCACCGTCGATCTGGGACACCTTCTCCCACACCCCCGGCAAGATCGACAACGACGACCACGGCGACGAGGCCTGCGACCACTACCACCGGTGGCCCGAGGACATCGCGCTCATGAAGCGGCTCGGCACCGACACCTACCGCATGTCCGTCGCCTGGCCCCGCGTCCTGCCCGCCGGCGACGGGCTCGTGAACCCGGCCGGCCTCGACTTCTACGACCGGCTCGTCGACGGCCTCCTCGACGCCGGCATCACGCCCAACATCACCCTCTACCACTGGGACCTCCCGCAGGCCCTGCAGGACCGCGGCGGCTGGACCGCGCGCGAGACCGCCGAACACCTCGCCTCCTACGCCTCCGTTGTCGCCGGACGGCTCGGCGACCGGGTCACCCATTGGGCCACCCTCAACGAGCCGCTCTGCTCCGGGTGGATCGGCCACTTGGAGGGCCGGATGGCTCCCGGCCTCACCGACCTGCCCGCCGCCGTGCACGCCTCGTACCACCTCCTCCTCGGCCACGGACTGGCCACGCAGGCGATCCGCGCCGCGGCGCCGGGCGCCCGGGTCGGACTCGTCACCAACCACTCCACCGTCGAGGCGGCCTCCACCCGGCCCGAGGACATCGCGGCGGCCACTCGCATGGACGGGCACACCAACCGCTGGTGGCTCGACCCCGTCTACGGGCGCGGCTTCCCCACCGACATGCGCCGGCTCTACGGCGTCGAACTGCCGGAGCGCCCCGGCGACCTGGAGACGATCTCCGCGCCGCTGGACTGGCACGGCCTCAACTACTACTTTCCCGTCACCGTCGAGGACGATCCGACGGGCCCCGTCCCGCACGCCCGGGAGATCCGCCTGACTGATGTGCCGCGCACCGGCATGGACTGGCAGATCGACGCCGGGGGCCTGGAGGAATTCCTGCTGCGGCTGACCGACGACTACGGCGTGCACCGGCTGTACGTCACCGAGAACGGCTCCGCGTTCCCCGACACCGTCCGTCCCGACGGAACCGTCGACGATCCCGAGCGGGCCCGCTACCTGGAGCAGCACCTGAGCGCCTGCGCCCGCGCGGTGCGCAAAGGCGCCCCGCTGGCGGGCTACTTCGCCTGGTCGCTGCTGGACAACTTCGAGTGGGCCTACGGCTACGACAAGCGCTTCGGCCTCGTCCACGTCGACTATCCGACCCAGACCCGCACGATCAAGTCGAGCGGACACCGGTACGCAGACATCATCCGAGGCCACCGCCAGACCCATGCCTGACCCGCGGCACGGAGGGCGGGAGCGGCTCCTGCCGACGGGCGCGCGTGCGCCGGCAGGAGGTTCACGGAAGTGACAGGCTGAGGTGACGGGCGGCCTGCCGCCGGTCACCTCAGGCGGACGCCCGTACGACCAGCTTCGGTTCGAAGATCACGGTCCTGGGCTCTGTACGCGCACCCTGGACCTGCTCGTTCAGGAGCCTGGCCATCGTCGCGGCCATGTCCTCCACGGGTTGGCGCACGGTGGTCAGGGGCGGCCGGCACGTCACCGCGACGCTCGAGTCGTCGAAGCCTATGACGGCGACGTCCTCCGGGACCCTCTTGCCCAGCTCACGAAGAACCTGACAAGCCCCTTGCGCCATCAGGTCGTTGGCCGCGAACACGCCGTCCACCTGGGGATGCTCCCGCAGTAGCGTGGACATCGCCGCCGCGCCGCTGTCGAGGGTGAAGGTGCCCTCGACGACCGGGGGTGGACGTCGGCCCGCGCGGGCCAGAGCGTCGCGGAACCCGGTGAGACGGTCCTGGCCGGCTTGGAGCTCCGATGGAGCGCTGATCGCCGTGATGTGCCGGCAACCGCGTGCCAACAGATGAGCGCCGGCCAGCTCGCCCCCGGCGTAGTGGTCCAGGTCGACGTAACTGATCGGTGCCGTCCGGCCGGGACGGGCGAACAGGACGGTCGGAATCCGAGCGGAGAGGAGCATCTCGGGCAGCGGGTCGTCGGCCAGGATCGACACCACCAGCACCCCGTCGGCGCTGCCCTGCCGCACGTAGTCGACCACCTGCTTCCTGGCCGCCTGCGATTCGGCGAACAGCAGCACCGGGTGCATCGCGCGGGCCCGGAGGTACCCCAGGGCGCCGCTCACCACACGGCCGAAGAACGGATCGGCGAAAACCCGGGCGGCGAAAGCGTCTCCCGCCCCGGAGACGACGAGGGCCACGGTTTCCGCTCGCCGGGTAACCAGCGACCTTGCCGCACGGTTGGGGGTGTAACCGGTGCGCTCGATCGCGTGACGGACCAGCTCCTGGATGTCGGGATCGACGTTGCGCACACCGTTCACGACCCGCGACACGGTCGCACGAGAGACCCCCGCCTCCCGCGCAACATCCTCCAACGTCGGGGCCTGCCTGTTCACCCCCGAACCCTACCGTCGGCGACGCCCCCATCGGCAGGGGCCACCCGCCTTCACCCGCTCGAGGAAGCGCAGGCTCATGTCGCCGGTGACGCCGGTGGCCGGTGGCGTCGAACTCGAACCGAGTGGGGTGACCCAGGGATCGATCTGGGCGGTGACCTGCGGGCGGTCGTCGGGGACGTACGTGGTGGCCGCGCCCTGCGAGTTGGTGTACCGGCTGATCCTTTCACCGGTTTCCGGGTGGATGCCGTAGGGGAAGGTCGACGGCAGTTGGCCGTCAGGGCCTATGCGTGGGTGACCGCGGTTGGGGTGCCGTCGGAGCGGTGCGAGAGGACGATCCGGTTGTGGCTTCGATCGGTCAGCTTCGTCAGCCAGCAAGTGGGTGGGGGCCTTCCAGAGGGAGGACCGGGGGTCGGCCGGGGGAGGGAGGCCTGGGCAGATCAGGGTGGAGCCGTCCTCACGGGCCCAGATCGCCCCGGTGCCCTGCGTGTCGAGTTCCAGACGCTCGTCGAGGATGGAGGCCCCACTACGGCCGAAGAAGTTGCCGTAGCGATAATCGGAGAGATGAGTGCGGCGCGGATGAGAGGAGAGTGCCCGGGAGGGACGGCTCAGTGGGGGAGGGGGGCATCTCACCCGTGGCGACGTCGACCGGGTCGTTCGCGCACTTCTTGTTGAGCTCGATCCCCTGCCCGGCCGTGCAGGAACGCCCGGAACCTCCGGCCCTGGGCGTGGTCCTCGAACGGGTGGTAGCCGTACGCGTCGCGGACCTCCCACGCGTGCTCGGACGTCGTCTTCAACCGCTCGGGGTACTCCTTGACACGGATGACGTCACGGGACAGCCCTGCGGAGGCCGGCGGGATGACGACGGTGACGCGGGGCAGGTGCGTGTGATCGGGCCACGCTGGGGTCGCGCTCGGTGAGCCGGTTCTTCAGCCGGTAGCTGGGGCCGTGGAGGGTGATGAGTCGTGGACATCATGTGGTGACACCCCCTCCCGCCTTGCCACAGCGTCCGTGACCACACGACCGCTGCGGCAACGCGGGAGGCCGGACCGGCGCGACAAGCTTCGAATGGCGGGCCGGTCGGCGGGGTAAGGCTGCGTGGGTGACGCACCAGTGGATCATCGTGTCGGGGTCTGTGAACACGTTCGCCATCGACCCGCCGGCCATCGCGGCCAGCCTGCCGCGGCCGCCCCTCGGGACGGTCGCGGTCGAGGCGATGCCGTGGGAATTGCAGGTGGGCGACGTCGTTCCCTACGACGACTGCATCGGTCGGCCGATCGCCGACATACACGCCGTCGGCCCCGGACACCGCGCCAGACGCCTCATCCTGACCGACCTGCCGCCCCTGACCGTCCGCCACAAGCTGCGTGTGTACCGTGCAGTGCAGCGCCTCTGAGCACCTGGTCGAGGCGGCGGTCCAACCGCGGATGTGCTCGTCGGCAAGGGTCACCCAAAGGGGCAGCGACTTACCCAACGGTGTCGGGTGTGGCTTTCAGTGGTCGCGGTCCGTTGCTTCCCACCATTCGCTGTCCTCCCCCCGGGACTCGGCTGTTGATTGGGAATTGCGATCCGATCGCTGAGTAGGTACTGGCCAGCGAACTCGTCTGCGGTGCCCGGTGGCAGGCGACCGGTGGAGAGTGCGCATGACAGCGATCAGGGCCGGTATCGACGCCGGTAAGACTCATCACCACCACGTGGTGATCGATGGCGGCGGCAAGCGGCTGCTGTCACGGCGGGTGGCCCCATCGGACCGGGGAGGGGCGGGTCGGGTGGCACGTGAGGCGCTGCCCGACCTTGAGGCTGTCCGGTCGTTGTCTCGGAGGCGCTTCAGGAGGTTGTCAGGTTGATCATCCTGTGGTCGGACAGACCGCTGTCTATGACACGGCAGGCGTAGGAGGGCCCTTGAGGTCCGAAGATGTAGTCGATTTTGTTGCCGCCATCCGTGGCCTCGCCGGCGTGCGGTGAGGCCGGAGTCGGCTGCCCGCACTCCTGATGGCCGGTGTAGAGGGTACTGAGGTAGCTGACGTCCTGCGTGGTGGTGTTGAGATCGCCGCCGTAGCAGGTGGTGTAACCGCCGGCAGTGAGCGTGTCGACGTTCTCGCGCATCTTCACGGCCTGCTTCGGACGGAAGCGGTTGTGGGGATCCGTGTCGTCACCGGCCAAATTGCCGTTGGAGTCGCGGTAGGGACCGCTGCTGAAGTGGGCGTTGCAGTATGCGGAACCCTCGGCCGGAACGACTGCGCAGAGCATGGGCCGCTGCTCCGTGCCGGCCGGCGACGGCAGGACGGTGCCCTGGTACCAGGTGTTGTTTTCGGGCACCGCAAGGACGACGCCGAAGGCTCCTCGGTCGATGTCGTCAGTGCCGTCCGAGCAGTTCTTCTGCGCTTGGATGACGGTGCCGTCACTTGCGGTGGCCACCTTGTAGTACGTCGGCATGAACCGGGCACCCAGTGTGTCCAGTCCCGCAGACGCCGCCAGGCCGTCACTCCGCTGCAGCCGATCCGCTCCGTGGGCACATCCGCCCCGCTCACGCCCTTGCGGAACACGTAAACGATCCCGCGCAGGGCAGCCCGGTCATCCGCCGGCAGCCGACCGGGATACCTCCGGCGCCTCGACGGACGCGGAGGCAGCAATGGGGCTACGTTCCCACAGGTCAGCAGGCACAAGATCATCCGGCACCCACACAACTCTGCCGCCCCTCAACGTCAACTGCCCAGCCTGACAAGCGACTGATTCCGAGATGATCAGCTAGTCGCTGAGGAGCCGCTCCCACAGCAGCCCGTCCCGCCAGCTCCCATCGAGAAAGATCGAGGAGTGCGCGACGCCGTACGGACTGAACCCGTTGCGGCGCAACACCCGCTGCGACGGCAGATTCTCCAGATTGGTGGACGCCTCGGCGCGGTGCAACCCGAGTTCGTCCGTCATCACCCGGAGTACAAGCCCGACGGCGTTCCCGGCGTGCCCTTGATTCTGGGCGACGCTGGCGATCCAGTATCCGACGGAGCCGCGGCGCAGGTGCGGCTGCGGCAGGATGCCTCCGACGGTGACCTGCCCGATCACCTGGTCGTCGGCGAGCACCACACCCGGCCAGACCGTGCCGGCCCGGTATCCGGACAGCAGGCTGTCGATCCGTTCTGCCTGGCCCTCCGGGGTGAAGAAGTCGGCCGATTGGGCCGGTTCCCACGGCCGAAAAGCCTCGAAGTCCCGCACGCGATGCGCAGCGATCGGAGCGGCGTCGGTGGGCTCGATCAAGCGGATCCTGGTGCTGCTGCCCATGGGCTGATCCTCGTCGCAGTGCGTTAGATGAGGCGGCCAGCCTATGTGAGGCTGTCCCGTGCCGCCGCACCCTACGCTCGCTGGGTCGTCGAGCGGGCCTTCGCCTGGAGCCTGCAACTCGCCTGCATCACCATGGGTTTGTGACGGCTCCGCATTTCATTCTGAAATGATCAGTAAGGCTATTTCGCCTTCCGGGCATGGCTTTCGGGAGCCCGGTACGAGCCGCCGCCCGTGCCGGGGCAGAGGGGAGCGCTTACCGAAACGCCCGGCAACATTTCCCCGACTCGAAGCAAAGACGAAGTTGGTGTCGCATAAATGACATGGCACGTGTACGGGCATCCTCCAACTCCCTCCGCCAGAAGCCCCGGTCCACCGCGCCGAAGGCCGGCTGCCGGGCAGCCGCGTGGAACCGGAGGTGTGGCCGCGGCCCGCGCCTACCTGGCCCGTGAGGGCACCCTGGCGGGCGTCTCACGCGACCACGAACATGCCGTGTATGAGGGCCAGGAGCACACGGCGAATCTTGGTGCATGGCCGCTGCTGCCTGTGGACCGCGGCGGGTGCTGAACGCTGGAGGCATCGCTGCCTTCCTGTCGCCGGCTCTCGGTACCAGTTGCGCCAACCGCCAGACGGCCGCCCGGGCTGGGGGAGCGACCACCCACGGCACGGGAGCCGCCAACGCAAACCTCGCCGCGCTGCCCATCGGCAGCTCGGTCAACCAGTGCGGCGGCGCCGACATGCCAGACCTGGACCAGCCGTGGGCAGCAGGCCCCGCTTACAAAAATTCCTGATGACCGAGTTCAACGAGATGCGAAACGACTGAACGAGGCACTCATGAACAGGGCCGAGTAAGCGCCTGGCTCGGCTGACGCGCAAGTGGACAGATGTCTCTTGTCGCGGCTTTCGAGCTCGTTGACGAGCTTTGCGGCCGGGGCTTGGTGGACGATACGGCCTTCTCTGGCCGCGCCAGCGCTCCCCGTCGAAGGACCTCGGGCCACGGACCCCATGCGCCCCGGAGGCAGTCGTGGGGCGCCGGCCGTTGGGACGGCGTCCCACGTTCGGATGCATGGGCGTCAGCCGGTCCAGGCGCTGTGGGTGCCGTCAGGGTTGAGGACGACGTACATCCCGTTGGCGTTGACGGCCGCGTCGCGGTGATCGGCCACCAGCGTTGCCATGACGTGCCCCTGGTAGATGATCTTCAGCGTGTAGTGGTCTGCCGCCACCTTGGTGACCTTGGCGGTGCTGCCGTCGGGCAGCAGAAACGAACCCGCGCCGTACTGTTCGCGGCCGGTCCAGGAGACGGCGTCACCATCGGCCGTCAGAACGACGAACATGCCGTTGTGCTGGCCACCTGCGTCGGCGTTCTTCGCGACAAGGGTCCCGAGGAGGTGGCCTTCGCGGGAGACGTTGTCCATGCGGTAATGGTGGGCGCCCAGCCGGTAGATCTTCGCGGTGCTGCCGTCGACCAGCTTCTGGGTACGGACCGGGGCGGCCGTCATCGCTCTGCTAGCCGCCTTTGTTGCGGAGCCGGCCGAGCGAGCGGACACCGCCGGCGAGGTCCCGGCCGGGCCGGCGGCCACGGCCGTGGCGGCCGGGGCGAGGAGAGCGGCGGCCAGGGCCACCGTGGTCATGGCGTGGATGACGGTACGACGGTGGGACGGTGAACTGAACATGCGGTCTCCTGGTCAGAGAGATGTGCGGACCGGCGGCAACGCCGGTGAGAGTCGCATGCCGCCTCCTCGGGCGTGTGGGGCCGTGAGGCGCGAGGGGCTGCATGACGAATCTAAGAACGGGATGCGGTGGAGTCGTCCGCTCCATGTCACCAGCGTGTGACAGAGATCATTCGAAGACCCGATTCGACACTCGTGGCCCGCGTCTTGTGCCAAGTCCACCGGCACAGCGCAGCCAGGCCGGCAGATCGGGGTTCACGTCGTACGTCCGCGTCCACCCGCGCCCTGACCCCGGCAAGGTCGTCGACTATCCCACCCGCGACGCACTGCCGACTGGCGCGCCCCGGGCTCGGTGGTGAGTGTTTCGTCGAGTAGGTCGGGGTTGTCGGTGTCGAACGCCTCGTAGTGGCGGCGGGCAAGTTCTTCAGCGCGGGTGCACAACGTGCTCCTCTTCCACCCGCGGTCACGTCTCGCACCACTTCGCCGACGGGTCCCTCTCATCTGGTCGGCCCGCTCGGGGATGGTGTGGGCGATTCCGCGGGTGCACGGCGCGGGCGGCCTCGAAGTCGCCGGGCAGGTCGTGCTCCGGGTGGGGCCGGCGGGCCGCGCCGTAGGTCTCGCCGCGCCGTACGGCATCCCGCGGCGCGGCACCAGGACGCACAGCTCGTCTGTTCGCCGTCCGAGGTTGCCGCGATGCGGCGTCGTCACTCCATCGTGGTGCGGCGGGCGTAGGCGCGGGCGGCACGGGCCCGGTCGCCGCAGCGGATGGAGCACCACTGGCGGCGCCCGTGCTTGACCAGGAAGCGGTTGCAGGGCGGGGAGGCGCAGGCGGCCAGGCGGGCGGCGTCGGAGGAGGTGAGCAGGTCGGCGGCGTCGGCGGCGATGACCGCAAGGGCGTGCTCGACGATCGCGGTGGTGGGGTGGGGTGTGGCGCGGTAAGGCCCGGTCTTCTCGTCCCACAGCAGAAGGGACGCCGTGGGGACGCGGCTCATCGCGTCGTTGATCGCCGTGACTGCGGTGCGCAGGGCGGGCTGGCCGGCGACGCGGGAGGCCAGCAGCGACCTGACCTGTTCACGCAGTGAGCGCAGCTGCGTCGCGCACGTCTCGGCCATGCCGGTGTCGACCGGGGCGAGGTCGCGCTGCGTCAGCCACTGCTCGGCCTGCGCCGGGGTGCCCAGGAGGTCGGCCGTGTGCCCGCCCGGCAGTGCGACGGCGCTGTTCGCCAGGGCCAGGGCGGGGTGCTCCGCCTCGCCCGGCGCCGATGGGAGGGCGGCTTCTTCCATCACGAACTCTTCCATGCTTCTCATGGTACGGGTTGCATCCATCCGTGAGGTGCACCTACAGTCGGATCACGGTTAACACGCACTCTATCCGTGAGGAACCTACTTCGTGTCTTCCCAGACCCTGCGGGCCACCCCGTTCCCCGTCCGCGTCTTCGGCGGCCCGACCGCCCTCTTCGACTACGGCGGCCTGCGCTTTCTCACCGACCCGACCTTCGACGGCCCCGGCGACCACCCGGCACCGGCCGTCGTGCTGACCAAGACGGCGGCGGCCGACGGCAGCCCGGCCGATCTCGGCCGCGTCGACGTGGTCCTGCTCTCGCACGACGAGCACGCCGACAACCTCGACACCTCCGGCCGGGCCCTGCTCGCCGACGTCCCGCTGACGCTCACCACCCCCGGCGGCGGGGAGCGTCTCGGGGCGGCGGCCACCGGCCTCGCCGACTGGCAGTCGGTCGAGCTCGAGCGCCGGGACGGCGGACCCGGCACGGTCACTGTGACCGGCGTGCCCGCCATCCACGGCCCCGGCCCGCGCGAGGAGGTCGAGCCGATCGCCGGCCAGGTCGTCGGGTTCGTCCTGACCGGCGAGGACCTGCCCACCGTCTACGTCAGCGGCGACAACGCCTCCCTCGACGCGGTCAAGGACATCGCCGAGCGCTTCGCCCCGGTGGACACGGCCCTCCTCTTCGCCGGAGCGCCCCGCTTCCCTGAGGTCTTCGACGGCGGGCTGATCGTCCTGGACAGCGCACAGGCCGCAGAGGCCGCGAAGATCCTCGACGCCGGCCGCGTGGTCCCCGTCCACTACGACAGCTGGGCCCACTTCACCGAGGGCGCCGACGAGCTCGTCGCCGCCTTTGCCGCCGCCGGTCTCGCCGACCGCGTGGACTTCGGCGTCCGCGGCTGACCCCACGTACGTCGGGAACGTACGCCGGACACGGCCGGGCGTCGGCCGACAGAGAACCGCCGCGACTGTCGGCCGCCGCCCGGCGCTCCCCGCCTCCCCGCACACCTCTCGAAACCGAAGGACCGCACGACCATGACCGACCCCATCCGCGGCACCCGCCATGGCTCCGCTCCCGCCGCCCTGTCCGTACTGGACTCCGCCATGACCGGCACCGGCCAGACCGCCGCAGAGGCGCTGGCCGGTAGCATCGAACTCGCCCGGCTCGCCGACCAGCGCGGCTTCACCCGCTACTGGATGAACGAGCACCACGCCATGCCCGGCGTCTCCACCTCCAGCCCGCCCGTCCTGCTGGCCCGGCTCACCGCGGAGACCAGCAGGCTGCGGCTCGGCGCGGGCGGGATCATGCTGCCCAACCATCCGCCGCTGGTCGTCGCCGAGCAGTTCGGCATGCTGGACGCCCTCGCTCCCGGCCGTATCGACCTGGGCCTGGGCCGCGCCCCGGGCACCGATCACGCCACGGCCGCCGCCCTGCGCCGTGGCGCGAACGGCGCCGAGGACTTCCCCCAGCAGGTCCTCGAGCTGCTGCACTTCCTCGGCGACGACTTCCCGGCCGAGCACCCCTACGCCGACCGCGTGTACGCCGTGCCGGGGCCCGCACAGGACCGGCTCAACGGCGTCACTCCGCCCACCGGCCGCCTGCCGGTGTGGCTGCTCGGCTCGTCCGGCTACTCGGCGCAGCTCGCCGCCCGGCTCGGCCTGCCGTTCGCCTTCGCCGCGCACTTCAACCCGCGCGATGCCGTGGCCGCCCTGCGTCTGTACCGCGAGCAGTTCACTCCGTCCAAAGCCCTGGCCGAGCCGTACGCCCTGGTCAGCTTCACCGTCGCGGCATCCGAAGACGAACGTGAGGCCCGCCGCCAGGCCGGCACCCTCGCGCACGCCATGCTCCGCATGTTCCAGCGCAAGTCCTACCTGCTGCCGTCCCCCGAGGAAGTGGACGCCTACACCTACGACGCCCAGGAACGCCAGGCCGTCGACAGCTGGCTGAACCACGTCCCGCACGGCACCCCCGAGCAGGTCACCGCCCACCTGAACCAGGTCCAGCGGGACTCCGGCGCCGACGAGCTCATGATCGGCAGCGTCGGCCACTCCGTCCATGCCCGGCTGCGTTCCACCGAGCTGATCGCCGACGCCTACGGCATGCCCGACAGCCCGCGCTGACACGGGACCGGGCAGACCTCACCCGACCACCTTTCGCCGCCAAGCCCCCTGATACTCAGGGTTCCCGAGGAGTCCTCGTGGCCACCGTCCTCGCCCTGTCCGGCAGCCCGTCCCGTACGTCCCGTACCGCACTCCTAGCCGAGCACACCGCCGCGGACCTCCGCTCCCGCGGCCACCGGACCCACCTGCTCGCCCTGCGCGACCTGCCCGCGACACCGCTGCTCACCGCGGACACCCACGACGCGTCCCTCGCCCGCGCCATGAGCCTGGTCGCTGAGGCCGACGCCCTCGTCGTGGCCACCCCCATCTACAAGGCCGCCTACTCCGGCCTGCTCAAGACCTTCCTCGACCTGCTGCCCCAGCACGCATTCGCCGGGAAACCGGTGCTTCCCCTGGCCACCGGCGGCAGCCCGGCCCACGTCCTCGCCCTCGACTACGCCCTGCGTCCGGTCCTCACCGCGCTCGGCGCCCAGGTTTGTCAGGGCCGGTTCGTCCTGGACCGGCACATCACGACCTCCCCGGACGGCGCGATAACCCTCGACCACGACGACGAGTGGCAACTGGCCCGCCTCACCGACCAGTTCGCCCGCGCTCTCCCGTCCCGCACACACCTGACTGCCGCCTGACGACCACCGGACCGCCCCCGCCCGGCAACCCGCCACCCCGGTCTCCCCCGAAAGTACGGATCACATGGGCCACTCGCCCCTCGCCTCCACACGCACCCCGCCCACCGCCGCGCTCTCCCCCTCCATATCCGCGGTGCAGAAGCGCACCCTGATCGTGCTGCTCGTCTCCCAGATCCTCAGCGGCGTCGGCCTCGCTGCCGGTGTCACCGTCGCCGGGCTGCTGGCAGGGCAGATGCTCCACAACACCTCGCTGTCCGGACTGCCCATCGCCCTGCTCACCGCGGGCTCCGCCGGCGCCGCCGTCGCCATCGGACGCGTCTCCCAGCGCCTCGGCCGCCGCCCCGGACTGGCCGCCGGTTATCTCACCGGCGCTCTCGGCGGTGCCGGTGTCGTCGTCGCGGCCGCGCTCGGCAGCCCCGCGCTGCTGTTCGTCTCCCTGTTCCTCTACGGCGCCGGCACCACGTCCAACCTCCAGGCCCGGTACGCGGGAGCGGATCTCGCCGCGCCCCATCAGCGTGCCCGCGCCACCTCCACCGTCATCGTCGCCACCACCGCCGGCGGCATCGCCGGACCTCTGCTCGCCACCCCCGCCGGGCATCTCGCGACCGCGCTCCACCTGCCCGAGCTGACCGGCCTGTTCCTTCTCTCCACGGTCACGTTCACGCTGGCCGCCCTCACCCTCCTCCTATGGCTGCGCCCAGACCCGCTGGTACTCGCCCGCACCCTGCCCGCGGCCCCGGACGAGGGCGCATCCGTGCACTCCCCGGCCCGGCCCGGCCCCGGCCTGCTCGTCGGCGTCGTGGTCCTCGCCATCAGCCAGCTCGTCATGGTCGCCGTGATGACCATGACCCCCATCCACATGCACGCCCACGGCTTCGGCACCGCCGCATCCGGCCTGGTCATCGCCCTGCACACCGGTTCCATGTACCTGCCGTCTCCACTGGCCGGCCGCCTCGTCGACCGATTTGGCGCCACTGCGATGAGTGTGGTGACGGCTGGCACGCTGCTTGCCGCGGGAGTAGTCGCCGCTCTCGCGCCCGGCCACTCCTTCACCCTGATCACCCTCGCCCTCGTCCTGCTCGGCGTGGGCTGGAGCTTCGGCCTGGTCACCGGCACCGCGATCGTTACCAACAGCACGCCCCTGGCCACCCGCGCCAAGGTCCAGGGACTGGTCGACGTCGCCATCGCCGTCGCGGGCGCCGTCGGCGGCCTGGCCTCCGGCATCCTCGTCGCCATCACCAGCTACCCGATCCTCGCCGTGCTGTGCGCCGTCCTCGCCTTCGTGGCTGCGCCTGTGGTCATCGTCGCGGCCCGCAAGGGCCCCGCGCACGCCTCGCCGACGCAGTCGGGGCGGAAGACGAGCGAAACGTGCCACGCACCAGCGGCCAGGTAGGTCACAGCCGCGAATCGGTGGTGAGGACCTCTGCGGACTCGAAGAGACGACAACGCGGACACCGAGGTTGCTTCGGTCACTTGCGACACCCGCCCGCCCGGGATCCACCTGCGGCGATCCTGTTTCATGAGCTGTTGCAAACGGCTGGACGTCTGAAACACTTCTTGAAACAACCCGGGGTCGTGAGCGACGACTTCAAGCACGTGGAATCGCACGACTGCCCGATGCCCAGCTGCGCCGCCCCCCAGGCTCCCCCCTGCCGGACCGGCAAGGGCAAGGTGGCCATCCAGTACCACATCGCCCGCTTCCGCCTCGTGTCCCAACTCGCCAAGATGCTCAGCATGCCGGCCCCCGCCGTACGCAAGCCGGGGTCGGCCTGGACCGAGCTGCCCCGGCCAGCGACCGTTGGCGCCGAGCCGGTCGGACGCGTCCGCCTCGGCTACGCCTGTGCCTCGAACGCGGCAGTCCCTCGACGCGCAGCTCGCCCCTCTTGCCGAGGCTGGAGTAACGCGCCGCTTCTCGGAGAAGATCCCCACACGAGCCACCACGCGCCCGGAGCTGGAGGCTGCCGTGAAGATCACCGGAGAAATCCGCTCCTTCGGCATCGCCGTCACCCTCGTCGTTCCCGAGCACAACACCTCGGCCGCGGGCATCGACTCGCCATGCTCGCCGAGCGACTGAAAGCGAGCGACGTCGGCCGGGAGTTCCTCACCGGCGAGCTGAAGGGCTCGCACGAGCCGTCCGGCATCGTGTTCACCGTGCTCGCGGCCATGCCCGGGAGGGAGCGCGAGTACATCCGCGACCGCACCCTCGAAGGGCCACGAGCACGCCCCCAAGGGTGACAAGACCATCGGCGGCGCGGGCGTCACCCACGAAGACATGCGTCCATGGCCCTCCACCTGCGCGACATCGCCAAACGGCTTGTCATCACCACCGGTACGAAGAAGGGCCAGCACCCCTTGCCCGCCACCGTCATGCGGATGCTGCGCGAACACGACGAGCAGGCCGCCATGGCGGCGACGTGATCACCCGCGACTTTGCGGTTGGTGTCTGGGCTACGACTCCGGGGCTCGTCGACGGGAGAAAAGACCGGCCGTCCAGGGGCACCCTCGTCGAGGACGTGCCGCCGCCACTCCGGCCCGGTCTGCATCGACGGAACGGTGACGTGGCGACAGACCCCGCTGCCCTGGGCCCCCGGGGCCTGCCGGTCGTCCGGGGCTGCTGCTCGGCACCGGCTGACGAAAGTTCAGTCGGGGCCGCCCTTTCGGTGGGTGTGCTCGGCGGTCTTGGTTTCGGGGTTGAACACCATGTAACCGTCCTCGCAGGTGGGGCAGTCCGGGCAGGGCTTGTCGGTGGCATGGTCGGCCGGCACTCGATGAAGCGTGTCCGGTCGGTGGGATGCGCCCGGGGATCGTCTTCCATGCCCGCGCAACTGAAGTAGGCGACGTGGTGGATTACCGGACGTGAGGTCTCGCTGATCACGATCTCCTCCGCCGGGGGCGGGGCGCCGGAGCCTGCCTCCGCCGCTGTCTGTTGGAGAGGTTAACGCCGGTGGGTGAGCGACTTTCGGACGTGCGGTTCGGCGGCAGAACGATTCCCCGGCCCGTTGCTGCATCGTTTCGCCTCCCACTCATGCGGCTTGAGAGATGACCGGCCGACACGGGGCCGTACGTACTGTTTTGGGCCATGTTCTTCGACTTCGTGGAGACGCGTCCCACCACTGGGCACCATACGTAATCAGTGAGTCACGAAAAGTGACACCTGCGTGAGGGTCGCCATGAACAACAGCAACGTGACGAAGGACCGGCGGGGACGCTTGATGACCACCCGCCCTGCCCGCCTGGACATAGACCCTGACGCCCCACTGTCCCTTCCACACGTACGCACCGACTCCCGCCTCGCGAAAACACCCCGAAGGAGACCGATGTCCACTTACCGGCTCGCCCGCACCGCTGTCTGCACGGCACTCGCCGCAACCCTCCTCGGCACCGTCACCAGCAGCGCCTTCGCCGCTGACCGCACCAACCAGGACCTGTTCAACAAAATGGACGGCAGCCGGCTGGCCCTTGGCAACGACTCCACCGCGGACGGGGCCACGGCTATCACCCTGCGCGATCCCGCCTGGAAGTACAGCACCGAAGCCTGGGACGAAGTCGGCGGAGCCTGGGAAAACGGCCGCTTCACCCTGACGCTCAAGAACCAGGCCGCCGACAAGTGCCTGCAGCCGTCCTCCGACACCCCCACCCGCGGCACCACGATCGTCGTACGCACCTGCGACGGCTCGGACCTGCAACGCTGGGTGCTGCGCCCCGAGTACGACAACAACTCCCGCTGGTGGCTGTGGCAGCCCAAGGTCAACACCTCCCTGGCCATGACCCTCAACCGCTACAACGACGGCAGCTGGGACAGCCTCTACCTCAACACCGCGATCCCCAGCGACGACCGACTGTGGCGCCTCGGGAACAACGACACCGCCTGGTAGCCCGGCCCACCGGTTCCCACCCCGCGGCCTACCTGGCGCCAAGCCACCCGGCCCCGCATTTACAGGAGGAGGCTCCCCCAACACGGCCGGACTGGTCACGTTCGAGAAGGAAGGCGCCGAGAGCGCATCGAACCTCCCCCCGTCGAGATGTCTTTGACCTGGAGAAGAACACCCGACGCTGAGGCCGCTCGATGTCCGTGAGGACGACGGAGATCTCCTCTCCGGCCTCGAAGTCTCCGGTGGGGGCCGACAGCAGGCCGGCCGTGGACCTCTCTGAAGCAACCAGCCCGTCGACTCCGTCAGCGACATGGACGAAGACGCCGACGGGATGCACCCTGTCGACCGTCCCGCGTAGTTCCTGGCCCACCACGGTGCGGTCGGCGGAAGCCTGGAAGGAGTCGGGCGGCAGCGCCTTCGACGACAGGCCGGCCTCGGCGTTGAAGGTGTCGAACTGAAGGAACTCGCACGAGAGACGCTGGCCGAGCTCGACGGACATCGGTGGGAGCGTCGATGTGCCGCCAGGACAGTTCGGGGATCACGATGAGTCCGAAGCCGGGCAATGTCGGATGGTCGGGGCCGTCGTCCAGGGCTACGAAGACCCCGAACCGTTCGATAGCCGCGACAGTGCCGGACAGGATCTCGCCGCGGTGCAGTGACTCCAGGAACGCCCAGAGTCCGGGTTCTCAGACTGCCAATCCATGCCGGCCACCCCGGCACACGGCAACGTGTGCAAGACATGTCCCCTCGGTAGCTCCAGTCCAGCCGAACCATTGCCCCGCAGCCACATGCTGCCCCAACCGCCAATTCCTTGATCGCCGGGACAGTCAGTCGGCGGGGTCGGCGGGCCTGCGTACACCCGCGCCTTGACCCCGGCCTCTCCCGGCGTACGCCACACCGGGGTGATGCCGAAGGTGGCTCACAGCTGCTGGTGACCCATCCCTCACCTCACGGATGGTGCCCTCGGCTTCGTTCATCTTTGGGAGCAGTGTTTGTCGACGGGTTCCGGAGTCAGTTGGTGATCAGCTAGCTCATGAATGTCGAGGGCAAGCGACGGCACTGGCGTGGCCGCGGACGAGGGACAGCCAGCCGTCCGTCAGGCCGGCCGGCGACGGTCAGGTCGGATGTCATGCCCCCACGTCGCCCGGGCGGCCGGGGAACAAGTAATCCGCCAGCAGACGCTGCTTTCCGAGGCGAGTTCCCGGCACTGCTCGCCTACGGTCCTGACCTCCGGCGTGAGCAGCGGAAAGCGATGGCGATCTCACGCCCCGCCGGTGTCTTCTCGGCCGCGGAACGGCGTTTCCAGTACGCGACGGTCAGCACGCCCAGCAGTGGACCCCACAGGGTCAGCGGCGCATAGCAGAAATAGAACCAGACAGCTTCCCAGCCGCCTGCTTGGCCAGGGGAGTCGGCTGGCGGCTCGCCACCTCGGATCGTGGTGCCCCTGATCTCGGAGGCGAATGAACAGAAGGGTGAAGAGGAGGGTGAGGCTCACGGCCCCGATGGTGGCCAGGAGGACGGCTGCCCTGCTCGGAACCCGGCGGCCGCGAAGGAACGGGATCCAGCGCGGGAACACCTCACCCCAGCGGGCGATCAGGCCGATCGCAGCGAACGCGAAGGCTTCGGACAGAACCGACAGGAAGACGACGTACGTCCGTTCGCCGAGTCCGCGACCGTCGCTGAACGCGGCCGGGAGCCGCCAAATACTGGAAGGAAGGACGGTCAAGGGCACGGCGTAGGCCACGAGTCGAATCCACCGTGACACTCCGGCAACGGGCTCGTGGGCCGCCCGCCATGCGACGCGGAATCGTCCGGGATGGACGGTAGGGGGTTCTTTGGCGTGCAGGAGCTGCTGCATTGGCGGTCCTCGGCTTCGGTGAACTGCTGTTCGAGCCCGTTCAGTAAGGAAGATCCCAGTCACGGGGGCTCCGAGCATCGCTCTGAGGGCTGACTCGGCTCCGTCTGACGGCCGACGAAGTGGTGCGACCGGCGGATGACTGCAGTGCCCGTTTGCCGCATGACGTTTCCCCAAGAGCATCCCGACGCTGCCCTGGCTAGTGACCCCGTCCCTCCCGAACTCATCGACAAGTGACGTCACTACCGTCTGGCAAAGCCACCCCGTGAAACACCCTGTGCGTCGCCTTGTCAGGCGCCCTGCCCCGAGGGGCCGCGCTGTCGGCACTGCAATGAGAGGTTCTGGACTCAGACGGGCCTGGCGGACGGTGTTCGCTCGGGCAGGACGTGTGGTCCGGTCGGTGCTGTGGTGACCCCCACGACACCTCCGACCGTGTGAGGTCTGGGGAAAGACCGCTGGCGCCGGGCGCCGGCCGCCCCTCGCACGCTCTGCTCTCACGGGCCCGTCAGGTTCGGGATCCTCGACAGGTGAGCTGCCCCACGGTGACGCCTTCTTCCTCACGACCCTTGAGCTCTGAACACGGCGTGCGCCCGTGCGGCCTTGCGGCGCCGCGCACGGCTGATGAGGTGGCGGGCCAAAGAGTCCTTGAGTGCGCCGTGCGCCCCGTGTGCTCGCGTTCGAGAACAGCACCGGTGAAAGGGCGGGGTATGGACGTGTTCTGCGGGATCGACTGGGCGGAGGAACACCACGGCGTCGCGACCATCGACAACACCGGCAAGCAGCTGGCCACGTGCCGCAGCAACGACGACCTC
The DNA here is from genome assembly GCF_014649715.1 of Streptomyces lateritius. Taxonomy (GTDB): domain Bacteria; phylum Actinomycetota; class Actinomycetes; order Streptomycetales; family Streptomycetaceae; genus Streptomyces; species Streptomyces lateritius. The sequence continues at coordinate 431,568 of NZ_BMTO01000007.1, forward strand.
AACGGCTACGAGGTCTTGCTCGACCTCTTGGCCGAGCCGGCGACACCGCTGAGGTACCGACCCCCATCGCGATCGAGAACAGCCGCGGCCTCCTGGTCACCCCCCTGCGGACCGGCATCCGGCACATCTTCGCGGTCAACCCGATGGCGGCCTCGTGCTATCGCGACCGGCACCGGCGAGCAGACGCTGACAGCCGCGCTCGACAACCCCGATGGCGACGCCCTCTTCCGCCGCCAAGGCGCCCGCGCCGACGCGGAGGCGGAGCGGCGGATGGCTGCCGAACGTAAGGCGCGGCGGCCGGTGTGCTGGCGGTGCGGGACAACGTTCACCGACGAACGGCGGGAGGAGTCCACCGCGCGGGACGTCTGAAAGACGGTCGGCGACCGCTCCGTGTGCGTCAGCTGCCACGCCGATGACGTCGCCCGCCAGGAAGCCGACGCCGAAGCGGCCCGCCTCCAGGCCACGATGCCCCCGGAGCCGGACGATGGCCACGCCCAGGCGCCGGGCAAGCTCCGCGGCCTGTTCCGCCGAGACACCTGATGCCGGACAAGTCGAAGGCCGGACAAGGCCGTCACGCTCAGCCGCTGGCCAAGCGACGGCACGACGTCAGGAGTCGGGGGAAATCACCGAGGTGGTCGGCCGGTCGTACGGATCGTTCCGCCTCGCGGGTGAGGAGGGATGGAACCGCAGGCGGATGCGTGTCGGCCACCGTGTCCAGGAGCCTGACGCACATGCTGAAAGTGAATGCAGTGCCCGATGTACCTCGGTGGGCTCGGATCGCTGCGGTAGGCGCAGCGTTGACCAACGTGCCCTCGGCGCTTTGGCGGGTGGCCATCGCCGTTGGTGTCCCTGTTGGGCTGGCGCAATCCGAATACGATCAGATGGGGGCTCCTGGCTTCGGCTCGTTGGTCCTCGTCGGCCTCAGCCTGGTCTCCGAGGTCTTTGCGTTCCTCACCCTCGGGCTCGTGCAGAGCTGGGGTGAGACCTGGCCGCGCTGGGTCCCGTATCTGCGGGGACGTCGAGTCCCCATCCTGCTTGGAACCGGCGTGGCGGGGCTCGGCGCAGTGGCTACGAGTGTCTTTGGCGCACTGTTCGTCTACACGTCGCTCAACGCAGACATGGAGGGCTCCGCCTGGGGGATCTGGCTGCTCAACGTCGCCTATGCGCCGTTGCTGCTCTGGGGTCCTCTGCTGGGCGCGGTCACAGTGCACTACTACCGGCGCCGGATGGCTGCCTGTCCAGCACCGGCATGAAGAACCGGATGCCTGCCGCAGCGGCGATGCACTGAGCCGCCTTCATTGGGGGGACGGTTAGCGGGGCAGGTGGGTGGTGATGGTTTTGCCGCCGGCCTGGTCGGAGTTGATGGTGACGTGGTGTGCGATGCGGTGGACCAGGGGCCAGCCGAAGCCGACCTGGGGGCTGTTCAGGTCGGGGTGCGCGTGCGGGGCGGGTTAGGCCGGAGATCGGTGACGGTTACTGTGAGGGTGCCCGGATGTGCGGTCAGGTGCAGCGAGCATTCACTGCCTGCGTCTCGCAGCGCGTTGGTGACCAGCTCGGAAACCACCAGGACCACGCTGTCGGCTGCGGGTGGGGCAGGGGCCGGTTCCAGGGCGTTGAGGAAGTCATGGGTGGCGTCGCGGGCCTCGACGACCCGCAGCCGCAACAAGCTGGGTGTAGTCGGTCATCCCCCCATCATGCCCGGGGAGTGGCCGCGCTCGTGGTGGCTCAGTTCAGGAGCCGCGACAGCGGGGCTGGTTAGCGGCTCCGGCTCGTAGAGGCCCAGGAGAACGCCTTCGGCCCGAAGAACTTCAGGCCCCCGGCCACGCGTACGCCGAGGGGACCGGCCGGTACACCTCGGTCATTTCGGTCCTTCGGCTTAGTACTCCAGCAGTGTTTCGCTATCTGGCCTGGTCAGTGGCTTCGCCGGGAGTGTAGTGGGCTGATGGCATGTCAGGGGCGGTCTTGCCGGACCGCCTCTCCAACGAGTGGCATCGTCGCCGGTAGTGGCAGTGTCTGGCGACGGCCTGACGCCTGCGCCGCCACCGTGACCAGCTCATGGCGTGGATGCGAAGCGGCGGGCGCGTTCGGTGCGCGAGGTCAGCTGCCAGCAGCCGGCGGACTTCCGCCACGGTGAGTGGAACCAGGGTGGAACCGTTTCTGCATCCCCCTTTGCCGCCGCCTGCGCCGCCGTGACTGCGAGAAAGGCGTGCGCAAGCATGGCCAGGGTGATGTGCCGCGTCCAGCCGACGTAACGGCGGACCTCGTATTGATCCAGGCCGCACTCGTTCTTCGCTGCCTGGAAGCACTCCTCGATCGCCCACCGGCGCCCGGCAACGCGCACGAACCGGTCGACGTCGGTGCCCGCCGGGGCATATCCGAGGTAGTAGGCGATTTCATCGGGTCTGCTGATACTGCGCCGTGCCAGCGCCCAGCGGTGATGGGTGGGCCGCTCGGCGTCGAAGTCCTCGATCAGCGGGAGTTGGACGGCAGCCCAGTGATAGACACGCGGGCCCTTGGCGCCGTCGCCGCACGAGCGCTTCTCCCATGCCTCGTCCGGTGCCTGCGTGAAGAGGTGGTCGATACGGCCAAAGCGCGGCACCTGCTGAGACTTCGGGACGGCGAGCACGTAGCCGACGGCGGCTTCTTCCAGCATCCGGCGAAAGCGCAATTCCTGGCCGTGGGCGGCATCCGCGGTCACCCAGGCGATCGGCAGCGGCGAGGCGAGTGCGCGCAGCACCATGGCCCTGGCCAGCTCTGGTTTGGTGGCGAAGTTCCTCTCATCGGGAATCTTGGCGGCGCGACAGCGTTCGCGGTCGTCCGTCCAGGACTTGGGCAGATACAGCTCGCGGTCCACCAGGGCGCGTCCACGGGTGGTGGCGTAGGCGGCGAAGACGCCGATCTGGCAGTTCTCGGTGCGGCCGGCGGTGCCGGAGTACTGGCGCTGCACGCCGGCGGAGGTGGTGCCTTTCTTGACGAAGCCGGTGTCGTCGAGGATGAGGACCCCGTCGGCTTGGCCGAGCTTGTCGGCGACGTATATCTGCAGGTCGTCGCGGACGTCGTCGGCGTTCCAGGTGGCTCCGTTCAGCAGCCGTTGCAGGCCGTCGGGGGTGCGGTGGCCTGCATGTTCGGCCAGTTGCCAGCCGTTTTTGCGGCCGACCGGGCCGAGCAGGGCGCGGACGTAGTCGCGCATGCGGCGTCGCAGGTCGGCGCGGCCGAAGCGGTGGCCGATACGCAGGAAGAGGTCGTTGAGTTCATGGTCCCAGGTCGCGTCTGCAAGGTCGTCGATCACGCGGAGAGACTGCCCTCATCACAGCTCGGACAGTTCTCGATGCCACTCGTTGGAGGGGCGGTCCGGCAAGACCGCCCCTGACATGCCATCAGCCCACTACACTCCCGGCGAAGCCACTGACCAGGCCAGATAGCGAAACGCTGCTGGAGTACTAGTTGAGGGGTGGAGCACAGCGCGATTCCCTCGACCTGATCCGGACCCGGGAGGCCTGAACGGAGGCCTACGCCGCTCTCGCGGCGGCGTGCGTCTCCGGAGGCACCGCGGCACTGCGGCGGCGGTTGATCGCCCTGTCCGTACGGCTCTGGTATGCGACCAATGGGGCAACGGCATCGATGTGCGGATCGGCGTCGCGGACACGATCAACACGGCCGCGATCGTCTCCGCCCGCACGGGCCCCTCCGGAGTCCTGCACCTGCCCGACCACCGCGCCGTGCACGACTTCCTCGGGCCCTTGCCCATCGACGCCCTTCACGGCGTCGGTGCGTCACCTCACCGCAGGCTGGTCAGGAAGGCGGTAATCGCCTCGTTGGTGGCCTGGGGCGCGGACAGGTGCGGGCAGTGCCCGGTCGCATCGAGCGTAACCAGCTTCGAGCCGGGGATGGCCTGGTGGACGAACGTGCCGACCTCCCGGGGGGGGGCGATAACGTCCTGAGTGCATTCCAGCACCAGCGTCGGCACCTTCACACCCTTCAGCTCGTCCCTCGAGTCCGACCGGAACGTGGTGCGGGCGAAGACGCGCGCCATGTCCGGGTGGGTGGCGCAGAAACTGTTCTTCAGCTCCTCACCGAGCTCGGGCCGCTCCCCGTTCCCCATGATCCGGCGCCATCGCCGCCGACCATCCCAGGTAGTTGGATTCCAGTGACTCCAGCAGTTCGTCGATGTCCTTCGCACTGAATCCGCCGTTGTAACCGTCGTCATCGATGTAACGCGGAGACGGCGCGACCATCACGAGTGCTCCGATGCGCTCCGGAGTCATGTCGGCGGCCAGCACCCCGATCATCGCGCTGACCGAGTGCCCCACGAACACCGCGTCGCGCAGGTCGAGTGCTTCGCAGACTTGGACCACATCCTGGGCGTACCCGTCCAGGGAGGCGTAGCGGTCCTCTGAGAACGCTGACAGGTCCGAGCGGCCCGCACCCAACGTAGTCGAACAGCACCACTCTGTAGTCTGCGACCAGGGCTGGCACGGTCAGCCGCCACGTGTTCTGATCACAGCCGACCCGTGCGCCAGCACCACCGTCCGCCCCTGCGGGTTGCCGGTGACCGTGACGTTGTTCCTGCGAGCGATATCCATACCCGCGACTCTCTCAGGCCCGCGCCCCCCCCGGTCCGGCATGGGCCCTGGCCCCGCCGGGCGTCCAGCGGAGGCTCGTTACTGCGTTCGCACATCGACCTTGGCCTTGGGCTGGTCAATGTCGGATTCGGGGGCTTCAGCGGGTGGTGAACATGCCTTCCCTCAGGCGCTTCAGGGTGCGGGACAGGAGCCGGGAGACGTGCATCTGCGAGCAGCCGAGGCGCTCGCCGATCTGGGACTGGGTGAGTTCCTCGACGAACCGCATGTGGATGATATGCCGGTCGCGGTCGTCCAGCTCGGCGATCAGCGGGGCCAGCGCGTGGAAGTCCTCGACGAGTTCCATGGCCGGGTCCTCGGCGCCGATGAAGTCAGCGAGAGCGGCTTCCCCGTCTTCGTCCCCGCTGATGGTGGCGTCCAGCGAGCTGGAGTTGTAGCCGTTGGAGGCCAGGCGGGCCTCGATGACCTCCTCCTCGGTGAGGTTCATCAGGGTGGCCAGCTCCTTGACCGTGGGGGTGCGGCCCAGGCGGGTGCGGAGTTCCTCGGTGGCGCGGGCCAGTTCCACGCGTGCCTCCTGGAGGCGTCGCGGGACGTGCACGGCCCAGGAGGTGTCGCGGAAGAACCGCTTGATCTCCCCGACGATGTACGGCACGGCGAAGGTCGTGAACTCCACCTCGCGCGTCAGCTCGAAGCGGTCGATCGCCTTGATCAGGCCGATCATGCCGACCTGAACGATGTCCTCCATCTCGTTGCCCCGGCCACGGAACCGGCCGGCCGCGTAGCGGACGAGGGACATGTTCATTTCGATCAGCGTGTTGCGGACGTCCTGGTGTTCGGCGGTGCCCTCCTCGAGCACGGCCAGCTGGTCGAAGAACAGCTTCGACAGAGCGCGGGCGTCCTTCGGAGCCACCCTCTGCGGGTGGGAGACCTCGCGCAGGACGGGGGGCCGGCTCTCAGTGGTCACCGTCTGCTGGGCAGTCATCATCACCGTCATGCTTCTTCCTCCCACACCCACTCACCTGTCTGCCGACAAGGCGACGGAGCACCGCTTACCCAAGACCGTTGAACATACGCTTCCGGACGCCGAACCCGTGATCGTCGCGCGGGCGGCAGCGTACGACGGTGCACAAGGCACACGCCCTCGCCTTTGTGCTGCGCGCCGCCACGGAGATCGGCGCCGCCGGCACGTGGCGCGATCCCGGGGCGTGGCGAACGACGAGCGGCCCCGAACACGATCCTGCAGGTCGAGGACGGTGAGGTCACCGAGGAGCTAGTGGGCACGGCATCACCGCCTGCCTGCGACTGATCAACAACCTCGAAATCAACGAAGTCGCAATCTGCGCCCGCATGGAGAACGTGGAGGAGAGCACTCTCATCTGACCGGCCGCCATGGGGAACATTGCGCCTGCTTGATGTGTGGTGGCCACGTTAGGCGGCTCTTCCCTGCCTGTTCCGCTGCTCGCCAGGTGAAGCACGGGCCGGCTCCCCGTGGCAAGACGACAACCAGCGGTTGCCTGGGTCGGGCGGCACTCTGCCCCACTGATCAGCAGCCCCAGACCCGGGTGCCATGGCGAGCAGGTGACAGCGCACCCTCTTCGGCACCCAGGCCAGAGCGCGGTGCCTGGTCAGGTCGGCTGGAGTTCGCCGGTGACGGGGATGTCGGGGGCGTCATGGTTGGTGACGATGGCGAGGCTCGGGTCCTACCGGCCGGGGTTCCATTGGCCACCGGCCAGGCGGAGGAGCGCGATGTTGGGGGTGGGGCCCCGCTTCCAGTCGAGGGTGCCCGCCCGTAGCCCGGCCTTGGGGGCCTGCCCGACGATATTCACCCGCTCAGTCGAGGCTAGATGAGTGAGTCCGATTTTTGTGCTGGCCGCGACCATGGCGAAGGGCGCCCGTTGGCTCGTGTGTGAAGACAAACCTGGACGCCCTTCTGGCGGCACTGTACGTGTTCATCGACGACCATGTGGCCCCGCGTCGCCGGATCGGGCGACCTCCGAGACTGACGGACGCCGAACTGCTGTGCCTCGCGGTCGCCCAAGTGCTGCTCGGGTTCCCCTCGGCCCGGCACTGGATCCGCTTCGCGCATGCCCGGCTGGGGCATCTGCTCCGCTACCTGCCCCAGCAGTCCGCCTACAACAAGCGTCTGAACGCCGCCGGGCCGCTGATCTCCCACGTGATCGAGGCCTTGGCCCGGCAGGTGCCGACCTGGGACGACGACCTGCGGCTGATCGACTCCACCCCGCTGCCCTGCGCGGCATCGAGGGAGACCGTCAAACGATCCGACCTGGCG